>NZ_JBPWPK010000001.1:0-2395174 GCF_053548195.1 Rothia sp. 11254D007BW
CTCATCAATGGTTGTGCTGATTTCCGTCTTCGAACGCGAGACCCCCGTGACCCTGAACTTCTCACAGGTCACCAAGATGTAAAACCAGCTTGTCTGGTCAAGGGTCGCCCCGCTTGATGTGGGGCGGCCCTTTTGTTTTTGTTCAAAAGTGGGAGAGGGCTACTAGAGTTTTCCGCATTTATTCTGGTTTACCCGCAACTAGTTGCGGGTAAACCAGAATAAATGCGGGGGAGTCTATCGTGAGGGCGTTTACACAATCGACCTAACCCCGCCCCCGCTCGCCTGTGAGCAAGCACCCAGGGGCGGGCGTCCGCCCCGCAATAGCTTTAAAGCCCAGACCGTACTAAGATAGAAGACTGTATGTGCGCACCCACGCCGGTGCGCCCCTACACGGTGCCGCCGCCGCCATGGCAGCACCACCGCCCGGTGCATACTCCTGTGCGCCGGTCCACCAGCTAAGAAAAGGACCAAA
Organism: Rothia sp. 11254D007BW; assembly: GCF_053548195.1. Classification (NCBI taxonomy): domain Bacteria; kingdom Bacillati; phylum Actinomycetota; class Actinomycetes; order Micrococcales; family Micrococcaceae; genus Rothia; species Rothia sp. 11254D007BW. The sequence continues at coordinate 473 of NZ_JBPWPK010000001.1, forward strand.
CACAAATGGCTCCCAAGAAGAAGGTCGCAGGCCTCATCAAGCTGCAGATCCAGGCAGGCGCCGCTAACCCCGCGCCCCCCGTTGGCCCCGCACTCGGTGCACACGGCGTCAACATCATGGAATTCTGCAAGGCCTACAACGCAGCCACCGAATCCCAGCGCGGCAACATCATCCCCGTAGAAATCACCGTCTACGAGGACCGCTCCTTCACCTTCATCACCAAGACCCCTCCCGCAGCACAGCTCATCAAGAAGGCAGCTGGCGTTGCTAAGGGCTCCGGCGTACCCCACACCCAGAAGGTCGGCTCACTGACCCTGGACCAGGTCAAGGAAATCGCCCAGACCAAGATGGAAGACCTCAACGCTAACGACATCGACGCCGCAGCGAAGATCATCGCCGGCACCGCCCGCTCCATGGGCATCACCGTCGAAGGCTAAAACCCTTCCACCCCGCCCATCGCGGGGAACCGAGGTTCACACTTCACCCAAAGACAATTGTTAGAGTCTCCCACCCGGGAGGCATGTGGCAGAGCCGAGCGCGGCTCACCAAAGACCACACCTGCAAAGGAGAAAAGCAGATGGCAAAGCGCAGCAAGGCGTACCAGGCAGCTGTAGCCAAGATCGAAGCGGACAAGCTCTACGCACCCGCCGAGGCTATTGCAGTAGCAAAGGACATCGCGGCAGACAAGCCCAACTCAACCGTTGAGGTCGCACTGCGACTCGGCGTTGACCCCCGCAAGGCAGACCAGATGGTACGCGGTACCGTCAACCTGCCCAACGGCACCGGTAAGACCGCCCGCGTTGTAGTTATCGCAGCCGGTGAAAAGGCTGAAGCAGCAGAAGCAGCTGGCGCTGACTTCGTTGGCTCAGACGACCTGATCGCAAAGATCGCTGGCGGCTGGACCGACTTCGACGCAGCAGTTGCAACCCCCGACATGATGGGCAAGGTTGGCCGTCTGGGTAAGGTTCTGGGTCCCCGTAACCTCATGCCCAACCCCAAGACCGGCACCGTCACCATGGACGTTGCTAAGGCAGTTGCAGACATCAAGGGCGGTAAGATTGACTTCCGCGTTGACCGCAACTCAAACCTGCACTTCATCATCGGTAAGGCTTCCTTCACCGCTGAGCAGCTGACCGAGAACTTCGAAGCAGCTCTCGAAGAGGTTAACCGCCTCAAGCCCTCATCAGCTAAGGGTCGTTACATCTCAAAGGCAACCATCGCCACCACCTTCGGTCCTGGCGTTCCCGTTGACCCCTCAACCGTAGCCTAAGTTTCTTAGACCCTAACGGTTAAACAAGGCAGGCTCTCCGCATGTGTTGCGGGGAGCCTGCCTTTTTGTTGTGGCGGGCAGGCAGAGCGATGTCGAAGCAAGAGCGGGGTGCGCGGACGTCCGGGTCTAGCTTTCGCAGGCACAGCCAGCTATTCTTGTGGTCAAGAGCACATCCCTTTCAATGATGTCTGGAGGCCCAACTCTCGTGTACCGCGTCGCCTACTTCCCTTACCCGCGTCCGTCCGACCTGCCCGCCTACCGCGATGAAAAGTCGCTCTATCCCGGGCTGCTTGCCCTGCAAGAACCGGTGAGCCAAACCGTCTTTCTCTACCGCCTAGAAACCCTGTACGAGGGGGACTTTCCCACCGACTACACCATCTATAACTATGCTGGTGGCCCCCTCGAGAGCGAAATGCGCATCAATATCTCCGCTCTGGGGCCTGCAGAAGAACGCGGGGACGGCGAGCTAATGTATCAGTTTGAAGCGCACTCCCGTTTCGAAGACCGCGCTGGAAAACTCATCTCGCAAGGGCTTCTGACCCGCACCGGAGAAATCCGCTGGGATGAACAAGACCCCGGCCACTGGCTACACCCGCATGTGAAAACCCTGATTGAGTACCTGGCCCAGGCACCGGCCAAAGCCCCTGAGACCATCGAAGAAGGGCAGGTTATCACCTGGGACCTCCCGCAGCTTCTGAGTGAGGAGCTGACCATCAACGAACATAACTTCGAGCGCTATCTGCCCCACTGGTTCGCAGTAGAGCACAGCGAAGATTGCACCTGGTACACAGAGCAGCTCGCGCAGCATACCGACGACGAGGAACCCCTGCCACCTCTCAACCGCCTGGTGCAGGTTTTTCACCCCGATACAGTCAGCGACAGGCCAGCCCACCCGGGGGAGCTTGCCCCTAGTATCGGCTATACCGCGAAGATTCATAGAGGGGGTGGCGTCCTCAAATGGGGCCGAGACCTGGCACCCACGGCGTGGGGTCGTGAAGCTGATGCAGGGCTACTTCCCGGGCTGAGCGGTGAGAACCTGCCCGGTTCAATTCGAGATTTGGTAGAGCAGGGGGAGATTATCTACCCCGATGATCGTATTGAGAGGGCACGAGGCTAAGTGCTTCCCTAACGAGCGTGCGCCTTATCGCCGAGCGTGCCGCAGATAGATGCACACTCGGCGATACAACGCACGCTCGATTGAATCAGGGGTGCGCTGTGGTGGGAAGGCTGCGGTCAGGGCGTACCGTGCAACCGTCGGGCATAATAGAGGTCATGACCAGCCCCGACCTTACCATCACCGGCCTGACCAAGCGGTTTGGTGCGTCCGCCGTGCTTAGCGGTATTGACCTGACCGTGCCCGGCGGCAGCCTGCTCTCCCTGGTGGGGGAGTCGGGGTCGGGCAAATCCACCCTGCTGCGCATTATTGCCGGGCTGGAACAGGCTGACGCCGGCCGTGTGCTTTTCGGCCACCGGCCGGTAGGCGTTGGGGGAGGCGCCCGCATCAAAGGCTCGGCCAAGACCCGGCAGGCAGGGGCTGTGCCGGTGGGGTTTGTCTTTCAAAAACCCGTGCTCTACCCCCACCTGAGCCTGGAAGAGAACATCCTCTTCGCCCAGCGCCTGCGCGCCCAGGAGCAGCTAGACCGTGACCACTACCTTTCCCTCGTCGACACCCTGGGGCTGGGGGAGCACCTGCGCAAGAGGCCGACGCAACTATCGGGCGGCCAGGCCCAGCGGGCCGGTATTGCTCGGGCCCTGGTGCGTAAACCCACGCTGGCTCTCTTTGACGAGCCGCTCTCTAGCGTTGATGAGCACCTGAGCGAAGCTATCCGCGCTGACCTGCTGACCCTGCACCGCCAGCTAGGGTTCACGGGCATCTACGTCACCCACACCCCCGACGAAGCCCTCGCGATGGGCCAGCAGCTTGCGGTGCTAGAGGGCGGACGCCTGGCCCAGGTTGCCGCCCCGGGGCAGGTGCTGGCCGCACCGGCGTCCGCGCAGGTTGCCCGCCTGCTGCACCCGCTCTACAACGAGCTAGAGGTAGAACGGGATGGGCGGGCAATACCGGCCGGTATCTCTGCCCACGGTTTTGAGCGGACGGACGCCGACACCCCGGGTACCCTGTCCGTACGGGTGCTGGGCGTGCTCGCCCATACGGCAGGGAGCCGTTTTAGCCTTGAAACTACCCAGGCGGTAGAGCTGCCACACCCGGATGGTGCCGTGACCATTCCCGCCGGTAGCTCGCTGACCGCTGTGCTGCCAGAAACTCCGGTAGGTACGGAAGAGGGGCTCTGCCTGAAGCTCCGACCAGGTACTCTGCACGTATTTAAGTGATTAAGCACCCTTAAACCCGGTTCTAACTTGCCAGAGCCCCGCAAACCGTGGTTAGATGAAGTAACCAAAGACCGCCGGTCTGTGCCTTTTACAGGCACGATAAGGGCTAACCAGCCCACCTGCGTAGGTGCCGATAACAGAATACAAACCAGTTTTTGCTGAGTTTGTATTATGCCTCGATGCCTGCGCGTCGGGGCATTTTTTGTTGGCCTGGCGGGATAAGAACTGGAAGGAACACCATGGCAACACAGGATAAGATTGCTGCCGTCTCTGAGATCAAGGAACTCCTTGAATCCTCAAACGGCGTAATTCTCACCGAGTACCGTGGTCTCACCGTTGCACAGATGAAGGAACTTCGTCGTGCACTGGGTGCTGAGACCGAGTACGCCGTGGTAAAGAACACTCTGACCGCTATCGCGGCTAAGGAAGTTGGCATCGACGCATTCGATGGTCAGCTCCACGGCCCCAGCGCAATCGCATTCATCAAGGGCGACTTCATTGATGCTGCGAAGGGTCTGCGTGACTTTGCCAAGGCTAACCCCCAGCTGATCGTTAAGAGCGGTTACTTCGAGGGCGAAGCTCTCGACGAAGCTGGCATCAACAAGTTTGCAAGCCTCGAATCACGCGAGGTACTTCTTGCAAAGGTCGCAGGCGGCGCAAAGGGCGCAATCGCAAAGGTTGCTCGCACCGTTGACGCTCTGCGTATCAAGCTCGAAGAGCAGGAAGGCGCAGCACCCGAGGCCGAGTAATCGCCTCGAAGCTGCCCACCGCACAGACTTCGGCCCACTTGCCCGGGCCACCCCACAATTTTCAAGCTCGCAGGCTGAAATACTGAGGCTTGCAACTGAATCAAAGAAGGAGCCAATCTCATGGCTAAGCTTTCAATCGAAGAACTCATTGAAGCATTCAAGGAACTGTCACTCGTTGAGGTTTCCGAATTCGTTAAGGCATTCGAAGAAGAATTCGACGTAACCGCAGCTGCTCCCGTTGCTGTTGCTGGTGCTGCCGGTGGCGACGCTGGTGCTGCTGAAGAGCAGTCAGAATTCGACGTTATCCTCGAATCAGCTGGCGACAAGAAGATCGGCGTTATTAAGGAAGTTCGCGCCCTCACCTCACTGGGTCTGAAGGAAGCTAAGGACCTCGTTGACGGCGCTCCCAAGCCCGTTCTCGAAGGCGTTTCCAAGGAAGACGCAGAGAAGGCTAAGGAAGCTCTCGAAGGCGCTGGCGCAACCGTCACCCTCAAGTAAGTTTCTTACTTTTCTTATCTTTGGCGCAGGGGCGGCACCCATCACGGGTTGCCGCCCTTGCGGCTTTTTGTTTAAGGACGGACGCCGCCGCCTATCTCTTCCCCTGCCTGCTGGTTTTAGCTAGGCTGGGGTCATGGGTAAGACTCTGATTCGTGTGCTCTGGTGCCTGCTGTTGGCAGGTTTTCTGACCTGGCTAGCTATCCTCCTCTGGCCGGGGCACCCGGTGACCGCCTGGCTGACCACCCGCTTGGTCATTGCCCAGGCCGTTGCCTTCCCCGCCCTGCTTGCGGTTGCCGGGGCGGGCGTCCTGATAGTGGCCCTGCTGGTAGCCCTGCGCTCTAGAACCAGCACAATCACCCGCTGCCTCGCCGGGCTGACGGCACTAGCCTGTGCCGCTTCTAGCCTGCTGGCGGTGATTGACCCCTACGGGGCTGTGCGATATCAGGCACGCGGGGTACCTGCTATTGGGTGCGTTAATATGCAGACCTACCGGGTCACTACCTACAACGCCCTCGATACCCTGACCGACCAGTCCCTGGCTCGGTTGCTGGCCGATGAGCCGGATTTCCTGGTGCTCCCTGAAGTCTCACCCGATACACCCGCCCTTGCTGGCGGCGTTTCGGGCTACCAGCTGTTCGCCTCCACCAGCGGAAAGGCCCACATCGCCCCGACACTGACCCTGGTGAGCGACCGGCTGGGCACCTACACCGCGCAGGAAGTGCCCATGACCTTCGGCGCCCTCATTCTGGCTCCTGAAAATGACGATAGTGGTCACCCCTCACTGCTTGCGGTGCACACGGCCCCGCCCGTGCCCTCCTACATGCAGCAGTGGCGCGATGACCTAGCCACCATCGACCGCCTGGCCCGCGATGAGAACCGCCCTGACCTAATCGCTGGCGACTTCAACGCGACCCTGCTCCACGGCGGCCTGGCCAGTTACGCGGGGGTAGGCTCACACCTGGGTGCGGATGCTGCCCTGGCCACCCACCGGATTGAGGGCACCTGGCCAGTCGGCGGAGTGCTAGGAATGCGGGCCCCGATCGACCACATCATGGTGATGCAGGGGCCACCTGCTGGTGGTGAAGAAGTGACCTACCAGCAGGTGGGCAATTCTGACCACCTGGCAGTGAGTGCCGTCGTAGACCTTTGCAGCTAGGCGCGTGGGCTAGCCCCTATCACAAACTGGAATATTTGCCGGTCTGCCCTGCACGCTGCTGACCTAAGACCTGGGGAGAGGACAGGGGGTAAGCTGGATATGATCAACGATTGACAGAACCCGTTACCGCACCCACTCAAGGAGCCCCGCGTGACTAAGCCCGGACGTCCGGACGCCGCCGAACTGCTCGCAGCCGCAGAGCAAGCCTATGCCACCTACCACGAGCGGGTGCGCACCGACCCCGACTACCCGGCCCTGCACCTAGCACCGCCCGTGGGTCGCCTCAATGACCCCAACGGGCTGATCTATCATGAAGGCACCTACCACGCCTTCTACCAGTACTCCCCGGTGCACCCCACCCGCGCCGTCTTCTGGCGCTATGCCACCAGCGACGACCTCACCCACTGGCAGGACCGCGGCACCGCCATCGCCCCCACCGACTGGTTTGATAAGAACGGCTGCTACTCGGGCTCGGGTTTCGTGGGCGAGGACGGCACCTTTGAGTTCTTCTATACCGGCAACGTCAAGGACGCCGACGGTAACCGGGAGGCCTACCAGGTACTCTTTACCTCACCCGATCAGGGCAAGACCTTCACCAAGCAAGAGGTCTTTATCAACGGCCCCGAAGAGGGCTACACCGCCCACTACCGCGACCCCCATGTAATTGAACGCGAGGGCAGCTTCTACGCCGTCATCGGCGCCCAGCGCGAGGACGAAACCGGGGCCGTGGTGCTCTACTCCTCACCCGACCGCCGCACCTGGACCTTCGACGGCGAGATCACTTTCTCAGACCCGGCCCTGGCCAAGCTAGGCTATATGTACGAGTGCCCCGGCCTGATTCAGCTGCGCGATGAAGAAAGCGGCGAGCTCAAGGACGTGCTGATTTTCAGCCCCCAGGGCATGGAAGCGGACGGGGAAAAGTACAACAATATCTTCCAGACCGGCTACGTGGTCGGCACCCTCACCGGTACCCATTTTGAGGTCACCACCCCCTTCACCGAACTAGACGCCGGCACAGAGTTCTACGCCCCCCAGTGCTTCCACGGGGTGGGCGAAGACGGCTCCCACGCTGTACTCCAGGGCTGGTTCGGTAACGCCGACCAGGATGACCAGCCCTCCTGGGAGAACCACTGGGTGCACATGCAGACCTACCCCCGCCGCCTGACCCTGCGCGCGGGTCGTGTGTACCAGAACCCCGTGGAACAACTCGATAACGCCCTGGCACCTGCCCCGGTAGCACCTGGGGCTGAGGGGGAGATTGCGGAACTGGCGGACGCCCGCGTCTGGCGCCTGCGCGGTGAGGTTGAGGTGACTAGCCCCGTGCAGATTATCGTTGAGGACGCCGCAGGCCAGGCTCTAGCTCTGACCCTGAGCGAGGACGGTGCCCACCTGGATCGCACCGGCAGCCGCTACACTGTGGGCGGGGCAGAACGCCACCGCACCCTAGAGCAGGGCGCTACCCGCACCTTCGACCTGCTGGTCGATGCCTCCGGAACCGAACTCTTCCTCGATGGGGGAGCCGCCGTATTCTCATCCCGAACCTACTTCACCGGAGCTAAGCGCACCGTCCGCCTGGTAGCAGACGAGGCGGCCGTGCGGAGCCTCGAAGCTGCCCGGCTTGTAGAAGACTAGGGTAAATGGCGCCGGTGCCTTAGCGCGTGGGGCGAAAAATTTTCCGTGACCTGGCACCGGCAGGAAACAGTAAGACCTGTCTCACAGGTTGTCGACGGTGGTAGGCTGGTAGAGACGCCGCACACAGCGGCCCCACCACTCCCAACCACTATGAGGTGACAATCATGGCAGGCTTCTTCAAAAAGCTCTTCGGCGGCAGCGACGACACCGCAGCGCAGACTCCCGCTCCCGCAACTACTCCCGCGGCAGCACCGTCCGCCGCTGGCGCGTCCGCTCTGACCGCCCACATGAACGGTACCGTTGTTGAGCTTGCCGGCGTGAGCGACCAGATGTTCGCCTCAGGCGCCCTGGGCCCCGGCGCCGCCATTGAGCCGACCGCAGGTGTGGTTGTGGCTCCCGCAGACGGCGAAGTAACTGTCGCTTTCCCCACCGGGCACGCCTTCGGCATCCGTACCGCAGACGGCTTGGAAATCCTGATCCACGTAGGCTTCGATACCGTGGAACTGGACGGCAAGTTCTTCGAACCCAAGGTCAAGAAGGGCGATACCGTCACTCGCGGCCAGGTGCTGGTGGAGCTCGACCTGGAGCAGGTCAAGGCTGCAGGCTACCCCGTGACCACCCCGCTTGTTATCACCAACGCCAAGAGCTCCGTTGCCGACCTGACAGTTGCCAACGCAGGAAGCGACGTAGCAGCCGGTGCTGACTTCATCACCGTAGCTCGCAAGGGCTAAAACAAAGCTTGAGATAGGGTCGGTGGCCACCTAACACAGGTGGCCACCGACCTTCTGCAAGGGGCTGTTTTGGCCCCTTTTTTGGTGCTAGTATGTCAAACGATTGGCATGTTTGTTTTTACACACAACATACACACTCGCGCCGAGGCTGAACCACAGATGTAGGGGGAGCCTGGCCCATACACCAAGGAGAAGACATGGACCACAAATCCGTGGCTGAGCGAGTCCTCACCGCCGTCGGCGGCACGGACAACATCGCAGCAGGCGCCCACTGCGCCACCCGCCTGCGACTGGTGCTCAAAGACATGAACGTCATCAACCAGGCCGCCCTAGACAACGACGAGGACCTCAAGGGTACCTTCAACAACTCCGGCCAGTTCCAGATCATCGTGGGCCCCGGCGACGTTGACGAGGTCTACAAGCACATGGCCGCCGCCGGCATGAAGCAGGTCTCCAAGGACGAACTCAAGAACGTCGCAGCGGACCAGGGCAACCTCTTCACCCGCTTCATCAAGGTCGTCTCAGAAATCTTCCTGCCAATCATCCCCGTGCTGGTCGGTTCCGGTCTGCTCATGGCACTCAACAACGTGCTGACCGCAACCGGTATCTTCGACCCTGAAAAGTCACTCATTGAGCTCTACCCCGCCTGGACCGGCTTCGCTGAAATCGTCAACCTGCTCTCAGCAGCGGCCTTCGCCTTCCTGCCCGTGCTCGTCGGCTTCACCGCCACCAAGGTATTCGGCGGTAACCCCTACCTGGGTATGACCATGGGCGCTGCCATGGTCTTCCCCTCCCTGGTCAACGGCTACAACGTAGCTGCCGCCCTGCAGGACGGTACCATGGCCTACTGGGACGTCTTCGGCATCCAGGTGCAGCAGGCTGGCTATCAGGGTACCGTCCTTCCCGTTATCCTGGTTTCTTTCATCCTGGCCAACATTGAGAAGTTCTTCCACAAGATTCTCAAGGGTGTCATTGATTTCATGTTCACCCCCACCCTGACCCTCTTGATCACCGGCTTTGCCACCTTCATGCTGGTCGGCCCGCCCATGTTCAAGCTCGGTACCCTACTCGGTGAAGGTATCAACTGGGTATATGACACCGCTGGCCCCGTGGGTGGCTTCCTCTTCGGTCTGGTCTACTCACCGATCGTCATTACCGGCCTGCACCAGTCCTTCCCGCCCATCGAACTTCAGCTCATTGCTGCCGGTGGCTCTTTCATCTTCGCTACTGCATCGATGGCGAACATTGCCCAGGGCGGTGCAGCTCTCGGTGTTTACCTGACCACCAAGGACAAGAAGATGAAGGGTCTGGCAGGTGCTACCGCTCCTTCCGCCTTCCTCGGTATTACCGAACCCGCTATCTTCGGTGTGAACCTGCGCCTGCGCTGGCCCTTCTACATCGCAATGGGTGCCTCAGCTATCGCATCTGCAATGATCGCTATTTTCGGTGTCAAGGCATCGGGCCTGGGTGCTGCTGGCTTCCTGGGCATTCCCTCTATCGACAACCAGCAGGGCATGGGCTGGACCGGCTTCATCATTGCCGCTCTCACCTCAGCTACTCTCTCCACCGGTGCCTCCTTCATCTACGGTAAGCGCGCCTTCGCCGGCCAGGTTGCCGAAGAAGAAGTTGAAGCCGCCGCCCCCGCCGCTACCGCTGCGTCTGTAGCTGCCCCCGCCGCGTCCGCCCCCGCAGCAGCCACCGAAGGCTACGAACTGACCGCCCACCTCAACGGCACCGCCGTGGAACTCTCAGCGGTATCAGACCCCACCTTCGCCTCCGGCGCCCTGGGCCCCGGCGCAGCCGTAGAACCCACCGAAGGCAAGCTCTACGCACCCGCCGACGGCAAGGTCACCGTAGCCTTCCCCACCGGCCACGCCATCGGCATGCGCACCGACAAGGGCGTAGAAGTCCTCATGCACATCGGCTTCGACACCGTCGAGCTGGACGGCAAGCACTTCACTCCCAAGGTCGAAAAGGGCCAGGAAGTCAAGCGCGGTGACGTGCTCGTGGAGTTCGACATGGCCGCCATCAAGGCCGCAGGCTACCCCCTGACCACCCCGCTGGTCATCACCAACGCCAAGAAGACCGTTGACTCAACCGCTCTTGCCGTTGCAACAGGCTCAACCGTGGCCGCAGGCCGCGACGAGCTGGTCAGCGTAGCCGCTAAGACCGCAACCGTCTAAAACCTTCCCAAGAAAGAAAACCCACCCCGTGCCCGTCCTGATAGTAAGGACGCGCGCGGGGCGGGTTGCTTTGCGCTATACCAGTACGGGGGTGCCCCTACATCTTGGCTCGTGACCCTCTTGCTCCTCGCCCGGGGGCTCGTCGCAATTCACGCCAGCCCCGAGCCAACGAGCTGCGATGCAGGGTCACCCCCTCCGTAGAAGGTGCAAGGAAAACTCTCTCTAGAGCTTTCTTGACCGGGTAATCTTGAAAGGTAACACCGTACCCAGGAGGATTCCATGCCCGAGCAAACCTACGACTTTACCGTGCGTGAAGCGACCGAAGCTGACTACCCCGGCGTGATTGAGGCGCTGACCAATGCCTTTGAGCACGACCCGGTCATGAACAAGGCTATGGGCGGGGACGGCCACACCGAAACCGTCCGCGGGCTTTTTGAGTTCCAGCTGCGCACCACCTACGCCCCGAAGGGCACTATCGATATCGCCGTCACCGCCGACGGCAAGGTGCTGGGCGCTGCCCTGTGGCTCTCGCCCGAGGCCCAGAAGGGTAACCTGCTGGCCGACATTAAGGCCCTGCCCGACTACTACCGGGTACTGGGGAAGGGGCTGGCTCGTGCCACCGTCACCGAGCTGCGCCTGCTGGCGGCCCGCCCAAAATTCGACCACTGGTACCTCTACACCATCGGTGTGCACGAGGACGCCCGCGGGCACGGCATCGGCTCCCACCTGCTGGATTACCGCCGCGAGCGTCTGGGCGAGGTGCCCGCCTACCTGGAGGCTTCTACCTACCGGTCAGCTTCTCTCTATGCCCGTCACGGGTTTGTTGAGCTTTTCCGGTTTAAGGGCGGCAAGCCCGCCCTGGGTATGCTGCACCCGGCGCCGGTGACCCAGGTATCGCTTCATGACCACCACCGGAATAAGTAATATTCTTTTTCCTCTGGTTCAGGGGCGTTCACGAGTGAGCTCTGTGTCAAAGAATAGAAATCGCGGAGAGGTCGGGCAGGGGACGTTAGCTTATGCCACCGCGCTCTCTACCCAGAGCAGGGAGCGGGTGCTTGACCCCTCATGAAGGCTCACCGGTAGCACATCGCTGCCGGTGAGCTCTTTTTCTTCGCCGTTCATGGCGTGCATGAGCTGGGCGACGGCCCGCTGGGCCATTGCGTCGATGGGCTGCACCACGGTGGTTAGCTCGGGCAGGAGGGCCCGGCTGGTTTCGGTGCCGTCAAAGCCGATGACCTGTAGGTCCTGGGGCACCTGCCGGCCGCTAGCGCGGGCATAGCCCAGCACCATGGCGGCATAGACATCGTTTGAGGCGAAGACAGCATCAACCTGCGGGTGCTCGTCGAGGTAGGTGAAGATGCGCTCGCGTTTGGTGGCCTGCGGGGTGGTGAAGCCCAGTTCGAGAATATGCGGGGTGTAACCGGCTTCGGTGACCGCTAGCTGGTAGCCGCGCTGGCGGGCGTTGTCGAGGGAGATGGTTGAGGTGATGTGCAGAATATTCGTGGCCCCGCCGTCAAGAAGCAGGTGGGTGGCCCGGTAGGCCCCGTCGAAGTTGTCGCAGCTGATGTTGGGGCCGCGGCCGGTGTGCTGGCGGTCGATGGTAATCAGGGGCGCACCCAGATGGGGAAAGTTGGCAACAACCTGGGAGTGGGCGCCGGTGATGACGCCGTCGACCTGGTTGGCTATGAGCATATCGAGGTAGCGCTGCTCTGATTCGGGGTGGTCGTTGCTGTTGCAGAGAATCGTCTTGTAGCCGATATCGGCCAGGTGGGATTCGATGCGGTAGGCCATTTCCCCGTAGAAGGGGTTGGCGACGGAGGGGAAGACTAGGCCGATGAGCTGGCTTTTTTGCCCCTGCAGGGAGCGGGCGATGGCGTTGGGCCGGTAGCCGAGCTGCTGCATGGCGTCGAAGACTTTGACGCGGGTTGTTTCGGAGAGGTAGCCCCGGTTGTTGAGCACGCGGGAGACTGTGGTGGGGGAGACGCCTGCGAGCGCAGCGACATCGCCGAGTTTTGGTTTAGGCACGCGGGGCTCCGGTCTGTTGGGGGAGGGCTCAGGTTGTTCTCAATTATAAGTCCTGTCTAACAGGGGTGGGAACTGTTGAGCTCTGTGACGGAATGTTTGCCTAATTCTGAGACCATCAGGGGGAGGGGAGGGATGTAAAGCTAGCTGGGAAGCAGGAGGTAGCGTACGGTGCTGCCTGCTGCTGCCCCCTGGGGCGGTATGAGGGCTAGGGCGTCGGCGGTGGCGAAGGAGGTAAGCATGTGGGATTGGGTTTTGGGCAGGGGAATCAGCGCTTTTCCCTCGGCTGTTGGGGTAAGGCGTGCGGGGATGAGCCTTAGATCCTCTTTGCGGTAGCCGGGTACCGGGTGGGTGAGGACGCCTTCGGCCAGATCGGCCAGGGGAGCACCAGTGGCGCCGATGAGCCAGGGAGTTAGGTAGGAGTAGAGGGCGGTGTAGGCGGCTAGGGGGTTGCCGGGTAGGCCCAGGACGAGTGGGGTCTCCGGGTTGCTTATGGCTGGTAGGCGGGCGGCCAGGGCCGGGTGGCCAGGGCGGATAGCGACGGATTCGAAGAGGTAGCTGGCGTCTAGGTCGGCTAGGGCGCGGCGTACCCAGTCTGCGGTGGAAGTAGAGGAGCCGCCTGTGATAAGTAGCAGGTCGGCGCCGGTGGTGGTGAGCCAGCTGGTGAGCTGAGCTTTGCTGTCGGGCAGACGGCGGACGCTGCTAACACTGGCTCCCATGTGTTCGATGATGTGGGGGAAGGCCATGGAGTAGGCGTCGCGCACCTGGCCTGGGCCGGGTAGCCCGGAGGTAATAATTTCGTTGCCGGTGTAGGCGATGGCGACGGCGGGGCGGGCGGTGACGGTGAGGGTGTCAAGGCCGAGAGTAGCGAGCGCGCCGAGGTGGCGGGCGGTAATGGGTGTTCCTGCGGGAAGTACCGTGCTGTCGGCTGAAAGTTCTTCACCTGCCCGTCGTATATCGGCACCGAGTGCCGGATAGCCTTGACCAAAAACTTTGGGGTCGGGTCTGAGCGTGTTGCCGTCTACTAGGGCGTGTTCCTGGCGGAGCACGGCGTCGGTGCCCGGGGGGATGAGCCCGCCGGTCAGAACGGGGGTAGCCTGGCCGGGGGTTAGGGGCAGAACTCGTTGGTGGATATTCTCGCCCTCTGCTGCTGGCGGGTGGGTGAGCAGCTGCCAGGGTGGGGCACCGGCGGTGGCGTAGCCGTCCATAGCTGAGGAATCATAGTGGGGCACCGGCAGCAGGGCGCGGGCGTCCTGGCTCAGGGTTCTGCCGATAGCCTCCTGGGCGAGGGGCACCTTTTCATCGGTTCGAGCAAGGGTCGCCCCTGCCCGGTGCAGGAGCTGCCTGGCCTGCTGCCAGCTGGTGTGGTGCACGGTGCTGTCCTTAGGGGGTAGGGGAACCTGGGTGTAGCCAGCAGCACGGGCGGCTTCCCAGGTGTCGACGTCGGCGGTGAGTTCGGCGGGCAGTTCTAGATCGGCGGGTGCAAGGGGGCTGAGAAAACGGCGGACGGAGGCGTTGGCGGTATCCCCTGCAAAGGCAGGAGCCAGAGCCGCGGCCCGGTAGATGCCCAGCAGGGGCTGAGTGATACCCTCCGCTACAGCCCAGTAGCCGGTCACCTGCTCCGGTGCGGACGCCGCCGTCTGCAAAAGTAGGGGCACAGCGGCCCGGGCTCGGGGCAGGTCGCAGGAAAGGACCAGTACCCAGTGGTGGGAGAGTGCCGACAAGTCATGCTGGGCTGCTGCCAGGGCCGCAAGCCCGGCAGAAATACCGGCTGCTGGCCCGCTAAAAGCTGGTTCTTCTCGGGTCTGTAGGACGCCCGCGGGCAGGGTGAGCTCTGCCGGGCCGACGACCACGCGGTGCTCCGCACCCGTGCAAGCGGCGATAACTCCGTCGAGCAGGGTGTGCTCACCGTTGGAGAGCAGGGCCTTGGGTACCCCGCCGAGGCGGGAGGAGCGTCCGCCCGCCAGGATCAGGGCCGAGTAGCTGGGGGTGTTCACCGGGTTGTCCTCCTAGCCACCGGCAAAGGGCGGAAGAACATCCAGGCGTTCAGCCTGTTTCAGGAGCATCGGGTCATCGAGTTGCTCGTCGGTGGCGGCAACCCCGTCGACGAGGAAGGTGCAGCGCGGCAGAATATCGGCCAGGGTCTGGCCCGAGGGAGTGCTGCCGGTGAATTCTTCTGCCAGGTAGGTACGAACCTGGGCAAGAGTAGGGGCAGGTAGCTGGGCTGGGTCGAGGGTGAGGCTGGGGCGGCCCGCTGCCGCCCGGGCTGCGGCGAAAAAGTTAATCTGCATGGAAAGTCCTTGAATCTTAGCCGCCGATGGCGCTCATTGATCGAGTAGGTTGGGTGAAATCGGGGGTATCGAAGCCGACGGTGTCCTTGCCGTGGGCCTTGGGCTTGGCCCACATGGCTCCGCGCCAAATCTGGGCCAGTTCAGCATCGCTGGCCCCGCCGCGCAGGGCACCCATAAGGTCGGTTTCGGTCAGGGAGAAGAGGCAGGAGCGCACCTTGCCGTCGGCGGTGATGCGGGTGCGAGTGCAGGCCGAGCAGAAGGGCTCGGTGACCGAGGCGATAATGCCTACCTGGCCCAGGGGCTCTGCTGTGCCGGCGTGACCCAGTGGGTAGACGTCCCAGAGGGCTGCGGGGGAGGCCCCGCGCGGACGCCCGTGGGGCAGCAGGTCGTAGTGGTCAGCCAGGCGCTGACGAATCTGCTCGGCGGTGATGGTGCCTTCGCGGGTCCAGTTGTGGTCGGCGTCCAGAGGCATCTGTTCGATGAAGCGGAGCTGGTAGCCGCCCTCTAAAGCCCAGGTGAGGAGTTCATGGCCCTGGGTGTCGTTGACCCCGGCCATGAGGACCGCGTTGATTTTGAGGGGGGTGAGCCCGGCGGCAGCTGCGGCTTCAATACCTGTGAGTACCGAGGCTAGCTTATCCCTGCGGGTGAGCTGAGCGAACGTTTCGGGGCAGATGGTGTCGAGGGAGACATTGACCCGGTTGAGCCCGGCCTGAACCAGGGCATCTACCTTTTTATCGAGTCCGATGCCGTTGGTTGTCAGGGCGATGGGCAGGTGGGGGTGTTCGGCGCGGACGGCAGCAATAATATCGGTGAGGTCAGCTCGTACTAGGGGCTCGCCACCGGTAAAGCGTACCTCTTCGATTCCTAGATCTCGTACACCTACCCTTACCAGGCGGGTGACCTCATCGAGGGTTAGAAGCTGTGTGCCGGGCAGCCAGTTGAGGCCTTCAGCAGGCATACAGTAGACACAGCGCAGGTTGCACTTGTCCATCAGGGAAATGCGCAGGTCAGTGGCGGTTCGTCCCCAGCGGTCGGCAAGAGGCCCGGTGGTGGGCGCGCCCGGGTGTGCAGCTGCACTGGCACCGCCGGTCACAACTGGGATAGACGAACCCAGGGGCACCGGGGGATTGGGGGCTGAAGACTGGGGCATACCCGCACTTTCACAAATCTTAATCGGCATTTCAGATGTAATATTTAGCCTAGCTAAACCGGGTGAAGAACACCACCTGGCTCTACACTAATCTATAGACAAAGACCCTCTGCTAGCCACTGTTACCCCGTCATTGGAGACCCCATGCGCCGCCTGAGCACCCTTCTCGTCCCCCTTCTGCTGGGTCTTACCGCCTGCGGGGGAGCAGCAACCTCCCCACAGGGGCAGGACGCTGAGGTACAGCTCTTTGCGGCGGCCTCCTTAGGAGCTGTGGGCGATGAGCTCATAGCAGCCTATCGTCAAGAAACCCCGCAGGTCTCTATCACTGCCACCTACGCAGGGTCATCCCAGCTGGTTACGCAGATGGTCGAAGGCGCTACCCCCGACCTGCTCATTACAGCCGATAGCACCACCATGAACCAGGCTATCGACACGGTTGAAGGACTGGCCGGCGTCACCCCCGAAACCATCGCCACCAACGCCCTGGTGCTGGCCACCGCCCCCGGCAACCCCTCTGCGATCGATAGCGTGGATGATCTGGCGGCAAGCGACGTCATGACCGCAATCTGTGCCCAGGAAGTACCCTGCGGACGCCTGGCCCACCAGGAGCTCACCCGCCAGGGAATCACCCCGGCGACCTCCACCGAAGAAGCTAACGTCTCGGCAGTTTCCACCAAGGTGGCCACCGGCCAGGTGGATGCCGGCTTCATCTACTCCACCGACGCCACCGCTATCTCAGCCACCGACGATATCACCGTCATCACCCTGCCCCAGGTCGAACGCAACGCCTACCCCCTAGCCCTCACCAGCAGCGGTCAAGGCAAGGAAAGCGCCCAAAACTTTGCGAACTGGCTGGCCACCTCTGAGGCTGCCGCCCAGATTCTGGCCGACTACGGCTTCGAACCTGCCTAAACTAGAACCATGAGCACACCCGGCCCCGCACCCACCCCGCCGCCACGAGGGCGGGCCAGCTCCTTCACATCCGTCCCCGTGCATGCCGTGCTGCCCACCCTGATCACCCTGGCAGTTATTGCGGGTCCCCTGCTTTCCCTCCTGGTCCGTACGCCCTGGGGGAGTCTGCCCCAGCTACTGGCAGAACCAGCTGCCCTGGCTGCCGTCCGGCTCTCGGTGCTCACCGCTCTAGCTGCCACCGCTGTATCAGCCCTACTGGGCACCCCTACAGCCCTGGTGCTAGCCACGGTTCTCGAACGGTCTCGCGCTCGCCGCCTGACCTGGCCCCTCTACGGACTGATTTATACCCCCATCATTTTCTCCCCGGTGGTCTCGGGTCTAGCCCTGCTCTTCTTCTGGGGTAGACGCGGGCTGCTCGGTTCCTGGCTCGATACCGCCGGTATCTCGGTGGCCTACACCCCGCTGGCTGTGGTGCTGGCCCAGACTTTTGTTGCCCTGCCCTTCTTCGTGGCCACCCTGGTCACCACCCTGCGGGCCCTGCCGCCAGAGTATGCCGAAATCGCCCGGCTTGAGGGGGCCAGCCCCGCGGAGGTCACCACCCGGGTGCTGCTCCCGCTGGCTACCCCAGGCCTGCTGACGGCGGCCGTCCTGACCTTCGCCCGTGCCCTGGGTGAATACGGGGCAACCGTTACCTTCGCCGGAAATATCGAGGGCGTCACCCGAACCATCCCCCTGGCCATTGAGCTGGCTCTGAGCTCCAACCGCATGGAGGCAGCCCTGGGCGCAGCCCTCATGCTTATTGCCCTCTACCTCAGCCTGCTTGCCGCCGGAGCCCTGGCCCTCTGGCTGGGGCGACTGAAAGGAGACCGCCCCTCATGATGCTGCCGACAGAAACCTCTACAGAAACCCTTGCCCATCTGCTTCCCACCGGCTCCCGCCTTCAGCCGCGGGCCTACGCTTCCTGTGTGCGCGACCTGGTAGCTGCCACCGTCGCCCGCACCCCCTATAGCCTGCCCCTGGGGGAGGTCGCCGGGTACCAGCTCGCTGAATCCCTCTACGCGCTTGCCCCCCAGCCCTCTTTCGCTAACTCCCAGATGGACGGTTACGCCCTCACCAGCACTGCCGCCCGGGCAGGCCAGCGGGTTTTTCGGGTAGGGCGGGACGTTCCTGCCGGAGCCACCGGGGAGGGGCTGCCGGTGAGCGATACTCTGGTTTACCCGGTCATGACGGGAGCTCCGCTGCCGGATGGCTACACCACCGTTGTTCCCGTCGAGCGCACCAGCCCTGTGGCCGGAGAGACGGACGCCGCAGGCTTCGTAGCCGAGGGCGGGCAGGTGGAGATACCCCCGGCTACCCCCGGTACTTTCGTACGGGCTGTGGGAGAGGACGTTGCCGCAGGCCAGCTCCTGGCAGAAAGCGGCAGTTGCCTGACCCCGGCCTTCATCGGCGCCCTGGCCGCCCAGGGAATCGCGAGCGTGCCGGTCTACCGCCCCCTTCGGGTGCTGGTGGTGACAGGTGGCGACGAGGTCGCTGGGGCGGGCCGGGCGCCTGCTACCGGGCAGATTTTTGACGCCAACGGCCCGGTGTTGGCGGCCCTGCTTCATCAGGACGGCTGTACCACCGACCACCTGCCCATCGGGGACTCGGTAGAAGATTTCTGCACGGCCCTGCAGAAGGCTCTGGCCCATCAGGTGCCCGACCTTATCGTGACCAGCGGTGGTATCAGCCACGGTAAATACGAGGTGGTGCGTCTGGGGTTGGCGGCTCTGGCTACTGCTCCTGCCGGTGGGGGGCGGGTGAGGGCTAGCTGGTTTGGCCATGTTGCCCAGCAGCCCGGCGGCCCCCAGGGGCTGGCCCTACTCGAGGCCCCCGACGGCAGGGTGCTACCGGTACTCTGCCTGCCGGGCAACCCGGTGAGCACCCTCATTAGCTACCACCTGCTCCTGCGCCCTGCCCTGGCCCACCTGGCAGCAGAAGATCAGCCGGACGCCTACGGCCAGCTGGTGCTCGATGCCCCCATCGCGGCACCGGCTGGAAAAACCCAGTACCGCCGCGCCCACCTGACTCGGCAGGCTCGGGCGGACGGGAGCGTCCTTGCCCTGCTGACTCCGGACGCCGCAACCGGCTCCCATCTGCTCCTGCAGGCAGCCCGCGCCGATGCCCTGGTGGAACTGGAACCGGGGCGCACCTACCGCGGCGGTGAACCGGTGCGGTATATTGCCCTGTGAGGTGCAGATAGACACCCCTGCCAGCAAATCACGTATAGTAAATACTGATTAATTTTGTGTTGAGAGGCTAAGCCAAGAACCATGACCGCCCCCACCCCCAACGGAAACCTCACCCACGTGCGTGCCGACGGCAGTGCCCACATGGTTGACGTCACCGAAAAGAACGAAACCACCCGCACCGCTATAGCCGAAGGCTACGTCATCACCCGGGCGGACGTCATCGACAAAATCTTCGACGCCGACCTGCCCAAGGGGGACGCTCTGCCCGTCGCCCGCGTCGCCGGCATCATGGCAGCCAAGAAAACCCCCGACATCATCCCGCTCTGCCACCCCCTACCCCTGGGCAAAATTACCATCGACTTCGAACGCCACCCCGACCGCGTCCGCATCGAAGTCCTGGTCAAAACCCGCGGCGTCACCGGCGTAGAAATGGAAGCCCTCAGCGCGGTCTCCGGCGCAGCCCTCACCGTCTATGACATGATCAAGGCCGTCGATAAGCAGGCCACCATCACCGGCCTGCGGGTTCTGGAAAAAACCGGCGGAAAATCCGGCGACTGGAAGGTGGAGCAGTGAGCAGCAGCTACACCCTGCCCGAGAACCGCACCGGCCTAGTGATCGTGGCCTCTACCCGGGCCGCCCGCGGAATCTACGAAGACAAGTCTGGCCCTCTGGCCGTAGCCTGGCTGCGCGACCAGGGCTTCGACACCCCTGACGCGGTCGTCGTAGCGGACGCCGACGTCCCCGCCTACATCGACCGGCTAGTCGCTGCCGGTAACCTGCCCACCTTCATCCTGACCAGCGGTGGAACCGGCCTCAACTCAGACGACACAACCGTCGAAGCCGTGCGCCCCCACCTCACCAAAGAAGTCCCCGGCATCATGCATGCCTTCTGGAATCAGGGCCTCAAAAACACCCCCGCCGCCGTCCTCTCCCGCGGAATCGCAGGCGTCATCGGCACCAGCTTCATCATGACCCTGCCCGGCTCCACCGGCGGAGTCAAAGACGGTTGTGCCGTGCTCGAACCCCTCGTTACCCACATCTGCCGCCAGCTAGAGGACTACCATGACCACTAACCACCCAGACCCTCATGCCACAGGCCCCTCGGTGGCTAACCCCTACGCGGGGCGTCCGCTCGAACCGGTGGACTCCACGGTCGTTCACGCCTCCATTACCGAAGACCCCCTCGAACCGCTCCTGGCAGGAGCTAAAGAAGCGACCATGACCCGCGCCATGGGCGCCCTGGTCGTCTTTGACGGTATCGTGCGCGACCACGACCACGGGGATCCTGTAGCGGCCCTGGCCTATACCGCCCACCCGCAGGCAACCGACTATCTGGAGCGCGTCCTGCACTCGGTGGCAGAAGAAATCCCCGGCGTGCGCCTCTGGGCAGCCCACCGCATCGGCCCCATCTCCATCGGAGAATCAGCCCTCACCGTACTCGCCGCCGCCGCCCACCGCGGCACAGCCTTCACTGCCTGCTCCCTGACAGCTGACCGCATCAAAGCAGAAGTACCCATCTGGAAAGAACAAGAACTCACCGACGGCAGCGTGCAGTGGGTAGGAATCGATACGCCTACCGGCTAGAAAGGGCCCACCATGACCTCTGAACTAACCTCGCTGGCCTACCAGCTCTACGGGCGGCAGATGATTCTGCCGGAGATGGGGCAGGCTGGTCAGGAAAAGCTGAACGCGGCAACGGTTGCGGTGATCGGGGCAGGCGGCCTGGGCTCCCCGGCTCTGCTCTACCTGGCCGGGGCGGGTGTCGGTCGTATTCTCATCATCGACGATGATGCGGTAGAAACCTCTAACCTGCACCGTCAGGTCATCCACTCCTATGCCCGGGTAGGGGCCTCCAAGGCTGACTCAGCCGCCCAAACCCTGCGCGAACTCAACCCCCTGATTAGGGTCGAAGCTGTCAAAGAGCGTCTGACCGACGCTAATGCGGCAGAGCTGCTAGCCGGGGTGGACGTACTGGTCGATGGTTCCGATAATTTCCCCACCCGCTACACCGCTTCTCGCGCTGCTGCCGCCCTGGGCATTCCCCATGTGTGGGGTGCCATTCTCGGGTTTGACGCCCAGATGAGCGTCTTCTGGGCGGGTCATGGGCCGGTCTACGAGGACCTTTACCCGCTCGAACCAGCCCCCGGTTCGGTACCCAACTGCGCTACCGCAGGGGTGATCGGTGCCCTGGCTGGGGTCGTTGGAACCGCGATGGCCCTGGAAGTTATTAAGCTGCTGACCGGTATAGGACAGCCGCTGATGGGCGAGGTGGGCTACTATACCGGTCTGACCGGCCGCTGGGAGTACATCCCCCTGCTTGCCTCTACCTCCCGCGCCGCTTCTGGTTCGGGTGCCGACTCGAGTGCCCGCACGGCGGGTTCCGGTGCGGACGCCGGTGGGCAGGTAGCGGGGAAGGGGCAGGCCCCTGCGCCCCTGCGTCCGCCTGCTGCCGACTGGGAACCCGCTACTGCCGAACCTGACCAGTACGGTATGGAAGTTACCTGGGCTGATATTGCCAGCTCACCCTACTTTGAGGGGGTTCCCCTCATTGATGTGCGAGAGCCCCACGAGCATGCAGCGCTAGCTGTTCCGGGTAGCTTCAACCTGCCCCTGTCGCTGATTGAAGCCGCTTCCACCGATCCGGCTCTAGGGTCGGCTATTGACACGATCCTGCCCAGTCACCAGGGGCGCTATGCCCTCTACTGTGCGGCGGGGGTGCGCTCGCTCAAGGCGCTGAAGCTGCTCACCGATGCTGGTTTCAGTGATCTCTACAGCGTGGAAGGTGGCATTGACTCCTGGCTGACAAGCCAGGGGTAGGGCTTCTGAGCGGGTGCTTTAAAGCCTTGCCACCGCTGAATATGTGCATGCCTGATGCTTAATTAGCGAAGATTTTTATTCGGTATTTATTGTGCGAATTATTGGGTAAACTGGTGCCCATGACACAGCAGGCATCACACACACCTGGGCCCGACGGGCCGCTCACTGACAAGCTCATCAAATTTGGCAAATTCTTCACCAAGTGGGACGAAACCGACGACGGCCGCGCAGCCTTCCTCAAGGGCGGCCGCGCAGGCGACGTTTTCTACCGCAACCGCTGGAGCCATGACAAAGTCGTCCGCTCCACCCACGGCGTCAACTGCACCGGCTCATGCTCCTGGCAAGTCTTCGTCAAAGACGGCGTAATCACCTGGGAAGCCCAGGCCACCGACTATCCCACCGTCGGCCCCGACCGTCCCGAGTACGAACCGCGCGGCTGCCCCCGCGGTGCAGCTTTCTCCTGGTACACCTACTCACCGACCCGCGTGAAGTACCCCTACATCCGCGGCGTGCTGCTTGAAATGTACCGCGAAGCCCGCGCCCGCCTGGGCGACCCCGTCGAAGCCTGGGCCTCGATTGTCTCTGACCCCGAAAAGCGATCCCGCTACCTGAGCGCCCGCGGTAAGGGCGGCCTGGTGCGCGGCTCCTGGGCCGAAGCTCTCGAAATGGTGGTCGCCGCGCAGATTCACACCATTAAGACCTACGGGCCCGACCGCAACATCGGCTTCTCACCTATTCCGGCTAAGTCCATGGTCTCCCACGCCTCAGGCGCTCGCTACATTGAGCTCATCGGCGGCGTGATGACCTCCTTCTACGACTGGTACGCCGACCTGCCTGTTGCCTCACCCCAGGTCTTCGGTGACCAGACGGACGTGCGCGAGTCAGGTGACTGGTGGGACGCCACCTACCTGATGATGTGGGGCTCCAACATCCCGGTCACCCGCACCCCCGACGCTCACTGGATGGCAGAGGTGCGCTACCGCGGTACCAAGGTCGTCTCGGTTTCCCCCGACTACGCCGATAACACCAAGTTCGCCGACGAGTGGCTACCCGCCCAGGCCGGCACCGACGCTGCCCTGGCCATGGCTATGGGTCACGTAATTCTCAAGGAGAACTTCGTTGACCGCCGCGTTGAGTTCTTCGAGAACTACGTGAGCACCTACACTGACTTCCCCTTCCTGGTCACCCTTGAGACCCGCGAAGACGGGGTGACGGTTCCGGCTAAGTTCCTCACCGCCGCCAACCTTGCCGAGCACGCCCAGGTGCCCGATGCGTCCTTCAAGACCGCCCTGCTCAACCGCGAAACCGGCGAGGTCGTGGTGCCCAACGGCTCCCTGGGGTACCGCTACAACGCTGAGGACGAGGGCAAATGGAACCTGGACCTACAGGGCGTCAAGCCTGCCCTGTCCATCCTGGATTTGCCCACCGGCGCCGAGCGTGCCGTCGAAATCCAGATGCCCGCCTTTGACGAGCCCTCGGGCCGCGGCAAGATCATTACCCGCGGCGTACCCACCATCACGGTTGAGGGTAAGACCGTCACTACCGTCTTCGACCTCATGCTGGCCCAGTACGGTATCGGTCGCCCCGGCCTGCCCGGTACCTGGGCTGCCGGTTTTGAGGACGCCGAAACCCAGTACACCCCGGCCTGGCAGGAAGCCATTACCTCCGTACCCGCCGATGCTGTGATTCGCACCGCCCGCGAATTCGCCCAGAACTCCATCGATTCGGGTGGCCGCACCATGATTATCATGGGTGCCGGTATCTGCCAGTGGTACCACGGTGACACCACCTACCGCGCGATTCTAGCCCTGCTCATGATGTGCGGCGCTGAAGGCCGCAACGGCGGCGGCTGGGCCCACTACGTCGGCCAGGAAAAGGCTCGCCCCATCACCGGCTGGTCCCACATGGCCAACGCCCTGGACTGGATTCGCCCGCCGCGTACCCAGGCAGGCACCGCCTTCTGGTACATGCACACCGACCAGTTCCGCTCCGACGGCCGTACCACCGACTCCCTGCAGTCACCCCTAGCCAAGGGGGATTTGCGCGGGGTTCACACCGCGGACGTCCTAGCCCGCTCCGTGCGCATGGGCTGGATGCCCTTCTACCCCCAGTTCCCCGAAAACTCCCTGGACCTTGCGGACGCCGGTGCCGCAGCGGTTGCCGCAGGCACCGCAGAGTCCCCGGCAGACTACGTTGCCCAGCGCCTTAACTCTGGCGACCTGGACTTCTCGGTGGAGGACGTCGATAACCCGGTCAACTGGCCCCGCACCCTGGTGCTGTGGCGCAACAACCTGCTGGGATCGTCCGCCAAGGGCGAGGAATACTTCCTCAAGCACCTGCTCGGCACCCATAACTCGGTCATGGGTAAGGACGCCGAGGACTTCAAGCCTGCCGAGGTTAAATGGGCCCAGAGCGCGCCCGAGGGCAAGCTGGACCTGCTGGTGACTACCGACTACCGCATGACCTCATCCACCCTGCTGTCGGACATCGTCTTCCCCGCCGCTACCTGGTACGAGAAGCACGATATCTCTTCCACCGATATGCACCCCTACATCCACGCCTTCTCCCCGGCCATTACCCCGCCCTGGGAGACCAAGACCGACCACCAGGTCTTCAAGGAACTGGCCTATCTGTTCTCCAAGTGGGCAGCCAAGCACCTGGGCAAGCGCAGCGACCTGGTATCCGTGCCCCTGCAGCACGATACCCCCGGCCAGCTGGCCCAGCCCGGCGGCCATGCACCTGACTGGAAGAACCAGGGAATTGCCGGTATCCCGGGCAAGAATATGCCCATCTTCACCGTGGTGGAGCGCGACTACCCGGCTATCTACGACATGTACACCTCGGTCGGCCCCCTGCTCTCCAAGCTGGGCACCACCACCAAGTTCGTGACCGTGGACGTCAACGAGCAGCTGGCCCAGCTAGCTGAGGAACACGGGGTGATGGGTAGCGGTAAGGGCGCTGGCCTGCCGGCTCTCGACACCGATATCAAACTGGCCGACACCATCCTGGCTCTTTCGGGTACCTCCAACGGCCCCGTGGCCCTCAAGGGCTTCAAGGCCTTGGAAAAGCGGGTGGGCAAAAAGATGCACCACCTTGCTGAGGGCAACGAAGAAAAGCGCATTAAGTTCCGCGATACCCAGGACCGGCCCTGCCCCGTCTTTACCTCACCGGAATGGTCAGGCTCAGAGACCGGTGGACGCCGCTACGCCCCCTTCACCCTCAACATCGAACAGCTCAAGCCCTTCCACACCCTCACCGGTCGTATGCACTTCTTCCTAGACCACGACTGGATGAGCGAGATGGGCGAGCAGCTGCCGGTCTACCGCCCGCCGCTCGATATGCACAACCTCTTCGGTGAACCTGAAATTGGTGAGACCGGTGACCTGTCGGTGGCTGTACGTTACGTGACGGTGCACAACAAGTGGGCTATCCACTCCTCCTACCACGACAACCTCTACATGCAGACCCTCTCCCGCGGTGGCACCCATGCCTGGATGAGCCCGGCGGACGCCGCCAAAATCGGGGTCAAGGACCACGACTGGATTGAGTGTGAGAACGCCAACGGCGTCTTCGTGGGTCGCGCGGTGGTCTCCCACCGTATGCCCGAAGGTGTGGTCTACGTGCACCACGCCCAGGAGCGCCTGGTCAACATTCCCAAGTCAGAGGTCTCGGGCAAGCGAGGCGGCATTCACAACTCCGTCACCCGTATCATGGTCAAACCCACCCACCTGATCGGTGGCTACGCCCACCAGGCCTACGCCTTCAACTACCTGGGACCCACCGGTAACCAGCGAGATATCGTTTCAAGAATTCGCCGCCGCAAGCAGGAGGTAACCTACTAATGCGCGTCATGGCACAAGTTTCAATGATCATGGCCCTCGACAAGTGCCTGGGCTGCCACACCTGCTCCGTCACCTGTAAGCAGGCCTGGACCAACCGAGCCGGTACCGAATACGTCTGGTTCAACAACGTCGAGACCCGCCCCGGCCAGGGCTACCCCCGCCGCTACGAAGACCAGGAAAAGTGGAAGGGCGGCTGGGTGCTGAACAAGCGCGGACGCCTGGAGCTCAAGAGCGGTAACCGCTTCAAGAAACTCTTTACCCTCTTCGCCTCCCCGGTTCAGCCCGAACTCTCGGACTACTACGAACCCTGGACCTACGACTACGAGAACCTCACCAACGCGCCCCTAGGCGATGACTTTCCCACCGCGCGTCCTAAATCTCTGATTACCGGTGAGGACACCTCCATCGAATGGGGTCCCAACTGGGACGACAACCTGGGCGGTGCCCACGAGTCCGGCCACCTGGACCCTCTGGTTGAAAAGGTGCGTCAGCAGTCAGAAGAGAAGATAAAGTTCGAATTCGAACGCACCTTCATGTTCTACCTGCCCCGCATCTGCGAGCACTGCCTCAACCCCTCCTGCATGGCGTCCTGCCCCTCCGGCGCTATCTACAAGCGCGAAGAGGACGGCATCGTGCTGGTCGACCAGAACCAGTGCCGCGGCTGGCGCCAGTGCATCACCGGCTGCCCCTACAAGAAGATCTACTTCAACCACAAGAGCGGCAAAGCCGAAAAATGTACCTTCTGCTACCCCCGCATCGAATACGGTATTCCCACCGTCTGCGCCGAAACCTGCGTGGGTCGCATGCGTTACATTGGCATCTTCCTCTACGACGCCGACCGCGTCACCGAAGCTGCCTCTGTACCCGATGAAAAGCAGCTCTACCAGGCCCAGCTCGACATCATGCTCGATCCCTTTGACCCCGAGGTGATTCGCGAGGCAACCAAGCAGGGTATTCCTGACTCCTGGATTACCGCAGCCCAGAAGTCCCCGGTCTACAAGCTGGCCAAGGAATGGAAGATCGCTCTTCCCCTGCACCCCGAATACCGCACCATGCCCATGGTCTGGTACGTTCCGCCGCTCTCACCCATCATCGACCTACTCAAGGAACAAGGCCACGACGCAGAGTCCCAGGCCAACCTCTTCGGAGCCATCGACTCCCTGCGCATCCCCGTCGAATACCTGGCAGAACTCTTCACCGCCGGTGACACCACCATCGTGGTCAACGTCCTCAAAAAGCTGGCCGCCATGCGCGCCTACATGCGAGACATCACCCTTGGCGGCGTCGGCAACGAAGACATCGCCCGCGAAGTCGGCATGACCGGTGCAGAAATGTACGAGATGTACCGCCTCATGGCGATCTCTAAGTACGAAGAACGCTACGTTATCCCGCCCGCCCACCTCGAAGACGCCCACAACCTCGAAGAAATCGGCTGCTCCCTCGACACCGACGGCGGCCCCGGCATGCTCTACGACGGAGCCTTCACCGACCCCGGTGACCGCCCCGTCCCCGTCTCAGCAGGATCCTACGCCAACGCCGCCCGTGCCGACGGCAAGGTCGATATCTTCATGTGGGACGGCAAAACCCGCCCCGACTCCCTCTTCCCCGATACTTCCGGAAGCAAGAAGGTCTAGCCGTGGCAGGATTCTTCTCCAAACTCCTCAAACGCAACGCGGCGGAGGTGGAACCACCCACCCCGCCCTCGGGCGACCCCTTCGACATGGACTGGGGGAGCGGGCACCCCACCGACGCCGTGGTCTACCAGCTCACCAGCGTCCTCATGCGCTACCCCACCGAAGAAACCCGCGCCCTGCTACCGGAACTTACCGCGCTTGCCCAAGAAACCGGTAATGACTACTTAATGCGCGGTGTAGCCCGCATCAAGACCTGGTACGAGGCAACCGAGCTTGACGCCATGCAGGCCGAATACGTACAGGAATACGACCTGTCACGCCGGCACGCCTTCCACCTGTCCTACTGGACCGAAGGCGACACCCGCCGCCGCGGCGAGGCCCTAGCCCGCTTCAAGCAGATGTACCGAGACTCCGGCATGGTCACCACCCTGCACGGGGAACTACCCGACTACCTGCCCATGGTGCTGGAGTTCACCGCCCTGGTGGACGCCCGCGCCGGCCGCGCTGCTCTGCAGGCCTACCGCCCCTCCCTGGAGCTGCTACGCCTGGCCCTACGGGACGACAACCTGCCCTATTACGAGCTCATCGAAGCGGTCTGCCAGACCCTGCCCGGAGTTTCCCCCGAAACCCAGGCAGACGTGCAGAAACTCGTCACAGCAGGCCCACCCGCTGAAGCCGTCGGCCTAGCCCTGGCCCCCGGCGACCCCCGCCTGCTACCCCTCTTGCTGCCCCACGAACAGACACCCGGCGCCACCATCGGTGCCGACCATAAGAACGGAGCCACCCTGTGACCGGCACAGTTAACGCCCTCGACTTCTTCCTCTGGGGCATCTTCCCCTACATCACCCTCGCCATTGTCATCGGCGGTACCATCTGGCGTTACAAGACCGACCAGTTCGGCTGGACCACCCGCTCCTCCCAGATGTACGAATCCCGCCTGCTACGCATCGCCTCGCCCATGTTTCACTACGGCATCCTGGTCGTGCTCGTGGGCCACATCGTGGGTCTGGTGATCCCCAAGTCCTGGACTGACGCGGTTGGCATCTCCGAGCACTTCTACCACATCAACGCCCTGGTGCTGGGCTCCATTGCGGCGGTTGCTACCCTGATCGGCCTCTTCGCCATGATTTACCGCCGCCGCACCTCGGCCACCGTCTTCCGCGCCACCACCTGGAACGACAAGATGATGTATGTAGCCCTGACCAGCGCCATCGTCCTTGGCTCAGTTGCCACCCTCTTCAACGCTATGGAGATCGAGGGCGAGCATAACTACCGTGAAACCGTCTCGGTCTGGTTCCGCTCCCTCTTCTACTTCCAGCCCAACGTCGAGGCCATGGCCAGCGCTACTACTTCCTTCCACATCCACGTCATTGTGGCCATGATTCTCTTCTGCCTCTGGCCCTTCACCCGCCTGGTGCACGCCTTCACCGCACCCCTGCACTACATCTTCCGGCCCTACATCGTCTACCGCTCGCGGGGCAAGCGTAACCACGCCCGCGGCTGGTCGCCGGTAGGCACCGCAGACTCCGTGAATAAGGACGCCCGCACGGTCGAGCGCCAGCACCACCACCACTAAGGAAAACACCATGTCTACTACGGCTGTTGCTGCGAAAGATCCGCAGCTTGCTGGCCAGTTCAAGTACGTCATTATGGCGGCCCTGGCCTCCATGATTGGCTTCTGGGGCTGGACCATGATTGGCCCCCTGGCCAAGTACTACACCGAAACCTACGGCCTGACCGAGGGGCAGCGCTCCCTGCTGATCGCTACCCCGGTGATCGTTGGGTCCCTGGCCCGTATTCCGGTGGGTGCACTGACCGACCGCTTCGGTGGTCGCATTATGTTCACCATCATGCTGACCCTTACCGGGTCCATGGTGCTCGTTACCGGCCTGGTGGGGCAGATGGGTAACTTCTCCCTGCTTCTGCTGGCAGCCTTCTTCCTGGGTATCGGTGGCTCCATCTTCGCGGTGGGTATTCCCTTCGCCGCTGCCTGGTTTGAGCCCCACCGCAAGGGCCTCGCCACAGGTATCTTCGGCATGGGCATGGTCGGTACCGCCTGCGCCGCCTTCTTCAACCCCCGCATGCTGGCTGCTTTTGGCTACTTTCCCACCCACGTCATTATGAGCTGCGTAGCCCTGACCTACGCCGTCATCGTCTGGCTCTTCATCCGTGACTCACCCGTTATGAAGGCCCGCACCCCCGAGCCGGTTCTACCCAAGATTCTGGCTGTGTCTAAGAAGCTGGTCACTTGGCAGCTCTGCTTCATCTACGCTGTGGTCTTCGGTGCCTTCGTAGCTTTCTCGAACTTCCTCTCTACCTACATGCAGAACATCTACGGCTACGAGGCCGTTGCCGGCGGTACTTTTGCGGCCATGTTCGCGGCCTGCGCAGTGCTGGCCCGCCCCTTCGGCGGGGTCGCAGCCGATAAGTTCGGCGGCAAGCTCACCACTCTCATCGTTTTCGTTGCTATGACCGTGCTGGCCATCTGCATTGCCTTTGAGCCTGAGAGCACCGCCGTGAATACCCTGATTCACGTGGTCATGGCCCTCTTTGTGGGCTTCGGTACCGGCACCATCTACGGCTGGCTGGGCAAGGTTGTGCGCTCGCAAGATACCGGTACCGTGTCTGGTCTGGTCTCGGCTGCCGGTGGCCTGGGCGGCTACTTCCCGCCCCTGATTATGGGCGCTGCCTACACCGCTTTCGGCAACTATTTCTGGGGCGTGCTGGCCCTGGCTTCTACCTGCGTGATTTCTATTCTGGTTTCCCTCTGGATGGCTTCAGATAAGAAACCCGCCCGCGCCGCCTAAGCTTGGCTTGGCACTCTCCGTCCAGGGAGATTTCCGGACGCCCGCGCCCCGCTTTCCTGCCTTTGGGCAGGGGCGGGGCGCGGTTGCGTCCGCCCCCCGTAAAATCGACTTTTCCACCCCAAAATTCCCTCATGTGGTGCTTTGGGTGTAAGGTGTGGCACAATAAGGGTTGTTACAACTAAAACGCCGTTACAACTGGTGCGGGAGAGACCGTACATGCTCGAGGTTGAGGGACCACGGGCACCGGCGCCGAAGGAGCAAACCCTCCCCGGGAAACTCTCAGGCACATGTACCGCTCAGTTAGGCAACTCTGGAGAGGGGCGTTAAACCCCCACCGAAGGGGCAAAATTCGCGCCCGCTACCAAGCGTGATGGGTAGCTGCGAACCAAAACTCTCAGGTTTTAACAGAGCGGGGAGGGCACCACCACAGGGCACCCCTGTGGGCAGGTTTACCCTCTACCCTGGAGAGTCACCATGTCATTTATCGACCGCCACCTTGGCCCCCGCTCAAACGACCAAGAAACCATGCTCTCGGTGCTGGGCTATGACAGCCTTGGCGCCCTCATCAACGAGGTCATCCCTTCCAATATTCGTCTAGAGGGCGACCTCAACCTGCCCGCCCCCCTGACCGAACTTGAGGCCCAGAACAAGATTGCCTCCTACGCCGCCCTTAACCAGGTCAAGCACCAGATGATTGGCGCCGGCTACTATGACGCCATCACCCCGGCTGTGATTCGCCGCAACATTCTTGAAAACCCGGGCTGGTACACCTCCTACACCCCCTATCAGCCCGAAATCTCCCAGGGTCGTCTCGAAGCGCTACTGAACTTCCAGAACACCGTTATGGAACTGACCGGCCTGCCCATCGCTAACGCCTCTCTGCTGGATGAGGCAACCGCCGTTGCTGAGGCCGCCGTCATGATGCACCGGGCCAACCGCAAGGTCAAGAACGGCTTCTTCGCTATTGACTCCCGTGCCCTGCCCCAGACCCTCTCGGTTGTCCGTGGCCGCGCTGAAGCCCTGGGCATTCCTTTTGTGATTACCGATTTTGCCGATGGCCTGCCCGAGGGCGACCTTTACGGCGTCATTATCTCCAACCCCGGCCACGATGGTGAAGTCCGCGATATTGAGCCGGTCATCAAGGCCGCCAAGGAGCGTGGCGCCCTGGTTACCGTCATCGCCGACCTGCTGGCCCAGACCCTGCTGACCGCCCCCGGCCACCAGGGCGCTGACATCGCTGTTGGCTCCTCCCAGCGCTTTGGCCTGCCCCTCTGGTACGGCGGACCCCACGCAGCTTTCATGGCTGTCTCTAAGGGTATGGAACGTAACCTGCCCGGCCGTCTGGTCGGTGTTTCCCAGGACGCCTTCGGCAAGCCCGCCTACCGCCTGGCCCTGCAGACCCGCGAGCAGCATATCCGCCGCGAAAAGGCCACCTCAAACATTTGTACCGCCCAGGCCCTGCTGGCTATCGCCGCCGGTGCCTACGCCGTCTACCACGGCCCTGAGGGCCTGCGGGTTATCGCGGGTCGCCTGCACGATAATGCCGCCCGTATCGCCGCCGCTGGTACCGCAGCCGGCCTGAAGCTGGTCCACGAGACCTTCTTCGACACCGTTGCCTTTGAGGCCGAAGGACGCGCCGACGAGCTGGTTGCCAAGGCCCTGGACGCCGGTATTAACGTCCGTAAAATCTCAGCAGATCGTATCTCCATCTCAGTGGGCGAGTCCCACACCGATGAGGTACTGGAAGCCTTGGCCGCTGCCCTGGGCGGTGAACTGGGGGAGACCGATGCCTACGAGCTGCCCGAGGCTCTGCTGCGCACCGACGACTACATGACCCACCCGGTCTTTCACCTCTACCGCTCTGAGACCTCCATGATGCGCTACCTGCGCTCCCTCTCAGACAAGGACCTGGCCCTGGACCGTACCATGATTCCCCTGGGCTCTTGCACCATGAAGCTGAACGCAGCAGCCGAGATGGAACCCATTTCCTGGCCCGAGTTCGCCTCCATCCACCCCAACGTGCCTGCCGACCAGGCTGCCGGCTGGAAGGCCCTGATTGATGAGCTCTCAGCCTGGCTGGTTGAAATTACCGGCTACGACGCTATCTCCCTGCAGCCCAACTCCGGTGCGTCTGGCGAGTACGCTGGCCTGCGTGCTATCCGCGCCTACCACGAGGCTAACGGCGATACCCAGCGCACCGTCGTCCTGATTCCCATGAGCGCTCACGGCACCAACGCCGCCTCCGCTGCCCTGGCAGGTTTGTCCGTCGCCGGTGTGGCAACCGCCCCCGACGGCTCCATCGACGTTGAAGACCTCAAGGCCAAGATCGAAAAATACGGTGACACCATCGCCGGCATCATGATCACCTACCCCTCCACCCACGGTGTCTTTGAGGAGCAGGTCGTTGAGGTCTGCCAGCTGGTGCATGACGCCGGTGGCCAGGTTTACGTAGACGGCGCCAACCTCAACGCCCAGATGGGTCTGGCCCAGCCCGGCAAGTTTGGTGGCGACGTCTCCCACCTGAACCTGCACAAAACCTTCGCCATCCCCCACGGCGGTGGTGGCCCCGGCGTCGGCCCCGTTGCTGTCGGCGCCCACCTCGAGAAGTACCTGCCCGGTAACGGCTTCGAGGCGGACGCCGAAGGCAAGCTGGCAGATGCACCCCTGCCCATCTCCCAGGCTATGTTTGGTTCTGCCGGTGTGCTCCCCATCTCCTGGATGTACATCGCTATGACCGGTGCTGAGGGCCTGCGAGCTTCTTCCGAAACCGCCATCCTCTCGGCCAACTACATCGCCAAGAAGCTGGGCTCCCTGTACCCCGTGCTCTACGCGGGTGAGACCGGCCTGGTCGCCCACGAGTGCATCCTGGATCTGCGCGAGCTGACCGCGGCGTCCGGAATCACCGCCGAGGACGTCTGTAAGCGCCTCATGGACTACGGCTTCCACGCCCCCACCCTGGCCTTCCCCGTGCCCGGCACCCTCATGGTCGAGCCCACCGAATCAGAGTCCTTAGCTGAGCTGGATCGCTTCATTGAGGCCATGACCCAGATCCACGCTGAGATTCAGGAAGTCATCGACGGTAAGGTCAGCGCCGAGGAGTCTGTGCTGCGCAACGCCCCGCACACCGCCGAGGTCGTCACCGCCGACGAATGGACCCGCCCCTACCCCCGTTCGCAGGCCGCCTACCCCGTGCACGAGCTGCGCCTGAACAAGTACTTCACCCCCGTTGGCCGTATCGACGGTGCCGGCGGCGACCGTAACTTTGTCTGCGAATGCCCGCCCATGGAAGCCTTCGACATCGAAGTCCACAGTGCCTAAGGCGAGAAAGGTCTAACCCCTATGTCACCCCAGAAAACTGCCCTTTACCAGGTCCACGCAGACCTGGGCGCCGCCTTCACCGACTTCGGCGGCTGGGACATGCCCCTCAAGTACACCAACGACGTTGAAGAGCACAAGGCTGTGCGCTCAGCTGCCGGTCTCTTCGACCTCTCCCACATGGGCGAATTCCGCGTCACCGGCCCCGACGCCGGCGCCTTCCTGGACTACGCCCTGCTCTCTAACATGTCGATTCTCAAGGTGGGCAAGGCCAAGTACTCCCTGCTTCTGGCTGAGGACGGCGGCGTCATTGACGACCTGATTACCTACCGCCTGGGCGAGGAAGAGTTCCTGGTCATTCCCAACGCCGCCAACGTCGCCGCCGACTACGAGGCCATGAGCGCCCGCACCGCAGGCTTCGACGTGCAGCTGGTCAATGAGACTGAGGCGACTTCCCTGGTTGCTGTTCAGGGCCCGGCCTCTGAAGCCATCCTGCTCGACATGGACCCCTCCGACGCCGAGACCATCACCTCCATGGGCTACTACGCAGCTGCCCCCATCCGCTTCGGCGATATTGAGGCCCTGCTGGCTCGCACCGGCTACACCGGTGAGGACGGCTTCGAAATCTATGTCGCTAACGAGGACGCCGCCAAGCTCTGGGCTCTGGCCGCCGAGCGCGGCGAGAAGCACGGGGCTATTCCCGCAGGCCTCGCGGCCCGTGACTCCCTGCGCCTTGAAGCCGGTATGCCCCTCTACGGCCACGAACTGGGGCGCGACATTACCCCCTTCGAGTCGGGCATGGGCAAGCTGGTTGAGATCGCCCTGACCAAGAAGTCCGCCAACTTCGTGGGTAAGGACGCCCTGGTCCAGCTCTCCGAGCAGACCCCGGCTCGTTCTCTGGTGGGCCTCAAGGCCCAGGGCAAGCGCCCCGGCCGAGCGGGCTCCAAGCTGGTAGACGAGAATGGCACCGAGATCGGTGAGATTACCTCGGGTATTCCCTCACCCACCCTGGGCTACCCCGTTGCTATGGCTCTACTGGCCACCGAGCACGCTACCGCAGGTGCGACCGTCAACGTCGATATCCGTGGTAAGGTTGCTCCCTTCGATATCGTCGAGCTGCCCTTCTACAAGCGCGAGAAGTAAGCCGCTCAGCGCGCCCCTTTTTAGAACCCTGTGCTACTGCCACCCCGTCACAACCGGCCTTGGATCGGTTGGTAGCACAGGGTTCTTTCTGACCTAGGCCCCCTTGACACCCCGCAGGAGCATCACCGATGGACCTCAACGACACCCCCGACTACCTTTCTGATCCGCCCCATTCAGAAGCGCAGACCAAAGCAGAAGCCCTGGACTATGACATCTCTGTCTTCGAGATGTTCTCCATCGGTATTGGCCCCTCCAGCTCCCATACCGTGGGCCCGATGCGAGCCACCAACCGGTTCATCGCCGAACTGATTGACGTAGGCACACTCAAGGACGTCACCCGGGTCCATATCGACCTCTACGGCTCTCTAGCAGCCACCGGCGCCGGGCACGGCACCATGAGCGCAGCCATTAAGGGGCTGGCTGGTTTCGTGCCCGAAACCATCGACATTGCTGCCGCCGAGGCCCTCATGGACCGCAACCAGGTGGACGGTACCCTGCCCCTGGCAGGCTACCCCTCGGCAGCCTTCGAGTCCGGTGCCCCCGGCCCCGAGACAACCAAGGTGAGCGGGCCCGTCCTGGCCTACAAGGAAGCCGATATCACCCTGCGTCCGCTCACCGTACTTCCCCGCCACACCAACGGTATCAAGGTCACCGCCTACGCGGGGGAGAGCCTACTGTTAGAGCGCACCTACTTCTCCATCGGCGGCGGGTTCATCGTTGAAGAAAACGAAGAATCATCGGGTTCCACCGGGCTATCTAAGGCTCCTTACCCCTTCGGGTCGGGCGAAGAGCTCCTTGACATGGCCAATAGTGCGGGCCTGTCCATCGCCCAGCTCAAGATGGAAAACGAGAAGACCGAGCGCAGCGAGAGCGAAGTACGCGCCGGGATCTTGCATATTCGGCAGGTTATGAAGGAATGCATTGGCTCGTCTCTAGAGCGAATGGGTTACCTGCCCGGCCCGCTTAAAGTGCGCTGCCGTGCTGGCCAGTGGCACCGAGACCTGCTGGCAGAAGACCCTAAGAAGTCACCCGAGTTCGCCATTGACTGGGTTAACCTCATCGCCCTGGCCGTCAACGAGGAAAACGCCTTTGGCGGGCGGATCGTCACCGCCCCCACCAACGGGGCGTCCGGCATTATCCCGGCTGTGCTGCATTACGCCCTCAACTACGTGCCCGCAGTGCGCCACCGCGGCCAAAAGGTCATCGATGACGCCGTGGTTGACTTCTTCCTAGCTGCCGCCTCCATCGGGGCCCTCTACAAGAAGCGGGCCTCCATCTCTGGAGCCGAAGTGGGCTGCCAGGGTGAGGTAGGCACCGCCTCGTCCATGGCCGCAGCCGGTCTTGCCCAGGTTATGGGCGGCACCAACGAGCAGGTAGAAAACGCCGCCGAAATTGCCATGGAGCACAACCTCGGTCTGACCTGCGACCCCGTCGGTGGCCTGGTGCAGATTCCCTGCATTGAGCGCAACGCCATGGCAGCATCCAATGCCGTTACCGCCGTCAAGATGGCCCTGCGCGGGGACGGCCAGCACCGGGTCTCCCTGGACCAGGTCATCGAAACCATGCGCCAGACCGGCGAAGATATGTCGCACCGCTACAAGGAAACCTCCATGGGTGGCCTGGCCGTCAACGTGGTGGAGTGCTAGCCGGAGTTTGCAAAAGTTGCAGAGATTGGGTATAGACAGCGCAAATGTTTTGCTGTAGCATGAATATTTGCGCTTCCCTAATCTTCTGTGCCTTCATATAGCGGTGGGCAGGTTGTAACAGGTTTTAAGTACGCCCCAGTACCCCGAACATCAATCTAGCCACTATCCCAGCACGGCACAGGTGCTATAACAGGCTAGTTTGCCTTTTCAAAGGGTCCTTGAGTGTACCGCCCCTGGTGGGGGAGCGGGTACGAACAGACATGTCTGTGGAAGGATCCAATCTTGGTCGCCTCGAGCACCTCTAATACTGAAGCCGCTAACGGCGTAGGTTCGCAGCGCCGAATCTCATTCGCAAAAATTGCTGAGCCCCTGCAGGTTCCCAACCTGCTCGCGCTCCAGCTCGACAGCTTTGATCAGCTCGTCGGTAACGAACGCTGGGCAGCTAAAGCAGCTGTAGCAGCAGAAACCGGCGATACCTCCGTCAGCCAGACCTCAGGTCTTGCCGACATCTTCGAAGAAATCTCCCCGATCGAAGACTTCCAGGGCACCATGTCCCTGTCCTTCTCCGATCCCGAATTCGCCGACCCCAAGTACACCATGGAAGAGTGCAAGGATCGCGATGCGACCTACGCAGCTCCCCTGTACGTCAAGGCCGAATTCATGAACAACAACACGGGCGAAATCAAGCAGCAGACCGTGTTCATGGGTGACTTCCCCCTGATGACCGAATCCGGCACCTTCGTCATCAACGGCTCCGAGCGCGTCGTTGTTTCCCAGCTGGTTCGCTCACCCGGTGCCTACTTCGAAAAGACCGCCGACCGCACCTCCGATAAGGACATCTACACCGCGAAGATTATCCCCTCCCGCGGTGCCTGGTTCGAACTCGAAATCGATAAGCGTGACCAGGTAGGCGTCCGTCTGGACCGCCGCCGTAAGCAGTCAGTCACCACCCTGCTCAAGGCCCTGGGCTGGAGCGAAGCCAAGATTCTGGCTGAGTTCGGTGAATTTGACTCCATCCGCGCCACCCTCGAGAAGGACACCGTCCAGACCCGCGAAGAGGCCCTGCTTGACATCTACCGCAAGCTGCGCCCGGGCGAACCCCCGACGGTTGATGCTGCCCAGAACCTGCTGGACAACATGTACTTCACCCCCCGTCGCTACGACCTGGCAAAGGTCGGCCGCTACAAGGTCAACCGCAAGCTCGGCATCGACACCCC
Source organism: Rothia sp. 11254D007BW (assembly GCF_053548195.1). Classification (NCBI taxonomy): domain Bacteria; kingdom Bacillati; phylum Actinomycetota; class Actinomycetes; order Micrococcales; family Micrococcaceae; genus Rothia; species Rothia sp. 11254D007BW. The sequence continues at coordinate 38,047 of NZ_JBPWPK010000001.1, forward strand.
CGTCAACGACCCCTCAGCATCAGTGCTGTCCCAGGACGACATCGCAGCCATGATTCGCTACCTGGTCACCCTGCACGCAGGTGGCACCAGCATCAAGGGCATCCGCGACGGCCAGGAAGTCGACATCCGCGTTGACGTTGACGATATCGACCACTTCGGTAACCGCCGCATCCGCGCCGTGGGCGAACTGATCGAGAACCAGATTCGTACCGGTCTGTCCCGCATGGAGCGCGTCGTTCGTGAGCGTATGACCACCCAGGACGTCGAGGCCATCACCCCTCAGACCCTGATTAACATCCGCCCCGTGGTTGCCTCCATCAAGGAATTCTTCGGTACCTCCCAGCTCTCCCAGTTCATGGATCAGAACAACCCGCTGGCAGGTCTGACTCACAAGCGTCGTCTCTCAGCTCTGGGCCCCGGTGGTCTCTCCCGTGACCGCGCAGGCATGGAAGTGCGAGACGTGCACCCCTCCCACTACGGCCGTATGTGCCCCATCGAAACCCCTGAAGGCCCCAACATCGGTCTGATCGGCTCGCTGGCAACCTACGCCCGCATCAACCCCTTCGGTTTCATCGAGACCCCCTATCGTATCGTCAAGAACGGTCAGGTCACCGACGAGGTCAAGTACCTCACCGCCGATGACGAAAAGGGCAACACCATCGCTCAGGCTAACGCGCCCCTGAACGCAGACATGACCTTCGCCGAAGAGCAGGTCCTCTGCCGTGCAGGCGACGGCTCTGGTGAAGCTGTGCTGGTAGACGCCTCCGAGATTGAGTTCATGGACGTCTCCCCCCGCCAGATGGTGTCTGTGGCAACCGCTCTGATTCCCTACCTGGAACACGACGACGCTAACCGAGCACTGATGGGTGCTAACATGCAGCGTCAGGCTGTGCCCCTGCTCGAATCAGAGGCACCTGTCGTTGGTACCGGTATGGAACGCTACGCGGCTCTTGACTCCGGTGACTCCGTTGTCGCTAAGAAGGCCGGTGTGGTCTCCGAGGTCTCTGCTGACCTGGTTGTCGTCCGCAACGATGATGGCACCACCACCTCCTACCCCATCCTCAAGTTCCAGCGCTCCAACCCCGGTAACTGCTACAACCACCGCGTTGTTGTTAAGGTGGGCGACCGCGTTGAAGAGCGCAGCCTGATTGCTGACGGCCCCTCAACCGACAAGGGCGAACTGGCACTCGGTAAGAACCTACTCGTGGCCTACATGTCATGGGAAGGCTTCAACTTCGAGGACGGCATCATCCTGTCCCAGCGCATGATCTCCGACGACGTGCTCACCTCAATCCACATTGAAGAGCACGAAATCGATGCCCGCGACACCAAGCTGGGTGCCGAAGAGATCACCCGCGACATCCCCAACGTCTCCGAAGAGGTGCTCTCAGCCCTCGACGAGCGCGGCATCATCCACATCGGTGCCGAGGTTGAGGCCGGCGACATCCTGGTCGGTAAGGTCACCCCCAAGGGCGAAACCGAACTGACCCCCGAAGAGCGCCTGCTGCGCGCCATCTTCGGTGAGAAGTCCCGCGAAGTCCGTGACACCTCACTCAAGGTTCCCCACGGCGAGTCCGGTACCGTTATCGGCGTCCGTATCTTTGACCGCGAAACCGACGACGAAGACCTGCCCAGCGGCGTTAACCAGCTGGTGCGCGTCTACGTTGCCCAGAAGCGTAAGATCACCGTCGGCGATAAGCTGGCAGGCCGCCACGGTAACAAGGGTGTTATTACCAAGATCCTCCCCATCGAGGACATGCCCTTCATGGAAGACGGCACCCCCGTTGACATCATCCTCAACCCGCTGGGCGTCCCCGGTCGTATGAACATCGGTCAGGTACTCGAAGTTCACACCGGCTGGCTGGCTAAGCAGGGCTGGAAGATCGAGGGCAACCCCGCCTGGCTGGACAAGCTCCACAACTTCCCCAAGGAAACCGGCCCCACCAACGTCGCAACCCCCGTGTTCGACGGTGCCGGCGAAGAGGAACTCTTCGAGCTACTGGACCACGCTAACCCCAACCGCGACGGCGACCGCCTGATCAACCGCTCAGGTAAGGCCCGCCTGCTCGATGGCCGCTCCGGCGAGCCCTTCCCCGAGCCGGTATCCGTTGGCTACCAGTACATCCTGAAGCTGCACCACCTGGTGGACGACAAGATCCACGCACGCTCCACCGGCCCCTACTCCATGATCACCCAGCAGCCCCTGGGCGGTAAGGCCCAGTTCGGTGGCCAGCGCTTCGGTGAAATGGAAGTGTGGGCACTGGAAGCATACGGTGCCGCCTACACCCTGCAGGAAATCCTGACTGTCAAGTCTGACGACGTTCACGGCCGCGTGAAGGTCTACGAAGCCATCGTCAAGGGCGAGAACATCCCCGAACCCGGTGTGCCCGAGTCCTTCAAGGTCTTGATCAAGGAAATGCAGTCCCTCTGCCTGAACGTTGAGGTTCTCTCAACCGACGGTAAGACCATCGAAATGCGCGATGTAGAAGACGAAGGCTTCCGAGCAGCAGATGACCTGGGCATCGACCTGTCCCACGCAGAGCCCAGCTCTGTCGAAGAGGTCTAAACCCTCCCATCTGTTCGAACAAGACTTCAAAACACTAGGAAAGAGATAAGGACCAAATGTCCAACGAATCTTCACTTGGTTTGATGCGTATTGGCCTAGCGACCTCCCAGAACATCCTGGATTGGTCCTACGGCGAGGTTAAGAAGCCCGAAACCATCAACTACCGAACCCTGAAGCCCGAGAAGGAAGGCCTCTTCGACGAGCGCATCTTCGGCCCTACCCGCGACTGGGAATGCTACTGCGGTAAGTACAAGCGCGTACGCTTCAAGGGCATCATCTGTGAGCGCTGTGGCGTAGAGGTAACCCGTGCCAAGGTGCGCCGCGAGCGTATGGGCCACATCGAGCTGGCGGCTCCCGTGACCCACATCTGGTACTTCAAGGGCGTACCCTCACGCCTGGGCTACCTGCTTGACCTGGCTCCCAAGGACCTGGAAAAGATCATCTACTTCGCCGCCTACATGATTACCCATGTGGACGAAGAAGCCCGCCACGAGGACCTGCCCAACCTGCAGGCCGCCCACGACCGCGACAAGAAGGTCCTGCAGGACCAGCTCGCAGCCGACATCAACCTGATCGCTCGCGAAACCGAAGAGGAACTCGCCAAGATCGAGGCTGACGGTGGCAAGGCCGCCGAAAAGCGCAAGCTGCGCGACGCAGCCGAGCGCCAGATGGCGTCCGTCCGCAAGAACGCAGAACGCGAAATCGAGCAGCTCGAGCGCGTCTGGGACCGCTTCAAGAACCTCAAGGTCGCCGACCTTGAAGGCGATGAGGCTCTCTACCGTGGCATGGTCGACAAGTACGGCATGTACTTCGAAGGCTCCATGGGTGCAGAAGCAATCAAGAAGCGTCTTGAGAACTTCGACATGGAAGCTGAAGCAGAGGCTCTCAAGGACATCATCCAGACCGGCAAGGGCCAGAAGAAGACCCGCGCCCTCAAGCGTCTGAAGGTTGTCAATGCCTTCCTGACCACCGACAACTCACCGCTCGGTATGGTACTGGACTACGTTCCCGTCATCCCGCCGGAACTGCGCCCCATGGTGCAGCTCGACGGTGGCCGCTTCGCGACCTCCGACCTGAACGACCTCTACCGTCGCGTCATCAACCGCAACAACCGCCTCAAGCGTCTGCTGGAACTTGGTGCTCCCGAGATCATCGTGAACAACGAAAAGCGCATGCTGCAGGAAGCTGTTGACTCCCTGTTCGACAACGGCCGTCGCGGTCGCCCCGTCACCGGTCCCGGTAACCGCCCCCTGAAGTCACTTTCTGACATGCTCAAGGGTAAGCAGGGCCGCTTCCGTCAGAACCTGCTCGGTAAGCGCGTTGACTACTCGGGTCGTTCCGTTATCGTCGGTGGCCCCACCCTGCAGATGCACCAGTGTGGTCTGCCCAAGCAGATGGCTCTGGAGCTCTTCAAGCCCTTCGTGATGAAGCGCCTGGTGGACCTCAACCACGCCCAGAACATCAAGTCTGCTAAGCGCATGGTCGAGCGTTTCCGCCCCCAGGTGTGGGACGTCCTCGAAGAGATCATCACCGAGCACCCCGTGCTGCTGAACCGCGCACCCACCCTGCACCGCCTGGGTATTCAGGCCTTCGAACCCCAGCTGGTCGAAGGTAAGGCTATCCAGCTGCACCCGCTCGTCTGTTCAGCATTCAACGCTGACTTCGACGGCGACCAGATGGCAGTCCACCTGCCCCTGTCACCCGAGGCTCAGGCCGAGGCCCGCATCCTCATGCTGTCCTCCAACAACATCCTGAAGCCCTCAGACGGCCGCCCCGTTGCGGTACCTGACCAGGACATGATCATCGGTCTCTTCCACCTGACCACCGCCCGTGACGGTGAGAAGAACGAAGGCCGCCTGTTCTCGTCCTACGCAGAAGCCATCATGGCCATGGACCGCCACGAGATTGAGCTCTACACCAAGGTCAAGATCGTGCTGGACGACTTCGTACCCTACGAGGGCTGGGAAGCCCCCGAAGGCTACGAGCCCGGTCAGCCCGTCCTGGTAGAAACCACCGTCGGTCAGGTCATCTTCAACGAGACCCTGCCCGCCGACTACCCCTGGTACACCGGTATTGCCGACAAGAAGTCCCTGGGTGCCCTCATCAACGACCTTGCTGAGAAGTACCCCATGCACGTGGTAGCCAAGACCCTTGACGCGCTCAAGAACACCGGCTTCTACTACGCTTCACGCTCAGGTGTGACCGTTGCGGTCTCCGATATCGCAGCGCCCCCCACCAAGCCCGCCATTATGGAAGGCTACGAGGAGCAGGCAGCCAACATCGAATCCCAGTTCGCCATGGGTCTGATCGACGACGTCGAACGCCGTACCGAACTGATCGACATTTGGACCAAGGCAACCGACGAGGTCGCCGAGGCCATGAAGGAAAACCTGGCCGAGAAGAACACCACCATTAACCGCATGGTCACCTCGGGTGCACGCGGTAACTGGATGCAGGTTCGTCAGATTGCAGGTATCCGTGGTCTGGTGTCCAACACCAAGGGTGAGATTATGCCCCGCCCGATTAAGTCTTCCTACCGTGAAGGCCTGTCGGTTCTGGAGTACTTCATCGCAACCCACGGTGCTCGTAAGGGTCTGGCAGATACCGCGCTGCGTACCGCAAACTCCGGTTACCTGACCCGTCGTCTGGTCGACGTTTCTCAGGATGTCATCGTGCGCGAGCACGACTGTGGCACCCGCCGCGGCCTGACTCTGCCCCTGATCGAGAAGGACGCCGCTGGCAACGTCTCCCTGCACGAGAACGTCGAGTCTTCAATCCACGGCCGCGCTCTGGCTGTTGACGTTGTGGCTGAAGACGGCACCGTACTGGCTGCTGCTGGCGCAGACGTCTCAGATATCGTCATTGACGACCTGTTCAAGGCCGGTATCGAAGAGGTTCGCGTCCGCTCCGTCCTGACTTGTGAGTCAGCAGTTGGTGTTTGTGCCCTCTGCTACGGCCGTTCCATGGCCTCAGGCAACCTGGTCGACATTGGTGAGGCCGTCGGTATTATCGCGGCTCAGTCCATTGGTGAGCCCGGTACCCAGCTGACCATGCGTACCTTCCACACCGGTGGTGTCGCATCGGCTGACGATATTACCCAGGGTCTGCCCCGTATTCAGGAGCTCTTCGAGGCCCGCACCCCCAAGGGTGTTGCCCCGATCTCAGAGGTCACCGGTCGCGTTACCATCGAGGACACCGACAAGTCCCTCAAGGTCGTTGTCACCCCCGATAACGGCGATGACCCGGTAGCCTACCCCGTGCTGCGTCGTGCCCGCCTGGAAGTTGCTGAAGGTGACCACATCACCGTCGGTACCCAGCTGGTCGCCGGTGCTGTTGACCCCAAGGAGATCCTGCGTATCCGCGGTCCCCGTGAGGCTCAGAAGCACCTGGTGGACGAGGTCCAGGGCGTGTACCGCTCCCAGGGTGTAGGCATCCACGATAAGCACGTTGAGGTTATCGTTCGCCAGATGCTGCGTCGTATCACCGTCATCGACTCCGGTGAGACCAACCTGCTCCCCGGTGAGCTGGTTGAGAACATCGCCTTCCAGAACGCCAACCGTGCGGCTCTGGCTGAGGGTAAGCGTCCTGCCTCAGGTCGCCCCGAGATGATGGGTATTACCAAGGCGTCACTGGCTACCGAGTCCTGGCTGTCTGCCGCGTCCTTCCAGGAAACCACCCGCGTCCTTACTCAGGCTGCGATGGAAGGTAAGGAAGACCCGCTGGTCGGCCTCAAGGAAAACGTCATCATCGGTAAGCTCATCCCCGCCGGTACTGGCCTTGCCATGTACAACGACATCGAGGTTGAGCCCACCGACGAGGCTCGCGAGGCTCTGTTTGCTCAGACCGCAACTCCCTACAATGATTTCAGCTACGCCGAGACCAACGAGGGTGCTATCAGCCCCGAGTTCCAGGCTATTCCGCTGGATGACTACGAGTTCGGTAAGTAAACCGTCCGCCGTTAGCCCGGTATAGGTAAGGCCCTTCCCCGCACTTCTGCGGGGGAGGGCCTTGCTTGTAGGTGTATGTTGAGTCTGCGCGAAGGAACAGGCGGACGGACAGGCGCCTGTTTGCGGGGAACCCTTAGGTGAGCTGGTTGCCCTGTGCTACCAGGAGCCTTTCGAAATGAGTAAGGAGTTCTGTCCTGTCTGGGCTCAGGCCGGTGATGAGTTCAAAGGCATCGGCTGCCTGTCCCACTGCCATAATCCCGCCGGGTAGTACCCTGCACCCTATAGAACGGGCTTTCTGTATCAGCGGTGTGTTTTGCGGTAGGTAGATGACGTCGAAGACCCAGAGCTGTGGGTGCAGGTAGTCCAGGGGTAGGGGAGTGCCGGGGTGATGGTGCATACCGATAGGGGTGGCGTTGACCAGGCCGGTAGAGGCAGCAAGAACAGCAGCTAGCTCATCCTCCGTGACGGCGCGGACGGTTGCGCCCGGGTAGAGCTCGGCCAGCTGCTGGGCTTTGGCTATAGCCCTTTGAGTATCGAGGTCAAATAGATTGAGCGTTCTAGTTCCTAGGCTGAGGAGGGCATCTGCGGTGGCAGACCCCGCACCACCCACACCTAGCTGGGTGACCTCTCTCAGATCGCCGGGGGCAGGTGCGAGGCCCTGACCCAGAGCCGAGGCAAAACCACTGACATCGGTGTTATAGCCCAGAAGCCTACCTTCCTGTGCTACCACCGTATTGACAGCCCCCAGGCGGGCGGCGGCGTCCGACACCTCATCCAGGTGCTCAAGTACCGCTTGCTTGTAGGGGAAGGTGATGTTGAAAGCGTTGAAGCCAAAATCAAAGCCCCAGTGTAGGAGCTCACCGATGGGCAGGGCGCCAGCTGCCCGCTGGCTAGGGCCTAAAGCATCAAGGTCAATGGGACGGTAAAGATATCGCAGTCCCGCTCGATCGGCCGCAAACTCGTGCAACGGGGGAGTCAAGGAAGCTGTAATACCGCTTCCCAGTAACCCGACCAGGTATGACTCTTGGGGTGTGCTCACGGGGCTGTCCTTTGTCTACGAGTAAAGCTCTTCCGTTCTACCACGAATCGCTGGGTAAGCCTAGCTAGCTAGATGGCTGTCTCATCGGTAGGCTTATTTGAGCACACTTGAGCGGCCTCAGCTGCTCACCTTTCGCACACTTTGAGGGTTGAATGAAACTATCACGACATGTAGGGGTCAAACTTGGCGTCTTTGGGGCTGCCCTATCGCTAGCTGCCGGGGCCTATCTGATTCCGTCCCAGGCCGACGTTGAACTAACGCCAGCGGGTGTCAATGCCCAGAGCCTGGCTCAGCTGGTGAACTCCACCCAGCCAACCGCCACGAACCCCTACCTGGTCGGGGCGGGCGTTGCCGATATCACCGGTGAGGTCGCAGAGGTGGCCTTCGTAGGTTACGGTACCGACACCCAAAAGGGCTCGGGTATTCATACCCGCCAGTACGCCCGCGCCTTCGTGGTCATTGACCCTGCTAGCGGCTCCCGCAACCTGATTGTGGTACTCGATGCTCTAAGCGCCTGGAACAGTATTCGCGCTGAACTGGTGAACCGTATTCAGACGGAGCTCGGCCCCGAGTTCACCGAAGCGAACATTATGATTACAGCCTCCCACAGTCATGCTACCCCTGGCGGTGTGAGTAAGGATGTACTGTACAACCTGGCAACCCTGGGCTTCAACGAGCCCACCTTTAACAACCAGGTCAACGGGTCTATGCAGGCTATCCGCGAGGCACTGGCTGACCTTGCCCCCGGTAACGTGACGGTCTCTAGTAGCCAGCTCACCGGTGTGGGCGTCAACCGCTCGGCGGTGGCCCTGGAGCAAGACCCGGCTAACCTCACCGATGCGCTGATCGACGGGGTAGACCCTACCAGCACCACCTTCCGATTTGAGCACGACGGGGTGACCCGCGCCGTCCTCAACTGGTTTGCTATCCACCCCACCTCCCTCACCAACAAAAACACCCTGGTCTCATCCGATAACAAGGGCTACGCCCAGTACCTGCTCGAAACTGTTGATCACGGGGTGAACCTCAACGCGGGTTCCGAGGACGATGCCTTCATCGCGGCCTTTGCCAACAGCAACACCGGTGACGTCTCACCCAACACCCAGCTGCAACCGGGTATGGGCCCCACCAACGACATGTTCACCAACCTTGAGATTCAGGGAACCAAGCAGGCGGACGCCGTCCGCACCCAGCTCGCCAGCGCCGGTACCCCGGTGGGGCAGGGGCTGGATTCCCGCATTACGTATGTAGATTTCTCCAAGGTGCAGGTGGATGCCCGGTGGACGGGCACCGGCTATGCAGGTTCCACCTGTAACGCCTCGCTCGGTGCCCCCTTCGCCGCCGGCAGCGTGGAGGACGGCCCCGGTGCGGCAGGCTTCAATGAGGGGGCTAACGCGAACAAGGTCTGGAGCGATTTCAACTGGCTGGCCTACAGCTCATCTGCCAGCCTGAGTGCCTGCCAGTACCCCAAGGCCAACCTGCTTGCCGTCCACGAGAAGGTGCAGCAGAAGCTGCCGGTGCAGGTCATGCGCTTTGGCAACTACTACCTACTGGGTATGCCCGGTGAACACAACGGCGCAGTCGGCGTACAGTACCGCCAGGATATGGCAGCCCTGCTGGGCGTTGACGAGTCGCAGATTATCGTGCAGGGCTACACCAACGCCTACAGTCACTATGTGACCACCCCGCAGGAATATCTTTCTCAGCAGTACGAGGGTGGTGCTACTGTCTTTGGCATCAACACCATGGGGGCCTTCCGTCAGACCCTCAACACCGTGGCGACTTCCCTCCGTGATGGCACGGAGCTGCCGTTGGGCGATAAGCCTTCCGTGCGCACCCCCATGAAGAGCGCCGTGGGTAAGGTCTGGTACGACCTGCCCGGCGCTGGCCACTACTACGGTAAGGTGCTCACCCAGCCCGCCAACACGGCCCGGGGCGCAACCGTCAGTGCCCTCTTTGTGGGTGCCCACCCCAACAACGACCAGCAGCTCAATTCCAGCTACCTTGAAGTGCAGCGTCTAGAGGGTAACCAGTGGGTGACCGTTGCCGGCGATAACGACCCGGCCACCCGCTTCCACTGGAAACGCCACCTGGCAGCCCAGTCCCGCGTAACCATCGAATGGCAGATTCCCGCTGACGCACTTCCCGGTACCTACCGGATTCTCTACCACGGGGACTCCAAGAACGGTGTCGGTACTATCACCCCCTTCACCGGGGCAACCCAGAACTTCACCGTCAGCTAGGCGGGCAGGTTCCTTCAGGACGCGGACGCCGGCAACCCCTTTCCCCTGGCAGGGGAGGGGAGCGCCGGCGTCCTTGCGCTTTTAAAAGCCTTAAGTGCCAGACATCACCCGATTAAAGAGCTTAAAGCTGCCCCCAGAGCACGCAGGGGGTAGATTAAGCCTTTCTAACCAGCTAGAGTAGTACCTGGAGTACTTAGCAGTAGTATCTACTGCCCGCACAGACACGTTCTGAGCAGTACATAAGAACCAATGGCAGAATGGACACCGTCCTTTGGCCTTGTTCGCCCGGGCACTCAGCCCGACCAGCGATCTTGAGGCCTAAATGCCATTTTTTGTTGTGTCTGGGCTCCTGCTAAGTCATGAAGATTTTCTTTTGCGCTTATCCCAAGTGACAGAAGGCAAGTAAACCGGTAGCTCCTAACGGGGCCACCGATACCAAACGGAGAACAAGTGCCTACAATTCAGCAGTTGGTCCGTAAGGGCCGTGCACCCAAGGTCGTTAAGACCAAGGCGCCCGCACTTAAGGGCAACCCCATGAAGCGTGGCGTATGCACCCGTGTATACACCACCACCCCGAAGAAGCCGAACTCAGCACTGCGTAAGGTCGCACGTGTTAAGCTCAACGGCGGCGTCGAGGTTACCGCATACATCCCCGGTGAGGGCCACAACCTTCAGGAACACTCCATCGTGCTCGTTCGCGGTGGTCGTGTGAAGGACCTCCCCGGTGTTCGTTACAAGATTGTACGTGGCGCACTGGATACCCAGGGCGTTAAGGGCCGCGGTCAGGCTCGTTCACGCTACGGCGCAAAGAAGGAGAAGAAGTAATGCCTCGTAAGGGTCCCGCTCCTAAGCGTCCCCTCGTAAACGACCCCGTTTACGGCTCACCGCTGGTTACCCAGCTCATCAACAAGGTTCTGCTGGACGGTAAGAAGTCAACCGCTGAGCGCATCGTTTACGGTGCCCTCGAAGGCGTTGCCCAGAAGACCGGCGCAGACCCCGTAGTAACCCTCAAGAAGGCAATGGACAACGTCAAGCCTTCACTCGAGGTTCGCTCACGCCGCGTTGGCGGCGCGACCTACCAGGTCCCCGTCGAGGTTCGTGCAGGCCGCGCAACCGCTCTGGCTCTGCGCTGGCTCGTTGGCTTCTCAAAGCTCCGCCGCGAGAAGACCATGACCGAGCGTCTCATGAACGAGATCCTGGATGCGTCCAACGGTCTCGGTGCCGCTGTGAAGCGTCGCGAAGACACTCACAAGATGGCCGAGTCCAACAAGGCCTTCGCACACTACCGCTGGTAATTTCTTCGTAGCCTGCCGTTATTGCACAAGTACATAGCGGCAGGCTTTCGGAGTTTCTCACAAGGGAGAACAAAGTGGCACTAGACGTGCTTACCGACCTGAATAAGGTCCGCAACATCGGTATTATGGCGCACATTGACGCCGGTAAGACCACCACCACCGAACGCATCCTCTTCTACACCGGTATCAACCACAAGATCGGTGAGACCCACGACGGTGCTTCAACCATGGACTGGATGGCTCAGGAACAGGAACGCGGTATTACCATTACCTCCGCGGCAACCACCTGCTTCTGGAAGAACAACCAGATCAACATCATCGACACCCCCGGCCACGTTGACTTCACCGTTGAAGTTGAGCGTTCACTGCGCGTCCTCGACGGCGCTGTTGCAGTGTTCGACGGCAAGGAAGGCGTTGAGCCCCAGTCTGAAACCGTTTGGCGCCAGGCTGACAAGTACGAAGTTCCCCGTATCTGCTTCGTCAACAAGATGGACAAGCTGGGTGCAGACTTCTACTTCACCGTAGACACCATCGTCAAGCGTCTCGGCGCTAAGCCCCTCGTTATGCAGCTGCCCATCGGCGCTGAAAACGACTTCATCGGCGTCGTTGACCTGCTCACCATGCAGGCCTACGTCTGGCCCGGCGATGCCAAGGGTGACGTTACCATGGGTGCTTCCTACGAAATCCAGGAAATCCCCGCTGACCTGCAGGAAAAGGCAGAGCAGTACCGTGCCGAGCTCGTTGAAAACGTAGCAGAAGCCTCTGAAGACCTCATGGAAAAGTACCTCGAAGAGGGCGAACTGACCATCGAGGAAATCAAGGCAGGCGTTCGCGCCCTGACCGTTGCTAACGAAGCCTACCCCGTCTTCTGTGGCTCAGCATTCAAGAACCGCGGCGTTCAGCCCATGCTCGACGCAGTTCTCGACTACCTGCCCTCACCGCTGGACGTCCCCGCGATGATCGGCCACCTGCCCTCTGATGAAGAGGTTGAGGTAACCCGCAAGCCCTCAGCTGACGAGCCCTTCGCAGCTCTGGCCTTCAAGGTTGCAGCTCACCCCTTCTACGGCCAGCTGACCTACATCCGCGTTTACTCCGGTAAGGCAGAACAGGGCCAGCAGGTTCTGAACGCCACCAAGGGTAAGAAGGAACGTATCGGTAAGCTCTTCCAGATGCACTCCAACAAGGAGAACCCTGTTGAAGAGATCCAGGCAGGTCACATCTACGCAGCAATCGGTCTGAAGGACACCACCACCGGTGACACCCTCTGCGACACTGCTAACCCCGTAGTTCTGGAATCCATGACCTTCCCCGCCCCCGTGATCTTCGTGGCCATCGAGCCCAAGACCAAGGGCGACCAGGAGAAGATGTCAACCGCTATCCAGAAGCTGTCTGCTGAAGACCCCACCTTCACCGTTTCACTCAACGAAGAAACCGGCCAGACCGAAATCGGCGGTATGGGCGAGCTCCACCTGGACATCATCGTTGACCGTATGAAGCGCGAATTCAAGGTTGAGGCTAACGTTGGTAAGCCCCAGGTGGCCTACCGCGAAACCATCACCAAGGCTGTCGAAAAGGTTGACTACACCCACAAGAAGCAGACCGGTGGTTCCGGTCAGTTCGCGAAGGTTCAGGTCTCCTTCGAACCCATCGCCCTCGATGCTGAAGAGCTCTACGAGTTCGACAACGTCGTCACCGGTGGTCGTGTTCCCCGCGAATACATCCCCTCTGTTGACGCCGGTATCCAGGACGCAATGCAGCTCGGTATCCTCGCTGGCTACCCCGTTGTTGGTGTCAAGGCAACCCTGATCGACGGTGCTTACCACGATGTTGACTCGTCAGAAATGGCGTTCAAGATCGCTGGCTCAATGGTCTTCAAGGAAGGCGCCCGCCGCGCCGCTCCCGTCCTGCTGGAGCCCCTGATGGCTGTTGAAGTACGTACCCCCGAGGACTACATGGGCGATGTTATCGGCGACCTGAACTCACGTCGTGGTCAGATCCAGTCCATGGAAGATGCAGCAGGCGTCAAGATCGTTCACGCTCTTGTTCCGCTGTCAGAAATGTTCGGTTACATCGGTGACCTCCGTTCAAAGACCCAGGGTCGTGCAGTCTTCTCCATGGAGTTCGACAGCTACGCCGAGGTTCCCAAGAACGTTGCTGATGAAATCATCCAGAAGAGCCGCGGCGAGTAATACTTGCCCGGGTGCGGCTCACCCCGTGTGAGCCGCACCGCTTTTCAAAAAAACCTAGTAAATGAACCCGCATTCGGGTTTCGCCCCACCGGCCTTATCCGCTATTGTGGTAGCTAGACCGCCTTTTACGGCGGAGTGCGCCGGTGTGAAACCCGAGTGCAGGTTCTCAAATCTTCTCTATAGGAGGAATACTCTTGGCTAAGGCTAAGTTCGAGCGCTCCAAGCCTCACGTAAACGTCGGTACCATCGGTCACGTTGACCACGGTAAGACCACCCTGACCGCTGCAATCTCCAAGGTTCTGGCTGACAAGTACCCCGACCTGAACGAGCAGCGCGACTTCGGTATGATCGACTCCGCTCCTGAAGAGCGCCAGCGCGGTATTACCATCAACATCTCTCACATCGAGTACCAGACCGAAAAGCGTCACTACGCACACGTTGACGCCCCCGGTCACGCTGACTACGTCAAGAACATGATCACCGGTGCTGCTCAGATGGACGGCGCAATCCTCGTTGTTGCTGCCACCGACGGCCCCATGGCTCAGACCCGCGAGCACGTTCTGCTGGCTCGCCAGGTTGGTGTTCCCACCCTGCTCGTTGCTCTGAACAAGTCAGACATGGTTGAGGACGAGGAACTGCTCGACCTCGTTGAAATGGAAGTTCGCGAACTGCTCTCCTCACAGGAGTTCGACGGCGACAACGCTCCCGTTGTTCGCGTTTCCGCTCTGAAGGCTCTCGAAGGCGATCCCGAGTGGGTTGCTAAGGTTGAAGAGCTCATGGACGAGGTTGACAACTACATTCCCGACCCCGTTCGTGAGAAGGACAAGCCCTTCCTCATGCCCATCGAAGACGTCTTCACCATCACCGGTCGCGGTACCGTTGTTACCGGTCGCGCCGAGCGCGGTACCCTGAAGATCAACTCCGAAGTTGAGATCGTTGGTATCCGCCCCATCCAGAAGACCACCGTTACCGGTATCGAGATGTTCCACAAGCAGCTCGACGAAGCATGGGCAGGCGAGAACTGTGGTCTGCTGCTTCGCGGTCTGAAGCGCGACGACGTAGAGCGTGGTCAGGTTGTTGTTGAGCCCGGCTCAATCACCCCCCACACCCAGTTCGAGGCTAACGTCTACATCCTTTCCAAGGATGAAGGCGGCCGCCACAACCCCTTCTACTCGAACTACCGCCCCCAGTTCTACTTCCGCACCACCGACGTTACCGGTGTTATCACCCTTCCCGAGGGCACCGAAATGGTTATGCCCGGCGACAACACTGAGATGACCGTTGAGCTCATCCAGGAAATCGCAATGGAAGAGGGCCTCGGCTTCGCAATCCGCGAAGGTGGCCGCACCGTTGGTTCAGGTCGCGTTACCAAGATCATCAAGTAAGTTTCTTACTTCCCGATCTGAACTCCTGCTAGCGTCCAGCTAGCGGAGGACGATAGAGGGTTGGCCCCCCGCAGAGCAATCTGCGGGGGCCAACCCCTTTTTTCTTACCTTCACATAAAAAGATGGGGCCGGTAGCTGAGCTACCGGCCCCTGAGTATTACCTCGGTGAGGGGAGAGACTAACGCGCTGCCTTAGCGGAGCGGCTCTCACGTACCTTCTTTGTAACTGTCAAAACAAGAACGAGTGCCAACAGGCTGTAGAGAGCTATAACAATTGGGCCTGTAACGAGTACCGAGTAATCACCGTTTGAGGCTGTTAGAGCGTCTCGTAGACTCGTCTCAGCGAGAGGCCCTAGGACCATCCCGATAATGAGAGGCGCAAGCGGGTAGTCGTTCATGCGCATGACAAAACCTACGATGCCTACGAGAAGCACTAAGACTAAATCGAACGTGGAGTTCGAAACAGCATAGATACCGAGCCCACAGAAGACGGTAATGCCTGCGTAGAGGTAGTGGTGGGGGATGAGGAGCAGCTTAGCCCAGAGCATTGCGAAAGGTAGATTGATGAGGAGCAGAACAATCATCGCGATGAAGAAGCTAGCCAAGAGAGCCCATACAAGTTCAGGTGCCCGTTCAAAGAGCAAGGGCCCAGGCTGAAGGCCGTACTGCCTAAACGCCCCCAGCATGATTGCTGCGGTTGCTGAAATGGGAAGACCGAGGGCTAGCAGGGCTCCCATTGCCATGCCGGTGGTGGAGTTACCAGCGGCTTCGGGTGCTGCCAGACCACGAATAGCGCCCTTGCCGAACTGCGGATTTTTGCGTCTAGCATCGAGACGGCGTTCGGTACCGTAGGCCAAGAAGGTCGGAATATCAGCACCACCAGCGGGGATAACGCCAAAGGGTAGACCAATTGCGGTGCCGCGAGCCCAGGCAGGGGCTGCTTCTTTGAGCTCAGCCTTAGACAGCCAGGGGCGTCCCTTAGGCCGAATCATGCGACCGGCGGCGTGGTGACGGGCAACCACAGCCTGGTGTATGACCTCACCTAGCGCTAGCACAGCGACTGTCACTGTGACGAGTGAAATGCCGTCGAAGAGTTGAGGTGACCCCATCGTAAACCGGGGGACACCGGTGACCCCGTCGATACCAATAACAGCTATACCCAGACCCAATAAAAGCGACAGTAAACCACGGATTGCTGAATCGGTGACCACCGATGAAGTTGCAATGAAAGCAAACAGGGCTAGGGCAAAGTATTCAGCTGGCCCAAAATTGGTAGAAAAGTCAGCCAAGAGAGGCGCAGCGAAAACCACCACGATGGACGAGACAAACCCGCCGATAAAAGCACCGATAGCCGCGACTGCAAGTGCCTGGGCGGCCCGTCCGTTCTTTGCCATGCGGTGGCCTTCAAAGGTGGAGGCGATAGCCGAGGCCTGACCCGGGGTATTCATGAGGATACCCATGGTGGAATCTCCGAAAAGTCCACCGAAGTAAACGCCGGAGAACATGATGAAGGCAGCTGTGGGCTCAAGAGCAAACGTAACGGGTAAGAGTAGCGCTACAGCCATTGATGAACCCAGCCCGGGCATGACGCCCACGGCAGTTCCAAGGAGGCAGCCTAAAACCACCCAGAATAAATTTTGTAAGGTGAGGGCGTTGGCAAAGCCCTCAGCGAGCATAGTGAGAGCTTCCACTAGAAGCTACCTCCTAAAATGCCAGAGGGCAGCGAAAGCCCAAGAATCATATCGAACATAATGTAGGCGAAAGAGCTGACGGTTAGACCGACAACCAAAGAGAAGATTGGTCTTGTGGCTCCAAAACCTCGGGCTACGCACCAGAAGAGTAGACCTGCACCGATGACCCACCCGGTGTAGGGCAGGGTGAGCGCGAAAAAGAGAAACCCTAGGGTAACCCAGGCCAGCGAACGGTGGTCTAGTGCTTTAGTTGGTTCGGCTGCAGAGACCATGATGGGGGCGGTGTAGGCGAGTTCTACCTGATCTGTCTGGGCGGCGGTGTGCTGTCGGTAGCGGGCAGCGCGTCTGAAGATATCCGCTATATCGAGTATTGTGAGGGCGACTAGACCAATGGTGATGAGAAGCGGGAAGAAACGGGGACCGGGAAAGGCTACCGAGTCGGGTACCTGCATGGTGAGCATGCCGTAGCTGAGATAGGCGGCAAGAGCCAGGAGCAAAGCCGGCATAAGCAACTCGCGCCCGACATTGACGGGAGTGATGGTTTCGGGGAGAGCTGGTGCACTCATAGTCCTAGCTCCTGGTACAGGGTTTCAATACGTGCTTTTTCGTCTGCTAGAAAATCAGTTAGTTCGTCGCCCATCATGAGATTCTCGTTCCAGTTGTAGCGGGTTATAGCTGCATCCCATTCAGGGGTATCAACAGTTTCTTGAATGATATTTTCTAGTTCAGCTTTTTCTTCGTCGGTGACACCGCCGGGTGCTGCGATGAGGCGCCAGTTAGTCATGGTGACGTCGTACCCCTGCTCAACGGTGGTCGGGATATCAACACCGTCTATCCTGTTCGGTGCTACGAGGGCTAGGGCTCGCAGGCGGCCTGATTCGATTTGGTCAATTGAATCGGGGTAGCCGGACGCTGAAGCAGCGACGGTGCCGTTGAGAAGGGCAGCGGTAGCTTCACCTCCGCCGTCAGAGTTGACGTAGATCATGTCACTAACGGGGATGCCGGCACTCATGGCCATTTCGGTAGCAACGAGACGGTCAAAGGACCCGCCACCGGTCCAGGGGACGCTCGTGGGGTCGGCCTTCCACGTCGTCATCAGCTCTTCAAGTGAGGTGTAGGGGGAATCAGCCGGGACAACGATAACGTCGAGTTCTTCAATGGTGACGGCAAGCGGGGTGATGTCCTCGTAGGTTGTGTCGCTGTCGAACTGGATAGTGGCAGCAAGTTGACCGGTTCCACCCACCATGAGCGTTGTGGGGTCTCCGGTCATTGCCCCCAGGTTGTTGAGGGCGATTGTTCCGCCCGCTCCGGGCATGTTGATGACCTGGGTGTTGTTGACAATTCCGTTTGCTCGTTGGGCCTGCTGCATTTCTCGTGCGAGGGTATCCCAGCCGCCACCGGCTGCTGCCGGAGCGACAAGCGTGAGAGAGGACGTCAGATCGGCGCCGTCGTCGGCTGAAAGGACGGACGCGACCGATGCCGTGCCGATGGTGGCTACGGCAAAGAGAGCTCCAATAATACGAAGTGCTGTGGATTGTGGTTTTGTAATGCGGATGCCCTGTGTAGCGGGCGATACCGTATCCTGTGGTGGGTGCGTAGATTTCATGTAGTCTCCATCTAGTGCGTGTGAGCCAGATTATAGGAAAATAAGTGACCTGCGCTACTTGATGGGTTGAATATATCTCTCCTTGAGATGGCAAGAATGGCACTCAATAGAGAGGGTATATGTTGACCGATGCTTGGGTGTGGTGCTGAATCTGTCTGTAAACGAAGGTGAAATGTGGGACTGGGCACTTCCCGCAGAAAAACCTTGCGGGGAAGCTTGGACTCTGGCAAGATGGATAACGTTGTTCAAGCGCTTACCCCGTGAAAGTAGCTCTGATTCCTTCTCGAATCGGGTGAAGGTAAGCCCAAATATGACCCAATCGATCAGTTCGAGGGAAAAGTGCGCTCCTTTTTGCCCTGGCAAAAAAGCGACACGCCCGAGTTCGGGGGTCGGTGCCTCGGTAGGGTGAGGAACCCGGCAAATGTCGGATTCAGCCTACGCAGAGGTGGCGCGAAAGAGACGAAGAATCATCTCTTTACCTCAAGCGCCAGATAAAGGAGCAACCGCTCCGTTACAGGGAAGTAGACAAGAAAGAGAGTCCGACAGATGGCGGGACAGAAAATCCGCATCCGTCTGAAGTCATACGACCACGAGGTCATTGATTCTTCAGCTCGGAAAATCGTTGAGACAGTTACGCGTGCAGGCGCGATGGTAGTAGGCCCCGTGCCGCTGCCCACCGAAAAGAACGTTTACTGTGTTATCCGTTCGCCTCACAAGTACAAGGACAGCCGCGAGCACTTCGAAATGCGCACGCATAAGCGTCTGATCGACGTCGTTGATCCGACCCCCAAGGCTGTTGATGCCCTCATGCGTCTTGACCTTCCGGCAGACGTAAACATCGAAATCAAGCTGTAGAGGATCGCATCTAAATGACTAACAAGTTCGAGCGCCAGGTTAAGGGCCTGCTGGGCACCAAGCTTGGCATGACCCAGGTCTGGGACGAAAACGGCAAGTTCGTGCCCGTTACTGTCGTCAAGGCCGATTCCAACGTTATTACCCAGCTGCGCAACGCTGAGACCGATGGCTACGAAGCTATCCAGATCGGTTTCGGTGCAATCGAAGCTCGTAAGGTAACCAAGCCCCTCGCCGGTCACTTCGAGAAGGCAGGCGTAACTCCTCGCCGTCACCTCGTTGAACTGCGTACCTCAGACGCCGCTGAATACTCACTCGGTCAGGAACTGACCGTTGAGCTCTTCGAAGCTGGCCAGAAGGTCGACGTAGTTGGCAAGACCAAGGGTAAGGGCTTCGCCGGTGTTATGAAGCGTCACGGCTTCGCAGGTGTAGGTGCATCACACGGTGCCCACAAGAACCACCGTAAGCCCGGCTCAATCGGTGGCGCATCATACCCCGCACGCGTTTTCAAGGGTATGCGCATGGCAGGCCGTATGGGCGCTGCACGCCACACCACCATGAACCTCACTATTCAGGGTGTAGACGCCGAAAACAACGTTCTTCTGATCAAGGGTGCTATCCCCGGTCCTAAGGGCGGCGTTGTTCTGGTTCGCACCGCTGTGAAGGGAGCCTAATAAACCATGGCTGTCAAGACCGTAAAGGTAGACCTGCCCGCTGACATCTTCGACGCTCAGGCCTCTATTCCCCTGCTTCACCAGGTAGTAGTAGCCCAGCTCGCAGCAGCACGCCAGGGTACCCACAAGACCAAGAACCGCGGCGAAGTTTCCGGCGCAGGTCGTAAGCCTTTCAAGCAGACGGGCACCGGCCGCGCACGTCAGGGCTCAATCCGTGCACCCCACATGACCGGTGGTGGCATCGTACACGGCCCGACCCCGCGTAGCTACGCACAGCGTACCCCCAAGAAGATGATTGCAGCTGCACTGCGCGGCGCTCTCTCAGATCGCGCTCGTCACGACCGCGTTCACGTTGTTGAAGCTCTGGTAGAAGGCACCAAGCCCTCCACCAAGGCAGCTAAGGCAGCAATCGCAGAGATCACCAGCCGCAAGAACGCACTGGTTGTCATCGACCGCAAGGACGACCTGGTAGCACTGTCAGCACGCAACCTTGAGAACGTTCACGTCATCTACGCAGATCAGCTGAACACCTACGATGTTCTGATCTCAGACGACGTCATCTTCACCAAGGATGCCTACGACGTATTCGTCGCAGTTGCTTCCAAGGCTAAGAAAGAGGCTGCTAAGTAATGTCTGTTACCACCTCAACTTTCAAGGATCCCCGCGACGTGATCATCGCTCCCGTCGTGTCGGAAAAGAGCTACGGTCAGCTCGATGAAGGTAAGTACACCTTCCTCGTAGACCCCCGCTCCAACAAGCTGGAAATCAAGCAGGCCATCGAGACTATTTTCGATGTCAAGGTTGCTTCCATCAACACCGCTAACCGTCAGGGCAAGCGCAAGCGCACCCGTTTCGGTTGGGGTGCTCGTAAGAACACCAAGCGTGCGATTGTAACCCTCAAGGAAGGTTCAATCGACCTCTTCGGCGGTCCGGCTGCATAAGCACCGGAGACCACTTTAGCGAAGGAAAGAAATATCTAAATGGGTATTCGTAAGCACAAGCCGACGACCCCGGGTCGCCGCGGCTCGAGCGTCTCAGATTTCGCAGAAATCACTCGCTCAACCCCGGAAAAGTCCCTGGTTCGTCCGCTCCCCAAGAAGGGCGGCCGTAACAACACCGGTCGCATCACTACCCGTCACAAGGGTGGTGGCCACAAGCGCCAGTACCGTCTGATCGACTTCCGTCGTCACGACAAGGACGGCGTCGACGCACGCGTTGCACACATCGAGTACGATCCCAACCGTACCGCCCGCATCGCTCTGCTCCACTACGTTGATGGCACCAAGCGTTACATCATCGCCCCCAACAAGCTTGCTCAGGGCGACATCGTAGAGTCAGGTCCCTCTGCCGACATCAAGCCCGGCAACAACCTGCCCCTGCGCAACATCCCCGTTGGTACCGTCATCCACGCTGTTGAGCTCCGCCCCGGTGGCGGCGCTAAGATGGGTCGCTCCGCAGGCGCCTCCATCCAGCTGGTCGCTAAGGAAGGCAAGTACGCCCAGCTGCGTCTGCCCTCCGGCGAAATCCGCAACGTTGATGTTCGCTGCCGGGCAACCGTCGGCTCTGTTGGCAACGCCGAACAGTCCAACATCAACTGGGGTAAGGCAGGCCGCAACCGCTGGAAGGGCATCCGCCCGACCGTTCGTGGTGTTGTCATGAACCCTGTCGACCACCCCCACGGTGGTGGTGAAGGTAAGACCTCAGGTGGCCGTCACCCGGTTAACCCCAACGGTAAGCCCGAGGGTCGTACCCGTCGCCCCAACAAGGAAAGCGACAAGCTCATTGTTCGTCGCCGTCGTACTGGCAAGAAGCGCTAAGGAGCCTGAAACATGCCTCGTAGTTTGAAGAAGGGCCCTTTCGTTGATCAGCACCTTTTCCTGAAGGTTGCAGCTCAGAACGAGAAGGGCACCAAGAACGTCATCAAGACTTGGTCCCGCCGCTCGATGATTATTCCCGACATGCTCGGGCATACCATCGCAGTGCACGACGGACGCAAGCACGTACCCGTGTTCATCACTGAGTCCATGGTCGGCCACAAGCTCGGCGAGTTTGCCCCGACCCGTACTTTCCGTGGCCACGTTAAGGACGACCGTAAGGGCAAGCGTCGCTAGTATACGGTGTAGCCGTATAGTAGAAACGTTTCCCTTTCGGCAATAGACGAAAGAGAGATAGGCAATGGAAGCCAAGGCAACTGCGTCTTACGTACGCGTTACGCCTATGAAGGCACGCCGCGTCATCAACCTTATCCGTGGCAAGCAGGCGGAAGAGGCTCTGGCGATTCTGAAGTTCGCTCCTCAGGGCGCTTCAGAACCGGTATACAAGATTGTTGCATCAGCTGTTGCAAACGCTCGTCAGAAGGCAGCCCAGCAGGGCCTGCCCTTCAAGGAAGAAGAGCTATTCATCAGCGAAGCATACGCGAACGAAGGTCCTACCATGAAGCGATTCCAGCCTCGTGCCCAGGGCCGTGCGTTCCGCATCAACAAGCGCACCAGCCACATCACCGTGGTAGTTGCTACCCCGGAGAAGGAGGAGGGCCGCTAAATGGGTCAGAAAATTAACCCCAACGGTTTCCGACTTGGCATCACCACCAACCACGTCTCAAAGTGGTTCGCTGACTCCAACAAGGAAGGCGAACGCTACGCAGACTTCGTTCGTGAAGATGTGAAGATTCGTGAGCTCCTGTCCAAGGGTATGGAACGTGCAGGTATCGCAAAGGTCGAAATCGAGCGTACCCGTGACCGTGTTCGGGTGGATATCCACACCGCACGTCCCGGTATCGTCATCGGCCGCCGTGGTGCTGAAGCAGACCGTATCCGTGGCGAGCTCGAAAAGCTAACTGGCAAGCAGATTCAGCTGAACATCATCGAGGTTGCTA
Source organism: Rothia sp. 11254D007BW (assembly GCF_053548195.1). NCBI lineage: Bacteria > Bacillati > Actinomycetota > Actinomycetes > Micrococcales > Micrococcaceae > Rothia > Rothia sp. 11254D007BW. The sequence continues at coordinate 60,408 of NZ_JBPWPK010000001.1, forward strand.
ACCCCGATCTGTCAGCCCAGCTGGTTGCCCAGGGCATCGCAGAACAGCTCGCCTCCCGCGTAGCCTTCCGCCGTGCCATGAAGAAGGCCATCCAGTCCGCACAGCGGGCAGGGGCAAAGGGTATCCGTATCCAGTGCTCCGGTCGTCTGGGTGGGGCCGAAATGTCCCGCTCCGAGTTCTACCGCGAAGGCCGTGTGCCCCTGCACACCCTGCGTGCGAACATCGACTACGGCTTCTTCGAAGCAAAGACCACCTTCGGCCGCATCGGCGTCAAGGTTTGGATCTACAAGGGTGACCTCACCGACAACGAGCTTGCTGCACAGCAGGCTGCTGGCAACCGCCGTGGCAACGGCCGCGCCGGTGACCGTCGTCGGGCAGGTGGCCGTGGTCCCCGCCGTGACCGTCGTTCCGACAACGCTTCAGCACCCGCTGAGGCTAAGACTGCAGAAAACGGTGAGGCATAAATGCTAATTCCCCGTCGAGTAAAGTACCGCAAGCAGCATCACCCCAAGCGTTCAGGTATGGCAAAGGGTGGCACCGAGGTAGCGTTCGGCGAGTGGGGCATCCAGGCCCTGACTCCCGCATACGTCACCAACCGTCAGATTGAAGCTGCCCGTATTGCAATGACCCGTCACATCAAGCGTGGCGGTAAGGTTTGGATCAACATCTATCCCGACCGTCCCCTGACCAAGAAGCCTGCTGAAACCCGTATGGGTTCCGGTAAGGGTTCACCTGAATGGTGGGTCGCAAACGTCAAGCCCGGTCGAGTCATGTTTGAACTCTCCGGCGTATCCGAAGAAGTGGCACGCGAAGCTATGCGCCTAGCAATCCACAAGCTCCCGATGAAGGCACGCGTTGTGCGTCGCGAAGGTGGTGAATAGAAATGGCAGTTGGATCAAAGGATCTGAGCATCGACAAGCTGGCAGAGCTCTCCCATGAGAATCTGGTAGAGAAGCTGCGTGAGTCGAAGGAGGAGCTGTTCAACCTCCGTTTCCAGGCAGCCACCGGTCAGCTTGAAAATCCCGGTCGTATCCGCTCGGTCAAGCGCGACATCGCACGTATCTACACCGTGCTTCGTGAACGCGAGCTCGGTATTCGTCCCGCAACCGAAGGTTAAATCACATGAGTGAAGTAAAGACTGAAGAGCGCGGCTACCGCAAGACTCGCCGCGGCTACGTTGTCTCTGACAAGATGGACAAGACTGTAGTCGTTGAGGTCGAGGACCGCGTAAAGCACGCCCTCTACGGCAAGGTTATGCGCCGTAGCTCCAAGATCAAGGCCCACGACGAGCAGAACGCTGCTGGTATTGGCGACCTCGTTCTCCTGGCCGAGACTCGTCCCCTCTCCGCTTCAAAGCGGTGGCGGATCGTCGAGATCCTCGAAAAGGCTAAGTAAACACTACGTTTACTCAAGCTACGAGCTAGCTAGAGCTCCCCTTCCCCTCATACCGAGGGGGAGGGGAGCTCTCTATTTTTAAGGGTGCTAGCTCACTGCCTAAGAGTGGTGCATCTCTCTAGGCTGGCAGCCCCTGCTGTGGTAAAGTTTTCATTCTGTGTGGTTCTCTATACCCACACAGCCACGGTTCTTTTCGTGCCACAGCATAATGCCGCTCAAACGCGGGGTTCGCCCGCTAACGCGGGTCTAGATGTTCGTCGGCATGATAGGAGCCCAGGCGTGTCCGCCAACTCTTTGACTCATTCAAGGGCTATAAGAGACCGGCGCGTCAACATCCCGTAGAAATGTTCCGCAAGGCTGGCTCACAAAATACCGTGTGTCGGAACCGGCGAGACGACAGGAGAAATATGATTCAGCAGGAGTCACGACTCAAGGTTGCTGACAACACCGGTGCGAAGGAAATCCTGACCATCCGTGTTCTCGGTGGCTCAAAGCGTCGTTACGCAGGCATTGGCGACATCATCGTCGCAACCGTCAAGGACGCAATCCCCGGCGGTACCGTAAAGAAGGGCGATGTTGTTAAGGCAGTAGTCGTCCGCACCAAGAAGGAAGTTCGTCGTCCCGACGGCTCCTACATCAAGTTCGACGAGAACTCAGCAGTAATTCTCAAGAACACCGATGGTGACCCCCGTGGCACCCGTATCTTCGGACCTGTTGGCCGCGAACTGCGCGACAAGAAGTTCATGAAGATCATTTCACTTGCTCCGGAGGTGCTCTAACTCATGGCTAAGATCAAGTCTGGCGACCTGGTACAGGTTATTTCAGGTGCAGATAAGGGTAAGCAGGGCAAGGTTCTGAAGGTATTCCCCAAGACCGAGCGCGTGCTGGTTGAAGGCGTTAAGATCGTCACCAAGCACAACAAGGCTAACCCCATGACCGGCGAAGCTGGCGGCATCGAAAAGGTTGAGGCACCGATTCACGTTTCAAACGTTGCAATCGTTGATCCCGAGACCAAGAAGCCGACCCGCGTTGGTTACCGCCTCGAGACCGTAGAGCGCAATGGCAAGGAACGCACTGTTCGCGTTCGCGTTGCCAAGAGCTCGGGTAAGGACATCTAATGACCGAAGCAAAGATTACCCCTCGTTTCAAGACTAAGTTCAACGAAGTAGTCACCCCCGCCCTGCAGGAAGAGTTCAAGTACGAGAACGTCATGCAGGCACCGAAGATCGTTAAGGTCGTCGTTAACATGGGTGTTGGTGAAGCTGCTAAGGACGCGAAGCTCATGGATGGTGCTATCCGCGACCTTACCGCTATCACCGGTCAGAAGCCGCTCGTTACCCGCGCGAAGAAGTCCATCGCACAGTTCAAGCTGCGTGAAGGTCAGCCCATCGGCGCACACGTCACCCTCCGTGGCGATCGCATGTGGGAATTCCTCGACCGCCTCGTCACCCTGGCACTTCCCCGAATCCGCGACTTCCGCGGCCTCTCGGACCGCCAGTTCGACGGTAACGGTAACTACACCTTCGGTCTGACCGAACAGTCTATGTTCCACGAAATCGATCAGGACTCCATCGATCGCGTACGTGGTATGGACATCACCGTAGTAACCACCGCAAAGACCGACGATGAAGGCCGTGCGCTTCTGAAGGCACTCGGCTTCCCGTTCAAGACCCAGTAACGACTACGTTATAGGTCCGCACCGAATCACGGTGAGGAAACCATAACGAGGAAGGGCTCAGCCCACCATGACTATGACAGATCCTGTCGCAGATATGCTGACCCGTTTGCGCAACGCAAACTCAGCACATCACGACACCGTGTCAATGCCTTACTCCAAGCTCAAGGCTCGCATCGCCGAGATCCTCAAGGCTGAAGGCTACATCGCTGACTTCAAGGAAGAGGAAGCAAAGGTCGGTAAGACCCTCACCCTCGAACTGAAGTTCGGCCCCTCACGTGAGCGCTCCATCGTAGGCGTTCGCCGCATTTCCAAGCCGGGTCTGCGTGTATACGCAAAGTCCACCAACCTGCCCCAGGTACACGGTGGCCTCGGCATCGCAATCCTGTCAACCTCTTCAGGTCTGCTCACTGACAAGCAGGCTGCGAAGAAGGGTGTTGGCGGCGAAGTCGTCGCTTACATCTGGTAGTCGGTAGAAGAGAAAGGAAGAAGAATGTCACGTATTGGACGTCTCCCCATCTCGGTTCCTGCCGGCGTTGAGGTAAAGATCGACGGCAACGTAGTTGCTGTTAAGGGTGCAAAGGGCGAGCTGACCCACGAGGTTGCTGCTCCCATCACCGTTGCACTCGAAGACGGTGTTGTCACCGTTTCCCGCCCGAACGATGAGCGTGCATCACGTTCACTGCACGGCCTGACCCGCACCCTGATTCAGAACATGATCATCGGTGTTACCGAGGGCTACTCCAAGAAGCTCGAAATCGTTGGTACCGGTTACCGTGTAACCGCTAAGGGTTCCGACCTCGAGTTCGCACTTGGCTACTCACACCCCATCACCATTGAAGCCCCCGAGGGTATCAGCTTCGCTGTTGAGGGCGCTAACAAGCTGACCGTTTCCGGTATCAGCAAGCAGCAGGTAGGCCAGGTAGCCGCTAACATCCGCGGTCTGCGCAAGCCCGATCCCTACAAGGGTAAGGGTGTTCGCTACGAAGGCGAGCAGATCCGTCGCAAGGTCGGAAAGGCTGGTAAGTAACAATGGCTGTAAAGACTAAGTCAGCACAGCGCGCACGCCGTCACGCACGCGTCCGCAAGTACGTTTCAGGCACCGCAGCACGCCCCCGCCTGTCCGTCACCCGCTCAGCTCGTCACATGTTCGTTCAGGTCATCGATGACACCAAGGGTCTGACCCTGGCATCAGCTTCCACCATGGAAGCAGACCTGCGCGCAGCAGAGCTGGACAAGACTGCTAAGGCAAAGCGCGTCGGCGAACTCGTCGCCGAGCGTGCCAAGGCAGCAGGCATCGAAGCAGTTGTTTTCGACCGCGGTGGTAACAAGTACCACGGCCGTGTCGCAGCAGTTGCAGAAGGCGCACGCGAAGGAGGTCTGGCACTCTAATGAGCGAGCAGACTGTAAACGAAAAGGAAACTCAGGTGACTGAAGCAACCGCAGAAGCTACCGCTGAAACCTCCGAAAAGCGCGAAGCCCGCCGCAACGAGCGTGGCGAACGCCGCGGCAACCGCGGTGAGCGCCGCAACAACCGCGGTCGCGAAGAAGAGAAGGACAAGTTCATCGAGCGCGTTGTCACCATCAACCGCGTCTCCAAGGTCGTCAAGGGTGGTCGTCGCTTCAGCTTCACCGCACTCGTCGTTGTTGGTGACGGTAACGGTATGGTTGGCGTTGGCTACGGCAAGGCGAAGGAAGTTCCCGCAGCTATCTCAAAGGGTGTTGAAGAAGCAAAGAAGAACTTCTTCCGCGTACCCCGCGTTGAAGGCCGCACCATTCCTCACCGCGTTCAGGGTGAAGCAGCAGCAGGCGTAGTTATGCTCCGCCCCGCTACCGCTGGTACCGGTGTTATCGCTGGTGGTCCCGTTCGTGCCGTACTTGAGGCAGCAGGCATCCACGATGTTCTGTCCAAGTCACTCGGTTCATCGAACCAGATCAACATTGTCCACGCGACCATCGAAGCACTGCGTCAGCTCGAAGAGCCCGTAGCAGTTGCTGCACGCCGTGGTCTTCCCCAGGACGAGGTTATCCCCGGCTTCCTGCGTGTCGCTCAGTCTGAAAAGGCAGGTGCGTAATGACCGGTAAGCGTATTCAGCCCAGCGACGCAAAGCTGGAAATCACCCAGATCAAGTCCTACGTCGGTGAAAAGCAGAACATGCGCGACACCCTCCGTTCCCTGGGCCTTAAGCGCCCCGGCAACAAGGTTGTTCGCACTGCTGACCCCGTCACCTGCGGCATGATCAACACCGTAGCTCACCTGGTTCAGGTTGAGGAGGTCAAGTAAAGATGGCAAACAACGACGCTATCAAGATTCACGATCTGCGCCCGGCACCGGGTGCCCACAAGGCTAAGACCCGCGTAGGCCGCGGTGAAGGCTCAAAGGGTAAGACCGCAGGTCGCGGTACCAAGGGTACCAAGGCACGTTACCAGGTTCGCGCCGGCTTCGAAGGTGGTCAGCTTCCGCTGCACATGCGCCTTCCCAAGCTGCGTGGCTTCAAGAACCCCTTCCGCACCGAGTACCAGGTTGTTAACCTGGACCGTATCGCGGAACTGTTCCCCGAGGGCGGCGACATCACCGTTGACGCTCTGGTAGCAGCTGGCGCAGTTCGTAAGAACGAACTGGTCAAGGTTCTGGGTACCGGCGAAATCTCAGCAGCCTACAACGTAACCGTTGACAAGGTTTCTGAGTCAGCTAAGGCCAAGATTGAGGCTGCCGGCGGTTCTGTAACCGTCAAGTAGTTCCATGACGTACCGGGGGTAACCCCGGGGACGGCAAACTCTTGCGGGGTGCCCCGCTCACTTCGGTGGGTGGGGCACCCCGCTTTTTCGCTCTGAGAGCCTGCGCTACACACGATTGAGCATTAAGCGATAGACTGGAGAAGATTGTGTAATCGCTCCGATCGCTCGTTCAGTTAGGACGTTCGGGGCACCCCAAATTTTTCTCTCACAGGAGGACATGTGCTGACCGCTTTCGGACGGGCATTCAAGACGCCCGACCTGCGTAATAAGCTGCTGTTCACCCTGGGTATTATCGTGATTTACCGTGTGGGCGTGTTTATCCCCGCTCCCGGTGTTTCTTACGGAAACGTGCAGCAGTGCCTGTCGACCGTTACCGCAACCGGTGGCGTTTACGACATGATTAACCTCTTTAGCGGTGGCGCCCTGCTCCAGCTGTCGATTTTTGCCCTGGGCGTTATGCCTTACATTACCGCGAGCATTATTGTTCAGCTGCTTCGCGTGGTCATTCCCCGCTTCCAGCAGCTCCATGAGGAAGGTGCGCAGGGGCAGACCAAGCTGACCCAGTACACCCGTTACCTCACTATTCTGCTGGCCCTGCTGAACGCTACCACCATCGTCTCGTTGGCTCGTTCCGGTATGCTCCTGCAAGGTTGCACCCTGCCGATCATCCCCGATGACGGTATCTGGAACATTCTGCTGATTATTACCGCTTTGACCGCAGGTACCGGTGTGGTCATGTGGCTGGGTGAACAGATCACTGAAAAGGGCGTGGGCAACGGTATGTCCCTGCTAATTTTCACCTCAATCGCAGCGTCTTTCCCCTCCGCTTTTGGTTCCATTCTGCAGACCCAGGGCTGGGGCATCTTCTCCGCAGTTGTAGCGGTCGGCCTGCTGGTCATCGTAGCCGTTGTCTTCGTTGAACAGTCCCAGCGCCGCATCCCCGTTCAGTACGCCAAGCGAATGATTGGCCGCCGCACCATCGGCGGTACCACCACCTACATTCCTCTCAAGGTCAACATGGCCGGCGTTATCCCCATCATCTTCGCTTCCTCCATGCTGATGGTGCCCGGCCTCATCGCCCAGTTCAACACCCCCTCAGACGGCTCAGCCCCGCCTGAATGGGTCAACTGGATCAACACCTACCTGGTCATGGGCGATCACCCGCTCTACATGACCCTCTACTTCCTGCTCATTCTGGGCTTCGCCTACTTCTACGTTTCCATCACCTTCAATACCGAAGAAGTTGCGGGCAACATGAAGAAGTACGGCGGTTTCATCCCCGGTATCCGCGCAGGACGCCCCACCCAGGAGTACCTGAGCTACGTGCTCAACCGTATTACCCTGCCCGGCGCCATCTACGTAGCAGTACTAGCGCTCCTGCCGCTGGTAGCCTTCGTCCTCTTCGGCGCCAACCAGAATTTCCCGCTCGGCGGTGCCTCACTGCTGATCGTTATCGGTGTCGGTCTTGATACCGTCAAGCAAATCGACGCCCAGCTCCAACAACGCAACTACGAAGGACTACTACGATGAACCGTCTGCTCATCATTGGCCCTCCCGGCGCCGGCAAAGGCACCCAGGCCGTCAAAATCGCTGAAAAGCTGAACATCCCCGCTATTTCCACCGGAGACATCTTCCGCAAGAACATCAAGGAAGAAACCGAGCTGGGCAAGGAAGCCAAGAGCTACATCGACTCGGGCAACCTGGTTCCCGACTCCGTGACCAACCGTATGGTCCGAGCCCGCCTGGCTGAAGACGACACCGCCAACGGCTTCCTGCTCGATGGCTACCCCCGCAACACCGCCCAGGTCGGTGAGCTCGACACCATCCTCGCAGATATGGGTCAGGAAATTGGCCAGGTTCTGCTGCTCGTCGCCGACAACGACGAACTGGTCGAACGTCTGCTGGGCCGTGCCGCTAAGGAAGGCCGCTCAGACGACAACGAAGAGGTCATCCGCCACCGCCTCAAGGTCTACGAAGAAGAAACCGCACCCCTCGTAGCTATCTACACTGAGCGTGGCCTCGTGACCGAAATCGACGGTCTCGGAGAGATCGACGAAGTCACCACCCGAATCATGGACGCACTCAAGTAAACGTCCGCTGCACCTGTGCCCCCGGTCATTGCGGGGGGCACAGGTTTTTAAAGCAGACTGGTGTAGTTTGACTCCACTACGCCCCACAAACCTAGCCAGGAAAGAGCACTATGCGCCGCATCGAATACAAAACAGACCGCCAGCTTGCTGAAATGGCCAGAGCAGGTGTGATTACCTCTCGTGCCCTGGACGCAGCGGTAGCAGCTGCTGCCCCCGGTGTCACTACCGCCGAGCTCGATACGGTCTTCCGCGGCGTCCTCGCTGAACACGGCGCGGGCTCCAACTTCCTGGGCTACTACGACTACCCAGCAACCATCTGCACCTCAGTCAACGACGAGGTCGTTCACGGAATCCCCGGCCCCCGCGTCCTGCACGACGGGGACATGATCTCCATTGACGGCGGTGCTACCGTCCAGGACGCCCGTGGCACCACCTGGCACGGCGACTCAGCCCGTACCGCCCTCATCGGCGAGGTCTCAGACGCCCGCCGTGAGCTCTCAGAAATAACCCGCGCAGCCCTCTGGCACGGCATCGCAGCCCTCGCCACCGCCAAAAAAATTGGTGAAGTCGGCTTCGCCATCGAAAACTTCGTTCGGGAAGAAACCGGCGACAAATACGGGATCATCGAAGACTTCGTAGGCCACGGCATCGGTACCTCCATGCACATGGCCCCCGACGTCCTCAACTACGCCGCCCGCGACCTCGGCCCCCGCGTCAAAAAGGGCATGGCCTTCGCCATCGAACCCATGCTCGTGACCGGTTCAATTGAAACCGTCACCCTCGACGACGACTGGACCATCAAAACCGTCGATGGGGGAGATGCCTGCCAGTGGGAACACTCCGTCTGCGTGCACTCCGAAGGTATCTGGGTTCTCACCGCAGAGGACGGCGGCGCCTCCGAACTCTCCAAACTCGGCGTCACCGTCAAACCCATCCCCGCCTAAACCGCACAACCCAACCCCCAGCGTCCGCCCCGCATCGCACCGAAAGCAGCAGCCATGACCGAAACCACCAGCGTCCCCCTGGAAATCTCCAGCGCCCGCCCCGAACCCGGCCAAATTATCCTCAAAGCCCCCCGCCGCGGCAAACCCCCGCGCCACATCGCAGACTTCGACATGGCCGGCCGTCGCGCCTTCCTCGAAGAACTTGGCTACAAGCCCTTCCGAGCCGCCCAGCTTTCCAAACACTACTTCGAACGCCTCGTCAACGACCCGGCCCAGATGACCGACCTGCCCGCAGCAGAACGCGAAAAAATGGTCGCCGACGCCATGCCCCAGCTGCTCACCACCGTCCGCACCCTCGAAGCCGACGGCGGCGACACCCTCAAAGTCGTCCACCGCCTCTTCGACGGAGCCCTCGTCGAATCCGTCATCATGCGCTACGACAACCGCGTCACCATGTGCATCTCATCCCAAGCAGGCTGCGGCATGAACTGCCCCTTCTGCGCCACCGGCCAGCAGGGCCTCACCCGCAACCTCTCCACCGCCGAAATCGTCGAACAGGTCATCGCAGGCGCCCGCTACCTCAAAGACATGAAAGGCCTCGAACAGGCCGAAGGCGGCTCCGAAGACACCCGCCCCCTGCGCGTCTCCAACATCGTCTTCATGGGTATGGGTGAAGCCCTCGCCAACTACAAAGCCACCATGGGCGCCGTCCACCGCCTCATCGACCCCGCCCCCGAAGGACTCGGCATCTCAGCCCGCGGCATCACCATGTCCACCGTCGGCCTCGTCCCCGGCATCCGCAAATTCGAACTAGAAAAACTCCCCATCACCCTAGCCCTCTCCCTCCACGCCCCCGACGACGAACTGCGCGACGAACTCATCCCCATCAACCAGCGCTGGAAAGTCGACGAAACCCTCGACGCTGCCTACGACTACTACCGCACCACCGGCCGCCGCATCTCCATCGAATACGCCCTCATCCGCGACATCAACGACCAGGGCTGGCGCGCCGACCTCCTCGGCAAAAAACTCGCCTCCCGTGGCCGCGGCTGGGTACACGTCAACCCCATCCCGCTCAACCCCACCCCTGGCTCCAAATGGACAGCCTCCCGCAAGGGCGTCGAACAAAACTTCGTCGAACGCCTACGCGCCCACGGCATCCCCACCACCGTACGCGATACCCGCGGAAGTGACATCGACGGTGCCTGTGGCCAGCTTGCTGCTAAGGAAGATTAAATGCTGATGCACAGCAGATGCGCTTTTGCCTGCTGACCCTCTCGCTGGTTCGCTAACGCTCACGAGCGATTCACGCCAGCCCCAGCCAGCAGGCTGACAGCGCATCTGCTGTGCTCAGTTGTAGGGAGTCTGGTCAGCTGGCTGCCGAAGCGTCCTGCTCCTGCGCTTAAGCCCCGGACCTTAATGTGAAGCTCGCTATGTTTTGCGAAAACCATTAACATTCCGGGGCTTTTGCCGTATATTAGTTTGTTGGTTGTCTGTGCCATGCGTTTAGTACGCAAGCGGAGCGGTACCCGAACCCGGGAGAACGCACCGAACACAGAAAAAACACTACCAAGAGCCCCCAAGACACCTTGGGAGCACGAAAGTAAAGCGGAGGATATGGCCAAGAAAGACGGCGTCATCGAGATTGAAGGTACCGTGGTCGAAGCACTGCCCAACGCATCATTCCGCGTTGAGCTAGACAACGGACACAAGGTACTTGCCCACATCTCAGGCAAGATGCGTCAGCACTACATTCGAATCCTGCCTGAGGACCGAGTAGTAGTCGAGCTCAGCCCCTACGACCTCTCACGCGGTCGTATCGTCTACCGCTACAAGTAAACACGAGCAGCAAACGTCGCTAAGCAGCGGCGTTTACGCCGTGTAAAAGGGGTAAACAGTTCTCCCACCGGCTAGCCGGACATAGAACCTCTTACCTCGCCCGTCCAAAGCATTAGCTGAAACATCAACGCAAAGGAATGCGATGAAGGTCAAGCCGAGCGTTAAGCCGATCTGCGACAAGTGCAAAGTGATCCGCCGTCACGGTGTGGTCATGGTGATCTGCGAAAACCCGCGCCACAAGCAGCGCCAGGGCTAAACACTAGCCAACGCTGACAAGACCACCCCACCAGGTGGCACAACAGAAAATGGCACCGCTCCTGCTAATAAAGCAGGATACCTCCGGGCACAGAGGCCGGGGACCGGGACAACCGGGCAGTGATGTCACAGACCTCTGCGAAAACAAGGAGAACGCCCCATGGCACGTCTCGCTGGAGTCGATATTCCCCGCGAAAAGCGCGTGGAAATTGCTCTTACTTACATCTACGGCGTGGGCAAGACCCGTGCAAAAGAAGCGCTTGCTGCAACCGGTGTTGACCCCAACACCCGCGTCAAGGACCTTGACGATACCCAGCTCGTAGCTCTTCGTGACTTCATCGAAGGCAACTACAAGGTTGAAGGTGACCTTCGCCGCGAGGTTGCTGCCGACATCCGCCGCAAGGTAGAAATCGGTAGCTACCAGGGTCTGCGTCACCGCCGTGGCCTTCCCGTACACGGCCAGCGCACCAAGACCAACGCCCGTACCCGTAAGGGCCCGAAGCGTACCGTCGCAGGTAAGAAGAAGTAAACAGTGTTGCCTCAGTCTTGCACATCGCGTAAGACCAACACTTCAACCAAAACTTTGTAGGAGAATCAAAAATGCCTCCCAAGACTCGCGCAGCGGCCAAGCGTACCGGCCGCCGCAAGGTTTCCAAGAACATTGTTGCCGGTCAGGCACACATCAAGTCAACCTTCAACAACACCATCGTTTCAATCACTGATCCCTCTGGTGCTGTTATTTCCTGGTCATCCGCCGGCGAAATGGGCTTCAAGGGTTCACGCAAGTCAACCCCCTACGCAGCTCAGATGGCCGCTGAGACCGCTGCAAAGCGCGCTCAGGAACACGGTGTCCGCAAGGTAGACGTTTTCGTCAAGGGCCCCGGCCCCGGTCGCGAAACCGCTATCCGCTCACTCCAGGCTACCGGCCTCGAAGTTGGCTCCATCCAGGACGTCACCCCCGTTGCCCACAACGGTTGCCGTCCTCCGAAGCGCCGCCACGTCTAAGCCCCACCGGCTAGACGCGTCCCGAACATCGGGCGACCAGCAACCTACCAGTTGCAGGTCAATGAACAGACTGCTTCGTCTGCTTCCTCACTCGTTTTTCCCAACCTGTGAGCTCATATAGCGGATGCTCACCGAAAGGAAACATAGTGCTCATTGCACAGCGCCCCATCCTGCGTGAAGAACACGTATCGGAAAACCGTTCACGCTTCACCATCGAGCCCCTCGAACCCGGCTTCGGCTACACCCTGGGTAACTCCCTCCGCCGCACCCTTCTCTCATCCATCCCCGGTGCCGCTGTAACCAGCATCCGCATCGACGGCGTGCTGCACGAATTCAGCACTGTAGAAGGTGTGACCGAGGACGTCACCGAGATCATCTTGAACATCAAGAAGCTCTCCATCTCATCAGAGAACGACGAGCCCGTCATCGCCTACCTGCGCAAGCAGGGCGAAGGTGAACTCACCGCAGGCGACATCGAGGTGCCCGCAGGCGTCGAGATCCACAACCCGGACCTCCACATCGCAACCCTCAACAACCGCGCAAACTTCAACGCAGAACTGACCATCGAACGCGGCCGCGGCTACGTCTCGGCAGCACAGAACAAGTCAGGTGACGCAGAAATCGGCCGCATCCCGGTCGACTCCATCTACTCACCCGTCCTTAAGGTCACCTTCCGCGTCAGCGCGACCCGTGTTGAGCAGCGCACCGACTTCGACTCCCTCACCCTGGACGTCGAAACCAAGGAAGCAATTGCTCCCCGCGACGCAGTCGCATCAGCAGGCAACACCCTCGTTGAGCTCTTCGGCCTGGCCCGTGAACTCAACACCGCCGCTGAAGGTATCGAAGTTGGCCCGTCACCCGCTGACGAGTCAATGGCCGCAGACCTGGCTCTGCCCATCGAAGACCTGGACATGACCGTCCGCTCCTACAACTGCCTCAAGCGCGAAGGCATCCACACCGTGGGTGAACTCGTGACCCGCAGCGAAGCAGACCTCATGGACATCCGCAACTTCGGTGCCAAGTCCATCGACGAAGTCAAGGCAAAGCTCACCGAGCTTGGCCTGTCCCTCAAGGACTCACCCGCCGGAATGGACCTTTCAGCCCGCCTGCAGGACGACGACAGCTACGGCAGCGACTACTAAGACACCGGCAGTCAACGCTTCCACGCGTTACACCAGTCAAACATCTTTGGTTCCCCTGCCGTGAGGCAGTAAGGAACGGCTTACCAGGAGAATAAATTATGCCTACTCCCACTAAGGGTCCCCGCCTCGGCGGATCACCGACCCACGAGCGCATCATGCTGAACAACCTGTCTCAGCAGCTCTTCGAGCACAAGCGCATCACCACCACCGTTACCAAGGCAAAGCGTCTGCGCCCCGTCGCCGAGCGTCTGATCACCTTCGCAAAGAAGGGCGACCTCAACGCACGCCGCCGCGTCCTGCGCTCCATCGGTAACAAGACCGTAGTCCACGAGCTCTTCACCGTCATTGCCCCCGCAATGGCAGAGCGCCCCGGTGGCTACACCCGTATCACCAAGATCGGTAACCGCAAGGGCGACAACGCCCCCATGGCAGTTATCGAACTGGTCATGGAGCCCGTTGCAACCGCAGCAGCTGTTTCAGAAGCTACCAAGGTAGCAGAGACCGCAGCACCCGCAGCAGAAGAGACCAAGGCCGCAGCACCCGCAGCAGCCGAGTCATCAGACCTGCCCGCAGGCGCACACGCAGCAACCGAGAACGGCGAAGCTCCCGAGGGCTTCGAAATCAAGGGCAACGCTGACTCCATGAAGTACCACGTACCCGGCTCACGCTGGTACGCAAACACCCAGGCTGAAATCTGGTTCGACACCAAGGAATCAGCTGAAGCAGCAGGTTACGCACCTGCCGGTGGTGCAGCAGCACAGACCATCTCCGAAGACTAATTCTTAGTCACCGGTAGATAAAAGGCGGCTCTTCCCCTCACACGGGGGAGGGCCGCCTTTGTCTGTAGCGGGTAAAGTGGAGTGAGCCTGTACCCCGCCTTCTAAGGAGAGCCGTGACCGAAACCCCCGAGCAGCTATACGAGCCCCGCGTACGCGTGCGCCTTGATTTTGCCTACGACGGTGGCCCCTTCGCAGGCTGGGCCAAGCAGCCGGGGCTTATCACCGTTCAGGGAGTCCTCGAAGAAGCCCTGGCCCTTATCTTCCGCCGCCCTGTCTACACGACGGTAGCCGGGCGAACCGACGCCGGAGTTCACGCCCTGCACCAGGTGGTGCACTTCGACCTTGCCAAGGACGCCTGGGAGCGGCTACCCGGGCGCAGCCAGGACGCACCGGCGTCCGCCCTCCGCCGCAAATTGCGCGGGGCGCTCAGCAGGGCTCTGGCAGATGCTGAGGTACAACTTGGAATACCATCCCGTCTGCAGGGATATATGCAGCGGGCGATCACGGTCAGTAGATGCCAGGAGGCCCCAAGCGATTTCGATGCCCGCTTCTCGGCCCTCGAACGCTCCTACCGTTACCTGCTTGAAGACGGGCAAGAAGAGAAGGGCAGTAACCCGCTGAACCGGCAGGTAGCCTGGCAAATCAACCCCGTACTCGATATAGATCTGATGAACCGTGCTGCCCAGAACCTCTTGGGACTCAACGACTTTCTCTCCTTTTGTAAGCCCCGCGAAGGCTCCACCACGATTCGCGAGTTGCGCGAACTTCGGTTTGAGCGGCGGACGGACGGCCTCATCGAAGCAAACATCAGGGCAGACGCCTTCTGCCACAATATGGTGCGAACCCTCATCGCCTCACTGGTGATGGTGGGGGAGGGGAAAAAGGACGAAGCCTGGCTGATCTCCCGCATCGAAGAGCCCGTACGAGACTCCCAGGTGCGTCTAGCTGCCCCGCGCGGTCTGGCCCTAGCCTCCATCACCTACCCCGAGGCGTCCGGCTACGCAGCCCAAAGCGAGAAAGCCCGAAACCTGCGAACCCTCTAAATCACAAGCCTGTGATTTAAACGTGAGGTCAGTCAAAACCCCGTCTTTAAAGGGCTAAGCCCTGGATTAAGAGACTTAAACTCTGTATAGTTTCATACGTTGTGCGTATGCCGCCCTCATTTCGTACCCTGTTCTTCGGTCTAGTTGCAGGACAATAACGGGGAACAAGAGGTCTGAGGAAATCGGTACCGCAGATGCGTTTGGCCCTCACCCAAACCCTGCGTAAACGCACCTATGTAAACCAGCGCGATACCCAACTAGCGCTACAAGAAACGAGAAAAGGCGAAATTTTGCGCACTTACACTCCGAAGTCAGGCGACAACAACCGCCAGTGGCACATCATCGATGCCTCTGATGTTGTTCTCGGCCGTCTCGCAAGCCAGACCGCAATCCTGCTGCGCGGCAAGCACAAGCCCACCTTCGCACCCCACGTTGACATGGGTGACTCCGTCATCATCATCAACGCTGAAAAGGTTGCACTGACCGGTGCCAAGCTTGAGCAGAAGCGTGCCTACCGCCACTCGGGTTACCCCGGTGGTCTGAAGTCAGTCAACTACGCCGAACTGTTGGAAACCAACCCCGTTCGCGCCGTAGAAAAGGCTGTTAAGGGCATGCTCCCCAAGAACAAGCTGGCTGCCCAGCAGCTCAAGAACCTCAAGGTCTACGCAGGTTCCGAGCACCCCCACGCAGCTCAGCAGCCCAAGACCTACGAATTCACCCAGGTTGCCCAGTAATTCGGGCCTACGAAAGAACTATTAAAGGAGACATCGTGGCTCAGAACGAAGAGTACACCACCGAAGAAGAGCTCACCAGCTACACTTCCGAGTCCTCAGCACCCGTTGCTGAGAAGGCTGCCCGCCCTGCACTGACCGTTGGTGGTCAGGCTGTTGGCCGTCGCAAGGAAGCCGTTGCCCGCGTCCGCCTGGTACCCGGTACCGGCAAGTGGACCGTTAACGGTCGCGAGCTCGACAACTACTTCCCCAACAAGCTGCACCAGCAGGAAGTAAACGACCCCTTCAAGCTGCTTGAACTCGAAGGCGCCTACGACGTCTTCGCCCGCATCTCAGGTGGCGGCCCCTCCGGCCAGGCTGGCGCTCTGCGTCTTGGCGTTGCTCGTGCCCTGAACGAGATTGATGCTGAGAACAACCGCCCCGCCCTGAAGAAGGCAGGCTTCCTGACCCGCGACGCTCGCGTTATCGAGCGTAAGAAGGCTGGTCTTAAGAAGGCACGCAAGGCTTCACAGTTCTCAAAGCGCTAAGCTACGATTACTGGGCCTACTGCTCAGATTTGTTGTCAGATGCCCCATTTCTCTTTGCAGAAATGGGGCATTTGCCTTACCCGGCTTAGGGTCAAAAGACGTGTAACAGTGGGGTGTCTCACGTCTTATGCCTAAAATAGATGTGGAACATACACACGAGAGAAAGGGTGCCCATGGCATCTTCGAACACCACTCGCAATTCACGCTCCACCAAGGCCGCAGGCAAGGACGCCGCAGCCGACGTAGAAACTCCCAGCACCGATGCTGCGGAGCAGGCTACCCCCGAACAGGCAACTGACTCCAAGAAAGAAGCAGTTAAAGCGGCTCTCACCAAAGAGACCCGCCGCGTATCGGTCGTAGAGGACTACAGCGCAGAGCTCGACGAAATTTCATCTCTGACCAAGAAACTTAGCGGTGACGGCGAGAAGTCGGACGCCTGGAAGGCTGGCTACCCCTACGACAAGAAGCTTTCCCGCAAGGAATATGAGAAGGAAAAGCGAGCTCTGCAGATTGAGCTCCTTAAGCTCCAGCTCTGGGTTAAGGAAACCGGCCAGAAGGTTCTAATTATTTTTGAGGGCCGCGACGCAGCGGGTAAGGGCGGCGCCATCAAGCGCTTTATGGAACACCTCAACCCCCGCGGTGCCCGCGTCGTTGCTCTGGAAAAGCCCACCGACGTTGAGCAGACCCAGTGGTATTTCCAGCGCTATATCCAGCACCTGCCCTCCGGCGGCGAAATCGTGCTCATGGACCGCTCCTGGTACAACCGCGCAGGCGTCGAGCGCGTCATGGGCTACTGCACCTCCCAGCAATACTACGAATTTATGCGTGAGGTCCCCGAACTAGAGCGCATGCTGGTTAACTCCGGCGTCAAACTCATTAAGTTCTGGTTCTCCGTTACCCGTGCAGAACAGCTAGCCCGCTTCAATTCCCGCCGCACCGATCCCGTACGCCAGTGGAAGCTATCGCCTACCGACCTGGCCTCCCTCGATAAGTGGGATGACTACACCGCGGCTAAAGAAGCTATGTTCTTCTATACCGACACCGGCGATGCCCCATGGACCGTCGTGAAGTCTAACGACAAGAAGCGCGCCCGCCTCGAAGCCATGCGCCACGTGCTCAACCAGTTCGACTACCCCAATAAGGACCACGCCCTGGTCGGTTCCACCGACCCGCTCATCGTGGGTAAGGGATCAGACGTTCTAGAAGACGATGTGCCCGAAAACCCTGAGGGTTTCCCCGTCTTACGCGAAGAAAAATAGAACTGAGCGCGTAGAATAATCAGTAATGTCTAGATTATTCGGAACCGACGGTGTTCGCGGCCTCGCTAACGAAGTGATTACTCCTGCTCTTGCTATGGAGCTTGCGCAGGCCGCGTCCATCGTCCTTGGGTTCAATACGGTTAAAGAAGGTGTCCGCCCCAAGGCTGTTATCGCCCATGACTCCCGTATCTCTGGTGAGTTCATTGGCGCGGCAATGACCGCAGGCTTTGCGGCATCAGGTGTTGACGTGCTCGACGCGGGTATGGTGCCTACCCCCGCCGCGGCTTACCTAGTGGCAAGTACAGAAGCCGACTTCGGCGTCATGATTTCTGCTTCCCACAACGCGGCTGAAGACAACGGAATTAAGTTCCTGGCTCGCGGTGGTAAGAAGCTGGATGATGCGATTGAGGACGCCATCGAGGCCCTCTACCGCTCCAAGGACTTCCGTTACCCCACCCACGGTGAGGTGGGGCGCGTCCGTCCGCTGACTGATGGTGAAGACCGCTACGTCACCCATCTGGTCTCAACCATGCCCGAGCACCGCCGCCTTAACGGCCTTAAGGTTGTACTGGACTGTGCTAACGGCGCCTCCTCTGGGGTTTCTCCCGATGCCTTCCGCACCCTGGGCGCCAAGGTGTTTGTGATTGGTGCTGAACCCGATGGCATTAACATCAACGACGGTGTGGGCTCGACCCACCCCGAGAAGCTTCAGGAAGCGGTTGTTCGCCACAGCGCTGACCTGGGTATTGCCCACGACGGCGACGCCGATCGCTGTATGGCTGTCGATGAGCAGGGCAACCTGGTCGATGGCGATCAGATTATGTCGATTCTTGCGCTGTCGATGAAGGAAGCAGGCACTCTCAAGGACGACACCCTGGTCGCCACGGTCATGTCTTCACTGGGCCTGGAAATCTTCCTCAAGGAACACGGCATCAAGCTAGAGCGCACCGCTGTGGGCGATCGCTACGTGCTGGAATCCATGAACAAGAATGGCTTTAACCTGGGCGGTGAGCAGTCGGGCCACGTGATTATGTCGGACCACGCCACTACCGGTGACGGCGTGCTCACCGGTCTGCATCTGGCTGCTGAAATGGCCCGTACCGGTCTGCCCCTCTCTGAGCTGGCTAACCGCATGCAGGCAACCCCCCAGAAGCTGATCAACGTCAAGGGCGTTGACCGCGCTGGCGTTGCTGGCTGTGTGCCCCTGCAAGAAGCGATTAAGGACGCCGAGGCCCAGCTGGGCGATACCGGTCGAGTTCTGCTTCGCCCCTCGGGTACCGAACCCCTGGTGCGCGTCATGGTTGAAGCTGAGACCCAGGAAGTTGCAGATGCAACCGCCCAGGCTCTAGCCGATGTTGTGGCTCGTGAGCTCGCTATCTAAGGTAGCCTCCTCTTAGCCTCTGCCGGGCCCTGTTTTCCCTCACCGGGGGAGCGGGGCCCGGCTTTTTGCGCTCAAGCCTATACTTGTCTAACCGGTGTGAGAAGTTGTTTTCTCCGGTTGTGCAAAAAGAACAGGGCATGAGAAAGCCCCGGTAGGTAACTACCGGGGCTTTCTCTATCAAAGGATAGAAAATTACTTGACGGTCAGAGCGTCGCGGATTTCCTTCAGCAGAGCAACCTGGGGATCCTCTTCCTCAATCTCTTCTTCAAGGTCGAGCTTGGCAGCACGACGCTCGTTGAACTTGTTGATGGGCATAACGATGCAGAAGTACAGGGCTGCTGCAACGATGAGGAAGTTAACAACTGCGGTTAGGAAGACACCGATTTTGACGTCGCCGAATGCTAGCCACTGATCGAAGGAGATATCTCCACCGGTCAGCATCGCGATGGCGGGCATCATGACGGACTCAACAAGAGCGTTAACAACTGCAGTAAAGGCGGTACCAATGATCAAACCGACTGCGAGGTCGATGACGTTACCGCGGGTGATGAAATCTTTAAAACCACTAAGCATGAGTTCAAGAATAGCGTTTTCTGCCAGTGGTGAACACCAGTCTGAGCTGAAATTTTCGCTGTAAACCAGTGGGTTTACTCACAGGCGGGGGTAACCTATCAGCTTATGCTAAAAATTTGTAGGTTTCCAGTCATCAACCCGCCGGCCGGTACCCGTTTCTTAGTAGGTGGGGGCGGGCCCCGTACCCCAGAAATCTTCTAGTGTTTCAAATCCAGATTCTTTTAGCGCGGTGGCTTCCTCAATGCCGATATAACGCAGGTGCCAGGACTCATACCAATAGCCGGTGGTCTCGTGGTGCCACCAGGGGTAGCGCACCACAAATCCATAGCGGTGGGCGTTCTCGGCTGCCCATAGGGCAGCTGCCGTGTCTTTGAAGCAGGGCTGGAGGTCGCAGGCGCCACCGGTTCCGATATCGAGGGCAAGCCCCGTTTGATGTTCCGAATAACCCGGGCGGGCAGAAGCCACATCTGCATGATCTGTACCGTACTGGGCAGCCCAGCTGGCATAAGTTCCCTGCTGGGTCTCATACGACCGGTAACCGCTGAGAGCGACCATGGGGGCACCCGCTGCAGAGGCATCGGCAAACATGCGGTGCGCTGCTTGCGCTGCCTCGGCATGAAGTATGACAGGGCTATGAGGTAGCTCGCTAAAGCCAGCGAAACTGTGAAAAATAAGAGCGCATACCTAGTTCTTCCGTAACAGAACCTTACGAATCTTGTGATCATGGGACTTCTTCAAGATCAGTCGGGCTCGCCCACGTGTGGGGCGCACATTCTCTCGCAGGTTAGGTTCGTTGATAGAGCGCCAAATGCTCAAAGCCAGCTCAACCGCTGCGTCCTCTGACAAGTCGGCATACCGTTTGAAGTAGGAGTTGGGGTTGGTGAAAGCCGACCGCTGGAGCTTCAGGAAGCGTTGCACATACCAGTGCTCTATATCTCTGGTAGAAGCATCAACGTAGATAGAGAAATCAAAGAAGTCAGCCAGGCTTAGTGCCGAGCTTTTCTCGCTATCAAGCTTGGCCGGGGCCAATACATTTAAGCCCTCGACAATGAGAACGTCGGGGCTGGTAACCTCAATGCGCTCACCCTCTACGATGTCGTAGTAGAGGTGGGAATACTTAGGGGCGGTGACGAGGGGAGCACCTGACTTCACTTCTGACACAAACCTCAAGAGGGCACGGCGGTCGTAGGACTCTGGGAAACCCTTGCGTCCCATAAGCCCCCGGCGTTCTAACTCGGCATTGGGGTAGAGGAAGCCGTCGGTGGTTACCAGCTGGACGTTCGGGGTTGAGGGCCAGCGTCGAAGCAGCTCCTGCAGGACGCGGGCGGTAGTTGATTTGCCGACAGCTACTGACCCTGCCACGCCGATAATAAAAGGAACTTTCTGGCCTTGAAGACCTAAAAAGTCGTTAGTCATGTGGTTAGCGCTCGCGGCTGCATTGACATAGAGGTTGAGCAGGCGAGAAATAGGCAGATAAACCTGTGCCACTTCCTCCAAATCAATGGTCTCACCCAGCCCGCGTAGCTGTTGCAGCTCGTCCTCTGTCAGCGGAACTGAGATCTCGCTAGCGAGTCGGGACCAGGTATCCCGGTCTAGCTCCGTGAACGGAGAATATTTGGAAGAAAGCGCAGATATGCTCATTTACAACAGTCTAGAGGGGTGTAGATAGCGAGCCTAATATGACGACGGTCTAAAGGGAAAAGACAGATCGCGACACTGTGGCGAAGACAGCAGTAGGGCAATGAATTCTTAGATGTAAGATGAATACCATGTGTGGAATCGTAGGATACGTAAGTCTCGGCACTGCCGCAGACGGTAAGAAATTTGACCATACCGCATACGATGTGGTTCTCGAAGGTCTGCGCCGCCAGGAATACCGCGGCTATGACTCAGCCGGTGTTGCCCTCATTGGCGATAACGGCATTGAATTCCGTAAGAAGTCAGGCAAGCTTGTTAATCTCGAAGCTGAAGTAGAAGCTAACCCGCTGCCTGCTACCACTATCGGTATTGGTCACACCCGCTGGGCTACCCACGGTGGCCCTACCGACAATAACGCTCACCCGCACGTTGTAGACAACGGCCGCCTGGCAGTTGTGCACAACGGCATTATCGAAAACTTCGCAGAGCTGCGCGCTGAACTGGTTGAAGAAGGCTGTGAGTTCAAATCACAGACCGACACTGAAATTGCAGCTAACCTGATTGCCTCCATCTACAACAAGCTGGAGAACAAGGACCTCACCGAAGCCGTCCGCCAGGCATCAAACCGCCTTGAAGGCGCCTTCACCATCCTGGTCATCCACGTTGACCACCCTGATCGTGTCGTAGCAACCCGTCGCAACTCACCCCTGGTTATTGGCCTGGGCGAAAACGAAAACTTCCTGGGCTCAGACGTCTCTGGCTTCATCGACTACACCAAGAAGGCAGTCGAAATGGGCCAGGACCAGATTGTTACCATCACCGGTAGCGACTACTCCATCATCGACTTCGAAGGTTTCCCCGCCAACGGCAAGGAATTCACCATCGAGTGGGACGCCGCTGCTGTTGAAAAGGGTGGCTACGACTCCTTCATGGAGAAAGAAATCCACGAGCAGCCCGCAGCCGTGCGCGATACCCTGCTGGGCCGTCTGGACGAAAAGGGTAACCTGACCCTCGACGAACTTAAGATTGACGACGCCACCCTGCGTTCCGTCAACAAGATTATCGTTGTCGCCTGTGGTACCGCCGCCTACGCTGGCCAGGTAGCCCGCTACGCTATCGAGCACTGGTGCCGCATCCCCACCGAGGTCGAGCTGGCCCATGAGTTCCGCTACCGTGACCCCATCGTAGATGAGAAGACCCTGGTCGTTGCCCTCTCCCAGTCCGGCGAAACCATGGACACCCTCATGGCAGTGCGCCACGCCCAGGAACAGGGAGCCAAGGTTATTTCAATCTGTAACACCAACGGCTCAACTCTGCCCCGTGAATCCGATGCAGCTCTCTACACTCACGCGGGCCCCGAGATCGCAGTTGCATCCACCAAGGCCTTCCTCTCGCAGATTGCTGCTGCCTACCTGCTCGGCCTCTACCTGGCCCAGCTGCGCGGCAACATGTACAAGGATGAAATCCGTACCATCCTTGAAGAGCTGCAGAAGATGCCCGAGAAGATTCAGGCTGTTATCGACAATGAGCAGCAGGTCAAGGATCTCGGCACCTCTATGAAGGACGCCAAGTCCGTGCTCTTCCTGGGCCGCCACGTTGGCTTCCCCGTAGCGATGGAAGGCGCCCTGAAGCTCAAGGAAATCGCCTACCTGCATGCCGAAGGCTTCGCAGCGGGCGAGCTCAAGCACGGCCCCATCGCCCTTGTCGAAGAAGGCCAGCCCATCTTCGTCATCGTCCCCTCACCCAACGGCCGCGACTCCCTGCACTCCAAGGTTGTTTCTAACATCCAGGAAGTCCGCGCTCGCGGTGCAGTGACCATCGTTATCGCAGAAGAGGGCGATACCGCTGTTGAGGAACATGCAGATCACATCATCCGCATCCCCGCCTCACCCAGCCTGCTCCAGCCCCTGCTGTCCACCGTGCCCCTGCAGATCTTTGCATGCTCTGTGGCTCACGCGAAGGGCTACGACGTTGACCAGCCCCGTAACCTGGCTAAGTCAGTAACCGTCGAGTAAAGCTTCTCTACACGAGTAGAGATAGGAACCCCGTACCCGGTAGGGTGCGGGGTTCGCTCTTTAAACTGATAGGCGGGAACGTAGAATGGGCAAGAGAAAGATGCTTTAGAAGGAGCGAAGAGAGAGCCTATGATTATTGGTACCGGTACTGACGTGGTCAATATAGATCGGTTCGCTGAGCTCTTAGAACGTACCCCAGCCCTACGGGAGCGGCTCTTTGCGCCGGGGGAGCGGGGGTTGCCCGTCCGCTCCCTAGCCGCCCGCTTTGCGGCTAAGGAGGCCGCTGCCAAGGCCTTGCGGGCCCCTGCCGGTCTGAACTGGCAGGATTGCTGGGTGGAGAAGGGCGCGGACGGCGCCCCCTACCTGGTCGCAGAAGGGACGGTTGCCCGGCGAGCTGCTGAACTGGGGATCAACCGCTGGCACCTCACGATGAGCCATGATGAACCTATAGCTACCGCAACCGTTGTGGCAGAGTACCTGAGCGACAGTGACCTGTTGAACCTGTTGCGTTTAGATCCCTCTGCCCGGGGGCTGCTGTTAGCTCGCCCGGTAGAAGAGGGGAACTAGAGTGGTTAGCGCCAAAGAATTGACCCACGGGGACGTCGAACAATATGTCACTTGCCCTACTTCTTCCTCCCATAAGTACACCCGCGGGGTGTTAGGCCTGCTGACCGGGAGCGATACCTACCCGGGTGCTGCCCTCATGTCTGCCCGGGCTGCCGTCAATACCGGGGTCGGCATGGTGCGGTTTGCTGGAACGTCCTCCCTGAACTTCCAGGTACAGCTGGCCGTGCCTGAAGCTGTATGCAGCGTGGGCGAAGCCGAGAAACTACACATAGATGCCTGGGCTCTTGGCTCAGGTATCGCCGGAGAATCACGAGAAGCTGAAGCCCTGGCCGTCCTTGCAGGAGGGCAGCCGGCTGTTATTGACGCAGGGGCAGTATCCCTAGCTGCCCGGCTGGTAGCTGATGGGCTAGAGCTGGCGTCACACCATATTCTGACACCCCACGCCGGCGAGCTGGTTGATGCCCTGACCTGGCTTCTGGCTCTGGCGCCATCCGCGCTCTATGCCGTGGACCCCGAGCTCACCGAGCCACCCAGCCGGGAGCAGGTCGAAGCTGACCCGTACCGCTTTGCCCGCCTACTGGCTCAGGCAACGCGGGCAACCGTTCTGCTTAAGGGCGGTGTGACCATCTTAGCCGCACCCACCGGTGAGCTCTTTCAGATAACCAGCGAGAACCACTGGCTGGCCACCGCCGGTAGCGGGGATACTCTCACCGGTATTCTGGGAGCTCTTCTTGCCCGCTATCAGGCAGAAGAATCCAAGCCCGGTGCCCTCTCAACTGACTACGTCAGGCTAGCGGGCGCCGCCATTCAGATACATCAGTTAGCAGCAGACCTGGTGCACGGAGCAGGGATTTCTGGCCCCATGCCACCAACCCTGGTAGCCCAGAATATTCCCGAGGCCGTAGCCATATTTCTTGAGAAGTAGACCTATAACAAAGGCCGGTTACCCTGACGGTAACCGGCCTTCTTGCATACGAGTCCTAGTAGGCGCCATCCTTAGCGAAGACCGCGCGGACGGTGCGGAAAAGAATGACGATATCGCTCATCACCGACCAGTTCTCAACGTAGTAGAGGTCTAGGCGAATAGACTCTTCCCACGAGAGATTGGAACGGCCAGAGACCTGCCAGAGACCGGTAATGCCAGGCTTGACTAGAAGGCGGCGGTAGGCGTCCTCTTCGTACTGCTCAACCTCAGAAGGCAGCGGGGGGCGGGGCCCCACGAGCGACATATCGCCGACAAAGACGTTCCAGAGCTGAGGAAGCTCATCGATGGAGTACTTGCGGATGAACTTACCGATCTTAGTGATACGGGGGTCGTCTGCCATCTTAAAGAGCACCCCATTACCCTCGTTCTTATCCATAAGTTCCTTTTTGAGCTCTTCTGCGTTGGTCACCATGGAGCGGAACTTAATCATGTGGAAGGGAGCGCCGCGGTAGCCGACGCGTTCCTGCAGGAAGAAGATGGGGCCCCCGTCCTTTTTGACCAGCAGGGCAACCGGAATCAGCAGGGGGGCCAGGAAAATCAGGCCAAGGCCCGATGCTACAACGTCGATAGCTCGCTTCATCACAGCCTGCATGCCTTCGATGCGCGGGGTGTGGACGTGAATGAGGGGCACACCGTTCAGCGGCTGGGTATGGATGCGGGGGCCGGCAATATCGGTCATGGCGGGAGCCATGATCAGGGCAACGTGGGCGGCAGCTAAGGCCCAACCCAGGCGACGCAGTTCTGTGGGGTTGAGGCCGTGGCCGGTGGAGACAGCTACCGCGTGAATATTGTTCTCACGGACTACCTTGAGGACCTCGGCTGCATCGGGCGAGTAGCCCAGGGTCGGGATAGCCCCCTCGACGAGCTGGGTGCCGGGACGAGAGCGGGGCAGGTAGGCTGCTACCGGAGAGAGGCCTGAGGTGCGGGCCCCCTGGAGGGTCTTGTAGAGGTGCTCGCCCGAGGCTGAGTCACCGATAATCATGACGCGGGAAAGCGCGCGCCCCTTATACCGCCAGTGAACGAGCCAGCGGCGGACGCCCCAGCGGGCACAGAGTAGGAGCACAATGCCGATGGGGTAGGCCAGCATGACGTAGGTGCGGGCAAAATCGATCTTGGTCAGGTAGGAGAAGATTGCGATAACCGCGAAGAAATAGGTCGTTGCTTTGGTTACCAAGCGGTACTCATCGACACCATGCCCCAGATAGCGAATATTGCGGCTATTAGCAATCGAGAGTGCAAAGAGCCAAATAAGACCAAAGGCTACACCTGTTCCCACGTATCCTAAAGGCAGGTTGGTGCGTCCCATGACTTCTGAGTTTTGAAAGCCGAAGCTAGCAATATGAGCCAGGGTGATAGCGAGTGTAATAGCCAAAGTGTCGGCTAGGTAGAGAGCAACCCTAATTTTGGGGTGCCAGGTGCGGCGGTTGCGCGTTTCTGCCCACCGCTCCTCAATGTACTGTTCGTTCACTAGTGTGTATTCCCCTAAAGATGGAGTCTGCTCCGGGTGCGAGAGTGAGGTGGGCAGACCTGTACGATTAGGCTTTTAATACTACAGTGTTAGCTGGCTTAAGAGCAGGTAGATATCCTGAAATATGCTTCACACTTTCAGCTGAAAGTAACTTGTTAGTGCTGGTCAGAGTGTTCTTAGCGGGTAAGTCCAGCTTCATGCAGGATAAAATCGATCACCGGTTCGTAGAGGTGCGGGGTGACGTTATCGTCCATGGGCACCGCAACGAGTATCTGTCCCTGTTCGGCGGAGACAAAAAGCCCGGGGTCGTTGCAGTCAGCGATACCGATGGTCGGAATCCCAGCGGAGGCCGCATAGCCGGCAAGCCCGTGGTCGGCGATGACAAGACCGGGAGTACTTCCCCGTTCTTGAAGCTGGGCGAGCGCTAGCTGCATAGGGCCGGGGAAGTGAGTGTGCTGCAGGTTGCCGTACTGCTCGAACATAATGACGTCAAAGATTTGGCGGATATCGCCGTCAAGAAAACGGTCGCCCTCATCGATGGTCAGGACGGTCGTGCCGTGGGCTTTAGCTGCTGCTGCAAGGCGGGCGTAGATAGGGAAGAGGCCGGCGGGGTGGCCGGTTGCAAAGAGCAGACTTTTGCCTGCACGAACAGCATCACCGAAGATGCGGGCGTATTCGGTCAGGCCGTCGATACAGAGGTCAGCGCTGATCGTGTCTTGACCTTCTCTATGGTTGGGGTCGGCGCTGGTGCCAACCCTGCGGGCCATGAGCTCAAAGATATCGTCAACGGTCCAGTTCCTGGTCCATTTCACGCCGAATTCTAGGTGCTCATTACCTTCAACGAAGCCTTGCATATGGGCGAGATTGTTTTCACGGACTGTTGCGACATTCCCGGTGATGCGCGAAGCATTGAGATAGTCAGCGAACTCTTGGCGGGTCATTGGAAAGGTCATCCGGTTCTCCTAGAGGCGGTTGAGAGTCTGGTAGAGCTGAAGGAAGTTCTGGGCTGTAGCCTGCCAGGTAAAGCTGCGAGCGCGCTCGGCCCCGGCGGTACCCAGTGCATGTCGAAGGTGCGGGTCTCTCACAAGCTGCTCGATGGCGTCCGCCCAGGCGGCGGGCGTCCGCTGGGCTACTAGCAGACCGGTGACGCCGTCAGCTACTGCTTCCCTGAGCCCGTCCACCTTGCTAGCGAGTACCGGGGTGCCGCAGGCAGAGGCCTCCAGGGCAACCAGGCCAAAGGTTTCTGAGGATGAAGGGCAGGCTACGATGTCGGCCTTTCGGAAAGCCTGGGCGAGGTCGGGGGTGGGCATCGAGGGAAGTAGGCGGACGCGGTCGCCTAGTCCCAGCTCTTCTGCTCGGGTATCGAGATCCTGTTCATAGTTTGTGCCGGAGGTTCCAATGATGTCGAGGGTAATGTTCAGCTCTCGCGGAAGTAGGCCGAGGGCTTCGACCAGTAGATGAGGGCCCTTGAGGTGCTGGGGTCGGCCGGCAAAGACCAGGTGGGCTGCGCCGTCCTGCCCCTCATGAAGAGGGCGGACGCCCTCGCGCGGGGAGAAAACAGAAAGGTCAACGCCGGGGGCTACCGTCACCAGTTGGGATTCTTGTGCCCCGTAGAAGTCGCGCATCTGGGCTGCCTCATACTCCGTATTGACCACTAGAGCGGCGGCCCTACGGACCAGCGCCTGCTCACCACGCAAACGTACCTCGGGCTCTGGACGCTCGCCCTCACCCAGCCGGGCATTTTTGGCAGCTGCGGTGGTGTGCATCGTATGAACGAGTGGTACCTGCGGGTAGGCTGCAAGGGCCGCCAGGCCCGAGAGCCAGTAGTGGCTGTGAACCACCTGGGGTGGTCGCGACGCTATAGCCCGAACAGCCATAGCAAACCCCGGAACCAGCTCAGGTAGATCTTCCTTACGGGCTCCCTCAGCCTCAGGTAGGTAGAGAGCGGCAACGGCAGCCCGCTCGTGATACCGTACCTGCCCAGCCTGCTGGCGGTCGGTTGCCAGCGTAAAAACTTCCACTGTCAGCTGCGGGTTGACCTCAAGGAGAGCCGCCAAAGAACGCTCAATATAGACGTTCATGCCGCCAGCATCCCCTGATCCAGGTTGGGCCAGGGGTGAGGTATGCAGCGAAAAGATATGCAGGTGCAGCGGAAAAGAAAAACTCACACCTCTACTCTACCCCTGCCACATCTGCCCGCACCCCGTAGACGTCAGCGCAGGTGCGCTAACGGCAAACTCAACTAAGCTAGAGAAGAAAAGACCCTACGCCCAAGGAGGACACCGTGTCTATCGACAGCCTCTACCGCGCCCACGGCTTCGTGCCCCTTGACGCCCCCACAGACGCAGAACGCCTGGCCGTCATCGACCTGGACGCCGTCGAACATAACGTCCGGCGCATCAAAACCCTCATCGGGCAGCGCGCCCTCATCGCCGTGGTCAAAGCGGACGCCTACGGGCACGGGGCTCTCGACGTAGCCCGATCAGCGGTGGCGGCAGGAGCTGACTACCTGGGAGTTGTCCATGTCAAAGAAGCTCGTGCCCTCCGTTCTGGCGGCATCGCTGCCCCCATCATCGCCTGGCTCCATACACCCCGCACTAACTTTGCCCAGGCCCTGGAAGACCGACTTGAGCTGGGTGTCTCCAGCACCTGGGAACTGGAGGCTATCGCCGCTGCCCACCGCGCCAGCGGGCAGAAGGAACCGGTCAAGATTCACCTGAAAGTTGATACAGGCTTAGGGCGTAACGGCGTGACCATGGCAGAATTACCGGCGCTCGCCGCTGCCGCACGTCGGCTCGAAGAGGACGGGGTGCTGCAGGTGGTCGGGGTCTTCTCCCACCTGGCAGTAGCTGACGAACCAGAACGTACCGAAACAGCCGAACAGTCCCAGACCTTCGACCGGGCACTAGACCTCCTGCACTCTGCCGGCCTGCGACCGACCCTGCGCCACCTTGCTAATACTCCCGCGACCTTCAGCGCGGCGTCCGTCGGTGCTGAAGAAGGCCTGCTGCGGGACGCCGTCCGGGTTGGTCTCGGTCTCTACGGGCTGTCACCCCTGCCCGGGCAGACCCCAGCAGACCTGGGACTCAAGCCGGTCATGCACCTGCAAACCTTCATCAACGCAGTCAAGGAAGTCCCCGCAGGCCAGGGCGTCTCCTACGGCCTTAACTACGTGACCGACAAGCCCACGACCCTGGCCCTGGTGCCGGTCGGCTACGCGGACGGCGTTCCCCGAGTAGCAACCGGCGGGCCGGTTCGTATCTACCCGGCATCCGGCCCTGCCCGAACCTACCGGGCAGTGGGACGAATTGCCATGGACCAGCTGGTCGTAGACCTCGGTGAACCCGGTTTGGCTGACCCCGCGGTCGGCTTCCTGGGTGCCCCTGCCGTCCTCTTCGGAACCGGCGACAACCCGCCTGTCACCGACTGGGCAGAAGCCTCCGGAACGATTAACTACGAAATCGTCACCCGCATATCCCCGCGCGTCACCCGCATCAGCGTCGGCGGATCCTGGTACCAGCGCGACACCGAAAGCGAGCAGTAAACAGTGACCGACCGCGTCCTTGACCTCGAAATCACCGGCCCCGAGCACACCCGCGCCATCGCCCTGGCCCTAGCGCCCCTCCTCACCGCGGGCGACGTCCTGATTCTCACCGGCGAACTGGGAGCCGGCAAAACCACCTTCACCCGCTCCCTCGGCGAAGGACTCGGCGTGCGTGAGGGCGTCATCTCACCCACCTTCGTCCTCTCCCGAGTCCACCCCAATCTACCCGACGGCCCCCGCCCCGGCGGGCCTGACCTCGTGCACGTTGACGCCTACCGACTCGCCAGCTCAGAAGAACTCGACGACCTCGACCTGGAATACTCCCTCGACCGGTCCGTCACCGTCATCGAATGGGGCCGCGACAAAGCCGAACACCTCTCAGAATCTATTCTCGATCTGGAATTTACCCGGGTGACAGGCGCAGACCTGGCCGAGACCGACCCCTACGCCCTCTACGCCCCGAGAAGCTGGGAAGAAGACGATGAGGACGACGGAGCCCCCGAACCGCGCCGCCTCCGCCTCATCGGAAGCGGGCCCCGTTGGGAAAATGTTTGGGATGAATTAGCGGAACATCTGACTCGTGTAGGGGGAGCATAGGGGTCTTTGGAAGCTCCGCGGGCTAGCAGCGAGCGCGAGCCCGGGATGCCGAGTATCAAGCCTTTGAGCCTAAACACGCTAGACTGGTGGGGTGCTTATTCTTGCTCTTGATTCATCCGCTATTGCTTCTGTCGCCCTGGGGCGCCTGGACGGGCTGACCCTGACCCTGCTCGCTTCACGGTCAACCGAAGACACCCGCTCTCACGCCGAAGTGATGGCTCCCTTCGTCACCGAGGTATTGGCTGAAGCCGGAGTAACGGGCCAAGACATTGACGCTGTAATAACAGGTACCGGTCCTGGGCCCTTTACCGGCCTACGCGCCGGCATCGTCACCGCCCGTTCCCTGGCCTTTGCCTGGAACAAGCCCCTCTACGGAATCATGAGTCTTACCGCCCTCGCAGAACGCGCGGAAGGTGCCGCGCGGGCGTCCGGTCATACCCGTTTTCTTGTCGCCTCAGATGCCCGCCGCAAGGAAATATACTCGGCTGTCTATGAACTAACCGAGAGCGGCTACCAGATGGAGAGCGGCCCCACCGTCGGCCCGGCCAGCGAGGTTCCCGACCTGCCAGCCTACGGTTTTGGCACCTCCCTTTACCCGGAGTCCCTGGATGCCCAGCCCGGCTTTGAGCATACCCAGCCGGACGCCGCCGCCCTGCTGGCAGCCGCTGCCCGCCTGGGCCTGGCCCAGCTGAGCACCGACACCAGCGCCCTCTACCTGCGCGAATCCGATGCCAAGGTGCCCGCCGCCCGCAAGAAGGCCAGTGTCTAATGCTACTGACTGACCTCCCCACGGGTCTGGCCGACGGAGCCCAAGCCAGGGAAATGACCCTGCACGATGTCCCAGCCGTCCATACCCTAGAACTCGACCTTTTCCCGGCCGACGCCTGGCCCCTGGACATGTTCCTTGCCGAAATCACCCACGAAACCCGGGGATATGTCGTCCTGGAGATCCCTACAGAAACCGGTCCGCAGGTTATCGGCTATGCCGGACTCATGAGTGTAGCCGACACCGCCGACGTGCAAACCATCGCTGTTGCCCCCGCCTACGAGGGGCACGGCTACGGGCGGGCTCTGCTCGATTTTCTCGCCCGTGAAGCAGCCGCCCGCGGCGCTGAACAGATACTACTGGAGGTACGCGCCGACAACCCCCGGGCCCAGGATCTCTACATGAAAAACGGCTATCGGCAGATTCACGTGCGCCGCCGCTACTACAACGACGGGGTCGATGCCCTCATCATGCGCCGCGACCTCACCCAACAGACCGCCTAGCAAGGAGAAACCAGCCATGACCGCTAAAATCGAACCCCTGGTGCTGGGTATTGAGTCCTCCTGCGACGAAACCGGCATTGGCATTGTGCGGGGCTCAACCCTGCTGACCAACACCGTCTCGTCCTCTATGAACGAGCATGTGCGCTTTGGCGGGGTCATCCCTGAGATTGCTTCCCGCGCTCATCTGGACGCCATGGTCCCGGCCCTTCACGCAGCCCTGGATGAAGCCCAGGTAAGCCTGGATGATTTGGACGCTATTGCCGTAACCGCTGGCCCCGGCCTGGCAGGTGCCCTCATGGTGGGAGTCTCTGCGGCCAAGGCCCTGGCTACGGCTACCGGCAAACCCCTCTACGGCATCAACCACCTGGTTGCTCATGTGGGTGTGGGCCTGCTCGATGACTGCGGTATCGAGGGGCATACCGCTGATTTTCTGGACGGGCTGCCCAGTGAAGGAATTGGAGCCCTGCTGGTCTCCGGTGGGCATACCGAGATTCTTGCCGTGCGCGATATTACCGGGGATGTTGAGTTGCTGGGTGCAACCCTGGACGACGCCGCCGGCGAGGCCTACGACAAGGTGGCCCGCCTGCTGGGTCTGCCCTACCCGGGCGGGCCGGTGATTGACCGGGTTGCTAAGGACGGCAACGGGGCGGCTTTCGCCTTCCCCCGGGGTCTGTCGACGCGCAAGTTTATGGGCACCGCTGAGGAACCCGGCCTCCACCGCTACGACTTTTCTTTCTCGGGTCTAAAGACCGCTGTTGCCCGCGTCGTTGAGGGCTTCGAGGCTCGGGGCGAAGAGGTTCCGGTTGCTGATATCGCAGCCTCCTTCCAGGAGGCTGTGGTCGATGTGATTACCAAGAAAGCCATGCTGGCCTGCACTGAACGCGGTATCACCACCCTGTTGTTGGGTGGGGGTGTGGCCGCTAACTCCCGCCTGCGTGAGCTCACCGCCCAGCGCTGTGCCGAGCACGGGATCAAACTGGTGATTCCCCAGCTGAGCCTGTGCACCGATAACGGGGCCATGGTTGCGGCTCTGGGCGCTCGTCTGGTATCTGAGGGGCGGGCACCGTCGGGTATCGACTTCACGGCAGACTCGTCCCTGCCCGTCACTAAGATTTCGCTCTAGCCGTAGAAAGTGCGAGGGACTGGGCGGAAGGCTACAGCCCCTTGATAGCTTGCGCGGCCAGGTCGTCCACCACAGCCTGCAGGTTTCCGCCGTTTTCGGCGGCGACACGACGCTGACGCTGGTAGCCAGCCCCGGTCAGGCAGATACGTTCCACATCAGCCAGTTCGGTAGAACAGCCCAGGTCAGCAGCGATATCTTCTAGCTTGTTCAAGAGCCCCAGGGTATCTTCGGTGACCAGGCGTTCGGTGTTCTGGTTATCGAGAATGACGATGGCCTCGGTGCCGTAGCGGGCAGCCCGCCACTTGTTTTCCTGCACGTGCCAGGGCTTAAGAGGCTCAATTCGTTTGCCCGCATCGAGCTGGCGGGAGAACCACTCCACCAGGCACTGGGTAAAGGCGGTCAGGGCCGTGATGTCGCGAATAGAGGCCAGCCCGTCGTAGGCCCGCATTTCTACCGTGCCGTATTTGGGTACGGGGCGGACGTCCCACCGGTTTTCGCTGGGGTCGTCGATGACGCCGGTGACCACCAGGTCGTTAAGGTAGTCCTCGTAGTCTTCCCAGCGTTCGAAGGTGAAGGGGAGACCTGAGGTGGGTAGCTGCTGGAAAATCTGGGCTCGTTGGGAGGCAAACCCTGTGTCTTCTCCCTCCCAGAAGGGGGAGGACGCCGACAGAGCCAGTAGGTGGGGGTAGAAGTTTGTGAGTCCGTTGAGTACCGGTAGGGCTTTATCGCGAGAATCAACCCCGGTGTGTACGTGTACCCCGTAGATAATTTGGCGGCGGCCCCAGAACTGTGAGCGGTCGAGCACCCGCAGGTAGCGATCCTTATCAACGACTTTTTGGTCCAGGGCCCGGGAGAAGGGGTGGGTTCCGGCTGAGAAGAAGGCTAGGCCCAGCTGGTCGGTTACATTTTTCAGGACGCCGGTGGCCTGGGAGAGCTGGTCTGCGGCCTCCGCCGGGGTTCGGCAGATACCGGTAACGAGCTCAACGGTATTATTCAAAAATTCGCCGGTGATATGGGCCCGGTCAGGGGCTGCTTCAAGAACCTGCGGGTGCTGTTCTTTCAGTAGCGCTAGCACTTCGTCTGCGCGGGATGCCAGTTCGCGGGTTTTGGGGTCGACGAGGGCGACCTCCCATTCCACACCAATCGTGGACTGGTCTGATGGGTGAAAAATCATGCGCTGGCTCCAGGGTCTCGGTGCGGTGCTGGTTCTATCTTAGGGGCAGGGGCTAGCGCAGAAGAATCCGGCTCACTCTATGACGCCGCTGGTGAGATAGACGTAATAAACTAGGCTGGCTCAGCCCAGATAGCCAGGCGCTGGGAGGCTGCGCCCTCGCCCAACCGGGTCAGGATGAGAACGGCTTCTTTCGCGGCAGTTCCCTTTTTCTTTTTCACCCCGGCGAGTAGGGTGGCCCGGAGCTTTTCAGGAACCACATCGACTCCCCGCTTTTTGACGGTCAGGGCGGTAATGCCTTGCTCTTTGACCCAGCGGCGCAACTTTTTCTCGTTGAGGGGCATGGTACCCAGGACGCGGTAGGCCCGACCTAGCGGGCTAGGGGCGGGTGAGTCTGAGGTCAGGTAGGCGATATTCTCATCAAGCAGGGTAGCCCCGATTGATCGTGCGAAGTCTGCCACCAGATGAGACCGTACTACCGCGCCGTCGGGCTCAATCAGGTAAGCGCCCAGTTCAGTGACCTCAACCGGCTCTTCATCAGCTGACGCTGCAAGCGGTGAACTTATCTCCCCCAGTACCTGCCGGGTGGTGGCGTCCGCCCCCAGCACTGTAGCCGACCGGGCAACCCCGGGGCGGGCTAGGGCATTGAACCAGAGCACCACCTCAACCACGGACCCGCCGTGGCTGACCCACTCGGCCTCCACCCCGTTTGGAATGGCCTCGTGGGGCAGGCCCGGGCCTAGCTTGACCCCCATAGGAATACCGGTTGCCGCCAGCTTCTGCAGGAAGGAAAAGGGTGGGGAGAAAGCTTCGGGGTCAAAAAGGCGGGAGGTGGTAGAGCCACCTTCAATCTCTCGGCGGGCTGGGTCTAGCCAGAGAGCGGCGACGCGCTCGCCGCTCACGGTGGTGAGTTTTTCGAGCTCAACCTGTTCTACATTGCCCACGAGCACCTGGGCGGACGGGTAGGGGGAGAGATTGTGGGCGGTCAGGGCTGCAGTAGCGGGGTCGAGCTCAACGGACGTCACCGCTAAACCTGCGCGGGCAAAGGCGAGGGAGTCTGCCCCCAGGCCGCAGCCTAAATCAGCAACTGAGGTAAGTCCGGCCTCGATGAAGCGGGCGGCGTGGTGGTCGGCGACGGCGGCGCGGGTTGCCTGCTCATAGCCGGCCTCGGTGAAAAGCATGTGCGAGGCTTCTTCCCCGAACTTGGTAGCCCCCAGCGTGCGAAGACGGGCCTGGGTCAGCAGGGCTGATGAGTCCTCGGCGCTGATGCCCTGAGCCCGGAGCTTGGAGACCGCCTGCAGGGAGTCAGCGGGGTTGTAGGGGACGAGCTGGTCAAGGGTTGCTAGCTGGTCGGCTGAGAAAGGGTGGGCACCGGCGCGGGGGAAAAAGGTCATGTGTCCAGTTTAAAGGTTTGGGTGGGGAAGACCCGCTGGTTCAGAAAGAGGAGGGACGGGGAAAGACCCGCTGAAAGCCGACTGGCTGGGGCTGGCGTGAATCGGGCGAGCCCCCAGGGCGAGCCCGAGAGGGTCAGTCGGCGCAAGCGGGTCTCCCCCGCCCCTCTTACGTGCCTTTTCTCCCCGTAGGTAGCTTTGTGATGGGCTGGGTGGCAAGCGCCCAGACAGCTCCGCCCAGGGCGATGGCTAGGGCGATCTGGGAGTCGCTCCACCCCAGGTGTAGGCCCCAGAGGGCGGCGACGATGGGTTGGGTTACTCGGCTCATGGCGAGGGTGATGATGCCGAGGCCTGCGACCCAGACTGCGGGCCAGCGGACGGCTAGGGCGAGGTCTTCTTCGGTGCGGTTTGAGCGGGCTGTGCTGGTGGCGGTGTCGAAACGTTGGTTGAGTTTGCGGATGCGCAGGCAGAGGGTGGCTGCGACGACGAGGGCGAGGGCGAAGAGGAAGACCGTCCAGAGGGGGAGCCAGAGAAGGAGGAGGGCTGAGGCGAGGGGCCCGGCGAGGGCACCTGCTCGTTGGGCGCCGCCGAGGGCGGTCATGGCTTTGCCGCGGTCGTCCGCTGGTACCGTTTCAGCTAGTACGGATTGCCGGGCGAGCCCCCAGGCGACGGTGGCTGGCACACGGGCAACGTGGGCGAAAAAGTAGAGCCACAGAGCTCCTGCCAGGGGTAGGGCGAGGGAGAGCGCCGAGAGGGTAAGGGCGGCAGCGGCGCTGAGGGTTGCCAGTGTCATGGCGCGTTTGTCGCCTACACGGTCGATGCCTGCCCCTACCGGGACGGTGCAGATGAGGGCGAGGACGCCCGCGGCGGCTACCAGCAGGGAGGCGAGTTCGGGTGAGGCTCCTAGCCTGATAGCTGCAATGATTTGGATGGGCACGACGGCCCCGAAGCCGGCTGCGAAGAGGAAGGAGGGGACGAGTACCGGCCAGAAGATGAGTTTGAGCATGTTTGCCTTTCTGCCGGGCTTGGGGGCTTTCAACCTGTATTTTATTGCACATCAGTGGTGATGCTGGTGGTGCGCTGTCTGCGAAACCTGCGCCTTATCTTGCCCGCCGGGGGTGAGGGGAATAAAGTTTTAGTTAGCACTTGACCGCTGACAGTGCTAAAAGGCAGTCGGTAGCACCGCGACGATACCGACTTGGCTTTCTTAGCGCGTCATGGTTACCCCGTACGTTTTACGCTGAGACCTCACTTGAAGGAGTACCTCATCATGGCTATCAAGCCCCTCGAAGACCGCATTGTCGTTCAGATCGTTGAAGCAGAGCAGACCACCGCATCAGGTCTGGTCATCCCCGATACCGCTAAGGAAAAGCCCCAGGAGGCTAAGGTTATCGCTGTTGGCCCCGGCCGCATCGACGACAAGGGCAACCGCATCCCCGTTGACGTAGCTGAAGGCGATGTCGTTATCTTCTCCAAGTACGGTGGCACCGAGGTTAAGTACGGTGGCGCTGAGTACCTGATTCTGTCAGCCCGCGACGTACTGGCTGTCGTTTCCTAAGTTTTCGCTGTTTCTACCGAATACAACACGAAACACGAGAAAGAAGTAAGGATTCATGGCAAAACAGCTTGAATTCAATGATGATGCGCGTAAGCACCTGCAGGCAGGCGTTGATAAGCTTGCTAACGCTGTCAAGGTGACCCTGGGCCCCCGCGGCCGTAATGTGGTGCTTGATAAGCAGTGGGGCGCACCCATCATTACCAACGACGGTGTATCTATTGCCCGCGAGATTGAACTGGAAAACCCCTACGAAAACCTGGGTGCCCAGCTTGCTAAGGAAGTAGCTACCAAGACTAACGATGTTGCTGGCGACGGTACCACCACCGCAACCGTCCTGGCCCAGGCTCTGGTTTCTGAGGGCCTGCGCAATGTCACCTCGGGTGCTGCCCCCGGTGAGGTTAAGCGCGGCATCGAGACCGCCACCAAGCTGGTCTCAGAGCGCCTGCTGGCTAACGCCCGCGAGGTAACCGGCGAAGAAGTTGCCCACGTAGCAGCTATTTCTGCCCAGTCACCCCAGATCGGTGAACTGCTCTCTGAAGCCTTCAGCAAGGTGGGCCAGGATGGCGTCATCACCATCGAGGACGGCTCCACCACCGAGATTGAACTCGAAGTAACCGAGGGTATGCAGTTCGATAAGGGCTACCTCTCACCCTCCTTTGTCACCGACCCGGAGCGTGCTGAGGCTGTTCTCGAGAACACCGCCATTCTGCTCTACCAGGGCAAGATTTCAACCGTGGCTGAGATTATGCCCGTGCTCGAGAAGATCGTTCAGGCTAAGAAGTCCCTGACCATCATCGCTGAGGACGTGGACGGCGAAGCCCTCTCCACCCTGGTCGTTAACAAGCTGCGCGGCAACCTCGATGTTGTTGCCCTGAAGGCACCCGGTTTTGGTGACCGCCGTAAGGCAATCTTCCAGGACCTGGCTATCCTGACCGGCGGCACCGTTATTACCGGTGAACTGGGTATTTCCCTGGATGCCGTCACCCTGGATCAGCTCGGTTCAGCCCGCCGCGTGACCGTCACCAAGAACAACACCACCATCGTTGATGGTGGCGGTACTTCTGAGGCTGTTGCTGAGCGCGTTGACCAGCTCCGCGCCGAAATTGAGCGCGTGGACTCCGAGTGGGACCGCGAAAAGCTCAAGGAACGCCTGGCCAAGCTGGCCGGTGGCGTGGGCGTCATCAAGGTGGGTGCTGCTACCGAGGTTGAGGCCAAGGAACGCAAGCACCGCATCGAGGACGCCGTGTCCTCCACCCGCGCAGCACTCGAAGAGGGCATCGTCGCAGGTGGCGGTACCGCCCTGGTTCACGCTCTGGCAGCCCTGGACGGCGTTGAGCTCGAATCCCGCGATGCCCAGGTGGGTGTAGACATCGTCCGCCGCGCCCTGGTCCAGCCCCTGCGCTGGATCGCGGAGAACGCCGGCGAGGACGGCTACGTGGTTACCTCCCGTGTGGCAGATATGCCCATCGGTCACGGCTTCAACGCCGCAACCGGTGAATACGAGGACCTCATCGCCCGCGGCGTCATCGACCCCGTCAAGGTCACCCGCTCAGCCCTGGAAAACGCAGCGTCCATCGCTGCTCTGGTGCTGACGACCGAGACCCTGGTTGTCGAAAAGCCCGAGGAAAAGGACGAGGACGAAGCTAAGTAAGGCCCCTCTCTAAGGCTCCTTACCCGGAGCCCCTTTCGGGTACAGCACATCCCGCTCTTGCAGTGACTAACACCGTAAGGGCGGGATTTGCTTTTTAAAGCAAATTTCCAGCCACCGAGAGTAACATTTTTAACTTGGTGTCATCCTGCCCGTTACCCCTCAGCAACCGACGTTTTGGCACCAGACGATTGTCAGCAAAGGAGGTAGACCGCAGTGCCCCGCCCAGTAACCGAGGCCAAACCAGTCACCGGCACCATCGCAACCGTCACTCGTTCAGCAGAACGCACCTGGCGCCCCGAGATCCAGGGGCTGCGCGCACTCGCCCTCCTGCTGGTTGCCGCCTACCATTTCTGGTTTGGTCGTGTATCGGGCGGTGTCGATGTCTTCCTGTTGATTTCGGCGTTTTTGTTGACCGGCTCTTTTGCTCGCAAGATTGAGCAGGGCAAGCTGGTAGGGCCCGGCACCTGGTTCGGCCTGAAGACTCTGGTGGCCTATTGGGTTCATGTCTTTAAACGTCTCCTGCCCCTGGCGTCTATTACCGTTGTTCTGACCCTCTTGGGCACCTACTTCTTTATTCCGGCAGAGCGTTGGCTGTCGATTGCCGATGAGGCAAAGGCCGTGATTCTGTACCAGCACAACAACTGGTCGATCGAGAACGCGGTGGACTACTACGCAGCCGATACCTCCCTGGCCTCCCCCTTCCGCCATTTCTGGTCGCTATCGGTCCAGGGGCAAATCTATGTACTGTGGCCGATGCTGATGGTTGCCCTCGCCCTGGCGCTGGGTAAGCGTATGAGGGGTTCTGCCCGCTGGGCTTTAAGCGGTGCCTTTACAGCCCTCTTTGTGCTATCCCTGTCCCACTCGATTGAGGTCACCGCTGCTAACCAGCAGGCGGCCTATTTCGAAACCGAGGCCCGCCTGTGGGAGTTCGCGCTGGGCTCCTTGGTGGCTCTCTGGCTGCCCGTCCTGAAATTACCGCCGCTAGTGCGTGCGGTGCTGGGTTGGGCTGGGATTGCGGCAATTATCGCTTGCGGCTTTGTGCTGGACGTCAACGGCACCTTCCCCGGTTATGTGGCGCTGTGGCCCACCCTGGCGGCCTCGCTCGTCATTATCGCCGGAGATACAGGCACCCGGTTCGGGCCGGAAAAACTCCTCACCGCCAAACCTCTGCTGGCCCTGGGAGGTTTCTCCTACGCCCTGTACCTGGTGCACTGGCCCATTCTCGTGTTCTACCTATCCCAGACCCGCCAGGAAAAGGCAGGGTTCTGGGCTGGGCTTGGCCTGCTTCTTCTCTCGGGTGTTATCGCCTGGGCTCTGACCCAGCTGGTCGAAAAGCCCCTGCGGGACTGGGCCCTACCTAACCGGTCCATGACAGCGGGGCTAGTGACCGGTGCGCTATGCATGGGCCTTGCTTTAGGGCCCTCCTACGCCTGGCAGTCATCCATCTACCGGCAGGCCGAGCAAGCTGAAGCTAACCGCACCCTCAATAACGTGGGGGCGGCAGTGCTACAGCCCGACTACGAGTACACAGGGGAAGAAGACGCCCCCGTCATCCCCATCCGTGCCGTGCTCGATGCGGATTGGGCTGACCTGGGCACAGCCTGCACTGACGTGACCCCCGAGCTGGCCGTTCCCGATTCTCTTGCCGGGGACTGCACCTACGTCGCCTACTCACCCCAACCCAGCCGAACCATCGTGGCTTGGGGCAACTCCCACATGCAGATGTGGATGACGGCCATGCGTCCGCTCGCCCAATCCCAGGGCTGGACGGTCATCGCTCTGACCCGCCCCGGCTGCTTCCTCGGTGAAACCGACAACACCGCCTACGCTAGCGGGTTTGAGTGCGATACCTGGGCAACAGACAGCGCTGCCTTCATCCAGGAACTTGCCCCCGATACCGTCCTGCTGCACGGCACCAAGTCAGAACCCAACCTGCCCGACACCCCGCTGCTCGATGCTGAAAGCCGTATCGCGGAACTTACCGGCGTAGGCATCCAGGTTCTGGGCCTGCGCGACACTCCGCGCATGGAAACCATGCACAAGGACTGCATGGACGCCTTCGGCACGGCGGACGACTGCGTCATGAGCCCCGGCCAGGACGTCACCACCAACCCTCTCAGCTCCCTCGAAGAAACCTACCCGGGTTTTGCTGCCCTCAATCTCTCTGACCTGATTTGCCCCGAGAACTCCTGCCCGGCGTCCATCGGTAACGTTTACACCTACTTCGACTACGACCACATCACCGCAACCTACATCGAAACCCTGGGCCCCTACTTCGACCCGCGCGTGCTCGAAGCCCTAGGAAAAGCCGACGCTAGCTCGCAGGCACATGCCCAACTAGTACCTGCCGGAAGCGCCCCCTACGAGGCTGTGGAATAGAAACGGCGGGGGAGGGGTTTCACTCAGTACGAACAGGGCCGAAACCCGTGATGTGAGCAAGCGGCAGTTAGCTGCCTGGGCCCTACGCTCGCGCATCGGGGCTAACCCGACTAAGATTAAAACCAGTGTCGCTAAGCGCCCACCTGAATACCCTCGAAAGGTAGCGAACCCTTCATGACTACTCCCACTGCACTGAGCGAAGACCCCTTCGGCTTCACCGGCCTCACCTACGATGACGTGCTGCTCCTGCCCGGCAACACCGACGTCATCCCGTCAGATGCAGACACCACCACCCGCCTGACCAAGCGCATCTCCATCGCCTCACCGATTATCTCGGCAGCGATGGACACCGTGACCGAGTCAGCCCTGGCTATCGCCATGGCTCGCCTGGGCGGTATGGGCGTGATCCACCGTAACCTTTCCATCGCTGACCAGGCCGACCACGTCGACCGCGTCAAGCGCAGCGAATCGGGCATGATTACCAACCCCGTCACCGTTGGCCCCGACGCCACCATCGCCGAGCTCGATGCCCTGTGCGGCCACTACAAGGTTTCCGGCCTGCCCGTCGTAGACGATGAGAACGTACTGGTTGGCATCATTACCAACCGCGACACCCGCTACCTGCCCGAGTCCACCTTTGAGACCACCCGCGTGCGCGACATCATGACCAAGATGCCGCTCATTACCGGCCACGAGGGCATGAGCAAGGACGAAGCCTTCGCCCTGCTGGCAGAAAACAAGATTGAGAAGCTGCCCCTGATCGACAAGGACGGCAAGCTCACCGGCCTGATTACTGTCAAGGACTTTACCAAGAGCGAGCAGTACCCCCGCGCCACCAAGGACGAGGACGGCCGCCTGCGCGTTGGCGCGGCTATCGGCTTCTTTGGCGACGGCTACGAGCGCGCCATGACCCTGGTTGAGGCAGGGGTTGACGCCCTCTTCGTTGATACCGCTAACGGCCACTCCCAGGGCGTGCTCGATATGATTGCCCGCCTGAAGAAGGACCCCGCCGCAGCCCACGTTGATGTGGTGGGTGGCCAGGCTGCTACCCGCGCTGGCGCCCAGGCTATCATCGACGCCGGTGCAGATGCGGTTAAGGTTGGCGTTGGCCCCGGTTCCATCTGCACCACCCGCATTATTGCCGGTGTTGGCGTACCCCAGATTACCGCTATCAATGAGTCAGCTAAGGCTGCTATCCCCGCCGGTGTTCCCCTGATTGCGGACGGCGGTATGCAGCACTCCGGCGAAATCGGCAAGGCCCTGGTGGCGGGTGCGGATTCGGTGATGCTGGGCTCCCTGCTGGCAGGCACCGCTGAATCACCCGGCGACCTTATCTTCGTCAACGGTAAGCAGTTCAAGGCCTACCGCGGCATGGGATCCCTGGGTGCTATGCAGTCCCGCGGCGGCAAGAAGTCCTTCTCTAAGGACCGCTACTTCCAGGCCGATGTGTCCTCCGAAGAGAAGCTGATTCCCGAGGGTATCGAAGGCCAGGTTCCCTACCGCGGCCCCCTGTCCTCCGTACTGCACCAGCTGGAAGGTGGCCTGCGTCAGACCATGTTCTACGTTGGCGCCCACACCGTTGAAGAACTCAAGAACAAGGGCCAGTTCGTGCGCATTACCTCAGCAGGTCTGAAGGAATCACACCCCCACGACATCACCATGACCGTCGAGGCCCCCAACTACCGTCGCTAAACTGTAGCGGCCAGCCCCGGTTCTCTCGCCCCTGCGGTGAGGGGCCGGGGCTTCCGAACGTTACCACGCTCGTTTGCACCAACCGGCCTACCACCGGTGAAAGGAAGATCCATGACCGACATCCAGATTGGTATGTCCAAGCGCGCCCGCCGCACCTACTCACTCGATGAAATCGCCCTGGTACCTACCCGCCGTACCCGCGACGCCCATGACGTGAACCTTAGCTGGCAGATTGACGCGTTCAAGTTCGACACCCCCATCATCGGTGCCCCCATGGACTCTGTGATGTCACCGGCTACCGCCATTGCCCTGGGCAAGCTCGGTGGGCTCGGCGTCCTCAACCTTGAGGGCCTGTGGACCCGCTACGAGGATCCCCAGCCCCTGCTCGACGAAATCAACGCCCTGCCCGTTGACGATGCCCCCGCCGCCACCCGTCGCATGCAGGAAATCTACGCTGAGCCCATCAAGGCTGAGCTGATTACTGCCCGCCTGGCAGAGATCCGTGATTCGGGCGTCATTGTCGCCGGCTCACTGACCCCCCAGAACACCCAGGAGTTCTACCAGACCGTGGTCAAGGCCGGCGTTGATCTCTTCGTGATTCGTGGTGCAGCAGTCTCTGCCCAGCACGTTTCATCCCGCCGCGAGCCCCTTGACCTCAAGAAGTTCATCTACGAGCTCGACGTCCCCGTCATGGTCGGTGGCGTGACCGGCTACACCCCGGCTATGCACCTGATGCGTACCGGTGCTGCCGGTGTGCTGGTAGGTTTCGGTGGCGGTGCGGCCCTGACCACCCGCCGCGGCCTGGGCATCCAGGCTGCCATGGCCACCGCGATTTCCGACGTCGCTGCTGCGCGTTCTGACTACCTGGACGAGTCCGGTGGCCGCTACGTACACGTGATTGCGGACGGCTCCCTGGGCCGCTCAGGCGACATGGTCAAGGCACTGGCGATGGGCGCGGACGCCGTCATGATCGGCGCGCCCCTGGCCCGCGCAGCTGAAGCCCCCGGTGCCGGCTGGTACTGGGGCAACGAAGCTCACTCAGCTGACTTCCCCCGCGGCATCCGCACCTACCAGGGCACCGTAGGCTCTCTAGAAGAGGTGCTCTACGGCCCCTCAGCTCACACCGACGGTAGCGCTAACCTGGTGGGTGCCCTCAAGCGAGCACTGGCAACCTGCGGTTACACCGACCTCAAGTCCTTCCAGCGCATCGACGTCAACGTCACCCCCTACGTCAAGTAGATGACGCCCCGGCCCCGTGCACCTAACTTGCTAGGCGCGCGGGGCTGACCTGCTTTCGTCCGCCCACTTCACGCTGAAAAGAGCAAACGTGCTAAAAACCGCCCTGACCCCCCGCTGGCTCCTTGGCCTGCTCCTGGTGCTGGCGTTGGCTAGCGGTTTTGTGATGCTCAGCAAATGGCAAATTAACGCCTCCACCCTGGGGCAGGTCACCGCAGACCCGGCTAAGGATGTGGTGCGCCCCTATAGTCAGGTGCTCCAGCCCCACGACCCGCTGAGCATGACCGAGGCCGATACAGTTG
Organism: Rothia sp. 11254D007BW; assembly: GCF_053548195.1. Taxonomy (NCBI): domain Bacteria; kingdom Bacillati; phylum Actinomycetota; class Actinomycetes; order Micrococcales; family Micrococcaceae; genus Rothia; species Rothia sp. 11254D007BW. The sequence continues at coordinate 104,371 of NZ_JBPWPK010000001.1, forward strand.
TGGAAGCTACCGGCAGCTATGTGCAGGGCTCCACCTATCTGGTAGAAAACAAGCTCAAAGACGGGGCTGAAGGCTACTGGCTGGTCAGCCTCTTTGTACCCGATGACAGCCAGCAGGTCAGCACCAGCCTGGGGGAGGGGCCCCGCGGTATCGTGGTGGCCCGTGCCTGGACCCCTAGCGCTGAGATTCCCGCTGAGCCCACCGGCACCGTGACTATCGCGGGGCGGGTTGTGGGTAACGACGCCCCGCTCACCAGCAAGGACGTCAGCGAAGAGAACCGAGGGAAGGACAAGGTGCTTGCCTCCGCCAACTCCTCTTACCTGACCAACGTCTGGAACGCCGCCCTCTTCAACGGCATCTTGACCCTCGACTCCGAAAGCAGCGGGGCCACCCCGCTCACCGCCCAGGGTACCATCGCCGATACCGCAACTCTGCTCGATAGCAGCGGTACCCTTCAGCCTATCCGCGCTGAGCAGGTCACCGACGAAACCGTTGACTGGCTCAACATCTTCTACGCCCTTGAATGGCTGGTCTTTGCAGGCTTCGCCCTCTACCTCTGGTACCGCCTGCTCAAAGACTCGGTCGAAAAGACCACCGACCCCACCCTCTACTTCGAGTACGAGGGCGAATACTGGGTCGATGAGGCCACCGGCCGCCCCTACTACTGGGACCCGGCTGACCAGGCCTACTACTACTTTGATGATATTCCGGACGCCCCCGCCCCGCCCTCCCGCTAAGGGCAAGCTGCCCGCAGGCGTCCGCCCACCACCGAACAGACCACCCATACCAGCTAAGGGAGAAAACAGCTGTGAGCGAGAACCCCACCCCGCGCCCCACCCACCGCACCGATGGTAAGAAAGTTACCCTCGCCGCGGGAACTACCGAAACGAATGCCGCCGGCGGCTTTACCGTGCGCAAGAAATTCGGCGGAACCGAATCCCAGATTCGTGGGGCTCTCACCTTCTATAAGTGGTGCGCCTGGATTTCAGGTACCTTCCTGCTGCTGCTGGTTGCTGAAATGATCAGCCGCTACATCTTCGGCTACGACCTGATCGCCGGTGGCGTCGATGCCCAGACCGGTGAAACCGTGGCCCTGGGCTGGCTGAACCTCGAGACCGGCAACCTGCACGGGGGCCTGAACATCTCCACATGGATCCTGATTATTCACGGCTGGTTCTACGTCGTCTATCTCCTCTCCTGCTTCCGTCTCTGGCTGCTCATGCGCTGGGCCCTGCCCCAGATGATCGTCATGGCCCTGGGCGGTGTGGTTCCCTTCCTGTCCTTCATCGTGGAGCGCCGCATCTACGCAGAAACCCTTGCCCTGCTTGATGCGAACCCGCAGGCCACTAAACGTTACTAGGTCTAGCGCTTCCCTGCACTAGAATAGAACCCAAGGATTACCCTTCAACCCCAACCGAAAAGGTATATACCTGTGACTACCCACAACCCCATCGAGGAGCTCGAAGAGCGCCCCGTACTGGTCGTTGACTACGGCGCCCAGTACGCGCAGCTCATCGCGCGCCGCGTGCGTGAGGCTGGTGTCTACTCGGAGCTGGTTCCTCACACCATGCCCACCGAGAAGATGCTCGCCAAGAACCCGGCTGCAATTATTCTGTCTGGTGGCCCCTCATCCGTATACGAGGACGGCGCCCCCAAGGGCGACATCGCCATGTTTGAAGCGGGCGTACCCGTCTTCGGTATCTGCTACGGCTTCCAGGTCATGGCCCAGACCCTCGGCGGTACCGTCGCTAAGACCGGCCTGCGCGAATACGGCGCAACCGACGCCGTGGTCTGTGCAGAGAACTCTTCCTTCCTGACCGGTACCCCCAAGACCCAGAACGTCTGGATGAGCCACGGCGATTCTGTCTCTGAAGCCCCCGCAGGCTTCGAGGTGCTGGCCCAGACCCCCGGTGCAGCGGTTGCAGCTTTCGTCGATGAGAAGCGTAAGTTCGGTGGTGTGCAGTGGCACCCCGAGGTCAAGCACTCCGACTACGGCCAGGTTGCCCTGGAGAACTTCCTTTTCAACGTGGCTGGCCTGAAGAAGACCTGGTCTACCGGCAACATCATCGAAGAGCAGGTTGCTAAGATCCGTGAGCAGGTGGGCGATGACCAGGTCATCTGCGCTCTGTCCGGTGGCGTTGACTCATCTGTTGCCGCAGCCCTGGTTCACAAGGCTGTGGGCGATCAGCTCACCTGCTTCTTCATCGACCACGGTCTGCTGCGCGAGGGCGAACGCGAACAGGTTGAGCAGGACTACGCTTCAACCATGGGTATCAAGGTTGTGACCATCGACGAGTCAGAGCGCTTCCTGGGCGCCCTGGCCGGTATTACCGAGCCCGAAGCTAAGCGTAAGGCTATTGGCCGTGAGTTCATTCGCTCCTTTGAAGCTGCTCAGCGCAAGCTGATTGAAGAGGCCGGTGCTGAAGGTACCGACATCAAGTTCTTGGTGCAGGGTACCCTCTACCCCGATGTTGTTGAATCTGGCGGCGGCGAGGGCGCTGCGAATATTAAGTCTCACCACAATGTGGGTGGCCTGCCTGATGACCTGCAGTTTGAGCTGGTTGAGCCCCTGCGCACCCTCTTTAAGGACGAGGTTCGCGCCATTGGTCGTGAGCTGGGTGTTCCCGAGAAAATTGTTGCCCGTCAGCCTTTCCCCGGCCCCGGTCTGGGCATCCGCGTGATTGGTGAGGTCAATAAGCACAACCTGGATATCCTGCGCGCTGCCGACCTGATTGTGCGCGAGGAACTGACTGCCGCGGGCATGGATGAGGAGATCTGGCAGTGCCCCGTGGTGCTGCTGGCGGACGTCCGCTCCGTGGGCGTGCAGGGGGACGGCCGTACTTACGGTCACCCGATTGTGCTGCGCCCGGTCTCTTCTGAGGACGCGATGACTGCTGACTGGTCACGCCTGCCTTATGACCTGCTGGCGAAGATTTCTAACCGGATTACGAATGAGGTTGCTGAGGTGAACCGAGTGGTTCTGGACGTGACGTCAAAGCCTCCGGGAACGATTGAGTGGGAATAAACCGATTTTTCGCCCCCAGGCGAAATAAAAAATCGGTTTATTCGCCGAGCATAGCGTAGCGGCGAGGCGAGGAGCTTGCGAACGAAGTGAGCTCCTCGTTTCGTTATTCCGCGAGCCTGCGAGCGGAATGGCCGGCTTAGTGCGACCGCCGCTTGCGGGCCTCGTATACCTGAACAGCCCCCGTCCTTCCCCGTTGAGGGGATTGGGCGGGGGCTGTTCTGCGCGTGGGGCTGTGGTTTAGCCGCCGAAGTTGAAGACCCAGACGATGCTGAACTTGCCAGCTAGAACGCCAAGTGTGGTTTCCTGCCCTGCCTATGGAAGCATAAACAGTAAGACAACAGTAGGATTAATCATCCTTGAAGTAGGGTTTTACCTCCAAATGGAGAGTAAGTAAGAGGGCATTTGAGGTTCACAGTGTTTCATCTGTTCAAGCTTTTGTCGACGGTATGACATAGAATTTCAGTAGGAGTAACTTGTCTTTCGAAAGGTGGAAGGTTGATGGCTCAGAACATTGAGCGAGTAGTTCAGGTCGCAAAAAAGGCGTACCAGAACGAATGGCTTCGTAAGGAAGTGACTCGACTAGCAAAAGACCCGCAGGTCCAAAAATTTTTGAAGAACCTGGGAAACACGGCTGCAAATAATGTTCAGTCAGCACTGAACTCGCGACGTGGTAACGGAGACGGAACGGCTAAGAAGTAGAAAATGGATACGGGTAGCCTGAACGATAACAAAAACCACGTAAAACAAAATGATATACATAAATCTGACTCAGTCTCAACTGATGATATTATTCATTATATTTTAGAGCTTGGACCCGCAGTTGGTGCATTGCAGAAGTCAATAAAAAATCCTGAAATAAAATATGTTCTCGATCTTACATCATCGCAAGCTAAAGACATCGCAAATGGTGCGGTAAAGCTTACAAAAAATAAGAACGGGCAAATCTTTGCCCAGTATTCTAACAAGGGAAGGTTTGGTTCAAAAATTCCAATACGCCAGGAAAAGGTCGACGGAATTTTGAATGGGCCTGACTTGTTCAATCAAATGCAATACCAGGCGGTGTTACAAGAAATTGAAAATATTAAAGATTTACTTGCAAATATTTTGCTGACTAATCAGAGAATCTTGGTTTCACTTCATGATGATCGGTCAGCAAGAATTGAAATGGGAAAATTCAGTTTAAGAGAAGCTGAAAGCCTTTTAGGGGGCGGCCTTAAATATCAGTTGATGGCTAATGGGCTTGCTGAGCTGGGTTTGGGTATTTCTCAGCTCCAGAAAGAGATATCAAGGAATGTTGAATTTCTGGTAGAAAAGGAATACCTTGAGGTTAAGGGGAAAAAGACTCAGGTAATTAATCAAAAGATGGGCGAGATTCGAACATCTTTGATTTTGGTTCATGCAGCGTATTCAGAAAAGTTCCATCTATATGGAAACCTTGGCGAATCCGATGCACAGCTTGAAGTGATATCCCAATATTCAAAATTTTTAAACAATGAAATTATTCCCTACTCAACCATTCTGTCTGAGTTAGACCCTGACATTCACTTATTCGCAGATAGCCCTTGGTTTAATCTTGCTGGAAAGATGAAGAGTGTTGAATGTTTCAACTCCCAGCTTGATGGTGAAAAAACTGTTTATATTCGTGCAGTTGAGCAATAAAGGACTGAGATGAAAGATCGACGTAAAAAAGTATGTGGAAACCACTTATGTGAGACGAAGGGAAAGCCAAAATACTATAGGAGTGATGTGGTTGTTTGCCCGGACTGCTCACATACTTTGGTGTTTGTATGCTTAAAGTGTAAAAAACAGATAGCCGATTCAGGTATCTCTCACAAGATATGTAGGTATTGCGAGGGGAACGAAAAGGAAAAGCGTCAAAAAATAAGAGATGCCGGCTTGATGGTAGGAAAAGGAGCGGTAGCAGTAGCAGCTGCGGCAGGACCAATTGCGTTAAAGCTTATTTCCAAACGGTAACGTGTAATGGCTCCGTTTTTGTACTGATAGCAGATAATAGCCCCCGTCCTTTCCTCCTGCTGGGAGGAGAGGACAGGGGCTGTTTTGGTTGCGGGGTTATGTGTTAACCGCCGAAGTTGAACATCCAGGCGATGCCGTACTTGTCGGTGAGGGAGCCGAAGGTGGCGCCCCAGGGGGCAGCGGTGAGGGGCTGGATGTTGGTTGCGCCGTCGGAGAGCTTGTCGAACCAGGGGCGGGCGGTGTCGACGTCCTCGGTGGGACCGATGATGGAGGCTTCCATGTTGGTGGTGGCCTGCGCCGGGGATTCCGAGAGGGCAGCGCCGTCGGAGACGCGCAGGTTGAAGCCGTGCTCGGTGATGAGTTCGGCGTGCATGACCAGGTTTTCGTGTTCGGGGGCGACGGGGGCCTGGAAGTCCTTGAAAACAGAAAAGACCATCTAAATCAGAAAAACCCACCTGGTTCGTGGGTTTTTCCGATTTAGATGGTACCTAGTGTTAGGCGGCGATACGGTAGATTCGGGCCTCGTAGGGGCGCAGGGTCAGCTCAGAGCCAGCAGCCTGCTCGGCGGCGTCCGCGTAGTTGGCTAGCACCACCTGGGCGTCCGCGTCCTCCAGCACCTGGTAGGTGCGTTTCAGGACGCCGTCGGTAAAGTTAGCGACGACCAGCAGCTTCTCGCCCTCCCCGTGGCGCTCGTAGGCGTAGACCTCAGAATCTTCGGGGTCCAAGGGCAGGAAGGAGGCGTAGACTAGCAGGTCTTTCAGCTCGCCCCGGCGCAGGGCTACCAGCTGCTGGTAGTAGCGCCACAGGGAATCCTCACGGTTCACAGCCTCAGCCGCGTTGATCTCGGCGTAGTTCTCATTCAGCCCAATCCAGGGGGTGCCGCTCGTAAAGCCGGCACCGGCGTCCGCGCTCCACTGCACCGGGGTGCGGGCGTTATCGCGGCCCTTGGCGTAGATCAGGGCCATAGCCTCATCCGAGCTCATGCGGTCATGTTCGGTGACCATATCGGTGTAGAAGTTAATCGAATCAAGGTCCTTGTAGTCCTCAATGGAGTCGAACTGCACATTGGTCATGCCGAACTCTTCGCCCTGGTAGATGTAGGGGGTGCCCTGCATACCGTGCAGCACGGTGGCCAGCATCTTGCCGGAGAGCTCCCGGTACTCGGGTGAATCGTTACCAAAGCGGGAGATGAGGCGGGGCTGATCGTGGTTGTTCCAGTAGAGCGAACCCCAGGCCTTGCCGTCCAGCTCGGTCTGCCAGGTGTTGAGTATCTGCTTCATCTCGGTCAGCTCAACGGGTTTGCGGGACCACTTGCCCATGCCGGTCTCGGGATCAGAGTCCAGGCCCATGTGCTCAAAGTGGAAGATCATGTGCAGCTCATCGGTGGTGAAACCGGAGAACTGGACGGCTTCCTCGGGGCCGGTGGCGCTCATCTCGCCCACGGTCATGCAGTCGTACTTGTCAAAGGTTTCCATGTTGAGCTCGTGCATCCACTCGTGCACCTTGGTGCCGTTTTCAATCACGAAAGGAATGGAAGATGAGTGCTTTTCGGGGTCGACGCTGGGGTCATCGGGCAGGCCCTCGGGCTTGGAGATGATGTTGATAGCGTCCAGGCGGAAGCCGTCGACGCCCTTATCGAGCCAGAAGGTGACCAGGTCAAAGATTTCCTGGCGGACCTTGGGGTTCTCCCAGTTGAGGTCGGGCTGCTTGCGGGAGAACATGTGCAGGTACCACTGGTCGGTGGTTTCATCGTATTCCCAGGCCGGGCCGCCGAATTCGCTGCCCCAGTTATTGGGGGGTAGGGGCTTACCGTCCTCATCAACCCCTGAGGAATCCCGCCAGATGTAGTAGTCGCGGTAGTCGTTATCGCGGGAGGCACGGGACTTTTCGAACCACTCGTGCTCATCGGAGGAGTGATTGACCACCAGGTCCATCAGGATCTTGATACCGAGAGAGTGGGCGGTTTCGAGCATGGTATCGAAGTCGTCCATGGTGCCGAACTCGGGCATAATAGCCCGGTAGTCGGAGATGTCGTAGCCCATGTCGTCGTTGGGGGAGGCGAATACGGGGGAGAGCCAGATGACGTTAATTCCCAGGTCTGCCAGGTAGGGCAGGCGGGCGGTGATGCCGGGGATATCGCCGATACCGTCGCCGTTGGAGTCGTTGAAGCTGCGCGGCCAAATCTGGTAGACGACCGCTTCCTTCCACCAGGTCTTTCCTGAATTATCTGCCATGGTTTAGTCCCTTTCGTAGAGGTAAATCTTTGCTTCGTAGGGGCGCAGGGTTGCGCCCTGGTCGTCGGTGTAGTTGCTGCTGATCAGAGTGCGCTTGCCAGCCGGTTCGGTGAAGGTGCGGGTCAGGACGTCCTGAGTGAAGTTGGCGATGACCAGCAGGGTTTGGCCGTCGGTGGGGCCGGTGCCCTGGCGCAGGTAGGCGTAGACCTGGCCGTCTTCGGTGGCGGGTGCCTCGGCTGAGTCAATGAGCTCGTAGACACCGTTGACCATGATGGGGTGGGCATGGCGCAGATTGATGAGGTCGCGGTAGTGGTAGAAGACCGAGTTTTCATCGGCAAGGGCTGCCTCAGCGTTGATTTCGGTGTAGCGGGGGTTGAGCTTCAGCCAGGGGGTGCCGCTGGTGAAGCCAGCCTGCTCACCGGCCGTCCACTGCATGGGGGTGCGGGCGTTGTCGCGGCCGGAGGCTGAGATGTAGCGCAGCATGGTGTCGTGGTCGACCACACCGGAGCCGACCAGCTTGGCGTAGTGGTCGTGGATTTCTAGGTCGTTGTAGTCGGCCAGGTCGGTGAAGAAGACGTTGGTCATGCCCAGCTCTTCGCCCTGGTAGATGTAGGGGGTACCTGCCATACCGTGTAGCACGGTGCCCAGCATTTTGGCTGAGACCACCCGGTACTCAGCAGAATCGTTGCCAAAACGGGAGACAGCGCGGGGCTGGTCGTGGTTGTTCCAGTAGTTGGCGTTCCAGCCCTTGCCAGCTAGATCGACCTGCCACTTGGTGAGAATCCGCTTGAGGTCGCGCAGGTCGAAACGCTCATCGTTCCACTTGCCCAGGGCCGGGTTGGGGTTGGCGTCCACGCCCATGTGCTCGAACTGGAAGAGGGTTTGCAGTTCGCCGCGGTCAAAGCCGGTGTAGAGCAGGCCGTCGGCGGTGGTGACGCCGGGAGCCTCGCCCACTGTAATGACGGGGTAGTGGGAGAGCACCTCGCGGTTCATCTCAGCCAGGTACTCGTGCACGCGGGGGCCGTTGGCTGCCATGGTGATGGAGTCGGTGCCGCCCCCGGCTGCTACCTGGGGGTCATCGGGGTAGGCCGGGTCTTTAGAGATCAGGTTGATGACGTCCATGCGGAAGCCATCGACGCCCTTATCGAGCCAGAAGCGCATGAGGTCGTAGACCTCGTTGCGCACGACAGGGTTTTCCCAGTTGAGGTCGGGCTGCTTGGTCGAAAAGAGGTGCAGGTAGAACTGCTCGGTGGTAGGCTCCCATTCCCAGACGGAGGGGGAGAAAGCCGCGACCCAGTTATTGGGCGGAATCGGGGTGCCGTCCTCGGTAAAGCCCGCCGGGTCCTTCCAGATGTAGTAGTTGCGGTAGGGGTTCTCCCGGCTGCTCTTGGCCTGCACGAACCAGTCGTGCTCATCGGAGGTATGGTTGACGACCAGGTCCATCATGATCTTGATGCCGGCTGCGTGAGCGGTCTCAAGGAGCTCATCAAAGTCGGCCATGGTGCCGAACTCGTCCATGATGTCCCGGTAGTCGCTGATGTCGTAGCCGTTATCGTCGTTGGGGGACTTGTAGATGGGGGAGAGCCAGATGACATCCACCCCGAGCTTGGCTAGGTAGGGGATTTTCTCGGTGATACCGGGAAGGTCGCCGATGCCGTCGCCGTTAGAGTCGTTGAAGGACCGCGGGTAAATCTGGTAGACAACGGGTTCTTGCCACCACTGGGTTTCGACTGTCATGATGTGCTCCTTTGCGGTTTGGCTAGATATCGAGGGTCAGTAGCAGACCGGAGTGGTCTGAAATTGCGGTTTCGTCGGTGTCGGGGAAGACGACATCGTGGGTGCGGACGCGCGTGGGCCGGTCGGTCAGCACAAGGTCGATACGCAGGGCTTGGGTGAGATTATCCCAGCCATGGATGGCCTTGTGAACGGTAAACTCGCCGGTCACCTGCTCAGCTACCGTGTAGGTATCAATCCAGCCCCGCTCCTGCATCAGATCGTAACCTTCACCCTGCACCTGAGCCGCATTATTAAAATCGCCGGCAAGAATCACGGGAGCACCGTTAGCTAGCTGCTTCATCTGCCCCTCTAGCTGGGTGAACTCATCAGCAAAGAGGGCTACCTCACCGAGTTTCCACCAACTCATATGGGCGCTCGCAACCCAGGCGCCACCGAACTCCTCACCCAGCTGAACCGCCACAGCAACCCGCCGGGCGACGTCCTGATCCGTATACGCCGGCGAAAGATCAACTAGCTCACAGCGCTCAAAGGGCTGCCGGGTCAAAAGAGCGACACCCTCGTCATAGCGGTCAAATCCCAGATGAGACACCGACCAGGCCCAGTGGTAGGGGGAACCCAGCTGCTCCAAAAACTGGTTCAGCAACAGAGCATAGTTATCCTGGCGGACGGGGCGGTCAGCACCCCCGACAAAGCCGAGAGGGGTATCCACCACGGCGGACTCCACAAACTGGTTGACCTCCTGCAGAGCAACTACATCAACCTGCTCCCGCACAATAAACTGAGCCAACTCAAAAATCTTGGGAATCTGGTGCACCTCAAGCCAGCTGTGGGTGTTCAGCGTTAATAGTTTCATCGAGTACAAGCGTCACTTTCACGGGTCAACGAGGAGAGTCCTACGGCTACCCATCCTAGGTGCGCCCGGCCTGTCTGCCCCCACCAAACCCGGCTCCTGAGCCCCGGCACTTTTACCCGCTCCCGAAAAACGTGCCGGTTCACGGCATTAATGCCAAAGTACCCCAAATCACGCCTACGCTCGGCCAAAGAATGGTTAGATAAGGCTAGTAATCACACGGGTGGCGCTCCGCACACACCAACGCAGCAAGCAGACGGCGAGCCCCACCTATACACGAAAGGTTCTTATCCGATGATGGAGAAGATTCAGAGGTTCGGCTCGGCCATGCTGGCCCCCGTCCTCATCTTTGCATTCGCCGGTCTTGCAGTGGGTATCGCCATTATCTGCAAGAACGAGCAGCTTCTGGGCAGCATCGCCGCAGAAGGTACCGGCTGGTACAACTTCTGGTCCGTTTGGGAATCAGGCGCATGGACCGTCTTCAACCAGATGGAACTCCTCTTTGTTCTGGGTCTTCCCATCGCTCTGGCTAAGACCGCCCAGGCCCGTGCCGTGCTCGAAGCAGGCATGATCTACCTGACCTTCAACTACTTCGTTAACTCTATCCTCAGCATCTGGGGCGACAAGTTCGGCGTCGACTTCACTGTCGACCTCTCCGAAGGAGCAGCAGGTACCGGTCTGAAGATGATCGCGGGCATCAAGACCCTCGACACCGGCATCTTCGGTGCCATCATCATCTCCGCTATCGTTGTATGGCTGCACAACCGCTACTTCAACACCAAGCTGCCCGACTTCCTCGGTATCTTCCAGGGCACCCAGTTCGTCTACGGCCTGGGCTTCTTCCTGATGATGCCTATCGCGCTCGCCTTCGTCGCTATCTGGCCCACCATCCAGACCGGCATTGGCTCCCTGCAGGGCTTCTTCATCTCATCCGGCGTCTTCGGCGTATGGCTCTACACCTTCCTTGAGCGCATCCTGATCCCCACCGGCCTGCACCACTTCATCTACACCCCCTTCGTCTTCGGTCCCGCCGTTGTTCCGGACGGCATCACCAAGTACTGGGTTGCTAACCTCGAAACCTTCGCAGCATCAACCACCCCCGTCAAGGAACTCTTCCCCGGTGGCGGCTTCGCCCTGCACGGTAACTCCAAGGTCTTCGGCCCCCTCGGTATCGCAGCAGCCTTCTACACCACTGCTCGCCCCGAAAAGCGCAAGGAAACCCTGGCTCTGCTGATCCCCGTCTGCCTCAGCGCAATCCTGATCGGTATCACCGAGCCCCTCGAATTCACCTTCCTCTTCCTGGCACCCCCGCTGTTCGCAGTACACGCAGTCCTGGCCGCAACCATGTCAGCTACCATGTACGCCTTCGGCGTTGTCGGTAACATGGGCGGCGGTCTGATTGACTTCCTCTTCCAGAACTGGATCCCCATGTGGCCCAACCACTCAGGTATGGTTCTCACCCAGATCGGTATCGGTCTGTGCTTCACCCTGATCTACTTCGTCGTCTTCCGCTTCCTGATCCTCAAGTTCGACTTCAATACCCCCGGTCGCGAAGTAGACGGTGACGAAACCAAGCTCTACACCAAGGCTGACTACAAGGAAGCCAAGAAGAACGGCACCCTCGGTGCTGAAGGTGCCGCTGCCGCAGGTGCAGCTGCTGGTACTGCAACCGCAGTAGCATCAGACCCCTACACCCAGCGCGCAACCGACTTCCTGGCTCTGCTCGGTGGCCCCGCCAATATCACCGATGTGAACAACTGCGCCACCCGCCTGCGCGTCTCAGTAGATGACCCCTCACTGGTCGCTACCGAAGCTGACTTCAAGTCATCTGGCGCACTCGGCCTGGTGAACAAGGGCAAGGCCCTGCAGGTCATCGTCGGTATGGACGTACCCCAGGTCCGCGACAAGTTCGAAGAAATGGTCAATGCTGGTAAGTAGACACCTACTACCAATGACCTAACACAGGGCTCCTGATGTTTTAGCGCCTATACTGTATAGAATTGCAGTGAACCGCAAAACTTCAGGAGCCCTTTGTGGACTTACAGGAACTCGTCAACGCGCACCAGAACCGCCTCAGCGACACCGAGCGCGAGATACTCGCCTTCATGCTCAACAACGAGCAGTTCGTTGCCGACTCAACCATTAGCGCTCTGGCCCACAAGACCTTCACCTCAACGTCCAGCATTATCCGCCTGACGAAGAAGCTAGGCTTCTCTGGCTTTGCCGAACTGAAGTTTTTCGTGAAAAATTCACTTCTAGATGCAGCATCGCCTAACACAGATTTTCTAGAGAGCGGCCGCACCGACATCCTCAAAACCTACGAGGGTCTCACCAACGTCAACTTCGAGCCCATCCTCAAGAAAATTGAATTGGCTCGTACCATCTACTGCTACGGAACCGGTTTTGCCCAGCGCACCGCTATTCAAGAATTTTCAAAGTCCATGCTGGCTTGCGGCAAATTCACCCACGTTATTCCGGCCTCCAGTGAGTTTAGGGGGAGCATCGGCGTTATGAAGCCCGATGACCTCGTCATCATAGCCTCCCTCTCGGGCGAGACCGAAAGCGCTCTGCCGACGGTGCGCGCCCTGGCCGCCCGCAAAATCCCGATGATTGCCATTACAGCACTTGGCGTCAACACGATTTCTGCCGCCGCAGATTTTTCCCTCCACTACGAGTCCACACCCACCGTCACGGGAACAGCCAAAGAGCCCTACCACTCTTTTGTGGCTCTGAGCGTGCTGCTGGACTACACCGTTCGCCAATACATCCAGTACATCGATACCCAAGAAAAGAATTCATGAACGCCCTGCTCTATGCCCTGCGCGACACCCAGCGCCTCCGCACCTTCCTCTTCTGGTACTGGCTTATCAGCCCCATGGTTTTCTTCTTCTACCAGTTTGCGGTGTCGCGTGGAGAAAACGTCGACTTCCGCGAAATGCTGAACGAACCCGCTATCGCCCTTGCCTTTATCGTCAGCTGCATGTCACTGATTATGGTGGGTCTGCTGCGGGCAGCAGAAACCGAAAACGAAAATACCGAGCGCAGCTTCGGTATGTTTGCTGTAGCCCAGCAGCTACTCACCGGCAACGTTCCTGGCTTCCTGCTGAGCTACTTCTATACCCGCTCCCTCTGGGACGCCCCGCGTGAGCCCTTCGCCCCCCGCCTCCGCTGGGTTATCCTTGCGGGCATGGCCCTGCTTGGTCTGCTATCCCTGCTTACCCTGCTGGCCTACTTCAACCTGGCCACCGGCTAAAAACCATCCCCGGCCCTGTTCCCTGGGAACAGGGCCTTCCTGTAGTGTCTGAGAATCTGTGCTGCGGGCCCGAAAGCTCTATGATGGTAGGGAAGTTAACACGTGCAGAAAGCTAGAGTAGATTCAGTGAACGAGCAGGTAGACCCTGAAACCGCTAACGAGCGCACTACCGGTGCCGCCGCACCCTGGTCCCAGGGCCATGCACAAACCCCGCTGGAAACCCCGGACTCTACCGCTGATGAACAGGTAACAGCCCAGGTACAGGCAGGCCTTGAAGCCTGGGCCGAGCAGATGGAAACCTACACTGGCCCCGATGCCATGTTGGACTTCAACCAGGTCGACTACGTGCACATTGACCTCACTGATGCGAATTCTTCAGGCGTAGCCCAGATGTTTATGGGTCGAAAGACTCGACTGTCAACCATCTTGCGCGATAAGGCCAAGCTTGAGGCTGGCATGGTAGCGGCTCGAGCCTTGCGCACCAAGATTTTTGAGCTGGCAACCGGGCACGGGCTAGATGCAGGTTACTTCGTTGCGGGCACCGCCTCTTGGCTTTCAAGAGATGTCCGTGAGGACGGCATGGTGGGGGAGAAGCGCTTTATCGCACCGATTCTCATGGCTCCTCTTGCTATTACCCCGCACCCTACCAGCGACGACTTTGAGGTTCAGCTCACCGGCCCAGCCCAGCTGAACCCCGCCATGGTGCGGCAGATTAAGAAAGAGTACGGCATCGACCTGGGCACCATGGACGTCGCCCAACTGGCCAACTCCATGCGCAAGCTAGACCCCGAGCCCGTCATTGAGCGCATGCGGGCTACCACCGGGGCTGTACCCGGCATGACGATTCGCTCTACCTACTTCATTTCTACCTTTGCAGACCTTAAGGAAAGCACTGGGGAGCTTCCGGCAACCGCCCATACCCCGCTCGTCCGCGATATTGCCCAGCTCAAGCTCAACCCGTTAGAGCAGCCCTTTGTTGCCCCCGTCCACAACACTCGCGAACCCCTTGATAGCCGCGACCCTGATACCGACATGCTGGTGGTGGACGCGGACGCCAGCGGGCAGGACATCGTTGACCTGGCCCATCTGGGGCACTCCCTGGCTGTGACCACCGCTCCCGGTACCGACCAGCTCGGCACCGCAGCCAACATTGCCGCGGCCCTGATTCACCAGGGGAAATCTGTGCTTGTGGTAGGGGAGAAGCGCTCCACCCTCAACGATTTCAACCGTCTGCTGGAACGCACCCACCTCACCGACCTCACCTTCAATCTGCTGACCGAACGGGACTCAGAGGCCTACCGGCAGGAGTTCATCTCAGCGATTGTGCGCGATGAGAAGGCTCCCGCCCCCAACGTCACCGATATCCACCGGGAACTGGTAGAAACCCGTGCCAAGCTGCGCGGCCACACCGAATCGCTGCGGTTCACCGAATCCCGCTGGGGCTGCTCTGTCTACGATGCCCTGCAAACCCTGGCAGCGCTTACCGCCCAGGACCCGGCGCCCTCTACCCAGGTACGTCTAGCCCGCACCACCATGGACGAGCTGACCCGCCGCACAGAGACCGTCCACAAGCTCCAGCGTCTAGCTGACCTTGGCGGTTTCCGCCCCTCAACCCGGGCCTCAGCCTGGCACCGGGCTAAGCTCACCAGCTCAGACGATACCGAAGCCGCCCACGCCCTGGTCAAGAGCCTGCGTACTTCCCTGAACGAGGTGTCAGCGGGCATGACCCTCATGGCCGACGAAACCGGCCTGAAGCCCGCCACTACCATGGACGACTGGGGAACCCAGCTTGACCTGCTCGAACGTATCGCTGATACCCTCACCCGCTTCAGCCCCGATATCTTCGACCGACCTGTCACCGACCTGATTGCCGCCACCGCGAGTGGAACCTGGCGACGAGAGCACGGCATCGACATGTCGAGCATCCAGCGCTCCCGCCTGCGCCGGGCCGCCAAAGAATACATCGTGCCCGGCGTCAATATCTCAGACCTACACGAGAACCTCTTTATCGTTCAGGGTCAGCGCGAAGAATGGATTGGCCTGGCTAAGGACGAACGCGTCCCCACTATCCCCGAGAACCTCGCCGACCTGCGGGCCCGCTATACCGCCCTGCTCGAAGAATTCACGGGGCTAGCTATCGTGCTGGAAGATTCCCCGGCCGGCACCCGCTTCTCAGCCACCCCCCTCAACCAGCTCGAAGAGAGGCTCGCCGCCCTCATCGATGACGAATGGCTCCTACACACCCTGCCTGAGCGCGTCCGCCTCACCCGGGAACTGAGCGACCAGGGCTTGGGCGAACTCCTCGATGACTTTTACGAACGCCAGCTCGAAAGCGGCGCTGTAGCTGCTGAACTAGAACTTGCCTGGTGGCAGACCGCCCTTGAAATGATGCTGGCCTCTCAAGAACTTGAGATTCTGAGTGCAGACACCCTGCGCGACCTCGAAACCCGCTTTCGCCGTGCAGACTACTCGCACCTGGCGTCCGCCCCTGCCCGCCTGCATGCCCGCGTAGCCGATACCTGGCGCGCCCGCATCCACGAGTACGACCACGAAGCGGCCTTCCTGCGCAGCCAGCTCAAGAGCCACGAGTTCAACCTCCAGCAGGTGCTGACCCACGCTCCCACCATGGCCACCACCCTACTACCCCTGTGGATTACCAGCCCCTTCGCCCTCTCAGGCAAGGTGCCCACCGGCATGCGCTTTGACGCAGCGATTCTGCTCGATGCCGAATCCACCCCGCTGGCAGCTAACCTACCTGCCCTCATCCGGGCAGAGCAGGTCATCGCCCTGGGTGACCCCCACAGCGGCTTCCCCTCACCCTTCATGGTCTCAGCGGTAGCCCAGAACGCACCGGTGGTAAAGAACCAAAAACTGGTTAGCACCTTCGAGGCCCTCGCCAAGGTACTGCCTGGCCGGTCTTTGGCTACCGTCAACCGGGCAATTGACCCCGCCCTCTTTGGCTACCTCAACGAACACTTCTATCGGGGAGCCCTCACCAGCTACCCCTGGGGGGAAGAAATTACCGACGGCACCCCGGCTCTCACCGTGGAATATGTGGACGTCACCGGGCGGGTCTCCGACAACGCCGCCCTTGATTCACCCAGCCTTGAGGTACAGCGGGTAGCCGAAATGGTCATCGAGCACGCCTACCGCAGCCCCCAGCAGACCCTAGCAGTAGTTACTACCACAGCCCGTCACGCCCAGCGTATCGCCGAGGCCGTCCGCCAGCTACTGGTGCGCTACCCCCAATTCGCCCCCTACTTCGCAGCGGGGGACGAGTCCTTCCGCGTCGTTGATGTCTCCCGCGCCGTCGACATGGAACGGGACGTCATTATCTTCGCCCTTGGCGCCGGTAAAACAGCCCAGGGGGCAGCCCACCACTTTGGGCACCTTTCCGAGCGCAGCGGCCGTGAAAGCTTCGTGCTTGCTACCACCCGCGCCCGCCATCTCACCCGCCTGGTCACCTGCGTGACCCCCGAAGATCTGGACCCCCAGCGCCTAGAATACGGGGCCTTCGATATCTACCGCCTGCTGCTGGCCTACCGCCGTGAGCAAGAAGCTCGCGCCGCTCAGGAGCTGACCAAGCCCATCACCGACAAGCTACCGGTCAACGAATTCCTTACCAACGACCACCTAGAAGCCATCGACATGGGTGACTGGCTGCTCAACGACCTGGTGCGCCGCCTGGGCCAGCACAAGGTCACCCTGCACGAATCGGACGTTCCCCTGATCTCGTTGATCGCAACGAGTGAGGAAGAATCTCTATTGGCCGGGGCAGTGGCTAGCCCCCGGGCCCGCACCATGGTGCAGGACGTCGACCGTACCACCCCGGTGAGAGTGCCCCTGGCCGTTGTCTCTGACGGTTCAGACGCCTACGCTGCCATGAGCGTGCGCGAACGCTCCCGCCTGATTCCTGAGCTCCTGGCCCGTACCGGCTGGAACCACATGACCTGCTGGACTATCGAGGTCTTCTCAGACCCCGAAACCCTGGTCGGCCGGATTGGAAGCTACCTGGGGCTGGGGCGCAATGAGTAAGCCATCAGGCGCTGAGCCAGCAGGAACTGAAACCCCTGGCCCCGGCTACAGCCCCGTCCCCAAAAAACGGCGCGGCCACCGCCGGGCCACCGGCGGCTCATCCTTTACTGGCACCGAACCCAAACTGGCAGGGCTCACCGAACCAAGTGCGTCCGCCCCGCCCACCGAGGGGGAGGACGCCCGGGCAACCTGGCTCAAAGAACAGCGTCCGCCCCACTACGGGCAATAAAAAGAAGGGGCTGCCTGCCACATACCGTGACAGGCAGCCCCTTGAACGTCTCTGGGCTTATTTGCCCTTATCGTTGGCGTAGAAACCAGACCCCTTGAAAACCACACCGACCTGGCCGAACTTCTTGCGCAGGGTGTCCTGGCCGCACTCGGGGCAGGTCTTGAGCGCGTCGTCCGAGAACGACTGGTGCTGCTCAAACACGTGGCCGCAGTTCTTGCACTGGTAAACGTAAACAGGCACGGATAACTCCATCAAATAGGCGATAAATCTGGGGGTTATTCTACTCTGTTCTGGCGGCTCGTCCTCAATCACCCAGGCGGTGCAGGGTATTCTCCGTTGCCACAAACCGAAGTGTGGCATCCCAGCTATCTACAGGCAGACCATCAAGGATTTCCCGCTCAAACACCACCCCCACGGTAGAGGGGTCTTGTGCCAGAGGGCCAAGCTGCTCAAAAAGCCGGTCATAGTAGCCGCCGCCCTGCCCCAGCCGCCGCCCCGCCAGGTCGTAGGCAAGGGCAGGTACCAGGCGCAGGTCTGCCTGGATAAAGGCTTCAGCCCCGTGGCGCTCGCCTATCGGCTCTGCGATACCCAGCGCATTGACGGTGTATTCTACCTGTGGCTGCCACTCTACCCAGGCCAGCTGACGCCGGGGACGGACGACCGGCACCAGCACCCGGTACCCCTCAGCTACTGCCCGGGTAAGGGCTGGCAGAAGGGGAGGCTCAGCGGGAAGGGGAAGAAAGGCGGCAAGGGTGCTGCCTGTAGGGAGGCCTTGCCAGAGGGGAGCTAGGGTGCGTTCAAAGCCCTGAGCCGTTTCTTGGTGCGGTGGGTTGTGGGTTCGGCGTCTGCGCAGGTAGCTGCGGGCAAAGGCCTTAGCCTGGGTGGTGCTTGCTGATCTAGTAGAGCTCATGGGTGCCCTCCTGAAGAAGTGTTAGCTGAATCTAGTCACAATTTACCCCTCTTTAGGGCAGCGAATGCAGACAAACTCTAAAATTTGGGTATTCTGAAAGGTATGACTGAAAATAAATCACTCTCCGTGACCAAGGCTGTGATTCCTGCCGCCGGTCTCGGCACTCGCTTCCTTCCCGCCACCAAGGCCACTCCTAAGGAGATGCTGCCCGTGGTGGACCGCCCTGCGATTCAGTACGTTGTCGAAGAAGCCATTCGCGCTGGCCTGAACGACGTTTTGATGATTACCGGCCGCAACAAGCGTGCCCTAGAGGACCACTTTGACCGTGTACCCGGTCTGGAACAGCAGCTCGCTGACCAGGGCAAGGACGCCCTGCTCAAGAGCGTTGAAGATTCCAACGACCTGGGTGAGATCCACTATGTCCGCCAGGGCGACCCCAAGGGTCTGGGCCACGCTGTACTGCGCGGCAAGGTCCACGTTGGCAATGAGCCCTTCGCGGTTTTGCTGGGTGATGACCTGATTGACGAAAAAGAAGACCTGCTCTCTGCTATGGTTGCTGTCCAGCAGAAGACCGGCGGCTCTGTCGTTGCCCTGATGGAGGTCCCCGAAGAGCAGATTTCTGCTTACGGCTGTGCTGCAGTGCAGGCTGTTGAGGGCGAGGACGGCTTCGTTAAGGTCACCGGCCTGGTCGAAAAGCCCGCTGTTGAGGATGCCCCCTCAAACCTGGCCGTCATCGGCCGCTATGTTCTTTCCCCCAAGGTCTTTGAGGTGCTGGAAAATACCGCACCGGGCCGCGGCGATGAAATCCAGCTGACCGACGCCCTGCAGACTCTGGCTCAGGGCACCGGCGAGGGCGAAGGTGTCTACGGCGTGGTCTTCAAGGGCCGCCGTTTCGACACCGGCGACAAGCTCTCCTACCTCAAGGCCAACGTCATTCTCGCTGCTGAGCGCGATGATCTGGGCCCTGAGCTGCGTACCTGGATTAAGGAATTCGCAGCCGAGCTGTAAGCCCTGATGCTACTGCTGGGCGGACGCGGGGCTAAGGGAGGCCTTGAACCGTTCGGTAGTGAGTAGCTTGGAAGCAGAAGAACTGGGTACCTTCTAGAAGGTACCCAGTTCTTGTCTCATGGCCTGCTCTGTTTGAGAGAGCTGGGGTAGAATGAACTAGATATTTGTGTCACAGAGATAAAGAACGGGGGCAGCGATGGACTTCCTGAGTGGTTCAGGCCTTATTTTGCTGGTATGTGTGCTGGTTGGCCTTGGGCTCGTTGTGCGCCGCCGTAAGTCAGATTCTGTGACCAGCATCGGGGCTGAGAAGTTCGTTGCCGATATTGTTGAGAGCCACGCCAGCGAGGCTGAGGCCCGCCGTGCGCCGTCCGCCCCTCCGGCTCAGGCCGCGACCGAAACCGCCCCGGCTTTTCGGCTAAAAACCACCCGTCTGGCTGTGTTCGGGCTAGCTCTAGCCTTTGCGCTGGCCAGCCTGGTCACGGGAGTTCTGTCTCTCACCGGTGGAGCAGCCCCGCTCCTTCCCCTCCTCTTCTTGCTAGCTAGCCTGGCTTGCCTGGCTACCTTGCGTGTTTTGGCCCTGCGTGACCGCGACCGTAGGCGGGCCCGCACCGTACTGGCTGTTGAACAGCGCCAGGCCCAGCGGCGTCCTTCTGCCCCCTCAGGCACCTCTCGCGCACCCAGCAACCAGCAGGGTCGCCCAGCAGCTACCGTCTCTACTGTCGAGCTGAAGCCTGCCCCCGAGCGTCCTGCTCGTGCCCGCCAGCAGATGCCGGTCAGCCACGCGGCTAAGGCCCTCCGGCGGGCCAAAACTCAGCATCACCCGGTATCGACTGCCCCGGTGCTGACATCTGAGGTCGAGGCAACTGAACAACAGGCCTCAACCCGCCTGCGTATGGACGAGGCTCTGCCCGATACCCGCTGGCAGGTCACAGAGGTACCCCTGCCTACTTACCTTGAGACAGAGACCGTCCGCAGGGAAGCTCCTGCACCTCTTGATACCGAGGTAGCGCCGAAGAGCCAGACCCAGACCCTGGCCGAGGCAGCAAGCCTCAACCTTGACGATGTGCTGAAGCGCCGCCGCGCCTAGGCGAAGATGAAGTTTTTTCAAAGAATAGATACCCAGCCGTAGCCTCACCCTGAGAGGCCGCGAAGCTGGGTATTCTGTTTGAGGGGCAGGACCACACCGCCCCACGATATTCTGAGGAAGGCTAACCGTATGGCTACACACCACCTGGAAATTGAGCAGAAATTTGAGCTTGCCGATGTGAACAGTGAGGTTCCCTCGGTGGAGTGGAGCTTTGAAAGGTGGAGTGTCAGTGAGCCTGTAACAGAGCAGCTCGATGCAACCTACTACGACACCCCTTCTGGCAACCTGGGACGGCATAAGGTAGCCCTGCGCCGCCGACTGGGCGGCTACGACCAGGGCTGGCATATCAAGTTTGATGCTGCAGGCCAGCGTCATGAGGTGACCTTTGACCTGCTGTCTAACCGCTCCGCTATGCCTGCTGCGGTGAAGAAGTTTGTGCAGGTGCCAGCCCTCGGAGAGGAGCTGGAGCCTCGGGTTTCTCTAAAAACCCAGCGGACCCGTACCGTGATTCTTGATAGGGCCGGGGAGCAGCTAGCTGAGATCTGTGATGACCGGGTGCAGGCGCTTGACTATGCCACCGGCCAGGAACGGGCCTGGCATGAGTGGGAGGTAGAGCTGCTGGGGCAGACCGCCCAAGATCGTAAGCTCACGGAGGCGCTCTTTGCGGACGTTGCCCGTCAGTTGCAGGCTGTCGGGGCTGTGCCCTCGCAGTCGCCGGCTAAGATTGCCCGGGCCCTGGGTCATGACGCCGAGTTTGAGGCCCGGCGAATGGGCGGCAAAGCTAAGGGGCAGGGTAAGAAAGCAGCGAAAAAGAAAAAGAAGGCTCTGGCAGTTGAATTTCCCCCGGTGCCGAGCTCTGCTGAGCTGCTGACTCGGGTGCTTGCCTCTCACACCCAACGGCTTGCCCAAGCTGATCTGCTGGTGGCAGCGGGGGTACCCGATGCCACCCACCAGGGGCGTATTGTTGCCCGTCAGTTGCGGAGCGTGCTGAAGTATATGGCTCTGCCGTATGCGCGCAGCGGGTTTGCTTCTGCGCTTGAAGATATGATGCAGGGGTTGAAAACCTATGCCCGTCAGCTAGAAACGCACCGTAATGGCGAGCTTGTGCACCCTATGGCACAGCGGGTTCTGCAGGCTCACCCGGTGCTGGGGGAGAGCGCAGGTGCTGTCTTCGGTGCGGTCATGGAACACCAGCAGGCGGACGCTGCCGCCCAGGCCCGCCGCTACCTGGCCTCTGCCGGGAGGCTGGAACTTCAGCTGGCTCTCGAATCTTTACTGGCCGATGTGACCCTGGTTGTTGAGTTGCCGCTCAATAGCGAGAACTACGTGAATAAGGTAGCTAAGCGTTTGCGTAAGAACCTGGTCAAGCAGGGGGAACGGGCCATGGCTACCTGGCCAGAGCAGGCGGCTGATTTCTCGGCGAGCGCTGCCTTTGATGAGGGCCTACACGATGTGCGTAAGGCAGCTAAGGCGGTGCGCTACTGTCTCTTTGTTGCTGCCGATGCTGGGCTTCCCCTGACCGAGCCCCAGGCTGAGCTGGTGGCGCGGGCTAAGGCTGTTCAGGCAGAGCTGGGTGAGCTGACTGACGAGTTGACGATGGGGGACTGGCTTCTGGGCCTGCGTGCTCAGGCTAATGAGCTGGGGCTTGATCCCTTCGCGGTCGGCTACCTGCTGGGTCGCTCGGAGCTACTGGCTATGGGGCTTCGCATGACTGCCTTTGACGCCCTGCCCCGGGTTCTCAAGAAAGTAAAAGGTATCAAGCTTACCTAAGTCTGCTCGTGAGCCCTGCGGCTTCGTAGCTGACCCTCTTTAAAAAGCTGGAGGCACCCGTTAGGGTGCCTCCAGCTGCATCACACACAGGAAGAAAAGTCTTCTTTGTACCGCCTAGCCAGCCCTCCCACAGGGCCTTGCGGCTATTTGGTAATAAAAATATAACCTAATTAAGCCCCCTGTGGCTAGTCTTTGGCGAAAATTTTTTGGTTAACCTATTTTGTGGGATAGGTGAACCTAAAAAATGGCTTGTTGTGCCTTGCCACTGGGAGGAAGGGGTGATTCCCAGGTGGAAGAGGGGCGGACGCCAGCGCGCCAGACTCTGAGAACAGGCTAGACTGGTGGGGTGAGGGAATGGCTTGAAAGTTTGCACTGGGTTGCCGCCATCGGCTTTATGTGGGTGGTGGGTATTGTGCGTACCTCCCTCGTCTTTTCTCTGGGCTGGTTAGCCCAGGCTGGGGGTTCCCGCTTTGAGAAGATACAGCACCTGATGGGCCACCCCCTCTACCGTAGGGCCCAGGATTTTGTGAATCGCTGGGGTGTGCTGGCTGTTCCCGCCTGTTTCTTGACGGTGGGCTTTCAAACTGCGGTTATTTTGACTACCGGCTTTACCCGTATGCCCCTGTCCCGCTGGATTCCAGCTATGCTGGTGGGCACTTTCATGTGGGGTACCATCTACGCAACGGTTGGCATGTCGGTTGTCTGGCTTTGGCTTGAGAACCCACGGGTGGCCGCCCTGGTGCTGGCCCTGCTGGCGGCCGTCATTATCACCGCAAAAATCCGGGACAGAAAACGTTCCATGTCGCGACTACCGAAAGACACTAAGCTATGATCCTGAGCGAGCTGATTCTTGCCCACCCCGACCTGCTGGTTGATGATCAGACTGCTCGCTATGAGCAGGTGGGGCAGGTGCCCGGTCTTTGTGTGGGGTTCGTTCCCGGGGTTATGCCCGGTAAGTGGTTTACCCGGTGGCGGGAGCGCTATTCGGCGTTGGCTCCCCTGACCGACGTCGCCCTGGCTGAGGGGCAGGGCCTCGCTTCGCTCGATGCTTTTGCGGATATGGCGCTGGTGCGCGCTGAGGACGAGCCCGAAGCTCGCGATAAGAAGCGCTACCACGCGATTGAACTCTACCGGGAAACCCCGGTGGTGGTACTCCCTAAGGATCACCTGCTGACGGTGCTCGAGACCGTTCCGGTTGCTGAGCTAGCCGAAGAATTTTTACTCCAGAGCCCCGATGAGGTGCCCGAATGGCGCGATCTTTCCGCCGACTACCGGGCCGAGAACCCGCGTCCGCTACCTCAAATGAGGCACCGGGCCGACGCGATTGAGCTGGTGGCTGCCGGGCTGGGCCTGTTGGTGGTGCCGATGTCTGTAGCCCGTTTTTACCACCGCAAAGACCTGACCTACCGCCCGGTTGAGGGACTGGGTGAGTACCCGGTTCTGCTGGTGTGGAAGCGGGAGGTGCGTGAGGACGCCCGCGAGCAGGTAATCCAGGACTTTGTGGGTATTACCCGCGGCCGCACCGCTGCCTCTCATCGCGGTAGTGATAGCCGCGAGGTAGCCCTTGAGAAGCAGCGGCGCGAGAAGGAAGAGGCTAAGCGGAAGCGGGCGGCTGCTAACAAGCGCCGTGAGGCGGAAGACCGTAAGAAGCGGAACGCCCAGAAGAACGGTAACCTGCGTCAGTACCAGGCCCAGAAGGGTGGCAAGGGGAGCGCCAAGGGCTCGGGCCGAGGCTCCCGGGGCAAAAAGCGCTAAATAACAAGTTGCGCTGAGGGGCTAACCGAGAGCTAGCTCTTTTGGTCGGTCTTTTCTTCTGCTTTCTGGGCAGAAGATGAAACCACGGCGCGTTCCTCGTGTATCTCGCTGTGAATCACCGACTGGTTAGCCAGCGGAATACGAATGCCCCGCTGATCCATAGCCTTCTTGAGCTCTTCCCGGAGCTTACGCCCCACCGCGAACTGCTCGGAGGGAGCGGTCTTGACTGTCAGGCGCAGTACCACCGACTCGCCGGTTACAGACTGCACACCCAGGTACTGGGGCTTACCCGAGATGTTCTCTTTGATACCGGGTAGCTTGATGGCTTTTTGAATTGAGGTCATGAGGAAGCTCGCCATCTCGTCGATATCGGCATCGTAGGGAATGGGCAGGTCGATGATGGTGCGGGCCCACCCCTGGGAAGAGTTGCCCACACGCAGAATCTCGCCGTTGCGTACGTGCCAGAGGGTTCCGGCGGTATCACGCACCTGGGTGGTGCGCAGACCCACTGCCTCCACCTCGCCCTCGGCCTCACCTAAGTTGACCCAGTCACCGATGCCCAGCTGGTCTTCGGCCACGATGAAGATACCCGAGAGGAAGTCTTTAACGAGAGACTGAGCCCCGAAGGAAAGGGCGACACCCACTACACCGGCTGAGGCGATGACGGGGGCAATATTGAAGCCCAGCTCGGCGATAATCATGACGATCATGACCGTCCAAATCACAATCGACGAGACCGACCGGAGCACCGAGCCAACGGTCTGTGCCCGCTGGGACTGGCGGGTGCTCGCCAGAGATGTATCGGCCTTCCACCGGCTAGTTTTGCCGCCCTTTTTCTCTTCTGCTGCAACCACCCGGTTGCGGGTGCCGCGGGCGATAGAGTCGGTGACCTGGCGAATGACCACGCGCACCAGGCCGTGTAAGACGAATCCGAGGATGATAATAATGAGTATGCGAAGGGGTGCTCCCAGCCAAAAATCTAGGCTAGCCAGCCTGGCCATTATGGTTCCGGCGGCCTCAGCGCTTTCTTCAAGGGGCGTTGTTTCTGCTGCTAAAATCCCGGTTACTGTCATACCTACGAGCCTATCGTCTTTGACTGAAGAAAACCGGTATGCCAGCTGCCCGCGAACGCTAGGGCGGCGCACCTGAGCCAAGGGTGCAATAGACTGGTTTTTCAGAGACGAACAAAGGAAGAAGAGATGCCCCTGGTGATGGATACCCGCCCGGCTGCTTACGCCGTGGTGATTGAGGATGGCAAGATTCTGCTCTCCCGCTGGGTACCGCATATTCCCGGTTACCGCCCCGGCTGGACCCTACCCGGTGGCGGCATGGACCCCGGCGAACAGCCCCATGAGACTGCCGTGCGCGAAGTCTTTGAAGAAACCGGTTACCGGGTGGAACTTGACCGCCTGCTGGGGGTGCACGCGGCCTACTTTGAGCCCGAAGCCGGGGCAACCCGTCCTTTCTGCGCCCTGCGTACCATCTACACTGCCCATATCACCGGCGGAGAGCTTACTGCCGAGATTGGCGGATCGACCGACCTGGCAGAGTGGGTTCCGCTGGCTGAGCTCGACCAGCATTTCTACTACTCCCTGGTAGACGAGGCCGCACGCCTCTTAGGGTATGTGGACGCCAGTGAGTTGGCAGCCAGCTACCGGGAGGGTTCGCATGACTAGGGAAGCGACTAAGGAACAAGGACGCTCGCGCACACGGGGCTACCGCGCCCAGCTGGTTGCTCTCGCTGCGGCCACCGGCCTTCTGCTGAGCGGTTGCGGCAGCTCAACGACCGGCAGCGGTGCGACTACTTCGACCAGCCCCGCCACGACCGCTACCCTGCGTATCGGTACCGGGCTGACGGCTGAGACCCGCCACGCAGCCTATATCTACCAGGCTGCCCTGCAAGAAGCGGGCTACACCGTTGAGGTGGTTGAGACCGACGATAGCCGACCCGCCTACTTTGCCAGTATGGGGATAGACACCGCCGCCACCGCTACAGCCAGCCCTACTGAGACCGGACCAGCAGATGGGCTTGTGCATATTACCCCTGATTTGTCTGGCGACCTGCTGCTTTACCTCACCGATAACGGAGCGGTTAGCCCCACCATTATCGAAGAAGAGCGGGCTAGCGCCGCGGCAGAAACCAGCCCCGCGCCAGACTCGACTGCGAGCGCAGAAGCTAGTGTGGGCGCGTCCGCTGATTCTAGCCCTACCGCTACACCAAGTCTTACTGCTACGCCCATCCCCAGCGCTACCGCGCTCAACGTGCGCGGGCTCAGCAGCAACGACATCGTCAGCTACGTTGACCGTGCCCTGCCCGATACCGCTGAGGTGCTCTCGCCCTCGAACGCTACTAACCGGTATGGCTACGTGGTCACCCGGGCTACTGCCCAGCGCTACGGTCTGGAGACCATGAGCGACCTGGGGCAGGCCTGCTCTGAGCTCAGCCTGGTTGCCCCCGAAAGCTACGCCACCAACCCTAGCGGTGCTACCTCGCTGAGCACCCACTACAGCTGCACCCCGGGAGCTAGCAAAACCGCTGATAGCCGGTCAGACCAGGCCCAGGAACTCATCACCGGCGCAACCAGCATGAGCTACATGTACTCAGCCAGCGCAGAGATCCCGGCCAATAACCTCGTGCTGCTAGAGGACCCCGAGCGCACCCAGCTGGCGCAAAACATCGTGCCCGTCACCCGCGCCGGGGAACTGCCCCAGCAGGTCAAGGACATCATCAACGATGTCTCCGCCAACCTCGACACCGATTCCCTGGTACGCCTCAATACGCTTACGAGCGGCGATAACCCCGTTTCAGAAACCGACGCCGCCCATTTCTGGTTGACCCGCATGAAAGGGTAATCTAAATCTCATGGCATTCAAGCAATCAAAAAAACTTCAAAACGTTCTCTACGATATTCGCGGGCCCATTCTGGAAGAAGCCCAGCGTATGGAAGCGCGTGGTCACCGTATTCTCAAGCTCAATATCGGTAACCCGGCGCCCTTCGGTTTTGAAGCGCCTGAAACCATCATGATGGATATCATCGAGCACCTGCCCTACACCCAGGGCTATTCTGATTCCCGAGGCCTCTACTCTGCCCGTACTGCCATTGTGCAGTACTACCAGAACGAGGGCATCATGAACATTACGACCGACGACGTCTACCTGGGTAACGGTGTCTCGGAGCTGATTCCTATGACCCTGCAGGCCCTGCTCGATAACGGGGACGAGATTCTGGTGCCCAGTCCTGACTACCCCCTCTGGACGGCTGCTACCCAGCTCGCAGGGGGCAAGCCGGTGCACTACCTCTGCAATGAAGAGGACGGCTGGCTGCCCGATATCGAGGACATCAGATCAAAAATCACCTCCAACACCCGCGGCATCGTGGTCATTAACCCCAATAACCCCACCGGTGCTGTCTATACTCCCCAGGTGCTCCAGCAGATTGTTGACCTTGCACGGGAACACGAGCTGGTAATTTTTGCTGATGAGATCTACGAGAAGATTCTCTACGACGGCGCCCAGATGACCCACGTAGCTTCTCTTGCAGGCGACGACGTGCTCACCCTAACCTTCTCGGGTCTTTCCAAGGCCTACCGGGTCTGCGGCTACCGCGCTGGCTGGGTGGCTATTTCGGGGCCCAAGCTTGCAGCTGCCCCCTTCATCGAGGGTATTAACCTGCTAGCTAATATGCGCCTGTGCGCAAACGTGCCCGCCCAGCACGCCGTACAGACCGCCCTGGGCGGCTATCAGTCCATCAACGACCTGATTCTGCCCGGCGGACGCCTGAAAGAGCAGCGGGACCTGTCCTACAAGATGCTCAGCGAAATGGACGGCGTGACCGTGCAGCAGGCTGAGGGCGCCCTCTATCTCTTCCCCAAGCTCGATATCGATAAGTTCAATATCACCAGCGATGAGCAGTTCATGCTCGATCTGCTACGGGAACAGAAGATTCTGCTGAGCCACGGCACGGCTTTCAACTGGTCAGAGCCCGACCACTTCCGCCTGGTCTTCCTGCCAGATACCCGCACCCTGGCCGATGCCCTGGAGCGTCTGGGCAACTTCCTGGCTGACTACAAGCAGAACTAGAAAGCTTTGCAGCGCGCAGATTAGAGCAGACTCACAGCCAAGCTGCCGACCCTCTCGCTGGTTCGCTAGCTGGCTCGCAAGCTCGCCAGATTCGCACCGAGATTTGTTTTCCTCGCGCGCTCGGAATCTCGGTGCTCATCACCAGCGATTCACGCCAGCCGCCGAGCCAGCAGCTTTGCTATGAGCCTGCTCTGCACTTCAGCTCTGGTTCTGGCGGGCGGCGTCCAGGGTTGCCTGGGCGCCGTCGAGCCAGGCTTCGCAGCGCTGGGCAAGGGCCTCACCCCGATCCCACAGGGCAATAGACTCTTCAAGCGTGCTCGCACCGGACTCCATGCGGGCTACAACCTGCAGGAGCTCTTCACGGGCCTGCTCGTAGGTCAGCTGCTCAACCGGAGTGGCATTCAGCTCGGTCTTAAATTCGACGGTGTTGCTCATAGGTTTCCTTTCCTTGACCTGGTCTCTGACCAGGTTCTAGTGGTTTTTCTCGTGTACGGCGGTAACGGTTGCGTCTACAGCGCCGGCTGCCGCACGCACACTAATGTTTTGCCCCTCGTGCAGGGTGCGGGCATCGCGCACCAGCTGGCCGGAGGCGTCCTGCATCACCGCATAGCCGCGCTCCAGAGTCTGCTGGGGTGACAGGGCCGTAACCCGCGCCCGTAGCTGGCTAATAAGATCACGGTCCCTGGCAAGACGGTGGACGGCCGCGCTCGAAGCCCTCGCCCGCAGCCGCTCAATATCCTCTGACCTAGCCAGCAGGGCAGAGCCCGGGTTAGCAAGAACCGGGCGGGATCGCACCTGGGCTAGTCCGTGCCACTCAGCTGCAATCAGCTGTTCTACTGCTCGCTGCAACTGGTAGCGAGCCGATGCAAAGAGTTCTCGCTCTTCACGGACGTCCGGAACAATACGCTTGCCGGCATCGGTGGGGGTTGAGGCTCGCAGGTCTGCGGCGTAATCCATCAGCGGGGAGTCAGCCTCGTGGCCAATCGCCGAAACCACCGGAGTGTTGGCTGCGGCAACAGCCCGGACCATGGCCGCCTCAGAAAAAGGCAAGAGGTCTTCAAAGGAGCCGCCACCGCGGGCAATCACAATCACATCAATATCGGCTCTGCTATCCAGCTCAGCCAGGGCCGCGGTCACCTGAGCCACCGCGTTCACACCCTGCACCGCAACCTCCCGCACCTCAAAATCAACGGCGGGCCAGCGCAACGAAGCGTTACGGATAACGTCCTTCATAGCATCCGAATCACGACCGGTAATCAAACCCACCCGGCGGGGGAGCAAGGGCAGGGGCTTCTTACGCTCGGGACTAAAAAGACCCTCAGCCTGTAGCTTGGCGCGTAACTGCTCAATGAGCTCCAGCATAGAGCCCACACCCACCGGCTTGATGTTAGAGCCCTGCATCGATAGGCGGCCGGTCTTCACCCAGAAATCAGGCTTGAGCTGCAAAACCACCCGAGAGCCCCGCTCCAACTGGCCCTGCACCTTAGCCATCTCTGAGCCCCAGACCGTAACCGATACCGAGACCTCCTGCTCAATATCGCGCAGCGTCACATAGGAAACCCTGCCGCGGTGGTTGAGCTCAATAATCTGCCCCTCTACCCAGGTCGGTACGCAACGGGCAATATACTCGTGCATCTTATTCGACAGCACATGTAGGGGCCAGGGGTTATCGACGCTGGTCTGGCCAGCGCGTTCCGCTAGTTGCCGGGGTGCGCGCTGGGCCTGCTGTTCTTGCTGGGCCTGTAGCTGTGCCAGCGTCAGATGACCGGGTGCAGAATCACCAAAACTGTTCATACACCTACTTCTACCACCGCTGGCTGACACTTTAAGCATTGAGCCAAGAAAAACTGTCTTCTTTCTGCTGTGGGGTTTTTGAAAGGTTACGCAGGCTCACGCTCGCTGCCGACCCTCTCACCCGGTTCGCTAGCGCTCACAAGGTGATTCACGCCAGCCCCGAGCCAGCAGCTTCGCTGTGAGCCTGCTCCACCTATAAGAACTGCTCAAGCAAATACTCAGTAAGACCGGCTACTATGCAAGCATGACGGGTACCCGCAAGAGCACAGAAGACTACGGCGACGGCAACTGGACAAACCCCTATGTTCAGGCCGAAAATCAGCGCGCCCAAGAAGCAGCCCAGGCAGCCTACGCCCAGCAGCCCCAGGGCTACACCCACCCCTATGCAGAGCCGGCCTCGGCTCACTATGCCCAGGGGGCCTACCCTCCTGAAGCGCAGGCGCAGGGGGTAGCGTCCGCCCCGGTGGTTTCCTATGCGCCCCCACGGGCGCCTCGACGTCAGCGCCGCCGTCCGGCCTTTAGCCTAGCCAGGCGCTTTCTCTGCGTCCTGTTGGCCCTCCTTACGCTGGCTACCGGGCTGACCGCAGCTACAGCCTACTGGGCACAAACCACCCTGGTAGATACCGAAAACTTTGCGGCGATGACCGAGTCCATCGCCTACGATCAGGACTTCCAGACCAGTCTGGCAAGCGCCGTTACCGACGACATCATGGCCTCACCCGCTATCGAAACCTACCTGGGCGACGGGAACTCCACCGCCTGGTACGGGGGAGTGCAGAACTGGCTCTATGACCAGACCTATACCCTGGTTGACGGGGCTACCAACTCGCTGGTGACCTCCGATGCCTACCCCCAGCTGTGGGCCCAGGTGATTTCAGATACCCACGCCTATAACTTCTCGGGTGAAAGCCGCCCGGCGGTGCTTGACCTTTCTGCCCTCTACGACCAGGCTGGGGCGTCTGTGCAGTCGGCGACCGGCTTTGGTGTTGATACCTCAAGTCTGCCCGGCCGTACCATCACCCTGGATACGGGGCAGAACATCTGGCCTATCAATTCCACTATCAATACCCTGATATGGCTGGCCTCCCTCTGGCAGCCTCTGCTGGTGGTTAGTGGCGTATCCGCCCTGCTCGGGTTCCTGCTCTGGCCCCGCAACCGCTTCGCCTACCTAGCCTTCATCGCCTTCAGCGCAGCAGCCCTACTCTGGATCGCTGGCCTCCTGGGTGGCGGTGCCTCCCTCACCGCCGGGATACAGCTACCGGCTAGCAACGCGGCCGTCCTTTTCCTGCAAAAACTGTCTGAAACTATCACCGCATCTTTCGCCAGCTACCACAACGGCCTAGCCCTCAATCTGCTGATTGCGGGGGCAGTACTGACACTTCTTGCTCTTCTCTCAGCGATCATGGGGCTGACTGCGAGAGAAGCCACTGCACGCACCCGCTAGAACCACGTAGGATAGAGACTATGTCTACCCAAGAGAAGACCATTGAACTGGGTCTGCCCACCGTACCCCGCGTGCGCAGGACCCGCGAAGAAGTTGAGGCAGCCGCCCCCACCGGCGACAAGAAGGTGCTCCTAGCAGCACCCCGTGGCTACTGCGCCGGTGTTGACCGCGCCGTCATCGCCGTTGAAAAGGCCCTAGACCACTACGGGGCTCCCGTTTACGTGCGCAAGCAGATTGTTCACAACCGCCATGTGGTTGAAACCCTCGAAGCTCAGGGCGCAATTTTTGTGGACGAGGTGGAGGAAGTCCCCGAGGGGGCCGTCACCGTCTTCTCCGCCCACGGCGTGTCACCGGCTGTTGTGGCCTCAGCGGAAGAGCGTCAGCTCAATACCATCGACGCTACCTGCCCGTTGGTTTCCAAGGTGCACCGCGAAGCTGTGCGTTTTGCCAAGCAGGACTACGACATCCTGCTCATTGGCCACACCGGCCACGAAGAGGTTGAGGGTACCGCTGGCGAAGCCCCTGACCATATTCAGATTGTGAACTCACCTGACGAGGTTGATCAGGTGACCGTGCGTGACCCCGAGAAGGTCGTGTGGATTTCACAGACCACCCTATCTGTGGACGAAACCCTTGAAACCGTTGCCCGCCTGCGCGAGCGTTTCCCCACCCTGCAGGACCCGCCCTCCGACGACATCTGCTATGCGACCTCTAACCGTCAGGGCGCTATCAAGGAGATCGCTCCGAAGGCTGACCTGGTGATTGTGGTGGGTTCGACCAACTCGTCGAACTCTGTGCGCCTGAAGGAAGTCGCCCTGGAATACGGCGCTAAGCAGGCCTACCTGGTGGACTACGCCAATGAGGTTGATGAGGCCTGGTTCGAGGGTGTGACCACCGTGGGTCTGACCTCTGGCGCTTCTGTGCCCGAGGTGCTGGTACAGGACGTGCTGCGTCTGCTGGCAGACTACGGTTACGTTGACGTTGAGAAGTTTGAGACCGCCAAGGAAGATATTCTCTTCTCGCTACCCAAGGAGCTTCGCGCGGCCCTGAAGAATGATTCGGGTGAGCCCGCGATGCGATTGGGAGGACGAGGAGCGAAGCCGAGTAGGTAAAATCGCGAAGCGATCGGCTCGGCTTCGCAACGAAGTCCTCTTCCGTTAAAAATTTGCCCACGATTGGGCAAATTTAGGAAGTGAGGAGCACAGCCGAGTCGGTAAAATCGCGAGCGAACTCCTAGCGTGCCCAGAAGAAAAGGCCCCCTCACGGGGGCCTTTTCTTGTGGGGCTGGTTAGCTGGGGATCAGACCGTAGACGACGGCGGAGAAGGCTGCGATACCTGAAATCACCACGAAGATGTTGGAGAGCTTGCCGCGGTAGGGGGCCAGTGCCGGTACCTTGTGGATGGCCCACATGGGCACGATGAAGAGTACCAGTGCCATGACGGGGCCGACTAGGGATTCGATGAGGGAGAGGACGCTGGGGTTCAGCACGGCGGCGACCCAGACGGTGACAACGATGAAGACGTTGATTGCCGCGTTGAGGGCCTTGTCGCTGATGCGTTTTTTCTCGGGGTCGAAGTTTTTACGGACGATACCTGCCGCTCCTTCGTGCCCGCCGAGCCAGTGGCCGAAGTAGGAGGAGACGATGGCAGCGATGGCTACGATGGGGCCGAGCCAGTTGATGAAGGGGGCGTCAAATTCGTTGGCCAGGTAGGAGAGGATAGGGAGGTTGGAGGCGCGGGCTTCAGCCAGGCCGTCCGGACCGATGGCCAGCACGCAGGACCAGACAAAGCCCATGGTGAAGAGGGTCAAAATAATAGAAGTTACTCGTAGCACTCGGGAGGCCTTGACCGAGGCGAAACCGTGGTACTGCTTGCGCATGGCAACCGAGAACTGGGAGATTGCCGCTGCGTGGTAGAAGGAGAAGACGAGGACGGGCAGCATGAGCCAGAGGGTCATCGAGAAGTTGCCGGGAGCCGGCACCTGGCTAAAGCCGTCCAGCGACCAGTGAGGAATCAGGTAGAGAGTGAGCACGGCGAGCACCAGAATGAGGGGGTAGACCAGGAACTGGGTGACCGTGAGCATGAGTTTCTGGCCGATGATCATGACGGCGCTCATGGCGCCGACCAGCAGGGCGGCGAGGAGCCAACGGGGTAGGGGTTCTAGCCCGAACTGGTTGGTGAGAAAGGAATCGACCGTGTTGGTAATGCTGACACCGTAAATCAGCAGAATGGGGTAGATGGAGAGGAAATAGAGCAGGGTAAAGATTTTGCCGAAGCCTCGGCCAAAGAATTCTTCGGCGACCTCGGTGATGTCAGCGGTTTGTTTGGAACTGGCAGAAACCATGCGGGAGAGCCCGCGGTGAGCCAGGAAGGTCATGGGCCAGATGAGAATTGTGGCGGCTAGTAGCGGCCAGACGCCACCGGCACCCGCGTTGATGGGGAGGAAGAGAATGCCCGCGCCGACGGCTGTGCCAAAGAGGCTAACGGTCCAGGCTGTGTCGGTGCGGTTCCATTTTGGGGCCCGGGTTGCGGCGTCGCCCATTTCGATGGCTGCGGTGGAGACATCGGTGTATTCGTTGCTGCCCTTGTGAGACATACAAAAACTCCTAGATTCACATCCTTGTGAGATACGCGTACTTATTATTCTAGCCTTTTTTGTACGAGCCATGCAGAATGGGCCTATGCCCTACCTCTTTCTCGCACTCGCCATTGGCTCGGAGCTCATCGCCACCACCCTGCTGAAATACACCGAGGGGTTCACCAAACTGTGGTTTACCCTGGGCTGTCTGGTGGGCTATGGCTTTGCCTTTTTCATGCTGTCGCTGGCGGTGCGGGACATTCCGGTGGGGGTGGCTTACGCCCTCTGGTCGGGGCTGGGTACCGCCGCTATCGTCGCTATCGGTGCGGTCTTCCTGGGGGAGCCCATCACCCTGGTCAAGGTGGTGGGTATTTCCCTGATTGTTGCCGGAGTTCTGGTGCTCAACCTGGGCGGGGCTAGCCACTAGTTCTGGTAGCAGATTTCTTCCCAGACGGGCCGGTAGCCCAGCTCCTCATTAACCTTGATCATGGCCGGGTTGACGGCCGAGTTCATGGTAATAATTTGCCGAATGTGGGGCGCGGACGCCGGTAGGCGGGTATGGCTGAGCATCTTGAGGGTGCGGGAGAGGCCAAGGCCGCGGTGCTCTGGCATGACCACTGTAGATGCCTGCCAGGCTGAGGCATTGCCCGGCTGGGTGGGGTAGCTCAGTACTGTGAGGGCAGCAATCGCCCCCTGGTGTAGGGCGACGGCATAGATGAGCCCGTCACCGGCTGCGTGAGCTTGGGCCTCCATCTCTCGTAGGCGCTCCGGGGTGAAGTCCGCGGCGACCTGCTGGGCCTCACCTGTTGGTTCGTCTGCTTCCAGCTGATGGTAGGCGGCGGCAGCTGATTCTATGTACCGTTCGGGAATGCGCTTTTCCCAGACTTCAAAGATATAGGTCGGGTCGGCTATTGCCTTGCGTTCAGCCGCCTGCACAAGGCCAGTAGGAATTGGCAGGGGAGCGATTCTCGTGATAGCAGAATTCTTAGGTTTCAGCCCCAGAAGAGCCGCAACCCTATTGATAGGCAGGGCGGGGTCGTCCTTGTTGTCATCCTGCATGAGGTAGCCGTAGTAGGTGATGTGGGCGCGTCCACTGGGTTTAATAGCTTCGGCCAGGGCGTGACGGGTGAGCGCCTCTTCAAGACCCCGCCCCTCAAAGCCGGGGTGGACAGCGAGTGCAAAAGTGAGGCCGTCGAGGTTCTCTTTCAGAGGGAGTGATACCAGCACAATACCGAGAATCTTCCCCTGAACCTCTGCAACCCAGCGATGTTTTTCATGGTAGCTAGTGGGGCTAAGAATAGCCCGCCGCTCTTCGATAGATGTAGTTGACGGGAAACCATAGAGCTTTTCATCGCAGGCAGACTCTAGAGCATTGAGCTGCTCCATGTCGTTATCGGAGTCAAGGTTGATGGGGCGAATAGTGGTGTCCCGAGGTGAAAACTGCGCTACTGTCATGCTGACCAGCATAAAATACTGTGCTCTAAGTAACAAGAGGTGGGTGTGTGGAAGCTGCCTGACCGACCCGCTGAGGCCGGGCGTCCGCACCGCGTGCAGGGCTTCACTGACGCTCCCGTGCTCGCTTGACTCACCCCTGTAAACTAGAAACCGTGGCTTTAACTATTGGAATTGTGGGTCTGCCCAACGTCGGCAAGTCGACCCTCTTTAACGCACTGACCAAAAACAACATCCTGGCAGCGAACTACCCCTTCGCGACCATCGAACCCAACGTGGGCGTCGTCAACCTGCCCGATGAGCGCCTGGCTCGCCTGGCTGAAATCTACGGTTCCGAGCGCATTCTGCCCGCGACCGTCTCCTTCGTTGATATCGCCGGTATCGTTCGCGGCGCCTCCGAAGGTGAAGGTCTGGGTAACCAGTTCCTCGCGAACATCCGCGAGGCACACGCCATCGCCCAGGTCGTCCGCGCTTTCGATGACCCCGACGTCATCCACGTCGACGGTAAGGTAGACCCCGCCAGCGATATGGAAACCATCAACACCGAACTGGTGCTGGCTGACCTGCAGACCCTGGAAAACGCTATTCCCCGCCTGGAAAAGGCCGTTAAAATCAAGAAGGGCGACCCTGCCCAGCTTGAGGAATACAAGAAGGCCCAGGCCGTACTGGAACAGGGCGACACCCTGATTTCTAAGTACGAAGAAGCCAAGATCGATATGGCCTTGCTCAAGGAGCTGAACCTGCTCACTTCCAAGCCCTTCATTTACGTCTTTAACTCGGACGAGGGCGTCCTCGCCTCTGAGGAAAAGCAGGCTGAACTGCGCGCCATGGTCGCCCCCGCTGAGGCCGTCTTCCTGGATGCCAAGCTTGAGGCCGACATGGTTGAGCTCTCTGAAGAAGAGGCCCGCGAAATGCTGGAGATGAGTGGTCAGGACGAGTCCGGCCTCGACAAGCTGGCCCGTGTTGGCTTCTCCACCCTGGGCCTGCAGACCTACCTGACTGCCGGCCCCAAGGAAACCCGCGCCTGGACCATCACCAAGGGCGACACCGCCCCCCAGGCAGCCGGCGTCATTCACACCGACTTTGAGCGCGGCTTCATTAAGGCTGAGGTTGTCTCCTTCTCCGACCTGGACGACGCCGGTTCGATGGCTGAGGCCAAGGCCCGCGGCAAGGTCCGCATGGAAGGCAAGGACTACATCATGCAGGACGGCGACGTGGTGGAGTTCCGCTTCAACGTCTAACTTTGTAGCCTCTGATATCCTGATGGCCGGTTGCTCCCTGGAAGGAGCTACCGGCCACTTTTTATAGAAAAGAAAAGCCCTATCTTTTCCCAGAAGCGGATAGGTAAACTGTGGGTATGAGCACTAGAAATCTAAGCAGAGAAAGCCTAGAGCACAGGTCTTTACTTCAGACCCACTGGCAGTCATTCACGGAGCTGCTGGAACGCTATGGTGCCTATAACCCGCAGCTTTTCGGGTCGGTCGCCCGGGGTACTGCTGGCCCGGAGAGCGACTTAGATATTCTGGTAGAGATGGATCCCGCTGATGGTAACGTCTTGATGCGGGCAGCTGGTCTTATGGAGGAAACCCGTGACCTTTTGGGGACTCAGCGGGTTGATATTTTCCCTCTTCAGCTCCTTAAAGATCAGGTTTCGCAGCAGGCCCTGGCCGAGGCAGTTCCCCTATGGCAAGACTAGTGAGCCAGCGCATCGAAGATATCTTGCGCGCTATCAGTAACTGCGAGGACTACGTTCAACTCATTTCTTCTGAACCTCGTCTAACGAGGATGGGTGAGGATGCAATCGAACGGAATCTACAGATTATTGGTGACGCCGTGAAAACGCTCCCGGGGACCCTAACCGAAGCTTATCCAGAGATTCCATGGCCACAGATCCGTGGCCTGCGAAACATACTGGTTCATGAGTATTTTGGAGTGGATATTGAGCTGGTTTTTGAAGTAGTTAGGATTTATCTCCCACCGCTGAAGCACTGCCTAGAAAGCCTGGAGGTTCTTGAGCAGGACGGCGACGTGGTGGAGTTCCGCTTCAACGTTTAGCCTCCTTAGAGAAGTGCCATTGGAAAAGTGCAAGTGCCCCGCAAAAAGTACGGGGCACTTGCACTTTTTCGATGGTGTCTTGGGTACGTGTGCGGACGCATGGCGGGGGAAGGGTGTTTAAGATAGTTTGCCGCGGTGAGGTTTTGAGATAAGTGGGGCGAAAAGTCGGGGCACAGCTTAGTGAGACAGCAACCTGGCATACACAGAGGTAGCGCAGAGGCATTCGTCCACAACTGGCCCTTGAGAGAGACAACAGAATGACCGTCAGATGAGGTCGAATAATACCTTGTGAATTGTTCCCAATGCATGTGGATCTTTTTGTAAGTTTTTAGTCATATATGATTGGCCTAAAGGACTTTAAAAAACCTTTTTACAGGAGGAAACGGTATGTCTGAAGAAGAGAGTGATCAAGAGCGGAATCTGCAAACTGCAGCTGAAATTGCTCTTGTTGAGTTACGTCCCGGTATTGCTGCCCTATACTCTAAAGATTCAGTGGCTGGGCTAGAAACCATGTCATTTGACTTACTCAATAATGAGACTAATGCGCGACTTGCTGATGGGTTATCGATGCTTCTCAACGCCGGAAGCATAGGTAGCCAATTCGTCCAGACCGGGGCTGTCTTGCAGGGGCTGGTTCAGCTTACCCCCAAGACCTTGAAAGACCTGGAAACCATGGCTCCGATGACAAATGGTTTGGTTAATTACGGTTCCCTCATGAAGGGAAGTAGCATCGGTGCCTCGCTACAGTGGATCGCTCTTCCACCCGAAACGGCTGCTCTACTCACCGGTCCTGGAATGTTGCCAACCCTGGCATTAGCTGGAGTTGCCAATCAGGTTGCAACAATTAACCGTAAACTTGATGAAAATCTTGAACTAACTAGGCAAGCTATTAACGAGATTCGCCAAGCCACCCAAGAAGACCGGTGGGCAACGCTCATCTCCCTAGATAAGGTAGTTTCAAAAGCTCTTGATGAAGCACGCTCGGTTGGCCAGGTAACAGGGCATGTATTTGGGCCTATCCAAGGCAAAGAATCAGAAATTATTAAAAGCCGTGAGCTTTTTTCAAATAACGTACAAAAGCACCTCTCAGCCTTGTCAGCAAATATAGATGAGCAGAGAAGCTACATTGAAGCTAACGAACAAGCCATACTCAATGACGCTAATGGTCTTCTGTTGGCCGAATGGACGAGACATCGCTGGAATGTGCTGCGGTCGGCGCATATTAGCTTAGATGAGAGTGCATATGACCTGTTAGAAACTGTTCTGGCTACTACCGAGAATGAATATGAGGAATCACGTAAAAAACTTGAGAACTTGTTGAGTACACTCGTTCAACAGCTGAATCTGATTAAGGAACTTACCCCAGAGGGAGGGCTGGCTCGTATACCTTTTGGAAAGGGGCGACGCAGCCTAAATTCAGCTGACAAGGCGGAATCATTAGCCCAAGCAGTCTCAGCGCTAGCTGGAAAAGCTTACCGTACGCCAGCACAACCAGAACCAAATTTCACCGTATTTAATCAGGAAGTTGAAGAGTCACTTTATCGTATTCTTCGGTGGGCTCTGCCTCCTGGGACTCGATTGCTGGCTTTTGCGGATGTTAATGAGGGATTCACCAACTCATACTTGGGAATCACAGAGACAGACTTCTTTATTGTGAGCTACGGAGATTTGCGGAAGAAGGGACTGGTTGGTGAGCTTCATCCCCTGGCCGATATTCGCTATGTGCGTTTAGACGAACGAAAGTCCCGTGACCCTCAGCTCCATATCATCACAAAGGATCAAAATTTCCAGGTTGATTTTGATCGGTGGATTACTTCTGGGGAGAACCTATTTCAGGCCCGTAGGCTAGCAGATATTTTGGCAACCGTAATGAATCTTCCTGTAGACGAGAAAAAGAATGACCCGATCTTCGAGCTGGAGGGTCAAAAGAAGCTATCGGGGGGAAGCAAGTAAGAGCCTGTCTTAAAGTGCAAGTGCCCCGCGAAAAGTGCGGGGCACTTGCACTTTTTCGATGGCGTCTTAGGTGCGTGTGCGGTGTGTCGTCTACCGCTCATAAGTATGCTTTTGGCACAATAGTGGATACCAAGCTACCTGATGAAAGAAGGTTTATCATGAAAGCACGTCTAGCGTTCATCGCCGGTGCAGGTATCGGTTACGTACTGGGTGCTCGCGCAGGCCGCGGCCAGTACGAAAAGATCAAGACCCAGGCTGCCAACGTCTGGAACGACCCCAAGGTGCAGAACGGCATCAAGACCGCCGAAGAAACCATCAAGGAACAGGCACCCGTCGTCGCCGAAAAGGCCAAGGAAGCAGCTGCGGCAGGTGCCGAAAAGGCTAAAGAAGCTGCCGCCGCAGGCACCGAGAAAGCCAAGGAAAAGGCTGAAGAGGTCAAGGACGCCCGCGCCGAAGCTAAGGCCGAGAAGCAGGTAGAAAAGGCAGAAGCTAAGGCCGAAAAGGAAGCCGAGAAGGCCGATAAGAAGGCCCAGAAGCTGGCCGACGAGGCCCCTGCCGATGTTGTCTCAGACCCCGCTACCGACATGAACGACGAAGGTCCGGCAACTACCAAGTAAAGCCCCATTCTTTTAAGACTAAAACCTTCCGCTCTTCGACGCCCCGAAGAGCGGGAGGTTTTGTGCTTCTATCTGGGATAATGGGGAGCGACCTAGACACCACCTAACTTTTGGAGACCCCCATGTCTGATGCCCCCGCACCCGCCTGCCCTGCCTGCTCTGAAGAGTACTCCTACCAGCAGGGTGACCTCTGGGTCTGCCCCATGTGCGGCCACGAGTGGGCCGAAACCGATGCTGCTGAGGCAGAAGAGACCGGCTCCAAGGTGCTCGATGCTGTCGGCAATGAGCTGGTGGACGGCGATTCCGTCACCATCACCAAGGGCCTCAAGGTCAAGGGGGGTGCCGATATCAAGGCTGGCACCAAGGTTCGCGGTATCCGTCTGCTCGAAAGCCCCGTCAACGGCCACGATATTGAAGCTAAGGTTCCTGGCGCAGGCCAGATGTACCTGAAGTCCTCCGTAGTCAAGAAGAGCAACTAACCCCCTGAAAGCAGTGGCCCAGTTATGAAATGGTTAGTGTGGGCGGTGGCTATAGCCGCCTACGTGTTCTCAATCATCAACCGCAGCTCCTTCTCGGCGCTGGGGGCCACTGCCCAAACCCACTTTGGGGTAGAGGCTACAGCTATTTCCCTTTTCATCATGCTGCAGCTGGTGGTCTACGCTAGCTGGCAGGTGCCGGTGGGTGCCCTGCTTGACCGTAAGGGGGCGCCGGTGCTGATTGCCATCGGCCTGACCCTCATGACGGCTGGCCAGTTTCTCCTGGCCCAGAGCGAGACCGTTCCCCTAGCCCTGCTGGCGCGTGTGCTGGTGGGTAGCGGGGACGCCTGTATCTTCGTCAGCCTCATCCGTCTGATTTCAGACTGGTTTACCCCTAAACAGATTCCGGTGGTCAACCAAATTAGCGCCAATATGGGTCAGATGGGTCAGCTGGTTGCCGTCACGCCCTTGGTCACCCTGGTGGGTGCCCTGGGCTGGCAGGGTGGCTTTACTGTTCTCGCCGCTATCGGTTCCTGCCTTCTGATCCTGGCCATATATACGCTCAGGCCGGCTCCCGGCAGGGCTACCGTAGCCCAGGGGCTGGGCCGCCGGGCCCGGCGCGGACGGGGGAGCGCGTCCGCCCGGCGTCCGCTCCCTGACCAGGAAGAAGCCAACCGGGCCCGCGCCGACCACCCCTACCCCGTCACAGACTCTCTACCTGTACTACCCCCAGCAGGAAACTCAGGTTTTGCGGCCTCCATCAGACAGGTGCTGGCCTACCCGGGCGTGCGCCTGGCCTTTTGGGTGCACTACGTGACGGCCTCCATGATTTTCTCCATCATGTTGCTGTGGGGCATGCCCTTCCTGACAGGGGGCCTGGGCTATAGCCGGGCCCTGGCCTCGGGCATCGTCAGCACAGTGGTAGCCTCCATCGTTATCGCCGGATTCTTCACCGGCTCGATTCTCTCCCGCTTTTCTCCCTACCGGGTGCATATTGCGGTGGGTAGCAGCCTGCTCAACCTCAGCCTGTGGTCCCTCATCTTCTTCTGGCCCGGAATTGCCCCCACCGTCCTGGTGTACGCTGCGGCTATTACTCTGGGCATCAACGGCCCGGTATCCATGGCAGCTTTTGAGGTGGTGCGTTCGCACGTGCCTCAGCACCAGCGGGGCCTGGCCACAGGCATCGCCAATATGGGTGGCTTCGTAGGGGCCCTCACCACCGTGTTCCTGATCGGCCTGATTCTTGACAGCCTCGGCGCCGGCACCCCCGAAACCTACACCCTTGAGGCCTTCCGCTGGGCTATGGCCAGCCACATCCCGGTAATTCTGCTGGGTATTCTCATGATTGCCCTGCTTTACCCCAAGGCCAAGCGGGAGCTGGCAGGCCGGGCACAGGCGTCCTAGTTTCTCAGGGGCGGACGCCCGCCGCCCCTCCCAGCCGACAGGCAGCAAATGCGCGGGGAGGGGCACGGTATCTTGCCCACATTTTCCGGTTTTCACTGGGCAGGTGCTACTGCGGTCTTTAGAATTAAAAGCCGCACACCACGCCTTAACCTGTGAAGGAAACATGACCAGAAAATCAGTCGTCCTGTTCACTAGCCTTGCCCTGCTGGCCCTCACCGCCTGTCAGCAGGAAGAAGCGATTACCCGCGTTGACCCGCAGACCGCTTCAGCAAGCGCAAGTTCAGCATCGCCCAGCCCTACCCCCTCCGTTGAGGCGACCACCGCAACGCCCACTCCGGAGCCGACTCCCGAACCCACCACCGCAGAGCCGACCCCTGAGCCCACTCCCGAAGACCCCTTCCCGGGCACCGTTTTTGCCGAGAACGGCGTGACCTTCTTCGTCCCCCAGGACTACGTGCAGGACGCCACTCCCTCCCAGGCAGAAATCTTCACCTACCAGTTCACCCACTACCGTAGCGCCGAGGACGCCGCGGGCCGCTTTATGGTGGGCACCCCCTACAACGATGAGCAGGGGCGCAGCGCTGAGGAGATGGAGAAAGAAACCGTCGCCCGACTTACCCCGGCCTGGTCTATCAACGAGACCATTGAGACCATTAACTACACCCGCGAAGACGGCGTGCGTGTGATTCGCTCCGAGGTACGTTTTGCTTCGAGTAACGCCCCCGGCTACATCTTCACCCTGGATAACGGGCACGAGCTGATGCACGCCGCTATCTTGGTGGATGATGCCAACCCTGACTTCGTGAAGAAGATTGAGGATTCTATCGGCTTCGCCTGGTAGCAGGCACCCTAGCCAGAAGCCTATACACACAGCGGGCGGAACCGGTACCGGTTCCGCCCGCTGTGGCGTTTAAAGAGTTTCGCTATAGGTTTGCCCCGCTTTTAGTTTTCTTCTGCGGTCTCTTCGGGGGTGTGCAGCTCGCCCACGCCCTCAGACAGGGCAATGAATTCGTCGATGTCTTCCTGGGTTGCATAGGGTACGGGGTGTACAAGCAGCTCGTTGATGCTGGACCGGAAGATGTAGCTGAGGTTGACCGGGTCTGAACCCTTGCCGCCGATAATAGCCTTGGTGGTTAGGCCGTAGCTGAGCATGGCGAGCTGGTTAGCCTGTACCTTAACGTCGGTTCCGGCCTTGAGCTGGCCAGCTTCATCGAGGTGCATCAGCATGTCGTAGAAGAGGGTGCGGATGCGCTCCAGGCTGGCAGTCGAAATATCTTTAATTTCGGGGGTAGAACGCAGCTCGGCCACCATGCCCAGGGTGATGCGGGAAACCGCGCGGGAGCGCGGGGTGAGTGGGATGAAGTGCTCAAGAATCTTGATGGTGTTGAGCACGTCCTGCCCCTGTACCGATACCGCCCGCATACTGGCCTCGGTCTCTACACCGATAAGTTCCAGGGCATAAGTGACAAGTTCGACGCGGCTGTCGAAGGAGTGGCGCAGGGAACCGGTGGAAATGCCGGCTTCGGCTGCCACGTTGCGAATGGTGATAGCGCTGACGCCGCGTTCGTTGAGGAGCTTCCAGACCGCCTGGGAAATGACTTTCTTGCGTTCGTCGTGGTCAATGAGCTTAGGCACTGAAGAACTCCTGACTGAAGTAGTCGAGGTCCTGCTCTTCGGGGTAGGTGAAGATTTCCAGCAGGGTCTCGAAGTGGGTGAGCATGGGGGCCATGAGCTCTTCGTCGCTGGCTTCACCGTCGGTGAGCAGGTAGAGGCAGTTGATACCCCACAGCAGGGCTACGAGCTTTTCTACCTCTAGGTCGATATCGATATCGTCGCGCACAAAGCCCTGGGCCCGTAACTGGCTGAGCAGGAAGCCGTAGGCGTAGAGGAAGTCCTTTTCGTGGGACTGTAGAATCTTGGCGATACCGGGAATCGTTGAAGCATCGGCCAGCATGCCCGCAACCACGGTGATGAAGAGCTTGCCGTCCTCAGAAACGGGAGAAAGCTCGGTGAAAATCTCTTCAAGACTGTAAATCAGCTCGTAGTTGAAGGTACGGCTGGTAAGGCTACGGATGAAGCGCTTACCCACGAAGTCGAGGGAGAACCGCATCATCTCTTCATGGGAAGGGAAGACATGGCGCAGGGAGCCTGTAGAGATGCCGGCTTCGGCGGCTACGGTTCGCACAGATACGCCGCGGACGCCTTCACGGGCTAGCACCGCCCAGACCGCCTGGGCGATTTCTTGTTTTCGTTCTTCGTGGTTGATGAGTTTTGGCACAGTTTTACTTTAGATGATGGTGTGGTTACAGGCGTCGCACCCTGTCTTTTTTCGTGGGAGAACGCCTTTATGACGTGGTGCGGCGGGGTTTTATGACGCTAGGTAGGACGCCAGGTGCTCGCCGGTGAGGGTACCGGCGGCGGCGAGGGCAGTGGGGGTGCCCTCAAACACGATTGTACCGCCATCGTGACCTGCTGCTGGGCCTACGTCAATGATGTGGTCAGAGTGGGCGATCACGGCCTGGTGGTGTTCGATGCAGAGCACGGTGGTACCGGCGTCGACCAGCTGATCCAGAAGACCGAGGAACTGCTGTATATCGGCCAGGTGCAGGCCCGTGGTGGGTTCATCGAAGATGTAGATTCCACCGGGTTCTGCCATATGGGTGGCTAGCTTGATACGCTGGCGCTCACCGCCTGAGAGGGTAGAGAGGGGCTGACCCAGGGTGATGTAGCCCAGGCCCACATCGACCAGACGCTGCAAGATTTTCGTTGCGGCGGCCAGCTTGGTCTCCTTGGTGCTAAAGAAGGCGAGGGCATCGGCTGCGGAGAGGGCCAGAACGTCGCTGATGTTCTTATCGCCCAGACGGTATTCGAGCACGCCGGGGGAGAAACGCTTCCCTTCGCAGGCCTCACAGATAGCGGTGGATTTTTCCATAAATCCCAGCTGG
Source organism: Rothia sp. 11254D007BW (assembly GCF_053548195.1). NCBI lineage: Bacteria > Bacillati > Actinomycetota > Actinomycetes > Micrococcales > Micrococcaceae > Rothia > Rothia sp. 11254D007BW. The sequence goes on from NZ_JBPWPK010000001.1 coordinate 149,037, forward strand.
GTTTCCAGCACGCCGGTGCCCTTACATTCGGGGCAGGCGCCCTCAGAGTTGGCTGAGAAGAGGGCGGGCTTGACCCCGTTAGCCTTGGCGAAGGCATTGCGGATAGGTTCGAGCAGGCCGGTGTAGGTAGCCGGGTTGGAACGGCGGGAGCCCTTGATGGGGGCCTGGTCGATGTAGATGATGCGCTCTTCGCTATCTGCGTGCTGTTCCAGGAGTTCGGTAATCAGGGAGGACTTGCCAGACCCGGCAACGCCGGTGAAGGTGGTCAGGACGCCGGTGGGCACGGCCACCGAGACATGTTTGAGGTTATTGCGGGTTGCGTGAGCAACCTGCAGGGCTCCGGTAGCCGGGCGGACGGCGTCCTTAAGCCCCTGCCGGTCGTAGAAGTGGCGGGAGGTGACGGTATCTGCCTGCTTGAGCCCCTCGAAGGCCCCGGCGTAGACCACGGTGCCGCCGGCGGAACCGGCGGCCGGGCCCATGTCGATAATGTGGTCGGCAATAGCAATGGTCTCGGGCTTATGCTCTACCACCAGCACAGTGTTGCCGCGGTCGCGCAGGCGCAGCAGAAGCTCGTTCATCTTGGTGACGTCGTGGGGGTGCAGGCCCGCGGTGGGCTCGTCAAAGACATAGGTGATGTCGGTGAGCGGGGAACCCAGGTGGCGCACCATCTTGGCGCGCTGGGCCTCACCGCCTGAGAGTGAGGATGCAGAGCGGGAAAGGGCAATGTAGCCCAGGCCGATGGTGACCATAGAGTCGAGCAGGTGCTCCAGCGCAGCGAGCAGGGGAGCGACCTCGGGGATGTCCTGCTCACGCACCCAGGCAAGCAGGTCGGTAACCTGCATGTCGCAGAGCTCAGCAATGTTCACCCCGTTGACCTTGGACGCCAAGGCAGCCTGCGACAGGCGGGTACCACCGCAGTCAGGGCAGGGGACAAAAGTGACCGCCCGGTCAACAAAAGCGCGAATATGGGCCTGCATGCCCTCCTTATCCTTGGAGAGCATAGACTTCTCAATACGGGGCACCAGACCCTCATAGGTCATGTTGATACCCGCAATTTTCATCTTGGTGGGCTCTTTATAGAGAAAATCGGCACGCTGCTCTTCGGTGAAGTCCTTAGCCGGAACATCGGTGGGAAAGAGCCCCGATTCTTTGTAGAGACGGGCTGACCAGCCACTGGCAGTAAAACCGGGCACCTTGAAGAAACCCTCGTCATTCATGGTGAGGTTCTCATCAAAGAGCTCGTTGAGGTCGATCTGGCTGGTGCGGCCTAGACCTTCACAGCGGTTACACATACCGCCGGTGCGGGAGAACGTGACGTGCTCGGCCTTACCGTCGCCGACCTTGCGGGCGCCGGTGCCCTGAACAGTTGCCTGGTTGAAAGAAAAAGCTGTGGGGGAGGCCAGATTAGGGGTACCGACCCGGGCAAAAAGCATACGAAGCATAGGCAGGGCGTCAGTTGCCGTGCCTACGGTAGAACGCGGATTAGCCCCCAGACGCTCCTGATCCACGATAATAGCGCTGGTCAGACCCTCAATCGCATCAACCTCGGGGCGATCCTGGTGGGGCATAAAGCCCTGCACAAAGGCCGAGTAGGTTTCGTTAATCAGACGCTGCGATTCAGCAGCCACCACACCAAAAGCCAAGGACGACTTACCCGACCCCGACACACCGGTAAAGACCGTCAGACGGCGCTTAGGAATCTCAACCGAAACATTCTTGAGATTATTATTGCGGGCACCCGTAATACGAATAGTCTGATGGGAATCAGCGGCGTGAGCAGTAGACACGAAATCTCCCTAAAGTGCGAAGGATAGCTGCGTATCAGTTTAGCGAACCGCGCGTCCCTGACTAGACCGGCGGTTCCCCGCACAGCGCAACACCTTGCACAGGGCAGGTTGCCTACGCCACAATACAACTATGGCTACTACACATCTAGAAGGCAACGACGTACAGACCGTAGGCGACCTGCCCGCCGTAGGTTCCACAGCACCCGCATTCACCCTGGTGAACACCGACCTCGACACCGTCACCTCAGACTCATTCGAGGGCAAGAACCTGGTGCTTAACATCTTCCCCTCCATCGACACCGGCGTCTGCGCCGCGTCCGTCCGTAAATTTAACGAAGAAGCATCCAAGCTGGAGAACACCACCGTTGTGTGCGTCTCCAAGGACCTGCCCTTCGCCCTGAGCCGCTTCTGCGGTGCCGAAGGCATTGAGAACGTTGTATCAGCGTCCGCTTTCCGCGACTCCTTCGGCGAAGACTACGGCATCACCATGACCGACGGCCCCCTGGCCGGCCTGCTGGCTCGCTCCGTTGTGGTCATCAACGCCGCTGGTGAGGTCATCTACACCCAGCTGGTCGACGAAATCACCACCGAACCTGATTACGAGGCAGCGCTCGCCGCCCTCTAAGACTAAGACCATTACCTAGCGGTGGGTATATCCCCTCCGCCTGCTGACCCTCTCCCAGCTCGCGCTGGGGCGCTCGCTGGAATTCATGCCAGCCCCAAGCCAGCAGGCTTCCAGGGATATACCCACCGCTGTGTGTTTGCTGGGCTCCGGTGGGGTAGGGGGCGGGCATATCTGGAGCCGATTGGATGGGGCTGGCGTGAATCGCACGCGAGCTTGCGAGCCTGCGAGAGGGTCGATCGGCGAGGATATGCCCGCCCCTACCTCTTTTCTACAGAACCCAGTTAGCGAGCACCACGCAGGTTGCTGTACCTACGATGAGGGAGAGTGCCAGGTTCTTTCGCCACAGGTGGGTAGCAACAGTTACTACCGCTCCGGCCAGGTAGGGCAGGGCCGTCTCGCGGGAAGAGTAGTCGATTTCTGCCAGCACGTAGAAGCCCAGGCAGATGATGGCTCCCATGGGCAGCCAGGCGGCAAGGTTGACTACCAGGGCTGAACCCTTGAGCACGGACTTCACCCCAAAGGGAATCAGTCGCAGGGCAAAGGTGATGCCGGCTGCCAGGAAGATAGCTGAGAGAATGTAGCCGGTGCTAGGCATGCGGGGCCTCCTGGGGTGAAACGCCCTGACGCTGGGTGGTCAGGTGGCGGATGATGAGTAGGGCTACCAGGGTCAGCAGGGAAACCAGCAGCATGGAATGCGGGGCAAGGACGATGGCCGTCAGCGAAGCGATAACCGCAAGCGAGGCAGTTACCCGGTCTTTGACTGCCCGGTAGGCGTCCATGGAGAGCACGATGAACATGCCCGTCATGACGAAATCCACGCCTTCAAGGTTAGAAAGAAAGGTCGCGCCCAGAATGACGCCCAGGGTGGAGCCGCCCCACCAGGAAAGCCAGAGCACCACCGAGACCGTCATGATGCGGGAGCTACGAAAATTCTGTGAGCCGGGAGCGGTGTTGAGGGCGTAGGCTTCGTCGCAGAGCATATACACAGCCAGGGCCTTGGCCAGATTTCCCTTGACGTTCTGCAGGGGGTAGGAGATGCCGTAGACCAGGTGGCGGGCATTCATCAGAAGGGTGGTTGAGGCGACCAGGGCAAGCGGGGCAGAAGAAGCAATAAGACCCACCAGCAGGAACTCCACCGACCCGGCAAAGACAATAGCTGAGAGAGCCGGGGCAACCCACCAGGGCAGGCCCACCGAAGCGACCAGCACGCCCAGGCCCATGCCCATAACCACAAAGCCGATGCAGAGAACACCGGCGACGCGCAGGCCTTCTTTGAAGCCGCTTTCGCCGGGAAGCTGGCTGATGTGTTCCCCCGTAATGGGGGCGGACGCCGTCGCCCCGCTGGCAGGGCTCGGCAGAGGGCTAGGAGAGGGGACGGCGTCAAGCTGGCCTGTATCAGGGCTGGTGTGGTGCATAGCAATAAGTTTAGATAAAACTAGACTTACTCCCACCTTCTGTTCACCATGTAAGTCCTTACCCACCAAGAAATAAAACCTGTGCTGGCGCCGTTACCCGAGTACCGGCGTCCGCCCCACCGTAGAGAGAAAGAAGAACCATGACCGACAAGACCACCCGCACCGAAGACCCCAACTACCGCGCCGTCACCGTTGAGCGCGTCGCCTCCCGCCACTACCGCGCCACCAACGCCAAGGGCGACACCCTCGACTTTGGCCAGGGCGAAGGCCTGCTTACTCCCGTTGAGCTGCTCCTAGCCGCTATCGCTGGTTGCTCCGCCATCGACGTCGATGTAGTTACCGGCCGCAAATCAGAACCCGAAACCTTCACCGTGCACTCATCCGGCCTGCGCAAGGTCGATGAGAACAAGGCCGTTAGCCTCGACGACATCGAAGTCAGCTTCAACGTGCGCTTCCCCGCCACCGACGAGGGTGAAAAAGCCCGTACCATGGTCGACCGCCTGATTAAACTCTCCGCCGAAAAAGACTGCACCGTCTCCCGCACCGTCGAACACGGTGCGTCCGTCACCTTCATCAACGAAGATAAGCAGAGCTAAATCACGCTACCCACCCGGGGGTGCAGGGCGCTCGCGGTGGTAATCTAAAGTTTGTCTTATGCCCCCTAAGCAAAACTGTTGGGGGCTCATTACCACCGAAAGTAGCAGCACACTATGTCTACTGAAGCGCAGTCTGTACCCACCGGGCAGACCAAAGAAGAGCTCAAGCGCGGCCTCGCCAGCCGCCACCTCTCCATGATCGCCATCGGCGGCGCCATCGGCACCGGCCTCTTTGTTGCCTCTGGCTCCACCATCGCTGAAGCCGGCCCCGGCGGCGCCCTGCTGGCCTACGCCCTGATTGGCATCATGGTGTTGCTCCTCATGCAGTCCCTGGGCGAAATGGCAGCAAACCTGCCCGTCGCAGGCTCCTTCCAGACCTTTGCCTCCCGCTACGTCTCAGACTCCTTCGGCTTCGCCATGGGCTGGAACTACTGGTTCAACTGGGCCATTACCGTAGCTGCTGAGCTGGTGGCTGCCGGTGTCATCATGTCCTACTGGCTCCCCGGCGTCCCCGGCTGGATCTGGGCTAGCGTCTTCCTGGCCATTATCCTGGGCATCAACGTGCTCTCGGCTCGCTCCTACGGCGAATCAGAGTTCTGGCTGGCTACCATCAAGGTGGTCACCGTTATTATCTTCCTAATCGCCGGTGTTGCCATGATTTTCGGTATTCTGGGCAACCACGACAACGGTTTCGCAAACTGGACCGATGGCGAAGCCCCCTTCAAGGGCGGCTTCCTCTCTATCCTGGCTATCTTCATGGTTGCCGGTTTCTCCTTCCAGGGCACCGAAATGATCGGTGTTGCCGCCGGTGAATCCGAGAACCCCCGCCGCGATGTGCCCCGCGCCCTCAAGAGCGTCTTCTGGCGCATCATGCTCTTCTACATCGGTGCTATCGCCATTATCGGTACCCTGATTCCCTACACCAGTCCCAACCTGCTGCGGGCGGACACCACCGATATCGCCTACTCACCCTTCACCATGGTCTTTGAGAACCTGGGTATTGCATTTGCCGCTTCGGTGATGAACGCCGTCATTCTGACCGCGATTCTCTCTGCCGGTAACTCGGGCCTTTACGTCTCATCGCGTATGCTCTACGCTCTGGCTCTTGAGGGGCGTGCTCCCAAGATTTTTGCCCGCGTGAACTCCCGCGGTATCCCCATGCCCGCCCTGCTGATGACCGCCGCTATCGGCCTCTTCGGCTTCGTCTCAGCTATCGTGGGTGAGGGCTCTGCCTACACCTGGCTGATCAATATCTCCGGCCTGTCGGGCTTCATCACCTGGGTGGGCGTGGCTATCTGCCACTACCGCTTCCGTCGCGCCTACGTCGCCCAGGGCAACGATGTGAACGACCTGCCCTACAAGGCTCCTCTCTTCCCCATTGGCCCCATCGTTGCGCTGCTGATGTGTCTGATGGTGATTGCTGGCCAGAACTACAACGCTATTTTTGCTGGCCACTGGTTCGAGGTTGTCTCTGCCTACATCGGTCTGCCCATCATTATTGGTGTCTGGCTGGTGCATAAGCTGGTGACCGGTTCAAAGACTATCCCGCTCAAGGACGTGGACGTCTCAGGTATCGAGGTCTCAAGCAAGTAGGTCTCGTGTAAGAAAGGGGAGGGCACCGGGGTTTCCGGAGCCTTCCCTTTTTTGTATACCTAGGTGCATTGACTCCGGTTTGTACCAGCCCCTGCCCACTTTGAGGCTGATTTCTGAACACTGCGTGGTACAAAGTCGTTTGGTCGGGACGCGGACGCCTGTGAGCGGGGGAGTGCACCGGGCTAGAATGGTGTGGTTTGGTTTTGTTCTCTGTGTACGTGTTCTGGGTTGAAAGGTGTGGCCGCGTGGCTAAGCTCTATTTCCGTTTTGGCGCCATGAATTCGGGTAAGTCAACTGCGCTGTTGCAGGCTGCCCATAACTATGAGGAGCGGGGCCAGCGCGTGCTGCTGGCTAAGCCGCAGGTTGATACCAAGGGCGATACTGAGATTGTGTCCCGTCTGGGTGTGACTCGCCAGGCTGATTTTTTGGTGGGTGCGGACGACTCTGTGCGCGAGCTCTTCCACGCCGCTGCTGAGCCTAATGCCGATGACGACCGCATGCACTGGCACCTACCCGTCTCCTGTCTGCTGGTGGACGAGGCCCAGTTTTTGACCGCTGAGCAGGTGGATGACCTGATGCGGATTGCGGTGGAAGAGAATGTTCCGGTGATGTGCTACGGCATCCGTACGGATTTTAGGACGCGGGCTTTCCCCGGCTCTGCCCGCCTGCTGGAGATTGCTCATACGCTTGAAGAGTTGAAGACCATTTGCCGGTGCGGCCGCAAGGCGCTCTTTAACGGCCGCACCGTGGACGGCAAGTTTGTGTTTGCCGGTGACCAGGTCGCTATTGATGGGGTGCACGTGGGCTATGAGTCGCTCTGCCCCACCTGCTACCTGGAAGAGTCGGGTGGCAAGCTCTACCAGTAGCCTGTACCGGTTTTAGCTTTCGCAGCCCCAGGCGTTGGGGTTTGTCGTGCAGTCATCGGCGACTAGCCCAACCTGGGTACGCCATACTCTCACGAGCTGAGGTTCGCTGGTGCGGCTAACCGTGCCGTCGATGACCTGCCAGGGACCGCCCTCTACTGAGTATTCACCCCGGTAGGTGGTGGTGAGGGTGAACTGGTAGTCGCCGGGCTCTGCGTATTGGTGGGAGGTGCTGGTGGGCTGGTCCCAGATGTCTTCGCCGAGGGCCTGGCCGGGGTAGCTGGTGGGGCCGAGCACGCTGCCGTCACCGTAGGTGAAGGTGTAGGTGACTGGTGTTGCGCGTAGGGTGACGTTTTGGCCGTTGATGGTGCGCGTGAATTCTTGGGGGTTGGGGTCTGCCCAGAAGTTGGTGTTGTAGTTTTTGAGGGTGTGGGGTGCTTTTTCTTGGTGGGGTGTTGCAGGGGCGATGGGGAAGGTGTCGAAGTCTTGGGTGGTGAGGGTGACGCGGATGGTGCGGAGTACGGTTTGGCCGTTTTCTTCTGCGATTTCGAGGCCTGCGGCGGCTAGTTCTGCTGGGGTGAGGGGCACACAGCCGAGGGTGCCTTGTGGTGTGTTGTAGGGGGTGTCTGAGCCGTCGGACCAATCGGGCGGTACGAGGGAAAGGACGCCGAGGTCCCCGTTGGTTGCAAGGCAGTAGGTACCGGACCGCACCGAGCCGTTTATTTGGAGCCGGGCGCGATTGGAATCATTGGGAGCTTCGAAGTAAATGAGTTTGAGACCAGCCGCAGGAGTATCCAAAGGTTCACTGTTGATGGGCGTGGTTGGAACTACCCTATCCTCAGCAGTCACGAGGCCATTCTCGTATCCATCAATCATTACGGCAAATTCATCGTCTGAAATAGTGCCGTTATCATCGGCGTGGGCGCTAGGGCTAAGGGAAAACAAACAAGCTACTAACGCTAACGAGATAGGTGTTCTGGTCTTCATTTAGCTAACTACCTTTGCGCTGACTATTTTCCATGAACCGTTAGAAAATTTTGTTTTGAGTTCTACCCCTTCATAAATAGCTTGAGAATTATCGTAGGCCCGGGCTTCTCCGTTGACCCAGAGTACAGAATTTTCTACCTCGAAATTAGCACCAATAGAATATTCTCCGTTGCCTTGCGAGACTAGTAGATTCTTATCGTAGTGAACAACTTGGCTACCACCGATAACCCACCCATCTGCTTGGTAGATAGCATGTAGAGAATCGTAGAACTTCTGCTCTTGCTCAAAGGATTCATCTACCAGTTTTCTCACATCTGTCACATCGCCAGTTTGATTGGCATAATTCCGCATATCGTTCCAGTACGTAATGAATTTTTCCATTGCTTCTGGTGTTTCTACGTTCATTCCGTCGGGTGCTACTGGTTTGGGTACGTTTTGGGCGGGACCGTGTTCGTCGGCGGCGCGGTATTCGCCGTCGGGGGCTTTGGATCCGCCGGAGTAGTTGGTTTCAGCTGTGCTAGCGGTTGCATCAGCTGCGCCTGAGGTGCTGGATGCGCTTGCAGAAGTCGTGGCGCTGGCGTCCGCTTCGGGAATGCTGCCTGTGGCCTGTGCGCCGCAGCCGGTGAGGGCCAGCAGTGCGATAGTGGCGAGCGTGAGGGTGCGGGTGGGTGTGTGCTTCATGGGGTTCTCCTGGCTACGTCTTTGTGACTAGGTCTTATGTGTTTTTATAGTTCGGGGTGTGCGTCTTGGCAAGGGGTTTAGTCCTCTTGACTGGTTTTTAACGGCACATTACGCACATGGTGAAGCGTTTTCCACAGATTTCGGGCCTGATGTGGGCAAATAGGCCCACACAACAACCACTAGGCAGCAGGTGTTTTCACAGGTTCATCTGTCGCCGGATCCGCTAACTCCCTGCGAGACTGCAATAGCTAGCTAACTGCTCGCAGGCGTCTTATGCTCAGCTCGTGTGGGCATGGGGCGCCTGCTTCTTAAACACCGTGGAATAAACTTGCGCTGTCAATGATTATGAGGGGTATGAAGGTTTCTATTCTTGGTGCCGGTAAGCTCGGCACGGCGCTTGCTCGTTTGTCTGTTGCTGCTGGTCATGAGACGTTGGTGTATGCGCGGCCTAAGCCTATGTTGGATATTATTTTGGGGTCGCTGGTGCCTGAGGCGCAGCTGGTGGATTTTGAGGGCGCGCTTGATGCGGATGTTGTGATTGTGGCTTTGCCGCGCACGGCCTTGCCCGGCTTTGATTTTTCGGCGGCTCGTGGTGTGGTGGTTGATGCTACGAACCCTTGGGACGCCGCTGGTACGGCGGGCGCTGCGTTTGCGTTACCGGGGGCGCGGGTTCCTGTTATTCGTACGTTGAACCATATTGCGTATGATGCTTTGACGTCTGATAGTCGGGCGTTGAATCCGCATGCGCTGCCGCGTGCTGTTGCAGTGATTGATGCGGGGCAGGGGAGCGAGGCTTTAGATACGGCTATTCGGCTGGTGGATTCGCTGGGCTTTGACGCTGTGCTGATGCCTGAATCTGCGGCGCATCTGTTCGAGCCCGACGGGGACGCCTTCGGTGCCTTCCTGACGAAAGAGCAGATGGTAGAGCTTGGTGAGCTTCAAAGCTCATAGAAAATAATGGATGTGGACTTGTTGCATCCGTAGACTAAGAAGGTCTGTTGAGAGGGTTCCCAGCTCTCGTGAGCGCATGTATAGTAGATTATAAATTCGAATATATATTCGAAAACTGTGATGAGTTGATGGGGAGACGCACGTATGCTGACTTCAGTTGAGATTTGCGCCGGTGCTGGTGGGCAGGCTCTTGGCCTTGAGATGGCGGGATTTGAGCACCTTGCTGCTGTGGAGATAGATTCGGACGCCTGCAACACGCTGCGGGCTAATCGCCCTAATTGGAACGTAATTGAATCTGATCTTAATGAGTGGGATCCTACCCCTTACAAAGGTGTGGACCTCTTCGCGGGTGGCGTTCCATGTCCTCCTTTCAGCGTGGCCGGTAAACAGCTTGGTGCTGATGATGAGCGTGATTTATTCCCTCGTGCACTTGAGATTATTGAGGTTCTTGAGCCCAAGGCTGTCATGCTCGAGAACGTGAAAGGCCTGCTATCAAAGCGTTTTGCTGATTACCGCAATGAGATTATCAAGGCTATGGGGAAGCTTGGCTATGTGGTGGATTGGCAGCTTATTAACTCCTCTGACTATGGGGTTCCGCAGTTGCGACCGCGCAGTATTTTGGTAGCTACCCATAAGGATTTGGATGGTTGTTTTGTGTGGCCAGAGCGGCGTCCAGACGAAGCGCCAACGGTAGGGGATACTCTGCATGACCTGATGGCTTCTAATGGCTGGGAAGGCGCGGACGCTTGGGCTGAGGGAGCTAAGAAGATCGCGCCTACATTGGTGGGAGGGTCGAAGAAGCACGGTGGCCCAGATTTGGGGCCTACTCGGGCTAAAGCTGCCTGGGCTGAGATGGGTGTAAACGGTAAATCGATTGCTGAGGTCGCTCCTGAACCTGGTTATGCTGAGATGCCTCGGCTAACGGTTCGTATGGCTGCTCGTATTCAGGGGTTCCCTGATGATTGGCAGATTACCGGGCGTAAAACGGCTGCTTATCGGCAGGTTGGGAATGCCTTTCCACCCCCGGTTTCTTGTGCCATCGGTACTGAGATTGCTAATTTGCTGAACCAGAATCTGGAGGTGAAGAATGGTCGCGTCGCTGCGTAGGCTCCGCCAGGAATATCATCAGGAGCTGATTGATTTAGGTGTTCTTGCCGTTACTGAATCTGGCGTGGCTTCTAATGCTGATAGTTCTCAGAAGACTAGTAAGGCTATTGCTCTTTCTATAGCAGAGCAGCTAGGTGTGAAGCCTGGTGGCGAGAAATTGGCCGGTCAGACAGCGGGGCATGTTTTTGAAGCTACTACGACTCGATTCTTGAGTCGAGTCTTAGCGGAGTTCAGCCATATTGTTGCACCAGGTACTGAGATTGAGCATGTGGTGAAGCGTGGGCATGGCTTTTATCTGGCTGAGTTTGTGCCGTATTTACATTTGAAGCAGCTTGCTGGGGCTGTGGAATCTGATCCTACGCTGTCTACAGTTTTGGGAAATTCTTACGATATTAGTCCTGATGTGATTATGACGAAGGCACCTCAACCTGATGCCTATTTCAATGATGGTGCTTTGCGGGTTGACGATTCTGTTGCTGCGCTGACTCCGCGCCGGCTTGTGAATAATGAGGCTAAGTTTGTTGAGGCCATTATTAGTTGTAAGTGGACTTTGCGGAGTGATCGTGCTCAGAACGCACGCTCTGAAGCCTTGAATATAATCCGCAACCGTAAGGGTCGCACCCCGCATATTGTGGTGGTGACGGGTGAGCCTACTCCTTCTCGTCTGGCCTCTTTGGCTTTGGGGACTGGGGATATCGATATGGTCTACCATTTTGCTTTGCCGGAGCTGCAGAAAGCAGTAGCCGCCTCGGGAAATGACGAGGCGGCTAGTATGCTGGAAGTCATTCTCCAAGGGAACAGGCTGAGAGATATATCAGATTTATTAATTGATTTAGTCGAGTAGAATCATTTAGCAATGTATTAGGTCTGAGGCTTATTCAAAAGTCCCACCCGCAGCCAAAAACACCAACCCCCGCACCACCGCAAACACCCGCCCATACAACCCCAACGGCCGCCTAAACCCCGTATGAAGAATCCGCCAAGTCTTGATGTGAGCGATAACCCGCTCCACCACCGACCGCAGCCGATTCAGCACCCGATTATTCCGCCTCTGCTCCCGACTCAGCCGCTGACCCGGCTTGCGCCTGGCCGGGGTAGCCAACCCCAACCCGATATAGCCCTTATCAGCCACAGTGCTCTCATCAAGATATCTTTCCAAGCCATGATGTTTGAAGGCGTAAGCATCATGCCTGGCCCCGGGCACCGGGTCTGTGATAGCCAGCAACTTTCCATCCAAGGTGCAAATGACTTGGTGGTTGAATCCGGCTCGTTTGTGCTTTCCAGAGAAATTTGTTTTACCAAGTGAACGCCAATTCCACGTGGGTATCAGAGTCCCGTCAACTACTAAGGACCCGGGTGCTTTGAGGCTTTCTTTCAAAGGCTGAGTCAGCGGAGTGAGAATCTTCTCCAGGGCCTTTTCGATGGTGTTGATAGCTCGTGAGACTGTCGATTGAGAGACAGCAAAAAGTTCTGCGAGGAGTTCTTCGGTGAGGTTGTGGCGGTGGTAGAGCAGGGTGATTTTGAGGGCTTGGGTGAGGGTTAGCGCTGGTGGTCTTCCGCCTGGTTTTGACCAGGTGAGGTGATGGGTGAGGGCTGTGTGTAGTGTGGCGAATTGCGTGGCTGTGAGGCCGGTTGTACGCTGGTGTGGCAACGGTCTTGTCCGGTATGGCTTGAGGTTATTTGTAGAGATTTAACGCTCATATTTTTGCCGCGGGTGGGGCCGTTGTCTAGTTGGTGGGTGTGGGGTGCGTGTCTACTTTTGAATAAGCCTCTCTGTTTAGAAGCCTTTTCCTAAATCTTACAAACTTGTACTGGTTGCTTGCTCTTATACGTGGTCACTGGTACTTACTTTATGATTAACGTTAGCTCCAGTCCAGCTCCACTGGTACAAATTTCTGATATTTAGGAAATTTATGAATCGAAACTCCGGTAGCGAATCGGGCCAATTCTTTGTAGCCTTTAAGTTCGTATATACAGATGTTTAAGGTGATGCACGGATTGATAATTTTAACAGGTAGTGGTATCTTGTGAATTATCTTCTTTGGTCCTACATGCCTGAGATTGCGGCCCAAGCGCCTGATCCCAACGCCCCAATGATTATATCTTTCCCTAGTTTTAAAAATCCTTCATGAATTTTCTCGGGCTGTCTATTGTCTCTGCCTGCTTCAATTTGGCTTAAAAAACTATTCTGAATGTCGGTACTTATTAAATTTGATATTTTTTCGATAGCATCGTCCAGATTGATTTCGAACCCATTGATTTCGAAGACATTCTCACTATAAAAATTAACGTATATATTGATACTAGAAGGTGGCTCCCTATGGCTTGTGTATTTTTGAATCTCTAGTGCATTTCGGTATGAGATGGCGGAAGCGCTCCATTTATCTTTTTTGCTATAAGGTAAGCGCTTTATGAGACCAAGATTTCTTGCGATACTTTTGTCATTTTCAGTTAGCAGGTTAATATCCCTTTTTTCTACTGCATTGAGAATCGAATCCGGCATGGTCTCTGAAGTATGTGGTGAATCATCGAGAGGTTTTATAATTTGGACAACTGAATCTGGTGGATAGATAAACGGTTCCTGATTTCCAGCAATTACTATTTCTACCTGAGGGCTTAAGTCAGAGATTGTTAATCTTGAAAGAACTAAACCGCCCTCAAAGGTGCCCTTGGTCAAATTTTTGGTGCACAAAACCATCCCGGGTTCAACCTCTAAAACCCTGATGCCTTCAACCTCCTCGCAGGGTATAGTAACTTTTCCAAGCAAATATGATGCGCACAATGCCACTAGGATACTTATAATGTTGGAAAGTGTTTTGTGCAAGTTTTCTTGGAGGCTGTGCGAAAGTCCAATAAATATTATTACAAATATTACTATTCTTGTGATAAGAAGACTTCCGGGTGTGGAAAATATGGAAAATTGGGGTCCTTTGGTGGATATGGAGTTAAGGGTTGGCCATGTAGACATTGAAATCCTAAATTTATTAGAAGTTTAGTTTTTATTGTTCAAAGATATTTGAAGTCTTTTTGCTGATGGCCTCTTTTGAAACCCTTCGTGTTGAATGTGTTTTTTTAAATTAAAATGAGGATATAATATTCAATGAAATTTATTCGAAGATGGGAGAATTGATTGTAAATAGGCCTTGCCCAGAAGTACCAATGCGACTCAGACTCGCGGCGCTGCTGATAGCTGGGGCTAGCGTGAACCGCCTGTGAACCGGCGAGAGGAGCAACAGCAACGCGCGAGTCTGAGAAGCCAAATAAAGGACTCTTAAATAAGCCTTTTGGTAGTCCGCTTTATATTTTACTTCTTCAGCCCGTCCACCACTTCATTCAGCGTCGCGCTCGGGCGCATCACCGCTGATGCCTTGGCGTCCTCGGGCTTGTAGTAGCCGCCGAGGTCAGCGGGGGAGCCCTGGGCGTCCAGCAGCTCAGCCACAATCTTCTCCTCGTTTTTAGTCAGGGCCTCAGCCACCGGGGCGAACTTAGCCGCCAGGTCGGCGTCCTCACCCTGATCAGCCAGCTCCTCAGCCCAGAACTTAGCCAGGTAGAAGTGCGAACCGCGGTTATCAATCTCGCCCACACGGCGAGAAGGCGACTTGTTCTCGTTCAAGAAAGTACCGGTCGCCTTATCCAGGGTGTCAGCTAGAACCTGGGCAGAAGCATTGCCGGTGGTCTTCGCCAGGTGCTCAAAGGAAGCAGCCAGGGCCAGGAACTCACCCAGGGAATCCCAGCGCAGGTGGTTCTCTTCCAGAACCTGCTGAACATGCTTGGGGGCAGAACCGCCAGCGCCGGTCTCAAAGAGGCCACCACCGTTAATGAGCGGAACAATGGACAGCATCTTGGCTGAGGTGCCCAGTTCCAGGATGGGGAAGAGGTCGGTCAGGTAGTCACGCAGTACGTTGCCGGTGACCGAAATAGTGTCCTCACCCTTGCGGATGCGGTCAATCGAGAACTGGGTTGCCTCAGCGGGAGCCAGAATACGGATATCAAGGCCCTCGGTGTCGTGCTCGGGCAGGTACTTCTCGACCTTGGCAATCAGGTTAGCGTCGTGGGCACGGTTCTTATCGAGCCAGAAGACAGCGGGGGTCTGGGAGTCGCGGGCGCGGGTGACAGCCAGCTTAATCCAGTCCTGAACGGGGATGTCCTTGGTCTGGCAGGCGCGCCAGATATCGCCGGCAGAAACCTCGTGTTCAATGAGCACATCCCCTGCAGAGCTCACAACCTGTACCTTGCCGTCCGCCTCAAGCTGGAAGGTCTTGTCGTGTGAACCGTACTCCTCAGCCTTCTGCGCCATCAGGCCCACGTTGGGCACGGTACCCATGGTGGTGGGGTCGTAGGCACCGTTGGCACGGCAGTCATCGATGACGGTCTGGTAGACGCCAGCGTAGGAAGAATCGGGGAGGACGGCCAGGGTGTCAGCCTGCTGGCCTGACTCGCCCCACATCTGACCGGAGGTGCGAATCATCGCAGGCATGGAAGCGTCCACAATGACATCCGAAGGAACGTGCAGATTGGTGATGCCCTTGTCAGAGTTGACGTAGGCCAACTCGGGGCCTTCCTGCAGACCCTTGTGGATGAGCTCGCGGACGCCCTCACGGATATCCTCGGGCAGGGTGTCAATACCGGAGATGATAGCGGCCAGGCCGTTGTTACCGTTCAGGCCGGCAGCATCCAGCTGCTCACCGTAGGTCTCAAAAAGCTCGGAGAAGTAGGCGCGCACGACGCGGCCGAAGAGGATGGGGTCAGAAACCTTCATCATGGTGGCCTTCAGGTGTACTGAGAAGAGCACACCCTCAGCCTTGGCGCGGGTAACCTGCTCGGCTAAGAACTTATCGAGTTCAGCCACGTTCATGTAGGTGCCGTCGACGATTTCGCCAGCCAGCACGGGCACAGATTCCTTCAGGACAGTCACGGTGCCGTCGGTACCGACGTGCTGGATCTTCAGGGTATCGTCAGCCTCAATAATCACGGACTTCTCGTTAGAGAAGAAGTCGTCGTGGCCCATGGTTGCAACATTGGTCTTGGAATCTGCTGACCAGGCACCCATGGTGTGGGGGTTCTTGCGGGCGTAGTTCTTAACAGAGAGGGGAGCGCGGCGGTCTGAGTTGCCCTCGCGCAGGACCGGGTTCACGGCTGAGCCCTTGACGCGGTCGTAGCGGGCGCGGACGTCCTTATCCTGCTCGGTCACAACCTCATCGGGGTAGTCGGGGATAGCGAAGCCCTTTGCCTGCAGCTCAGCGATAGCGGCCTTGAGCTGGGGCACGGACGCCGAAATGTTGGGCAGCTTGATGATGTTAGCTTCGGGGGTCTTAGCCAGCTCGCCCAGCTCGGTCAGAGCGTCCGCAACCTGCTGCTCAGCAGGGAGAATATCGCTGAACTGAGCCAGAATACGGCCAGAAAGTGAAATATCGCGGGTTTCTACCTCAACACCGGCGGTTGAAGCGTAGGCCTCAAGAATGGGCAGGAAGGAATAGGTCGCCAGCAGCGGAGCCTCATCGGTGTGGGTGTAGATAATCTTTGCCATGAAGGGCGTCTCCCTTGTCGCTTGTGGGCAGTTTCATTTCCAAGAATACAACGATGTGCCAGCGCTCACTAAATAAGAGAGCCTGTGTGACAACATAACTCGACTACTGAGATAGGGTTACTGATATGAGTACCGATACTTCAGCCCCGATTGTTGTTTCTGCACTTGTCATTCGTAATTCCTTGGGTGAGGTACTCACCGTTCGCAAACGCGGCACCACAGGGTTCATGCTTCCCGGCGGTAAGCCTGAGCCGGGCGAAACCGCCGAAGAAACCGCCCGCCGCGAAGCTACCGAAGAACTGGGCCTTGTGCTCGACAGCTATTCCTTGATGAACCTGGGAACCTACCAGGCGGCGGCCCTCAACGAAGCAGGGCGAACCGTCCGCGCCCATGTCTACCTCTTGGTAACTGCCGGGGGTGTCGCTGATCTGGAGCAGGCCGCGCCCAGTGCTGAAATTGAGGAAATCCGGTGGGTTCACCCCGACCCTGCGCGTGATGACCACAGCAACCAGGCTCCGCTGAATACTCAGCATATTTTCCCTCTTCTCACTGGCGGTGATTTTGAGGACGCCCCGGTTAGTGTGGCCCAGTATCGAGACCTAGAGGCAAAAGTTGCTGAACTCCAAAACTTGGTAGATACCCTGTACATGCAGGTGGAATTTCAGAGCCGCTTTAGCTATCAGGCGACCTGCGCTCGTGCCGCGATCAAAGGCCGCAACCTCTTTGCACTTAACACCGCTTTGGGTATTTGTCGTGACCGTATCCACGGCGCACCGCACATCATCTTTGGGGCGGCAGCCGCGGAAGAAGCCCCTATTTTGACGGCGGCAGTAGAGCAACCCCTGAACACAAGAGAAGACCTTCTGGCCATTATTCGGGTTCTTGCCCCGCACCACGCTGAGCAGATTCTAGATGCCTACCTTGGTGCAGGTATGGACGACGGAACTTTTGCTGGCTTGCCTGTCAGCTAGCAGCAATGTTAAGAAGGGGAGAGCAAATCGCTATCACCTCAACAGGTGCTGGTGATACCGTAGAGTCTATGACTGACACCACATCTAGCGAAAACAACCAGCAGAAAAACGCTGCCTACCTATCGCAGCTCATCGAACACCCCCGCATGGTCGGGCTGGCCGCAGGTCGCACCGGTGCCCCGGTGCTCACCGTCAACACCCTCAATAAGGACGGCGCAAAGTGGCGCCCCCGCCTCTGGGCCCTTCCCGCAGGGCAGGAGGGCAAGCCCTACCCGCTGACGGCACCCGAGTCGGGCGCCTCCGTCCTTACCGTTACCGATGAGGGGCACATCTACCTGACCCTGGACAAGGACGTCGACGAAGCCGATTCCAAGAGCCTCAAAGGCGTCTACCGCTTACCCGAGCACGGCGAACCCGAACTCATCTTCACTCACCCCGGCGGCGTGGACGCCCTCGCAGTACGCCAGCGCGGTGAAACTACCCGCTACATCTACAGCGGCAAAGCCCACCGGGGTAGCCTCGAAGAACAGGCCAAGACCCTCGATGAACGCGAGAAAACCGCAACCTCCGGTGTGCTCTACACCGAATTCCCCACCCGCTTCTGGGACCACGACCTGGGCACCGGCGTCCGCGCCCTTTTCGTTAAGGACGGTGACGGCCAACCCCGCCGCATCACCCTGCCGGGCGATCGCTCAGAACTAGCCGGTTTTGAGGTCTGCCCCGCCGGCGACCGCGCAGCCGTCACTCTGCACACCAAGACCCGCGGCATCCACCAGCGCTACAGCACCTGGCTGCTTGACCTCAACAGTGAGAAAGAACCCCAGCTGCTGGCCGAAGCGACCGAAACCCACGACTACTCAGCCGGTACTTTTACCCCGGACGGCAGCGGCCTGGCTATCACCGAGGTGCGCCGTTGGCTGCCCGGCCAGTCCATCAAGGTCAACGCCAGCCACTACAGCTTCGAGACCGGCCAGCTGACCGAGCTCTCCCGCGACGTCGACCGCTGGGCTGGCGACATCGTGTGGATTGATAGCACCCGATACGCCTTCGTCACCGACCACCTGGGAGCTACCGCCATCTTCACCGGCAGCATCGACGGTGCTACCCGCGTACTGGTTGAGGACGGCGCCAGCCACTTCTCAGCCCTGGCCTACAACGAAGGGGCTCTTATTGCCCTGCGCGATGCCCACCAGCACTCGGCCTATCCCGTCCGCATCGATATCGAAACCGGCGAGGTCACCCGCCTGGCTTCGCCGGTCGAAGAGTTGCGTGCCCCGGGCCGCTTCGAGCGCCTAAGCTCCACCGCAGCTGATGGCACCGAGTTCACCTCCTTCCTCGCCCTGCCCGAAAAGGACGCGGACGGCCCCCTGCCCCTGCTCGTCTTTGCACACGGCGGCCCCTGGGGGTCCTGGAACTCCTGGACCTACCGCTGGAACCCCTGGGCCTTCACCGAAGCCGGCTACGCCGTGCTCATGCCCGACCCCGCGATTTCCACCGGCTACGGCCAGCACATGCTCGACCGCGGCGGCGACGACCTGGGCGGCACCCCCTACACCGACATCATGCAGGTGGTCGAAGAGACTGCCGCCCGCGACGATATCCAGGGCGATAACGTGGCCTTCTCAGGCGGCTCCTACGGCGGGTTTATGACCAACTGGGTGGCAGGACGCGCGGGCACCCGCTTTAAGTGCTACGTCACCCACGCCTCAATTTGGGACTACAACACCATGTACTACCTCTCAGATAACGGTGCCTGGCACGAATGGAAGGTCGAATTTGGGGGAGAGGGCGACAGCATCTCGCCCCGTCATCGTGCCGCCGATATCGCGGCTCCTATGCTGGTGATTCACGGCGATAAGGACTACCGCGTGCCCATCGGCCAGGCCCACCACCTCTGGGCTGACCTACAGCGCCACTCCCCGGAGCTAGGCCACAAGTACCTCTACTTCCCCGATGAAGGGCACTGGATCCTGAAACCCGGCAACTCCCGCCTCTGGTACCAGGTCTTCACAGCCTGGTTAGATCAGCACCTCTCAGGGAAAGACTTTGAGGCGCCAGCTATTCTTGGCTAGCTGAAAGAACGAGTAAGGCCCTAGCCGCAGGGTACGGCTAGGGCCTTACTTTTATTTACTGTTTGTTTTATAAAGCGTGGGGAACATTTCTAGCTAGTGGCCGTGGGGCTCGCACTAGCGCTACCCCGCGATGAGTCAGCCGTGGTGTTATTGTGCGAAAGCTGGTAGACACCATCAAGGGCGTTGGTCATCGCACCGTTGTATTCTTCTGCTGTAACGTAGGGGAGAATCGCCTTATCGACGATATAGGATGCTTCCTCATTGGTGAGGTTTTGGCTAGCTACAGAGCCCCGAGCTATATATGCTGACTTGCTGCCAAGGTTGATGCCGATAATGACGCCTTGTTCTTGAAAATTCGACTCTTGTTCCGTGAGCTTTTGATTTACCTCAGCTGCAAAGTTTGTTTTACTGCTGTCATCGATAATAAAGATTTGGGTGAGCGGCGAGTTATGCTCCTGCTCTAAGTCAGAGATACGCTGGGTGAGCTCTTGTTCTTCTTGGTCCGTAAGAATATCAGCTGTATCTGTAATAACAGGGACTGATTGTGCAGCTGCTGATGATGGCTCTGACGCTGGCTCTGCAGTAGTAGAAGAACCACAGCTACTGAGGAGTAAGGTACCTGTGATGGCTAGTCCGGTAAAGGCATAGGCAGCGAAGCCTTTTAGTTTTTTCATGGGACCTTCTGGAAATAAAGTGAAATGGAGCGGGGAAGGCAGCATACGGAACTGCGCCCAAAGCGAGAACGGCGGGTACGTAGCTTATATCGCTACGTACCCGCCGTCCGACTCACTGGGAGTCAGTTATCGCGTACTCCTTCTATTGGTAAATAGTAGGAATTGAGCGATTATGCCTTTGCTCGACGAGTTGCGAATACTGCGCCTGCACCCAACGCAACAACAGCTAGACCGCTAAGAGCCAATACAGCTGCGCTGGAAGCGCCGGTGTTGGCAAGCTGCTGCTGTGACTGAGTTGCCTTAGCTGCTTCAGCCTTGGTGGTTTCTGCAGGAGCGGGAGCTGCTTCAGCCTTGGTGGTTTCTGCAGGAGCGGGAGCTGCTTCAGCCTTGGTGGTTTCTGCAGGAGCGGGAGCTGCTTCAGCCTGGGTCTCTACGGGGGTAGCCTCGACCTTAGGCTCAGCTACAACAGTTGAGGGATCGATGGTCGGCTTGGGCTCAGCAGTTACGCCGGGACCGTTGATGCCGATGTGGCCTTCAGGCAGTTCGTGGGTGGTGCCGGGGCCGTTGATGCCGATGTGGCCTTCAGGGAGCTCGTGGGTGGTGCCGGGGCCGTTGATGCCGATGTGGCCTTCAGGGAGCTCGTGGGTGGTGCCGGGGCCGTTGATGCCGATGTGGCCTTCAGGCAGTTCGTGGGTGGTGCCGGGGCCGTTGATGCCGATGTGGCCTTCAGGCAGTTCGTGGGTGGTGCCGGTGCCCTTGTCAGTGACAATGGGGTTGAGGTTTTCGTTGACCCATTCTGAGCCGTTGTCGATGGTGCCGTCTTCGTTAACCCATGCGGAGCCGCCTTCTTCAGATTCGAAGTCAACCCAGGTGGAGCCGTCAACGGGCAGGAAGGGGAGCTCGTGGGTGGTGCCGGGGCCGTTGATGCCGATGTGGCCTTCAGGCAGTTCGTGGGTGGTGCCGGTGCCCTTGTCAGTGACAATGGGGTTGAGGTTTTCGTTGACCCAGCCTGAACCGTTGTCGATGGTGCCGTCTTCGTTAACCCATGCGGAGCCGCCTTCTTCAGATTCGAAGTCAACCCAGGTGGAGCCGTCAACGGGCAGGAAGGGGAGCTCGTGGGTGGTGCCGGGGCCGTTGATGCCGATGTGGCCTTCAGGCAGTTCGTGGGTGGTGCCGGGACCGTTGATGCCGATGTGGCCTTCAGGCAGTTCGTGGGTGGTGCCGGGACCGTTGATGCCGATGTGGCCTTCAGGCAGTTCGTGGGTGGTGCCGGTGCCCTTGTCAGTGACAACGGGGTTGAGGTTTTCGTTGACCCAGCCTGAACCGTTGTCGATGGTGCCGTCTTCGTTAACCCATGCGGAGCCGCCTTCTTCAGATTCGAAGTCAACCCACTCAGAAGTGGCTGAAGCTTCGCCGGTGTTAACGGTATCGGTAGTGAAAGCTGAGCCATCAACGTTGCCGTTTTCGGCTACCCAGGCTGACCCCTCGTTAGTGACGGTGGGAAGATCTACCCACTCCGAGGTTTCAGCAGCGAAAGCGGGGGAACCTACAAATGAAGCCATACCGAGTGAAAGCACAGCAGCAGCACCGGTGGTCTTCTTGGAAGGCTTATGGAATGAAGTCATCGTAACCTCTCTTAGGTGTGTGGCGCCCAATAGGTGGGCGGGGATTACGCTGGAGCACCGTGAAGCGCTCCTGGAGAACTATTGCGTAGTGGCTGGTAGTCCCCTGTAACAGTTTTATGGTAATCCAAAACACGTGAAGAATATCCACTAGTTAGCGGACAAAATATTCCGACTAGGAACTATGACTAAAGGTTTCGAAAAATTCCATATTTGAAGCAGAATAATGTTGGATTTTAGTGAAAGTGTTGACTTACAAGGCAGTTTGCTCTATATCTGGATGCTTTTTTGGAGACAAGTTCATCGATATTGCCTGTTTACGTCGCTTGATGAGAGATATTGTGGGGCCGACATTAATCACAACCCATAAAGGATTTGTTATTACAAGCAGCATAAAAACGGTGCGCAATAGTGAAGAGGCACTTTCTGGCAGGGTGAGATAGTTGAGCCAAATAGTGGTACCAAAATATAGCACGGTACCTACTACTAGGTAGAGCAGTGCCCACCAGAATTCGCTGGCAGATGCTTGCCCTTTAGTATTCCAGTAGTGTCGATAAAAAAGGCGTACAGCGCCTGCAAAGCCTACTTTCTGAGCAACGGCTGGGGCACGGCGTTCGTCCGGGTGTTCTTCATCGTCGAAGCTGTCTAGGTTAAGAGCCTCGGGAGTATCTTCCAGGGGCTCTTTGTGGTGGATATAGCGAGTAGGCTTGTGCTCAGACATACCTCTAACAATACCTAAACTGCAGGAGTCGACGATGACCACCCTTCTGCTCACCTATTTTGGCCCCTTTGAAGGGGTTCCTATTAACCCCAGTCAGGCAGTGGCACTTGGGGCGCAATACGTCCTGGAAGCCTCGGCACCGGAACTCACTGTTGAGGTGCATGAGCTGCCGGTGGAGTTCGCCGAATCAAGCCGGGCGCTGGGTGAGCTCTTGGAGCGCATCAAACCTGAGCTAGCCATAAGTCTTGGTGTTGCGGCTGGCCGCGATAAGGTCAGCCTGGAACGAGTTGCCATCAATCTCGACTCTGCTCGTATTCCAGATAATTCCGGTGCCCAGCTCATCGACCAGTCCATCCGCGGCGATGGCCCCGATGCCTACTTCTCTACCCTGCCTACCCGAGCAATTTTTGAGCAGTTAGCTGCCCAGCAGCTGCCCGTGGAACTGTCGTACACCGCCGGAACTTTTGTGTGTAACCACGTTTTTTACGAGCTTATGCACGCAACCCAAGGGGCAATACCGGCGGGTTTCGTCCACGTTCCCCTCACACATGTAGAAGCCGGTGGGGGAGCGGACGCTGCGCCCGAGCGTCCGCCTGTCACGGCCAGCGCGGACGCCGGGGGAGTAGAAGGCGGAAACCTACCTACCCTGCCTGAGGCCCAGGTCATCGGAATGATCGAGCAGGCCGTACTCACCACGCTCGCCCAGCTTTAACGCAGGACCCCGGTAACTCGCGAAGTTACCGGGGTCCTGTGTTACTCGGCATGTTTACCTGGGCGAAGGCTGGACGCACCTGCAGCCGACTGGCTGGGGCTGGCATGAATTGGGCGAGCCCTCCAGGGCGAGACCAAGAAGGTTAGTCGGCTAAGGTGCGTCCAGCTGAAGCGATACTAGTTACGATTTTCCAGGTAGTAGCCAATCAGGCCCTGGGTTGAGGAATCCTGCTGGGCCAGGACCTCGCGGTCGCCGCCGACGGCGGGGGCCAGCTGCAGCGCGAGCTGCTTGCCGAGTTCAACACCCCACTGGTCGAAGGAGTCAATACCCCAGACAATACCCTGAACGAAGGTGATGTGTTCGTAGAGGGCGATGAGCTGGCCCAGGACGGCGGGGGTCAGCTGGGAGGCCATGATGGAGGTGGTGGGGCGGTTGCCTGAGAAGACGCGGGCCGGAACGATTTCTTCGGCGGTGCCCTCGGCGCGGACCTCGTCGGCGGTCTTGCCGAAGGCCAGGGCCTTGGTCTGGGCGAAGAAGTTGGCCAGGAAGAGCTCGTGGACGTCCTGCTCGCCGTCGCGGGTTGCGTGAACCGGGTTGGCGAAGGCGATGAAGTCGGCGGGAATCAGGCGGGTGCCCTGGTGGATCAGCTGGTAGAAGGCATGCTGGCCGTTGGTGCCGGGCTCACCCCAGAAGACTTCACCGGTGGCGGTGGTGACGGGCTTGCCGTCCGCGCGTACGGACTTGCCGTTGGATTCCATGGTCAGCTGCTGCAGGTAGGCGGGGAAGCGGTGCAGGTACTGGTCGTAGGGGAGGACGGCGTGGGTTTCGGCGCCAAGGAAGTTGACGTTCCAGATGTTTAGCAGACCCATGAGGGCGGGGACGTTTTGGGCCAGGGGAGCGGTGCGGAAGTGCTCGTCCATGGCGTGGAAGCCTGCCAGGAACTGCTCAAAAACGTCGGGGCCGAGCACGATGGCCAGGGGGGTGCCGATGGCAGAGTCGACGGAGTAGCGTCCGCCTACCCAGTTCCAGAAGCCAAAAGCGTTCTCGGGGTCGATGCCGAAGGCTTCGACCTTATCCAGGGCAGTGGAGACAGCCACGAAGTGGGCGGCGACGGCGTCCTTTTCGTCCTTGCCGTCCAGGGCGCCGGCCTCGCGCAGGGAGGTGAGCAGCCACTCGCGGCAGACGCGGGCGTTGGTGAGGGTTTCGAGGGTGCCGAAGGTCTTGGAGGCGACGATGAAAAGGGTGGTCTCGGGGTCTAGGTCCTTGACGGTCTCGGCGGCGTCGGTGGGGTCGATGTTGGAGATGAAGCGGGCGGTCAGGCCGGGCTGGGCGTAGGGCTTCAGGGCCTCGTAGACCATGACGGGGCCCAGGTCTGAGCCGCCGATGCCGATGTTGACTACAGTTTCGATGCGCTTGCCGGTGATACCTACCCACTCGCCGGAGCGGACGCGGTCGGCAAAGTCGTAAACCTTGGCGAGGACCTCGTGGACGTCGGCGTCGACGTCCTGACCATCAACGACGAGAGCGGGGGTGGCGCCCTTGGGGCGGCGCAGGGCGGTGTGCAGGACGGCGCGGTCTTCGGTGACGTTGATGCGCTCACCGGCGAACATGGCGTCGCGACGCTCTTCGAGGTTGACCTCTTCGGCCAGCTGGGTCAGCAGAGCCAGGGTCTCTTCGGTGATGAGGTTCTTGGAGAGATCAACGTAGAGGTCGGCGGCGGTGAAGCTTAGCTTTTCTGCGCGGGTGGGGTCGGCTTCGAACCAGGCGCGTAAATCAGCGGTAGTCTTCTGCTGGTGCTCGGTCAGGGCTGCCCAGGCTTTGGTCTGGACGGGATCGGTGATGGCGGGGAGAGACATGCGTGCTCTGCCTTCCTGTCGATTTGGGTGTTCTTGCCTCTATTTTATGTTGGTTTGGTAGTTTTTGACCCCGCTGGCAGGTGTGGTTTTTTGTGGTTTTATAGGCAATTAAGCAGACCAAGAGGATGCCTACTTATTATCAGTGATGTTATTATTGAAGTGGAACAGGCATCTCTAGCCCCCTCCCGAACCACGCTGCGCGGCCCAGCGCCCCTTGACTGAGCGTGGACGCGGACGGCAGCTCGTGAGGTGCTTTTGCATGTCAACTAGGTCGAAACGTAAGAAGATATAAAGGACACTCACATGGCTACCACCCAGCAAACTCCGCCCGGCTCGGGCCCCGACCTGCGGAAGGGGGATATCGACGCGGCCGCTAAGGAAAACATGCGTGAAGGTTCCCTGGCGCCCAAGGTCTTTATCCCCGCAGCCGTCATCATGGCTGCCTTTATCGGCATCACCCTGGCCTTCCCTCATCGCACCAAAGAAATCTTCGATGCCCTGCAGGCAGACGTTATTAACTACTTCGGTTGGTACTACGTCGCTATCGTTGCTTTCTTCGTCATCTTCGCCCTCTACCTGGGCTTCTCCCGCATGGGCGACGTTAAGCTAGGCGATGACGACGACGAACCCGCCTACCCTTTCACTACCTGGTTCGCCTTCCTCTTTGCTGCCGGTATGGGCATCGGCCTGGTCTTCTACGGGGCAACCGAACCCCTCATGCACTACGTTGACCCCCGCCCCGGCGTGGGTGACGGCACCAAGGAAGAAATTGCTCAGGCTGCGATGAGCCAGTCCTTCCTACACTGGGGCCTGCACCCCTGGGCTATCTACGTCATCGTGGGCCTTGCCATTGCCTATGCAACCCACCGCCTCAAGCTGCCTCTCTCTATCCGCTACTCCCTCAAGCCCCTGCTGGGTGACCGCGTAAAAGGTGGCGCAGGTGACGTCATCGACGTTGTCGCACTGGTTGGCACCCTCTTCGGTGTAGCGACCTCTCTTGGTCTCGGCGTTATGCAGATTGCTGCGGGCCTGGGCTACATGAACATCCCGGCCGAGGGTAACGGCTGGCTGGTGGGCATCATCGTGGTGCTCATGGGTATCACCCTCTTCTCCGTGGTCACCGGCCTGGAAAAGGGTATGAAGTGGCTCTCCAACGGCAACCTCATGCTGGCTGCTATCGTCTGCCTCTTCGTGCTGGTGGTTGGCCCCACCCTCTTCCTTTTCCGTAACTTCATCGGGTCCATCGGTAACTACCTGCAAAACGTGGTTGCCATGACCTTCGAGACCCTGGCACTCTACGGCGTTGACGGTGAACAGTTCCAGGCTGCCTGGACCACCTTCTACTGGGGCTGGTGGATTTCCTGGTCGCCCTTCGTTGGTATGTTCATCGCCCGCGTTTCCAAGGGCCGTTCCGTGCGCGAATTCGTCATCGGCGTTCTGCTGGTACCTGCGCTGACCTCCTTCTTCTGGTTCTCCGTACTCGGTGGCACCGCCCTGCACCAGGAACTCTTCGGAACCGGCACTAGCTTGGTCGGTGAAGACGGTAGCGTCTCTGCAGAAAATGCTCTCTTCCAGATGTTCCACAATCTGCCCGGCGGCGTCATTCTGACTGCCGGTGCGGTACTGCTGATTACCGTCTTCTTCGTGACCTCGGCAGACTCCGGCGCTCTGGTACTGGGCATGCTCTCCACTAACGGGTCACCTGAACCCAAAACCTGGATCCGCGTTTTCTGGGTACTGGTTGCAGGTGCAACCGCGATTTCCCTGGTTGTCATCGGCGGTAGTGAATCACTGTCGGCAATCCAAACCGTCGCAATTCTGACTGCCCTGCCTTTCTCAATAGTGATCGTGCTGATGTGTATCTCCCTCTACAAGGCCCTGAGCGTTGAGCACCGTCTCTTCGTCCGCGCCCAGCGTCGTAACGCTCGCCATGAGATTGAAGCCTCACTGGCTGAGCAGATTGACGACCGCGTCAACGAGCTGGTTGCCGAAGGCGTCGAAGAGCGCGTCACCGCAGCTGTGGGGGAGCACCTCGACGAACACCTGGACGGCCAGCTCGAAGCTGCCCTGGAAGAAGCCGTGGACAAGGCGGTTGAGGCCAAGGTCGAAGAGGTCGTGGATTCCGCGGTTGAAAGCGCCGTCGAAGCCAAGGTGGAAGAAGCCGTAGAAAAGGCTGTGGATGAAGTCTCCCTGCAGGTGGAAGCCAACACCGCCGCAATTGAGCAGATCCGCACCGCAACCGGCTCCATCCCCGTGGTCAAGCCCCAGGATGTAAAGCAGACACCCTGGAATAAATAGGAAATGAGCTGCCTTTAGGGAGGCGGACGCTCTCTTGCCGACTAACCTTCTTGCCGGTTCGCTGGCGCTCACTGGCAATTCATGCCAGCCCCAGCCAGTCGGCGCCGAGAGCGTCCGCCTCCCTTATTCATTTCTAATGTGTCCCAGAAGATAGCGGCTAGTTTATGTACCGCCGGTATAATCAAACCGAAAGCCCTCTGCGCTGGTGCCGAAAATTCGGCAGGTAAGCCGCGCACCGGCGTCCTTATCCCCAACATGTAAGCGAGATACTTTCCGCATGTCTGAAACTCAGAACACCGCTTCACGGAGCGACCTTCGCAACGTGGCAATCGTGGCTCACGTTGACCACGGCAAGACCACCATCGTTGATGCGATGCTCAAGCAGACCAACGCCTTCTCCGCCCACGCTGACGTGGAAGACCGCGTCATGGACTCCGGTGACCTTGAAAAGGAAAAGGGCATCACCATTTTGGCTAAGAACACCACCGTGTTCTACTCCGGCCCTGCAGCCAAGGGCGAAGAAATTACCATCAACGTTATTGATACCCCCGGTCACGCTGACTTCGGTGGTGAGGTTGAGCGCGGCCTCTCCATGGTTGACGGCGTTGTGCTGCTGGTAGACGCCTCAGAAGGCCCCCTGCCCCAGACCCGCTTCGTACTGCGTAAGGCCCTGGCCGCTAAGCTTCCCGTCATCCTGGTCGTCAACAAGGTTGACCGCCCCGACGCCCGTATCGACGAAGTTGTCGGCGAATCCATGGACCTGCTCCTGGGTCTGGCTAGCGACCTGGCTGATGAGGTTCCCGATCTCGATATCGACGCTCTGCTGAACGTCCCTGTCGTCTACGCTTCCGGTAAGGCAGGCGCTGCTTCACTGAACCAGCCTGCCGATGGCGCCCTGCCCGATAACGATGACCTGGAGCCCCTCTTCGAGACCATCCTGGAACATGTTCCTGCCCCCACCTACGACCCCAACGAGGTGCTGCAGGCTCACGTGACCAACCTTGACTCCTCACCCTTCCTGGGCCGTCTGGCTCTGCTGCGTATCTTCAACGGCACCCTGAAGAAGGGCCAGACCGTTGCCTGGGTACGTCAGGATGGCGAAACCAAGAACGTGCGTATCTCCGAACTGCTGGCCACCAAGGCCCTGGAGCGCGTTCCCGCTGAGTCCGCTGGCCCCGGTGAAATCGTCGCTGTTGCCGGTATCGAAGACATCACCATTGGTGAAACCCTCACCGACCCCGAAAACCCCAAGCCCCTGCCCCTGATTAAGGTCGACGACCCCGCAATCTCCGTTACCATCGGTATCAATACCTCACCGCTGGCCGGTAAGGTCAAGGGCGCTAAGGTTACCGCCCGCCAGGTGAAGGACCGCCTCGATAAGGAACTTATCGGTAACGTCTCCCTCAAGGTTCTGCCCACCGAGCGTCCGGACGCCTGGGAAGTTCAGGGCCGTGGCGAACTCGCTCTGGCAATCCTCGTTGAGCAGATGCGCCGCGAAGGCTTCGAACTGACCGTGGGCAAGCCCCAGGTTGTTACCAAGACCATCGACGGCAAGGTTCACGAGCCCATGGAGCACATGATTATCGATGTGCCCGAAGAATTCTTGGGTGCCGTCACCCAGCTCATGGCAGCTCGTAAGGGTCGCATGGAAAACATGGCCAACAACGGCACCGGCTGGGTTCGCATGGAATTCGCCGTACCCGCCCGCGGCCTGATCGGCTTCCGCACCAAGTTCCTCACCGAGACCCGCGGTGCCGGTATCTCATCGTCCTACTCCACCGGCTACGAGCCCTGGGCAGGCGATATCGACTACCGCTCCAACGGCTCCATGATTTCTGACCGCGCCGGCGTCGTTACCCCCTACGCCATCATCGGTCTGCAGGAACGTGGCACCATCTTCGTCGAACCCACCTCAGAGGTCTACGAGGGCATGATCATCGGCGAGAACTCACGCGCCGACGATATGGAAGTTAACATCACCCGCGAAAAGAAGCTGACCAACATGCGCTCAGCCTCTGCAGATAACTTCGAAAACATGACTCCCCCCAAGAAGCTCACCCTCGAAGAGTCCCTGGAATGGGCCCGCGAGGACGAGTGCGTGGAAGTCACCCCCGAAGCTATTCGTATTCGCAAGGTTATCCTTGACTCCAATGAGCGTGTGCGCGAAGCACGCCGTCGCGCCCGCGCCTAAGGTTACAAAGGGATAGACGCTCTCAGGGCCGTGGCCCGTTCTCCTGGACAGGGGAGCGGGCCACGGCCCTACTGATAACCACAGGGATAAGAGCGAGATGACCAAAGCACATCGTTAAAACAGCAAACCCAGCTAGAGCTCAGTAAGTAAAGCTAAAATTGCTAGGAACCAAACAGCACCCAGCAGAAAACCGTCACCATGGAACTCGACGCCCAGCCTCATTACCCGGTCGCCGGTGAAATCATTACCGACACCGCTACTTTTAGCCTGATTCCCGAAGGCATCAAGCCCAAAGACACCACCGTTCTTTTCGTACACGCCCACCCCGATGATGAAGCCTCATCGACCGGTGCCACCATCGGCGCTCTTACCGACGCCGGCGTTACCGTACACTTGCTCACCATGACCCGTGGTGAAATGGGTGAAGTCATTGACCCTGCCCTGCGTCATCTCGAAGCAACCCACCCCGCTAACACCGACCGGGGCCATGCCCTGGGTGAGTACCGCACCGGGGAACTCAAAGCCTCTCTCAAAGCCCTCGGCATCCGCCACCACCTCTACCTGGGCGAGGGAGCAAGTTACCTGCCCGGCGAGCGCACCAGCTACCGTGATTCGGGTATGACGTGGGGGTCGGACGGACGCGCTATCGCTAACCCCGCCGCAGCCGATGACTGCCTTACGCGTCTGCCCCTCAAGCCCCAGGCAGACGCCATCGCCAGCGCTATCCGGGAAATCAGACCGGACGTCGTCGTCACCTACGACGCGGACGGCGGCTACGGGCACCCCGACCACAAACGAACCTACGAAGCTACCTTGGCGGCCGTCCGCTCCCTGGAGGGAACCCCCTCGGCTCCCATCGCTCTATGGGGTATCGAAGGCGACCCCAATCGTCAAGATACCCGGCAGCAGGCTGTCATTATGGGCAGTATCGACCATAAGCGTGAGGCCATGCGGGCCCACGCTACCCAAATTACTATCACCAGCGAGACCACCTTCGAGTACTCAAACGGGGTCTCCCAGCCCATCAACCCTACCGAAACCTACCGCCTGCTCTGGGGCACAGCCCAGTCGGAAACCCCAGCTGACGTGTCTCCGGAAGAAAGCGTTGAAGCGCCCGGCCCTATCAACTCAGCCATTTCCGCAATCGCCCTCGGGCTGATTGCAGGTTTTGCCGGCACTATGTACCACGCCCATATCTGGTACCCCACTAGTGCGCTCTGGGTACCCTGGGGCGCTGCCCTGGGCATCCTGACCGTGTACTTCGCTTCAACCTGGGTTGCCATTCACACCGAAAAGAACTGGGCAGCAGCCCTGCTCGGTGCCACGGCCTTTATCCTCATCGGCATCTTTGCTTTCGCCAAAGGTACCTCAATGCTGGTCTATATCAACCCCATCAACCCGATCGGCACCGCTGGAACTATCTGGGCTCTCGGATCCCTTGTTGCCTCAACCCTGGGAATTATGAGCGCCACTAAATACCGCCGCAATAAAACTTAACCCGGCTCAACAGGCTATCTCATCCATCACAAAAATCTGCCCCCACACCGGTGACCAGATACACTAGAGCACAGTTACCCAACACACCACGCACCGGTGCGTCACCACCAGAAAGGCACCCATGACCTACATCATCGCCCAGCCCTGCGTCGACGTAAAAGATCGCGCCTGCGTCGAAGAATGCCCTGTCGACTGCATCTACGAAGGCGAACGCTCCCTCTACATTCACCCCGACGAATGCGTCGACTGCGGTGCTTGTGAGCCGGTTTGCCCCGTAGAAGCTATCTACTACGAAGACGACGTCCCCGAAGAATGGGAAGACTACACCGCCGCTAACGCCGACTTCTTCGACGATCTTGGCTCACCCGGTGGCGCCGCCCGTCTGGGCGTCATCGCTAAGGACGCCCCCATGATTGCGGCCCTGCCCCCGCAGAACCAGGACTAAGACACCTAGACACGGTTCAAGGAGCGAGTATCTTGTGAGATACTCGCTCCTTTAGTTTTATGCGAAGGCTTACACTAGAAAACAAACATATTCACAAGAGAAAGCAGACCATGCGCGAATTTGGCCTCGACCTGCCCGACTACCCCTGGGACACTATGGCCCCCTACCGGGCTACCGCTGAAGACCACCCCGAGGGGCTCATTAACCTTTCTATTGGAACCCCGGTTGACCCTACCCCCTCAGTTATCCGTGATGCCCTGGCCGGTGCTACTGATGCCCACGGCTACCCCACAACTCACGGTACTCTCACCCTGCGTCAGGCTATCGTTGACTGGTTCGACCGCTGCCGCGGCGTGCCCGGGCTGTCTACCGACCAGGTCATGCCCACTATCGGCTCGAAGGAGCTTGTTGCCTGGCTTCCCTTCCTGCTGGGCCTGGGGGAGGGGGACGTGGTCGTCCGCCCCACCGTTGCCTACCCTACCTACGACATCGGTGCCCAGCTCGCCGGCGCAACCCCCGTGGCAGCTGATTCCCTGGATGAGCTCGATGAGGCGACCCGTGCCAGCGTCCGCCTGGTATGGATTAACTCGCCGGCCAACCCCACCGGCATCGTGCGCGATGTGGATGAGCTGAAAAAGATAGTGGAGGACGCCCGTGCCCTGGGTGCCGTGGTTGCCTCCGACGAGTGCTACGCAGAACTGGGCTGGGGAGAATGGGACGCTGCTCGCGGGGGGAAGCCGGTGCCCTCCGTGCTTGACCCCCGTGTCTGTGGCGAAAGCCAGGACCTGGTGCTGGCAGCCTACTCTCTTTCTAAGCAGTCCAACTTTGCTGGCTACCGCGGCGCTTTTATCGCGGGAGACGCGACGATTATGGCCAACCTGGTCAACTCCCGTAAGCACGCGGGCATGATTGTACCCGCTCCCGTACAGGTCGCCATGACCGCAGCGCTCTCCGATGACGCTCA
Organism: Rothia sp. 11254D007BW; assembly: GCF_053548195.1. Taxonomy (NCBI): domain Bacteria; kingdom Bacillati; phylum Actinomycetota; class Actinomycetes; order Micrococcales; family Micrococcaceae; genus Rothia; species Rothia sp. 11254D007BW. The sequence goes on from NZ_JBPWPK010000001.1 coordinate 181,192, forward strand.
CGTTGAGGCCCAGAAAGATCTCTACCGAGCCCGCCGCGAAACCCTACTGCCGGCCCTGGAACGCTTTGGCCTAACCGTCGAGCACTCCGAGGCAGGGCTCTACCTGTGGGCTACAGCAGGTGAAGATACCTGGGCTACCGTCCAGCGCTTTGCAGACAAGGGTATCGTGATTGGCCCCGGCGTTTTCTACGGAACCGCAGGTGAGGGCTATGTGCGCATCGCCCTGACCGGCTCAGATGACGACATTTCCCGTGCCGCTGCCCGACTGTCAGAGTAAAGCAAAACTGTTAATGTCAAATAAGCTCAGCTAAAGAACGTAATGTAGCTTCTGAACGCACACCAATGTGACCCCGCGCATTATTCTGCTGTAATGTAGACCATAGATGACGTGCGTACGTGCACGGTGCGGCCTTCCACCACCCCGCGAAAGCCGCACCGTCCTTTTTTAGAATCCCACTTCATCACACAGCACGTACGTTGCCTCGTATGACAGGAGGAACACAATGACTGAGAACAAAGCGCTGCTGAGCTATGACGGCAAAGAACTGCCCCTGCCCGCAGTAGAAGCAACCGAAGGTAACGGTGCCTTCGAAGTTGCAGGCATGCTCAAAGAAACCGGCAAGGTAGCCTACGACCCGGGCTTCATGAACACCGCAAACGCAAAGTCAGCTATCACCTACATCGACGGTGACGCCGGCATCCTGCGCTACCGCGGCTATCCCATCGAAGAGCTGGCAGAAAAATCCAGCTTCATCGAAACCGCCTACCTGCTCATCTACGGAGAACTGCCCACCCCCGCCCAGCTCGAAGACTTCGACCAGATGATTCGCCGCCACACCATGGTGCACGAAGACTTCAAATTCTTTTTCCGCGGCTTCCCCCGCGACGCCCACCCCATGGCCGTCCTCGCATCCAGCGTCTCAGCCATGTCGACCTTCTACTCTGACTCCCTCGACCCCTTCGACCCCCGTCAGGTAGAGATCTCAACCTACCGCCTGCTCTCCAAGGTGCCCACCCTGGCAGCCTACGCCTACAAGAAGTCCAAGGGCGAGCCCTCCATCTACCCCAAGAACGAGCTCAACTACACCGAGAACTTCCTGCGCATGTGCTTCGGCTTCCCCACCGAGGAATACGAGGTCAACCCCCTGCACGCCAAGGCTCTCGATCTGCTGCTGCTCCTGCACGCAGACCACGAGCAGAACTGCTCCACCTCCACCGTGCGACTGGTCGGCTCCTCAAACGCCAACATGTTCGCCTCCGTCTCAGCCGGCATCAACGCCCTCTACGGCCCCCTGCACGGCGGCGCTAACGAGGCAGTGCTCAAGATGCTCAACCAGATTCAGAAGGACGGCATCAGCCCCGAAGACTTCATGGAGAAGGTCAAGAACAAGGAAGACGGCGTCCGCCTCATGGGCTTCGGCCACCGCGTCTACAAGAACTACGACCCCCGCGCTCGTATCGTCAAGAAGACCGCAGACGAAATCCTCGAATCCATCGGCGGCAACAACGAACTGCTCGATATCGCCAAGCGCCTCGAAGAGAAGGCCCTCAACGACGACTACTTCATCGAACGTAAGCTCTACCCCAACGTAGACTTCTACACAGGCCTCATCTACAAGGCTATGGGCTTCCCCGAACACATGTTCACCGTCCTCTTCGCCCTGGGCCGCCTCCCCGGCTGGATCGCCCAGTGGACCGAAGGCATCCAGGACCCCGACCGCAAGATCGGTCGCCCCCGCCAGGTCTACATCGGCGAAACCGAACGCCACTACCCCGAGCGTTAACCTGCCAAGCAGCGCATCACTAAGCCCCGGCGTCCTTACCTCGTTGGAGATAAGGACGCCGGGGCTTGGCTTTGGGGGCTACTCGCTACGCCTCATATCCATTTGGATTATTCTTCTGCCAGTTCCAGTGGTCGCGCACCATGGTGTCGATATCGCGGGTAGCAGACCACCCTAGATCTGCTAGGGCAGCAGCGGGATCTGCGTAGGAAACAGCCACATCGCCGGGGCGGCGGTCCACAATCTTGTAGGGTAGCTCTTTACCCGCAGCCTTCTCAAAAGCGTGCAGTACCTCAAGAACCGAGTAGCCGTTACCGGTACCCAGGTTCCAGGTGTGCAGGCCGCCGTGGGCGGTGATGTAATCCAGGGCCTTGAGGTGGCCGTCCGCCAGGTCAACGACGTGAATGTAGTCGCGCACGCCGGTGCCGTCGACGGTGGGGTAGTCGTTGCCGAAAACATTGAGGTATTCGCGGCGACCCACAGCGACCTGGGCGATGAAGGGTACCAGGTTATTGGGGATGCCGGCCGGGTCTTCACCGATACGGCCGGACTCGTGGGCACCTACCGGGTTGAAGTAGCGCAGCAGGGCGATGTTCCACTTAGAATCTGAGGCTGCCAGGTCAATGAGCATATCCTCGATGTGTTCCTTGGTGCGGCCGTAGCAGGACTGGGCGTCCATGTTTAGCTTTTCGGTCAGCGGCATAGACTCGGGTTCGCCGTAGACGGTTGCAGACGATGAGAAGACGATGGAGTGGCAGCCTGCCTCTTCCATGGCATAGAGCAGGTTGAGGGTTCCAGCGACGTTGGTCTGGTAGTACCACAGGGGCTTTTCGGCGGACTCGCCCACGGCCTTAAGACCGGCAAAGTGAATCACAGCGTCAGGCTTGACCAGATTGAACAGCTGCTTCATCTCGGGCAGATCCAGCAGGTCAACCTTGCGGAACTCTACAGTCTTGCCGGTCAGCTCTTCAACGCGGGCCAGGGACTCCATGGATGAGTTTGAGAGGTTGTCCATAACGGTTACCTCGTGGCCTGCCTTGAGTAGTTCGAGTACGGTGTGGGAGCCGATGTAGCCGGCGCCGCCGGTAACGAGAATCTTCACGTTTTCCCCTAGTAGACGATTGGTGTTTTTTCTAGCTTACCTGCACTCAGCCCCGCCAGCCGGTAGAAGCGGTGGCGGGGCTGAGCATATATAAGGTGGGCGTTAGGCGTGGACGCTTACTCCTAGCTGTTCTTGCGGCGGGCGGCGAAGAAAGCGGTAGCGCCTAGACCCAGTAGGAGGGCAGCACCTGCGAGGAGGGGCAGAGCAGTAGCACCGGTGTGGGCTAGTATGCCGCTCTTTCCAGTTTCACGGGCTCCTGCCACAGAGCTCTGGCTGGTGTTAGCGGAGGCCGATGACGCCGGGCTATCGCTGGGAGACGGGGCGGGGGCGTCCGCACTGGGGCTTGCAGTCGGCTCTTCGGTGGGGGCTACCGTGGGCTCAGCCGAAGGAGCAGCGGTGGGGCTGGCGCTGGGAGCCGGAGCCGGGGTCTCTTCGGGTGCCTGCTCGGTGGGTAGGGAGCTGGTGCCAACCGTCCAGTTCTTGACGAAGAAGGTGGTCGGGTCGATGGTCTTGTTGGTGATAGCCCAGTCGATCATGAGGTCGCGCACGGCCTTCTGCTCCTCGTAGACGATAGGAGCTGCGGTGACGTGCGGGTAGCCTGAGCCGCCTGACCAGCGGTAGTTGTTCAGAGCCAGGATGACCTTCTGATCATCGGCGAGGGGAGTGCCATCTGGCAGGGCTAGACCCTCGATGCGCTCGCCGACAGGCTTGGAGATGTTGATGTGGTAGTTCACACCTGAGAGCACGTCGTAGGAGTAGTCGGGAATACCGCGGGTTGCCCCCTCGTAGAGGGCGTTAGTAACGGTGGACCAGTCGGTGATCTCAGCGCCGGGCTCCTGCTGCTTGTAGTAGCGGGCTGACCATTCAAGGTAGTCCTTGAGTTGGGCGCCGGTGAGCTCAACAGCGTAGAGGGTGTTGTCGTAGATGTAGAGGCTAGCCATATCGGCGATGGTGACATCGCCCTGCTTGAAGACGGCGGTGCGGGAGAAGGGGGAGGCCTCAGCAAGGACGGGCAGGCCCTCGTACTGGGTTCCGGCTAGGGCCCGGGTGACTTCTTCGGTCTGTACCATGTTGATGAAGTCCAGAACAGCGGTGTCTTCCCAGGCGCTGGTGGCGGCGGGCATTTCAGCGGTTGCCTGAGCAACGACGGTCTGCACCCACTCGGTTGTCTTTGAGTGGTAGGGCTCGATAGCGGTGAGGACGGACGCGTCGGCAGCGTAGTCACCGGCGTTGAGGGCAACGGCGGTGGGCTTTTCGGCTTCAGTCCACTTGACCTCGATGTCACCGTCTGCTTCCTTGACCAGGGGTAGGGTGACTTCGGAGAGGAAACGGGCCCAGTAGCCGGGCTGGGTGTAGAGCACCGGCTCACCGTTCTTGTTGGTGAAGTATTCCTGAACTTTGTTGGTGACGTGGGAGTGGCCGCCCACGACCACATCAACGTCGGTGGACTGTTCGGCAACAGACTTAGCGACGTTTTCGGTCAGGTCGGCGGGGTTGTAGGTGTAGCCCTCGGCGTCCAGGCCGGTGTGGGCGAGGACGACGACCACGTCGGCTCCTGCCGCCTTGACCTTGGGTGCCCACTCTGCGACGGTAGCGGCGGCGTCCTTAAACTCCAACTTGCCCTCAACGGTAGCCTTATCCCACACGCGAACCCCGGGGGTTACCACGCCGATCACGGCTACCTGGATCTTCTCGCCGCCCACGGTCTTTTCAATCATGGTATAGGGCTCGTAGGCGGGAGCGCCGGTTGCGGTGTCGATGACGTTAGCGCCGAGCAGGGGCATAGTCAGGTTCTGGGTGTACTGGGCGGCTGCATCGGGGCCGTAGTTGAACTCGTGGTTGCCCACTACACCGGCGTCATAGCCGAGCAGATTAAAGACCGATGCCATGGGGTCAACACTGGTTGCGGTGCGGTTGTTCTGGTAGTAGGTCTGTAAGGGGTTGCCCTGGTTGGCGTCACCGTTATCGAGCACCAGGGTGGACTCTGCACCCTTTGCTGCCCGGGTCTGGGCGATGGCGGTTGCCAGGTGCTCCATACCCAGAGCCTTAGCACCTTCGCCATAGGGAGCGCCGGTGAAGTAGTCGTAGTTAAGGGCGCGGCCGTGGACGTCGGTTGAGGCCAGCACGGTCAAATTGCCCAGGTCGGTAGTACCGTCTGCTGCAAAAGCTGCGGGAACGAGAATGCTGGAAGAAACCAGGCCAAGACCTGCCAGCAGAGAAAGAGAACGCTTCATGAATAGCTTTCTGATGTGTTGTGAGTGTGTTCTCCCATTGTAAAGACCCGCCCTACCGGTCAGCCGGTAGGGCGGGTCTTGCGTATATTAATCTTCAGTAAATATCGGCAGCGAGCATAAGCCCGTCTCGCGAAATGATTACTTACTTTTTAGTTAGCGTGCAGCTCTGAGTTCAGTTCCACGGTGTTGTTGGCGCGGGGTAGCACCTCGATAGCGCCGGTTACGGAGTTGCGGCGGAAGAGCAGGTTGTTGACACCTGAGAGTTCCAGGGCCTTGACGACCTTGGGCTCAGCACCGGGGTTGAGGACGGTCACGCGGGAGCCAGCGGTGACGTAGAGGCCAGCTTCAACCACGCAGTCATCACCCAGGGCAATGCCGATACCGGCTTCAGCGCCGAGCAGGGAGCGCTCGCCGATGGAGACACGCTGGGTGCCGCCGCCGGAGAGGGTGCCCATGGTGGAGGCGCCACCGCCGATGTCGGTACCGTTGCCAATGACAACGCCCTGGGAGATGCGGCCTTCGACCATAGATTCGCCGAGGGTACCGGCGTTGAAATTGACGAAGCCTTCGTGCATGACGGTGGTGCCTGCGGCCAGGTGGGCACCCAGGCGGACGCGGTCGGCGTCGCCGATACGAACACCTGCGGGTACGACGTAGTCAATCATACGGGGGAACTTGTCGACGTGGGTGACGACCAGGGCGCCGCGGCGGCGCAGCTTCAGCGAGACGGTGTTGAATTCGCTGGCTAGCACGGGGCCGAAGTTGGTCCAGGCGACGTTGGCGAGAGCACCAAAGAGACCGTCGAGGTTGATGGTGTTGGGGGCAACCAGGGTGTGGGAGAGCAGGTGCAGGCGCAGGTAGGCGTCCGCTGCGTTGGCGGGGGCCTCGTCGAGGTTGATGGTGACGTTGACCAGCTCACGCACAACGTTGCGGTCTTCGTCGGCTTCGACCAGGGCTTCGAGGTCGGCTGCTACGGAGTCGTCGGGGGTTTCGGTGAGGGCGGGGGCGGGGTACCAGACATCGAGTACGGTGCCTTCGTTCTCGCCGGAGGCGACGACGGTGGCCAGGCCCAGGCCGGATGCTACACGGGTGTTGTTTTCAGTCATGCCTACCAGTCTACGGAATCAGGCGGGTGCGGGGCGCTATCTGCTTGTATGGTGGAACTATGACCAAGAACCCTACCCTCGCCCAGGCCGCTGAGTTCGCTCAGGTGGGCCCCGACGTCCTGAACCTAACCCAGCCCGTTGAAGACCTGACCGCTGATCTGCTCAATATTTATTCTGTTTCTGGCGCCGAGGTGCGCCTGGCGGACGCCGTGCAGGCGGCCCTTGAGGGCATTGGCGGCTTAGAGATAACCCGCGACGGCGATGCCATCATCGCCCGCACTAACCTGGGCCGGGATACCCGCATTGTGCTGGCAGGTCACCTAGATACAGTGCCCCTGCCCCGTACCGAGGGCTCACGAGGCACCGTACCGGCCTCTTGGTCTGAGGAAGCGGGGGAGCGGGTTCTCTACGGCCGCGGTGCCGTGGATATGAAGGGCGGGGTTGCCGTGCAGCTAGCCCTAGCTGCCCACTTGAAGGAGCCCCGCTACGACATTACCTATGTCTTCTATGACAACGAAGAGGTTGCATCAGAGCTCTCAGGGCTTGCCCGCCTGATGCGCAACCACCGGGAGAAGCTGACCGATGCGGCCTTTGCCGTGCTCCTGGAACCCACCGACGGCACCATCGAAGGTGGCTGCAACGGCACCATCCGCTTCTGGATTCGCACCTCGGGTGTCGCCGCCCATTCGGGTCGCGCCTGGAAGGGCGTCAACGCTATCCATAAGATGGCGGACGTGCTGGGACGTCTTGCTGCCTACCAGCCTGCCACCTATGAGGTTGAGGGCCTGGCCTACCGCGAGGGGCTCAACGCCGTGCAGATTTCAGGCGGGGTCGCGGGGAACGTCATTCCCGATGACGCGGGCATCCATATCAACTACCGTTTTGCTCCCAACAAGACCCTGGATGAAGCCGTCGCGCACCTGCACGAGGTTTTCGAGGGCTACGAGCTGGATTTCGTGGACCTTTCATCAGCGGCCCGCCCCGGCCTGGACGCTCCGCTGTCTAGATCTCTGATTGAGTCGGTCGGACAGGCCCCCAAACCTAAGTACGGCTGGACGGACGTCGCCCGCTTCAGCGAAATCGGTATTCCCGCCGTGAACTTCGGGCCCGGCGACGCCCTGCTGGCCCATACCGATAACGAGCACGTTAAAGCCTCCGAGGTGCGTACCTGCTATACGGCGCTGGAAAGCTGGCTGACGGCGTCCTAACCCCACAAAGGGACCACAAAACTTCAAAGGGACCGCATAATATGCGGTCCCTTCAAAATTTTCAGGTCCCCTTGGGTAAGTGTCGCAGGTGCGGACGCTAGTGCTTGGGGATCTTGAACATCAGCTCGGTCTTGGGTTGGGCTTCGTCCACTTCACCGGGCACACCGTCGGCGTGCTTGATCTCTACGTCGGAGCGGGAACTCATGTACTTAGCGAGCCACTCGGCGAAGAGGGTCAGGGCGAAGTTGATGACCACGAAAATCAGGGCGGCCAGCAAGAGCATCTGCAGGATGTTGCCTTCACCGGAACCGAAGCGGCGGGCGGCAGCTAGCAGTTCGGGGTAGGAGATGATGTAGCCCAGGGCGGTGTCCTTGAGAATGACCACGAACTGCGAGAGCAGCGAGGGCATCATGGCGGTCAGAGCCTGGGGTACCAGAATCAGGGTCAGCACCTTCCAAGGGGTCAGGCCGATAGCCAGGCCGGCTTCACCCTGGCCCTTGGGCAGCTGCTGAACGCCGGAGCGCAGAAGCTCAGCGATGACTGAGCCGTTGTAGAGGGTCAGGCCCAGAACCACGGCGATAAAGGGCAGCTGTGAGGGGGCAAAGAGGTTGAGTTTGCCCAAAAAGAGCCAGAAGAAGATCATCATCATCAGCACGGGGACGGCGCGGAAGAACTCCACGACCACGGTGCCGAAGGCTCGCACAGCCTTATTGGGTGACAGGCGGGCCAGGCCGAAGAAGAGACCGAAAGCCACCGAGGTAACCACAGAAATCAGGGCAGCTGAGAGGGTCTTCCAGAGGGCGGGCAGGATGTAGTTGGCCCAGAGGTTACCCGAGAAGAGGGAAGTCCACTTATCGGCTTCCAGCTGGCCCTGGCGGTTCATCACCATCAGGACGTAGGCAAAGCCTGCTGCCAGGAGCACAAGAGCCACGATGTTGAAGATGCGGGTTCGGGCGCGGGCCTTGGGGCCGGGTACGTCAAAGAGTACCGAGGTTGAGGTCATACGCTTGCTCATCGCTTCACCGCCAGTTTACGAGAGGCCCAGGTGGTTAGCAGGCCGATGGGGACAACAATAATCACAAAGCCCATGGCGAAGACGAAGAAGATCATGAAGATGAGGTCTGAGTTGAACTCAATCATGGACTTCATCATGCCTGAGGCCTCAGCGACTGAGGCTACGGTGGCTACGGTGGTGTTCTTGGCTAGCGCAATCAGGGTGTTGCCCAGCGGGGTGATGGAGCCGCGTAGAGCCTGCGGGAAAATCACGTAGCGGGCGGTGGGCAGGAAGCCCAGGCCGATGGCGCGGGCCGCTTCAGCCTGGCCGACGGGCACAGTATTGACGCCGGAGCGGATGGCCTCACAGACGAAGGCCGCGTGGTAGATGGCAAGGACGATAACGGCGTAGATAAAGAAGTTCCACTCAAAGCTGGTTGCTAGTGAGAGCTGGAACTGGGTCCACACGCCCAGGATTGCCAGGGTCATCAGGATGGTCAGCGGGGTGTTGCGGACCAGGTGCACGTAGGCGGTGCCAGCCCAGCGTAGGGAGGGCACGGGCGAGATACGCATTAGTGCTAGCAGGGAGCCGAGGACGAAAGATGCGATGGCTGCCCAGAAGGTCAGCTGGATGTTGGTCCAGAAGGCGCCGATGACGTCGTAGGTGGCAAAGAGCGTGGAGAGCTGTTCAGAGAACGACATGAAAGCCTCCGATGGTTGAAAGATTGTGGTGTGGTGAAGGTGCGCTGGGCGCTGCGGCCTTATTTGGCGTCAACGGTGGCGCAGGCGTCGGTGAGGACGGGCGGGTTCAGCTCGGCGTTGTAGGTGTAGTTAGCGGCACCTACGTTCTTTTTGATGGCTTCTTCCCAGGCGCCGGTTTCGACCATCTTGTTGATGGCTGCGTTGATGGCGGCGCACTTGTCGGATCCCTTGGGTAGGCCGACACCGTAGTTTTCGGTGGAGAAGGTGTTGCCCACGAGCTTGAGCTCGCCCTGGTTGGCCTTGGTAGAGGCGAGGCCCGCCAGGATGATGTCGTCGGTGGTCACAGCATCGACCATGCCGGCGTTGAGAGCGACGACGCAGTCAGAGTAGGAGTTCTGCTGAACCAGCTGGACCTCTGATGAGTACTTATCCTGGATCTTCTTTGCACTGGTTGAGCCAGTGACGGAGCACAGGTTCTTCCCTGCAAGAGATTCGGGGCCGGTGATGTCGGTGTTCTCTGCCTGGACCAGCAGGTCCTGGCCAGCGACGAAGTAGGGGCCTGCGAAGTCGACGGTCTTGAGTCGCTTTTCGGTGATGGAATAGGTCGCAAAAATCATGTCTACCTGGTTGTTGGTGAGCATGTTTTCGCGGTTGGCGCTGGGGGCTTCGACCCATTCAATCTGATCTTCGGAGTAGCCGAGTTCAGCTGCAACGTAGCGGGCTACATCTGTGTCGAAGCCGGTGTAGTCGCGTCCGTCCTGGTAGCCCAGGCCGGGCTGGTCGTACTTGATGCCGATGCGGATGGTGTCTTCGCTGCCGGTGGCGGAGCAACCGGAGAGCGCGAGGACGCCGGTGGCGAGCAGGGCGGCGCAGGCTGCGGCCTTTGCTTTGGCGCGGGAGAGGTTCATGGCTGGCCGTCCTTAGTGACCCAGGATCTTACCCAGGAAGTCCTTGGCGCGGTCTGACTGGGGGTTGGTGAAGAACTGGTCGGGGGTGGCTTCTTCGACGATTTCGCCGTCGGCCAGGAAGACGATGCGGTCTGCTGCCTTGCGGGCGAAGCCCATTTCGTGGGTTACCACGATCATGGTCATGCCTTCGCGGGCGAGGGAGACCATGGTGTCGAGTACTTCGTTGACCATTTCGGGGTCAAGGGCGCTGGTGGGCTCGTCGAAGAGCATGACCTTGGGCTTCATAGCGAGGGCGCGGGCGATAGCGACGCGCTGCTGCTGGCCACCGGAGAGCTGGGCGGGCATCTTGGAGGCCTGGTTATCGACGCCAACCTTCTTGAGCAGGCTCATGGCCAGTTCTTCGGCTTCGGCCTTGCCCATGCCGCGTACCTTGCGGGGGCCTAGGGTGACGTTTTCGAGGATGGTCTTGTGGGCAAAGAGGTTGAAGGACTGGAAGACCATGCCGACTTCTGCGCGCAGGTTGGCGAGTTCTTTGCCTTCTTCGGGTAGTTTTTTGCCGTCGATGGTGATGGTGCCGTCGGTGATGGTTTCAAGACGGTTGATGGTGCGGCAGAGGGTTGACTTGCCGGAGCCTGAAGGGCCGAGGAGGACGACAACCTCGCCCTTGCCGATGGAAAGGTTGATGTCCTTGAGGACGTGGTTCTCACCGTAGTGCTTGTTGACGTGGGTGAGCTGAACCAGTGCGTCAGTAGTCACTGGGCTTCCTCTCTTGTGGTGGATTCAGTGCGTGCACCGGTAGCATGGAGGTGCTGTGGCACAAACCAAATGGTGTATGTGCCTTACCTTACCCCCTGTAAGGTAAACAACTTGTTACACGGGGTGTCGTGTTTTTACAGTCATATTTGTTGGGTTTTGTTGAGGGGCGCTGGGCGAAAGGGCTTGGCTCCTGCGGGAGGACGGTATGAATTATCTACTGGTTGCGGTGACCTTTGTGGTGCTGGCGGCGGTGATGGCCGGGTGCGCGGTGCTGGGTACTGACCGCTTGATTCCGGGGCGGAAGGCTATCGAGGCGGCAAGCAAGGACGGCGTAGCGCTGGTTCCTGCAGCTGAGCCGCCCCTGATTCTTTCGGACCGCCCGGGCGCGGACGAGCTGGAGCGGGTTCGTTTTGCAACCTCGGCCCTGGGCTATAACCGCGATGAGGTTGATGGGGTGCTCGCTAAGGTAGTAGCCGAGAACAGCCGCCTGCGGGCAGAGCTTGAGGCCCTGCGCGGTGATCGGGGTCAGGACGCCGCTACTGACCTTGGCGGGGAGGGCTAGGGGAGTGGAGCGTCCGTCCGCACCACAGCATAGCGGGGTGCTTGACCGCACCGCTGCGACCCTGAGCGTGAGCGCCAGTCGGGGTGTACTTTTTTTCACGAGCCTGCCCATCGGCCTGCGGGTGGCCCTGGTCTATGCCGCAAGCCGGCTCTGGGGCTGGTTTATTTTCTCAACCGTGGGCCTGCACCAGACCTTTAGCCCCTGGAAAAATACCTCAATGGGCTACCTGGAGTTCGTCGCTATTTGGGACGCCGACTGGTACGCCAAGATAGCCGCTGGCGGCTACCCTACGGTTCTCCCCGTGGACGCCAGCGGTCACGTTGCCCAAAATGAGTGGGCCTTCTACCCCCTTTACCCCCTGATCAGCGGTGCCATGACGAGCGTGACCGGGCTGAGCTATCAGACGGTTGCCCCTACTGTCTCCCTGCTGTTTGGTTTTGGGGCAGCCTGGTTTATCTACCGGCTTTTTGAAGCCAGCCTACAGGTGCGCGGGGCAGCTACCGGGGGCGCTACTGCCCACCGGGGCACTGAGCTAGAGACAACTGCCCTGTGGGCAACCGCCGCCGTTAGCTTCTGCGCCGTTGCACCGATTCTGCAAACCGGCTATGCCGAGGCAACCGGCCTCTTTTTCCTGGCCTGGGCCCTCTACTGGCTGGTGCAGCAACGCTATGTGCTTCTGCTTCTTCCGGCCCTTGGGGCGGCCCTGTCCCGCCCTGTGGGTGTGCCCCTGGGAGCCGTGGTTGGCATCTGGTGGTTTGTGTGCTGGGTTCAGCAGGCCCGTGCTGAGAACCTGCTGAGCGCCTTCAAAACAACCGCCCCGCAACTTGCCTCTGCCCTCACCGTGTGTGCTTTCGCCTTTATCCACCCGGCCATCGCATGGGCGTCCACCGGGCGAATCGACGCCTACACCGCTACCGAGGCCGCATGGAGAGCTGGCGGGGAGCACGTGCTGCCCTTTATGCCCTGGTACACCCAGAGCCAGCTCTACCTGGGGCAGGGGAGAGGCCCCCTCGTCCTTATCCTGCTACTGGGCGCCTACCTGCTGGCCCTGCTGGCTCCCGTGACCCGGCGGGTGCTTCACCCGGCGCTCATCACCTGGTGTGCTGCCTACGCGGTGTATATGCTGGCCTTCTTCAACCCGCAGTCCTCCACCTTCCGCCTGCTGCTGCCCCTCTTCCCGCTCCTATTACCCCTCGTGGCCCTATCCGCTTCGCGGGCCTACCGCTGGCTGCTGATTCTCAGCGGAGCAACCCTGCAATTTGGCTGGGTCGGCTGGCTCTGGCACTGGAAGCAGCTACCCGGCGGTGGGGACTACCCGCCCTAAACCTGTAAGTTTCCACCCAAAAACGCCAGAAGTGAGCCACTAAGCACTATGATTAAAAGAAGGTGAGACCGGCAACAGAAGCCGAGAAACCGCAGACCAACCCTCGTTGAAGGAGAACCAAGATGGCAGCTCAGAAACCACGCACCGGCGACGGCCCCCTCGAAATCGTGCGCGAAGGGCGCAGCATCGTCATGCGCATTCCCGTTGAAGGTGGCGGCCGCCTGGTTCTTGATATCACCGAAGAAGAAGTCGAGGCAATCCGCAAGTGCGTTGAAAACGTCTAGGCTTCGGCTCTAAGCCCGGCCCCTGCTCTGAACCACACCGGTTTGGGGCGGGGGCTTTAGCGTTTGTAGACCAGGTAGAGACCCTCGCCCGCGTGTACGAGGGAGACAAAAACATCGGCGGTGCAGGCCGCTACCTCGTGTAAGACAGAGCGTACCGAAACGGTTACGGCATCACGGGCCGTGGGATTAGCAACAGCCCCGCCCACCAGCGGGTCATGCAGAATCAGGAGCCCGCCGGGTTCTAGGAGAGCCAGCGTATCGTAGACCAGCTGTTCAGCTAGCTGGCTGCCAGCGTCAATGAAGGCCAGATCGTAGGAGGCCGCCGAGAGGCGGGGGAGTACCTCGGCAGCATCGCCGGTGATGACGCGCACCCGGTGGCTCTTATCAAGACCGGCAGCTGCCAGCAGCGTGCGGGTTGCCTGGCAACGGGTGGCATCGATATCGATGGCGGTTAGCGCCGCACCGGGGGCCAGGCCCGTGAGCAGGGCAGCCGTAGCAACGCCGGCCCCGCAACCGATTTCTACAGCGTGTTGGGCTTTGGTAGCTGCCGCGAGCACCGTAAGCAGGGAAGCTACCGACGGGGCGACGGGGGCGGCGTCCAACCGCTCGGCCCCAGCCCGGGCAGAAGCCACCGCAGGAGCCTCCAACGGGAACTCTTCAGCATAAACCCAGCTTCGAGCCTGTTCCTGAGTATTCACCTAGTACTTCACCTTCACATGAGTGCGCGCGAGAATGATTCTGGAAACATCTTAATCAACCCCGCTCGTTTTATGGGCGAACACTCGGGCTGAGCTGGTAATCTCTTTGTGTGTTTGGAATTAGCGGCCTCGAATTTATCGTTCTAGCGATCCTGGTGTTTGTTGTCATCGGGCCAGAACGCATGCCCGAATATGCCCAGCAGCTCAAAGACTTTATCAAGTGGGTTCGCCGTATGGCCTTTGACGCTAAGGACGACCTCAAAGAAACTCTCGGCCCCGACCTGGGCGATATCAACTGGCGCCAGTATGACCCCCGCCAGTACGATCCCCGCGTCATTGTGCGCGAGGCTTTTGCCGAGGACGACGAAGAGCGCCGCAAGGAACTTGAAGAAAAGGCGGCAGCTGCACCGGCTCCCTCTGTGAGTGTGCGCCTGCCCCGCGGCGCCTGGGCTCCCTTCGATACTGAGGCCACCTAAATTCTTTCTCCCGCCAAGGGGACCTGATTTTCAAAAAAGGACCGCATATTATGCGGTCCTTTTGAAGTTTTGCGGTCCCCTCGGGCCGGGCTAGACGGTAAAGGGCAGGGGGGCTCCCGCTAGCCCGCGCGGACGGTGGGTCAGCGCCCTGGCGGTTTTGACCAGCTCCTGGGCCGCGGCGGTTTCGGGTGCGCCCCAGACAACCGGGGTGCCGGCGTCCCCGCCCTCGCGCAGGGCAACCTCGAGCGGTACCGACCCCAGCAGGGGCACCTCGTAGCCCAGGGCCCTGCCCAGGGACTCGGTGAGGACGGCCCCGCCCCCTTCTCCGAAGAGGGGCAGGGTGGTGCCGTCCGGCAGCTGCATGGCGGCCATATTTTCTAGCACCCCGATCACCTTCTGCTCGGTCTGCAGGCTGAGGGTTCCGGCCCGCTGGGCCACGTCCACGGCGGCCAGCTGCGGGGTTGAGACCAGAAGAATCTCGGCGTGGGGCAGCAGCTGGGCCATTGAAATCGCAATATCGCCGGTGCCCGGGGGCAGATCGAGGAAGAGCACATCCAGGTGACCGAAGTGCACGTCGGTGAGGAACTGCTCCAGAGCCCGGTGCAGCATAGGGCCGCGCCAGGCGACCGGCTGGTCGGGCTTCACGAACATACCGATAGAAATTACCTTGATGACACCGCCACCTGACGGGGCCTCAACCACCGGTGGAATAATCATGTCGTCCATGCGGGTAGGGCCAGCGGTAATGCCCAGCAGCCCGGGAATCGAGAACCCGTGCACATCGGCGTCAATAATGCCAACGCTCAAACCCATGGATGCGCAAGCCGCTGCCAGGTTAGCGGTCGCAGAGGACTTGCCAACCCCGCCCTTACCCGAAGCTACCGCAAAGATACGGGTCAGCGAGCCGGGAGCAGTAAAAGGGTTCTGCTTGGTGTGGCCAAGACGCTGGCGCAGGGTCGCGCGCTGATCCGGGCTCATATAACCAATCTCAAGCTGCACCTCGCTCACCTGCTCCAGGGCAGAGACCGCAGCGCGGACGTCCGCCTCAATCGTCGAGCGTAGGGGGCAACCTTCGATGGTGAGCAGCACCCTGATGCTGGCAACTGAGCCGGTTAGCTCGGCCCGGTCCACCATGCCAAGCTCGGTGATGGGCTGGCGGAGTTCAGGGTCAATAACGGTTGCAAGAGCTGCAAGCAGCTCCTCATTCAGATGTGATGTCTGCATGGGGTAAATCGCCTACTCAAACGAGCGGTCGATGTCCTTTACCTTCTTCTTCTTACGCATTTTCGGGTGGTCATCGCTCAGCACATCGAAGGCGCTGGTCACAGGCTGGGCGGCATTGGGATCGAAGGGCTTAGTTTCTTCGGGTGCCTCAAGCTCATTCGCCTTAGCTGCTAGGGCCTCAGCGCGGGCAAAGAGCTCCTCCTGGCGACGCTGCACCTCAGCGAGCTCTTCCATAATGTCGCGCATCTCGCCGCGTACGAAGTCACGGGTGGCGACCTCGCGCAGGGTAATACGCAAGGACGCAATCTCACGGGTCAGATACTCGGTCTCCTCGAGGTTACGCTGGTCGCGCTGCCTGTCCTGGCGGGCAACCACGCGGTCGCGGTCGTCCTGCCGATTCTGCGCCAGTAGCAGCAGGGGAGCCGCATACGAAGCCTGCAAAGAGAGCATCAGCGTGAGCAGGGTAAAGTTCAGCGCGCGGGGGTCAAACTGAAGCTCCTCAGGTGCCAGAGTATTCCAACCCAACCAGAGGGCACAGAAAATCGTCATCCACAGCAAAAACTGCGGAGTACCCATAAAACGCGCGATTTTCTCGGTCATCTGACCGAAGGCATCGGGGTTGGGGCTTAGCTGAAAGAGGGGGCGGCGCTTCTTCTGCTGCGGGGTCCCTAGCGTCTGCGCTGAATCATTGCGTTCGCGTGCATCACTCAAAGCGGCGGCCTACCTTTCGAATTGGGGTTCCATCGTCATAGGTGCGCCAGTCATCGGGCAGCATTTCATCGAGCACGTCATCGACGGTTACTGCACCTACCAGGCGGTCGTGGTCGTTGACCACCGGAATGATGGTGAGGTCGTAGGTTGCAAGCACGCGGGTGACCTCTTCAATACTGGCGGCGTCGGTGACCGGCTCAATGGAGGTGTCGATGATGTTGCCCACCTGCTCGCTGGGGGAGTGCCGGAGCAGACGCTGCATGTGCACAATGCCCAGGTACTTGCCGGTGGGGGTTTCAAGGGGCGGACGCGTGACCATGACAGCCGCTGCCATGGCCGGGGAGATTTCTTCCTGGCGGATATGGGCCAGCGCTTCAGCTACGGTCGCTTCGGGCGAAAGAATGATCGGCACCGGGTTCATGAGCGAACCGGCGGTACCCTCCTCGTATTCGAGCAGGCGGCGCACGTCGTCCGAATCTTCGGGGTCCATCAGGGTCAGCAGCTCTTCACGCTGGGTGTCTGAGAGCTCACCCAGAAGGTCGGCGGCGTCGTCCGGTTCCATCTCTTCCAGAACGTTGACCGCTCGCTCCACCTCAAGGTGGGACAGAATCTGCACCTGGTCTTCTTCGGGGAGCTCCTGCAGCACGTCCGCTAGGCGTTCGTCCTGGAGCTCCTGGGCCACCTCAACCATGCGCTTATCGGGCATCTCGTGAATAGCGTCTGCCAGGTCAGCGGGGTTGGAGTCTTCGTGGCTTGCCACAAACGCGGTTGCAGCCTGCGGCTCAAAATCTGTGGAGAGAATAACCTCGTCCCAGTCCACAATCAGGGTTTCCTTGCGGCGGCGCATCAGGCTGGTGTGGCCGCGCGAAATAAAGAGCTCAGAGATAAACCAGTCGCCGTTGCGGCGCTGCTCCATCGCAACGTCCTCAATCTGAGCCCTACCCGACCCGTCACGTAGCTGTACCTTGCGGTCAAAGAGCTCACCGACCACCAGAGCCTCAGAACCGCGCTGCTCAAAGCGGCGCAGGTTCACCAGACCGGTCAGAATCACCTGGGTGGAGTCGATACTGGTCACACGAGTCATGGGCACGAAGATGCGCTTCTTCCCCAGAATCTCGATGACGATACCCACCACAACGGGCTCCTTGAGTTTGGCCAAAGACCCCACTGCGTTGAACTGGGTGAAACCGCTTTTCAGCACCACCACATCGCGCAGACGGCCCAGGCGGTCGCCGTGGGGGTCAAAAACATCAAGACCCAGAAGGCGGGCGATAAAAATCTTGTTCGGTACGCTACTCACAGTTATCAAGGGTACTCGCCCCAGCCCAGAGCTGCCACCGGTTGCCAGCACAATGAGAATCACCCTGCTTAGTTCACCTGTGGCGATACACCGGCGTGCTCCCAGCAAACTCCCTGCACTTTGCGAAAAAATAGGGGCATGGATCAACTCAAAGCACCTCCCGCACTGGCCATGGCAGACGGCACCCACCTACCTCCCGGCGAGCTGGTAGCTACCTTTACCGACCGTAAAGAGGTCAACAAGGCTATCGAATTTCTTGCCAGCCAGAAGTTCCCCGTGCACTCCCTCTACGTGGTGGGCCGGGACGTGCAGCAGGTTGATTACGTTACCGGTCAGGCCACCTACCCGCGGGCGGCCCTCAGTGGCGTCTTCCAGGGCCTAAGCCTCGGTGCCCTGGTCGCCCTCTTCAATGCCGTGATCACCCAGACCTCGATTCTGGCCAACTTCCTGAGCATCGTGCCCCTGGCTATTGCTTTCTGCATAATTTACGCAATTATCGTTGCCTCCCGTACTAAGGGTCGCGGTATCCGTACCCGCACCCAGATGCTACCCCAGCGCTTTGACCTGATGGCTATTCCTGCCACCGCCCAGGCAGCCCGCCATCTGCTGCGCGTAACCGTCCAGCCCGGTGGCACCCACAGCGGAGTACACGGACCCGGCACCCACCCCTTTGCCCAGAATGGGCAGACCTCAAGCCCCTACGTACACCCCGGCATGAGCCAGGCTAACCCCCAGGGCTACTCGGCCCAGCAGCCCCAGGGCGCCCCCAGCAGCCAGCAGGTGCAGAATGGCCAGGGGGCCCAGAACGGTCAGCAGGCCCCCCAATGGTTTGACCCCTCAGCCCCCTCTCCCAAGCAAGAGCAGGCTCCCGAACCCTTCCTGCCTGGATTTAACCCGGCCGACCAGAAGCAGGACCAGGCACCGGCAGCCGAGCAGCGTCCGTCCGCCCCAGTCTTCACCCCTCCCGCTGAAACCAACCGAGACGGCTCGAAGGCCGCCGGTAAGTTCGGTCTGCGCGTGGAGTCCCCTGAAGAATTTGAGCAGATGATCCGCAAGGCCCCCGAGCCCCCTGCCACCAACGAGCGTATCGAAGCGATCCGCGCAGAAAAGGGCGAGCAGCGCTACGGCCTGCGCGTGGAGTCCCCCGAAGAATTTGAGGCAACCATCCGCAAGGCCCCCGAAACCGCAGAAGCCGAGCAGACACCGCAGAAGGACGGCCAATGACACCCGACCAGAAACTCGCCACCCGCTTTGAAGAACTCATCGGCTACATCGGCGAGAACAACCAGCACCTCATTATCGAATTCCTCACCGGCGATTTTCAGCTCACCCTACCCAACGGTGCGGTAAAAACCGCCCAGGAGTGGATTGACGATCTCGACGAAGACCTCTTCGACCTCGACGAGGCAACCCTTGAAGATATCGCCACCACCTCCGCAGAAGAAACCGGCTCAGCTACCGCCCAGGTACAGCTGGTAGGAACTGCCTACGAACAGGACGTCACCGGCCCCCACCGCTTCGATGCTACCTTCATCTGGACCTTCTCAGACTGGTTCATCAAGTCTTTGAAAATCACCCGCCTCTAAACGACAAAACTTAACGAAAACCCCGCCCGCTCTGGAAGAGAGCAGGCGGGGTTTCGTTATGCAGGAAATGAAGCCCTTACTTAGCGGGAGTTCTCCGCCATCCATGCTTCGATACCCTCAACGGTGCGGGGCAGAGCGGCAGAAAGGTTCTCGTTGCCGTCCTCGGTGACCAGTACGTCGTCCTCGATACGGATACCGATGCCGCGCAGCTCCTCGGGGATAGCGAGGTCTTCTTCCTTGAAGTAGAGACCGGGCTCAATGGTGAAGACCATGCCGGGCTCGATGATGCCCTCCATGTAGAGCTCGTTCTTGGCCTGGGCGCAGTCGTGCACGTCTAGGCCAAGGTGGTGGCTGGTGCCGTGGGGCATCCAGCGGCGGTGCTGGCCGCCCTCAGCCGACAGGGAAACCTCAGCAGAGACAGGCAGTAGACCCCACTCGTGAAGGCGGGTCGCCAGAACCTGCATGGCAGCGTCGTGAACCTCGTGGAACTTCTTACCCGGCACCGCAACCTTAAAGGCAGCGTCGGCAGCTTCGAGCACGATGTTGTAGGCCTTGGCCTGGACCTCGGAGAACTTGCCGTTGACCGGGAAGGTGCGGGTGACGTCCGCGGTGTAGAGGGTGTCGTCTTCAACGCCGGCGTCGAGCAGCAGCAGCTTACCCTCATCGACGGTGCCGTTATTGCGGATCCAGTGCAGGATAGTGGCGTTGTTACCGCAGGCTGCGATGGTGTCGTAGCCCAGGTCATTACCCTCAACACGGGCCTTGGTGAAGAAGGCGGTCTCGACCACGCGCTCGCCGCGGCGGTGGGCAATAGCTGTGGGCAGGGCCTTGACGACCTCAGCAAAACCGTCGATGGTCAGGTCAACCGAGCGGCGCAGGTTCTCCACCTCGATGGCGTCCTTGACCAGGCGAGCCTCAGACAGGGCCTCGGTCAGGGCAGCGTCGAGCTTATCTGACTCTTCTAGATCAACAGAGGTGTTGTAGCGGGAGGTATCGACCAGGGCATCGACATTCAGGTCAACGTTGCGTACCAGACGGATGCGCACGCCGCCCAGGGCCTCGGGGCCAGCATTCTTGGTGATAGCTACCTCAAGCTCACCCAGGTCCTTGGTGCGCAGACCGTACTCGGCACCCAGCGATTCGAGGGTGGGGCGGGGCCCAATCCAGAACTCCCCGTAGCGGGGATCGCGGTAGAACATCTCGGTATCGCGGCCTGCCAGGGGGCGGAAGTAGAGGGTGACCTCGTGGTTTGATCCGTTATCGCCCTGGCCCTCTTCAACGGGCTCAAACACGAGCACGGCGTCCGGCTCATGGTCCAGACCCAGGCCGGTCTGGTGGGCAAAAGCTGAGTGGGGGCGGAAGCGGTAGTCGGTGTCGTTTGAACGCACCTTCAGAGGGCCAGCAGGCAGAACCAGGCGCTCGCCGGGGAAGAGCGCAGAAATCTTGGCGCGGCGCTCAGCTGCAAAGTCGGCTACACGGGCGCGGGCCGGGAGCTCGTCGGACGCCGGTGCCCAGTTGGCTGCCATAAAGTCAGTAAAAGCACTGGACTTGGGGGCAGCAGAGCGGTTGGTGACGCGCTCTTCGATGGGCTGGTCGTCGCCAGGGGTGGGGGTGTTATCGCTAGTAGTCATGCCTACCAGTCTAGTGAGCAGGGTAACGGCGCGTCTAGCTGAAGATAGCGGCACCGATACTTAAGGGCGGCTAATGGTTGCTACCTGTTACGGACGGGCCGCCGCAGGTAGGCTAGTGCTATGTATGACCTGCACACCCACTCCCGTATTTCTGATGGCACCCAGCCGGTAGCCGAGCTGGTCGCCGACGTAGCCGCCGCCGGGCTTACCGGCTTCGCCCTGACCGACCACGACACCACCGCCGGCTGGGCTGAAGCCCAAGAGACAGCCGGACGCCTGGGGCTAGACTTCCTGCCCGGCATGGAAATCTCGTGTTCGGCTCAGGGGGTGAGCATCCACCTGCTCTCCTACCTGCACGACCCGGCCAATGAAGTCCTCTTAGCTGAAATTAATCGCGCCCGCGACTCCCGGGTGGGCCGCGCCCAGCGCATGGTTGAAAGACTTGCCGAAGACTACCCGATTACCTGGGAGACCGTTCAAGAACAGGTGCACGAGGGCGCGACCGTAGGCCGCCCCCACATCGCAGATGCCCTGGTGGCCCTCGGCGCGGTAGCCAGCCGGTCAGAAGCCTTCGAAACTATCTTGACCACCCGCTCAAAATACTACGTACCCCACTACGCCGTGGACCCGGTGAAGGCTGTTGAACTGGTGCGCGCCGCAGGGGGCGTACCGGTCATGGCCCACCCCAAGGCGTCCGCCCGCGGAAAACTCGCCAGCAACAAAACCATCTACGCCATGATCGAGGCAGGGCTCGCCGGCTTTGAGGTCTACCACCGCGACAACCCAGAAGAAGGCCGCGCCTGGCTGCTCGACACCGCAGCCAAACACGACCTTCTCGTCACCGGATCATCCGACTACCACGGCGCAGGCAAACCTAACCGTCTGGGCGAGAACACCACGCCCGGTAAGACAGTTGAGAGGATTCGTGAGTTGGCTAGATAGCCGGGTTATAGGGCAGGGCAGATACATCCCCGGCGGCGACCCTCTCATAGCTCGCGCCGGGGCGCTCGCTATGATTCACGCCAGCCCCGCGCCAGCCGCCGGGCGATGTACCTGCCCTACCCCCTAGTTCTTCGGCTACTTCCTAAGCCAGAGCGTAGCTGACCCGGGTACGGAACCTGCAGCGAAGGCGTCCGCGGCACCGGGGGCAGAGCCCAGAACGAACTCGGCGTCAGCCAGGTTAGCTGGTAGGGGTGCGGGCTCGGTGCTGAAGTTGGTCAGGTTGACCCAGCCGCCGGGGCGCTCAAAGGCCAGTAGGTCAGCCGAATCGGTGGCGAGCCAGGTCAGTTCCTCGGCGCCCTGGAGCTGACGGCGGGCTGCCAGGGCTGCCCGGTAGAGGTTGAGAGTGGAGTCTTCCTGCTCGTCCTCAACGGCTACAGCGTAGTCGGCGAACCAGACCGGCTGGGGCAGGTGCGGCGCCGTCGAACCAAAGCCGAAGGAGGGGCCGTCCGCCTCCCAGGGCAGGGGTACACGGCAGCCGTCGCGCCCGACGTTGACACCGGGGGAGTTGAAGAAGGTGGGGTCCTGGCGGTCTGCGTCGGGAATCTCGGCGACCTCGTGCAGGCCCAGCTCTTCACCCTGGTAGAGGTAGGCCGAACCGGGCAGGGCCAGCTCGAAGAGGGTAGCGGCGCGGGCACGGGCGGTACCCAGTTCCCGGTCAAGTTCCTCAGCCGGGCCGCCAGCCAGTAGCCACTCGTGGCCTACCTTCTCGTTGGTCTTACCCTCCACGAAGGGCAGGCCGTAGCGGGTGGGGTGGCGCACTACGTCGTGGTTGGAGAGCACCCAGGTACTCGACGAACCGGATTCGGCTGAGAGTTCCAGGTTCTCAGCCACAATCTTTTGGAACTCGCCCGCCTCGAAGCGGGCGGTGAGCAAGTCAAAGTTAAAGGCCTGGCCCAGACCCTGGGCGGACGCGTAGGCCGGGCGGCGGTCGCGCTCCACCCAGGCTTCTGCCACGGCGGTGCGGGGCGGGGTGTATTCGTTGAAAACGGCCCGCCATTCCTTATAAATCTCGTGCACATCGTCTCGGTCCCACATGGGGTGGGTGCCGTCCTTGGGAAGGGCATCGAGTTCTGCCTGGCTGGGTAGAACCTCGGGCAGGTCCTTGGCGATACCGTGGGCCACGTCAATGCGGAAGCCATCGACACCGCGGTCAGCCCAGAAACGGAAAGTTTCTTTGAAGTCTTCATGGACCTCGGGGTTATCCCAGTTTAGGTCGGGCTGCTCCACCGCGAAGTTGTGCAGATACCACTGGCCGTCACCCACCGGCTCCCAAGCGGGGCCGCCGAAGATAGAGGTCCAGTCAGCCGGGGGCAGCTCGCCCTTCTCACCCAGACCGTCACGGAAGATATAGCGGTCACGCGCCGCCGACCCCGGTGCGGACGCCAGGGCCTCCTGGAACCAGACATGCAGGTTGGAAGTGTGGTTGGGCACCACATCAACAATGAGCTTCAGGCCTGCTGCATGCAGGGCGCTCGCCATCTCATCGAAGTCAGCCAGGGTACCAATTTTGGGGTCGACATCGCGGAAGTCATCGACATCGTAGCCACCATCGGCCAGGGCTGAGGGGTAGAAGGGGGAGAGCCAGACGGCATCTACGCCCAGCTTCTTGAGGTAGGGAACCTTGGCAGTGATGCCCTTGAGATCACCGATTCCGTTGCCGTCGGCGTCCGCAAAGGAACGGGGGTAAATCTGGTAGACCACGGCCTGACGCCACCAGGTGGGGTCATCTGCTGCCGGAACCAAGAGGTTTGAATCGCTCATCGTTGAACCTTTCATGGGTGAAGCTACGGGGCAGGGCACCTGCCCCTGCTCACCAGCCTACGCCCCGGCGTCCGCACACAGGGATGAGAAGAAGCTAGACGGAAAAATTGCCCAAAGCTGGCGCGACAAGACTAAGAAAACAGGTGTAGAGGGTTGCGCTGAATAAAAAAACGGGGTAGGATAGACCTAATAACCTTTTAGAATGGGCTAAGACTGTGCAAAAATCAGCTCTTGGCGAAAAGTCGTGCCCACAAAGGTCATATCTTCTAGAGTGGGAACCATGCGCTTTCTTAACGATATGACTCCCACCACCGACCTGACCTACAACGACGTGTTCATGGTTCCCTCCCGCTCCGCGGTAGGTTCCCGCATGGGCGTAGACCTCTCCACCGCCGACGGAACCGGCACCACCATCCCCCTGGTTATCGCTAATATGACCGCCGTTTCTGGCCGCCGTATGGCCGAAACCGTTGCCCGCCGCGGCGGCATCGCCATCATTCCCCAGGACGTGCCCACCGATATCGTCGCCGAAACCATCAAACGGGTCAAAAACTCCCACCTGATTTTCGACACCCCCATCACCGTCAAGCCCCACCACACCGCAGGCTACGTGCGCCACCTACTGCCCAAGCGCGCCCACGGGGCCGCTATCGTCGTGGACGGCGAAACCCCCATCGGCGTCATTACCCCCAAGGATCTGCGCGGGGCAGACAACTTTGACCAGGTACAAGACCTGATGAGCACCGAACTGCTCACCCTGCCCGACACCGTCACCCCGCGTGAAGCCTTCGACATTCTGCACGAGAAGTCCCGCAAGGTTGCCCCCGTTGTGGATGCTGACGGCAAGCTGGTCGGCGTGCTGACTCGCTCGGCCGCCCTGCGCGCCAGCCTTTACGAACCGGCCACCGACGCCAACGGCAAGCTCCGCATCGGCGTTGCGATTGGCATCAACGGCGACGTAGCAGGTCGCGCCGCCGCCCTGATCGAGGCTGGTGCCGACGTACTCGTAGTCGACACCGCCCACGGCCACCAGGAAACCATGATCGAGGCTCTCAAGAAAGTCAAGGCCCTCAACCCCTCCATCCCCGTAGCCGCCGGCAACGTGGTCACCGCCGCGGGCGTCCGCGACCTGGCAGAAGCAGGCGCCGACATCATCAAGGTCGGCGTTGGCCCCGGCGCCATGTGCACCACCCGCATGCAGACCGGCGTGGGCCGACCCCAGTTCTCCGCCGTGCTGGAATGCGCCGCTGAAGCCAAGAAACTGGGCGTACACGTCTGGGCGGACGGCGGTATCAAGGACCCCCGCGACGTCGCCCTGGCTCTGGCCGCCGGCGCCTCCAACGTCATGGTCGGTTCCTGGTTCGCGGGCACCTACGAGTCACCCGGCGACGTACTGCAGGACGCCGACGGCCGCCTCTACAAGGAATCTTTCGGCATGGCTTCCCGCCGCGCGGTCATCAATCGTAACTCCAAGACCGAAGCCTTTGAAAAGGCCCGCCGTGAAATGTTCGAAGAGGGCATCTCATCAGCCCGAATCTACCTGCCCGAGGGCCGTGGCGGCGTAGAAGACCAGATCGATTCGATTATCTCGGGCGTCCGCTCATCCTTCACTTACGCCGGTGCTGCCTCCATCGAGGAGTTTGCCGAGCGAGCTGTTGTGGGTATTCAGTCGGCCGCTGGCTATGCAGAAGGCCAGGCCCGCGCCACCCGCTAGGGTAGGTACCATCTAAACCCAAAAGGACCATTTAAATCAGAAATGACCAGCAACTAGCTGGTCATTTCTGATTTAAATGGTACCTAGGGGTTAGCTGTCGCTGCCCTCTACCCGGCGGGTGCGGCGTCGACGGCGGCGCTGGCCTTCACCCTGCTGGCCACCTTCAGCCGCTTCAGCAGGCTTCTGCTGGCGCTGGCGGCGGGCCGGACGCTCCTGCCCGGCTTCACCCTCAACCCGGCGGGTACGACGGCGGCGCGGCTTGGAATCAGCCTCCCCGCCCTGACCGCCACGCTGATCATCGCGCTTCTGCCCCCGGCCCTCACCGCCAGAGCGTGAGCCATCGCGGCGCGGAGAACGGGAGCCCGACCGTCCGCGACGATCCCCGCGGCCACCGCGCCCCTGGCGCTTCTCACGAGCCGGAGCGCCGCCAAAGTCCTCAGCCTCTTCAGCCTGCAGACCCGCTGCGGTGCGCTCCTCCTTAGGCAGACGGCCCTTGGTCCCCTTGGCAATACCCAGGTCAGTGAAGAGGTGGGGGGAAGAAGAGTAGGTTTCAACCGGCTCATCTACGCCCAGTTCCAGGGCCTTGTTGATGAGCTTCCAGCGGGGCACGTCCTCCCAATCCACCAGGGTGACGGCGGTGCCTTCCTTCTCCGCACGGCCGGTGCGGCCCACACGGTGCAGGTAGGTCTTCTCGTCCTCGGGGCACTGGTAGTTAATGACGTGGGTGACGTCCTCAACGTCAATACCGCGGGCTGCCACATCGGTTGCAACCAGAATGTCAATCTTGCCGTTGCGGAAGGCCCGCAGGGCCTGCTCGCGGGCACCCTGGTTGAGGTCGCCGTGAATAGCGCCGGCCGCAAAACCTCGGGCGGTCAGCTCATCAGAGAGCTTGGCAGCGGAGCGCTTGGTCTTGGTGAAAATGACGGTGCGGCCCCGGCCCTCGGCGCGCAGAATACGGCCGACCAGCTCGTCCTTATCGAGGGGGTGGGCTCGGTAAATAACCTGGCGAATCGAGGCCTTGGTCATGGTCTCTTCTTCGCCGGATTCGGCGCGGATGTGCATGGGGCGGCTCATGTAGCGGCGGGCCATGGTCAGGACGGGCCCGGGCATGGTTGCCGAGAAGAGCATGGTCTGGCGCACCTCGGGCACGGCTGAGAGAATACGCTCCACATCGGGCAGGAAGCCCAGGTCAAGCATCTCGTCGGCCTCATCGAGTACCACAATCTTGATCTGGGTGAGGTTGAGGTACTTCTGGCGGTGCAGGTCAATCAGGCGGCCCGGGGTGCCCACGATCAGCTCAACGCCCTTTTCCAGTTCTTTGACCTGGGTGTCGTAGGGGCGGCCGCCGTAGAGGGTCGCTACTCGCACGCCGGTCTTTGAGGCAGCAACAGAGAGGTCATCGCCCACCTGGATAGCCAGTTCGCGGGTGGGGACGATAATCAGGGCCTGGGGCACGCCCGGGGCGGGAAGCTGGTTGAAAGCGTCCGAACCCGGGACAGCAACGCTCTGCAAGGCGGGCAGACCAAAGCCCAGGGTCTTACCGGTACCGGTCTTAGCCTGACCGATGATGTCCTGGCCAGATAGGGCCACCGGCAGGGTCAGAGCCTGAATGGGGAAGGGGGAGACGATGCCCTTCTCGGCTAGGGCATCTGCAATGTCTTGGCGCACGCCGTAGTCGGCGAAAGTTTTAGTGGTATCAGGGTTAGTCACGAATCGTGTTCCTTATAGAGTGAGGCCCCGGCCCGGGGCAAACGAGGAAGCCGATCGTGGGTTTTCATGCA
The DNA here is from genome assembly GCF_053548195.1 of Rothia sp. 11254D007BW. NCBI lineage: Bacteria > Bacillati > Actinomycetota > Actinomycetes > Micrococcales > Micrococcaceae > Rothia > Rothia sp. 11254D007BW. Next base: position 208,036 of record NZ_JBPWPK010000001.1, read on the forward strand.
ACAAAGAAGCTCTATCAACCGCCGGGCGGACGCTTGCAGAGCGTTGGGCGGGAGAGCTAAAGGCAGGTGAGTCTATACGGATGGTACGACCGGGCAACCAAATAACTTCTTTATTCTACCGCCAAGTGCCGTAAATGTAAGAGGGGCCCGGGAGTTTTGCGTCAAACTCCCGGGCCCCTCTGGCTGAGTAAGCCCGGTGTTACTGGCCGATACCGAAGCCGATACGGTGCTTGGTTTCAGCGCCCAGCTCGACATAGCCGATGTTAGCGGCCGGAACCAGGGTGGTGGAGCCCTTAGAATCGGTCAGTTCCAGGATGCCGCCCTGTTCAAGAGCCGCAGCGACCTTGGCGCGGACGTCTGAGGCGGTTTCGTCGGTGTCGATGACGACCTGGCTGGGCACGTTGATAACGCCAATCTTGATTTCCATGAGGTTTCCTTTCGATGGTTCCCTACCTGACTGCAGGGGGTCTCTGCCCACCAGTTTACGTGAGTAGGGGCAGGAAAGGTGCGGGGTTTCGGTCTGAGCTGACAGGGTAGAGAAAGGCTGCAACAGCGGGGGAGAGAGTTACTCCCAATCTTCATCGATGATTGAGATACCACCCCAGGCCAGGCGGAAGACCGCGCGTTCAGCCATTTCAAGCTGTTGGGGTGAGGCATCGGTTCCGATGACCATGTGGGCAGCTGCCTGCACCATGCCGGTGAGCATGCGGGCCGTCATCAGGGCCTCTTCAAAGGGCATGCCCGCATTGGGCGCTAGTACCTCGGCGATTCGCTTGGCGATGGTGATGTGCATGGTTTCGGTGCGTTCTTGCACCGCGTAGTCGTTCTGAATATCGGATTCAAAAATGACGCGGTAGCCTGCCACATTATTGCGGGCAAAGCTGAAGAAGGCGCCAATGACGCCCTGCACTCGTTCGCGGTTGACCTTGGTGGTGTAGAGGGGCTGCACCAGCTGGGTCATAAGGTTATTGATTTGCTCATCGAGCACGGCCAGGTAGAGGTCGCGTTTGCCCGTGAAGTGCTGGTAGAGCACGGGCTTGGTCACATTAGAGGCAGCAGCGATGTGATCCATGGTGGTGGCGTGGTAGCCCTGGGAGGCAAAAACTCGCACGGCGTTGCCGATAAGCTGCTGGCGGCGTAGGTCTTTAGGGAGGCGGGAGGCCCCGGACGGGTCGATGGGGTCGCCGGGGTCGGAGTCAGCTGAAAATATGGAGGTGGACATCGTTGCGGCCGAACCTTTGGGATGGTGGGCGGACGGGGTCGCGGCTGGTGGGGTGCCTGCCTGCTAGGAGGCGTCGGTTTGGGGCTCGGCCTCTTCGGGGGTTTCTTGCACTTCGATTCCGTAGAGGACTTCGAGGGCCGCTACATAGTCGTCTACCCGGCCTTCGCGTGCCATGTCTCGGGCGCGGACGGTCGGGGTGTGCAGGAGGGACTTGACCATGCGGCGCATTGCGAGTTCAAGCTGTTCAGTTGCTGCGGTGCACCCGTACTGGTTGTGCACCTTAGCGAGCTCGGCGTCGAGCACACTCATGGTGTGTTGTCTGAGAGCAACAATAGCAGCGTCAACGCTCCGGGCTTTCTCTTTAACAGAGAACTCGGCGGCAGCTTCGTCCACAATTGTGCGGGCAGTGTGCACGGACTCCACGGTCTCTTCGGGGGCAGCCAGGCGCACAGATTCGAGGGTGATGAGTTCTACCTCGGGTAGGTCTGCTACCTCGGGGGCGAAGTCGCGGGAGAGCGCTAAATCAAGGATGACGCGCTTGCCAGCGGGGATTTCGATGGGGAGCATGGGGGAGGCACCACCCGAGCAACCGATGATGATATCGGCCGCTGCCATCTGCTCGTGCAGCTCCCCATGGGGTACTGCCTGTACCCCGCGTTTGTCGGCAAAAGTGGCTGCACGATCTGAGCGGGAGTAAATCCAAATATCGGTCGTTCCCCGGGCATGCAGGGCAGCTACGGTTGCCCCGGCGTAGGCACCGGTACCGAAAACAAGCACGCGGCGGCTTTCCCAGGTTTTCTCAGCGATGTCATCGGCCATGTCCAGGGCAACCGAGACAATGGAGCGTCCGCGAGACCCCAGCATGGTCTGCTGGCCAACTTTGCGGGCGGTTTGAGCCCCGTGTTCAAAGAGGCGCACCAGGTTGCCGGTAGCCCGCCCCTGCTCTTGGGAGAGAGCCAGGGCTCGACGAACCTGGCCGGTAATTTCGCGTTCACCCACAACAGCTGATTCCAGGCCGGAGGCCACGGTGAAGAGGTGGTGGGCAGCATCGGTGTTCACCAGCACATCAAAGCTGTTCTCTACCAGGTCATAGGAGAGCCCGGACCGCTGGGAGATAAGATCAAAAATGTGCTCGGAAGCGGAGGCAACGTCGTTGGCGATATTTTGGTCGGTGGCCCCCGGGTTGCTGGGGATTTCTGCGTAGAGCTCTAGGCGATTGCAGGTAGACAAAATCACCTCACCACGAATGCCGGTGCGTTCAAGGTCCCGGTGGATCTTCTCAACGCCTTCGCTGAGGTAAGCCACGGTAGTGAGGTCGACGGAGCGATGCGATGCAACAAGGCTGAAAATAGTCACGACGACACTATTATAAACAGCTTCCTGTAGAGACTCTGGTGACAGGGTGTCTCTAAAGTTTTGCTTTAAACTTGGCAGAATGGAGTATATGAGTCAAACTACGTCATCAGCGCTGCGTCAGCGCCCCCTGCTCACCGACGAGCAGCTTGCCCACCTGCCCGCTACCCACCCCCTTAAGACCGCCGGTACCGGCGAGTCAGCCATGATTCGCACCCTGACCGGGCGCGAGGCTGACCACGCTCCGGTGTGGTTCATGCGCCAGGCAGGACGCTCCCTGCCCGAGTACCGCGAAATTCGCGAGGGAATTCCCATGCTGGATTCCTGCCTCAACCCCGAGCTGGCCGCAGAGATTACTGTCCAGCCGGTTCGCCGCCACAAGGTTGATGCCGGTATCTTCTTCTCAGATATCGTTATCCCCATGAAGCTTGCCGGTGTGGGCGTTGATATTGTGCCTGGCCGTGGTCCTGTGCTGGAGACTCCCGTCCGCACTCTTGAAGACATCAAGAACCTGCCCGAACTTGAAGACGCCGCCCTTGATCCCATCCGCGAAGCGGTTGCCCTCACCGTTGAAAAATTGGGCTCAACCCCCCTGATTGGTTTTGCCGGTGCCCCCTTCACCGTGGCCGCCTACATGGTTGAGGGCGGGCCCTCTCGCGATTACCTGCGTCCGCGCACCATGATGCACGCCGACCCCGAGGCCTGGGAAGCCCTGGGTGCCTGGGCCGCCCGCACCTCAGGCCAGTTCCTGGCTGCTCAGATTGAGGCAGGTGCTTCAGCCGTGCAGCTCTTTGACTCCTGGGCAGGATCCCTGGGGGAGGCCGACTACCGCCGCTTTGTTATGCCCCACTCGGCAGCCACCCTGGCAGCCGTTGAGCACTACGGGGTGCCCCGCATCCATTTCGGCACCGGAACCGCTGAGCTATTGCCCGCCATGCTCGAAGCCGGTGCGGACGTCATCGGCGTTGACTACCGCCTGCCCCTCTCTGAAGCCCAGCGCCGACTGGGCGGTGGCATCGTCCTCCAGGGCAACATCGACCCGGCCCTGCTGGCCTCAGGCTGGGAGGCGCTTGCAGCCCACACCGACGCGGTGCTTGAAGAAGGACGCAGCGCCCCAGCTCACGTGGTTAACCTGGGGCACGGGGTGCCCCCAACCACCGACCCCACCGTGCTGACCCGACTGGTCGACTACATCCACACCTCCACCGCGAAGTAAGTTAAGAGAAAGCACATGGCACAGCACCAGCACCTGCACAATACCGCCCTGGTCATCGGCGGTGGCATCTCGGGCCTGCTTGCAGCCCGTGAACTAGCCCGGGCCGGGAAAAAAGTGACCCTGGTGGAGCGCGAAAGTCACCTAGGTGGGGCCGTTGGTGCCCACCAGCTCGCCGGTCTGGTGCTCGATTCCGGTGCTGAATCTTTTGCAACCCGCACCACCGCGGTGCGGGATCTACTTACCGACCTGGGACTTGCCGACCGCATCGTTAATCCCGAACCGCTGGGCTCCTGGCTCTACCTGCCCACCGGGCCCTACCCCTCGCCGTCCACCGGCGTGCTGGGTATACCCGGTAGCCTCGAAGACCCGAATCTCAAGAAAATTCTGGGCCGAGCAGGCTACCGGCGGGCCAAGCTTGATGCCATACTCCCGCGCTCAGCCGGATCTACCGCTAAGACCCTGGGTGAGCTGGTCCGGGTGCGCCTGGGGCAGCAGGTGCTCGACCAGCTGGTAGCCCCGGTGGTCTCCGGCGTGCACTCGGTTCACCCCGACCAGCTCGAAATTGCCACTATCGCCCCGGGCCTGCTGACCGGCCTGCGAGAGCTAGGCTCTCTTACCGCTGCTAGTGCCCGCCTTAGAGCTGCTTCACCAGCAGGCTCCCAAGTTGCTGGAATCGAAGGGGGCATGAACCAGCTCTCCGAAGCCCTGGTCGATGATCTGCTGCGCCAGCGCGTGCGTATTGTGAGCGGCTTCGACACTATCGCCGTGGACCGCGACCCCGTGACCGGTAGCTGGACGGCTATCCAGCGTCAGCCCGAATATGGCGAAAAGTCAGCCATGATCCGCGGTGAGTTACTGGTCGTTGCCACCGACGCCCAGACCTCTATCCGGCTGCTCGGCCCCCACCTGCCGGCCTCCGCCCTGCCCGCTGTTGCCCCCGGCCCCGAAGTTGCCCTGGTCTCCCTGGTTCTTGACCAGCCCGACCTGGATGCCGCCCCGCGCGGCACCGGGCTACTGGTCAGCGAGGCCGCTACAGGTGTCCGCGCCAAAGCTCTCACCCACGCCACCGCCAAGTGGGCCTGGGTAGCGGAGCGGGCAGGGCAGGGGCGGCACGTGGTGCGGCTGTCCTACGGGCGCGGCAAGGAGCACGACACCTCGCCCCTCTCAGAGTTAGCCCTGCACGATGACCAGCTGGTCACCCTTGGCCTCCACGACGCCGCCCACCTCCTGGGTGTTCCCATCACCAAGAGCCACCTGGTGGCCGCGGACGTCGTGCGCTGGCGCAGCGCCCTGCCCTCCACCACCCCGGGGCACAAGGACCGCGTCACTGCCTTCCGCACCGCCCTCGCCGACCTGCCAGGCGCCACCGCCGTTGGAGCCTGGATTGCCGGAACCGGTCTGGCCGCTGTCACCGCAGACACCCAGAGCCATATCCGCCACTTTGTGCAGACCACTAGCACCAACCGGTAAGCAGCACTGAAGGTCAGCAGCCACACACCACCGACTTCCCACATCGAAAGGTAAAACCATGTCACACCACGGTAACCCTGCAGAACACACCCACACCTCCAGCTCCCAGGGCAGCACCGGCCACGGGGCAAGCTACGGAGCAGGCCACAGCGCCTACTCCCACGGCTCAGCAGGCCGCGGCCACGGCGGCCGTCCGCCCATGCCCACCGCCAAGGACGCCGCCGGTAAGATTCAAGGCCAGCGCCCCGGCGAAGTAGCCGAAGGTGACAGCCAGTTCCACTACGCCCTCTACACCGTCTTCGCCCGCGAAGGTGCCGCTGATCCTGCTGCAACCAGCCCCGAAGCTACCGCTGAGATCGAGGCCCTGGTGGCCGAGCTTGAGGGCAAGGGCATTATCACCCGCGGCTTCTACGATGTGTCCGCTATGCGCAACGATGCGGACGTCATGGTCTGGGTGCACGGCGCTGTGCCAGAAGACCTACAGGCGGCTATCCGTAGCTTCCGCCGCACCAAAGCCTTTTCAGGCACCAAGATCGTCTGGTCCACCATGGGCGTGCACCGCGACGCAGAATTCTCAGCCGGTCACACCCCCACCTTCGCTAAGGGCATCGCGCCCGAAAAGTGGGTCTGCGTCTACCCCTTCGTGCGCTCCTTCGACTGGTACACCATCAACCCCGAAAAGCGTCGTGAGATTATGAAGAACCACGGCATGAAGGGTATCGACTTCCCCGAGGTTCTGCCCAACACCATCGCCACCTTCGGCCTGAATGACTACGAGTGGCTCATCGCCCTTGAAGCCCCTGAACTGGTGCTTATCGTTGACCTCATGCGCTCCTTCCGCAACACCGAAGCCCGCCACTTCGTGCGCGAAGAGATCCCCTTCTACACCGGCCGCCGCATCGAAGCTGCCGAGATTGCCCAGGTGATTGCCTAATGACCGCCCAGCTTCCTGTCGATATCATCCCCAACCAGACGGATCCGGCCAACACCGCCTCTAACGGCCCGGCTGTGCTCGATGAGGGAACCATCGCTGATTACACCCCCGAGTCCACCCTCAGCCGCCCCCGCGCGTCCGCCCCCCAGGACTACGACCTGGTGATTCTCTCCTCCTTTGGTGGCCCCGAAGGGCAGGACGACGTCATCCCCTTCCTGCGCAACGTCACCGCCGGTCGCGGCATCCCCGACGAGCGCCTGGAAGAAGTTGCCACCCACTACCGGGCCAACGGCGGCGTCTCACCCATCAACGACCAGAACCGGGCCCTACTTGCAGCCCTGCGTGATGCCCTGGCTGAGAAGGGCCCGGCCATCGATATCACCTGGGCCAACCGCAACTGGGAGCCCTACGTCAACGATGTAGTCCAGCAGGCCTACGACGAGGGCAAACGCAAGATTCTGGTGCTGGCCACCAGCGCCTACCCCGGCTACTCCTCCTGCCGCCAGTACCGCGAAGACTACGGCATCGCCCTTGAAAAGCTGGGACTCGAAGGCAAACTGCAGATTGATAAGGTCCGCCAGTTCTGGGATACCCCCGGCTTCATTACCCCCTTTGTCGAGGGGCTGGTGGAAGGAATCAAGGACGTCCGCGCCCAGCTGGCTGCCGCTGAAAAGACCGCTGCGGGTAACGGCGCAATCCGCATCATGTTCTGCACCCACTCTGTGCCCACCAGCGCCGCGAACGAAGCTGGCCCCCGCGGTGTCGACTACGAAGGCGGCTCAGCCTACGTCGAAAAGCACCTAGAGGCTGCCCGCGCCGTTTTGGCCGGTGTACAGGCCATCGACCCTGCCCTGCTCGATCAGGTTGACTGGGAGCTGGTCTACCAGTCCCGCTCCGGCCCGCCCTCCATGCCCTGGCTCGAACCCGACGTCAATGACGCCCTCGAAGCCCTCGAAGGGCAGGTCGACGGCATCGTGTTGGTCCCCCTCGGCTTCGTTTCAGACCACATGGAAGTCAAGTGGGACCTCGATACCGAAGCCCTCGACACCTGCAAGCGCCTAGGCTTTGCAGCCGTACGAACCCCCACCCCCGGCACCCACCCCGCCTACGTTGAGGGCCTGCGCCAGCTCATCGCCGAACGAGTCGCCTCTACCGCCCCCGCCCAGAACGCCGACGGCGTACAGGCAGCCCGCGTCTCCGTCTGCGGCGGAAACGGCTGGTTCGACGCCTGCAACCCCGACTGCTGCAAGTCCCAGCGCCCCGGCTCCGATAAGCCGGTGATTGCTGATTACCAGGGGTAACACCTAGGGCGGGTCAAAGCGATGGTTAGGGCTGGTGGCGCGGGGGCTGCTGCCACGCTCGCAACCATTCTCGCCCCGCCTCTGGAGCTTGCTCGCAAGCTCGCATTGTAGCTCCAGACGCTGGGGCGATTCATTGCCAGGCCCAATCCACGCTCGCTTTCGGCAGCAGCCCCCGCGCCTTACGGCGCGAACCTTGGTTGCCCCAGCCAGTTGGCTTCATGAATGCCTCGCCGCCCGGTTGTCGCATGGGTCAGGAAAGCGGGCGGAGGGGAACACGCAGCAAGCTCGCGTGGATCGGGGCTGACGGTGAATCGCGACGAGCCCCCAGGCGAGGAGCGAGAGCGGTTGCGAGCGCTGCGTGTTTCCCCGGAGTACGCGACCCACGCCCCTCTGCAACACGGCGGCTTAAACATTTCAGATAAAGATTGCACGAAAGGACGCTCATTGGCAGCTCGAACATTTACCGTAGGTACGCGTGGGTCGGCTCTTGCGACCACCCAGACTGGCTGGGCTGTTCAGCGTATGCGGGAGGCGACCAGTATTGAGCTAGAGACCGTCACCGTCAAAACTGAGGGCGACGTGCTCACCGGCCCCCTGTCTCAACTGGGTGGTACCGGTGTTTTTGCTGCGACCCTGCGCTCCCGTCTGCTCGATGGGGGAGTGGATGTGGCCGTCCATTCCCTGAAAGATCTGCCCAGTGCGCCCTGCCCGGGGCTGACCGTCGCTGCCACCCCGGAGCGGGAGGACCCCCGCGACGCCCTGTGTGCCCGGGACGGTCTGACCCTCGATACCTTGCCTGTTGGTGCCCGGGTGGGTACGGGGTCGCCGCGTCGGGCCGCCCAGCTGCTGGCTATTCGTCCTGACCTCACCATTGTTGATATCCGCGGTAATGTGGGTACCCGCCTGGCCCGTGTGGCTGGCAATGAGCACTACGGGGTGGGTGCCCACGGCCTGCACGGCGAGAAGAAGCTTGGCGCTATCACCGGTGACTGCGATGCGGTAGTGCTGGCTGCTGCCGGTCTGCACCGTCTGGGCCTTGCTGAGACCATCACTGAGTACCTGGGGGTTGACAGGGTTGTGCCCGCTCCCGGTCAGGGGGCCCTCGCTATCGAAATTCGTACTGAGGACGCCGGTGAGCAAACAGAGCTGGGGCAGGCTGTAGCTGCTGTCAACCACATCGAGACCCAGCTGGCTGTGACCGCTGAGCGCGCCCTGCTCCGCCGTCTTGAAGCGGGCTGTGCTGCCCCCATTGGGGCTTACGCCCTGGTGGATGCTGGCCAGCTCGTCCTTAACATCGCTGTGGCTAACCCCAACGGCACCGAGCTGCTGCGGCATACCGTGCAGACAGAGACCCTGTCGGTAGAAGCCGCCGCCTTCCTCGGCACCCAGGCTGCCGATGACCTGCTGGGTATGGGCGCTGCAGCCCTCGCCGGTCTTGAAGGCGGTGCCTAGAGCTATGACTACCTATCTCATTACCCGCACCCCGGCTAAGGCTGCCGCGCTGACCAGCGCTCTTCTGGAACAGGACGCCGAAGCGAAGTTGCTTTACGCCCCCATTCTTGACCCCGTGGGCACCGAACCAGAAGACTGGGAAGAAGTCGCCTTCGCCCTGATTCGCGGAGAATTTTCCTGGGTCACTTTCACCTCGGTTAACGGGGTACTGGGCCTAGATGCCCTGGCCCAGGGGCTGGGCCAAAGCCTGGTCGAGCTGTTAGGCGCTGCCCAGATTGCAGCCGTCGGTCGGGCTACCGAGGCGGCCCTGGTTGAGCGGGGCCTGTTGGTCGACTTCGTGCCCGAAACCCAGTCAGCAGCCGGAATGGTCGACGAGTGGCTCATCGACGAAGAATGGGATAACCCCATGGACGAAACCGTCCTGGCCGTCCAGGGGGCCACAGCTTCACCGACCCTCGAAGAAGGGCTCACCGACTACGGCTACACCGTAGCCACCCTACCGGTCTACGACATGCTGCCCTACCCAGCAGAGAACCCTCTTACCGGGCAGACCCCCGCTGACCTTGACGCTCCGTCAGGTTCCGCGCTCACCCTGAGCGAGGCCGTCACCGCGCTCGCTACCACCGACGTCCTGATTGCAACCTCGCCCCTGCTGTTGCAGACCCTAGCGGACGCCGCCGGCAGCCCCCTGCCCCCCACCGTTGCCATCGGAGCCAGCACCGAAGCCGCCGCCCGCAACCTACCCGAGCAGCAGCGTCCTGCCACCATCACCGTGGCGGCAAGCCCCGCCGCCGCAGACCTGGCAGCAGCCGCCCTCGCCCTCTAAGCTAAAAAGACACCTACCTGTCAAGGAAGACCATGTTTGAACCCTCAGCCCTCCCGGTGCGTCCCCGCCGCCTGCGCACCACCGGCCCCATGCGGGCCCTGACCGCCGAAACCGCCCTAACCCCGGCTAACCTAGTGCAGGTGCTCTTCGTGCGCGACGGAATTGAGGAGCCCGTTGCCATCGAATCCATGCCCGGCCAGTATCAGCACACCCTGGAGACCGTCATTGGTGAGGTGCAGAAGGCCGTCGACGCCGGCGTGCGCTGCATCGACCTCTTCGGTGTGCCCCGCGATGAAGATAAGGACGCGGCCGGTTCCGCTGCCTGGGCTGAGGACGGCATCCTCAACCGGGCTATCCGCGCTGTGCGCCAGCACTTCGGCGACTCAGCGGTCGTCATGGCAGATACCTGCCTCGACGAATTCACCGACCACGGCCACTGCGGCCCCCTGGTCGAAGACGCCTTCGGTAACACCGTCGTTGATAATGACGCCGCCGTGGAGTCCTACTGCAAGATGGCGGTTTCCCAGGCGCGCGCCGGTGCCCACACCGTCAGCCCCTCCGGCATGATGGACGGCCAAATCGCCGCCATGCGCACCGCCCTCGATGATGCCGGCTTCACCGACGTTTCTATCCTGGCCTACTCCGCCAAATACGCCTCGGCCTTCTTCGGCCCCTTCCGCGATGCGGTGGGCTCCACCTTCACCGGCGACCGCAAAACCTACCAGCAGGACCCCGCCAACCGCCGGGAATCCCTCTACGAAGTCCAGCTCGATATCGAGCAGGGTGCCGATATGGTCATGGTCAAGCCCGCCACCGCCTACCTGGACATCGTGCGCGAAGTCGCCGACTTCTCACCCGTCCCCGTTGCTGCCTACCATGTCTCCGGCGAATACGCCATGATTGAAGCTGCTGCCGCCGCCGGCTGGATCGACCGCAAGGCTGTAGCCCTCGAAGCCCTCATGGGCATCCGCCGAGCAGGTGCCTCCATCATCCTGACCTACTACGCCACCGAAGCCGCCACCTGGCTCAACGAAAGGTAAACCCCTTGACCGTCTCAGAAGACCTCTTTGCCCGCTCCACCCGCGTCATTCCCGGCGGTGTCAACTCACCCGTGCGCGCCTTCAACTCCGTTGGCGGCACCCCCGCCTTCATGGTGGAAGCCTCCGGCCCCTACCTGACCGACGCGGACGGCCACAACTACGTCGACCTGGTCTGCTCCTGGGGCCCGGCCCTGCTCGGCCACAAGCACACCGGCGTCATCGAAGCCGTGCACGCAGCGGTTGAACACGGCCTCTCCTTCGGCGCCTCAACCGCCGCCGAAACCGAACTGGCTGAACTCGTAGTTGACCGCATCAACGCCGTAGCCCCCGGAACCATCGACCAGATCCGCATGGTCTCCACCGGCACCGAAGCAACCATGACCGCCATCCGCCTGGCCCGCGGCTACACCGGCCGAGACAAGATCATCAAGTTCGCCGGTTGCTACCACGGCCACGTCGACGCCCTGCTCTCAGAAGCCGGCTCCGGCGTCGCCACCCTGGCCCTGCCCGGCTCAGCAGGCGTCACCGCCGCTACTGCCGCCGAAACTATCGTCCTTCCCTACAACGACGAGGACGCCGTCCGCGCAGCTTTTGCCGCCAACCCCGGCGAAATTGCCGCCATCATCACCGAAGCAGCCCCCTGCAACATGGGCGTTGTGACCCCTGCTGAGGGCTTCAACGCCTTCCTGCGCGAGATCACCCGCGAACAGGGTGCCCTCATGATTTTTGACGAGGTGCTGACCGGCTTCCGCGTCTCGTCCGCAGGCTACTGGGGCTACTCCGCCCCCTCAGAAGGTAACTGGGCCCCCGATATCTTCACCTTCGGCAAGGTCATCGGCGGCGGTATGCCCATGGCAGCCCTGGGCGGTAAGCGCGAAATCATGGAATACCTGGCTCCGCTGGGCCCCGTCTACCAGGCAGGTACCCTCTCCGGTAACCCCATCGCCATGGCCGCCGGTCTGGCCACCCTCAAGGCCGCTGACGCCACCGTCTACGAAACCATTGACGCCCGCTCAGCCCAGCTACAGGCCGCCCTGGTCGAAGCCTTCAACGTTGCCGGGGTCAACCACTCCATCCAGACCGCAGGCAACCTCTTCTCCGTTGCCTTTGGTACCGCTGACAAGGGTGTGCACAACTACGAAGACATCAAGGCATCAGAAACCTACCGCTACAATGCCTTCTTCCACTCCATGCTGAACTCCGGCATCTACCTGCCCCCCAGCGCCTTCGAAGCCTGGTTCCTGTCAGCAGCCCACGATGACGCCGCCATGGACCGCATCATCGCAGCCCTGCCCGACGCCGCCCGAGCAGCGGCAGAGGCGACAGCCTAGAGAGGACCAAATTAAATCAGTTCGGAACGTTAGATAGTGAGGTGAAGAAGGCTCGCGCTGGATGGAGCCCAGCAGATTCCGAGCGCGCGAGGAAAATAATCTGCGGGCGGAATAGGCGTAAGCCTGACCCTCACGCCCCGCCTAACGGCGGATTTCGTTCGCTCTTGTGTGCTCGCGCGCTCGCACTCGCTCACTTCATCCGAGCCAGCAGCTTCGCTGCGAGCCTTCTTCACCTACTTCTGCGTGTAAGTTTCCTTATCTCATGTGCCCCTGCGGCAGGGACGCCAGGTTCTGGGTGTCGCGGTCGTAGAGCCAGTTCTTGTCCATGAGCAGGCGGGACAGGGCCAGACCCATTCCTAGAGCAGCGAAGATGAGCAGGACCTGCACGAAGCTGGCTAGGGCCTCATTGACATCGCCGTTAGAGAAGTGGGCCATGGACATGTAAAACATGACACCGGGAACCATGGTGACGGTAGCCGGTACGGCCAGGGAGATGCGGGAAACCCGGCGGGCGTGGAGGGGAGCGACGATTTCTGAGAGTACCCCGGCGGTAAATACGGCCAGGGCGATGGCGAGGTGGGGCGCCCACCCGGCCTCTACCAGCCAGATACGACCCGGGTTTACGATTGCGGCGATTGCCCCTGCCCAGGTGCAGGAGAGGGGAGTCGCTGAGAAAAGCATGGCGAAGCCGAAGGCGGCGGTGAAGGAAGCCAGCATCTGGAGAATCAGGAGCAGCCAGAACCCCAGGTGCGGGGCTGGGGCCTGCTCTAGGGGCAGGCTAAAGACCAGGGAGATAAGCCAGACCGAAAAGGACGCACTGCCCAGGAGCAGGGCAACGTAGGTGAGGCGGGAGATGCCGGAGGAGAAGTCCATGCGGGCTATTTCTAGCATGCCGGTGACCAGGGGGAAGCCCGGTACCAGGTAGAGAATTGAGGATATAAAGCCCACCAGGTGGTTATCCGCGATGAGACCGGGGGCGATGAGCGCCGACATGACTCCCACATAGATACCGGCTGAGAGCAGGCCGCAGAGCATCCAGACCGCCATATGGTTGAGACCCCGGTGGGCTAGTGTGGAGCGTAGGAGCTGGCCGGCGAAGGCTGCGACGAGAACGACTGAGCATTCAATGACCCCGCCACGATTGAGGAAGGCGAAGGCTGCACAGGCTAGGGCGGCAGCGAGAGCTAGGAGCCAGGGGGCGTAGAGGGGCTTTTCTTTCTCAATGCGGGTGAGTGTTGCGTCGGCTAGAGCTGGGTCGATGCGTTCGGGCAGGGACGAGACGAAGTCGCTGAGTAAATCGATTTTGTAGGCGGAGATTCCCTTGACGCGGGTTTCTGCGATTTCGGTGCGGAAGTTGCCGCCGGAGTAGGCGGTGGTGGAGAGTTCGGTGAAGTGTACCTGGGCATGGTGTTCTTCAAGTCCTACGGCTTTGGCCAGGCGGGACATGGAGGTTTTGACGCGGTAGGCGCTGGCTCCAGATTTCATGAGGAGTAGGCCTAGTTTGAGGACGACCGCTGATTGGGCTACCAGTTCTTTGTGCTGGTTGCGGGTGGAGCCGAGGTAGATGCTGTTGGTGGGCGCGGGCTCGTTCACGGTCGTCCTTGCGGTTGTGGTGTATCTGCTTCTTTAAATCTAGTAGAGGGAGGGCAGAAAAGGACGCCGGTGGGCAGGTGATGGTGCTCAAGGCACCTACCTGCCTACCGGCGTCCTGACGGAGCGTTCACGCTACCTGAACCTTAGTCGGTGCGCACCGGCCAGGCACCGCTGACGTCCGCCTGCTTGCCAATACGGTTGAAGTAGTCCTGCAGCTCGGCTGCCTGCTCGGCTGCCCAGGTAATCTGCTGCTCGTGCAGGGCTGTAGCAGGTTGTTCTATCTCTTCGTATTCAAAGCTCATAGCTGTCAGTAGGCGCTCAGCTGCCAGGGCGTCGTCCTTGGAGGTGTGGGCGTTTTCTAGCTCCACGCTGTATTCGCTGGCCAGCACTTCCAGGGTGCGCTTGCCCTTCTTGAACTTGTGTACGTGCTTATTGATGACCAGGGGGTCAAGCACGGGGTAGCAAGTCAGCGGCGGGTACCCGTAGCGGGCCAGCTCAAAATGCAGCACCGAGAAATCGTAGGCAGCGTTAAAGGCGATGACGGGAACACCGTCGGCAAAGAGGCCGCCCAGAGCCATAGCCACCTCGTAGGCCACCTGCTGGGCAGGCTTGCCGTGCTCGCGGGCGTACTCGGTGGTGATGCCGTGAATAGCGGACGCCTGCTCAGGAATCTCAACCCCGGGGTCAGCCAGCCATTCCCCGGCGCGCAACACCTCGCCGTCCGGAGAAACCAAGACCAAAGAAGCCGTGACGATGCGGGCAGTCTTAGGGTCGATACCTGTTGTCTCAAGATCGAAAGTGGCGCGGGGAAGCTCGGTCCATGAAGTCATACCTTCGATAGTAGCGACAGAAGTAGCGCCACAAAAATATTTGGGGCAGGTGGCGCCCAGGCTCTTAAAATGTCAGCCACCTATGATGAACTTGGAATACAGTGAGAACCTCGGCCACGACAAAAGATGGGGAGTGCACGGTGACACACGAGCAGTTAGAGACTCAGGGCGCTACCTTGCTTCTGGGCGCGCCCGGCAGCGGTAAAACCCAGGCCCTGCTAGAGGCAGCTACCGAATTCATTGAGCAGGGCAAAAACCCTGCCCGTCTGCTGGTGCTCACTCCCTCACGCGTTAGCGCAACCAGGTTCCGAGAAGCGCTTTCAGCCCGCATCACCGCAACAGTCTCAACCGCCCCGGTGCGAGCCTGGCAGGCTTACGCCTTTGACCTGCTGCGACGGGCCCATATCGAGGGGTATCTACCCCACCTGGACTTCACCCCCAAGCTCCTCTCAGGCCCTGAGCAGGACGTCCTGATTAAAGAACTCCTCGACGGCCACCGCAGCGGTGAAGGCTCTAGCATTATCTGGCCCGATGACCTCCGTGAAGCCCTTGAAACCCGCGGTTTCCGCCACGAGGTGCGAGACTTCTTCGACCGCATGGCCGAATACGACCTCACAGCCTCAGCAGTTGCAGACCTAGCGCAGCGCTTCGACCGCCCCGAGTGGCGGGCCCTGGCTAAGCTCTACACCGAATACCGCCAGGTGCGCGCCCTCCGCGCCCCGCATGCCTTCGACCCCGCAGCCCTTATCCACGAGGCCACCAAGACCCTGCTAGCCCACCCCGATGTGCTGAGTGCAGAACGCGCCCGCTTTGACATGGTGCTCATTGACGACATGCAAGAACTCACTCCCTCTATCTACCGGCTACTGGCTGTTCTGACCGGCAGGTCAGCAGAGTATTTGCGTACCACAGCTAGCAACTCACTGGCCTCTGTCACCGAAGCCGAATCACCAGACCTGGACGGCCTTCTTGCCTCAGGCCCGGTAGTGGTCATGACCTGCTGCACCGATACGGTCGTGCAGGGCTTCCGAGGAGCCAGCCCCCAGCTGGCAGCCAACCTCCCCGACATCTTCCCCTCTCTCGTTACAGAAGAGCTCACCACGAGCTGGCGCATGGCACCTGTTATCGCCGAGCGCTGGGCAGAACTGGCCTCCCGCCTACCGCTTGTGCCCCGGGCAGCCCACCGGCGCGTCCTTACCCCCGCTCCGCAGGAGCCCAGCGAAGAAGCCCTCCTGCCGGTCGGGGACGACGGCGCCCTGCTAAACCCCGCAAAAGCAGCAGAACCAGACCCCGAGGTGCTGGGGCTGGTTGTAGAAACCCCCCAGCAGGAAAACCAGCTGCTAGCCCAAATGATTCTTGAAGACCACCTCTATCGTGGCAGGGCCTACCAGCGTAGCGCTATTATCGTGCGAAACGGCTCAGACGTCACCCGGCTCAAACGAGCCCTCATTAACCTGGGTGTTCCCGTACAAACAGCAGCTTCTATCACCCCCGTGCGCGATGAACCTGCCGCCCGCCCCTTCCTTGATGCCCTGGGGCTAATCCTGCACACCCGGCGCCTACGGGCTACAGAGCGGGCCACGAGCCCTCACGACGCAGAGACAGAGCTATCAGCTACCCAGCAAGCAAACACCTGGGGCCTGGGCGCTGATACCGCGGTTTCCCTGCTGACCTCCCGTCTGGGTGGGGCCTCGACCATGGACGTGCGTCGTTTACGCCAGCGTCTCCGCGCAGAAGAACTGCGCGCCGGGGGCACCCGCGACAGCGATGCCCTCCTAGTTGAAGCCCTAGTCAACCCCCAACTACTGCCCACCGGCGAAAGCAGCGCTGCTGCCCGCCGCCTGGGCCGGGTACTCACCGCAGGCGATAAAGCCCTCGACCAGCCCGGCGCTACCGCCGAAACCGTGCTCTGGGCACTCTGGGAGGCCTCAGAACTCGCCCCCCTCTGGAAAGCCCAGTCCCTCTCAGGCGGTGCAGGAGCCGACCGAGCCGGGCGAGACATCGACGCCATGATAGGCCTGTTTGAGGCAGCCGAACGCTACACCGACCAGATGCCGGGAGCCACCGCCGAACAGTTCTTGGCCTACATCGATGCCCAAGACCTACCCATGGATACCCTGGCAGAGCGCACCAACCACCGCGACGCCGTAGAAATCATGACCCCCGCTCTCGCCGCAGGGCGCGAATGGGACACCGTCTACATCGCGGGTCTGCAAGATGGCACCTGGCCGAACACTACCGTCCGCGGCTCCCTACTGGGAACCCTCGACCTTGTGGACGCAGCTACCGGGCGCCTGGATACAAACGGGCGCAATAACGGTGGGGGAGTAGCTCCCGGCTATTCGCTCCTTGAACGCCTACGCTCCAACCGTTTCGACGAGTTCCGTATGTTCGCCACAGCAACCTCACGAGCCCGCTCCCGGGTAGTCTGCACCGCTGTATCTTCTGCCGATCAGGCCCCCAGCGAGCTGATCGATATCTTTGCCCCGGCCCCCGGTGGCGAGCGTCCCCTCACCGAGGTCCGCCGCCCCATGACCCTGCGCTCGCTGGTTGCCGAACTGCGCCAGTGGTCAGAAGCCCAGCATATTTCACCGGCGAAAGCCGATGCCGCTGCCCGCCTGCTGGGCCGACTCGCTGACCCTGAGCAGACCTCCGGGCTGAACCTACCCGGTGCCCACCCCCGTTCCTGGTGGGGGCTGCTACCCCTGTCCTCACTGGCTCCGGCCTTTGAAGGGGACGGGCCGATTCCGGTATCGCCGTCTCAGATTGAAAAGATTCACCGCTCGCCCCTGGACTGGTTTGTAGCTGCCTCCCGTGCTGAAGCTGCTACCGACGCCTCGCGATCGCTGGGCACTCTCATCCACGCCATTTGCGAAGATATGCCCGATGGGAACGGAACCGACCTGCGCGACGAGCTCCACCGCCGCCTACCCCAGCTAGGGCTTCCTGACACCTGGGAGAGCCAGAAGATGGTGGAGCGGGCCGAGGGCATGCTCCAGAAGTTTGCTGACTACGTGCGAGACCTCAAGGGTAAAGGACGCTCCCTGGTGGGTGTCGAGGGTTCCTTTAGTGTGCTGGTGCCCGGCCCCGCCAAGGACGCCCTGCTGTCGGGGCGTGTAGACCGCATCGAGGTAGACCAGGTAGGGCGCTTCATTATCATCGATCTAAAGACCGGTAAGAGTAAACCCAGTAAGGCAGATCTTGAACAGCACCCGCAGCTCGCTGCCTACCAGGTTGCTCTTGAAGCCGGTGCAGGGGCGCTGATGCAGCAGGCTCTACAGCACGATGCCCTAGCCCAGAAAGAGGGTGAGCAGCCAGCGAAGCCGCAACCGAACCAGGTGCCGGTACTCGACGGGCTCCACGAGCTTTCTGGCGGTGCCCTGCTTCTACAAATTGGTGGGACCACGAAGAGCTACTCCGAGCAGGAGCAGGCCCCGCTGACCGCTGAAAGTACCTGGGCTGTTGAACTTATCAACCGGGCTGCCGAACTGATTGCAGGGGAGCACCTGCAGGCTCGGCATACCGCAGGTGGCCCCTTCGGTATTGGCTGTGCCCTCCCCGATATTTGCCCCATCTGCTCACGGGGCCGCGCTATTACCGTCCGCCCCGCCCAGTAAAGGCAGAATCATGACTGAACAGAAGCCAGCAGAAACCTTTCTCAGCCCCGAAGATATTGCAAAAGCCCTGGGCCGCCCCCTACCTACAGCGGAGCAGTCTGCCATTATCAGTTCCCCGCTGGTACCCCGCCTGGTCGTAGCGGGAGCAGGGTCAGGTAAGACCGCCACCATGGTGGACCGAGTGGTGTGGCTGGTTGCAAACGGGCTTGTGCGCGCCGACCAGGTACTGGGGGTCACCTTCACCCGCAAGGCCGCCGGTGAACTGCGGGAGCGTATGCGCTCCCGCCTTGAAGAGCTCCGCCGCCAGGGGCTCGTGCGAGAAAACCCTGATCAGGGCGCGGACGGAGTCACGAGTGACCCTACCATCTCCACCTACCACTCCTACGCTAATACGCTGGTGCAGCAGTACGGGCTTCGCATCGGCGTAGAAGACGATGCCCAAATGCTGGGCGGCGCTCAAACCTGGCAGCTGGTTGCCCAAATCGTGGAGCACTATGAGGGTAAGCTACCTGAAAAAGACGTCGCTAAATCAACCATGGTGGAAGCCATCATCAAACTCTCGTCCGAGTGCGCTGAACACCTGGTGAGCCCCGATGCTGTTATCGACTGGTGCACAGAAACTCTGAAACAGGTAGAGCACCTGGGTAAGCCCACGGTCAAGGGGGCTACCACCGAACAGCGGGCCCTGGTCCAGGGGCTACAGCTGCGTATTTTTTACGCTGAGCTGGTCAAACGCTATTCATCCATCAAAGAACAGATGCAGGTGATGGACTACGGCGACCTCATCGCCAAGGCTGCCCACATCGCGAAGACCGTACCTCAGGCCGCGCAGACAGAACGGGAACGCTTTAGGGTGGTGCTCCTGGACGAATTCCAAGATACCTCCCATGCCCAGATGCAGCTCTTCTCCGATCTGTTCGGGGCAAAAGCAGATGCCCCTGCCCACCCCGTAATGGCGGTGGGCGACCCCAAGCAGTCTATCTACGGCTTCCGCGGAGCTTCAGACGGTCAGCTCTTTAGCTTCTACGACTACTTCCCGGCAGAAGACCGTACCGCCAGCTACCTCACTGTGGCCTGGCGAAATGACACTTCTATCTTGGCAGCTGCCAATCGGGTAGCTGAGCCCCTGAGCGTAAGCCCCGACTGGGTTCAGCGCACCCACACCATCGAGGTGCCGCCCCTGGTCGCGCGCCCCAACCCCACTGCGGGGCGGGTGCTGGTAGGGGAGTACCTCACAGACCTGCAAGAAGCCCGTGCCCTTGGCCAGATGATTGCCGAGCAACGCTCTAGCTTTGTTGGCCGCCCGCTCTCAGACATGCCGACCATGGCCGTCCTCTGCAAAAAGCGAGCCATGATGGAACCCCTGCAAGAAGCCTTCGACGAGCTGGGCGTCCCCTACCAGGTAGTAGGTCTGGGCGGCTTGCTCGATACCCCCGAAATCGTAGATCTGGTGGCGGTGCTCCGAGTGCTGAGCGACCCCGGCCGTTCAGATGCGCTCATGCGCATACTGGCTGGCGCCCGCTGGCGGCTCGGCTTATCTGACCTGCTAGCCTTTGGCGAGTGGGCAGAAGCCCTCAAACGCCAGCGAGAACTTGAAATCAGGTTTGGCATTACAGCCCAGGCCGCTGCCCTGCGCACCGAACAGGAAATCCTCGATGAGGTTGAGGGCCTGAGCGAAGCTGCTGAACGCGGCGCTACCAGCGCGAGGGACCTGAAGGACGCTGGTGAGCAGGTGCCCGCGTCCGCTGAAGACTACCGGCGCCTGCTCCAGGCTGCCGCCCCCGATGTCACCGATGGAGCCTCCCTGATTGAGGCACTCGAAAACCTGCCGCAGGAGGGCTGGGTCTCAGCCCGCAGCGGCCGGCCCATCAGCGCCGAAGGCTTGAAACGACTTCAGGCTGTATCGAGAGAATTGACCTACCTGCGCCAGTTCACCTCCGATGACCTCACCACCCTCATCAGCGAAATCGAGCGCACCCTCCTGCTCGATATCGAGCTAGCTGCCCGCCCGGGGGCATACGCAACATCGGCTCGCAGGCACCTTGACGCCTTCTACGATGTGGCCGCTACCTACGAGTCCACAGCTCCCCGCGTGAACGCCCTGCTCTTGGCCGCTGCTAACGGCCAGCCCCTGGAAGAGGGGGAGGACGGCGTCCGTTTTGCCCTCAGCGCCACCGGCGCCTCGGCATCGGGGATTAGCGGCTTCTTAGCCTGGCTCGATGCGGCAGCCCAGCAGGAAGCCGGGCTCGAAATGGCAGCAGAGGCCCCCCGCCACGACGCGGTGCAGATTCTTACCGTGCACGCTTCAAAGGGGCTGGAGTGGGACCAAGTGTATATTCCGGGCATGGCTGCCGGAGACTTCCCCGATGCTAAGGACGAACGCTGGACCAAGCAAGGGGACACCCTGCCCTGGCCCCTGCGCGGGGACGCCGCCTACCTACCCGGCTGGCGGTCAGACTTTGATCATTTGCAGGATCTCGGTGATTTCATGGCCCAGCTCTCGGAGCAGGCGGTAGAACACCGCACCCTGGAAGAGCGCCGTCTAGCCTACGTGGGGTACACCCGTGCCCGATCCCTGCTCGTTCTGACGACCTCGGCCTGGAAGGGAACCACGGCTAAGCCCCGCCTCATGTCTGATTTCGTCGCCGAGTTGCTCGATGCCCCGGTTGAGTTAGCTGAAATTCTGAGCGAGCTTGACCCTGAGCAGATAGGCACCGTCAACCCCCAGTCAGCCACGATTACCACCGCCCTCTGGCCCTTCGACCCCTTCGACGGGCCCCATCAGATGACCTGGACCTCCCTTCAGGAACTCGAAGCAGCAGGCCCTGCACCCAGCCCAAATGAGAGCAAGCAGGGCAACCTAACAGGGCTCAGCCCCCGCCAGGTAGTCGAGCGTGCGGCCCAGAACGTGCTGCGCGGCGGGCTTGAGGCAGATGCGCTCGCTGAAGCTCTCGCTGCCCTCCCCGACCCCACCCCGGAGCAGGCCCAAGAGGCACAAGATGCTATCGAAGACTGGCAGGAAGAAACCGACCTGCTCCTGAGCCTGCTGGCTGCACCCGCGGAAAACAGCTCCTTCGAGCTACCCGGCCATCTGTCAGCCTCCCTGCTCGTCAATCTAGTCAAAGACCCGCAGGCCGTCATCGACAACATGCGACGCCCCATGCCCCAAAAGCCGGGTATCGCGGCCCGCCAGGGAACCATTTTCCACAGCTGGGTTGAAGACCACTTTGGCGCCAGCGGCATGCTCGATATGGACGAAGAGTTCGATGACGACAGCACCGAGGAAGAGCTCAATATTCCGGCCCTGCGAGAGAACTTCCTCGCCAGCGACTGGGCAAGCCGTGAGCCCTGGGCCCTGGAATACCCGCTGGAAACACCGCTTGCTGGAGTAACGGTACGCGGCCGCATCGACGCTATCTTTACCCGGACGGACGGCGACGGCTCGACCGTCTGGCAGCTGGTGGACTGGAAGACGGGGCAGCCGCCGCGCACCAAGAAGGAGCTCAAAGAACGGTCGGTGCAGCTCTCCCTCTACCGCCTGGGCTTTGCCCGCCTACAGGGGGTACCCGAAGAAAACGTAGAGGCCCATTTCTTCTACGCTTCTACCGGAAAAAGCATTGAAGTGACCAACTTCTCCACCCGGGCAGAGCTAGAGAAAGCCCTGGAACGGGCCGGTCAGTTAGCCGGCTAGGGCTCCAACAGCTCGCAGCTCAGCTTCGAGGTGGTCGAGCATAGAAACAGCCTCTGAAATCATGACCCGGTCTTCTAGCTCCACCCCGCGGATCAGCCACTGGGCCAGACCGAACTCCGCATAGAGGTTAGCTCGAGCTTCGAGGTTCCGGTCGGGCTCCTGGGGCATCTCTTCACGGTAGGCCGCAAAGACCCTCTCCCTAAAGAGGGGGTCTTCGCAGGCGTACAGCCAGGCGAAGTCAGCAGCGGGATCACCGACGCAGACCTCTGACCAGCCGGTGATCTCAACGATTTTCTTCTGATCAAGCACCAGGTTGTCTTCGTTGAGGTCCCCATGAATGACGCGGGGGCGGAAGTCCCACATTACTGAATCGTTGAGCTGCTCTTCCCAGCGGGTGAGCAGTCCGGAGGGTACCTTGCCGGTAGCTACAGCTAGGTCAAGCTCGGCAAGGCGGCGCTCGCGGACCTGCTGGCCGGTGTAGACCGGTAGGTCGGCGTCCTCAACGATGGTGGTGGGGAAAACGTGAATGGTAGCGATGTGGCGGGCAATGTCGTCCGCAATATTGGGCTGGCCCTCGCGGGTTCGGTGGGAGAGGTCCGCTAAATCGTCGATATCGTAGTGGGACCCGGGGTTATGGGTGTAGATGAAGGCCTGCCGACCGTCGAGGGGAACGGTACCCACGATGGTGGGTACGAGGAAGGGCAGGCGGGCTCGGAGCCCCGGCGTAAAGGACTGGAGAATGACGTGTTCCGCTTCGAGGCGCACGCTCGCTTCGGGGTGCTTGGGGGCACGGACGCGCCAGCGCTTGTCGGCTGAGTCAATGATGATGGCTGAGTCGAAGTCGAGGGCGTCGTCGGCTGAGGGGAGGGCGGCTACGGGGTAGAGCCCGGGAACCCCAGCTGATACGATGGCGGCAAGTTGAAGCGGTGTTGAAGTCACACTTTTAAGGGTACAAGAGAAGTTGGAACGAACCCGATATGAATGCTGAAAATATGACTAATCTGTCGGCATCTAGTTCGCAGGACGATACGGACGCCGCACCCGGCGACGGCGGGCAGGGCTGGTTTTCGCCCCTGGGGCGGTTACCGCTGACCACTGACCGGGTGCGAACCAGCGGTGCAGTGCGGGAGCGTCCGGGATTCTTCGCTCACCTGGGGCAGGCCTTGACGGACAGGCAAGACACCACAGATAGAACACCCAGCGACCTTTACCCCTGGCTCCTTAGCCCCGCCCTGCTGGCAGTTGACCGGGGCAAGGTGCTGGTTCACGCAACAGATCAGGGGCTAGAACCGCTGGACCTAGCGCAGGTTTTTGATCTGCATACTGAAGCTGTACTCGACTACACGTCCCGCGACCGTCACCAGCACCCAACCCTCATCTTCGCGGGAAGCCGGGTAGCGGCGTCCGTACCTACACAGAAGGGCGAGACAACAGAACAACCCGTGGTAGTAATCCTGGCTGACTTCGCCCGCTTCTTAGACCTGGGAGAATCGCCCCTGAACCTCCAGGGCTTTGAAAACCAGGAGCAAACCCTAGCTGAGGTGGTAGCTGCCCGCTCGGGCGGCGAGTGGGTGAGCATACGCGACTACGCTGCCTATGCTTATGAGGGGCAGGGGGAAGCCTTCGCCTGGGGTGAGGTGCTGGCGGCTGCGGC
The DNA here is from genome assembly GCF_053548195.1 of Rothia sp. 11254D007BW. Taxonomy (NCBI): domain Bacteria; kingdom Bacillati; phylum Actinomycetota; class Actinomycetes; order Micrococcales; family Micrococcaceae; genus Rothia; species Rothia sp. 11254D007BW. The sequence goes on from NZ_JBPWPK010000001.1 coordinate 231,566, forward strand.
GTCCTTGAGTGCCTGGCATGCATCCTCTGGGTTTGATGCGCGGACGGGCTCCCCCACCTTCACTACCCGCGGCGGCTGGGTGCGGATCACCGAAGAGGGTAGAGAGCTCTTCCCCCGCACAGACCCCGCCGTTATTACAGCCGTTACCGCTGAGTTTGGGGGAGAGAGCAAGATTCTGCTGGGGCAGGCGCGGGCCTGGGGGAAAGGGCGCTTTTCTACCTTTGCCGGGTTCGTTGAGGGCGGCGAAGCCCTCGAAACCGCTGTCCTGCGCGAGGTCTACGAGGAATGTGGTGGGCTGGTTACTTCACTGAAGTATCTGGGGTCGCAACCCTGGCCCTTCCCCAGGTCGCTGATGTGCGGCTATCTCGCTGAAATCTCCAACCCCAACCATGTTGAAGCGGACGGAGCTGAAATTGAGGAAATTCGTTGGTTTAGCCGAGCCGAACTACTTGAAGCCCACCGCTCAGGTACCGTGCAACTTCCCGGGCCCAGCTCTATTTCCCGCCGGCTGATAGAGTTCTGGCTGGGGCAGCCGCTGGGGCACCCCCAGTAGCCTGCTGGGCGGTAGACTAGATAGCTGGCGTGGCCGCTACCGGCCACAAGGACTGCGAGGGTAGGGGAGAAGCACCATGATTCACGATAAGCTCAGGGCCCAGCCCATTACCCTGTCTGCCCCCAACCCCGAGACTATCCTTGAGGGGCTTGACCCCGAACAGCGTCGGGTGGCTACCGAACTTGCCGGGCCCATGTGCGTGATGGCAGGTGCCGGTACCGGCAAGACCCGTGCCATCACCCACCGCATCGCCTACGGTATCGCCATCGGCCGCTACAATCCGAGGGCCGTCCTGGCTCTCACCTTCACCATCCGGGCAGCCGAAGAGATGAAAGTGCGCCTGCGCCAGCTGGGTGCCGCCGGGGTTGTAGCCCGTACCTTCCACTCAGCCGCTCTCGCCCAGCTACGCTATTTCTGGCCCCAGGCCATCGGCGGGGCGCTACCCGAGATTATCAAGAATAAGTCCCAGTTCATCATCGAATCAGCTCGCCGCCTAGGGCTGGCTACCGACCGGGCCATCGTGCGCGACCTCGCCAGTGAAATCGAGTGGGCTAAGGTCTCTATGCTCACGGCCGACTCCCTCATGCCCCACCTGGCCCACCGGGAGCTGCCGGCAGATATCAGCCCCATCGACATGGTGCGCCTGCTGCGCACCTACGAGGAGCTTAAGGACGAGCGCAACGTCATCGACTTTGAAGATATCCTGCTGCTGACCGTCGCCATCATCGAGGAAAACCCCGATATCGCCGCCCAGATTCACCAGCAGTACCGCCACTTCGTGGTGGACGAATACCAGGACGTCTCCCCCCTGCAGCAACGCCTACTGGATGCCTGGTTGGGGCGCCGCGATGACCTGTGCGTGGTGGGCGATGCTTCCCAGACCATCTACTCTTTCGCCGGTGCAACCAGCCGCCACCTGCTCGAATTCCGCACCCGTTTCGAGGGCGCCACCGTGGTCAAGCTGGTGCGTGACTACCGTTCCACCCCGCAGGTGGTCGACCTGGCCAACCGCCTGCTAGCTGCCCGCCGTCAGATGCCCGACTCCACCCGCTACTCCTGGGCCCCGCCCCTGCAGCTGGTCTCCCAGCGAGAGCCCGGGGCTAAACCCGAGTGGTTTGAGTACGCCGATGACGAGCAAGAAGCAATCGGTATCGCTGAAGACATCAAGGACCTCATCGACAAAGAGGGCGTCCCGGCAGCCGATATCGCCGTGCTCTACCGCACCAACTCCCAGTCAGCTGCCCTGGAACAGGCCCTCACCGACGCCGGAATCAACTATCAGCTGCGCGGCGCAGAACAGTTCTTTGACCGCCCCGAAGTCCGAGCCGCTATCAGCATGCTCCAGGGCGCAGCCAAGGGCGCTGAAGCCACCGACAGCGTCACCCAGCTCGTGAGAGATAACCTCAAAAACCTGGGCTGGTCAGCCAAAGCCCCCCAGCGTTCCGGCCAGGAACGAGCCCGCTGGGAGTCCCTTGAAACCCTGGTGTCCCTTGCCGACCGCCTCGCCGACGAGCGCAGGCAAGCGCGGGAGCGGGCGTCCGCTAACGGCGCCACCGACCTGCCCCCCGAATTCACCCTCTACGAGCTGGTCGCGGTGCTTATCCAGCGCTCCCAGCACCGCGATGCTCCCTCCCTCAACGGCGTCACCCTCGCCTCCCTTCATGCAGCCAAGGGCTTGGAGTGGGAGGCAGTCTTCCTGTGCGGCCTCAACGAGGGCCTTATGCCCATCTCCTTCGCCCAAACCAGCGACGAGGTAGACGAAGAGCGCCGTCTCTTCTACGTCGGAATTACCCGAGCCCGCTCCTACCTGACCTTGAGCTGGTCGCGCTCGCGAACCCCCGGCGGGCGGGCCGGGCGCAAGCGCTCCCGCTTTATCAACGACATCGCTCCCAAGGGGGTCTAGTGGCTACCTCGCGTGAGATTCTGCCCGCGACGGCGTCCCGCCCTGAGATTGAGGTGGTGCGCTCTACCCGCCGCACCCGCACGGTACAGCTAGCGCCGCATAAGGACGGACGCCTGCGCCTGATGGTCCCCGCCACCTCCACCGACAGGGAGATCGAGGACTACCTGCGCCGCATGCTACCTAAGGTAGAGGCCCGCCGGGCCCGTAAGGACGCCGGTGCCCAGCGGGGTGCCCTCGATGAGTTTTTGCGGGAGCGAGCTGACTACCTGCGAGCCACCTACCTGCCGGAAGCCCCAGAACCGCTCTCAATCCGGTGGGTCACCAACCAGAAGCAGCGCTGGGCCTCAGCGACCCCCGCTGAGCGCACGATTCGCATCTCGCATACACTTCAGGGCGCACCGGAGTACGCCCTGGATTCAGTGATTTTTCACGAGCTCTGCCACTTTCTAGAGCCCAACCATTCACCGGCTTTTAGGGCCCTTGAAGCCCGCTACCCCCACCTTGAGAAAGCGCGGGGCTTTTTGGAAGGGGTTACTTTTGGGCAGCGGGCGCAGCAGGCAGGACGGGCCTAGAGAAGACTCTTCTCTAGACCCCGTGCCTCTTTATTCTTTGTCTTCGGACCCTTCAGCGGGCTCGTCATAGCCGCCAGCCAGAAGCTTTTCGAGGGCCGCATCGAACTCGTCCTCGCTGGCGTTGAGCAGGGCCCGGCGGGAGGTGAAGCCTGCGGGGTCATCCAGATCCTCGCCGGTGGGCAGGGTCTCGGGGCCCTCCCAGAGCTGATCGCGGGCCTCAAAGCCGTGGTTTTCTTCGTAGTGACGCCAGAAGGCAAGGGCCTCGCGCATCTTGCGGGGGCGCAGCTCAAGACCAACGAGCTGGGCAAAAGCGTGCTCTGCGGGGCCGCCGGTGGCGCGACGGCGGGCCATGGTCTCAGCCAGCTGCGGGGCCATGGGCAGGTTTTTGGTGGCCTGCTCGGTGACGAGGCTGACCCAGCCTTCAATCAGGGCCAGCAGGGTTTCGAGACGGTCAAGGGCCAGCTGCTGGTCTTCGGTGAGCTGGGGCTTGAACATGTCGCCGGCGAAGGCGTCCATCATGGCCTCGGGGTTTGAGGGGTCGAAGTCGATGTCGTTAGCGGCTGCCTGCATACGCTCAATATCAACGTGAATACCGCGGGAGAAGCGCTTGATAAGGTCAATGATGTCCTCACGCAGCCAGGGGTTGGTCTTGTGCAGGCGAATCAGGGCAGCTTCGCGCACGGCAAGGTAGAGCATGACCTCTTGGGCCGGGATTTCTAGGCCTTCGCCGAAGGCTGCAACACCGGCCGGTAGCAGGGCTGAGCGCCCCTGGGCCAGCGGGATGCCAATATCGGTGGACGAAACGACCTCTTCGGCCAGTTTGCCGATAGCCTGCCCCATCTGCATACCGAACATCATGCCGCCAAGACCGGCAAAGAGATTGCCGCCGCCGAGCATGCCGGCCATTTCTTCGGGCATCTGCTGCTGGATAGAGGAGGTCATGGCTGATGAGACTTCTTCGGCAACGGGGCCAGCGATGTCCTTCCAGGTGGCAAAGGAGTTCTCAACCCACTCTGCTTTGGCCCAGGCCTCAACACCGAAGGCAGGACGCTCGAAGATGGTTACGGGGTCCAGCCAGAGATCTGCTAGGGCAGCAGCGTCACGGACTGCGCCTGTCTGGGATGAAGTCACCGAGGGGTCTTCACCCATGGCCAGTACCTGGCGGGCATGCTGCTTGGCCATATCCCAGTTGACGGGTTCGTCGCTAGACTGGGCACTCATCATCGAATTGACCTGGGCGAAGATACCCGAGAGCATGGCCGGGTCGAGGGGGATACCCATGTTTTTGAGGGCATCGGCGTCGAAGCCCGCGGCCCCGTTCATGGCTGACGGATCAAACCCCTGCTCCTGTAGCTTCTTGAGGAACTCTTCAAGGGGGTCACGGCCAGCTGAGTCGTAGGGGTTGTTGGTCACGTTCTGCCTCGTTTCAATAGGGGGCTGCGGCGCCCGCCGCTACTGTTTCTCACTAGCCTACCGACCTCGTCGCGTACCCCGGGATGCTTTTAGCCCTGAGCCAAGTGGGAATTTGCTGGGGAGTGGGCTGGGCTGGGCGATTTTGCTAGTAGGCTAGTCCTATGGTTTTTTCGAAGAGGGACAAAGCAGCTACCCGCCCCCGTGAACGTCGGGCTGATTTGCGCACGGTGAGCGCGGTGGGGGCCCTGGGCCTGTCGATGTTTTCGCTGGTGATTCCGGTTGATTTCGTGACCGAATCACCCGGCCCTACCTTCAACACCATTGGTGAGTTCGATAGTAAGCCCCTGATTGAGATTGAGGGCGCCCAGACCTACCCGGTAAGCGGCAACCTCGATATGACCACGGTATCGGTTGCAGGCGGCCCCAACACTTCTCTCTTTGCGATTGAGGCGCTGGCAACCTGGTTGGAAGATTCTACAGCGGTGCTGCCCAGCGACCTCATCTACGATCCCTCAGTAACCAGCGAGCAGGTCACCGCGCAGAACACTGCCGATATGACCAACTCCCAGGAGGTAGCTCAGGCGGCTGCCCTCACCCAGCTGGGTATCGACTACACCGAAATTTTAACGGTGTCAGGTGCCGTTGAGGGTGGCCCCAGCCAGGGCATACTCCAGGAGGGCGACGTGATTACCGCTCTCAACGGCGAGCCACTGGCAAGCTACACCGACCTGACCGAGCGGGTGAACGCGTCCGCCGGGCAGCCCGTCACCCTTACCCTGACTCGCGACGGTAGCGAGCAGGACGTTTCCGTCACCCCCTCCTACAATGAGCAGGGGCAGCGCTACGTGCTGGGCCTCTACATCGCCCGCTCTTTTGAGTTCCCCATGACCGTCAACTACGGCCTCGAAGAAGTGGGCGGCCCGTCGGCCGGCATGATGTTTGCCCTGGGCATTATCGATGAGCTGACAGAAGGTGAGATGACCGGCGGTATTCACTTTGCCGGAACCGGCACCATCGACGCGGACGGCACCGTGGGCAGCATCGGGGGCATTGAACAAAAGATGCGGGGAGCTGCGGACGCCGGTGCTACGGTTTTCTTGGCCCCGGCAGATAACTGCGATGAAGTGGTCGGTAACGTGCCCCGTCGTCTGAACGTCATCAAGGTATCAACTTTGGATGAGGCGGTAGACGCGGTGACCCGCATCGGCCAGGGCGAAGACCCCGCAACCTTCCCCACCTGTTCCTAAGGGGCGGGGCTGGTCACCCCAGAGCTGAAATGCTAAGCCTACTCTCGAAACTCACAGCTTTCTTTGGCAAAATAGTGTCTTATATGTAGCGTCGCCCACTGTGCGGCGTCACCCACCACACAGGCCGCACCTTTGCGGCAGACACGAAACACAACTGAAGGATACCCGTGAGTACCGGAAGCACCCCTCCCCGTTCATCATCACGCGCTCCTCAACGTAGAAACCGGCCGCTGACCGTGACCGTGGCAATCATTGCCGCCCTGGTCGTAGCCTTTGTTTTTGCAACCCAGGTGTACACCGACGTCCTCTGGTATGACCAGCTGGGCTACCTCAAGGTTTTCATCACCCAAAACCTGACCCGCGGTGCCGTCTTCCTGGTTGCAAGTATCGTTGTAGGTATCGCCGTTTGGGCCAGCCTCTTCTACGCCTATAGGCACGGCCAACTACAGACTCCCAGCCCCCGCCGTTCTGCTGGCCCCCGAGTGGATGCCAACGGCAACCCTGTGCCCGACCCCTACGGCGATATGCAGGACCTCTTCAACCAGAATATGGAGCGCTACCGCCAGGGTATTGAGCGCATGCGCAAGGTCCTTCTGATTGCTGTGCCGGTTCTTCTGGGCGCTTTCGTCGGTAGTGGGGCGATGACCCAGTGGGAGACCGTCCTGCTCTTCTTCCAGGGTGAAAGCTTTGGTACCACAGACCCCGAGTTCGGTCGCGACCTGGGCTACTTCATGTTTACCCTGCCCTTCCTCAATGTGGTGACCGGCCTGCTGAGCACCGCCATCATCTTCTCAGCGATGGCAGCTTTGGTCATGCACTACTTCTACGGCGGCATCGTAGTAGGGGAGCGCGGTATCACTACCACCGTGCACTTCCGCCGCCACATCGCAGTGCTCGGTGCCCTCTTCATTCTGCTGCGCGGCATCACCCTGTGGTTGGCCCGCTACAACGCAACCCAGGACCAGTCTGGCTCCTGGGCCGGTGCCATGTACAGCGACGTCAACGCCATCATCCCTGTCAACGCGATTCTGGCGATTGCCTCCCTGCTGGTCGCTGCCCTCTTCGTCCTAGCAGCCGTACGCGGGAACTTCCGTCTGCCCATCATTGGCACCGCCGTGCTGGTAATTGCCTCCCTGGTAGCCGGTGGTATCTACCCCTGGATTGTGCAGCGCTTCCAGGTCGTGCCGAACGAACAGGTCGCAGAAGCCCCCTACATCCAGCGCAACATCGATGCGACCCGTGCAGCCTACGGCCTGGATCAGATCGACGTTCAGAACTACGACGCCACCACATCCACCGCAGCAGGTGCCCTGCGCGGTGAGAGTGAGACCATCTCTAACATCCGTCTGCTCGACCCCAACGTGGTCTCCGGTGCATTTGCCCAGCTGCAGCAGTTCCGCCCCTACTACCAGTTTGGGCAGAACCTCTCGGTTGACCGCTACACCATCGACGGAACAGAGACCGACACCGTTATCGCCGCCCGCGAGCTGAACCCCGACCAGAATGCCGGGTCTTCCTGGGTTAACCAGCACGTGGTCTACACCCACGGCTACGGCGTCATCGCCGCCTACGGCAACCAGGTTGAAGCCGACGGTAAGCCCAAGTTTATCCAGTCGGGTATTCAAGCAACCGGTGCAATTAGCGGCGACTACGAGCCCCGCATCTACTTCGGCCAGAGCTCACCCGACTACTCCATCGTGGGTGGCACCGCCGAGGACGAACCGCTAGAACTTGACCGCCCCCAGACCGCTGACGACGAAAGCGGCGCGGACGCCAAGTACACCTTCAGCGGCAACGGCGGCCCCGTCATCGGTAACGCCTTTAACCGTCTGGCCTACGCCATCAAGTTCCAGTCCTCAGATATCTTGCTGTCGGACGCCGTCCGCCCCGAATCCCAGATTCTCTACGACCGCGACCCCTCAGAGCGCGTGAAGAAGGTTGCCCCCTACCTGACCGTAGACGGCAACCCCTACCCGGCTATCATCGACGGTCAGGTGCTCTGGATTGTGGACGCCTACACCACCAGTAACCAGTACCCCTACTCGCAGGCAGCCCAGCTTGATAATGCGACCTCTGATTCAGAGACCGCATCCGGCGTAACCCAGGCCCTGCCCAGCCAACAGGTTAACTACATCCGTAACTCGGTCAAGGCCACTGTGAACGCCTACGACGGCTCGGTTACCCTCTACGCCTGGGATGACCAAGATCCGGTACTGAAGACCTGGCAGAAGGTTTACCCCGATACGGTGCGCCCCTACAGCGAGATGTCGGCTTCCCTGATTGAGCACGTGCGCTACCCCCAGGACCTCTTCAAGGTACAGCGAGAGATTCTGAACGCCTACCACGTAACCAATGCAAGCAGCCTCTACAACGGGGACGACCGCTGGTCGATTCCTAACGACCCCACCAATGACAGCGGCCGCCCCCTGCCTCCCTACTACATGTCCCTGCAGATGCCGGGTGAAGACTCAGCTCAGTTCTCGCTGACCACCAGCTTCATCCCCCAGCAGTCAGACAGCAACACCCGTAACGTCATGTACGGCTTCCTTTCAGCCAATGGCGATGCCGGTACCGGTAAGGACGGCGAAAAGGCTGAAGGCTATGGCAAGCTGACCCTGCTTGAGCTTCCCCGCTCGTCGGTTGTTCCCGGCCCCGGCCAGGCTCAGAACGTGTTCAACTCAGATACCGCTGTATCAACAGAGCTGAACCTGCTGCGCCAGGGTGCTTCTGACGTGATTAACGGTAACCTGCTCACCCTGCCCGTGGGTGGCGGTATTCTCTACGTGCAGCCGGTCTACGTGCAGTCCTCCGGTGATGCCGCCTACCCCTCACTGCGCCGCGTCCTTGTGGGCTTTGGCGAGCAGGTCGGCTTTGCCCCCACCCTGGAGGAAGCCCTGGACGAGCTCTTTAGCGGTTCCTCTGGTGCTGAAACCGCTGCCGATGCCGGTGTCGATGAAACCGAGGCCGCTCAGGCAGCTGACGGTACCGCTACCAACACCGATAGCGCCAGCCTGACCGGTGCCCTGCAGGACGCCCGCCAGGCAATGCAGGACGCGGACGCCGCCATGAAGGCCGGCGACTGGGCCGCCTACGGTGAAGCCCAGACCCGCCTGAACGAGGCTTTGCAGCGCGCCATTGATGCTGAAGGTATTGAGGGCACTGCCACCACCGAGGCAAGCCCCAGCCCCTCGCCCTCCAACTAGGAGTCAGGCTGTAGCAGCCCTGGGCAGATAAGGACGCCGCCTCCCGCACTCAGCGGGCAGGTGGCGTCCTTTTGTGTAGAGTACATCACAAAAGCTGGTTTTGGCTTGCACTGCTTGCGGGAAGTGCGTATAGTTATATGAGTCGCCGCGGGGTGGAGCAGTTCGGTAGCTCGCCGGGCTCATAACCCGGAGGCCGCAGGTTCAAATCCTGCCCCCGCAACCAAGTAAGTCGCTCCGTTCGGTATGAATCCGATCGGGGCGACTTTTTTCTTGCCCTTTTCGTCTTCCATATATTCGGGAGTAGGTACACGAGAGAGTAGAAGTGAGTCGCCCAACAGCTCACTAAGGGAGAGATTTAGAATCCCGCCAATGCTCAGAAGTTCGTTCATTGTAAACGAGACCTCAGCGCGCATTTTGAGTGAGACATTAGCAGCGCTAATGCCAAGACGATTAGCGAGCTCCTTCTGGGATAGACCTTCTCGGCTTAGGGCTGGCTTGATTTTGCGAGTAATAACTTGGCTGACCCCAATTGATAGGGGACTAGGGGTTTATGGCTGAGGAAGTAAAATAAAAAGAAACCATATCATTCCATGTCATGCAGAATGATATGGTTTCCTTGTCCAGTGGCGGAGAGCTCTAATCCTTATTTCTACCAATATTCTTCTGTAGATAGCCAAACCAGCCAAAAAAGTTAAGAACTGCTAAAGCTGGAAGAATATAGACAAATATTAGCTCGGTCCAGGAGAAAGTCGTATCCTCGATAGTTGCGAATTTAGTCCAGAGCGAGATATTAAACTGGAGTCTAATGAAATATGCAATTGTTCCAATAGCGAGACCAAGAATGTTTAATGGGAGCAGCTCCTGCCACAGAGTTTTATTGTCTTTGGGGTCAGCTGGCATTAGATTCTCAAATCCTTACATGACATAACAATCTCATAATATCCAAAGATTTTGCCTAGCAGATAACCCATTTCTGGCCCCCATTTATTCGTGACAAGACGCTGTGCATTTTCCTGTTGCCCTGAGACAAGGATTTGCGATATGCCCTGGGCGAATTCTACAACTCCTCCGATGGTTTCAATGAGAGACCAAATCTGACCAATTGGTGTGCCCCTCTTGACGAGTGTGGTTACAACAGCCTTTGCACAGGCGCTAGCTTTGCCAATGTCAATCCCGCCTGCAGTGGCCCCGCGAGCTAGTGATGGGGAAGTGGCTGCTAATAGGGCATCTTGTACAGCTGGTGAATCGTAGGGGGCATCTTTGAGATGGTCGGGAAGGCTGTGGTATGCATTGACAATCTTTTGAAGCTCGATGGCGAGTTCAGTTGCTTCAGCATCTAAGCCTTTAGCTAGGGACTCGGCTCGGATATCTGCCAGAGGTCTGTAGGGGAGGCTGGCAGGTGTTGCTTGGGAAGTTGTTTCTGGGGCGCTGCTGGCAGTGACTGTAGTAGATGGCGATGTTGTTGCGGTTGCATGGGTCGCTGGGAGTATACCTGCCATGAGGGTTAGGCTGGTTGTGGTGACTAGGAAGGTACGGGTCAGCTTTGAAAGCATGATCACTCCAATAGATTGTAGGTACAGGACTTCGTTGTGATGTACGTCTTAATTAATATCAAGTAGGTGAACTGGAAGCAAGGTTGCTTATTGAAGTTGTTGTAGAAAAATGACTTTATTTCTTTCATGCTATATCGCATCATTAGGTATCATTTTGCGCCAATTGGCCACTGACATGCTGTAATAGCATGTGACATGACATGACATGACATGACATGACATGACATGACATGAAATCACATGATACGACGTGAGACGCAGCTGCAAACAATTCCAAAAAACCACGGCAACAGCCCGCCGAAACCACCTGCTAAGTGCATATACCTCTACGAACCCCACAAACGTAGACGAAAGAGCACACTATGGCTAAAGCCCCCACCCTCTGCACCGGCACCACCAAACTCACCACCATCACCGAACCCTACACAGGCACCCGTAGCCCCATTTGCACCAGCTGCCACAGCCTCGTTATCTCCAACGCCATCAACCAGGGCATCACACGGGACTGTCAGGAAAACGGTGTAAACCCTCCCAACCCCAACAGGAGAAAATAACACCATGACAACAGAACACCAACTCGCCCAAAACCTCATCACCCAAGCCAAAGAACAAGGCCTAGACCTCAGCAGCGACACCCTACTCAAAACCCTCACCCAAGACATCATCCAATGATATGTACTGGGTTCAGTCCACACCTTCCACCCACACCCCACCGGAAGGAATAATAAAACCATGCCCAACAAATACCCCCAAGAATTCAAAGAACGAGCGGTACGACTCGTCGGTGACCGACTGAACCACCCCGACGCCCCGTCCATAACCGCAGCAATCAAAGACATCGCCCCTCGGCTAGGAATTTCCCACAACACTCTGGCCCGCTGGTGCAACAACGCCGCCCTCGACACCGGCAAAGAAATCACTACTACGAGTGACGCGGCGGCCGAAATCAGACGCCTAAAACGAGAAAACGCGGAACTACGCAGGGCCAACGAAATCCTGAAGACAGCCTCAGCTTTTTTCGCAGCAGAGCTCGACCGACCGGCCCGATGATGATCCGCTACATCAACACTTATAAGGATCTTTTCGGGGTCGAGCCCATTTGCCGAGTCCTATCCGAGCACCTTGACGGTGGCTTCATGACGGCCAGCGGCTATTACCGCGCAATGAGCCGTGTCGCTTCAGCCAGGTCACTATCCGACCAGCTCCTCATTCCTGAACTGATCAAAATCCACCAGGAGAACTACGGAGTCTATGGTGTGCGCAAAATGTGGCAGGCCATGAGACGAGCAGGCTGGGCTATTGGCCGGGACCAAACCTACCGGCTCATGCGTGCAGCTGGTATCCAGGGTGTGCATCGGGGCCGTAAACCTGTGACCACCAGGGCTACCAAGGCTCCTGATCGCCGCCCTGATCTGGTCAACCGCCAGTTCACCGCTAAAGCGCCGAACCGCTTGTGGGTCGCGGACTTCACCTATGTGCGCACAGGTAGTGGCTTCTGCTACACGGCCTTCATCACTGATGTGTTCAGTCGAAAGATTGTGGGTTGGGGTGTTTCCTCGACTATGCATACCTTGGGCATGCCGCTGATGGCTCTCAAGCAGGCTTTGTTTGAAGCCAGGCGGTCAGGGTCTGATTTGACGCAGGTGGTGCATCACTCAGACCGCGGCTCACAGTATGTTGCTGATGATTACACGCGTGAGCTGATCCAGCTGGGTGTTCAGTTGTCTGTAGGATCTACTGGAGATTCATACGATAATGCTCTGGCTGAGTCGGTGAATGGGGCTTATAAGGCTGAGCTGGTGCGTGGCCGGTTCTTTGGTTCGGTTGCTCAGTTGGAGGCTGCCACGGCGGGTTGGGTGTACTGGTGGAATCAGCGGCGGTTGCATGCGTCTCTTGGTTATCGGACTCCGCAGGAGGTGGTTGATGATGTTTTAGTTGATATTGTGTGATGTGTTAGTTTTTTGGGTGGTGGGTGTGACCGAAACCCAGTACATATCATTCTGTGTGCGTGGTTGTTAGAGGCTTGGTTACAGGGGCGGAAACAGAAGAAAGAATCAGAGGTTACCTTGTAGCTAAGGGGTATAGGTGTCCACCGGCGATGCAGTTGCACCATCAGAGACTGCCGATAATTCTGAATGCAAGGTGCTAGCTATAAAGGTGGGTAGCTACAGGATTCTTTATTGAATTGATGAGAAAAAAGTAGTTGTTGATATATTGAGGGTTATTCATAAGGGGTACCCCGCAGCCAAAAAGAGCAACCCGCGAACTACTGGAAACACCCGCCCATACGAGTCCAACGGGCGCCTGAAGCCTGTGCGCAGAACCCGCCAGGTGCAACACCAGCGCGATGACCCGCTCCGCCACCGCCCGTAATCCGATTGAGCATCCGATTATTTCGTTTCTGCTCCTTAGTTAGCTTCACCCCAGGCTTGCGCTTTGTCGGTGTGGCCAGTCCCAAACCTACGTAGCCCTTATCAGCCAAAGTCGAAGAATCAAGAAACTGATCTAGCCCGTGGGCTCTGAAGGCATAAGCATCATCTCTAGCCCTAGGTAGCGGGTCTGTGATAGCTAAGAGCCTGCCATCGAGGGTGCAGATCACCTGATGGTTAAATCCTGCTCTTTTATGCTGACCAGAGAAATTTCTTTTCCCTTGTGAGCGCCAGTTCCAGGTGGGTACAAGGGTTCGGTCAATCACAAGAGAGCCAGGTGGTTTCAGGCTCACTTCTAGGCTGGGGACTAGTGGAGTGAGAGCCTTTTCTAGGGCCTTCTCGATGGTTTTGATGGTCCGCGAGATGGTTGGCTGTGAGATATCGAAGAGGTGGGCGAGAGTCTCTTGGGTGAGGTTCTGTCGGTAGCTGATCAGCGTGATTTTTAGGGCCTGGGTCAGGGTGAGCCTGCGGGTTTTTGGTCTGGTTTGGTCCAGGTGGGGTGACTGGTGAGGGCTGTGATGAGTGTGGCGAATTGCGTGGCTGTTAGCCCGGTTGTACGCTGGTGTGGCAACGGTCTTTCCTGGTGTGGTTTGAGAATATTTCTGGCGATTTATTCTCAAGATTACCTGCCGGGTGGGGCCGTTGTTTAGTTGGTGGGGGTGGGGTGTGGACCCCTTATGAATAAGCCTCAATCCCTTGCTTAGAGAAGAAATATTTTCGAATCTTATCAACAACTGCTGTGCTTAGCAGTTGTCTGAGCGTGCTGGGCTAGTTTTTATCGTCGCTAATATTTTCCTGTAGGTAGCCGAACCAGCCAAAAAAATTGAGCGCTAGTACGCAGGGTATTACATAGAACAAGAGACCGGTCCAGGAGAAAGTTATGTCTTCAGTGCTATTTCTGACTAAGAGATTTATGTTGAACTGGAGTCGCAGGAAGTAGATGAAAAGCCCCAGCGCTAGTCCTAAGAGATTCAAAGGAACAAGATGTTTCCATAGAGGCTTTTTATAGCGAGGCGTATCATTCATCTAAGTCTTCAGCTCCTAGCTATCTAGCTGTACACTGTGAGGGTGCTGAATTCTTCTTGGCACCCTCACTCGCATTTTACCTCTAGGGAAACTCATGGCTAAATACACACCGCGCCACGCCGCGCCCAAAAACGTTAGCAAACGTCGGGCAACCGCCCTCTCACTCACCGCCCTGCTGGCCCTCAGCATGGCCCCGGCCAACGCAGCCGAAACCGCGCCCCTGACCGAAAACAGCCAGGCCGTGCAAGAAGCAGAAGCACTCATTCAAGAAACCCTCACCAGCGAAGGCAGTAGCCCCGCAGCTATCTACAACGACGCCCCCGAAGCGCTAGCTAGCGAAAATTTCTATGACGCCCCGGCCCAGCTGCCCACCGCTAACGGCGCCCTCATCAAGAAGGAAAACTTCACCTTCAAGGTCGACGCCAACAACGTCATCGCCCACCCCGTAGCCCAGGCCCAGCGGATTATGTATAAGTCCACCGACCACCGGGGCAACCCTGTGGCTGTCACCGGTACCGCACTCACTACCACTAAACGGTGGGCTGGCCCTGGCGAGCGTCCTATCATCGCCATGGCCCCCGGAACCCAGGGGATCGGGGACTCCTGCTCACCTTCCAACCAGTTCGCAGCTGGTAGTGAGTACGAAAGCCTTGTTATCACCTCCCTGCTGAACGCTGGCTACAACGTCGTTATTACCGACTACATCGGCCTGGGCACCGCTGGAACCCACAGCTATCTCAACCGCGTAGACCAGGGCAACGCAGTTCTGGACGCCGCCCGCGCAGCTACCGCCGCCGAGCTTGGCCTGGGCAGCGCAACCTCACCTATCGGTCTCTGGGGGTACTCCCAGGGCGGTGGTGCGGTGGCATCTGCCGGTGAACTCCAAGCAAGCTACGCTCCCGAACTCAATCTCAAGGGCATCTACGCAGGTGCTGTACCTGCCAATCTACAGGCGGTCACCAGCTTCATTGACGGCGGTCTCTACACAGGCTTCTCCCTGATGGGCGTTGTAGGCCTGGCCGATAGCTACGGCATCGACCTGAGCCACAAACTCTCAGCCGAAGGGAAGGCCGCCCTTGAGACGGTGCGTGACCAGTGCACCCTCGACGCCGTGGGAACCTTCGGTTTTAAGAACACCCGCACCCTGACCGCCAGCGGCCAGACCCTGGCCCGTGAAATGACCACCGACCCCCAGGTCTCACAAATCATGGCCCAGAATAACCTGGGCCAGCAGGGCCGCCACCCCCAGGTGCCCATTCTGATTGCTTCATCCTGGGGTGACGACGTGATTCCCTACCGGACCAACCGCCAGCTGGCTGCTGACTACTGCCAGCAAGGCTCCCGCGTCACCTTCTACACTCTGGCCGGTGCGACCCACGTGGCGGGTATCTTTGAGGGTATTCCCCGCGGGCTGATCTTCCTAGACCGTCAGTTTAAGGGTCTTTCCAGCATCAACTCTTGCTGGCAGTTCTAGGGTTTAACCGAGACCGTGTATCTATACCAGTAGGCCCGGGTCACCTTACGGTGGCCCGGGCCTACTGCACGTCTTTTTCGGGTGCCTCTCTCACGGGGAGAGGCTGACTCACGGTATAAGCAACTCCTTTACCCTGTGCTGACTAATGAGATAGAAAAGGTTTAGATACCTGCTGACAGGTAGCTGACCACACCCCAGGGGGAAGTAACGGTAACGCGGTACTGGGTCTTGATGACTGAACCGCTGGCGGTGGCAGCATCACCGAAGGTTGCTGCGGGCATGCGGGTCATGAAGGAAACTACGCTGGCACCGGCCTGGCCGTTAGCGATATTGCTCATGACCTCGATATCCCAGCTCCAGCCGTCACGGCCGTCTGCGGTGGTGTAGTGGTTGCCGTAGCCCCAGGTGTGCATGGTGTTCTTCGTGACCATAGGAGCTTCTGCAAAACGCAGGTAGTTGTAGAGCTTTGCATAGGTGGTGTCTGCGCCCTTGAAGTCGTCGTTGAGGCGAATCATGGGGACGTTTGCACCAACTCCGCGGGTGCCGTTGGAGCTATAACTTGCACCGCCGTTTGTAAAAATAAAGCGGTCGCTACCGGTAGGGGTGGGGCGATAGACCACATCACCTGCAACATTTTCGATAGTTACAGAAATGATGGTTCCCTGGCCTACCCCATCGATGCCGTTCACTGAGTTGATGTCAGCATCAGGCTTACCGCCTGCCGGGTAGGTCGGAGGCCAGGTGTTGGCGGTTGCGCTTGAGCTAGCGAGGGGGTTGCCTGCCTGAGCTCTGGGTAATGAATTGTCGAAAGTGAATGCTTGCAGCCCGGTAGCGCAGCTACTGGTGGGGTAGACAGCCCACTCAAGTTCTTTAGCTACAGAACCGGTGAAGTTGCCCTGGGAAGGCCAGACATTAGACCAAGGGGCAGAAACAATTTTGCCGTAGGTGCAGTCGTCTTCTACCGGGGGTGTGGACGCAGCAAAAGCAGGTACAGATGTGCTGGCAAGAATGACGGGGGCTGCCCAGGCTGCTCCGCGTGCCAGGGTGCGACGCTGGATCTGAGGTGTAGTCATGGTAGTTTTCCTCTAGTGGTGGTGCAAGGTTATGGATGATTCTGCAACAGCTGTTGAAACAATCGTATCACCAAATCATTTATTTGACACGTCCGTGTTTGAATGTTGAAAAAAGCTTTTCTGGTGCTACACAGAAAAAGCCTAGTCATACCTTTTTTGTCTAGAAATTTTGGGCTAAAAAATTATTTTTGATATCTAGCTAGCTTTGTACTTGCCTCTATGAAAGGACGCCTGTGTTTCTATCTAGAGGTGGCGGAAAGCAAAAAGGCTGGCCGCACCTGGTGGTGCGGCCAGCCTTTGTGTGTGAAGACTAGGGGAGCTTAGGCTGCGTGAGCCCAGTGGCCTGCAAGATCTGCTGCTAGAAGAGTGCGCAAGGTATTGGTGTAGTCGGTGGGGATGCGGCTGAAGCGATAGCCGTCGATGGTCAGGGTGTTACCCAGGAAAGGAAGGTTTGTCAGCTTGGCCTGCTCAAGTGATTGCAAGTCAAGCGAAAGGCTGTTTCCGGCCTGGAAGGAGTTCTTGAGAATCAGAACTCGCTCGTTGGTGATAACCAGAAGGGAGTCACCAAAGCTGCCGAGCTTACCGGTCGCTACATCGACAACTGTCTCGCCGCGCACCATGGAATCAGCCATATGGAGAGCCTTGTGAAACTTCTTGAGCCCACCGTGGGAAGAGTGGCGCTTGACCGCAGAGCTCAGTGAGGCACTGGTGTAGGTGTCGGTGGCCCAGTTTGCAAAAATCATGGTGCTCTTCCTGTGATAACTGGTGGGTTGTTTGTGAACTGTACCCAACTATACACATATTTGTCCCCCAAAGGGCAGTGGTACGAAAAAAAATTTGTCCCCTATTTCTTGAATTACCTTAGATCACCCCTGTTTGGGCTAGTGAGGCCATTTTCTGGGAAAATGCTGGGGGGTAGTGTTTGATAAAAATTTACCCGTGAAACATCGTGCTAGCTAGAGGGAGAGCTTATGCCAGGTTTTTGGGGGACAAGTCCCTGCGGGCTCTGTCCCCAAGGGGACATGCCACAGAGGGTTATTCATAAGGGGGTCAACACCCCCACCCCCCACCAACTAGACAACGGCCCCACCAGCGGCAAAAATAAAAGGGTTAAATCACTACAAATAACCTCAAGCCATACCGGAAGAACCGTTGCTACACCAGCGTACAACCGGCCTCACCGCCACGCAATTCGCCACGCTCCTCACAACCCTCGCCGAGCACCTCACCTGGGTCAAACCAGACCAAAAACCCCGCAGGCTCACCCTAGCTAAGGCCCTTAAAGTCACCCTGCTCAGCTACCGACAAAACATCACCCAAGAAACCCTAGCCCACTTTGCCCGAGTCTCTCAGCCCACCATCTCACGAACCATCAACACCATCGAGCAAGCCCTTTTGAAGGTCCTCAAGCCCCTGGAGAAGTCCTTGGAAAAGCGACTGAACGTACCTGGTTCTCTGGTGATTGACGGCACTCTGGTGCCCACCTGGAACTGGCGTTCACTAGGAAAAACAAACTTTTCGGGTAAGCATAAACGAGCCGGGTTCAACCACCAGGTCATTTGCACCCTTGACGGTAGGCTCCTGGCTATCACCGACCCGCTACCTGGGGCTAGGCATGATGCTCATGCTTTTCGGGCTCATGGGCTTGAGAAGCTGCTGGATTCTTCGACTTTGGCTGATAAGGGCTATGTGGGGCTGGGGTTAGCAGCCCCGACCAGGCGTAAGCCTGGGCAGAAGCTCACCAAGGAGCAGAAGCGAAATAATCGGGTGATTAATCGGTTGCGGTCGGTGGTGGAGCGGGTGATTGCTCAGATCAAAACCTGGCGTGTGCTGCATTCGGGGTTCAGGCGACCGTTGGAGGTGTACCGGCGGGTGTTTTCGGTGGTGCGGGGGTTGCTGTTTTTGGCTGCGGGACACCCCTTATGAATAAGCCTCACAATAGATAGCAGTACTACTTCGATCTCAAGGGCTATACGCACATGAAACCCCTCATTATCGGTATCGCCGGTGGAACCGGCTCAGGCAAAACTACCCTGACTAACTCCCTGCTTGAAAAGTTTGACGGTCAGGTGGGTGTGATTTATCACGATAACTACTACAAGCGCAACGACCACCTCACCTACGAGCAGCGCTGCCTGCTGAACTACGATGCGCCCGAAGCCTTCGATAATGATCTTCTAGTGACCCACCTCAAGGCTCTCATCGAGGGTCAGACCATCGAGACCCCTGTCTACGATTTTGCGGATCACAACCGGTCAGATGAGACTCTCATCGTTGAACCCCAGCCCATCATCATCCTCGAGGGCATCCTAATTTTTGCTGAGCCCGAAATTCGCGACCTGTGCGATATCAAGCTATTTGTTGATACTGATGCCGATGTGCGCATCCTGCGCCGCCTGCGCCGCGATGTCATTGAGCGCGGCCGCACCATCGAGTCGGTTGAGGCCCAGTACCTCACTACCGTCAAACCCATGCATGAGCTACACGTAGAGCCCTCTAAGCGCCACGTAGACATGATTATTCCCGAGGGAGTCAACGTGGTTGCTCTCGATATGCTGTTCCACCGTATTACCGGCCAGATTGGCACTCAGGCGAACCAGTCCTAGCTACCGCTACAGGTAGTTGTTGCTGTCAGCTGACTTCCTTACCTGTGCTACCTTTATTCGCCTGCCTACCGTCAAAAAGGGGCCCACTTCCAAAGAAGTGGGCCCCCTATTTCTGTATGGGCCTCTGTTGCGCCAGCGCCACAGTACCCTTTTACTGCTTGCCGGCCTTGAGGGCTGCTAGGCGGGCTTCGAGCTCTGACTGGCGGCCGAGTTCTTCAAGGTCGTTGAACTGGGCATCGAGGGAGGACGCCGCGAGCTCCTGCTGGCCGCGCACGCGGGCTTCTTCGCGGCGCACCTTGTCTTCGAAGCGGGAGATTTCGCTGGTGGGGTCCATGACGTCAAAGGCCTTGAGGGCGTCGTTGACCTGGGACTGGGCAGCGGCTGACTTCTGGCGGGCTACGAGTTCATCGCGCTTACGCTTGATTTCGTTCAGCTTCTCCTTCATCTGGGTCAGACCGGTCTTGAGCTGTTCAACCACGGCGGTCTGAGACTCAATCTGGGGCTTGATCGCTGAAGCTTCGTTCTCTGCCTGCATCTGGCGGCCCAGGGCGATTTTGGCCAGGTTATCGAACTTGTCGGCGTTGGCGGTGTCGCCGGCGGCGCGGAACTCGTCGGCCTTGTTGGAGGCTGCCAGGGCCTTAGCACCCCATTCGCCTGCTTCGCGCAGGTCTTCGGCGTGGTCTTCTTCGAGCATGCGCAGGTTGCCGATGGTCTGGGCGACAGCCTGTTCTGCTTCGGCGATGTTGTTGGTGTAGTCGCGCACCATCTGATCGAGCATCTTCTGGGGGTCTTCAGCGGCGTCAATCAGGGCGTTGATGTTGGCCTTGGTGAGCTGGGCGATGCGGCTGAAAATGGTCTGCTTAGCCATGAGGGTACCTTTCGGTGGGTGGGGAAAGCATGAGCGGGCTTGCTGTGCCTTCTTTTATTCTGTCAAGGCTTGGGGCAGATGGTGGTCTGCCACACCTTGTGGTTACTACGTTGTCAGCGAAAACTAAGCCTGTGCACAGGCAGGGGGCTGTGTGCGAGCAAGAGGAGAGAGGCGGACGGACGCCGGTGGGCTAGAAGTTGCCCCCGGCACCTCCGCCGTCGCCCCAGCTGCCTCCACCGCCGAAGCCTCCGCCAAAGGTGCCACCGCCCATACCGCCGCCAAAGCCGCCTGAGCCAAATCCACCTGACCCGAAGCCGCCGCCGGAGCTGTGGTTGCTGCCCCCGAGTAGGGTGCCGAGCAGGATGCCGCCCAGCATAGCTGAGTTGTAGTTGCCGCTACCGGAGTAGCCGTTGCGCTGGTTGAAGCGGTCCACATCGGAGCGGGCGATGCGCTGGGCTTCCCCTGCGAGGCGGATAGCGTCGTTGGCATGGGAGAGGGCTGAAATTGGTTCGCTGTGCTGGAGCTGCTGGGCTTCGGTGAGGTGGCGCTCTGCCTCGCGGAGGCGGGTGCGGGCTTCGGATTTTACGCCGCCTCGTCGTGCCCAGACGTATTCGCTGGCTGACGATACCTGGGCCTGGGCGGATACCAGAGTATGGCCCAGGGTTTCACGGGCGCTGCGCTCTTGTTCGTGGGTTTGGCGCACCGCATCGAGGGCAGTGTCTAGGTCTGACCGTACTTCGTGGAGCCGCTGGTTGAGCAGGTAGGGGTCAATCAGTCCGGCGGAGCGTTCGGCTCGAATCTGGCCGAGCACGGCCTGAACCCCGGCGGCAGCACCGGAGAGCTGGCTGCTGCTGCCCGCTCCGCTGCGGGCCAGCTCCTGGGCCTGGGCAACGTCGCGATCAGCTAAAATCAGGGCATTATCGAGTGAGGCTGCCATCTTGCCCAGGTCGGTTTCGGCGTGGTGGACCGACTCGAGCAGGCCCCTGGCCTGGCCCAGGGCTTCTTCACCCGCGCGCAGGGCGAGAATGGCCTGGCTTCGCTGGGTGCCTAGCAAGTCTTCTGCCTCCTTGGCCTCTTGCCGAGCAAAATCTAGGCGGGCCTGGGCCTCACTGATGTTATCTGCCACCGCCCCGAAGGCGCTGGGGGAGTAGAGGGTACCGAGGCGGTCGAGGGTTGCCTGGGCGGCGGGAAAGAGCGGTGCTGCTGAGGCTATGCCCTGGTTGAGGGTGGCGAGAGCCTGGGGTGCTGTTTCTTCGAGCTTGCGCAGGTTGGTGAAGTTGGCAACCTGCTCGTTGAGGGCCTTCTGGGCGTCCTCGGTGCGGGCAAGAATCTCGTTCAGCCAGGCCCGTTGGTCAGCTTCGGTATCGGGGATTTCATCGTCCAGCTGTTTTTGTAGCTGGAAGGAGCGCTGCATGTGGTTCTTAGCCGCCTCGATGGCAGCCAGGAAGGGTTTGACCTCGTCATCACCATACTGTAGCCGGGCGAACTCAACCTCCTGCTGGGAGTGGGCGATGGCGTCATCGGTAGCGACCAGCTGGGCACCTGCCCGGGTACGCAGCTCTTCGATAGAGGGCAGGGGCTGGGATGAGCTAGGTTGCCCGCTGCGGCTGCCACCGGTGTTTTTACGCGCGGACGCCCGTGAGCGGCTAAAAGCCCAGGCCCCGCCGCCAGCGACGGTGGCTACACCTAGGAGGGTAGCGCCACCCACGAGCGCCCCCGACGTACCTGATGCCACTGAACCAGAACCGAGTTCAGACTCGATACCGGTGACCGCAGCCAGCGCAGCGGCCTCGTAGTCGGATTTCGCTAGCTCAGGGTAGATGTAATCCTGATAAATCTTTTCCTGCTGACTGGTAGAAAGGACCGAGGTAGAGCCCGCCATAAAGTAGGCCTGACGGGCTTCGGTAGCGATGACCAGTACTACGTCGTTGGTGCCCATATTGTTGAGGGTGGCAAAGTCTCTGGTCCACTCTGAAGAAGAGCTCGGGCTTTCAAACTGATCAATAGTTACAACAAAGAGGTTGACCTGTTTGTCACTGGCAAGCTGGCTGATGGCGTCCTCTAGCGAACTGGTGTCCCCTAGAACCGAGGTGGTGTCGCTGACCCGAACCCCGGCGTCCAAATCGTAGGGAGCCGCTGCCAGGGCAGCGGGCGATACTCCCAGCGCCAAAGCAAGGGCAAGCAGGGCAGTGGTGGCAGGTTTGCGTGACATGGGGTCTCTCTTCTAGAGGTCAGCGGTACTTGAGCACTATTGTAGCCCCGCTCACCCCGCTCTCTTTTGAGGTAGCTGACGGCGTTCACCCTCAGCTCAGGGCGATGTGCTCATCAGCTTTATGTACAGCAAACACACAGCTTTGCTTCATCTCTAACACAGACCTATAGCGCATAGTGGGAGCTAAGAAAACACCGCAGGTGCACCTCTTGAACAGGTGCCCACATCAAAAGATCTCGAAAGAAAGCTGCTTGAGATGTCACAGAACTCATGGGAACCCACTCCCGATTCGTCGTCCGCTGATCGTACCGTTCCTATGAACCAGCAGCAGGTAGCGGCCTCCGCCGCGGGCGCCTCCAGCCAGGACGACCCCACCACCGCTTTTGCTGCCCAGCAGGCTCCTGCCGCCGGGGCCTACGCCTACGCAGGCGCTGCCGCCGGTGCTGCCTACACCGGTGACTACGCTGTTCCTACCGGCCAGCCCGAACAGAACAAGGGCAAGCACGCAACCCGCACCGTCCTAGCAGCAGCTGCTATCGCTGCCCTGGTCGGTGGCGGTATCGGCGGTGGGGTAGTAGCCGCAACTTCCATCGGTTCAGCCTCAAACATCACAACCACCAGCTCGGGCACCACCATCGTCAATAACACCGACTCCGTCAACGCTGTTACCGCTGCTGCTGCCAAGGCAACCCCCTCCACTGTCACCATCGCAGCCACCTCATCGAACGCGTCCGGCTCCGGCTCCGGCGTTATTCTCGATGCTGAGGGGCACATCCTCACCAACACCCACGTGGTCACCCTCGACGGGGCCACCGCTAACGCCGCCATTGAAGTTCAGCTGGCCGATGGTAGCGTTCGCTCCGCTACCGTGGTCGGCACCGACCCCACCAGCGACCTGGCCGTCATTAAGCTCGATAGCACCAGTGGCCTGACCCTCACACCCGCTACCCTGGGCGACTCTGATGCCCTGAATGTTGGCGATACCACCGTAGCCATCGGTGCACCCCTGGGACTGTCTAACACCGTGACCACCGGTATCGTCTCGAACCTGGTACGAACAATCGAGGTAGCCTCATCGGCAGCCGATGAATCCACTAGCGACTCCGGCAGCAGCACCACCGACCCCTTCGGCAGCTCGCCCTTCCAGTTTGAGATTCCCGGCCAGCAGAGTCAGAGCACCACCTCAAGCTCCACTATCGCCATCAACGTCATCCAGACCGATGCTGCGGTAAACCCCGGGAACTCCGGCGGCGCCCTCATCAACTCCAACGGTGAAGTAATCGGTATCAACGTGGCTATTGCCTCCACCGACTCATCCAGCACCTCCACCAGCGGCAACATCGGTGTTGGCTTCGCTATCCCCATCAACTACGCCAAGCGGGTAGCCCAGGAAATCATCGATAACGGTTCAGCCACCCACGGCATGCTGGGAGCTACCGTCTCCACCTCACCCGCCAACAACGACTCATCCGAAGCCTTCGGCGACGGTGCCCTGATTCAGGAAGTTACCAGCGGCGGTGCAGCCCAAGCCGCCGGCCTGAAGTCAGGCGATGTTGTCACCGCTGTTGACGGGCGCAGCATCAGTGAGGCAGCCGAGCTGACCGCCGCCGTCCGCCAGGCAGCAGCAGGGGACACCGTTACCCTTACCGTTGAGCGCAACGGCTCAACCCAGCAGGTCACCGTGACCCTGGGCGACGCCGCTAACAGCTAGCGATACATCTCTTTCATAAAAGGCTCTGCAGGCTCACGCTCGCTGTGAGCCTGCAGAGCCTTTTTGTGACTAAATTGCTCCACCTGCAAAGCCGTGCTGGCGCCAGGCCTCAAACACCGCAATCGAGGCGCTATTAGCCAGGTTGAGGGAGCGGCGGCCCGGAACCATCGGGATCTTGACCCGCTGGGTAACGTGCGGGTCGTTCTGTACATGCTCGGGCAGCCCGACCGACTCGGGGCCAAACATGAGCACATCCCCCTCTTGATAGTCAATATCAGCGAAGTTAGTGGTGGCCGTGGTGGTAAAAGCAAAGACGCGGGCCGGGGCTAGGGCCTCCCAAGCGTCCTCGAGGGTCTCGTGCACGGTCATGACCGCCAGGTCATGGTAGTCGAGGCCAGCCCGGCGCAGGTTAGCGTCCTCAAAGTTAAAACCTAAGGGCTTGACCAGGTGCAGCTCTGCGCCGGTGATAGCTGCAAGGCGAATCGCGTTACCGGTATTGCCGGGAATTTCAGGAGTATAAAAAAGAATCTTGAACACCCCAACAGTTTACGCG
The DNA here is from genome assembly GCF_053548195.1 of Rothia sp. 11254D007BW. Taxonomy (NCBI): domain Bacteria; kingdom Bacillati; phylum Actinomycetota; class Actinomycetes; order Micrococcales; family Micrococcaceae; genus Rothia; species Rothia sp. 11254D007BW. The sequence continues at coordinate 255,962 of NZ_JBPWPK010000001.1, forward strand.
CCCGCCGCGAAATAAAAGCGCGATGGGAGCTGTTGAGAGGGTGAAGCAGTCCATAGCCTGCCCCAAGAGCGGGGGAGTATGATGGAAGGCTGAATTGTTTTGACCAATCGCCACGGAAAGGCCAGCGCCCATGCCCCGGGTCTACCTGGACCACGCCGCCACTACCCCCATGCTCCCTCAGGCTATCGACGCCGTGGTGGAGCAAATGAAAATTGGCGGCAACCCCTCGTCCCTGCATTCAGCGGGCCGCTCTGCTCGCGCTACCGTCGAGTACGCCCGCGAACGTATCGCGCGGGTTGCCGGCTGCGACGCCGCCGAGATTATCTTTACCTCCGGTGGTACCGAGGCAGATAACCTGGCGATCAAGGGGCTCTACTGGAAACGCCGCGAAGCCAATCCGGCTGCGACCCGCATTGTTGTTTCGGGTATCGAACACCACGCGGTGGGCGATGCCGTGGAGTGGCTGCAGGCCCACGAGGGTGCTGAGGTCGTGTGGGTAGCTCCGGACGCCAGCGGTGTAGTCAGCGCCGAAGCGGTTCGACAGGCGGTGGGCGAGAGCCCTGAGACGGTTGCCCTGGTGACCGTCATGTGGGCCAACAACGAGGTGGGCACCGTGCAGCCCGTCGCAGAAATCGCTGCGGTAGCTGCAGAATTTGGGATTCCCTTTCATACGGATGCCGTCCAGGCTTTTGGCACCCTGCCGGTGAGCTTCAAGGAATCCGGCGCCACCACCATGGCGATTTCAGCCCACAAAATTGGCGGGCCCATGGGAATCGGCGCCCTCATCGCCACCCGCAGCGCCCAGCTCATGCCCGTACTCCACGGCGGCGGGCAGGAACGCTCCGTGCGCTCAGGAACCATTGACGCCGCCTCCATCGCGGGCTTTGGAGCAGCAGCTGCCGAAGCAGGGCAAAACCTGCTCGCCGAAGCAGGCCGTCAGGCCGAGCTGCGGGACCGCCTGATCGAGGGCGTCCTAGCAGCTGTTCCCGAAGCCCAGCTGCGCGGGGCCGCCCCCGAAAGCGCCCAGGACCGGGTAACCGGCACCTTCAACCGCCTGCCCGGCAACGCCCACTTCACCTTTCCCGGGTGCGAGGGGGACTCCCTGCTCTTCCTGCTCGATATGGCAGGGGTGGAGTCGTCCACCGGCTCAGCCTGCAACGCCGGGGTGCCCCGCCCCTCTCACGTCCTGCTGGCTATGGGTCTGAGCGAGGACGAGGCCCGCGGCGCCCAGCGCTTCACCCTGGGGCACACCAGCACCGAGGACGATGTCACCGCCCTGCTCACTGCCCTCCCCGACGCCTGGGCCCAAGCTAAAAAGGCAGGTATGGCGGGCCACGCCCCGGACGCCGCTCGCTGGAACTGAACCCGGCTGGGCGAGGGCAGGACGCGGCTGACCGACCGCTGGGACATGAGGGCAGGACGGCGGGCCGGGCAGGCACCTGGCCGCGACCCTCTCGGGACTCGCGCGGGGCGCTCACCCGATTCACGCCAGCCCCGAGCCAGCGGCCAGGGTTGCCTGCCCGCCCCACTGCCCAAACCCACCGCCCAAAAACTTCAACTAATACTGAATGTAGGACTAAAACCATGAAAATTCTTGCTGCTATGAGCGGTGGCGTGGACTCGGCCGTTGCCGCCGCCCGCGCCGTTGAGGCCGGCCACGAGGTGGTCGGCGTGCACCTGGCGCTCTCCCGCATGCCCGGCACCCTGCGCACCGGCTCCCGCGGCTGCTGCACCATCGAGGACTCCATGGACGCCCGCCGGGTCTGCGACCAGCTGGGAATTCCCTTCTACGTCTGGGACTTCTCCGAGCGGTTCAAGGAGGACGTGGTCGATGACTTTATCTCCGAGTACGAGCGCGGCCGCACCCCCAACCCCTGCATGCGCTGCAACGAGAAGATCAAGTTCGCGGCCCTGCTGGAGAAGGCCGTGGCCCTGGGCTTTGATGCGGTAGTGACCGGCCACTATGCCAAGGTCATTACGGACGAGAACGGCAACCGGGAGCTGCACCGCGCAGCGACCTGGGCCAAGGACCAGTCCTATGTTCTGGGTGTGCTGACCCACGAGCAGCTCAAGCACGCCTGGTTCCCCCTGGCCGATACCCCCTCCAAGGACGAGGTGCGCGCGGAGGCCGCCGAACGCGGCTTCTCGGTAGCTAAGAAGCCCGACTCTTACGACATCTGCTTTATTCCCGAGGGCGATACCCGCGAGTGGCTCGAAGAGCACATCGACATGACCGAGGGCGATATCAAGGACACGGACGGACGCGTGCTCGGCAAGCACCGCGGCTCCCAGGCCTTTACCGTGGGACAGCGCAAGGGCCTGGCTATTGGGCACCCTGCCCCCGACGGTAAGCCCCGCTTCGTGCTAGAAATCCGCCCCAAGACCAACGAGGTCATCGTGGGCGGTAAGGACCTACTCGAAATCGACGAGATTCGCGGTATCCGCGAAACCTGGGCCGGTCTACCCGTAGAGGAAGCTGCAGCCTTCCTGGCCGAAGAGCCTGTAGAAGGTGCCCGCTCGGCGTCCTTCGACGTCACCGCCCAGGTACGAGCCCACGCAGACCCCGTTCCCTCGACCGCCCACCTGGAATGGGTAATTGACGATGAAGCCGCTGAGCCCGGGGCTCTGCGCCTGGAAACCGTGGTGCGCCTGCACGAGAAACTGCGCGGTGTGGCTCCTGGCCAGACCATGGTGATTTACCAGGGCACCCGCGTGCTGGGCCAGTCCACCATCGCCCGCGCCTACAGCCTCGACCGGGCTGACATCACCGCTAACTAGGTAAGGTTGTGCAGGCTCGCGCTCGCTGCTGAACCTTTTGAAGCTTCTACACCCGGATAAGTCCACAGGGTGAAATCTGTGGGCTTGCCCCTGCAAACAGTACCTGAGGTTTTTAGACTAAACACATGAACACAACTCCGAAGGCCCACGACGTGCAGGCCCACGCTGACTTCGATACCCGTGCCACTTCGATGGCTGGGGTCCACCCGGCCGTCCTGGAAGAACTTTTCACTATGCGTCAGACCATCGACAACATGGACGCAGCCCTGGTGCATATTCTTGCTGAGCGTTTCCGCGCGACCCAGCGCGTCGGCCACCTCAAGGCTGAGCATTCTCTGCCGGCGGGGGACCCGGGGCGGGAGGAAGCCCAGATTAAGCGCCTGCGCTCGCTGGCTGAAGCTGCCCACCTTGACCCGGAGTTTGCCGAGAAGTTCCTGAACTTCATTATTTCTGAGGTTATAAGACACCACGAGAAGATTGCGGCTGAGGCCGAACAGAAGTCCTAGCCGCTCAACTGTCAGTCTGCAATGCTACAGCCACCGGTAGGTGGCAGAAAGAGTTCCCTATGCCTGTATCGAGGCCTGCTCGTCCTGCCCTCTACCTGCCGACTGACGCCGAAATGCTGGCTGCCCGCAAGGACTTAGAGAGCCCGCTGACCTTTGAGGAGCACCTGACGGTTGGGGCTACCGGCCTTGGCCCCTGGGCTGGGAGCGATGTGCTTGATGCGGTGACCCGTATCCGCGGTGAGCTGGGGGAGCCCCATATTAGTTACCTGCCGGAGCTGGCCGACCGGGGCTACCGGGCAACCCTGCTGGCACGGTCTATCGCGGCCCTGGAAGGGCTGAGCGCGGACGGCACCGCCGCGGGTTGGCGGCTCACGGGCGGCTACGCTGCTGAGGGGGATGCCGCCAGGTCGCTCTTGGAATCTGATATCAATATCCTGGCGGACGTCGTGGGGAAGGAAAGCGGGGCTGCCCCCGGAACCATCAAGCTGCGTCTGCTGGGGCCGCTGAGTCTAGCTGCCAGTACCTACTTGAGCAGTGGCGAGCGCGTCCTCTCAGATTATGGTGCCCGACGCGATGTTGCTGAGGCCCAGCGGGCTGGTTTTCACGGTGTGGTGAAGCTGCTGCGGCAGGCTGTGCCCGGTGCGCAGGTGCTGGTGCAGGTAGAAGAGCCTCTGCTGGTTGAGGTGGCGGCAGGGCAGTTGCCGACCTCTAGTGGCTACCGTACCCTGCGGGCTGTGCCGCGTCATGAGCTGGTGGCCCTGTTGGGGGCCCTACACGAGGAGCTAGAGGATTTGGGCGCTCAGGTAGTCACCCGTACTGATTATGTGAAGTTACACCCCGAGGTGAGGGCTACGCTTGCTAGCCCCCTGCTGTCGATGGCGGGCCAGCCCACCTCAGCGTGGGAGGCACTGGCACCCCATCTAGAAGCTGAGAAGGGGCTTTACCTAGAGGTTGTTGATCCGTTGGTCCGGGTGCCTGCTGGCGATCTGGCTCGGGGGCTGTGGCGCACCTGGTCGGACCTTGGGTTGGGGAAGAAGCTTCTCAACCAGCTGGTGCTGACCGAAACCGGTAGCCTGGCCGACACTGATCCGCAGCGGGCTACCACGGTGCTGGGGCACCTGACTGAGATAGCCCGTGCCCTGTCTGAAATCGCGCAAGATGCCTAAACCGGCTTGCCACCTAACCCCGGTACACTAGGGGAAGGCCCATTGTGAACCTCACCAGGAGACCCACCGTGAAAGAAACCATTCTTGTAGTTGATGACGACGATGCCCTGTCAGAGATGGTGGGTATCGTGCTGGCGCAAGAGGGCTACGAGACGGTCTTCTGCGACGCCGGTGACCGTGCCTTTGAGGCTTTTGCCACCCACCACCCCGACCTGATTCTGCTGGACTTTATGCTGCCGGGTATGGACGGCATTGAGGTCTGCACCCAGATCCGCAGGGAATCTGACGTGCCTATCATCATGTTGACCGCCAAGGGCGATACAGAGGACGTGGTCAAGGGGCTAGAGGCAGGTGCTGATGACTACATGACCAAGCCCTTCAAGCCCGCTGAGCTGCTGGCCCGCGTCCGCGCCCGCCTGCGCCCGCGTGAAGACCGCCATAACGAACCTTTGCGCATCGGTAACCTCACCATTGACCTGGCGGGGCACACGGTCAGCCGCGAGGGTGAGAACATCCAGCTCACCCCTCTTGAGTTTGAACTTTTGGCGAACCTGGCCCGCCAGCCGGGCCAGGTCATGACCCGCGAGGCCCTGCTAGGCAATGTGTGGGGCTACGAAAAGACCGTAGATTCCCGCCTGGTCAACGTGCATATTCAGCGTCTGCGCGCCAAAATCGAACGTGACCCCGAAAACCCCGAAATCGTGCTGACCGTGCGCGGTGTGGGCTACAAGGCCGCGGCAGGCCAGCGCTAAACAGTGGCTGGTACTTCACCTCGCGCGTCCGCTCGGACTACCGCCCCCGCAGGCCCCTCCCGGGCCTACGGGCCCCTGGCCAGCGCCCGCAGGCTCTGGCAGCAGTCCCTACAGTTTCGCGCTGTGGTGGCAGCGGCCGGCCTTCTGCTGGTGGCCTTCATCTTTGTGGGGTCTTTTATCTCCCACCAGATTGCGAACTCCCTCTTCCGCGGCAACCTGGAACAGGCCCTCGAAGAGTCATCGGCCGGTTTTAGTAACGTGCAGACCCTTATCAATGGCTCTGACGCGACCGGCCGCACCGAGGTTCAACGCGATGTCTCTCGTTTCTTGACCGTGCTTGAGAGCAGTAGCGCCGATAGTAACCGCAACTGGGTGCTTATCAAGGACGTGAACGCCACCACCGATGGCTTTATTGTGGAGCAGGCCCAGAGTAGCGAGGTCACGGTCGGCGACGTGCCCGAAGCTCTAGCCCAGAGTGTGAGTGAAGGCACGGGCATATACTGGCAGTCCTCGAGTATTACCTCAGCGGACGGACGCCGCACCCCGGTTCTGGTGGTCGGCACTAGTATCTCTATACCCCAGAACCCCGACTACTCCCTGTACCTGATTTATGACCTGTCGACCTCGCAGGCGACCGTGCAGTACATCAACCTGGTGGTTTGGGTGGGCTTCGGCGTGCTTCTGGTCGTGGTGCTGACTATCGTGTGGATGATTGCCCGCTTCGTGATCCGCCCGATCAGTTCTACCGCTATCACCGCTGAGAAACTGGCAGCCGGTGACCTGGATCAGCGTGTGCTGGTACGCGGCCAGAATGAGACGGCGCGTCTGGGTATGTCTTTTAACCGTATGGCTGACTCCTTGCAGGACCAGATTTCTCGTCTTGAGAAGCTGTCGACCATGCAGCAGCGCTTTGTTTCTGACGTGTCGCACGAGCTGCGTACCCCGCTCACCACGGTGCGTATGGCAGCCGATATGCTGCACGATAACCGCGACAACATGGAGCCCCTCTACAAGCGCTCTACCGAGCTGCTCTATAACCAGGTGGACCGCTTCGATTCCCTGCTAGCCGACCTGCTCGAAATATCCCGCTTCGATGCCGGGTCTCAGACCCTCGATACGGTGTCGGTTGATTTTATGGCTGTGCTCGATGAGGTACTCAAGGCGGTTGAACCCCACCTGATGCGCACCAACACCAGTTTGACCGTGCACACCGACCACACCGAAATTATGGTCGATATGGACCACCGCCGTATCGAAAGAGTGCTACGCAACCTGCTGTTCAACGCCGTAGAGCACTCCGAGGGTCAGCCCATCGATGTATACGTGGATGCCACCGAAAGCACCCTGGGCGTTGCCGTGCGTGACCACGGTATCGGCCTGAGCCCCGAAGAAACCGAGCAGGTCTTCAACCGCTTCTGGCGGGCTGACACCTCCCGCAAACGTACCCTGGGCGGTACCGGCCTGGGGCTCTCTATCGCCGCCGAGGACGTCCGTCTGCACCAGGGTACCCTTGAAGCCTGGGGCATCAAGGGGCAGGGGGCCAGCTTCCGCATGACCATCCCCATTGACCAGGACGTGCCCATGGGCCCCTCCCCGGTCTTGCTGAGCGGCGAGCCGCTGCCCGCTCCGTCCGCTCCGGATACCGGTGCCACCCCGGCCGTGAACCCCGACGCCTCAAACCCCTCGGAGCCCACCGTTGAACCCTAACCTTTCCCGCCGGTCAGCTCTCGGCCTCGCCCTCAGCTCTCTTGCGACCCTCACCGCCTGCGCCGCTATTCCCACCGACGGCGAAGTCAACCACTACGCCGACCCTCAGGCTACGGGTAGCACCTCCACCAGCGGCAGCTCACCCGAAGGTCCTGCTCCCGGGGCCCGGCCCACCGAGATTATCGAGGGCTTCTTGCACGCCGGGGTAGGGGTGAAGGACGACTACAGCGTAGCCAGGCTCTACCTGACCGAAGACCTGGCCCAGTCCTGGAAGCCGGACGGGCGCACACTGGTCTACAACTCATCCTTCACCACGGCCTCCGTCAGCGACTCAAGCTACCTGGTCACCGTGCCCACGAGCACCCTGGTCGACAACCGGGGACTGGCTACCTCGTACACCACGGTGGCTGATACCGAAGTGGAATTCACCCTGCGCCAGGTCGACGGGGAGTGGCGCATCTCCTCCGCTCCCGACGGAACGGTGCTGAGCAGAAACGAATTCGCGGACGTCTTCAACCCCTTCACCCTCTACTTCTACGACCCTACCTACACCTACGCTGTGCCCGATGTGCGCTGGTTCGCCGAGCGCACCACGGTAGCTACCTCCCTGGTGAGGGTGCTCCTCGAGGGGCCGGCCCCCTACCTCACCGGGGCTGTTGTGACCGCTGTACCGGCCGATACCAGCCTGACCCGCAACTCCGTCCCCATCGAAAACGGGGTGGCTGACATCCAGCTCTCCGGGGGTACGTCTCTCACCGCAGCCAGCGCCCTCGAAACCGAGCGCCTACGCACCCAGCTCACCCAGACCCTCACCAACCTCGCCTCGGTCACCACGGTGCAGCTCACCATCAACGACCAGATCGTTGCGGCCCCCACCCTCGAGAACTACCGGGAACCGGCAGTCAACCCCGAAGCCGCCAGCAACATCGTGGGTATCGAAGATAACCGCCTGATTGCCCGGGCAGCCCTGGACGATACCGCCAGCCAGCAGACCATCGTAGAGACCTCGGCCCAGGCCCTCATTACCCTGCCTGCCATGAACTACACCCGTAACTACTACGCCTACACCAATACCGGGCAGAACGAGATTTGGCTGGCTAACTCCAACGGTGCCCGCTCGGTCTACCGGGGCACCCACGTGTTGGCCCCTTGCTTTGATCACCAGAACTGGTTGTGGGTGGGGGAGCAGGACGGCTCCGTGCGGGTTATCGCCGCAGGCCAGGAAGATAGTAGCGCTAAGGAGGTCACCAGCTGGACGGACGGGGAACTCCTGCACAGTATTTCTATCGCCCGTGACGGTAGCCGAGCTGTGTTGGTGACGTCATCTGTTGACGGAAGTAATTACGGGGCCTGGGTATCTGCTATCCGCCGATCGGCAGACGGCACCCCCACTGAGCTCCTTGACCCCGTACGACTGGGGGCAGACATGAGCCCACGGGGTGCAGAATGGGTCAGCGACGTTGAGGTCTTTCTCTGGAATAGCGATACCACCCAGACCGAGCTAGTTTCGTTGACCGGTGAAAATGCCCAGTACGATTCCCTGCAGGGCATTACCCGCATCGTTACGGGTAACGGTATCGACCAGGCAGTAGCTATGACCCGCGACGGTGGGCTCTATATCGTTGCGGGCCTGAGCTGGACCCGCATCGAAAGTAGTCTCAGCCAGATCAACTACTCTGGCTAGAAGATTGGTCCGGATAAGTTATCCCTATAGGTAGAGGCCCCACCGATGAGACGGCCATGCTGGGGTAATGACGTCCACCCACCCGAACCGAGTATCACTACCCGATATTCTCACCAGCTGGAAACAGACCACCGAGCTCATCTTTCCCAGGGTCTGTGCCAGCTGTCAGACCTTCGGGCCCAGCATGCTGGGCGCTGGCGCCCTCTGCCCTCTCTGCGATCAGCTGGTGCGTCTGGCTACCCTTAACCTGCAGACCACAACCCTGCCGGGTACCCGGCTACCGGTGGTGTCTGCCGGCCGCTACGAGCACGAGCTGGGGCGCTGCGTCCTTGCCTATAAGGACGCCGGCCGCACCGACCTGAGCCCTTACCTCGCTTCGGCTCTGGCCCGGGCCCTCACCTGCCTGTTAGAGCTGAGCGAGGGTGAGCTGGAGCCCGCGGAACCCATCTATCTGGTTCCCCTACCATCGAGCAGAGCTTCTGTCCGACGGAGAGGCTACGCCCCCGCACCACTCCTGGCCCGTGCAGTGCTGCCCCTGCTGCGCTCCCCGGTGCCGGTCAAGGTGGCGGACGCGCTCGCCCAGGTTCCTGCCTGGGCGAGGACATTGCCGGGGCAGCACAGAAGCAAAGCCCAAAAAACCCTGGGCATCGAAGAACGCTACCGGCAGATGCAGGGGAAGCTGAGGGTTGGCAAACCAGCCCTGCATCAGCTGGGACGCTACTACAGCCTAGAAGGCGCTACCTGCCTGCTGGTTGATGATGTCTTCACCACGGGGGCTTCTCTGCGCGAGGGGTACCGAGTGCTGTCACACCGGGGAGCCAGAGTGTTAGGCGGGGTAACTATCGCGTATGTTCCCAAGCGGCAGCGGTATAACACAGAGTGAGGTGGCGCACCAAAAATCTTACTCTTTCCTGCGAAATGAACCGTAAAAGCCTTAAAAAAATGACTTAGGCCACAAAACGGCGTAGAGTTGCGTTAAGGAATCCACAAGACAGATTCCCCAATACCCGGCAGTCACAGGGTCGGGTATTCACCCCCTGAGAATGGAGGGAATTGTGGAACTCAACATCACCGGCCGCAACGTCAAAGTAAGTGAACGTCTGCAGGAATACGTTGAAAGTAAGATCACCAAGTTCGAAGCTCTAGGTGACAACGTAACTGACATCGAAGTCAAGTTCACCAAGGAAGGCCAAAACGGCCCCGCGGCTATCCGAGTGGAAATCACCGTTATCGGCCGTGGCCCTGTGCTCCGAGCAGAAGCAACCGGTCAAGATAAGTTCGCAGTTTTCGACGAAACCTATGGCAAGCTCCTAGAACGCCTCCGTCGCGCTCGTGACCGCCGCAAGACCCGTCGTGCAGGGGGCAAGCACCCCGTTTCGGTCTCAGAAGCAACCGGCTCACTGCCCGTTATCAGCGACCAGGTCTCCCTCACCGAAATTCAGACCGAAGACCTACCCGTCGAAGAGGCGGCTTTCGCTGGAGAATACGACCTGCACGAAGAGGCAGATTCACCCATCGAAATCCGCCAGAAGACATTCCCCGCTGATTACCTGACCCCTGAAGAGGCAGTTGACCGTATGGAGCTGGTTGGCCACGACTTCTTCCTCTACGTCGATAAGGCAACCGGATCCCCCGCAGCGGTCTACCGCCGCAAGGGCTGGTCCTACGGTGTGATTACCCTGGGTGAGGAATCCGCCTCATAAAATAACCGCAAACTATTAGACCCCCTGCTCTTTCTACCGGCATTCGGTGGAGAAGAACTGGGGGTCTTCTTTGTGCTCACCCGGTGGTGGGGAGCGTCCTCTATTGAGTTTTTCCACCAAACGCTCTGCAGTTTCAAGCCCAGAGGTGAACGTTCCCAGCGCACCGGGGGACTAAACTAGAATAGAGTGAGCACGGTGGGCTCACCCTGCCCGCCCCCTATCAAACCAATCAAGGAGCAAACTTCAGTGGCATCTCTCTTGGAAAAGCTACTCCGCAGCGGAGACCAAAAAGTCCTCAAGCAGCTGCGTGCTTACACCGAAGCAGTGAACTCACTCGAAGACAGCTTTGTCGCTATGAGCGACGCCGAGCTACGCGCTGAGACCGACGCCTTCCGCAAGCGCGTTGAGGACGGCGAGTCACTGGACCTTCTGCTCCCCGAAGCTTTTGCTGTGGTCCGCGAAGCCTCAAAACGAACCCTGGGCAAGCGCCACTACGATGTGCAGCTCATGGGCGGCGCCGCCCTGCACCTGGGCAATATCGCCGAAATGAAAACCGGTGAGGGTAAGACCCTGGTCGCCACCGCCCCTGCCTACCTCAACGCCCTCTCCGGTAAGGGCGTGCACGTGGTCACCGTCAATGACTACCTGGCTGAGTACCAGGCTAACCTGATGGGCCGAGTCTTCCGTTTCCTGGGCATGGAGTCGGGCGTTATCCTGGCTAACCAGACCCCCGATGTGCGCCGTAAACAGTACGAAGCCGACATCACCTACGGTACCAACAATGAGTTCGGTTTCGACTACCTGCGTGACAACATGGCCTGGACCAAAGAGGAACAGGTACAGCGCGGGCACAACTTTGCCATCGTCGATGAGGTTGACTCTATTCTGATTGACGAGGCCCGTACCCCGCTGATTATTTCTGGCCCCGCCATGGGCGAAGCCAACCGCTGGTACGGCGAATTTGCCCGTATCGCCCGCACCCTGGTAGCCGGTGAAGACTACGAAGTCGATGAAAAGAAGCGCACCGTGGGCGTGCTCGAATCGGGTATCGATAAGGTCGAAGACCACCTGGGCATCGACAACCTCTACGAGTCACAGAACACCCCCCTGATCGGCTTCCTCAACAACGCTATTAAGGCCAAGGAACTCTTCAAGGGCAACAAGGACTACGTCGTAATGAACGGCGAAGTCATGATTGTCGATGAGCACACCGGCCGTATTCTGGCGGGTCGCCGCTACAATGACGGCATCCACCAGGCTATTGAGGCCAAGGAAGAGGTCGAGGTCAAGCCTGAAAACCAGACCATGGCGACCGTGACCCTGCAGAACTACTTCCGCATGTACGACAAGCTCTCGGGCATGACCGGTACCGCTGAGACCGAGGCCGCTGAGTTCATGAACACCTACGAGCTGGGTGTCGTGCCGATTCCGACCAACAAGGAAAAGCAGCGCATCGACCAGCCCGATAAGGTCTACAAGAACGAGATTGCCAAGTTCAACGCGGTGGTCAAAGATATCGAAGAGCGCCACGCTACCGGCCAGCCCGTTCTGGTAGGTACCACCAGCGTTGAGAAGTCTGAGTACCTCTCTAAGCTCCTGTCGAAGGCGGGCGTCCGCCACGAAGTTCTGAACGCTAAGAATAACGCCCGTGAAGCTGCCATCGTCGCTCAGGCTGGTCGCAAGGGTTCCGTTACCGTAGCAACCAACATGGCAGGCCGCGGTACCGATATCATGCTCGGTGGTAACCCCGAGTTCGAGGCCGTTGAGACCATGAAGGCCCTGGGTCTTGACCCTAACGAGAAGCCCGAAGAGTATGAGGCTAAGTGGCCCGAGGTGCTTGCCGCAGCGGAGCAGGCCTCTGCTGCCGAGCACGAAGAAGTCAAAGAACTCGGCGGTCTCTACGTGCTGGGCACCGAGCGTCACGAATCCCGCCGCATCGATAACCAGCTGCGCGGACGTTCGGGCCGCCAGGGCGACCCCGGCGAGTCCCGCTTCTACCTGTCACTGTCTGACGACCTGATGCGTCTCTTCAACGGCCAGGCAGCTGCCCGCCTGATGGCAGGTGCCCCCGACGATACCGCCCTGGAAGCAAAGATTGTTTCCCGCGTCATCGCCAACGCCCAGGGCCAGGTTGAGGCCCGCAACGCTGAGCAGCGCAAAAACGTGCTCAAGTACGACGATGTGCTCAACCGCCAGCGCGAGGCCATGTACAAGGACCGCGCTCAGATTCTGGCAGGCGATGATCTCAAGGAACAGATTGAGAAGTTCCGCACCGAGGTTATTACGTCCGCTATCGATGCCCAGGTGGGCGAGGGCCATGCCGAGGACTGGGACTTTGAGAAGCTCTGGGAGAACCTACGCACCATCTTCCCGGTTACCATTACCCCCGAAGACCTGGCTGAAGAAGCGGGCGACAAGACCAAGGTCACCCGCGACCAGATCGTCAAGGAAGTGCTGGCTGACGCTGAGATGCAGTACACCGAGCGCGAAGAGTCCGTGGGTGAGGACGCCATGCGCGAGATTGAGCGCCGCGTGGTGCTCTCGGTCATCGGTAAGCGCTGGCCTGAGCACCTCTACGAGATGGACTACCTCAAGGAAGGCATTGGCCTGCGCGCCATGGCCCAGCGTGATCCCCTGGTGGAATACCAGCGTGAGGGTTATGCCCTCTACCAGAGCATGATGGGCGGTATCCGTGAGGAGACCGTGTCGATGCTCTACAGTGTGGACCTGTCGAAGCAGCGCACCCAGCAGTCGAAGATTCAGCTGAAGATTCCTGCCCAGCCCAAGTTCCTGCAGTACTCAGCTCCCTCTGAGTCTGGTAAGACCGAGGTGCATACCGAGGCAGTGAACGACCGCAGCAATGAGCAGATTTCGATTCTGAACCAGCGCAAGAAGTAGTTCAGCATAAGAAATCGCACAGACTAAAGGCCCCGAATCCTTGATGTAGGATTCGGGGCCTTTGGTCTGAGTTGAAGCGTTTAGCCCGGTATCGTGAGAACCCGGCTTTAGAGGGTCTTGTCTGTACCTAGGTAAGAAAGGACGGCCTCGTGCAGGTGGCCGTTGGTGGCTAGGGCGTTGCCGCCGTGGGGGCCGTCCGCCCCTGCCAGGGAGGTGAAGCGTCCGCCTGCTTCGGTCACGATGGGGACCAGGGCGGCCATGTCGTAAAGGCCGAGTTCAGGTTCGGCGGCAGCGTCGACGACGCCCTCTGCCACCATCATGTAGGACCAGAAGTCGCCGTAGGCTCGGGTGCGCCAGACGGTGTCGGTCAGGTCGATGAAGTTATCGCGCAGGCCTAAATCGCGCCAGCCGGTGAGGGAGGAGTAGGAGAGGGAGGCGTCCTCTAGCTTACTCACGGATGAAACAGAGATACGGGTAGCCTTTGCCAGGGAGCGACCGGTGTAGGCGCCGGTGCCTTCGGCTGCCCACCAGCGGCGCTGGATGGCCGGTGCGGAGACGACTCCGACGACGGGCTTGCCGTGGTCGAGCAGGGCGATGAGGGTAGCCCAGACGGGCACGCCGCGCACGAAGTTCTTGGTGCCGTCGATGGGGTCGATGACCCACTGGCGGGGGGAAGACCCGGTTTCCCCGAATTCTTCACCCAGCACCGAGTCACGGGTGCGGACACGGGACAGCTGGGAACGGATGAGCTGTTCGGCTTCGCGGTCGGCGTCGGTGACGGGGGTGAGGTCGGGTTTGGTGTCGACGGCGAAATCGTGGGAGGTGAACTTGGCCAGGGTGAGGCGGTCTACCGCATCAGCCATGATGTGGGCCAGGCGCAGGTCGTCGGTGTAGTTAGTCATGGTCTCGTGTGCCTTGGTGTGTTTAGAGGTCTACGACGCCGAGTTCTTTCTCGGTGTCGCCGGTTTCTTCGTCGACGCGCAGGAGTTTGCGCAGGGAGTCGAGGCGTTCTGGGCCTGCGGGGCCGGCCTGGCCCGCTTCGACGTAGGCGGTCAGGCCGCAGTCGGGGGCGGATGCCGAGTGGGTACAGCCCTTGGGGCAGTTGGCTGAGCCCGGGGCAAGGTCGGTGAAGGAGGCGACCAGGGTGTCGGGCTCGACGTGGGCTAAGCCGAAGGAGCGGATACCGGGGGTGTCGATAATCCAGGTGCCGGGGGCTGACTTCTGGGGCTGGAGGGCCAGGGCTGAGGACGAGGTGTGGCGGCCGCGCCCGGTCACGGCATTCACGTGGCCGGTGGCGCGTTCTGCCCCGGTCAGGGCGTTGACCAGGGTTGATTTGCCCACACCGGAGTGGCCCAGAAGCACAGAGACCGAGCCGTCGAGATACTCAGAGAGCTGCTCAACTAGGGTGGTGTCGAGCCCCTCGGAGCCTTCCTCGCTGGGGGCGCGGCCGTCCTTGGACTTAGACAGCAAGATGGTGAGCTCGACGTCCCGGTAGTAGTCCAGCAGCCATGTAGGGTGTTTGAGGTCGGTCTTGGTGATGCAGAGAATGGGGGTGAGCCCAGCGTCGAAGGCGGCTGCTAGGGACCGGTCGATAAAGCCGGTGCGGGGTTCGGGGTTTTCTGCTGCTACCACGATGACCAGGTTATCGGCGTTGGCGACGACGACGCGCTCGACGGGGTCGGTGTCATCAGCGCTGCGGCGCAGGAGGTTGGTGCGCTCCTCGATCCGGACGAGGCGGGCTAGAGTATCTGGCTTGCCGCTGGTATCACCCACGAGGGCAACCTTGTCACCCACCACGATGGGGGAGCGGCGCAGCTCGCGGGCGCGTACGGCGGTGACAACCCGTTCGCTGCTCTTGCCCTCATCGAGGATGGCGGTGTAGCGGCCCCGGTCTACGGTGATGATGCGGCCGATTTCGGCGTCCTTGTGGGCAGGGCGGTCCTTGGTGCGGGGGCGGGAGCCCTTCTTGTTGGGGCGGACGCGCACATCGCTTTCATCCCAGGAACGGCGCATTAGGCGGCACCTGCCTGCCACTGATTCAGCATGTTCTGCCACAGCCCGGTGAAGTTGGGCAGGGTTTTGGAGGTGGTCTCGACGTTCTCAACCACGATGCCCGGTACCACCAGACCCATCACGGCAGCGGCGGTTGCCATGCGATGGTCAGCGTAGGTGCGCATGAGGGCCCCGTGAGCTACAGGGGCGGTGACGCGGATACCGTCCGCAGTTTCTTCGGCTGAACCGCCCAGGCGGTTAATCTCGGCGGTCAGGGCGGCAAGCCGGTCGGTTTCATGGCCGCGCAGGTGGGCAATACCGGAAAGGACGCTAGTTGCCGGCGAGAGAGCGATGAGGGCAGCAACGGTGGGGGCCAGTTCACCGGCCTCGGCTAAATCGAGCTCAACACCGGGCAGGCCGGATGCCGCGCCGCCGGCAGGGCCGGTGACGGTCAGGTTCCCGTCGGCCAGCTCTACCCGAGCCCCGAAGAGGGGCAGAATCTTCCGCCAGTGGTCCCCACCCTGGGTAGTGGACTCAGGCCAGCGCGGAACCGTTACCGAGGCCCCGGTGGCTACCGCAGCAACCAGGAAGGGCCCAGCATTAGAAAGATCGGGTTCAACGGTGACCTCAAAGCCAGGGAAGCCACCGGGGGCAACGGTCCAGGCATCGGTGCCGTTGAAGTCGACGCTAATACCGAGCTCACGCATGGTCTCAACGGTCATCTCAATGTGGGGCATCGAGGGCACCGGGCCACCCTCGTGCCGCAGTACCAGACCCCGCTCAAAACGGCAGGCAGCCAGCAGTAGGGCAGAGACAAACTGGGAAGAACCCGAAGCATCAATGGTCAGTTCGGGCACCTGCACCGAACCGGCAGAAACGACCGTGAAGGGCAGGGAGCCGCGACCGGCGTCCTCAACCTCAACCCCCAGGCCCCGCAGGGCCTCAATCACAGGCAGCATGGGGCGAACCCGCGCATGCTCATCGCCATCGAAATGGAAAGTACCGGGCAGCAGGGCAGCTACCGGGGGCACAAAACGCATCACAGTACCCGCCAATCCCACATCAATGGAGGCCTCACGGGCAACGGTCGCAGAAAAATCTAGGGGAGTCACCCGCAGGTCAGGGCCAAAGGCACTACCGGTTTCAATCTCTTCAAAAAGGGCACCCAGAGCAGTCAGCGCAGCCACCATCAGCTGCGAATCGCGCGAATGCAGGGGAGCATGAATCACCGAGGGGCTATCGGCTAAAGCCGCCAGCAGCAGGTAGCGATTGGTGAGCGACTTAGACCCGGGAATCTCCACCCGGGCATGGGCACCGCCGGGCACCGTAACGGTGGGCGCTAGCCAGTCTCCATCGGCAACTAGGGGCTGCTTGGTCGCATCAACCACAAATAAAACCTACTTCGGAATCAGTTATTACGGCGTACTCCCTCCCTATTTTAGGTGGGCGGGGCGGCAAACAAGAAAACCCCGCACCGGTTTGGTGCGGGGTTTATCGAAAGTTCGCGGGAGCTTACACCCGGTAGGGGCCAGCTTAGGCGAAGAGGTCCTCAACCTTTTTCTGGGCGTCAGAAGCAGCGTCCTGAACATCGGATGCCAGCTGATGGGACTTCTTAGCTACCTGATCACCCAGCTTGGAAGCGCGCCAGGCCAGTGAGGGGTTACCGTCGGTATCAACAGCTGAGATAGCAATAGCGCCCAGCAGGGAGCCATTGAGCACAGCAGCATTGCGGCGGGCAGTCTTCTCTTCCTTAGTCTTTGCCTCGGTAGCGCGATACTCAACGTAAGAGTTAATAGCACCGGTAGCCAGCAGGACGCTCGCAGAAAGACGGGGCAGCTTACCCAGGGCAAAGAGGGCACCGGCAGCTACCTGAGAGCCAGCCAAAGCCTGGCCCACCAGCTTCTCCTGGCCACGCAGCACAGAAAGCTGAGGGGCAGAAGTCGCAGCCAGATTAACCACCTTAGCCAGGTGCTTAGACGATTCGGGGTCACGCAGACGGTCAACACCCGAGATAATAAAGCTTGAAGCCAGCAGAGGGCGAGCAAAACGGCGAACCAATGACATGAGTTCCTCCTTCACGGGGTGCGAGGCCCCTTTGCGGTGTATCACAGATACCTAACACTACTAAGCATACATATAGACCGGTGGGTTCAGCCACTTTATTGCACCACCAGCGCAAAATTACTCTGGTTCTGGGGAATAAGTGCCGCTAGCGCTCGTTATATCTGGTGTACTCGGCGCATAGCCGCGCCCATTGGCAGGTACAGTAAGACAAAAGACCACAGCACACCTGGAGGGAAATGACAGCCACGCCCCCGGCCCCCAGCACTGAACCTGCGCCGACCACCGACGTCCTCGCCCCCGAAGGCAACGAACCCGATGTGCGCTCCCGCGAAACCAACGCCGAGCGTAAAGCCCGTTTCGAACGAGAAGCCCTGCTATACGTAGACCAGCTCTACGCCGCCGCCCTGCGCATGGCTCGCAACCCGCAGGACGCCGAAGACCTCGTCCAAGAGGCCTACATGAAAGCCTTCTCCGCCTTCCATCAGTACAAGCCCGGAACCAACCTCAAAGCCTGGCTCTACCGGATCCTCACCAACACCTACATCAACGTCTACCGCAAACGCCAACGCGAGCCCTACCAGGCCAACACCGACACCGTCGAAGACTGGCAGCTAGCCCAGGCCGGAGCCCACGACTCCAAGGGCCTACCCTCTGCGGAAAACGAAGCCCTCGCCCACCTGCCCGACAGTGACATCAAAGAGGCCCTGCAGTCCATCCCTGAAGACTTCCGCATGGCCGTCTATTACTCCGATGTTGAAGGGTTCTCCTACAAGGAAATCTCCGAGATCATGGATACCCCCATCGGCACCGTCATGTCCCGCCTGCACCGTGGCCGCAAACTGCTCAGAGACAAACTCACCGACTACGCCGCCGAGCGCGGCATCAAAACCACGACCACCGGCAAGGCCGGCGCCCGCCAAACCGCTAGGGCCTAAGAAAGGAGCCACCAATGACCGCCGTACACAACCCGAGCCCTTCTACTCCCTGCGAAGAGCGCCTGGCCAAAATCTACACCTACATTGACGACCCGCTCAGCTGCCAGGACCTCGAAGAACTCCAAGCCCACCTGGCCGAATGTGAAACCTGCGCCAAGGAATACGACCTAGAGTGCATCATCCGCCAAGCAGTGCGCCGCACCTGCAAGGAAACCGCCCCCGTCGACCTCAAAAGCCGTATCCGCGCCTGCATCGACGACATCCATACCGGAGGGCACCCGGCAGCTAACTAGCCAATAACAAAGGGCCCCTGCTCGCTTCTGCGAGTAGGGGCCCTTGTTGATTGCCTTATGAGTTGGGGCGCTTACCGTGGTTAGCGCCACCCTTACGGCGATCCTTACGCTTGCGACCGCGCTTGCTCATGAGAGCCTCCTTGATCAAGGTGGAGTGCCCGTCAGGATAACGGAACACAAATGGTCGATAGCACCTTGGAACAGGCACTTCTCACTATTTTCGCATACCTTGGCTAGCTTTGCACACCCCGGGTTGGTCACAGAGGCAGGCACAAGCCAGGGGCTTCCTTAAACGGGCTCTGAAATCTGAAGCCAGTTGTACCAGCCGCGGTGCAGAACCAGCCAGGCAATCAGGCCGTAGCCGGACTGGCCGGGGCGGCCGTCATTTGCTGCCAGGTCATTGCGCCACTGCTCATGGTGCAGCAGGGGGTTGAAGGTATCAACGTAGACGTGGTTACGGCGGGTCACCACATCGGCGTAGGCTGCCGACAGGTCGGCAATCTTGCGGTTGCGCTCAGCATCGAGAGTGGGCGGGGGACCAACAACCAGAACCTTCACATTGTTCTGGGAGGCCATATCGACCATGTTCGCCAGGTTCAGGCGGGAGCGGGCACTGGTGAGACCCAGGTCGATGTCGAAGGTCGAGGGGGCAATGACTAGGCGATTTTCGTGGCCCTGGGCAAAGCGGCGGCTGGCTTCTTCAAACCAGCGAGCGTTGAGCTGTTCACTGCCCTCACCGGGAGCTGCCAGATTATAGGCAGAGATAGAGGCAGAGGTCTGAGGGGTACGCGCCATAACGCGCCCGAACCACCCGAGGGTGCGGGGGTCCCCGACGCCTGCGAGCAGATCATCGCCAACGGCTACAAGTCGAATTTTTCGCTGATCCACGTGTTTCTTTCTACAAGGTTGAGGGCTAGGTCGCCCCGCAACGTTGGTCTCGTTCGTTCTGTACCAGTCTAAACCCTGGAGCCTGCCAGCGCACGGTGGGCGCACCGCAAACAGGCAGTGCCCGAATCCTGACGGGCAAGATTCGGGCACTGGGAGCTGAGCGAGCGCCCTGCTTTAGCGGTCGAATACCTCGGAGATGAGGTTATCGAGCTCGCGCTGGTGACGCTTACCGGTACCGGCTGCGGGGGAAGCAGCGGCAGGGCGGGAAATCAGCTTCATACGGTAGTCAATCTGGGGGAGCAGGTTGACAGCCATGAAGGGCCACTGGCCCTGGTTGGCAGGTTCATCCTGAGCCCAGACCAGTTCCGCATTGGGGTAGGTAGCAATCTGCTCCTTGATCTCTGCGGACGGCAGGGGGTAGAGCTGCTCGACTCGCACAATTGCGGTGCTCTTATCGCCGCGCTTAGCGCGCTCTGCTTCCAGATCGTAGTAGAGACGGCCCGAGACGAAGACCAGGCGGGTTACATCAGCGGGGTTCAGGTTACCCTGGTCCTCGATGACGGGCTTGAAGCTACCGCTGGTGAAGTCTTCAACCGACGAGGCAGCAGCCTTGAGGCGCAGCAGCTGCTTGGGGGTGATAACAATCAGCGGCTTGTGCGGACGGGAGTGGGCCTGACGGCGCAGCAGGTGGAAGTGGTTTGCCGGGGTCGAGGGAACAGCAACGGTCATGTTGTTCTCGGCGCACAGCTGCAGGTAGCGCTCCATGCGGGCCGATGAGTGGTCAGGGCCCTGGCCCTCAAAACCGTGGGGGAGCAGCAGAACCAGTGAGGAACGCTGGGCCCACTTCTGCTCTGCTGACGAGATGAACTCATCAACGATGGTCTGGGCGCCGTTGGCGAAGTCGCCGAACTGGGCCTCCCAGAGCACCAGGGAGTCAGGGCGTTCGACGGAGTAGCCGTACTCGAAGCCCATGACGCCGTACTCGGAGAGCAGGGAGTTGTAGATGGAGTACTTGCCCTGGGTTTCTGAGAGGTTAGCCAGGGGGTTCCACTCTTCGTCGGTCAGAGAGTCGTGGAGCACGGAGTGGCGCTGGACGAAGGTGCCGCGCTGGACGTCCTGACCGGTCAGGCGCACATCGCGGCCTTCCAGCAGGAGGGAGGCGAAGGCAGCAAGCTCGCCGAAGCCCCAGTTGATGTTGCCCTCGGTTGACATCTTGACGCGCTGTTCAAGCAGCTTCTTGAGCTTCTTGTGCACGGTGAAACCCTCGGGAATCTTGCCGAAGGCCTGGCCAATCTGAGCCAGGGTCTCAGCAGAGATAGCGGTCTCGCCGGCAACGTGAACGGAATCCTCATTCTGCTGGGCAGCAGGGCGCTCGATGTTAGAAACAGCGGCGGCGTCTGCGGTGACCAGGGGAGCGGAGGACGACTGGGCCTCGTGGGTCTCGGTGAAAATCTGCTCCAGGCGGGACTGGTAGTCCTTCAGAGCGCGCTCGGCCTCATCCTGGGAGATGTCGCCGCGGCCGACCAGGGCCTCGGTGTAAATCTTGCGGGTTGAGGGCAGTTCCTCAATCTGCTGGTACATCTTGGGCTGGGTCATCGAGGGATCGTCTGCCTCGTTGTGACCGCGGCGGCGGTAGCAGACCAGGTCGATGACGACGTCCTTGTTGAAGGCCTGGCGGTAGGCGAAGGCGATGGAGCCTGCGCGGACGACGGCCTCGGGGTCATCGGCATTCACGTGCAGCACGGGAGCCTGGATCATGCGGGCGATGTCGGTGGAGTAGGTTGCGGTACGACCATCGCGCGGGGTGGTGGTGAAGCCCACCTGGTTGTTGACCACGATGTGTACGGTACCGCCGGTGGTGTAGCCCTCAAGCTTGGACATCTGCAGGGTTTCTAGCACGATGCCCTGGCCAGCGAAGGCGGCGTCACCGTGAACCAGGATCGGCAGTACAGGGTAGTTGCCGATGCCCTGTTCAGCCAGGGTGTCCTGCTTAGCGCGGACGATACCTTCGAGCACGGTATTGACGGCTTCAAGGTGGGAGGGGTTAGCGGCCAGGTAGACCTGGGTCTGGTTGCCGTTGTGGGAGGTGAAGATACCCTCGGTGCCCAGGTGGTACTTGACGTCTCCGGAGCCGCCGGTCAGGCGGGGGTCCATCTGCCCCTCAAACTCGCGGAAAATCTGGGCGTAGGACTTACCCGCAATGTTGGTCAGTACGTTGAGGCGGCCGCGGTGGGCCATGCCGATGCCGACGCCCGAGAGGCCGGCGTCCGCTGCCTCAGAGATGACGGAGTCCAGCAGGGGAATCAGGGATTCGCCGCCTTCCAGGGAGAAGCGCTTCTGGCCCAGGTACTTGGTCTGCAGGAAGGTTTCGAAGGCCTCGGCTGCATTCAGGGTGCCCAGCACACGGAACTGCTCGTCGCGCGAGGGCTTGGTGTAGCCGTGCTCCAGGCGGTCCTGGAACCACTGGCGCTCTTCGGGGTTCTCGATGTGCATGTACTCCACGCCCAGGGTGCGGGTGTAGGCCTCGCGCAGCAGCTCAAGAATGGTGCGCAGGGGCAGGGATTCCTTTTCGCCGAAGCCACCGGTGGGCCAGTAGCGGTCAAGATCCCAGAGGGTCAGGCCGTAGTTCTCCAGACGCAGGTCGGGGTGAGAGAGCATCTGGTAGCCGATGGGGTTGGTCTGGGCAATCAGGTGGCCGCGCACGCGGAAAGCGTGAATAAGCTGCTGGATACGGGCAACCTTAGAAATTTCTGCTTCGGGGTTGACCTGGTTATCACGAGCCCAACGGACGGGCTCGAAGGGAATGCGCAGATCCTCAAAAATCTGGTCGTAGAAGCCGTCGCCACCGAGCAGGTAGTGCTCCACAATCTTGAGGAACTCGCCGGAACCTGCACCCTGGATGACGCGGTGGTCGTAGGTGGAAGTGAGAGTCAGAATCTTGGAGACGCCGTTGCGGGCAATGACCTTTTCTGAGGTACCGCGGTACTCGGCGGGGTAGTCAAGGGCACCTGCACCGATGATGGCTGCCTGGCCCTTAGAGAGGCGGGGCACGGAGTGGACGGTGCCGATACCGCCGGGGTTGGTCAGTGAGACGGTAGTGCCTGCGAAGTCCTCAACGCCGAGCTTGCCTTCACGGCCGCGCTTGACGATGTCGTTGTAGGCTTCCCAGAACTCTGAGAAGGAGAGCTTCTCTGCACCCTTGATGTTGGGTACAACCAGGTTGCGGGAGCCGTCGGGGCGGGGTAGGTCGATGGCCAGGCCGAAGTTAACGTGGGCGTGCTGGATAGCGGCGGGCTTGCCCTTGGCGTCCTCACCGTAGCTGACGTTCATGGAGGGGAAAGCTGCAAGAGCGCGGATGATGGCGTAGCCGATGATATGGGTGAAGGAAACCTTACCGCCGCGGGTGCGGGCCAGGTAGCTGTTGATTTCGGTGCGGTTATCGATCAGCAGCTTGGCGGGGATAGCGCGGACGGTGGTTGCGGTGGGTACGCTCAGTGACTCGTCCATGTTGGCGGCTACCGCCTTGGCGGGGCCGCGCAGGGTAACGATCTGGTCTTCTTGGGGAGCGTCGCTCACGGGTTCTTCCTTCGGGGTGGCGGGCTTGGTCGCTGAGGGGTTGCTTGCCTTGGGGGCTGCCTGTGGGGCTGACTTGGGGTCAGTTTCAGGGGCAGGGGTCTTGGGAGTGGAGGGAGCGGGGGCCTTGGCGGGCTCTTCCTTGGCTGGTGCGGACGCTGCAGCGGGCGCCGGTGCCTGCTGCGAGCTGGGTGCGCTGCCGGTTGTGCCTGCCCACTGATCAAACAGGGGCCACCACGTTTCGTCGACTGAGTTGCGGTCTTGCTCGTACTTCTCAAAGAGCTCTTCGACGAGCCACTCGTTACCCGCGAACTCTTCGGGAACAGTATGTTCTGGCTGGTTTGGCACTTCTCTTACGCCTCTTCCATCTCTTGTGATTGCTGGGTGCCAAAACCGCTTTTGGCACGAGGTGGGCGGGCATCGCACACTACATTGGGCGCGTGATGTACCGCATATCTTTGTCTAGTTTAGAAGTGTTTTGGGGGTTCGTCCAACGCACTACTTTCTATGACATCTCACTGTGAGACTGTCTGGCAGAAATAGGCTGGCATTTCGCAGGGGGTGAAAGGGAGCCCACTGAGTAAAGCAATAATTATTCGCTAGAATTGACCACTATGGAAGACCCTTCTAGTTGCTGCGCATCTTCGCAGCCCTCACGAGCGCTTTGGCGCGCATTATCCTTTAACCTGACCACGGGCGTCCGCACCTCTGGCAGCCCGCGCCCAGCCCAGCAGGCGGTGAGAGCCTAAACCATGGAATGGCTCCTGCTTCTCATCGGTTTTGCCCTGATTCTGGGTACCGGCTTCTTCGTGGCCGTAGAATTTTCGCTGGTAGCCCTTGATCAGTCCAAGGTCCAGCAAGAAATTGATAGGGGAGACGCCGCAGGCGAACGAGTGCTCGCCTGCCTCAAATCCCTCTCAACCCAGCTATCAAGCTGCCAGCTGGGTATCACCATCACCACCCTACTTACCGGTTACACCCTCGACAGCGGTATCAATGCCCTAGCCGGCGACACCATCGCGTCCTGGGGGTTGGCCCCCTCTGTGGCCTCGGCGCTCACCCTGATTTTCTCTATGGGTATTGCAACCCTGCTCTCCATGATTATCGGCGAGCTGGTGCCCAAGAACCTGGCGATTGCCGAGCCCTACCGCGTGGCCCGAACCCTGGCCCCGGCCCAGCTGCTCTTCACTAAGGTGATGGGCCCCATCGTCCGCACCGCTAACGGATCAGCAAACTGGGTACTCCACCGCTTCGGCATGGAAGCTAAGGAAGAACTCTCGGCAGCCCGTTCACCCGAAGAGCTTTCTTCAATGGTGCGCCGCTCAGCCGACCTGGGCACCCTAGACTCCGATACCGCCCGCTTCGTCGATAAGACCCTCTCCTTCGCCGAACTCACCGCAGCCGACGTCATGACCCCGCGCCGCAAGGTCATCATGCTCGAAGATACAGCCCCTGTCAGCGACGTCATCGAGCTGGCCCGCACCACCGGCCACTCCCGCTTCCCCCTCTACCGGGAAGACCAGGACAACATCGTGGGCGTCGTGCACGTGAAGAAAGCTGTGGGCCTTCCCCTCGATAAGCGCGACACGCTGGAAGCCGGAACGCTCATGGAGGACGTGCTGCAGGTGCCCGAAACCGTGCACCTGGACTCCCTGCTCATGCAGCTACGAGAGGGCGCCCTACAGCTTGCCGTAGTGCTCGACGAATACGGTGGCACCGCCGGCATCACCACCCTTGAAGACCTGGTTGAAGAAATCGTCGGTGAAGTCTCCGACGAACACGACACCAACTCCTTCGACGAACGCCCCCTGCGCGTGGGCAATGGCGACTACATTTTCTCGGGCCTGCTCCGCCCCGACGAGGTCAAGGACTACATCGGAACCCTCGACGTGGATGATGACCCCGCCTACGAAACCATGGGCGGCTTCATGATGGACCACCTGGGCCGAGTTCCCGAAACCGGCGACGTGGTGCCCGTTGAGGGCGGACGCCTGCGTGTAGAAAAGATGGAACAGCGCCGGGTTGACCGCATCCGCTTTATTCCCGAAGCCCTCACCACAGATGACCTTGCCGCTCGAAAGGAGGGGGCCCGATGAACGACTGGGTAGCTATCGCCCTGCTCTTTGTGCTCCTTGCTGGTAACGCCTTTTTCGTGGCCGGTGAGTTCGCCATTATGTCGACTCGCCGCTCCCAGATTGAGCCGCTGGCTGAGACCGGTAATAAGCGCGCGGTCACCGTACTTTATGCGCTGGAGAACGTCTCGCTCATGTTGGCTACCTGCCAGCTGGGTATTACCGTCTGCTCCCTGCTGATTTTGAATGTTTCAGAGCCGGCCCTGCACCACCTGGTGTCTGCACCTCTGGAAAGCTGGGGCATCCCTTACGAGGTGGCTAGCGCTGTAGGCTTTGCCTTCGCGCTGATCCTGGTGACCTACCTGCACGTTATCTTCGGTGAGATGGTGCCCAAGAATATGGCGGTATCGCTGGCTGCCCAGGGCGTTGCCCTGTGGATTGCCCCGCCCCTGGTCACGGTCTCGCGGGTGCTCAAGCCCCTGGTGGGCTTCCTCAACTGGATTGCCGACCACACCCTGCGCCTGATGAAGGTAGAACCTAAGGCCGAGGTGGCCTCAACCTTCACCCTTGATGAGCTTCAAAGCATTGTGGCTCAATCAACCGCAGAGGGAACCGTGGACGACGGCTCCGGCGTGCTGTCTGGCGCCCTGGAATTCAGCTCGAAGACCGTTGCTGAGATTATGGTGCCCGGTGACCAGCTGGTTACCATGAACTTCCCCTGTACGCCCGCTGAGCTGGAACGGGCCGTTGCCCACACCGGCTACTCCCGCTTCGTGATGAAGGACGAGCAAGACGGTACCTACATGGGCTACCTGCACATCAAGGACGCCCTGGTCTACGAGGCTGATCGCATGGACCAGCCCATTGCCTGGTCTAAGCTACGTCAGATGTCGATTGTCAAGCCCGACACCGACATTGATGAGGCCCTTGCCACCATGCAGCGAAACCGGGCCCACGTCTCCCACGTGGTTGACGCCCAGGGGCAGAGCGTTGGCGTGCTCTTCTTAGAAGACATCCTGGAAGAGCTGGTGGGTGAAATTAAGGACACCACCCAGGAGCATGTGCGCCGCCGCGAGGAGGCCGCTTCAAAGCACAGCGCCGACTAATTTCCTCTAGCTAGCTACCGGTTTCTGCCAGTGCGCGGACGCCCGCTCCGCCTTTCCTGCCCCGTGGCAGGGAAGGTAGGGCGGGCGTCCTTATATTCCTAGCGGGGCGCGGGTGTGATGCGGTGTACGCACTTTTTATTTGCGAACCGTTCGCAGAAAGGAGTAGGCTGGCAGAAGCCCTATCCCTTACTCCGTACCAAAGGACAGCGCCATGCGAAAGATTTTCCCCACCGTCTCACTGCTTGCCGTATCGGCGCTGGCCCTCTCTGCCTGCGGGTCAAGCGGGACGAGCGCGTCCTCGTCCTCAACCGACGGAACCCTGCAGGTCGTCACCACCACCGACGTCTATGCCGATGTGGTGGCAGCAGTCGGCGGCGATAAAGTAGAGGTCACTCCGCTCATCGCCTCAACCGCTGTGGACCCCCACTCCTACGAAGCCACCAGCCAGGACCGCCTGACCGTAAAAGACGCTGACCTGGTTGTCGTCAACGGCGGCGGCTACGACACCTTCCTCACCGAAATGGCCGACACCGATAACCCCGACCAGATCGTGGTGAACGCGGTAGAACTCTCGGGCCTCTTTAGCGCCGACGACCTGGCCCACATGGCAGAAGAGCACAGCACCACCGGTGAAGACCACTCTGACCACGTGCACTCCTACAACGAGCACGTCTGGTACGACCTGGACACCATGAAGAAGGTAGCTGATCAGGTGGCAGCCGACCTGGCTGAGCTCGACCCCGCCAACGCTGACGCCTACACTAGCGCAGCTGCCACCTTCTCCACCGATGCTGACCAGCTACTTGACCGTCTCAAGGCTATCGACACCGAAGAGCGTACCTACCTGGCGACCGAGCCGGTCTCGGGCTACATGCTGGAGGACGCCGGCTTCACCGACTCCACCCCGGCAGATTTGATCGCAGCGGTCGATAGCGAAAGCGACATCGCCCCCCTGACCCTGCAGGAAGCCAAAGACGCCCTCACCGGCGGCAGCATCGACCTGCTGGCCTTCAACGAGCAGACCCAGACCGCCCAGACCACCGAAATCTATACCTTCGCTCAGGAAGCCGGAGTTGCCAGTGTCTCCTTCACCGAGACCCTGCCCGAGAACACCGGCTACGTGGACTGGATGACCCAGAACATCGACAACCTAGAAAAGGCAGTAGCATAAAGCCTATGGCTCACTCTTCTACCCAGCTCGCCCCCGCCCTTACGGTGACCGGGGGCGGGCTTTCCTTTGGCCACCGTACCCTGTGGCAGGACCTCAACCTCACCGTTGAACAGGGCGAATATTTTGCCGTCCTGGGCCCCAACGGCTCGGGCAAATCGACCTTTATCAAGGTCATCTTGGGTCTGACCCAGCTGAGCGCTGGCAAAATTTCGGTTCTGGGTGCCCCCGCCCGTTTGGGGAACCCCGGCGTCGGCTACATCCCCCAGCAGAAGGCGATTGGCACCGAGATGCCCCTGCGGGCCCGCGATTTTGTGGGACTGGGGGTGGACGGCCACCGCTGGGGCTTCCGCGTGAAGAACCGGGCCTACCGGGAGAAGGTTGATTCCCTGCTCGATGCGGTCGGTGCCAGCGACTACGCCAATGTGCCGGTGGGGCTTCTATCGGGCGGCGAGCAGCAGCGCCTGCGTATCGCCCAGGCCCTTGCCAATGACCCCAAGATTATCCTGGCAGATGAGGCCCTGCTTTCTTTGGATCTCAACCACCAGTACGCGGTCTCTGACCTGATTCACCGCTACAACCGGGAGCACGGGGCTACGGTTGTTTTCGTGACCCACGAGATCAACCCCATTATCGATCATGTAGACCGCCTGCTCTACCTCGCGGGAGGACGCTTCACCGTGGGGTCGGTAGAGCATGTCATGCGGAGTGAGGTGCTTACCGACCTCTACCAGACTCCGGTATCGGTGATACAGACCAACGGCCGCTACGTGGTGGTGGGCGGCGAGCACGGGGAGCACCACTGCGCCCTGGAAACCGACCACCCCCAGCTACTTGCACCCGTGAAAGGGGTAGATAACCGATGACTTTTGCGGACTTTATGGGCAAGGTCTTTGTCTTTGACCGCTACGGTGAGCTGGTGGCCCTGCTGAGCCAGTCCATTATCGCCGGGGCTATCTTGGGTGTTATCGGTGGCTTTGTAGGGCTCTTTGTGATGCTCCGCCGTCACGCTTTTGCGGTGCACGCCATCGCCGAGATGTCTTTTGCCGGAGCTGCCCTCTTCCTACTCCTGGGCTATAACGTGGTCACCGGTTCCCTGGTGGGCTCCATTATCTCTGCCCTCTTGATTGCCCTGATGGGCGCCCGGGCCCACGAAAACGATTCTATTATCGGTGCACTGATGCCCTTTGGGCTGGGGCTGGGAATCCTCTTCCTCTCCCTCTACTCGGGCAGGGCAGCTAACAAATTCTCGCTGCTGACCGGTCAGATTGTTTCAGTTGACTCTGCCCAACTGACCTCTATGGTTATCGGCGGGGTAGTGATTATTGCGGCCCTGGCTATCATGTGGCGGCCGCTCATGTTCGCCTCGCTTGACCCGGTGGTTGCCTCAGCCAAGGGGGTGCCGCTGAAGGCCCTTTCCATTGCTTTCATGATTGTGCTGGGTATTGCCACAGCCCTGTCGGTGCAGGTGGTGGGCTCCCTGCTGGTTCTGGCCCTGCTGATTACCCCGGCAGCGGCAGCCCTGCAAATCACAGCCTCGCCCCTGCGCGCTCTAATTCTTTCAGTGCTCTTTGCAGAAACAGCCATGGTGGGCGGTATTCTTCTGGCTCTGGCAGGCTCCCTGCCTATCAGCCCCTACGTGACCACCCTGTCTTTCCTCATCTTCGTGGTCTGCCGCCTGGTACGAGCCGTCCGTCAGCGCTACTCAGCATCGGGGCGCGTCCGCTCATCTGAAGCCGCAGCAGCACCTAGCCCTGCTGGTGGGCAGAGCAGTTAGAGCAGACCCCGGTAATCTCAATGACGTGCTTGACCTCGGTGTAGCCGTTCTTTGCCGCAATCGCCAGGGCTAGCTCTTCAAGCTCGGGAATCTCAAATTCCCGGGCAGCCCCACAGATACGGCAGAGCAGGTGATGGTGGTGGTGCTCGGAGTCGCAGCGGCGGTAGATAGCTTCGCCGTCCTCGGTCTTGAGGGCCTCTACCTCACCGGTGCCCACCATGGACTGCAAGAGACGGTAGGTGGTTGCCAGCGACACCTTATCGCCGCGCGAGAGCATGAGCTGGTGCAGGTCTTGAGCAGAAATAAAGTCTTCGAGGGTTTCGAGGGTTGCGGTGACTGCCCGGCGCTGTTTAGTGTTGCGGATTTCGGTGGGCTTGCTGGCTGACGACGCTGAGTTGGTGTTCACGGGTCATTCCCTCGTCTAAAATCGGTCTCTCTCTGTGCCTACTGTACACCAGGTTCCCCGGGGCAGAAACGGCCCTCGCGCGGGGCGAAAAACAACGTTTTCACGTAACAGCGTATGTGTTCAGCAGAAAGAAACCGTCAGCTCCAACTAGTCTGACTGTGGTGGGAGCTACTAGGGTGGTAGGTATGAAACTTACGAAATACACCCACTCCTGCGTCAGGCTCGAAAAGGACGGCGCCGTGCTGGTGCTCGACCCCGGCAACTTCTCCGAGGTCGAGCAGGCACTGGATGGGGCCCACCATATTCTGGTCACCCACGAGCACCCCGATCACTTCGACGAGGGCAAGGTGGTTGCTTTTCTGCGAGAAAACCCGCAGGCCACCATTCACGCCCCCGCCGCAGTGGTCGATGCTGTGCTGGCGGCCCTGCCCGAGGCTCTTGCAAAGTCGGTGGAAGCTGATGGGGAGCTGACTCTCTCGTCCTTCTCTATCAAAACCTTCGGTGGCAACCACGCTGTCATCCACCCCCTGCTGCCGGTGATTGATAACGTGGGCTACCTGATTGACGATAACCTCTTCCACCCAGGGGATTCTTTTGTGGTGCCCCACGGCATTGAGGTGGGCACTCTGCTGGTGCCGATTCACGCTCCCTGGAACAAGATCCAGGAGGTCATTGACTTCATTATCGCTGTGCGTGCCCCGCGGGCCTTCCAGATTCATGATTCACTGCTTGCTGAAAACGGTCGAAACATGATTGTTGGCCATGCAACCAACTTTGGTCAGAAGTACGGCACCACCTTTGAGTACCTGGCCCCCGGCCAGTCTGTAGAGATTTAGGAGTAAGCCCCATGAGCACTGTTTTTACCAAGATTATTAACCGCGAGCTGCCCGGCCGTTTTATCTGGGAGGACGAGCAGGTAGTTGCCTTCTTGACTATTGAGCCCTTCCAGTATGGCCATACTCTGGTGGTTCCCAAGGCTGAGATTGACCACTGGGTTGACCTGCCCGAGGAGCTCTCTGCCCATCTCTTTGACGTGGCTCAGAAGGTATCGAAGGGCCTGATGAAGGCTTTTGAGCCCACCCGTGTGGGCATGATTATTGCCGGTTTTGATGTGCCCCATACCCATATTCATGTGTGGCCCGCTGTTGACCAGAGCGAGTTCACTTTCGAGCAGGCTAACCGTAACCCCGATGCAGCTGCCATGGATGAGGCTGCTGAAAAGCTGAGGGCAGCCCTGACCGAACTGGGCTACGGCGACTCGGTAGCTTCCTAGCCCTCCGCCAGGTAGGTACCATCTACATCAGAAAAACCCACCAACTAGGTGGGTTTTTCTGATTTAGATGGTCTTTTCTGGTGTAGTGGCTGAGTGTCTGGGGCGTAGGGGCCGACGGCCTAAAAATAAGTAAAGTATGTTTGACATAGCCTCGTACCTGTATGTAAAGTTTATTTCACATCAACTGTAAAGCAACCTTTACATAAGGAGATGGCATGAGCATCGATAAGACCCAAAGCACCTGGGGCCGTTCTCGCTTCGGTGGTAGCCAAGCAACCCTGATACTTGTCAGTATTCTGGGTGCAACTGCACTGGCCCAGCTGCTGGCCTGGGGTATTATCGCCCTTCAGCCTGAGCAAGTCACCTGGTGGTGGGTGCCGGTTGCCTCGTTAGCTTTTATTCCGGTGTTAGCCGCCACCTTTTGGGTAGTTTTGGTCGACCGAAACACCATTAAAGGAGCCACCCGCAACCCAGAATCCAGCATCGAAAACCACTGGTACGGGAAGGCAGCGGAAACTACCTTTCACCTCATGATTGCAGCGATGGGGCTGGGTGCCGGGGTCTTCGCTATCTTCGACTGGCAGGTATCGCCGGCCCTTCTGCTGACCTCCGTCACCGTACTTGCCATGCTGGTCTTCCTTGTGAGCTACCAGGTCTACAAGCGTAAGGATGCATAGCCTGTGCAGAACCAGCTCAAAGAACTACGTGCTGAGCGGGGCTACTCTCAGCAGCAGCTCGCCGACGTGCTCGGAGTGTCACGCCAGACCGTCATCTCAATTGAGAAAGGACGTTTTGACCCGTCCCTGCCCCTGGCCTTCCAGCTTGCTGAAGTTTTCGGTTGCCGGATCGAGGATATTTTCTTCCCCGATGCTCCCGAGAACAACTAGAAGAGAGAAATGACCAGGAAAATCGGAAAAACCCACCAACTAGGTGGGTTTTTCTGATTTAGATGGTACCTAGGGCAAGGACGGGCGGGCCTAGGCGTTCTTGATGGCCTCCATAGCCTCACGCAGGGCCTTAGCCACCCGCTTCTCGCTGACGGTGTAGGCGGTGCCGAGTTCCTGGGCGAAGAAGCTCACGCGCAGTTCCTCAATCATCCAGCCGACCTGCTCCAGCTCGGGAGTCGGCACCGTACCCCCTGGCAGGGACTGCACGGCCTTATCGTAGGCATCCTCAAGTTCCTGCACGATCAGCATGAGCTGGTTATCCCGGTTGACGTTGGGCCCCAGCTTCTCAATACGCTTGGAGATCGCCTTGAGGTAGCGGGGTAGGTGGTGCAGCTGAACCGCACCGGTTTCGGTCACAAACCCCGGGTAGACTAGGTTCTCCAGCTGGCTCTTCATGTCGCTCATGGCGTGAACGACTGCAAGCGAGGTGGACTTCTTAATGAGCTTCTGAACCTTAGCCGTTTCCGACAGCATATCGGCAACCAGCTTGGTCATCACGAAGACCGTGTCAATGAGCTCAGCCCGCACGCTATTGAACAGGGCAGTGTACTCCGCCCTGGTAAAAGGTGGGGTAGCGGGTACCAGCTGGTCGATAGCGGCTACCGTACAGTCACTAATGAGCGCGTCAATTGACCCGTGGGGGTTCTGCGTAAAGACCAGTTTTTCGCGGTTGTTCAGGTGCTCCGAGACGTAGCGCTCGGGCGATGGAGTATTGAGTTTGAGCAGGCGAATCACGCCCCCGCGCTGGGCTCGGGTAGCTTCAGCTTCGGTGGGGAAGATCCGCACAGCAACGGACGCCCCCTCATCCACCAGGGCCGGGTAGCCTGCTACCGTCTGGGTAGCAATGACGCGCTCGACCTTCCGGGGTAGATCCTGATCCGGCCAGTCGGTTAGACCCGAGACCTCCCGCACGGCTTTACTGCCCGGCGCCTGTTCCGGGGCGGACGCCTGTACCCCCTTGGCACCTGCACCCCGGCTCCCAGCCGCGCTGGCAGCTGCAGAGGGTGCAGAGCCGCCGCGGGCGTCCTGATCCTTCTTACTACCAGCGGCCATGGCCGCCATCTTCCCCATGGTCTCGGGGCTTGCGCCCAGAGAAGCTGCCAGGGCAGAGCGAATCTCGGCGTGCAAAAGACCCTGGAGTTCCACTAGATCCTTGCCCTCGCCCAGAATCTTATTCTGGTGGTTGCGCACCTGGAAGGTGAAGCGCAGGTGCTCGGGTACCGCATCCCAGTTGAACTCGGCCGGGTCGACCACGTGCCCGCGCAGGCGGCGCAGCACCAGAGCCAGGGCTTCGGTGAGAGAGTCAGTAGCGGGGGAGTAGTCGGCGTTGAGTTTCTCAACGGCCTGGCGGGCAACGTCCGGTGCAGGAACAAAATTCTTGCGAATCTGCTTGGGCAGGGACTTAATCAGGGCCGTCACCAGTTCCTCCCGCAGACCCGGAATCAGCCACTCAAAAGGAGCCGGTTCAAGCTGCCCTAAGAAGAGCACCGGAATCTGCACCGCGATGCCGTCCGTCTGTGTCTGAGACGAGCGCACCCCACCGATCTGCACGCTGGGGGCGTACTCGTAGCGCAGATCAAGGGCCAGCTCCCCGCCGGAGGTGCGAGCCGTCCAGGTGCGGGGGAAGAGGGACTCGTCGTAGTCAGCGGCCTCTTCGTCAATCAGGTTTTCGGGGGTGAAATCCAGCAGGTGCTCATTGATCCGGCGTTCCTCCTTCCACCAGCGGTCAAAGTGGCGCTCAGAGACAACGTGTTCGGGTATGCGGGCGTTATAGAAGTCGAAGAGGACAGCGTCATCGACTCGTAGGTCGCGGCGGCGCAGACGAGCCTCAAGCTCCTCAACCTCAGCCAGAGCCTTCTGGTTGCGGGCAAAGAAGCGGTGGCGGGTCTGCCAATCGCCCTCTACCAGGGCAGACTGAATGAAAATCTCGCGGGCAGCTACCGGGTCAACCCGCCAGTACTGGATGCGGCGGTCGGCAATGACGGGTAGACCAAAGAGGGTGACCTTCTCGTGGGCTAGCACCGACCCCTGACGGGCAGACCAGTGCGGGTCAGAATAAGAGTGCTTGAGCAGGGGCCCAGCTAACTCTTCCACCCACTCGGGCTCAATCTGCGCGTTCACGCGCGCCCACAGGCGGGATGTCTCTACCAGCTCAGCAGATACCAGCCAGACCGGGTTCTTCTTAAAGAGGGCAGAGCCGGGGAAAATCGCGAAGCGGGTACCGCGCGCCCCCCGATACTCGTGGCGGTTCTGCTCATCCTGCATACCGATATGGGACAGCAGACCTGAGAGCAACGACTTGTGTACCTCGGTCTCGCTGGCAGCCGGATCAATATCGCGCCCGCCCTCAACCGTAATACCGGCCGACCGGCCAATCTCCCGCAGCTGGGCAAAGAGATCCTGCCACTCTCGGATTCGCAGGAAGTTCAGGTACTCCCGGTGGCACATCTTGCGGAACTGGCTCGACGACAGCTCTGCCTGCTTCTCGTTGATGTACTGCCACAGCAGCAGATAGGAGGTGAAGTCCGACTTCTCATCCTTATAGCGGGCGTGCAGGGAGTCTGCCTCACCCCGGTGCTCGGCCGGGCGTTCGCGGGGGTCCTGAATGGTCAGGGCAGCCGCCAGCACCATAATTTCCTTGGCAACACCCCGCTTGGAACCCTCCACAATCATGCGGGCTAGGCGGGGGTCAACGGGAAGGGCCGCCATGGCGCGCCCGGCGGCAGTGAGCGGTGAGGACGGACGCCGCCCCCCTCTACCGCGTGCCCCGCGCGTATCGCGGGGGAGGGCGTCCGCCCCATCACGGCCGGGGGTAGCAAGAGCTCCTAGCTCGCGTAGCAGGTTGACGCCGTCGTTGATGGCGCGGGTTTCGGGCGGCTGAACGAAGGGGAACTTCTCAATATCGGCGGGGGACTTGACCACGCCGATTGCGGTCATCTGCAGAATGACCGCGGCCAGGTTGGTGCGGAGAATCTCGGGGTCGGTGAA
Source organism: Rothia sp. 11254D007BW (assembly GCF_053548195.1). Classification (NCBI taxonomy): domain Bacteria; kingdom Bacillati; phylum Actinomycetota; class Actinomycetes; order Micrococcales; family Micrococcaceae; genus Rothia; species Rothia sp. 11254D007BW. The sequence continues at coordinate 290,638 of NZ_JBPWPK010000001.1, forward strand.
CTCGGCCCGGGCCTGGAAGTCCTCTTCGGAGTAGAGACGGATAGCGATACCGTCAGAGACACGGCCACAACGGCCCGAACGCTGATTGGCTGAGGCCTGCGAAATACGCTCGATGGGCAGGCGCTGCACCTTGGTCCGCGCGGAGTAGCGCGAGATACGGGCGGTGCCGGTATCGATCACGTACTTGATGCCGGGCACGGTCAGGGAGGTTTCAGCCACGTTGGTTGCCAGCACGATGCGGGGCCGGCCACCGGGTTTGAAAACCCTGTGCTGCTCGGCCATCGACAGGCGGGCGTAGAGGGGTAGTACCTCGTAGTCGGCCAGGCGGCGGGTGGATCGCACCATATCCTCGATAGCGTCGGCGGCGTCGCGGATCTCGCGCTCGCCCGAGAAGAAAATCAGAATGTCGCCGGGGGCCTCTTCGGAAAGCTCCCGGATGGCATCAAGTACGCCCTCAATCGGGTCACGGTCGTCGTCCTCGAGGCCGTCACCGGCGTCCGCCTCGTCTTCCCCGCCGTCGCCGGTGCGGGGTTCGCTCAAGGGGCGGTAGCGGATTTCGACCGGGTAGGTACGGCCGGAGACCTCAATGATGGGCGGGGCGTCATCGGGCAGGGTTGCCTCGGCGATTTCTTTTTCTTCGGGGCTGAGGCTGTCATCGACGATGCCGACACCGGGCACAAAGCTGGGGGAGAAGTGGCGGGCAAAACGCTCAGGGTCGATGGTGGCTGAGGTAATGACGATTTTTAGGTCGGGGCGCTGCGGCATAATGCGCTTGAGATAGCCCAGAATGAAGTCAATGTTGAGGGAACGCTCGTGGGCCTCATCAATGATGATGGCCGAGTACTGGCGCAGTAGCCGGTCGTTCTGAATTTCGGCCAGCAGAATACCGTCGGTCATGAGCTTGATAGCGGAGCCTTCGCCCACCTCTGAGGTGAAGCGCACCTGGTAGCCCACCGTTTCGCCGATTGTCTGCCCCAGTTCTTCGGCGATGCGTTCAGCCACCGACCGGGCAGCCAGACGGCGGGGCTGGGTATGGCCAATCATGCCCTTTTCCGCTAGACCCAGTTCAAGGAGCATTTTGGGGAGCTGGGTGGTCTTACCCGAGCCGGTTTCACCCGCGACGATGGTGACCTGGTTGTCGCGAATGGCTGCCATGATGTCGTCCCGGCGGGCAGAGACGGGCAGAGCCTCGGGATAGGTGATTTTTTCGGGAATCAGCGGGGTGTAGGGGCGGCGCTGGTTCGCTTTCTTCCCGCCCTGCTTGCCCCGGGGGGCTGCGCTGCGGCCGCGACGCTGGGAGCGGGCGGGTGCGTCCGCCCCCTCACGAGATCCGGAAGCCTGCTTCTCCCTGCCACCGCGTTTTCCGGCGGTCTGGGGTTCGGTGGGCTCGGATGCGCGGACGCCCGCGCCGTGCATAGCAGCGGCGATAGCGGAAAGGGGCTGGGCGGGAGTGCGGGAAGAATCTGAACTAGACATACTGCCCTCTATTTTAGGGCAGAGCCGGTGCGAACGGTCAGGTTTCACTGGGCGCGTGAAGACTATCGACTATAGTCGATAAAAATATCAAAAAAAGAAGTTTATCGACTATAGTCGATAAACTTTCGGTTCGTTGGTGTGATAAATGGGTTTAAGCCAGCCTACCTATTGAGCTATAACGTCTCGCGTTATAGCCTGGAGCTATGATTCAATCTTTCGCAGATCGAAACACGGAGAAGCTAGCCCAGCGCCAGCGGGTTCCCGTTTTTGACACGCGCATTGAACGAGTTGCTCTAAGGAAACTGAGATTATTGGATGCCGCTACATCACTCAATGACTTGAGAGTGCCCCCGGGTAACCGTCTGGAAGCCCTCAAAGGTGATAGGGCTGGGCAACATAGTATAAGAATTAATGATCAATGGAGAATCTGTTTTACCTGGACTCATGCAGGGCCCGAAGGAGTTGAAATCGTTGATTACCATTAGTTTGCCTCCGGTACACCCCGGGGAGGTTCTCCTCGAAGATTTTATGGAACCCCTTAGCGTGAGCCAGAACCAGGTTGCCCGGGCCATAGGAGTCTCACCGCGTCGGATTAACGACATTGTGCATGGTAGGCGAGCAGTAACAGCTGATACTGCGGCCCGGCTGTCTCGTTATTTTGGCACGAGCGCTGAGTTTTGGCTCAATCTACAGGCCCGGTATGAGCTAGATATGCTTGAAGAAACAAAGGCTGAGACTTTGGCAGCTATCGTTCCATTGAACGCTGCCTAGAGACGGGGACACCCCGTCCTCCTGCCCTGGGGCAGGGGAGCGGGGCGCGGGCGTCCTGACAGAAAATTTAGAGGCTGGCAGCGACGGGGAGAACGAGCTCCATCATGTCGGTGAAAGCGGTCTGGCGCTGCTCGGCGGTGGTCTCAACCCCCTTGAAGAGGTGGTCCGAGACAGTGAAAACAGAGAGAGCCTGTACACCGGCGGCGGCAGCCACAGCGTAGATACCGGCGGTTTCCATCTCAACAGCCAGCACACCCATCTCAGCCCACTTAGCGGCGTCGGAGAAGTCAGAGCGGTAGAAAACGTCAGAAGACAGCACATTACCCACGTTGAGGGTCTTGCCCTGGGCTTCGGCCTCCTTGGCCACAGCCGACAGCAGGGGCCAGGACGCGGTGGGGGCAAAGGTGCCGGGGAGCTTGTAGTGGTGCATGAAGTTAGAATCAGTCGAAGCTGCTGAAGCCACAACCAGGTCGAAAAGGTCAAGGCCCTCAGCCATGCCACCGCAGGTGCCGATACGGATCAGGTTCTTCACGCCAAAGGTGTGAATCAGCTCGTGGGCGTAGAGGCTGGCCGAAGGGATACCCATGCCGGTACCCATGACCGAAATGCGCTGGCCCTTGTAGTCGCCGGTGAAGCCGAACATGTTGCGTACAGTGTTGAACTGTACGACGTTCTCAAGGTAGGTATCGGCAATGAACTTGGCGCGCAGGGGGTCGCCGGGCAGCAGGATGGTTTCGGCAATTTCAGCGCCGTTCGGAGCAATGTGCGGGGTATTGACGGCTTCTGCCATGTCACTCTCATTTCTGGTGCGAAAGGGTGGGGTTTTCCCCCTAGTCTACCCGGCGTCATATAAGCAACCCTACTTAGTAATTTGGTAGTCTGGGAGGGAACGCCGAAAGGAGTATTCAATGACGAAAGCACTCTATCTCACCCTGGTCGCGGCTTTTGGTGCCTCAATTAGCGGCGTCATCGGTCTGTTGCGGGCCTTCGTGCTCCCAGAGCAAGAACTGACGCCCTATCTTATCGGTGTGACGATTGGGGCAGTTGCCCTGACTTTGATGAGCCTGGCTGCCCTGCGCTTCCCCGGCCCCGACCTTCACCTGATCTACCGTCGGCAGTTTACGGCTCGCCCCACTGGTGCCTTCCTGCTGGGCGCGGTGTTCGGGCTAGGAATAGGCCTGCCCCGCATCGACCCGCAGGACTTTATCTTCGATGCTATCTTCTCTATCATTTTTGCCCTGGTTATCGGAGTGATAGCAGCAGTCTGGGTTGCCTTCCGTCGGCCTGCTCCTGATCTAAACTAGGCACATGGAGCTACGCTACTGGGCGCTCACCGACGCCCCTGACCTTTACTCGATTTATCGCACATCCTCAGGCCTGGAGCGGCAGATGCCAGCCCTCACCAGCGAAGAGGACGCCCGGAACCTCATCGAAACCAGCTACCTACCGGCTGAAAACCGGGCTATTTTCTGCCTCAGCGACGAGGGGCGGCCCGCAGGGCTCGTCGGCCTAAACTTTACGGCCCGCAGTGACACCGGAGCCTGGGATAGGGCCTGGGTCTACTACTGGCTAGCTGACCCCTACCGCGGGCGGGGCTACACAAAAGCGGCTCTCACGGCGGTGTGCGCCTGGGCCCTGGGCGAGCCCGACCCCGCACCAACCCTACCTACTCTCGATACCGGCCTGCTGGCGTCCTTACCCTCACCCCGCCTCCGCCGCCTGGAACTGGGCTACCGGGCCAACAACCCCGCGAGCGGAGCCGTTGCCGCCGCAGCCGGGTTCCAGATTGAAGGGATTGAGCAGGAGAAGTTCCTCTACGCCGGGCAGACCTACGACGCGGTGATAGCTGCTAGGCTCCGCAAGGACGGACGCGCCACGGCCAGCCTGCGCCGCCAGGAGGCAGTTTCCCGCCCCGGCTTCCACCACGTTGAACTCTGGATCGAATCCCTGGCAACAGCCCTACCATCCTGGGCCTGGCTCACCCAGCAACTAGGGTGGACGCCCTATCAGGAGTGGCCCGGTGGAATCTCCTGGCAGGCTCATGATGGCTCCTACCTCGTCCTTGAAGAATCCCCCGATACCACCGGCCCCCATAACCGTACCCATGCTGGGCTCAACCACGTGGCCTTCACAGTGCCGTCCGCGGCCTTGCTCGATAAGCTCCGTAGCGAGGCTACCAGCCACGGCTGGAGTGAACTCTTCGCAGACCGATACCCGCATGCAGGCGGCCCCGACCACTACGCCCTCTACCTCGAAAATAAGCAGGGGTTTGAAGTGGAACTCGTTGCCCCAAACTAACCCGCACTTAGTCTGAAAACCCCGCAACTAGTTGCGGGTAAAACAGAATAAATGCGGGGAAGAAGGCGGACGCCGGGCACAAATAGAAAAGACCTGCCAGCGCTTCGCGCATTCTGGCTCCGCTTGTTTTAGCCGGCTAAAAGGCCCCACTGGGGCCTTTCTTCACGCCGGGCACAAAAAGAGAAGGTATGCCAGCGCTTCGCGCATTCTGGCATACCTTCTCTTTTTGTGCCCTCGAAAGGATTCGAACCTTCGACACCCAGCTCCGGAAACTGGTGCTCTATCCACTGAGCTACGAGGGCAACACTGAACCTTCACAATAGATAGTGAAACTCAGACCTGATTACTCTATCAGAAACCCCGCCCCACAACACAAACCGATTACAGTAGGAACAAAGACCAGCGCACCGAAGGGCTGAATCAATGACCACACTCACCGGCAACTACGCGGGAACCAACCACCCCTCCCAGACCTTTGACTTCTACCCGCCCAGTGCGCCCACCGGTGAACATCACCCCGTGCCCCTGCTCATTTACGTCCACGGCGGAGCCTGGCGATTCGGCGATAAATCCTCCTTCCTCTTAGCCGATAACGGTTTACACCGCGTCCGCGAACGCTTCGCCCACGCCGGCTACGCCACAGCCTCCATCAACTACCGCCTCAGCCACGAAGCCCTCTTCCCCGCCCAAATCAACGACCTCAAAACAGCCATCCGCTACTTCAAAACCAGGGCCGAAGACTTCGGAATCGACCCCAACCGTATCGTCCTCGCAGGCGGATCGGCGGGCGGGCACCTGGTCCAGCTAGCCGCCGCCACCGGCCACCTGAACGAGCCCTACCTCGAAGGCCTCTCAGCCAGTGCGCTCACTGCCCGCACCATCGCAGGTGAGTCGGATTCGTCCGTCCGCTGTGCCGTCTCAATCTACGGGGTCAGCGACCTGCGCACCATCTTCGATGACCGCGTGGCCTGGGGCTTCCCCTACGACCACCCCGAGGACGACGGCGCCGAATGGCGGCTACTCGGCTCCACCTACCCCGCCCCGACAGGCACCCCAGCAGAGATCAACTGGGCCAAAGCCCACCCCATCGACTACATACAAGAAGCCCAGAGAACCGGCGACCGAACCCACGCCCCGGTCTACTACATCCACGGCACCGCAGACACCTGCGTACCGCCCAATCAGTCCGTCGAGGCCCACCGTGCCCTCTCAGCCGCCGGAATCGCCACCGAACTCACCCTCATCGGGGGAGCAGAGCACTCCGACCCGGCCATCTACGCCAGTGAGAGCACCTGGGAACATATCATTCGCTGGGTAGGTGAACAGCTCACCCTGTAGACTTGACCCTATGACTCCCGAAGAACTCTCAAGTGCAATTGACGGCGCGCTGACCGCAGCGTTCGAAGCCGGCGAACTGACCCTGACCGACGGCGAAACCGCCCCCTCTGTGCGCGTAGAGCGCCCCAAGAACCGCGACCACGGCGACTGGGCCACCAACATCGCCCTGCAGATTTCTAAAAAGGTGGGGAAGAACCCCCGCGAGGTAGCCCAGATCCTGGCTGCCCGAATCACCGAGATTGCCGGTGTGGCAAGCGTCGATATCGCTGGCCCCGGCTTCCTCAACATCACCCTGGACGCCGCCGCGGCGGGTGAGCTGGCCAAGACCATCGTTGAGCAGGGCTCAGCTTTTGGTACTAATGAAACCCTGGCCGGTCAGACCATCAACCTGGAGTTCGTCTCCGCTAACCCCACCGGCCCCATCCACCTGGGCGGTACCCGCTGGGCCGCTGTGGGTGACTCCCTGGCCCGTATCTTCATCTCCCAGGGTGCCAAGGTCGTGCGTGAGTACTACTTCAACGACCACGGCAACCAGATTGACCGTTTTGCTCGCTCCCTGCTGGCCCGCGCCAAGGGTGAGGAGGCTCCCGAGGACGGCTACGGTGGCGAGTACATCACCGATATCGCCAACCGGGTGCTTGAAGTTCGCCCCGACGCCCTTGACGCCGAAGATCCCCAGGAAGTTTTCCGCGCTACCGGTGTTGAATTCATGTTCGAGGACATCAAGGCCTCCCTGCACGACTTCCACGTCGATTTTGACGTCTACTTCCACGAGAACTCCCTCTTTGAAAACGGCAAGGTAGACGAGCTGCTTGAGAAGCTCAAGGAATCCGAGAACCTCTACTTTAAGGACGGCGCCTGGTGGCTCAAGTCCACCGACTTCGGCGACGATAAGGACCGCGTGGTCATCAAGTCTGACGGCAACGCCGCCTACATCGCCGGTGATATCGCCTACTTCCAGGACAAGACCAAGCGCGAAGAGAACCCCGCTGACCTGGCAATCTACATGCTGGGTGCTGACCACCACGGCTATGTAGCCCGCCTCAAGGCCGCTGCCGCTGCCCTGGGCGATGACCCCAACATGGTTGAGGTCATGATCGGCCAGATGGTTAACCTGGTCAAGGACGGTACGCCCGTGCGTATGTCCAAGCGCGCCGGTACCGTTGTGACCCTGGAAGACCTGGTTGAAATCGTGGGCGTGGATGCAGCCCGCTACTCCCTGACCCGTTACTCGGTAGACTCCAACATCGATATCGACCTGGATCTGCTGACCAAGCAGTCCAACGAGAACCCGGTCTTCTACGTGCAGTACGCCCACGCCCGCACCTGCGCTATCGCCCGCAACGCTGAGGCAGCCGGCGTCACCACCGACTCCGTCGATACCGCCCTGCTGAACTCAGAGGCAGACTCAGCCCTGCTGGCTGCCCTGGGCCAGTTCGCCGGTGCCGTCAAAGAAGCCGCTGACTTCCGTGAGCCCCACCGCGTGGCCCGCTACCTGGAAACCCTGGCCGGTGCCTACCACCGCTGGTACGGTGTCTCCCACGTTGCCCCCAAGGGCGATGAAGAGGTCACCGACCTGCACCGCACCCGCCTGCTGCTGAACAACGCTACCCGCCAGGTATTGGCCAACGGCTTAGGGCTGCTGGGTGTAAGCGCACCGGAGAAGATGTAAATGGGCGCAGAAGCCGCACTGTTCAAGCCCGACTGGCTGAGCTACCCGTCCGCCCCGGCCGACCTTGACCCGGTGATTTGGATGCCCTCCTTCACCCGCTCCAAGACCGGCGAACTTGAGGTAGACGGCATCCCCGTCAGCCGCCTGGTCGCTGACTTCGGAACCCCCGAATACGTCTTTTCTGAGACCACCTTCCGCGCCCGCGCCGCTGAGTTCCGGTCAGCCTTTGAGACCGCTTTTGAGAAGCACGGGGCTGAGGTCTCGGTCTACTACGCCGGTAAGTCCTTCCTGGCAACCTCTGTTGCCAAGTGGGCTGAGGAAGAAGGGCTGTGCCTCGATACCGCCAGCGGCGGGGAGCTGGCTATTGCTATGCGCGCCGGAGTTCCCGGACAGAAAATCGCCCTGCACGGTAACAACAAGTCGGCTGATGAAATCGCCCGCGCCCTGCGCTACGGGGTAGGACGCCTGGTGGCCGACTCGGTGCCCGAGGTGCAGCTCATTGCCCGGGTAGCAGCCGAGCTCGGTCTGGTCGCTCCGGTCATGTTGCGCGTGACCCCGGGCGTCCACGCCTCAACCCACGACTTCATTGCCACCGCCCACGAGGACCAGAAGTTTGGCCAGTCCCTGGCAGCCGGTACAGCACCCCTGGCCGGCCTGTCACTTGAAGAACTGGCCGAACTGGGTATCACGGCGGATGATGCCTACGCCACCGTGGCTGCCGCTCTGGCCCTGGCCAGTGAGCACATTGACCTGCGCGGTTTGCACTGCCATATCGGCTCCCAGATTTTTGAGGCCGAGGGCTTCGGTAAGGCCGCTGAGAAGGTGCTGACCTACATGCAGCAGCTCAACGAGCGCTTTGGCGTGGTGCTGCCCGAGATTGACCTGGGTGGCGGCTACGGTATCGGCTACACCGAGCAGGACACCCCGCGCGGTTCAGCCGATATCGCCACCGAGCTGGCCGACATGGTCTCTAAGACCTGCGCCAACGTGGGTATGGCCATTCCCCACCTCTCCTTTGAGCCGGGCCGCTCCATCTCGGGCCCCTCGGGTATCACCCTCTACACGGCCGGTACCATCAAGGACGTGGCGATTGAGGACGAGAACGGGGACACCCGCGTGCGCCGCTACGTCTCGGTCGACGGTGGCATGAGCGATAACCCCCGCCCGGTGCTTTATGAGTCCGACTACGCCGTAACCCTGGCTAACCGGGCTCCGGCAGGGGAGCAGATTCTCTCCCGCGTGGTGGGTAAGCACTGCGAATCCGGCGATATTGTGATTCGCTACTGCTACCTGCCGGCTGACCTGGCAGCGGGAGACATTCTGGCTGTTCCGGCCACCGGTGCCTACAACCACGTTATGGCCTCGAACTACAACTACCTGACCCGCCCGCCGGTCATCGCTACGGCGGAGGGCAAGGAACCGCGCGCTATTATCCGCCGCGAAACTGAAGAAGACATGCTGGCCCGAGACCTGGGTCTAGTTTAGGTTTCTTTACCAGGACGCCGCCTGCCAGCTGCCCTGCCTGCGGGCAGGGAGCGGTGAGGCGGCGTCCTGCCATCAACCACTCCGTGAGAAAATAAAGTTCATACTCTGGGTTATGCTGTCTTACCCGCTAGCATGGTGAGCGTACCCCTGAACCTATTTCCCATCTACGTCAGGAGACGCTCTTGGGCAACACCACCATCAAAGTAGCGCTACTGGGCGCCGGTAACGTCGGCTCGCAGGTAGCCCGCATGCTCACCGAAGACGCCGAGTCCCTGCAAGACCGCATTGGTGCGCCGGTTGAGCTCATCGGTATTGCCGTGCGCGATACCTCAGCCAAGCGCCACTATGAGGCTGCGCCCGAGCTCTACACCACCGATGCCGAGGCGCTGATTGACGCTGCCGATGTGGTCATTGAACTGACCGGCGGTATCGAGCCTGCCCGCACCCGCATCCTGCGTGCTCTGAACGCCGGCAAGTCGGTGGTATCGGGTAACAAAGCCTTGCTGGCTAAGCACGGTGTAGAACTGGCTGCTGCCGCAGCTAAGAGCGGAGCCCAGCTCTCCTATGAGGCTGCGGTTGCTGGTGCTATCCCCATCCTGCGCCCCCTGCGCGACTCTCTGGCCGGTGACCAGATTACCCGCGTGCTGGGCATCATGAACGGCACCACCAACTATATCCTGGACCAGATGGACACCACCGGCGCCCAGTTCACCGACGCCCTGGCCGAGGCTCAGCGCCTGGGCTACGCCGAAGCTGACCCCACCGCCGATATCGAGGGCCACGACGCCGCCTCGAAGGCCGCAATCGTTGCCTCCCTGGCCTTCCACTCTGACTTCACCATCGACGACGTTCACTGCGAGGGCATTACCTCCATCACCGCCGACGATGTGGCGGCAGCCGCTGCCGACGGCTACGTTATCAAGCTCCTTGCGGTCTGCGAAAAGGACGGCGAGGGCATCAACATTCGTGTGAATCCCACCCTGGTGCCCCGCACCCACCCGCTGGCGTCCGTCCACGGTGCTTTCAACGCTGTCTTCGTGCAGGCTGAAAACGCCGGTGAGCTCATGTTCTACGGCCCCGGCGCAGGCGGCGCCCCCACCGCCTCTGCGGTACTGGGTGACTTCGTTTCCCTGGCCCGCCGCCTGGTGCTCGGTGGCCCGGGTATCCCCGAGTCCTCCTTTGCCCAGCTGGCTGCCACCCCCATGAACGACGTTGTCTCCCGCTACTCTGTGGGTATCGTTGTGGAAGACAAGCTGGGTGTTCTGGCCAACATCGCCCGTATCTTTGCCGAGCACGGAGTCTCTATCGAGACCATGCGCCAGGCTAAGGGCACCGGCGACGGCACCAGCGCCTCCATCCGTATCGTCACCCACCGCGCCACCGACGCTAACCTGCGCAAGACCATGGCCGTGGTGGACGCCCTCGATACCGTCCGCGACATCACCTCCGTTATCCGTGTAGAAGGCTAAACACCGATTCTTATGTCACTTCCCATGATCGACGGCTCAGACGAGCCCTTCGTCCAGCCCGATGTAATCCCCGTTGGCGCGCGCGTGACCGTCAAGGTCCCGGCCTCTTCAGCCAATCTCGGCCCCGGCTATGACTCTCTCGGTCTGGCCCTGGCCCACTATGATGACCTGACGGTCACCCGCGTGCCCGGGGTGGGGGAGTTGACCTTCGATCTCACCGGTGAGGGGGCGAGCGAGGTTCCGCAGGACGCCAGCCACCTGGTGGTCAAGGCCATGGCGACTGCCTGGAAGGCCGTGGGGCTCTTCGAACTGCCCTCCCTGCATATTCAGGCCCATAACCGCATCCCGCATTCTCGCGGTATGGGGTCATCCGCTTCAGCCATCGTGGCCGGCGTGACTGCAGCGAACGGCCTGCTCCCCGCTGAACTTCAGCTTGATGACGAGGCTGTACTGCAGATTTGTTCGGGCATGGAAGGCCACCCCGATAACGTGGCCCCCTCCCTCTACGGCCATGTGGTGATTTCCTACGGGGACGACTCGGGCTGGCACTCCCTGCCCGTACCGGCCCACGAGAACGTACTGCCGGTCATCGCAATTCCTGACTACGAGGTGCCGACCAAGGTAGCCCGCGGCCTCATTCCCGAGACCGTTCCCCACAGGGAAGCCGCCGCCAACTCCGGCCGTGCGGCCCTGCTGACCCAGGCACTGGCGTCCTACCCCGACTACCTGCTGCCCGCAACCAGCGACCTACTGCACCAGTCCTACCGCGCCGTTGCCATGAAGCCCTCAGCGGCCCTGGTCAAGTACCTGCGCGGCAAGGGCTTTGCCGCGGTGATCTCGGGGGCAGGCCCCACCGTCATGGCCCTGGCTAACGGGGCGGACGAACGCGCCCGAGTTCGCGAAGCTATTGAGGCCTTCGCCACCGAAAGCGAGCCTAATCAGCACGAGAGTCGGGCTGTAAGCTGGCGGGTGCTCGATATCGATATCGATACTAAAGGTGTTATGCTTACTTATGAGGAAACCGCCTAGCGCGCTCCAGCACTAATTGTGCCCGGGCTCGCCTGTGTTGGCCTCATCCCACGGTTTGGCAGGTCTGTAGAAGCCTCAGCAGGTTCAACCGTTCATTTACGTCTTTCACTGAAATAGTGGTGGCGTTCCCTTGCCGGGTATCCCGTCAGCTACCGTTTGGTGCAGCCGGGCGCCCGAACCCGGGTCACCTGATACTCTCGCTTTCCCAGCGACAGCGTCACCTGACCCCTGAAACTATCACTCGCCCGCTCTGGGCATGGCGCATCTGTTGCGCCAGAACAACCCGCGAAATCAACAACATTTCGAGAGAAGGAATCTTCGTGGCAGAAAACACCGACCTGACCGCAGGTACGGAGGCCGCAGCAGCGGCTGAGCAGAAGTCCCCCAGCCTGAGCACCCTCAAACTTGCTCAGCTCCAGTCCCTGGCTTCCCAGCTGGGCATCACCGGCGCTCGCCGCATGCGCAAATCAGATTTGGTTGAGGCTATCTCAGCCCACCAGCGCGGCTCGGCTGTAGCAGACCGCCCTGCGGAGACTGCTGACCAGGCAGAGAAGCCTAAGCGCACCCGTACCCGCAAGACCGCAGCCGAGAAGGCTGCCGAAGCAGAAGCTCCCGCCGAGGCTCAGCCTGAGGCAGAGAAGCCCAAGCGCACCCGCACCCGCAAGACCGCAGCTGAAAAGGCTGCCGAAGCAGAGCAGCCCAAGGGGCAGGACGCCGCCGAAGCCGCTGACGCACCTGCTGAAGCTACTTCTGAGAAGCCCGCTACCAAGCGTCGCGGTAACCGTCGCGCCACCAGCTCAACCGTAGCTGCTGAGGCCCAGAATGAAACCAAGCCCGATACCTCTGCCCTTGAGGCGGTTGAAGCTGCCCTTGACGGCCTGGAGTCCCAGAAGGCTGCCCGCAACGAGCAGAACGAGGGCGAAGAGGGTGCCAAGCGCACCCGTACCCGCACCCGTACCGACCGTCGCCGCAAGAACGAGGGTGAGAACGTCGATTCTGCCGAGCAGAACGAGGCCTCCGCTGAGAACGGCGAGAAGAACGAGCGTTTTGAGCGCAAGAACCGTCGCGACCGCAACGACCGCGATAACCGTCAGGACCGCGGCGATAAGCAGGATCGCGATAACCGCGACCGCGGTGGCAAGAACGACCGCCAGAACAACAACGGCCCCGACGAAGACCGCCGTAACAACCGCAAGAACCGCCGCGACCGTCAGGCAGAGCGCCGCGAACGCCGTAACAACCGCCGCGACGACTACGAGCCCGAGATCAGCGAAGACGACGTGCTGATTCCCGTCGCCGGTGTGCTCGACGTCCTCGATAACTACGCTTTCGTGCGTACCTCCGGCTACCTGCCCGGCACCAACGACGTTTACGTTTCCCTGGCCCAGGTCAAGCGTTACGGCCTGCGCAAGGGTGACGCTGTGGTCGGTACCATCCGTGCCCCCCGCGAAGGCGATAACAACAACCGCCAGAAGTTCAACGCCCTGGTACAGCTGACCTCCATCAACGGCCTGACCCCCGAAGAGTCCAAGGGCCGCCGCGAGTTCAACAAGCTCACCCCGCTCTACCCCAAGGAGCGCCTGCGTCTGGAGACCGATCCCAAGAAGCTCGGTACCCGCGTCATCGACCTGATTGCCCCCATTGGCAAGGGCCAGCGCGGCCTGATTGTGGCACCTCCCAAGGCCGGTAAGACCCTGATGCTGCAGTCCATCGCCAACGCGATTACCACCAACAATCCCGAGGTTCACCTCATGATGGTTTTGGTGGACGAACGCCCCGAAGAAGTCACCGACATGCAGCGCACCGTCAACGGTGAGGTTATCGCCTCCACCTTTGACCGCCCGGCAGATGACCACACCACCGTTGCCGAGCTCGCCATCGAGCGTGCCAAGCGCCTGGTGGAGCAGGGCCGCGACGTCGTCGTCCTGCTGGACTCCATGACCCGCCTGGGCCGCGCCTACAACCTGGCAGCGCCCGCCTCAGGCCGCATCCTCTCCGGTGGTGTAGACGCAGCTGCCCTCTACCCGCCCAAGAAGTTCTTCGGCGCTGCCCGCAACATCGAAGAAGGCGGCTCACTGACCATTCTGGCGACCGCCCTGGTCGAGACCGGCTCCAAGATGGACGAGGTCATCTTCGAAGAATTCAAGGGCACCGGCAACATGGAACTGCGCCTTTCCCGCCAGCTGGCAGACAAGCGTATCTTCCCCGCCATCGACCTCAACGCGTCCTCAACCCGTCGCGAAGAGGCCCTGCTCTCACCCGACGAGGTCAAGATTATGTGGCGCCTGCGCCGCGTGCTGGCCGGCATGGACCAGGAACAGTCCCTGTCTGTTCTGCTCTCCAAGCTGCGCGAGACCCAGTCCAACGTCGAATTCCTGCTCACCGTTGCTAAGAGCGGCCTGGGCCACGGCGAATAAGGAAAGGACATCACCGTGATTGAATCTATCCAGGGTCTGCTCGACGAGCACGCAGACCTCCAGAAGCAGCTGGCTGACCCAGCCGTCCACGCTGACCAGGGTAAGGCCCGTAAGCTGGGTCGCCGCTACTCAGAGCTCAACGGCATCGTTGAAGCCTACAACCGCGTCAACACCCTGCGCGACGACATCGAAGCTGCCCGCGAGATGGCTGCCGAAGACCCCGACTTTGCTGACGAGGTCAAGGAGCTTGAAGCCCAGCTGCCCGAGGCTGAAGAGAAGCTGCGCCGTCTGCTGATTCCCCGTGATCCGGACGACGGCCGCAACGTCATTCTCGAAGTCAAGGGTGGCGAAGGTGGCGACGAGGCTTCCCTCTTTGCTGCTGACCTGCTGCGCATGTACACCCGCTACGCCGAGTCTAAGGGTTGGAAGACCGAAATGATTTCCTCCCAGACCACCGACGTGGGCGGTTACAAGGACGCCCAGGTAGCTATCAAGGGCACCTCGAATGACCCCGCCGAGGGCGTCTGGGCCCACCTCAAGTACGAGGGTGGCGTGCACCGTGTGCAGCGTGTTCCGGCGACCGAGTCCCAGGGACGTATCCACACTTCAGCTGCCGGTGTGCTGGTCTTCCCCGAGGTTGATGAGCCCGAGGAAATCGAGATCAACCAGAACGACCTGAAGATTGACGTCTACCGTTCTTCTGGCCCCGGCGGTCAGTCGGTGAACACCACCGACTCCGCTGTGCGTATTACCCACCTGCCCACCGGCATCGTGGTTGCTATGCAGAATGAGAAGTCACAGATTCAGAACCGTGAAGCTGCTATGCGCGTGCTCCGTGCCCGCCTGCTTGCCTGGCAGCAGGAGCAGATTGACGCCGAGAACGCCGAGAAGCGCCATTCTCAGGTGCGCACCATGGACCGTTCAGAGCGCATCCGCACCTACAACTTCCCTGAAAACCGTATTGCCGACCACCGCACCGGTTACAAGGCCTACAACCTGGATGCCGTACTCAACGGTGACCTTGAGGCTGTTGTGCAGTCCGCTATTGAGATGGACGAGGCTGCCCGCCTTGAGAAGCTCGGTCAGGAAGACAAGTAAGCGTGGCTGATTTTAGCCTGGAGCCCGGCGAAGAGCTTGATTCAGCCCTTCGCCGGGCTGCGCTCTATCTTGGCGCAGCCGGTATTGACTCGGCTGCGGTAGATGCGCAGCTTCTTGCCGCTTACCTGTTGGAGAAGGACGCCGGTGAGCCGGTATCGCGGGGGCGCGTTCAGTCCCTGGCCCTGCTGGGGCACCCGGCACCTGAGGGCTTTGCCCGTCTGGTAACCCTGCGCGGTGAGCGCCTGCCCCTCCAACACCTGACTGGCCAGGCCCACTTCCGGGGCCTGACCCTGTCGGTGGGGCCGGGTGTTTTTGTGCCCCGTCCCGAGACCGAGCTGCTGGTGGATCACGCCCTCACCGCCTACCGGGGCATGGCTGAGGCCCTGCCCGCCCAGCCCCTGGTGGTTGACCTGTGTACCGGGTCAGGCGCCATTGCAGCTGCCCTTGCTACCGAGCTAGCCGCAGATGAGCAGGTGCCGACCCCGCGCGTCCTTGCCGTTGAACTCTCGACCGAAGCGGCTGCCTGGGCTGAGCGTAACCTGGGCCCCGCTGGGGTGGAACTGGTAGCAGGCGATGCCCGCACGGCCCTGCCCGGCTACGAGGGAACCGTGGCCCTGGTGGCTTCCAACCCGCCCTATATCCCTGCCGGGGCAATTCCTAAAGATCCAGAGGTTCGCGACCACGACCCGGCCCTGGCTCTCTACGGCGGGGGAGAGGACGGTATGGAGTTACCTACCGCCATCGCAGCCCGGGCCTATGCCCTTCTCGCTCCCGGCGGCTACCTGATTATGGAGCACGCCGAAACCCAGCAGGAACTGATGCGTCAGGCCCTTGCCGCCGCCGGCTTTGAAGGTATCGAATCTATTGACGACTTCGCGGGTAAACCCCGTCACACCTCGGGCTATAAACCGCTACCAGGCACCTAAGAATGTGAAAGAATAATGAGCGTGAAAGCAACCATTGTTAGTGCAACCGACCCTGAGACCCTGGGCGACGCCATCGCGACCGCCAACTCAGCAATCGGCGCAGCCAAGACCATCGTGATTCCTACCGACACCGTGTACGGTATCGCCACCGACGCCTTCTCCGTTGAGGGCGTTGGGAACCTGCTTGCCGCTAAGGGCCGTACCCGGCAGATGCCCCCGCCGGTACTCATTTACGACCAGTCTGTGCTGCCGGGTTTGGCCGATGAGATTTCTGAGGACGCCCGCGCCCTGGCTACCGAGTTTTGGCCCGGTGCTCTCACCCTGATTTTCTATTCTCAGCCCTCCCTGAATTGGGACCTGGGCGAGACCCAGGGAACCGTTGCCCTGCGCGTTCCTAATGACCCGGTTGCTATTGAGCTTCTGAAAAACCTGGGCCCGCTGGCTGTTTCTTCAGCCAATAAGACCGGGCGCCCGGCAGCTACGACCGCCCAGGAAGCCATGACCCAGCTGGGTAACGACGTTGAGGTGATTTTCGACGGCGGTCCCCGCCCCGAAAACCGCCCTGAGGGCTTTGAAGCCAAGGACGCCCTACCTTCGACCATCGTGGACTGCACCTCTGACCGCCTGGTCGTGGTGCGCGAGGGCGCAATTTCAGTAGAGCGCCTGCGCGAGGTCGTACCCGGTGTGCTAACCCGCGCCGAATTTGAGGCCCAGGAGAAGGCCCGCCGCGAAGCTGAGTCAGCTCTGGTAGCTAGCTCAGAGGCGATGGAAGATACCGAGTTTTCGCCCCGCCAGGTGGATGAGCCTGAGACAGAAGAGGTTGAGGCTGCCTCCCGCCAGGCCGCCGCTCCTGTAGCTGGTTCGCTCGCTGCGGGTCTGGTAGGCAGTGCTAGCGGCACCGCAGCCGTTGACCAGCGCCGTACGGCAAGCGCTCACGCGCCTGAGACTCGCGTGGTGAAAGGCGATACTAAGCCCTACTCGGTGGCCGACGCCCGTTCGCTGGTGTTCGGCACCCAGAAAGAAGCCCCCGCCGAACCGCTGACCGAAGCGGATGGCGAGGGTAACGAAACTCCTACCGTCTAGTTTTCAAACTTGCGGTCCTGCCTGGTGCCTAGCGCGCTGTGGGCGGTGCGAAGCACCTCGCTCACCCGTGCTTGGGGTACCAGGCCATTTTTTTGAGCCCATGAATCGTCGATATCCTGGCCGAACCACATCACCTCGACCCGGCGGACGGGGCCGGTTAGACGGTCACCCAGGAGCTCAGAGACCCTGTAACCGGTGGCAACCAGAGCCCGGCAGAGGGCGACCGGTAGATGCAGGGGGCGGCGGCGTCCTGCGTCAATAAGGACGGACTCGGTGGTTGCCCCTTCCCAGGGCTGCATTACGATGGCGGGCAGAGGGCCGGTGAAACTGGCTACCCGGTAGACGAATTCTGCCAGGGCGTAGTTGGAGGAGACCGGGGTGCGCCGCGGGGTGCGCCCTGCGACGGACGCCAGCGGGGAGGACGCAATTTTTGCGAAAGCCTCGGTGGTTCGGCGTCCGCGGCCCTGCACACTCGTAGCCCGGATAATGCAGATATCAACCGCGTGATCCCCGGCTACAGCGACGGGGGAGTGAGAAGGAGCCGCCGGGAATTCCGACGCTTCAGAGCCGGGAGCCTGCCCCTGAGCAGCTGTTTCTTCGATAAAAGCCCGCAGGGCCAGAAGCACCTCTTCGCCCAGGACCTTCGAGAAAGAGTAGGCAGAGAACGGCTGTGTTTCTTCGCTCGGAGTGAGCGTAGGAACAGGCCCAAGCACAGCTGCCGAGCTGAGGTGAATCACCCTGCTGACACCGGTGCGCTGGGCTGCGATAGCGATAACGGCAGGGAGTAGGGCATTTGCGCCCAGTAGGGGAGCTAGGTCTTCCTGATCAGGGGCAGCCAGGCCCGAAGCGTTGATAACTACCTCGCACCCTGCGAAAGACTCGGCGAGAGTGTCGATGATACCGTCCAGCTGACGGGCCTCGCGAATGAGCTGCTCAGCTTCGGCTGTGCGGGTCAGCAGGCGGGGAGCTTCAACAGCATCAACCTGAACACCTTCAGCAGCCAGCCGGGCGACAATCGATGATCCCACAAACCCGCTTGCCCCAATTACTTTCCATGTGGCCTGAGCCATGCCTATACTCCGTCCGTGCGGTGGTTACCGGTAGGTCGTCTGTGACCCTACCCCTAGGGTGACACAG
Organism: Rothia sp. 11254D007BW; assembly: GCF_053548195.1. Lineage (NCBI taxonomy): Bacteria > Bacillati > Actinomycetota > Actinomycetes > Micrococcales > Micrococcaceae > Rothia > Rothia sp. 11254D007BW. The sequence goes on from NZ_JBPWPK010000001.1 coordinate 308,837, forward strand.
GTCAGGCAGAATTACACGTAGGACAGGCTATAAAGGGGTGCGCTTCGGGGTAGCTGATCTCTGGCGCTGGGCTAATCCACAGGTGAATTCGCTAAACTTAGATAGAGTTGTGTGAATTTTGCCTTGACCCCGACATAAACACACGTGTACAGGTGGCCTCACCCCACGAAAGGACCTGTTTGCCCATGGTATCTGCCCCTATGCCCCAGCCGCGCCCCCAGGAGCGCATTGTCGCTGTAGTGGTAACGTATAACCGCCGTGAGCTGCTTGAACAGACCCTAGCCGGGATAGAGGCGGGGGAGCTGACCCCCGATACGGTCATCATCGTCAATAACGCTTCCACCGACGGCACCGAGGAATTTCTGGTTGGCTACAAGAGCTCGCTGGCTACCGACATTGTGCACCTACCACAAAATGTGGGAGGTGCAGGCGGCTTTACCGTGGGCATTGACCGGGCCCTGAACCGGCATGCGGCAGACCTGGTCTGGGTCATGGATGACGACACGGAACCTACCGAAAATACCCTCTCTGAGGCCTACCGGGCTTGGGCTGATTACTCGCCGGTACGGGCAGAGCGCCCGGCCGTTGTAGCCTCAAAGGTGGTGTGGACCAACGGCCAGGACCACCCCATGAACACCATGCGCACCATGTTCGCCGCAGGCCCTGACCGTACCGCGCGGGCAGCTGCTGTCGGCGCCCGCCCGATCCGCTCGGCGTCCTTTGTTTCAATCTTGATGGACGCTGCCGCCATGCGAGCCACCGACCTGCCCCTGGCGGACTTCTTTATCTGGAACGACGACTTCGAATACACCACCCGCTTGATTCACCACAGCAACGGTATTGCTACTGAGAGGTCGGTAGCCCGTCATCACACCAAGACATTTGGTACCACAGATGCAAAACCCGGCCCCCGTTTCTACAACGATGTACGCAATAAGCTCTGGGTTTTTTGTGCCCGTCGCACCCTAACTCCGCTGGAGAAGCTGCTCTACGGCGGTTCGACAGCCCGCCTGTGGGTCAGCACCCTGCTGCGCACCGATGAGAAGAAGACCTACACCGGCTATTTTCTTAAGGGACTTCAGGACGCTGCCGCCGGCTATCGCTCTAATAGCGAGGTACTGGACGGTGTATACCAGCTTGAAACCCCCCAGCTGGCCCAGCGTATCAAAGCAAACTACGGGAGCGACCCCAAATTTTCTGTTTTGATGAGCGTTTATTCCGGGGATCAGCCCGAGCATCTGCGCCTGGCCCTAACCTCGAACACCGAGGGTCAAACCTTGCAGCCCAACCAGCTGGTACTGGTGCAAGATGGCCCCGTGAGCGCTGAGCTTTCTCAGGTTATCGCTGATTTTGAAGAGCAGAGCTCCCTGCCGGTGACCGTGGTTCGTCTTGAAGATAATCACGGCCTAGCTGCTGCCCTGCACGAGGGGCTGGGATACTGTATGTACGATATAGTTGCCCGAGCAGACTCAGATGATGTTTCTGCTCCTGAACGCTTTGCCCAACAGATACCTCTGGTCGCTCAGGGCCACTTTGACGTGTTGGGCAGCGCCATGCACGAGTTTAAGGATGACCCCGCCCGCCCCGAGGCTGAACGGAAGGCGGTGACCGGGGCGAGAGCTATTCGAGAGACACTACCGAAGCGCAACCCCATGCTGCACCCCACCGTGGTCTTCCGTAAGAGCGCTGTGGAGGCTGTCGGTAGCTACGTTGAGGTTCCGGGCGCTGAAGATTACTGGCTCTGGGCCCGCATGAGCCGCGCCGGATTCGTCCTGGGCAACCTGAGCCAGCCCCTGGTAAGCTACCGGGTCGCCACAGCTTATACCCGACGCGGCGGGCTAGAAGCTCTGCGCAAGGACCTCCAGGTCCAGCGCAGGCTCTATACCGGGGGAGTGCTGAGCTCCGTCCGCTTCGCCCAGAACCTAGCCATACGCGGTGTCTACCGCCTAGCACCAGAAGAACTGCGCACCCGGGCCTTTAGGGCCATGACCGGCCGAACCCCGCAGGGGAAGAAAGAGAAGGGCAGCAATGTCTAAAGAAGCGTCCCCGCAGACTACCTCTATTCCCATTCTGACATCGAGCACCGAGCGGAAGACCTGGTGGAAGTACGTGCAGATGGGGCTCGACTCCCTAGCCTGGCTGATAGCCCTACCCGCTGCCTTTGTTCTGCGTTACGGCATGGACCTTAGCCAGATTGATGTAGGCGGGCTCACCGCGGTTGCCCTGGTGATGGTCACCCTGCAAATCGGTGGTGGCCTGATGATGGGTCTCTACCGCGGCGTCCACAGCTACGGCACCCTGCAAGAGGGGAGCAAGCTCTACCCCCTGATATTAGCTAACACCATCATTATGCAGATACTGCTGATGGTATCGTCTCGAGCCTTTGGGGTACCCCGCTCGGTGGTGCTGATTGCCTTCCCCATCGCTGTTTTGCTGATGATGGGCTTCCGCTATAGCAAGCGAATCTATGAGGAAAAGACCAACCGCCCCAGCGGTAAAGATGTGCAGCGGGTGATTGTGTACGGCGCAGGTTTTCTGGGCCGCAACCTGGTGTCAACCTTGATGACCGACCCCAAGGCCAAGTACCTGCCGGTCGCGATTGTTGACGATGACCGGTCGGTGCGGAACGCCCGTATTCATTCGGTTAAGGTTGAGGGAACCAGCGCTGATCTGGCGGCTCTGGTAAAACACCACCAGGCTGAGAAAGTGCTCATTGCTATTGGTGAAGAAATTCCTGAACGACGCCTGGTTCGCATCGCTCAGAGTATGAAAGAACTGGGCGTAGAGACCATACGTATCAACTCTGCCGTTCCCGATATTGGTCACGGTCGCCGACGCAGTGAAGAGAATAATGAGCGGGAGCTTCTTGAGAAGATTCGCGGCACAATTGACTACAAGATTGACCATGACCTCATTCGTAGCTATGTGCAGGGTCGACGGGTACTTGTGACCGGCGCTGGTGGGTCGATTGGCTCTGAGCTCTGCCGCCAGATTAGTGCCTACCAGCCGGCTGAGCTTATGATGCTCGACCGCGACGAGTCCCTGCTCATGGATACCCGGTATTCTCTGACCGGCCTATCAAGCCTGGACGACCCCAGCGTGATTCTGGCGGACGTACGGGATGCTGAGGCATTAGAGGCGGTCTTTGCTGAACGTCAGCCTGAGGTTGTATTTCACGCTGCCGCTCTTAAGCACGTCTCTGCCCTTGAGGCTTACCCAAAGGAAGCCTACAAAACCAATACTCTGGGTACCGCTAACGTACTAAAGGCTTCAGCTCAGGTTGATGTTCAGGTTTTTGTCAATATCTCGACCGACAAGGCTGCTGACCCCACTACAGCCCTGGGGCAGTCCAAGCGCAGCGCGGAAATGCTGACGAGCTGGTATGGCGAGCAGACCGGGCGTACCTATGTCTCGGTGCGCTTCGGCAACGTTTTTGGCTCTCGAGGTTCTATCAAGCCCCTCTTTACCAAACAGATTCTGGACGGCGGGCCCCTGACCGTGACCGATCGGAACGCCACCCGCTACTTCATGCTGATTCCAGACGCCTGCCTGCTGGTCATGCTGGCCGGGGCAATCGGACGCAGCGGCGAGGTGATGGTACTCGATATGGGCGAGCCGGTTAAGATTCTCAAGGTGGCGGAGCATATGCGCAGCCTCTATGAGCGCTTCGACGTGGCTATCGAGGTTATTGGCCTGCGTGCGGGCGAAAAGCGCGACGAGGTACTTTTCGGCCAGGACGAGGTACACGAGCGCAGCGAAGAGAACGAAAATATCATGAGGGCTCAAGCTCCCAGGCTTGACCCAGCTGACCTTGACTACGCCCGCTGGCTTGAAAACTACCGTAGCCACCGCGGATACGACCGCACCGAGCACCGGGGGCAGGAGGCCTAATGACTACCTCAGAACTTCTGGCTCTGCTTCTGGTGCCCACCGTTGTCGGCCTGGTCGCTGGTCTGCTCTTACCCTTCGCCGTGCGTCCGCTCCTGCACCGCTGGAACCTGGTCGACATCCCCACCGCACGGTCTTCCCACAGCTCCCCGGTATTCCGAGGCATGGGGCTAGCAACCGCACTTGCAGCGGTGCTGGCCTACCTGGTTGCCCTCATCGACGGACAGATTTTTACTGATCGGTCTATCGCCCTCTTCGTGCTCTTTGGCATGGTGGCATCGGGCGCCCTGGGCTGGATGGAGGACTACCGAGGGGTCTCTATCAAGGTTCGCTTTGCGGCCCAGCTGCTCATCGGCGCTATCGTCACTCTGGGAATGACCCTGATGCTGGGGACCTCCATCTTCTGGGTTCCCCTAGGGGTCTTTGCGATCGCCGCATACATCAACGTGGTGAACTTTATGGACGGCATTAACGGCATCTCGGGCCTTCACGGTTTTGCTGTGGGCGGGGCTTACGCTTACGCGGGGTGGGTCAATCAAATGCCCTGGTTGCTTGCCGGGGGAGCGGCCGTGGCTGCGGCCTGCCTGGCCTTCCTGCCCTGGAACGTGCGCACCGGTAAAAATGTGTTTTTGGGGGACGCTGGTTCCTACTTCCTGGGGGGAGCTATCGCTTCTATGGCGGTGGGTGCTTTCCTTTCGGGGGTTTATGTTGAGTACATCCTTGCCCCTCTACTGGTTTACCTAACAGATACCGGAACCACGCTACTGCGCCGAATCGTGCGGGGTGAGCAGTGGTACAAACCCCACCGCACTCATGCCTATCAGCGCCTGACGGATGTCGGTTTCAGCCACTTGGGCAGTGCAACCCTTGTGACACTCACTACTTTTGTGGTGACTGCTGTGACCGTGCTGGCTTTACCCTTCGAGACCCAGAATGCTGTTTGGTCTGCCCTATTAGTTGTGCTTATCTTGGCCCTTTACATCTTTTTGCCGACCATGCTCGGGAAGGTGCGTCAGAAAAATGGGGCCTAAGCCGCTGGGCATCAACGAGATGCCCTGGTTAAAAATCTTCCGGTCTGTCTCACTGGCTTTGGCTATCTTGGCCCTAGTCGGTACGATAGTTGGTGTACTTATCGCAGGTAAACCGGCTGCGGGTGGGTTCCTTACGGGGCTTGCCCTGGTTTATCTCAGTTTCGCGGTCGGAATCATGGTTGTGATACCGGCTGAGAAGAAGTCGATGAAAGCGGCGGCAGCGGCTCTAGCGGCCATGTATCCGTTCAAGATTATGGTTTTCACCGGCCTCTTAGTGTTCGCCCCTATACCGCAGGATTTTCGTAACGGCTGGCTTCTCACCGGAGCCGTCCTGGCACTGGCGGCCCAGCTTGTCATCGAAACGAAAATTATCTCGAAACAGAGAATCCTCTATTTCGATTCGGTAGGATGAAACTAGGCAAAGGAGCATACACCCGTGGGCAACACCGACGATAAGTGGTACAAGCAAGATAAGCAGTTGCGCTCTGCTGGCGACCTGGTTGCCGGTGGCGGAACAGCCGGAGCCTTTATGACACTTCTGTACGTCATGATAGGCATTGGTATCTGGAGTTTGGTAGGCTATGGTCTGGACCACTTACTAGGTACAACCTGGATTGCTTGGGTAGGCGGATTCGTTGGCGCCTTTGGTGGTATCTACCTGGTATTTATCCACATGCAGCAGCGTAAATAAGACCAACTGGAACCGGTTGGCACACACATACTTTTGATTCTTTAAACCTCTGAGGTTGCTGGAGCCAGCGGCCAACACGAAGCAATGAAAGGACTTGCCTTGATTTCAAACGGGCTAGTTGTCGCAGCGGGAGAGCAGCAGGGCTACGTTCCGCCCACTATCGATGATATGCACCTGCCTGCCATCTTCACGATCGGTGATTTTGAGTTCAGCAAGCAGATGCTTCTGGTCATCCTGTCGGTGGTCATCGTTGCTGGCTTCTTCCTTTTCGCTGCCCGCAAGCGTGCCATGGTTCCCTCACGTACCCAGTTCGTGGGCGAGATGGGTTACGGCCTGGTCCGTAACAGCCTGGGCAAGGAACTGATTGGCGCCCACCACTACAAGCCTTTCGTTCCCCTGCTCTTCACCGCCTTCTTCTTCATCCTGGTGAACAACCTCTACGGTTCAATTCCCTTCGTCCAGCTGCCCACCATGTCTCACGTAGGTTCTGCCTACGCCCTGGCAGGTATCGCCTACCTGACCTGGGTTGGTGTTGGTATCAAGCGCAAGGGTCTGGGGAAGTTCTTCAAGGATCTCACGATGCCCTCAGGCGTTCCTTGGCCTGTTTACATCATCTTGATTCCGATTGAGTTCATGTCAAACATGCTCATCCGCCCCGCAACTCACGCCCTGCGTCTTTTCGCTACCATGTTCGGCGGCCACCTGGCGATTATGGTTGCAGCATCCCTTACCCAGTACCTGATTGTTGAAGCAGGCGGAATCGCCGCTATCGCATCGGTCGGTTCAGGCGCCCTGGGTCTCTTCCTCTACTTCCTGGAACTCATGATTCAGGTTATCCAGGCCTACGTCTTCGCCCTGCTCCTTGCGGTCTACCTGCAGGGCTCGGTCTCAGAAGGCCACTAAAAATATAGGTTTTCTCCGTTGGTTATACCGGCGGACGAGAAAAGCAACCCGCTTTAGCGGGGAGTGTCCACATCAAAACTCTGCCCCTTACACAACACACAAACCGCAAGGGGCACTGTGAAAGGAAACAAACATCATGGAACTCACCGGTTCACTTACCGCAGTTGGTTACGGTCTGTCAGCTATCGGCGGTGGCATCGGCGTAGGTCTGATCTTCGCAGCCTACATGACCTCTGTTGCCCGTCAGCCCGAGTCACAGCGCACCCTGCAGCCCATGCTCTTCCTGGGCTTCGCACTGGTTGAAGCACTGGCAGTTCTCGGCCTGGTTCTTGCGTTTATCAAGTAATTTTTGGCCCCGCCAAAAGATTGACCAAACTATAGAACAGGAAAACCCCCTATGTCTCACTTAATGGCAGCAGCAGAGGGCGCGAACCCTCTGATCCCCAATGTCTGGGAAATCGCCATTACCGCCATCGGGTTCCTGCTCCTCCTCTTCATCGTCACCAAGTACGTTGTCCCGGCATTCGAAAAGATTTACCAGGACCGTAAAGAAGCAATTGAGGGTGGTCTAGCCAAGGCTGAAAAGGCTCAGGCAGAGGCCGCGGCAGCACGCGAAGAGTACGGCCAGCAGCTCGAAAGCGCTCGTCTGGAAGCTCAGAAGATTCGCGAAGAAGCACGCGCCGAAGGCGACGCCATCGTGGCAGAAGCTAAGGAGCGCGCAAACGCTGAGGCCGCTCGCATCACCGAAAACGCCCAGAAAACCATCGAGGCAGAACGTGCAGCTGCCGCAGCATCACTTCGTACCGAAGTTGGCGCTCTGGCAACCTCACTGGCTGGCAAGATTGTGGGCGAATCCCTCAACGATGATGAGCGATCCGCACGTGTAGTCGATCGTTTTCTTGCTGACCTTGACGCGCAGCAGCAGGCAGGTGCAGCCCGCTAATGTCAGCAGTATCGACTGAATCACTGAACAAGGTGGAACAGGTTCTGGTGGCCCAGCCTACCGATAACCCGACCCACCTCGCAGAAGAGCTCTTCGCTGTTGTCGACGCTATCGACAGCAACGGCGGGTTCCGGCGAGGTCTAACCGATCCTTCCCGCGAAGCAGCGCAGCGAGCAGGCATCGCCCGCTCCGTTCTGGGCGGCAAGATTTCCGACGCCGCTCTGGCTATTGTTTCTGCAGCAGCAGAAGCCCGCTGGAGTGAAGAACGCGATCTGGCTGATGCCCTCGAAACAACCGCTGTTACCTCAGTAGCGCTTTCTGCTGAACAGCGCGGAGGTATCGATGCACTAGAGCAGACCGTCAACGAACTACTGACCTTCATCAACACCGTTGATGCCTCAGCAGAAGCACAGGCTGCTCTTGCCGATACCAGGGCAAGCAAGGAAGCACTCAAGAAGCTGGCTGTCAGCCTCGGTGGACATGTAGCTACCGCTGAAGGCAAGCTTCTGCTAGAACGAGTTGCCACTGCGGCCCGCGGAACCACCGCAGCCCGTCTGGCTAACGAGTTCGTAGAAATCATCGTCAAGCGTCAAAACCGTTGGATCGCACGAGTCACCTCAGCAACCGCGCTGACTGCAGAGCAGATTGCAAAGCTGCAGGGGTCACTCAACAAGACCTACGGCAAGGAGCTGAAGCTCGACATCACCGTAGACCCCGCACTTCTGGGCGGTCTGCGCGTGCAGGTAGGGGACGAAGTCATCGATGGCTCACTGTCTACCCGACTGTCAGAACTCAGCCGCGCTTTCGCATAGGCGATTTACACAGTCGAGACCTCGACGGTGATTTAGAAGATACACAGACGACATCGGGCAAGCCTAAAGGCACAGCCCGAGCACGTCACACAAGTTTCGGTGGGCCTGCCGCCAGTCGGCAGGCACACCAACAAATTAGGAGAGCAGGGACATAAGATGGCCGATTTGACCATCAACGCCGATGATGTCCGTAACGCGCTGAACGAATTCGCAGCGTCTTACGAACCCGGCAATGCAGAGCGCGTAGAGGTGGGTCGTGTTGCATCAGCATCCGACGGCATCGCACGCGTTGAGGGCCTTCCCTCAGTAATGGCTAACGAGCTGCTTCGCTTCGAAGACGGCACCCTTGGCCTGGCACAGAACCTCGACACTCGTGACATCGGTGTCATCATCCTCGGTGACTTCACCGGCATTGAAGAAGGCCAAGAAGTTCACCGTACCGGCGAGGTTCTCTCAGTACCCGTAGGCGACGCCTACCTGGGCCGCGTGGTTGACCCCCTGGGCAACCCCATCGACGACCTGGGCGACATTGAAGCAGAAGGCCGCCGCGCCCTCGAACTTCAGGCTCCCGGCGTTACCCAGCGTAAGTCAGTTCACGAGCCCCTCCAGACCGGTCTCAAGGCAATCGACGCCATGATTCCGATCGGCCGTGGCCAGCGTCAGCTGATTATTGGTGACCGCCAGACCGGTAAGACCGCTATCGCGGTTGACACCATCCTGAACCAGAAGGACAACTGGGCAACCGGTGACCCCAACAAGCAGGTTCGCTGTGTCTACGTTGCTATTGGTCAGAAGGCATCAACCATCGCAGCAGTACGCGAAACCCTCAAGCAGCAGGGCGCTCTGGAATACACCACCATCGTGGCTTCCCCCGCATCTGACGCAGCAGGCTTCAAGTACCTGGCTCCCTACACCGGTAGCGCCATTGGCCAGCACTGGATGTACGGCGGCAAGCACGTCCTCATCATCTTCGATGACCTCTCAAAGCAGGCAGAAGCTTACCGTGCGGTATCACTGCTGCTTCGTCGTCCTCCGGGCCGCGAAGCATACCCCGGCGACGTCTTCTACCTCCACTCCCGCCTGCTCGAGCGCTGTGCAAAGCTCTCTGACGAGCTGGGTGCAGGTTCAATGACCGGCTTCCCGATCATTGAAACCAAGGCAAACGACGTTTCAGCCTTCATCCCCACCAACGTCATCTCCATCACCGACGGCCAGATCTTCCTGCAGTCAGACCTCTTCAACGCTAACCAGCGTCCCGCGGTCGACGTAGGTATCTCCGTCTCCCGCGTTGGTGGTGCGGCACAGACCAAGGCGATGAAGAAGGTCTCCGGTACCCTCAAGCTCGACCTTGCACAGTACCGCGCCATGGAAGCCTTCGCAATGTTCGCTTCCGACCTGGACGACGCTTCAAAGGCCCAGCTGACCCGCGGTGCTCGCCTCACCGAGCTGCTGCGTCAGCCCCAGTACACCCCCTACGCAGTTGAGGACCAGGTTGTTTCAATCTGGGCAGGCACCAACGGCTACCTCGATGACCTCGAAGTTTCAGACGTTCTGCGTTTTGAATCAGAGTTCCTCGACCACCTGCGCCGCTCCACCTCAGTACTGCAGGACATCGCAGCATCAGGCAAGCTCGAAGACGAAACCGTAGCAGCTCTCAAGACTGCCATCGTTGACTTCAAGCAGGGTTTCCGCTCCGAAGGCACCAGCCACCTCGTTGAGGCCGGCCACGAAGAGCACAAGCCCCTGTCAGACAGCGAAGTATCACAGGAAACCATCGGTTAGCGATTTTCCTAGCACGTGAGACGCCCCTCCAACAGAACCTGGGGGAGGGGCCCTCACCCTAGGAGTGAAAGGAATCTCTATGGGAGCCCAGATTAGGGTTTACCGCCAAAAGATTACTTCAACATCGTCTATGAAGAAGATCTTCAAGGCGATGGAGATGATCGCAACCTCACGCATTAACAAGGCACGTAAGAGCGCAGAGGCCGCTAGCCCCTACGCAAATGCGCTGACTAAGGCTGTCACTGCCATCGCGACCCAGCACCACATTGAGCACCCCCTGCTTAACGCACGCTCAAAGGCTAAGACCGGTCGCTCCGCAGTACTCGTCCTCACCAGCGACCGCGGCCTTGCGGGTTCATACTCCTCATCCGTCCTCAAAAAAACCGAGGGTCTTATTGAGAAGCTCCGCGGTGAGGGAGGTGAAGTCAAGCTCTACCTCATCGGTCGCAAGGCAAAGTCCTACTTTGACTTCCGCGAACGCGAATACGAGCAGGCATGGGAAGGCAACACCGACAACCCCAACGTCGAGATGGCCGTTGCAGCACGCGACGCCATCCTGGCAGCCTACGAAAACGGTGACGTCGATGACCTCCACATCATCTACACCGAATTCGTCTCCATGGTCAGCCAGGAAACCCGCGTCCTGCGTCTGCTCCCCATCGAGGTAGCAGACGCACGCGAACTCGGTGAAGAAATCCTGCCCGGCGAACGTCTCGAAGACGACCAGTTCCAGCAGAACTCAGTCTTTGAATTCGAGCCCAGCCCCAAGGAAGTTCTCGACGAGTTGCTACCCCGCTACATCGCCTCCCGCATCTATGCGTGCCTGCTAGAAGCAGCGGCCTCCGAACTGGCGTCCCGCCAGCGCGCGATGAAGTCCGCAGGTGATAACGCTGACGAGCTCATCAAGAAGTACACCCGCCTGATGAACAACGCTCGCCAGGCAGAAATTACTCAGGAGCTCAGCGAAATTGTTGGCGGCGCCGACGCACTCGCCTCCTAATCCACCAGACAACTTTCCACTCTCTACATAGGTAAGTGAGAACAATGACTGCCACTCTGAACGAATCGGCTACCGCGCCGGCTCAGGGCGCAACCGGTCGCATTGCTCGCGTTATCGGCCCTGTCGTTGACGTTGAGTTCCCTGCCGGCCAGGTACCTGACATCTACAACGCGCTGACCGCTGATCTGACCCTCAACGGCACCACCCGTAAGATCACCTTCGAGACTGCCCAGCACCTCGGTGATTCACTGGTACGCGCAATCTCCCTGCAGCAGACCGACGGCCTCGTCCGCGGCCAGGCTGTAGTTGACACCGGCGCTCCCATCTCCGTCCCCGTAGGCGACGGCGTCAAGGGCCACATCTTCAACGTCCTCGGTGACGCCCTCGACGTCTCCAACGACGAAATCAAGGCCGACACCTACTGGCCCATCCACCGCGCAGCCCCCGGCTTCGCAGACCTCGAAGGTTCGACCGAGATGCTGGAAACCGGCATCAAGTCAATCGACCTTCTGACCCCCTACATCAAGGGCGGTAAGATCGGTCTCTTCGGTGGTGCAGGCGTTGGTAAGACCGTTCTGATCCAGGAAATGATTACCCGCGTTGCCCGCAACTTCGGTGGTACCTCAGTATTCACCGGCGTCGGCGAGCGTACCCGTGAAGGTAACGACCTCTGGGTTGAAATGGAAGAAGCTGGCGTTCTGAAGGACACCGCTCTCGTGTTCGGCCAGATGGACGAGCCGCCGGGAACCCGTCTGCGTGTTGCGCTGACCGGCCTGACCATGGCGGAATACTTCCGTGACGTTCAGAACCAGGACGTTCTGCTCTTCATCGACAACATCTTCCGCTTCACCCAGGCAGGTTCTGAGGTTTCAACCCTGCTCGGCCGCATGCCGTCCGCTGTGGGCTACCAGCCTAACCTGGCCGACGAAATGGGTCTGCTGCAGGAGCGTATTACCTCAACCCGTGGTCACTCCATCACCTCCATGCAGGCGATTTACGTTCCTGCGGACGACTACACCGACCCCGCACCTGCAACCACCTTCGCCCACCTGGACGCAACCACCGAGCTCTCCCGTGAGATCGCTTCTCGTGGTCTGTACCCCGCGATTGATCCCCTGTCCTCCACCTCCCGAATCCTGGACCCCCAGTACATCGGTCAGGAGCACTACGACACCGCAATCCAGGTCAAGGCTATCCTGCAGGAAAACAAGGAACTTCAGGACATCATCGCCATCCTCGGTGTTGACGAACTCTCCGAAGAGCAGAAGGTCGTTGTTTCACGTGCCCGCCGCATCGAGCAGTTCCTCTCACAGAACACCTACACTGCAAAGCAGTTCACCGGTGTCGAGGGTTCAACCGTGCCGATTAAGGACACCATCGAATCCTTCCAGATGATCTGCCGCGGCGATGTTGACCACATCCCCGAGCAGGCCTTCTACAACATCGGTGGTATGGACGACGTCATGCGCCGTTACGAGGAAATCAAGGCACAGTCTGGAGCCAAGTAATCATGGCACTGAAAGTTGAAGTCGTTTCCCGTGAACGAGTCGTGTGGGTTGGCGAAGCCAAGTACGTGCGCGCACGCACCGTCGATGGCGACCTGGGTATCATGCCAGGTCACATCCCCACCATGGCCCTTCTCGCTGAAGACGGTGAGCTTCTGATCGAGGCAACCAGCGGTGAGAAGAAGACCACCCGCCTGCACGAAGGTTTCTTGACCGTCTCTAACGATCGAGTCACCATCGCAGCTAAGCACGCACAGATCTAACTAGATTTCTGTGATGAAAGGACGCCGCCCTTCCCCAGAGATGAGGGAGGGCGGCGTCCTTATTTTTTAGCTTTCTTCTTGTTTAGAAGAGGCGAGATTCCACGTCATCTACTCCGCGCATGGCATCGTAGTCGAGAGCCACACAGCGGATGCCACGGTCTTCTGCCAGCGTGCGGGCCTGGGGCTTGATGCGCTGGGCGGCAAATACACCCTGAACCGGTGCTAGCAGGGGGTCGCGGTTGAGGAGCTCTAGGTAGCGGGTGAGCTGTTCTACGCCGTCGATATCGCCCACACGTTTGAGCTCTACAGCCACAGAGACGCCCCCGGCGTCCTTAGCCAAAATATCCACCGGGCCGATTGCCGTGGGGTACTCGCGGCGCACCAGGCGGTAGCCCGCACCAAGAAGCTCAATCTGTTCAGCCAACAGGCGCTGTAAGTCGGCCTCAACGCCGTCCTTAATAAGGCCCGGGTCAATACCCAGGTCGTGGCTGAGTTCCCCGTGGGTGCCGAAGACACGAATGACTAGCTTGTCGTCGCTCTTGGCAGCCTGCACGGTCCACAGCTCGCTCACATCGGGGTCAAGATCCTCGGCTACCGAGGTGCCTTCGAACTCTTCGCGAGGGGAAATATGCAGGCGGCAGGGCGGGCTCATCCAGTTCAGGGGCTTGTAGGAGCCGCCGTCGGAGTGAATCAGCACCGAGCCGTCATTTTTGATCATGAGCAGGCGGGTAGCACGGGGCAGATGGGCATTGAGACGGCCCATGTAGTCTACGGAACAATCAGCTATAACTAAACGCACCGTACCACTCTAACAGGTGGCTTGGGCAGGTACACCGGTGCATGAAAGAATGGGGGAATGCCTCGTCGTTCTTCATCTAAGCCCCGCCGCCCTAACTCTAACTCCGGGGCAGCTCCCAGCAAGTGGCAGAAAGCCCGCCCCGCTGGGCGCGATATTTCCCGTATTCTTGACCCCGCCCCGCGAGTGGAACGGGCCCAAGACGGGGACTGGTATGTGCAATACATTCCCTCGATTAACGCTCTGAAAACCTATAAGTGCCCCGAATGTGGGCGGCCTATCCACCCAGGTATCGCGCACCTGGTGGTCTGGCAGCAGGACCACATGTTTGGTGCCCAGCGGGCTATCGAGGAACGCCGCCACTGGCACGAGCGGTGCTGGGCAACTCGTAGATTCTGGTAGAACCCGGCGAAAGCCAACTTCATCTAGGTCACGTTAGAAGTATAGAAAAACCCGGTAGCGGCCACTGCTCAAAGGCAGGGTGCTACCGGGCGGGGAAACTGGCGGTCGCTTAGAGCTGGTCCTGGCGGGGCACGAGTACCTCGTTGACCAGGATCAGCAGGGATGCTGCGACGGGAATCGCGATGAGGGCACCGAGCACACCCCAGAGAGAGCCGCCGGCTGCCACCGCGATGATAGCTACAGCACCGGGCACTGCTACTGCCCTGCTCATGATGCGGGGGGAGATGAAGTAGGCCTCAACCTGCAGGTAAATCAGGTAGGGGATCAGGAAGAAGAGGGCGGTCTGCCAACCGTCGATTAGCGAGATAACCGAGACCAGGATAGCGGCACTAACGCCACCAACGAGGGGAATGAAAGCCAGCAGCAGGACGAAGAGCATGAGTAGCTGGGCGAAGGGAACACCAACAACAAGCATAATAATGGCGGCGCAGGTAGCGTTGCAGATCGCTACCAGGGCCTGGCCCATCACGTACTGGCCGACTGAACTGGTGATTTTTTCGGTGAGATAGCCTACGCGGTCGCGTTTTGAGGCGGGGGCAAGGCGGATGAACCAGGCCTTGATGGTGGGTAGGGACGCGAGTACGTAGATGGAGAGGAAGAGCACGATGATGGTGCCTGTGGTGACCTCTGCCAGAGTGGAGCCTGCATTCATGAGGGAGTTAAGAAATCCGCTGACCACCGACGTATCGGAGGTGAGCTGTGCAAAGAATTTTTCCACCTCAGCATCTACCGCTGAACGGATGTGATACTGCCGGTCCAGACCCGAGAAAAAGTCTGAGTTGAGGAAGTTCTCAAACTGCTGGGGGAAGCCCGTGATAAAGGAAACCGCCTGTCGGGCGATGAGGGGAATGATCCAAAAAATGAGGGCAGTAGCTGCCAGCGCGAAGAGAAGGAAAACAAGGGTGACGCCCGCTCCGCGTGGCAGGCCCCACTTCTCTAGTTTTCGCACGGCTGGGTCTAGCCCCAGGCCGATAAAGACTGCACCGGTGAGCCAGCCTGCCAGGGCACCAATGTTGAGGACAAAGTACATGCCCATCCAGGCAAGCCCCACACCTACAGCCAGCATAAATCCGAAGTAGATAGGGTTGCTGATGTAGCGGCCCTTGCCGGGGGCCAGCGCGTGGGTTTCTGGGGGAGCGGGGGCGGCGCCGTCCTTATTCTCTTTGAGGTGGGCCGGTTCTTCGGGCACCTGGAGGCGGTGGCGGGGCCGGGCACCGGGGATAGCCGTTAGGGCGAACTTGTTGTTCTGTGACTGCCTGGTGCCGCTTTCTTCGGTGTTGGCCGGGGAATCTGGTTGCGCGGACGCCTGTGCGCGGCTGGTACGGGAGGTCAGAGACCGCAGGAGGCGGGAGGGAGAAAAAGATGAGGGCATGCTGGCTACTCGGGTAGGGGTGTAGTTACTGTGTTCAACCTTATCGTGATTCTGCCCTGGGCTAGAACTAGGGCAGGGGTGCCCGCTTACCGGCTGAGCTTTGGCACCATAGACAGTAGAGATATTTGTCGCTGTGAAAGGAAGGCCAATGGCCGGGATTGACGATCAGAACCTACCCGCTTCGGTACGAAACGCCCTGGACCTGGGGGCTGCGGGGTCGGCAGTTTCCAGCGCTGAGCCTGCTGAGGAGAGCTCCGCTGCCAGCTGGCGACTCGATGTGACCGATGTAGCCCAGTTCCAGCAGCTGGTGCAGGAGTCCAACCGGGGCGCCGTGATTTTTGCCCTGTGGGCACCTCACTCGCCGGCGTCGGTTCAGATGCTGGAGCAGGTAGAGGCCCTGGTGAACTCTGCCGGTGGCAACCTACTGCTGGCTGCCGTTGATATTACCAAGACCCCCGAGATCGGGCAGGCCTTCCAGATTCAGGGTGTGCCTGCGGCCGTGGCTGTGCTTGCTGGCCGCCCGGCCCCGCTCTTTAACGGTCCCGTTGAGCCCCAGGCCCTGACCGAGGTGCTGGGCCAGGTGCTGCAGCTCGCCGCTCAGCAGGGCCTACCCGGTGGGTTCGAACCGGTATTGTCAGAGGCCGAGAAGCCCCTACCGCCCCTGCATAGGGAAGCTATTGAGGCTCTAGATCGGGGCGATTACCAGGGAGCGGAAGCCGCCTATACACGCGCGCTCAACGAGAACCCGGGCGATACGGACGCTAAAATCGGCCTAGCCCAGGTGCACCTGCTTCACCGCGTCTCTACTTTAAACCTGGCGGAAGAACGCCAAAAAGCTGCCGCCGATGCTACCAACGTGCAGGCCCAGCTCAACGTCGCCGACCTAGATGTAGCTGGCGGGCATGTGGAAGACGCCTTCAACCGTCTTATCGCCCTCTTCAAGGCCGTGGACGCGGAGACCAAAACCACGGTACGCGAACGCCTACTGGAACTTTTCGAGGTTGTAGGCTCAGCCGACCCCCGCGTCACAAAGGCCCGTTCAGCCCTGATGATGGCTCTTTTTTAAGGAATCACCCTAGCGGGGGAGGGAAAGGCTCGTGATGCTGGCTACAGTGGAGATATGGCACACGAGAACCTTCCCCCGCAGAATGAACCTTACAATCAAACTCACAACCGGCCTGAAGAGGCACCCGGCAGCGGCTTGACTGAGCCGGTTTCAGCGCCGGTAGAAGCTGAAGTGGCAGAAGCCAGCAGGGGCAGCGCAGCCCTGGACATCATCAACCTGGTGAAGGTCTTTGGCCAGCAGGCTGCGGTAGACGGAGTCAACCTCACTGTGCCCCGAGGCTCCTTCTACGGGCTGGTAGGGCGCAACGGCGCAGGTAAGACCACCACTCTCTCCATGGCAACAGGCCTGCTCAAGCCCACCGCCGGGCAGGTACTGGTGGGCGGCCTGGACGTCTGGGCCAACCCCCTAGATGCTAAACGCCGGGTGGGCGTGCTGCCCGACGGCGTCCGCCTCTTCGACAAGCTCACCGGCGAGCAGCTCCTCACCTACGCCGGTCGCCTACACGGGCTCGATAAGGCAACCGTGGCTGAGCGAACCCGCGACCTGCTCATCGCTATGGATCTGACCGGGGCCGCCGGCCGCAAGGTCGCCGACTACTCAGCCGGTATGACCAAGAAAATAGCCCTGGCCTGCGCCATGATCCACGCCCCCTCCCTGCTGGTGCTCGACGAGCCCTTTGAAGCGGTCGACCCGGTCTCGGCCTCGAACATCCAGGATATTCTCAAGGCCTATGTAGCAGGCGGCGGAACCGTCATTATCTCCTCCCACGTCATGGACCTGGTCCAGCGCCTGTGCGACCACGTTGCCATTATGAACGCCGGCCGTATTTTGGCCTCTGGCACCGTGGAACAGGTGCGCGGCGGCGCATCGCTGGAAGAACGGTTTGTTGAACTGGTGGGCGGACGCGTTGTATCGGAGGGAATCTCATGGTTGCAGTCCTCCTAAAACTCAAGTTCGACCACTTCCTTGCAATTTTCCGTAACGGGAACGCCTGGGCTATCGTGGGTCTGGTCTTTGGCCTGCTCTACGGGCTCGGCGCCCTGGCGGGCGTGGCCGGTATAGGTTTCACCCTGCAAAACCCCACCGATTCCCTACTGATTCTGGGGCTGGCAGGTAGCCTGCTGACCCTGGCCTGGTGGCTGATACCCCTGGTCGCAGCCGGTGCCGACCCCACCCTAGACCCGGAGCGCCTCGCACCCTATCCCATTACCGTCCGCCAGCTCATGGGCGGCCAAGCCCTGGGGGCTCTGATCGGGGTGCCCGGTGCGCTGACGGTACTAGCCGTCCTGGCTCTGACGACCTCCAACTTCTACTCGCTAGCAGCTACCCTGGCTTTCATCCCGGCAGGTTTACTGGGTCTTGCCCTTGCCATTCTGGGCGGACGCCTGACCGCGGTAGCTTCTATACCCGTCCGCTCGCGACGCTCAGTGAGTAACGCCCTCACCCTTCTTGCCTTTGCGGCCCTGATTTTTGCCGGGCCCCTGATGCTGGCGACTATCACGGGCATCACCAGCAACACCGAGCAGCTCCGGCAGGTTCTCGGCTACCTGCAGTGGACTCCTGTAGCTTCAGCCTGGGCTATTACCCCGCAGGTAGGAGCCGGTCGCTACGGCATCGCTCTAGCTCTCACCGCGCTCACCCTGGTCTACTGTGGCCTGGCCTGGTTCATCTGGCAGTTCTTTGCGGCTAAAACCATGGCCAGCGTGGGAGATTCCACCGGGGTACAGGACGAAGGCAAAACCCTGGCCCAGGGTAACCTGGGGCTTCTTGGGCGCTTCCCGGCCACCGTGCGCGGGGCTATCGCCGCCCGTACCCTCGATATGATGCTCCGGGACTCCCGGGCCAACCTTAACGTGCTCATGATGCCGCTCATGTATATCTTGATGGTTTTTATCTCGGGGAGCTTTATCGTCTCAGCGAACGGGGTAGAGGAAGAGATGACGAACCCCATGGCCTTCGTCATGGCGGTCGCCTTCATACCGGCTATGGCAGGCTACTCCCAGTCTGCCCTGGCTTCTTTTGAAGGCTCGGCCTTCTCCCTGCACGCCCTCTCACCCCTGCGCGGCATTGACGATAGGCTGGGGCGGGCCTACGGCATGATGATGCTCTACCTGCCCATGATTGTGCTGGGCACCCTGGCTTTTGCCCTCCTGACCGGTCATGCTGCCTGGGCTCTGCCCTTGCTGGTGAGCTCCCTGGGAACCTACTTTATCGCCAACGGCATGGCCAACTACCTCGACACCGTCTTCAACGCACCCGTGGTACCACCGGGAACCAGCCCCTGGAAGACCCCGGAACAGCCAGACGGTATGGCTAAGACCATGGCACGGGGCCTTATCATCTTTATCCCTATGGCTCTCTCCCTGCCGTCCCTCATCGGTATGGGGGCCACGGCTATTACCGGTAGCATGCTCTGGCTCTGGTTGGGTGCCGCCGTCACTGCCCTGATCGGGGTAGCAGCCTTCTACCTGGGCGTCCGCGCCGGAGCGAAAAACTACGAACGGCACGTAGCAGACATGTACCAGCGAGTAGCCCGCTACAGCTAACCCACCCCTCAACCTGCTAGAAGCAGGCAACCCCACCAGCGGCGTCCGACCCCTGCCCCACGGCAGGAACCGGGCGCCGTCTTGACGGGGGCACTACACTGGAAGACAAGACCAAACCGCTCTGAACCTAAAAGGAGACCCGGCATGTCATCGATTCCCGGCATTGAAGACCCCTTCCCCGAAACCGCCCACTCCGGCGGCACCGCCCTACTGGAACGCGAAGAAGTCCAGAACGTCGAACCCGGCGACCACGAACGCTTCGCCCACTACGTGCGCAAAGAAAAAATCATGGAATCCGCCCTCACCGGCAAGCCCGTGCGCGCCCTCTGCGGTAAAAAGTGGACCCCCGGCCGCGACCCCGAAAAATTCCCCGTCTGCCCCGAGTGCAAGGAAATCTACGAGGGCCTTGCCCCCGGTAACGACGAGAACTAAAGAGCAGACATTACTCCCGTTCTTCAGAACCACCACTCAGGAAACACATCTACATGACCTCACCCCAAACCTCGCGCCGTACCCTGGCCACAGCCGGCCTCTGGGCGGCGCCCGTCGTCGCGTCCTCAGCCCTTGTGCCTGCCTACGCCGCCAGCACCAGCGTCATTACCCCTACTCTGACTGTACGCTGGGGGCTCTTCTCCCAGGTCGCTATCGAGGACGCCAGCGCCGGCTACAACACTAACGTCGGCGTAGCCTCAACCTTCGGCGGTACCAGCAACACCAGCGGTGACGTGCAGTTTGACGACTCCACCGGCCTCATTGCGGACGGCGCAACCGGCCTGGTTGCCAACGGCGAGGGCACCTTCACCCCCGGCGGTAGCCTGGGCGGCTTCAACTCCGGCACCTACGGCGGCACCGGCCTCTGGTTCTCCAGCCCCGAAGACACCACCGGAGCACCCGTAGCGGGCACCGCCGTCCTCGCCGCGGGAGCCTCCTTCCGCCTGGACTACGTGGTTACCTTCCCCGACGGCTGGGACCCCTTCCCCATCGACAGCGCGCGTGACGGCGAAACCCGCCACCTGGTCAAGCAGAGCGGCGGCAGCGCCGTAACCGCCACCGGCGTCAACAGCGCAGAGATGACCGCAACCTACGGAGCGCAGACAACCAACGGCCAGCAGCAGACCGTGAGCGTCACCTACACCACCAACGAGACCATCACCCTCACCTCAGACGGCTCAAGCACCTCAACCCTGGCCCAGCTGCTGCTCAGCCAGGCCCCGGTCTACTACGGGGACAACCCCGAAGCCGACTTCGAGGTCGTCCTCACCGTGGTCTCCGGCGCTATCGTTATCAACGCCACCGACGGCCGAACTGAAACCATCAACCTCGCCGGCCAAACCCTGAGCAACCTGCTACCCGCCCTGCCGGTAGCCTAGTCAACCAGACTCATCGAGAGATGACTCATAGCCCCATTCGCTCCCGAATGGGGCTAAACTTTTGTGGTGCCCAAAAACCTTGAGGGCAGCCACAGAGGGAAGGGAAGATACGAGATGAACGACAGCCAGCTACCACTCTTCGGTGAAGGTTCCAACCCGCCTCTGCCCCCGGCCTACCCCGACCGCGCCGCCTGGGGAACCGCCCCCAAGCTCCGCGCCTGGCAGGCCGAGGCCATGACCAAGTATTTCACCGAGAACCCCCGCGACTTCATGGCCGTGGCAACCCCCGGTGCAGGTAAAACCACCTTCGCGCTCACCGTCGCCAAGGAACTCTTCAACCGCGGCACCATCAACCGCATGACCGTGGTTGCCCCCACCGACCACCTCAAACGCCAGTGGGCCGATGCTGCCGCCCGGGTTGGCATCTCCATCGACCCCAACTTCAAAAACTCCGACGGCACCATGGGACGCGGCTACCAGGGCGTCGCCCTCACCTACGCCCAGGTCGCCAACAAGCCCATGCTGCACCGGGCCCGTACCGAAAACGGTCGCACCCTGGTCATCATGGACGAAATCCACCACGCCGGCGACTCCCTCTCCTGGGGCGATGGCCTGCGAGAAGCCTTCGAACCGGCCACCCGCCGCCTGGCCCTGACCGGTACCCCCTTCCGCTCCGATACCGCTGCCATCCCCTTCGTCCAGTACGAGGAGGACGCCGACGGCATCCGCCGCTCAAAGTCCGACTACTCCTACGGCTACGGCCCTGCCCTCAAAGACCACGTCGTGCGCCCTGTCATCTTCATGGCATACTCGGGTCAGATGCGCTGGCGCACCTCCGCTGGCGAAGAAATGGCAGCCAACCTGGGGGAGGGCTTTACCAAGGACGTCACCGCCCAAGCCTGGCGCACCGCCCTCAACCCCGACGGCGAATGGATCCCCACCGTACTCGCTGCCGCCGACAAACGCCTCACCGAAGTACGCCGCACCGTTCCAGACGCCGGCGGCCTCGTCATCGCCACCGACCACGCCGACGCCCGCGCCTACGCCAAACAGCTCCAAAAAATCACCGGCGAAAAACCCGCCCTCATTCTCTCCGACGACAAAGAAGCCTCCAACAACATTGAAGAATTCTCCGCAGGTCTTGCCCGCTGGATGGTCGCCGTGCGCATGGTATCCGAAGGCGTGGACGTCCCCCGCCTAGCCGTCGGCGTCTACGCCACCTCAACCTCAACCCCCCTCTTCTTCGCCCAGGCCATCGGCCGATTCGTCCGCTCCCGAAAGCGCGGCGAAACCGCCTCGGTCTTCCTACCCTCCGTACCCCAGCTCATGATGCTGGCCAACGAAATGGAAACCGAACGCGACCACGCCCTCGACCGCAAGGGCGCAAATGATGAAGTAGTAGACCCCCTCAACGAAGGCCTAGACGACCACCTCATCGAAGAAGCTAACAAAGAAGAAGTCGCCAGCGACCAGCTCACCCGCGGCAAATTCGAAGCCATCGGCTCCCAGGCATCCTTCCACGGCGTCCTCTTCGACGGCGCCGAATTCGCCTCCGGCGGTCTTGAAATCGGTTCCGACGAAGAACAAGACTTCCTCGGCATCCCCGGCCTACTCGACGCCGACCAGGTAGGCACCCTGCTCCGCGCCCGCCAAAAAGACCACGCCTCCCGCCGACCGGCGTCCGCCGCCCCCCAGGTCGTCGACCACCGTCAGCTCAAAGACCTACGCAACAAGCTGGCCAAAAACGTGGCAGCCTGGGCAGCCCGCACCGGCAAACCCCACGGCTCTATCCACAATGAACTACGCCGAATCTGCGGCGGGCCCGCCGTTGCCCAGGCCTCAGCAGAACAGCTCCAGGCCCGCCTGGACAAGCTGCAGGACTGGTTCGTGGGGCGTAAGTAGGTACTCTTGCCTAGGGCCGATGGTTGTGGTGCCAGCAGGCACCCTTAAACGCCAGCCCCGAGCCAGCCTGCTAGCACCACAACCACCGGCCCCCGTAGAGTAAGCCCCGAGCCAGCCTGCTAGCACCACAACCACCAGCCGCCGTAGACCCAACCATGTGCCAGCCTGCTAGCACCACAAGCACAGCCACTAGAACATCAAATTTCCTGGGCTACAGCACCTCGGTGACCGTTACCCCGGCGTCCTCAAGCTCATCGCTCACCTCATCGAGGGCGTCCTCATCAACCGGGGCCGTCAAATCAAGCAGCACACGGGTCTCATAGCCAGCATCCACCGCATCCAGCGCAGTAGCCTTCACACAAAAATCGGTGGCAATGCCCACCACATCAACATCGGTAATATCGCGCTCAGCCAGCCAGTCATCCAGCGACACCTTGGGGGTATCATCCTGAGCCGGGGCACCGGCCTCGCGCTCGCCGGTCATCACAGAATCCTCGGGAGCCAGCAGCCCCTCAAAGCCCGAGTAAGCGGCCTCAAACTCGCCCTTGCGGAAGTAGGCCTCGATGTAGTCGGTATCGAGATCCTCATGCAGCTCGGCGCCGTGGCTCTCGGCCTTGCAGTGCACCGGCCAGGAGTCCTTGAAATCGGGGTTCTCAGAAAAATGGGTGCCGGGGTCAACGTGCCAGTCCTGGGTAGCCACAATTGCCTCGTAGTCGCCGTGGTGGTTCTCTACATATTCGCTAATGAGGGCAGCAACCTCTGCGCCACGCTCGGTAGCGAGCGAGCCGCCCTCGCAAAAGTCGTTCTGAACATCAACAATAATGAGTGCTTTTGACATCGTGTGATCCTTCTTCTTAAGAGACAAATTCTGTGGGAATGACCGGGTCGCCGGGGGAGAGACGGGTAGCGGCCACCGGCAGCTCCGTGAGGGAACGGGCATGACGCTCGGCAGCTCGGCGCACGCCCTCAGCCCCGGTAAAGCCGGGCTGGATCTGCCCGTCGACCACCAGGTCTACCATGAGGGGGCGGTCGTTGGAGTCAGCCGGAGCCTCAATATCAAGCCCCACCACTTCGGCTGTGGCGGTACCGGTGGTATCAAGACGGCGGACGGCGGTTTTCTTGCCGCCCACAGATGCCTTACCCGAGGACGCCTTAGCGACAGGCTCCATCACTCCCTGGGAGTTCTCACGCAGAACCACCTTATAAACCATGGAAGAGGTAGGAACCC
Organism: Rothia sp. 11254D007BW; assembly: GCF_053548195.1. NCBI lineage: Bacteria > Bacillati > Actinomycetota > Actinomycetes > Micrococcales > Micrococcaceae > Rothia > Rothia sp. 11254D007BW. The sequence continues at coordinate 332,397 of NZ_JBPWPK010000001.1, forward strand.
CGGAGCCGGTGACCAGCTTGGTGCCCACCCCGTAGGCGTTGACGGGGGCGGCAGCTAAGGACGCGATAGCGTACTCGTCCAGGTCACTGGTCACGGTAATCTTGGTGCCGGTGTTGCCCAGGGCATCGAGCTGCTCGCGCACCTTCTGGGCCTGGGCAACCAGGTCACCAGAATCCAGGCGGACGGCACCCAGCTCCTTTCCTGCCAGCTCAACGGCCAGGTTCACTGCCTTTTCAACATCGTAGGTGTCGACCAGCAGGGTAGTGCCCACCCCCAGAGAGGCTAGCTGAGCTTCAAAAGCCTGGCGCTCGGAGTCATGCAGCAGGGTGAAGGCGTGGGCGCTGGTGCCGACGGTGTGGAGCCCGTAGCGGCGTCCTGCCTCAAGGTTCGAGGTGGCGGTAAAGCCGGCAATGACGGCGGCGCGGGCGGCAGATACAGCAGCCTGCTCATGGGCCCGGCGGGAGCCCATCTCAAGGCAGGGACGCTTGCCCGCGGCAACCGTCATACGGGAGGCCGCGGTAGCGACGGCAGAGTCAAAGTTAAGGATAGAGAGAATAAAGGTCTCTAGCAGGCAGGCCTCTGCAAAGGATGCCTCAACCTGCAAGACGGGGGAGTGAGGAAAGAAAACCTCACCCTCGGCATAGCCCCGGATAGAACCGGAAAAACGGAAGTTAGCAAGGTAATCCAGGGTCTGCTCATTGACCACCTTACGGGAGGCTAAAAACTCCAGCTCTTCGGTATCAAAGCGGAAGTTCTCCAGCCCCTCAAGCAACCTGCCGGTGCCTGCCAAGACACCGTAGCGGCGTCCGCCCGAAAGCCTGCGGGTGAAAACCTCGAAGACGGTGCGTCGGTGGGCAGCGCCAGAGGCTAGGGCAGCCTGCACCATGGTCAGCTCGTAGTGGTCGGTGAGGAGGGAAGTTTTTTGAGTCACGGGTATAACTTTATCCTTTGACCGTGCCCAAGCCCAGCCCTACCGCCGCGGTTCTGCTTGCCCCGAAAGTGAACGAGCTAGGGTACAGCGAAAGAAGAGCCCTATGATAGATAAGGTACAAATGACCTAAGGAGTACGCCCTATGCCTTCGGCTGCCTCAGCCACCGACACCCTGGCAGATCTTGAGCTCGATCTAGCCCTAGACGAGAGCACCCAGCTCAACCTGCCCTGGGCGGTCATTGTCTGGGATGACCCGGTTAACCTGATGAGCTTTGTGACCTATGTGCTGCGCACCCAGTTTGGCTACAGCACCGAAAAAGCCCACCAGCTTATGATGCAGGTACACACCGAAGGTAAGGCCACCGTCTTTAGCGGCTCCAAAGAAGAGGCCGAACGGCACACCACCGCCCTGCATACCTGGGGCCTGTGGGCAACCATCGAGCAGGCAGGTGCATAGTCTTATGGCTGAACCTTTTACCCCAACCTCCCGCGGAATTACCGCTCGCTTCACCCCTGAAGAGGTACAGGTGCTCACCCGCCTGTTTGAGGACGTCGCCCTGGCGTTGGAGCCGGAAGAAGACCCCAACGCCGACCCCCTGGCGGCCCTGGTGGGGATTTCTGAGACCGCTAGTGTTCCCAGTGACCCTGCTGTTGCCCGCATGTTGCCGGTGGCGAGCGACGACCCGGAAGTTGCCGACGAATACCGCCGCTTCACCGACCTTTCTCTACGCCGGGCCAAAATTGAACACCTCACCCAGGCCTCCATGGACCTGCAGGCCGGGGTTGTGCGGCTAGATACCGAGCGGGCTAATAGCTGGGCCGCTGCCCTCAACGATGTGCGCCTGACCCTGGGCACCCGCTTAGGAATCAACAGCGCTGAGGACGCCGACCGCATCGGCGAACACACCGACTGGGGCAGCGTAGAGAGCACCGAAGACTACATGGCCCTGCTCTACAACTTCGTTACCTGGCTGCAAGAAAGCCTCATGCAGAGCCTCCTACTGGGCTTGGACGACGCTGGGGCGGGGCCGTCCGCACCGTAAATAATCTTTCGTGACCGATTATGACGCCGCGCGCGGGCGCCGGGGCGTGATAGTCCACTCAAAAGCCGGTCGCTGCGATGGGCGCCCTACAGTTTTCTTCAACCTTTAGCTAATGTCAGGTGTGTAATGAGTGAAACCAACCCGAAACTCGTCACCCCCTGGGGTAGTCAGGTGCTTGCCGAACCCACTGCAAGTGCCCCCATCGGCGTGTTCGATTCGGGAGTGGGCGGCCTGACCGTTGCCCGCGCCATCATGGATCAGCTACCGCACGAGTCGGTGATTTACGTGGGCGACACCGCCCACGGTCCCTACGGCCCCCTGACCATCGCCCAGGTACGAGCCCACGCCCTGAGCATCATGGATGAGCTGGTGGACTCCGGGGTCAAGCTCCTCGTCATCGCCTGCAACACGGCGTCGGCCGCTGTACTGAGGGACGCCCGCGAGCGCTACACCCGCAAGTACGGTATTCAGGTGGTTGAGGTGATCCAGCCCGCCGCCCGCCGAGCAGTGGCTGCAACCCGCAACCGAAAAATCGGCGTCATCGCCACCGAAGCTACCGTGACCTCCCGGGCCTATGAAGACACCTTCTCGGTCATGAGCGACCTTGAAATCTACTCTGTGGCCTGCCCGCGCTTCGTAGAGTTCGTTGAAAAGGGCATTACCAGCGGCCCTGAGCTCCTTGAGACTGCCGAAGAATACCTGGCTCCTCTCAAGGAGGCCGGGGTCGATACGCTGGTGCTGGGCTGCACCCACTACCCCCTGCTCACCGGCGTCATCTCCTACATCATGGGGGACGACGTTACCCTCGTGTCGTCCTCGGAAGAGTCGGCTAAGGACGTCTATAAGGCCCTGCTGCGAGCTGGCCTAGAGCGCCCTGCCGTCCTGCCGCCCTCCCACGAATTCCTGGCCACCGGCGAAACCGAAACCTTCGAGCACTTAGCTCGCCGCTTCCTGGGCCCCGAGGTCGCCAAGGTGCGCCACACCAACTCGGTGGCAGAACGATTCCCCACCGGCTCCCTAGCCGTCGTTCCCCCTGAACTCATCGCCCAGACTGTTACCACCCCGCGCATTACCATCACCACAGACACTCCCTAACCCACAGACACACACAGAAGAAGGAAGGCCACTGATGCGATTGACCGTCATAGGCTGTACCGGTTCTTTCCCCGGGCCCAACGCAGCGGCCAGCTGCTACATGGTCTCGACCATTGATGACCTGGGAAAGACCTGGCGCATTATCGTTGATATGGGCAATGGCGCCCTAGGCACCCTTCAGTCCCACATCAACCTCGAAGATATCGACGCCATCCTGATTTCTCACCTGCACCCCGATCACTGCATCGATCTCTCAGGGCTGCACGTAGCGGTCAAGTGGAACCCCAACGGCTGGTCTAAGGGACCCATTCCCCTCTACGGGCCCAGCGATATTCACCAGTACCTGGTCAACACCCACGGCCTGCCCATCGAACCGGGCATGCACACCGAGTTCGAGTTCCACGAATGGAATAACCACGCCGAGGTCAAAATCGGCCCCTTCACAGTGACCCCGCACGTAGTCGTACACCCCACCAAGGAGCCCTACGCCCTACGCATCGAGTGCGAAACCGGTGAAGGCAAGACCGTGCTCACCTACTCCGGCGACACCGACTCCTGCATCGGCTTGATTGAAGCAGCCCGCGAGGCAGACCTTTTCCTCTGCGAAGCGGCCTACCAGGAGGGCCGCGATGACGCCCTGCGCGGCATCCACCTGACCGGCAAACGTGCCGGTGAAGCGGCAGCCGAGGCGGGCGTCCGCAACCTGCTGCTCACCCACCTGCCCATCTGGAACGACCCCGCTATTGCCCTGGCCGAAGCCAAGAGCGTTTTTGACGGGCCGATATCGGTGGCTGAGGCTTCGGCGACTTACCGGGTCAACCCCCGCCGTAGCCCCGAGGAATACGCCAGTAACCCGCAGACCACCACCCTGAACGTTATTAGCCGCCACCAGGGGAGCTAGCTGCCGCCCCTGCCCACAAGTAGCCAACGCAGACAACACGGGTGCAGAAAAGCGCCCGTGTTTTTGTGCGCCCCGGGCAACAGACGCTAGGCTGAAACCATGACAGAAAACATGGCAGCACCCACCCTGCGCGGCGACGGCCGCACCCCCGACCAGCTCCGCCCCATCACCGTCACTCGCGGTTGGTCAAAGAACGCCGAAGGTTCGGCCCTGATCGAATTCGGCAACACCCGGGTGCTCTGCACCGCCTCACTGACCGAGGGCGTGCCCCGCTGGCTCAAGGGCCAGGGCACCGGCTGGGTCACCGCAGAATACGCCATGCTGCCGCGCGCCACCAACACCCGTAACACCCGTGAATCGGTCAAGGGCAAGATTGGCGGCCGCACCCACGAGATTTCTCGACTGATTGGCCGCTCTCTGCGCGCCGTCATCGACACCGCTGAACTGGGCGAGAACACCATCGTGCTCGACTGCGATGTGCTCCAGGCGGACGGCGGCACCCGCACCGCCGCTATCACCGGCGCCTACATCGCCCTGGCCGACGCCATCAAGTGGGCCCAGACCCAGGGCATTATCCCGGCCAAGGCTAAGCCCCTCACCGGCTCTGTTGCCGCAATTTCTGTGGGCATCATCGACGGCATTCCCATGCTTGATCTACCCTACGAAGAGGACGTGCGCGCCGAGACCGACATGAACGTGGTCGTCACCGGCGAAGGCAAGTTCATTGAGGTTCAGGGAACCGCAGAGGGCGCCCCCTTCGACCGCGACGAACTGAACTCCCTGCTTGACTTGGCCCTGCTCGGTACCGCGCAGCTAGCCCAGATCCAGCGCGAAGCCCTGGAGGACTAATGCCCGCCAAAATCGTTCTTGCCACCCACAACCAGGGGAAACTGCGCGAGTTCCGCGAGATGCTGCGCGGCGCTATCGAGGGGCTGGACGTTGACACCGAGGTGATCGACGCCGGTGCAGCAGGTGCCCCCGACGTGGTTGAAGACGGCGTTACTTTTGCCCAGAACTCCCTCTTGAAGGCCCGCGCGGTAGCTGCGGCTACCGGCCTGATTGCCATTGCCGACGACTCAGGCCTGTCGGTCGACGTGCTGGGCGGTGCACCCGGTATTTTCAGCGCCCGCTGGGCCGGCCAGCACGGAGACGATGAAGCCAACCTCAACCTGCTCTTAGCGCAGCTTTCAGACATCGCCGATGAACACCGCCGCGCCCGCTTCGTCTGCGCCGCCTCGATGGTTACCCCCGAAGGTGTAGAGGCTGTGGAAGAGGGGGAGCTTGCCGGAACCCTGTTGCGCGAGCCCCGCGGTGAGGGCGGGTTCGGCTATGACCCGATTCTGGCAGCCGACGGTTTCACCGGCGAATACGCTGGCCTCTCCTGCGCCCAGGTGCCCGCCGATGTCAAGAATGCCATCAGCCACCGGAGCCAGGCCCTAGCCAAGCTTCTTCCCCACCTACAGGCCGCCCTGGCCCAGTAACAATCCTGTACGAGGTACCCTATGGCAGCGCACCTTACACTCATTGAACAGATGAAGGCTCTTCCCGTGGTCACGGCGGTGATGGAGCAAGCCGGTTTGAACATTCCCCGCGACCGCTGGGACATCCGGACCACCGGCTCTGCCCACATCATCGTCAACATGGAGGCGGAGCTGAGTGTGCGTATCGCCAAAACCCAGCAAACCGGGCACCTGGTAGCCCGCCGCACCGAGATCCTGCGGCGGCTACCCCAGGACCTTCCCTTTGCGGTACCCCGACCCATCACCCGGGTTATCACCCGGAACGGCTTCACCGCTGTAGGGCTAACCTGGATTAAGGGGGAGCCTCGCCTGCAAGGTTCGGCCCCGCCCAAGCAGCTTGCCACCCTGGTCAAAGCTATCCACTCGGTAGATTTCAGCGGCTACGGGCCCTACCTCGACATGGTGCACGAGCACTGGGGCGGACGCGATAACTGGGAGGTGCTCCTGCGCGAGCAGGTCGTACCCCAGCTGCTCACCGGCGCCCAGAAGGTAGCCCACGCAGCCATAGACCGGGTACTGGCCCTGGAACCCGCTTCACCGGTTCTCGTCCACGGGGATTTAGCCGGCCACAATATTCTCTGGAACGGCGACAAACTGGTCGGCGTTATTGACTGGGACCACGCCTCTGTAGGGGACGCAGCCGTTGACCACGCCGCCCTGGGCAACTTCTACGGCTGGGACTCCCTGGCCAAGGCACTGGACGATACCCAGCTGGAACGCGCCAAAATAGTGGCCCGCCTGCTACCGCTGCAGTCCCTGGCATACACCATGCGCAATGGCATGGGCGGAGCTATCCAACGCCTGGCCGTGGAACGCGCTGACGAATGGTACCTGGACCACCGCACAGAGGTGCTTGCAGCTTAGGAACCCTAGCGAAAGAAGGGCAGGCAGGCTCACGCTCACTGCCGACCCTCTCGCTGGTTCGCTAGCGCTCACAAGCGATTCACGCCAGCCCCGCAGCCAGCAGTTTCGCTGCGAGCCTGCCTGCCCTTACCTACACCCCAAGCTGCTTGAACCAGGCTACCTCAACCAGGTTCAGGGCTTCTGTGGCGTCGGTAGCAGGGGCGAGGTCTGCTGGGAAAGCAGTGTCGCCCCAGAGCGCTCCGAGCAGGGAGCCGACCAGAGCCCCGATTGAATCTGAATCGCCGGTGACTGCAATTGCCGCGCCCAGGGCTTCCCTCACTGCCTGCTGCTGGTTCAGCTTCTCCGCAGCGACGTCCGCCTCTGCCCGCAGAGCTAAGAAGAGGGCGTAGCCGAGCACATCGGGGGCCACCAGGAGTTCGCCGAAGTGGGGGCAGGCGTCCGCCACCTGCGCTTCTTGCTGAGCCAGGCGGACGGCGGTGCCCAGCGCCGTGCGGGTGAGTGCGGCATCGCCGGGTAGGGCCTGGCTTTTTTCCACCGTACCTAGCCAGTTCAGCACCTGCTGGGTGCAGGCTTCAAGCACATCGGGGCGGGGAGCCTGCGCGGTACCCTGGCTGGTGCTGCCCAGCAGGTAGCGAATGAGCAGGGCGTAGGCGCTCGCAGAGATGATGGCCTCGGGGTGGCCGTGGGTGAGGGCCGCGGCGTGGGCGGATAGCTTGATGACGGTAGCGTCATCGGCCACCGGCAGGTAACCGAAGGGGGCAGAGCGCATGAGCGCCCCGGTGCCCAGGGCCTGCGGGTTGATGTTTTTAGAGATAAACTGCATTTCCCCTGTGGCAAGGGCTGCCAGGGTGGCCTTGCCCGGGCCCCGCTGCTGGCGCATCACCTGAAGCGCATCGAGGGGGCGGGGAAGGGAATAGGGGGCGGTCTCGGGTGCCGGGTGGCCGGTGCCGGTGTACCAGCGCAGGTAGGCTAGCCAGATGCAGGCCAGCTCGTCGGCTGCCTGGCCCTCGTTGTTCCACTCCAGTACCTCGGTGAGCCCGTCGAGGGTTGCCAGGGTGAGCTGGGTGTCGTCTGAAACCAGCAGGGGTTCCCGGGCGATAGCCGCGATAAGGTCGGCTCCTGTACGCCCACCCCAGCGCTCAGTAATCTGGTCTGCGGTGCTGGTCTCTAGGGGGTAGCCCAGGGCATCCCCCAGGGCGGTACCCAGTAGGGAGCCGCGCAGGGCCGACCGGTAGGCGGGGGAGAGGGCATCGGGGGCAGGAAAAACAGAAGTCATGCTCCCTATTCTAAAGCGGGGTAAGAGCGGGACCACTAAACTGGTGGTATGCGTATCTTGCACACCTCAGACTGGCACCTGGGCCGCACCTTTCACGGTACCTCCCTGCACTCCTATGCCGAGCAGCTGCTCGATGAGCTGGTGAACCTGGTTCAGGAACAGGGTATTGACGTGGTGCTGATCAGCGGGGACGTCTATGATCAGGCCCAGCCCCGCACCGAGACCGTGCAACTTTTTGACCGTACCCTGACCCGCCTGGTGCAGGCCGGGGCGCAGGTGGTAGCAACTAGTGGTAATCATGACTCGGCTATTCGCCTGGGCTTTGGCTCTTCTTTGCTGAGCGTTGCGGGTGTGCACCTGGTGACCTCGCAAACCCAGGTGGGCCAGCCCGTCCTGCTGTCCGCCGGGGGCGTTGAGGTGGCCTTTTACGGCATACCCTACCTAGAGCCGCGCCCGATTGCTGCCCGCTGGGGCACCGAGGCCAGCCACGCGAGCGTGCTGGCTGAAGCTATGAGGAGGGTAGAAGAGGACGCCGCCACCCGCCAGGTTGCCGCCACGGTGGTTCTTGCCCACTGCTTTGCCACGGGTTCAGAGCCTTCAGAGTCAGAACGCGATATCTCGGTGGGCGGGGTACAGCAGGTGCCGGTGAGCACTTTTGCCGCTGCCAGCTATACAGCCCTGGGGCATCTGCACGGGCGGCAGAAGGTTGCCGATACCGTCAGGTATTCCGGCTCTCTGTTGGCCTATTCTTTCAGCGAGCAAAACCACCGTAAGGGGGCCTGGATCATCGATGTAGCCCCTGACGGCGCTATTGAGGTGAACGAACATACCTGGCAGACCCACCTTGTGCTCAAAACCCTCAAAGGCACTCTCGACGAGGTGCTTGCCGAAAGCACCGTGGCGGCCTACGGCCGGGCTTTTGTCAGTATTACCCTGACCGACGCTGAGCGCCCAGCCGCTGCCCTCGATAGGCTCAAAGCCCACTACGAGCATGTCCAGGAACTTTTCTTCGCCCCCGAAGGCGCTGAGAGAAGCCAAGAGCACAGCTACCGCCGCACCCGCGAGAGTCAGAGCGTTCAGGCTATCTGCGAGTCCTTCTACGAGCATGTGCGCGGTCGTGCCCTCAACGAGGCTGAAGCCACCTATCTCACCGACGTCCTAGACCAGGCCCGCACCAGGGGAGCGAGCGACTAAATGCGAATTCACCGACTAGAACTGACCGCCTACGGCCCCTTCCCGGGAACCGTCACCATCGACTTTGACGACCTCAACCGAGAGGGCATCTTCCTGCTCAACGGCCCTACCGGTTCGGGCAAGTCATCTATTCTCGATGCCATCTGCTACGCCCTTTACGGCTCCACCTCATCGGGGCGCACCGACCTGAAATCCCGTTTCGCTGACCCCCATGTGCAGCCCCGGGTGCTGCTGGACTGCACCATCGGCACCGACCGCTACCGGATCGACCGTAGCCCGGCCTATGAGCGCCCCAAGAAACGCGGTGAGGGCACTACCACCGAGCAGGCCAAAACCCTGATTGAGAAGTTTGATACCGCCACCGGCAGCTGGGAACCAGACCCGGCCATCACCCGCCACAAAGACGCCGGTGATTTCATGCTCTCTGTACTGGGCCTCAACGCCCAACAGTTTAACCAGGTCATGCTGCTGCCCCAGGGGCAGTTCCAGCGTTTCCTGGTCGCTACCTCCGGGGAACGGGAGCAGCTGCTCAAGCAGCTCTTTGGCACCGAGGACTTCGAGAAGGTACAGGACCTACTGCACAGATATGCCAAGGACGCCGCCGCGGCAGCCGAGGCCGCCCAGCAGGATTTGCGGGTGCTAGAGCAGCGGGCAGAACGTGCCGAGCAGGCAGCCCGGGCCGACCAGGCACAACGGGCCCTGGGGCAAGAGGTAAACGAAGACACCGAAAGCTCTTCCACCCCCGAAGACTCCGCGCCCGCCCCTGTAGCGGACCTTCCCGACCACCTGCGCCAGGTACTCAGCCAGCTAGCAGATCTCATTCAGAGTCTAGAAGAGCGGCGGGACAAAACTGCCCACGACCTCGAAACACTGGCAAACGAGCACACCGAAACCGCCCAGCTGCAAAAAGACTGGGCCACCTATCTCAAGCTCACCCAGGAACAGGAAATCCTGGCAAACGAGGAGAGCCAGATAGCTGCCAGCCGCACCCGCCTCGAAGAGCACAGGGTAGCTGCTGAGATTCTGCCTCGGGTAACAGCGGCTGAACAGGCAGCAACCGCCTATCGGCAGGCAGCAGAGCGGGCAGAAACCCACCTGGACAGTACCCGCAGGCTCCTGGCGTCCGCCCGGGAAAACCTCACCGAAACCGCCCTCGAATACGACCTACTCACGCAAGCCCAGGTCGCCCTCGAAACCACCCTCACCGACGCGGCCAGCCAGCAGCTGAGCGAACTCACCAGCGCCCACATCGACCAGCTCACCCGCTACCAGCAGGCAGAAAAAGACATCGCCAACCTGGCCGCTCAGGCACAGGCCAGTACCAGCAACCTCCAGGGTCTGATCGTCCGCCGCACCCAGCTCACCCAGGCCCTGGCAGAAGCCCAGCAGAGCCTCACCCAGCAGCGCCAGGACTACGAGAAAACCGAGCAGGCTACCGCCCGCGAAGAAGCTGCCCGCGCCCTGCTGGCCCAGGCTCGCGACCGGGTCACCGCCGCCGACCGCCTCACCCAGGCCCGCACCAACCTAGAAGCCGCCCAGCGGGCCTCCCAAGGGGCCGAAGAAAGCCGACGGAAGGCGTCCGCCCAAGCCGAAACCTTACAGCGCCAGCGCTTTGACGCCGCAGCCCAGATCCTGGCCGAAACCCTCACCGACGGCCAACCCTGTAGCGTCTGCGGCTCTACAGACCACCCCGCCCCCGCCAGCTACGACCAAAACACACCACCCGTCACAGAAGAAGCCCTCACCCGCGCCAAGCACCAGCGCGACGCGGCAGAAGCAAAAGCCCAGCAGGCGCTCGCCGCCCTGAGCTCAGCCCAGAGCACCCTCGACCAGTTGGTAGAGCAGGGCACCCCTGAACCCGAAGAAGCCCGGGCAGCTCTGACCTCTGCCCAGGAGAGCCTCAACCAGGCCCAGGCTGAGGTCGCCCACCGCAAAGCCCTCGCCCAACGCATCTCCACCGCCGAAGAAACCCTTGAGACCAGCCGGGCAGACCTGGCCGAAGCCGAACGCCAGCACACGAGCGAAGAAGCCAAACTGCACCAGCTCACCGCTCAGAGAGAAAGCCTTGAAGCCGAGCTGGCACCCCACCGACAGGGCCCAGGCCTAGCCGACCGTATCGCCACCCTCAACCGGCTGACCAGGCAGCTGCCCACCCTGCTCGCCGCCTACGCCGATCGGGAGCGGCAGGCCCAAGCCCAGACGTCCGCCCAGGAAGAACTGAACAAGGCCCTACAAGAAGCCCAGTTCAAGGACGCCCAGCAGGTAAAAGCCCAGCTACTCACCAAGGCCCAGGCCAGCCAGCTAGAGCAACAGATCACCACCCACCGCGACCGCACCCTGGCAGTCACAGCCCAGCTCACTAGCCCTGCTCTGGCAGCTATCGCCCAGCTCCAGGCGGACGGCGGCCAACCACCTGCCCCCGAACAACTAGCCCAGCTCAAGGCAGCAATCGCCCAGCTCAGCGCCCAGCGCGATAGCTACATTAGCCACGCTACCCGCCTCACCGGTGCTCGCGAGGAGCTGCACGAGGTGCTGAGCCTGCTCGAAGCGACCCTAGAAAAGAGCCGCCTGCTACTCGAAGACGCCCATCTCAAACGCGAGCTCGCAGCGACCGCCACAGCGGCCCCTGGCAGCGATAACCGCTTGCACATGACGCTGACGTCCTACGTGCTGGCCTACCAGCTCGCCGAGGTAGCCGAGGCAGCCAGTGAGCACCTCGAAAAAATGACCCACGGCCGCTACCGCCTGGAACACACCGACCGGGCAGAGGGGCGCAACAAGAAATCCGGCCTGGCTATCGACATCTTCGATGCCTGGCACAACGCCAGCCGCCGCCCCGAAAGCCTCTCGGGCGGTGAAACCTTCATGGCATCCCTGGCCCTGGCACTGGGGCTTGCCGACGTCGTGCAGCAGGCCAATGGCGGTATCGACATCGACACCCTCTTCGTTGACGAAGGCTTCGGCTCTCTCGACGATGAAACCCTCGAAGAGGTCATGACCACCATCGACTCCCTGCGCGAGCGGGGGAGAGTCATCGGCCTTATCTCGCATGTGGCCGAGATGAAGAACCGCATTAACAAGCACATCGTCCTTACAAGCTCGCCCCAGGGCTCATCCCTGGTCGCAGATGCAGGAGCAGCGTGAGCCCCCACCGTAACCCCAAGAATCGTAGCTCTTCTCCCCGCACGGGGCTGGGCTACCGGCGCGACCGCCAGTGGCCCAGTGGCTCCGACCTGCGGAATAACCTGCGAGAGAGCGTCACTCGCCTGCGCATTTCAACCGAGTATGCCCGCACCCGTATTCGCGACCTGCTGCTGGCCCACGGCCGGCGCTTCCTCTTCTTCTCCCTGCTCATGCGCCTGCCCGCGGCTATGGTGATGCTGGCGGTGATGATGATGCTGGCCGTGCAGAATAATGAGGCCACCCTCGGCGGGTACGCCGCCGGTACGGTGGGACTGAGTGCGGCTCTCATGGTGCCGGTCTATCGGTCGATTTCTGAGCGCTGGGGCCAGCGAAGAATATTTTTTGCCGTTACAGTGCTCAATATTCTGGCCCTGATGTGGCTGATGCTGGAGTCCCTGCACTTTGCTGAGACCAGTAGCGGGTCTATTGGCCGGTTCCTCGCAGCCTGCGCGGTGACGGGAGTGACCACCGTGCCGCTGGGGGCGGTGATGCGAAGCTACTGGAGCGCCGAGTACCTCACCACCAAGGACCGCCGTAAGCTCAACGCGTCCATTTCGCTTGAAACCATGTTCGACGTCATCGCCCTACCGGCCGGTGCCGTTATTGCCGGTATGACCACGGTCTTTTTGACGGCCCAGTCGGCCCTCTTCGCGGTGATTGTGCTCGATGTGCTGGGCCTGCTCATGCTACTGTGGCGCCCGGAAAACCTGCCGGTTGAGACCCGAGATGTCAGCGGGGGCAACCGCCGCAAGCCCCTGCGCGGCGTAAGCCGCTCCCTACTCTGGATACCCCAGCTGGGCACCATCTGCTTGGGACTATCCCTGGGCGCAACCCAGGCAGCTATCGTGGCCTACGCTATTTCGACTGACCAGATGGGCGTGACCGGCTTCCTGATCGCCCTGCTCGGTCTGTGCGCGGTTATCTCTGCCCTGTTTGTGCTCTTTGACCGCCTGCCTATGTTCGGGTGGGGGGCCTGGCTGGTGAGCGGGGTGTGCCTGACCCTTACCGCCATGACCCTGTCGCTGCCCACCTCAGCTGTGGGCATGGTGATTCCTCTGATTAGCGTGGGTCTTGCCTACGGTATTTGCCTGGTCACCATGGACTCGGTAGCCACCAGCCTCTCGGTGCGCAAAAACCTCGACCTCGCTCTTTCTACCCTGCAGGCATGTTCCCTGGGTGGTATCGCGGTAGGGTTCGTGTGGGCAGCCGATCTGAGCGGCTCCTACAGTTACCAGGTGGCCCTGATTATTCCTCTCATCGCCGCTGCGATGTACTTCTGCCTGGGGCATCTCTACGGGTTCTTGTGGCGTCGCACCTACGAGGAGCGTCTGGCGCTACTGCCCTAGCGCCGCACCCTCATCACTCCAAACACAAGGGGCCCTACCGTCAACTGACGGTAGGGCCCCTTGGCATAGGCTGAGGGGGGCGGACGCCCTCGCGGCTAGTGGCCGCGCTTGATCCAGTTCTCGAGTTCGGGGGCTTCTAGGCCGATGCCGGTGGAGTCCCCGTGGCCGGTGAGCACAGCGGTGGATTCGGGCAGGGTTAAGAGCTTGGTTGAGATTGACTCGATGATGGTCTCGAAGCTGGAGAAGGAGCGGCCGGTGGCGCCGGGCCCTCCGTTGAACAGGGTATCACCCGAGAAGAGCACGCCCTCTGAGTTCTCCCAGGAGAGGGTGGGGGCGTAGAAGCAGACGGAGCCGGGGGAGTGGCCCGGGGTTGCCAGGACGTTCAGCTCGGTGGAGCCGACGGTAATGGTATCGCCCTCTGCCAGGTCTTTGTCGAAGTCCCAGGAGGGGTAGACCATCTCCCAGAGCGGACGGTCTGCCGGGTTGAGGTAGACCGGGGCGTCGAATCGGTCGGCGGCTTCCTTAGCTGAGCGGATGTGGTCGTCGTGGGCGTGGGTCAGCAGGATTTTCTCAACGGTTCGCCCTGCAACCTTGGCCGAAATCTTATCGACGTCGTGGGCGGGGTCGATAATGACCACGGAAGTTTCGTTGCCGATAATCCAGACGTTGTTATCGACGTCCCAGGTTCCCCCGTCCAGGGAAAAGGTGCCGGAGGTGATAACTCGTTCAATGCGTTCTGTCATGGTGATAACTCCTAGAGCTCAACGACCGAGCGGAGGACCTTACCGGTCTTCATGGTTTCGAAAGCCTCGTTGACCTGGTCAAGGCTGATGCGTTCTGAGACGAAGCCGTCCAGGTCGAGGTTGCCCAGCTGGTAGTGCTGCACGAACATGGGGAAGTCGCGGGAGGGCAGGGTATCGCCGTACCAGGCTGACTTGATGGAGCCGCCGCGCCCGAAGACCTCATCGAGGGGGGCCTGCCAGGTGGTACCTGGTGCGGGTACGCCTACCAGAACGACGCGTCCGGCCAGGTCACGGGCCTCGAAGGCCTGCTTGAAAGTGGCTTCAACGCCCACAGCGTCAATAACCAGGTCGGCACCGAAGCCGTCGGTGAGCTCCTTGATAGCGGCTACCGGGTCCTGGTTTTTAGAGTTGATCACATGGGTGGCGCCGTGCTCCTTGGCTCGGGCCAGCTTTTCGTCGTCAATATCAACGGCGATGATGGTGGTTGCCCCGCCCAGCTTGGCGCCGGCAACAGCGGCAGTACCTACGCCGCCGCAGCCGATGACGGCAACTGACTCGCCGCGGGCTACTTCACCGGTGTTGAGCACAGCGCCCAGACCGGCGGTGACGCCGCAGCCCAGCAGGCCGATAGCGGCATACTGGTCTTCGGTCAGCTCAGCCTCAATCTTGGTGCACTGGCCGGCTGCCACCAGGGTCTTCTCGGCAAAGGAGCCGATACCCAGAGCGGGGGAGAGCTCGGTGCCGTCCTCCAGGGTCATCTTCTGGGTGGCGTTGTGGGTGGCGAAGCAGTACTGGGGCTTGCCCTTTTTACAGGCCCGGCACTCGCCGCAGACAGCCCGCCAGTTGAGAATGACCAGGTCGCCGGGGGCAACGTTGGTGACGCCCTCGCCCACCGCCTCGACGATACCGGCTGACTCGTGGCCCAGCAGGTAGGGGTAGTCGTTGCCGACCCCGCCCTGGACGTAGTGGTGGTCGGTCTGGCAGACACCGCAGGTGAGCACCTTCACCAGGGCCTCGCCCTTGATGGGGTTGGGCACATTGATGGTAACAACTTCAACGGGCTGATCCTTGGCCAGAGAGACGACGGCCTTGACCTTGTGCATGGGGCTCCTTCGATAGCGGGAGGGGAAAAATATCGGCAGGTAGCTACCTGCTGCTACTCTCTACGCTACCGTGTGGTCCGGCTCGCTGCCAGCTCGTGAGACCGCATGACGGGCCATGAAGTCAGCGGATGCCCGACGGGCTTGCCCGCTGGTCAGGGCACTAATATGGTCGCGGCCAGCTAGCTCCAGATAGGCGGACGCCGGGTGCGGCAGGGTAGCTGCAAGGGCAGGGAACCCGGTGGCTAGGGTATCGTCGCTGCCGGCAAAGAGGAGGGTGGGGCAGGCAGGTAGTTTGTTCGGTGTGAAAGGCTCAACCGGCTGGGCTGTAAAAGCGGCCAGCGCAGCGCGGGGCAGGGGGCTGGTATCGAGGACGGCTTCGAGCCCCTCTGGAATGGAGGTGCCGGGGGCGGCGGAAGGCGCCGATAGATAGGACTGCACCTCATCGAGGTGGGTTGCTAGGGGCAGGCCTCCGAGCGTCAGGCTCTGTACCAGGTGCGGGGAGCTGAGCGCTACCTGCCAGCAGATGCGGGCGCCCAGAGAATAGCCCAGCAGATGAACCGGTGTATCTACATCTGCCAGAGCCCGGGCAAGGGCTGTGCCCAGGGAAGTCACTAGCCCTTCTTGCTGCCAGGTGACGGCTATCTGCCCGCTAGACTTTCCTGCCCCTTCGTGCCCCGCTTCTTCGAGCCGGTGATAGGGCAGGGTGACCAGATGGACATCTGCCCCTGCCCGCTGCAACTGCCGCACCCAACCGGTCCGTTCCCAGGTCACCTCGGGGATGGAGGCAAAACCGTGCACCGCCACCACCTGCTGGCCCTCAAGAAGCCGGGGCGGAGCGTCCGCCCCAGCAACGGGGGCACAGTAAATCTCGACCGAAAGACAGGGCTCGCACATAGGGCCTACTCGGAGTCCTTCTTCTCCTGCTTCTCGGCCATCTGCTGGAAATCAACACCGTTATGGGCCAGGCGAATCTTGCGGCCCTCTTCGATGAGGTTTTCCTTCTTCTCCTGCTGCTTGATCGCCATGGTGTCATCGCGAGGGGGCAGCTGAAGCTCGTCCTCGGCCTTGATGCCTGCCTGCAGCTCGCGACCGCGCTGAATCTCAGCGTCAATCTGGGCGCCGAGCAGCAGCACATTGTTCATGATCCAGATGAACAGCAGCATCACGATAACGCCACCGATCAGGCCGTAAGTGGCATTGTAGGAGCCGAAGTTCGAGACGTAGAAGGTGAAGCCCAGAGCAGCAATAGCCATCACGACCAGGGCAATAGCGGCGCCGGGGGTGAGGAAGCGGAACTTGGGCTGCTTGACGTTGGGGGTGGCGAAGTAGAGCAGGCTAATGAGCACAACGGCCAGCACCAGCATGATGGGGTAGCGCAGCCACATCCATACGCCGATGAAGCCGCCGAGTTCGATAGCGGGCACGGCGTTTTGCAGGGTGGTCAGCACGTCTTCAGAGGAAAGCAGTACCAGCATCATGGCAACAACAATCAGTACCATGGCGGCGGTGACCAGCAGGTTGAAGGGGCGCAGCTTCCAGATGGGGCGACCCTCTACTACACCATAGATCTTGTTCATGGCACGGCCGAAGGCGCCGATGTAGCCCGAGGCAGTCCAGAGGGCACCGACCACACCGGTCACCAGGGCCAGACCTGCGGCGTCTGAGCTGGTGAGCTGGGTGATGGGCTCTTCCAGAAGGGTCAGCATTTCAGCCGGGGCGTAGTCTTCAAGGAAGTTGAGAATCGCGTTGGTGGTCTGCTGGCCCTGCCCAAAGACACCCAGCAGGGAGACCACAGCCAGTAGGCCGGGGAAGATAGAGAGCACCGTGAAGTAGGTCAGGGCGGCGGCCAGATCGGTGCAGCCGTCGTTGGTGAATTCGCTCAGGGCGCGCTTGAAGATGTACTTCCAGCTAGAGCCGCTCATATCTGAGAGCTTGGCGGGCTTGGGAGCCTCTTTGTGGGCCTCCTCTGTAACCGCCCGGCTAATGGTTTGTTCTTTGAGAGCCATAGTGTCGTCCTTTGGGCATGCGGTGATTTAATCAGTAAACATCTTATCAGTAGCATGATAAACCTTTGAGCTGGCTGAGCGTCTGCTTCGTGATAAAACAGTAGCTGCCCCGGCGCATGATGCCGGGGCAGCTATGAGACAGGGTAGCCCACACGGTAGTGGGCGGACGCCGGTGGGCTAGTTATCGATACCCAGCACCTTGGCGGTGTGGGCAAAGAGCTCGTCAGCCAGGTCGTGGTTGTCGTTGAGCTTGACGCCGTAGCCGGGTACCAGTTCCTTGATGCGGGGCTCCCACTGGTTCATCTTGGAGGGGAAGCAACGGGCCAGCAGGGTCAGCATGATGGGGGCGGCGGTTGAGGCGCCGGGGGAGGCACCGAGCAGGGCCGCGATGGAGCCGTCGCCCGATGCAATGAGTTCGGTGCCGAACTGCAGCACGCCGCCCTTCTTGGCGTCCTTCTTAATAACCTGCACACGCTGGCCAGCGGTGATGAGCTCCCATTCGTCAGCTACCGCGGTGGGGTAGTACTCGCGCAGAGAAGCTACACGCTCGTCACGGTTCTTGAGCAGTTCACCGATGAGGTACTTGGTGAGATCTACGTTGTCCAGACCCGCGCGAATCATGGGGACCAGGTTGTCCGGACGCAGGGAGAGGGGCAGATCGAGCAGGGAGCCCTGCTTGAGGAAGTTGGTCTTAAAGCCAGCGTAGGGGCCAAAGAGCAGGGAGCGCTTGCCGTTCACGTAGCGGGTGTCGAGGTGGGGCACAGACATGGGCGGGGCACCCACCGAAGCCTGGCCGTAGACCTTGGCATTGTGCTTGAGAGCGGTTTCTTCATTGGTATTGCGGAAGAAGAGGCCCGAGACGGGGAAGCCGCCGAAGCCCTTGCCTTCCTTAATACCTGACTTCTGCAGCAGGTTGAGGGCACCGCCACCGGCACCCAGGAAGACAAACTTGGCACGAATGGTCTGGCTGTGCTCGGAGTTCAGGCGGTTCTTAACCTTGACCAGCCAGCTGCCGTCACTCTGCTGCTCGAGGTTGGTGACCTGCTGGCCGTACTGGACGGTGACGCCCTGCTCTACCAGGTAGTCCACCATCTGCTGGGTGAGGTTGCCGAAGTCTACGTCGGTACCCTCGGGTGACCAGGTGGCGGCAATCTTCTGGTTGGGGTCGCGGCCCTCAACGGCCAGGGGGGCCCACTGGCGAATCTGGTCAAAATCGGTAGAGAACTTCATGCGCTCAAAGAGCTTCTGGTTCTCGAAGGCCTCAAAACGCTTGCCCAGGTAGCGCACGTGGTCTTCACCGAAGACCAGGGACATGTGGGGCACCGGGTTGATGAAGCTGGCGTCCTTAATTTTGCCCTCTTCAACCAGGGAGGCCCAGAGCTGGCGGGAAACCTGGAACTGCTCGTTAATACCCAGTGCCTTGGCCGGGTCTACGGTGCCGTCGGGGCCTGCCGGGGCGTAGTTGAGTTCGCAGAGCGCTGAGTGGCCGGTACCAGCATTGTTCCAGGGGTTAGATGACTCCTGGGCTACCTGATCCAGACGCTCCAGCAGGGTGATATTCCAGGTGGGCTCTACTTCCTTGAGTAGGACGCCCAGGGTTGCGCTCATAATACCGCCGCCCACTAGGACGACATCGGTCTGTACTTCGTTTGCCACGTGATTGACACTCCGTCACTCTAAGACTGTGGTGCCCGACGCTGGACACCGGCTGGGGTGGAGCCGCTCGGCCCCGTTCTCATCTTTAGCGTAGTACAGATAGGGCGACCTACCTAACACGTACGGTTCTTTGACGCACTTTTGCGGACGCCCGCGGTGGGCTAGTCGTCGATGTGCACGGTGGAGAAATCATCGATGCAGGTGGCGCTCACCGTGTAGGTGCGCACCCTCTGGCCCTGGGTAACGCCCGATACAGGGTAGGCCAGAGGAATTGCAGATAGCAGGTTGGCTACCTGGTTATTGATGTCCTTGTAGGCTTCCCGCCATTCGGCGATATCGGTGCGGGTATCAGCCTCGTTGATAGCCTGGCGGATACTGGCGTAGCTGGCAGTAGCCTTGGTCGGTTCGGTAGCTGCTGCTGTGGAAGTGGGGGAGGGGCTGGCACTGGCGCTTGCGCTCGGGCTGGGTTCGCTGATGGTGGTGGGGGCGGACGCTGCCGGCGTCAGTACATGCCCTAGAAAGGTGGTGGGGTCGCGGAAAGCCCCGATAAAGCCGGTCAGTTCTAACCCGTAGTCGGGGTGGGCGGTGGGTACGTCCTCGGTACCGGCGTCCGACCAGCGGTAGGGCTTGGGCACAATATTGAAGCCTGCCTCGACCAGGTTGGCCGAGATGAGCGAGTAGATACCTTCGGGTGAGGGCAGGGACGGCAGTGACAGGTTGACCGGGTAGTAGAAATCAATGGCCTGATTGGCGTAGGTGCTGGCCCTGAGAAGTTCTTTGGCGCGGGTGAGGTTATAGGTGTAGACCTGCTCCATGTCCTCTTTCTTCATCTGGAAGAGGGCGGGGATGAAGTCGGGGGCGGTATTGGTGCCCTGGGGGTAATAGGTCTCGACGATGGCAGCCCGGTCGATGGAGCGGGCTAGTGCCTGACGAACCCGGGCATCGTCGAAGGCAGGGTGGGAGAGGTTGATGCCGATATAAGCAATTGCGTAGGGGTCGCGGGACTGTACGGCGTAACCGTCAAGGGCCAGGGGGACGTAGTCTTTGAGGGCTACCTGGTCGTAGGCGTCAATGCTGCCTTCGAGCAGGTTGTAGTAGCGCTTTTCGGCATCGGGAATGGTAAGGAACTCGATGGTGCCGAGATCGGCGGGCTCGCCCCGGTAGGAACTGTTACGGGTGAGGACGGCGGTACCGCCATCCCAGGAACTCAGCGTAAAGGCTCCGGTTCCTATGGGGGAGCCGGTGAGGTAGCCGTCCGCCCCGATACTGCTGGGTAGAACAACCCCGTAGGCTGGCTGGCTCAGGGCCTTGAGAAAACTGCGAGAAGGTCGGCTGAGAACGATGTCAAGGCTAGTATCTGTAGGTGCCGACCAGGCGGTCACCAGGGGCTTAATCTCGTTGCCGTCTGCGGCTTTAGCGCTGCCAAAGAGCTGATGAAAAGGCTGAGTCATACGGGTGAGAGCAGTTTTTCCCAGAGTAGACCAACGCTCGATATTGGCCAGTACGCTACTGGCTGTCAACGGGGTGCCATCGCTAAAGGTGGCATTCTCAACCAGATTAAAGGTGTAGGTGAGACCGTCCTCGCTAGTCTCCCAGCTGGTTGCAAGAGAGGGGGCGGGCTCACCGGTGTTGACATCAGATCGAACTAGAGGTTCTAGAATTTGGGCGCTGATGCGGTGGCTTTCTACCCGGTAGGTCGCTGCCGGGTCAAGGGTGAGTACTTGCGCGCCCTGGGCAAAACGGAAGGTGGGGCCTGCACTCTCGGTGGCGGACGCGGACGCTGCGGGGTCGGCTTCAGTCGGGCTCGAACAGGCTGAAAGGGCTAGCCCAGCGGTAAGTATGGAACCATAGTGAAGCAGAGTGCGGCGAGACAGGGCTGATGCTGCCATAAGAGAATCCCCTTCGTTCTGAGGCACGTTGACCTAGACCTTACCGTCAGGTTTTAGCTATCAAAAAACCCGTCCAACCGTGGATAAACCGGGCTGAACGGGTGTTTCGTCTATGTGCGCGAGGAGGGACTTGAACCCTCACGCCGTAAGGCACAGGAACCTAAATCCTGCGTGTCTGCCAATTTCACCACTCGCGCATGCGGTGCTGTCAGCACAACAGTGTCTATGCTACAACACCTTGAGAGGTTTTGCTAAATACGGCCGTCGCGGTTAGGCATCGATGCCTAGATCTCGGCGCAGCTTTGCAACATGCCCCTTGGCCCGGACGTTGTATTGGGCGACCTCTATGATGCCCTTTTCATCGATGACGAGAGTGGAACGGATTAGACCTACGTAGGTCTTGCCATAGTTTTTCTTTTCGCCCCAGGCTCCGTAGGCTTCCGCAACCGCGTGGTCTTCATCAGAGAGCAGGGGGAAAGTGAGTTCCTGGTTCTCAGTGAAGGTATCGAGGGCCTTGACGCTATCGGGCGAGATGCCCAGGACGGCGTAGCCGTGCGAGGTGAGCGAGGCCAGATTATCTCTAAAGTCGCAGGCCTGGGTGGTGCACCCGGGGGTAGATGCCTTGGGGTAAAAGTAGATGATTACCTTCTGCCCCGCGTAGTCGGCCAGGGTGACAGTTCCACCTCCTGCAGCGGGCAGGGTGAACTGGGGTGCGGGGGTTCCCGGAGTAAGTCGTTCCACGGGCGTCCTTTCACATGGTGAACAGAATAGGGGTGCAACCCACCGGGCTGCGGCCTTGCCTCCAGCTTATCAGGGGCAAGGAGAGCTGATTTTTAGCGGAAAAACAGGGTTGTTCAACAATTACTCAGTGTACGGTGGATTGTGTCAAGCACCTGTCATGTCTAGGCATATAAGTGGTGAGTATGCTTATAATGGTGCTATGCCAGAAATTCGTAATTGGTCGATTAATCGACTCCTCTCAACTGCAGCGCGCATGCTGGAATACAGCTGGAACGATCAGCTGAAGTCACTTGGGCTCACTCACGCTGGCGTAACAGCTCTCGGTGTCATCGCCCGCGAAGGCATGATTTCACAGGTGAAAGTTGCCTCCCTCGTAGGTGTGCAGGCGCAGACCATGGGTAAAACCCTTGCTCGTCTTGAAGCGCACGGCCATGTATTTCGCACCAGGAACACCATAGATCGCCGTAGCTACCTTCTGGGTATCACCGAAGAGGGGCGGCGTGTGTTGGCTGAAGCGGAGAATATTGACCGCAAGCTGGGATCTGCCGGCGAGCTTTCAAACCCTGAATTTCGCGAAATGCTCATTCACATTATCGAAAGCCTCAATGAACACCATGGTGGTGGAGAGGTACTCGATGATGTTGCCGGTGAGCGCACCGCCCAGATTGGGGCTATCACTAAATCTTTAGCAGAGGCTCCGTCGGCAGAAGCCGACGTACCCGAGGCTAATGTCGCGGAGCCTATCGTTGAGCGCGTCAATACCGCTGTTATGGACGTTATTACGCCAGAGATGATTGCTGAGTACCGTAAATAGTGCTTCTGGGCCTCCTGTCGATACGGCGGGAGGTCTTCTGTATGGGCTGTACATATACGCTTTTTATGAAGGTGCTCACAAATACCCTTTTTGGCTTGCGCGCCTCAAAAAAGCTGCGTATAGTAGAACCCGTTGCTGAGACAGGTTCTCGGTCTGACAAGTAAATATGCGCCTCTAGCTCAATTGGCAGAGCAATTGACTCTTAATCAATGGGTTCTGGGTTCGAGTCCCAGGGGGCGCACAGCGTAAGAAGCCCGACCGGTTGTCCGGTCGGGCTTCTTTGTGTACTTATATATTTTTAGATGTAAAGATCCGCTATTTTGTGGAAGTGCTCACAAACACCCTTTTCAGCTTGCGCGCCTCAAAAAAGCTGCGTATAGTAGAACCCGTTGCTGAGACAGGTTCTCGGTCTGACAAGTAAATATGCGCCTCTAGCTCAATTGGCAGAGCAATTGACTCTTAATCAATGGGTTCTGGGTTCGAGTCCCAGGGGGCGCACAGCGTAAGAAGCCCGACCGGTTATCCGGTCGGGCTTCTTTTCATTTATCCTGGTTTGTCTGTGTCTATTTTTCAGGTGATGCCCAGTCTTTTGTATGCGGGCTTCACCATGGGGAGAAGGGTTAGAGCTCCCAAGCCTCAATAATGACACGCTTGAAATCTTCGATATCAAGTGCCTGGTCGAGCACACCACTACCTTCTGAGGTTTGTACAGTCATCTGTGGCTCAAAGGTGAGGGAAAATGAGGTGCCGTTTGTGGACTCTAGCCCAAACGAAAACTCTGAAAGAGTGAAAGTGCGTGCGGCGTTGGTGTTGTCGATCGAGGTGGGCGTGCCGGTACCGCGAACTTCGGGTAGAGAGAGCGGGGCAATGACGGCCTCTCGTGGGGTATCCCTGTAGCCAATGAGGAAATGGCTTTGACCCTCTTCCTGGCGGGATGCTACATCGGGGTTTCGGTAGATAGATGAACCTGTAGCAAAAACCAGGTTGTAGGCCCCATAGTTAATAATCTGACTATCGAAGACAGTATGCAGGGCCTTGGCGATTTCACTACTGGTGAGCTGGGGTTCAGTCATGTCATCAGTCTACGTGCTATAAGTGTTGTCTTGGCTAGAAAAGTACTGCTGATTGCCTAAAAGTCTTTAAATGACGATGTGCAGGTTTGTGTCGACTTGCCGAGAGTGGGGCGCAGGGGCTTCCTTGAAGTGTCTTGATGTGTGAAAATGGTGTGTCACATTCTAAGACCGGTTTGACCGGTGTGCCCTTGAGCACCAAGAATAAGGGGTATGACAACACGCCAGCAGTCACAGATTATTCTTGTGGTGCGACTCGTGAACGAGTGCGCAGCATAAGTCTTTGATGTGTCTTACGGCGTGCGCACCCTTCGCTCAACCAAGCGGAGGGTTTTTTTCTAGGTTTATCCGCAACCCGGCACTACCTACACCCAACGGGCGCACCCACCGCTCACACACAAGATCATCTTCAGACCATCGCGAGGATCACCAATGACAGCGGGAAATCCCATCAACCCTGCAGATCTAGCTAAAAACCTGGGCAACCGTAGCAGCTCAGAAACCTCACCGGTAGAGCGCATGACCGGCTCTCAAGCCATCGTCCGCTCCCTCGAAGAACTGGGTGTAACCGATATCTTCGGCCTGCCCGGCGGCGCGATTCTGCCCACCTATGACCCCCTCTTTGATTCTGAAAAGCTCAATCACATTCTGGTGCGCCACGAACAGGGGGCAGGGCACGCGGCAGAAGGTTACGCGATTGCCAGCGGTAAGGTCGGCGTAGCTATCGCCACCTCGGGCCCCGGCGCCACCAACCTGCTCACCGCCATTGCGGACGCCAACATGGACTCTGTGCCCATTGTCTGTATTACCGGCCAGGTCTCCTCAAAGGTCATCGGCACCGATGCCTTCCAGGAAGCCGACATCGTGGGCATGACCATGCCCATCACCAAGCACTCCTTTATGGTGCGCGATGCCCAGGAGATTCCCCGCTGCATCGCCACCGCCTTCAAAATTGCCGCAACCGGTCGCCCCGGCCCCGTCCTCGTTGACATAACCAAGGACGCCCAGCAGGGCATGATGGACTTCTCCTGGCCGCCCGCTAACACCGACCCCCGCGGCTACAACCCCGTCACCCGCGGCCACTCCAAGCAGATTCGCGAAGCGGCCAAGCTTATTACCGAGTCCCGGCGCCCCGTCCTCTACGTGGGTGGCGGTGTCGTCCGCGCTGAAGCGTCCGACGAGTTGCTCAAGTTGGCTAAGACCATTGGTGCACCCGTCGTTACCACCCTCACCGCCCGTGGCGCCTACCCCGACTCTGACCCCCAGAACCTGGGCATGCCCGGTATGCACGGCACTGTCCCGGCCGTGACCGCCATGCAGAAGTCCGACCTGCTCATTGCCCTGGGCGCACGTTTTGACGACCGCGTCACCGGTGTTGTCTCAGAATTTGCCCCGCACGCTAAGGTCATCCACGTCGATGTAGACCCCGCAGAAATCTCAAAGATTCGTATTGCCGACGTGCCCATTGTGGGGGATCTGCGCTACGTGCTTCCCGAGCTTAACGAGATTCTCGAGGGCGAGTTTGCCTCTGAACTTCCCGACCTTTCGGACTGGTGGAAGCTGGTTAACCGGTTCAAGGAAACCTTCCCGCTGGGCTACACCAAGACTGACGACGGCCTGGGCTCCCCCCAGTACGTCATCGAAAAGCTGAGCGAGCTCACCGGCCCCGACGCCTACTACGTCACCGGTGTCGGCCAGCACCAGATGTGGGCAGCCCAGTTTATCCAGAGCGAAAACCCCCGCCACTTCATCAACTCAGCAGGTCTGGGCACCATGGGCTTCTCGGTCCCCGCCGCTATGGGTGTCAAGGTTGCCTTCCCCGACTCCGTTGTATGGGCTATTGACGGTGATGGCTGCTTCCAGATGACCAACCAGGAACTAGCTACCTGCGTGCAGAACAACATCCCCATCAAGGTTGCCATTATCAACAACTCGTCCTTGGGTATGGTGCGCCAGTGGCAGAACCTCTTCTACGATGGCCGCTACTCCAACACCCATCTCAAGACCGGCATGGGTACCGAGCGAGTACCTGACTTCGTCAAACTGGCTGAAGCTTATGGTTGCGCCGCCCTGCGCTGTGAGAGCGATGAGGATGTTGAAGAAACCATCAAGCAGGCCCTGGCCATTAACGACCGTCCTGTTGTCGTGGACTTCAACGTCAGCCCCGATGCCCTGGTCTGGCCCATGGTGCCTGCGGGTGTGTCCAACGACCAGATTCAGATTGCTAAAGATATCTCACCCTCCTGGGGCGAAGATGAGGAGATGCTATGAGCCGCCACACCCTCTCGGTTCTTGTAGAAGATAAGCCCGGCGTGCTGGCCAGAGTCTCAGGCCTCTTTGCCCGCCGCATGTTTAACATTGACTCCCTGGCCGTGGGCCCCACCGAAGTTCCGGGTATCTCCCGCATCACCGTGGTGGTCGACGCCGAGGGCGTGCTGCTTGAGCAGGTCACCAAACAGCTCAACAAGCTGATCCACGTGCTCAAGATTGTGGAACTGCCCGACGAACAGTCGGCCCAGCGAGACCACATTCTCATCAAGGTCAAGGCGGACGCGGCAGCCCGCATCCAGGTCACCCAGGCCGCCGACCTCTTCCGCGCCAAGATTGTGGATGTCTCTACCGAGTCCGTCATTATCGAGGCCACCGGCTCAGCCAACAAGATTAACGCCCTGCTTGAGGTGCTTGAACCCTTTGGTGTTCGCGAAATCGTGCGTGCTGGCACCATCGGGCTTTCCCGCGGCCCTCGCTCCATGAGCGAAAAGGCCCTGCGCGGCTAGGGTAAGAGTTACCCAAAAATATCGTTCCAAAATATGAAACCCGCGTCTCAAAATCAGCCGAACCTACTAGGCTAGAGACTAACGGTTCATCACAACCAAGGTTTAGCAGCAGCTGCTGCCCCTCAACCGATCAAGGAGATCGAACACCATGGCAAAGATCTACTACAACGACGACGCAGATCTGGCGAACATCGCAGAACGCTCCGTCGCCATCATCGGCTACGGTTCCCAGGGCCACGCCCACGCCCTCAACCTGCGTGACTCCGGCGTAGACGTCCGCGTTGGTCTTGCAGAAGGCTCAAAGTCACGCGCCAAGGCAGAAGCAGAAGGCCTGCGCGTCCTCACCGTTGCAGAAGCAGCAGCAGAAGCAGACGTCATCATGATCCTCACCCCCGACCAGGTTCAGGCAGAGGTCTACAAGAACGACATCGCCCCCAACCTCAACGAAGGTGACGCCCTCTTCTTCGCCCACGGCTTCAACATCGTCTTCGGCTACATCGAAGCCCCCGAGGGCGTCGACGTTGCCATGGTTGCCCCCAAGGGCCCCGGCCACACCGTCCGCCGCGAATTTGAGGCAGGACGCGCCGTGCCCGCCCTCGTCGCCGTTGAAAAGGACGCCTCAGGTAAGGCCCTCGACCTGGCCCTGGCTTACGCCAAGGCTATGGGCGCAACCCGCGCAGGCGTCATTGAAACCACCTTCAAGGAAGAAGCCGAATCAGACCTCTTCGGCGAGCAGGCAGTTCTCTGCGGTGGCGCTTCCCAGCTGATCCAGTACGGCTTCGAAACCCTGACCGAAGCTGGCTACCAGCCCGAAATCGCCTACTTCGAGGTGCTGCACGAGCTCAAGCTGATTGTTGACCTCATGATTGAGGGCGGCATCGCCAAGCAGCGCTGGTCCATCTCAGACACCGCAGAATACGGCGACTACGTCTCAGGTCCCCGCGTCATCACCCCCGAGGTCAAGGAAAACATGAAGGCTGTTCTGGCCGATATTCAGGACGGCACCTTCGCCAAGCGCTTCATGGAAGACCAGGCAGCCGGCGGCCCCGAGTTCAAGGAACTGCGTGCCAAGGGCGAAGCCCACCCCATCGAGGCCACCGGCCGCGAACTGCGCAAGCTCTTTGCCTGGAACAACTCCGTTGACTCAGACTACGTCGACGGCTCAGTTGCCCGCTAAGCCAAGCTACTCTCATCTGCACCAGCAGTGAACTCTCAAGAGCCGGCTACCTCACCCACCCAGGGCAAGGTAGCCGGCTCTTGCCAACCCCCCAGTAAACTGGGGGAGCGGTCTAGCTACAGCCGTACGGTGAACTGTAGCCTAACCACCGCACTCCTGCTCTCACCAGAGCACCCCTACCAGCGGCGTCCTTAGGGTCCGAAGCGCCAGCTGCCCCACTTTCTCTAACCGTCACCCGCTATCTAAGGAAACCACCTGTGACTGCAAAACCCGTCGTTCTGCTCGCTGAAGAACTCTCACCTGCCACCGTTGAAGCCCTGGGCCCTGACTTTGAAATCCGCTCCTGCGACGGAGCCAACCGCGACGAACTCATCCCCGCCATTGCAGATGTAGACGCTATTCTGGTGCGCTCAGCCACCCAGGTCGATGCGGAAGCTATTGCCGTTGCCAAGAAGCTCAAGGTCATCGCCCGCGCGGGCGTTGGCCTCGATAACGTCGATATCAAGGCCGCCACCAAGGCAGGCGTCATGGTGGTCAATGCTCCCACCTCTAACGTCATTTCCGCTGCAGAGCTCACCGTCGGGCACATCCTGGGCCTGGCCCGTAACATCGCTGCTGCCGACGCCTCCATGAAGGCTGGTCAGTGGAAGCGCTCCGCCTTCTCAGGCGTCGAGCTCTTTGAAAAGACCATCGGCATTATCGGCCTGGGCCGAATCGGCGGCCTGGTTGCAGAACGCCTCAAGGCCTTCGGCACCGAAATCATCGCCTACGACCCCTTCGTCACCTCAGCCCGCGCAGCAGCCCTGGGCACAGAACTGGTTGAACTGGATGAGCTGGTAGAACGCTCTGACTTCATCACCATCCACATGCCCCGCACCCCCGAAACCCTGGGCATGATCAACGCTGAGAGCTTCAAGAAGATGAAGAAGACCGCCTACGTGGTCAACGTAGCCCGCGGTGGCCTCATCGACGAAGCAGACCTCGACGCAGCCCTGCGCTCGGGCGAAATTGCTGGCGCGGCCATCGACGTCTACGTCAAGGAACCCGCCAAGAACGTGCCCTTCATTGAGCTGCCCAACGTCGTTGCCACCCCCCACCTGGGTGCCTCCACCTTCGAAGCCCAGGAAAAGGCCGGAATCTCCGTTGCCAAGTCCGTCCGCCTGGCCCTCGAAGGTGACCTGGTGCCCGACGCCGTCAACGTCGCAGGCGGCGCCATCGACAAGGACGTTCGCCCCGGTGTCCCCCTGGCAGAGAATGTCGGCCGCATACTCACCGCCATCGGCGGCGACGAAGCCCTCACCCGCGTCGAGGTCAAGATCGCTGGCGAAATCGCTACCAAGGACGTCACCTCC
The DNA here is from genome assembly GCF_053548195.1 of Rothia sp. 11254D007BW. Taxonomy (NCBI): domain Bacteria; kingdom Bacillati; phylum Actinomycetota; class Actinomycetes; order Micrococcales; family Micrococcaceae; genus Rothia; species Rothia sp. 11254D007BW. The sequence goes on from NZ_JBPWPK010000001.1 coordinate 361,078, forward strand.
CTCAAGCTCTCAGCCCTCAAGGGTGTCTTCACCGACGTCGTCTCAGACAAGGTTTCCTACGTCAACGCCCCCGTGCTAGCCGAACAGCGCGGCGTTGAGGTTGAGCTGGTCACCACCACCGATACCGAGTACTTCCGCAACGAAACCGTACTCACCGGTGCTCTCGCTAACGGTGAAGTGGTCTCCGTCGCCGGTACTGTCACCGGCCCCAAGCTCATCGAGAAACTGACCAACGTCAACGGTTACGATATCGAAATCCCCATCACCGACCACATGCTGGTGCTCGAATACGAAGACCGCCCGGGCGTTATTGCCGCTATCGGTACCCTGCTGGGCACCGCCTCCATCAACATCGCCGGTATGCAGGTCTCCCGCAACGACAAGAAGGCTGAAGCCCTCTGCGTCCTGGCCCTGGACTCAGCCCTCTCAGCCGAGGTGCTCGAATCCATCAAGCGGGTAGTCAACGCTTCTCGCGCAGCGGTTATCAATCTGGCCGACTAACTGGAAGCGCGGGTGGGCTTTTTCCCGTGTGAAATAGCGTTCGCAGTGGTTGGTGTAAGCGGGTAAAGTGGTACCTATGACTTCTACCCCGTACTACATCACCACTGCGATTTCTTACCCCAACGGTGCCCCCCATATCGGGCATGCCTATGAGGTTATTGCCGCCGATACCATGGCCCGCTTTAAGAAGCTGGACGGCTTCGATGTGCGCTTCATGACCGGTACCGATGAGCACGGGCAGAAGATGCAGACCACAGCCGAAAAACAGGGCAAGACCCCCAAGGAGCTAGCGGACGAAAACTCCGCCCGCTTCCGCGCCATGGCTGAGATGGTCGGTGCTGACTTCGACCGCTTTATCCGCACCACCGATACCGACCACTACGCTGCTTCTCAGGCCATCTGGACAAAGATGGAAGAGAGCGGCGATATCTACCTGGATAAGTACGCCGGCTGGTACTCCGTGCGTGACGAGGCCTACTACACTGAGGACGAAACCGAGGTGCGCGACGGCGTCCGCTACGCCATCTCAACCGGCACCGAAGTTGAGTGGACCGAAGAGGAATCCTACTTCTTCCGTCTCTCCAAGTACGGTGACCGCCTGCTGGAGCTCTACTCCACCGAGGGCTTCGTCTACCCCGAATCCCGCCGCAACGAGCTGGCCGCCTTCATCAAGAACGGCCTGACCGACCTCTCCATCTCCCGCACCACCTTCGACTGGGGCGTACCTGTACCCGGCAACGACAAGCACGTCATGTACGTCTGGGTGGACGCCCTGACCAACTACATCACCGGCCTGGGCTACCCCGATACCGAGGGCGAACTGTTCACCAAGTTCTGGCCTGCCGACCTGCACATGATCGGCAAGGACATCACTCGCTTCCACGCCATCTACTGGCCCGCCTTCCTCTGGTCAGCCGGTCTGGACCTACCCAAGCGGGTCTTTGGCCACGGCTTCCTGCTGGTGGACGGCGAGAAGATGAGCAAGTCCATCGGCAATGTGGTTGACCCTGCCGACCTGGTCGCCAGCTTTGGCCTGGACCAGCTGCGCTTCTTCCTGCTGCGCGATGTCTCCTTCGGCCAGGACGGCTCCTACTCAGCTGAGGGCATCAAGAACCGTATCAACTCAGACCTCGCCAATGACCTGGGTAACCTGGCCCAGCGCTCCCTCTCCATGGTCGCTAAGAACTGCGAGGGCAAGGTTCCTGCCCACGGTGCATTTACCGCAGAAGATACCGCCATGCTAGAGATGGCAGCAGCCCTGTACGAGCCCGTCCGCTCTGACTTCGACGAACAGGCCTTCCACCGCGCCCTGGAGCGTATCTGGCAGGTCGTGGGCGAAGCCAACCGCTACTTCACCGCCCAGGAGCCCTGGAAGCTGCGCAAGACCGACCTGGAGCGCATGAACACCGTGCTTTATGTAACCGCAGAGGTGCTACGCATCGTTGCAACTCTTGCTCAGCCGGTCATGCCCACCTCCATGGGCAAGCTGCTCGACCTGCTGGCGGTTGCTCCCGAGAACCGCCTCTTCGCAGCGCTTGATCAAGCCCTAGTGCCCGGCACCGAGCTACCCGCCCCGGCTCCCGTATTCCCCCGCTACGAGGAACCCAAGAACGCCTAGGCTACGAGCAGGGTATCCAGCAAACGTATAAGGACGCGGCCCCCACCTTTCGCGCGAAAGGCGGGGGCCGCGTCCTTATGCTTACACCCGAGAGGCTAGAACCAGCCGAGCTCAGTGACCTTGTAGTAGACCATCTGCGACAGGGCAATGTAACCCCAGCCGTTCAGGTGCAGGCCGTCGGAGGAATACAGAGACGGGGGAATCTGCCCGGCCTCGTAAGCCTTGCGGTCTTCGTCTGAAGACCAGACACCTGAGCCAGAAAGGGCACCGTAGCGCAGCCAAGACTCCTGGGTCGTTTCGCGCAGATAGGTTTCGGGGTTCATGAACTTAGTGCCATAGGTGCTTGCTGCCCACTCATTATAGGCTTTGACCTTCTTGACACGGTCAGAGTCCAGGGCATCACCCTTTGACGCGAAGTGGCCCATAACGATCGTGCGCTCCGGTGCTAAGTCAAAGCAACGCTGGGTATCTTGAGTGATGCGGTCGTAGTCGCTGATATTATTACGGCCGATTTGGAGTACATGGTAGGAAGAGCGGCTAATCATCTCCTGGTAGGAGTAGAACCAGGCAGCCTCAGTATTGGCGGGAGCGTAGATTTCTTCACCGGGAACAACGCGGGTGAAGGTATAGGTACCCTCTGTAGTCCCTGCCTTGAGCACACCCGCTACACCGCCAACGTAGCCGGGTACATAGGCACTTACACCCCAGGCGACATAGGTGGCATCAGAAAGAGTGATATTTACTGTTCCGCTGGCCGGGATACGGTCGTTGGGGAAGGAGAGCTTATAGATGTTGGTTGCCACGCCTCGGCGGGCCGCAATCATGGTGGAGGTTTCGCCACCGCGGCCGAATTCTAGAATCGGTGCTGAAAGGTAGCTGCTGAGCAGGGCTTCCATGCTCGCATTGAACCCCGCAGGCACGCCCTGGTCGGCTTGGGCACCTTCGAAGGAGGAGCTACCCCACAGGGCCAGGGAGGGGCCGGTAACGGTGGGGTAGGAGAAATCTGAGGGGAAGACGCTGGCGGTTGCGTCCGCTGCGTGAGCGGTAGCGTTGATGGCTACGGTTCCTGCTGCGGTGGCAACACCGGCCACACCTGTAAGCGCGGCAAAGCGCATGAGGCCACGGCGGCTGGTCTGAAGTCCTTGCTGGTCAAGGGAGGTCATAACGTTACTAGTCTGCTTTCTGTGACGAGGTCGTCGTGGTTTCATGTGGGGATTGTGGTGATGCTGCTTATTCATAGTAGTTAGAATTGAGGCTGATTATCTAGGGAGGACGCCGTGTCATTACTTACGAACCGCTGTGTAAAAGGGATCGCAGTACTTGGCTGTTTCACAGCTTTAGGGCTGGCCGGGTGTTCTTCACAGCCTCAGAACTTCGATGAGCTGACCGCCGAGACCGCTCAGGCCGAGCACCTTGATGCCCTTGAGTCCTGGATTTTCCCGCCGGCAGAGGCTGAGTCTGCCCGTCGGGCTTTTGTGGAGCGCTGCGTGGCTGAGGCCGGTGGTAGCTACCAGGAGCCTGAGGTTGGGTTGACCTTGGACTCTGCGGTCTATACGGGCCGAACCACCGAGGAATTGAAAGCCTCGGGTTACGGTCAGTTACCTGCCGCTGAAGGCCGGGCTACCGCTAGCTTTGACCAGGCGGGGCTGGACGCCTATCTGGGGGAGGACGGCGAGCCCTTTACCGTGACTTTCATGGAGTATTCCAGTGGAGAACTGAACTCGGCTGGTTGCATGGCCCAGAGCTACGAGTACATCTATGGCTCTGTGGAGAACGGCGTGAAGGCTGCCCTGCTGGCCCCCGAGTTTGCCCAGGCTATTGAGACTAGCCTGCGGGTCGATGAGAATTATCTGGCTCTGCAGGAGTCATGGGCTAGCTGCATGAAGGACGCGGGGTTTGGTCAGGCTTCGAGCACCGATCAGGCTGCCTATAGCTCTAGTTTGCTGGGGGCCGATAACGCGGAGAAGATGCTGCAGGCCGACATCTCTTGCCGTGAGAGCATCTCTTTTGACTCTTCTATCACCGATCTGAAGAACTCCTATTATGAGGCTGTTTACCAGCGTCTTGAGCAGTTCTCTGATGAATTGGAAGCTATTCATGCAACCGCCCTTGAACGGGTTGAGGCCGATAAAGCCGACCCCAAGAATACTTCACCGGTGACGGTCCCAACCCCCACCGCTAGCCCCAGCGCTAGCTAAGGCGGGGCGGGCGTCCTGCCCCTGAGAGAAGCGGACGCCCGCCTACCCGGCTAGTTCACCTCCTGTAGGGCGGCAACCGGCGGTATGCGGGAGGCTGACCTGGCCGGGAAAAAGACCGTGGCCCAGGCCAGGGCAAGGCCGCCTGCAATAACCGCTAGGTAGTGCCAGATCTGAAAACTATAGACCAGTGTGAAGTTGTTGAGGACAAAAACTTGGAGTAGCAGTAGGGCTGTGAGCGCACCGGCTACGCTACCCCAGATGAGGGCGAAGACAGCCAATAGCAGGGTTTCGTAGCTGACGGCAGCCTGCAATCGACGGCTAGAGAGGCCGTTGATACGCAGTAGGGCGTAGGACCTGCGCCGCTGCTGGGTGCTCAGGAGCTGGGTGTTGGCAAGCCCCACGAGCGAGACCAGCAAGGAAGCGGAGAGTAGACCTAGAATCACCCAGAGAACTGAGCGCATATCATCCTGCAAGCGGGCTTTTTCGGTGGCTACCCCCGAAAGTTCACCCGCATCGAGGCCGGTGATTTCGGCGATGGGATTGAGTACCGAGAAGCGGTCACTCCAGCTAATATCTGGATCAAGATTAGCTTGGAGCAGGCCAGCCTCGGTGTTCTCTCCGGTGGGGTCTACTAGGTCCGTTCCGCTGATAAGGGTGCCGTTCTGCGTGGTGATGAGGAAGCCACGCAGCGTATCGGGGGTGATGCTGACGGTGAGTTCTACAGCGTCACGGCTGCCTTCAATGTAGAGTTGCTGGCCTTCCTGCACTCCGAAGGAGTCGGCGTAGGCCTGGCTCAGCAGCACCGTCTGCTCGGTCAGCTTTCGGCCGGTCTGGTCACCGTGCAGGCTGGTGAGTGTTTCGGGATCTACGGAGTAAACCGTTGTGCTGAACCAGCTATCGGACGAAGTCAGCACACTACCCTGGGGCAGGGCCACAAGGGCGGCGTCCACACCGTCGAGCTGGGAGACCTGGCGCTGTATCTCATGCAGGCGGGCGATGTCTGGTTCGGCAAGTACCGCTTCAACGTCGTAGGGGTAGTTGCGGTCTAGTTCTGCCATGAAGCTCTGCTGCATGGTGGAATAACCGGTGAGGGCTGCGCTGACGAAGGCGGTGCAGATAAAGACCATACGCACGGTCACCGAGGCGGACGCCCGCGATTGGGCGATGTTGCTGTGGGCCAGGGCCGCGGTGGAGTAGGGGCGGGCAAAGACCCGGAGCAGGGCGAGGCCCGGTGCGACGAGCAGGGGAGCTGCCACCACGAAGGTAAGGGCGGCCAGAACCGTAGCTAGCATGATGAGACCCGCATGGCTCTCCTGAAGCCCGGCTAGGACGCAGGCTGCTGTAGCCAGGGTGAGTACAAGGCAGAGGCCGATATAAGCCCAGGTGTGCCTGGTGCGGGGAGCGTTCGGAAGGTCCTGGTAGCCGTTGAGCGCCGCCACCGGCGGTATGGCGCGGGTCGCCCAGACCGGCTTGAGCACGGCGGCGAGGGTAACGAGCGTGCAGACCAGCATGGCCAGGATACCCGCTAGGGGGTTAAAGGTGATGCGGCCACTTTCGTTGAAAACTAGAGCGGCAAGGTAGGCGGTAATGATACCTGCGAGGGAGGAGAGCGCACCGAGTGCTGTTGCCTCAACCAGGAGCATGCGCACCACCGCTAGGCGGGTAGCGCCCAGGGTACGAAGCAGAGCCAGTTCACGGGAGCGGGCTGCCGCATGCACCTTGTAGGTGCTGGCGATGATGAAGGAACTCATGAGAAGTGAGAGAGCCCCAAACCCGAAGAGAATAGAGAGCAGGGCGGTGTAGCTACCCACTCCCTTACCGACATCGTTTCTGATCTGCTCTTCAACCGAGGAGACAGTAAGGGTGGGGGAGTTCGCAAGAGCCTGCTTGAGATCTACTAAGGATGTGGAGGCGGGGTCTTTGAGCTTCAGAAGAACCTGCTCGTAGATGCCGTCGGGGGCGTTCCCCCAATAGGCGTGGCTGCGTTCGATGTAGTTTGCTACACCGTTACCCGGTGTAAAGACCATATCTGGTCCCGCTCTGTAGCCTGCGGGGCGTTCGTAGATACCGGTGACGGTGTAGGCCGCCTGGGGGAGGGGCTCTGCCAGGTCGGTCTGCTCGGTTACGGTAGAAAGATCATCGAGGACGACCGCTCCGCCCACCCCTACAGAGAGAGCTTCGGCTACCCGGTCGGTAATCACTATCTGATGGTCGGACGTCGGCAGGCTGCCCTCTGTCAGGGGGTAGGGGAAGAAGGCCTCGGCGGGCATATCGGCTTGGGTGATGCTGTAGGTGCTCCCTGCCTGCTCGCCCTCGTCTGGTATGTGGATAACGGCATAGGTGGCGGCCATTGCCCAGGCCGATTCAACTGCGGGGAGACTTACTACCCGGTCAGCCTGCTCCTGGGTGAGAAGGTAGTCGGTGGCGTCCCCCTGAGTGAACCTATCGGTAGTTTCGACAACAGCATCGGCGGTGGAGTACTTCTGGCCTGCTGCCTGCCTCACCTCGTCATAGAAGGAGGTATTAATCAGCAGGACGGCCGTGAGAAAGAAAGCCGAAATCGCGATGCCGATAGAGGTGAGGGCAAAGCGCAGACGGTGTTTACCTAGATGAGAGAAGGCGACGGTGCCTAGAGTGGTGGCCACGCTAATCACCGAGCCTTGCAAGAGCTGAGAGCACACCGGTTTGGGTGGGGGCCTCAAGTCCGCCGGCTAATTGACCGTCCTTGAGCAGGAGGACCCGGTCTGCGTAGGAGGCCGCGAGCGGGTCATGGGTGACCATTAGAATAGTCTGCCCCTGCTCACGGCTGGCCTGTTGGAGTAGGCCCAGCACCTCAGCGCTACTTGCCGAGTCCAGGGAGCCGGTGGGCTCGTCCGCAAAAATGACGGCTGGGCGGGGCAACAGAGCCCGAGCAATCGCCACCCGCTGCTGCTGCCCACCAGAGAGCTGGGAGGGCAGGTGCTTGAGGCGGTCCTCAAGACCCAGGGCGCGTACCAGCTCATCGCGCCAGATGGTATCTACCGCCACCTTAGCCAGCCCCAGGGGCAGCTCCATGTTCTGGGCCGCGGTGAGCGTCGGGACCAGGTTAAAGGCCTGGAAGATAAAACCGATATTCCGGGCCCGAAACTCAGCTAGGGCGGCGTCTTTGAGTCCCGTCAGCTCTACGCCCTTGACCTGTACGGACGTCTGCTCCCCGGGGTCGGGGGCATCGAGAGTTGCCAGGGTGTGCAGCAGGGTTGACTTGCCGGACCCAGAGGGGCCCATGATGGCCGTGAACTTGCCCCGCTCAAAATCAATGGAAATGTTGCGCAGCGCGTGCACGGGGGACTCGCCCGCGTAGGTTTTAGAAAGATGCCGGGCAGAAACAGCGATAGGAATAGTGTGTGAGGTGCTCATATACCCAGTATGGCAAGGCAGTGGGGCAGGGCACATCGCACTATGGAGTGAAGCGAAAGGGGCGGGCCTCATACCTAGGTATGAAATAAGCTCGTATGAAATAGGCTCGTATGAAATAGGTTCCGCAGACTCACGCTCGCTGCCGACCCTCTCGCCCGATTCGCTTCGCTCATACGGCGATTCACGCCAGCCGCCGAGCCAGCAGCTTCGCTGTGAGTCTGCGGAACCTAATAATTTTCAGTATTGAAGGTTAAACCAGCCCCGCCTCGTAGGCGATAATCACTGCCTGCACGCGGTCGCGGGCCTCAAGCTTAGCCAGAATATGCGAGACATGGGTTTTGACGGTCGCCTCAGAAACAAAGAGCTGCTGGGCCATCTCACCGTTCGATAGGCCCTGGGCAATGAGCAAGAAGAGCTCGCGCTCGCGGTTAGTCAGACTGGCAATCTTCTCAGCGTGTTTCTGAGGTACCTGCTGGGTAGGTGCGCCCCCTGCCAGGTGGGGAATCATCTGCTCAAGCAGCCGCTTGGTGGCGCTGGGGGCGATGACGGCGTCCCCGCGCTGCACCGTCCGAATGGCTCCGAGAAGCTGCTCGGGTGGGGCGTCCTTGAGCAGAAAGCCGCTGGCTCCGCGCTGGACGGCAGCGTACACGTAGTCGTCGATGTCGAAGGTGGTCAGCATGACGACCTTGACCTCGGGGTGAGCGGCGATGATAGCGCCGGTAGCTTCAATGCCGTCGAGTACCGGCATGCGGACGTCCATGAGCACGACGTCCGGCCCCTGCCCCTGGGCTTGGAGCGCGGCAACCTGCTCGATTGCCTGCTGGCCGTCCCCTGCCTGAGCTACTACCTGCATATCGGCCTGGGAGCCAATCAGCATAGCTAGGCCAGACCGCACCAGTTGCTGGTCATCTACAAGAAGAACTCTAATCACGGTTTTACTCTATCGTTCCTGGTCATCGTTGGGGCTGGCTTTAGTTATGGTGTCTTTAGGGCACAAAAGGGATTTGGGCAAAGACCCTAAAAGACCCATCGGCTAGGCGGCCGTAGTGCAAGGTGCCGTGGTACATATCGACGCGCTCGCGCATACCCAGCAGCCCGCGGCGGGCACCGGGCAGAGGCTGGGTGGGCTCGGCCTGGGGCAGGTTGGTGATGTCGATATCCAGGGTCTGCTTACCCTCGCTAATGGTGACGGTCACCAGGGGAGTGCCCGGGCAGTGCTTGGCCACGTTGGTCAGGGCCTCTTGCACAATACGGTAGATGGTCAGGTCGGCACCCTGCGGCAGTTTCTCTTCAACCCCCGATACCGTGCTAAAGCGCACCGGTATGCCCAGCTTCTGGGTTTGCTCAATGAGCTGGGGGACGTTGTGCAGGGCCGGGAGGGGCTCAACGGTAGTGCCCTCATCGGTGCGCAGGACCCCCAGCAGGGTACGCATCTGTTGCAGGGACGACCGCGCCGCCTCAGAAATCGTGCCCAGGGCGGCTAGCTCCACGGGTTCATTCTGCGCGGACGCCCCCGCCCCGCTCCCAGCCTGCTGGGCAGCGGCAGCGTAGCGGGCGCCGTCCGCCTGGGCAATGATGACAGACAGCGAATGAGCCACGATATCATGCATTTCCCGGGCAATGCGGGCCCGCTCATCGAGGGCGGCAAGGGCCCGTTCCTGCTCCCGCTCGTGCTCTAGCTGGCGGTTCCGCTCAATTAGGGCCCGGTGACGGTTCTCGCGCAGCCGCCGGGAATCTCCAAAGAACCAGGCAATGGTAACGATGGCCGCACAGATAAAAGCAGCGGTCAGAGCGGTAACGTAGAACTCAAAAGCTGTGAAATCATAGACCAAAAAGGCACGAGCAAAAACAAAGCCGCCAACGAGCGAAGCAAGGAGAGCCGCAAGAAAAGTGCCAATACGGACTGGGCGCGAAAAATAGCGCACTAGATGGTAGACCATCACCGGGGCTGCCCACCAGGAGCCCACCGCAGGGTACTGAGCAGGAATAGTGACGATTAGCGATACCACCACCAGAACCAAGACCAGAATCGGACGGGAATACCTGAAGTAGAGACTGGACGTAGCAACTAGCCAAGCAAGTATGTAGATCAGTGCCCAGGTGCCCTCCATCAGAGAGAAACCAAAGGCAAGAGTTATCAGCAGGGTCAGTATCTGTCCCAGGGCAACAGCGATTGCATTGACCAGCTTCTTGCGGCGCTGAGTAGCAGCCAGCTCTAACTGAAGGGTATCCACCCTCCTAAGTCTAAAAGCAGCCCCGGCCCCGGGAAGGTGTCGGCGGGCGTCCGCACTCCAAATTCATACCGCAGTATGAGCGCCTAGCGCCACCGGCCGGGCAGTTTCGGTAGGCTTATACCCATGCAGTACATCTCAACCCGCGACGCATCCAAGACTCCCGCCCGCTTCACCGACATCCTGCTCGGTGGCCTAGCCCCCGACGGCGGTCTCTACCTGCCCGAAACCTACCCCACCCTCGACGACGCCACTCTGACCCGCTGGCGTACTGTGCTTGCTGAGGAAGGCTACGCAGCCCTGGCCGCAGAAGTACTGCAGCTCTTCATCGACGACATTCCTGCCGACGATATCAAGGCCATGACTGCCCGAGCTTACTCCTACCCCAAGTTTGCCTCCGAAGAAATTGTGCCGGTCACTGAACTGGAACCCGGTATTTTGATAGGCCACCTATCTGAAGGCCCCACCGCCGCCTTCAAGGACATGGCCATGCAGTTGCTAGGTGAACTCTTTGAGTACGAACTGGGCCGCCGGGGCGAGACCCTCAACATTGTGGGTGCAACCTCAGGTGATACCGGTTCTTCTGCCGAGTACGCCATGCGCGGCCGCCCCGGTATCAAGGTCTTCATGCTCACCCCGGCTGGCCGTATGACCCCCTTCCAGCAGGCCCAGATGTTCGGCCTGGACGATGAAAACATCTTCAATGTTGCCCTCGACGGCGTCTTTGATGACTGCCAGGATGTGGTCAAGGCTATTTCTGCTGACTCTGCCTTTAAGGCTGAGAAGCGCATTGGCGCGGTCAACTCTATTAACTGGGCCCGCCTGATGGCTCAGATCGTCTACTACGTTTCCTCCTGGATTCGCGCTACCGAAAGCAATGACCAGAAGGTTTCCTTCTGCGTGCCCACCGGTAACTTCGGTGATATCTGCGCCGGCCACATCGCCCGCCAGATGGGTCTGCCCATCGACCGCCTGATTGTGGCCACCAACGAGAACGACGTGCTGGACGAATTCTTCCGCACCGGCGACTACCGGGTGCGCACATCAGCTGACACTTATGAGACATCCAGCCCCTCCATGGATATCTCCCGGGCCTCAAACTTTGAGCGCTTCATCTACGACCTGCTGGGCCGGGATGCCGAGCGGACCGCTGACCTCTTTGGCCTCAAGGTGCGTCAAGGCGGATTCTCCCTGACCGATGACCCGGCCTTTACCGAAGCTGCTGAGCGCTACGGTTTTGCCTCTGGCCGTTCAACCCACGCCGACCGCGTCGCCACCATTCGCGATGCCCACAAGCGCCTGGGTGTGCTGCTTGACCCCCACACTGCGGACGGTGTCAAGGTAGCCCGCGACTGGGCTGAGAAGGTTGATACCCCCATCATCTGCCTAGAAACCGCCCTGCCGGTCAAGTTCGCTGAAACCATTCTCGAAGCAACCGGCGCTGAGCCTACCATCCCCGAGCGCTTTGCCGGCATCATGGACGCCGACCGCTACGTCATTGACCTGCCCAACGATGTTGAGGCTGTCAAGGAGCTGATCGAGAAGAACGTCTAACCGTTCGCTCACCTCTTATAGAACCACATGCCTTGTTGAGCCCCGATTAAATTCAGGGGCTGGTGGCAAGGCATGTGGTTTCTTGTTGCTGGGCTGCTCGAACGCATGAGTTTCTCGGCAAAAGTCTTGAAAAGATAGATTCACGCGAGTATGGTGCAAATGTAATGACACTGTAATAACAGGAGCATTCATGACTGATACAACAATTTCCTTCCGCACCGATAGCGCCACTAAAGAAGAGGTGCGAAAACTCTACAACGACCTCGGCCTCGACCTCAGCACTGCACTGAATATGTTCCTAAAACAGTCGCTCGTTGATAACGGTCTGCCCTTCACTCCGCACCGCGAGAACCCTCTCAATGTACGAGCTCGCCAGGAAGCTGAGCAGCGGCACGGGAAGACCTTCACATCGGTTGAGGCTCTCATGGCTGATTTGACTGATGCTGACTAAAATCCACCGAACCAGCCAGTTCAAAAGAGATGCCAAAGCACCGCAAACCCCTCCTTCGTTTCTATATCAGTCACTTGTATAAATCGTGAGACTAGCTAGCGGGGGGGGGGTAATTTGATTGTTATAGTTTCCCTATGATCAGCGAAAAAGAGTTCTTTGCGGCGGTGCTGCGCCTGGCCAAGCCCCACACCCCAAGCGACCGTGAACCGAATGCAGCAGAACGCGAGGCAGCAATTGCTGCCCTTGAAGAAGCTCAGATAGTGCAGGCCTGCGACTGCGGCACCTGCCTGACCTACGACCTGCTTTACCCGGGCGAGCCCGTCAATCAGGACCTGCCCCGCACCTACCTGGCTGCAAACACCAAGGACGGGGACGCGCTCGTCCTCGCCCATCTGGTAGGGGATAAACTCGCTACCCTCGAAGTAGCCCCCACCGGTAACAAACCGGTAGAGGTGCTGCCGGCTATCGGCGACCTTACACCCTAAACCAATATATGAAACCATCAGTCAAAATATGGGCAAAGCTGCGCTCGCAGGACTAGCCTTAAACCATGACTGAAAACAGCTCCATCAACCTGGCAGTAATCCCCGGCGACGGCATTGGCCCCGAAGTAGTAGCCCAAGCCCACCGCGTCCTCACCCGCGCAGCCGAACTCGACAACATCACTGTCACCTCCACCGAATACCCCCTCGGTGCAGAGCACTGGCTCGCCACCGGTCAGACCCTCACCGAAGAGACCAAGACCGCACTCGCCCAGCACGACGCCATCCTCTTCGGCGCTGTGGGGGCCGACCCGCGCTCGTCCGCCGTGCCCAGCGGTCTGATCGAACGAGAAATCCTGCTCAACCTGCGCTTCTCTTTCGACCACTACATCAACCTGCGCCCCTCCCGCCTCTTCCCCGGCGCTGTTTCACCCCTGAGCAACCCTGGCGACATTGACTTTGTAGTCGTACGCGAAGGTACCGAAGGCCCCTACGCCGGTAACGGCGGTGTACTGCGCGCCGGAACCGACGCTGAAATCGCCACCGAAGTCTCGGTCAACACCGCCTACGGTATCGAACGCCTGGTGCGCTACGCCTTCGAGCTGGCCGCCAGCCGCGAGAAGAAAAAGCTGACCCTTATCCACAAGACCAACGTGCTGGTCAACGCTGGTGCCCTCTACAACCGCATCTTCACCAAGGTCGCCGAAGAATACCCCCAGGTCACCACCGACTACCTGCACATTGACGCAGCCACCATCTTCTTCACCACCGACCCCGCCCGCTTTGATGTGATTGTTACCGATAACCTCTTCGGTGATATTCTTACCGACCAAGCAGGTGCTATTACCGGCGGCATCGGTTATGCAGCCTGCGGCAATATCAACGCCGACGGCACCTACCCCTCCATGTTTGAGCCCGTCCACGGCTCTGCCCCCGATATTGCCGGGCAGAACAAGGCCAATCCGACTGCGACCGTCCTGGCAGCTGCCATGCTCCTGCGCCACCTAGGCTACGAGGCTTCAGCCGCCCGCATTGAGAAGGCCGTTGAAGCTGACCTGGCCGCCAACCCCGGCGCAACCCGCGCCACCGACGAAATAGGCGACGCAATCCTTGCCCAGCTGGGCTAAGCCCCTGACCCCACCGAAACCCGGTGGGGTCTTGCGTAAGCTAGCTAACAGAGCACAAGCCACTGGGGTACCCTAGAATACAGACCCCACGACAACGTTTGAAGGATGAGCATGTCACTCGAATTCACCATCAACCGCAACCCCAACCCCGCCAGTGCCGAACGACGCGCCGAGATCCTCGCCGACCCCGGCTTCGGTAACTACTTCACCGACCACATGGTGCGCATTGACTGGCGTGGCACCCACACCGACGGCGGTGAATGGACCAATGCCCAGGTCCTGCCCTACGGCCCTCTGAGCCTGGATCCGGCGGCTTCCGTTTTCCACTATGGCCAGGAAATCTTTGAGGGAATCAAGGCCTACCGCCAGGCAGACGGGTCCATCACCACCTTCCGCCCTGAAGAGAACGCCTCCCGTCTGAATAAGTCAGCAGACCGCCTGGTGCTGCCCAACCTGCCCGAAGAGCTTTTTGTTGAGGCTATCCGCCAGCTGGTCACCATTGACGCCGACTGGGTGCCTAGCGGTGACGGTGAATCCCTCTACCTGCGCCCCTTCATGATTGCCACCGAGGCTTTCTTGGGCATCCGCCCTGCCCACGAGGTTTCTTTCTTCATCATTGCGTCGCCTGCCGGTAACTACTTCGGTACCCCTAAGCCCGTTGATATCTGGCTTTCCACCACCTATGCCCGCGCTGGCGTGGGCGGCACCGGCGAGGCCAAGTGCGGCGGCAACTATGCAGCCTCCCTGGCAGCCCAGCTGGAGGGCGAGGCCAACGGTTGTAAGCAGGTCATCTTCAAGGATCCCAACCGCGATGACGCCATCGAAGAGCTCGGTGGCATGAACGTTTTCTTCGTCTACAAGGACGGACGCATCGTCACCCCCGAGCTGACCGGCACTATTCTGCGCGGTGTGACTCGTAAATCCATCATCAAGCTGGCTGAGGACCGCGGCCACACCGTTGAGGAACGCAAGATTACCCTGAGCGAGTGGCGCGAGGGCGTAGCTTCTGGCGAGATCACCGAGATTTTTGCCTGCGGTACCGCTGCCGTCATTACCCCCGTGGGTAAGCTCAAGGCCGCTGACTTTGAGATCCCCTCGGCTTCTGGCTCGGACGGCGGTGAGGTCACCATGGCCCTGCGCGAAGAGCTGGTAGGCATTCAGACCGGTAAGGTCGAGGACCGCCTGGGCTGGAACGTGAAGCTGGTCTAGTCTCTCTTCTGGTAGGTACCACCTAAATCAGAAACACCCACCAACTAGGTGGGTTTTTCTGATTTAAATGGTCTTTTCTAGTTGTTCTTGGACAGCGTCAGGACGCCCGTCAGGCCCAGTTGCGCGCAGAAGGCTTCGTCGTGGCTAACCACCAGCAGGGCACCCTCATAGGAGGCTAGCGCCTGAACCAGCCAGTCCACCGAGGCCATATCGAGGTTGTTGGTGGGCTCGTCCAGAATCAGCAGCTGGGGAGCTGGGCTGGCCAAAAGGACGGTTGCCAGGGCCACCCGGAAGCGTTCGCCACCGGAGAGAACACCCACGGGCAGGTGCACCCGTTCCCGGCGGAAGAGCAGCCGGGCCAGATCATCGCGGATTTGTTGCTCGGTGAGCGCCGGATTAGCTGTCGCCACTAGCTCTAACATGCTCTGCTCCTGGGGGAGTGTCAGTCGCTGGGGCAGGTAACCGGTATTGGCTACCCGGTAGTCGCAGGCGTAGCGGGCGGTTTCAGCAGCCTGAGAATCACCCATGATGGCCCTCAGCAGGGTACTCTTACCCGAGCCGTTAGACCCGGCTAGCCGCAGGCGCTCTGGGCCCTGGACAATCAGCCGCTCAGGCAGGGGAGTAGTAGCAGCCGCCCCGTCGTCCGCCTGCTCCTGCTCACCTTGGTGGGGGCTGGCGTCCGCACCGGTACCCTGCCGCAGGGTGAGTTCCAGCACCCGTTTACCTGCTGGCACCCGGGTGTCGGGCAGGTCAAGGTAGATGGCCTGGTCCTCGCGGATATCTCGCTCCCGGGCCTGCCTGGTGACAGTAGCGGCTTCCAGTCTGCCCTGGTGGGTCTGCCGAATCTTGGCCGCCGACCGCTGGGCTGAGGAGGCGGCCAGCCCCATCGACATACGCGAACCCCGCCGGTTAGCCTGGGCGGTCGCTCCAGCCCGGGCCGCGCGCGCCAGCTTGGTTTCTGCCTCGATACGCTCCCGGTTTTCCTGCCGCTCAACCTGCTTGGCCTCGCGCAGGTGGCGGGCGGCGGCGTCCTGCTCGCTGTCGATAGCCTGCCGGTAGGCGCTGTAGTTACCGGTGAAAGAGCGCAGGGTTCCCTGCCTGAGTTCCAGCACTTCATCGATCCGCTCTAGCAGGTCACGGTCGTGGCTGACCACGAGCACCGGGCAAGGCAGACTGTCTAGGAGTCGGTAGAGGGTGGCGCGGGCGTCGGCGTCGAGGTTGTTGGTGGGCTCATCCAATAGTAGGACGCCGGGGCGGGTGGCAACTAGGGCTGTGAGGGCTGCGGTGACGGCCTCGCCGCCTGAGAGCGTGCCGACGGTACGCCGCATGAGGGCATGGGCGTCGGTAGTGGTTAGGGCAGGAGAGAAGCCGGACGCGGCCAGGGTAGCCTGGGCTTGCTCGGCGGCGTCCCAGTTATCACCGATCCGGTCGTAGAGATCTTCGGAGTAGTCGCCGGCTTCTAGCGCGGTGAGGGCGTCGAGGACGTCGGTGATAGCGAAGAGGTCGGCGATGGTGGTCTGCGGGGTGAGCCCTAAATCCTGGGGCAGATAGGCGACGGTACCGGGCCGGCTGATGCTGCCGCTCGTTGGTTCTAGCGTGCCTGCCAGAATCTTGAGCAGGGTTGATTTGCCGGAGCCGTTATCGCCAATGAGGGCTGTAACCGGGGCACTGACAGCGCCGGTGAGGTTTTCAAAGCAGGGGGTGCCGTCGGGCCAAATCAGGCTGAGGCTGTTAAAAGAAAGGTGGGGTTCAGATACGGAAATAGGCATAAGGGTGCGATCCATTCAGCGTCAAAGAGGTGAAGTGCTGAAAACCGCGGTGAGGGTTTCAGCGTGGTCTAGAGAGCCGCTGAAAAATCCACTGGGGGGCCTTCCGTAGGGAACAAGAACTGGTGATTACTGTAGGACAGCGGGGCGGACGATGTCAACCTATAGAGGTAGGTACCATCTAAGTCAAAAAAGACCACGAACCAGGTGGTCATTTTTGATTTACCTGGTACCTTCTGGGGCGGGGGAGGCGAGTCCGGTAGTCTAGAACCATGCGCATTGCCCGATTTACCGTAGACGACACCCTGCACTTTGGCCTGGTTGAAGGTGAGCCCGGGGAAGAGACCATCACCGTTCTCTCCGGCGACCCTTTCTACACCGGCATCAACCCCACCGATAAGCGATACCCTATCGCCGACGTCCGCCTGCTGGCCCCCATCATCCCCCGCTCCAAGATCATTGGTGTGGCCCGCAACTGGCGCGACCACGCGTCCGAACTGGGCAACGAAACCCCCACCACCCCCCAGTTCTTCTTCAAGCCCAACACCTCCGTCATCGGCCCCGGCGACCCCATCGCCCTGCCCGAATGGTCAGATAACGTCTCCTTCGAAGGTGAGCTCGCCGTCGTCATCGGCCGCATCGCCAAGTCCGTGCCCCTGGACCGCGTGCCCGAAGTCATCTACGGCTTCACCGTCGCCAACGACCTGACCGCCCGCGATGCCCAAAAAACCGACATCCAGTGGGCCCGCGCCAAGGGCTTCGACGGTGCCTGCCCCCTCGGCCCCTGGATTGAAACCGACCTGGACACCGACGACCTCACCATCCAAACCTGGGTTGACGGCGACCTCAAGCAGGACGGCACCACCGCCGACATGGTCTTCTCCGTTGCCGAACTTGTCGCCGCCGCCAGTGAATACTTCACCCTGCTGCCCGGCGACGTGATTCTCACCGGTACCCCCGCAGGGGTAGGACGCCTGAGCGCAGGTAACGAGGTCGAGATTGAGGTTGAGGGTATCGGCTCCCTCATCAACACCGTCCGCGCCGAGTAAACTAGAACCTACGAACAGCTTTCAACTAGAAAGGGATGTGCCCGCATCCATGAGTGATTACGCTCTGAAACTCAACGACCCCAGCGAGACCCGCGTCCGCTTCTGCCCCTCACCCACCGGTACCCCGCACGTGGGTATGGTGCGAACCGCCCTCTTCAACTGGGCCTACGCCAAGCACACCGGCGGCACCATGGTCTTCCGCATCGAAGACACCGACGCTGCCCGTGACTCCGAAGAATCCTTCAACCAGGTGCTCGAATCCCTGCAGTGGCTGGGCATCAACTGGGACGAGGGCGTCGGCATCGGCGGCCCCCACGCCCCCTACCGCCAGTCAGAGCGTATGGACATCTACGCTGACGTGGTAGAAAAACTCAAGGCCGGCGGCTTCGTCTACGAAGACTTCTCAACCCCCGAAGAGGTCGAAGAGCGCCACAAGGCTAAGGGCGAAGACCCCAAGCTGGGCTACGACAACTTCGACCGCGACCTGACCGAAGAGCAGAAGGCCGCCTATCGTGCCGAGGGCCGTACCCCCGTGCTACGCCTGCGCATGCCCGATGAAGACATCACCTTCCACGACCTGGTGCGCGGTGACATCACCTTTAAGGCCGGTTCTGTACCCGACTTCGTGGTCGTCCGCGCCAACGGCAAGCCCCTCTACACCCTGGTTAACCCCGTTGACGACGCCCTCATGGGCATCACCCACGTGCTGCGTGGCGAGGACCTGCTGTCATCAACTCCCCGTCAGATTGCCCTCTACCGGGCCCTGGTTGAGGTTGGCGTCACCAGCTTCATCCCCGAATTCGGCCACCTGCCCTACGTCATGGGCCAGGGCAACAAGAAGCTTTCCAAGCGCGACCCCGAGTCCAGCCTCTACAACCTGCTGGACGCCGGTTTCATCAAGGAAGGCCTGCTCAACTACCTCTCCCTGCTGGGCTGGTCCCTCTCCCACGACGAAGACATCTTCACCATGGACCAGATGGTTGCCGCCTTCGACATCAAGGACGTTCTGGCCAATCCCGCCCGCTTCGACCTGAAGAAGGCAGAAGCCATCAACGGCACCCACATCCGCCTGCTTCAGGCAGAGGACTTCCGCAATCGCCTGGTCCCCTTCCTGCATAAGGCTGAACTGGTTTCCGCTGAGAGCTTCGAGAATCTGACCGAGCGCGAGCAGGCCATTCTGACCGAGGCAGCCCCTCTGGTTCAGGAGCGCATGCAGCTTCTGGGCGAGGCACCTGGCCTGCTGGGCTTCCTCTTCACCGCCGACGAGAACATCGAGGTTGCAGAGGACGCCGCCAAGCAGCTCAAGGAGTCAGCACCGGCAGTTCTCGATGCGGCTATCACCGCCGTTGAGGGCCTGACCGACTTCACCGCTACCACCATCGAAGCTGCCCTGCGCGAAGCTATCGTCGACGGTCTTGAAATCAAGCCCCGCCTGGCCTTCGGCCCGGTGCGCACCGCCATGAGCGGCCAGCGCATCTCACCGCCGCTCTTCGAGTCCATGGAGATTCTGGGTAAGGATTCCTCCCTTGCCCGCCTGAAGAAGCTCCGCGCTTCGCTGGCCTAAAAAATTTCGAGGTTTAGCTCACGCACCGCCCCGTGACCCCGCGTAGTGGGGGAGCGTGGCGGTGCTTTTTATAAGACCTGGGAGGGGAGAAAAGCGGGGGGAGCAGGACGCCCGCAGCGGCTTTTTCAGGAATTTTTACAAAAATTTTGGGGTCAAAAACCGCTAGAAATAAGGGTAAACGCGGGGTGAACTACTTGAATGTGAGCCAGCTCTACGGATTTCAAGTTGCACGCCCTCAAAAGCTCGTATAGAGTTATTACTCGTTGCGGCGATGAGTTCCGAAAGGAAAACGAGCCGGAGCAAATAATAATGGGATATGGTGTAATTGGCAACACTACGGTTTCTGGTACCGTCATTCTAGGTTCGAGTCCTGGTATCCCAGCGAACATCTTGCTTCAAGATGTTACGGCCCCATCGTATAGCGGCCTAGTACTCCGCCCTCTCACGGCGGCAACACCGGTTCAAATCCGGTTGGGGTCACAGGCTAAAATCCCTCGCTTCATTCGAAGCGGGGGATTTTTTTCGTGTGTCTGAATGCAACATGTTGCGATGGTCGCCAAATGTGGCAGCGCCATTGCCACATATGGCGGTAGGCGCCACATTTGCCCCGTGCGCCTGTGTTCTTAGAAATGGCGCAGGTTACACCCTTCCAGCTTGCGCACAGGTAAACGGTGTGTGTATAGTTTTATCTGTTGCCGGAAACGGTAACAGCTCGAAAGAGCTTCGGCCCCATCGTATAGCGGCCTAGTACTCCGCCCTCTCACGGCGGCAACACCGGTTCAAATCCGGTTGGGGTCACAGGCTAAAAGCTCCACATCTACCAAGATGTGGAGCTTTTCTTTTGCCCTCGGCTTCATTGGCCCGAAGACCCTCAATCTACGCTAAACATGCGAGAATAGGGTACGTGCACAAGGAAACAATCACCCCCGCTCTCGCCGCCGTCCGCGACGCCCGCAATACCCTGGCGGCAGCGTCCTTTCCCCTCATCACAGCTTCCGCTGACGACGCGCGCAAAGAAGCCCGTACCGCCGTCACCCAGCTCGATGACTACATCCTGCCCAAGCTAGCAACCCTGGACGCCCCGCTCACAGTGGTCGTGGGTGGCTCTACCGGCGCCGGTAAGTCAACCCTGGTCAACACCCTCATGGGGGAACCCGTCACCCGCTCCGGGGCAATCCGCCCCACCACCCGCCAGCCCGTCCTGCTCCACCGCCCCGAGGATGCCGACGCCTTCACCCCCGAGCGAATCCTGCCCCACCTGGTGCGGGTACCGGTAGCACCCGGCGAAGCCCTGCCCGGGGCGAACCCCCACAGCGGCCAAGACGAGCTGGTGACCGTGCCCGTAGAGTCCCTGCCTGCCGGTATCGCCCTGATTGACGCCCCCGATTTCGACTCGGTCTCAGACGAGAACCGCCGCCTGGCCCAGCAGCTCCTGCGCGCCGCTGACCTCTGGCTCTTTGTCACCACAGCCAACCGCTACGCCGACGCCGTGCCCTGGGAAATCCTGCGCCAGGCAGCAGCCCGCGATATCACCATCGCTGTGGTGCTCAACCGCGTACCCGAAGGAGCCGAGGACGAAATCGAAGCCGACCTCACCCGCATGCTGACCGAAGCGGGCATCACCCCCGCCCTCATTCACTCGGTTACCGAGCAGGAGCGCGATGAACGCGGCCTACTTCCCTCTGTCGCCTTGACCCCGCTCATCTTCTGGTTACGCTCCCTGGGCGCTGACGTGGACGCCCGCTCAGATATCGCCCGCCGAACCCTCGAAGGAGCCGTGCGCGGGGTAGCCCAGCAGGCTATTACCCTGGCCCAGGCCGCCGGGGAACAGCAGGACGCCGAGACCCGCCTGCGCGCGGACGTCACCACAGCCTTTGAACGCGCCCTGGCCAACCTGAATGAGGCCACCCAGGACGGGCAGATGCTCCGCGGCGAGGTGCTGACCCGCTGGCAGGACTTTGTGGGCACCGGCGAATTCTTCCGCCAGGTCGAAACCACCATTGGCAAGGTACGCGACCGCGTAGCCGGCTTCTTTAGGGGTACCCCGCCCACCCGCGCTGTTGAAGTGGAGCAGGCTCTTGAAGTGGGCCTGCACTCGGTCATCATGGAAGAAGCGGCAGCGGCCGCCGAAACCGCCCAGCGCCGCTGGCTCGAAGACCGGGCAGGCCGTGCCCTGCTGAACGGGGACGACCTAGCCTCCCTCGGCGAGAACTTCTCCGAAGAAGTTGCTGAATCTATTCGCGCCTGGCAGCAGGACGTCATGGACATCATCGCCGCTGAAGGTGCCGGTAAGCGCCAAAAGGCCCGGTTCATGTCGCTGGGGGTCAACGTCACCGCCGTAATTCTCATGGTCGCGGTTTTCTCCATGACTGGCGGCCTGACCGGCCTAGAGGTTGGCATCGCTGGCGGCTCAGGCGTCGTTGGCCAGAAGCTGCTGGAAGCAATTTTCGGTGAGGACGCCGTGCGCCGCATGGCAGCCGGTGCCCGCAGCCGCCTGGAAGAGCGGATACAGGAACTCCTCATCAGCCAGCAGGAACGCTTCACCCAGCGTCTTGATGAGACGACCGGGGCAGCTGACCCTGAAACCCCCTCGGCGGCTGACCTAACCGCAGCGGCCCAGGCCCTGACCCGGGCAGGGGAGCAGCTGGCGTCCGCCTCCACCACCAGCGATTCAGCATTCACCGGCACTGACACCGAATAAGCGAGAGTAACCACCGTGACCACCACCGATACAGCTGTCGCAACCACAGCCCTAGCAAGCCGCGTCGATGCCCTCATCACCGCCCTGGAACTGGGCGAGGGGCGAGTAGACCCCGAAACCATCGAGACCGCCAGGGGCGTGCTCACCCGCGCAGCAGCCCGCCGTGAACTTTCAGCCGAACACACCGTCATCGGTTTCTTTGGCGCAACCGGTTCGGGCAAGTCAACCCTCTTCAACGCGGTCGTAGGCAAAGAAATCGCCAAGAGCGCTGCCCGCCGCCCCACCACGTCCACCGCCCAGGCTGCCATCTGGGGTAAGGAAGGGGCAGAGCCCCTGCTGGACTGGCTGGGCGTAACCAACCGTACCTACATGGACGAAGACCCAGCCCAGGCAGCAGAAGCCCTCAACCGCGCCGACGTACCGGTCACCGTGGGTATGTGGAACAAGATTCGCCGCTCGGTAGGAGCCGGTAAGACCGAACAGGCCAGCGGCGGGCTTATCTTGCTCGATCTGCCCGACTTCGACTCGGTAGAAGCCTCAAACCGGGCTATCGTTGAAAAAATGGCCGAGTGCGTCGACGTGCTGGTCTGGGTCATGGACCCCCAAAAATACGCCGATGCCGTGATTCACCAGGACTTCATCCGGCCCCTAGCCGCCCACGGGGCAGTGACCCTGGCCGTGCTCAACCAGGTCGACCGCCTGGATGAAGCCGAAGTCCCCGCAGTCCTGGACTCCCTCAAGCTCCTACTGGCCCAGGACGGGCTCACCTCCACCCTGCTTGCTGACCCTCTGGGCGCCTCAGCCCGCACCGGCTACCAGATACCCCGCCTGCGCGAGATTCTCGGCCAGGTGGCCGTCGCCAAGAACGCTGCGGTAGCCCGCATCGAAGCTGACCTGGCGGGCGTCCGCACAGATTTGGCTGGTCAGGACGGCGGGGGAGAGCCCGCGGGCATCACCGCTGCCGCAACCACCCGGCTTGAGGACGACTTCTACGCTGCTTCCGGCGCAGAAGCCCTGGTCAAGGCCGCGTCTGACTCCTATAAGCTGCACGCTGCTTCGTCTACCGGCTGGATTGCAACCCGCTGGCTGCTCAAAATCAAACGCGACCCCCTCAAACGCCTAGGCCTGCATAAGGAGCACGACGGGGCACCCATTTCTAAGTCATCCCTGCCACCGCTGGGAGCGCCCCAGAAAGCGGCTCTCTCGACTTCCTTGCGCACCTTTGCCACCAGCGTTTCGCAGGGCGTCGAGGAGCCCTGGAGCCACTCCATCAGGAACGCTGCCCGCACCTATGAGAGCCACCTGCCCGGTGAGATTGAGCGGGCCGCAGCCACCGTTCACTACGATGCCCAGAAAAAACGCTGGTGGTGGCACCTGCTCAATGCCCTGCAGTGGGTCGGGCTGGCAACGGCTCTTGTGGGCCTGCTCTGGCTCACCGGCCTGGCTCTTGCTGGCTACTTCCAGATTGTCCTGCCCGACCCGCCCACAGTTGAGGGCTTCCCCCTGCCCGTCCCCACCCTGCTAGTGGTCACCGGCATCCTGCTAGGCATACTGACAGCGGCCCTGGGGCGGGGGCTAGCGGCGGTGGGGCACCGTATCTACGCCAAGAATATCCGCCGTCAGCTCGAAACCAACTTGGCCGATGTGGCGGCCCGCTGCGTCACCGCTCCCGTACAGGATGAGCTAGCCCGCCTAGAGGGCTACCGCCAGGCCCTGCACGAGGCCCGATAAAACGAAAACTCCCCGCTCACCGACACCGGTGAGCGGGGAGTTTCTGTGTTTAAGCTGCTGAGTAAGGCTTTAGCTGCGCAGGGCCTCAGTCAGCGCAGCAGCAGCCTCGCACACTACTTCGGCGTGAAGACGACCGGGCTGGCGGGTGAGGCGCTCTATGGGGCCCGAGATTGAAACCGCAGCGATGACCTTGCCGGAGGGGGAGCGCACCGGGGCTGAAACGGAGGCGGTTCCGCGTTCGCGTTCGCCGACGGACTGGGCCCAGCCTCGGCGGCGGACGGCTGCCAGCATGGTGGCTGAGAACCGGGCGTTATGCAGGCCCTCGACCAGGCGGGCGTGGTCTTCCCAGGCGGTGAGGATCTGGGCTGCAGAACCGGCTTTCATGGAGAGCTGGGTGCCCACGGGGATGGTGTCGCGCAGGCCGATAGGACGCTCGGCGGAGGCTACGCAGACACGCCAGTCGCCCTGACGGCGGAAGACCTGGGAGGACTCACCGGTGACGTTGCGCAGGTTGTTGAGCACGGGGCCTGCGGCTGCAATCAGACGGTCTTCGCCGGCGGCGCTGGACAGTTCGCCCAGGCGGGGCCCCAGCATGAACCGACCCTGGACGTCGCGGGCCACCAGGCGGTGGTGGGTTAGGGCGACGGCGAGACGGTGGGCGGTGGGGCGGGCTAGGCCGGTTGCTTCAACGAGCTGGGAGAGGGTGGCGGGGCCTGCTTCGAGACAGTCAAGAATGTGTGCGGCTTTATCGAGGACGCCGACGCCTGAGCTGCGGTTATCGTGCATGGTGACTTTTCTTTCGCCTGTGGTCGTGGGCCGGGCTTCGGCCCAGGTGAGTGGTTGCGGTGGGAGCCTTTCGAGTGTGAAAGATCGAGAGCTAAAGGATTGTGTCCGTATAACCTATCATGACTTCTCATATGGTGATATGCAAGTTCATTTATTGGAAAGATTTTCTTCGGCGGGTCACACTTGTTAAAGCATCACGAGAAAACTTTATGGAGGACTCCATGGCTGGTATTACCGACCATACCCCGCGAACTTTGGCTGAAAAGGTTTGGGACGCGCACACTGTAGTGCCCGGCGAAAACGGCAAGCCCGACCTGCTCTACATCGACCTGCACCTGGTCCACGAAGTCACCTCACCCCAGGCCTTTGAGGGTCTGCGCCTCGAAGGTCGCCCCCTGCGTCGTCTCGACCTCACCATCGCAACTGAGGATCACAACACCCCCACCGAGAACATCTTCTCCACCATCGCTGATCTGACCTCCCGCACCCAGATCGAAACCCTGCGCAAGAACGCCGAGGAATTCGGTGTCCGTATCCACTCCCTGGGCGATAAAGAACAGGGCATCGTGCATGTGGTGGGTCCCCAGCTGGGTTTGACCATGCCCGGTATGACTGTGGTCTGCGGTGACTCCCACACTTCAACCCACGGCGCCTTCGGTGCCCTGGCCTTCGGTATTGGCACTTCTGAGGTAGAGCATGTGATGGCTACCCAGACCCTGCCCCTGGCTCCCTTTAAGACCATGGCTATTAACGTAGAGGGCACCCTCAAGCCCGGTGTGACCGCCAAGGACATCATTCTGGCTGTTATCGCTGAGATTGGCACCGGCGGTGGCCAGGGCTATGTGCTGGAATACCGTGGCTCAGCTATCCGTGCCCTCTCTATGGAGGGCCGCATGACCATCTGCAACATGTCCATTGAAGCAGGTGCCCGCGCCGGTATGGTGGCCCCCGATGAGACCACCTTTGAGTACGTCAAGGGTCGCCCCCACGCACCCACCGGCGAAAACTGGGATGCCGCCGTTGAATACTGGAAGACCCTGCCCACCGACGAGGGGGCAACCTTCGACCGGGAGGTCTTCATCAATGCTGATGAGCTAGAACCCTTCGTTACCTGGGGTACCAACCCCGGCCAGGGCGTCCCCCTTTCCCAGGCAGTGCCCTTCCCCGAGGATTTCGAGGACGAGAACGAGCAGAAGGCCGCCTCCCGCGCCCTGGAATACATGGACCTGACCGCGGGTACCCCCATGAAGGACATCCCCGTGGACGTAGTCTTCCTGGGTTCCTGCACCAACTCCCGCATCGAGGATCTGCGGGCTGCCGCCGAGATCGTCAAGGGCCAGAAGCTGGCTGAGGGCGTCCGCATGATGGTCGTCCCCGGCTCCCAGAAGGTACGAGCCCAGGCTGAAGAAGAGGGCCTGGACCAGATTTTCAAGGACTTCGGCGCCGACTGGCGTTTTGCCGGCTGCTCCATGTGCCTGGGCATGAACCCCGACCAGCTGGCCCCCGGCGAACGCTGCGCTTCGACCTCCAACCGCAACTTTGAAGGACGCCAGGGTAAGGGCGGACGCACCCACCTGGTTTCCCCTCTGGTCGCCGCCGCTACCGCCATTCGCGGCACTCTCTCATCACCGGCAGACCTGTAGGCCCTCTTTGAATGAACCCGGTAAACCCGGGTGGAACGGATTTTTCATGGAACCCATTAAGAAGCACACCGGCATTGGCGTGCCCCTGCGTGCCTCCAACGTCGATACCGACCAGATTATCCCCGCCGTCTACCTCAAGCGCGTGACCAAGACAGGCTTCGACGACGCCCTGTTCGCTGGCTGGCGCAAGGACGAAAACTTCATCCTCAACCAGGAACCCTACAAGCACGGTACAGTGCTGGTCGCTGGTCCCGATTTCGGCACTGGCTCATCCCGCGAGCACGCGGTTTGGGCCCTCAAGGACTACGGTTTCCGCGTGGTCATCTCAGCCCGTTTCGCTGACATCTTCCGCGGTAACTCCGGCAAGCAGGGACTGGTCGCCGCCCAGGTGGACCAGGACAACATCGAACTGATCTGGAAGCAGCTAGAGGCCGAACCCGGCACCGAAGTCACCGTTGACCTGGAAGACAAGACCGTCACCGTCGGCGCTTTGACCGTACCCTTCCAGATTGACGACTACGTGCGCTGGCGCCTGATGGAAGGCCTGGACGACATCGGCCTCACCCTACAGCACGAGGATGCCATCACCGCCTACGAGGCCAAGCGCCCCGCCTGGCTGCCCCGCACCCAGCAGCTGTAAAACCAGCCTACAGCTTAACCCAAAGGACGCCGTGCCCCGAGCACCGGCGTCCTTTTGGTGTTCTGCCTGGCCCGTCTAGATAAGTAAAGTCTGTGGTATGGCTAAGAACACCGCCTGTACAACAACCAGTGCACCTAAGTGGGGTAAAGTTGGTAAACGAGAATTGACGCGGAAAGTAACG
The DNA here is from genome assembly GCF_053548195.1 of Rothia sp. 11254D007BW. NCBI lineage: Bacteria > Bacillati > Actinomycetota > Actinomycetes > Micrococcales > Micrococcaceae > Rothia > Rothia sp. 11254D007BW. Next base: position 387,906 of record NZ_JBPWPK010000001.1, read on the forward strand.
CGCGTCAACACCCCTAACAGTTTTGACGATTGGACATACATGGTCAGCGCACTGCGTATTGAAGGTGGCACCCCTCTGAAGGGCGAGGTAAACGTCCGCGGTGCTAAGAACCTGGTCCCCAAAGCCATGGTTGCTGCCCTGCTGGGCTCCACCCCCTCGGTGCTTCGTAACGTTCCCCAAATCAAGGACGTGCAGGTTGTTACCGACCTGGTAGAGCTGCACGGTGTGTCGGTGGACTACAACATGCAGGCTGGCGAACTGCGCATGGACCCCTCTAATGTCTCCGTAGCTAACCACACCGACATTGAGGTACACGCAGGCGACTCCCGTATTCCGATTCTGCTCTGCGGCCCCCTGCTGCACACTATCGGGGAAGCCTTCATTCCCGACCTGGGTGGCTGCAAGATTGGTGACCGCCCCATCAACTGGCACCTGCGCGTGCTGGAAAAGTTTGGCGCCAAGATTGAGAAGCTGCCTACCGGTATCTCCATGAAGGCTCCCGCTGATGGTCTCAAGGGTGCCCAGATTAACCTGGAATACCCCTCCGTCGGTGCCACCGAGCAGGTTCTGCTGGCGGCCTCCCGTGCCAAGGGCAAGACCGAGCTGACCGGTGCTGCCATTGAGCCTGAAATCATGGACCTCATCGCCATCTTGCAGAAGATGGGTGCCATCATCACCGTTGAAACAGACCGCCAGATCATCATCGAGGGCGTCGACGAGCTGACCGGCTTTAATCACGTGGCGATGCCCGACCGTAATGAATCAGCCTCCTGGGCTTCCGCAGCCCTGGCCACCGGTGGCGACATCTTCGTGCGTAACGCCAACCAGAAGGATCTTTCCACCTTCATCAACGTCTACCGTAAGCTGGGCGGCGGCCTGGATATCACCGACGAAGGCATCCGTTTCTTCCACCAGGGCGGCGACCTGAATCCCCTTTTCGTTGAAACCAACGTGCACCCCGGTTTTATGACCGACTGGCAGCAGCCCCTTGTTGTAGCCATGACCCAGGCTAAGGGCGTCTCTGTTGTTCACGAGACCGTCTACGAGAACCGCTTCGGCTTCACCGACGCCCTGGTTCGTATGGGCGCTACCGTGCAGCTGCACAAGGACTGCCTGGGCCCCACCCCCTGCCGCTTCGGCCACCAGAACTTCAAGCACTCAGCCATCATCACCGGTAAAACCCCTCTGCGCGGAGCTGACATTAACGTGCCCGACCTGCGCGGTGGCTTCTCCCACGTGATTGCTGCCCTGACCGCTGAGGGCACCTCAAATGTCACCGGCGTTTCGGTCATCTCCCGCGGCTATGAGCACTTCGTTGATAAGCTCACCGCCCTGGGCGCTAACTTCGAGGTCACTGCCTAAGATGAGCAAGAACAGCGCTTCTTTGAGTGATATCAAGCCCACCAAGATGGGGGACGCGGTCTACACCGTAGCCGGTACGCTCTTGCGCCCCCTCTACAATCTGCCCATGAAGGCGCAGATTGAGGGGCGGGAGAAGCTACCCAAGAGCGGTGGGTTTATCGTGGTCTCAAATCACCTGACCGTGGTCGACCCGATTACCGCAGCCTACCCCCTCTTCCTGGAGGGGGTCCTACCCAGGTTCTTGGCCAAAGAAGCGCTGTTTAGGGTACCGCTGCTGGGTTGGCTCATGCGTCAGTGCGCCCACATTCCGGTAGCCCGAGGTTCAGCCCGGGCGGGCCAGTCTCTTGAGGTTGCCCAGAACGTTCTGGACGCCGGGGGAGCGGTCATTATCTTCCCCGAAGGCACCCTGACCAAGGACCCCGAGCTGTGGCCCATGACCGGAAAATCCGGTGCAGCCCGCCTGGCTCTCGCTACCGGGGCCCCGGTCTACCCCGTGGCTCACTGGGGTGACCAGGACTTCTGGCCCCGCCGTGGCAAGCCCCGTCTTGGCTGGCCCCGCAAGAAGGTCAAAATCGTGGTGGGTGATCCGGTTGATTTTAGCGACCTGGTTCAGCGCCGCGAAGCCGGTGCTCGCTATACCCACGACGAGCTGAATGCCGTCACCAACCGTATGCTTGATGACGTTACCAGCCTGCTTGAAGGCCTGCGCGGGGAGAAAGCCCCTGCTGGGCGCTGGAATGCCGTGTTGGACGTCCGCCAGTCACCTGACCAGTAACCGCTAGGGGAGGCACGCACCCATGACCGATCTGAAGCACCAGAAAATCGCTGTTCTTGGAGCAGGTAGCTGGGGCACCGCTTTTGCCAAGGTTCTTGCGGACGCCGCCGCCAGCTCAGGCACCGACCGGCAGGTTGTGCTGTGGGGGCGTAATCCCACTACGATGGCAGCCATGCAAGAGAGCCGCACCAATGAGGGCTACTTCCCCGGGGTGAAGCTCCCCGACAGTATGGTGATGACCGCAGATGCCGCTGAGGCTCTGACCGGGGCCAGCATTGTGGTCCTGACTATCCCCGCCCAGGTCTTACGCTCCCAGCTCGAGGTCTTTGCCCCCCTGATGGAGCCAGACGCCCTGCTGGTCTCCCTGGCCAAGGGCCTTGAGATGGGCACCGGCCTGCGCATGAGCGAGGTCATGGTCGAGGTACTTCAGGGGCACCTGATTGCCAGCGGCGCTGAGCCGGAAGCGATTGAGGCTGTGCCCGGGCGGGTCACCGTGCTCTCTGGCCCCAACCTGGCTAAAGAAATTATTGCCGAACAGCCCACCACCAGTGTGGTGGCGGCCCTGAGTCAGGATACCGCCCGGGAGATTGCCGCCGTCTGCGCTGCCGACTACTTCCGCCCCTACACCAACACCGATATCGTTGGCGTTGAAATTGGTGGCCTGGTCAAAAACGTGATTGCCCTGTGCGTGGGTATGTGCGAGGGCAAGCAGTACGGCGATAACTCCAAGGCCTCGGTCATGACCCGTGGCTTGGCTGAGACCACCCGCCTGGCTCTGGCTCTTGGCGGTAAGAGCGAGACCATGAGTGGCCTGGCCGGTATGGGCGACCTGATTGCCACCTGCGCTTCGCCCCTCTCCCGTAACCATACCGCAGGTCGGCTCCTGGCTGAGGGGATTGCCCCTGACCAGCTGCACACCGTCATGACCCAGACCGCCGAGTCCATCAAATCAGCTCCCGTTGTGGCAGAACTCGCGCGAAAAGTAGGGGTAGAAATGCCCATTACCGAGGCTGTCACCGCTGTGCTCGACCGTAGAATATCAGTTGAAGAATTAGCCCCCGCCCTGCTGGGCCGCACCCTTAAATCTGAGGATAGCACCCCGGCAGCCAGCTAGGGCAGACGGGGCTGAGCCCCGCACAACACCAAAGGACGTTATGACCGAAACCAGCACCAAACCTACCGTCGCGCTGCTGTGCGGTGGGCGCTCGTCGGAGCACTCCATCTCACTGATTACCGCCCGAGGCGTCCTCGGGGCTATTGACCATAACAAGTACGATGTGGTCACCATCGGTATTACTAAGGACGGCCGCTGGTACCTGACCGATGAAGCTGCCCTGATTGAGCTCACCGAGGCTACCGCCCTGGCAGAGTTCCCAGCAGCGGGCAAGCAGGTCTTTTTGCCCCTAGGCGGCGGTGATAATCGTCTGCGCCTGATTGATTCTGCTGATTCCACCAGCGTTGAGCTGGGCCCGGCTATTGACGTGGTCTTCCCCCTGCTCCACGGCCCCTTTGGCGAGGACGGCACGGTGCAGGGCCTGCTGGAAATGGCAGATTTGAAGTATGTAGGCTGTGGTGTTGCCTCGTCCGCGGTTGGTATGGACAAGCATTTCATGAAGGTGGCCTTTGAGGCCGCTGGCCTGGAAGTTGGCCCCTACGAGGTTGTAACCCACCGCCAGTGGGTACTCGATCAGGCCGGTGCCCGCGAGCGCATTGAGAAACTGGGCTACCCGGTCTTTGTGAAGCCTGCTCGGGCGGGGTCCTCCTTTGGTATTACCAAGGTTGATTCGGCTGACCAGCTTGATGCTGCTATTGCTGAGGCCCAGGCCCACGACCCTAAGCTAGTGATTGAGGCTGGTATTGTGGGCCGGGAGATTGAGTGTGCTGTGCTCGATGGGCACCGTTCTGAGCTGCCCCGGGCCTCTTACCCCGGTGAAATTGTTGTGGTGGATGATCAGCACGGTTTCTATGATTTTGAGGCCAAGTACGTCTCTAAGACCTCTGCTGAGACCCGCTGCCCGGCTGACCTACCCGCTGAGGTTTCTGAGCGGATGCGCCAGCTAGCTGTGGAGGCCTTCCTGGCCGTTGATGGTGAGGGCCTGTGCCGCGCTGACTTCTTCTACACCGAGGACGGCCGCCTGGTCATTAACGAAGTGAACACCATGCCCGGCTTCACCCCGATTTCTATGTATAAGACCATGTGGGAGAACACCGGCCTGGCTTATGGTGAGCTGATTGACGAGCTGATTTCTCTGGCTCTAGAGCGCCCCCTGGGCCTGCGCTAGACCCGGTAGCGGTGCTGGCCTAAGTTCCGCACCCGTAGCTGTGAATGACCCCCGGCACCGTTTGGTGCTGGGGGTTTTCTTTAGCTATCTGTGCCGCTGTCGATACCTGTAAGGGTGTCATCGAGGTTGGTGCACTGCATCTGCTGGGGTATCTGGGCTACAGCAGATGATAGTTCTGCCAGGACGGTGGACGATGAGACTCTATCTGCATCAAAGGTGACCTGCACCGCGGGGTCGCGTCCGAAAGTTTCGGCAACCCAGGTGCCGGTGGCTGTTTGCTCGGTGGCAGTGGCAAGTTCTTCGTCGGCGGGTTTGACGATCCAGTCCACCCCGTTGACCGAGACGCAGGTGTCTGCAACGGGGGCTGTGCCGAGCTCGACTCCGCATTTGAGAATGACGGCGCTGGGGTCGCCCCAGGCGGTCGTCGCCTGGGCGGTGGTCTCGCGTTGGGAGAGCCCACTGACGGTTTCTGGCATAGCAACCAGGGCGTAGGCGCAGGTGGGGTTAGCAGCGTCGGGGGCCGGTTCAAGGGTGACGGCACTTGCCCCGCAGCCGGTGAGGCCGAAGGCTGCCAGGAAGAGAATAAGAGGTTTGTGCGGTGTTCTCACCCGGCTATTCTATAACTTTCTTGAGGGCCTGGAGCCGGTAAGCGGTCTAGCTAGCCGGGGCGGTGGCAGATTCGGTAGGGTAGGGGTAGGGTTGCTCCGGGTACGGCAGCCTGGTTTTGAGCGATGGAAAGGAGGGCCCGTGCAGAAGAAGACCTGTTATGCTGTGGGAACGGCTCTGGCGGTATCCCTTGCCCCCCTGACCCTGCTGGTCGGCTCGACCCTGGCAGGCTCCCAGAGCGCTTACGCAGCTGATCCAACTGAGAGCTTCACCTCTACGGTGAGTCCTGCCCCCACTGGTTCCTCCCCGTCGAGTGACTTGCCGAGTGAGAGCTCCACCGTTACCGATTCACCCAGCGCTACCGAGTCACCCGGTCCTGAAACTTCTGCGCCAGAGTCTCCTTCGCCCGAGCCCACAGACCCTGAGCCGACTAGCCCAGTGCCTGTTGCCCCAACACCCAGCCCCGAATCGAGTTCGTCCGCCCCTTCGACTCCTGTGCCAGAACCGAGCGAGAACCCGCTTCCTTCGGCTAACCCTGAGCCTGCCCCCAGCCAATCGGCGATTGAGATTCTCCTGCCTCCAGGGGAAACTGCTGACCCTGATGTGACCGGTGGAGCTGCCGGGCTCCCTAGCCTGCCAGCCCCCCAACCTACGGGGCAGCCTTCTGCGGGTATCGGTCAAACCGACACTAGCCAAGGTTTGATACCGGTTCAGGGCTCGCCTGTGCCCTCTACCCTGGGCAGTAGTGTTGCTGGTGCCCAGGCTCCTGGGCGAATGGACGCCGATACAAGCCAGCTGGAAAGCTCCCCGGTGGGTGGAACAGTCCTGGGTATTTTCTCAAGCAGCCAGCAGAACCCCGGGTACGCGGGGGCACCTGAGTGGGTGGAGGGCTTCTTGAACGTGTCGGGGGCCCAGGGGAACAGATCTTCATCTGCCGACCCCAACCAGGCCGCCGGTGTTGCCGGGGCAGAAGCCCAGGGGCACCAGGCCGGGGCGGTGACCGGGGGGAGTATCTTCCAGCGCGGCAACACCATTATGAACGGTGCCCGCCCCCTGCTGATTTTTACGGGTATCGCCACGGCGGGCCTGGCCCTGGTGGTCTTTAACTTTGTGTGGCGTAACCGTGCGCCCAGGAACTAGGAGCCCTATGCAGACTGTAAGCCAGGTCAGCGAAGGGCAGCTCCTTGCCCTCTTCATGCCTATACTCACCGAGCATAACCAGCGGGCGGCGGACGTCCGCGCCGAGCTAGGTGCCCCCGGCGCCCTGGTCCTGGGGCCGGGGGACGATTCTGCTGCCCTCGATCTGCGGGGCGGGCTGACCGTCATGAGCACCGACACCCAAACCGAAAACCAGGACTTCCGCCGCAGCTGGCCCTCGGGCTATACAACCGGCGGGTATGAGGTGGGCTGGAAGGCCGCCACCCAGAACCTGGCCGATATCGCAGCTATGGGGGCTACCCCTGTCACCCTGCTGGTGTCCCTTACCCTGACCCCCGATACCCCCGTGAGCTGGGTGCAGGATTTTGCCCGGGGTCTCACCGAATCCTGTACTGCCCAGGGGGCTACCACCTGCACGATTGCCGGGGGCGATATGGGCTCAGGCAGCGAAATCTCGGTAACTGTTACCGCCGTGGGCCTGACCGACCGGCCTATCACCCGAAGCGGAGCCTGCCCCGGGGACGCCGTAGTCTTCGCCGGTGCCCTGGGCACCGCCGCTGCCGGCCTAGCCCTGCTCGACTCAGCCCCCTTCACCGCCACCGAAGAGCTGACTGCCTGCGTCCGCGCCCAGCAGCGCCCCCGCTCGCCCCTACACCTGGGGCCGGAAGGCGCCCCCTACCTGACCTCCCTCATGGATGTCTCCGACGGGCTGGTGCGCGACGGCGGCCGTATTGCAGCGGCCTCCGGTGTGGCCCTTGACCTCGACTCGACGGCCCTGGCTCCCTGGGCCAACAGGGTAGGCCCTGCTGCAGCCCTGCTCACCGCAGGCACTCCCGAACAGGCGGACGCCCAAGCCCTACGCTGGGTACTGACCGGCGGGGAAGACCACGGCCTACTAGGCACCTGCCCACCTGCACAGATGCCGCCCGGATTTACTAGAATTGGTACGGTACAGGCAGGCAACGGAATTACCGTCGACGGCCGCACCTACACCGCGAAAGGATGGGATCACTTTGAGGCAGGTTCCCGCTGACTGGTGGCTGAACTGGCTACTGCGCGCTCGCACCCAGCTGGTGGAGCACAGATCCCTTCTCAACCGCATTAACGTCTTCCCCGTGGCCGATGCCGACACCGGGGCCAACATGGTCGCCACCCTCGGGCGGGCCGCCGACACCGCTGGCATGGCGGACGAGCCCACCCTCGCTATCGCTGCCCGGGCAGCCCTGCGCGGGGCCAGGGGAAACTCTGGAACCCTGCTAGCTGTCTGGCTCCTGGGTCTAGCTGAAGAACTGGGGGAGGCCGGGCAGCTGCCGCCCTCCACCGTCCGCCCCCTGACCCCGCAGGCGCTCGCCGCTGCCTGGGAACGAGGGGCCCAGCAGGCGTCCGCCGCTCTGAGCCAGCCCGCCGACGGCACCATGCTCACCCTCATGCAGGCTCTTGCCACCTGCTCGCTGCCAGATCCTACCGATGAAGAGAACCCCTGGCAGGTCTACCTCACGACCCTACTGGCCGTCTCAGAGGCTGCCCTGCGAGCTACCACCGAAGCAGACCACGCCCGTAACGGCTGGGTTGATTCCGGAGCCCTGGGCCTGCACCTGGTCTTAGTAGCCCTGGCAACAGAGCTGCTGGGGGCCGCCCCGCAGGCCACCTACCGCGACCTGCTCCAGGTGGGGGCGGCGTCCTTACCGCCCCGAAGCACTCGGCAGCGCTCGGCGGCAGAAGCCCGCATCGAGGTTATGTGCGAGATTTATCTTCCGGTGCTCGAAGTAACCCAGCTGCGCAGCGCCTTAGAGACGGTCGGGGACTCGGTCTCCATCGCCCAGGTCGAAGCAGGGAATGAGGCCCTGTGGGCTATCCACGTGCACGTCCCCGAGGCCGAGGACGCCCTGGCCCTCCTCCGCGCTGCGGGCAACCCCCTCAACGTACGAACCACCTCCCTGGATGACCCCGCCCACCGGGAAACCCACCAGGAATCTAACCCCTAATGGCAGCCCGTCAACGCAAGACCCCGGAACTAAGCGAGCAGGCAAAGGACGCCCTAGCCCGCTACGCCGCAGAAGACCGCCTGGATAACGCCCCCCTGGCCGACTACCTGGGGGCAACCCTGGCCAAGTCCTTTAAGACCCACCTGGGGCTAGAAACCGTGGGCCAGGCACTGGACTACTACCCCCGCAAATACCTGCCCCGCGGGGAACTCACCCCCTTCTCATCCCTGGTAGAGGGCAGCGAAGCCACCATCATTGCTAGGGTCGTTCGGGTAACCACCCGGCAGATGGCATCGCGGCGCGGGTCCATCACAGAGGTCACCATTACGGATCAGCTGGATCAGGTTGGTCAGCTCGAGCCCACCTGGCAGCCTCCCAACCCCAACGCCTACCGGGGGGCGGCTCCACCGGCGTCCTACACCCCGGGATACACCAATCCCCGCCTACACGGCAACGCTGGGGGCTACAGCGGCACCCAGCAACCGGGCACCCCGTCCAGCTACCACATGGGCGACGTTTTCGGTGGCTATGCAGCTGAACCCTACTCACTCACCGCCAGCGGCACCATGACCCTGAGCTTCTTCAACGCCTGGACAGCAGCCCGAGACATTCACGAGGGCGACCAGGTCATGTTCTCGGGCAAGGTGGGCTCCTACCGGGGCGAAATCACCCTGACCAACCCCCACTACGCCGTCATCGCCGGAAAAGAACTGGCCGCCGCCCCCGGCGCCAGCGCCGAAGCGATAGAGCGGGCCGCCGCGCGGGCGTCCGCCCCCATACCGGTCTATAAGGCCAGCCCCAAGTTCCCCACCGATAAGGTGGCCGCAGCCATCGAGACCCTGATTGAGCGCATCAACCTCAAGGAGCTCGAAGACCCCGTCCCCTTTACCGTGCGTAAGAGCCGCAAGATCCCATCCCTGGAATGGACCTACCGGGCCGTGCACACCCCCGATACCGAAGAAACCTGGCGGGCAGCCCATCACTCCCTGCGCTACCGCGAGGCCTTCGTGCTGCAGGCCGCTCTTGCCCGTATTCGTGCAGCCCGAGCCGCCCACCAGACCGTTGCCCGCCCCTATGTAGAGGGCGGTTTCGCGGACGCCCTGCTGGAAGCCCTGCCCTATCAGCTGACCGAGGGCCAGCAGGCCGTGGGTGCAGAAATCCGCTCTGACCTGGCCAGCTCTTCCCCCATGAACCGCCTGCTCCAGGGGGACGTAGGCTCGGGTAAAACCGTAGTGGCCCTGCGCGCCATGCTGCAGGTGGCAGATAACGGTGCCCAGTCGGCTATGCTGGCCCCCACCGAGGTGCTGGCTGAACAGCACTACCGGTCGGTCTGCGAGATTTTGGGCGATATGCTGGCCCCTCAGGACAGCTCCGGGGCGGGCGTCCGCGTCGTGCTGCTGACCGCCTCCCTCAAAACCAAGGCTAAACGGGAAGCCCTGCTGGCTATCGCCTCGGGTGAGGCAGACATCGTCATTGGTACCCACGCCCTGCTCGGAGACTCGGTGACCTTTGCCGACCTCGGGCTGGTCGTGGTCGATGAGCAGCACCGCTTTGGCGTTGAACAGCGCGATGCCCTGCGCGGTCCCGGCGGGGAGCTGCCCCACCGGCTGGTCATGACCGCCACCCCCATACCCCGTACCGTCGCCATGACCGTCTTTGGCGATCTCGATACCTCGGTGCTTGACCAGCTACCGGCCGGCCGCCAAAAAATTACCACCCACGTAGTGCCGCTGGCAGAGCACCCCCGCTGGGCCGACCGCATCTGGGCCCGCGCCCGCGAAGAAATTGACGCCGGGCACCAGGTTTACGTGGTGGTGCCCAAAATCGGCGGGGCCGATACCCCCGGTGACGCCGAGGCAGGCCAGACCCTCTTCGGGGCGAGTGGGCTCACCGGTAAAGGGCTGGGGTCTCAAGCCGCGGCGGGGGAGAGCGCCCGCGGTTCGCTGGCCTCGGTCGAGAGCACCCTGGAGGAGCTCGAGGACGTCCCCACCCTGGCCGGGGTGCGCATCGAGGGGCTACACGGGCGCATGGATACTGCCGAGAAGAACCGGGTCATGACCGAATTCTCCGCCGGTCGCATTGATCTGCTGGTGTCTACCACCGTGATTGAGGTGGGCGTGAACGTGCCCAACGCAACCCTCATGATCATTATGGACGCCGACCGCTTTGGTATTTCTGGCCTCCACCAGTTGCGCGGACGCATTGGCCGCGGCTCCCTGCCCGGCACCTGCCTGCTGGTTACCAAGCAGCCGGCGGACGGCGTCAGTCGGGAGCGGCTGGCAGCGGTAGCGGCTACCACCGACGGCTTCGAGCTTTCGCGGGTTGACCTGGAGCAGCGGCGCGAAGGCGATATTCTCGGTGCTGCCCAGTCAGGGAAGAAGTCCACCCTCAAGCTGCTGCGTGCCCTGACCGATGCCAAGCTCATTGAGCGGGCCCGGCAGGACGCCTCCGGAATTATTGAGGCTGACCCCACTCTGGCCAAACACCCCGACCTGGCCCGCACCATCGACCGGGCCCTCGACGCCGACCGCGAGGCCTTCCTGGGGCGCGGTTAGGCTCGGCCAAGGCCGTAGACCCCGCATTTATTCTGGTTTACCCGCAACTAGTTGCGGGTAAACCAGAATAAATGCGGTCAACTCAAGTGCCCGGCGGGCCCTCCGTCACCGGTCACCCATACCTAACCTTCTCTTTGTTCTCACCAGCCCTACCGGTACCCTTATAACAGTCCCACCCTCTACCACTACGAGCGGAGCGCAGCCGAATGAGCCGCATCATTGCAGGAGCCGCAGGCGGCCTGCGCCTAGCCAACGTCCCCGGTGATAACACCCGCCCCACCACCGACCGGGTCAAAGAAGCCCTTTTTTCCCGCCTGGATACCTACAACATGTTGGACGGCGTGCGCGCCCTCGACCTTTTCGGCGGCTCGGGTGCCCTGGGCTGCGAAGCTCTCTCGCGCGGGGCTGCCCACGTGGACTTCGTAGACCACTACCCCAAGGCCGTTACCGTCATTGAAAAAAACATTGCCGCCGTGGGCAAGACCGCCGGGGGTACTGCCCGCGTACATAAGATGACGGCCCGCACCTACCTTTCGGCGGGGGCGTCCGCCTGGGACCTGGTCTTTATTGACCCGCCCTACGCCGTAACCAACAGCGAGCTCGAAGAGCTGCTGGCCCTGCTGGCACCCCGCCTGACCGAGGGAGCGGTGGTGGTGGTTGAACGGGCCTCCCGCACCGACGAGCCCACCTGGCCCGAAGGCCTCGAAAAGTTTGCCGAGAAAAAATACGGTGAGACCGTGCTCTATTATGTGGAGCCCGCCGTCTAGTTTAGGGTGGAACTATGAGTGAGAACACAAATAACCCCGGTCATCAGCCCCAGTCGACCCCAGAAACGAGCCAGGGAGCGTCCGCGCCCCTGCTGACCGAAAACACCCTGGTGGTGCAGCAAACCCGCAGCTTCATGAGCAATGACTTTGAGATACAGAGCCAGGACGGGCGCGTGCTCGGCCGGGTGCTCACCACCGGCTCAACCGCAGGCCGCCTGCTCAAGGGCAACCGCACCTTTGACCTGGTCGACGGCAGTGGGAACCTTCTTCTCAAGATTGTTGACCCCTTTGACTTTGGCCTGGACCGCTACGAACTGCTGAACCCCGATGGCTCCCTCTTCGCCCACGTGCAAAAGCAGTTCTCTTTCATGCGCAAGCGCCTCACCATCGAGCTGCCGGGCCTCACCCTGGAGCTCGAAGGTAGCCTCTTCGAGTACGACTTCAACATCACGGTTAACGGCCATGTAGCTGCCCGCGTTGCCCGCGAGTGGGGCGGCCTGGTGGCAGGGCTGCGCGGTAAGAGCCGCTACGGGGTGAACTTCGACCCCGGCGCCCCCGAGCCCGTGCGCCTGGCCATGCTGGGCGGTTTGGTTGCCCTTGACCTCATTCGGGCAAAGGACGCCCGCAACTAGGGCTTAGCCGCTATAGGCACGCAGACGGGTGGCGGCCTCCTGCAGTACTTCCGGGCGCTTGCAGAAGGCAAAACGCACGTAGGTCTGCACCCGCTGCCGGTAGGCCTCGGTCGTAAAGGCTGTCAGTGGAATCAGTGCGACCCCTGCCTGCTCGGGAAGCAGATGGCAGAGCTCTTCTGCTGAGGTCAGGTCCCGTTCAGCCAGGACCCTCGACACATCGGCTACCGCGAAGAAGGTACCTGCCGGGGGAGTTACCTCCCACGGTGATCCCGCTAGGTTTTCCACCAAAATGCGCCGCTGCTGGGCGTAGCGGGCCTGTACCCCGGTATAGAAGTCATCGCCCAGGCCCACGCCAACAGCCGCAGCTGCTTGCAGGGGAGCGGCCGCAGAGTGCGTGAAATAGCCCTTCACCAGGCGGATGGGGAGTATAAGGTTTTCTGGGCCGGTCATCCACCCCACCCGCCAGCCGGTGGCCGAGTGGGTCTTAGAAATCGCTGAAACCGCCACCGTGCGCTCTGCTGCTCCCGGCAGGGTCTGAATGGGCTGGTAGGGGCCGGTAAAGACCAGGTGCTCGTAGACCTGGTCAGCCAGAATCACAGCATCGTACCTGGTCGCCAGCTCCACGATCTTAGTCTTTGCTTCGGTTGAAAAGACCATACCTGTGGGGTTGTGCGGGTCGTTGACTACCACCAGGGCTGTGCGGTCAGAAAAAGCTGCTTCGAGGGCGTCCAGATCGGGTTCAAACGTGGGTGGCACAAGCGGAACGGTGCGGACGCGCGCCCCGGCTAGGGCGGCAGCGGCAGGGTAGAGGTCGTAGTAGGGTTCGAAGAGAACAACCTCGTCACCCGGTTCTACCAGGGCCGCAATGGTAGCTGCCAGGGCTTCAGAGGCGCCGGCGGTTACCGTCACCTGGGTATCGGGGTCGAGGGTAAGCCCGTAGAAACGCTGCTGGTGCTCGGCAATGGCCTGCCTCAGGGCGGGGTTACCCGCGATGGTAGCGTACTGGTTGACCCCGCTAGCCAGGGCGTCAGCTGCTGCCCGGAGCATCTCGGCGGGGCCGTCCGTATCTGGAAAACCCTGCCCCAGGTTCAGGGCACCGTAGCGGTGAGCAAGGGCCGACATCTCTTCGAAGATGGTAGAGCGCCAGTGGCCGTCCGCCCCCATCAGCCCGGCCGCTAGCCCAACCCGTTCAAAGGCCCGTTGCTTCTTCTCAGTGGCCATCTGGTGCCGACCCCGCTCTCGTCTAGCCCACCGCCGTACGTGCAGGGCGGGCGTCCGTATCTTTGTCTGAACCCAAGATTACCGGCCTCCCCCTGTTGCCCAAGAGAGCATGACTTAGTGTGTCATACCTAACCAACCTGCTGTAGCCTAGAGACATGCAATTGGTTGTCTGTCCCGGATCCTTTGACCCCATCCACAACGGTCACGTCGAAATCATCACCCGCGCCGCAAAAATCTACGGTAACGTCATCGTCGCGGTCTCCCACAACTCCAAGAAAAAGTACCGCTTCACCCTCGAAGAGCGCGTCGCCATGGTTGAGGAAACCTTCGCCCTCTTCGACGGGGTGAGCGCCAAAGTGCTACCCGAGGGGGAACTGCTGGCTAACTTCGTGCGCGACCAGGGGTCCGTGCTCATCGTGAAGGGGCTGCGCAACACCGCCGACTATGAATACGAGGCTCCCATGGCCTCGATGAACCGGCACATCGCCGGGGTTGAAACCAGCTTTATCGCCGGAGACCCCAAGTACAACCACATCTCATCGACCATCGTTAAAGAGGTCGCAGGCTTCGGCGGGGACGTGCGGGCTTTCGTCCCGCGCGCGGTGCAGCGAGCCCTCTACCCCGAGCAATAATGTGGTCAGCCAAACAAGAGGTTAAACCTAGAGCGCTTGATTCGGCCGGTCTTAAACCCCTAAAATAGGTACTTGGTTTAAAACATTCGATAGGGAGTTCGTCATTTCACGAAAAGATTCATCGCCCCTTACGATCTCGGTTCGAGATCTAGCTCATCGCCCGGGCGCTATGGAGACCCTTGATGAAGTTCTGCCAGCGCCAAGCGATTTTGGCAACGCTCTGATTGAGGCGGAAGAAGGCAGCGACATTGACCTCAATGTTCGCCTGGAATCCGTTTCAGATGGTATCTTGGTAACTGGTACTGCAACTGTCACCGTTTCCGGTGAATGCAGCCTTTGCCTAGACCCGGTTGACTTTGATGTTACAGCCGATGTTCAAGAGCTTTTTGTTTTCGAGAAGGCCCCCGAAGGCGGCCCCGAAGATGAAGTAGATGAGCAGTACGCCGTAGAGAACGATGAAATTGATCTCGAACCGGCGCTGCGGGACGCAGTGATTCTTCAACTGCCGTTCCAACCTGTTTGCAGTGACTCCTGTCAGGGCCTGTGCTCCGAATGTGGTGCACGCCTTGAGGACGACCCTGAGCACCATCATGAGGTCATCGACCCCCGGTGGAACGCGCTATCAGCGTTGCTCGATGCGAACGACAAATAAAACTTATAAAGCAACAAGAGAAAAGAGATAGCTGTGGCTGTTCCCAAGCGGAAAATGTCCCGTGCTAACACCCGCGCCCGCCGTTCCCAGTGGAAGGCTTCCGTTCCTCAGCTGGTCAAGACCGTAGAAAACGGTCGCGTCACCTACTCCCTGCCCCACCAGGCAAAGCTCGTGACTGACTCAGCTGGCAACGAACTCTTCTACGAGTACAAGGGCCGCAAGGTAGCTGACGCCTAATTCGCGCCTTATGACTAACTCTGCATCACAAGAGTTTCTGAAACGTCTCGGTATCGATCTCGATACCGAGACGTTTCAGCTTGCAATGACTCACCGCTCCTACTCCTTTGAAAACGGCGGTATACCCCACAACGAGCGCCTGGAATTTTTGGGTGACTCCGTGCTGTCTTTAGCCGTCGCTTCAGAGCTCTACATCAAATTCCCTGACCTGCCCGAGGGCGAGCTGGTCAAGCGCCACCACGTGATTGTTTCCACCCGTACCCTGGCTAACCTGGCCCGCAGCCTCAAGCTGGGGCCCTGCGTCCGCCTGGGTAAGGGGGAGAAGAAAAGCGGTGGTGCCGATAAGGATTCCATTCTGGCTGACACTATGGAGGCTGTCTTCGGTGCCGTGTATATGAAGCACGGGCCTAAAGCTGCCCACCAGTTGGTGCTAGACCATACTGCGCACCTGCTAGACGATAACAAAACCCTGAACGTGGGCCGTGACTGGAAGACCGAAATTCAGGAATACGCCGCAGCCCAGGGCACCGGCGAGCCCGTCTACGAGGTTGAGGGCACCGGCCCCGACCACGCCCGCCGCTACACCGCCAAGGTCCTCCTGGCCGGGAAGGTCATGGGGCAGGGCAAGGGCACCAGCAAGAAGGAAGCCGAGCGTATGGCTGCCGAACAGGCTTACTACAGGGTCTACGGCTAGGCCAAGCAAGACTTTACCTACACAAAGAGGGGCGGCTCCACCGAAAGATATCGGTGGAGCCCCCCCTCTTGTCGTGCTACCAGGCTGATGCCTTGCTGCGGCTAGGGCAGGCTGATTTCGTCATCCCTACCCACAATGTTGATAGAGGTGGTCTGGGTGGGAACCTGCTCTAAACGCTCGGCTGCCAGAGCCCGTACTCGCTTGCGGACGGCCAGCCAGCCAACCACCAGCACGGGCACCACCAGAAGCATGGCCGCCAGGGCGTAGGTGCCGATGGGGTAGTCGAAGGCGATGAGCACCAGTACACCCACCAGGAAGGCCATGGTGAGCCAGTTGGTGACGGGCGCTAGGGGAGCCTGATACTCGGGGCGGACGCGCTCACCCCGGCGGGCCATGGCCACAAAGCGCTGGTGGGGTAGGGTGATGGCCATCCAGCCAATCACGATACAGACGGCTGAGATGTTGAGGACGATTTCGAAGGCCTCGGAGGGCTTCCAGTAGTTAATCGCCACACCGAGCAGGGCCACTGCACCGGTGAGCAGAATGCCGCCGATGGGCACACCCGACTTGCTCATAGCCCCGGTGAAACGGGGAGCTGAGCCGTTCATGGCCATAGAGTGGGTAATACGGCCTGTGGAGTAGAGGCCCGCATTCAGCGATGAGGCCGCTGCGGTAATGACCACCAGCTGCATGATGGGGGCGGCGTAGTCCACACCGATGGAACCGAAGAAGGTCACGAAGGGAGATTCATCGGCCGAGTAGGCGTCGTAGGGTAGCAGCAGGGAGAGCAGCAGTACGGAGCCTACATAGAAGAGGGCAATACGCCAGACCACGGTGTTGATGGCCTTGGGGATAGCCTTGCGGGGGTCCTTAATTTCACCCGAGGCGGTACCAACTAGCTCAATACCGGAGTAGGCGAAGATAACACCCTGAGAGACAACCAGCGCCGCCATCAGGCCGTTGGGCAGGAAGCCGGACTCGGCGATGTGGGTAAAGCCCACGGGCGAGCCTGTGGGGGTACCGAAGATAACGAAGAAGATACCGATGATCATGAAGAGCACCAGGGAGCCGACCTTAATCAGGGCAAACCAGAACTCCAGTTCACCGAAGATTTTGACCGAAATCAGGTTCATCGATACCACCACGACAATGACGATGAGCGCCACGACCCACTGGTCAATCTGCTCGATAGCAGGTATGTACTGGCCAAACCAGTTGAAGTAGATGGCGATAGCGGTGGCGTCCACAATGGCGGTGGCGGCCCAGGAGAACCAGTACATCCAGCCCACGAAGAAGGCCCATTTTTCGCCGTAAAATTCGCGGGTGTAGCTGACGAAAGAGCCGGACGAGGGGCGGTAGCTGACCAGTTCACCTAGCTGCCGCAGAATCAGGTAGCCGAAAAAACCGGCAATCGCGTAGAGGAAGATGAGGGAGGGGCCGGCATCGTGCAGGCGTCCGCCCGCTCCGAGAAAGAGGCCGGTTCCGATAGACCCGCCCATGGCGATCATCTGAATCTGGCGGGGCTTGAGCCCCTGCTGGAAGCCTTCTTGCTCGTGGGCGAAGGACGGCACATCGGCGTGCTGCCCTCTGGGGGATGGGGGTGTCGACAAAAGTCTCTCCTTGATACAGAAGGGTTGGTTCTGCCCCTGCCACCAGCTCACTATCAGTAGGCTGGTTGCAGGCGAGAATGCACAGGGTCTATTCTGCACCTGATATGTTCAATATGTGGGCACCACGCGGTGCATATTTTTTCATTTTTTTGAAAGGCGGAGTGAATATGCCAGAGTTACCCGAGGTTGAGGTGGTTCGCCGGGGCCTAGCTGGGCACATCCTTGGGGCCGTGCTGGAGCGCGTGCAGGTGGTGGACGGACGCTCGGTGCGGCGCCACGAGGCCGGACCGGTGGACTTCGAGAGACTACTCACAGGCCAACGGATTATCGATGTGGCAAGACGAGGTAAGTACCTCTGGCTGCTTTTTGAGGGCAATGAAGACTTTGCCTTGGTCATCCACCTGGGAATGAGTGGCCAGGTGCTCCTCAAAGACCCCGAGCTACCAGCAGAAAAGCACCTCAAGGTGCTCATTGACCTAGCCGGTGCAACCGATGAGAGCGGGCGCGAAGCCCCGCTCACCCTGCGCTTTGTGGATCAGCGTATCTTCGGCGGCATGTTTACCAGCCCCCTGCTACCCGTGCACAACGCCGCCGGGCAGCCGGTGCCGGGGGCGTCCGCGTCCGCTCTGGGCCTTCCCCTGATCCCGCAGGCTGTTGCTCACATTGCCCGTGACCCGCTTGACCCCTACTTCGACTTTGGGCAGTTCAGACGCACCATGCTGGGCACCTCCACCGGCATCAAAAAGCTCCTGCTCGATCAAAGCGCTATCTCCGGGGTGGGCAACATCTACGCCGACGAGGCCCTCTGGAGAGCCCGCCTGCACTACGCTAAACCGGCCAAGAGTATCCCAGCCTCAACCGCCCGTGACCTGGTGGACGCCGCTCGTGCCGTTATGCGGGACGCCCTAGCCCAGGGTGGCACCAGCTTCGATGCCCTCTACGTTAACGTCAACGGGGAATCGGGCTACTTTGACCGCTCCCTCAAGGCCTACGGGCAGGCAGGCCAGCCCTGCCCCCGCTGCCTAGAAGCGGGGCGCACCTCGCTGATGGTGCGGGAGCCCTTCGGAGGCAGGAGCTCCTACCGGTGCCCCCATTGCCAACGGAAACCCAGAGGAATGTAACCACATCAAACGGCAGGCAGAACGCCTAGGCCAGCGACCCTCTTGGGCTCGCGCGGGGCGCTCGCCCAATTCACCGCCAGCCCCGGTCCAGCTGGCCGACGGCGCTCTGCCTGCCTGTGTTAGATGAGCTAGTTATCTGCCTGCCTATGTTAGATGAGCTAGTGAGTAGTTGCTGCGAATCTTCGCCCGTAGAACTCACCCAGCCGCTCATACCCTTCCTCCAGGGAAACAGCCGGGGACCAGCCCAGAAGCTCCCGGGTGGTGCGCTGGTCGAACCAGTGGGCGGTGGAGAGCTGCTCGGCTAAGAAAGAGGTCAGCGGGGGAATCTGCCCGGGGGCACAACGGGCCCAGACCTTTTCCATGGCTAAACCCAGCCCGTAGGCCACGGACGCCGGTAGCGAGTAAGCCGGAGGCTTGACGCCGCAGGCGCTACACATACCGGAGATGATCTCACCGACCGGGCGGGGCTGGCCGTTCGTTACCACCAGGGGCACCCCGCGGATAGTCTCAAGACGCTGGTAGCCGCGCACGAAGGCGTCCGCCCCGTTGTCGATGTAGAGGGTGTCGATCATAGCTGTGCCCTGATTGAGCAGGGGTAGGCGGCCTGCAGCGGCGCGTTCTAGCACTCGTTCCACCAGCTGGGTATCGCCGGGGCCCCAAACGATGTGGGGGCGCAGCACACCCACCCAGAAGTCGTCCGCATCGTAGCTCAGGGCCAGCAGCTCAGACTCGGCCTTAGAACGGGCATAGTTGCCCCGGGCATGGCTGGGGCTAGCGGGTGGGTTGCCCTCGCCCACGATCGAGGCCCCCGTATGGGCTACCGAGGGTGAGGACGTGTGCAGGAACTTACCGATACCCACTGCGCGGGCGGCATCGAGCAGGGTGCGGGTGCCCTCGACGTTGACCTGCCGGTAATCCTCCCAGTCTCCGACCACAGACACCTTGGCTGCCAGGTGGATAACACCCTGAACACCGGTGACAGCCCGGCCGACCGCCAGCTGGTCTGTGAGAGAACCCTGCACCTGGTCGAAGCGGTCAGCCAGGTGGGCAGGGAGCATCTGGGCGATACCGGAGTCCCCGCGCTGAAAGGCCCGCACAGAGTAGCCGGCACGGAGCAGAGCAAAGACGACCTCGCGGCCAAGAAGCCCCGAGGCGCCGGTGACCAGCACCCGCTCAGCACGGGCTGGCTGACAGAACTCGGGGGCGAGCGGACGCAGTGAGACTACCACGCGATAACCCCCTTGCCCAGACGGGCCCGCTTCCCTTCTAGAAGCTGCTGGGCCCAGGTAGCAAGCACCGGGCGGTCAATCTTCGAGTTGTGCCGCACATCGGTGGGGTGCTCCGCAACCACCAGCACAGCCGATACCTCTACCCCGGTTTCCGCCAGTACTCGCTCCCGCACCCGCTGAGCTAGGTCGGCTGGTGCCAGACCGTTGCGGGTCTTCTTACCCCGGAAAGTGGGGCCAACTTCGGCCACGATCAGGACGGACGCCGCCCCGGCCGGGCCGGTCGCCACAGCTGCTGCCCGGCGCACCTCGGCATCGAGTTCGGCAGCCTGCTCCAGGGCCACCGGGGTGAGCACGCCCTGGGCGGTCACTAGCACGTGGGCGAGACGGCCCTCGACCCACAGGCGTCCGCTGGCATCGAAATGCCCCACATCGCCGGTGCGGTGCCAGCCGGGGGTGGAGCTTGAAGCGCGTTCGGTGACCCAGAGGGTGTCGTAGCGGTCCTTAACATGCGGGGCAGACACCAGAATCTCACCGGTAATACCGGGTTCGCTGGTCACCTGCTCCGAGACCGTGCCGTCCTCGAGCAGGGGAGCAATCTGCAGGGCAGCACCGTGAACGGGTCTACCCACGCACACACCACCGCCAGCTCCCGGAAGGCCGTCTGAAGCGTCCTGCTCAGCCTGCTGAATTTCGGCAAAGGAAACGTCGGTGGTGGGAAGAGCCTCGGTCATGCCGTAGGGGGTATGCAGGGAGGCTGCCGGGAGTAGGGCCTGCAGGCGGGCTAGCAGGGGAGAGGTAATAGGGGCACCGGCTGAGAGCAGGGTAGTCACCTGCCCCAGGGCTGCCTGCTGCTGGCTGGTGAGCCCCTCGACCGTTTCGAGCACGTTCATGAGCGCTGCCGGTGAGGCAAAGACCGTGGTTGCCCCGATAGCCTGGGCAGCGGACGCCAGGGCCGAAGCGGTCAGGGTCTTAGGCTTGGTGACGTCCATGGCCGGGGTGACGGATGTGGCACCCAGGGCCGGGCCCAGCAGCGCGAAGGGGGCAAAGCCGGCGACCAGACCGCTCCCGGCTGCCAGATCGTAGGTGGCAGCGATCGTGTCTCTCATGGCGGCCAACTGGCGGTGGGTGTAGACCACGCCCTTAGCTGGGCCGGTAGATCCAGAGGTGTAGAGGATAGCGGCGTCCGCGTCGGGGTCCGGGTCCGCTACCGCAAAAATGTCGGGGGTGACAAAGTCATCGACCGAGGCCACCACACCCAGGGCGCGGGCGGCGGAAGCGGGCAAGGAAACGGCTGCAATGCGCTGCCCGGGCCAGCCCAGGGTACGGGCCAGGGCCAGGGCTGCTGGGATACCGATCAGCCAGGACGGGCGGGCCCCCTTGAGAGCGCGCGTCAACCCAGCTGCCCCCAGGCCGGTATCGGCAACAACAATCACAGCGCCAATCTTGAGGCAGGCGTAAATCAAGGTGGTGAGCTTGATGCCGGGCGGAACCAGCAGGTTAACACGGTCCCCGGGCTGAACCCCCAGCCGGTGTAGGCCGGCGGCAACCCGATCAACCTCGGCAGCCAGCTCAGACCACGACAGCTGGGCGGCTACCTCGGTGCCGTCCCCCTTTCTGCTCATATCAACGATGGCTAGGGTGGTGTCGTCCGCCCGGTCTGCCAGCTCAGCTCCCATGGGGCGGTAATGAGCGGACGCCGGTACCCGGGCAGCGCGCGCGGTGAGGTGGAGGTCCCGCTGGGTCGTGCCGGTGACGAAGTGCTCGGTCAGCCAGGCCAGAATGGGGGTGGCGATGTCTTCATCTTCGGCAACCAGGTGGCTGGCGGTTTCAAAACGGTGGATGTCGGCCTGCGGCAGGCGGGTAGCCAGGTCGGCCATGTAACGGCGCTGGAAGACCGGGTCTTTAGTACCCCAGAGCATCAGGGCAGGCAGGTTAAGGTCTGTAATACCTTCGGCAACAGAGACCATGGGGCGGTAGCTGGCAGCCGCCTCGGTTGCCGGTATGTCGGCCACGAAATTCCGCACGCCCACCCGGTGCTCGGCGGTGGTGTAGGGCAGCTTGTAGGCCTTCTTGACCGCAGCATCAAGCCCGCCCTGGGCCAGACCCAGAGTCACGTCGATAAAGGCGGTTGATTTTTCGGTCGCCCAGGAATGCAGTGCCGGGTTGAGGGCTGCCTGCAGGGCGACCGGGATTTTCTCACCGGCGTCATGAAAAACAGCGGTGTTGGTCAGCATGACACCCGAGACAATCTCACGGTGGCGCAGGGCCCACCCCAGCGAGATCAGCCCGCCCCAGTCATGGGCCAGCGTGACAAGGGGCAGGTCGGTAGTGTCAAGCCCAAGCGCGGCCGTAAAATCACCGAGGTCAGCAATGCGGTCTGAAAGCGAACGGGTCAGGCCGGTGCGCTCCGAATAGCCCATATCGAGCTGGTCTACCGCTACCACGCGCCAGGGCTGCTCGGCATCAGTGGCGGCAGCGATAACCGACCGCCAGAGATAGGACCAGGTGGGGTTACCGTGCACCGCCAGTACGGTACCGACCGGGGTGCGCCCGGCGGCCTCGAGCGCCGGGCCATTATCGAGGTAGTGCCAGCGGCGGCTAGCCCCGGCTTCTTCTACCGGGGCGGACGCGGGCACCTGCACCTGCTGGGACCAGGCAGGGTCAACGCCGGGCCAGAGGGCAGGAACAGGAGTGAGCTGAGAAAACGTCATAGTGGCTCCTACCAGGTGATTTCCATGAGCGCGGTGTTCAGGCCGGAACCCACACCCATGCAGAGAATACGGTCACCGGCTACGAAGTGGGCGCTTTCCTCAGCCAGGGTCATGGGAAGGGCGGCTGCCGCCACGTTGCCCCAGACCGGGAAAGTCATGGGGATGCGCTCGCGGTCGATACCCACGGCTTCAATAATGGCGTTGGTGTGGGCGTTAGAAATTTGGTGGGTTACGTAGGAGCGCATGTTGCCCCAGTCCCAGCCGTTCTGGTGGGCTTCTTCCCAGGCCTCAGCAACTAGCTGCAGGCCGTGTTTGAGCAGGCCCGCGGCGTCCGTATTCATCCCCTGGTCGGCTTCACCGCCAATGCAGAGGTTGCGGTGCTCGGTTCCCGCGCGGGAGACCGAACCGATAATCTTGTGGCCCGCCGGGTGCAGGTCGGAGCGGCCAATGACGGCGGCCGCAGCTCCCGAGCCCAGGGTCAGGGTAGCGAACTGGGCCAGCACATCGTCTCGGGTTGAATCGGGGCGGTTGAGCTGGCGCAGGGCTGTGGCGTGCCAGGGGGAGGGGTCTTCGCCGTCGACGATGAGGGCATAGTCGATAGCCCCGGCGTCAATCATGGTAGCAGCAACCGTAATGCCGTTGACGAAGCCCAGGCAGGCGTTGGTGATATCGAAGTTCAGAGCGTGGCGGGGCAGGCCCAGGCGGTCGTGAATACCCACGGCTACAGCAGGTTCAAAATTATCGCGGGTGACCGAGGTGTTAATAATTAGCCCGATTTGTTCCTTGCTGATACCGGCCTGGGCGATAGCCTGCTCAGCAGCCTGCACCGCGCCGTCCTCAAAATGCATGGCCGAGCCCCAGGAACGGCGCTCGCTAATACCGGCGAGACGCTCGAGTAGGCCCTTGGGCATCCTCAGCCGCTTGTAGGTGGCCGCTAGTTGCTCGTCAAAGTAGGAGCTGGTGACGACCTCCGGCGGTAGCACCCTGGTTACCGATAACAGGGAGGCGTTCTTGTGGCGAATATCTGAATTAGCGGTCAATCTACTCTTCTAGCCTTAGATGGGACTCTGGTAAACCCTTATTTGAAGAAACAGGGCACTTTTTCAATAATATGCCCCGGCGGGGCAGGTACGGTGATTGATGGTGCGGGTTCATCTCACACCGAACAGGGGCGCGGGCCTGCGGTAAAGTGGTAAGCCGACCCAAACCCGTTTTTACCCAACCGATGGGGCCTACCACTATGTACCTAAAATCTTTGACCGTGCGCGGCTTTAAGTCTTTTGCATCGGCCACCGTGTTTGAGTTTGAGCCGGGCTTGAATGTGCTGGTGGGGCCGAACGGGTCGGGTAAGTCGAACGTGGTGGATGCCCTTGCCTGGGTGATGGGTGCCCAGGGGGCTAAGCAGCTGCGTGGTGGTGCCATGAAGGACGTCATTTTTGCTGGCGGTGGTTCCCGCGGTGCGCTGGGGCGCGCCAAGGTTGAACTGGTGATTGATAACGAGGACGGCGCCCTGCCGCTTCCTCATGCTGAGATCCGGCTTTCGCGCACCATGTTTTCTGCAGGCGGTTCTGAGTATGAGATCAACGGGGAGCCTGCCCGCCTGGCTGATGTACAGGATCTACTGGCGGACGCCGGTGTGGGCCGGGAACTCTACACCCTGGTGGGGCAGGGGCAGGTCGATAAGATTTTGCACGGTACAGCTGATGACCGCCGCGAGCTGATTGAGCAGGCTGCCGGCTTGCTCAAGCACCGTAAGCGCCAGGCGAAGACCGCGAGCAAGCTTGATGATTTGAAGACCAATCTTGACCGGCTGGAGGATCTAGCCGGTGAGCTGGCTGAGCAGCTGGAAGGACGCCGGGAGCAGGCTGACGCGGCCCGGGCAGCTAGCGAGGTGGCGGGCCGTGTTCGCAGCTTGACCGCTGATCTTCTGGCTCACGATGCACGCGCCATGATGCAGGAGCGGGAGGCCGAGCAGGCCGCTGGCCAACAGGCTGAGGCTGCCCGCCTACGGGCGCAGGAGCGCAGTCGCACCATCGAGGGGCAGCTGGGGGAGTTGGCCGAGGCCCGGCAGGTAGCCCAGCAGGCGCTGGATGAAGTTACCCAGCGTCGTACCTCCCTGAAAGAGGTTGCCCACCTGGTGGAGACGGTTCAGCTTGTGGCTGCTGAACGTTTGTCCGCCTCCCACCACGAGGAAGAAGATCAGGACGCCGCCACCCGCCTAGATTCGGCCCAACAGGCCTGTGCCCGGGAGGAAGAAAACCTTGAACGGGCCCGGGAGGCGGGGAAAGCGGCTGAAGAAGAACTTACCGCTGCCCACTCTGCCTTAGAGAAGGCTCAGGCGGAGCAGGGCACAGCTCGGCAGGCCCTGGCTACGGCCGACCAGCAGGTGCGGGACTATAAGGAGAACCTGTCGCAGCTCACCTCCCAGCTGGCTACCGCCCGCGTGGCTTTTGAGCGAGCCGGTGAAGAGGCCGCCCGACGAGTAGCTGAGTATGCCGAGGCTAAAGAGCAGGGGGCTTCTGCCGGTGCTGATACCGAGCGGGCTCAGGCAGCCGTGAACGGCTACCGGGAGCAGCTAGAGCGTGCCGAAGCCGAAGAAGAAAACCTGCGTCGGGCGCGCCAGCAGGCGAGCGAAACGGTGGAGTCTAGCCGCAAAGAGTTGCATCAAGTTCAGGTAAAGCTTCATGCTGCTCAGGCTCGCTGCGAGGCCCTTGAGGCAGCCTGGCAGCATGACGATGCCGAAAGCGGCGATAGTGAAGATCTCCGCCAACAGGCCCTGGAGCAGGGAGCTCAGGAACTTATTTCTCTACTTGAGATTGAAGAAGCCTGGCAGGCTGCTGTGGCTGCTGTCCTGGGCCCCTATCTGAGGGCCCTAGCCCTGACAAGCGGTGAGCCCCTGCCTGCTGGAGTAACCCAGCTTTATTCCGTCACGGGTGACATTGAGCAGATTGACCTGCGTGAACTATCTACATCTCAAGCTGAGGTTTATCAAGCTCGCCCGCTAGTGGACGTCCTGACCGCACCGCAGGCCCTCAGTCGTGCCCTCGCCGTGCTCACCGCTGATACCTACCTGACTCCCGACGAGGAAGCCGCCCGCACCCTGGTAGCTGCCCACCCGGGCGTCCGCGCTGTGACTCCCGACGGAACCGTGCTAACCGCAGGCTCAACCCTCTACCCCTCCTACGAGCGGCCCCTGACTGAACGCTATGCTGAACTCACCCGAGCTCAACAGACCCACCGGGAGCTTGCCCAGCAACAGGAGCAGGCAGAGAGGGCCCACCAGCAGGCCGAAGAAGCGCTAAAGGCTGCTCAGGAGGCTGAAAAAGCCCAGGCCCGTACCACCGGCTCACTCACGGCTCAGCTAGCTGCCGCCCGGGCAGACCTTGCCACCCTCACCGGCAGGGCAGAAAGCTCACAGGCGGCCCTTGACCGTCTGCAAGAAGCCGCTACCCGCGCCGAAGAAGCCCAGAAAGAGACCCAAAGGCACGTGGAGGCCGCCCAAGAGGCCTTGGCCCAGGCACGCAGCACGGAACCCCAAGCCGACAGCGCTACCCTGCGCGAGGCCGTCCGCACCGCAGAAAAAACCCTGGTTGAAGCCCAGGAGGCTAAAACCCTCGCCGAGGCTTCAGCAACCTATGCCCGCGAAAAAGAGGAAGCTGCCCAGGCCCGCCTCACTCAGGCCCAAGAAGCCCTGGCCGCCCTCGAAAAGGCTGAGGAGGTTCGTCAGCTGCGCCAACAAGAGGCCGCTGACGCCGGGTATCGTGCCCGCAGGGTAGCTGCCTGTGCCAAGGCTCTGGCGCTGGCCCTCACGCAGGTGGAGAGCCAGGAGTACGAGGAACACAGTAAGGCCCTGGCCCGTGCTGAGCAGGCCCAGCAGGTGCTCACCGCTACCCGCGAAGAACTGGCCGGTGCCCAGACCTCCCTGGCTGCTGCCCTAACCCTGCAGGCTGAATCGTCGGCCCAGGGCGCCCGTGTTGAAGCACGCTGGGAAGCCCTGACCCAGCGGATAGATAGCGAATTGGGGCTCAGCCTTGAGGCCCTGCTCGAGAGCCACAAGGCCAGTGACCTGCCCCGGGAGGAGATCGAGACCGACCTTGCGGCGGCCGAGGCAGAGCTGGCCCGCCTGGGAGTTATCAACCCCCTGGCCCTTGAAGAATATGAGGCCCTCGAACAGCGCCATAGCTACCTGCGCCAGCAGATTAAAGACATCAAGACCTCGCGGGCAGACCTGCGGGCCGTGATGAAGGACGTGACCGGCCAGATTGAAACCTCTTTCAGTCGGGCACTGGCCGATGTGCAGGTGGAGTTCAGCCGGATTTTCGCCCTGCTCTTTCCCGGCGGCCAGGCCGAGCTGGTACTGGCCGACCCCAACGACCTTGAGCACAGCGGGCTTGATATCAGAGTGACACCGGCCGGTAAGAAGGTCACCCGCCTTTCCCTGCTCTCTGGCGGCGAGCGCACCCTGGCCTCTCTGGCCCTGCTCCTGGCGGTTTTTATGGCCCGCCCTGCCCCCTTCTATGTGCTGGATGAGGTAGAAGCAGCGCTTGATGACCGTAACCTGGGCCGTCTGCTGGAGGTGCTGGGGCAGCTGCGGGAGAAGTCCCAGCTGCTGATGATTACCCACCACCAGCGCACCATGGCCCAGGCCGATACCCTCTACGGCATCACCATGCGGCAGGGGGTTTCAAGCGTGCTCTCGCACCGCCTGGCAGACTAGGGTAGCTACTTGCCGGTGTAGCCTTCGTCAGCTATGTCTGCCGGGAACTTGGGGCGGTAGCCGGGGAACCAGCCAATAGCCGCAAGAAGAAGCAGAGCGCCGGCCACGATAAAGGCGGGGAAGAAGCCCCAGGCGTCGATAATAAAGCCAGCTACGAGCGGGCCGACGATCAGGCCGATGTCTGAGACCATCTGGTAGTAGGCCAGGGGCTGACCGCCTGAGCGCTTGTTGCCCACAATATCTGATACAGCAGCCTGCAGGGAGGGGCCGAGCAGGGCCGAGGCAATGCCCAGAAGCACGGCTGCCCCCACAAAGACAACCGGGTTGGTAATCAGGCCAAAGACGATGGTGACGATACCTGCCAGAATCAGCCCGGAAAAGACCATGGGGCGGCGGCCAATCTTATCGCCCATCTTGCCCGAGTAAATCTGGATTAGGGCGTTACCGGCTGCGTAGGTGGCCAGGGTGAAACCTGCCAGCTTGGCTCCAGCAACTGCGGCATCGTAGCCGGCTTCACCGGCATGCAGGTTAGCCAGGAGGGCTACAGCGGCGAGGGGAACCACAGTTGACTGCAGGCCGAAGACGCTCCACCCTACCGCCAGGTTGGTCACGAGGGCTGCTTTGAAGTTGGTGAACTTCAGGGCGTCGGCCAGCTTGAGTTCGGGCTTGGGTACAGCGATACCCTGGGTGTTGAGGTTAACCTCTTGCGGCTCGTCCTTGAGCTGGGTGAGCACCACAAGGGCCGCGCACAGGAGCATTGCCGCATAGACAAAGAAGGGTGCCCGCATGCCCAGGGACGAGGCCGCTGCCCCCAGAACGGGCCCCAAAATATTGCCCAGCAGGAAGGACGTAGCAAAGTAGCCCGAGACCTTACCCCGAATTGTCGGGGGTGAGTTGCGCACCAAGATACCCATGGCCGCTACGGTAAACATGACCGAACCGGTTCCGCCTACAATGCGGGAGGCAATGAGCATGGGGTAGTTAACTGAAAGTCCGGCGCCAATGGAGCCCAGCCCCACAATAATGAGGCCCGCTGAGTAGATGCGGCGCTCGCCGAAGCGGGAGATGAGGCGACCGGACGCCGGCGCGAAAGCCAGGCGGGAGAGCGCAAAGGCAGAGACGACGAAGGTTGCTGCCATGGCTCCCACATCGAAGCTGCGGGCAAATCCTGGGAGGACCGGGGCTACGAGTCCGTAGCCGAGGGCTATCAGAAAGGAGGCTGCAATGAGCACCTTGATCTGGGTGGGTACCTTGACGGCTTTGGTTGCGCTCGGCTTTTGAGTGCGGCTTTCCTGCCGTACTAATTCGGGGATGATGGGGATAGCCCCGGTATCCATGGAGGGGGTGGGTATGTGGTTACTCATGTGCGTGTGTTGTGGTGCCTCTGTGCTGTATCTATCGTTCCGAAAAGTATCTTAGCTCACAATGGCTGCTGTTGTGGGGTGGCGCTGTGCAGAAGTGCATTCTACTCCCATCATCGGGGCTGTATGGAGCGTGGAGAATATGGCAAGCTAGAAGGGTGAATGATTCTCTAACTCTCATTGTGTACATACTTCTGGGTGTGCTGATTTTAGGTGGCGTGCTCGCAGTTCTGCTGCGCGGCCCTAAGGCTCCTCAGGGCGGCTACGAGGGCACTCGCGATTCTGATGACCTACCCTCAGATAGCGCTGACGGCCCGGTTACCACGATCGAGCGTCCGGCGTCCGCTCAAGGCCGTCTGGTGCGTCTGCGCGCCCGACTCTCCCGCTCTAACAACCTGTTGGGCAAGGGCCTGCTGGCCCTGCTGTCCCGCGACAAGATCGACCAGGACGTCTGGGATGAGGTTGAGGAAACCCTGCTCCTGGCAGACCTGGGTGCCGAGCCCTCCGCCCGCCTGGTGGAGGCCCTGCAGCAGCGTGTGCGCGTGGAGGGCACTGAGAATCCCGCCCACGTCAAGCAGATGCTGCGTGAGGAGCTTCTTTCAATCGTGGGTGAAGATACCGACCGCTCCCTGGCCCTGGACGGTGCCGACGGCAACCCCGGCGTCGTGCTGGTCGTTGGTGTAAATGGTGTAGGCAAGACCACCACCGTGGGCAAGCTGGCCCGCGTAATGGTTGCTGAAGATAAGAACCTCCTGCTGGGTGCCGCCGACACCTTCCGCGCGGCGGCTGCTGACCAGCTCCAGACCTGGGGTGACCGCGTAGGGGTCGATACCGTCCGCTCCGATAAGGACGGCGCCGACCCGGCTTCCGTTGCCTTCGAAGCTATCCGCGAGGGCAAGGCCCGCGGCGTCGATACCGTCATGATTGACACCGCCGGACGCCTGCAAAACAAGGCCGGCCTGATGGACCAGCTGGGCAAAATCAAGCGCGTGGTCGAGAAAGAAGCCCCGGTCACCGAGGTGCTCCTGGTCATTGACGCCACCACCGGCCAGAACGGCATGATCCAGGCCAAGGTCTTCTCCGAGGTCGTTCAGATTACCGGTATCGTGCTGACCAAGCTCGACGGCTCAGCCAAGGGCGGCATTGTGGTCGCTATCCAGGAAGAGCTGGGTGTGCCCGTCAAGCTCATCGGCCTGGGCGAAGGCCCCGACGACCTGGCACCCTTCGAGCCCGGTGCCTTCGTAGACGCCCTGCTCGACTAAGGCGCAGCCCGAGTTTATCGAGGAACCGGGGGAACTGTTTCAAACAGTTCCCCCGGTTTTTTCATGCCCACCTAGAGCGCCGGTAACCTGCCCGTTACTGCCCGAAACACCCCCGTAACCCCTGTTTTCATAGCCGCAACACGGGGAGGTCACCTGTAACCGGGGCGAAACTCCAGACGCAAGCAGCCGAAACACGCGCAGAGAACAATAGAACCTGTCAACACACCAAGAGCCGGTCTACCGGCACACAGGTTTTCTATACGGGTTTTGAAAGGGGTAACAGGCATGGAACTCACCGCCAGTGATGTTTGGACCGTGGTCGCCGCGGCACTTGTTCTGTTCATGACACCGGGTCTCGCTCTCTTCTACAGCGGTATGACGCGAGCCAAGTCAGCACTCAACATGATGATGATGTCGGTCATCTCAATGGGACTTGTCGGCGTGTGCTGGGTGCTGTGGGGCTACAGCATGAGCGGGGGAGATGCCCTCATTCACGACATCGTCGGCTCACCCTTCAACGATTTTGGCCTATCAGCGACCCTTGCGGACGGCGGCACCAACCTCCTCTCGGTAGCCTTCAGCTCCACCTTCGCCATCATCGCGGTGGCTATCATCTCAGGGTCTATCGCAGACCGCGCCCGCTTCGGTGCCTGGTGCATCTTCGTGCCCCTCTGGCTCACCCTGGTCTACTGCCCCCTGGCCTTCATGGTGTGGGGCGGCGGCCTCTTCGGTGAAGAGGGCTTCATCGGGTCCATGTTCGGCGAAGCCATCGACTTTGCAGGCGGCCTGGTCATTCACATCAACGCCGGTGTCGCCGGTCTCATCCTGGCCCTGGTACTGGGCGCTCGCAAGGGCTTTGGTGAAGACCCCAACCAGCGCCCCCACTCCCTGCCCCTGGTCATGCTCGGTGCGGCTATCCTCTGGTTTGGCTGGTTCGGCTTCAACGTGGGGGCTGCTGCGGACGGTTCCCAGGCAGGTCTGATATGGGTCAACACCCTTGCTGCCCCGGCAGCTGCCATGCTCGGCTGGGCCCTACTGGAGCGCGTCCGTGACGGCCACGTGACCTCCCTGGGTGCGGCGTCCGGCCTGGTCTCGGGTCTGGTCGCTATCACCCCGGCCTGCGCTAACGTCGATCCGGTTGGTGCCCTAGCTCTGGGCTTTATCTCGGGTATCGCCTCAGGCTGGGCAGTGGGCCTCAAGTACCGCTTGGGCTACGACGATTCTCTTGACGTAGTGGGTGTACACCTGGTTTCCGGTCTCATCGGCACTTTGGCTCTGGGCTTTATCGCAACCCCGTCGACCGGTACAGCGGGCCTCTTCTACGGTGGAGGTCTAGGCCTGCTGGTCACCCAGACCGTTGCAACCCTGATTTCTATGGCTTACTGCGCGGTTGTGACCCTGCTGATTGTGATCCCGATTCACCGCACCATGGGTTTCCGGGTCAGCGAGAAGCAGGAGGTCCAGGGGATCGACCTGGCCCAGCACGCTGAAACCGCCTACGCCATGTCGAGCGGCACCTCCGGTGCCTTCGCTAAAAACTAGAGGGAATTCACGCCATGAAACTCATTACCGCTTTGATTCAGCCCGAAAAATTCGACGACATCCGCCAGGCCCTCGAAAACTTTGGGGTCGACGGGATGACAGTCTCAGAAGCCCAGGGCTACGGACGCCAGCATGGGCACGTAGAGGTCTACCGCGGCAAGGAATACGACATTCGTCTGATTCCTAAGGTTCGCCTGGAAATCCTGGCGGACGCTGACCGGGCCGAGGACATCATCGACCTCATTATCGCCACCGCCAATACCGGTAGCGCCGGGGACGGCAAAATCTGGGTGAGCAGCGTGGACGAGGTAGTTCGAGTCCGCACCGGAGAACGCGGTATCTCCGCCATCTAAACACAAGCGACATGCACATCTAGGGCAGACCCACGGGTTCGTGGGTCTGCCCTTACTTTTTGCAGTCTGGGTAGGAGAGCTGGCAGGGGGGCGGACGAGGGCAGGATGGCTGCGGGGGAGCGCCGGGTAGACTAGGGGGCATGAAACTTGTCTCCTGGAATGTTGATTCACTCAATGCTGCACTCACCAGTGAGTCGGCCCGTGCCCTGCTCTCCCGCGATGTCTTTGCCTCCATCGCCCTGCTGAAACCCGACGTCCTTGCCCTGCAAGAAACCAAGCTCTCGGCCAAGGGGCCCACCAAGAAGCATCTCGAAGCCCTGCACGCCTACTTCCCCGACTACAAGATTGCCTGGGTATCTTCCGACGAACCCGCCCGCAAGGGGTACGCGGGCACCATGTTCCTCTACAAACAGGAGCTAGAACCCACCGTCACCTACCCCCGCCTCTCTGCCCCCACCACCATGGATGCCGAAGGGCGCATGATTACCCTGGAATTTGAGGACTTCTACGTCACCCAGGTCTACACCCCCAACGCTTCGGACGGCCTGCGCCGCCTGCCTGAACGCCAGGTCTGGGACCGCCTCTATGCCGACTACCTTGCCGGCCTGGACGCCACTAAACCTGTGCTTGCAACCGGCGACTTCAACGTTGCCCACACCGAAATTGACCTGGCCAACCCCAAGGCTAACCGCCGTTCACCCGGATTCACCGACGAAGAGCGCGAGGGCTTCACCCAGATTCTCTCCCGGGGCTTTACCGACACCTTCCGCCACCTGCACGGGGACGTCACCGGAGCCTACACCTGGTGGGCCCAGCGTTCCCGTACCTCAAAGATCAACAACACCGGCTGGCGCATTGACTACTGGCTGGTATCAGACCGGGTCGCTGAGAAGGTACGAGCCTCAGAAATGATTGATTCAGGCCCGCGCCAGGACCATACCCCGATTCTCCTCGATATCGACCTGGGCTAGGTAAAACCTAATCTAATCGGTTAGAAGCCCGAGGGCCCCTGTACCGCCAGGGGCCCTCGGGCTTTGCTGTGTCCGGGTGATGGGGGCAGGACGGTCGTTCAACAAGGGTGAACTGATATGTGAGAAAAACCGGGGTAAATGTTTAATGTTTTTAAAGTTTTAGAGCGGTAGAAACTGCAGAATCAGGCTTAAGCGGGGGAGCGGCGAAGGCTGCGCCCGTGTATTCTCGGGCTTTTTAATGCGTGGATTATTTCGGCTACGTTTCGCCGACTCTTTGCTGCGGACGAGCGGTGTGTTGCCCAACTTGATGTGACGGGTGCGACTAAATATACTCAACTCAACACGTCAGTATATGTTGGGCATCACAAGCCTGGCAGTATCTGTAAAGGCTCACACACAATGTTCGTTACCCAGAAAGAGTTCGCCTCATGATTAAGTATCTGCTGAGGCGAGCAGCTACCTACGCCGTCATGATCTTCTTAACGACGACCGGTGGCTACTTCCTCGCCGTTACCTCGCTGAACCCCGCCCTGCTTGAACAGGAACGCATTCCCCGCCCCTCACCGGAGCAGGTTCAGCGCAACTTCGCTGCCCTGAACCTCGACCCCACCATGAGTGCCTGGGACCGCTACGTCCAGTGGCTGACCAACGTTGTTCTGCACTGGGACTGGGGCCGCAGCCCCAACGGCGCCTACATCAACGCTGAATTCGGTCAGCGCGTGTGGGTATCAACCCGCCTCTACCTGGTGGCTGTGATTCTCTCCCTCATCATCGGTGTAGCCCTGGGCGTTTACTCAGCAGCTCGTCAGTACAAGTTCTCTGACCGTGTGATTACCGGCTACTCCTACCTGGTCTACATCCTGCCCGCCCCCATTGCCTACTTCCTGGTCCAGCTGGGAGCTGTAGCTATCAACAGTGCAGCGGGGGAGCGTATCTTCTTCGTGACCGGTATTTCCTCGCCAGGCCTCACCCCGGGTAGCTTCGAATACTGGGTAGACTTGGCAGCCCACTACATCGTGCCCACCTTCTGTATCACGATTATGAGCTGGGGCGGCTACCAGATTTCCCAGCGCCAGTACCTGCTCGACAGCGTCAACGCCGACTTTGTGCGCACCGCTCGCGCTAAGGGCCTCACCCGCAACCAGGCCATCCGCCGCCACGCCCTGCGAGTCTCCTTCATCCCGGTAGCCCAGTCCATCGCCTTTACCGTTCCCTCCATCTTCACCGGCGGCTTCTTCGCCGAGGCCATCTTCGCCTGGCCCGGTATTGGTCTCTGGTCAATCCAGGCAATCGGCGCCCAGGACGTCAACGCGGCAGTAGCAACCCTGGCCTACGGCTCCTTCATCTTCGCAGTTGGCGCCATCATCGCTGATATCGCCACCACCATCGTCGATCCCCGAGTGAGGATCTCATGAGCAATTCACCTTCCATCGACCACAACAACCTCACCGGTATTATCACGAGGGTCGATCAGACTAACGCTGACTTCGACATCATCAGCAAGAAGAAGATTAT
This sequence comes from Rothia sp. 11254D007BW, assembly GCF_053548195.1. Taxonomy (NCBI): domain Bacteria; kingdom Bacillati; phylum Actinomycetota; class Actinomycetes; order Micrococcales; family Micrococcaceae; genus Rothia; species Rothia sp. 11254D007BW. The sequence goes on from NZ_JBPWPK010000001.1 coordinate 421,856, forward strand.
CTTCCGCCGCTTTATGCGTAACAAGACCGCGGTCTTTGGCCTGGTCGTCCTGCTGCTGGTGATAGCTTTCGGTCTCTTTGGCGGCTTCCTCTCCAAGTGGGACACCACCACCATCGACCCCTTCTATATCTCCACCGGCCCCAGCGCCGAGCACTGGTTCGGCACTACCAGCGCAGGTACCGACCTCTACGCCCAGATGGTTGAAGCTGTCCGTACCTCGGTCTTCATCGGTCTGATCGTGGGCGGTGTCTCCGTCATCTTTGCAGCTATTTACGGCTGCGTCATGGCCTACTTCGGCGGCAAGATCGACAAGACCATGCTGTTCGTCCTTGAGACCCTGATTATGGCGCCCAGCCTGCTGGTTGTAGCGATTGTCATCAACGGTGCTGGCGGCCAGGCCATCCGCGATAACCTGCCCGGCTGGCTCATCCTGACCATCGTGCTCCTAATCTTCAGCTGGATGTACACCGCCCGTGTGATTCGAGCTATGGCCATGTCGCTCATCTCCCGTGACTACGTCAAAGCCGCCCGCTACATGGGTGTGCACCCCCTCAAGATTGTCTGGCGTCACCTGGTTCCCAACATCGGCTCCCTGATGGTGCTTGAATTCACCCGCGGTATCACCGCTGCAATTCTGGCTGAGGTGTCTTACACCTTCATCGGTATTGGCGTGAAATACCCCAACTTCTCATTGGGGTCACTCATCGCCCAGGCTTCAAGCCAGATCAACACCCTGCCCTGGATGTTCTGGATTCCGCTGCTGTTCTTCTTCCTGCTGGTTGGCCCCCTGGCCCTGATGAACGACGGCTTGCGCGACGCCTTCGATCCCACCTCCCTGTCCGTTGGCAAAGTTAAGAAAAAGAAGAAGTAAATGAGCACTACACCAGTACTGAGCGTCCGAGACCTCAACGTAAAGTTCAATACCGAAAACGGTATTGTGCACGCGGTGCGCGGCATTGACTTCGACCTGTACGCGGGCAAGACGCTGGGCATCGTGGGTGAATCCGGCTCGGGTAAGTCGGTTGCCTCTATGGCGATTATGGGCCTGCACCCCACCACCGCAGACATCACCGGTTCCATCAAGTACAACGGCACCGAACTGCTGGGTCTGACCGATAAGCAGATGTGCGACTACCGTGGCAAAGAGATTTCCATGGTCTTCCAGGATCCGCTGTCATCACTCACCCCGGTATTCACCATCGGCCACCAGCTGGCTGAGGTACTCAAGGCCCACAACAAGGGTATGAGCGATAAGGCTATTCAGGCTCGCTCCGTGGAGCTCTTGCGTCTGGTCGGCATCCCCTCACCCGAGAGCCGTCTTAAGTCCTTCCCCCACGAGTTCTCGGGCGGTATGCGTCAGCGCGTCATGATCGCTATGGCCATCGCGAACGAGCCGCGCGTACTGATTGCCGACGAACCCACCACCGCGCTGGATGTCACCATCCAGGCTCAGGTGCTTGAGGTGATGCAGAAGGCCCAGGAAGAGACCGGAGCGGCTACCATCATGATTACCCACGACCTGGGAATCGTGGCCGGTATGGCCGATGAAATCATGGTCATGTACGCGGGCAAGGCTGTAGAGCATGCCGCTGCCACCGACCTCTACAAGAAGCCCTCCATGCCCTACACCATCGGTCTACTGGGTGCTGTACCCCGCGTGGACCGCAAGGAAAAGACCTCCCTGGTGCCGATTGAGGGAACCCCGCCCAACCTGCTCAAGCCCGTGGTGGGCTGCTCCTTCGCAGCCCGCTGCCCGGTGGCTACGGACGCCTGCCTCACCCAGGAGCCGGAGCTCAAGCTGATTGCCGGTACCGGCGAGAACCACCGCTCAGCCTGCCTGTACGCAGAGAAGTTCGTCAACGAACGTCCTGAGCAGATGTTCCCCGTTCCCCCCATCCCCGTCTCTGCCCTCGATAGCGTGCCCCGCGAGGAGCGCGCCAGCGTGCTTGAGGTAAAGAACGTCAAGAAGTTCTTCCCCCTCACCAAGGGTGCCCTCATCAAGCGCCGTGTGGGCACAGTCAAGGCCGTCAATGGCGTCAGCTTCGATATCCGCGAAGGCGAGTGCTTCTCCATCGTGGGCGAGTCTGGCTGTGGCAAAACCACCACCCTGCTTGAAATCATGGAGTTCTCCAAGGACATTGACGGCGAAATCGTCATCGCCGGTGTCTCCAACAAGCAGGGCCTGCGCGGCTCCGAACTCAACGCCCTGCGCAAGAATCAGCAGATGGTCTTCCAGGACCCAACGGGTGCACTTGACCCCCGCTTCACCGTCTACGAAATCCTGGCTGAGCCCCTGCAAAACCAGGGCTGGGCCGTCAAGGACATCAAGAAGCGCGTGCTTGAACTGATGAAGACCGTCGGCCTGCAACCGGACCACGTCAACCGCTTCCCCAACCAGTTCTCTGGCGGCCAGCGCCAGCGTATCGGCATCGCCCGTGCGCTCGCTGTCAACCCCAAGCTGGTGGCTCTCGACGAGCCGGTCTCTGCTCTTGACGTTTCTGTTCAGGCAGGCGTCATTAACCTGCTGGAGAAGCTGCGTGTCGAACTGGGGCTGAGCTACCTGATGGTCGCACACGATTTGGCTGTGGTGCGCCATGCCTCTGACCGTGTGGCCGTTATGTACCTGGGCCGGGTGGTTGAGATTGGAAATGTGGACGAGGTCTTTGATAACCCTGTGCACCCCTACACCCGGGCTCTGCTCTCTGCCATCCCTGTGCCCGACCCCGAGGTAGAGGCCAACCGCCAACGCATTGTGCTCGAAGGCGACCTGCCCACCCCAGTGAATGCACCGGAGGGCTGTGCTTTTGCAACTCGTTGCCCCATCTTCAAGCTTCTTCCTGAAGATAAGCAGAAGAACTGCACCGAGAATGTGCCTGTTCTAAGCCGGGCGAGCGAGGACCACCAGTACGCCTGTCATTATCCTGAACACGAAGTTGCTATGAGCTAAATTACATGTATAGTATGTAATCGAAATCACTTCAAGCCCACTTTTACCCATCCTCTTTACAAAGGAGAAGAGAGAATGAACAAGAATGTAGTTCTGAACCGCCGCACCCTGCTTTGGGGTACCGGCATCCTGGGAACCACTGGTCTGCTGACCGCTTGCGGTGGTTCTGGCGGCAACACCACCAGCGCCGCAACCGCCAGCATGGCAGCAGCCGGTGATGAAATTAAGGTCGAAATCAACGAGCAGGACGTCGCTAACCTGCAGACCGGTGGCGTCGTCAACCTGCCCGTTAGCTCCCTGGGCCCTGATTTCAACATCTCCTCCCAGAACGGTAACTCAGCAAATAACAGCTTCGTTCTCTCCACCTTCCACACTTCGATGACCAGCGGTATCTGGCAGTCAGACTTCGACGGTACCCCCAGCATCAATCCCGACTTCTGTGAGTCCTACGAGTCTGAAACCGTTGATGGCGTGCAGACCATCCGCGTCAAGCTGAACTCCAAGGCTAAGTTCAACGATGGCACCCCCATTGATATTGAGTCCCTGCGCACCTCATGGAACGTCTTCAAGTCCACCGAGGGCGACTACAACATTGTTACCTCGGGCATGTACGAGTTCATCGAGTCCATTGAAGAAGATGGCGACGCCTTCTCTGCTGTTGTGACGATGAAGCAGCCCTACTACCCAGCAGATAACCTCTTTGGTACCCTGCTACACCCTGCCATGGCAGACCCGGCAGTCTTCAACGAGGGCTGGACCGACAACCCCAACCCCGACTACGGCGTAGGCCCCTTCAAGCTGGAAGAATGGAACTCAGCAGAAAAGCGCCTTTCCGTTGTTCCCAACGAAAACTGGTGGGGTACTAAGCCCATCCTGGACCGCATCACCTTCCGCCAGATGGAAGCTGCCGCAGCCCGCGCAGCCTTCCGCAACGGCGAAATCGATGCAGTGGGTGCTCGTACCCTGGCGGCCTACAAGGACGTTGAGGGAACCCCCGATGCTGAGCCCCGTCGCGCTCTGCGCCTCTTCTCCGGCGGTTTGAACCTCAACCCCGCCCGTATCCAGGACGCCGCCCTGCGCCGCGCAATCTTTGCAGGCACCGACCGCAAGGCCCTCTCAGATATCCGTTTCCAGGGCCTGAATTGGACCGAAGAGACCCCGGGCTCCATGCTTCTGTTGCCCATCTCTGAGTACTACCAGGACAACTTCCCCGCCGATCGTGGCGTTGAGGTTGCCCAGAAGATTCTGGAAGATGCCGGTTACACCAAGAACGGCGACTACTACGCTAAGGACGGCGCTAACGCTAGCTTCCGCGTGACCAACTTCGGTGACGACCCTGGCTCAGCTGCCCTGGCTCAGACCATGGTTGAACAGATGAAGACCATCGGCATTGAGTGCTCCATCGACCAGCAGCCCGACGCTAACTTCGCCTCGGTGGTTGGTAACAAGGAATACGACATGACCTTCTCAGGCTTCACTGTTGGCTCCGATGCAACCTCAGTAACCCGTCAGTTCTACCACTCATCTAACCTCGATGGTGCCGCAGGCTCTGAGGAAATCGATGCCATGATCGCCGAGATGGAAAAGATTGAGGACGACGCTGAGCGTAACGCAAAGTGCAACGAGATCGAAAAGAAGTTCATGGCCGAGTTTGCAACCCTCGGTACTGTCTTCAACGGTCCCGATATCCACTACTGCAAGACCAAGCTGGCTAACTACGGTGCCGCTATGTTTGGTGGCCACTCTGCCAACCCCCATCTCTGGGCTCGCCTTGGCTGGATGAAGGACTAAGCTCCTCGAGTCTAGAAATCTCCTAGGGTAAACCCTGACTTGCCCCATCACCTAATGCAGGTGGTGGGGCAAGTTGTTTGTTTAATCTGGGGCGTTATCTCCGCATGCTGTCAGGCCTGTAGGTTGGTGGCCGGGGGAGGAGCTCTGAAGATGTTGAAAACATCAGAAAAATTTAGAGAAGCTAATCTATTTCTGATAAAAATACTCAGCACTTACGGGGCCATTATGTGAAATGCGGGTTGAGAAAGGGTTACAGTGGCGTGAATTACCTGCTAGGGTAGTCTCAATCACACAAAAGGTGTGGCGAACATTAAGTTCTGCTTATCTAAGGATGGCATCATGACTGCACGTATTAACCTTAACCGCAGGTCCTTTTTCATTGTCTCGGGCGTCGCCGGTATGACCGGACTGCTCGCAGCCTGTGGCGGCAACAGCAATACCTCAAGCGCCGAAACCGGCTCAGCCCTCACCAGCGGAGACGACATCTCAAAGCTCGTGGCTATCAACGAACATGATCGCGCAGACCTGCAGACCGGCGGCGTCCTTAACCTCGCTGTATCCACCCTGGGCCCCAACTTTAACGTAGCCACCCAAACCGGCTACACCACTAGCAATCTTAACGTCATGGCAGCCGTCAACACCGCCACCGTCAGCGGCCTGTGGAAGACCAATGCCCTGGGTGAATACAGCATCAACACCGACTACTGCACCGCCTACGAAGCCAGTGAAGTTGACGGCGTGCAGACCATCTCCATCAAGCTCAACCCTGAGGCTAAGTTCAACGACGGTACCCCCGTAGACGTCAAGGCCCTGCAGGTTACCCACAAGACCCTCACCGAAGAGGGCTACAACATCGTTGATCCCGGCGTTTATGCCCACATCGCCTCTATCGAAGAAGACGGAGACGCTTACTCGGTCAAGATCACCATGACCGAACCCTATTACCCTATCGAGGGCCTCTTCGGCACCGGCCTGGTCCACCCCGCCATGGAAGACCCCGCAATCTTCAACGACGGCCTGCTCGATACCATCAACAATGACTACCTCTCTGGCCCCTACAAGGTCGATAACTGGGATTCCGCCCAGAAGGTGCTCACCGTCGTCCCCAATGAGAACTGGTGGGGTGAAAAGCCCCTGCTCGAACGGATCACCTTCCGCCAGATGGAAGCGGCCGCCGCCCGCGCAGCCTTCCGCAACGGTGAAATCGATGCTGTAACCGCAAACAGCCTGACCGCCTACAACGACATTGACGGCACCAGCGGCGCGGAACCCCGCCGCGGTCAGAACCTCTACGCCGGTGGCCTGGTCATCAACCCTGAGCGACTCACCGACACCGCCCTGCGCCGCGCAATCTTTGCCGCTATCGACCGTCAGGCCATTGCAGCCGTCCGCTTCAACGGCCTGAACTGGACCGAAGAAGTACCCGGCTCCATGATGCTCATGCCCTTCGCCACCGACTACCAGGACAACTACCCAACCGAAACCGGTGCAGAGGCAGCTAAGAAGATCCTGGCAGATGCGGGCTACAGCCAAAACGGTGACTACCTGGCCAACTCTTCAGGTAATGCCAAGTTTGCCATCACCACCTTTGGCGACGACCCTGTCTCCTCAGCAACTGCTCAGACCATCGTTCAGCAGATGAAGGCTGCCGGTATCGAATGCACCATCGACAACCAGCCTGACGCGAACTTCTCCACTGTCATCGGTAACAAGGAATACGACGTGACCTTCTCCGGTTACGGCATCCTGGGTGAAGACGCCTCAGGTTCAGCAGAGTACTTCTACCACTCAGCCACCTACAACGGCATCGGTACCGACGAAATTGACGCCATGTGCGAACGCCTGCGCACCATCGAGTCCATGGAAGAGCGCAACGCCCTATCCAACGAAATCGAGAAGAAGCACATGGCTGAGGTTGCCACCATGATCCCCATCATCAACGGCCCCGAAATCTGGTTCTGCAAGACCAACCTGGCCAACTATGGTGCCTTCCTCTTTGCACGTCCCTACGCCAACCCGTCCGCCTACATCAACGCAGGCTGGGTCAAGGAGTAATCCCACCCCTTGAATTCAACTTTTTCGCCGGTTTTCGACGGTTTAGCCGTTGAAAACCGGCGAAAGTGTCGAAACAGGGATTCTGACTCTCAACCGCGCAAACCCGGTGACCCCTTGCCTCTATACGTTATCCTTAATAGCTGATTCTTAAATTTGTTAGCGGGCCGGTTAAGCCCGTGACGCCCATCCAGCCACGAAAGTAGTGCACAGCCCGTGTTTAATTCACTCTCAGACCGGTTGACAGCAACCTTCAAAAACCTGCGCGGCAAAGGCAAGCTGACTGAAGCAGATATTGACGCTACAGTTCGCGAGATTCGCCGTGCCCTGCTGGATGCCGACGTCGCCGTCCCCGTCGTCCGCGAATTTACCTCCCACATCAAGGAACGCGCCCTGGGCGCCGAGGTCTCCGAAGCCCTCAACCCCTCCCAGCAGATCGTCAAGATCGTCAACGAAGAGCTGGTCAACATTCTGGGCGGCCAGACCCGCCGTATCAACATGGCCAAGACCGGCCCCACCATCATCATGCTGGCCGGTCTGCAGGGTGCCGGTAAGACCACCCTGGCCGGTAAGCTTTCCCACTGGCTCAAGAAGCAGGGCCACACCCCTATGCTGGTGGCCTCTGACCTTCAGCGCCCCAACGCCGTCAACCAGCTCAAGGTGGTGGGTGAGCGCGCCGGCGTGCCCGTCTACGCCCCGCACCCCGGTGTCACAAGCGAATTCGACGTACCCACCGGCGACCCCGTGCAGGTAGCCCGCGACGGTGTCGCAGAGGCCCGCGCCAAGCTGCACGATGTGGTCATCGTCGATACCGCAGGCCGCCTGGGTGTAGACGCTGAGCTCATGCAGCAGGCCCGCAACATCCGCGACGCCATTGAGCCCAACGAAGTCCTCTTCGTTATCGACGCCATGATCGGTCAGGACGCCGTCAACACCGCTAACGCCTTCAACGAGGGCGTAGACTTCACCGGTGTCGTGCTCTCCAAGCTGGACGGTGACGCCCGCGGTGGTGCCGCCCTGTCAGTTGCCTCGGTAACCGGCAAGCCCATCATGTTTGCCTCAACCGGTGAAAACGTCACCGATTTTGAGCAGTTCCACCCTGACCGCATGGCCAGCCGTATTCTCGACATGGGTGACGTGCTCACCCTGATCGAGCAGGCCGAGCAGACATGGGATAAGGCCGAAGCTGACCGCATGGCCAAGAAGTTCGTTGACCAGGAGGACTTCACCTTCGAGGACTTCCTGGCCCAGATGCAGCAGATCCGCAAGATGGGCTCCATGAAGAAGCTGCTCATGATGATGCCGGGTGCCGCCCAGATCCGTCAGCAGCTAGAGAACTTCGATGAGAAGGAAATCGACCGCGTCGAAGCAATCGTTCGCTCCATGACTCCTCACGAGCGAGTTGCCCCCAAGATTATCAACGGCTCCCGCCGTGCCCGTATCGCCAAGGGTGCAGGTGTCACCGTCTCTGAGGTCAACATGCTCATGGAGCGTTTTGCCCAGGCCCAGAAGATGATGAAGAAGCTTGCTAGCGGCAACATGGCAGGTATGCCCGGTGGCATGCAGATGCCCGGTATGGCTGCTGCCGGCGGTGCCGCTCGCAAGAACAAGGGCAAGGGTAAGGGCAAGCAGAAGGCTCGTTCCGGCAACCCGGCTAAGCGCGCCCAGCAGGAGCAGGCAGCGGCAGCTAAGCAGCAGGCTGCTCTGGGGTCAGCTTTCGGCCAGCAGGCCCAGGACGTCAAGCCCGAGGACCTGAACCTGCCCAAGGGCTTTGAGAAGTTCCTCAAGTAAACCTGCTCTTGGGGCGGGGGTAAGCGGTCAGCTTCCCCCGCCCCTTTAGTCATTAAGGACGCGAGGCGGGCGGGGAAGTTCTGCTGAGAGAGTGCAAGGGCCCCTCTACCTTTCACGCTGTGGTTTGGCGCGGTACATTGGGTGTAGTAACCGCCAGCCGAGAAGGAGCAGTGCCGTGGTTGATTCTTATCTACCTGAAGAAGAGCTGAAGGCCTTTATCGCAACCCTACCTACCCGTCGTCTGGCAGCCGGTGCCCTGATTCGAAATGATGAGGGGAAGATGCTGGTGGTCAAGCCTAACTATAAGGATGGCTGGACTATTCCCGGCGGTACCGTAGAGGCTGGCGAAGCCCCGCAGACCGGTTGCTTCCGTGAGGTAGCTGAAGAAGTTGGTCTTGACCTAGAACCGGGCCGCCTGCTGGTAATTTTTCACGGGCTTCAGATGGGTATCTGGGGCGACTCTACCTACTACATTTATGATGCTGGCGTGCTACCTGCGACCGCGATGATTACCCTGCAGGAGGAAGAGCTTACCGGCTATGAGTGGGTTGCTCCTGAAGATTTAGATGATTATTTTGGGCCCCGTCACGCCCACCGGCTGCGACAGGCTTTCCGCGCTGTGCAGACCGGCGCCGTGTATGAGTTCTCTAGCGAAAGACCTGCCAGCTAGATTTTTTCTTCCCCTGTAGCCCGGGTAGAGCTCTGCCCTTTTGATGTAGCCTTGATTAGGATTTTAAGCATATGACTGATTCACAGCGTGAACCTGCCCAGCAGAATACCTCCCGGGGGCAGGTTGTGGGTTCTGATGTACTGTGGGTGCGTCTACGCATTGACCGTGTGCAGCCAGGGGTGGACTGGCGTGGACTGATTTCAGCTGCTAACGGCGGCGAAGCGGAAGATCCTCAGCTTGCGGGCGCCGGTGACCAGACGTCCTTACCCTCTGATGTTGAGCAGCAGGTCAGAGACCAGCTAGAGAGCATCATCGGCATGATTCGGGAGCAGGCTCAGGGCACTGACCAGAGCTACGAGTACACCGAGGACGATATCAAGAGCGTCGAGGAGCTTGCTGCCGACCCCGATAAGTTTGATGACCTGATTCAGCAGATTATGCAGGCAGAGCAGGGGAGCGAAGAGCTCCTGGCAGAGCCTGAAGATATTCCTACTGAGGTTACCGCAGAGGAGCTTCAGGCGCTGACCGGCGACCCCACCCCAGAGGCTCTGGCCGCGATGGAAGAGCTGAACTGGGAGATTACCCCTCAGCTAGCGGGCTATTTAGAGTCGGTGGCGACGGTGACGGCCCTTGAGACGGACGGACGCCGTGCCCAGCTCTTCGTGCTGTGCGAGCGGGTGCCGGGGCAGGCGTCCTTGCGCACCGTGCAGACCGACAGCACCGGGGTGCTGCTGCCCGGTGTGCCCCTGAATAAGTTCCTGACCCAGATGGACGCCCTCTTCCCGGGTGCCGCTGACCTTCTGCCCCAAAAGCCGGGGGAGGACTACCACCTGGCGTCCTTCTCCCAGGGTACCGATTCCCTGAGCCTTGACCCGCACGGGGTGAGTGCTGCGCTGGTGGAACTGTCGATGGCTGACCTTGCTACCTACATGCAGCCTGAGCTCATGGCCGGTGAAGTTGAGGCGGCACCTGCCGATAAGGGCTGGTCGCTGCTCACCGCAGACCCCCGCACCCTGGCCAACCTGCTTGAAGCTATGAATGTGCCCTCGATTGTGGCTGAGCAGACCCTCTTTGGTCAGAACCTGACCTTCGTGCTCCCGGCCGATTCCACCGGCCCCGAAACCGGTAGCGTCACCGACTGGGTTAACCAGGTCATGGGCACTCCCGACTCGGGTCTGGTGGGCACCGTGTTGACTTTCAGCTGGTCACCCCTCACAAAAATCGGCTCTGCCCTTGAACGGGTCTCCAGCGAAGTGGGCAACCTGGTCTGGAGTCTGCCGGGCCTACTCCCCGCACCGTTCAGGGAGCTAGCCGCCCGTGACCAGCTCGAACAGCTCATCTGGCTCTACGGGCTCGATGAGCAAACCGCTAACCGCCTGACCAACTACGTGCTGGACTGCGAAAGTTCCGACGGGCTGGAATCTACCATTCATGCCCTCGAACTTCCCGAAGAATTACTGAAGGTGCTCACCGGGGCCGTAGGCCTGGACGAGTTCGTGGGCTACCGAAAATTCGCCCCCGATATGAACGGGCTGGAGCGCTTCAAGGAGAGCGTCACCGCCTACCCCAACGGCACCGATACACTCAGCACCGTGAGCCGGGAAATTAGGGAACGCCCCTGGCTTATCACAGCGGACGCCACCGCCCAGCTCGGTGCCTCCGGCGCCCTGGCCCTGTGGGCAGCCCGACGCGTGGCGCAGGGGCGTTCACCCCGCGCGGCCCTCATCGCAGCAGCCACCCTCGGGGCTACCGGCGCAGCCGAACTGGTCATCGCGCGGGTCTACTACCGCCTGCAGGAAGCCGAGAAACTGCCCACGGTCGAACACCATCGGGTGCGGTCCCTCTCACTGACTGAAGAGCTCCGGGCCCAGGCCCAGAAGCAGGCAGAAGAAACCTCCGAGCCGCAGACCCCCAAGGTCGTCCGCAACGCCCAGAAGCTCGGCCGCCAGGCAGGGCAGCTTGCCCGGCAGCAGCTGGGTCGATTCTTCGGCGCTCGCGACTAAGAGCCAGGCTCCCTCCACCTTGCGGGGGAGCCGCCAGCACCCCGGTCTTGATACAGTGGGCAGGTGAACACAGTCGCTCGTTTTTCCTTCTCACAGATAGACCCTGACTGGGAGCGCCCCACCCCGCCGGCAGCGTCCTTGCGCCGGGACGTGCTGGTCTGGCTTGTGGTGCTTGCCGCAACCCTGCTACTGAACGCCGCCTACCATTCCGCGGGGTTTCTGGGGGACGACGCCCAGCAGGTTCACTACTCCTACTGGGCCGCTGCGGCGATGACGCTGCCGCTGATTTTCCGCCGCGTCTACCCGCTGAGCATGATGCTCCTGGCCACCGCCCTCTTCTTTGCCCTGAGCTATGTGTCTGAAATAGCGCCCGCTACCCTGAGCTACCAGCTCTGCTACTTTGCGGTGCTCTATGCCGGTATCGCCTGGGGCAAGAACCGCACGATGACCTGGATTGTCTACGCCCTGGTCTGCACCGCCGCCCTCATCTGGATTGTGCTTGCCTGGGTCGTGACCGACTCGGCCTACAGTATGGCGGGCGTTGAAGAGTACTCCGGCGGGCCTTTTAGTCAGGCGACCGCCGGCTACGTGATGGCTTCCGTAACGAATCTTTTCTACTACGGGTGCGCAGCCCTGATGGGGCGCACGGCCTGGAACCAGGCCTACCAGCGGACCGTCCTTGCGGCCCAAGCCCAGCAGCTAGAGCGGCAGGCTGAGCAGATGGCCCAGGACGCAGTGACCCGCGACCGCCTGCGCATCGCCAGGGAACTCCACGACTCGGTGGGCCACCACGTCTCATCCATGGGTATTCAGGCCGCAGCCGCCCGCCGGGCCCTGAGCAAGAAACCTGAACTGGCAGCAGAGCCCCTGGCCAACATTGAAAAGCTGGCCCGCTCGTCGGTCTCTGAAATGAAGAACCTGATTCGAGTCATGCGGGCAGCCGGGGAGGCTGAGCACGGCGGCGGTTCGGCGAAAGAACCCCAGGTTGCTGAAATTTTTGACCTGGTAGAGCACATGAGCTCGGTCGGCGTCCAGACCCGGCTGCAGGTAGGGGAGCAGGACCTTGCCCGACTGACCCACCTTCACCAGGGAACCCAGCTGTCCATCTACCGCATGGCCCAAGAAGCCCTGACCAACGTGCGCAAACATTCAGCTGCCCAGAATGCGGTGCTGGCCCTGCGTACCGGCGGCAGCTTTGGAGCCCACTGGGCTGAATTAGAGGTCACCGATGACGGCCCTGCCACCGGCCCAGAGCGAGGTGAAGGCCAAGAATACATACCCGATCCCAGCCGCCAGGGCTACGGTCTGCAGGGCATCCGGGAACGCGCCACAGCCCTGGGCGGTACCTGCTGGATCGGACGCCGCAGCGGTGCGGACGGCTGGAAGGTACAGGTACGCTTCCCCATAGACATTGACGAACCCCACGACCCCCACGCCTCTAGGAGCACCTCATGACCCTCAAAGTACTGTTAGCTGACGACCAAGACATGGTACGTTCCGGTTTCGCCCTCATTCTCTCGATGGAGGACGACATCGAGGTAGTCGGCCAGGCCCGCAACGGAGCCGAAGCCCTTGACCTTGCCGTAGCCACCCGCCCCGATGTGGTGCTCATGGACGTGCAAATGCCCGTGATGGACGGAATCACCGCCACCGCCGAACTCTCCCAGCAGCTGCCGGGCACCGCCGTCCTCATTCTCACCACCTTTGACCGCGAAGACTACCTCTTTGCCGCCCTGGCCGCCGGGGCCAGCGGCTTTTTGCTCAAAACCTCGGACGCCGACGAGCTGGTTGAAGCTATCCGTAAGGTTGCCGGCGGTCTGGCCCTGCTGTCGCCCGAGATGACCCTGCCGCTCATTGCCCGTTTTGTGGAGCAGACCAAGGGGCAGGACGCCGCCGCGCAGGCAGGTAGCTTAGGGGCGGGCAAGAGCGGGGGAGTGCGCTCCGCCCAGGAGCTGAGCCCTGAGGACGCCTTCGCCCTGGGCGCGCTCACCCCCAGAGAGAAAGAAACCCTAGAGCTTCTCGCCCAGGGCCTCACCAACGCAGAAATCGCAGAAAAACTCTTCCTCGGGGCGGCAACCGTCAAGACGCACGTTTCTAACATCCTGGCTAAGACCCACAGCCGCGACCGCGTCGGTGCCGTCATCTTCGCCCACCGGGTAGGGTTAGCCTAGATTCTCAACCCAGCTTCTCAGCGTCCGCCCACAATCTCCCCCGCCCGGCTCCACCCGGCGGGGGAGTTGTTATGCTCACAGCCTTCCTAGACTTGAGGTAGAAGCTACCCAAAGGAAGTGCCCCATGACTGACCGAACCATAGAAGTGCGTGACCTCACCAAGGTCTACGGCAGCGGCCCCGGTGCCACCACCGCTGTAGAAAAGGTGAGTTTTACCGTTGAACCCGGCTCCATGACCGGCTTCCTCGGCGCTAACGGTGCGGGTAAAACCACCACCATGCGCATGATCATGGGCCTGCTCGAACCCACCGAAGGGCAGGTACTCTACCGTGGCCGTCCCATCACCGCCGCAGACCGCGCGGGTTTTGGCTACATGCCCGAAGAACGCGGCCTCTACCCCAAACAGGCTATCTTGGCCCAGCTCGTCTACCTGGGTCAGCTACGCGGTATGAGCGCCAGCACCGCCCGCACCATCGCCACCGACCACCTCACCGAACTGGGGCTGGGGGAGCGCCTGAACGACAAGCTCGAATCCCTCTCCCTCGGCAACCAGCAGCGGGTGCAGATTGTAGCCTCTATCCTGCACCAGCCCACCGCCCTGATCCTCGACGAACCCTTCTCTGGCCTTGACCCTAAAGCCGTAGACACCATGGTCTCCATGATGCGCGAGCTCATGCGTGATGGCGTCCCCATCCTTTTCTCATCCCACCAGCTCGACCTGGTTGACCGTCTCTGCGACCGCGTCGTTATTCTGCACGGCGGAACCGTCCGCGCCAGCGGTAGCGCCACCGAACTGCGCGAATCAGGCGCCCCCCGCTACCTCTACCGGGGTGGGGCGGACGCCGCCTGGCTCCGCGATCTGGCCGGGGTCAACGTCCTTGACGTCTCCGGCACCGACGCCGTCCTCGAAATCGCCGACGGGACCGACCTGGCCAGCGTCCGCCACCAAATCCTGAGCGCAGGACTTCACCACGACATGCACGAGTTCTCCCGCCAGCTCCCCACCCTCGGCGATATCTACCGAAAGGTCACCGGCCAATGAACACCGCACCCACCCGTCCCAGCACCGCCCCCAAAAACGCCTGGCAAATCGTCGCAACCCGCGAAATCATGGTCAAGCTGCGCGACAAATCCTTCATCGGCGGAACCATCTTCTCCCTCGTCATCATCCTGGCCGCAATCCTCATCCCTTACTTTATGAGCTCGGGGTCAACCGACTACACCGTAGCCACCAGCGACGACCGAGCCACCTCCCTGGTCGCTGCGGCTGAAGCCAGCAACGACGAGAACACCAGCTACACCGCCACCCAGGTCGACAGCGCGGACGCCGCCCGCACCCTCGTTGCCGACGGGGACGCGGACGCCTACCTCGCCCCCACCGACCAGGGCTGGGAACTCGTCTTTGACTCTTCTCCCGACAACAGCCTGGTCACTGAACTGAGCGCCGCCATCACCTCCACCGTTACAGCCGAAAACGCAGCTGCCGCAGGCGTTGATCTCGAAGCCCTGGCCGCAGGCACCCAGGTGAGCACCAGCGTCCTCTCCGGCAACAGCAACGCAGGGCTGGCCTTCCTTATCGCCATGGTCTTCGCCATGATTTTCTACATGACCACCGTGCTCTTCGGCGCAGCCATCGCCAACTCCGTGGTCGAAGAAAAACAAAACCGCATCGTCGAAATCATCGCCACCGCCATACCGCTCGGCCAACTCCTCGCCGGAAAAATCGTGGGCAACATCGTGCTCGCCATCCTGCAGGTAGCCATCTACGCAATTGCTGGCCTCATCGGCATGCAAATCACCGGAAGCGCCTCAGAATTCGGCTGGATCCTACCCTCAGTCGGCTGGTTCGCCCTGTTCTACGTCGTTGGCTTCGCAGCTATCGCCACCATCTGGGCCGCCGTCGGCGCCATGGCAGCCCGTACCGAAGACATCGCCAATCTCTCCAACCCCATCACCATGGTGCTCATCGCCGCCCTCTTTGCCGGTATCTACGTCTCAGGAACCTGGCTCAAGGTCGTCTCCTTTGTGCCTGTCCTATCCTCCATCGCCATGCCCCGCCGCCTACTCACCGAAGATGTAGCCCTCTGGGAGCCCCTACTCGCCCTCGTCCTCACCCTGGCAGTAGCAGCCCTTCTCACCCGGCTCGGCGCCCGCATCTACCGCGCCAACATTATGCGCGGCGGAACCTCAGTGAGCTGGAAGCAGGCGCTGAAGAAATAAACACGGTCAGCTTGCTCACAACACGCTCACTCCATAGAGCGTAACCCTAGATTAAGCGGGGCGGAGCTGGCATACTTGACGGGTACTCGATTTTTCCCGGCCCCTCTCATCCGGGAGAAATTGTGTCCGCAGAGGTCTTGACGAAGCCCGCCCCACGAGCTGAGACCTGACCTCGAACAGTTATAGAAAACAGGAGAAACCACTACAGTGGCTGTTAAAATTCGTCTGAAGCGTTTCGGTAAAATCCGCGATCCCCGCTACCGTGTTGTAGTAGCTGACTCACGCACCAAGCGTGACGGTAAGGCTATCGAGGAAATCGGCATTTACCACCCGACCGAGAACCCCTCACGCATCGAGATCAACTCAGAGCGTGCCCAGTACTGGCTGTCCGTTGGCGCCCAGCCCACCGAGCAGGTAGCTGCTCTGCTGAAGCTGACCGGCGACCTGGCTGCTGCCAAGGGCGAAAAGGCTGAGTCAACCGTTAAGCCCGTTGACGCCAAGCCCGAGTTCGTTGTTCCCGAAAAGGGTTCGGTCATCCTTCCCGAGGCAATCACCCCCAAGGGCGAGGACAAGGCTGAAGAAGCTCCCGCAGAAGAGGCTGCTGAAGAAGCAGCTTCTGAGGAAGCAGCTGAGTAATCATGTTGGCTGACGCTCTCGAACACCTCGTTCGGGGTATCGTCGACAACCCAGACGACGTCCAGGTCCGCGCCAAAACCGGCCGCCGGGGCGAAACCCTGGAGGTTCGCGTGAACCCTGATGACCTTGGCCGTGTGATTGGCCGCTCCGGCCGCACCGCCAAGAGCATCCGCACCGTGGTCAACGCCATCAACGACGGCGACCACGTGCGTGTAGACGTCATCGACACCGACCGACGACGCTAACTGAATACTTCTCAAGAAGCCCCTACCGCTTATCAGCTGTAGGGGCTTTCTTGTACCTACCCACCGGCGTCCGCGTCCTTGGTGCCCTTGCCATACCTCCTGCTGGCCTGGGCCTCAGAACCCCCATTGCCTCCAAGTAACCTGCGTTCTAAAATAATGAGTGAGAAAGAAAACGGGTAAAGGGGAATAAGCTACAGGAAGCTTCCCATGACTTTCGACCCTACTAAAGTGCCTCGAAAGCACTACACACGCTCAGCCTTCAAACACGGCTATACCGAAGCTGAGATATGGAACGCAATCATCCATGCGCAATGGATGTATCGCGAATACGACATTAGCAAGGAACCAATCTACCGCTATATTGGGCACCCCGACCCCTACACACGAGACCTTATCGAAGTTCTCGTCAAACCAATTCAGAACGACACCATCATGGTAATTTTCCATGCTATGAGGACAGGAGAGAGGGCCAATAATGACCAGCACCTCCGCTGAAAACATGCTCCTTCATAACGAAGAATACTGGGAGCTACTCTCCCACGCTGCTGAGCTCGGGCTCAACACCCCGCGTGAAGAAGAACCCCTTACCGGCAAAGCGGCCCAACTTCACGCTGCAGCTACCTTCGGTATAGAAGCAACAGCACACAACACCCCTTCAAACTAACTACACAAGCCCCGGGCTAGCATCTCGCTGGTACGGGGCTTTTATCTACCCACCGGCGTCCGCAAAACCCGGTAAAGTTAGACCCAAACCCCACAACACCTTTACCCCCAAGGAGATACGCGTGCAGGTACAGGTCGCCCGCATCGGCAAACCCCACGGCATCCGCGGCGAAGTCACCGTCCAGCTCTTCACCGACGCCCCCGAAGAACGCTTCGCTCCCGGGGCCGTACTCGACATCGAAAACTTCAACCCCGCAAGCCCCGCAGGTTCAATCGCCCCCGCCGGCACCCTCACCGTCAAAAAATCCCGCTGGAACAAAAAAATCCTGGTCGTAGCCTTCGAAGAAGTCACCAACCGCAACCAGGCCGAAGAACTCCGCGACACCCGCCTCACCTTTGACTCTGCGAGCGAAGCAGAAACCGACGGTGACGATGAAGGCTACTACGAGCACGAACTGCTCGACCTGCCCGTCTACCTGGCCGCCGACATCAAGGACGGCTACCTACCCGAAGAGCCCATCGCCATCGTCGCCGGCCTGCAGACCATGCCTACCCAGGATCTGCTGATTCTCGAAAACACCGCAGACGGTGAAGAGGTTATGATTCCCTTCGTTGAAGAACTTATCCCCGCTATCGACACCGAAGAGGGCTACATCATCATCAACCCTCCAGCCGGCCTGCTCGAACTCAACAGCGACGATGAAGAAGCAGAACCCGAGACCGAGAGTGAGCACAGCTAACGCTCATGCGCTTTGACGTCATCACCATCTTCCCCGAATACCTGGCCCCGCTAGAGCTCTCCCTCATGGGCAAAGCCCGTGAATCGGGCAAGGTCGACCTGCACCTGACCAACCTGCGTGACTTCGCCTTCGACCGGCACAAGACCGTCGACGATACCCCCTACGGCGGGGGAGCTGGCATGGTTATGAAACCCGAGCCCTGGGGCCTTGCCCTGGATCAGACGCTTGCCGCCTCACCGGCGTCCGCACGGGCGGACGGGAGCAAACCCCTGCTGATCGTGCCCTCACCGGCCGGCACCGTCTTCAACCAGCAGCTGGCCTACGACCTGGCAGAAGAAGAGCACATCGTGTTCGCCCCGGCCCGCTACGAAGGTATTGACGAGCGTGTACTGGACTGGGCTGAGCAGGAATTTAGGGTGCTGCCTGTTTCCATCGGTGACTACGTGCTCTACGGGGGTGAAGTGGCCGTGATGGTGATGATTGAGGCCATTACCCGCCTGATTCCCGGTGCTATGGGCAACCCCGAATCCCTGGCTGAAGAGTCCCACACCGGCGGGCTGCTGGAGTACCCGGTCTACACCAAGCCCGCTTCCTGGCGAAACCAGCAGGTGCCGCCCGTCCTGCTCTCTGGCAACCATGGTGCCATTGCCCGCTGGCGCCGTGACGAGCAAATCAAGCGCACCTTCGCCCGCCGCCCCGACATGGTCAAGGCCTACCCCGCAGAGAACTGGGACAAGAAAGACCGCAAGCTCCTGCAGGAGCTTCACACCGAGCAGAAAGCTGCCCAAAAAGCTGAGCGTGAGGCCGGGCTTTCGAGCGAAGGTCGGTAAAGTAGGTAAGCTCACAAGCAACACGCGGACGCCCGCCCCGGCACCCCTGGTGCAGGCGGGTTTTCTGTGAGATAATTTTTCTTTGTGTTCATGCTGGGCACGCCCCTGCCGCAGGGGGAAGAGCGACCTATAACAGCGTGAACCACCGGCTCTGACCGTTCAGAGCGCGGTGAGTAAAGAATTCATCGCAGACAGCATCAGTCTGGCACCACTCGGTGACCCTAGACACTGCCTGCGACATACACCGAATATGTTTGACCTGCGGCAGAGATATTCACGGAGAAACTCAATGCAGACTCTTGACTTCATTGATAACAAGTCACTTCGCACCGACATCCCCGAGTTCGGCCCCGGCGACACCCTGAACGTACACGTCAACATTGTTGAAGGTAACCGCAGCCGTGTCCAGGTCTTCAAGGGCTTCGTTGTTGGCCGTCAGGGCGCTGGCGTCCGCGAAACCTTCACCGTCCGCAAGGTTTCCTTCGGTGTTGGTGTAGAGCGTACCTTCCCCGTACACTCTCCCGTCATCGAAAAGATCGAGGTTGTCACCCGCGGTGACGTCCGCCGTGCAAAGCTCTACTACATGCGCGACCGTCACGGTAAGGCTGCTCGTATCCGCGAGAAGCGCGAAGCCTAAGCCATTTAGGTTTCACCAGATTTATGGAGACTGGCGTAAACGCCGACTCTTCTGAGGCAAGGCGCCAACCCTTTCTACAGGGCTGGCGCCTTGTTGCTGTCGCCGCAGCCCTCGCCTTCACCGTGCTCCTGGTGGTTCGTTCCTTTTTCATTGATGTGTTCTACATACCCTCAAGCTCCATGGAACCCACCTACGAACCGGGCGACCGTATTCTAGTCTCAAAACTAGCTACCGAGCCCCAGCGTGGCGATGTGGTCGTTTTTGACGGTACCGGCTCCTTTGCCCCCTATGTGCCCGGCAGCCCCTGGGTGCGTGATCCGCTCACAACCGCGGGGCAGTGGCTCGGGCTGGTGGGCTCAGATACGGTCTACATCAAGCGCGTCATCGGGGTAGCTGGCGATACCGTCGAGTGCTGCGATGCCGAGGGCTATCTTCTCATCAATGGGCAGCGCTCCGAAGAGCCCTATCTTTACCCCGGCGACAGCGCCAGCGAGGTGAGCTTTAGCGTGCAGGTACCCGAAGGACGCATGTGGGTGATGGGCGACCACCGCTCGGCGTCCGCTGACTCACGGGCTCTGCTAGGGGCGCCCGGTGGCGGTATGATTCGCACCGAGAAAATCATCGGCACCCCGGTCTTCATCGCCTGGCCGGCTCACCGCTTTGGTCAAGCTCCCAGCTAAAACCACTAAACTATCTCTAAACACGTTCACAGCAGAAGGGTGCGGGCTCATGGAGCAGCAGAAGAACTCAGACAGCATCGAGGCAGCGGCACAGGACGCCACCACAGCCTCGACCGACAAGCCCCGCGGCGGTAAGCGCCGCCGCGAAAATAGCGCGGTCAAAGAGTACACCCTGATTATCCTCTACGCGGTGCTCATCGCCTTCCTGCTGAAAACCTTTATTGTTCGCGGATTTTACATTCCTTCTAGCTCCATGGAAGATACCCTGCAGATCAACGACCGTGTTTTTGTGAACGTAGCAGGTGGACTCTTCACCGAAGCCGAGCGCGGCGACATCGTGGTCTTCAAGGACACCCAGGGCTGGATGCCTGTCCCTACCAGCTCTAACCCCGTACGCGATGCCCTAGCCTTTGTGGGGGTTATGCCTGATAGCTCATCAAACTACCTGGTCAAGCGTGTGATTGGCGTGGGCGGTGACCACATCGTGGGTACCGCCGATGGTCGCATCACCGTCAACGGCGTAGAAATTGACGAGACCTACCTCAAGCCAGGTGTAAGCCCCACCGAGCTTCCCTTCGACGTGATCGTTCCCCAGAACTCCTACTTCGTCATGGGCGATAACCGCTCTAACTCCGCTGACTCCCGCTACCATATTCAGACCGGCACCGAGTTCATCAACGACGCCGACGTCGTGGGCGAAGTCTTCGTGGTTGCTTGGCCCCTGTCTAACTTCACGTTCGTCGGTGGGGCTAGCGATGTCTTTGCCGACGTACCCGATACCGAGTAAGACCGTGCCAACTAAAGAAACCGCGTCCGCTGACCTGAGCGTCGAAACCGAGCTCTTTGCAGCGGGCAAGACCCTGGTGGCGGGTATGGACGAGGTGGGGCGCGGCCCGCTGGCCGGGCCAGTGACCGTTGGGGTTGCCGTGATCGATGCGAGCGCCCAGCTCAGTATCGAGGGGCTCATCGATTCAAAGGCCCTGACCGAGAAAAAGCGGGTGGCGATGGCTCCGCAGGTGAAGCAGTGGGCCGTGACCGCAGTGGGGCATGCCAGCCCTGCTGAAATCGATGCTCTGGGTATTACTACGTCCCTGCGTTTAGCGGGGCAGCGGGCTCTTGCCCAGGTGGCCCGGGCAGGGGTCTACCCTGACGCCGTCCTCTTGGACGGCAAGCATAACTGGCTTTCTGCTCCCGAGGCTGACCTTTTTGCCGACCTTGATCCGGCAACCTCCCTCTACCGTGGGCTGGTGGCTGAAGCCTGGGCAGGTCTGGCGGGGGAGTCAGGTGGCTGGTTTGGGCCGGTGCAGATGGAGATTAAGGGTGACTATCGTTGTGCCTCTATCGCGGCAGCTTCGGTTGTGGCTAAGGTGGAGCGCGATACCCTCATGGACGAGCTAGACACCCGCTACCCCGGCTACGGCTGGGCGAAAAATAAGGGCTACGGGTCGGGCGCCCACCGCACCGCGATAGAAACGATGGGGCCCACCCCCTTGCATCGGCTGAGCTGGTCGTTGCCGGCTACCGAGGCACAAATCCAGCAGGCTATGGTGGAACGAGAGAAGGAAGAAGTATGAGCCAAGAGGATCTTGAGAGCTACGAGTCAGGTGCCCAGCTAGCCCTGTATGAAGAGTACAAGAATGTAGCTGAGCTCTTTACCTATATCGTTGAGACCGATCGCCGTTTTTACCTGGCCAACCAGGTGCAGGTGACCCCGCGAACAGCTGACGGTTCTCTCTACTTTGAGGTGGAGATGCAGGATGTGTGGGTCTGGGATATCTTCCGGCAGTCCCGTTTCGTAAAGAACGTGAAGGTGTATTCGGTGCGTGATGTCAACGTTGAAGAACGCGCCGCCGCAGAGGATCTAGTGGTTCCCACCATGAGCGATTTTGACCCTGGCTCGGCATAAGGGCTAGGTCTTGAGCCCGCCTCATCCCTCCTGGGGAAGAGGCGGGCCTTGTGTATTCAGGTTTGGTAGGTAAGGCGCGGACGCCCGGTGCAGCTGGCTGGGGATAAGGACGCGCGGGGCGTCATGGTTGCGTCACGGCTGTACCGTTTATGAGCGTGAAGAGGGGAGCTATCTGGCGCTGACCTGGTGGTATAGGGAAAGGGCGATATCCACAGCCAGCGCAGAGGTAGGTAGAACCAGACCCTGCAGGTCATGATGGGGCTAACCCTGATACTTGAAGGAGGCCCCCCATGAACCCCGCACTACAGCCATCCTCACCCCATGCGTCCTTACGGCCCAAAGAAGTGGGGCGCTGGGGTGAAGATATCGCCCTGGCAGTCTTAGAGCAACAGGGCTATACCCTCTTAGCTCGTAACTGGCGGCCTGCACGAACTGAAGAGCGGCCGCGGTGGAGCGGCGAACTTGATTTGATTATGCGCGATAGCGACCAGACCCTGGTCTTTATCGAGGTTAAAACCCGTTCTGGTGCGGGCTACGGGCACCCGCTTGAATCCATTACTGCCCGGAAATGCCAGATGCTACGACACCTGGCCTACGCCTGGTTAGCAGAAAACCGGGCTCCCTATTCCACCATGAGAGTAGACGCTATTGCCCTGTGCGGGAGCCCAATGGATTTCACCTTTGAGCATCGGCAGGCGGTGGTGTAGCCGTGGCCTTCGCACGAACCTATTCGGTTGCCCTGGTGGGCGTCACCGGCTACCTCGTCGAAGTAGAAGCCGATATTTCATCTGCCCTACCCGGCTTCGTGCTGCTCGGTCTGCCCGATAGTTCTTTGAACGAGGCCAAAGACCGGGTACGGTCTGCCGCGAAGAATTCCGGGCTGCCCCTGCCACCCCAGAAACTCACCATTAACCTCACCCCGCCTACCCTTCCCAAGCGAGGCTCGGCATTTGATATGGCCATGTTGGTTGCAGCCCAGCAGGCGGCAGGGCAGCTAGGTTCATCAGGCCGCACGGTCTTCCTGGGCGAAGTCGGTCTCGATGGGAGCGTGCGACAGGTTCCCGGAGTATTACCTGCCGTTAAAGCTGCCCGCGATGCCGGGCATGAGCGGGTAGTTGTACCCGAGGGTAACGCCCAAGAAGCAGCCCTCATAGAGGGGGTTGAAGTGACCGGGGTCAGCTGTCTCGCTGAAGTGTTTGAACTTCTGGGCTGCCCCGAACCAGAAAAACTCAAAAGACCAGTTCTGGTGGGGAGCCAAAGGACCGTTGCGGAGCCCAGCAGCCCGCAGCAAAGCGCTGATATGGCAGATGTTGCCGGGCAGGCCGAGGGACGCCTAGCCCTTGAAATAGCGGCTGCAGGGGGCCATCACCTGTTGCTGACCGGCCCGCCCGGTTCTGGCAAGACCATGCTTGCTGAACGCCTCCCCGGTATTCTTCCTCCGCTCACGCCACAAGAAGCTCTGGATGTCACCGCGGTGCACTCGCTCTGCCGTTCGGGTGAGCCGCTCACCGAACTGATGACCAGACCGCCTTTCGAAGCGCCCCACCATACTGCCAGCGCGCCGGCGATTATGGGAGGCGGTGCCGGGCTGCCCAAGCCGGGGTGCATCTCAAAGGCGCACCGGGGCGTCCTTTTTCTCGATGAAGCCCCGGAATTTAAGCGCAGCGTCTTAGATTCTCTGCGCCAGCCCCTCGAAAGCGGCGAAGTCATTATTAGCCGATCAGCTGCTTCAGCCCGGTACCCGGCTAGGTTCCAACTCGTTTTAGCTGCCAACCCCTGCCCCTGCGGCTACAACGTGGGGCGCGGCCTAGACTGCACCTGTACTAGCCGTGAGCGAAGGTCTTACTTCAGCCGGCTATCGGGGCCCCTGCTCGACCGTATTGATCTTCATATCAGTGTTCCTAAAGTAACGGCCGCCGACCTCGCTACAAGCGGCACCAACGAAAGCTCAGAGGAAATCCGTTACCGGGTTAGCCAAGCCCGCCAAGCCCAGGCGGAAAGACTGACCCCGCTGGGCGTGACCACCAACGCTGAGACGAACGGCAAGATTCTGCGAGGCCCTCTCAAGCTTTCAGCTCAACTGACCTCGTCCCTCTCCACAGCCCTGGACCACGGCACCCTCACAGCTCGCGGCTATGACCGAGTGCTACGAACCGCCTGGACCTTAGCCGACTTAGATGGAGCCACCAGCCCCAGCCGAGACCACCTTGATCTTGCCCTCTACTTCCGCAACCATGCCACTGAAAGCTACCAAACATGACACATCACGACCCCCACCACGATATTCGTAGAGCCCGCACCGAGATCCTGCGCATTACCGACCCCGAGGACGTCGCCACCTACACCCTGCTTCGGCTTGTGGGACCGGTGCGTGCCGCAGACTACCTCACCGGCCGTCAGGAGCTCACCCCGCATCTTTTAGCCCGCCACCTTGAGGAAGCAGGAGCGCACGATGTCTCTGCGGCACCTGCCCTAGCTAGTGCCATCGGCGAACGGACGCAGCGGTGGAAGAACAGACGGGCAGGTATCAGCGTCCAACAGGATACGGCTTTAGCCCGGGCCAGCGGCAGCTGGCTGTGTATACCCGAAGACCCAGACTGGCCACAGGCCTTGAATGACCTCGCAGAAAAAACTCCGGTCGGCCTCTGGGGCAGGGGAGAGCGCCAGCTGCTGGCTCAGCTCACCACCGAAAAGAGTTATGCGGTAGTGGGGTCCCGCGATGTCAGCTCCTACGGTAACTCAGCAACCAGCCACCTGGCCGGTGAACTAGCAAACCGGGGCTATACGGTGGTCTCAGGCGGAGCCTTTGGTGTAGATGCCACCGCCCATCGAGCTGCCCTCGCTACGGCGACGTCTTCCCTGCCCACGGTAGCTTTGATGGCGGGAGGTCTTGACCGTCTTTACCCCAAGCCCAATGAACGCCTGCTGCACGAGATCATTAAACGGGGCCTGCTGCTGAGCGAGGTTCCCCTGGGGCAGAACCCCACCCGTTACAGGTTCCTTCAACGTAATCGGCTTATCGCCGCTCTCACCGGGGCCAGCATAGTTATCGAAGCCCGCTGGCGCAGTGGCGCGCTCAACACAGCCCATCATGCTCTGGAACTGGGTCGCCCCGTCTACGCTGTACCCGGCCCTATCTTTTCACCGACCTCAGAAGGCTGCCACCGTCTGATTCGAGACGGTCTAGCCCAACTTGTGACCGATGCCCGGCAGATTCTTGACGACAGAACTTCGGAGATAGCTGCAGAACAAACCAGCCTATTTGCAGCTCCTTCTGCCCACCAGCAGCTCCTGGATTCGCTTACCGAAACTCAAAGACGGGTGTGGGACGTACTGCCCCTCCGCACTCCGGCTACCGTCGAACAGCTCAGTGCTGACCTTGCGCTACCTGCCCGAACCGTCATGATTGCCCTATCTCAACTCAACCGACTCAACCTCGCAGAGCAGGAAGGCATGGGCTGGCGAAAAACCAAACCACCGGCGGAAAGCTCCGGGGGATAGAATGAAGACCTCACCTCAGTCACCGGTAGGAAGGAGCAGTACGGTGCACTCTGCAGACCAGCTACCCACCACCCTCAAAATCGGGGCCTCCACGGTCGACGAAGACCGAGAGTTCGTACGAGCCCTTGAAGCTTTTGAACGCTACCTCACCTACGAGCTCCACCGCTCACCCCAAACAATTCGGGCCTACGTCTCTGATCTCACCGATTTCTTTGCCCACGCTCGCAGGCACGGCACCACCCACCTCTCCCACATCACCCTTGAAGTCATTCGAGACTGGCTAGCCTACCATCACCGCAAACAAGCTGCCCGGAGCTCTATGGCCCGGCGGACTTCGTCCTTGCGGACCTTCTTCACCTGGGCGGAGGAAGAAGAACTCATCCAAGCCAACCCGGCACTCAAACTCACTACCCCCAAGAAGAGCAACCACCTGCCCTCGGTACTCAGCGAAACCCAGATGCAGGCCCTCACCACAACCCTCACAGCAGCTCTGGAGCAGGCCCCGCGGGACGCCCGACTCCTGCGTCTTCAGGCGGTAGTGGAGCTACTCTACGCCAGCGGGTTGCGCATCTCAGAGCTCACAGGTCTCGACCTAGCAAGCATTGACCGCCACCAGCGAACCCTACGCGTGCTGGGTAAGGGCAATAAAGAGCGGGTTGTGCCCTTCGGAGCCCAGGCTATGCAGGCTCTCAACCGGTGGGTTGTGGCAGGACGCCCGCAGTGGCTTCCCGAGATAGAAGAAGCTAAAAGCGCCCCGGCTCAACACGCCCTCTTCATCGGCCCCCAGGGTAAACGCGCCAACCCCCGGCAGATTCGCCAAGACCTTACCACCCTGCTGGGTACTTTGGGCGATACCGAAGCCACAGGCGCCCACGTCTTCCGCCATACAGCTGCAACCCACATGGTCGATGGGGGAGCAGACATCAGAGCCGTCCAAGAGTTTCTTGGGCACAGTTCTTTAGCAACCACCCAGGTCTACACCCACGTCTCGGTAGACCGCCTTGCCCAGGCCTATAGCAGGGCTCACCCCAGGGCCTAAAGGTAAGGCAGAAGGTATAGGATGGGAAGACCATGTTTTCACCAGCAGAAAAGCCCGGCCAGCCCGTCCCCCTTCCACCAGAGACTACCGGCAACTCTACCGGTGGTTTTATCTTTCTGCTGGCTGTCCCCTCAGCCCTCACAAGCCACGTGACCTGGGCTCTTGAAAATCTCACTGCCCACCGGCTGACCCCCACCTGGCAAGCCCAACCCCAGAAACCGGGCTACCACCGTGCAGATATCAGCTGGCAGGGCAACAGCGGGGGAGCCGCCCTCATCGCCTCCACCCTCCGTCACTTCAAGGGCAGCTACTTTGAAGTCACCGAGCGCCGCACCGCAACCTCCGACGCCTTACGCATCATGCACACCCCCGAACTCGGCATCTGTACCCTACCGGTAGACCTACAGGGCAACTTCACCGTAACCGAAGACCGCATCCGCTACGCCTTCGAAAAGGCAGCCGGTAATTTCGATGAACTCTACCGGCAGTTCTCTGCGGCCGTTGGCCAGCCCTGGGACGACGAACTTGAGCCCCTGCGTCCTAACGCCTCATCGACCAGCGCCACCGTCAGGCTCCGGGCCTAAGGCAAGAGCACCCGCCCCAGAGCACAGAAAAGGGCCCTTCTGCCCGAACCAGGGTTCGCGCAGAAGGGCCCCTTCTCACACGCTAGACCAGCACGGTGCTAGTTGCTGACGCTACGGAAAGCCGCTACAGCGTTGTGGCCACCAAAGCCGAAGGAGTTCGAGACAGCAACAATCTCACCGGCAGGAAGATCCCGAGCCTCGGTGACAACGTCGAGGTCAATCTCGGGGTCCTTGTTCTCCAGGTTAATGGTGCAGGGAGCCTTACGGTGGTAAACCGCAAGAACAGTCAGCACAGCTTCAAGAGCACCGGCACCGCCGAGCAGGTGACCGGTCATTGACTTGGTTGCAGATACAGCTACCTTGCCGGTGTGCTCCCCGAAGACCTCACGCAAAGCCAGGGACTCGGGGATATCACCCACGGGAGTAGAGGTTGCGTGCGCATTGACGTGCACTACCTGCTCGGGAGAAATACCGCCATCGGTCAGAGCTTCCTGCAGGGCGCGGGTAGCACCCAGAGCAGCCGGGTCGGGAGCGGTGATGTGGTGGGCGTCCGCTGAGACGCCGGTGCCAGCCAGCTCCGCGTAGATACGGGCTCCGCGGGCCAGCGCGTGCTCCTCAGATTCGAGAATCAGTGCAGCACCGCCCTCACCCATGACAAAACCATCGCGGCCGGTATCGTAGGGGCGGGAAGCTCCAGCAGGGTCATCGTTGCGGGTCGACAGGGCCTGCATCTTTGCAAAGGCGCCAATCGTCATGGGGTGGATTGCAGCCTCAGAACCACCGGCAATCACCACATCGGCCTTACCCGAGCGAATCAGCATCAGGCCGAGCTCGAGAGCTTCGGTCGACGAAGCGCAGGCGGACACCACGGTCTGGGCAGCGCCACGGGCCTTCAGGTTCATCGAGACGGCAGCAGCATTTGAGTTGGGCATCAGCATGGGAACCGTCATAGGCAGCATACGGCGCGGGCCCTTCTCGCGCAGAGTATCCCAGGCATCAAGCAGAGTCCACACACCACCGATACCGGTACCAAAAGCAACCGCGGTCCGCAGCGGATCGCACTCTTCAGCAGCCTCAGCGTCAGGGCCGCTAAAACCGGCGTCCTCCCAGGCCTCGCGCGCAGCAACCAAAGCCAGCTGGCCCGAGGGGTCCAGGCGCTTAGCCTCAACCTTAGTCAGGCGGCCCGAATCAACAGCGTCTACAGCCACACGGCCAGCAATCGAAACCGGCAGGTCGAATTCCTCAACCCAGGGCTCTTCAATAGTGGTGATGCCTGAGACACCTGCAAGCGCATTTTCCCAGGTCGTCGGAACATCCCCACCGATGGGGGTGGTGGCGCCGAGGCCGGTGACCACAACTTTACGAGTCATGCTTGATTCCTTCGAATACAGTCTTGGGTTGGGGTAAAGAATAAAAAGCAGGTTGGGCACGATCAGACCGTGCCCAACCTGGTCAACGCGACTTAGGCGTTAGCGATGAAGTTAACAGCGTCGCCGACGGTCTTCAGGTTCTTGACCTCTTCGTCGGGAATGGTAACGCCGAACTTTTCCTCAGCGTTCACAACGATGGTCATCATTGAGATGGAGTCGATGTCCAGGTCCTCGGTGAAGGACTTCTCGAGCTGGACGTCCTCAACCTCTACACCGGTCTCTTCGTTCACGATTTCTGCAAGACCTGCGAGGATTTCGTTCTGATCTGCCATGATGGCTCCTTCGTCTTAGTATGAGTGGCGTGGGGCCACTGATGTAACTCACCGCGCAGGGGCGCGCAGCGGTTGAGGGATAAGCGGGCAGAGCCCACTTTAGCTTCCAAAATTGAGTGTAGCCCCTAGCCCGCACAAAGCTAAGCTGTGACGCCACCTAATTTTTGAAATAAATCTAACATTTTGTCAAAATACGGTGCGGACACCCGCCCCGACGACCCTGCACAGGGCAGGTTAGGGGAGCACAACAACCTGGGCCGCGTAGGCCAGACCCGCACCGAAACCAATCTGCAGGGCAAACTTGCCAGAGAGGCCGGGGTTGTCCTGGAGCAGCTGGTGGGCAGCTAGCGGAACGGAGGCAGCAGAGGTGTTACCCGCACACTCAATATCGCGGGCCACCACAACGCTTTCGGGCAGCTTCAGGGTTTTCACCATCTGGTCGATAATGCGCATGTTCGCCTGGTGAGTCACCAGCGCTCCCAAATCATCTGCAGTAATAC
Source organism: Rothia sp. 11254D007BW (assembly GCF_053548195.1). Lineage (NCBI taxonomy): Bacteria > Bacillati > Actinomycetota > Actinomycetes > Micrococcales > Micrococcaceae > Rothia > Rothia sp. 11254D007BW. The sequence goes on from NZ_JBPWPK010000001.1 coordinate 451,164, forward strand.
CGGCAGCATCGAGAGCCTTCTGAGCAACCTTAGCCATCTCCCAGACAGCCCAACGGAAGACCGTCTGACCGTCCTGACGCAGGGTCGGCCAAAGCTTCTCGCCCTCCTGCACCGGGTTAGCCATAAAATCACGGTTGCGGATTTCAAGCATGGAATGGGTCATGCCCACAGCGCCCCAGCGCTCGCCGTCCGAACCCCAGATGGTGGGGCCGATGCCGGGCTCATCGGAAGCACCAACGACCGCCGCACCAGCACCGTCACCGAGCAAGAAGGAAATGGTGCGTTCGGTGTTGTCGATGAAGTCTGAGAGCTTCTCAACGCCGATGACCAGAACCTTCTGGGCGGTGCCGGAGCGCACCAGGGCGTCCGCCTGGGCAATGCCGTAGCAGAAGCCTGCACAGGCTGCCGAAATATCGTAAGCGGGAGCCTTGGAACCTACAGCTTCAGCTACCAGGGTCGCGAGGGCGGGGGTTGCGTAGGGGTGGGAGATGGTGGCGACGATGACGGCATCCAGCTCTTCGCCCTGCACACCTGAGGCGGCCAGGGCGTCCTGGGCAGCTCCCACAGCAAGATCTGTTACAGAAATCTTTTCTGAGGCACGGTGGCGGGTCTTGATGCCGGTGCGCTGAACGATCCATTCATCTGAGGAGTCGATCGGGCCGGCAATATCGTCGTTGGTGACGATCAGGTCGGGGCGGGCAGCACCGTAGCCCAGAATACGGGAGTAGCGGTTGGGCTCAACCTGCTTGAGAGTAGGCATCGTGAAGTCCTTTCGGGGAAACTTTAGGCCTGAAGAGCCTGGGCTAGGGCGGCAATGTCATCGGGGGTGTTGATGGCGGACGCCGGTGTGCCGCGCATACCGCGCTTGGCCAGGCCCACGAGGGTACCGGCGGGAGCAACCTCAACCAGGCGGGTAACTTCCCGCTCCGCGAGAGTTGCCATACACAGGTCCCAGCGGACGGGGCGGGTCACCTGGGCAACCAGCGATTCAAGGGCCGCTGCCCCTGAGGCAACGGGCTGGCCATCGAAGTTTGAGAGCAGCTCAGCAGTCGGTTCTGCGGGGGAGAGATCTGCCGCAAAGTCTGCCAGGGGCCCCTGGGCTGCCGCCATATAGTCGGTATGGAAGGCGCCGGCTACCTTCAGCGGAATCACGCGGGTCTTGGCGGGCGGGTTCTCGGCGAAAGCTGCAAGAGCGTCGAGGGAACCAGCGGCTACAATCTGCCCGCCGCCGTTCGAGTTAGCGGCGGTGAGGTTGGCTTCGGCGATAGCGGCGCGGACGTCGTCCTCAACTCCGCCGAGTACGGCAGCCATACCGGTGGGGGTAGCGGCAGCTGCCTGGGCCATGCCGTCGGCCCGTACCTTGATAAAACGCATGGCGTCCTCTTCGGTGAGCACACCGGCTAGGGCTGAAGCGGTAATTTCACCTACAGAGTGACCGGCAAAAACAAGCTTCTGGCCCTCTAGAGTCTTCTGGGCTAGGCGACCGGTGACAAGACCAGCTGCCACAATCAGGGGCTGGGCAATAGCGGTGTCCTTGATGGTTTCCTCATCGGCCTCGGTGCCGTAATGAACCAGGTCGAGCTCTACAGCCTCAGAGAGACGCTCGAGGTGGGGGCGTACCCCATCGAGGTCTAACCAGCTTGAGAGGAATCCGGGCTTCTGCGACCCCTGGCCGGGGCACACCAGTGCTATCACGCGTAACCGCCTTGAAAATAGAGTGTGAGACCTAGAACTTGAAAGTTTCTAGCGCTTTGTTCAAATAACTATCCTACTCCTGTTAGCAGGCCAGCTGGGACGGCACAGCTGTTCAATCTCAAAAGCCAAGAAAACTCACAGCTAAGGGCTTCGGCCCAAGAAAACTAGAGGGTAAGACTGACTAGCCCAAAGACTGCCCAGAACAAAAGCGGCCCCCACGATAATCGTGGGGGCCGTCCTTACACTCAGTGCGAATCTATGACTCGCTGTGAGCTAGAAAGTGATCAGCACAGGGGCTTAGGCGTCGCCACCGGCGGTACCTGAGGTGCCTGCATTGATGTTGTTCAGGTCGTACTTCTCGAAGGCCTTAGCAGGTGCATCAGCGGGGACCTCGCCTCGCTTAGCCAGCATCTGCAGGGTACGGACGACGATGGACTCGGCGTCGATCTTGAAGAAGCGGCGGGCACCGGCGCGGGTGTCTGAGAAGCCGAAGCCGTCTGCACCCAGGGTCGCGAATTCGTTGGGAACGAACTGGCGGATGCCGTCCATCAGGTCGGTCTGGTAGTCAGACACAGCGACGATGGGGCCGGTTGCACCCTCAAGCTGCTGGGCAACGAAGGGGGTGCGGGGGGTGGCGGACGGGTTGGTCAGCAGCTCGCGCTCGGCGGCAAGGCCGTCGCGGCGCAGATTGGTCCATGAGGTAACTGACCAGACGTCTGCTGAGACGCCCCAGTCCTCGGCCAGAATCTGCTGTGCCTTTTCAGCCCAGGGAACTGCAACGCCTGAGGCCAGAAGCTGGGCGCGGGGGCCGTCATTCTTTGCCTCGTGTAGGCGGTAGATACCGCCGAGCAGGCCGTCAACATCGAGGTTCTCGGGTTCAGCGGGGTGCTGAATGGGCTCGTTGTAGACGGTGATGTAGTACATGACGTTGTGGTCTTCGTCCTTGTCACCGTACATGTGCTCGATACCGCGCTTGACGATGTGGCCGATTTCGTAACCGTAGGCAGGGTCGTAGTGGATCACTGCGGGGTTGGTGCCGGCCAGGACCGGTGAGTGGCCGTCTGCGTGCTGCAGGCCTTCACCGGTAAGGGTGGTGCGGCCAGCAGTTGCGCCCATGATGAAGCCTCGAGTCATCTGGTCAGCTGCTGCCCAGAAGGCATCGCCGGTGCGCTGGAAACCGAACATCGAGTAGAAGATGTAGACGGGGATCATGGGTTCGCCGTGGGTGTCGTAGGAGGAACCTACGGCGGTGAAAGCAGCGGTGCCGCCAGCCTCATTGATGCCCACGTGAATAATCTTGCCCTCGGGGGATTCCTTGTAGGCCAGCATGAGTTCACGGTCAACAGCGAGGTAGTTCTGGCCGTTGGGGTTGTAAATCTTGGCGGTGGGGAAGTAGGAGTCCATGCCGAAGGTTCGGGCCTCATCGGGGATGATGGGCACGATACGGTGGCCGAAGTCCTTCTCACGCATGAGATCCTTGAGCAGACGCACGAAGGTCATGGTGGTAGCAGCCATCTGCTTACCGGTGCCCTTGAATGCACCCTTGTAGGCCTTGTCTGAGGGCAGGGTAATCTTGGGCTGAACGTTCTTGCGGGAGGGAACGAAACCGCCCAGTTCCTCACGGCGGGCCATGAGGTACTTGTACTCTTCGGAGTCCTTACCGGGGTGGTAGTAGGGCGGGTTGTAGAGGTCCTTCTCCAGCTCTTCATCGGAGATGGGGATACGCAGGTGGTCGCGGAACTGCTTCAGGTCTTCCATCGACAGCTTCTTCATCTGGTGGGTGGCGTTGCGGGCCTCGAAGGAGGCACCCAGGCCGTAACCCTTAACAGACTGAGCAAGAACGACGGTGGGCTGACCCTTGTGCTCAACAGCTGCCTTGAAGGCTGAGTAAACCTTCTGGTAGTCGTGAGCGCCGCGCTTCATAGCCCAGATTTCGTCGTCGGTCATGTCCGCAACGAGTTCCTTGGTCTCAGGGGTCTGGCCAAAAAAGTGCTCGCGGATGAAGCCGCCGGACTCAGCCTTGTAGGTCTGGTAGTCGCCGTCGCGGGTTTCGTTCATGATGCGGACGAGCTCGCCGGACTTGTCCTTCTCGAGCAGGGAGTCCCATTCGCGGCCCCAGAGGACCTTGATGACGTTCCAGCCAGCGCCGCGGAAGAAGGCTTCAAGTTCCTGGACGATCTTGCCGTTACCGCGAACGGGGCCGTCCAGACGCTGCAGGTTGCAGTTGACCACGAAGGTCAGGTTGTCGAGCTTGTCGTTGGCAGCCAGCTGCAGGGCGCCACGTGACTCGGGCTCATCCATTTCGCCGTCACCTAGGAAGGCCCAGACGTGCTGGTCTGAGGTGTCCTTGATGCCGCGGTTGTGCAGGTACTTGTTGAACTGTGCCTGGTGGATGGCGTTCAAGGGGCCAAGGCCCATTGAAACCGTGGGGAACTGCCAGAAATCAGGCAGGTTACGGGGGTGGGGGTAGGAGGGCAGGTGGGTGCCCTGCTTGGTCTTTTCCTGGCGGAAGCCGTCGAGCTGCTCTTCGGTGATGCGGCCTTCGAGGAAGGCGCGTGCGTAGTTACCGGGGGATGAGTGGCCCTGGAAGAAAATCTGGTCGCCGCCACCGGGGTGGTTGCGGCCGCGGAAGAAGTGGTTGAAACCTACTTCGTAGAGGGTAGCTACACCCGCGTAGGATGAGATGTGGCCGCCTACGCCAATGGTAGCCTTCTGGGCGCGCTGAACCATCATGGCAGCGTTCCAGCGCAGCATAGCGCGGTAGCGGCGTTCAATCTGTTCGTCGCCAGGGTATTCGGGTTCCTGATCGACAGGAATGGTGTTGACGTAGTCAGTGGTAGTCACCATGGGTACGGTGATCGACTTCTGGCCAGCGCGCTGCATGAGTGAGCGCACGATGAACTGTGCACGTTCGGTGCCGTGAGCTTCAACCAGGTCGTCGAAAGACTCAATCCACTCGCTGGTCTCTTCGGGATCAATGTCGGTGAAGCTGTTGGTCAGTGCACTCAAAACGTGATCGTTCGTTTCTGAGGGTCCCACTAGTCAACCTCTCTTTGTTGTAGGGGTATGTGTTCACCTGTGGCAGCGTATGTGCCTGGTGAGCCTTGGGTGTATGCCTTGCGCGGCCGGTGGGCAGGCGCTAAGACAACTTCTCTTCTATGTTGTCACAATTTGCCGGTTTTAAGGTCGTGGTTTCAGGGATTTAGGGGTGTGAATTAGCCGTCACTTGCCCCTTCTTTTTCTGTGGGTGAAATTAGGTGACCTGTTTTGGTCGTGTTCTGTTGATTTGGGGCCTTGAAGCGTGTTCAGTAGGAACTATGAGCATGCCTGTGCTCACTCATCAAAGGAGTGGACGCGGGTGCGCAGGGGTCTGCGGAATGGCAAGCCCGTTACTTTCTTTTGATTCTTGGAGGACATACGTGAGCGCCACCGGTGCTACTAAAGAGACTGTTGGTCAGAAGCTAGGACTGCCTGCTGGCAGCCTGATGCAGGAGTTTGGCTACGATGAGGACGTCGACTTCGACCTGCGCGATGCCCTGGAGGATTTTCTGGGTACAGAACTGCTCGATGAAGACGACCAAGAAGTGGTCGACGGTATCTTGCTGTGGTGGCGTGCTGAAGATGGCGATCTGGTTGACGGGCTTATGGATGTGCTGGCAACCCTGGATGAGGGGGGAGTCGTGTGGCTTCTGACTCCAAAGAACGGTCGTGAGGGGCATATCCCACCGGTGGAGATTCAAGAAGCTGCTCCATTAGCGGGTTTGCATGTGACTACATCTGAGTCTCTGGCGCATGACTGGGCTGCTTCCCGCCTGGTGATGAAGCAAGGGAAATAGGTATGAGGGCCTTCTGTCTCGTGAGACAGGGGCCCTTTTTGGCAGATTTTGGCGCTAGAAGGGGTTGTGTAGAAAAAAGTTAATAATTTTTTTAAAAAAATATAACCCCATGTCAAGATGGGATTTTCTGACATTTGTCTGTTAAAAACGGTCAGAAAATCGGGTCTTTTTACGCTTCGGGGGAGTATTTCGATTTGCGCAGCTGTTCTGACCTGCGTAGAGTATTACATGTCGCCGCGAGAGATAACGCGGAAGAGACAGTAAGGGTCTTTAGCTCAGCTGGTAGAGCGCCACGTTTACACCGTGGATGTCATCGGTTCGATCCCGGTAGGACCCACCGATAAGCCCCACACTTCGGTGTGGGGCTTTTTGCTGCCCGACCCCTATTCTTATGCAAGAAATCTTTGGAAGGGGAACTGTAGGCGCATGTGGGGGCGCACCTCACCCCTGTTTTTCCCTCTCGGTGCGCGAATTCTAGGTAAACTATTAATCTCATTCATCGCACCGCACACATTCATTGGAGGAATCCACATGTCGACCTCACGTCGTACCCTGCTACAGGGTACTGCCTGGGCTGTGCCCGCCGTCCTTGCGACTACTGCTATCCCTGCCTACGCTGCGTCCACTGCAACGGTGAACGCTACCGGCTTTGGCGAAGTATTTGAGTTCCAGCCTGCAAACAGTACAGACCCTGCCTCCTTTACCGGTACTACTAACCGAGACAGCCAGGGTGGTTTCGACCTCTATACCACTGATGGAAGCACTGCAAGCGTCAGCATCGCTTCACTGACCTATGTCGTTCTGATTCCTAAAAATACTCTTTATAGAATCGACAGCCTGGAGCATAACTACCAGGTATCTGCACGAGAGTGGAGCCCCTTCAGCTCCTATAGCGGATCTACCGTAACTTTAGCTGACGGTACTACGCTCTCATCAGATAACTACCTGATTTACAGCTCTACCCGCACCGTCACCGATTTGAGCGATATTTCAATTGCCGGTAAAGACTCAACTCCGATTGATGGAACTGCAATCTCGACTAATATCGCTGGCCAATTCACAGATGGAGGTAACGCTATGATTCCCAGCGAGATTACTGGTCTCTACACCGGCTACATCGCGACTTACTCAGTCAACGGCGCAGCTAGCACTACCTCGTCTACCGTTGCACCTTCAACTAAGACTTCCTAAGGGCAATTTTTACAACCCACATTAAAGAGGGAAGAGCTCCACGCCGGGCTCTTCCCTTTTTCTGTCCGCTACCAGACCGTACAGTATTCTTTGAGGGATAACTGCCGAGCCAATAATCTCGATACATAAACGCCTACGAGGAGTAGCCCTTTGATGAACAGAAACTTTAAGCCTCGAAACTTTACCGCAGTCTTCTTGTCCGTAACCTGGCTACTCATCTCTATCTTCTTCCTCACTCAAGGAACCATGGTGACCCTATGGTCGATTTTTGCGTGTGTGGCTCTGGTTATCGGGGCTGCGGCAGTGTGGGTGCTGTTTACCGATACCTACGATTCCTAAAAAACCCATGATCCCTACTGCTCTCCCATAATGTGAGAGTTTGCTTCATCTCACCCGGCCCTGAAGCATAAATAGAGCAGACCAGCGTAGGCTTAAGGCATGACTGAAAACAATACTGCTCGTAAGGCGCAAATTGGTGTAACCGGCCTGGCTGTCATGGGTGCAAACCTGGCCCGCAACCTGGCCCGTAACGGCTACACCGTAGCCCTGCACAATCGTTCCGTTGAAAAAACCGATGCCCTGCTTGAAGCCCACGGCGATGAAGGTGACTTCATCCGCACCGAGACCCTGCAGGAACTGGTCGACTCTCTCGAAGCTCCCCGCCGCATCCTGATTATGGTGAAGGCAGGCGGCCCCGTCGACGCCGTCATTGAACAGCTCGAACCCCTGCTCGATGAAGGCGACGTCATCATCGACGGCGGTAACTCCCACTTCCCCGACACCATCCGCCGCGAGCGTGCCCTGGCCGAAAAGGGTCTACACTTCGTCGGTATCGGTGTTTCGGGTGGCGAAGAAGGCGCGCTCAATGGCCCCTCCATCATGCCCGGTGGCTCCGCTAAGTCCTACGAATCCCTCGGCCCCCTGCTCGAAAAAATCTCAGCTAAGGCCCCCAACGGTGATCCCTGCTGCGCCTGGATTTCAACCGACGGTGCTGGTCACTTCGTCAAGATGGTCCACAACGGCATTGAATATGCCGACATGCAGGTTATCGGTGAAGCCTACGACCTGCTCCGCACCGTGGCAGGTCTAGAACCCGCTGCCCAGGCAGAAATCTTCAAGCAGTGGAACACCACCGACCTCAACTCCTACCTCATCGAAATCACCGCTGAGGTTCTTGCTCAGGTCGATGCTAAGACCGGCAAGCCCCTGGTTGACGTTATCGTCGATGAAGCTGGTCAGAAGGGTACCGGCCGCTGGACTGTCCAGGCAGCCCTTGATCTGGGTGCCCCCGTCTCCGGTATTGCAGAGTCAGTATTTGCCCGTGCCCTGTCTTCTAGCAACTCTGATGCCCGCAAGCAGGCCCAGGAAGAGCTACCCGCAGGCCTGATCGCAACCACCGCCGTTGCTAACGGCGACGAAGAGTTTATTGAGGACGTCCGCAAGGCCCTGTTTGCCTCCAAGCTGGTTTCCTACGCCCAGGGTCTCGACATGCTGGCTAAGGCCGGCGACGAGTACGGCTGGGATCTCAAGCTCGACGTCATCGCAGGTCTTTGGCGCGCAGGCTGCATTATCCGTGCAGAACTGCTGGGCGAAATCATGAACGCCTACAAGGATGAAACCCCCGCCAACATGCTGCTGGCTCCCGGCTTCAAGAAGCTCATGGAAGAACTCGTTCCTTCCTGGCGTCGCGTGGTTGCTAAGGCAACCGCCGAGGGCGTGCCCGTCCCCGTCTTTGCGTCATCCCTGAGCTACTACGACGGTCTGCGCCGCAAGCGCCTGCCCGCTGCCCTGATTCAGGGTCAGCGTGACTTCTTCGGCGCTCACACCTACGGCCGCGTTGATTCCGAGGGCATGTGGCACACCGAGTGGAGCGGCGACCGCAGCGAAATCAACGCTGAGGACTCCCACACCCACTAGTCTCTTCTGAAGCTAAGTCGCCTGTGCCCCGCCTGCTGTTGCAAGCGGGGCACAATTCTCTACAGAACCAAATGTTTTTCGAGGCGACCCGGTACACTGGTAGCCAACACCTGCACCGCAGAAAGAGAGCGCTCCGTGCCAAAACTTCCGGTTTCTAAAGAACGTCTTTTAGCCCTGTTCGACAGCGACAAAGGGCAGCCTTTACGATACGTTTATGGGATTGTAGTCAATAACTATATCCGTTACCTGCGATTTGCCGCCCGCAGAAACGGACGTGGCTTGGCCCCCTACAGTGCAGAACTTAACAGGGACGTCACTATCGTGGCAAAAACTTTTTCCCGCCCCAAGGCTATGGACCGTTTGCTCTCATCGATCCGGGAGGCAACGTTTACCGGTAAAGTTCTGGTCGCTGATGACTCTGAGAAATATTGGTCAACCCGTGACCCCCAGGTAGAGGTACTGCAGCTACCGTTTAACGTTGGTATTTCTGCAGGGCGCAACCGAGCCCTAGAACGGGTCGAGACTCCTTACGTCCTACTGACCGATGACGATTTTGTCTTTACCCGTCTGACCAACTGGCAAAAAGCCTACGATTACTTAGAAGCCCACCCCGATGTTGATGGTGTTGCCGCAACTCAGGTTGAAGTTCCCACCTTCAAAACGCATATCCACGGTACCAGCGACCTCGCCCTGTACCGCGGGGCAGACAAACCTATCTACGAGGCCGGTCATGACCTTTACGGGCTGCCCGTGCGTGTCAAAACCCCGAACATCTTTCTAGCCCGTACCGAGTCAATTCGCTCAATCGGTGGCTGGGACGAAGAGTTACGCGTGATTGAGCACAGTGATTTCTTCAGCCGTGCCAGCGGGAAGCTAGTATTTGTACAGGACCCCGAAATTCAGATCTATCACGGACGTACTCCCTGGCTCAAAACCTTCTCAAAGCACCGCAACGATATTGAATCTTCTCGCCAGGTTCTCGCCCGTAAGTGGGGCCCTCAGCGAGGTAACTTATAAGCTGTTTACATCAAAGGGCCCGGTACTCCTTCCACGAAGGAGTACCGGGCCCTTTGACGTAAAGGTCTCTAGATCCACATGGTCGGGTCCACGTACTCGACGGCGTCGACCAGGGGTTTTTTGTTTTCGGGGGTGCGCGGACGCGAGCGGGCAGGAATACCGGTAATGATGGAGTCCTCGGGGTGGTCGTGTACCACCACCGAGTTACCGCCGATAGCCGAGTCAGCACCGATGAGAACCGGGCCTAGGACCTTGGCACCGGCGCCGATGGTCACACGGTCGCCGATAGTGGGGTGGCGTTTCCCCTTCTCCAGGGAACGTCCGCCCAGAGTCACCCCGTGGTAAATCATGACATCGTCACCGATTTCGGTGGTTTCACCGATCACCACGCCCATGCCGTGGTCGATGAAGAAGCGGCGGCCAATGGTAGCGCCGGGGTGAATCTCAACCCCCGTCATGAAGCGGGCAAACTGGCTGAGGGTGCGGGCTAGTGTGCGGGTAGAGTCCTTCTGCCACAGTTTATGGGCTAGCCTATGAGCCCAGATGGCGTGCATACCCGAGTAATTGATCATGATTTCCACATCACCGCGGGCTGCGGGGTCGTGTGCTTTGACGGTGTCTAAGTCTTCACGCAGGCGCGCTCGGAAACTCATGGTTCTCCTCACAATCTAGGCAGGGGAGCGCGGCGGGCGCTCTTGCTGAACTCTACAACAGTCACGGCTAGAACGATATTCCGTCTCACCCACAATATTTACGTCAAGCTGAGGGCGGACGTCCGCGCGGGCTACCAGACATAGACACACGGGCACCCCGCTGCCAACCAGCGGGGTGCCCGGCTTGTGCGGCGGTAGCTTTTAGCCGCGGATGTCTTCGTAGAGCAGGGTGGAGATGTAGCGCTCACCGAAGTCGGGAACGACAGCGACAATCAGCTTGCCGGCGTTCTCGCTCTTCTTAGCTTCTTCCAGGGCGGCCCAGACGGCTGCACCGGAGGAGATGCCGCCCAGGATGCCCTCTTCGGTACCCAGCTTACGGGCGGTAGCAACGGCGTCGTCGATAGCAACGTCGGTGACGGCATCGTAGATGTCGCGGTTGAGGGTATCGGGTACGAAGTTAGCGCCCAGACCTTGGATCTTGTGGGGGCCAGCCTTGCCCTCGGTCAGCAGGGGGGAGTCCTTGGGCTCGACCGCAACGACCTTGATGTTAGGGTTCTGCTCCTTGAGGTACTTGCCGGTACCAGAGACGGTACCGCCGGTGCCAACGCCAGCTACGAAGATATCAATCTTGCCTTCGGTTGCTTCCCAGACCTCGGGGCCAGTGGTGTTGTAGTGAATCTCGGGGTTAGCTTCGTTGGAGAACTGGGAGGCCAGAATAGCGTTCTCGGTGGAGGCTACGATTTCCTTGGCCTTTTCAACAGCACCGCGCATACCCTCAGAACCGGGGGTCAGCACGATTTCAGCACCGTAGGCGCGCAGCATGACGCGACGCTCGTTGCTCATGGTTTCGGGCATGGTCAGAATGACCTTGTAGCCGCGGGCAGCACCCACCATGGCCAGGGCGATACCGGTATTGCCTGAGGTACCTTCAACGATGGTGCCGCCGGGCTTGAGGGCGCCGGACTTCTCAGCGGCGTCGATGATAGCTACACCGATGCGGTCCTTGACGGAGTTGGCGGGGTTGTAGAATTCCAGCTTGACTGCGACGTTGCCGGGCAGGTCAGCATCCAGGCGGTTGAGGCGGACGATGGGGGTGCGGCCGACAACTTCGGTGATATTGTTGTACATCTTTGACACGAGTGCACCTTTCAGGTGGAAGCGATGAATGGTTCGCCCTCTAGTTTACGAAACAAAGGGGGAGGGCTTAACTTCTAAGAAACTTGGCGTAATGTTGCCTAGCCTTAGCCAGCTTGGGGTTGATGACGGCCATGCAGTACCCCTGGTAGGGGTTAAGGGCGTAGTAGTTCTGGTGGTAGTCCTCAGCCTCATAGAAGGTGCCCAGGGGTTCTACCACCGTCACGATGGGCTGGTCCCACAGCTGAGAGGCCCGCTGAATGGCGGCCTCGAAGAGGGCCTTCTGCTCCTCGTTCTCGTAGTAGAGGGCCGAGCGGTACTGGGGGCCGGCGTCCGCCCCCTGCCTATCCCAGCTGGTGGGATCGTGCGAGGCAAAGAAGATATCGAGTACAGTTTCGGCCGGAATGACGGTCTCATCGAACTCGACCTTGACCACCTCAACGTGACCGGTGCTACCTGAACAGACCTCCCGGTAGGTGGGGTTATCGACGTGCCCACCGGTGTAGCCGCTGATACTGGCGGTAATTCCTTCAAACTGACGATATACGGCGTCGATGCACCAGAAGCATCCGCCGCCTACAACAAAACTTTGCATACTTTGGGTAACCGTAGGCTCCCCAGTCTTATTCCCGCCCCGGCGCTCATGACACAATAGGGGCATGACTGAACTTTCAACTCCCACCCTGAACGATGTAACCCGGGCCTTCCACGATATTTTCCCGCCCACTCTTGCCGAGAAGTGGGACGCTGCTGGTCTGGTGGTCGGGCGCGCTGATGCCCCCGTCACCACCGTTGGTTTCGCGGTGGACGCCACCGTGGCAACTGCCCGCGAGGCCGCAGAAAAAGGCGCGGGCCTGCTCATTACTCACCACCCCCTGCTGCTGCGCGGGGCGTCCTTCCTGCCCGATAGTGATTACAAGGGCGAAATCGTGCACACCCTCATTGAGGCTGGCTGCGGCCTGCTGGGCGCCCACACCAACGTAGACTCGGCCCCGCACGGCACCAACGAGGTCTTCATGAGCAAGCTGGGCATCACCGACACCGAGATTCTGGCAGAGGAAGAGACCGTACAGATTGATGGGGCGGACGTTCGCGTCGGCATCGGGCGCGTTGGCAGTCTGCCTGCCCCCGTCAGCCTCAAGGAACTGGCTGAAAAAATTGCTGACTTTCTGCCGGCAACCGCCGGCGGTCTACGCATCGCAGGCCGGCCCGACCAGAGCGTCCAAAAAATTGCCCTCTGCACCGGGGCAGGCGATTCCCTCTTTGGCGATGCCCGCGCATCGGGTGCGGACGTCTACATCACCGCCGACCTGCGCCACCACCCGGCCTCAGAAGCCCGCGAGCAGGCCCTCATTAGCGGCAGCACCCCGGCCCTGATTGACTGCTCCCATTACGCCAGCGAATGGCTCTGGATGGACGGGGCCGCCCGCCTTATCACCGAAAAACTGGAGGAACGGGGCTTTACCATCGACACCTACGTCTCGACCCTCAACACCGACCCCTGGGACTTCACCGTCTCCACCGGGCAGGTAGCGGGCTCAGCCTCCACCCGCTAGGTACCCTACTCCCTCACCAGAAGAGTCAGGGTACCTGGCTTCTTCTCGGTGGGGGAGAGCAGCTCCACCTCAAAATCGGGGGCAAGCGCCTCTGCCAGCTCACCGGCGTCCTCAATCTCAGTCAGATTTTCCTGCACCAGGTAGCGGCCCAGCAGGCCCCGGTAATGCTTAGCCATATGCGAGACCACCTTGCGACTACCGTCAGCCGCCACCCTCTCCACCCGAACCAGCAGATGGCGCTGCGGGGCGGGTGTCCACGCCTTCGCGTAGGCGGCAGAGCGGCCATCCACCACCAGTTGGCCCCCGGCCAAATCATCCAAGGGGCGTTTGAGCTCGCTCTTCCAAAACTTAGCCAGATCCCCAATCTCACCCAGCTTCGTGCCCATCGACAGCCGGTAGGCCGGAATCATATCGGTAAGACCCACTGCACCCCAGGCTGCAGATATCACCACAACAGCCCTATCAGCCCGCGCCCGCGCGTCCGCCCCCAAAGAACCGTACCCAAAAGCCTCAAACAAAACCCCCGAATACACCTCGGACGCAGGCGCCGCCGGCTCCGACCACAACCGAGTATTCCGCTCAACCTCAGCCAGCAAGGACGGACCCACCTTCAGCAGCTGCCCAGCATCGGGCAAACCGCTCACCCGCACCAACTCATCCACCACAGCCTCACGAGCCCCCGTCAACTCAGGAGCCAACAACTCACCCAACTCAACCCCGGAGCCAGATGTGGCAGGAGTCTTACCCTCAGACGGCGGAAACAAAATCAACATACCCACCAGTGTAGTAAAGTAGAACCCCAGAACGGGACGCCCAGGCAATCGCGCAGCGCACAAACGCTTCGAGGAAAGTCCGGGCTCCACAGCACAGGGTGGTCGATAACATCGACTCAGGGTAACCTGCAGGCCAGTGCCACAGAAAACAAACCGCCCCACCACGGGGTAAGGGTGAAAAGGTGAGGTAAAAGCTCACCAGTACCGCAGGCGACTGCGGTAGCTCGGTAAACCCCACCCGGAGCAAGGCCAAACAGGGCGCGCCAGTAACCAGTGCGGTGAAGCGCCCGGGTAGGCTGCTTGAACCCGCCGGCAACGACGGGTCTAGATGGATGATTGCCGCCTACCCTCGGGTAGGTACAGAACCCGGCTTATCGGGCGTCCCGTTCTTTACTCCCCGTGACCAAAGGGGTCGGGGTCGACGCCCGGCATCCAGGTGTTACCTTCGGCAGTCCAGCCCTCAGCTTTAACAACCTTCTTGTACTTCTTGGTGTACTTGGCGTTCAGTCGATTCACGTAGAGCTTGCCATCAAGGTGGTCAGTCTCGTGCTGCATGACGCGGGCAAACCAGCCGGTCGCCTCAAACTTCAGCGGGTTACCCTCACCATCGAACCCGTTGACCGTGACCCAGTCAGCGCGCTTGAGCGGGAAAGAATAACCGGGGAAGGATAGGCAGCCCTCAACCTCATCGTAGGGGTCGGGATCAGCTGTCGAAATCTTGCCCAGAGTCAGCACGGGGTTAACCACCACGCCCAGCGGGGGCACTCCGTCCTCATTCTCAAACTTATAGGTGAACAGGCGCAGGCCCACACCCACCTGGGGGGCCGCCAGGCCCACACCGTTCGAGACATCCTGAGTCTCGTACATATCGTCGATCAGCTTGCGCAGCTCATCATCAAAGGACGTCACCGGGGCAGCCGGGCGGTGCAAAACCGGGTTACCGTGAATAACAATGGGCAAAACAGTCATGACATAACCTCTCACGCAGGGTAAACAAAAAGGGCCGCTACGATAAAAATCGTAGCGACCCTTCTACTCGGGGTGATCGACGGGGGTTGAACCCGCGACCTCCTGGACCACAACCAGGCGCTCTGCCAACTGAGCTACGACCACCATGTTTACAAAAACTACCGTTTCTTTCACCGGCTTGTTTTGGCAACGGATACTAGCTTACACACAGTTTTGATTCCCTGCAAATCGAAAATGAGGTTATACAGGGTGACTGTGCTCACGAACTTTTGGGGCTGGGGGCCGGCCGGACGCTGCCCGGCTGCGGGTGGCGTCCGTGCCTCCTGAACCCCTAGGCGGGATTAATCTGCTGGCGGGTTGCTGCAACCTCCTGGGCAACCTTCTGGGCGGCTGTGCTATCGGGCCCGGGGGAGGGTACAAAAACCGTGCCGCGGTAGTAGCGCAGCTCGTCGATAGAATCCTGGATATCGCCCAGTGCCCGGTGGTTGCCGGTTTTCGCAGGAGCGTTATAGGTGGCCTTCTCAAACCAGCGGCGGGAAAGCTCCTTGATAGTAGATACATCAATCACGCGGTAGTGCAGGTAGTCCACGAGCTCGGGCATGTCGCGCACCAAAAAAGTCTTATCGGTGCCCACAGAATTACCACCCAGCACAGCCTTGCGCGGCTCGGGGACCCACTGCTTCACATAATCCAGCACCAGCTGCTGGGCCTCAGCCATGGTAATGCCCTGATCCAAGTCGTCCAGCAGACCAGAGACTGTGTGCATGTTGCGCACAAAATCATCCATCTGCTCAAGCGCCTCGGGCTCGGGCTTAATGACGACATCCACGCCGTCACCCAAAATATTGAGATCCCCGTCAGTCACCAGCGCGGCGACCTCGATTAGGGCGTCCTTCTCAAGAGAGAGGCCGGTCATCTCACAATCAATCCATACGATACGTTCATTTGAAATAGACACAGAACCAATCTACCCCTTTAGGGGCCTAACCCACAGCAGATTTTCAGAGAGCAGAAGGTCTAAGACCTGCCTGTGCCACTCAGCCGACGGGTAAAATCAGGTGTACTCATTTGCTCGGCCAGGAGGACCATGAGCCCCAGAACAGCGCAAACCCACACCGACAGCATCCCGGTGCACCGGTATAGCCCCAAGACAGCTCACTATGTTTCGGGTAGCCCCCTGCGAACCCTCATCTTTGGAACCATCGGTTCTCTGCTGGTGATGTTTGCATCCTTTGGGGTGGGGTGGCTCGCAGACGCCTCACCTTTCCGCCGCGTGGACTGGATTATCCCGCTGCGCTACACAGCACCCGGGTTAATTACCTGTATCGCCCTGCTCGTTGTGGGGTCGATGATGCTCTGCCGTGAATGGCTGCGCATGGTGCAGAAGCTGCTCGTTTGGGATCAGCGTGCAAAACGCTGGGCAACCGCAGCGATTATCTGCTGGATGCTTCCCCAGCTTTTTGCTTTCCCCCTCTATAGCCGTGACGTCTTCTCCTACTTTGCTCAGGGACGCGTCATGGCATCAGGGCTTAACCCCTATGAGTACGGGGTTTCTTCTGTCAATAACTTCTTTCAGTACGGTGCTGACCAGATGTGGTCTGAGTCGGCTCCGCCCTACGGCCCCATCTTCCTGCTCATTGAAAAATGGGTAGCCCAAATCGCCGGTGACTCCGTAGATACCGCCCTCTACCTCTTTAGGCTGGTTGCTCTTATCGGGGTGGGGCTTATTGCCTACTACGTGCCCAAGCTAGCGAAGCTCCACGGCATCAATGGCATACGTGCTAACTGGCTGGTGCTGGCCAACCCCCTCTTTATCGCCGCTTTCATCACCTCTTCCCATAATGATGCCCTGATGACCGGCCTGGTGCTGGCAGGCGTCTACCACGCGGCAGCCCGGCGCAATACGATGGGCGGCCTACTGGGAATTACCCTGGTGACCGCAGCCGTAGCTGTCAAGCCCATTGCCCTGGTCGCCCTACCTTTTATCGGGCTGTTCTGGGCCGGTAGGGGAGCCAGCTGGCCCCGCCGCTTTATTTTCTGGGCTATGACACTGGCTATCTCCATGGCGGAGCTCTGGGTGCTAGGTGCTGTGACCGACCTGGGCTTTGGATGGATTGGAGCCCTAGCTACCACCGGCGGCCAGTACATCTGGTTCACCCCCATTGGCTTCCTGGGGCTACAAATCAACCAAATCCTGGTATCTATCACCGGCGATAATGCCCTGGCGAATTCGGTGCGCGATACCTTCTTCTCTCTGGGGAAACTAGCCGGCATGCTGCTGGCCGTAGTCGTCATGTTTGTGGGAAAGGACGAAAACCTCATCCGCCGCACCGGCCTGGCCCTAGCTATGGTTGTGGTTTTTTCACCCATGTTGCAGTCTTGGTATCTGCTCTGGTTCATCCCGCTGTTTGTGGTGGCAGGTGTGCGTACCGACTGGCAGCTAGATTTCTATTTCCTGACAACCCTGTTCTTTGTTATGTACGGGGTCTCAGATCAGCTTGCCGTCTCGCCCTATCTCGATAACTTTGATCAGAACATGGGCCGTCTCATTGCGGCTGTGCTCAGCGTGGCCTATGCCTTCTGGCTGGTCTTCTTCGACCCGGCAACCCGCCGAGTGCTCCGCCGTGGCCAGCGATCGTCCCTCTACGAAGTCAGTATCTAGCTTCCAGATGAGGTCAGATGAAATTAGAAGCCTTCTAATCTCTTGGTCGGGGGTTCGATGCCCTTTTGGGCGCTGAGATGACTTTTAGCCGAGGAATCGATAGTATAAACAGCGGCTAGCCTCAGTAGCTCAGTGGATAGAGCAGGAGCCTTCTAATCTCTTGGTCGGGGGTTCGACTCCCTCCTGGGGCGCGCAACATATCCCTCACTTGGTAAAACAAGTGGGGGGTATTTTTTATTATCAAATGTGGCTTTCGCACAGGAAAATCAAATACTTTCGGAATACACTAGAGGGCATGTCTACAGCCAACCTGCCTGAAACGCTCAGCGGCGCACCCGCGTCCGCTCCTGTCCTGCCCCGCCGAACAGTGCTGGCAGGAACCGGGCTTACTCTAGCCCTGAGCACCCTACTCGTTGCTTGCGGCCCCGCTGAAGAACAAATACAGCCCACCGCCACCGGTGATGAGCACACCAACGAGGCCCACGACGTAGACATCAACCAGGCACTCGACCAGCTTGAAGCAGACCACGGAATTACTCTCAGCCTGGCGGTCTATAACCACGCTACCGACAGTCTCTTTTTGCACAAGGGTGACCAGTGGACCTACGAAGCTTCTATCGTCAAAGTCCCTATTTCTCTCACTTTGCTCAGGCTTGCAGCCTTTGAAGAGCGCGAACTAACCGACGATGAAAAAGCCCTCGTTGAAGCGTCTATAACCTACTCCGATAACAACGCAACGATTGAGATTTATCGTAGATTTGGATCTGATGACGGAGAATCCTTGGCTAGTGCTGAATCCCTCAACAAGACCTATGAATTGCTGGGGGTAACGGAGACCCGATCTGCCGGAACCTGGGGCGATAACCAAACCTGGGCCGAGGACCAGGTACGCATCATGCGTGCCATCGTCGATACCGTTGAATGGGTCAACGCTGCCGACGCCCAGTTCCTTCTCGAAAAAATGGTTCCGCTCGACTGGTCACAAACCTGGGGCGTAGGCTCCCAATACGGGCAGACTGTACTGGGAGAACTCGTCACCGACGTATCGGTTAAAAATGGCTGGACCCAGGAAGATACTGGCGAATGGCACATCAACTCTGTTGGTGTTGTCAGAACCGAAAGCTCTACCTACTCCATTGCCCTGTTGAGCAAGGGGTTCGAGGACCAGCTGGTAGGGTACGAGGTAGCTAGCCAGGCAGTGCAAGCCTACTTTGACCACGCCGGCTAAGAGTGTGGGTTTCTAACCTGATATAGCCAGCGGCCTGAGCCACCGCGCATACAACCACCGGCCCTAAGCGTTGAAACCCGAGTGCCCGTAACTCGCGGGCCAGGGTATCGGTTTCAGCGGTGGTGCGGGGGAGCGCTTCGGCACACGGGAACAATAATTCCTCTGGAAATGCCTCAGCAAAGAAATCTGCTAGATTTACCCGGGACTCTTTCAACACTCTCGCATTATTGATGCAGGCCCTGAGTTTAGACTGGTTCCTAATTCCGATATCGCCTTCAAGGTAACCAGCGATATCGTCCTCAGTCATGGCAACTAAACGCTCGGGTTGAAAATCGTGTAAGGCCCGGTTCAATTCCTCCCGTTTTGCTAATACCGTCGACCACCACAGGCCGCTTTGAAACACCAGTAGGCAGATGTGCTCAAACAGGGCCTCGTTTGTACGCGGCACATTCTGCCATTCCTGTTCAAAGTAGGTGCGGGTACGGTCATCTCGCACCCAGGTAGGCTCATCGGGAACAAATGTATCGATCACTGTGCTGTCTCCTTCTCGCTGGTAGCTGCGGACGCCCGCCCCGGTGCCTTAGCGGGGCAGGTGGTATGAGCCTAGAAGGATATGAGCGGCAAACAACAGGGATGTGAACAAAAACCGTCATGAAAGCTCTTGCTCGCGTCACAGCTACACCAATTTTCTAACCTCCACCGTGCAATAGCAGCGCATACGTTATCCACAGCCACCATTTTTCTGGCTCATAAGACTCTGCTGATGTAACCCTTGAGGCACCCGGTTTACCCAACAACTCAAGGAGGAGTCATGACCGACACCGTCACCATCCGAGGCTTTATCGCAACGGCGCCCACCCAAAAGTTCCTACCCAACAGCAATATCCCGGTAACAAATTTCCGTATTGCCTCCACACCCCGCTGGTTCGATGCCACCAGCGGCACCTGGAAAGAAGGCACAACCAACTGGTACACCGTCAACTCCTTTAGAGCCCTGGCGTATAACAGCGCCCGGAGCTTGCAAGTAGGGCACCCGGTGCTGGTTACCGGACGCCTGCGCGTCAAACAGTTTGAACGGGCAGACGGCTCACCCGGCACCAGCATCGAAGTAGACGCCACCAGCATTGGCCACGACCTCAACTACGGTCTTGCAAATTTTGCCCGTGTCACCGATCGGAAACCGGATGTCGATGAGACCGACCGTAAGTTCAACGAACAAGTAGCCGGGGAACAAAAACTCAACCACGGCTATAGCTCTCTATCTGCTGTTGAAGAAGAACCCCAGTACAGCCATTCTTCCGAAAATGGCCATCAAGTTTCTGACCAGGGGCTCACCGATAAGGCAGCAGACGATGAGGCTGTTGAGGCTCTGACCAGCTAGAGGGCGGGGCAGGGCAAACTCACACCAAGATTCTTGGCAGATGCCCTGCCCTAAACCCCCAACAGCTTGACATCAACCGGTAGGCTTAAATGCATGGCAGAATTTATCTACACCATGACCAAAGCCCGCAAAACTGTAGGCGACAAAGTCATCCTTAACGACGTATCCATGTCGTTCTTCCCCGGTGCAAAAATCGGTATGGTCGGCCCCAACGGTGCCGGTAAGTCAACCATTCTGAAAATCATGGCGGGTCTCGATACCCCCTCCAACGGCGAAGCACGACTCTCAGAAGGCTACACCGTGGGCATCCTCATGCAGGAGCCCCCGCTGAACGAAGAAAAAACCGTCCTGGGTAACGTCCAGGAAGGCGTCGGCGAAATCTACGAAAAGATTGTTCGCTACAACGAAATCTCAGAAGAGATGGCCAACCCCGATGCTGACTTCGACGCGCTCATGGAAGAAATGGGCAAGCTGCAGGAAGCTATCGACGCCGCTAACGCTTGGGACATTGACTCCCAGCTGGAACAGGCCATGGACGCCCTGCGCTGCCCTCCCGGCGACTCACCCGTTACCCACCTCTCCGGTGGTGAACGCCGCCGCGTAGCGCTCTGTAAGCTCCTGCTCCAGAAGCCCGACCTGCTTCTGCTGGACGAGCCTACCAACCACCTGGACGCCGAATCCGTCCTCTGGCTGGAACAGCACCTGCAGTCCTACGAAGGCGCAGTGATCGCCATTACCCACGACCGCTACTTCCTCGACCACGTTGCAGAATGGATCGCAGAAGTAGACCGCGGTAACCTCTACCCCTACGAGGGTAACTACTCCACCTACCTGGATAAGAAGCGCGCCCGTCTCGAAGTGCAGGGTAAGAAGGACGCCAAGCTCGCTAAGCGTCTGGAAGAAGAACTCGAGTGGGTTCGCTCCAACACCAAGGGCCGTCAGGCTAAGTCAAAGGCTCGTCTGGCCCGCTACGAAGAGATGGCTGCTGAGGCTGAGAAGACTCGCAAGCTAGACTTCGAAGAAATCCAGATTCCCCCGGGACCCCGCTTGGGTAATGTCGTTATCGAAGCAGAAAACCTGCAGAAGGGCTTCGACGGCCGCTCCCTCATCAACGGCTTGTCCTTCTCCCTGCCTCGTAACGGCATCGTCGGTGTCATCGGCCCCAACGGTGTGGGTAAGTCAACCCTCTTCAAGACCATCGTTGGCCTTGAACCCCTCGACGGCGGCAACCTGAAGATCGGTGAGACCGTCAAAATTTCATACGTTGACCAGAACCGCGCCAACATTGACCCCGAAAAGTCGCTGTGGGAGGTTGTCTCAGACGGTCTGGATTACATCCAGGTAGGCCAGGTAGAAATGCCCTCACGCGCCTACGTCTCAGCCTTCGGCTTCAAGGGACCCGACCAGCAGAAGAAGGCAGGTGTGCTCTCCGGTGGTGAGCGTAACCGCCTCAACCTGGCCCTGACCCTCAAGCAGGGCGGCAACCTGCTGCTGCTCGACGAACCTACCAACGACCTGGACGTCGAAACCCTCACCTCCCTCGAAAATGCCCTGCTGGAATTCCCCGGCTGTGCCGTCGTGGTCTCCCACGACCGCTGGTTCCTCGACAGAGTAGCCACCCACATCCTGGCCTGGGAAGGCACCGACGAACAGCCCGACAACTGGTACTGGTTCGAGGGTAACTTCGAGTCCTACGAGAAGAACAAGATTGAGCGTCTTGGCCCCGAGGCTGCGAAGCCGCACCGCGTCGTTCACCGTAAGCTGACGCGATAAATCGAACTAATTCAGTTTGAGTGCGGTGAACGATTCCGCATGATTTTTGGTTCCTCGCGCGCTCGGAAAATCATGCTCCATCACCGCAAGCTGACTCGATGAGCTAGCCGGGTGCGAGCGCGCGAGCACGCAAGAGGCGAGCGAATGTGAACCTATGCGCGGAGCGAATTCGGTGAGCTAGCTAATAATCCCTCCCACCTTCACCGGCGGGAGGGATTTTCTTTACCTGTTTACTGATTGCGGTACTCGGGCAACCTAATCATGGCTTCTTGGGTTACGGTGGCTACGTGCAGACCGTCGCGGGTGAAGACCTTACCCACAGAGAGGCCGCGGGAGTCCTGGGCGCTTGGGGATTCCTGAACCAGCAGCAACCACTCATCGGCGCGGGCAGGGCGGTGGAACCATATGGCGTGATCCAGTGACGCCACTTTCATGCCGGGTTCAAGCCAGGTCTTGCCGTGCTGCCGTAGAACCGGTTCAAGCTGGGTGTAGTCCGATGCGTAGGCCAGGGCAGCCTGATGCAGGGCAGGGTCATCGGGCAGGGGCTCGAAGGTTTTAAACCAGACCATATTCACCGGCTGCTTCTCTTGGCCAGGAGTGGTGTACAGCGGGGAAGTCACATGCCTCACGTCGAAGGGGCGGGAGAAGGCAACCTTCTGGGCAATGGGGACCTGTAGATGACCCAGCAGGTCCGCTGCGGTGGGCAGACTCTCCGGCGCGGGAACGTCCTGCGGCATACTGGCGCCGTGGTCTGGCCCCGGAGCAGGCACCTGAAAAGAAGCAATACACGAAAAGATTGGCTGCCCACCCTGGTAGGCCTGCACCCTGCGCGTCGAAAACGATCTAGCATCGTTGAGCGCTTCTGCCCCGTAGGAAAGATCGCCCTCTACATCACCGGGCCTCAGGAAGTAGCCGTGCAGGGAATGCAGAGTTTTGCCCTCTACCGTATGGGCAGCTGCCATGATCGCCTGGGCAAGTACTTGCCCACCGAAGATACGCGGGGATTCTTTGGTGAGGGTCAGGGCACTAAAGACATGCTCGTGGGCGGACGCGCCACCTGGGGTTAGGTTGAGCATGGCCAGTAATTTTTGGGTGGAGGAGAGGCTTTCTAGGGTTTCGTGACTCATAGTTCCACTCTCTCACAGGTAGTCCCTATTTCTCATCTCACCGGGAATGCAGCCCATCATCTGCGATAGGGTGGTGTGTGAATAGACCGTCCCTTTGATTTCCGGAAGCCTGTGAAATGACCGAGCCCAAGCTATCTGACTACACCGATTATATTTACCTACCCGATGCAAGGACCGCCCGGGATATGGCGACCTACCTGACTCGGGCCCGTTCAGTGGATCCTCAGGCTGCCGTTCGTTTGCAGGCTAACGGCGATGTGTTGGGGATTTCGGTGTGTGTGCTTGCGCCTGAGACCCTACTTGATTCAACCCCGACAATCATCGGTCTGCGCGCTATCAAACTGGCCCAGCCTGCCGAGGTTGATCTTACGGTTGAGGCGGCAGCTCTTCTCGACCGGCTAGCCCGTATCGAGGAAGCAGGACTAGCGCTGGCTCTGCCCCCGGTGACTGTTACCGCTCCTTGGGTTGGGCGAACCGTTCCACGTAGTGGTTGGGAGAAGAAAGGGTTTTACCTATCCGACCATGCCCGAGCAGCAGCCCAGGAAGGTATTGCCGCGGTAGACGGGGCCTTGCCCGCTAACCCGGGGCACGCGGTGGTGGCAACCGTCCGCTCCCGTATCTGGTCTTCACCCCTGCAGGCCCCCGATACGGCGGTGAGCCTACCCACCGGGGCTGCTTTTGGCCTTGAGGTACTCGGGTTCCTGCCTCCGCGGGCTACCGAACCTATGCCCGTTTTTGCCAGCGGACGCTGGGCCCGTATCTCGGCCCGGGCAGGGCATGTACTGGTTTACTCGGCTGCCTCAGTCTAAAACTTAGCTACTGGGCCCGGTTCTGCATGGCGTGGGCTGCACGGTCAAAGTAGGCCCACATTTCGGCGTCGTGCAGGGGAGCTAGCTCTAGGGTGTCCATGGCCTCCCGCATGTACTTCAGCCAGGTATCGCGTTCTTTGGGGCCGATATAGAAGGGGTTGTGGCGCATGCGCAGACGCGGGTGGCCGCGCTCTGCCTGGTAGGTCTTGGGCCCGCCCCAGTACTGCTCCAAGAACATAAAGAGCCGACGCTCTGCCGGCCCCAGGTCTTCCTCGGGGTACATGGCACGAAATTCTGGGTCAGCTGCTACACGGGAGTAGAACTCGCGGCAGAGCTTCTCAAAAACCGGTCGCCCGCCTACCTGGTAGTAGAAAGAACGCTCATCGACCGCTTCGGTCGCGGGTGAGGTCTGGACGCTGGCCTCGCCGGGCGCAGATAAGGGGCGGAAGGCTGGGTTGGGTAAATTCATACCCACCAGTCTACTCCCGCCCCTTATCGTCTGCAGTTACCTCATGGCTCAGAACCTAGCGGTCTGCGGCCTGAACCTTCAGCGCGCGAGCCAGGGAGTCGCGTCCTTCTGCTACCTGACGCTTGAGGGCGGCTGCGTCCTCAGGCAGGGCAGCGAGATAGGCCTCGGCCTTATCCAGGACCTCCTGAGTGTAGAAGCGGGGGAAGAGCCCGCCGATAATCTGGCTTGAGATCTCGTGGGAGCGCTCGCGCCAGACTCCTTCAATAGCCTCAAAATAGCGGTCAATGTAGGGTTCTGAGAACTTCGGAGCACCGCAGTAGAAGCCGAGAATAGCGGAGCGCTGCACGATGTTAGAGAGCTCGCCGGTCTCCACCACGGCCCGCCAGGTTTCTGCCTTGGCCTCAGCGGTGGGGATAGCAGCCTTAGCGGTGGCAGCAGCCTGCTGGCCGTTGGAGGTGTTGTCCTCAGCCAGGGCTGCATCGATCTCAGCTGCGGTGACGCGTCCGCCCGCAGCCAGAGATCCCAGCAGGTTCCAGCGCAGGTCGGTATCAATCTCCAGACCTTCCAGAACGGTAGCACCATCGAGCAGAGCTGCTACAGCATCGAGCTGGTCTGAGGTGTGGGCCAGGCGGGCGAAGGTACCTACAAGCTGGAACTGGTTATCAGAACCGGCCTCAGCTGCCTGAGCCAGCTGCCAGATACGGTCAGCGGCCTCAGCTCGAACAGCCTCAGCATGGGCGGGGTTCAGGTAGGCGCGCAGGGTGTTCTCAAGGTTGAGAAGCTGGGTGCGGACGGCGGTGGAGTTAGTCTCTGCCCCGATATTACCCAGAACCAGTTCAACAAACTGGCGGGCGGGCATTTCGGCATCACGCACGGTATCCCAGAGCGAACCCCAGACCACGCCGCGGGCAACAGATGAGTCAATGGCACCCAGGTGGGCAACGGCGGTGGCGCGGGAGCGCTCATCGAGGCGAATCTTGGCGTAGGCCAAATCTTCGTCGTTCACCAGAATCAAATCGGGGCGCTTGGCGCCAACGGCCAGGGGAACCTCGGTAACCTCGCCATCCACATCGATTTCTAGGCGGTCGGTGCGGGTGAGCACCTCACCGTCGAGATTGTAGAAACCAATGACCAGACGGTGGGGGCGCAGGGTCTCAAAGCCCTCAGCGTAGGTCTGGCGCAGGGCCAGGCGGGTAATGGTGCCATCCTCTGCCTCTTCGACCTCGGTGGTCAGGGTGTTGACCCCGGCGGTCTCCAGCCAGAGCTTAGACCAGGTGCGCACGTCGCGTCCGCTGGTCGCCTCCAGCTCATCGAGCAGGTCATCGAGCACGGTGTTGCCGTAGGCATGCTTCTCGAAGTAGACCTTGAGGGCGGCCATAAAGTTATCCTGCCCTACCCAGGCCACCAGCTGACGCAGCACAGAAGCGCCCTTAGCGTAGGTGATGCCGTCGAAGTTGACCTGAACATCCTGCAGGTCACGAATCGGGGCAACAATGGGGTGAGTAGAGGAAAGCTGATCCTGGTTGTAGGCCCAGGTCTTCTCTGAAGCCGAGAACGTAGCCCAGGCCTCAGGTGCAAAGCGGGTGTTCTCAGCAGCGGCCAGAGTTGACATAAACTCAGCGAAAGACTCGTTAAGCCACAGGTCGTTCCACCACTTCATGGTCACCAAATCGCCAAACCACATGTGGGCCAGCTCGTGCAAAATGGTGATAGCGCGGCGCTCAACAATCGCCTCGGTCACCTTAGAGCGGAAAATGTAGTTCTCCAAGAAGGTCACAGCACCGGCATTCTCCATAGCACCGGCGTTAAACTCCGGAACAAAGAGCTGGTCGTACTTCTCAAAGGGGTAGGGGGTCGAGAACTGCTCTTCAAAGAACTCAAAACCCTGGCGGGTGATGTGGAAGACCTCATCGGCATCCAGGTACTCCATCAAGGACTGACGTGCGTAGCAACCCAGCTTCACCTCGCGGCCCTCACTGTTGGTGAGTGAGGAATGCACGCTAGCATAGGGGCCAGCAATAATCGCGGTGATGTAGGACGAGATACGCGGGGTAGGCGCAAAAGCCCACTTCTTGCCGTCCGCCACTTCTTCAACAGACGCCTCAGGCTGGTTCGACACCACAACCCAGTGGGCAGGGGCCGTCACAATAAACTCAAATTCAGCCTTCAAATCAGGCTGCTCAAAGACCGGGTACACGCGGCGGGAATCGGGTACCTCAAACTGGGAGTAGAGGTAGACCTCGCCGTCCACCGGGTCCACAAAGCGGTGCAAACCCTCGCCAGTATTGGTGTAGAGCATATCGGCATCAATCACCAGCTCATTGCTCTCAGCCAACGCCGGCAGGGCAATACGCACACCGTCAGCAGCGGTCACCGGCACCGACTCACCATTGAGCTCAATACTGTGCACCGTATCGGTAATCGCATCGATAAAGGTTTCACTCCCGGCAACCGCATCAAAACGCACCACCGTACGAGAACCAAAGACCCGCTCACCGCGCGTTAGATCAAGCTCAACCGTGTACGAATGCACACGCTGAACCACAGACGCTCTCTTCTCAGCTTCGGCACGGGTCAAATTCATTCCAGGCATGAGGAATCCTTGTCAATCAAATCTGAAGTTAGAGGCCTGCCCATCTGTAAACCACAGAAAACAAGCCACAGGGGAGCTGCACGTGACCTACAATCGTATATAGGGCAATACACAGCACATACCTTCCCAATTCTATGTGCTTGCCAGTGATTCACATAACTAAATTTCAGTGCGGTCAACCGGCCCCCACCCACCACGACCAAAGGAGACACCGTGCGTGTACACATCGCAACCGACCACGCAGGCCTAGAACTCAGCCACTACCTCATCGAAGCACTCACCGAGGCCGGCTACGAAATGGTCGACCACGGACCCGCTGAATACGACGCCCTCGACGACTACCCCAGCTTCTGCATCAATGCGGCGCTCGCCGTCCGCGCAGACCGCGCAGCGGGACTTGACTCCCTGGGCATTGTGCTGGGTGGCTCCGGCAACGGTGAGCAGATGGCCGCTAACAAGGTTGAAGGCATCCGCGCTGCTCTGGCCTGGAACCACGACACCGCAGCCCTGGCCCGCGAACACAACAACGCCCAGGTCGTTGCAGTGGGCGGACGCCAGCACACCAAGGAAGAAGCCCTCGACATCATCAAGGTCTTCCTCACCACCGAGTGGACTAACGAAGAGCGCCACGCCCGCCGCATCGGTCAGATGGCAGAATACGAGCAGACCGGTGCAATAGCCGGCAAGCAGATCGACAGCTACGAGGACTAATGCCAGAAGGGCACTCAATTCACCGCCTGGCCCGCCAGCTCACCGACGTATTTGCCGGTGCCCAGCTGGCGGTCACCAGCCCCCAGGGAAGATTTGCGGACGGCGCAGCCCTGCTCGACGGTCATACCTTCGACTCGGCTTTCGCCCACGGTAAGCACCTCTTCGCCCGTTTCTCCAACGAGCTCTACCTCAACGTCCACCTGGGAATCTACGGTGCCTTCACCTTCGGGGGAGACGAGCACTTTACGGGGGCCTCCTCGATTGGTGCTCCCCGTAAAATTGGTGAGCAAGAGGACCACCGTACTGAACTCTCCGCTGAACCTCCTGCACCCCGGCCGACCACCCGCGTCCGCCTAGTCTCAGGGCACGGCTGGGCAGACCTGGTAGGCCCCACCATCTGCCGAACCCTCACCCCCGAGGAAGTGGGGGAAGTACGCGCAAAACTGGGCCCCGATCCCCTGAATCGGGACGCCGACCCGGCTGCCTTCTACGCTGCGGCGGCCAAGACCAGTCGGCCTATCGGCGTAGTTCTTATGGACCAGAAGGCTATCTCGGGGGTAGGAAACATCTTCCGCGCAGAATCCCTCTACCGCACCGGCATCGACCCCTTTACCCCGGCTAAAGAATGCAGCCGCCAGCAGCTTGAAGCCCTCTGGAACGATAACAAGCACCTACTGGAAATCGGCGTGCGCGTAGGTCGCATCATTACCACTGAGCCCGCCGACAGGCCTGGCATCCCGGAAACCGAGGCCTGGCCGGATTACGCTAACTACGTGTACCACCGCCAGGGCCAGGCATGCCCCCGCTGCGGGGCAACTATTGCGATGGAAGAAGTTGCCGGTCGTAAGCTCTACTGGTGCCCGGGCTGCCAGCACTAGATAACTAGCCTAGCTACACGGTCAAACGATACACATAAGGCCCCCGGTGATTACCGGGGGCCGTTCTCGTTGATGTGCGCTAGCGGTCTGTCAGGTCAGAGAGGTTAAAACCGGTGGTACCGTCGGTGCACTGTACACTCACCGGGCCGGTAGTCGTGCAAGTCATGCCCATCCAGCTGATGGACTGCCCCTCGGGCAGTACCGTGTTGGTCTTGAACCAGTCGTGGGTGGCAGCACGCCCGCGGGCCTGCACCGTGCGGGGCTGGGTATCACCGGGCCCCATTGATACCGATTGCAAGACCCAGTTCTTTGAGTCATCGGTCATGCAAAATACACCGTAGGTCTGCATCAGGCAGGCTATCTGGGGGTCAGGAGTCTGGAAGACAACGGAGGGCTGGTCGGCAGCCGCAAAACTATAAGCTGCAAGGTCAGCCACCGGGGTTCCCGTTACAAGATCGGTGGTCACCAGAGAAACTGGGTCGATGGTAAAGCCGTCGTTGACCGGGGGAGTCAGTGCCGTGGCGCTAGGGGAGGGTGCTGCGGTCTCAACCGCAGAAGGTTCTGCGCTGGGAGTTTCTGTTGTTGGCTCAGCGGTGGGGCTGGGGGTGCTACTTTCGGACGGGGCAGTGGTCGCACTGCTTGCGGCGCTAACGTCAGTTTCAGCGGGGGCAGCGGTGGTCTGGTTACTCCCGCAGCCTACAAGTGCTAGGACGCCGGTAGCGAGCAGGGCGCTCACCGGAATGAATCGAGCAGATAGGGGTGCTAAAGCCATGAAGAAATCAACCTTGCGGTAAAAAGTACGGTTATATACCCCAATATTAGGGGAGGGGGCTCGGGTATGAAAGGTTCTTCTTGTGAAGAGAAAAAGCCATCATGACATCGAAGGGCTACTATGCGCGATACCGGACACTTACTGGACCAGGCTAACCTGGTGCTCTTCGACCTAGATGGCACCCTGCTTGACAACGATACCGCTACCGCGGTGGGATTTAATCGGGCTGTTCGGGACTTTGGTTTTGAGGGGGAAATCGAGGACACCCAGAGCTACTTTCAGGCATGGGCCGATATTCAGCGCGAGGATTTTCAGCGCTATCTGGCCGGTGAACAAGTCTTCGATGAAAACCGATTATTTCGTACCTCAAGTCTTTTACACCTCATGACGGGTGAGCAACAGAGCGCCGACCGGGCTCAGAAGTTTCTGACAACCTTGCAGGAGGAAACCCGCAAAGCCTGGGCCCCATTTGCCGAGCTTGATAGGTTCTTTGAAGAACTAGGTAGGCAGTTCGGGCACCTAGAGGTGGCAGTTATCTCCAACGGGTCACAGTTAACAGAGCAGAAAAAATTGGATGCTATCGGCTTGCACGATATGCCCCTCTTTTCTTCAGAGCGCGTGGGTATGAGTAAGCCTGACCCCTTGCTTTTCAGATTTGTGTGTGCTCAGTTGGAGGTGGACCCGGCTTTTGCGGTGCATGTGGGTGATAACTACATTGCGGACGTCGCTGCCCCGGCTCGAGCGGGCTTGCAGGCTGCTTGGGTGAACCGTCATCGTCGTGGCCAGAAGTTACCGCGCGGGACCGTGAAGGTACGTGACTTGGTGGAGCTACTGAATGTACCTGCCCCAGTTGCTCGCAGGTTTTTCTAGGGATGCAAAAATGGCCACTCGGAAGAGTGGCCATGAAGCGAGCGGCTGACGGGATGGAGGCACCGTGTGCGAGTGCGCGAGCACTCAAGAGGTGCTGGAATGACTTCCGTCTTCCCGAGCGATAGCGAGCGGCTGACGGGAATCGAACCCGCGTATCAGGCTTGGGAAGCGTGCGCTCTACCATTGAGCTACAGCCGCGTGAGAGGGGATGACGGGAATCGAACCCGCGTAATCAGTTTGGAAGACTGAGGCTTTACCATTAAGCTACATCCCCGAATGGGTGCCCAGTGTTGTGGACGTGTTCCAGTAAACCTGGTCGAACGGGGCCTTGTCAAATCAAGGTGACGTCGGCGTTTCCCAACACGCCCTGGGCGTAATCGGGGAGTGAGTTAGGTTTTGGGAGCTGGAACCGCTAAACTGGGTGGTGCCTTCCGTGCAAATCGGGGTGTGGCGTAGCTTGGCTAACGCGCCTGCTTTGGGAGCAGGAGATCGCAGGTTCGAATCCTGTCACCCCGACGTGAAATAGAACGACCCGCCGGAAACGGCGGGTTTTTCTATAGAACGTTATATCTAGCCCCACTCTTTTCCGGGTGGCGGTTCCAATCAAGTTATCAGGAGATCAACGGACGTGAAGACTGCCGTCGAGAAGATCAACCCGACCCTCGCAAAGATTGAGGTCGAGGTTCCCTTCGCTGAGTTCAAGACCTACCTTGACCGTACCTACAAGTCACTGGCTAACCAGATTTCGGTTCCCGGTTTCCGTAAGGGTAAGACCCCCAAGGCTCTCATCGATCAGCGTGCAGGCTTTGACTTTGTTGTCGAGAACGCTCTGAACGATGCTCTGAACAGCTACTACTCACAGGCTCTCGCTGAGAACGAGCTGACCCCCCTGGCGCAGCCCGAGCTCGACATCGTTTCTAAGCCTGAAGAAGGCAACCGTGAAGCTGACGTAAAGCTGACCATTGAGGTCACCGTCCGCCCCGAGATTGAACTGCCTGACTACTCAGGTATCAAGGTTGAGGTTGCAAGCGTAGAGGTCACCGAAGAAGACGAGCAGAAGGCACTCGATGCCCTGCGCGGCCGCTTCGGCACCCTGAAGGCTGTTGACCGCCCCGCAGCTGACGAAGACTTCCTGACCATCAACATCGCCGCTGAAATTGACGGCGAAGAGGTTGACGCCGCTAACGACCTGTCCTACCAGGTTGGCTCCGGCACTATGCTGGACGGCCTGGATGAGGCTGTTCTTGGTCTGTCTGCCGGCGAAGATGCAACTTTCGTCACCAAGCTTGCCGGTGGCGAGCACGCCGGTGAAGAGGCAACCGTTAAGGTTGAGGTCACCGCTGTTAAGGAGCGCGAGCTGCCCGAGGCTGACGACGACTTCGCTCAGCTGGCTTCAGAATTCGACACCATTGCCGAACTGAAGGAAGACCTGAAGAAGCAGGCTGCTGATTCCAAGGTCGCCGAGCAGGGTGCAGAAGCACGCGACAAGGTCCTCGACGCTCTGGTTGAACTGGTTGAAATCCCCGTTCCCGAGAAGGTCATCGAAGACCAGCTGGCTCAGCACTTCAACGCTCCCGGCCAGGACGATGACCACGACACCGAAGAGCACCGCGCAGAGGTTCGCGAGAACACCGAGCGTGCCTTCAAGAACGAAATCATCCTCGACGCTATTGCTGAGAAGGAAGAAGTTTCTGTCGAGCAGGCTGAGCTCATTGATTACATCATCACTATGAGCCAGCAGTACGGTATGGACCCCAACCAGTTCGCTCAGATGCTCGACGGCTCAGGCCAGTCCGGCATGATCGTCGGCGAGGTTCGCCGCTCAAAGGCTCTGGCAGCTGTTCTGGCTCAGGCTGAGGTTAAGGACGCCGACGGCAAGACCGTTGACCTCTCATCCTTCCTGGGCGAGACCGCAGACGCTGAATAAGTTAGCACCGCTGAGGCTCTAAAACTTTTCTAGCGCAAGCCCCCGCAAGACCCTGATTGGGTTCTGACGGGGGCTTTGTGCTGCCTGCGTTAAAACTCGTGGGAAGAGGCGGACGCGGCCTCCGGCGTCCGCGGGTGAAAGTGGCTGACCTGGGCATTGGGAAGTCAAATACAGGAAATAAGTTAAATAAATATTCCGTAATAGGGGTTTTGGGGTTGCATAAGTAAGGTGGGGCTAACTAATCTTAGGTAAGTCAAGCCTTACACGATGTTGAGGCTTACCAAGTACACACCACTACCAGATATAGGAAAACCCGTGAAGGCCAACCGTATCTCCCTGCTTGCAGCCACTTCCGTTCTAGCACTGGCGCTAACTGCCTGTGGTGCAGGCACCACTGATGCCTCCAATGACTCGAGTGCCTCTACCTCCACCACCGCTTCTGGATCAGCGAGCCAGACCGCTGGCACCGTCACTGTTACCGATAACTACGGTGAGGTCACCGTTACTGTACCTCCCCAGAAGGTAGCAGCCACCGATAACCGCACTTTTGAGGTACTCGAAGCCTGGGGCGTTGACCTGGTTGCCGCTCCTGTCACCCTCGTTCCTGCAACCGTAGAGACCTATAAGAACGACTCCTCCATCACCGATATCGGCACCCACCGTGAGCCCAACCTGGAGCTACTGGCCGCCGAAGAACCTGACCTCATCGTCAACGGCCAGCGCTTCTCACAGCACTACGATGCCATCAAGGAACTGAATCCCCAGGCCGCCATCCTCGAACTTGAACCCCGCGAGGGCCAGCCCCTGGATGAAGAGCTTAAGCGCCAGGTTACTGTACTGGGTGAGGTCTTTGGTAAGCAGGCCGAAGCTGATCAGCTCATCGCAGACTTCGACGCCGCTCTAGCCCGCGCTAAGGCTGCCTACGACGGCGAGTCCACCGTCATGGCCGTCAACGTTTCCGGCGGCGAAATCGGCTACATTGCCCCCTCCATCGGCCGCACCTACGGCCCCGTCTTCGACATGCTGGGCCTCAAGCCCGCCCTCGAAGTTGAAGGCTCCTCTGACAACCACCAGGGTGACGATATCTCGGTTGAAGCCATTGCAGAAGCCAACCCCGACTGGCTGCTGGTTCTTGACCGCGATGCTGGCACCAGCACCGATGAAGGTTCACCCGCTGCCGCAGACGTCATCGCCGGTAGCTCAGCCCTGGCTAACGTCACCGCAATCACCAAGGACCAGATTGCTTACGCTCCGGCTGATACCTACACCAACGAATCCATCATCACCTACACCGAGATCCTCAACGATCTTGCCGATAAGTTCGAAGCCGCCAAGTAAGGCACTGGCTGAGACCCTATAACCGATGAAAAAGGAGTCATCCTGCCCTCGCGGCGGGGTGACTCCTTGAGGGCTTTTATGACGACCACCGAAACCACCCGAGTTAGCCGCACCAGGAACTCCCTGGTCAGCGGCAAATTCCTGCTAGCCAGCCTGGGAATTGTTGCCCTGCTCGTGCTCTCCTTGTTTACTGGGGAGTACGACATCTTCAACAAGGCTGATGGCGCTGCCATGTTCTCCATCACCCGCATACCTCGAACCATTGCCCTGGTGCTGGCCGGGGCAGCCATGGCTATGTGCGGTCTGGTGATGCAGATGCTGACCCAGAACAAGTTCGTGGAACCCACCACCACCGGTACCACCGAATGGGCAAGTCTGGGCCTGCTCTTTATGCTCTATTTCTTCCCGGCAGCAAACCTCTTGCAGCAGATGACGGCGGCAATCGTCTTTGCTTTTATCGGGTCGATGGTCTTCTTCCTCTTCCTGCGCCGGGTTTCACTCAGGTCATCCTTGATTGTTCCCATCGTGGGCATGATGCTGGGTGCCGTTGTTTCGGCCTTCACCACCTTCTTTGCCCTCCAGACCAACCTGCTACAGAACCTTGGTGTGTGGTTCGCGGGCAGTTTTACGTCTGTGATTAAGGGGCAGTACGAGGTGCTCTGGCTGGTGCTCCTGGTGGTCGCCGTCATTTTCTGGTATGCCGACCGCCTGACCGTCGCTGGTCTGGGCCAGGAATTTGCCACGAACGTAGGGCTCAACTACGCCCAGATTATGCTGGTAGGTACCGCCCTGATTGCTATCGCCACCGGTGTGGTGACCGTGGTGGTCGGGTCCCTGCCCTTCTTGGGACTAATTGTTCCCAACATCGTCAGCATGTTCCGCGGCGATGATTTGCGCTCCAACCTGCCCTGGGTTGCCCTGACCGGTATCGGGGTTGTGACTGTCTGCGACCTGATTGGGCGCACTATTATCGCCCCCTTCGAAATCCCGGTGTCGGTGATTCTGGGTATCGTGGGTGCTCTTGTTTTTATTGGTCTGATTGTGAAGGGGCGCCCTCGTGTATCAGCAGGCAAGTAAGGAAAGCCGGGTGGGGGCGTCCGCTCTGCCCGAGATGACCACAGGCGCGGACGCCCGCCCCACCTCCCGCAGGGCAGGCATCTCCCGGAGCGCAGGGGCTTTCAAGACCCCTGCTTCTGCCCGCACTTACTGGGTGCTCCTGGCTGCACTCACAGCTGCCGCTGCGCTGGCAGCCTTCGCTCTGCTGGCCTACGGAAACCCCTTTGAAACCGGCACCCCCAAGTGGTGGCTCATTGCTGAGCGCCGCTCCAACGCCCTGATCGCGATGGCTGTAGCCGCTGTCTGCCAGGCTGTAGCAACGGTGGCTTTTCAGACGGTGACCAACAACCGCATCATCACCCCCGGTATTCTGGGCTTTCAGGCCCTCTACGCCGCGATTCACACGGCAACCATCTATTTCGCCGGGGCAGCCGGGCTGATTGCTGCCCGCACCCTCGACACCTTTATTTTCCAGCTGGTCATGATGGTGGCCCTGAGCCTCTTGCTCTACTCCTGGCTGCTGACCGGCAAACGGGCCAACATGCACGTCATGCTCCTGGTCGGTGTGGTACTGGGTGGGGGACTGGGGTCAGTCTCAACCTTCATGCAGCGCATGCTGACCCCCAGCGAGTTTGATATCCTGACCGCCCGCCTCTTCGCCTCGGTCAACAACGCCGACCCCGCCTACTACCCGGTAGCCCTGCCCCTGGTCGTCCTGAGCGTTGCGGTGCTCTACGCAAAATCCCGCACCCTCAACGCCCTCTCCCTGGGCGCACCCGCGGCTACCAACCTGGGAATCAACCACCGCCGCGAATCCATTATCGTGCTGGTGATCGTCGCCATCATGATGGCGGTCTCCACCGCCCTGGTCGGCCCGCTGACCTTCCTCGGCTTCTTGGTAGCAACCCTCACCTACCAGTTCGCCGACACCTACGACCACCGCTACCTCTTCCCCATGGCAACAGTGCTCTCCTTTGCCATTCTGGCGGTCTCCTACTTCATCATGAACCACATCTTCTCAGCCCAGGGCGTGGTAGGCATTATTATCGAGCTCATCGGTGGCCTCACCTTCCTGATCGTGATTCTTCGAAAGGGCAAACTATGATCACCCTCCACCAGGTTGCTAAAAGCTACTCCGGTGAAACCAACATCGGCCCGGTCGATGTTCAGCTGCCTGCAGGCGGAATCACCGCCCTGGTCGGCCCTAACGGTGCCGGCAAGTCCACCCTGCTCACGATGGTGGGCCGTCTACTCGATATTGACGCAGGCACCATCGAAATTGGTGGCCTGAATGTGGCCACCACCAAGTCCAAAGACCTGGCCAAAGTCGTCTCGATTCTGCGGCAGGAAAACCACTTCGTCACCAAACTCACCGTGCGCCAGCTGGTGGGCTTCGGGCGCTTCCCCTACACCGGGGGCCGACTCACCGCTGAAGACGAAGAGATTATTTCCCGCTACATCGACTTCCTTAACCTCACCACCCTCGAAAACCGCTACCTCGATGAACTCTCAGGCGGCCAGCGGCAGCGGGCCTACGTAGCTATGGTGCTCTGCCAGGAAACCGACTATGTGCTTCTTGATGAGCCCCTCAATAACCTCGATATCTCGCACTCCGTGCAGATGATGCAGCACCTGCACAACGCCGCCCGCACCCTGGGCCGCACCATCATCGTGGTGCTGCACGACATCAATTTCGCCGCCCGCTACGCCGACTACATCTGCGCTATCAAGGACGGCAAACTAGCCCGCTTCGGAACCGTTGCAGAGATCATGCAAGATGACCTGCTCACCGATATCTTCAACACCCCCATCCAGGTGATCCAGGGCCCCAACGGCCCCATCGCCTGCTACCACTAGGCACCGTGCCCGCTCGCTCTTGCTCACAGCGTAGCGGGCACATGCCAACAGCGAACTGAAGGGCAAAAGGCAATTTTTGGAGCCCCAAAAGCGATAACCTAAGTGTCAAGCAAATCTTTGGCACCGGCGTCCGCGCGGGTGCTGCAACCGACACAAGGAGCGGAACACATGTCCTTCACCCCTGAAGCACACCAGGCCCCCGCCATGGAAACCCCCATGGGCGGTCAGGACGACTACGTCTACAACCGCCTGCTCAAGGAACGCATCATCTGGCTGGGCTCCGAGGTGCGCGACTCCAACGCCAACCGCATCTGCTCCCAGCTCCTGCTGCTCTCAGCTGAAGACCCCGAGGCAGATATCTACCTCTACATCAACTCACCCGGCGGCTCCGTCACCGCAGGCATGGCCATCTACGACACCATGCAGCTGATCCCCAACGACGTTGTCACCGTGGTGACCGGCATGGCAGCTTCCATGGGCCAGTTCCTGCTCACCGCAGGTGCCCCCGGCAAGCGCTACGCCACCCCCAATGCCCGCATCCTCATGCACCAGCCCTCCGGTGGCATCGGCGGCACCGCCTCCGACATCCGCACCCAGGCCCAGCTGATTCTCGACATGAAGAAGCGCCTGAGCGAAATCACCGCAGAGCGCACCGGCCAGACCGTTGAAACCATCCTGCGCGATAACGACCGCGATAACTGGTTCACCGCCGAAGAAGGCCTGGCCTACGGCTTCTTCGACAAGATTCTCGACAAAATCGGCCCGGCCACCAGCGCCACCGACAAGTAAACCGGCACAGAACTTTTTACAGGAGAAACGAATGATTCACCTTCCTTCAACAACCGCACCTGCCGGTATGCCCACCGACCGCTACGTGCTCCCCAACTTCGAAGAGCGCACCCCCTACGGCTACAAGCGCCAGGACCCCTACGCCAAGCTCTTTGAAGACCGCATCATCTTCCTGGGCGTGCAGGTCGACGACGCCTCAGCTGACGACATCATGGCCCAGCTGCTGGTGCTTGAGTCCCAGGACCCCGACCGCGACATCACCCTCTACATCAACTCACCCGGTGGCTCCTTCACCGCGATGACTGCTATCTACGACACCATGCAGTACATCCGCCCCGAAATTCAGACCGTCTGCCTGGGCCAGGCTGCCTCAGCTGCCGCCGTCCTCCTGGCAGCAGGTACCCCCGGTAAGCGCCTTGCTCTGCCTAACGCCCGCGTGCTGATTCACCAGCCCGCCCTCTCGGGTCAGCAGGGTGGCCAGGCTTCTGATATTGAGATCCACGCTAACGAGGTTATGCGTATGCGCGAGTGGACCGCCCAGACCCTGGCCCTGCACTCCGGCAAGACCTTCGAAGAGGTCGATAAGTCGATTGAGCGCGATAACATCCTGACCGCTAAGGGCGCCCTGGAATACGGCATCGTTGACCAGGTGCTTGAATCCCGTAAGGCCGTCAAGCCCTCCTTCAACACCGCCGAGAAGCACGACTAAGCACTGCTCACGTTCAGACTCGGTGCGGACGCCGCCTTCCGCCCCACCTGCCCAAAGGCAGGGAAGGGCAGGGGCGGCGTCCTTCTGTCTGCCGAGCGGTAGAGAAGGAATAGCCCGCCTGGTTCAACTGTTAAGTCATAAAGACGTAACCTTGCTTGAACCGTCACATGTTGGGCTAGGCAGGTTTTCACGGTAGATTAGGTAGAGGAACCCAAGGAAAGGTAGGGTCTATGGCTCGCCTAGGCGATAGCACCACTCTTCCCAAATGCTCATTTTGTGGGAAGAACCAGCGACAGGTTCGTAAACTGATCGCCGGCCCCAACATTTACATCTGCGATGAATGCATTGAACTGTGCAACGAGATTCTCGAAGAAGAGCTCGCCGATGTGAAAGATTTGGGTGCCGTTGAAGTGCTCCCCACCCCGCGTGAAATCTTTGACCACATGCAGGAGTACGTGATTGGCCAGGAGGCCGCCAAGCGTGCTCTATCTGTTGCCGTTTACAACCACTACAAGCGTATTCGGGCCCAGCAGAGCCCTGCCTTTGAGGCCAAGGAGCTTTTAGCCACCGAGGGCGAAGACGTAGAGATTGCCAAGTCTAATATTCTCTTGGTTGGCCCCACCGGCTCGGGTAAGACCTACCTGGCTCAGACCCTGGCTAAGAAACTCAACGTACCTTTTGCCGTTGCCGACGCCACCAGCCTGACCGAGGCCGGTTACGTGGGCGAGGACGTTGAAAACATTCTGCTCAAGCTCATCCAGGCTGCCGACGGAGATATTGAAAAGGCCCAACGAGGCATCATCTACATTGATGAAATCGACAAGATTTCCCGTAAGGCTGATAACCCCTCCATCACCCGGGACGTATCGGGTGAGGGTGTGCAGCAGGCCCTGCTCAAGATTCTTGAGGGCACCGAGGCAGCTGTGCCCCCGCAGGGCGGGCGGAAGCACCCCCAGCAGGACTTCCTCAAGATTAATACCGCCAATATCCTCTTCATCGTCGCCGGTGCTTTTGCCGGTATCGAAGAGATTGTGGGCGGGCGAGTGGGCCGCAAGGGCATCGGCTTTGGCGCATCTATTGACCAGGCCGCTAAAGAGAGCGATATTCTCACCAAGCTCATGCCTGAGGACCTACTTAAGTTCGGTCTGATTCCTGAATTTATTGGCCGCCTGCCCGTGCTGGCAACCCTGGGTAAGCTCACCGAATCTGACCTCAAGCGGATTCTGACCGAGCCTAAGAACGCCCTTGTCAAGCAATACAAGCGCATGTTTGCCCTCGACGGGGTCGAGCTGATTTTTGAGGACGCCGCCGTGGCAGCTATTGCCCGCCAGGCTGTTGAGCGAGATACAGGCGCCCGCGGTTTGCGCTCCATCATGGAGTCGATTCTGCAGCCGGTCATGTTCGATGTACCCAGTCGCTCAGACGTCACCTCGGTCATTATTGACGAGGCTGTTGTGGCGGGGGAGAAGGACCCGATTCTGGTGCTCGAAGCCCCCGAGAAAAAATCTGCCTAAAACGTTCCCGCTGTCGGTGCTTGTACATGCCGGCAGCGGGCTCTTCTATGTCACCCCTAACTGAAAGGTAACCCCGTGGCTGAAAATACCGTTGATTTTTGGTTTGACCCTACCTGCCCCTGGTGCTGGATGACCTCCCGCTGGATTAAAGAGGTTGAGACCCAGCGTGATGTTGCCGTCACCTGGCACCCCTTCTCACTCGCCGTCCTGAACGAGGGCCGCGACCTTGACCCGGGCTACCGCAAACACATCGACAACACCTGGGGCCCTGCCCGCGTGGCTACCGCCGTGGCAGAGCAGTACGGCCAGGAGAAACTCGATGAACTCTACACCGCCCTGGGCGAGCAGATTCACCACCAGAAGAACAAAGAGGGCACCTATTTCGAGAAGGCTATTGAAGCTGCCCTGGCTGAGGTGGGTCTTCCTGCTGAGCTAGCCCAGGTTGCCTTTACCGAGGAGTACGACGAGCAGATGCGGGCCTCAACCCGTGCAGGTCTAGACTCTGCCGGTGGCGATGACATCGGCGTGCCCCTGATGAGCATCAACGGTGTGACCTTCTTTGGCCCCGTGATGTCACCTGCCCCCACCGGTGAAGAAGCAGCTAAGGTCTTCGACGGCGCTGTGGCTCTGGCCTCTTACCCCGGTTTCTTTGAGATTAAGCGCCCCCGCAACGTTGGCCCGATTTTTAACATCGAACAATAGTAACGAGCTGGCACTGAACGCCCAGCTGCTGAATACACGATAAGGCCCGGTTCCAGATTGTCTGGAACCGGGCCTAATCTTCTGATGCAGCTGTACCGGGCCGGCATACCCCCGAAGGCGGCTGGCTGGGGCTGGCATGAATTGCGCGAGCGCACCAGCGCGAGCTCAAGAAGGTTAGCCGTCTAGGGGGGTATGCAGGCCCAGTAACATTAGCTTTCTTCTTCGGTAATCAGCACAACGTCAGTGACGGCCAGCTCGCCCTCTGCTTCGGTGAGGGTGAGGTCACGGGCGTTACCTGCTGCCTTGAGGTCGCCGAGACCGCCGCGGATGCGGGTGATATCTTCGGCTGAACCGGTGATGGTTGCGGTTTCGACCTCGGTGCGCTGCTTGACCTGGGCCTCTGACTTGGCCTTGCGCAGGCCGCCCAGGGCAGCTGCTACGGTGGGCAGGACTGCGGGGTCGGCGTCCGCCACGGCGGCGGCAAAGCCGTCGGTGGTGGGCCAGGGTGCGCGGTGCACGGAGCCTGCTCGCCACCACGACCAGATTTCGTCGGTAACGAAGGGCAGGAAGGGGGCAAAGAGGCGCAGCATGGCGTCGAGGGTGGTGGCCAAGGCTGCCAAGACGGAGGCCTGTTCGGCTTCACCGACGTTGCCGTAGGCGCGGTCCTTGATGAGTTCGACGAAGTCGTCGGTGAAGTGCCAGAAGAAGGTCTCTGAGATCTGCAGGGCACGAGCGTACTCGTAGTTCTCAAAGGCGGCGGTGGCTTCTTCAACCAGGGCAGCTAGGCGGGCTAGCAGGGAACGGTCGAG
Source organism: Rothia sp. 11254D007BW (assembly GCF_053548195.1). Lineage (NCBI taxonomy): Bacteria > Bacillati > Actinomycetota > Actinomycetes > Micrococcales > Micrococcaceae > Rothia > Rothia sp. 11254D007BW. Next base: position 491,879 of record NZ_JBPWPK010000001.1, read on the forward strand.
CTCGTTGGTGAGGACGCCTGCCGCGGCCTGGTCGGTGATGACCGAGTTGGCGGTGGCACCTAGGCCGAGGACGAACTTGGAGGCGTTCAGCAGCTTGATGGCCAGACGGCGACCAATCTTCATCTGGGCTTCATCGTAGGCGGTATCGGCACCCAGCTTGGCGCTGGCAGCCCAGTAGCGAACGGCGTCCGAACCGTACTTTTCCAGAACTTCGTTGGGGACCACGACGTTGCCCTTAGACTTGGACATCTTCTTGCGGTCCGGGTCCAGGATCCAGCCGGAAAGGGCGGTGTCGGTCCAGGGGACGGAGTTCTCCAGGGAGTTGGAGCGAACCACGGTGGAGAAGAGCCAGGTGCGGATGATGTCGTGACCCTGGGGGCGCAGGTCCATGGGGAAGGTGACCTTGTGCAGGTTCTCGTCCACGGCCCAGCCGGTGGCAATCTGGGGGGTCAGCGATGAGGTGGCCCAGGTGTCCAGGACGTCGGGGTCGGCGATGAAGCCGCCGGGCACGCCGCGCTGGTCTTCGGTGTAGCCGGGGGCGGCGTCCGACGCGGGATCAACGGGCAGCATATCTTCGCTGGGGACGATGGGCTCATCGTAGTTAGGTTCGCCGTCGGCATCCAGCTTGTACCAAACAGGGAAGGGCACGCCGAAGAAGCGCTGGCGGGAAATGAGCCAGTCGCCGTTGAGGCCCTCGACCCAGTTCTCGTAGCGGGAGCGCATGAAGGCGGGGTGCCAGGTGATTTCACGTCCGCGCTCTACCAGGGCCTCACGACGGTAGGCATCGCGGCCACCGTTGCGGATATACCACTGGCGGGAGGCCACGATTTCAAGGGGCTTATCACCCTTTTCGTAGAACTTAACCGGGTGGGTGATGGGCTTGGGGTCGCCATCCATTTCACCGGCTTCAACCAGCATCTCAACGACGGTCTTCTGGGCGGTGAACACGGTGGCACCTGCCATGCGCTCGTAGCGCTCGCGGCCCTCGGCGGAGGTAATCCACTCGGGGGTGTCGGTGGCGAAGCGGCCGTCGCGGCCAATCAAGGCACGGGTGGGCAGCTGGAGCTCGCGCCACCAGGTGACGTCGGTGGTGTCGCCGAAGGTACAAATCATGGCGATACCGGCGCCCTTGTCGGGCTGGGCCAGGGGGTGGGCCTTGATCTCGACCTCAACGCCAAAGAGGGGAGAGGTGACCTTGGTGCCGAAGAGGGGCTTGTAGCGCTCATCGTCGGGGTGGGCGACCAGGGCAACACAGGAGGGCAGCAGCTCGGGGCGGGTGGTCTCGATCCAGACCTTCTCGCCGTTCTCACGGTGGAAGGAGATGCGGTGGTAGGCGCCGGGGCGTTCCTTGTCTTCCAGTTCTGCCTGGGCCACCGCGGTGCGGAAGGTGACGTCCCACATGGTGGGGGCCTCTGCCATGTAGGCATCGCCGCTCTTAAGGTCGTTGAGGAAGGCCAGCTGGGAGACCTTGCGGGAGTGGGCGTCGATGGTGCGGTAGGTGTGTGACCAGTCGACGGACAGACCCAGGGTGGTGAAGAGCTCTTCGAAGACCTTTTCGTCTTCTACCGCCAGGATCTCGCACAGCTCGATAAAGTTCTGGCGGGAGATGCGGGGCCAGTCGCGCTGGTTCTTGGCGGGCTTTTCGGGAGCCTTGAAATCGGGGTCGTAGGGGATAGCTGGGTCGCAGAGTACGCCGTAGTAGTTCTGCACGCGGCGTTCGGTGGGCAGGCCGTTGTCGTCCCAGCCCAGGGGGTAGAAGACGTTCTTGCCCTTCATGCGCTGGTAGCGGGCGATGACGTCGGTCTGGGTGTAGGAGAACATGTGACCGACGTGCAGGGAGCCGGACGCTGTGGGCGGCGGGGTATCGATGGAGTAGACCTGCTCGCGGGTGGTGTTGGGGTCGAATGCGTAGGTCTTGTTGGCGGCCCAGTTCTCGGTGAACTTCTTTTCGAGGCCTTCAAGGCCGGGCTTCGCGGGGACGGTAATTTCTACGGTGTTTTCTGCGGGCGTGTCTGTGCCCAGGATGTTTTCTGCCATAAGGGCCATTATCTCATGTTTCGGTCTAGGTTTCAGGGGGAGAGGAGGCGGTGGAGTAGTAAGGAAAAGTACCGCCCACTTTCTTAGTTGGTGGGTCAGTCTTTCGTTTAGCAGGGTTGCGGCACTCCGGGTGCCTCGCTTAGTGGTCGGTCTACGCAGTAGCCCTCCAGCCCACACATGTAACCTTGCGCCCCGACTCACTTAGTACTGAGTCAAAGAGGCGTCCGAGTTATATCATGGGAATGATTATTCACTTTCTACCAGAGGAGTCGCGTTGGCGCAGATTTACGACAACAAATCCATCGCTGTGCAGGGGCTTGATATTGATACTCGAACCATGGCTCTTGCCGGTGGTTTGCGCCGCTCTTTCAAGCATTTTACTTCGATTGATATTGCAACTGGTTACATCGATTTGCGGGGTTGGGGTGAGATTGCTGAGCAGGTCGCAACCAAGCCTTTTGACGCTGAGAGCGGCGCACCTATAGCTCGTATCTTGGTGGGTATGGTGGCTCGCTCAGATGCCCAAGCAATGCTAGAACAGCTACAGCATGATGTGCGTTCTGATGAACCCCCGCGCCGTTTGATGCATGATGAGCGTAATGCTGCGCGCGATGGTTTGGTGCGGCATCTGCGTGATCAGCTGACGCGCGGTTTGCCGACCCATGAGGCTGAGCAGGCTCTGAAGGCTCTGGGTGAGCATTTAGCCTCGGGTAGAGTGCAGATGAAGGTTTATACTGTTGAGCCTTTGCACGGCAAGACCTATATCTTTAGGGGTGGCTCTTACCACCAGCATACGGCTTATGTGGGTTCTTCAAACTTTACGCGTGCTGGTCTTACATCTAATCTTGAGCTCAATGTTGAGGTTGAGGATCAGGATCAGTGTCAGAAGCTGAGCACGTGGTTTTCTGGGCTTTGGGATGATCAGCGTTCGTTGCCTATTACGCAGGAGATTCTTGAGATTTTGCAGGATTCTTGGGTGAATCGGCAGGCATCTCCGTATGAGATTTATTTAAAGGTTTGTTATTCTCTGTCGCAGGATATGCGTAATGGGTCTGGTTATGTTTTGCCGCGGGTTCTTGAGAAGAAGCTTTTGGATTATCAGAAGACTGCGGTGAAGATTTTGGCGCGTCGTATTGTGCGTCGTGGTGGCACGATGCTGGGTGATGTGGTTGGCTTGGGTAAGACTTTGACTGCGATTGGTACTGCGGCGATGCTACAGAATGCTGAAGAGTATCGTACCTTGGTGCTTTGCCCAAAGAACCTTGTGGAAATGTGGAAGCAGGCTTTGGCTGATTATGAGATCGAGGGCGCGGTAGTGTCTTATTCTATGGCCCATAGGGAGCTGGGCGAGCTGCGCCGTCGCTATCATTTTGTGATTTGCGATGAGTCCCATAATCTGCGTAACAGCAGCATCAGGGTTTACAAGGCAATTAAGGATTTCATTTCTGAGTGGGATTGCAAGGTTCTGCTCCTTACAGCAACCCCCTTTAATCTGTCTTTTGAGGACGTTGGCAATCAGCTGGCACTCTATATTGACGATGATTATGATTTGGGTATTTCTCCCACGGTTGCACTAGAAAAAGATCCCTCGCTTGAGGCAAAGGTTGATGGTAAGCTAACTTATCTTTCAGCCTTTATGAAGTCTAATGAGCCAGAAGACTGGAAGCGTTTGATGAGCGATCATTTGGTGCGCCGTACTCGGTCTTTTGTGCGTAAAACGGCGAAGCGGGCCCCGCTGGTATTGGCTGATGGTACGCCGGTCTTATTGCCTAATGGTGATCCTGAGATGCGTGAGTATATGGAGTTCACGCGGGGGGACTCACAAGAGAAGGAACGCTTTTTCTTCCCGAATCGTGTGTCTGAGGTGATTAGTCATGATTTTACTTCTGACGATCCGGCATCTGTGATGGAGTCTGAAGAGACTCTTGATGCCTTGAAGAATTTGAAACTGCCCCGTTATAGCTTGCATACCTATCATGATGAACGTAAACCTCATACTGATGAGGATCAAGAGATTATGAAGAATGTGGCGAGTGGGCGCGGTAACGTGGCTGGCTTTGTTCGCACTGGTTTGTTTAAGCGTTTGAGTTCTTCGGGTTTTTCTTTTGTGGAATCTTTGAAGCGGCAGAAGAGTCGTAACGAGGTATTTCTTTATGCCTTGGATAACGGTTTAAAGTTGCCTCTTGGTTCTTTTAGCGAGGTCCAGTTTGGCTCTGACCTTGATATTGAGCCTGACCTTCCGGTCTCTGAGAGTTCGAAGCTTCGTTATGATGCCTTGCAGAGGAGTGCTCCGCGGGAGACTAAGTGGGTGAGCTCTACGATTTTTAAGAGTTCCTTGCGTAAGGATTTGCAGCATGATATCGATTCGCTAGATTACATGCTTGCTGCTTTTGGCAACATCACTGTTGAGACAGATTCTAAGCTCAAGGTTCTAGCTGACTTTGTGAAGCAGCATGAGGGCGAGAAGGTTCTTATTTTTACTGAGTACAAGGACACCGCTTATTATCTAGCGCAGGGACTCAAACAGCTGGGTGTGCAAAGGGTTGAGGCTGTCAGTGGTGATACTGAAGATCCGGCCTCCTTGGCTCAGCGTTTTTCGCCGCTGTCTAATCAAGATGTCCTACAAGGTGATGAGGTTGAGAACGAGATTGATGTTCTGGTTGCTACCGATGTTCTTTCTGAGGGGCAGAACTTGCAGGATAGCCATATTGTGGTGAATTATGACCTCCCCTGGGCAATTATTCGCCTGATTCAGCGGGCAGGTCGTGTTGATCGTGTAGGGCAGTTGTCTCCTACGGTGAATATTTATCTGATTTCTCATGAGAATATTGAGCATCAGTTGAGCTTGCGTTCGCGTATTCAGCAGCGTTTGGTTGATTCTGCGTCTGCTTTTGGTTCGGATGAGCAGTTCTTTGGCACTGAGCAAGAGAAGCAGATTCTGGATGATTTTTATAACGGCAGAATGGCTGATGAGAGCCTTGATGAGGATGATTCTGCTGATGCGACGTCGGTTGCCTGGGAGGTGTGGTCTTGGGTTCTTGAGCATAAGCCTGAGTTGGCGAAACGTATTGAGCGTATGCAGGATCAGAGTTATTCGACTCGTGAGTTGCGCCCGCAAGATCGTAATAAGTATGTGGGTTCTTATGTTTCTACTGAGTCTGGGCTGGATATTTTTGCTGTGCGTGAGTTTGTTCCAGAGACTGCCCAGTATCGAGAGCGTTTGATGACGGCTGATGAGGCCTTGCGCTTTTTTGAGGCTGAGGAGTCTACGCCTACGCTTGATCGTTTGGATGATCATTTTGAGATGCATGCCCAGGTGGTTCGTTTTGCTTTGAACCAGGAGAATGTCACGGCGGGTAATCTCAGGGGTACTCGTAAGCGGGTGTGGCGGCGTTTCCATAGCGATAGTGCCCGTTTAGGCTCTATGGATTCGCTTTTGGCTACTGTTGAGAATGCGGATGAGGCTTTGAACGCTCTTTATGAGAGCCCTCTGCAGTCTGCTGCTGAGGATGAATTGCGCAGGGCTTTGCGTGCCCAGGTTTCCGAAGCTGAGCTAGCTGCCCTCTTGGTTCGTCTCCATGAGGAAGGCAGGCTGGTGCTGTCTGGCATTCAGAATGACCCTGCGCGGGTTGTATGTTCTTTGGGCGTTATAGCGCCCTAGCCTTGATGATCGATGGGGTGGAGGCAGGGGATATGTGAGTCTGCCCCGCCTGTGTAAGTTAGTTAGATTTTTGGACGCCGCTGTGTGGGCTGGGAGGGAAGAGATATGAGTATGTTGAAGTTGGTTGAAGAGCACCGCTATGAGGAGCTTTTTGATGCGGAGCTGTTTTGGGACCCTGGTGATTATGCGAAGCCTTTGGAGGTCTCTGTTGAAGATGAGGCAGGTGTTTCTCAGGCTTTTTCTTTGGAAAATGTTGCTACTTGTAGGGGCATTCGTGTTTTTGTGTGTGCCCAGTTGCCGAGCCGCACGGTTCAGGCGAAGATTGCGACTTCGGTAGGGCAGAAGAGCACGCATTATTTTTTGATTTTTCATGATGGTGGTGCTCACCAGACCTGGCGTTGGCCTGCTCAGGTTTTGCGTGGTGATAAGGCTAGTATCAAGCTGACCAGCCATGAGCATGTGCGGGGTTTGCAGAACCCTAAGTTGTTGAAGCGTCTTGAGTCGATTAGGGTGACTCCGGGTGAGAGCCTGAGTGTTACCCAGATGTATGACAGGATTCAGGCTGCTTTTGAGACTGAGACTGCTGATGAGACTAAGAAGGCTTCTACCTTGATGGTGGATCTTTTTGAGGCTCTGCAGAAGGCGGGCATGAAAGAAAATCATATTTCTGAGACTTTGGCTCGTATTCTCTTTGTGATGTTTGGTGATGATACTGAGATGTGGGGCATAGGTAGCGTTTGCCTCTTTGAGAATTATATTCTTGAGCAGACTGCTGAGGATGGTTCTGATCTTGCGGTGAAGCTCAATGAGCTTTTTGAGTTTCTTGATACCAAGCCTGCCCGTGATGGTGCGCTGGCAGCGGAGGGCAAACCGGAGTTCGCCGGTTTTAAGTATGTGAACGGCGGTATTTTCTCTAATTTGAAGCCTTTGCCAGGTACGGTGGGTAAGGATTTCCGTGAGGCGATTTTGCGGGCCAGCCGTACGGATTGGTCTGATATTTCTCCGGCTATTTTTGGTTCCATGTTTCAGTCGGTGCGTGATGCTAAGACCCGCCGGGCTATGGGGGAGCATTACACTTCTGAGAAGGATATTCTTAAAACCCTCAACCCGCTCTTCTTGGAGGAGCTGCGCGAGGTCTTCCATAATGCGAGGGACAAGTCTGATGAGGCTAAGCGCCTGACTAATTTGCGTAAACGTATCGCCAAAATTAAGTTCATGGATCCTGCCTGCGGTTGTGGCAACTTTGTGATCATTGCTTACCGTGAGTTGCGTGCGCTAGAGACTGCGATTGTCTCCCGCTTGGTTGAGATTGGCAAGATATCTGCTTTTAACGCTGGCTTTGTGCTGGATGTCGCCACTCAGCAGAGTGAGAAAGAACGGGCGCTCGCGTATGAGCCGATGGTGGTTATTGATAATTTTTACGGTATTGAGATTGACCCCTGGCCGGCTGCGATTGCGCGTACTGCCATGTTTTTGATTGAACGTCAGTCCGACCAGCTGCTGGCTGAGAAGTTTGGTTTTGTGCCGACTCGTCTGCCGATTCGCCAGGAGTCTCACATTGTTAACGCGGATGCTCTGCTGGTAGATTGGCGTGAGGTTCTGTCTGCTTCTGCAGAAGACGAGGTTTATATTGCGGGTAATCCGCCGTTCCTCGGGCATAAAGAACGCCAGAAACTGTCTGATAGTTTATTCAAAGCCTGGGGTACATCTAAGGTTGGTCACCTTGATTATTCGACTGGGTGGTACATTAAAGCCGCACGCTTTCTCTCTCGGTCGAATAAGTTCGCTTTTGTCTCCACCAATTCAGTCACGCAAGGAATGAGCGTAGACAAGCTCTTCGATCCTCTGTATGAGCTGGGATGGAATATAGATTTTGCATACAGGTCTTTTCCTTGGTCTGGTGGAGCTAAAGTTAGCTGTGTAATTATTGGTTTTTCCAAAGGTAAGAAGAAAAAACGGAAGCTATTCTGGTCAGATGAGCGCTTAACCGAGGTTCCAGGAATTATTGATTATTTGCTTCCTATGCCTCCGGCTGTACGCGTTAAAGATAGAACAAAGATATTAAGTCCAGAGCTGAAAAAGATGGTAATGGGATCTACTCCTTTAAGCGATTCACTAAAATATAAGCTTAAAGGTTCTGAAGACTATAATAACGAGGTTGAGAAAGACCCAATTCTTCTTAAATACCGTAAGCAGTATAGCGGTAGTGAAGAGTTTATCCATAATGTAGTAGAAAATTACTGTTTTTGGATGGACTCTATGCCAAAACAGGAAGAACTTGATAAATCAAGCATCCTGCGCACAATCATAGAAGAGACTAGAAAAAATCGTCTGCTTAGCACTCGAAAGGCTACTTTGCGCGCATCTGAAACCCCTTATGCTTTTGGCGAAAATCGGAGACCTAGTAACGATTACCTCGCTATTCCGCAGACATTTAGTCAGAACAGAGACTATATGACAGTTGGGTATTTGGATAAAAATATAATTCCTTCCGCAAAGCTTTTCTATATCGATGGTGAATCAATTTTTGACTTTGCGATCTTGTCTTCATCTGCAACGCTCCAATGGCAGATTGCAATTGGTGGAAGAATGCGAGATGACCATAGTTTTGCTGCGAAAGTAGTCTGGAATACTCTTCCGTTGCCTAAGATTTCTGAAGAATTACGTGAGCAGATTGTTGAGGCTGGCAGGGGAGTGCTGGCTGCTCGTGAGGAGATTAATAAAACCGCGGGTAAGACAGTGAGCCTAGCTGAGATGTACAAGGCAGATGCCATGCCGGAGGTGCTGGTCAAGGCCCACCATGAGCTAGATAAGCTGGTTGATCTTGCCTTTGGAGCAAAAGAACCCCTGAAATCCAACGAAGAGCGTTTGAAGCTCCTCTTTGAGCAGTACGCAAAGATGATCGCTGAGGAAGAGGCACCTGCCTCAGCTCAGAAAAAGCCCACTCGCTCCCAGAAAAAATAAAAATAGAAGTATATATGGGGAAGGGGTAAGCAGCCCCTTCCCCATTACTCTAAGCCCATACCCACGAAAGACCCCACCCATGAGCACCCAACCCAACCTGCGTCGTCCAGCCGATGATTTACTAGCCCTACTATCTCAGCGGCTCAACGAGGTCATCAGCAAGCTCACCCAGCCCTACTCCGGCGTCCTAAAAAACTCAGGTGTAAAAATATTTGAAGAAAAAGCCACCGGCACCTGGGTCGACCTGCTACACGCTCAAGACATCGTGGAATCCATGAAAGCCGCAAGCGACAAGAAATTTCAGTTCGACCCCAACCGGCAAACCTTCAAACGCTACTCACCAGCAGACCCCCAATATCAGCTCAAAATCCTCAAAATGCACAACGCCGGCTCACTACAAAAAGGTTTCTTCAAAAACATCAACTCGCGCATCCCAGACCTAGGTATCAGCCTAGGCAGAATGCGAAACAACCACTGCCACTTCGAAGAACACAGCGCTGAAGATATCAAACGAGCCCTCGACAACGCCCGCGAACTACTCACCGCCCTCAACGACCCCCAAGGCGCACAACAAGTCGAAGAACTCTTCACAACCTACGCAACAGACCTCGGCCTAACTAACCCCGCAGACTACCAGAAACCTAAACTGCCACCAGAAGTAGAAGCCGAACTCGCCAAAGAAGCACAACAAGCACACACCGACGAAGCCCGCACCCTACAAGAAAAGCCTCAGAGCGCCGCAGACAAACCAATACCAAAGTCAGAACCCAGAGCTCAGAAGCTCGACGACATCATCGCCGCAGCCGGAACCATCGACGCTGAACTCTACGAACCCTGGCAGGTTGAATCCCTTGGCCAACCTGACCATCTAGAACGCATCAGAGCCCGTGGCCACGCAGCCCGCGTACGCAGCGTCATCGCAGAAATCACCGAGCACGAAGCACCCATCAGCATGGACCGCCTCACACGCCTCACCGCCTACGCCTTCGGCATCGCCCGTATCAACTCCACCATGCGTAAACGCATCAGACACCAAATTAGCGCCACCGAAGAACTCTTCATCGACGACCATAAATTCGTGTGGCCAGATACCGAGACATACGCAACCTACAGCGCCTTCCGGTACGACCCCGAAGGCTACCAGCGCCCCATCACCGATATCAGCCCCCGCGAACTCGCCAACGCCATTCGCTACCACCGCACCACCCATACCACTACCCCCGGCAGCGAAGACGAAATCCGCGCCGTCATGACCTACTACAACCGCACCCGCCTCACCTCAGCCGTCCAACAACAAATCCACACAGCCCGCCAAGAACTGGGGGAATAAAACCATGAAACTCGCCAGACTCTTTAAAACCAACACCCTTGCACAGAACCAGTCCCGCAAAGAAATCACCCCAAAGGACCGCCACCACTACAAGGCACAAATCGTCTTCATGATGGACGTTGAAGTTGCCCCTGACGAACTCAACACCAAAATCTGGTCAGACGGACCAGACCCGCACCCTAACAAGCCCGACTACCACGTCAAATACGGTGCAGACTGGCGCTCAGCCTACTTCCCCTCAACTCTGGCCCCCGTCATGTACGGCAAATCGCTTCCCACCGGGTGCGAACAAACCGCAGTGACACCACGACTGCACTCAACCCGCATCAACCACGATGCTCACAGCTGGTTCAAAAACCTACTCATCGCCTCCCGGAACCTTACAAAAGACCCTAAAATCGTAGACTCTTTCACCTTCATCCGGGCCGAACTGCAGCTTTACGATCGCGGTACCAGTGAAGACATTACCTTCGGGCAATTCGTGCTCTACACCGAGGTAGAAACCCGCAGCATAGGTAAAATTCAGGAAGTATTTCGCGTTCTAACACGAGAAGAAAACCGCACCTCAAAAACCCGCTCACTCGTACCCGGCAGCCACCTATACGACTACCTCGACTCAGAACACTTCAAGAAAAAACTCGGTGGGCTAGGGTTTACAGATGGAATCCACTTCTACGACAACGCCAGCTACCTACGCGATACCGAAGCCAAAATCTACTCAGCAGTGCACTTGCGCATTGACTCAACAGACTGCGACGAAATCATCCAGCACATCAACAAGGGTAACCTCATCACATCCACACCCAGCTGGCAGGCAATACTTGGTCTCATGGCGGCCAACGTTAAACTCCACAAACTCATCAACGAAAAAGGCCTACTGGATTACTACAAAGCCAGAATCAGAACCATCTTTGAAGGAAGATATTCACTCATCACCAGACTCGGCGCTGCCTTTATCACCCTTAACGACTCTAGAGCCTACACCAAAAACTCAGAACTCTACTTCCTCGCCGAACACATAGACGCCCTTATCATCGGACGCCTACACGACCAAATTTTGCGCAATGCCGAAGTGAAACTAGTCAGCGAAATGAGTAAAACGCCTCATGGAAAGAGAGATTTCAACAACTTTGAACACATATCAGAAGGCGTGCTCAAAGTACACCACCAGTTTATTGCAGACTCCATTCGATACTGGATGGATGATGTAACTGCGAACTCTGGTATGGGTATGGTAACCCTGAGCAAGTACAAAGAAGCTATAGGCTACCAAAACCGCTTCGACCAAATGAGAGTCAAGTTAGAAGACATTGCGGTATTGGCGCAACAAGACGTGCAAGAAGCAGAAGCTAATCGTCAAGAACGCCTCAGTCAAAGCCAGGAAAAGTTTGCAACGATCCTTGCTATTATCGGTTTTATCGCTATTCCCCTTCCATTGCTCAATGACGGATTAGCTTTTGTAAAAGAAATGAGAGGGGGAGAGAATCCATTCTGGTCTCAGGCCTGGAACTTTGTGTGGATAGGAGTAATCGCATTCTTAGGGCTATTAATCCTGACCATTTTGATATACCAGTTTCTCAAGAAAACCAGATTGCTTGAAAAGCTGGGTATTTCACCCTATAATCCAAGTCAGAAAAAACTGCGTTGCTAGGAAAACTTTCCTCCTCGCACAATATAGATTTGTTTACTAGGAAACGCTGTGTTATATTAGTTTATTTCCGTATTTTAGTAGTAATGTTGTTTGTGGCTACATCCTTACTTCGACACTCAGTCTGATTGTAAAATCTGAGAAATAAAACAAAGTAGGCATCATGGAAACGTGGGTGGAACTGGTGATAAGAAGATATCTTTCCAAACTAACTTTGTACCCAACAAAAATTACGAGGATGGATATTAGTGAGTATGGGATCTTATTTTGGTTGTCAAGGACGCTGATGACACATGGATTTCTCAGGAAACCAAAGAGATTTTAAATATTGTTCTGAAGAAAATTACTGGGTTTACGTAGGTGAAGCTATTAGCGAAGAAAGGCTAAGCGGCGCCCCATTAACTGACCCAATGAGTCGGGATGATGTAATCCGAATTACGTTTGCGAAAGCAAAAGACTGTATTGGACGCGCTGGCTACCAATTGTTAGGTGTGTTCTCCACTGGACATGAGGTCTGCCCCATTAGTGGACACCTATTTGAATTACGATGAACCGCTCAAGACTGGATTAAGCTACCGCAAAATCTTCTTAGGGGACTATACAACAGCGTATCCTCATGTTGCTGCAATCCCCGGAAAATGTACGCCTCTGATAGCCTGTTTTCCCCTGCATGAGGGGGCACGACGCTAGAGGAGAATCTCCTTGTGCAGACTTTGATGCTTATTCAAAAGTAAGAACGAACCCCCACTTGACAACGGTCCCATTAGGCTGAAACCTTGAGGATAAATTGCCAGGCATACTCTCAAGAACGACACCATCTTGAAACCCACCACCCGTGGCAAACGAAACTGGTACTCGCTCTCGTCCAAGCGCCACTTACCTACCAGCGGCTCAATACCATTGCCTGTTCATTAAGGTAAATCTAGCCTAGACTAGAGGTATGAGAGCAAGCGCAGATTCACTGAGGCTATACAAGCTCCTTGCCGATAACAGCGATGCCATCAGGGCTGTCTTCAATAAGTACGGAGCTAGCAATCCTCGGGTCTTTGGCTCGGTTGCCCGTGGAGACGCCCACCCCGGCAGTGACATCGACATCATGGTAGACATCGAAGACTCTAAGGGTGCAACCATCATGAAACTGGCCGGAATCTCAGAATCGCTGTACCGACTTCTCGGCGTCAGGGTAGACGTAGTTACCCCCTCAGTGCTCCGAGAAAAAGTCTCAGCAGAGGCTCAAAGAGAGTTGGTTGCGATATGAGCCAATCTACCCCCTCATGTCTTGACGATATCAACAGCGCAATTAGCTCCTGCCTTGAATACTCAGAACATCTGCAAGACCCAAAGTTCTCAAACATGGCCATGGACGCAATCGAACGAAACCTTGGCATCATTGGGGAGGCAGTCAATCACCTACCCGAAGCTTTAACATGTCAGTTCCCAGAAACAGACTGGGTTGCAATTGTGGGCCTCAGAAACTTTCTCATTCACGAGTATTTTGCTGTTGATACAGATGTTATCAACGAGATTTTGGCACACTACCTCATCCCGTTGCAGGCAACAGTGCATCTGGCAATTACCACCTTGCAAAATTCCTAAACCGCTGTCTCAATTTTTAGCTCGCTCTCAGCCTGTTTACCGCCGCCGCCAGCTCGTAGGGGCGGGAGATGACTAGGTCGCCTCGGGGTGCGCCCAGCCCGGTAAATCCTTGGGCTTCAAGTTCCTTCATAGCCTGCTGGCAGGCCTGGGCTAGGGGAGTTCTCTCCCTCAACTCAGCCACCAGGCGCGGCAGCAACAGGGCCAGGGTAGCTGTCTGCCCGGCATCCACCAGCTGGGCCACATCCCTCAAGTCCAGGTCCCCGGCAGGTAACAGCACCTGCTCCTGGCCCCAGCCAGCGCCCGCACAGACCCCACCAGGGGCTTGATAGGCTCCGCAGAATTCTCAATCAGGGCACCCATCAGCTCATCGCGCACCATAAAATTAGTGGCGAAGGTATCCTCATCCAGCAACAGAAGCCGGGAACCAGCCTCCAGGGCCTCCACCGTATTCGCCGCCTGGGAGGTAGAACCCGAACATTAGCCGTAGAAAAACGCCGCGTATCCTGGCTCGTAGGCAGGTCCCGAATAAAGGCTGAAATATCCAGGCAGGTCACCGCTCGCCCGTCCTCAGCCCGCACAGCAACCGCACCGCCCGCCGATACTCCACCGTGCCCAGCAGGTCAGCCGGAAGCTCAGTAGTGGCCAGTGGCACCAGCACCCGAATCCTAGACGGCGGGGCATAAGGGTCAGGCTGAACCCGGTCAATTACCAGTCGGTGCCCGCGCCCCGCATAAGAACCCACCAAAGACTTCAAGGCCCCGTAGGAACCACCATCAAGACGGCGCAGAGCCGCCCGCAAAGAATCAACAGACATGCCCCAGCCTGGCACAGACCACCCCAAAGACCCAGGCCCAGCCTAAGCCCCTGTTACAGCCTGCCTTAACATCTAAACCCACGAGCCCAACCAAACCCCAAAGCCTGCCTCCAGGCGGTAGGGTGGTGGGTAAAGAACCGCTACCGAAAGGCCCCAGCCCATGATTCCTGCCAACCCTTTTGCCCCCGATGCCCAGGCCGGTAAGATCGCCGTGGTGACCGGTGCCTCTTCCGGCATCGGCCGGGCTACCGCCGAACTGATGGCCGCTACCGGCTGGACAGTCTACGCCGTGGCCCGCCGAGCAGACCGCCTTGAAAGCCTGGCTCTGGCAACCGGGGTGCGCCCGGTCGTCCTCGATATTACGGACGCCGGCGCGGTTGCCGCCCGTGCCCAGGAAATTTTGGGCGAAACCGGCGGCCGTCTCGATGCCCTGGTGAATATCTCCGGCGGTGCGATTGGGGCTGATTCTGTGGCGAACGCCGACCCCGCTGGCTGGTCGGCCATGTTCGAGCTCAACGTGATTGGCACCCTCAATATGGTCAAGGCCTTCCTGCCCGCCCTGCGCGAAAACGGCCAGGGTACCGTTTTGAATCTGACCTCAACCGCGGCTGAAGCTGGCTATGAAGGGGGAGCAGGTTACAACGCCGCCAAGTTCGGTGAACGAGCCCTGACCGAGACGCTGCGCCTGGAAGAGGCCGAGCACAACGTGCGCGTAATTGAGGTACGCCCCGGCATGGTGCACACTGAAGAGTTCTCTCGCAATCGCCTGGGCTCGGACGAGGCTGCCGCTAAGGTCTACGCTGGCGTGGACAAGCCCCTGCTGGCTGAGGACGTTGCTCAGACCGTCACCTTTGCCGTGAACGTCCCCCACCACATCAACCTGGACCACATCACCATGCGACCGGTTGCCCAGGCAGCCCAATACAAGGTGATTCGGCGGGCCGCAGCCTCATAGCCGGAGCGGGCAGGGGGCTGGGGTGAGCCCGCGTCATCTTCTTGACAGCAACTAGCCAGCCTACTTAGTGTGGGAAGAGGGAGCCTGTTGTGGCAACCAGCCATCAGTCAAAGGAGACGATAACCGTGAAGTACAGCCCCCACACCCGCCCCGCCCTCACTGACCGCCTCGGCATCTGGCGTCCTGCCCTCGGAATGGTGGCCCTGTTACCACTTCTGACCGCCTGTGCCGGTGGTGGTGAAACCCCATCGCAGGCACCGGCTCAGACCTCTTCCTCCGTTTCTGCCTCTGCGACCGCACCAGCAAGCACCCCTGCACCCTCAAGCTCTTCAGCGATAGCTGCATATCAGGTTGTTGAGGACGCCTGCATAGACCGCTGTACCAACTACGACACCATTGCTGTCACCCACCCCACCCTCGGGCCGGTAGAGATTCGCACCTATGGTTGGGATATGAACCCGGGGACAGCCCCTTCCCAGATGCAACTGGCCTACGCCGTTTATCGGGACGGCGAACCCATCGGCTTCTATGAGGGGCTGGGCAATACCTACGCCTTCATCTCTGCGCACACCGTCATGGGCAATATGACCTGGAATCTTGCGCGGGACTCCAACGTTGACCGCTACGGCAACATCTATCTGGCAACGGATAGGTCCGTGGTGGTGCTAGCACCCACCGATACCGGGTATAGCCAGGAGGGTACCCTACCCTCCGTGCCGGTAGAGAAACCGCGGTTCGAGATTTACCCCTTCTTCGATGATGCCGGTGAGCCCGCTGCCGGCCTGCACCTCGATGCGGACGGGCGGGCCTACCTTGTTCTGGGGAAGGACGACAGCGGAGAAGTGAGGCAGGTCAGCATTACGGGGCCGCTAGGGGAAGAGGGCTCGACCGTTTACACCAGTTGCGCCAGCACTGAGCCCCACTGCGGTTTCATTTTTGACCACTAGGTTGTGGTTGTGAGGCTGTTGGCTAAATTGTTCCCTTCGTTAGCGCTGGGGCTCGTCTTGTGTCGAAATAAGACCCGACCCAACCCCCTTTTGTTGAAAATTAAGAGCGCGAGAGTAAAGTGAGAATAGTCAATACATGAACTAAATAAGGAGCTTGTCATGACTACAGCAATCGTCGGAACAGGGCGCATCGGTTCACAGGTCGCCCTCCGTCTGGCCCGCGGGGGAGAAGAGATACTGGTTGCGGCATCAGATCTCGAATCGGCTCAGAAATCAGCTCAAGAACTGGGGCTAGGTATTCGGGCTGGTACCGTCGAGCAGGTCATTGACGAGGCAGACACAGTTGTCTTCGCTACGATGTTCCCCGTTACTCAGCAGTTGCTACAGGAACACTCTTCACAGTTGGTGGACAAGGTTGTTGTTGATCCATCCAACAACTTCCGGGTTGCTGACGATGGCCGGGCGGTTTCCGCCAACCCAGAAGGGTCCTCAGCTGGCCAGCAGAACGCTGCCCTGCTTCCTCAGGGAGTTCATTTTGTCAAAGCACTGGGAACCATGAGCGCGGCTAATCTGGGCAAAGAAACTACCGGTAGCGGTGAAAAGGTTGCTCAACTTTTTGCAACGGACGACCCTGTAGCGCAAGAGCGCATTACCCACCTATTGCGTCTGGGCGGCTGGGAGCCCGTCAAGGCTGGCGGCTTGGACATTGCTTCCAGAATCGAGGTCGGTGGTGCCTGGCACGACCGCGGTGGACTGAGCGGACGGATTCTCAGCAAGGAGGAAGCGGAGAAACTGGTCAGCCAACCCCTTGCGGAGGAATCAGCACGATAAAAGCGGGAGAAGCGCACCTGCCAGTCGATTGATTGTGCTGTACAGTGGGTGGGGTCAGCCCCACCCACTGTGCTGTGCAGGCAGCAGACTGGAGCCCCATGATTCACCTGGTCGCCACCTCCCACGGAACCGATAACCCCCAGGGCCGCGAAGCCGTTAACCTCATCCGGGAGCAGCTCACCGCCCTGGTTGAGGCCCAGGCACCGGGAACCTACACCGTGCACGAAGCCTACGTTGATGTGCAAGAACCCTCCCTGCCGCAGGTGCTGCAGGAGTTGCCGTCCGGGGCTACCGCCGTCCTTGTGCCCCTGCTACTCTCGCCGGGTTACCACACCGAACACGATATGAGGCAGGCAGCAGCAGACGCTAGCCACCTGACCACCGCAGTAGCCCGCGCCCTCGGACCCTCAGCAGCCCTTGCCAAACTCCAGCGTCAGCGCCTCGAAGAGGCAGGCTGGGACGGCTACGACGATATTGCGCTTGCAGCAGCCGGTTCCTCCCGGGCGGACGGCCGTGAAGCGGTGCTCTATCAGGCAGAAGTTTTCAGCACCCTGCTCAGCCAGCAGGTGCCCTACGGCTTTGTGGCTGACATTGAACCCACTATCGAACAGGCCTGGGAGAGTAACCAGGCCGAATACATCTCAACCTACCTGCTGGCCCGCGGCTACTTCCACAGCAAACTCACCAAGGCTTACCAGGGCACAGAAAAGGCGGTCGTCGCCGAGCCGCTGGTGCTGCCCGGAGACGCCGCCTCCGCCGCGGTAGTTGCTTCGGTTGCTTTTGAAAGAGCTACCGAAGCTCTAACCGCTCTTAGCGCTTAACCGCTACCGCCTCAAAGGTCTCAGCAGGCTCAACGTAGGCCTGCTGGGACTCAACCAGCTGAAGCTCCCGCTGACCCGAGGCCAGGGTATTCTTCAGCAGCTCATAGACGCTGGCGGTGGTCAGTTCTAGTGCTTCCTTCAGACTCTTGCCCGATGCGAAGTGGGAGGCAAAGAGAGCCTGGGTAACATCACCCGAGCCGTTGGCCTTCATCGGCAAGCGAGGAGTGGTAATCAGCCAGGCTTCATCGCCCGAAACCGCCAGCATCTGGATTGAATTCTCCGGGGTTTCTGGGGTGTTCACACTGGTCACCAGTACAGTCTGGGGGCCAATCTTCTGGGCTGCGGCCACAGAATCAAGCACCTCATCGAGGGTCTGGGGGTCGGTGCCGGTCACAAAGCCCAGCTCAAACTGGTTGGGGGTAATGATGTCAGCGTGCTGAATCACGCGGTCACGAATCAGTTCCTGCACCTCGGGGGAAACGAAGCAGCCACTGGTGGCATTACCCAGGACGGGGTCGCAGGAGTACAGGACACCCGGATTAGCAGCACGGGCCTTGGCAACGGCATCGAGGATGGCATCACCGATAGAGGAGCCACCCTGATAGCCGGAAATCACCAGGGCGGTATCGGTCAGACCGCCGCGTTCCTCGATGCCGGTGACAATCTCTCGGACGTCGTCGCCCGAAATCAGTGGCCCACGCCAGGCACCGTAGCCGGTGTGGTTTGAGAAGAGGACGGTGTTGACGGGCATGACCTCGTGGCCAAGACGCTGGAGGGGAAAAACGGCAGCTGAATTACCTACGTGGCCGTAAGCTACAGCGGACTGAATAGACAAAATACGCATAAACACCATTGTGGCACGCCCCGGGTCTACCTGCGGTACGCACGTTTCATTAGATGACAAGTAAGCCTGTAACCAGTGGCGCACAGTAGTGGGCTGCAAGGGCCTCAAGCAAACCTAGGGCCGTAAAAATTACCCCCGGTGAAGACCTATGACGTAAAAATGTCGCCCCGTGACCTGGCACCCGCAATAACTCGACCACCCCGCCCCCATAAGCCTAGACTTTCAAACAATTCGACCCTAAGAACTGTTATGAAAGGAGCGCTATGGAACCCTCACCCGTGAGCTTTAAAAACTTTGGTCTCGGCTCACCGGCCGAAGCGCTAGAAGATCCGGCTATCAGCCCGGAGGGCACGGTCGAGCCAACCCAGCTCTCAGACGCCGAGAAAGAAGCCAACCGGCAACTCGTGGATCGCTATGCGGAATCCCTCTACGATGCAAGCGCCGAAGAAATCCTGACCTGGGCCCACGAACATGTGACCGGCAAGCTGGTGGTAACCCTCTCCATGGAAAACACGGTGCTCGCCGAACTGGCTAGCCGCTACCTGCCTGACTCCGACTTCCTCTTTCTCGATACCGGCTACCACTTCCCCGAGACCCTGGACGTGGCCCAGCAGGTAGAGGACCGCTACCCCCAGAACCTGGTCAGAGCCAAGCCCCTGCTCACCGTGGCCCAGCAGGACGCCCGCTACGGCATCAACCTCTACGGCACCGACCCCGCAGCCTGCTGCCGCATGCGCAAGGTCGAGCCCCTGGCAGCGTCCATGGCCCCCTACACCGGCTGGATTACCGGCCTCCGCCGGGCAGATTCACCGCTTCGCGCCACCACCCCGGCACTGGATATAGACCCCAACGGCAGACTCAAGATCTCGCCCCTGGTCACCTGGAGCCTTGAAGATACCGACCGGTACATCGACGAAAAGAACCTCATTGTTCACCCCCTGACCAAGGCAGGCTACCCCTCCATCGGCTGCGCCCCCTGTACCGCCAAAGTAGAAGCGGGTCAGGACCCCCGCAGCGGACGATGGGCAGGATTCACCAAGACAGAATGCGGACTACACACATGAGCACCACTACATCAGCCACCCTCTCACCCCACCTCAAAGACCTAGAAAACGAGTCAATCCACATCCTGCGCGAAGTAGCCGGGCAATTCGACAAGGTCGCCCTGCTCTTCTCAGGCGGTAAAGACTCCGTTGTCGTCTACGAACTAGCCCGCCGTGCCTTCGCACCGGCACCCGTGCCCTTTGAACTGCTGCACGTAGATACCGGCCACAACTTCCCTGAAGTTATTGACTTCCGTGACCGCCTGGTGGAGCGCACCGGCGCCCGCCTGCGCGTGGCCAAAGTCCAGGACTGGATCGACCGGGGAGAACTCCAGGAGCGCCCCGACGGCACCCGCAACCCCCTGCAGACCGTCCCCCTGGTCGAAACCATCGAAGAACAGGGCTACGACGCGGTGCTCGGTGGCGCTCGCCGCGATGAGGAACGAGCCCGCGCCAAAGAGCGCATCTTCTCGGTACGCGACGCCTTCGGCGGCTGGGACCCCCGCCGCCAGCGCCCCGAGCTGTGGAACCTCTACAACGGCGGCCACCTGCCCGGCGAGAACATCCGTGTCTTCCCCATCTCCAACTGGACAGAAGCCGACATCTGGGAATACATCGGCGCCCGCGATATCGAACTGCCTCCCATCTACTTCGCCCACGACCGTGAAGTTTTCAACCGCGACGGCATGTGGCTCACCGCGGGGGAGTGGGGCGGCCCCACCAAGGGCGAACCCATCGAAACCCGCCGAGTACGCTACCGCACCGTCGGCGATATGAGCTGTACCGGCGCCGTCCTGTCTGAAGCCAGCACGGTACAGGACATCATCACCGAAATCTCCACCTCAACCCTGACCGAACGCGGCGCAACCCGAGCGGACGACCGCCTCAGCGAATCCGCCATGGAAGACCGCAAGAAGGAAGGTTACTTCTAAGATGACCCTGCTCGCCCACCCCACCGACAGCGAGGCGGCAACCGGCTCACCGGCGTCCGCCCAGCTCGCAACCCGCCAAACCCTGCGCCTGTGCACCGCAGGCAGCGTCGATGACGGCAAATCAACCTTCGTGGGCCGCCTGCTCCACGACACCAAGAGTGTACTCGCCGACCAGCTCTCAGCCGTAGAACGCACCAGCCGCGAGCGCGGCCACGAGGGCCTTGACCTCTCCCTGCTGGTCGACGGCCTGCGTGCCGAACGTGAACAGGGCATCACCATCGATGTGGCCTACCGATACTTCTCCACCGCCGAACGCACCTTTATTCTGGCTGATACCCCGGGGCATGTGCAGTACACCCGCAATACCGTCACCGGTGTTTCAACCTCCCAGGTCGTCGTGCTGCTGGTGGACGCCCGCCACGGCGTAGTCACCCAGACCCGCCGCCACCTGACGGTCGCCTCCCTGCTCGGTATTCGCCAGGTGGTGCTGGCGGTCAACAAGATTGACCTGGTGGATTACTCCCAGGACGTCTTTGAGCAGATCCGCGAAGAGTTCACGGCTTTGGCGCAGGCCAAGGGCGTCGCTGAGGTAACCGTGATCCCTATTAGCGCCCTGAAGGGGGATAACGTGGTGGAACCTTCTGCCAACACCCCCTGGTACACCGGGCCGACCGTGTTGCGCTACCTCGAAACCGTCGACGTTGCTGAGCAGGAGTCAGACCTTGGCCTGCGCCTGCCCATCCAGTATGTGATTCGCCCCCAGGGTACCGACTACCGGGGCTACGCTGGCCGTATTACAGCCGGGCACCTGGCTGTTGGCGATACCGTGCACCTGGGGCAGGGGCGAACCAGTACCGTCACCCATATCGATACCGCAGACGGTGAGGCTGCCACTGCTTCTGTTGGCGATTCCATCGTGGTGCGCCTGGCAGATGACATTGACCTTTCCCGCGGTGACCTGATTGCCGGTGCCGACCGGCCCGAGGGCAGCCGCGAACTTACCGTCACCCTGGTAGGTCTAGCCGATACCCCGCTGCGCCCGGGTGCCAAGGTCAAGCTGCGTTACGGCACCTCCCTGGTGCGGGCCCGCCTCACCTCCATCGACTCCATCCTCGATATCGACACCAACCAAGAACACCCCGGCGAAGCAGCCGAACTCAACGACATCGCCACCGTCACCCTGCAACTGGCAGAAGACCTACCCGTTGAACCCTACACCGGGCGCGGTCTAGTGGGCTCCCTGCTGCTCATCAACCAGGCAGATGGCAACACCCTAGCCGCGGGTCTCGTCCGCTAGAGCCCCACACAGAACGAATACCACCATGAACAAACTACTTCTCATCGCCCTGGGCGGTCTGCTCGCCCAACTGGTCGACGGCAGCCTCGGCATGGGCTTCGGAGTCACCTCAACCACCCTGCTCCTCACCCTCGCCGCGATGAACCCGGCCAGCGCGTCCGCAGTTGTTCATGTGGCAGAACTCGGAACCACCCTGGCATCGGGCGTGAGCCACTGGCGATTTAACAATATCGACTGGAAGGTCGTACTACGCCTGGGCCTGCCCGGGGCGGTAGGGGCCTTTGCCGGAGCCACCCTGCTCTCCAACCTCTCCCTGGCAACCGCGAAACCGGTGATGGCAACCATTCTGACTCTCATTGGCATCAACCTGGTTCTGCGCTTTTCAACCGGACGCAGAACCGCCCGGGGCACCGGCGCCCCCGCCACCCCCCGAACCCTCGGCTTCCTAGGGCTCTTTGGAGGGTTCGTGGACGCCGCCGGTGGGGGAGGCTGGGGGCCCGTCACCAGCTCCACCCTGATGAGCATCGGCAAAACCGAACCCCGCCGCATCGTAGGTACCGTCAATACCGCTGAATTTCTGGTCACCCTAGCAGCAAGCCTGGGCTTTGTACTGGGCATGTGGCAGGACCTCACCGAACACCTCCTGGCCGTCCTCGCTCTGCTGGCCGGTGGCGTCCTCGCTGCCCCCGTTGCCGCCTGGCTGGTCACCCGCATCAATCCCACCGCCCTCGGAGGCTTTGTGGGTACCTGCCTGGTCGTCACCCACCTGCCCTACCTCACCGGCCTCGTACCGGCCCTGGCCCCCTACAGCCTGCCGCTCACCCTGGGAGCAGCCCTGACCGGGGTCGCCCTGAGCACCCGAGGAGTGCTGCGGAGCCGAAACCTCACCCTCAGTCGCCCCACCGGCTACAGTGAAACTATCGCATCTTCGCATCACGCGCTCGCCACCAGCACCACACGCACGAAAGACTAAACCTATGGCTAAGACCCTCACCGCCCGCCCCGACCAGGCAGCCGCACCGGCCCGCCGTAAACCCGTCTCTAAGAAGCCCAACGGCCAGTGGAAAATCGACGGTAAAACCCCGCTCAACGCCAACGAAGAATTCAAGCTGGCAGATGACGGACTGCACGTACGCGAACGTATTATCGACACCTACTCCAAGGAAGGGTTTGATTCCATCGACTCGGACGACCTACACGGCCGCTTCCGCTGGTGGGGTCTTTACACCCAGCGCAAGCAGGGCATCGACGGCGGCCGTACCGCAACCCTGAGCCCCGAAGAACTCGAAGACAAGTACTTCATGCTGCGCGTGCGCATCGACTCAGGCCAGCTCACCACCGAGCAGACCCGCGTAATCGGTGAAATCTCCCGAGACTTTGCCCGCGACACCGCCGATGTGACCGACCGCCAGAACGTGCAGCTGCACTGGGTCCAGGTAGAAGACGTACCCGAAATCTGGCGCCGCCTGGCAGATGTGGGGCTCGACACCACCGAGGCCTGTGGCGACGTAAGCCGCGTCATTCTGGGCTCACCCCTGGCAGGAATTGCCGCTGACGAACTCATCGACCCCACCCCGGTGATTCGAGAGATTAAAGAAAAGTACATCGGTGACCCGGCCTTCTCCAACCTGCCGCGTAAGTTCAAGACCTGCTTCACCGGCCACCCCAGCCAGGACGTCGTGCACGAAATCAACGACGTAGCATTCGTTGGCGTTACCCACCCGGAACTAGGCGTCGGCTATGACCTGTGGGTCGGCGGCGGTCTCTCCACCAACCCCAAGCTTGCAGAGCGCCTGGGGGTCTTCGTTACCCAGGACCAGGCTGTGGAGGTCTGGAAGGGCGTTATCTCCATCTTCCGCGACTACGGCTACCGCCGCCTGCGCAACAAGGCCCGCCTCAAGTTCCTGGTCGCTGACTGGGGCGTAGAGAAATTCCGGCAGGTACTGGAAGAAGAATACCTGGGCTATGCCCTGCCCGACAGCCCCGCCCCCGAGACCCCCTCTGTCACCGGCGACCACGTGGGAGTACACGCTCAGAAAGACGGTAAGTTCTACATCGGCCTGACCCCCACCGTTGGGCGCATCAGCGGCAGCCAGCTCATTGACCTGGCCAACCTGGTTGAAAAGTACGGTTCTTCGCGCCTGCGCACCACCCCCTACCAGAAACTGGTCGTGCTCGACATCGAAAAAGATGATGTTGAACCCTTTATCACCGAAGCCGAGAAGCTGGGCTTCTACGCGCGTCCGTCCGTCTTCCGCCGCTCCACCATCGCCTGCACCGGCATCGAGTATTGCAAGCTGGCTATCGTGGCAACCAAGTTCACTGCCGCCCGCGTCATCGATAACCTCGAAGAGCGTATGGCCGATGTGGCTGACCAGCTGCCTGCCCGCCTGACCCTGCACATCAACGGCTGCCCCAACTCCTGCGCCCGTATTCAGACCGCAGATATCGGGCTGAAGGGGCAGATCATTACCACCGACGACGGCCGCCAGGTACCCGGCTTCCAGGTTCACCTCGGCGGCGGACTGGCCGACTACCAGAACGACGCCACCGGCACCCTCGGCCGCACCGTGCGCGGTCTCAAGGTAGAGGCTGACCTGCTGGAAGACTACCTTGAACGCCTAATCCGCACCTATCTCGCGGAGCGAACGGACGCCTCCCAGACCTTTGCGCGCTGGGCCCTGGAGGCAGACGAGCAGCAGCTAGTATAGGGCTGGCTTTTCGACGCGTCCGCCGGTTTTCCACTGTTGAGGCGTGGAAAACCGGCGGACGCGTCGAAGCTATAGGTACACACCGGCGGACGCAAAAGCCCGCTTCAGTTTCTCCGCCAAGAACTGCGGCCGGTAGATAACCTCATGCCAGTTGGTTCGTACCACGTTGTAGCCTCTACCGCGGAGCCACGCTTCACGCTCATTCTGCTGACCAAAAACCTGTTCACGGTTTGAACCCGCGTATTTGATATTTCCGTCAAACTCTAAAATGATCATGCACTTAGGCCACATAAAATCAGGCCGGTAGCGCCGTCCGCCGCCCTCAACCCACACCTGCTGCTGGCAGGGCGGAAAGCCAAACTCGTCTAAGAAATAGACCACCAGACTTTCACCAGCAGATTCGGAAAGCGGATTGACTAGGTCAGCCAACCTCTGTAGGCGGTTACTGCCGCGGCCCTTAGCCTGACGTAAACACGTCAAGAGATCGGGGTAAAGAACCCCAGCCCGTAAGGAACTATCGGCCAGTACGAGTGCATGGCGTAGGTCGAGAACCCGGCAACAATCCACCACTGTCTGTAGGGCAGATGTTACGGGAATACCCGCAAGCTCTTGGGGCTTACTCGTAAGCCCGTGCACGGTGACACCCGGTGAAGAATGAGCCCTAGAGTTCGGCGCTGCAACGTGAATACGGTCAGGAACAGCCAGTTGAGCAAAACCATAGAGAGCCGCAGCGCTCTGGTGCGAGAAAACTGTTCGAGCACCCATACTTTTTGAATGGGCAACCAGCCGGGCCACATAGCGTTCACTCGGTAGGAGTGAAGACCAGCTTTGAGAGGGCACGTAGACCCCGCGGCGTATTCTGACGATCTCGCCGCGGGACACTTTTTGACGCACAGCATGACGGGTAAAACCGCGTAGCTCCAGATCTTGGGCTGTCTGAACCAGGGGGTGGATGTCGTGCAGGCTTTTCATGCATCTAGATTGCACCCTTGAGCACCTTTATCGCAGGCCCAAGGGGGAATTTGTGGATAACTGTGCCCTATAGTGGGGATGGGTCTAACGTTTCAGGCGCCACAAGGACATAAACGCGTCATAGAAGTTAGCTGCTGTGGGGTCTGCACAACTTGTCTGGACCGCACCGGGAGCGTCCGTCCGGATTTCTAGCACCCCACTAAACCTTCGACGCGTCCGCCGGTTTTCCACGGTTGAGGCATGGAAAACCGGCGGACGCGTCGAAATGAAGAGAAGACACGATAAGGACTCGGGCCCGGAGTCGAATTTGGTGCTAGGACGTCGGCCCCAGCTTGAAAAGTCGTCGTGGCAGCTGCTGCCTAGTGGGTCTCAAAAGCCCTTGCCATGACCTCTTCGCGGCGGGGGCCGGCCACCGCACACACCTCGCCCAGAGTAATCACAGCAGGCGGCTTCACGTCGGCCAGGGTTTCGAGGCAGTCACCCAAGGTCGCGTACACTTCGCGCTGGTTGGGGCGGAAGCCGTCCTGCACCGCAATCAGGGGCAGGGACGCCGGCACCCCGCGCTCGCGCAGACCGGCAACGGTATGGGGGAGGGACTTGACGCCCATGAGGAGGGAGACTGTGCCGCCGTCTTTGAGCAGGCCCGCCAGTTGATCCAGCTCCGAGCTGCCTAGAGGCGCGTGCCCAGATACCACGGTAAACATGTGGGACACACCGCGCAGGGTAATCGGTACACCGGCCAGAGCGGGCAGCGCGATCGATGAGGTCACCCCCGAATAGACAGTGACCGGTATACCGGACTGCTCGCAGACATAGAGCTCCTCAGCACCGCGCCCGAAGACGTAGGGGTCACCACCCTTCAGACGGGCCACGGTTCGGCCGGCTAGGGCATGCTCTACCATGAGCCGGTCAATCTCCCGCTGCGGCACCCGGTGCTGGCCGGGAATCTTGCCCACATCAATGATCTCAGCCTTAGGCGCCCAGTGGGGCAGGTCTTGGTGGGGCGCAAGATGGTCAAGCAGGACGACGTCCGCCCGGCTCAGTGCCTCAAGGGCATGGCGGGTCATGAGGCCGGGATCGCCGGGGCCAGCCCCAATCAAAAAGACCCTGCCGACCTGCTGGGGCGCCGGTTCGCTATCCACAAGAAGAACCGTGTGTAGCCCCCTGCTGCCCAGGGCCGCCTTAATCGCCTGCCGCCAGCTCCCAATCTCATCGGGCTGCTCGGCACAGATGACCACCACAGACGGGGAGATATCTTCTAGAACAGAGGGGAGTAGGTCAGCAGAGGAGACACTCATGACCTCAGCCGCCGCCTTATACTTGGGCGCAACCTGCCCCACCCGCTCTGATGCTCCGCAGAGCAGCACCGCGGCACTGGTGACATCAAGATCAGCGAACACGCCGTATCCTCTCCCTAGAAAACTCTTTACCCTTCATCCTCGCACGGGGCGGGTAGCTTCACCCACTTGCGTGACCTCGCATGAACCGCAACATCACAACCTTGTCACACGAGGTCACACGGCGGCAGCTAGCCGGCGTGCACCGGCAAACTGGCCCCGGCAATCAAAACCTTCTCGCCGGCGTCCTCACCCTCAAGATCACCATCGGCCTCAGCTGCAGCGATTTCCGCCTCGGTGGCCGGGCGAATCTGGTCACGCTCCAGCACATACATGCGGTCACCCGCCGAATTGGCCTCAGGCTCATTCACAAAAGCCCTAAAGCGGCGCAGGCGTTTCTCGTCGCGCAGGGTTGCAGCCCACTCGTCCTCATAATGGTCAATGTGGTACTGCATATCGGCATCGAGCTGTTCACAGATGCCCAGCTTGTCGTCGATAATTACCTCGCGTAGGTGCTCGATAGCGTCGCCAAACTTTTCATCGAGGTCCTCAGCCCAGCGGGCGGTGCGCTGGAGCTTATCCGCGGTACGGATGTAGTACATCAGGTAACGGTCAATATAACGGTAGGCGGTTTGCTGGTCGAGGTCCTGCGCAAACAGGCGGCCGTGGGCGGGGTTAGCGCCGCCGTTGCCGGCAAAGTAGAGGTTCCAGCCGTTCGTGGTGGCAATAAGACCCACATCTTTGCCCTGGGCTTCTGCGCACTCACGGTTACAGCCAGACACTGCCACCTTGAACTTGTGGGGAGACCGCAAACCCTTGTAACGGTTTTCCGTATCAATCGCCATAGCCACCGAATCGCGCATACCGAACCTGCACCAGGCAGAACCAATGCAGGACTTCACATTGCGCAAGGACTTACCGTAGGCCTGACCCGACTCAAAGCCCGCATCGACCAGCCGCTGCCAAATCTCAGGCAGCTGCTCAAGACGGGCACCGTACATGCCGATACGCTGGGCGCCGTTAATCTTGGTGTAAAGCCCATAGTCAGCTGCCACCTGGGCAATAACCGCCAGCTTCTGCGGGGTAATTTCGCCACCGGGGATACGGGGAATCACACCGTAGGTGCCGTCCTTCTGCATGTTAGCCAGGTTGCGGTCGTTGGTGTCCTGCAGGGCGCCGCGGCCGCCGTCCAGGGCGTAGGACTTGCGGGTCGATGCAAGGATGGACGCCACGGTCGGCTTACAGATGGCGCAGCCGTCGGTACCCCGCCCAAAGCGCTTGAGCACGGAGTAGAAATCATCGAGGTCACCCACAGCGTAGACAGCCTGGAAGAGCTCAGCACGCGAGAGGTCAAAGTGCTCGCACAGGGCCTTTGAGACCGTCAGCCCCAGTTTCTTCATGGTCTGTTCTAGGGTCTTTTGGATCATGGGTACGCACGAGCCGCACTGGGTCCCGGCGGTTGTCTCAGCCTTGACCGCTCCTACATCGTGCGCACCGCCCTTTACCGCTTCCCGCACTGCACCGAAGCAGATATTGTTGCAGGAGCACAGCACCGCGTCGTCGGGCAGTTCTGTATCGGGCACGCCATCCCCGCTTCCTGCAGCGGTGAGAAAGGCGGACGGCTCCGCGGGCAGCTCCCTGCCCAGCAGCGGCTTTAGCGAATCGTAGGGGGCGGTATCACCCACGAAGACGCCACCGAGCAGGGTCTTCGCATCGGCGGTTGTCACAATCTTCTGATACAGACCGCGAGCCGGGTCAGCAAACATGATCTCTAGACAGTTATCGGTCACCCCGCGACGGTCACCAAAACCGGCTACTTCCAGACCCGAAAACTTGAGTTTGGTGGCGATATCGAAGCTCTCTACCTCTTCATGACCACCGGTGAGATTAGTTGCCACAGCTTCAGCCATCTGATTAGCCGGAGCCACCAGGCCCCAGGTGCGGCCCAGCACGCAGGCTACTTCACCGATAGCCCAAATATGGGGGTCTTCCGACTGGCAGCTGGGGGAGACCACGAGGCCGCCGCGCTCGCCCACCTGCAAACCGGCGTCCCGGGCTAGCTGATCATTGGGGCGGATGCCGGCAGCCATCATGACCAGGTCAGCATCGAGCTGGTGCACATCGGCTTCATCACCCATACCGTTTGCCACCGACACCGAGATAACCTCACCGGCGGAATCCTTGTTAATGGTTGAGATAAAAGCACCGGTTTCAACCGCGATTCCCGCCTCGCGAATTGCGGCGTTGACCGCGAAACCGCCGCCCTGGTCTACCTCAATCGATAGCAGCCAGGGAGCCACATCGAGAATGGTGGGGTCAGCTCCTACATCTCGCAGACCTTCAGCCGCCTCTAGGCCCAGCAGGCCGCCACCGACCACGATGGCGCGTGGGCGGCGTCCTAGCTTGTCGGTAAGGCGGGTGACCTCAGAAACCACGTTTTGAACATCGTCAATGGTTCGGAAGACATGGGCGCTGTCGGAACCGGGAATGGGAATTTTGACTGCCGAAGAACCGGTAGCCAGAACAAGTTCATCGTAGGAGTAGGTCTTGCCGTCGGTTGCGCTGACGGTTCGGTTCTTCCGGTCAATGGAGGTGGCGCTCACACCATTGACGAGGGTGACGTGGGGGTTGTTCCAGAGTTCGGGGTCGCCGAGGGTGAGGTCGCGGGCGGTGTCGTGAAAAATCTTCTCTAGCGCTACACGGTCATAGGGCAGGTGTTTCTCGGCGTTGAGCACGGTAAGGTGGGAGGCAGCGGAGTCCTTGTCGAGGAAGGCCTTGGCAAATCTCCAGGCTGCGGGCCCACCTCCAATCACCAGAACGGAACGTTGGCTGGAGGTAGTGGGGGTGTGGGACATGGGAGCCTCCCTGGTGTGGGTTTAAGCCGGTTTAATGCGTATTTATAATGCTAATATTAGCTTAAAGGCAGGGTAAACAAGATAAACCCACGCAATCTCACGACGTACAGCAAGAAAATGGAGGGCACCGTGACAGCACAGTGGCACCGAATCTGCACCAAGAACGACCTGGAGCCTAACTGGGGTGAAGCGGCTCTGATTGACAGGCAGCAGTATGCGGTCTTTCGTGCCGCAGACGATTCTATTTTCGTCACCAGCCACAGGGACCCTGCCTCCGGGGCCCTGGTGATTGCCCGCGGCATCCTGGGAGAGAAGGGCGGCGAGCCCACCGTGACATCCCCTCTCTATAAAGAGGTCTATTCCCTCATCAGCGGCGACTGTCTCTCTGGGGCTGACTACCGCCTGCCTGTGTACCCCGTAGAAGTGCGCGACGGTGACATCTGGGCGGAGCTCCCCGCGTGATTCAGCGGCTGCCGGTAGCCCTTGACCTGCGCGGACGCCGGGTCCTCCTGGTCGGGGCGGGGCAGGTCGCTGCCCGGAAGGTAGGCCCCCTCATTGAGGCTGGGGCTCAGGTTGAGGTGGTGGCTCCTTCTCTTGATGCCCACCTGGAGAACCTGCTGGCTGAGGGGAGTCTTGTTGCCCGCCTGCGTCCTTTTACTCCCGAAGATCTTGCCGGGGCCTGGCTGGTCTACGCGCTCACGGACTCGCCGGACCTCAATGCACGGGTCGCTGAGTTCTGCGAAGAGCGAGGAATCTGGTGCCTAGTGGGCGGGGCGTCGCAGGAATCCCCAGTCTGGTCGCTGGCCCACCGCAGGCGGGGCGATGAACTGGTGGCTGTTTCTGGCGGGGGTAACCCGCGGCGAGCCCTTGCTCTGCTCAACCGTATCGCCGGGGTGCTGGGCTGGGACTAGTTCAGGTGCAGGGTCATGTCGTGCCAGATGGCACCGCCGTGGGTTGATTCTGAAACTCCGTCAAGCTCAAAGCCGAGTTTCTCGTAGAAGCCAATCAGCTCCTTCTTACAGGTAAGAATCACCCCTGTACGCCCCTGCCCTCGTGCCTGGTCGATGAGCTTTTCTATCAGGGCGGACGCGTACCCCCGGCCCCGGTGGGCCGGGCGGGTGTTGATGCCAAACACCGTCTGGTAAGCCCCGTGTCGAGTATGGGCCTGGGGGCTCTCATAGAGGTCATCGAAGATAACGGGGGAGTCGGTCACCAGCCCGTCGATAAAGGCGACAACTTCGCCGTTAGCTTCAAGTACCCAGAAATGCTCGCCAAAAACCTCAAACCTGGCCCGCAGGTCGCTCTCACTCGCTGCTTCAGCCGCCGGGAAGCACTCGGCCTCAATGGCGGCCAGGGCGGGCAGGTCTTCCTGCTGTGCCTGGCGAATCCCTACACGGGCGTCCTGCTGGTGAGCTGCTGCCGCGTCAAGCTCTGCTAGAGGCTGCCCACCCACGCCCCAATCGGTGCGTGGCACCTCGTTCAGGATGACCCACACCGAGCTTTCCTTGGCACCCATCACCCGGGCATAGGTGCGGGTGAGTTCAGCAATCAGCTCGGCCTTCTTCTCATCAGACTGAGTAGATGCGTACGAGACATTAATGAGGGGCATGGTGTTCTCCTGGGTAGTGCTTGAACCCAAGTCAAGCGGCGTATCAGGGGCGTGTTCATCTTGAGCGCCCATCAGACTCTCGTAGTGCTTATGTCTCAAATAGGCGGTGCAAGATTCTTGTGGACACTTAGCTCAGCCGCGTCATACTGCGTCACGGCTGCACCGTTTTAAACGCGCTCACCGTGCACTGGTGCGCAAAGCGCTATCCACAGGAAGCGCCTATCTAGCGAAATCTGCCCGGATCAGCGCACAATCTGACCATGAAATCTCCAGAAGAAATTGCTTTGGCTGTGCAGACCACACAGGATCTATTTGCACGAGGCATGAACAAGGACGCCCTCGCTCGCGCGGTCGCTCGCGGCGAGTACCAGCGGCTTGGCTATGGAAGCTATATGGAAAGTGGTTTCCACTCTCAGCTTTACCCTAGTCAGCAGTATCTGGCCCGTGTCATCGGGTATGGCAGAAGCAGGCTCAAAACCTCGGTGCTATCCCACCATTCAGCGGCAGCGGTACACGGTATGTGGCTACTCCATATACCTACTGCTATCCATACAGTGGGTCAGGCACACGGCACCCCTTCACCGCGGGTTGTACGGCATAGAAACGGCCGGTACGAAACCGAGAAAAGTTTGGGTGTGGATGTAACCGCACCGCTCGATACGGTTCTTCACTGTATGAGGGTGATGAAATTCGAAGAGGCACTTGTGCTTGCGGATAGTTCTTTGCGGAAGATTGAGCACCAAAAACTGGCCCAGGCCTTACGGGGGCTGTCTGGTCGTGGCTCTGTGCAGGCTCGCATAATTGCAGATATCGTAAGCCCTCTCAGTGAGTCGCCGGGGGAGAGTTTGCTGCGGCTTTTCTTGATGAGGTGTGGTTTGCCTCGGCCTGTCGAGCAGTACGTGATTGGGGTATATGGGCAGCAGTTCAGGGTAGATTTTGCCTGGCCAGATCTCAAGATCATCGTTGAGTTCGATGGGCAGATCAAATACACCCAGTTTGGTGAGCGTGAGGACGTTTTTGGGCGGCAGAACGAACGTGAGGCTCTCTTGCGGGGGCAGGGGTGGGATGTGGTTCGAGTAACGTGGGACGAGCTCACCCGGCGTCCGCACGAGCTCAAAACCAAGATGGAGCGAGCTTTCAGCCGTGCCCGCCGTCTCTAGGGTCCACCAGACTCTCGGAGCGTCCACCGGGGGAATAAGCACTTTGAGAGTCTGGTGGACGCTCGCGGAGTAGGAGAAGAAGAGGTGCGCGGACGCCGCCCGCCTGCGGGTGCGACCTGAAGGTGAGCATAGGGGCGGGGGTAAGAATTGTAATTTAGGTTCCCCTGCTCACCCTGCCAGCTGGCGGTAATCCGCTATCTTGGGGCGGGGCGTCCGCACCTGTACTACATCTTGTGCTCACACGCCTGTAATTCACGCCCCGCCCCGGCGGGCACCTGCCAGAAAAGCAAAAAACCCGTTAGACAGCCACCGCCCCTACCCCTAAAATAGGTAACAGTTGCAATGACCCGGCTATCACCGGCGAGCAATCCGGAAGAACAGGCTGTACCTGCACACCCCCGTAATTCGTTGCGACGAGGGGAGTGCGCGGAATAGATATAGCCCCAGTAGACCCGGACGGGTAAGCCCGAAACAGCTGTCATGAAGCGACTGATAACCGGTTCGACCCTGCGCTGGGCGCAACCTACCTCATCTCACGAGACGGTAGGCTGCCCCGGCGCAGACCCATACCCGCCCGCACTTTTTCGGTGCGGCTCGGGGTGGGGTCGAGCCGGTTGACGTAAGCAAGGTGGTACCGCGCAGGTTCCTTACCCGTCGAGCGGACGGGGGAGGGCAGGCGTCCTTGCACCCCAAGTACTAGGCAGACAAGAACCTAAGGGCGCAACCATGACCAACAAGCCTGTTTACCCCAAGGCAAGCGCAAGCGGAGCCAGTTTTGTGGCCGCTTCCCCCTCTTTCCCCGCACTCGAAGAAGCAGTGCTGGACTACTGGAAGAAGGATGACACCTTCCAGGCCTCCATCGATAACCGCGACGCCGGCGAGAACGGCGCTAACGAGTTCGTCTTCAACGACGGCCCTCCCTTTGCTAACGGCCTGCCCCACTACGGCCACCTGCTGACCGGCTACGTCAAGGACCTGGTCGCCCGCTACCAGACCCAGCGCGGCCACAAGGTTGAGCGTCGTTTCGGCTGGGACACCCACGGCCTGCCCGCTGAGCTGGAAGCGATGAAGCAGCTGGGCATGACCGATAAGCAGCAGATCATCGAGATGGGCATCGATAACTTCAACGACGCTGCCCGCGCCTCGGTGCTTAAGTACACCAAGGAATGGGAAGAGTACGTTACCCGCCAGGCCCGCTGGGTGGACTTCGAGAACGACTACAAGACCCTGAACGTGGAGTACATGGAGTCCGTCATCTGGGCCTTCAAGCAGCTGCACAATAAGGGTCTGACCTACGAGGGCTTCCGCGTGCTGCCCTACTGCTGGAAGGACGAAACCCCGCTCTCGAACCACGAGCTGCGTATGGACGATGACGTCTACAAGGAGCGTCAGGACCCGTCCGTCACCGTGGCTTTCCGCATCACCGACGACGCCACCCTGGCCAAGCACCCCGAGGTTGCCGCCGAACTTGCCGGTGTTGAGGCGCTAGCCTGGACCACCACCCCCTGGACCCTGCCCACTAACCAGGCTCTGGCCGCTGGCCCCGAGATCAGCTACGTTGTGGTGCCCGGCGCTGGTGATCTAGAAGGACGCCGCTTCCTGCTGGCTGCTGACCTGCTGGGCGAATACGCTAAGGACCTGGGTTATGCGGACGCTGAAAAGCCCGCGGACGCCGCCCGCGAGGCCGTCCTGGCCACCTACACCGGTGCCCAGCTCGAAGGCGTGCGCTATGCACCCCTGTGGGACTACTTCACCGACGCAGAAAAGTTCGGCACCGAGAAGGCCTGGCAGATTCTGGTTGCCGACTACGTGACCACCACCGACGGTACCGGTCTGGTCCACCAGGCACCCGCCTACGGTGAGGACGACCAGAAGGTCTGTGAGGGTTACGGTATCCCCGTGATTCTGTCTATCGACGAGGGCGCCAAGTTCCTGGACCTCTTCGCCGACTCTTCCCTGGCCGACGGTGCCCCCCTGGCTGAGATCGCCGGCGTCCAGATTTTCGAGGCTAACCGCACCATCATCAACACCCTCAAGGCTGACGGCGTGCTGATTCGCGAGAAGTCCTATGTTCACTCCTACCCCCACTGCTGGCGCTGCCGCACCCCCCTGGTCTACCGCGCCATCACCTCCTGGTACGTGCGCGTGACCGACTTCAAGGGCCGCATGAGCGAGCTGAATGAGGACATCAACTGGATTCCCGAGAACGTCAAGCACGGCCAGTTCGGTAAGTGGGTTGAGAACGCCCGCGACTGGTCCATCTCGCGTAACCGCTTCTGGGGCTCCCCGATTCCGGTCTGGGTCTCTGATGACCCCAACTACCCCCGCACCGATGTCTACGGCTCCCTGGCTGAGCTGGAAGCCGACTTCGGCCGCCTGCCCCTGAACAAGGATGGCGAAGTCGACCTGCACCGCCCCTACATCGACGAGCTGACCCGCCCCAACCCGGATGACCCCACCGGCAAGTCCACCATGCGCCGCGTGGAGGACGTGCTGGATGTCTGGTTCGACTCCGGTTCTATGCCCTTCGCCCAGTTCCACTACCCCTTCGAAAACAAGGAGTGGTTCGAGGCCCACTACCCGGCAGACTTCATCGTTGAGTACATTGGCCAGACCCGCGGTTGGTTCTACACCATGCACATTCTGGCCACCGCCCTATTCGACCGCACCGCCTTTGAAAACGTCATTGCCCACGGCATCGTGCTGGGCTCGGACGGCCAGAAGATGTCTAAGTCCCTGCGTAACTACCCGGACGTCTCCGAGGTTCTGGATCGCGACGGTTCGGACGCCATGCGCTGGTTCCTGATGTCGTCCCCGATTCTGCGCGGCGGCAACCTGATTGTGACCGAGCAGGGCATCCGCGAGGGCGTCCGCCAGGTCATGCTGCCCCTGTGGAACGTCTACCACTTCTTCGCCCTCTACACCAACGCTGCCAACGGCGGTGCAGGCTACGAGGCCAAGTTGGTTACCGAGGCCGAACATGTGATGGACCGCTTTATCCTGGGTAAGACCCGTCAGCTGGTTGCCGAGGTTACCGAGGCTATGGATGCCTACGATGTATCTGCCGCCTGCGAGGCTCTGCGCACCTACACCGATGCCCTGACCAACTGGTATGTGCGCCGCTCCCGCGAGCGGTTCTTCAACGAAGACACCGAGGCCTTCGACGTGCTCTACACCGCCCTGGTGACCTTCGTGAAGATGGCGGCCCCCCTGCTGCCTTTGACCACCGAAGAAATCTACCGCGGCCTGACCGGGGAGCGTTCGGTTCACCTGACCGACCTGCCCTCACCTGCGGATTTCAAGGACGAGGCTGGGCTGCTGGCCCTGATGGAGACCACCCGCGCTGTCGCTTCTTCCGGTTCTGCTCTGCGTAAGGCCCACAAGCTGCGCGTGCGCCAGCCCCTGGCCGCCCTGACCGTGGCGGTTGCCGGTGGCAAGGACCTGGCCGGCACCTTTGAGTCAATCATCGCTGATGAGCTCAACATCAAGGCGGTTGAGCTTCTGGACGCTGCCGAGGTGGCTCCTGCTGACTTCGGTATCTCCCAGCAGCTCAAGGTCAATGCCCGCGCCGCAGGCCCCCGTCTGGGCAAGCAGGTGCAGGTTGCCATCAAGGCTTCTAAGAGCGGGGACTGGAAGGTCACCGAGGACGGCACCGTTGTGGTGGGTGCCGACAACATGGCTCTGGAGCCGGGCGAGTACGAGCTTGAAACCGTGGTCGCAGAAACCGACGGCGCTGCAGAGCGCGCCGTCTCGGTTCTGCCCGGCGGTGGCTTCCTGGTACTCGACACCACCCTCACCGACGAGCTGCGCGCCGAGGGTACTGCCCGCGACGCCGTCCGCGCCATCCAGTCCGAGCGTAAGGACGCCGGCCTGAATGTCTCAGACCGCATCGAGCTGACCATCACCGCTCCCGCAGCCGACCTCGAAGCTATCAAGAAGCATGAGGAACTGGTGGCCGGTGAAACCCTGGCTGTGGCTGTGACCTACCTCGAGGGCGCTGAATTCTCAGCGACCGTGAAGAAGGCATAAATGACCAAGGACAACATGGAGCTTGACCCCGTGTTTGCCGAGATTGCTGCCGAGGGCGCTCGCGCTGACGACGCCCTCGGCGTAGCCTCGGTCTACGCCGACCTGCTGGCTCGTGCCCCCGAGCACAAGATGGCCCCCCGCCTCGACGCGATGACCCGTGCCGTGGAAATTCTGGGCGAACCTAACAAGGCAGCCCCGGTCATCCACATCACCGGCACCAACGGCAAAACCTCAACCGCCCGCATGATTGAGCGCCTGCTCATGGCGCACGACATCCGTGTGGGCCGCTACACCAGCCCCCATATTTCCAAGGTCACCGAGCGGATCTCGATTGACGGGGCGCCCGTGGCAGATTCCACCTTTGTGCGGATCTGGGGCGAGATTCAGCCCTACCTGCAGATAGTGGACGCTGAACTAGAGGCAACCGGTGCCCCCCGCATTACCTACTTTGAAGCCCTGACTATCCTGGCCTTCGCTATTTTTGCGGACGAGCCGGTGGACGTCATGGTTCTGGAAGTCGGCATCGGAGGTTCCTGGGACGCCACCAACGTGGCCGACGCTACCGTATCGGTGGTTACCCCCATCGGCCTGGACCACACCGACATGCTGGGGGAGACCCTCGCCGAGATTGCCGGTGAGAAAGCAGGGATTATTAAGGACGGCGGCTTCCTCATCTCCGCTGCCCAGGACCCATCCGCCGCCCAGGTCCTGCTCGAAGCCGCCCGCGCCCACAACGCCGACTACCGCTTTGAAGGCGTAGAGTTCGGCGCTGTCGACCGCACCGCCGGTGTGGGCGGGCAGCTGCTTACCATCCAGGGGCTAGCTGGTCGCTACGAAGACATAGCCCTGCCCCTCTTCGGTGCCCACCAGGCCCAGAACGCCGCCGTGGCCCTGGCCGCGGTTGAGGCCTTCTTGGGCGGGGGAGAGAAGGAACTGAGCCTCGACCTCATCAAGCTGGCCTTTGGCGAGGTGCGCTCGCCGGGCCGTCTAGAGGTAGCCCGTACCGAGCCGCCCGTGGTGCTCGATGCCGCCCACAACCCCCACGGTGTCATTGCTTCGGCAGCTGCCTTTAAGGAGTCCTTCAGTTTCGAAGAACTGCACCTGGTGGTGGGTATCCTGGGTGAAAAGGACGCCGCGACCATGCTGAACCTGCTCTTTGACGAGTACGTTGATCGGGCAGAGTGGCGCACGGTACTGCACCTGACTAAGTCAGACTCCCCGCGTGCCATTGCCCCGGAAGAGCTAGCTGAGCTGGCCCTCGACGCTGGTTTTGATGAAGACGCCATCGAGACCTACGAGAACATTCCCGATGCTCTGTCCGCAGCGGTGACGGCAGCAGCCGATGTGCCCAACCTGAACTCCGCGGTACTGGTCACCGGCTCTATCACCGTGGTGGGCGAAGCTAGCACCCTGCTCGGACTGTAAAGGAGAGATGATGGCGAGAATGACGCGCGCCCAGCGCGAATGGCGCCCGGGCCAGCCGAA
Organism: Rothia sp. 11254D007BW; assembly: GCF_053548195.1. NCBI lineage: Bacteria > Bacillati > Actinomycetota > Actinomycetes > Micrococcales > Micrococcaceae > Rothia > Rothia sp. 11254D007BW. The sequence goes on from NZ_JBPWPK010000001.1 coordinate 529,757, forward strand.
AAAGCAGCGCTCTATCAAGGTCATGTTTACCTCGATGGTGCTCTCGCTCGAAGCCCTGGTTGCCTTCTTTGCAACCCTGGCAATTTTTGGCCACCACTTCAACGACCCCACCTGGGTCAAGGTGGTCATTTGGGTGCTGGGTCTAGCCCTGGCAGCAGCCCTGCTAGTCACCCCGGCCTTCTTGAAGAAGCCCTGGGGCTACCACCTGGGCTACGGTCTGCAGGCTGCCCTGATTCTGGTTGGTTTTGCCCTGCCCTCCATGTTCTTTGTGGGAGCGGCTTTTGCTGTGGCCTACTGGTACGGGGTGACGCGCGGTGCCCGCCTGGACGCCGAGAACGCCGTCCGCGCCAAAGAACAGGAGGAATGGGAGAAGGCTAACCCCGCCTAGCGGGCTGTCTGATAGGGTAAGGGTGAAAACTCATCCTGACCTATCAAAGGAGATTGTCATGACCGAGCGTACCCTGATTCTGGTCAAGCCCGACGGTGTGGAGCGTAACCTCACCGGCCAGGTGCTGGCCCGTTTTGAGCGTAAGGGCTACCGCATTGCTGAGCTGAAGATGCTGGTTCCCTCCCGTGAGCTGCTTGAGCAGCACTATGCGGAACACCAGGGCAAGCCCTTCTATGAGCCCCTGGTCTCTTACATGGGCTCAGGCCCCGTGGTTGCTCTCGTGCTTGAGGGCAACGGCGTGCTTGAGGGCGCCCGCACTCTCATGGGATCTTCTAACCCCACCACCGCTGCCCCCGGCACCATCCGCGGCGACTTCGGCCGTGACTGGCGCGAGAGCGTGCAGAAGAACCTGGTGCACGGTTCAGACTCAGCAGAGTCAGCAGACCGCGAAATCGCGCTCTGGTTCGGTGCCTAAAAAGACCCGCCACTAAGCAGAACAAAAAGCCGGGGCCCTCGTATTGAGGGCCCCGGCCTTTTGCTGTGGGGAGGGGTTTAGAACATTCCCATAATCACATCGAAGAAGCGGATGAAGATAATGCCGAAAATCAAAATGTAGACCAGGATGATGGAGAACCAGGTCCAGTTGGGAGCTGCCTGACGGATGCTCTCAGAAGCCGGTATCACCCCTGCATGGATATTGCGGGTGGTGACCTTGACGAAAATGGCGGTCTGCATAATCCACACCACCATGCAGAAGAGGCAGAGGGCGTTGATGTCAAAGGTGGTGTTGTACCAGAGCCAGAGCACAAAGGCCATAGCTAAGGTGTGGCCTACCTGCATGGCTACCCAGTACCAGCGGGCAAAGGATGCACCGGCAATCAGGGCGGTTGAAATAGCAAGGACGATGGCGTAACCGGCAATACCGATAAAGGGGTTGGGGAAGCCGAAGGCTTCTGCCTGCCAGGTGCGCATGACGGTGCCGCAATTGAGTAGGGCGTTGATATCACAGACCGACCGGTGGGCGCCGTCCATGTAAATCTGTAGGCGCTCGTAGACCAGCATGGCGGCGGCTCCGAAGGCCAGCAGGCCGGGAATCAGGGTGAACCAGCCGAGCCTGCGATCGAGCTGGGCCTGGCTGATACCGCTCTCAGTATCGGGGGTGTTCACGGGGGTAGACACAGTGAATCCTTAGGCTGTATAAAACTTTCTTTCCCCATACTACGGGGCAGGCTTCAAGCCCGCCCGGTTTTGCGGGGTTGGGGCAGGTTTTCTTTACTAAGTTCCCAGGTAAGGGCGCCCGGGGTGAGCTGGTTTGGGCAGGGCGGCCCGGTGTGGGGTGAGTTCGGTTCTAGATGGGGTGAAAAGAGCCCGGGTGTGAGAGAATGGGTGTGGTAGTGTGCCGCCCGCACGCGGTAGCGCTACCCAGCAGGCACCCCGAAACGGCCGGTGACGCACTGCCTACCCGCAGGCGTCCTTACCGTCAAGCCCCATCAAGTGCAGCCCTAGCGCTGCCTCGGGTTGTTGCCGCTGGCCCGGTTCCCCTCGGCATGGAGCACAGAAGCCTTGACCTGCCGAGTACGCCAAGGAGCTCACGGTTGAGCCGGGTAGCCAAGGATTTCGGCGGACCACCCCTTAGGGTAGGGACCGCCGACTACAGGCAAGACCACTGGTGCGGCAGGGGCATACGAACACAAGGAGAGTGAACGCTGATGAGCAGCGAACAGTCCGAGGTTGTAGAAAACCTCGAAGAAACCCAGGCTGCAGAAGCTACCGCAGCCGCTGAACAGGTTGCCGAAGTAAGCACCGAGGTCGAAGAGGCCCAGGCCAAGGGCCCCGAAGCGAAGGCCGTTACACAGGCTGAAGAAACTACCGAAGCTCAGCCCGATGAGGCAGAAGAGAGCAAGCAGGCCGCTGAGACTCCCGCCGCAGAAACCGAGCCTGCCGAAGAAACCACAGAAGAAGTAGCAGAAACTGAGGCAGAGTCTGCAGAAGCAGAAGAAGCCCCCGCCGAAACCGCTGAAGAGCCTGCCGCTCCTCAGAAGAGCCTGCGTGAGCTCAAGGAAGAAGAGCTAGCCCAGGTCAACGCCGCTGTGAGCTCAAACAATCTGCTGTTCTACTCGCCCAACATGGACGAAATCATGGAGCAGCTGCGGGCCGAAAAGGAGGCCCGCCGCGAGGCCGAAGAAGCTGAGCGCCGTGAGCGCCGCCTAGCTGACCTTGACCCCGAAATCACCTCCCACCGCCGCCGTCGCCGCCGCCGCGGGGACGCCGACCTGGAATTTGAAGGCGGTACCGAGGGCGACCCCGAGGATACCATTGTTAAGGTGCGCGCCCCCCGCCTGTCTGACTCCCACAGCACCAACCGGGTTACCGGCGTCCGCGGCTCAACCCGCCTGGAAGCCAAGCGCATCCGCCGCCGAGAAACCCGCGCCACCGGACGCCGCCGCCAGATTATTACCGAGGCTGAGTTCCTGGCCCGCCGCGAGTCCGTCGACCGCCAGATGCTGGTTCGCCAGAAGGACGACCGCATCCAGATTGGCGTGCTCGAAGATGGCGTTTTAGCCGAGCACTTTGTGTCCAAGACCCAGCAGGACTCCTTGATTGGCAACGTCTACCTGGGCAAGGTCCAGAACGTTCTGCCCTCCATGGAAGCTGCCTTCGTCGATATTGGCCGCGGCCGCAACGCCGTGCTCTACGCCGGTGAAGTGAACTGGGACGTCACCGGCCTCGACGGTGCCCCCCGCAAGATCGAAAACGCCCTCAAAGCAGGCGACTCGGTACTGGTGCAGGTCACCAAAGACCCCGTCGGCCACAAGGGCGCCCGCCTGACCAGCCAGGTCTCCCTGCCCGGCCGCTACCTGGTCTACGTGCCCGGTGGCTCCATGACCGGTATCTCCCGCAAGCTGCCCGACGTTGAGCGTCAGCGCCTGAAGAAGATTCTCAAGGACCGGCTGCCCGAGGACGCCGGGGTCATCGTCCGCACCGCTGCAGAAGGTGCCAGCGAAGAAGAGCTGAGCAACGACATCAACCGCCTGCGCGTGCAGTGGGAAGAAATCAAGGCCAAGAGCGAATCCCGCAAGGTGCTGGCCCCCGAACTGCTCTACCAGGAACCCGACCTGACCATCAAGACCGTGCGCGATGTCTTCAACGAAGACTTCACCTCCATGATGGTGCAGGGCACCGACGCCTGGGACTCCATCGAAGCCTACGTCACCTACGTTGCCCCCGACCTGCTGGACCGCCTGAAGAAGTGGGAAGAGGATGACGACCTCTTTGACCACTACCGGATTGAAGAGCAGCTGGCTAAGGCCCTAGACCGCAAGGTCTACCTGCCCTCCGGCGGCTCCCTGGTCATTGACCGCACCGAAGCGATGACCGTGGTGGACGTGAACACTGGCAAGTTCACCGGCTCTGGCGGCAACCTCGAAGAAACCGTCACTAAGAACAACCTCGAAGCAGCCGAAGAAATCGTGCGCCAGCTGCGCCTGCGCGACATCGGCGGCATCGTGGTCATCGACTTTATCGACATGGTGCTCGAATCTAACCGTGACCTGGTGCTCCGCCGCCTGGTAGAGTGCCTGGGACGCGACCGCACCAAGCACCAGGTGGCCGAAGTTACCTCCCTGGGTCTGGTGCAGATGACCCGTAAGCGTATGGGCACCGGCCTGCTCGAAGTCTTCTCAGAACCCTGTGAAGCCTGCGCTGGCCGCGGTATTCTCGTGCATGACCAGCCCCTCAAGGGCCGCTCTGGTGGTGCCAGCGACTTCATCCACCGCGCCGAGCGCGATGACCGCAAGCGCTACCGCAACCAGAAGACCCAGAACCGCCGCGACTTCAGCGAAGTTGACGAAGAGACAGAGCAGAAGACCGAGGCTCGCAAAGCTGCTCTGGCCAACATCGTTGCCGCCAGCGCCCACCACGAGGACGAGCAGGGCGAGACCGAGTCCAAGTCAGCCCGTAAGCGCAAGCGCCGCAAGCGCAACCGCCGCGCCGAGGCCGGCCTGGAGCTGGAGAACCAGCAGAATCAGGACGCCCGCGGCGAGCAGGTGCTCACCATCGGCGACGAGGTCATCGAACTACCCACCGGTGTAGAGCCAGAAACTGAAGAGAACATGGGGGAGCAGGGCTCCTTCACCCTCGAATCTCTGGCTGCGGTCTTTGATACCGATAGTGACGCTGAGACCGAAGAGCGCAGCGAGGGGCGCGGACGGTCCCGCAACCAGACCAAGCGCCGAGGCGGCAAGAAGCGTGAAGAGATCTCAGCAGATGATTTTTCAGCTAACTCCGATGCCTCACTTGATGTAGACCCCGAGGCTGACTCCCGTTTCACCCAGAACTCATCTCGACTCGACGCGATCCGCGCCGGTGAAGCCCGTGCCCGAGCCTCCCAAAAGGCCGGACGCGACTACGAGCCGCGCGAGGGTGAAGAGGCAGCAAACTCAGGTGAGCGTACCGGCCGATCCGGCCGTGCAGACCGCACCGACCGCCGAGGCGCCCGGAACCAGGATGAGTCAGGTAAGGGTCGTACTCGCAAGCCCCGCCGCGCCTCAAGCTCCGACGTCAAGTACGTCGCCCCCATCGAGGTCGCAGCAGACCCGGCCGTCACCGGTGTCGCCACCCCCGGCAAGAAGGTCGAAGCACCCAGCGAAACCCCGGCCGAGGCGTCCGCACCCGCAGCTGCTCCCAGCGAAGCGCCCCGCAAGAAGCGCCGCTCCCGCCGTGCCGTCAGCTCAGGTGCAGGCTCCACCGAGGTACGCACCGAAGAGGTCAAGGCTGCAAGCGGTAGTTCCGTGGTAGCCAGCATCGACCAGGCAGTCAAGCCCGCAGCATCCAGCGATGACGCCCCCGTCATGCTCGGCGTCGGCGTCTCAGCTGCAGAGATCAAGCGGGCAGGTAAGTAAGGGAAACAACCTATAACGAGGTATGGCAAGCTCGCGCTCGCTGCCGACCCTCTCGCTGGTTCGCTTCGCTCACAAGCGATTCACGCCAGCCGCCGAGCCAGCAGCTTCGCTGCGAGCTCGCCACACCTCCTGAGGGGTTCACCACATATCTTGCTCAGCACCGACTCACCACGTAAACTGGTGAGTCGGTGCTGTTTCCACAAGCAAGCGTTAGCGTGGACTCAGCTAGGCATATTCCACACGGAATAAGGCCAAACCATCTCAAAACGATAGAACCTGAAACCGCCCGGTATTTACTGTGCAAACCGGGTCACCACCTTGCTGTTGAGCCCGAGTTCATTTCAGGAAGACCCGTTTTGAACCATTAAAATGACGTCAAGAAGAAGTGAGTTCCCAAGTGGCATACGCAATTGTCCGCGCTGGCGGCCGCCAGGAAAAGGTCTCAGTTGGAGACCTGGTTACCCTTGACCGCGTCGCTGGCGAGCCCGGTAGCACCATTGAGCTGCCCGTGCTGATGCTGGTTGACGGCGACAAGGTCACCGTTGATGCAAAGTCCCTGGCTTCAGCCAAGGTCACCGCAGAAAAGATCGAAGACCTCCGCGGTCCTAAGATCGTTATTCAGAAGTACAAGAACAAGACCGGTTACAAGAAGCGTCAGGGCTTCCGCGCCGAACTGACCACCGTTAAGATCACCGCGATCAACGCATAAGTTCAGCTTAGACTGGTTTTATCCCAACATTCTTTGACCTAAGGTAGGCATCAATGGCACATAAGAAGGGCGCAAGCTCCACCCGTAACGGCCGTGACTCAAACCCCCAGTACCTCGGTGTTAAGCGCTACGGCGGCGAAACCGTCAACGCAGGCGAAATCCTCGTTCGTCAGCGCGGCACCCACTTCCACCCCGGCAACAACGTAGGCCGCGGTGGCGACGACACCCTGTTCGCTCTGGCAGCAGGCAAGGTCGAATTCGGTACCCGCAAGGGCCGCAAGGTAGTCAACATCCTTGCAGCCGCTGAGTAAGGTCTAAACACCTCACCTCAGTAGAAGGGCGATTACGGGGCAACTCGTAATCGCCCTTTTGCGTACCTCACCTCCGCAAAGCCGCCCAAGGAGCGTCCGGCCACAGACCGGCACCGGGGCGACCCTGTAAACTAGATAACCAAACCAAACTTTTTTGAAGGAGCTTGCACTCGTGGCAGAATTTGTAGATCGCGTGGTCCTACACGTAACCGGTGGGCACGGTGGGCACGGCTGTGTCTCGGTTCGCCGTGAGAAGTTTAAGCCCCTCGGCGGCCCCAATGGCGGTAACGGCGGCAAGGGTGGCGACGTCATCCTGCGCGTAGACGCCCAGACCACCACCCTGCTCGAATACCACCACAGCCCCCACCAGAGCGCCCCCAACGGCGACATCGGGCGTGGCGACATGTCCCACGGCTTCAACGGCCAAGACCTGATTCTGCCCGTACCCCAGGGCACCGTGGTCAAAGACCGCGACGGCAACGTACTGGCCGACCTGGTACGCATCGGCGACGAATTCATTGCAGCTGAAGGCGGCATCGGCGGTAAAGGCAACGCTGCCCTGGCCTCCACCAAGCGCAAGGCCCCCGGCTTCGCCCTGCTCGGTATTCCAGGTTCAACCCGCGATATCGTGCTGGAACTCAAATCCATTGCAGATGTCGCGCTGGTGGGCTACCCCTCAGCCGGTAAGTCCTCCCTGATTGCAGCGATTTCAGCGGCCCGCCCCAAAATCGCTGATTACCCCTTTACCACCCTGATTCCCAACCTGGGTGTGGTCCAAGCCGGCGATACTCGCTACACCGTAGCTGACGTTCCCGGCCTGATTGAAGGTGCTTCCGAGGGTAAGGGCCTGGGCCACCGCTTCCTGCGCCACGTTGAGCGCTCAAGCGCCCTGGTCCACGTGATTGACTGCGCCACCCTAGAACCCAATCGCGACCCCATCAGCGACTTCGACGTCATCCGCGGCGAGCTGGAAAACTACGAGGTTGATCCCACTGCCGGCGTCACCGTCCCCCTGAACGAACGCCCCCAGCTGATTGTGCTCAACAAGATTGACGTGCCCGAAGCCCGTGAGCTGGCTGAATTCGTCCGCCCCATGTTCGAAGAGCGCGGCTACCGAGTCTTTGAAATCTCAACCGCATCCCACGAGGGTCTCAAGCAGCTGACCTTTGCCATGGCAGAGCTGGTTGAGGCTGACCGCAAGGCCCGCAAGAAGAGCAAGAGCGCACCGGCAGAGGATGTCGCCGTGGTCAAGCCCAAGGGCTTCCGTTCCAAGAAGCGCCAGGAATTCATCATCCGCAAGGAAGAGCGCAACCTGGAACCCCTCTTCCGTGTGATCGGTGAGAAGCCCGAGCGCTGGATTAAGCAGACTGACTTTAACAACGACGAAGCCGTGGGCTACCTGGCTGACCGCCTCAACCGCCTTGGCGTTGAAGATGAACTCTTCAAGGCAGGTGCGGTTGCCGGTGATGCCGTAGTGATCGGTGAAGAAGTGGACGCCGTGGTCTTTGACTGGGAGCCCACCATGGTTGGCGGCGCCGAGCTGCTCTCATCCCCGCGCGGTACCGATGCCCGCCTTGAGGAAATCATTCGCCCCACCCGTGCCCAGCGCAAGGCTGAGTTCCACGAGCGCATGGACGCCAAGGCTGAGGCCCGTGCCGAACTTGAGGCTGAGCGTGTGGCAGGTATCTGGACCGAGTCTGTCGACGAGGCCCGCGCCGCTAAGGCCAAGGCAGCTAAGGCTGAAAAGCGGGCTGCCAAGCGCGCGGCAGAGGAAGAGTAAGAGGGGATAGGGCGGTTTTCTTCGCCCCGCTCTTATTTCACTATGTGTAAGGAGTCGCCCCGGGGAGTGTGCCCGGGGCGACTCTGCTGTATATTCATAGAAGCTAAAGTTAACACTTTAAGGGAGCTAATCAATTGGATTTGAAGGACGCTTTCCAGGCCAGTGCCGAGTCACGCAGCAAGCACCGCCGCAGCCCCATCATCGAACGCTCCGACATGCCATGGGCTAAGCGGATCGTGGTGAAGGTGGGTTCTTCGTCCCTGACCTCCATCGAGAACTCCCTGGACGAGCTGGCTATCGCCACTATCTCCGATGTGCTGGCTAAGAAGAAAAAAGAGCACCCCTCTATTGAGCTGGTCTTTGTATCATCGGGCGCTATTGCTGCCGGCCTGGCTCCGCTGGGTCTGTCGCGCCGTCCTAAAGATCTGGCAACCCAGCAGGCGGCGGCGTCCGTCGGCCAGTCCCTGCTGATGAGCCGCTACACCGATATCTTTACCCGCTACGGCGTCACCGTCTCCCAGGTGCTACTGACCGCTGAAGACCTCATGGCGCGGGACCGCTACCAGAACGCCCACCGCCAGTTAGAGCGCCTGCTCGATTTGGGGGTCATGCCCATTATCAACGAGAACGATGCGGTAGCTACCCGCGAAATCCGCTTCGGCGATAACGACCGTATCGCAGCCCTTGTGGCCCACACCGTCAAAGCCGACGCCCTGCTTCTACTCTCTGATGTGGATGCCCTCTACACCCGCCACCCCGATCAGGGCGGCGAGCGTGTGAGTAGCGTGCGCAATGAAGCTGACCTGGCGGGCCTGTCGATTGGGTCGGTGGGGTCTGCCGGTGTGGGCTCCGGTGGTATGGTGACGAAGGTGAAGGCTGCCCAGGTGGCGGCGGCGTCCGGAATTCCCGCCCTGGTAACGAGCGCGGCTCACGCCCGCGCCGCTTTTGCCGGTGAGGACGTCGGCACCTGGTTCTACGCCACTGGCGAGCGCCGCCCGGTGCAGACCCTCTGGCTGGAGCATCTGGCCGATATAGAGGGCTCAATTACCGTGGATGCGGGCGCTGCTGCCGCCCTGCGCCGCCGTCGTTCTTTGCTAGCAGCCGGTGTGCTGGGGGTTCAGGGCTCGTTTGAGGGCGGTAGCCCCGTGGCGATTGTTGACGAGGGTGGCGAAGTGCTGGCTCATGCCCTGAGTTCTTATACTGCCGGTGAGACCGCCCAGATGGTGGGTCTGCACACCGAGCAGATTCAGCGCACCATGGGGGAGACCTACGACGGTACGGTAGCGCACGCCGATAATATTGCGCTGGTGGGCCCCTCCCAGTAGTAATCACCGGCCCCAGTAATACTGGGCCCTTGCGCGGGTGCGCCGGTAGGATAGTTTCAAGGTTGTTCAACCCCCTATACATAAGGAGATGCTCATGGGCGAGCAGGTACACGTGAGTGACGATGTGATGCGGCAGGTCACCGATATGGCGGTGGACGCCCGTATCGCCTCCCGACGTCTGGCCAAGGCCGATACCCGATGGAAGAACCGGGCTTTGCTGGCTGTTGCTGATTCACTCGAAAAGCATTCGGCGGTGATTATCGAGCAGAATGCCCAGGATCTTGAACGGGAGCGGGAAGCCGGTATGAGCGAGGCTATGCTGGACCGCCTGCGTTTGACCGAGCACCGGGTGGTTGAGCTTGCGGACGCCCTGCGTGAGCTGGTTGCCCTGCCCGACCCGGTGGGGGAGCTGGTGCGCGGTTCAACCCTGCCGAACGGCCTGCGGATGCAGCAGGTGCGGGTGCCCCTGGGCGTGGTGGGTGCTATCTATGAGGCCCGCCCCAACGTAACGGTTGATATCGCTGGCTTAGCTATTAAGGCCGGTAACGCGGTGATGCTGCGCGGCGGTTCAGCTGCTGCCAAGAGCAACCAGGTGATTGTTCGTATTATCCGTGATGCCCTGCACGCTACCGGCCTGCCCATTGACTCGGTGCAGTCGGTGGACGAGTTTGGCCGTGAGGGCGCTGCAGCCCTGATGCTGGCTCGCGGGCATATCGATGTGCTGATTCCGAGGGGTGGTCGCAGCCTGATTCAGTCGGTGGTAAAGAACGCTAAGGTGCCGGTGATTGAGACCGGTGAGGGCAACTGCCACATCTTCCTCGACGTCACCGCTGATCCGGCAAAGTCCGCTGAGATTCTGGTCAACGCCAAGACCCAGCGGCCCGGTACCTGCAATACCGTAGAAACCCTGCTCCTGGCCGAGGGAGCGGACGCCGCCCCGGGCGTCCTTGCGGCCCTGGCTAAGGCGGGGGTAACCCTGCATGCGGACGCCGCCACCCGCGCCATCCTGCCCGAGGGCGTAGACGCGGTAGAGGCAACCGACGAGGACTGGGCCACCGAATACGGCTCCCTGGATCTGGCTGTTAAGACCGTGCCCGATGTTCGGGCGGCAATCGCCCACATTCGTGAATACTCCACCGGCCACTCCGAGGCGATTCTGACCAACGACATCGCCAACGCCGAGAAGTTTATTCGCGACGTTGACTCCGCGGCAGTGTACGTGAACGCCTCGACCCGGTTTACGGACGGCGGCCAGTTCGGCCTGGGCGCGGAGGTTGGTATCTCGACCCAGAAACTGCACGCCCGCGGCCCCATGGGCCTAGAGCAGCTCACCACCACCAAGTGGATCGTGCGCGGCGACTGGCACGCCCGCGACTAAAAGCAGAAAAATCGCACCTGCTACCGGGTAAAGTCCCGCTCATAGAGCGCGAAACCCGGTAGCATGGTAATAAACCCATACTTTGACCGCACTGGCGCGGCCACACACCGCCCAGCCTCGAAAGGTACACACACATGTTTTCATCTGTACTTGCATCAGGCGCCACCGTACTTGCCTCAGAAGAAGGTAGCCACCAGCTCGAACTGCTCGGTATGCCCACCTACTGGTTCGCCATCATCGGTTTCATCTTCTTCGGCCTGCTCTTCCTGATTACCATCTCATTCTCAGGCCGCGGCGTTGTACGCCCCGACCACGCAGCAGACCACCTCTCCCACGAAGAGACCGAGGCCCTGCGCGACTACCAGAGCAAGCACAAGCGCTAAACTTTTCTCCACCACACTTCGGCGCGGTGCCCGCACCACCCCGGTAACCGGGGGAGCGGGCCCGCGCCGAAGCCGTACATACAAAAGCGAGCAGGAGACCCGTGATTCGTCCCGCCCATGAAATCCGACGTGAGCTCGGCATCCCCGAACCCGACCCCGCCACCACCCGCGTGGGGGTCATGGGTGGCACCTTCGACCCCATCCACCACGGGCACCTGGTTGCAGCCAGCGAAGTCGCTGCCGTGCTGAGCCTCGATGAAGTAATTTTCGTGCCCACCGGCAACCCCTGGCAGAAGGCCAACAAACAGGTCACCGCCCCCGAACACCGCTACCTGATGACGGTGATTGCCACCGCTTCCAACCCCCGCTTCACCGTGAGCCGGGTCGATATTGACCGCCAGGGCCCCACCTTCACCATCGACACCCTCACCGACCTGCGAGCCGAGCGCCCCAACGACGAGCTCTTCTTTATCACCGGTGCCGACGCCATGAGCCAAATTACCACCTGGAAAGACGCCCACAAGATGTGGGACCTCGCCACTTTCGTGGCGGTCACCCGCCCCGGCCACGAACTGACCGTGCCCGAAGAAGCGCAGGGGCGCGTCCGCGTCATCGAAATCCCGGCTATGGCCATCTCATCGACCGATATCCGCGACCGGGCCCGCAATGACCTGCCTGTTTGGTACCTGGTGCCCGACGGGGTAGTGCAGTACATCAATAAATACAGCCTCTACACCGGCGACGACACCGGCACCCCGGACGGCGGCTACGTAGCTGGCCTGCCCCGGCTGAAATAAAACCAAAGACCACCTCAGCTAAGAACCTTCACCACCTGTCTGGCTTGGTAGCATTAACCACAAGAACCAGGCATCCCACTCAAGGAAACACTGTGAGCACACGACCCGATCAGGCCGCGGACGGCCAGAATGACGAGACCCCCGCCTACCTCACCGAAAGCTACGTCACCGAGGACGGGCTAGAAATCCCGCCCCCGACCCGCCCCATGGGCCCGCGCCGTCTAACCCGCTACTACGAAGAGGTCGCTGAATACCTGCGCGCCCTGCAACGGGGGGATGAAGAGCTGCCCGAGGTGCCCATGTTTATGGGTGCCATCGAGGGTGTAGAGGTAGAGCAGGACGCCGCCCGCTCCCTGGTTGATCTGTCACAGATGGGCAGCATCAGCACCGGTGAGGGCGAGAAGCTCGACGTAGATTTCGATAACACCCGCGCCACCATGGTTGAAGACCCCCTGGCCCACATTGACCAGCAGGTTCTTGGTACTGACTACTCCGAGCCGGCTGAAGCTACCGAGCAGGTAGACTTCGCCGCTGCCGCCGGCGAAATCACCGGTGAAAGTGACTTCGTGAGCGTTGGCGAGCTGCAGGTAGAAGAGGCCGAGGCTACTGAAGAAGCGGGTGACGCGGCAGCGGATGAGAGCCATGAGGCAGAAGAGCCTGAGGCCGAGGAACCCGTCGTCACCACAAACCCTGAGGCAATTGCCGCTATCATCGCTCGCGCCCAGGCCAAGGACGATGAATATAGGGCGACCCACCCCGAAGAAGAAGCCGAAGCGGAGCTAACCGAAGACTCCCAGAGTGGGCCCGTCACCGAACTCTTCACCGCCGGCCAACACACCCCGGACCTGCCCGCCCCCGTCCGCGCGGTCGACGCCCAGGGCCTTGACCTCACCGAAATCGACAGCGCCGATGTGACTGACCCAGCCGCCAGCACCCTAGCCAGTGACAGCACCGGTGCGGTAGACTCTGATAGTTCTGAAGAAACTGCCAAGGCCCCCGAAGGGTACACCTACGAGCCGCAGGCAGAAGAGGACGAAGAGACCACCGAGTCTGCACCTGAGACCCCGGCAGCGGCCCCCGGCCCCGACCAGGAAGAAGACGCTCAGCGCTTCAACTTCGCAGGCACCGTCAAACAGACGGACGAAGCCCCCTCCGGCGACCTTGCCGAAGTAGAACAAGAAGCAGCAGCAACCTACAGCCCAGAAACATCAGAGGGTCGATCCACCGGCGCAATCGTAGCCGTCGTGGGCCTCCTGCTTCTCGTGCTTGTACTGGCCACCGTGTGGTTCCTTTTCTTCAGTTAAAGATTTAGTTGAATGAGACCCCAAAAGGTTTGGGGAATGATTTGCTCGGAAAGGGCGAAATGACTGCAGCTGCAGAGTCTATTGAAGCGTTGAAGGTAGCCGCACGCGCGGCCGACGACATGCAGGGAACCAACCTGCTGGCCGTCGACGCTTCTGACATTATGGGTTTGATCGACGGCTTCCTGGTCGTCTCAGCCCACAACGAACGCCTGGTCAACGCAATTGTTGACGAGGTTGAAGATAAGCTCCGTGAAGAACTGGGCCTCAAGCCCCTGCGCCGCGAAGGCCGCGCAGAAGGCCGCTGGGTACTCCTGGACTTCGGCGACATCGTAGTGCACGTACAGCACGAAGAAGACCGCGCCTTCTACGCCCTCGACCGCCTCTGGGGCGACGCCCCCCGCATCGACCTGGGCCTAGACAGCGAAGCCGGTGCCGTCGACACCGAAGGCGCCGAAGCTGACTTCGAAATCATCACACCCGAAGCGGATTTGATGAACCAGCGCGAAGACTAGTTTCTTCTGTGAGGACGCCCCGCCCTCCTTCCCTATGTTAGGGGAGTAGGGTGGGGCGTCCTTTTGTGGACAGAGGTTGCACAGTCCATGAATATTACGTGACGCAGTTCATATGTACTGGTGGGTTCTCGATTTGCATGAGCCCTTGTGGGTGCCATAAGATAGAACAGTCGCCGCGAGAGCGGGGAATAAGTGAATAAGGGGCTATGGCGCAGTTGGTAGCGCGTCTGCATGGCATGCAGAAGGTCAGGGGTTCGAATCCCCTTAGCTCCACGGGGGTATGGCGCAGTTGGTAGCGCGTCTGCATGGCATGCAGAAGGTCAGGGGTTCGAATCCCCTTACCTCCACCACTCAGGTCTCGGTAACAGCTTGTTGCCGAGACTTTTTTGTGCCCCGAGAAAACCTGGGCCATAAGCCAGGGCAGGGGTACTAAAGAGAATAGAGCCGCCTCTGGTTCTCCCGCAGAATCGGTAGAAAGTCTACGCCGCGCTCAGCCGAAATGCCCTCGACAAGTCGGCGCAGGCGTCCGCCCACCTCTTGCGCAAAAAGCTGGGTATCGAGCGCGTCAGTAGGCTGCTCGGGCAGATCTGTCTCCAAAAGCAGGCGGTCTGCGGGCGCCTGGCGGATGTAGGCCCGTCCGCGCTTAGACTCAAGCATCTGCGGGTGAACCGAGATGCAGCCGCCCAACCTCACCAGCCGGGTCAGCTCATCGCTGGTGCCCCCAAAGCGGTGAATCACCGGCACGATGGGGGAGCCGGGTAGAGCAAGCTCCTCGAAAAGATCAAGCATGGCTGTTGTTGCACGGACGGCGTGCAGGGACAGCACATAGGGCTTCTGCTCTGTTTGCCCGGCGGCTGCCTCACTTACCATACTCAGAAGACTGCCCAGGGCCCCCAGCTGCAGGTCGGCAGGGGATACCTCCAGGCGGCGGGGCGAAAAATCTAGCCCAATTTCACCAATGAACCGGCAGCTGGCTACCTCAGCCTCAAAAACCTCCAGCTCAGCCTCAACTTGGGCTGGTGAGACCATCCACCAGGGGTGAAAACCAAGAGAGAGCAAGGGCCCAGCCGGGTCAGTTACCTGCCGAAGTTCCCGGTAAGCTGATGGCAAGAGGGTCTGGGCAATAACCTGGACGTCCTGGGTCCGCAGGGCCTGATCAAAGGCAGGCCGAAGCTGCGGGGCCAGGAAGTCATAGTGAAAATGGGTATCGAGCAGCATAGGTAGAGTTAGGCGGTGTGCCGCCCAGGAGCGTCCTGCTGGTATTCCTGCCCACCCAGGTAGGGAGGTGCCGGAATCTCTTCCATACCGGCCAGCTGACGAATCACCTTACCGGCCAACATCTGCCCCATAATCGGGGGCATGTAGCTCATCGACCCCAGAGTTTCCCCCTTAGCCTTTGCGCCCGGTGCCTTCTCCACCTTGAAGGGCAGCTCGGTGGAAAAGAGTACCTCAAGACCGTAAATCTGGCGCTTGCGGCACTCGGAGCGAATCACCTTAGACATAGAGCAGTTGTAGGTGCGGCGGATATTGGCGAACTGCAGCATGGTCGGGTCAAGACGATTCGCCGCGCCCATGGAAGCCACTAGATTCAGGCCCCGCTCAGCAGCCCACTGGTAGACAGCCAGCTTCTGGGTGATGGTGTCGATGCAGTCAATGACGTAGTTAGGGCGGGGGAACTTATCCAGGGTCTCAGCCAGGTTATCGGGGGTAAGGAAGACCCGCTCGGCGGTGACGGTGCAGTCGGGCTGGATCTCCTTAATCATGCCCTCCATGACCTCGGCCTTGACCTTGCCCAGGGTGGAGGTAAAGGCCAGGGCCTGCCGGTTGATGTTGCTTTCTTCTACGACGTCGCGGTCCAGCACAATCAGGTTACCCACACCGCCGCGGGCCAGAGCCTCAGCGCAGGCTGAACCAACGCCGCCAAGACCCAGCACCATGACGGTGGAATCCTGAAGTTTCTGCAGGCCCTCGTTCTTAAACAGTAGCTTCAACCGGGCAAAACGTTCGCTCTCAACACCCACAGGGTCTCCTCGGAAAGTCAGTGTGTCTAACCTGGTCATTATGCCACACGGGTGGGAGCAGGGTGTGTGCCTCATGGGTTGAGGTCTTGAGCAGCAGATAACCCAGTCGGTAGGATTGGGGTATGACCACCAAAATTAGTATCAGCTTAGCGGATGAAACGGTTGAGGCTCTCGACCGTTTTATCGCACAAAGGAAATTTGCTTCTCGGTCATCTGCCATTAAAGCAGCCATTGATCAGATGACATCCGTAGACCTCACTGATGAATACGCTAGAGCGCATCGGGAATGGGCAGAGTCTGGTGAAGAAGAGGTGTGGGGTCAGACTTCAGGAGACGGTCTTGTATGAGACGGGGTGACGTCTACTGGGTAGATTTTGAGCCTGCCCGAGGGAGTGAGCCCAACAAGAAAAGGCCTGCCATCATCGTGAGTAGAGATGAATCGAATACTTATGTAGCCCATCATGGTATAGGGACGCTGACGGTTGTTCCATTGACCTCTAATACTAGATTTATTGCTTCGTTTCAGGTGCTCTTGGCCCAGGACGAAACCGGCCTATCTACCGACTCAAAAGCCCAAACAGAACTTATAAGAACAGTATCTGTGGATCGTATCGGCGACTATATAGGTACCTTATCGAGAAATAAAGTTTGGGAACTAGATGAGGCTTTGAAAGTTCATTTGAATCTGTAAGTGGTCAGCTCAGGGCAGAGGTGCTGGTATTTGAAAACAGGTAATGCACGTTTCTCGGAGGAACTTTAGTGACGATTTATCACATAGCTTTGCCCGAAGACTGGGAACAAGCGCAGAAACTTAAGGTGTGGGTTCATTCGACACGTGGAGTGAGTATCAACGAGCAGGGATTCTTGCACGCTTGCGCGGATATGGATCAGGTAAAGCGAGTTTCAGACTTCATCTATGGTGACAGGCCAGATATTCTCGTCCTTGAAATCGACCCCCGTGAATTAGAGCCTGCTGGGTTCACTGTTCGATGGGAACCAGCAGACCCTTCTGATCCTAGTTCCGAGTTGTTTCCGCATGTTTATGGAGGGCACCTACCCCCGTGCCTGTTCAAAGTTTTACATCGCAAGTAGGTAATACAAGCACATCCAAAGATGGTGATACGCGAAAGTGCGTCATATCGCTGAGCGTGCACCTGCCATGTGCACGCTCAGCGATATGACGCACTTTCGTCAGATAGGCAACATAGCCTAAGACGAACCAAGGGTAAAAAGGGTGATTCAGCATCAACCACTTAGGTCTATTTGAGGCGGCATGATGCTGTTAAGATAAAAACGTACCGGGCAAATCTGCCCGGTACGTTCAAAAATCAAATAGAGGAGGTTTAGAAGTGGTAACGACACTTCTGAACCTAGTTCTGATTCTAGCTGCGCTGGTAGCGATTGTCGATAGCCTTAGTATTTGTTAGTTCTTGGGCACGGGCGGGCCCGCCAGCAGGAGTACCACGAAGAGCAGAACCACGAAGGCAAGTAGCAGGACGCTGGCCAGGGCAGGCTTGGCCAGCACCCAGGCCTGAGCTTTCTCCAGCAGGCCGGACGGCGCCGCCCCGCCAGGTGCCAGTCGCCAGCCCCCGCGCAGTAGACCCCGCTTTTCGAGGAAAAGCTCAAAGGGAACCGTCGCAAAGGGAATCACCGACAGAAGCAGACCGGCGATGCCCACGGGAGCCTTCCACTGCTGGTTCACCCAGGTAAAGACCGTCACCACGCAGTAGCTCAGAAAAACAAACCCGTGAATACCACCGGCAATGGGCACAATATTGGTCACGCCGGTACCCCGCAGAATCAGGGCCGTAATCAACAGGGCCCAGGTAATCATCTCAGCGGTAGCAAAAGTACGGAAGAGCGCCCGAGGGGTGGGCTTAGAATCTGGTCGCATGGGGCCTTTCAGAGTGAATGGAAGATAGACAGCAAAGGGTTTATCACCGCTACCTACTGTACAGGTTTACCGCAGGTGGGGGCAGGGCACTAAGCTTGGGATCATGACCCACAAAATCTTTGACATGCCCCTAGCTGAAGTATGGCCCCACTACCTGGCCAAGGTAGAGCGCAAGGGCCAGGACACCGCCCTGGTAGAGACCGTTACCTGCTGGCTGACGGGTTACAGCCCTGCTGACCTGGCCCGCCACCTTGAGGAGCGGACGTCCTTCCGTGACTTTTTCGCCTCAGCCCAGCTCAACCCCGCCGCGCACCTGATAACCGGCTCCATCTGCGGCTATACGGTGCAGGAGATTGAAGACCCCCTCATGCAGCAGATTCGCTACCTCGACAAACTCGTTGACGAGGTAGCCAAGGGCCGTCCGCTCGAAAAAATTTTACGGTCCTAACCTCTCACCTGGGTCTACTGTAGAGCCTCACTCAAAGCCACATCCAGGGCGGGCAGGCCCTGCTCGTAGGCGGCAAAGGCGGTGGCGGCATCCGCTATCTTGCCCTCGGCATCGTACATGGCTCGGCTTAGCTTGATATTGACGGCAGCTGGCACCAGCACCAGGCCGTAGTTGGGGCAGGCTAGCTCAAACTGGGCCGCCGATTTCAACCCGGCCCCAAAACCGTAGGACACCACCGCAACCGGCTTGCCCTCCCACTCGGCAAAGAGATAGTCCATGGCGTTCTTGAGTACGGCAGGCACACCCCCGTTGTACTCGGGCAGGGCCACCACAAAACCGTCAAAGCCAGACACCAGTTCAGACCAGTCGCGGGTGTGCTGGTGCTGGTAAGGAGCCCCAGATTTAGGGGAAGCTGGCTCATTGAAGTGAGGTAGGTTCTGCTCCGCTAGGTCAATGATTTCGTAGGTGTGGTTGCCCAGGGCAGCCAGACGCTCCTGGGCCCAGGCGCCCACCGCCGGGCTAATGCGGGTAGGGCGGGTAGAACCAAGAATAAGACCGCCGATACGCGCCACAATAACTCCTCTAGCTTGATTAGGGCGGTTTATCCCAGTGTAAAGGGGTGGGGCTTCTATACAGTAACGTATAACCAAACGAGCTGACCCAGGTACACAGGTCAGGGAAGAAAGAAGGCCATGACCACCATCGTCCTTTTCCATCACGCAGCGGGGCTGACGGACGGCGTCCGCGCGCTCGCTGATCGCCTGGAAGCTGCCAGGCACCTGGTTTTTACCCCTGACCTGTACGACGGGCACCGCTTCACCACCATCGAAGAAGGCATGACCCATTACCAGCAGCTTACTCATGAGAAGGTCCTGGCCCGGGCGCAGGCTGCCGTAGCACCACTCACCGGCCCCTTTGTGGTAGCAGGGGTGTCTCTGGGGGCGATGGTCGCCCAGACCCTGGCCCAGACGGACGCCCGCGCCCAGGGCCTGCTCGCCCTGGAGGGCTTCGTTGACCCTACCTACCTGCCCGGTATCCTGCCGGTTTCCTTTCCGGTAGCGATTCATGGCGGTGGCGCTGATACCTGGTTTGCTGAGGACGCTCCGGCAGCCCTCGCCTACACCACGTCGTCAGCTACAGCCAGCTGCGATTTCTACGAGGGAGCTGAGCACCTCTTCACCGATTCGACCTGGCCAACTTATTCACTGGAGCTGACTAGCCTGGTGATGGAGCGTGCCCTGGCCTGGTTAGCTGACCTGCCTGAGCATAGCCGGGAAGGCTTTAGTCTGCCCGATGCAGATACGGTGGGGGAGTACGGGGAGCCTGGGCCTCTCAGGGTGTGAATGTGATCGATAAATGGCGTGGTTCTGCGATCGCTCTGTGGCGTGCAGGCCCGACATCGCACCGAAAGCTGTCATCTTAAACGGGGTCGCGTTACACAAAGGGGCATGAGATTTTGTATCCGATCGTGCCCTGCCCCTCACACGGCTTCACGGTCGGGAGGGAACGCCACCGCCCTGATAGCTGCGACCGTCTGTTCTTGGGTTAACGAGGAAACGTCGATGTCGGTAAACGCGCGTTGGAGCCATGCCGACTGTTGAAAGACTGGGAAATTGTTCAGCCGCCATTGCAGAGCATTAGGCTCTTCGGTGTCTTCTTCTGCGCGGCGTCGGTGTTCTACCGGGTCGATGTTCAGTACCACAGGCGTGAGTCGGATTGATGGATCAAAGTCTGAAGTAATCTCCGACCAATAGTCCTCCACCGTCACAGTCTGAGGCACAACGATGATCATAGGGCTGTCTTCCGGCAACTCCCGGAGGATAGCGTTAAGCGTAGACGCCACAAGTTTCCTCCACGCGGGCCACTCCTGGAAGTCCTGGACTGGCACCACCGGCTGAAGAACAGGCCTCAAAAGAGCCCCGATCTCTTCAGGGTCCACGATCACCGCACCGGGAACTTTCTGTGCCAACAACTTCGCTGCCGTTGTCTTGCCTTAACCGAACGCACCATTGATCCATATGACGTGTGGCTGAGTCTGCTGCATGCGCGCAGTCTACCTTTCGATACCTCTGCCTCACTCGAAGTGGTCTGCTGCCACACACGAGAAGATCATGACACCACTAGTCGGAGAAACCGTTGACCAGCGCCTCGACGATGAGCAAGCCGTTGATAGTCCTCCAACCTCCGGACATGTCATCATGAGCCCATGAACAACCCGCACATGCTCCTGATCGGAGGGCGGTCCGGCGTGGGAAAGTCCACCGTGGCCTTCGCCCTCCATGGCCTACTGTCAGCACGTGGCGTCCAGCACGCCGTCATCGAGGGCGATGCTCTCGACCTCGCGTATCCGGCACCGTGGAAACAGCAGATGGCAGAGCGAAACCTCAGGGCCATATGGAACAACTACGCCGCCGACGGGTATCGCCGACTGATCTACACCAACACCGTCAGCGTTCTGGAAGCAGACAAGCTAGTCCGGGCACTGGGGAAAGATACCAAAGTAACCTCCGTGTTGCTGCAAGCATCCGATAAGACAACGGAAGAGAGACTAGGGTGCCGCGAACAAGGTGACAGCCTGAGAGACCACGTCGACAGGAGCGCACGAGCTGCCCGATTCCTTGACGCTCGATCTCCAAGCGCCGCTCACCGAATCGCCACCGACACCCTACGGCCCGACGGTATTGCCGAGAAGATCATTCAAATCCTTAAGTGGTGACCCCTACACATCTTCCTTTGTCGCAAAAACATATAAACGGCGTATGCACCCCGGCTCGAGGTGAGATCGCCTCATAAAGCTAAAGGTTTACAAGACACGCACAACGAGCATCTCAAAATCCGCGGCTCCTGCGGAAACCAACACGAAAAATGTCTTACCAACCTGTCTCACCGAAAAGTGTCCCGCCTTCTTCCATGCTGGGATTTAGTGAGGCATGATGGTGGGTATGAGACTGTTGGGCTACACCCGGGTATCCACCGTCGGTCAGGATCCGACACTTCAACACGACGCCTTGGTCACCGCCGGGGTCCAGAACCGTGATGTCTTCAGCGATGTCACCTCCGGGGCGAAGAATGCGATCGAGCGTCCCGGAATGAAGAAACTTCTCGCCTATGCCCAACCCGGTGACACGGTGGTGGTGTGGCGCATCGACCGGCTGGGCCGATCCCTGCTCGACGTACTCAACACGGTGAACCTGCTGCGCGAACGAGAGGTGAAGATTAAGTCGGTCTCTGACGGCATCGACCCGGAGACGTCCTCGGGTCGGCTGATGCTCGGGATGCTGGGGACTCTGGCTGAGTACGAACGAGAACTGATCACCGAACGCGTCAACGCCGGCATCGCCGCAGCGAAAGCCCAGGGCACCCGCTTCGGTCGACCACCTGTGGATCCAGAGGTGGTCGACCGCAAGCTCGCTATCGTCGCCGAGGAGAGAGCCAAAGGCCGTAGTGCCGAAGACGCAGCGAGCATGGTCGGCTGGTCGAGGGCAACACTGTACCGGCATCTGCAGGGTGCTAAACGACGACAGTCAGCACTGCCCGCCTGATGCGGGCACAATGACCAGGTCGTGAGGTGATGGTGATGGACGAGATGCAGCGCTGGGAGATCCTTCGCCTGCACATCGAAGACGGCATCACCCTGACCGACCTGGCACGGTCCACCGGCATCAGCACCCGCACTCTATCCCGGTGGGCTGCCCGCTACCGGGCCGACGGAATCCACGGTCTGCGCACCACCACACGATCCGATGCCGGGGCACATCGCATATCCGCGGAACTGGTCGCCTACATAGAACACCTCGGGCTCACCAGGCCACGTCCATCGATGGCCGCCCTGCACCGCCTGGTGAACTCCCGAGCACAGCAACTATCGGTGAAACCACCCAGCTACGCCACGGTGCGTGGCATCATCCAAGCGCTTGACCCGGCGATGGTCACCCTCGCTCTGGAGGGTCCGACGTCCTACCGGGATCGACACGAACTCGTCTACCGGCACCGGGCTGAACGCCCCAACGCCATCTGGCAGGCCGATCACACCCAACTCGACATTCTCATCCAGAACCCGGACGGCACGCCGACTCGCCCCTGGCTCACCATCATCATCGACGACTACTCCCGGGCAGTGTGCGGCTACATGGTCACCACCACCGCGCCCTCAGCGATGAACACCGCCCTGGCACTGCGCCAAGCTATCTGGCGGAAAACAGACCCCACTTGGGCGATGTGCGGTATTCCCGACGTCCTCTATGTCGATCACGGCTCCGACTTCACCAGTGGCCACATCACATACACCACGACAGCGCTGAAGATCCGGATCATCCATTCAACTATTGCCCGTCCGCAGGGGCGCGGCAAGATCGAGCGGTTCTTCAGCACCGTCAACACCGAACTGCTCACCACCCTGCCCGGCCACCTCGCCCCTGGCGTCCGAAACCCACACCCCGTATTGGACCTGACAAGCCTGGATACCGCTGTCGGCGAGTTCATCAGCAGCTATAACCAACGCACGCATTCTTCAATCAACACCAGCCCGAAGGCCGCGTGGATCGGACGGGGATGGATTCCCAGGATGCCAGAGAACCTGGAAGAACTCGACGGGCTCCTGCTGCGGGTCTCCACCCACCGCCGGGTGCAGCGAGACGGCATCCACTTCCAAGGACAGCGCTACCTCAGTCCGACCCTGGCACCTTTTGTCGGCCATGACGTCACCATCCGCTACGACCCGAGGGATCTCTCCGAGATCCGGGTCTACGACCACGACACGTTGCTGTGCGTCGCCGTGGATGAAGACCACCCCAACCAGCGCTACAGCCTGCCAGATATCCAGGCCGCTCGTCGACGCCGACGACGTCAACTACGTGCCGAAATCAACGAGCGCATCCCCACCCACGAGGCACGCCCAACAGACCGTGCCCCTGTGAACCCCGATGTGAACGCCGAAACGCCACGTCTGCGTGGCCGTGCGTCTCGCCTGCGGACCTACGAAGAGGACCTGTCACCATGAGCCGCGACTTCATCGTCACCAAAGAACACCGCCGCTTCGTCGAGTTCGCCAACGCCATCCGCAAAGACACCACCATCGGCATCTGCCACGGCGAGGCAGGAGTCGGCAAAACACAGTCCGCCAGACGGTACGCCCGGTACGCCCACTGGGACACCCTGGGAACGTTCATCGACGCCTGGGGGCCACGCAGTGAATCAGACCTGGCCATCTACGCGACGGCCCATCGGACCCGGACCATCTTCTACACCCCTGAGGTACAACCGAAGTACCGGACGTTGATCAAGGACATCGAGTTCTACCGGGGAAAACTCGATGCCTGCATCATGGAGCATCTGATGGCCACCTGGCAGCGAGACAGGCTCCACATGCGCAGATCCAGTGGTGAGAAGCTCACCCAACTGATCATCATTGATGAGGCAGAACGATTGCCTCCCACCGCCCTGGAGATGCTGCGCGACATCCATGATCGTGACGGTGTGGCGATCATGTTCATCGGCATGCCCGGCATTGACCAGCGCTTCCGGCACTACCCCCAGCTGTTCAGCCGGCTTGGGTTCTCTCATCGCTACCGTGCCCTGGGCAAAGACGAGCTGCTGTTCGTGCTGAACCGGCACTACAAGCGCCTAGGTAGAGAACTGGACCCGGAGGACTTCACAGATGCGCAAGCCATCGCCGCGATCGAGCGACTGACCCGCGGCAACTTCCGCGTAGTGGAGCGATTGTTCCCCCAGATCAAGCGGGTGTTGAAGATCAACGAGTTGGAGACCATCACCGACGATGTCATTGAGGCTGCTGCCAGCACCCTGGTCCTCGGGCACTGACGAGAACGTCCTGCTGTCGTCGTGGCCTCGTACAGAGGATGTCGCTTACACCGCCGCATCCAGCATTGTCATCGCGACGGGCTCGATGTCCGCGTCGGGATACGGGCTGACCACCGAGATGAACGCCCCTCGTCGGCGCTGGCGATCCAGCACCATGTGAGCGCCGAATCCGGAGGCGTAACCGTTGTGCCACACCAGGGGTCGATCGGATCTGTCTTCAACAAACCACCCCGCCGCGACAGATTTAGTGTCATCAGTGAAGCGCACTCGGAAAGCATCCTCGTAGACACAGTAATCGGCGAGAAGGGTTGACATGACCGTGGCGAAATCATGGGCGCTTCCCCTGATCCCTCCGGCCGGTCCATAGCCTTGCCCGGTCCAGGGCAGTTGGTCAGTGCCCCACACGGTGACAGCGTTGAGGTCATGCGGGAGGTTTCGCTGTGCAGGTTGCTGAGCGCGCAGGCGTGAACACCCCAGCGGTATCGTCAGCCTGTTTCGCACCAGCGTCGGGTAGTCCGCCCCGTCGGCGGCCGCTAACGCGTGGCCCAATGCTGCGGCAGCGAGGTTGGAGTAGCTGAAGCGCCCGGCATGACGGACACGCGATCGGCGAAGTTGGTTCATCAGATCGGCGAGGTTCTCGGGTTGTGGATCACCACCTGTCAGTACAGCACTGAGCGCTCGGGCTGCTGAGCGGATTCCCCCGCCGGTGGCAGGCAGTCCTGAGGTGTGGGTCAGGCAGGACTCCAAAGTCGCTTCACCGGCAGCTGTTCCGGCCAGGGGGAGGTAGTCTTCGAGCCGGTCGTGCGGTGAGATCAGCCTGGTCTGCACCATGTCGGTGTAGATCAAGCCGTTGAGGGCTTTGCTGATTGAACCGATGTGGAACGTTTTCTGCAGGTCGCACCCGATCGTGGCGATGCGAGTGCCTGCCGGGCCGACTGTGGCGAGACAGGCGGCATAGACGGGACGCTTGAGCGGCAAGGAGTTGAGTAGAAGGCCTGCCAGAGCGGTGTCACCGTCTGTCGTTGATGCGTTTGTGAGACAGGTGGGTTTCATACCTGTTCACCCTACCAGCGACGCGTCTCACGAGTGGACACTCTGAGGGCGCCACACAGCGATCAAGATGTCACGCCATTTAGCGGACAAAGTCACACTCTCAGGGATAAGCTGGTGAAAGCGCTTCTGAACGGGCAGAAAACAGCAACCTCTTCTCTTTACAGGCACTACCTAGAAGCCGGCGAAGATCTGCCAGGTGTGGGGCAGACCGAGCTGGTGATTGACTCAGCCGGTCAGCCCGTGTGCCTACTTGAAACAACCCGGGTGGAACTCGTGGAAGCTCACGATGTTACCGACGAATTTGTTCGGGCCGAGGGCGAAGGCTTTGACAGCTGGGATGAGTGGTGGAGTGCCCACCGGGATTTTTGGTCACAGGGAGATGAGGGCATGCCCGTAACTCCCAAAGACCTGGTGGTCTGCCAGTGGCTCAAACTCGTAGCCCCATAAAGGGCATGATGGCTCAAAAGAGGTCGTCGTGTGTTCCTGTTCGCAGGAAATATGCGTGAGTTTTGGTTGTTCTCCAGATTAATAGCCAGTCACCGGCATTTGCCACGTGGCATTCCTTTGCGCCTGCCCAGTTGCCTTAGCTGGTGTGTATTCGGGTAGAAGCACGATTAGATTCCTAGGTCATTAAACATGTCCTGGGCATTCTTAAATCTGCTGGTACCCTCCTTTTCCATCGCGAGCGAATCAGAAATGGCTTCCTGGGTTTCTGCGTTGGGTTGGGGATATTCCAGGGTGAGCGGTATGCGCTGCTCGCGTACTACCTGGCGGTAGAAGGCACGGGTGATGGACGATAGGTCTAACCCAAAGTCTTCGGCAATACGGGCTGCTTCGCGCTTGGTTGCTTCGTCAACTCGCACAGTAACAGTCGATGTTGTCATACAAATACACTCCTTTGTCGTACAACCAGTCTATGCCCTCCATGCCCAGTCGGGAACCCTAGTGCCCTGAGAAGACCATGAGGACAGCCACCAGAATGAAGAGGGACCCAAAGACCCGGTTCAGGGTTTTTTGCCCTCGCTCTGAATGCGACAGCCTGGTCAGAGTCTTTGCCACCAGGGCAAACCCACCCCACATGACCACAATATCGATGGCCACCATAGTGCCCGCTAGCACCAGATACTGGGGCAGCTGCGGGGCATCAGGCCGCACAAACTGGGGCATGAAAGCCAAAATAAAAACAATGGCCTTGGGGTTAGACATATTGACCCAGAACCCCCGATTGAAAAGAGCCAAGGGGGCACCCGGCTGCAGGCGCGCACCCGGGCGGGTGCGGCGTCCTTGCCCCTGCGGAGCGGACGCACCCGCCCCGCTTTCTGCCTCGTCGCGGGCTTGCTGCGGGGTTTGAGGGCGGGCAAGAATCATGCGTAACCCGAGGTAAACCAGGTAGACAGCCCCACCGTAGCGAATCACATCGAAAAGTACCGGCGAATTAGCGACCACCACGCCCAAGCCAGCCGCCACAGTAGCGATCTGAACCACCAGGGCCAGTTGCTGCCCCATCACCGTGAAAAAGGCCTTCTTCCAGCCGTGCAGCAGGGAGGTCGTCATGGTGTTCACCGCACCTGCCCCCGGGGTTAAAGAAATCACCAGGCAGGCAGCGACGAGGGAAAGCCAAAGGGTAAGGGTCATAGCACCTCATAGTAGCGAAAAACAAAGGTGCTGAGGGGGCGGTGTTTCATAGTTATTGTCAGCGGAGACATCAAGAAGAAACACTAGTGTTTCCACCGCAGACAGTTTATTCAGCTTGTGCGTCTAAAACCTGCCGGAACCATACCTTTTCAAAAGCGCTATGCTCCTTGCTCTCTAAGGCAATCTCACACCAGTTTCTGACCTCGGCGCGGTCAAGAATTTCTGCCTGGCACAGGGCTGGTAACAGGAATCCCCGAACGGTTTGAATCGGGAGTCGGCTCTCATCGGCCTGCCGCAAGGAAAGCCCCTTCACACTTGGCCCCAGGAAAACTGCCCTAACTATCTGGCGGCACTCCAGCGGGTTCTGCACTAGCACGTCATACACCCACCCCAAGTAGAAACGACCGGTTAAGAAAACGAAGCCAGCCTCGCGTGAAGTGGGCAGAGATACGTCATAACGTCCATCAAACCACTCGGCGGCTCGGAGAATTGCTGCCCTCCTGTCATGGTTTTTAGGGGCCTTGACGTAGAGCCCGCTCCAGGCCTCAAACACCTGGGCCAGGGCGTCCGGAAAAAGCTCAGGTATCGACTCCCCAATGAACCGATGCGATAAGGGCACCTGCCGCAGCAAAGAATTCACATTAGGGAACATAACAACCTCAGCTGCGTGACGGTGCTCCTCAGTGAGCGGGCCGTACCATTTCTGGGACACTTCTCCCGGCGCACCCCTCAACACGGCTTGAGCCAATGACTTGAGCGGGGCCAACACCTGCATGCGTTCCTCAGGTTCTACACCCTGAAGATGATGCACCAGGTTTTCCGCTTGACCCCGGGCGAGAAAATCTAGGAGCTCAGACATGAACCCAGTCTACCCAGAGCCGCCCCTAGAATATATAAACATGAACACCCACCAGCAGCGCCGCGTCCTCTGGGCCCTGGCCCTCACCCAGGTCTTTGGCACTATCGGCGTAGGGGCAGCCCCCTCCATCGGCGTGCTTCTGGCTAGCGAGGTCACCCAGAACGAGGCGCTGGCAGGGATTGCCCGCACCGCCTCCACCTTCGGGGCCGCCCTCTTCGGCATACCGCTAGCCAACCTCGCAGCCCGCACCAGCCGCCGCACCGCCCTCACTACCGGCTGGGCCACCGCAAGCCTTGGCGCCACCCTGCTGGCCTTCGCCGCCTCCACCACCAGCATCACCCTGGTAGCCCTGGGCCTACTTCTGATGGGAGCAGGCTCTGCCGCCGCCCTCCAAGCCCGCTTCGCGGCAACCGACCACGCCACCGACGCCAACCGCGGCTCAGCCCTCAGTTTCATCGTCTGGGTAGGTACCATCGGCTCCGTCCTCGGCCCTAACATTGGCACCCCGGCCGCCGCGCTCGCGCCATCCCTGGGCACCAACCTTTACAGTGCAGCCTTTGCCCTGGCGGCGATCGCTATGGCCACCGCGACCCTGCTGGTTTTCACGCTCCTCCCCGGTACAGGCAAGGACGCTGCCCCCGGCCTACCCGGGGCAGGGCAGGGGGAGCGGGCGTCCGCCTCGAATAAACCCACCCTGGGCGCTAAAATCGGGGCCTTTACCCGCGAAATTGCGGGCAACCGGCAGGCTCGGGCTGCCGCCATCAGCCTGCTGTGTGCGCACATAGTGATGGTGTCGGTGATGACCATGACCCCGGTGCACATGAACCACCAGGGTGCCGGTATCGAAATCATCGGCCTGACTATCAGCCTGCACGTGCTGGGCATGTACGGGCTCTCACCCCTGATGGGGATGGGCACAGACCGGCTGGGGGAGCGCACCATGATACTCATCGGCACCGTCCTGCTCCTAGCAGCGGTAGCCCTTGGTGCCCTTGCCCCGCACCGGGCAACTGCCATGGTGGTTAGCCTAATCCTGCTCGGGGTGGGCTGGTCAGCAACCTTTGTTGCGGCCTCCGCCCTCTTTGCGGCGTCCTTGCCGGCTGAAAGCCGCACCCGGGCAGCCGGTGGCCTGGACTCTCTCACCAACCTGGGCGCGGCCACCGCTGCCCTGGCTTCGGGATTTATTATGGCAGCGACATCGTTCCCGGCCCTGGCCTGTATTTCGGCCTTGGCACTGCTGCCCTCATTCGTTCTTAACCGGTCGGTCTCTGGGCGGGGTCGGTAGCAGCGAGGGGCGGGTGATCAGCCCGCTAGCGGGTCAGTAGCTTGTGGAGCTTGCGCACCGCGATTCGACCAGCCCGGTTAGCCCCCACCGTTGATTGGCTGGGGCCGTAGCCGATGAGGTGTAGACGGGGCTGGGTGGCTACCTGGGTACCGTCCATCTGAATGGCGCCCAGCTCGTTGCGCAGATCCAGCGGGTCAAGGTGGGCGAGCGCCGGTTTAAACCCGGTAGCCCACAGGATAGTGTCAAGGTCGGTGTGGCTGCCGTCGGCCTCAATCACGCCGGTTGCGTCGATGCTGCTGAACATGGGGCGGCGGTTCAGGGCGCCGCGGGCTTTGGCGGCCCTGGCGTAGGGCGTCCACCCCAGGCCGGTGTAGCTGACGACCGACCCTGTGGGGATTCCGGCCTCAGCGTCGGCGGTGACGCGGGCTACCACGTCGCGCCCGTATTCGGTGTTGAACTCGGTGTTGCGGAAGACCGGTTCGCGGCGGGTGTACCAGAAGGTGGTGGCAACTTGCGAGATTTCCTCAAGCTGCTGCACCGCTGAGATACCGCCGCCCACAATTGCGACCCGCTGGCCGGCGAAGTCCTCGAGCTGCAGGTAGTCGCGGGTGTGAAGTTGCCGCCCCCGAAAGGACGCTTGCCCCGGGTAGGCGGGCAAAACGGGGTTATTCCAGGTTCCGGTTGCGTTAATCAGCGCGGACGCCCGCCAGATACCGTTGGTGGTGGTCAGTTCAAAGGGGGTAGCCGGGTCATTGATTCTGGTGACAGAAAGGACGTCTACCGGCCGGGCGATAGCCAGCTGTTGGGTTGCCTCGAAGTCGGCAAAATAGGCTGGTATTGTCTGTTTGCTGGGTTGGGTGAGCTCTACCTGTGGGCGGGGGAAATCGGGGAGGTCGAAGATGTTGTTGACGGTGGCCATGGTGAGCGATTCCCAGCGGTGGCGCCAGGCCCCGCCGGGACCTTCGGCAGCATCGAAAACGATATAGGTCAGTGGGGCTGTGGGGTGGGTGAGGGCGTTGGCGTAACCGCGCTGGGCTAGATGGTAGCCAGCGGATAGACCAGCCTGCCCGCCGCCGATAACGATGACGGTTGCGGAACGGACCATCTGATGCATAGGTGCTCTTACCTTTCAATCCCAATGCGGTTTTGGTATCCAGCTTAGTCTGGTTCATCCGTAGGTAGCGGGCTAGCCTGGGGTGCCCGAGAAACTAGAGTTCTAAGAATTCATCGAGCGACAAGCTAGCTATCAGCCGTGGTGTGCCACTACCGTCGGGGGCGAAGATGAGCGTCCACCCGGCGTCCGGATAAAAGCCATAGGCCTTATCAAACTTACCCTGGTGGGTAAAAAGCACCGTGTTGGTACCTGCTGGTGGGGGAGTAACGGTGCGGTTACGCAGACCCTGGAGGGATTCTTCGAGCTCCTGCTGGTCGGTGAAGTAGAGAGAGCCGGTTAGGTCACGGTTGACCTCAACCGGGGTATCCATCGCCTGGTCCGCGTGCTGGTAGACGAAGTAGTACTCGCTGGATAGCGCGGACGATACCGGAATGCCAAGTTCGCGGTACTTGGCGCCCAGCTGGTTCATGCGGTCGATGCTGGTTTCTGAGATGCGCTGACCGTCATCGATGAAACCATCAGGCGCTGCGCTTGGGCTAGCGGGTCGGGTTGCCCCGGTGTAGCGGTGAACTATAACCAGCCCACCCTCAGCTAGCTGCTGGGCGAGATTTTCGGGTGTTTCGGGGGAGGTATCCCCTAAATCGTCGCTGGTGGCGGTAACTAGCTGGGTGCCAGAAGCTGAGTTAGGAGTGCTTGGAGTGCCCGTTGCTACGGTTGCTGTAGCGTTGCTGGGCACTGGTGAGCTGGTGTTCCCTGGAGCTGCTTGGGGCGAGCTACAGGCAGCTAGGGCGAGGACGGCAACCGTTGCGAGGGCTGGTTTAATGCGGGTCATGGTCTTCTCCTTTGAAGCTGTGATGACACCAGCCTAACGCCAAAAAACTTTCAATATCAAGTATTGTGACGCTGGGTGACAGCGCTACGGATCTGACCTGCCAGGGTTTCAGCCTGAACGGTGACGACCCAGCGGGTTACAGGGCGCAGAGTTGCACCGAGCGGACGGCGGAGCCACCGAATATTCCTCGGCAGGTTAGCTTCCGGCGCTCGCAACCACCCACTGGTGACCTGAACGAGAGTTCCCGACTCCTGGGGGTTCAAAGTGACCTCAATGAGCTGGGTGTTGAACTTCGGCTGGTGGGGAAAGCCCAGCTCATAGGCAACCCGGTGGGTGCTTTGACTCTGGGACAGCTTGGTCTGCCGGATGCTGCGGGTTAGGGAATTCTGGTGAACCCGCCCAAACTTCTTCACCTGGTCAAGTTCGGTGGTGTAACCCAGCCAGACCCCGTCTGTGGGGTTAGGTTCAACGAGGTCAATTGCTGGAACCCAGCGTGCGAGCTCTTGCGGTTCCTTGATGAGGTCCCAGACTTTTTCTATCTCAACAGGGATAAACACCGTGCGGGTTGAGCTGAGGCGGCGGGGGTCGGCCTCGTCTGCTGGTGCCTGGGGTGCGTCTGAAAGGGTAGAAGTGCCAAGTTTTTTCAGGCTCTGACGGATCGTTTCGGCGGTCAGTCCGCAGGCGGTCACCACTTCTTGGATGACGCCGGTGGGTTCATCTAGGAGTGCTAGGGCAAGTGCCTGCGGGGTGGGGTTTTGGTGCAAGAACTTCTGAGCTCGGTCGGTGAAAGTGAAGTCGGCTAGGCCTGGGAGGGAATGACGGGCTGGTGCCTGGTGGATACCCAGTGAAGCAAGCAGGGAATGCTCCAGCGATGAGAGGGCTGCTTCGACCCTGTGGTGGGTGAGCCCCTGCTTGCGCAGCGTGGCTCCGACGGCACCCGGGTCAAGTGTTAGGGCAATCAAGAGGTCCTGGGTATCAATGAGCGTTGAGCCTCTGGTGGATGCTGATGTTCGCGCCGCGGTGATCAGGGCAAGATAATCAGCCCAGCGTGTAGCGGTAGTCATGGTTACTAGGGTACCTTTCTGCGCGGAAGGGGAATGCTGGGATCAATGCGTTTGGCATACTTCTTGTGAACGGCCTGCCTGCTCACCCCCAGGCAGTCGGCTATTGCCTGCCAGCTCATGCCGGCCCGCAGGGCTGCTTCGACCTGCTGGTGTTCTAGGTTATCGGTGAGTGAGCGCAGGGTAGCTATGGCAAGGAGGCCTCGCCGGGGGTCTGTGGTGTCTGCTGCCTGCTGGGTTGCGTGGGGGAGCTCCATGGTGTCAACTTTAGTTGCTCAACGAAAAAGGTGTCAACCATGGTTGACACCTTTCTCAGGGCTGAGACGCAGCTCGGTACAACGCAGCGCATGCCGTACGATATAACAATCACATAACGGCATCACCCGGTGGCAAGGACGCCACCACCGCCCCACTTGCCCAGAGCAGGCAGTAGGCAGGCGACGTCCGCACCATTACCACACTGCACCAGAAAGAAACCTGCCATGACCCAGCTAGACCCACAGCCCTCCATCACCCTACGTTTTCTCGCAGCCCCCACAGACGTACTCATCGCAGGGGCAAGCGGCGTACACGGCGGACGGGTGCTCGAATGGATCGACAAAGCCGCCTACGCCTGCGCCGCAGGCTGGTCAGGCACCTACTGCGTCACCGCCTACGTCGGCCACATCCACTTCACCCGCCCCATACCCTCAGGTCACATGGTCGAGGTGCGCTCCCGTATTGTCTACACCGGCCGCTCCACTATGCACATCGTTAACGAAGTACTCTCAGCAGACCCTAGGGACGGCAACTTCACCCGCGCCTGCGACTGCCTAGTCATCTTCGTCGCCATGGGCGAAGACCGTAAACCCACACCTGTTACTCCTTATGTGCCCGTGACCGACGAGGAGAAGCGGGTGCAGCAGGCGGCGCTCTCTCGCGTGGAACTCCGCAAGGCCATTGAAGCCGAAATGACTTCTCAGACCTACACGAGCGCGTCCACCGCACCTGAAGTCACCCACCGCTTCCTGGCTAAGCCCACCGACGTGAACTGGGGCGGGAATGTGCACGGTGGCACCGCCATGGAATGGATTGACGAAGCAGCCACCAGCGTCACTATGGCCTGGAGCGGCGAGCGCACTGTCGCTGTTTACGCCGGTGGAATTCGCTTCTACCAGCCGGTGCATATCGGGGACCTGGTGGAAGTGACCGCCCGCCTGGTACGTACCGATGCGCGGTCCATGGGTGTGATGGTGCACCTGCGCGCCGGTAACCCGAGGGAACGCCACGACCAGCTACCCCTAGCTATCCATGCCTCTATGACCTACATGGCAACCGATCTTGACGGCCAGCCGCTACCGGCCCGCCCCTTCACGCCCACTACCGATGAAGATAAGGCCCTTCACGCCCACGTGGCTCGTCTGCGAGCCCTGCGCGCTGAATATGAGCCCATGCCCCTGGTGGCACCCCAGCAGGCAACCGTTAAGATGACCGACTAAAACAAAAAGGAGCCCCGCACCGTGACGGTGCGGGGCCCCTTGTCGTTGGGGGCGGCGGGGTTTATTCGATGCCGCAGTTGACGGCGTCCAGGCCCAGGTCGAACACAACCTCGTTCAGTGCAGACTCAAAGGTAGCTGCATCAGAGGCATTGACAGCGTCGATAGCGGTGGTCAGTGAAGCCCGCATCTCTTCGGTAGGAGCGTTGTCGCGAAGCTTGGTCAGCGAAGCCAGGTAACCATCTAAGGTGGTGGCATCCTGCTGGATACCATCAGAGGCAACCAGGAACTCATCGAGAGCAACACAGTAGGGGGAGGCGGGGTCAAGGGCAGCGGTGGTTGCCGCATCGGAGGCCAGGACGGACGCCTCGTCGGCAGCTGCCGATGCCTCTTCACTCACCTCTTCGGTAGCCAGGGCGCTAGCAGAGGACGAGCTTGCAACGGCAGCCGATGACTCGTAGGCAGCTGCGGACTTGGCAACCTCGTTGAGCCCAGCAAGCATGAGAATAGCGAAAATGATGCCGCTGATCAGGCTGATGAAGCCCACGACGATACCGGCAATGGCCAGGCCGCGGCCCTTCTCGCCGGTGCGCTTAATCTGGTTCAGGGCAACAAAGCCAAGCACGATACCGACGATATTCACCAGAAAACCAAAAACGAGGCTGAGAATCGCTAGGGTGTTGGTCTTCTCGGTCTGGGGGGCCTGCTGCTGGTAGGGGTTGGTGTTGTAATTGGGGGCGGGGTAGGAGGAAGGCGTCTGTTCGCTCATGTCAATCTACTCGTTTCAGGTGTGCGGTGGGGGCAGGGCCTGGGCGCCCTACTCCCAGCATTTTATCAGCGGACTGATAGAGAGGCCGGGAGCGCAGCCCCCTGTCGCCGCTCGTCGGACCGGTATCTCACTCGGTGGACGCACCGCCCCACCTAGGCCCCTTATCGCCCGTGAGATACTAGAGGGGTGCCCACATCTAGTACCCACCACCTCACCCAGCTCGTGCCCCTCGATTCACTGAGTGCAGGCGCAGCAACCGCCCTTGACCGGCTTATCATCGCAGACGCCGTCTCCGCATCCAGCCCCGACGGCGCTACTACCGGGGACGTGCTCGTCCTCGATGACCCCACCGGCGCCCTAACCTTCTGGGCCCTAGCACACACCGCTCCCGGCAACCACCGGGTGATCAGCCGACAACGCTCCTACGCAGACGCTCTGACTCTGCACCGCACTCTCCGGGCGCAGTATCCAGATGCTGCAACCCGCCTTATCCTTGCAGGGCTCGATCAAAACGGGGAAGTAGATTCCTCAACTTTCAGTCTCTATGAGGCTCTCGCCACTCACCGCTTCAACGGTGCCATCGCTCTGGGTCACCTACCCAAGAGTCACGCCGCGCTCGCCGACCTCGCCCATGATTTAGCGCGGTATCAGGCTGAGCAGGGGAGCGAAACTACCCTGATTCTGGGTGGTAATACCAAGCACATGAGCACCAGCTTCAACCAGACTCTGGGCCGCAGCTTCGGGCAAGTGAGGGGGCTGCGGGGTAAGGGTAAGCACCGCTGCCTGCTTGCTACAGCGCCGGCCCCGGCGTCTGAGGCCCCTCGGCCTGCCGGAGCCCTACAGGCTGTTGGTGGCGTGTTCTCGGGTGGTAAGCCCGACCGGGGCGGCCAAGTGCTGGCCGCAAACGTCCTTACCGACTTAGCGAAGCAGGTCCCTGCCCGCCCGCTGACCCTGGTTGACCTGGGGTGCGGTAACGGGTCGGTGACCCTCGAAGTTCTAGAGCACCTGCCTGCCGGGGTGGAGGTTGCCCGGGTCTGGGCCACCGACCTCGATGTGGACTCCGCCCGGTCGGCAGCCCTTAACCTGGGGCAGGACGCCCGGGTTCAGGTGAGCTGGGATGACGCCGGTTCCCGTCTGCCGCAGGGCTCAGCCGACATCGTGATGCTTAACCCGCCCTTTCACACCGGAACCGTGGTTGACCTGAGCCTGGTGGGCCCGCTGCTTGATGCTGCCCTGCGCCTGTTGACTCCCGGTGGGCAGCTCTACCTGGTGCATAACTCGCACGCCCGCTACCGGCAGCAGGTTGAAGAGCGCTTTGAACAGGTGCGGCAGCTTGAGCGCACCCCCACCTTCACCGTTCTTACAGCCCGCGCACCCCTGACCGAGGAGAACTTATGACCATCAAAATTATTGCTATCGGTAAGAAACACGAAAAGTGGGTCAAGGACGGCATTGACCGCTACGAAACTCGTCTTCGCAAGCCCTGGGATATTACCTGGCAGTACCTGCCCCATTCGTCCCTGGCAGAAGAAGCTGCGCGGGCGGAGGAATCCCGCCGCATTCTTGAAAAGGTTGACCGTGATGACTACCTGGTGCTGCTCGATGAGCGCGGCAAGATGCTGAGCTCTCCTGCCCTGGCTCGCCTGCTGGAGACCCAGTTGGGCTTTAAGAAGGTGGTACTGGTGATTGGTGGAGCCTACGGGGTGGACGATTCGGTGCGGGGCCGCGCCAATACCGTCTGGAGTCTCTCGGACCTGGTCTTCCCCCACCAGCTGGTGCGCTTAATCATCACGGAGCAGATATATCGGGCCGGTGAAATCGCCGCCGGCCGCCCCTACCACCACGTGTAGGGTGGAAAAGATGCAGACAGAGATTGAAAGGACGCCGCCGGTGAGTTTTCCTGAAGGATTTTTGTGGGGTGGCGCAACGGCCGCCAACCAGATTGAGGGTGCCTATGCTGAGGGTGGCAAGGGGCTGAGCGTGCAGGACGTGCTGCCGCGGGGGCTGGCGTCCGCTCCCACAGCCCAGCCGACCCCCGATAACCTCAAGCTTGAGGGCATCGACTTCTACCACCGCTACGCAGACGATATCGCCCTCTTTGCCGAACTTGGCTTTAAGGTCTTCCGCCTTTCCTTTGCCTGGTCACGGATTTTCCCGCGCGGGGACGAGACTGAACCCAACCCTGAGGGCCTGGCCTTCTATGACCGGGTTATCGACGAGCTGCTGCGCCACGGGATTGAGCCGCTGGTGACCTTGAGTCACTATGAGACCCCTTTGCATCTGGCTCGTGAATACGGCGGGTGGGCTAACCGGCAGCTGATTGATTTCTTTGAGCGGTACGCCCGCTCTGTAATGACCCATTTTGCGGGCAGGGTTCGCTACTGGATTACCTTCAACGAGATTAACTCCGTGCTGCACTTTCCCTTCTTCTCGGGGCTTGAAGGAACACCCGATGAGATTGGGCCGCAGCGGCTCTATCAGGCGGTGCATCACGAACTGGTCGCCTCAGCCCGTGCCACCCGCCTGGCCCATGAGATTGACGGGCAAAACCGGGTGGGCTGCATGATCCTGGCTGTTCCCCGCTACCCCCTGACCCCCGACCCGGCAGATGTGCTGGCTGCCCAGGTGGCCTCGCGCGATGACTATGTATTTGGTGACGTGCACTGCCGGGGCACCTACCCCGGCTACTTTCTCCGCAAGCTCTCAGAGCTGGGTGTCGAACTGGAGATCACCGACCAAGACCGCCAGGACTTGCTGAATACCGTCGATTTTGTCTCCTTCTCCTACTACATGTCGGTGTGTGAAACTGCTGGGGCTGCAGATACCGGTGAGGGTAACATCATCGGGGGAGTGCCCAACCCTACCCTAGAAGCTTCTGAGTGGGGTTGGCAGATAGACCCGGTGGGCCTGCGCCTGGTGCTTAACGACTTCTGGGATCGCTGGGGCAAGCCCCTCTTTATCGTTGAAAACGGCCTGGGTGCGGTTGACCAACTGGTGGAAGGTGGGTCGGACGGGCTCACAGTTGAGGACGATTACCGAATCAGCTACCTGCGCGAGCACCTGCTCCAGGCTGAAGAAGCAATCGCCGACGGGGTCGACTTGCTGGGCTACACCGTGTGGGGGTGCATTGACCTGGTATCAATGTCGACCGCTCAGATGTCTAAGCGCTACGGGGTGATTTATGTGGACCGGAATGACGATGGCTCAGGCACCCTAGCACGCTACCGCAAGAAGTCCTTTGACTGGTACCAGCAGGTGATTGCCACCAACGGCCGCTCCCTGCATAACCCGCTCTAACCTGAACACCTCATTTCTTATGTCAGCCTTGCCTCATCTGCCCAGCAGGTGAGGCAAAGCTTTCTTCTGAAACCTGGCAGGCCCTTGCCGGTTCCACCTCCCACACCACCAGTAGCGGCTCCTAGTTGTGCTGGCAGAGAACTGGCAGGTCTGGACCTCCCCGGCCCAGCTTCTGGTTGATAGCGATCGTGAGGCAGACCTGGCTGCGGCGAGCGCCGCTGTGCGGGGCCTCCTGTCAGAGACAAACGCAGCTATCAACACCTTTGAGTCCACCAGCATCACCAACACCCTCACCACCTACCACCACGAAATCACAGCCCACACCCACGGCACCTGCACCGCCCACTCCTAACCAACGAAAGACCCGCCCACCATGACCACCCTCCACATCAACTGGGGCAGCTGCGCCGCCTGCGGCCTCTGCTTACCGTTGAGGGTGGCCTGATGATGGGAAGGGCCTAAAGCGGTTATGCCTGCAACCTGCCGAAATATAGCGTAACTGGCGCCACAAGCAGGTGCTGCGGGGATAGGATGAAAGAGGTCATAGACGACCAAACCTCGCTACCCGCCCAGCCAGGTAGCGGGGGAGACCCCTTATCGAAACAGGTGATGACTCCCATGAAGGCAGCCCGCTTTTACGACAACAAAGACATCCGCATCGAAGACATCGACGAACCCACCGCAGGCGCTGGCGAAGTCCTCATCAAGGTAGCCTGGTGCGGCATCTGCGGCACCGATCTTCACGAATACCTCGACGGCCCCATCTTCTGCCCCACCCACAGCACCCCGCACCCCATCTCCGGCGAAACCGCCCCCGTCACCATGGGCCACGAATTCTCCGGCATCGTCGAAGCCCTCGGCGAAGGCGTCACCGACCTAGAGGTAGGCGACCACGTCGTCGTTGAACCCTACATCGTACGCGACGACGTAGAAACCGGCCCCGGCAACAAGGACTACCACCTCTCCAAGGACATGAACTTCATCGGCCTCGCCGGGCGCGGCGGCGGCCTTGCCGAAAAAATCGCCGTCAAGCGCCGCTGGGTCCACAAAATCTCCAAGGACATCCCCCTCGACGAAGCAGCTCTCATCGAACCTCTCACCGTGGGCTACCACGCCGTTGAACGAGCCGGGGGAGTCAAGGAGGGCGACGTCGCCCTCATCGGTGGCGCAGGCCCCATCGGCCTGCTCACCGCAGCCGTCCTCAAAGCCCAGGGCGCAACCGTCGTCATGAGCGAACTCTCCAGCCTCCGCCGCCAAAAGGCCCTCGACGCCGGAGTAGCCGACTACGCTCTCTCACCCGCCGAGGTAGATGTCGTCGAAGAAGTCAAAAAACTCACCGACGGCCGCGGCGCCGACGTCGCCTTCGAATGCACCTCGGTTAACGTCGTCCTCGACACCCTCTTCGACGCCATCAAACCCCAAGGCGTCATCGTCGTGGTCTCCATCTGGGGTAAGCCCGCCCAGCTCGACATGCAAAAACTCGTCCTCAAGGAAGTTGACCTCCGCGGCACTATCGCCTACGTCAACAACCACCCCGACACCATCAAGCTCGTCGAATCAGGCAAAATCAACCTCAAACCCTTCATCACCGGCAAAATCGCCCTCGAAAACCTCATTGACGAAGGCTTCGACACCCTCATCAAC
This sequence comes from Rothia sp. 11254D007BW, assembly GCF_053548195.1. Lineage (NCBI taxonomy): Bacteria > Bacillati > Actinomycetota > Actinomycetes > Micrococcales > Micrococcaceae > Rothia > Rothia sp. 11254D007BW. Next base: position 568,752 of record NZ_JBPWPK010000001.1, read on the forward strand.
CGCAACGAAACCGCCGTCAAAATCCTGGTCACCACCGACCCCGAGCGCCTAGACAACGCTCACTAGTCCACAACCACCAGGACGCCACACCCCGGGCGGGCACCCTCACACCAGAGAGTGCCCGCCCCCACTACGTCCCCCAACCTCTCATTAAGACTTTTAGCCACAAACTGTCGCCCACCGGCGCGTAGCATTACCCTAAGAGTCTGTGAAGACGCTATATTTTTATGTATGGCAAAGAAAAAAGTTACCGTAGTATCCGCGCTTGCGGCGACCGCCCTGCTCGCAGGCTGCGCGCAAACCATCGTACCCGGCATGGGCATTGAAGCAACTGACGGCTGGGGCGGCCGCGACGATATCACCATTGAGGTAACTGCCGAACACAACGGCGCAGAGGTTCCCGCAACCGTCACCGTCTACCAGGACCAGATGAGCTTCGACGGCAACCAGGCTGAGTTCGAAGGCGAAGCCTTCTACAAGCTCACCTACGACAACCTGGCAGACCTCTCAGACTCCCAGATTCGCGTTTCCGTCACCGCCGAAGACCCCGAAGCCGAGGTCTTCTGCGCCATCAAGGGCACCGGCTACTCCCTCGAAGAAGGCGACCACGTCAACCACGCCAACGAAGCAGACGGCACTGGCAGCGCCACCTGCGTCCTCAACATCGACTAACAACACCACCACACACCGCACACAGGTGGGCACCAAAGACGGTGCCCACCTCTTCCTTTAACAACACACCCACACCCACCCATACCATGCACCAACCACCCAAATATGAAAAACTAGGGCTATGACCACAGGGGCACACGAAATCCGCACCATCGTCGCAGAAGCAGCCGACGAAGCCGTCAACATCGGCTACCGCATAGGCGACAACATCCACTCCTACCGCGAACGCAAAGCACAAAAAAACGGCCTAGAACCCGTCATCGTACCCAGCGTCGGCTACGGCACCAAAAACTGGGTACGCATCCTCGGCCGCGCCCTCTACAAAACCGACCTCTTCGAAGAATTCTTCGACTCCGTCGAAAAAGGCGACCCCACCATCGAACCCGTCCGCGGCTGGCGCTCCTTCACCTCAGTCGCCATCTCCCACGCCCCCATCGACATCCACATCAACAACCAACACCACCGCGTCCACGCCGACCGCGGAGGAGTCGTAGACGTCAAACTCAACATCACCCTAGAACCCGGCACCCACCAAGTCACCATCACCACCCCCGGCAGCCAACCCGCCATCACCAGCGTCTACATCGTCCCCGAAGACCAAACCATCGGAATCATCTGCGACGTCGACGACACCGTCATGAACACCGCCCTACCCCGCCCCTTCGTCGCAGCCTGGAACAGCTTCGTCCTCAACGAACACGCCCGCTCCGCCACCCCCGGCATGGCCGTCATGATGGACCGCCTCCACCGCGCCCACCCCACAGCCCCCTTCATGTACCTCTCCACCGGCGCCTGGAACGTCACCCCCACCCTCCGCCGCTTCCTCCACCGCAACGGCTACCCCAAAGGCACCTTCCTCCTCACCGACTGGGGCCCCACCCCCGACCGCTGGTTCCGCTCCGGCTCCCAACACAAAGTCAACACCCTCAAACGCCTCGCCACCGAATTCCCCAACATCCGCTGGATCCTCATCGGCGACGACGGCCAACGCGACCCCGAAATCTACAACGGCTTCGCCGTCCGCTACCCCCACAACGTCGAAGCCATCCTCATCCGCAACCTCACCTTCGGCGAATCCGTCCTCTCATCAGGCCGCGTCTGGGGCGACAACCGCGCTCGCGATATCACCAAGGGCGACCTCTGGCTTGAAGGCAACGACGGCACCGCCCTCTACGAGCAGCTCAAAGACCGCGGGCTCGTCTAAACAACCGCGCTTAAACACCTTAAGGGGCACCCTTGTCAAGCCTGACAGGGTGCCCCTCTGTGCGACACGCCCCCGGCAAAAAACCTTAAAAAACAGGCCCGCGCAGCCCCCCAAGACTCAAGGCTCAATTTAGGGTTGAAAGCCCCCGCCCTGATATCACGCGGGACGTCCGGTCTTAAGCCCCAGGGGGCTAAGTGGCCCCTGAACTTAAGGTCACACCATCACTCCAAACCTCACATAAAAACCCTTCATGTGGATAACTTTCCCTTAAAGCCCGCAAACGCGCGGAAGGGCTGTGGATAGCGCACCGATTTAAAAAATTTCGTAACAGACCACACTATGTAGGGCTAGATGCGCTCTCCAAACACTAGATGTAGTATTAAATCTCGGTTCGGGCGACTAGAGAGAAAAGGCCGCCAGACCCCACACCAGCTCTTTCGAGAGCCCCTATGCCAGAAACCTCCCGCAACACGCGGGATACCAAGGAGATACCCCAATGACCGTTACGGTGTACACCAAGCCTGCCTGCGTCCAGTGCAACATGACCTACCGCGCTCTCGACAAGCTCGGCGTCCAGTACAACACCGTTGACATCACTGAGGACCCCGCAGCCCTCGAACTCATCAAGGGCATGGGCTACCTGCAGGCCCCCGTTGTAATCGCCGGTGAGGACCACTGGTCAGGCTTCCAGCCCGACAAGATCAACGCCCTGGCCAGCGCCGCAGCCTAACCGCTGACCACCTGCCCGGGGAGCACCCGCCGCTACAGGCGTCCGCACCCGGGCCTTTTCTTACCCGCGCCACGCGCACACCCACCACGACCAGATCCAGGCACCAGCCCCCATGGACACCACAGATACCACCGGACAGCCCACCATCGTCTACTTTTCATCGGTCTCAGAGAACACCCACAAGTTCGTCCAGAAGACCGGAATAAAAAACATACGGCTACCGCTGAAGACCAGTGAAGACCCACCACAGGTCACCGGGCCCTACGTACTGTGCGTCCCCAGCTACGGGAGACCCGGGGGAGCGGGCTCCATACCGCCCCAGGCCGTGAAGTTCCTCAACAACCCCCACAACCGGGAACTCCTGCAAGGAGTCATCGGCGCGGGAAACACCAACTTCGGTGACCTCTTCTGCGTAGCAGCAGACAAAGTCGCCGCCAAATGCCACGTGCCCGTGCTCTACAAATTTGAGCTCATGGGCACCGAAGAAGATGTAGAAACCGTTCAAGAAGGATTGGAAAAATTTTGGATTCAAAACTCCCTGTACCCGGCCTCAGCGTAGAACCCGGTCACGAGGATCCGAGCACCCCCGAGAAATACCGTGGCATGGGGTACCACGAACTGAATGCCCTTCTGAACCTCTACGATGAGAACGGCCAGATTCAGTTCGAAGCAGACCGTCAGGCTGCCCGCCAGTACTTCCTGCAGCACGTCAACAACAACACCGTCTTCTTCCACGACCTGGAAGAAAAGATTGACTACCTGGTCAAGCACCAGTATTACGAGCCCGAGGTTTTCGAGAAGTACTCCTTTGACTTCGTCAAGTCCCTCTCCAAGCTGGCCTACTCCAAGAAGTTCCGCTTCCCCACCTTCCTGGGTGCCTTCAAGTTCTACACCTCCTACGCGCTGAAGACCTTCGACGGCCAGCGCTACCTGGAACGCTTCGAGGACCGCGTGGTTATGGTCGCCCTGCTGTTGGCAGAAGGCGACGAGGCTCTGGCAACCAAGATTGTTGAAGAGGTCATCTCCGGCCGCTTCCAGCCCGCCACCCCCACCTTCCTCAATGCCGGTAAGAAGCAGCGCGGCGAACTGGTCTCCTGCTTCCTGCTGCGTATCGAAGACAACATGGAGTCCATCGGCCGCTCCATCAACTCAGCCCTGCAGCTGTCCAAGCGCGGCGGCGGCGTCGCTTTCGCTCTGACCAACCTGCGCGAAGCCGGCGCCCCCATCAAGAAGATTGAGAACCAGTCCTCAGGCGTCATTCCCGTCATGAAGCTGCTGGAAGACTCCTTCTCCTACGCTAACCAGCTTGGTGCTCGTCAGGGTGCGGGTGCAGTTTACCTGCACGCTCACCACCCCGACATTTACTCCTTCCTCGACACCAAGCGCGAGAACGCCGACGAGAAGATTCGTATCAAGACCCTCTCCCTGGGTGTTGTGATTCCCGATATCACCTTCGAGCTGGCCAAGAAGAACGAGGACATGTACCTCTTCTCGCCCTACGACGTTGAGCGTATCTACGGTGTGCCCTTCTCAGACATCAACGTCACCGAGAAGTACTACGAGATGGTCGACGATGCCCGCATCAAGAAGACCAAGATCAACGCCCGCGAGTTCTTCCAGACCCTGGCTGAGATTCAGTTCGAGTCGGGCTACCCCTACGTCATGTTTGAAGACACCGTTAACAAGGCTAACCCCATTGACGGCAAGATCATCATGTCTAACCTCTGCTCCGAGATTCTGCAGGTTTCTGAGCCTTCGGTCTACAACGCTGACCTTGGCTACGAGACCATCGGTAAGGACATCTCCTGCAACCTGGGTTCCCTCAACATCGCCCTGGCCATGGACGGCGGCGACCTGGGCCAGACCGTCGGCACCGCCATCCGCGCCCTGACTGCCGTGTCTGACCAGTCCGATATTGCCTCGGTTCCCTCCATCGAGCGCGGTAACTCCATGAGCCATGCCGTTGGTCTGGGCCAGATGAACCTGCACGGCTACCTGGCCCGCGAGCACGTCTACTACGGTTCTGAAGAAGCCCTGGACTTCACCAACATGTACTTCTACACCGTCACCTACCACGCGATTCGCGCCTCTATGGAAATTGCCCGCGAACGCAAGGAGACCTTCGTAGGCTTTGAGAAGTCCAAGTACGCTTCGGGGGAGTACTTCGAGAAGTACATCAACGGCACCTGGGACTTTGAGACCGAGCGCGCCCGCGAGCTCTTCGCCGGTCACTTTGTGCCCACCGCTGAGGACTGGAAGCAGCTGGCAGCCGACGTTGCTGAACACGGTATGTACAACCAGAACCTGCAGGCTGTTCCGCCGACCGGTTCTATCTCCTACATCAACGGCTCCACCTCGTCGATTCACCCCATTGCCTCGAAGATTGAGATCCGTAAGGAAGGCAAGCTGGGTCGTGTCTACTACCCGGCTCCCTACATGGACAACGAGAACCTGGACTACTACCAGGACTCCTACGAGATCGGCTACGAGAAGATTATCGACACCTACGCCGTTGCTACCCAGCACGTCGACCAGGGCCTGTCGCTGACCCTCTTCTTCAAGGACACCGCCACCACCCGCGACGTCAACAAGGCCCAGATTTACGCCTGGCGTAAGGGCATCAAGACCATCTACTACTCACGTATTCGTCAGATGGCTCTTGAGGGTACCGAGGTTGAGGGCTGCGTTAGCTGCATGCTCTAAGGCCTGAGGCGGGGTAGGGCGTTGTGCTGATAGGGCGCGGACGCCCGCCCCGGCTGAGCGGGCCCGTCATCTTGTGTTGGGTGGCGGGCTTTCTTTATCACGGTATATAATCTATATAACTGATAAGTTAAACTGATTATTTTAGGCTGGCGCCCTTGGAAAATTTTTCGTATGAGCAGGCGAGTACCTTAAGGTATTCGGTCTTTAGGATGCATAGACGACTGAGGAACGAGACCGACTCGCACTCGCCCCTCTCATTTGCAGAGGAAACCGTGCTCGCCCAGCTCCAGGCCGGCCCGCGGCAGACCTGTGCCGAGCTGGCCCGCTTTCAGCGTATGACCCCGCAGTCCATGAACAAGATCGTTGCCTCACTGCTTCGCCGCGGCTACATTGCCTCGGGCAAGAACCTGCACGATAAGCGTCGCAAGGAGCTCTATCTGACAGAGCAGGGGAGTGCAACCATCGACTCCATCATCAGTCGCCGCGACCGCTGGATAGTAGAACGTGCCGACGAGATACTCACCGCGGACGAGGCTGCGCAGCTTGCTGCAGCCCTGCCGCTGCTACGCCGCCTCGTCGATAGGGAAACCAAAGCAGAGCGCCTAGCCGCCCTACAAGAGGAAGCGGGTGCGGGCGTCCGCCCCTGAGATATTAAGCAAACCGAGCCGCTGGTGCGAAAACCGCCCAACGGTGAAAGAATAGAACCAAGCCTATTCCAGGCACCACACCAACCCGACATGAGGAGAACCCATCACCATGAGTGAGAAGGTCGAACTGGTCAACCACGTTGAAGCCATCAACTGGAACCGCATCGAAGACGAAAAAGACCTTGAGGTCTGGGACCGTCTGACCGCTAACTTCTGGCTGCCCGAAAAGGTGCCGCTGTCGAACGACGTGCAGTCCTGGAAGACCCTGACCGAGGAAGAAAAGCAGCTGACCATGCGCGTCTTCACCGGCCTGACCCTGCTCGACACCATCCAAGGTACTGTTGGTGCTGTCTCCCTACTCCCCGACGCCGTGACCGCCCACGAAGAGGCCGTGTACACCAACATCGCCTTCATGGAGTCGGTGCACGCTAAGTCCTACTCATCGATCTTCTCCACCCTGGCCTCCACCAAGGAAATTGACGAGGTCTTCCGCTGGTCCACCGAGAACGAGCACCTGCAGAAGAAGGCCCGCATCGTCATGGACTACTACCAGGGCAATGACCCCCTGAAGAAGAAGGTCGCCTCAACCCTGCTCGAGAGCTTCCTCTTCTACTCAGGTTTCTACCTGCCCATGTACTGGTCATCCCGCGCCAAGCTCACCAACACCGCAGACCTTATCCGCCTGATTATTCGCGATGAGGCTGTACACGGCTACTACATTGGCTACAAGTACCAGCGCGGCCTCGAAAAGGAGACCGCTGAGCGCCAGGCAGAGCTCAAGGACTACACCTTTGACCTGCTCTACGAACTGTATGAGAACGAAGTGGCCTACACCCACTCCCTCTACGACGGCGTGGGCCTGAGCGAGGACGTCAAAAAGTTCCTGCACTACAACGCCAACAAGGCACTGATGAACCTGGGCTATGAGGCCATGTTCCCGGCCTCCGTCACCAACGTGTCACCCGCGATTCTCTCAGCCCTCTCACCCAACGCCGACGAGAACCACGACTTCTTCTCCGGCTCCGGCTCCTCCTACGTTATTGGTAAGGCTGTGAATACGGAAGATGAGGACTGGGACTTCTAAATGCCCTAGTCAGAGCTAGAAAATGGCCCCTTGCTGAACCCCTTTCTGTGGGAACGGTGAGGGGCCGTTTTCATAAAAGGAGCAGCAGGGGGTTTAGCCCCAGCACCTTCTCCACACCGTTTTTTCGGGGTAGGTGCGGCGGACGTCCGCCAGGGCTTTCATGCGGGCGCGGCTGGGGCCGTCCCAGAGAATCCACTTCACAAATTCGAGGTCGAGCTTCTCGGGGCAGCCCTCGGTCATATCAGGCCGGTTGGTACCGCGGTAGGTGAGCCAGCGGCGTCCTACCCTCCACAGGCGCACCAGGCGCGGTGCTAACAGCACATAGATGCGGTCAGCCTCAGCCAGCCGCCGTTCAAAATGCACATCGGAATAGCCGCCCTCAATCACCCAGGCTTCATTCTCATCCAGAAACTCGCCCACAAGAGAGCGTTCGTCCGCTAGGTCCCGCTCGACCCACCCCGGCAACCAGTGAACGGTATCAAGGTGCAGCAGCGGCACCCCGTACCCGGCAGCCAACCGTCGCGCCCAGGTGGACTTACCGGCGCCGCTCAAACCCAGAACAAGAATCTTCATACCTCCAGCATAAACACCGGCACCCCGCATTTATTCTGAAAAAGCCGCAACTAGTTGCGGGTAAAACAGAATAAATGCGGGGCGAAACCCCCAGCCTCACCAGCCTGCCCCGAAAGGCAAAGGGGCCACCGGCGTCCGCGCCCCTGCTAAAGCGAGTACCCTAGATAGAGAGCCTACCGAGCAGAAAGAGAGCCATGCCCGCGCCTATCACCAGCTACCAGCAGGCCGAGAAGATTCTGGCTGCGCAGCTGTCCATTGACCTGTGCCTGCCCGAGCAGGCCATTGATATAGCGCAGCAGCACGGCTCAACCCACCTTTCAGCCCGTCGAATTCCCCTCGATGAGATGCACCCGGCCCGCCGCCGCTACCGCGACCACTGGGAGCTACGCCTGATTAACTATCGGGGGCTCACGGTCATTTGTGCCCAGCACCCGCGCGTGCGCGAGGCCGCCGATAACCTGCTGGCCGGGGATAATGGCAACTGGGTGGGGGACTACTCTGAGCTGCGCAAACTCAACGACTACTTGACCCCCTACGCCCTGCAAATGAGCGGCACCTCCCTCTTTTTCACCCCCGGCAGGGATTTCTTTATCCCAGGTGCGGACGCCCGCCCCAGCTTGTTGCCCGAGGGCTATACGGTGCGGTGGTTAGAACCTTCAGAACTGGAGCAGTATCGTGGCAACCCAGATTTTGAGAACGCACTGGGGTTTAAGGAGCTCCGCCCTGATGTGCAGGTGCTGGGTGCCTACGCCGAGGGGCAGCTGGTGGCTCTCGCAGGAGCCAGCGAAGACTCCGATTGGTGCCGCCAGATCGGCATTGACGTGCTGGCCGGCCACAGGGGTAATGGGCTGGCCACCTACCTGGTGCGGGAGCTGTCGCAGGCAATTCTCGCAGAAGGGTTTGTTCCCTTCTACGGCACCAGCCCCTCGCACATCATCAGTCAGCAGGTGGCTCTGAATGCGGGCCTGCGCCCGGCCTGGTGGGAGTTCGTCTCTACCAGCTTGAACGAAATTTCGGTGGACTAATGCTGCACCTTGACCGCGTTGACCCCGTCACCGGCGGAACGATGGCCGAGATGGTTGATTCAGCCATGGCGACCGTCCGCGCAGTGGGTAGGGGAGAGGCCCCCAGTACCCTGCGTCTCTATCGGCCCAAACCAACGGTGGCTTTTGGGCGCAGGGACGAGCTTAACCCCCGGTTTGCTCAGGCCCGCGCGGCTGCGGTGGACCGCGGGTTTGAGCCCCTGGTGCGTACCGTGGGCGGACACGCCGCTGCCTATCACTCAGGCTGCCTGGTGGTGGATCATTTCCAGAAAGCATCAGACGCTGTCAGCGGCAACCACGAGCGCTACGGCATCTTCGGGGCCATGTTCGCAGAGGCCCTCACTAGCCTGGGCATTCCTGCCGGGGTGGGGGAACTGCCCGGCGAGTACTGCCCCGGTGAGTATTCGGTCTGGGGCCAACTGCCCGGCGGTCAGCGCGTCAAGCTCATTGGCACCGCCCAGCGGGTCGTCGCTGGAGCCTGGTGGTTCTCATCGGGCATCGTGGTAACAGGGGCCGATAGCCTGCGCGAGGTGACAACAGACGTTTACCAGGCCCTCGGCCTACCCCTGGACCCCGCAACAGTGGGCGCAGCAGCCGACATCGAACCCCTCATCACCGTCGACGACCTTGAAGACGCCGTCATTGAAGCCTATGAAAGCGAGGGGTTCTAGTGTGCGGACGCTACGCCCTTGAACTGGCCCAGGACCACCCCCAATACATGGCAGGGGTTGAGATCACCGACCCCATCACAAACTACAACGTTGCCCCCACCAGCACAGTTCCCATTCTGGTGGACCGGCTAGTGAGCCCCGCCGAACAGGTCACCGGGGCGGACGCGCCCGCGCGGGCGGGTGCGTCCGCCACCCCGACCGGTGGTGGGCAGGGGAGCGCTCCGATCTTCACCCGCGAACTGCATTCGGCCCGCTGGGGGCTGCTACCGGGCTGGGCTAAGGATCCCGCCTTCTCATCGCGTGCCTTCAACTCCCGGAGCGAGACTATTTTTGAAAAGCCAACCTTCCGCGAGGCAGCTGTTTCGGGGCACTGCGCCGTACCCGTGAGCGGTTACTACGAGTGGAAAACTGAAACTACCGCAGCGGGCAAGCAGGTGAAAACCCCCTACTTTGTGCACCGCATCGACGGGCGACCTATCTACTTCGCCGGTCTGTATGAATGGTGGAAAATCCCCGCAGAATTTGCAGAACCAGGCGGGGTTTTTGCAGGTAAGGAAGGGGAGTGGCTGCTCTCCTGTTCTATCGTGACCATGGATTCACCCGGCAACGGTGAATTCGACCCCGGAATTATGGCCGACTTGGGTGGCGACCCTGGCTACACAAACGAGATTGAGCGGCAACTAGGTCAGCTGCACAATCGTCTGCCGATACCCCTTCACGTGGCAGCTGATACCGACATTAACGAAAGTGATAGCCTGACGGCCTGGTTGCGGTCAGGCCGTCCAGCTGGTGCCCCCAAGCCCACGGCCGAGCAGAAAAGGTCTTACCGTGCCCAAGCGCAGGCGTCCTTGCAGCTCATTCGCGAGCAGGCTTTCGCCGAGACCGCAGGCTGGGCCCTACGCGAGGTCAGTAAGGATGTCGGCAATGTGCGCAACAACGCCCCCTACCTGCTGGAGCCTGTCGAAGATTTGCTGAGTGGTCTATAGAAAGCTTGATGCGGGAGATAGGTGATGCAGGCTCATGGCGAAGCTGTTGGCTCGGGGCTGGCGTGAATCGCTAGTGAGCGAAGCGAACCGGCGAGAGGGTCGGCAGCGAGCGTGAGCCTGCATCACCTTAAGCTTTTACAATCAAACAGCTGAGCCCCACCCCCGCTGCTGGTGAGGGGTGGGGCTCAACTATTAGCTAGTTTACCGCTTGTCTAGAGAATGTCGTCGTCTTCGGGGAACCAGCGGTTGAAATCTAGGGTCAGGTAGAGGGCTAGCGCGGCGGCGTTGTTCTCGCTGATGCGCACTGAAACCTGCTCGTAGCCGTCCTCGAACATCTGGTCGATGCTGCGGCGAATCAGCTGTTCTGCTAGGCCCTCGCGGCGGCGGGAGGCTGCGGTGAAGAGCTCGTAGATGGTGGGGATGTCCTTGGGGTCGGTGACCACGCGGTGCTTGAGACAGAGGGACGCGGCAATAATGCGGTCGTGCTCATCAACTACCACGGGAGACGCCTCGGCGTAGAACTCGCCGTGCTCACCCTTGAGAATACGCTCCATCTCGGCGGCAGCGTCGGCCTGGGATGCAAATCGTTCGCCGCTGTAGGAGGCGAAGTAGAGCCGTGCCAGCGCTTCAGCGTCGTCGAGCTGGGCGGGGCGGGTGTTGACGGTCATGGGCTTACGTGCCTTTGAAGTGTGCGAAATCAGAGTAATCAAGCCGCTCATGGTTGGCCTCCTTGTGGGTCGGGTATTGATTTACACTGTGATGTATAGAATACTCTGTTGGCTGATGATTGCCTACGGTTTTACCGTTTATTCACCTTGTCAACGGAATATTGCGTCATAGAAAGTCTAGTTGACCGCCCACTCGGGGTGAAACTAGGTGCTGTAACAGAAAGGACGGTCGGGGTGAAGTTTGCGCAGGTCAGGCGGGCTAGTAAGGCCCGCGCGGTGGTTGAAAGCGGCGGACGCTGGTACGAGCTGGGCCGGCCCCTGCACAAGTTTGTGGGGTCGAGTGATTTAGGGTCTGTGAGCCCTGCTGAACTGGGGGCTAAGCCGGTTGAGGTGAGCCCTGAAGAGTTCATTGCCCCGCTGAACAAGGTGCAACGGGTGCTGTGCGTGGGGCTGAACTTCACGGATCACGCCGCAGAAGTGGGGGCAGAGCTGCCTACCTACCCCACCATCTTCACCAAGTTCGGCAACGCCCTCATTGGGCCGGGTGAGCCTATTGAGCTGCCCGCTGAGAGCACCAAAATTGACTGGGAAGTCGAGTTATGCGCGGTGGTAGGACGCCGCGGCCGCCACATTGCCGAAGAACAGGTGGACGACTACCTGCTGGGCTACACCGTGCTCAACGACGTATCGGTGCGCGACTGGCAGGGGCGCACAACTGAATGGTTCCAGGGTAAAAACTGGGACCGCTCGACGCCGTTTGGCCCGGTCATCGTCAGCCCCGATGAACTCGATATCGAGGGCGGCCTTGCCATGACCTGCACCGTCGACGGCGAAGTGCGCCAGCAGGGCACCACCGCCAACATGGTCTTCACCCCGGCCCAGGTAGTCAGCTACATCTCTACCTTTATGACGCTGGAACCCGGCGACCTGATCGCCCTGGGAACTCCTGCCGGGGTTGGGCTCTCGCTACGCCCCCGCAAGTGGCTGAGCGCCGGGCAGACCGTGGTGACCTCAATCGAGGGCATCGGCACGCTGACCAACCGGTGCGAGCAGGTGTGAGGGTGGCGAAACGGGAGTGGTGATTACCCTCCGCGTGCCGACCGTATTTTTGGCTCTGCGCAGGCATGCGTTTGCCGACTAACCTTCTCGCCGGTTCGCTAGCGCTCACGGGCGATTCATGCCAGCCCCAGCCAGTCGGCTCCATGCATGCCTGCGCTTCGCCCCGCCCCAGCGTCCTTGCGTGGCTTAACCCTCACCCGCCGCGCGGGCAGTAGGCGGTGACCTTGGGGTATTCTGTACCTTGTGTCAAAACGTTCTTTGTGGTCAGCAGATAGCACCAGCATGGTGATTCACGGCGATAATCTTGCCGTGCTCAAAAACCTGCCCGCAGAGAGCTTCCAGCTCATTTATATTGACCCGCCGTTCAATACGGGCAAGGTGCAGAAGCGCCAGAGCATCAAGACCGTGCGTACCGAGGGCGGTAGCCGGGTTGGCTACAAGGGGCACACTTACGAGACCATCAAGGGCGATATCTACGGGTATTCTGACTCCTTTGAGAACTACTGGGAGTTCCTAGAACCCCGTCTCATGCAGGCCTGGCGTCTGCTCAAGCCCACCGGTACCCTCTACCTGCACCTGGATTACCGCGAGGTTCACTACGCCAAGGTTGTTCTCGATGCTCTGTTTGGCCGCGAGTCTTTCTTGAATGAGATTATTTGGGCTTATGACTATGGGGCTAAGTCCAAGAAGAAGTGGCCTGCTAAGCACGATAACATTTTGGTCTACGTGAAAGACCCTGAGAATTATTACTTCAATTCTGAGGCGGTTGACCGCGAGCCCTACATGGCGCCCGGCCTTGTCACCCCCGAGAAAGCTGAGATTGGTAAGCTGCCGACGGACGTCTGGTGGCACACCATTGTTTCTCCTAGCGGCAAGGAGAAAACCGGCTATGCCACGCAGAAGCCCCTGGGTATTTTGCGCCGCATTGTGCAGGCCTCGAGTGCACCCGGCGACTGGGTGCTGGACTTCTTCGGTGGCTCCGGCACCACCGGCCACGCCTGCGCCCAGCTTGACCGCAACTTCCTGATGATTGACCAGAACCCCGAGGCTATCAAGGTCATGCGCAAGCGCCTGAAGGCCGTGGACGGGCTCGACGTGACTTTCAAGAAGTCCCGCGCTAAGGCTTCGCTGGCGGGGGCCAAGGTCACACCCAAGACGGCTGCTATCAAGAAAACGAAAAAGTAGCCCATGACGTCCGCCTACCCGCCGATTAAACCCAACCGCGCCTGGTTCCTTGTGGCCCTGGGGCTGGTAGTTGCTGAGCTTATTTATCTGGCCCTGATTTACCCGTCGCTGCCGCAACAGTTACCGGTACATTACAGCCTGTGGGGTCGGGCGGACGGCTGGGTAGGCAAAAGTGTCTGGTCGGTTTTCGGGCTGACCTTCGCCCTTCCCGCCCTTCTTGCACTGGTCTGGTGGGGTGGCATGGCTATGGGGCGTATGGCAAGCAAGGACGCCTCAGCCCAGTCCCACGACGCTTTTTCACCTCACGCGGGTAAGCAGGGGCAGCGCCAGCTGGCCGCTGCGCAGGCCCTAGGTCTGGATGCCCGGGTATACTCTGCCCGCCGTCTTTACGCTCAGACACAGGCTGTGGTTCCCTCTTTCGCCGGGCTGACCCTTGCCCTGGTGCTAGCCGTCAAAATTATTAACCTGACCGTGGTCGGGGTGCTGGGGGAGGCGTCCGTCCTTTTCGCCCCCGTGCTGGTGGTGGGCTACTGCCTCTTCCTGACAGTCCGCTCCTACCTCGCTGGTAAAAACTTCGATTCCCGCGCCCTAGCAAAAGGCACAAAGTAGCCTAGCTAGCGGTAAAATTAGGTTTGTTCTGCACCCTCGTACCGTGCAGATGTAACGATAGCTCACCCGTTGTAGGGGTGGGCACAAACCTAGGAGACAGATTTGTCCGCTCTTTCCATTACCGTCGCAGGTGCCGCCCAGCAGGTTGAGGCCGGTACCACCGCAGCCGACCTGTTCGCTGAGGACCGTGAAATCGTCGTTGCCCGTATCAACGGCACCCTGGTTGACCTCTCCACCGAACTGACTGACGGCGACGCTGTCGAGCCCGTTTCTGTTCATGAAGAAGACGGCCTGAACGTCCTGCGTCACTCGGCTGCCCACGTCATGGCCCAGGCTGTTCAGAACTACCGTAAGGACGCCAAGCTCGGCATCGGCCCTTACATCACCGACGGTTTCTACTTCGACTTCGATGTTGAAGAGCCCTTCACCCCCGAGGATCTGAAGAAGATTGAGAAGGATATGGTGAAGATTATCAAGAGCGGTCAGACCTTCCGCCGCCGCGTGGTCACCCAGGCTGAGGCTGAGGCCGAGATGGCAAACGAGCCCTACAAGCTGGAACTGCTGACCCTCTCCCAGGGCCCTGGCTCCGGTGCGGACGCCGCCGAGGGTGCCTCCGTTGAGGTCGGTGCCGGCGAAATCACCATCTACGACAACGTTGATAAGAAGGGGGAGACCGTCTGGAAGGATCTCTGCCGCGGCCCCCACGTGCCCAATACCAAGCTGATTGCTAACGGTTATGCGCTGATGCGTTCCGGTGGCGCCTACTGGCGCGGTTCTGAGAAGAACCCCATGCTGCAGCGTATTTACGGCACCGCCTGGCCTTCTAAGGAAGAGTTGGTTGCCTACAAGGAGCGCATTGCTGAGGCTGAGCGCCGCGACCACCGCCGTCTGGGTGAAGAGCTCGACCTCTTCTCCTTCCCCAAGACCGTCGGCCCCGGCCTGCCCGTGATTCACCCCAAGGGTGGCGTCATTCTGCGCGCCATGGAAGACTACGTGCGCGCCCGCCATATTGAAGAGGGCTTCGAGTACGTTAAGACCCCCCATATCTCTAAGGAAGATCTCTTCTACACCTCCGGCCATCTGCCCTACTACGCGGACGGTATGTTCCCGGCTATGGAGGACGAGGGCCAGGCCTACCGCCTCAAGGCCATGAACTGCCCCATGCACAACGAGATCTTCCGTTCTCGTGGCCGCTCCTATCGTGAACTGCCCCTGCGTCTGTTCGAGTTCGGTTCGGTCTACCGTGATGAGAAGTCCGGTGTGCTTTCTGGCCTGACCCGTGTTCGTATGATTACCCAGGACGACTCCCACTCCTACGTCACCAAGGAGCAGGCACCTGCTGAGGTTGCCCACCTGCTCAAGTTCATGCTGTCCCTGCTAGAGGACTTCGGCATGACCGACTTCTACCTTGAGCTTTCAACCCGCGACACCGAGGGCGATAAGAAGGATAAGTTCATCGGTACGGACGAGCAGTGGGAAGAAGCAACCGCTGTGCTGGAAAAGGTTGCTGCTGAGACCGGTCTGGAACTGGTGGCTGACCCGGGTGGCGCTGCCTTCTACGGCCCCAAGATTTCTGTGCAGGCTAAGGACGCGATTGGCCGCACCTGGCAGATGTCGACCGTGCAGTATGACTTCAACCAGCCTGCCCGCTTCGGCCTGGAGTACCAGGCATCTGACGGCACCCGCCAGGAGCCGGTCATGATTCACTCGGCTAAGTTTGGTTCCTTTGAGCGTTTCATGGGTGTGCTGATTGAGCACTATGCTGGTGCTTTCCCTGCCTGGCTGGCTCCTGTTCAGGTGATTGGTGTGCCTGTTGCTGAGGCTTTCAACGATTACATGGGTGAGGTTGCTGCCAAGCTCAAGGCTCGCGGCGTGCGCGTCGAGGTGGATTACGGTACTGACCGCTTCCCCAAGAAGATTCGTACTGCTTCTAAGGAGAAGGTGCCCTTCATCCTGATTGCCGGTGGCGAGGATGCTGAGAACGGTGCTGTTTCATTCCGCTTCCGCGACGGCTCCCAGGAAAACGGCGTGCCCGTGGACGAGGCTGTGGAGCGGATTGTGAAGCATATTGAAGAGCGGGTGAATGAGGATCCTCATTCACTCTCTGCAGAATAAGTAAATAACCAAGATTTGTCGATGACTATGAACCTAGGCAAATCTTGTTGACGAGTGGGAGCCTCAACCATGTTTGGGGCTCCCACTTCATTTAAATGAAGGATGAAAATACAGCGATTCTTGCGATCGACTAAATACTAAGCAACCGTAGCCAAACCAGTGCGGGCCAATAACCACACGTTGGATCACTAGTCCCCCAAAGACAGGGCCAGTATCTTCCTAGCACCACCTGGCGTTTAATGGCACCTAAAATGCTCAGAAAGGAACAAGCCTGGATAGTTCTTCGCGCTATACGCCCAATGTGAAGACTGAGCCTCTGCCTGCATAATCAAAGTTGACAGGATCGCCCTACGGCGCATACAGCTTAAAGTATCTCGGATCCTGGTAAGCGGTCATCACAAAACAAGGCGTTAACGAGGCGGCTGGTGAAGAGATTCCTCAGGCCTTCGCAGTTAGAACTTGATTCGGTAAGTAGCCCTGCTTGCTTTGAGATAAATAAGTCTGCTTGGTAAAATTGTGGGTGCAAGTAGCTCTCAATGAGGAGGAACCATGAAGGACATTTACGCCAAGAAAAGTCCAGCCAAGGTTGGCCTGAATGTGGTGCTCTGCCTAGTCTTTGCGCTTCTTTCTGCTTCATCTGCGATGGAGCGCTCGGGGTTCTTTGGGGTGCTGCTATGGGTAGGTGCTCTCTTCTTTGCCACCGCTGCAATCGTACTAGCAATCTACCTAGCCACCGGTCGTAAGGCCCTCGCCATCACAGCAGAGGGAATCCTGAACAGAACGACTATCTCAGCAAGGTCATCAGCTCTCATTCCCTGGGAAGCTGTTGGTGGAGTCTCCAACGAGCTAGGTGGAATCAAGATTCACCCCAGCTCCCATGCAGACGCAGAACGTTACATAACCCCGCGGAACCAGGCCATTATGACCCAGCACCTCACGCTACCTTCTGGAATGAAAAAGCGCGATCTCATTCAAGCTATCGAGGACTATCGGGATTCCGCGCATGGTGAAGCCAAAGTTGCTGCCATAGATACCAGCCGATAGGTCTGCAATAGAACCTCTAAACCGCACATGTCCAAAAACGTCCATATGCCAAGCCCTGAAGAAACCCTCCGCATCCCCAAAAGTCGCGGAAAGAGCGTCCTGATCGCCCTTCCTCACTCCAGAAGGGTTCTTTGACCATAGCAGCATTGCCTCCCACGGTAACCACCTTATCCATTGGAAAGTTATCGGTGATATCAGAGCTGATAATCAAGCCCAAAAAATCTACGTTGATATTGCCGATACCCACACCTATAACTGGATACTCACCGGCTGTCGCGCCCTCACCAAAGTCACGCATGACGGGGCGGAAAACTCCACCATCGGCATCTCAACCACGCCAATGAAATTGCCATCCGGTATAACCCGTGAAGGACTGGCAGCAATGATGAGAGACTACCGCGATAGAGCTTCAAATCCACCCACGGTAGAAGATTCTTAAAATCAAGAGAGCTGTCCTTAGTGCTAGGTTGGAAATAACCACCTTCCTACCAGCAAGGACTCCCATGAACATTGCTAGCCTCGGTGAAAGAGTCGGTGCAGCCCACTACTACCGCGGTATTCCCTACGCGCGGGCGGCCAGGTTTGCCGCGCCGCGCCCGCTCAGCCTCGACGACCTACCCGCCAGCTTCACCGCCACCGACCCTGCCCCCGCTGCACCCCAGCACGTCCGCCCCGGCAAAAAAGGAATGCGGCAGGCCCCACTCATGAGCGAAGACTGCCAAAACCTCACCATCGTCACCCCAGCGGACGTCCGTACCGGCGAACGCCTGCCAGTCATGGTTTACTTCCACGGCGGCTCCTACGTCTACGGTTCCGGGGACGGGCAACGCTACGACCCTTACCTGCTGGTCACCGAGCACCGCCTTATCGTGGTCAAGGTGACGCATCGGCTGGGCTACCTGGGCTTTATGGGTGGGGCATCCGGGCGTCCTGCTAATCTCGGGCTGCTCGATGCCCGCCAGGCCCTGCGCTGGGTCCGCCGACATATCGCGAGCTTCGGGGGAGACCCCGACCGCGTCACCGCCTTTGGGCAGTCAGCGGGTGGCGATCTGGTTGCCCGCCTCATGATCGCAGACGGTGTGGCGGAGGAAAATCTCTTCCAGCAGGTCATCATTCAAAGCGCCCCCTTACATCTGATTCACGGCAAGGACGCCATGACCCGCCACCTGCTGGCCGTCACCTCCCAGATACCCCTGGACGCACCCGCCGCAGTGTGGGCGCGGGCGTCCCACCGGCACGTCATGGCTAACCCTCTCCGGTTTGGGCTTGACCGCGCCATGATGCCCTTCGGCTGCCACTACGGGCACTACCCCCTGCCTGCCGAAGAGCATGAGGACGCCGCCTACCGGGCGGTTGCGCCCCATTTCAAGGTTCTGGTGGGGTCCTTGGAACGGGAGTCGGGCTACTTCACCCCTCCGCTGACCGGTAGGGCCGGACGAGCGCAACGGGCTCTGCTGGAGCAGCAGATTCGTTCATTTTCCCAGCGGCTGTACGCAGACCCGGCGCGGGTCTTTGCTCAGCGGCATCAGGACGCCGGTGGACAGGTGCTTGCCTACCGGCTAGCAACGGGGGCGGCGGGGGACCCTTTCGAGTCTGTCCACTGCACTGACCTTGCCCTGCTCTTTGATAACCCTATTTGGGAAGGTAGTCGGCTGTGGGCGGGGGCTAGTAGGCAGAACCAGCAGAAGCAGGGCGCGGCTCTTCGGTCTATCTGGGCTGGCTTCGCCCGCACGGGGGAGTATGCCCGGGAATGTTTTGAGGAAGCTAGGCTGCAAGAGGTGGTGTAAGAGAACTAAGGGGCAGAGGCTGCAGTAGAAAGAATCCCTTGACACGGCTCAGCTTCAAGTCATGATTGTTGTTAAGTACCTACATGAAAGGTGGATATTATGACTGGTATCAAACCCTCAACAATTCTTACCTCGAGGCAACTGAATCAAGATGTCAGCGCGGCAAAACGCGCAGCTTCAGTAGGCCCTGTCATTATCACCGATAGGGGTACTCCCTCATTTGTTTGGCCGGCCGAGTAAAAACCTCCACCGTTGAAACCACATTACCCTGGGAAAAGTCCTTAAACCTCACCACTAGGGGTGTAGCCTATGACCCGCCAGAAAGGTTCGGCGACCTCGGCATTTGTTACCACAATTCCCAAACGTAAGGTGCTGATATTTGAGCACTGCCGAACCGCACCCAAGTAGGCGTCGTGCAGGGCCCGGCCCACCCCGCGTCCTCGCGCCTGCCCAATTATGCGGCTCCCTCCACCAGTCGCTCAATAAACCTGACCGCATTATCGCGGGAGCGAGCTATGCGCTCTTCGAGGGACAGGGTCTCGTCCATCTGGCGAATACCCGCCGGCTTTTTCTTGCCCCGCACATAGTCGGTGCAGGCCAGGTTGGAGCACAGGTAGGTGCCGATGGTGTTGCCGCGTCGCCCCGACTCGCCCGGACGGGCCGCCGTATACAGCGAAATCCCCGACCCCGGGTGCAAAGTCAGGCAGAACTGGCACATCTGAGCGGCCTTACTCTGGGCCTTAGACTTTTGCAGCAGCACGCCCTGCACTTGCCCCTCGTGTTCCACGACCAGGCAACCCTTGAGCGGGCTTTTGGGGTCGAGCCAGGACAGGAAAATCAGGTCGTCCCAATTCTGCTCCTTGAGGCTGGGTAGGTTGAGGCGTTTAGCCTCGCCCTTAGAGCAGTTAATAAAAGATGAGCGGACGGCAGCTTCGGTCAGTTCTTGCATACCTGCAAGTTTACCCCTCACTGCTTCGGCACCCCGGGAATAACCCAGCCCCGTAACTGGTTAAAACAGGTGAACAACACCACCTGAAAGGCCGAATGAACATGACTTCGCCCCTCTTTGAACCCTTCACCCTGCGTTCCATGACCACCCGTAACCGTCTTTGGGTTCCGCCCATGTGCCAGTACTCGGTCGAGCAGCAGGACGGTAAGCCCACCGCCTACCACGTTTCCCACTACGGGGCTTTAGCCCGGGGTGGGGCGGGTGCCGTCATCGTCGAAATGACCGGTGTTGAGCCCGCCGCCCGCATCAGCCCCTACTGCCTGGGCATTTGGAGCGACGAACACACCGAGGCTTTCAAGCCGGTCGTTGAAGCAATTCACGCCGGGGGAGCCAAGGCAGGTATCCAGATTGCTCACGCAGGACGAAAGGCTTCGACCCCCGGCGAGCTGGTGCCGCACGACGGTGGTTCACTGGGCGAGGACGAGGGTGGCTGGGTTACGCTGGCCCCGTCCGCTCTTGCCTACCCCGGCTTGAAAGAACCCGAGGAGCTGACCGAAGAGAAAATTGACGATCTAGTTCAGGCCTTTGCCGCGGCTGCCGCCCGCGCGGTGGCTGCTGGCTTTGACTTCATTGAGATTCACGGGGCACACGGCTACCTGATCACCCAGTTCCTCTCACCCCTCTCGAATCAGCGTGAAGACTCCTACGGTGGTCCCCTGGAAAACCGGGCCCGCTTCGCGCGCAGAGTTGCCCGTGCCATGCGCGATGTCATGCCCGCCGAGATGCCCCTGATTGTGCGTCTGTCGGCTACCGAGTTCGTTGACGGCGGTATTACTGTTGAGGAAACCTCACAGGTGGTGCGCTGGCTCGCCGAGGACGGCGTAGACTTTGCCGATATCTCCACCAGCGGTAACTATCCGGCAAAGATTAAGGTGTATGCGGGCTACCAGGTTCCTATGGCTACTCAGGTCAAGCGCGAGAGCGGCCTGCCGGTAGGGGCTGTTGGCATGATTAACTCACCGCGTCTGGCTGAGTTTATTGTGGGGTCGGGGCAGGCTGATGTGGTGCTGGTGGGCCGGGAGGCTCTGCGTAACCCCGCCTTCGCCCTGCACTGGGCAGATGAGCTTAAGGTAGATATCGACTACGTGCCCGCCCAGTACCTCCGGGCCTGGGGTACCCGGCGCTAGGCGGCGTCCTACCTGCCCCTCGGGATAAACTGAGGGGTATGGTAGAAATTCCCGACTACACCACCGACGATTTCGAGCTACCCGGTGTGCCCGATGCCTTCCAGCGGCTCTGGACGCCCCACCGCCGCGCCTATGTGAAAGGTGGGCAGAAAGACTACACCGAGAACACCTGCCCCTTCTGCGACGCCCCTGACCATGACGACACTGAATCGCTGATTGTGCACCGCGGTGAACATGCCTACGTCATTCTCAACCTCTACCCCTATAACCCCGGGCACCTGCTGGTTTGCCCCTATCGGCACATTCCGAACTATGACGATGCAACACTGGAGGAAACCGCCGAAATTGCTGCCCTCACCCAGAAAGCTATGGGAATCCTGCGGGAGGTGAGCCACGCAGCCGGCTTCAATATCGGCATGAACCAGGGCAAAGTCGGCGGGGCAGGGGTCGCCGCCCATCTGCATCAGCACATTGTGCCCCGCTGGAGCGGCGACACGAACTTCCTGCCCATCGTGGCTGGCACTAAGACGGTCACACAGACCCTGGACGAGATCCGGGAACTGCTCAGCGATGCCTGGGATAGTCGAGGGCAGTAGGTAAGCCAACCGCCCGCCGACCCTCTGATATCTCGCGCTGGGGCGCTCGATATCATTCACGCCAGCCCCGTGCCAGCGGGCTTATTGGCTTACCCACCGCCTTCCTAGAACAGCGATTCCTGCACGGACGCCGGGGGAGTGAGTTCCCCGTGTTGGCGGCAGGCTCTGTTGGAGAGTTCTGCGGTGTTGATGAAGAAGGTCTGGTCGGGGTCGCCGAAGTGGGCTGTGAGGAACTTCCCGGTTCCACCGGTGATGTAGAAGCCGTGGGTGCCTTCGGTGAGGGTGGGGTAGCCGGTGAGCGGCTCGGGGTTTTCAGCGCGTAAGGACGCGTAGGCCCGGCTCATCGCGACGGACGGCACCCAGCGGTCTGCGGTGATGTCGAAACCGTCGATGGTGTCGTGGGCGTCTTCGAGCGCCCAGGTGGCGTTTTCTACGGCCATGTAATGTTCAGATTTGAGGCGCTCTGTGCTGGCGGGGTCGACCCAGGCCTTGTATTTGGTGGAGGCCCGTTTGAACTGGGTGAGGTTGGCCTCGTGCGAGACCAGGTCTTCGAGCTGGCGCACAATGATGCCGGTGTCTGCCCGGGCAACGAAAGTAGCTGCGGCGACGGCCTGGTCGTCGAGACGGCGGGGGTTGGAGTGCAGGGAGGCGGTGCCAACCTTGGAAGTGCCGTCGGGGAAGGTTGCGATGTAGAGGTAGTGTTCGAGATTGACGTAGGCTAGGGCTGCCTCGTTCATTCGAGAACCCAGGTGGATGCGGTGAATAGGCGCGAATTCGTCGCGGGCGAAACAGGAGTCGCACTGCTTGCCCTTGGTGATGATGGTGTGGGTGGGGCAGGGCTCCAGATGAAAGCCAACGCTATCGACGTTGGCCTGTGAGTAACCGCTGCAGTAGGTGCCGGTGCCGCGGACGTCCGCTGGGATGGCGCTAAGGCCGAGGAAGCTACCCGGGGTTATGGCGATAGTTTCAATCTCACCGCTAGGTTGACCATCAAGAAGAGGCTCAATTTTAAGGTAGGGAGCCCTGTCGCGCCAGGTGATGTCACGCCAGATAAATTCGGGGAAGGGTACAAGCTGGTTCATGGAAGTAGTCATTACAGGTTCGAAGCATACACAAACCCGGTAAGATAGTCACCATGTCACGACCTGTTGTTCGCCTTGTTGGCCAAGGCATTCGTTATGCGACCAAGTTGCGCGGGGGCGGCTCTGCCTTCCCGGGCTTGGTCATGGAGAAGTTGCACCCTAATTTTGTGGCGGAGGAGCTGGCTAAGCTGCCGCGCGGTGTCGTCGTTGTTTCGGGTACGAACGGTAAGACGACCACTACCAAGATGGTGGTGCAGCTGCTGGAAGCCCAGGGCCTGAAGGTCTTTACCAACCGCACCGGGTCGAACTTCGTGCGGGGTGTGGCTGCTGCTCTGCTGGGTGAGATGAACCTAACGGGTAAGCTGGACGCTGACATCGCGGTACTTGAGTTGGACGAGGCTCACGCGGTGCACTTTGTCCGCAAGGTCAAGCCCAATTACGCGCTGCTGCTCAACGTCCTGCGTGATCAGCTAGATCGCTTCGGTGAGATTGATACGACCCGCCGTATGCTGGCTACGGTTGCCGGTGCCACGACGGGCACCGTGGTGCTCAACCGAGAAGACCCGCGTATTCGTTCTCTTGCTGAGAATATTCAGCCCGGCACCCGGGTGAGCTACTTCGGCCTGTCTGAGAAGCTCCGTGCCCTGTTCCCGTCCGATGACGACCTGCGCACCAGCCCCGAGGGTGCTGACCGCGCGGACGCCGGTCTTTTGGCGCCCGAGCTGCCGGCGGCGTCCGTCCTGCTCAAGGACTTCAAGGGAACCGCCGCCACCTTCGATGTTGCCGGTAAGGAGCTGGCGGGCACTATTAACCTTTACGGCGTCTACAACATCTTCAACGCCGCTGCGGCAATGGCCCTGACTCGCGAGGTCATGGGAGAGGCCCTCAACGAGACTAAACTTCTAGCTGAACTTGAACATATCGCGCCGGCTTTCGGTCGCGGTGAAACCCTCACCGTTAACGGCCAAACCCTCCAGCTGCTGCTGGTCAAAAACCCCAGCGGTTTCCGCCTGTCGCTGGCCTCTGCCGACGCCAAAGACTACGCCACCATGATTACCATCAACGACGCCTACGCCGACGGCCGTGACGTCTCCTGGCTCTGGGACGTAGACTTCCACTCCTTGGTTCAGGGGGGTGTCACCATGGTATCGGGCGTACGCGCCTACGATATGGCTCTGCGCCTGGAGCATGACGATGTCTATGTCGAGAACATCAACGAGAACCTAGAAGAAGCCCTGGCCACCTTTATCGTCAAGTCAGACGGACGCCCCATGCGGATCTTCTGCACCTACACCGCCATGCTGGCAATCCGTAAGGAACTGGCAAAAATCACCGATGTGGAGGAAATCTAATGAGCGATTTTGAGAACGCACCGGTCGAAGTGGGCGAGCAGATTATCACCCAGACCGGCAACAACAAGAGCCTCAAAATTGTGCAGCTCTACCCCAAAGACATGAACATCTACGGGGACTGGGGCAACACCCTGTCGCTCTCCCGCCGGGCCCAGGCCCACGGTTTCACCACCGAAATCGTTGACTACAACCCCGGTGATGAATTCCCGCTCGATGGCGATATCTTTGTAGGCGGCGGTGGCCAGGATTCAGGCCAGTCCGTGATTCAGGACGACCTGCTCGCCAACGCTGAAACCCTGCGTATGCTGGCAGAAGACGGCACCCCCATGCTGGTTATCTGTGGTCTTTACCAGCTCTTCGGTAGAGAGTTCAAAACCGTAGGCGGCGTCACCCTCAACGGTATTCGCGTCTTTGACGCTAAAACCGTCGGCGGCGAAGAACGCCTGATCGGCAACATCGTTGAGGAATCTGAAGAGTTCGGCACCATCATTGGGTTCGAAAACCACTCGGGGCTTACCTATCTCTCCGGCGACACCAAGCCCCTGGCCACCGTCACCAAGGGCGAGGGCAACAACAAGGAAGATTCCGGCGAGGGCGCCCGCGTCCACAACGTCATCGGAACCTACCTGCACGGCTCCCTGCTGCCCAAGAACCCCGCCATCTCGGACTTCCTCATCAAGCAGGCAGCAATCAAGAAGTACGGCGAATTCACCCCCGTCGTCATCGACGACACCCTTGTGGAAAAGGCACGGGCCTCAGCGTCCGCCCGTCCGCGCTAGAATAGTACGAGGTACATCGCGCCTGCCCGCGTGCAGGCGCACCAGACGAATAAGGAGAATCATGTCAGGTCACTCCAAATGGGCCACAACCAAGCACAAGAAGGCAGCAATTGAC
Source organism: Rothia sp. 11254D007BW (assembly GCF_053548195.1). NCBI lineage: Bacteria > Bacillati > Actinomycetota > Actinomycetes > Micrococcales > Micrococcaceae > Rothia > Rothia sp. 11254D007BW. The sequence goes on from NZ_JBPWPK010000001.1 coordinate 593,592, forward strand.
GCCAAGCGCGCCAAGGCCTTCGCTAAGTACATCAAGGCAATTGAAGTTGCAGCTCGTATGGGTGGCCCCGACCCGGCAGGTAACCCCGCCCTCGACCTTGCAGTCTCAAAGGCCAAGAAGAACTCGGTTCCCAACGACAACGTTGAGCGCGCAATCAAGCGCGGCGCCGGCCTGACTGGTGAAGCCGTTGACTACACCGAAATCATGTACGAGGCCCGTGGCCCCCAGGGTACCGCCCTCTACATCGAGTGTCTGACCGACAACCGCAACCGTGCAGCTGCCGAGGTTCGCACCGCCGTCACCCGCAACGGCGGCACCATGGCAGACTCCGGCTCTGTAGCCTTCCTTTTCGAGCGCAAGGGCGTTGCCGAAGTTGCTAAGACCGAGGGTCTGACCGAGGACGACGTCCTCATGGCAGTGCTCGACGCCGGCGCAGAGGAAGTCATCGACGAAGGCGAGATCTTCACCGTTGTCTCCGAGGCAACCGACCTGCCCGCTATCCGTAAGGCTCTGGAAGAGGCTGAGCTCGAGTACAACAACGACGACCCGGTCTTCCGCCCCACCATGCAGGTAGACCTCGACGCCGAAGGTGCTAAGAAGTTCCTTAAGCTCGCTGACGCCATCGAAGAACTGGACGACGTACAGAACGTCTACTCCAACGCAGACATCAGCGAAGCCGTCATGGCCGAGCTCGAAGCTGAGTAACCAGCAGGGAAAGGAGGAGCGCGTGGCCCCGGCTCACGGCACCTCACACCAGCGCCCGGAACCCGCCCCGCGAGTTCCGGGCGCTGCCCGCATTCTGGGGGTTGACCCGGGCCTCACCAGGTGCGGTTTCGGTTTGGTCGATATGACGGCCAACCGCAAGGCCCACTTCGTCAACGTGGGAGTAGCAGGTACCGCCGCTTCGGAGAGTCTGGACGCCCGCATCCTCAAGATTCTGCGCGCTGCCGAGGCCTGGCTCGACACCTACCAGCCCGACGCCCTGGCAATTGAGCGAGTTTTTGCCCAGGAACAGGTCAATACCGTGATTGGTACTGCCCATGCCTCCGGCGTGGTAATTGCGGCTGCCGCTGCACGCGGCGTGCCGGTACACTTCCACACCCCCTCAGAGGTGAAGGCCGCGGTGACGGGCTCCGGACGCGCCGATAAAGCATCGGTGGGGCGCATGGTTACCCGCATTTTGGGGCTTGACGCCATGCCCAAACCGGCGGACGCAGCGGACGCCCTCGCCCTTGCTATCTGCCACGGCTGGCGCGGCGGGGGCATTGGCTCCGGCATCAACATGGCAGCCACCACCCAGACCCACCAGGGCTCCAACCCGGCGGCAGCGCGCCGCAGCGCCCAGCTCACCCCCGCCCAGCGGGCTTGGATAGAGGCGGAGGCAAGGGCACGAAGATAGGGCAGGGCTGTTGGGTAAGCGGCGGACTCACAGCGAAGCTGCTGGCTCGGGGCTGGCGTGAATCGCGGAACGAGCGCAGCGAGTCGCGTGAGAGGGTCGGCAGCGAGCGTGAGTCCGCCGCTTGCCCGTAACATACAAGACGCACGCTTCTTGTATTAGTACATATATTCGAATAGAATTGGTTTCATGATTAGCTCACTGACCGGTACCGTGACCCATCTGGGGTTGGAGACCGCTGTTATCGACGTTAACGGTTTTGGCATGCTGGTGCATCTCAATGCCCGTACAGCTTCGCAGCTGCGCCTGGGGGAGAAGGCTACGGTTCTGACCACCATGATTGTGCGTGAGGACTCCATGACCCTCTACGGCTTTGCTGAGCCTGCTGAGCGTGAGGTCTTTGACATGATGCTGTCGGTGTCGGGTATCGGCCCGCGCATTGCCCTGGCCGTGTTGGGCGTGCATACCCCGGCTGAGGTTGAGCGTGCTGTAGCAACCGGTGACGATAAGGCTTTCACTAAGGTTCCCGGCATTGGCCCTAAGGGGGCGCGCCGCATCGTCCTTGAGCTTGCTGGCAAGCTGATTTTGGCGGACGGCGCTACCGACCAGCTGCCTATCGGCCAGGGTGTGAGCTGGAAGCCCCAGGTACAGGATGCCCTGACCAGCCTGGGCTGGAACGAGCGGGACGCCGTGAGCGCCATTGAGTCTTTCATCGAGCACAACCCGAAGGCTGAAACCATGGGTGTTGCCGAAGCGCTACGGGCGGTGCTGGCTTCGCTGGGCAACCAGAATACGGTGGGGCGATAGGTAGAGTATGAGTCAGTTCCCTCACGCCGATGGCCAGATTCCCGGCCAGCGCCTGGTTTCGATGGATGAAGAGCCAGAAGAAAAAATGATTGAGGCGGCTCTGCGCCCCAAGTCTCTTGATGACTTTGTGGGGCAGCAGCGCGTGCGTCAGCAGCTGTCGCTGGTGCTTGAGGCGTCGAAGATGCGCGGACGCTCGGCCGACCATGTGCTCCTGTCGGGCCCTCCCGGCCTGGGTAAGACCACCCTGGCTATGATTATTGCTGCTGAGATGGATGCGCCCCTGCGTATTACCTCCGGGCCGGCTATTCAGCATTCGGGTGACCTGGCTGCGATTCTTTCCTCTCTTACTCCTGGTGAGGTGCTCTTTCTTGATGAAATTCACCGTATGAGCCGCCCGGCTGAAGAGATGCTCTACATGGCCATGGAAGATTTCCGTGTGGATATCGTGGTGGGCAAGGGGGCGGGGGCAACCTCTATTCCCCTGGAGCTGCCGCCCTTTACCCTGGTGGGGGCAACCACCCGTGCGGGTCTGCTGCCCGGGCCCCTGCGTGACCGCTTCGGCTTTACTGGCCATCTGGAGTTCTACTCGGTCACCGAGCTAGAGAGCGTGATCCGCCGGTCTGCTGGCCTGATGGAACTCAACATTAGCCCCGAGGGTTTTGCAGAGATTGCGGGTCGGTCCCGGGGCACACCCCGTATCGCCAACCGCCTGTTGCGTCGCGTGCGCGACTGGGCTCTGGTCAACGGCATCGACCGTATCGAGGCCTCAGCGGCAGCAACAGCCCTCAACATGTACGAGGTCGATGAGCGCGGCCTGGACCGCCTAGACCGTGCGGTGCTTGAAGCTCTGATTACCAAGTTCGGCGGGGGACCGGTGGGCCTCTCCACCCTAGCTATTGCGGTGGGCGAAGAGACCGAAACCGTTGAGACCGTTGCCGAGCCCTACCTGGTACGCGAGGGCCTGATCGGGCGAACCCCCCGCGGGCGAGTTGCCCTGCCGGCTGCCTGGGAGCACCTGGGGCTAGAGGCACCCGAGCTGCCCTAGCCGTCCGCCCCTGTAATATCAGGGGGTAACCAGCCAACTGCAAGGAACTTGGCATAGAATGGGGACTTAGTTTGTTCACCCCCACCAACTACGTTAAGAGGGATTCTCGTGCAGTCAGGCTCACCCCTGTTTATGCTCCTACTTCTGGGCATCATGATGCTGGTGCTCATCGTGCTACCGGCACGCCGCGCCAAGAAGGCCCAGCAGCAGATTAAGGAACGTCAGGACGCCATGGTGCCCGGCACCCAGGTCATGACTAACTTTGGTCTCTACGGCTCTGTTGTCTCTATCGACAAGGAAGCCAATACCGCCCACCTGGAAATTGCTCCGGGCACCGTGGCTAAGGTTCACCTCATGACCGTCACCAGCATCGAGGAAGACACCGCTGCCGCGACGGTAGCCGACGCCGAGCGTCCTGTCATCCAGGGTGAAGTCGCAGACGATCCTAAAAACTAAACCACAGCTTAGGGTGCGCTACCTCTAGATTCAGAGGTGGCGCGCTTTTTCACGTTTCACGAACCCACTCACCTGAAGGGGCACCGATGGCTCAACCATCCAACGTTACCAAAGCCAGAGGGGCACTCGCCTCAATGGCCCTGGTGCTGCTCTTACTCGCCGGAGGAATCTTCGGCACCACCTTTTCCGGGGGCAGCTGGCTGCCCAAGCTGGCCCTAGACCTCTCTGGCGGTACCCAGCTCATCCTGTCACCCGAGGTCAACGACTCCTCGGGCGAGGCCATTACTGCTGAACAGCTCGACCAGGCTGTTGAAATTATCCGCCAGCGCGTCGACGGCGCGGGCGTGGCAGAAGCTGAAGTGACCACCCAGTCGGGCCAGAACGTCGTTGTTTCTGTGCCCGGTACCTTGAGCTCAGAAACCCGCGATCTGATTCAGACCTCGGCGCAAATGAGCTTCCGCGCGGTTATTAACGCTGGCACCCCGCAGGCGGTTGCGGCGGACGCTGCCGCTGCCGAGGACGCCCTACCCTCGCCGACGGCTGAACCCACCGACGGATCCGACTACAACTGGGTGACAGGCGACCTCTGGCGCCAGTACGAGCAGCTGGACTGCACCGTGCCAGCCAACGTCGATACCTCTAACCAGGACCCCAACTCCGCCATTGTCGCCTGTGCCTCAGACGGAAGTGAAAAGTACATCCTGGGCCCCATCGAAATTGAGGGTACCGATATCGATACAGCCTCCTACTCCCAGGTGGCTAGCTCAACCGGTTACGCGACCGGCCAGTGGGGTGTGAATATCGTTTTCAACGAGGCTGCTACCCAGACCTTTAAGGACGTCACCACCCGCCTGAACGCTATTCGCGGCACTAACGCGTCCGACCCCCGCGCCCGTTTCGCCATCATGCTGGATGGCCAGGTGCTCTCATCCCCTGTCACCCAGGCGGTCATTACCAACGGCCAGCCCCAAATTACCGGTAACTTCACCGAGCAGGACGCCGCAAACCTGGCTGAGCAGCTCAAGTACGGTGCCCTGCCCATTAGTTTCACTATCCAGTCAGAACAGCAGATTTCTGCAACCCTGGGTGCTGACCAGCTAAAGATGGGTCTGATTGCCGGTCTAATCGGTCTGCTACTGGTGTTTGTCTACTCCCTCTTCCAGTACCGTCTGGTGGGCCTGGTCAATATCACCTCGATTATTGTGGCTGGTCTGCTCTCCTACGGGGTGATTGTGCTGCTGGGCCACTTGATGAACTACCGCCTGTCTCTGGCGGGCGTGGCCGGTCTGATTGTGTCCATTGGTCTGATGGCAGACTCCTTTATCGTCTACTTTGAACGTATTCGCGATGAGATTCGTGCCGGCCGCACCATTCCTGCCGCTATCGACCACGGTTGGCTGCGCGCCAAGCGCACCATCATGGCCTCCAAGGCCGTGAACCTGCTGGCCGCTGTAGTGCTCTACTTCGCCTCTGTTGGTAACGTACGCGGCTTTGCCTTCACCCTGGGTCTCACCGCCGTTTCAGACCTGATTATCACCTTCCTCTTCATCCACCCGCTCATGGTTCTGCTGGGCCGCAAGGACTACTTCCGCAACGGCGGACGCTTCTCGGGCATGGACCCGGTAGCCCTCGGCTCCACCCCGCTCTACCGGGGTGCGGGGCGCGTCCGCACTCCCGAAGAAGCTGAAGGCACCCTATCCCTAGCTGAGCGGAAGCGCCGCGAGCGCCTGGCCGCTGAGGCGGCTGAAGCTGAAGCGGCACAGGGGAGTGCTGATGTGGAGCCCCTGCCTGCCGCAGATCCCACCACTACAGAGGAGGCCCGCCGTGGCTAATAAACTCGCTCAGTTCGGTAATGAACTGCATTCTGGTCAGCGGTCGTTTGGGTTTGTGCCTAAGCGTCGCCTGTGGCTGACGGTTGCCCTGGTCCTTGTGGTGTTGGCGGCCCTGGTGCCGGTGGTGCGTGGAGGCTTCAATCTGGGCATTGAGTTCCGAGGTGGTTCTGAGTTCACCGTGTCGCAGGTGACCAACACCGACATTACGATTGGCCAGCAGGCAATTGCTGACGCCGCCCCCGAGGCGACGGACGTGCGCGTCACCAATATCGCTGCGGGTACCGTGCGCGCTCAAATGAGTGAGCTGACGGACGATGAGACTCTGGCAGTGGGCCAGGCCCTGCAGACCGCCTACGGTGTGGGCGCTGATCAGGTGACGTCGTCCTTCGTGGGCCCCACCTGGGGCGCAGGGGTGACCCAGCAGGCCCTGGTGGGTCTGGTGTGGTTTATCCTGCTGGTGATGATTGGTATGGCCCTCTACTTCCGCACCTGGAAGATGTCGGTCTCAGCCATTGCTGGTCTGGTTTTCACCATCGTGACCACGGTAGGTCTATACGCTCTCATTGGTTTTGAGATTACCCCCAGTGCGATTATCGGCTTCCTGACCGTGTTGAGCTACTCGCTCTATGACACGGTGGTGGTCTTCGATAAGATTCGCGAGAACACCGAGGGGCTTGAAAAACGTCGCGATACTACCTTTGCTGAGCAGGTGAATCTGGCGGTCAATCAGACCCTGGTGCGCTCTATTAATACCTCGATTGTGGGTATTTTGCCGGTGGGCTCGATTCTCTTTATCGGCGCCTTGCTCCTGGGGGCCGGTACCCTCAAGGACCTCTCCCTAGCCCTCTTTGTCGGTATCATCATCGGCACCCTGGGAACGCTCTTTGTGGCGGCTCCCGCCTACGCTGCCCTGCGCCTGGGTGAGAAGGGCGTGCGTGAGCATACTGATATGGTCCGCCGCACCCGCCAGGGTCAGGTAACAGAGGATGAAGAGCATGCGGACGCCGCCGCTCAGCCGTCAGCGCCGGTGAGCGTGACAGTTCATCCGGTTAACCTTGAAAGCTAGAGGGGCTTACAGCTAGGCCTTTTGCCCTAGAAACGGGAGCGGATGACTGTCCGCTCCCGTTTTTGTTACGCGCAGTGTGGAATTAATCTAAGATAGTCCCACACGAGTATTTCAGTTTGAGGGGGAATTGGGCATGAGCCGGTCAGAAGAGAGCAGCCAGAAGGATTCTCGCGCAGAGGGTAAGCGGCCGGTTCGCGGGTCGCACCGGGTCATGTCTGCTTCGGGGCGTGTGCCAACCCGCCTGGTATTTGGGCGTGAGCAGCAAGAGGGCCCCGCCCCTCGTTTTTCTCCGGTGCTGGCACCGGTGATTCGCACCGTCAAGAAGTACCACCCCGATGAAGACCTTGAGGTGCTGCAGCGGGCCTTCCAGGTCGCGAACCACTACCACCGGGGGCAGAAGCGCAAGAGCGGGGACCCCTACATCACCCACCCGGTAGCCGTGACGACCATTCTGGCTGAGATAGGTGCTACCGGCCCCGTGCTGGTCGCTGGTCTGCTGCACGATACGGTCGAAGATACCGAGTACACCCAGGAGCAGCTCACTGCTGATTTCGGCTCTGAGGTCGCCTACCTGGTAGACGGTGTGACCAAGCTTGATAAGGTCAGCTACGGCGATAACGCCCCCATTGAGACAATTCGCAAGCTGGTTATCTCGATGTCGCAGGATGTGCGCGTGCTGCTCATCAAGCTGGCTGACCGTCTGCACAATGCCCGTACCTGGCGGTTTGTCTCCGGTGCCTCTGCTGCGCGTAAGGCCGAAGAGACCCTGCAGATTTATGCCCCGCTGGCCCACCGCCTGGGCTTGAACACCATCAAGTGGGAGCTGGAAGACCTCTCCTTTGCCGCTATGAGCCCCGATATCTACGCCGAGATTGTGCGGATGGTGGGCGAGCGTACCCCCAAGCTCGAAAAGTACCTGGCCGAGGCCCGCGTGACGATTGAGGATCGCCTGGCCCAGGTAGGTATTGAGGCCACTGTAACGGGCCGCCCCAAGCACTATTACTCTATTCATCAGAAGATGAAGACCAAGGGTAAGAGCTTCGACGATATCAACGATATTCTGGCCGTGCGCATCATGGTCGAGGACGAGAACGATTGCTACACCGCCCTGGGGCACGTGATGTCCCTGTGGATGGCGGTTCCTGGGCGCTTCAAGGACTACATCAAGCAGCCCAAGCACAACCACTACCAGTCACTGCACATGACGGTGCACGGGCCCGGCGGTCTGCCCCTGGAAATCCAGATCCGCACCTACAAGATGCACGAAGAGGCTGAGTACGGTGTGGCTGCCCACTGGCGCTATAAGGCTGCCTCCCGCGGTGAAAAGGTAGACCTTTCACCCAAGGAACCTAGCACCCAGACCGCTGCCTTCAACATCGGTATTTTGCAGTCGATTTCTGAGATTTCGAACTCCAACCCCGAGTCTGAGCAGTTCTACCAGCAGCTGTCTGAGCGGCTTGAGACCGATGAGATTGTGGTGCTGACTCCGCAGGGTAAGCCCATTAGCCTGCCAGTGGGCTCAACCCCGGTTGACTTTGCCTACGCTATCCACACCGAGGTGGGGGACCGCACCATTGGGGCTAAGGTCAACGGCAAGCTGGTTCCCCTGCACACCGAGCTCGAGACCGCCTCAACGGTTGAGATTCAGACAACCAAGGACGAGAACCACGCCCCGAGCGAGGACTGGCTCAAGTTCGTGCGCACCAGCAAGGCCCGCACCAAGATTCGCCAGCACTACGCCAAGGGCCGCCGCATCGAGGCCATGAACCGTGGCAAAGAACGCGTGGTCAAGGCTATGCGTCAGCACGAGCTGCCCCTGACCAAGATGATGACACCCGAGCTCATGCTGCAGGTCGCCCAGGATCTTCACAAGCACGATGTTGCCACCCTCTACCACGCTGTGGGCGAGAACGAAGTGGAGACCCAGGCCGTCATTACCTCCCTGGTCAACCTCTACTACGGTGAGGACGACGTCGACCAGACCGTTGAACTCGATAGCTTCGACGCCTCCCTGGTATCTAACCGCCGCTCGGTGGGCGATGACAACGGTGTGGTGGTACCCGGTGCCGAGGGTATTCTGACTAAGATTGCCCGTTGCTGCACCCCCGTACCGCCCGACGACATTGTCGGCATCGTCACCCGCTTGCAGGGTATCTCGGTGCACCGTACCGACTGCCCCAACGTACTAAGCCAGGCTGACGACCCCCGCCAGACCGCGGTGGAATGGGCTTCCCACGGTAACTCCGTCTATCGGGTATCGATTCAGGTGGAGGGTATTGACCGTAAGTCCTTGCTCTCCGACACTATCCGAGTCATTTCCGAGGCCGGCTGCAACATCGTGGACGCCAAGGTTCATACCAGCGACGAACGTTTTGTAGTCAACCGTTACACCGTAGAGCTCTCTGACCGCTTTATGCTGGAGCACTTGCTGAACCAGATTCGCAACGTCCCCGGCATCTATAACGCCTACCGTCTGACCGGTTCCCGTCCGCTCATGAACCAACAGGGCTAGGTCCCAGTCGCAAGGGCCCCGCCATGAGCTGGTGGGCCAGATGCTGAGCCCTGAGTAGGGCTGTAGCTTTCAGGTTGATGTGTTCTCGGGCGCTCTGGAGCAGAAGCTCAGGCGTGACGCTGTTGTGGCTATCGAGCAGGATGGCCCTGACGATGGCCAGGTCGCTCTCATCGAGAGAATGGGTGATGATATCCAGGGCTGTCTTGAGGGGCGTGGTGAGGCGAATGGGCCCGATAGTCATGGTGTCGTAGGGGCGTAACTGGGCCTGATGGCTTGCAAAGTTCGCTCGGCAGGGGCGGGGCAGATTGAAGCGGTTATCCCGGTCGTAATCAACGTGCAGGCGCCCCTCCGGTAGCTCGGGCAGGTAGCCCAGAACCCAGGCTGCGGTGGCCCGAGAGTAGCGGATGCGATGGTGGTAGCCTGCCGGGGTGAACAGCCCCAAGCTGGCTGCCCGCATGAGCGGGGTGGGTTCGTCCTCTGGCTCCCGGTAGATGCCGTGATGGAGGTGGACAAGCTGACGTTCCTTGATGAAGGCTCGCCACTGATCTGCGGAAAGTTGCGTGGTTTCTTGGCTATAGAGGCGGACGAGCGCAAGTGGCTCCTGCTGCTGCGGCGCCTCTTCTGCCCCTCGTGGCAGGTAGGAATGGTTGTCGCGGGCGATGAGGTGCAGGGAGCTTGCTGGCTTGTGCGGCACCGGCGCTAAGGGGAAGGGAAGCTCTGAGAGGGCCGTGACTACGTTGATTTGTTCCATGACTACGTTCTAGCACATCAGCGCCGGGTGCAAGAGAAAAATCTGTCAGGCTGTGGATAAGTAGGCTAGCCAGGTAGGCTTATCCACAAAAATCCCCCGTCTACCGGCCGGTAGACGGGGGATTCTGCGTCACAAAGACGTCACAGACAAGTCTGGGGGTTAGGCGCCAAACTCAGCAGAAGAAGCCTTGAGGGTCTCAAGCCACTGCTTGCGGGCGTCCAGGGCTTCCTGGGCCTTCTTGATCTTCTGGGCGTTGCCGCTGGCCTCGGCCTTGGCCAGGTCTGCTTCAAGACCGGCGATGGCGTCCTCCAGCTGGGTCAGCATGGAGTTAGCGCGAGCCTGCTTAGCCGGGTCGGTCTTCTGCCACTTGGCGTTCTCGGCGCGGTGGATTTCGTCCTGAACCTTACGCAGCTCCTGCTCAACGCGGCGCACCGAGTTGCGGGGCACGCGTCCGATGGCTTCCCAGCGATCCAGAATGCCCTCAAGGGCCTTCTTAGCCGCAGCGATATCGGTAACTGGCAGAATGCCGCGGGCCTCTTCCAGCAGGGCTTCCTTAGCCTTCAGGTTCGCCTCAAATTCCTTATCCAGCTCAGCGTTCACCGCGGTGCGGGCATCGAAGAAGACGTCCTGGGCTGCACGGAAGCGGGCCCACAGGGCGTCATCTTCCTTGCGGGTGCCGCGGGGGGCTGCCTTCCACTGGTCCATCAGATCGCGGTACTTAGCGGCGGTTGCTGCCCAGTCGGTGGAGTTCTGCAGAGCCTCAGCCTCAGCGATGAGGGCTTCCTTCACGCGCTTAGCCTTGGCATTAGCCTCATCGAGCTGGGAGAAGTGGGCACGGCGGCGGCGGTCAAAGCTGGTGCGGGCAGCGCGGAAACGCTTCCACAGCTCGTCCTCGATGCTCTTGGCCAGGTGGTGTTCCTTCTGGGTCTTCTTCCACTCTTCGAAGAGCTCGTTCATGCGGGCGTGGGAGTTCTTCCAGTGAATAGCGGAGTCGTCCTTAGCCACGATAGCCTCAGCCTCAGAAACGATAGCTTCACGGGCTTCAAGGGCTGCCTGGCGAGCTTCGGCGCTCTCGGTCTTCTCTGCTTCCTCACGCTCATTGATTTTGCCAACCAGGGCAACCAGGCGTTCCTGCAGGGCGGCGTAGTCGCCCACCATGTTGCGCACAGCAACCTGCTGACCCAGGTGGGCAGCTGCCTTCTGCAGGTCAGCGGCCTTGGCCTTGCGCTCTACGCGCTCTTCGAGCAGGGCAACCTGGGCTTCAAAGTTCTCAAACTTGCGGGCAAAGTAGCCAAGGGCTTCGTCGGCAGATGCGCCGGGTACCTGGCCTACTGCGTATTCTTCACCGTCAACGATAACGAAAACGTGACCGTCCTCGTCCACGCGGCCGAACTTACGGGCCTTGTCGAGGTCTACGTTGAGGGTGGTGTCGTCGGATTGGGTAGTCACCGCTATAACTCTTTTCGCATCAGTAGTGGGGGCGAACCCCCGTTTAAGTAATGAAAAGTGCACCAGACCGGGCCGTATCGATAGGGCTGGTTGCCGATTCGCGAAGAGGCGGCAATAATCTATCGGGCGCAGGTGGCGCAGTTACCAGCATAGCGTGTTTAGGGCGAAAGCGGGTGCAATTACCCGGCAGGTGCGCCTTCGGTCTAGTATTAAAGGGACTGTGCTCTGCTGTGAGACCGCTTGTTTCCCGGGGGCACGTTACCTACTTCGACCGTTTTCAACCGATAAAAGGGGAGCACATGGCTCGCAAACAATCGCTTTCTGGTTTTCCGGAGCACCTGCCCGAGGAACGCCTGGTAGAGAATTTTGTTCTCGATACTTTGCGAGAGACCTTTGAGCTTCACGGTTTTTCGTCGATTGAGACCCGTTCGGTAGAGACCATTGAGCAGCTTCTGCGCAAGGGCGATATTGATAAAGAGGTCTACGCGGTCTCCCGCCTGCTTGACGATGCGGACGAAGCCCGGGGCGGCAAGAAGGAAAAGCTGGCCCTGCACTTTGACCTGACCGTGCCCTTTGCCCGCTACGTGGTAGAGAACGCCGGTTACCTTTCCTTCCCCTTCATGCGCTACCAGATTCAGAAGGTCTGGCGCGGTGAGCGCCCCCAGGAGGGTCGTGCCCGCGAGTTCACCCAGGCCGACGTGGACGTCGTTGGTGACGGTGTCCTGCCCTTCCGCTACGACGTGGAACTGGCCCTGGTCATCGTCGATGCGCTCTCCAAGCTGCCGATTCCCGACTTTAAGCTGCGCGTCAACAACCGCAAGCTCTCCGAGGGCTTCTACCTGGGTCTGGGCCTGACCGACACCGCCGGGGTACTGCGCAATATCGATAAGCTTGAAAAGATCGGTGCGGACGCCGTCGCCCAGCTTCTTAAGGACGAGGTCGGCGCTACCGACGAGCAGGCCGCTGCCGCCCTGAAGCTTGCCAGCATCCGTGCTGAAGATACTTCCTTTGCTGATCAGGTGCGCGCCCTGGGCGTCACCCACGACCTGCTCGAAGAGGGCCTAGCTGAACTGACCGAGGTTATCGGTGAGGCAGCTAAGCGCGCCCCCGGCAAGGTAGTAGCTGACCTTTCCATCGCCCGCGGTCTGGACTACTACACCGGCACCGTCTATGAAACCGTGCTGGTAGGCCACGAACAGCTGGGCTCTATCTGCTCCGGTGGCCGCTACGAGTCCCTGGCCTCAAACGGCAAGAAGACCTACCCCGGTGTGGGCCTGTCCATCGGCGTCACCCGTCTGGTGGCCCGCATCCTGTCCCAGGGCTTTGCCGAAGCAACCCGCAAGGTGCCCACCGCCGTCCTCATCGCCCTCACCAACGACGACATGTGGTCAGGTGCCCAGGACGTCGCCGACGCCCTGCGCACCCGCGGTATCGCCTGCGAGGTCTCAGCCACCGCCGCAAAGTTCGGTAAGCAGATTAAGTACGCCGAGAAGCGCGGCATCCCATTCGTCTGGTTCACCTCAGCGGGGGAGAACGGCGAACTCACCCACGAGGTGAAAGACATCCGCACTGGCGAGCAGGTAGCTGCAGACCCCGGCACCTGGGCCCCGCCCGCCGACGACCTGCACGTGCGCGTGCTCCCTACCGCCTAATTCACACCCGTCCAACCGGTGCCAGGCGCACCACAACACGGTAAAATCGGGAGCAAACTGAACTTAAGACAGTGCCACCCGGTACCGTGCCCCATCGAAAGGAACTCAGTGCTACGCACTCACACCCTCGGCGAGCTAACCGCCGAGAACATCGGAGAAACCGTTACCCTCTCTGGCTGGGTAGCCCGCCGCCGCGACCACGGTGGCGTGGCCTTCGTTGACCTGCGTGACCGCGAAGGCGTCACCCAGGTTGTCTTCCACAACGAAGCCGACTTCGAGCACCTGCGCAACGAGTACGTCCTCAAGGTCGTGGGTGAAGTAACCCGCCGCCCCGAGGGCAACGAAAACCCCAACCTCACCACCGGTGAAATCGAGGTTATGGTCAAGGAGACCGAGGTGCTCAACACCTCAGCCCCCCTGCCCTTCCAGATTGATGAGCACGTTGAAGTGGGCGAAGAAGCCCGCCTCAAGTACCGCTACCTCGACCTGCGCCGCCCCGAGCCTGCCCGCCTGATGCGCCTGCGCTCAGAAGCAAACCGCGCCGCCCGCGAGGTGCTGCACGGCCAGAACTTCACCGAGGTCGAGACCCCCACCCTGACCCGCTCCACCCCCGAAGGTGCCCGCGACTTCCTGGTGCCCGCACGCCTGGCACCCGGCTCCTGGTACGCCCTGCCCCAGTCACCCCAGCTCTTCAAGCAGCTGCTGCAGGTGGGCGGTATCGAGAAGTACTACCAGATCGCCCGCTGCTACCGTGACGAGGACTTCCGTGCCGACCGTCAGCCCGAATTCACCCAGCTGGATATCGAAGCTTCCTTCGTCGACCAGGAAGACATCATCGATCTGGGCGAGCGTATCGTTGAGGCCGTCTGGAACCTGATTGACGTCAAGGTGCCCCGCCCCATCGAGCGCATTACCTACAAGGACGCCATGGAGAAGTACGGTTCGGATAAGCCCGACCTGCGCTTCGGCCTGGAACTCACCGAGTTGACCGACTACTTCAAGGACACCACCTTCCGCGTCTTCAAGGCACCCTACGTCGGTGCCGTTGTGATGCCCGGTGGCGCCTCCCAGGCCCGCCGCACCCTGGACGCCTGGCAGGAATGGGCCAAGCAGCGCGGTGCTAAGGGTCTTGCCTACGTGCTGATCCAGGAGGACGGCGAGCTGACCGGCCCCGTTGCTAAGAACATCACCGACGCTGAGCGCGAGGGCCTGGCTGAGGCTACCGGCGCCAAGCCCGGCGACTGCATCTTCTTCGCAGCCGGTGAGGCCAAGGCCTCTCGTGCCCTGCTGGGTGCAGCCCGCGTTGAGATTGGTCACCGCACCGGCCTGATTAAGGACGGCGACTGGTCCTTCGTCTGGGTGGTGGATGCCCCCATGTTCGAGTCAGCAGCTGATGCAACCGCGTCCGGCGACGTTGCCCTGGGCCACTCAGCCTGGACCGCCGTGCACCACGCCTTCACCTCACCCAAGCCCGAGTACCTGGACTCCTTCGACGAGAACCCCGGCGAGGCCCTGGCCTACGCTTACGACATCGTCTGCAACGGTAACGAAATCGGTGGCGGTTCAATCCGTATCCACCAGCGTGACGTGCAGGAGCGTGTTTTCAAGGTTATGGGTATTACCGAGGAAGAGGCTGCTGAGAAGTTCGGCTTCCTGCTGGAGGCCTTTAGCTTCGGTGCGCCCCCCATGGGCGGTATCGCCTTCGGTTGGGACCGCGTGCTGCAGCTGATCGGTGGCACCGACTCTATCCGCGACGTCATTGCCTTCCCCAAGACCGGTGGCGGCTACGACCCGCTGACCGCAGCACCTGCTCCTATCACTGCCCAGCAGCGTAAGGAAGCCGGCGTTGACTTCAAGCCCAAGAAGGACGACGAGAAGTAACCGCCCTTTCCCGGTAGGTACCATTTAAACCAGAAATACCCACGAACTAGGTGGGTATTTCTGGTTTTTCTGGTCTTTTCGAGGGCAGTTGATAGGCTAGAACCGTCAGCCACCCTCCACACAAAGGAGCCCCCATGCGCGCAGTTCTTCAACGGGTTACCTCAGCGGCCGTCACCGTTGATGGCGAAACGGTGGGCGCAATCGACCGGCCCGGCCTGCTGGTTCTAGTGGGTATAACACATACGGATGGCCCCGCCCAGGTTGCCAAGCTCGCAGAAAAGACCGCCAACCTGCGGCTTTTAGCGGGGGAGCGGTCTGTGCTTGATGAGGGTGCCCCGGTGCTGGCAGTAAGCCAGTTTACCCTCTACGGGGATGCGAAGAAGGGGCGGCGTCCGTCCTGGTCTGCGGCAGCGCCCGGCCCCGCGAGCGAGCCCCTCTTTAATGACTACGTTCAGGCCCTGCGCAACCTGGGGGTAACCGTTGAGACCGGCAGGTTTGGCGCCGATATGCAGGTGAGCCTGACCAACGACGGCCCCGTTACCCTGATTCTCGACACCGATTCTCTCTAAGGTAAGCCCACCGTGGAACCCTCCCTCTTCTTTTTTGACGATTCTCAGCCCGACACCGATAGCGAGAAAATGACGCGCAGCCGGGAGCGGGCTCCGCTGGCGGTGCGTATGCGCCCCCGAAATCTCGATGAGGTGGTGGGGCAGAAGCATCTTCTGGGGCCGGGTTCACCCCTGCGAGTGCTGGCAGGTGAGGGCGGTGGGCCGGCAGGTCCTAGTTCGGTGATTCTGTGGGGACCGCCTGGCACTGGTAAGACTACCCTGGCAAATGTGATTGCCGGGGGAGCCGGGCGCAAGTTTGTGGAGCTCTCTGCTATTACTGCCGGGGTGAAGGACGTGCGCGCCGTCATGGACCAGGCCCTTGAGGACCGCGATTTTCGCGGGCTTACCACCGTGCTTTTTCTGGATGAGATTCACCGTTTTACGAAGGCCCAGCAGGACGCCCTGCTGCCGGGGGTAGAGAACCGCTGGGTGGTTCTGGTGGCAGCAACCACCGAGAACCCCTCCTTTTCGGTCATTTCGCCCCTGCTTTCGCGCTCTATTCTGTTGACCCTGCAGGGGCTGACCGATACCGATATAGCTGAGTTGCTCCAGCGTGCGGTCACGGACCCACGTGGTTTCGCCGGTGTGATTGACCTCGATGATGAGGCATCCGAGCATCTGGTCAAGATGGCAAACGGGGATGCCCGTAAGGCTCTAACCTCTTTAGAGGCGGCTGCTGCTGTGGCTTTTGGCGAGGCTGAGGACGCCGGGGTTGAGTATTCGGTGAACCAGCCATTGCCGGTGACGGCTGAGCACGCAGCTTTAGCTGTTAACAGGTCGGTTGTGCGCTACGACAAGCAGGGGGATCAGCACTACGACGTCACCAGTGCCTTTATTAAGTCGATTCGGGGCTCAGATGTTGATGCCGCCCTACACTATCTAGCTCGCATGATTGAGGCGGGGGAGGATCCCCGTTTCATTGCCCGGCGGCTCATCGTTCATGCCAGTGAGGATATCGGGATGGCCGACCCTACAGCCCTGACTGCAGCGGTGAACGCTGCCCAGGCTGTTCAGCTGGTGGGGCTGCCCGAGGCTCGACTGAATCTGGCCCAGGCAACAATTCACCTAGCATCTGCCCCTAAATCCAATGCTGTCTATCGGGCAATCGACGGAGCCTTGGCGGACGTCCGCGCCGGCTTGGCAGGGCCGGTACCCCTGCACCTGCGCGATGGGCATTACCCGGGAGCTGCTGCCCTGGGGCACGGCAGGGGCTATATCTACCCCCACGATGAAAAGAACGGGGTTGCCCGCCAGCAGTATGCCCCCGATGCACTTGTAGGGAAGGCCTATTACAGACCAACAGTCTTTGGGGCGGAAAAGGAGCTGGGGGAAAGGCTTAAGCGCATTGGTGCGCTACGTAAAAGCTAGAGCGTACAGGCGCAGTTGGTTCAACAGCTGTCATTAGGTAGTACAGGTTGCCTGACTAGACACCCAGTTTAATGGGATTGTGTATGACTTCCACCCAATTTTCTATCTTCTTGCAAATACGTATGTAATTTTGTGTATTATGGTTGTGTTACTTAAAGAAGTTCAAGTGTACTTCTTTAGATTGAACAACACGTCTTGATAACTCGCACTGAAGGTATACACATGACTCACACTATGAGGCTTATTCAAAAGTAGACACGCACCCCACACCCACCAACTAGACAACGGCCCCACCCGCGGCAAAAATATGAGCGTTAAATCTCTACAAATAACCTCAAGCCATACCGGACAAGACCGTTGCTACACCAGCGTACAACCGGCCTCACAGCCACGCAATTCGCCACACTACACACAGCCCTCACCCATCACCTCACCTGGTCAAAACCAGGCGGAAGACCACCAGCGCTAACCCTCACCCAAGCCCTCAAAATCACCCTGCTCTACCACCGCCACAACCTCACCGAAGAACTCCTCGCAGAACTTTTTGCTGTCTCTCAATCGACAGTCTCACGAGCTATCAACACCATCGAAAAGGCCCTGGAGAAGATTCTCACTCCGCTGACTCAGCCTTTGAAAGAAAGCCTCAAAGCACCCGGGTCCTTAGTAGTTGACGGGACTCTGATACCCACGTGGAATTGGCGTTCACTTGGTAAAACAAATTTCTCTGGAAAGCACAAACGAGCCGGATTCAACCACCAAGTCATTTGCACCTTGGATGGAAAGTTGCTGGCTATCACAGACCCGGTGCCCGGGGCCAGGCATGATGCTTACGCCTTCAAACATCATGGCTTGGAAAGATATCTTGATGAGAGCACTGTGGCTGATAAGGGCTATATCGGGTTGGGGTTGGCTACCCCGGCCAGGCGCAAGCCGGGTCAGCGGCTGAGTCGGGAGCAGAGGCGGAATAATCGGGTGCTGAATCGGCTGCGGTCGGTGGTGGAGCGGGTTATCGCTCACATCAAGACTTGGCGGATTCTTCATACGGGGTTTAGGCGGCCGTTGGGGTTGTATGGGCGGGTGTTTGCGGTGGTGCGGGGGTTGGTGTTTTTGGCTGCGGGTGGGACTTTTGAATAAGCCTCTATTAGTCGTCGTTCCCTAACCAAGGGTGCCGCCTGGGCCGCTCCTGCTGTTATAGCCACAACCGCTATTCCTGCTTATGCAGCTTCTTCAACCTCATGCTCAACTACTGCGATTGCTTCTATTGACGCCGCCTTTAAGGAGATGGAGACCTCCACTTTTACCGCCTACTGGACAGAGCCGTCGGTCGGCTTGGCAGACGGCTTTTCTAAGGTGCCCTCGTTTAACATCATTAACAACTCCAGCTACGATGTTGAACTCTCGGGAAGCCAGGGGCTTGTCGTTGAATTTGCTGCTGTGCGCGCCAATGGTAATACGCGTTTACCTAATGGCCCGCTTACTGCAGCAACCTCCTGGGGCGAGACTTCAAGGGTGACTGAAGCTGTGGTTGATGGCCAGGCTGCTCGTACCTGGACATGGACTGCTACCGGAGAAAATCTGGTGGGCAACGCTCGTGGTAATGACAACGTTTCAGATACTAATTTCTCGACCGGAACCAATATCGACGGGATTAAAGTGAGGGCAACCCTAATTCAGGCCCCCGTTATTTACCCCACCCTGTCAAGCATTGCCGCAAAATCAGGACTAGACCTCGCTGCTTGTGACGCCTACTACCAGTCCAAGCTCAGCACCGTGGTTCCTGTAACTATCTCGTTTGCTGGGCCCCTCTTTACCGAAGGGACTGCGATTTGGGGCAACGGTGGCACCACCCACACCCTGTTCGGTGGTGCGACCGCCTGGTCTGTCGGAAGCTCTGTTTGGTCTAATGTTTCGGGTAACTACCGCAGCGATACTTACCCCCCGGGTGTCATCAACAATGCTACCGGCATCAGCAATAACGGTATCTTCTAAAATCCTCGTACTCATCCATAGATTGCAGCCTTGGGATTGAAATTTGATTCCAAGGCTGCACATGGGCTGTAGGGCGAAAGGGCGACATGCAACATGTGTTAAAAAGCACATGGTTGGATGATGGTCGGAAAGTTAGCTCGTTGCATCCTGATGTTTTTAATGGATCAAGTGTGATGCTATTAGGTATATCAATGAATTTGATAAGTCATGCTAGGGGTTATCGCTGATGTGAGGGTAGTTATGGGTACACACAGGATTGCGTGGCTCTTTAACTTTTGATGGAATCTGTTGATGAATTTTCCGTGATAAGCCTCTATGATGGTATTCAGACCTTTCATAGCGGGCAAGTCGCTGGCACTAGGGTGTGCTTGTGCTCTATGAGGTCGTGTCTTTTTCACACTCTCTATGAGGATATAGAACACCATGACTCACAATGTTTCTCGCCGTACCTTGACTAAGGGTGCTGCCTGGGCGGCACCTGCAGTTGTTGCAACTACCGCTATTCCTGCCTATGCTGCTTCGGCAAGCACAAAATGCGATCCGGTAAAAGAGGCTGTTAAAAAAGCGTTTGATGATTATGCAAAGACCCTGCCAGATCTAACAGGTTCAACCCTGCGAATTTGGTTTTCAGCAGATGGGACTGAGAATGGTACCCCGAACGAAGCTAGAATTCGTGGGGAATGGTTGGGTGCTAAGAAACCCTCAACCCGTGAATTCGTCTTCGAGGTCGGTTTCCGAAATGTAGATACCTCGATAGCTGTTAATAATAACTTTGCCGGGCAAAACTGGACTGAAAAAGCAGCTTCCTTTGCTGGCGGGAACTTTTACCTACCTACCCGCTGGGCAGCTAATGGTACATGGGATAGTCGCACTGGGGTCCCGGGCGACTCTGGAGCAAAATATGTTGACCAGATGCCTACTGAGAGGCGAGATCTAGATATTGCATCGTCCTTCATGAATATCCGCTCAGCAGACGGACTCTGGAAAAACGAAGGCACTGTCGCAGGTGAAAACTTAGCTACAGCAAAGGGTTACTACGCTTCTGTTTTTGCGGCATATGATCCTGCTAATGATTTCTACCGTAGGCAATTTGAAAGCAACGGTATTCAGGATTTAATTCGCCTAGGGGCTCGTGGCGGAGCAAGCGGAACTGGCAGGATATATATCTCATGGGGTGTTAGGCCTGTTGGATATGCGCCCTTGTCAATCGAAGAGGTTCGGAAAGCTCTAACAGACCAGAAAATAGCTATCGATGAAAAATGTTTCCAGGAGGCATATGCAGAACAGTACAACCTGTGGATAACTGGTTGCCGAGGTCTAGCTGGTCTGCAGATTTCACTCACCAACTGGGGTCTAACTGGCACTCTGCAGAATACACCTTATTCCTGCGGTAGCGCTGCCTGGGGCTCACCAGACGGTTTTGCATGGTCCCATATTGTTGGTAATACAGCCTCAGTCCCTATTATCGAGGGTGATGCAAAGGCCCTGGCCGGCGGGGGCACCAGCATGGTTAACTTTATTCGTTCAAGAGCCGGTGGCCTGTGGCAGGGTGGGGATACCGCTATTGGTAAGCAGCTTGAATACCGGGACGGTATCTTTTAAGCCTGTCAGTTACTGGAGATGTGCATAACCGCACATATCATTCTCGCCTGCCCGCCGCTGACAAGTGGCGGGCAGGCCTGTATGCTTAAAACTTGGCTGGCAGACTACCCAAAACGCAACGTCCGCCCCGGCAAGGGAGCAGAAACTGATCACCGGGTAGCTCGTAGTACCGAGAGTGCGGCTGCTCTCTACTCTCCACCGCCCAAACCGTGGGCGGCCCACCGGAGGCCAGACCACCAGAACAATGGCACACCCACACCCGTGGGAAACGCTCAGCACACCACCGTATATGCGTTACGAGTCGTGCCAACCGCTAAAGAAAAGGAATACGAACTGTGGCAAACCACAACCGTACCCGCCGTACCGTGCGTCAGTCACGTGCCCTCGGCATCGCACTGACCCCCAAGGCAGAAAAGTACCTCGAGCGTCGTCCTTACGGCCCCGGCCAGCACGGCCGCAGCCGCAAGAAGGCTGACTCAAACTACGCGGTACAGCTGCGCGAGAAGCAGCGTCTGCGCGCACAGTACAACATCCGTGAAGCACAGATGCGCCGCGCCTACCTCGAAGCTAAGCGCATCGAAGGCCAGACCGGTAAGAACCTGGTCGAGATCCTCGAAACCCGCCTGGACGCCCTCGTCCTGCGCTCAGGTTTCGCTCGCACCATCGCACAGGCACGTCAGCTCGTCGTCCACCGCCACATCATGGTAGACGGCATCCGCGTTGACCGCCCCTCCTTCCGCGTCAAGCCCGGCCAGCTCATCCACGTTCACCCCAAGTCAGAGAAGATGGCACCCTTCCAGGTTGCAGCCACCGGCGCACACCAGGACGTCCTGCCCGACACCCCTGCCTACCTGAACGTCGAGATCGAGAAGCTCCACGCAAAGCTCGAGCGCGCACCCAAGCGTGAAGAAATCCCCGTGACCTGCGAAGAGCAGCTCGTGGTTGAATACTACTCACGCCTGGCCTAATCACGCCAAGCTTAACCAGCCCGCCCACCTGCACCCACACGGGAACAGGGGAGCGGGCTGGCTCCTTAATGCCGTGTAAAGTAAGATTGTTATCAAATCGTGTCCTTTAACAGCCGGGTAACTCGGCAGAAAGCAGGAAAGCCGTGAGCGGAGCAGATATCGCGGGCCTCATAGCCGCAGGCGTATTCGCCATCCTGGTAGCCCTGCTAGCCCTACCTATCATCAAACTCGGCAAGGTCTTCGACGAGCTCACCGCAACCATTCGGTCCCTCAACAATGAGACCACCCCGCTGATTGGTGAAGTCACCAAGACTGTGGCCAGCACTAACGCCCAGATTGAAAAAGTCGATAGCATCACCAGCAACGTTTCGGATGCCTCAGCTAACGTATCTGCCCTCTCTTCTCTGGTTACTTCCACAGTAGGTCAGCCCCTGATTAAGGTTGCAGCCTTCTCTCACGGTATCCGCAAGGCTGTAAAGGGGGACGGCGCAGCTGCAACCGGTTCACGCCCGGCACCCTCAACCACCGCAGGGCAGGAGCGCCCCGGAACCTCACCCGAAGGCCACTAAATGGGACTGCTCAAAAACGTACTCCTCATAGCGGGCGGAGCCGCCGCAGGCTACCTTGCCTCACGCTCCCGCACCTCAGCACCGGCGTCCACCGACCTTGAAGTCTCAGCGAATCATCCCCTGCAGCGCTTCACAGCAGAAGGTAGCACCATGGCTCAATTCTTTGACTCAAAATACGGCGCCCCCTTCAAGGGTGCAGCCCTCAAGGCCATCGGCTTCGCCGCGACCGTCAAAGCGGGCATGGACGAAAAAGAAGCAGAACTCAAAGACCGCTTCGACGCCCAGACCAAGGACGACCGCCCTGGCTCCCTCGACACCTGGCAGCAGGACAGCGAGCCCCAGCATCTAGAGGGCGACCAGCTCATCGAATCTGTTGCCCTGCCCCCGGCCGGAAACCTGGCAGAACAAGAAGCCGATATCAGGCGCCGCCTAGAGCGCGATGCCGAACTCGGCAAAGACTTCTTCGCCTAAGCGAACCACCCCAAGATTTACTACCAACCGAAGGAAGAAAGCCTCGATGCTCTCACAGGAAATCTCAAAGCGCTGGATCGAATTCTTCGAAAAGCGCGGGCACACCGTAGTACCCTCTGCGTCACTGGTCTCACACGAACCCGGTGCAATGTTCACCATCGCGGGCATGGTGCCCTTCATTCCCTACTTCCTGGGCCGTGAAACCCCCAAGTTCTCCCGTGCAGTGAGCGTGCAGAAGTGCATCCGCACCCTCGACATTGAAGAGGTGGGTAAGACCGCCCGTCACGGTACCTTCTTCCAGATGGCCGGTAACTTCTCCTTCGGTGACTACTTCAAGAAAGAAGTCATCCCCTGGGCCTACGAGCTGCTGACCTCATCCATCGAAGACGGCGGTTACGGCCTTGACCCCGAGCGCCTCTGGGTTACCGTCTACGAGGGCGACGACGAAGCCTACGATATCTGGGTCAACGACGTAAAGTTCCCCGCTGAGCGCATCCAGAAGATGGGCATGGCAGAGAACTACTGGTCCACCGGCCAGCCCGGCCCCGCTGGCCCCGACTCCGAAATCTTCTACGACCGCGGCCCCGAGTACGGTAAAGAAGGCGGCCCCGCAGCAGATGACGACCGCTACATCGAAATCTGGAACCTGGTCTTCATGCAGTACCAGCGCGGTGAAGGTACCGGCAAGGACAGCTTCGAGATTCTGGGTGACCTGCCCAAGAAGAACATCGACACCGGCCTGGGCGTAGAGCGCCTGGCCATGCTGCTACAGGGCGTAGAGAACTTCTACGAAACCGACCAGGTGCGCCCCGTCCTCGATGCCGCAGCCAAGCTCTCCGGCAAGAAGTACCACGGCTCCGAAAACGCCAACGACGAAGGCTACGAAGACGACGTGCGCATGCGCGTAGTAGCCGACCACATCCGCTCTTCTCTCATGCTCATTGCAGACGGTGTAACCCCCTCCAACGAGGGCCGCGGGTACATCCTGCGCCGCCTGATGCGCCGCGCTATCCGCGCCATGCGCCTGCTGGGCGTCACCGAGCCCTGCCTGCCCGTCCTTTTCCCCGCTTCTAAGGACGCCATGGCTGGTGCCTACCCCTACGTAGCCGAAGACTTCGAGCGCATCTCCCGCATCGCCTACGCCGAAGAGAAGGCCTTCCTCAAGACCATCGAATCAGGCACCACCCGCCTGGAAGAGGCTGTTGCCTCAGCCAAGGCCTCTGGTAAGGGCGAAGTCTCAGGTGCAGACGCCTTCGCCCTGCACGACACCTACGGTTTCCCCATCGACCTGACCCTCGAAATGGCCGAAGAAGCCGGCGTGAAGGTGGACGAAGCCCAGTTCCGTGCCCTCATGGAAGAACAGCGCCACCGCGCCCAGGCCGACGCTAAGGCCAAGAAGGGCGGCATGGCCGACCTCTCAGTCTTCCGCGAACTGGCCGACGAACGAGGCTCCATCTTCACCGGCTACGACGAGCTGCGCACCGAAACCACCCTGCGCGCTATCCTGGTCGACGGTGTTTCCGTCCCCGCGGCGTCCGCTGGCCAGAAGATTGAAGTAGTGCTCGACGAAACCCCCTTCTACGCTGAGGCCGGTGGCCAGGCAGCAGATACCGGTGTCATCACCGGCAACGGCTTCACCATTGACGTGTCAGACGTCCAGCAGCCCGTCAAGGGTCTCTCTGTGCACCGCGCGGTTGTGCGCGAGGGTGAAGTTGTCGCAGGTACCCCCGTTGTTGCCCAGGTTGACGTACAGCGTCGCCGGGACGGCGAAAAGGCCCACTCCGGTACCCACATCATCCACGCAGCCCTGCACCAGGTACTCGGTAACGAGGCAACCCAGCGCGGCTCCTTCAACAAGGAAGGCTACCTGCGCTTCGACTTCGCCTGGAGCGAGGGTCTCTCCGACGCCGCCAAGCAGGAAGTTGAAGAGGTCGCTAACACCGCTATCCGCGACAACTTCCAGACCATTACCCGCGAAATGCCGCTGGACGAAGCCAAGAAGCTCGGCGCCATGAGCCTCTTCGGCGAAAAGTACGGCGACATCGTGCGCGTGGTCGAAATGGGCGGCGACTTCTCCCGCGAACTCTGCGGTGGTACCCACGTCGGTTCAACCGCTCAGATCGGTTCGCTGACCCTGCTCACCGAGCAGTCTGTCGGTTCAGGTAACCGTCGCGTTGAAGCTCTAGTCGGCCTAGACTCCTTCAACCACCTGGCTGCCGAGCGTACCCTGGTCAACCAGCTGACCGGTCTGATGAAGGTACAGTCCTCCACCGAACTGCCCGAGAAGATCAACCAGACCCTGACCAAGCTCAAGGAAACCGAGAAGGAACTGGCTAAGCTTCGCAAGGAAAAGCTGCAGGCTGAGGCCGGTAAGCTGACCGAAACCGCCCAGATGGTGGGCTCCATCCGCACCATTCTGCACAACGCAGGGGAGCTTGACGCCAACGCCGTGCGCGAACTGGCCCTTGACCTGCGCTCTCGCCTGGGTGAAGAGGCCGCTACCGTAGCTGTTGCCGGTGTAAACAATGGTCGTCCCGTTGTTCTGGTTGCTACCAACCAGGCTGCCCGCGATGCTGGTGTCAAGGCGGGTGCCCTCGTCCGCGTCGCTGCCGGTGTACTCGGCGGTGGCGGTGGCGGTAAGGACGACGTCGCCCAGGGCGGTGGCCAGGACGCCACCAAGATCGACGAAGCTTTCACCGCTATCCGATCCACCATTTCAGAGCTGGGAGCCTAACCCAGTGACCTTCACCAGAGGCCGCCGCATGGGAGTCGATGTGGGCAACGCCCGCGTCGGCCTAGCCCTGTGCGACCCCGACGGCATACTCGCAACTCCCCTTAAAACCCTCCGCCGCGATCTGAAAAAGAACTCTGACCGGCGGGTGCTTCGTAAACTCATCGAGGTTAACGAAGTTACCGAAGTCTTTGTGGGGCTGCCCAAGACCATGCGCGGGGGAGAGAGCCCCTCAACCCTCATGGCCCGCGAGTATGCCGAGGCTCTGGTGCAGGAACTTGCTGCTGACGATGCCTCCGTGCCCGTGTGGCTGGTCGATGAGCGACTCACCACGGTGAGCGCCCACCGCTCGCTCCACGAGGCCGGAGTATCGAGCAGAGAATTCAAGACCATGGTCGACCAGGTTGCTGCCGTCAACATCCTGCAGCATGCCGTTGACACCCTCAAAGCCGGCCAACACCTGGCTGGCTACCGCGTTGAGCTTACGCCCCCTCACGATGAGCCTGCCCCCAGAACCTCCAACGACGAAACGGAGAACCCGAATGTCTGAGAACTCGAGTTCTAGCCGCCCGCCGCATCGCCCTACCAAGAACCAGCAGACCGACCTTGATGGTCTGCTGGGCTCAACCGAAGACGGGGCTAACGGTGGGTTCTTCACCGCCGTTGAAGAAGACGAATATTCGCGTGACGACCGGGACCGCACCCGCCGCCGCTCCCGCAACTTCGTGATATCAGCTGGCCTGGTATTTGCGGTAGCCCTGGTGCTGGTCGTATCGATTCTGGCCCCCCAGTACGGCTGGTTCGAACGTAAGGATTACGCGGGCGAGGGCAACGGCACCGAAGTCACCTTCACTATTCCCGAGGGCGCATCGGCTATTAGCATCGCTAACTCTCTGGAAGAGCAGGGCATCATTGCAAACGCCGACCGTTTCTTGCAGGAGTACTCAGATAAAGGCCAGGACCAGTTCTTCCAACCCGGTGAGTACACAATGCAGGAAGAAATGAGCAGCGCTGCTGCTCTGGGTGAGCTCCTGCGTTTTGACGAAGCCAACACCAACTACGTGGCGGTTGCCCGTACCTGGCGTATGGATAAGACCTTTGAAGCTCTTGCTACGGGCACCGGTATTAGCGCCCAAGAGTTCAAGGCATTATCAACCGACCCCACCCGCTTCGGTATTCCTTCACAGTTCCCCACGATTGAGGGCTTCCTCTTCCCGGGCGAATACCGCTTCCCCAAGGACGCCGGTGCTGAAGAAATCCTGCAGATGATGGTTGATAACACCTTCAACGCTCTAGAAGAGGCCGGTGTTTCTGGCGATGACCGAATCTTCCACGTGATTACCGTTGCCTCAATCCTGGAGTTCGAAGGTCGCGAGGCTGACTACTACCCAATTGCCGGTGCTATCGAGAACCGCCTGAATAACCCAGATGGCGAAACCAGCGGCTACCTACAGTCAGACGCAACCGTAGCCTACGGTCTGGGCATTCAGAGCTACCATATCTCTAATGAACAGAAGCAGGACGCCAGCAACAAGTACAACACTTTCTACTACAAGGGCCTACCCGAAGGTCCTATCGGTTCACCCGGTCTAGCGGCTATTAAGGCAGCTGCCAACCCTGAGAAGAACGATTACTACTTCTGGGTCACCGTTGATCTCTTCACCGGTGAGACCCTCTTCGCTAAGACCTACGAAGAGCACCTGAAGAATGTTGAAGTATACGATGAATTCTGTAAAGCTCACGAGGGTGTCTGCTCCTAATGAGTAAGCAGGTTACCGAGTGCCCCAAGGCTTATGTCTTGGGGCACCCCATTAAGCACAGTAAATCACCCCTGCTGCACCTGGCCGCTTACCGGGCTATGGGGCTTGAGATGGGCTACGACCGGCTAGATACTCGCGAGGACCAGCTGGCCGACGTTTTTGCCCGCTACACTCCTGAGCGGGGCACCCGCGGCTTTTCTGTCACCATGCCGCTGAAATCAGCGGTCAAAGAGCAGCTGGACTATCTGACCCCGTTTGCCCAAGCGGTCGGTGTGGTCAATACCGCCTACTGGAAGCACGAAACTGATGGCCGGCTGGTCTCCTGGGGCGATAACACCGATGTGTCGGGTATCGTCAATGCCCTGCGCCAGGCCGGTTTCGTCGGCAAGCCTGCTCGTGCTGCGATTATTGGTGGCGGTGGTACCGCTACCGCAGCCCTCGCTGCCCTGCGCGCCATGGGGGCGGAGGGCGTCCGCGTCTTTGTGCGCGACGCTAGCCGGGCTCAGGGGGTTGCGGACGCCGCCACCCGTCTGGGCCTGCACCTTGACTTCCTGCCCATCGATAGCTTCGCTAAGAGCTACGCGGAATTCGATGTGACCGTCTGTACCCTTCCTGCAGGAGCAGCCGACGGACTGCTGGCTACCGCAGAACAGGGTGAATCTGCGGGTTACCTGCTGGATGTCTCCTATGACCCCTGGCCCTCGGTTCTAGCGGGGGAGTGGGAATCTCGCGGGGGTGCCGTGACCAGCGGCCTTGAGATGCTGATGTACCAGGCGGTAGACCAGGTCAAGCTCTTTACCGGCCACGATAGGAGCCGCCCCCTACCCCGGCAGGAAGAAGTGCTCACCGCCATGCGTCAGGCGGTAGGGCTACCCATTACAGGCTTTGATCCCGAATCGGTAAACGAGTCAGCTTGGCTCACTCGCTGAGACTATTCGTACCGAATCGTGAAGTAGCGGTTTGCTATCGACCGCTATTTTTGGAAATCTTAGAACACAAGACCCACAGGCAAACGTAAAGAAGGTTAGAGATGCTGCGTTGGCTCACAGCCGGTGAATCCCACGGCGAAGCCCTGGTAGGAATTATTGAAGGCGTACCGGCAGGTGTTGAACTCACCAGCGAGATGGTGCGCGACGCTCTAGCCCGCCGCCGCCTCGGCTACGGCCGTGGTGCCCGTATGAAGTTTGAAGAGGATCGCGTGCGCATCCTTGGCGGTGTGCGCCACGGTAAAACCCAGGGCGGCCCCGTAGCCATTGAAATCGCCAACACTGAATGGCCCAAGTGGGCTGATGTAATGTCATCAGACCCCGTTGACCCCGCCCTGATCGAGGGGCGCGCCCGCAACGCGGCCCTCACCCGACCCCGCCCCGGCCACGCAGACTTCGCCGGCATGCAGAAGTACGGCTTCGACGAGTCCCGCCCCGTCCTTGAACGTGCCAGCGCCCGCGAAACCGCAACCCGCGTAGCCCTGGGCGTCGTTGCAGCTCAGATTCTTAAGACTCTCGGCGTAGAGCTGGTCAGCCACACCACCGCTATCGCCGAGGTAGCAGCCCCCGCCGACGCCCCGCGTCCTACCCCTCGCGATGTTGCTGCCCTCGACGCCGACCCCCTGCGCTGCTTCGACGCCGCAACCTCCGAAGCCATGGTCGCTACCGTCGATAAGGCCCACAAGGACGGCGAGACCCTGGGCGGCGTGGTAGAAGTTCTGGCCTACGGTCTTCCCCCGGGACTCGGCTCCTACGTGCACTGGGATCGCCGCCTCGATGCCCGCCTGGCTGCAGCCCTCATGGGCATTCAGGCCATTAAGGGCGTAGAAGTAGGCGACGGCTTCGAAACCGCAAAGCGCCCCGGCACCCGCGCCCACGACGAAATCGTACCCGGTGAGCACGGCGTCCAGCGCGTCTCAAACCGCGCAGGCGGTATCGAAGGTGGCATGACCATCGGTGACCTGCTACGCGTACGCGCCGCCATGAAGCCCATCGCCACCGTGCCCAAGGCCCTGGCCACCATCGACACCTCCACCGGTGAAGTTGCCCGCGCCCACCACCAGCGCTCAGACGTCTGTGCTGTGCCCGCAGCCGGCGTCGTAGCAGAAGCCATGGTCGCCCTAGTGCTGGCAGAGGCAGCCCTCGAAAAGTTCGGCGGCGACTCCATCACCGAAACCCGCCGCAACATGGACTCCTACCTGGCAGCCATACCCGAATCCCTTGCCTGGGAATCCAATGTAGCAGGGTGGGACGCCTAACCATGACCCCCCGATCACGTGACCACGCGATCGACATGACCGAGGTGCTCGCACCCAACCAGGTGCGCGAGGTGCAAGAAACCTATATCGAAAAATCCCGCCCGGTCGTGATCATCGGCCCCATGGCGGCGGGCAAGTCCTATATAGGCACGCACCTCGCGCGCTTCTACGGCTACGAGTTCCTCGACTCTGACCACCTCATCGTCGAAAAATACGGTGAGGTGTCACAAATCTTTGCCGACTATGGCGAAGCTGAGTTCCGCCGTATCGAGGCTGAAGTAATCCGTGAGGTGCTCACTTCACCTGCCCGGCGCAACACCATCTTCTCCCTGGGCGGGGGAGCACCGATGACGCCGGAGGTAGCTGACGTCCTCAAAGACGAAACCGTTATCTACATCAAGGTTGACGCCGAAACCGTAGCCCCGCGCATCCAAAACAGCAAAACCCGGCCCCTGCTCCAGCCCAACCCGGTGCAAAAATGGACCGAAATATTTGAGGCCCGGCGGGACCGCTACGAAGAGCTCGCCAGCTACACCCTGGACGCCTGCGGAGGCCGGGGAATAGCCGACATGGCAGCAGAAATTCAGAACTTCATCATTAAGAACCGAAAGGGTCAAGCGTGAGCGACCAGGCCACCACCGTCATACCCGTCACCGGCACCCAGCCTTCAGAAAACTACGACGTTTACGTAGGCCACAACCTGCTCGGTACCATCCCCGAGATCCTGGGCAACCGCACTCAGCGCATTCTCGTCATCCACCCCCGAGCCCTGCGCTCCACCGGTGAGCTGGTGATGGAGCAGATGCGCACAGCGGGTTTTGAGGCCTACTCGGCTGAAATTCCGGACGCCGAAGAAGGCAAGCACATCCAGGTCGCCGCTTTCTGCTGGCAGGTACTGGGCCAAAACGACTTCACTCGCACCGACGCAATTATTTCCGTAGGTGGCGGCGCCGTCACCGATCTTGCTGGCTTTGTGGCAGCGACCTGGCTGCGCGGCGTCCGCGTCATCCACATCCCCACCACCCTGCTGGGTATGGTGGACGCCGCAGTCGGCGGCAAGACCGGCATCAACACCGCAGAGGGCAAGAACCTGGTGGGGGCCTTCCACCCGCCCGCAGCCGTCCTCTGTGAACTGGGTGTGCTGCGCACCCTGCCGCAGCACGAGCTGCTCACCGGTATGGCCGAAGTGATTAAGTGCGGCTTCATCGCAGACCCGGTGATTCTCGACCTTATTGAAGCGAACCCCGGCAAGATTCGGGACTCCCAGTCTGAGGTAGTGCGAGAGCTCATCGAGCGCTCTATCCGGGTTAAGGCTGAGGTGGTGTCTGAAGACCTGAAGGAGTCGGGCCGCCGCGAATTCCTGAACTACGGGCACACCCTGGGCCATGCCATCGAGCACGCAGAACGCTACCAGTGGCGCCACGGGGCTGCCGTAGCTGTGGGCATGGTCTTCGCTGCAGAACTGTCCCTCGCCGCTGGCTACCTTGATGAGGCAACCGTCGAGCGAACCCGTGCCATCTGCACCGCCCTCGACCTACCCACCACCTACCCGGCAGACCGCTGGCCCAAGCTGCTTGAAACCATGCGCCGCGACAAGAAGGCCCGCGGCAACATGCTGCGCTTCGTCGTTCTGGAAAGCCTGGGCAAGCCCCGTATTTACGAGGTACCCGACGACTCGATCCTGTTTATGACCTACCAGGAAATCGCCGCCTAACCAGTAGGGACCAGATTCCTCCCAAAGTACTTCACCCCGTGACATACCATTGAGAGTAATCTGGTCCCTCTGTATAAAGCTGGTCCCTAATATCTCGTGTGAGTCTCACCAAGAAACTCCTCAAACCCGCAGAGCACACGGTAGACTGGTCTACGGTTTACCCCGCAACGCTTATTGAAAATTTCAGTTTAGAGGAGAGTCTGTTGGCTACTACCGCAGATATCAAGAACGGTGTCGTTCTCAAGATTGACGGCAACCTCTGGTCCGTCATCGAATTCCAGCACGTCAAGCCCGGCAAGGGTGGCGCTTTCGTCCGTACCAAGCTGCGCAACGTCACCTCAGGCAAGGTAGTTGATAAGACCTTCAACGCCGGCGCCAAGGTTGAGACCGCAACCGTCGACCGCTCCGACTACCAGTACCTCTACCAGGACGGCACCGACTACGTCTTCATGGATATGAAGACCTACGACCAGATCAACGTATCAGAGGTCACCGTTGGCGACGCCGCCAAGTTCATGCTCGAAAACCAGACCGCAACCATCGCCATGCACGAAGGTTCACCCCTCTACATCGAGCTTCCCGCCTCAGTCGTCCTCGAAATCACCTACACCGAGCCCGGCCTGCAGGGTGACCGCTCCACCGGCGGCACCAAGCCCGCAACCGTTGAGACCGGCGCCGAGATTCAGGTGCCCCTCTTCCTCGAAACCGGCACCAAGGTCAAGGTCGACACCCGCACCGGTGACTACCTCGGCCGCGTCAACGACTAAGTACCGTGAATTCAAGAACCAAAGCTAGACTTCGCGCCCTCGAAGTCCTGTTTGAGGCCGATCAGCGCGGCGATGACGTCATTGACGTCCTGATTCGCCGCCGCACCTACACCTCAGCGCAGATTTCGCTCTACTCCGAGCAGATTGTTCGTGGCGTACGCGACCATGACGAAGAGATTCGCGAGTACATCGAAACCTACGCCCAGGACTGGACTATGGACCGCATGCCCAGCGTGGATCGCGTGGCCCTGCGGCTCGGCGCTTGGGAGCTCCTCTTCAACGATGAGATTCCCGATGCCGTAGCTATCTCGGAGGCTACCGGCCTGGTTCGCCTGCTGTCGACTGACGATTCACCCAAGTTTGTGAATGGCCTGCTCGACCGCCTGCGCCAGGTGAAGCCCACCCTGCTGGCCTAGGCCTATAGGTACCATTTAAATCAGAAAAACCCACCTCATTGGTGGGTTTTTCTGATTTAAACGGTACCTACTGAAATCTGTCTCAAATTTAGCCGCCGTGAGGGCGGACGTGATACATTGAGGTGTGACAGCAACCTTTAAGTCCGTCCTGTGAGGCGGGGAAGGAGGCCGGCACATGACCGATACCACCGGTGTACCCACCGACGTATCTGCAGGAGCCCACCGGGTCATCCTGGAGTCAGCCGACATTGAGCGAGCTCTGACTCGCATCGCCCACGAAATTCTTGAAGCCAACAAGGGTAGCGAGAACCTGGTTCTCCTGGGTATTCCGCGCCGAGGCTTCCCCTTAGCCCAGCGTCTGGCCGATAAAATTGCCCAGACCGATTCCGGCTTTAATCCCACTTTTTCTCTGGGGCAGCTCGACATCACCATGTACCGTGATGACCTGCTTTCGAAACCGGGGCGGACGCCTGAGCCCACCCGCCTGCCCGCAGCAGGGATTGAGGGGCGCACCGTCGTCCTTGTTGACGATGTACTTTTTTCAGGGCGCACTATCCGCGCCGCCCTCGATGCCCTCAAGGACTACGGCCGCCCCGAAGCCGTCCGCCTCGCTGTGCTGGTTGACCGCGGCCACCGCCAGCTCCCCATCCGTGCAGATCACGTAGGAAAGAACCTGCCCACCAGCACCCATGAATCGGTTAAGGTGCTACTTTCGTCCATCGACGGTGAGGACGACAAAGTGATTATTTCTCAGCCCGCCCACTCCACTACCTCAGCCCAGGAAGGAGGGGAGTAGCCGTGCGTCACCTGCTCGATACCAAGGATCTCTCCCTTGACGATGCCCTCAACATTCTCGATACCGCCGACTACATGGGCGAGGTCGGCCAGCGCGAAGTCAAGAAACTCCCCGTGCTCCAGGGGCGCACCGTGGTCAACCTCTTCTTTGAAGACTCGACCCGCACCCGCCTGTCCTTCGAGGCTGCCGAAAAGCGCCTGTCTGCCGACATCATCAACTTCTCGGCCAAGGGCTCATCTGTGTCTAAGGGGGAGTCGCTCAAAGACACCGCCCAGACCCTGGCAGCTATCAACGCCGATGCCGTGGTGATTCGCCACAGCGCATCGGGCGCCCCCCAGCGTCTGGCTGAAGCCGGCTGGATTGACGTGCCCGTGCTCAACGCCGGTGACGGCACCCACGCCCACCCCACCCAGGCCCTGCTGGACGCCATGACCCTGCGCCAGTTCAAGGCCCAGGTTGAGGGCGTCATAACCCGTGGCCTCACTCTAGAGGGTCTGCGGGTGGCGATCGTGGGCGATATCCTGCACTCCCGCGTGGCCCGCTCCAACCTCTGGCTGCTCCACACCCTGGGAGCAACCGTCAAGTTCGTTGCCCCACCCACCTTGCTGCCCGTCGACATCGAGAACTGGCCGGCTGAGATTTACTACAACCTCGACGACGCCATCGAATCGGGAGTTGACGCGGTGATGATGCTGCGTATCCAGAAAGAACGCATGAACGCGGCCTTCTTCCCTTCTTCCGAGGAATACTCCCGCCTGTGGGGACTGACCCCCGAGCGCTTTGCCCGCCTTGATACGTCCGCCCACGAAACCGCCATTTTGCACCCCGGGCCCATGAACCGCGGCCTCGAAATCTGCGCCGAAGCAGCAGACTCATCGCGGTCCTGGGTGCTACGCCAGGTGACTAACGGCGTGTCAGTACGTATGGCGGTGCTCTACCTGCTCATGACCGGCGGCTCCGCCAACGACTTCTACCCCGGCTCCTAAGCCCTTCACGAAAGAGAAACAATGACTGAATCTGTTTACCTCATCAAGGGCGCCTCACTGCTAGGTGAGAAAACCGCCGATATTTTGATCAAGGACGGCCTCATCGCTGAAGTTGGCGAGAACCTTGAGGACGCCGATGCCCAGGTCGTCGATGCCCAGGGGCTTATCGCCCTACCGGGCCTGGTCGACCTGCACACCCACCTGCGTGAACCCGGCCAGGAGGACGCCGAAACCGTCGAAACCGGTACCCGTGCTGCAGCCCTGGGCGGCTACACCGCCGTCTTTGCCATGGCTAACTCTAACCCCGTTGCCGATACTGCCGGCGTAGTGGAGCAGGTCTACGAGCTGGGTAAAAACTCCGGCTGGGTCAAGGTTCAGCCCATTGGTGCTGTTACCGTGGGCCTGGCAGGGGAGCGCCTCTCAGATATCGGGGCTATGGCTGAATCCCGTGCCCAGGTACGCGTCTTCTCAGACGACGGCATGTGCGTCTGGGATCCGGCCCTGATGCGTCGAGCCCTGGAATACGTGAAGACCTTCAACGGCGTTATCGCCCAGCACGCCCAGGAGCCCCGCCTGACCGAAGGCGCCCAGATGAACGAGGGTAAGGTTTCTGCCGAGCTCGGTCTGGCTGGTTGGCCCGCTGTCGCTGAAGAATCCATCATCGCCCGTGACGTGCTGCTGGCAGAACATGTTGGCTCCCGTCTGCATATCTGCCACCTTTCAACCAAGGGTTCGGTTGAGATCGTGCGCTGGGCTAAGGAGCGCGGTATCAAGGTAACCGCTGAGGTCACCCCCCACCACCTGCTGCTGACCGATGAGCTGGTACGAACCTACGACCCCGTCTACAAGGTCAACCCGCCCCTGCGCACCGAAGAGGACGTACTGGCCCTGCGCCAGGCTGTTGCCGACGGCATTATCGACATCATTGGCACCGACCACGCCCCCCACCCCGCAGAATCCAAGGATTGTGAGTGGGCCTGCGCTGCCAACGGTATGACCGGCCTTGAGCAGGCACTGTCCATCATCCAGAAGACCCTGGTTGATACCGGCTACATTACCTGGGCCGACGTTGCCCGCATTATGAGTACCAAGCCCGCCGAAATCGGTCTGGCAGCCGACCAGGGCCGTCCGCTCGAAGCGGGGGAGCCCGCCCACCTGGTCTTGGTTGACCCCGCAGCCACCCGCGTCATTGACCCTGCCGCTCAGGCAACCAAGGGGAAGAACAACCCCTACCGGGGCCTGGAAGTACCCGGCGCGGTCGTAGCCACCTTCTTCGGCGGCCACCCCACCGTGCTCGACGGTAAGCTCAACACCCCGACCGCAAACTAATCGCTAGGAGCGCCCGTGTCTGACAAGCTGATTCCCACCATGATTTTGGCCCTCATCGCAGCCCTCATCTTTTGGGCTATGTGGCAGGGCTGGAAGAACAGGAAACAGCGTCAGATCCACACGGGCACCCTACTCGATGTGCCCGAACGCTACGACGACGCCGAATCCCTGCTTGCGGTACCCGGCACCTACGTTGCCACTACCGTCATGGGGGACTGGCTCGACCGTATCGCCACCAACACCCTGGGCGTGAAATCAACCGGTGTCTTCTTCGTCTACGAGGACGCCGTCATCATCATGCGCAACGGCTCCCAAGATATCTGGATTCCCGCCAGCGACATTATCGGTGTGCGCACCGAAGCCGGTATGAACGGTAAGTTCGTCGAGAAGGACGGCCTGGCCGTCCTCTCCTGGTCACTCAACGGCAATC
Organism: Rothia sp. 11254D007BW; assembly: GCF_053548195.1. Lineage (NCBI taxonomy): Bacteria > Bacillati > Actinomycetota > Actinomycetes > Micrococcales > Micrococcaceae > Rothia > Rothia sp. 11254D007BW. The sequence goes on from NZ_JBPWPK010000001.1 coordinate 629,188, forward strand.
CCGTCGATACCGGCTTCCGCACCCGCTATGCGGCTGATAAAAAATCAATCCTCGATGCCGTTGCAGCTATCGCGCCCCAGGCAACCGTCGGCCACGACACTCTGGCCCGCCCCTAAGTTTCCACCTGCTGATTGCAGGTGACTACACCAACCAACAGGAAGTGTGTGAATGTCCCACCCAGCACCCACCCCACGTGCAGCAGTACTCGTCCTTGAAGACGGTACCTTCTACTGCGGCGAAAGCTACGGCGCCACCGGCAAGACCCTTGGCGAAGCGGTCTTCTCAACCGGCATGACCGGCTACCAGGAAACCCTGACCGACCCCTCCTACGCGGGGCAGATCGTGGTTCAGACCGCACCCCATATCGGCAACACCGGCGTTAACACCGAGGACGCCGAATCCCGCAAAATCTGGGTTGCAGGCTACGCCGTGCGCGACGCCGCCCGCCGCCCCTCCAACTGGCGCTCAGAGCGGTCTCTCGATGAAGAGCTGGTAGAGCAGGGCATCGTGGGTATTCAGGGTATCGACACCCGTGCTCTGACCCGCCACCTGCGTAGTGCCGGTTCCATGCGCGCCGGGATCTTCACCGGTGCAGACGCCGAGCTGCCCCTGGCAGACCTGGTTGCCCAGGTACAGGCAGCAGCCGAAATGAAGGGCCAGAAACTGGCTGACTCCGTTTCTATCGAAGAAGCCTACATCGTAGAACCCGCTGACCAGGGCTGGAGCGGCGACGTCAAGGCCACCCTGGTTGCCCTCGACCTGGGTATCAAGGCCATGACCCCGAAACGCTTTGCCGAGCGCGGCGTCCGCGTGCACGTGCTGCCCGCAACCGCCACCCTCGAAGACATCACTGCCCTCAACCCCGATGGTGTCTTCTTCTCCAACGGCCCCGGTGACCCCGCAACCGCGAACGACCAGGTTCAGCTCCTGCAGTCCGTCCTGCGCACCGGCACCCCCTTCTTCGGTATCTGCTTCGGCAACCAGCTACTGGGCCGCGCCCTGGGCTTTGGCACCTACAAGCTGCCCTTCGGCCACCGCGGTATCAACCAGCCCGTCATGGACCGCACCACCGGCAAGGTAGAAATCACCGCCCAGAACCACGGCTTCGCCGTAGATGCACCGCTGGACGGCGCCGTCACTGCCCCCAACGAAGAATTCGGCCGAGTCGAGGTCTCCCACGTGGGCCTCAACGACCAGGTGGTCGAAGGCCTCCGTTGCCTCGACATCCCCGCCTTCTCGGTGCAGTACCACCCCGAAGCAGCCGCAGGCCCCCACGACGCTGCCTACCTCTTTGACCGTTTCATCGATCTCATGCTCGAGAAGAAGAACTAAGGACACCGAACCATGCCGAAGCGTAACGATCTCAACTCAATCCTCGTCATCGGTTCTGGCCCGATCGTCATTGGTCAGGCCGCCGAATTCGACTACTCGGGCACCCAGGCCCTGCGCGTTCTCAAAGAAGAAGGCGTGCGCGTCATTCTGGTCAACTCCAACCCGGCCACCATCATGACCGACCCCGAGTTCGCCGACGCCACCTACATCGAACCGATCACCCCCGAGGTCATCGAAAAGATTATTGCCAAGGAAAAGCCCGACGCTATTCTGCCCACCCTCGGTGGTCAGACCGCCCTCAACGCGGCTATCTCCCTCGATGAGCAGGGCATTCTCGACAAATACGGCGTAGAGCTCATCGGCGCCAACATCGAAGCTATCAACCTGGGCGAAGACCGCGAGGCCTTCAAGGGCGTCGTTGAGCGCGCAGGCGGCGAATCTGCCCGCTCCGTCATCGTGCACACCATGGAAGAAGCCCTCGAAGCCGCCAAGGAACTGGGCTACCCCATGGTCGTGCGCCCCTCCTTCACCATGGGCGGCCTGGGCTCGGGCATGGCCTACAACGAAGAAGACCTGCACCGCATCGCCGGTGCCGGCATCCAGTACAGCCCCACCAGCGAGGTCCTGCTCGAAGAATCCATCCTGGGCTGGAAGGAATACGAGCTGGAAATGATGCGAGATAAGAACGATAACGTGGTTGTCGTCTGCTCCATCGAAAACTTCGACCCCGTGGGTGTACACACCGGTGACTCCATCACCGTAGCCCCCGCCCTCACCCTCACCGACCGCGAATACCAGAAGCTTCGCGACATCGCCATCAACGTGATTCGCGAGGTCGGCGTTGACACCGGCGGCTGTAACATCCAGTTCGCCATCGACCCGGCAACAGGCCGCGTCATCGTCATCGAAATGAACCCCCGCGTGTCCCGCTCGTCCGCTCTGGCATCAAAGGCAACCGGCTTCCCGATTGCAAAGATCGCCACCAAGCTCTCCCTGGGCTACACCCTGGACGAGATCCCCAACGACATCACCCAGAAGACCCCGGCATCCTTCGAGCCCACCCTCGACTACGTCGTGGTCAAGGTTCCCCGCTTTGCCTTCGAGAAGTTCCCGGCAGCAGACCCCACCCTGACCACCACCATGAAGTCGGTGGGCGAGGCCATGGCCCTGGGCCGCAACTTCACCGAAGCCCTGCAGAAGGCCATGCGCTCCATGGAGCAGAAGGGCTCAACCTTCCGCTTCGACAACCCCGAACTCGGTGCGGACGAGCTGGCCGCCCTGATTGAGCAGAGCAAGACCGCTACCACCGACCGTATCTTCCAGGTCCAGCGAGCCCTGCTGGCTGGTGCTACCGTCGAGCAAATGTACGAGGCAACCGCCATTGACCCCTGGTTCCTCGACCAGCTGGTGCTCCTCAACGAGGTTGCCGCAGAAATCGCCGCCTCTAAGACCCTGGATGAGCGCACCCTGCGCCTGGCCAAGCGTCACGGCTTCTCCGATGCGCAGATCGGTGAGATTCTTGGCATGAGCGAGGCAGTAGTGCGCGGTATCCGCCACGCCCTGAACATCCGCCCCGTCTTCAAGACTGTAGACACCTGTGCAGCCGAGTTTGAGGCCTTCACCCCCTACCACTACTCTTCCTACGACCAGGAGGACGAAGTAGCCCACCACGAGAAGCCCTCAATCATGATTCTGGGCTCCGGCCCCAACCGCATCGGCCAGGGTATCGAGTTCGACTACTCCTGTGTTCACGCCTCCATGGTGCTGCGTGAAGCTGGCTACGAGACCGTGATGGTCAACTGCAACCCCGAGACCGTATCTACCGACTACGACATCTCAACTCGCCTCTATTTTGAGCCCCTGACCCTAGAAGATGTGCTTGAAATTGTTGAGGCCGAGCGCCGTACCGGTGGCCTGCTGGGCGTCTTCGTTCAGCTCGGCGGTCAGACCCCGCTCAAGCTTGCTCAGGAACTTAAGGCAGCCGGTATTCCGATTCTGGGTACCTCACCCGAGGCTATCGACCTGGCCGAGGACCGCGGCGAATTCTCCCGTGTGCTCGAAGAAGCTGGTTTGCTTTCCCCCAAGAACGGCACCGCCTACACCTTCGAGAATGCCAAGAAGATTGCGGACGAGATTGGCTACCCCGTGCTGGTGCGCCCCTCTTACGTACTGGGTGGCCGTGGCATGGAAATTGTCTACTCCGAAGCCCAGCTGGCCCGCTACCTAGAGAACGCCACCGAGGTTTCCCCCTCCCAGCCCGCTCTGATTGACAAGTTCCTTGAGGACGCCGTCGAAATCGACGTCGATGCCCTCTTTGACGGTGAAGAGCTCTACCTGGGCGGCGTCATGGAGCACATCGAAGAGGCCGGTATTCACTCGGGTGACTCTGCCTGCACCCTGCCCCCCATTACCCTGGGGCCGGACGTCATTCAGCAGGTCAAGGAGGCAACCTACAAGATTGCCGCCGGCGTGGGCGTGCGCGGTCTGATCAACATTCAGTTCGCTGTAGCTTCTGAGATTCTCTACGTCATCGAGGCTAACCCCCGCGCTTCTCGCACCGTGCCCTTTGTTTCAAAGGCAACCGGTGTGCAGATGGCTAAGGCAGCGGCTCTAATCGGTACCGGCAAGACCATTGCAGATCTCAAGGCCGAAGGCTACCTGCCTGCCACCATGGACGGTGCCACCCTGCCTGCTGAAACCGCCATCGCGGTCAAGGAAGCTGTGCTGCCCTTCAGCCGCTTCCGCACCCCCGAGGGCATCGTGGTTGACTCCCTGCTCGGCCCCGAAATGCGCTCAACAGGTGAGGTCATGGGCCTGGACCGCCACTTCGATACCGCCTTTGCTAAGGCTGAAGCGTCTGCAGGTTCTAAGCTGCCGACCGAGGGTAAGGTCTTCGTTTCTGTAGCTAACCGCGACAAGCGCAACTCCATCATCTACGTGAAGATGCTGCAGCAGCTGGGCTTCGAGATTGTCTCCACCGGCGGTACCGCAGACGTTCTGCGCCGTAACGGGGTGGAGTCCCTGGTCGTTCCCAAGATTGCGGAAACCAAGGACGGGGAGCGCTCCATCGTTGATATGGTGCGCGATGGTGACATCGACCTGATTTTCAACACCCCCTCCGGCGGTCAGGCTCGTGGCGATGGCTACGAGATCCGCGCTGCTGCCACCTCGGTAGGCTGCCCCGTGATGACCACCGTCTCTGAATTCGGTGCAGCCGTTCAGGGTATTAACGCCCTGCGCGAATACAGCTGGGATGTCATGAGCCTGCAGGAACACGGCGCCTCCATTGAGGCTGCCCTGAAAGCTCGGGAGGCCTAATGTCAAGCGGTTTTGGTGATCGCCTGGCTGCGGCCATGGGGGAGAAGGGGCCCCTCTGCGTGGGCATTGACCCCCACCCCGCCCTGCTCGATGCCTGGGGGCTGCCCGACACCGCGGCGTCCTTAACCACCTTTGCCTCGACCGTGCTTGAGGCATGCGGTCGGGTAGCCGCAGCCCTCAAGCCCCAGGTGGCGCTCTTTGAGCGCCACGGTTCGGCGGGTCTGGCTGCCCTCGAGCAGCTGCAGCGGGATGCTGCGGACGCCGGTGTTCTGGTTGTTGCCGACGCCAAGCGCGGCGATATCGGCTCGACCATGGCTGCCTATGCGGACGCCTGGCTGGGGGAGACCTCGCCGCTGGGCACCGATTCAGTGACCTTGAGCCCCTACCTGGGATTTGAGTCACTGCGCCCTGCCCTTGACCTGGCCGACCGCAATGACCGGGGCACCTTCGTGCTGGCGCTGACCTCAAACCCCGAGGGGCAGACCGTGCAGCATGTCGGCGGTACCTCATCTGTTGCCGCATCGATCATCGCTGCAGCCCGTGCCGAGAACGACCAGCGCCAGTGGGAGGCCATGGGCCCCTGCGGACTGGTTGTAGGCGCAACAGTCGCTGATGCCCTGCAGAAGCTAGAGATTGACCTCTCAACCTTCAACGGGCCCATTCTGGCACCGGGTTTCGGTGCCCAGGGGGCTACGGCCCGGGACCTCTATACCGTTTTTGCCGGTATCGAGAACCAGGTTCTGGTGAACTCGAGCCGAGGTGTGCTGGCGGCGGGGCCGTCGGTTCAGGGGCTTCGTCAGGCCGCTGAAAAGGCTCGTGACGAGCTTGTAAACGCCCGGTAGAGTCTAGACCAACAAAAATGGTGGGAATTTGTTTCAAATTCCCACCATTTTTGTTTAAAACAAGGTTACCGACGGGTAACTATCTTCCATAACCGTTTCTGACATGCTATTTTGTAATTGTTGGTTCGCAAATAGATAAGCAACAACCCCCAAGAATGAGCAAAGCTGCTCGGTTGCTTGTTTATTCCAACACACCCCACTCCTGCCCTATAGGCATCTCGCACAGAAGGACAACGATTATGCCTCTTCAGCCCCTCACCGAAGAACAGCGCGCCGCCGCCCGCGAAAAGGCCAAGAAGGCCCGCGTCACCCGCGCCGAAATCAAGGACGCCGTAAAGAACAAGCAGATTACTATTGCAGAAGTTCTCAAGCGTGCCGAAACTGACGAAGCAGTCGCTAGACTGAAGGTAACCGACCTGCTCACCTCCCTGCCGGGTGTGGGCGAGGTTCGTACCGAGAACATTTTGAACGAACTGAACATTGCTGCGTCCCGCCGTCTGCGTGGTCTTGGTATCCACCAGCGCAAGGCACTCATCAATCTTCTCGACCGATAAGGGAAACCATGGCTGAACAGACTTCCGCACCTAAACTGACCGTGCTAGCTGGCCCCACCGCCGTTGGCAAGGGAACCGTTTCTGCTTACATTCGTGAGCACTACCCCGAGGTGTGGTTCTCTGTCTCCGCCACTACCCGCGACCCCCGCCCGGGCGAAGAGGATGGCGTGCACTACTACTTCGTCTCAGACGAAGAGTTTGAGTCGATGGTAGAGAACCGCCAGATGCTGGAATGGGCAACCGTCCACAATTCCTACAAGTACGGCACGATCCGCTCCATGGTGCAGAAGCAGCTCGACGCCGGTAAGCACGTGCTACTTGAAATCGACCTGCAGGGCGCCCGCCAGGTGCGCAACGCCATGCCCGAAGCGCAGCTCATTTTCTTGGCTCCTCCCAGCTGGGACGAACTGGTATCCCGCCTCATTGGTCGGGGAACTGAGTCGCCGCAGGAGCAGGAGGCCCGCCTCGATACCGCCAAGATTGAGCTGGCTGCCGAGCCCGAGTTCGATTACACCGTCATCAACGAAACCGTGGCAGAAGCGGCGGAAGAAATCGTGCGCCTCATGGGTGCTCACCGCAAGTAAGCCAGGGAGTCGCTAGGGCGGCGGTTTAGGGGAATATCACCCCTGCACCGCCGCCCTTTTGCGTGACAAAAAAACGGTTGACCGATAGTATAGGTAGAGTTTTATGCCACCGGTAGACCCGGTGGTGAGCAAGCACAGTCAAGATGGAGTCTTACGTGGCAAACGCACACAACGATGAAGGTATCATCAATCCCAGCGCAGACGCTCTGATCCAAAAAGCTGAGTCGAAGTACGGTCTGGTGATTTTTGGTGCTCGCCGTGCTCGCCAGATTAACGCCTACTACTCACAGCTTCACGAGAACCTGTACGATCACGTTGGCCCCCTGGTAGATTCTGAGCCCAACGAAAAGTCGCTCTCTGTGGCTATGCGTGAAATCAACGAAGGCCTGATTGAGGCCCGCCATATTACTGATGGCCAGTTCGATGAAAACGGCACCCTGCTGCACGAGGATGAGCCCAGCGCCTTCCTGGCCGGTGGCGACTTCTACATCGACGAGCCCTTCGTTGAATATGTCGACGCTGAAGATGCAGATCAGGCCTAATCTGCAGTAGCTCATGCGAGTTGTTATTGGCATTGGAGGGGGCATTGCTGCCTATAAGGCGGCAATGCTCCTTCGTCTTTTTGGTAAGGCCGGGCACGAGGTTATTGCGGTGCCCACCGAGGCTGCCCTCAAGTTTGTGGGGCAGCCTACTCTTGAAGCCCTGAGCGGCAGCCCGGTGTCGGTGGACGTCTTTGAGCGGGTTCCCGAGGTGAATCACGTGCGGCAGGCTGAGCAGGCTGACGCTGTAATCGTTGCCCCGGCGACAGCCGACCTCATGGCTCGTTTAGCGGCTGGGCGGGCTAACGACCTGCTGACCGCAACCGTGCTGACCACTCACGCCCCGGTCATTTTAGCGCCGGCGATGCACACCCAGATGTGGGAGCACCCGGCTACCCAGGCCAACGTAGCGACCCTGAAATCCTACGGCTACCACGTCATCGAGCCTGCCGTGGGCCGTCTGACCGGCCCCGACTCCGGGGTGGGGCGCCTGCCTGAACCCGAGGATATATATGCCCAGGCCCTAGCCCTTTTGGGCTGGAATCAGGACGCCGCGGGGGAGGGTCAGTCGGTTGAGGCAGGTGAGCTGCCCCTAGCTGGGCAACGCCTGCTCATTACAGCTGGTGGTACCCGCGAAGCGCTTGACCCGGTGCGGTTCTTGGGCAACCGCTCTTCGGGAAAGCAGGGGATCGCACTGGCTACCGCAGCCAGTGAACTCGGCGCTAAGGTTCACCTCATTGCAGCCCACGTAGAGGTTGAGATACCGGGTCACCTAGACAGGGTTACCCGGGTATCGAGTGCCCTTCAACTGCGTGATGCTGTCTTTGCACACCTGGCTGATACCGACGTCCTGATGATGACGGCAGCGGTAGCCGACTTTAGGCCGGCTGACTACGTTGGTACCAAGATTAAAAAGACGGACGACCCCACCCAGGATCCCGTCATACAGCTGGTGCGTAACCCCGACGTCCTCAAAGAAGCCGTGCTCTACCGCGAGGAAAACCCGCAGCGAGCACCCCACACCATCGTTGGTTTTGCCGCCGAGACCGGGGATGCCACCACCAGCCCACTCGCCTACGGCCGCGCCAAGCTGGCGCGCAAGGGCTGCGACTACCTGGCGGTGAACACCGTGAGCGAAACACAGGGATTTGGGGCAGATAGCAACACTATTACCCTGCTCTCGGGCCAGAATGACCGCGAGGTAACCCTCCAGGGCAGCAAGCTCGACGTCTCCCGCGCAATACTTCGTCATATAGCGCAAGAATTCAACAATCATTCACCAAGTAGCCCCACCGGGCTGAGAGAAGTACAGTAAAAACCGTGACTGAAAATAATCATCTTCGTTTATTCACCAGTGAGTCCGTGACCGAGGGCCACCCCGACAAGATTTGTGACCAGATCTCTGACTCAATCCTGGACGCCCTGCTGACCGTAGACCCCCTCTCTAACGTAGCGGTTGAAACCCTGGTCACCACCGGCCAGGTGCACGTAGCGGGTGAGGTGACCACCAATGGTTACGTCGATATCCCCAGCATTGTGCGCAAGACTATCCTCAACATCGGCTACAACTCATCCACCCACGGCTTCGACGGCGAATTCTGTGGCGTGTCTGTATCGATTGGCGAGCAGTCACCCGACATTAACTCGGGTGTTTACAACTCCCTTGAAGCCCGCCAGGGCACCGCAGCCGACGATCTGGACCGCCAGGGCGCAGGCGACCAGGGCATCATGTTCGGTTACGCCACCAATGAGACCGAAGTGCTCATGCCCGCCCCCATTTACGTTGCGCACCGCCTGGCCGAGCAGCTGACCAAGGTACGCAAGGACGGCACCCTGCCCAACCTGCGCCCCGACGGTAAGACCCAGGTGACCCTGGGCTACGACGAGAACTTCAAGCCCGTCATGATTGATACCGTTGTGGTCTCAACCCAGCACACCGCAGACTACGATCTCGACCAGCTTGCAGCCGATATTCAGCAGCACGTGATTGAGCCGGTTCTGGCCAGCTTCGACTTTGACTCGTCTCAGGCCAAGTTCATCATCAACCCCGCAGGTCGCTTCGTTCAGGGTGGCCCCGTGGGCGATGCCGGTCTGACCGGCCGCAAGATTATTGTGGATACCTACGGTGGCATGGCTCGCCACGGTGGCGGTGCCTTCTCAGGTAAGGACCCCTCCAAGGTTGACCGTTCTGCCGCCTACGCCATGCGCTGGGTTGCCAAGAACATCGTTGCTGCCGGTCTCGCCGACCGTGCCGAGGTTCAGGTCGCCTACGCTATTGGCCAGGCTGCACCTGTCGGTATCTACGTTGAAACCTTCGGCACCGAAAAGGTCGAAACCTTCAAGATTGAACAGGCTATCCGCGAGGTCTTCGACCTGCGCCCGCTGGCCATCATTCGCGACCTAGAGCTGCGCCGTCCTATCTACGCCAAGACCGCAGCCAACGGTCACTTCGGCCGCGAAGAGCGCGAGTTCACCTGGGAACGCACCAACCGCGTCAGCGAACTCAAGGCGGCTGTAGGCCTCTAGGCTAAAATGTCTGTATGACAACGGCACCCACCCCCGAATCCCTGCAACCTGATTTGTTGCAGGGATTCGACATACCCGATGCGCACCTAGTCGGCTCCACGGCAGCCGAGGACGCTGCGGTGCAGCTGCCGATTGCCCGCGTGCACATCGACACCCACGTGCCCCACCTCGATAGGCTCTTTGACTACCGGGTGCCAGCGGCTCTTGATGAAGAGGCCCAGCCCGGGGTGCGGGTGCGGGTTAAGTTCGGAGGGCGGGAGGTTACCGGCTGGTTGCGGGAGCGGGTAGAACATTCGGACGCCCCCGCCCGCCTGGTACCCCTGCACAAGGTGATTTCGCCCCTGCCTGTTGTTACCCCTGAAGTCTTTGAGTTAGCTGACGCCCTAGCGGAGCGCTACGCGGGGCTGGTGCCCGATGTGCTCCGCCTGGCTGTACCCCCGCGGGTCGCTAGCGTTGAGAAAGCTTTTATAGAGTCCGAGGACCCGGCTGAAGCGCCCACACCAGACTGCCCCGACCTCACCGGCTTCTCCGACTACGCCCAGGGGGCAGAGTTCTGTGAGGACCTGCTTGCCGGCCATCAGGCCCGGGCGGTGATGGCCGTGCTGCCTTCCCACCCTGAAAGGAGCTGGGAGCAGCTGCTGGCGTCCGCCCTGGTAGCTACCGCCTCCACCGGCAGGGGAGCCCTAGCCGTGGTGCCAGACCATAAGAGCCTTGACCGGCTCACAGCCGCCCTCGAAGAGCTCGTAGATAAGAGCGCCTTCGTGCGGTTGACCGCCAACGACAAGCCCACCCCCCGCTACCGCAGTTATCTGAAAACCCAAAGCGGCCAGGTGCGTATCGTGATTGGTACTCGTTCAGCCGCCTACGCTCCCGTAGCGAACCTGGGTTTAGTTGCCTGCTGGGATGACGGGGACTCTTCCCTGGTTGAGCAGCGGGCCCCCTACTGCCAGGCCCGTGACGTTCTTCTACTGCGGGCCACCCTCGAAAAGACAGCGGCCCTCTTCATGGGCTATGCGGTCTCTAGTGAGGCTGCCCGCCTGGTCCGCACCCGCTGGGCTAGCTTCCTGGGGGCAGACAGGGCCCTGGTCAGGTCTTTTACTCCCCGGGTTATGCCTACCGGCGACGACTATCAGCTTGCCCGCGACCCCCTGGCAGCGATTGCCCGCATACCCCACCAGGCTTTCGCCGTAGCCAAGGACGCCCTCGCTACGGGGCCCGTGCTAATCCAGGTGGCCCGTGCCGGCTACATCCCCGCCCTGGCCTGCCAGCGCTGCCGCATGCCCGCCCGCTGCGATAACTGTCGCGGCCCCCTGACCCAGCCCACCGGGGGAAGTGCCCCCCAGTGCGGCTGGTGCGGCCACCTGGCCCACCACTGGCACTGTCTTGACTGCGGGTATAACCGCTGGCGTACCGGTATCGCCGGTGCCCTGCGAACCGCAGAAGAACTGGGTCGGGCATTCCCAGGCGTCCCGGTGATCACCTCCAGCGGCGAGAACATCAAAACCAGTATCGGCCCAGAACCGGCCTTGGTCATTGCCACCCCCGGCGGCGAACCGGTAGCTGAGGGCGGTTATGCAGCCGCCCTGCTGCTCGATGCCGACCGGATGCTGCAGTTCGACTCCCTGCGCGCCCCCGAAACCGCCCTTCGGCGCTGGCTCAACGCAGCAGCCCTGGTGCGCTCCTTTGCCGTGGGCGGCCGCGTCGTCACCACGGCCAGCCCCTCCGCAGCTCTTGAAGCCCTGGTGCGCTGGGACCCCATGGGCTTTGCCCTCTGGGAAATGGACGAGCGTGCCGAGATTGGCCTGCCCCCGGCCGTCCGCACCGCCGCCATTACCGGTAGTGAGCGTGCCGTGCAGGTCTTTTTGGAGGCTATTACCCTGCCCGATGAGGCCCGCGTCAACGGCCCCATGCCCCTGGCCGATTCAACCGGCTACTACGAGGGGGAGACCGACAGCGACCTCTACCGCGCCATTATCTTCTTCCCCTATGCCGTGGGTGCCAAACTCACCCACCACCTGCGCTCTATCAAGGCTTCACTAGCTGCCCTGAAAAAGAGCGAGCCCGTGCAGATACGCTGCGACGGGCTCGATATTCTCTAGGTCTGCCCGGTGCCTGGGGCAGCTGGGGCAAGCGCCTGAGGCGGTTAGGTTTCTACTGCCGATGCAGGGAAGAGGCCAGTTCCAGCAGGGTGAGGGCGCTCTGCTCCCAGGTGTAGCGGGCGGCGTCCGCAAGACCGTTCACAATGCTGGTCTGCTGGACTTGCCGGTCTTCTAGGTCGCGTACCGCCTGCGCAAAGGCGAAGGGAGAGCTGGTCTCAGCAAAGCGGGCTGAGGGGGCAATTTCCCGGAAAATCGGGATATCCGACAGCACCACGGGGCAGCCCGCCGACTGGGCCTCTACCACCGGCAGGCCGTAGCCTTCTTCCCGCGAGGCAGTGAGCAGGGCGGCAGCGGTGCCTAGCAGCTGGCGGTAGTCTTCATCGCTGGTTCCCCCGTGGAACACCACGTTTTCTCCCGCGAGAGGTGCAAGTTCCTCCAGGCGCGCCGGGGCTGCCTTGGAAAGTAGGTGCAGGCGGTAGTCCGGCAGGAACTTCATGGCCTGCAGCAGGGTTTCAACGTTTTTGTAGGGCATGAAAGAGCCCATATAGATCAGGTCTTTGGTGCGGGCCGGGGCCAGCTCGAGCGCCTGCTCCTGGGTCACAAAATCCTTAGCCTGGGGGGCATTGGGTATCACTGTAACGGAGTTGGTGGTCAGCTCGTGCTCCCGCATCAAAGCTGCCGTGGTCTGCGAGACCGTAGCGACGGCGTCCGCTCGGTTCAGCAGGTAGCGCTGGGGCGCGTAGGTGGTGTGGAAGGCCCGCCAGCCCAGCCGCACCGGCAGGGGGAGGAAGCCCGGCGGCGTGGGGTGGGAGTAGTAAATCAAATCGTGCAGGGTCAGGATCAGCTTGAACTGCCTGCCCAGCCCACCCAGCCCGATGGTTTGCATGGGCGAGAAGACCACGTCGGGTAAGTAGCGGTTGAGCTGCAGGGCGGCGGTGGGTTCCAGGGCGGACGTCGGTGCACAGATTTTCACGGACGGCAGGTCGGGGAGCATCTCAAGCTGACGCTGATCGCTAATGACCATGGTGAGCTCCAGGCCTTCGGGCAGGCGCCGGTCACCGGCGTCCGCTAGCTCCTTGAGGGCAAAGAGTAAGGACGCGGTGTAGCGGCTAATGCCGTCGTGAAAACCGATGCGGGTATAGCGGGCATCAATAAAAAGTTTCATGCTACCTGCCCCTCCTCTAGGCCTTGGGAATGAAAGTCAGCAATCAGGGAGGCAGCCCGCAGGGGAGTCTCATAGTGAATCAGATGGCCGACCTCGGGAATGACATCGAGCCGCCCCCGCTGGAGTTTACGGGCCATGGCCTGCTGAAGTTCCAGAGTACCCAGGTCATCCTTCTCCGCCACAATGAGCTGGACCGGCATCGGCAGGGCCGGGGTGAAATCAGCTGCGGTGGTGCTGATAGAGGCCCGGTAGGCCTGTAGAACCGCCTCGCGGGAGGCAAAGGCACCGAAGTAGGCATCGTGCTGGCCGTTGATGAACCGGCGCAGGGCGGGGTCGTGATTCTTCATCATGAACTCACTGCTCAATCTGGTCACCAGGCGGGAGCGCAGCAGAGCAAAACCCAGGGAAGCAGGTAGGGCAGCTCCCGTACCATAATAGAGCTCAGCCAGGCGGCTCATCACCTTTTGATCCCCCTCAAGAGCAGGCTGACAGATGGGGTTAATCAGGGTCAAACGCTCTACCAGATGGGGGCGCACCAGGGCAGTATAAGAGCTCACGATTGACCCAAAAGAGTGACCCACCAGATGCACCGGGCTGCCCACAGCGGTCTCAATGAAATCAACCAACCAGGCAGCATAGGTGCTCACCGTATGCTCAGCCCCCTCAATCGGGGCGGTCTTACCAAAGCCCGGCAGATCAGGGATATAAACACAAAAATCCTTCAGGCCGGTGGCAATGATTTCGAGGCCGTGGTGATCGCCCCTAAAGCCGTGCACCAAAACCAGGGGAGCGGCGTCCGCCTTTCCATACACCCACCAGCGGCTATAGGTGCCGCCAACCCAGCCCTCGTAGCGCGTCCCAGCAGGAACCTGCTGAGGTACCGGCTCAAAAACACCGGCCGAGCGGGGGCTTGCAGACATAGTGACTCCTTCTCTCTACCCCCACCACTGTACCGCCTCACCGCATACTTCTCAGTGGTCAAACTGCCACCGGGCAAAGCAAGCCCAAGCGCGGTACACTAGGAAGCAAACTATTGACAGCTCAGACTCGTGCGCGCCCAAAAAGCGTAAGCACCACTCGACAGACAGGAAACACGGTGACTGCTGAGGTAGAACCTACCGAACAGAACGAAACCACCTGGGACTTCCGCTCCATGGAAGCCAAGTGGCAGCCCTACTGGGAAGAAACCAAGGTTTTTGAACCCACCAACGAAGAAGGCAAGGAAACCCGCTACGTAGCGGACATGTTCCCCTACCCCTCCGGCGACCTCCACATGGGCCACGCCGAAGCCTTCGCCATTGGCGACGTCACCGCCCGCTTCTGGAAGCAAAAGGGCTACGATGTGCTACACCCCATCGGCTGGGACTCCTTCGGCCTGCCCGCAGAAAACGCAGCCATCAAGAACAACACCCACCCCAAAGAGTGGACCTACAAGAACATCGAGACCCAGGCCGGCTCTTTCAAGCGCTACGGCATTATGACCGACTGGTCCCGCCGCCTGCACACCTCTGACCCCGAATACTACAAGTGGACCCAGTGGCTCTTCCAGCAGTTCTACAAGAAGGGCCTGGCCTACCGTAAGTACTCCCAGGTTAACTGGTGCCCCAAGGACCAGACCGTGCTGGCCAACGAGCAGGTTGTCAACGGCGAGTGCGAACGCTGCCACACCCCCGTGACCAAAAAGTCTCTGAACCAGTGGTACTTCAAGATCACCGACTACGCCCAGGAACTGCTGGACGACATGAAGGAGCTGGAGGGCCACTGGCCCGACCGCGTGCTGGCTATGCAGCGTAACTGGATCGGCCGCTCCGAGGGTGCCGAGGTTACTTTTGAGGTTGAGGCTGCCGGTAACAAGCCCGCCACCACCGTAGACGTCTTCACCACCCGCCCCGATACCCTCTACGGCGCAACCTTCTTCATCGTGGCAGCCGACGCCGATCTGGCCCTCGACCTGGTAACCGACGACCAGCGGGAAGCCCTGGAAGCCTACCGCGAAGAGATCAAGGTTCTGTCGGATATCGACCGCCAGTCCACCGACCGTGAGAAGACCGGTGTTTTCCTGGGCCGTTACGCCATCAACCCCCTGACCGGCGATAAGCTGCCCCTGTGGGCCTCGGACTACGCCCTGGCTGACTACGGCACCGGTGCGCTGATGGCGGTTCCCGCCCACGACCAGCGCGACCTGGACTTCGCCCGTAAGTTCGACATTCCTGTCATCACCGTTCTCGACACCGGTGAGGACGACCCGGCAGAAACCGGCGTCGCTACCACCGGCGATGGCGTGCACATCAACTCCGGCCCGCTGGATGGCCTGAACAAGGCTGACGGCATCTCAAAGGCCATTGAGATTCTTGAAGAGAAGGGCGTGGGCACCGGCAAGGTCAACTTCCGCCTGCGTGACTGGCTGCTTTCCCGCCAGCGCTTCTGGGGCTGCCCCATCCCCGTCATCCACTGTGAAGAGCACGGTGAACAGCTGGTTCCGGAAGAGCAGCTGCCCGTCCTGCTTCCCGATAACCTGGCCGGTGAAGACCTGGCGCCCAAGGGTCAGTCGCCCCTGGCAGCTGCCACCGACTGGAACACCGTTCCCTGCCCCGTCTGCGGTAAGGACGCCAAGCGCGACTCAGACACCATGGACACCTTCGTGGATTCCTCCTGGTACTTCCTGCGCTACGTCTCACCGAATTACGACCAGGCTATCTTCGACCCCGAGCAGATGAAGAAGTGGAACCAGGTCGACATGTACGTCGGCGGTGTTGAGCACGCGATTCTGCACCTGCTCTACGCCCGCTTCTTCACCAAGGTCATCCGCGACCTGGGTCTGATTGAACACTCTGAGCCTTTTAAGGCCCTGATGAACCAGGGCCAGGTGCTCAACCAGGGTAAGGCTATGTCCAAGTCACTG
Source organism: Rothia sp. 11254D007BW (assembly GCF_053548195.1). Lineage (NCBI taxonomy): Bacteria > Bacillati > Actinomycetota > Actinomycetes > Micrococcales > Micrococcaceae > Rothia > Rothia sp. 11254D007BW. The sequence continues at coordinate 645,049 of NZ_JBPWPK010000001.1, forward strand.
GGTAACGGTGTTGACCTGGGCCAGCAGCTCGATAAGTTCGGCGTCGATGCCGTCCGCACCGTCATGGTCTTCGCCTCCCCACCCGAGGACGATGTCGACTGGGCCGACGTTTCCCCCGCAGGTATGCAGAAGTTCCTGGCCCGCGCCTGGCGCGTTGCCCAGGACGTCACCAGTGAGGTCGGGGCGGACGGCGCAACCGGCGACGCTGCCCTGCACAAGCTGGTGCACCGCACCGTCCACGACGTCGATGCCCTGGTAGAGAACGGCAAGTTCAACGTTGCCGTGGCCAAGACCATGGAGCTGGTCAACGCTACCCGCAAGGTCATTGACTCAGGTGCAGGCGCAGCCGACCCCGCCGTCCGCGAGGCTGCCGAAGCTATCGCTATCTTGCTCTCACTCTACGCTCCCTACACCGCCGAGGACGCCTGGCACCTGCTAGGCCACGATTCCCCTGTTCTGACTGCGGGCTGGCCCGAGGTTGATCCGGCCCAGCTGGTAGACGATACCGTCACCGCGATTGTTCAGGTCAAGGGTAAGGTCAAGGACCGCCTAGAGGTCTCTAAGGATATTTCTGAAGCCGACCTGGAAGCCCTAGCTCTGGGATCAGAGGCCGTTCAGCGAGCCCTAGGCGACGCTGAGGTGCGCAAGGTTATTGTGCGTGCCCCCAAGCTGGTCAACATTGTGATCTAGTGAGATCTAGATAGATATCATCGGGTGCTCCTTCCGTAGCGAGGGGCACCCGATTTTCTATCTTTTGGGTGATTGCTATGGACTGAGTCACTCCAAGGGCTTGGCTAGGCGGTAGAGTAGTGAGGTGCGTTCTATAGCCCTGGTCACCGATTCATCGTCCGCCATACCCGCCCCCACCCTTGAACTACTCAAGGCCGAGGGCGGGTTTAGTCTGGTTGAGCTACCTGTATCGGTGGGCGACCGTGCTTTAAATGACCTACCGGCCGATCAGGTAGATGCCGCTATCGCTTTAGCCCATGTTCAGGGGGAGCAGGTGCTGACCTCCGGCGTTGCGCCGGGTACCCTGGTGGACGCCTACGAGCAGCTGGCAGCCCAGGGCTACTCTGCGATTATTTCGGTTCATTTATCGGGGGAGCTGTCGGGTACCTGCGATGCGGCCCGTTTAGCGGCGCAACTGGTCGATGTGCCGGTGGTGGTGGTTGATTCGCTGAACCTGGCGATGGGGCTGGGGGAGCCGGTGGTGCGGCTACACCGCCTGCTAGCTCACGAGCATAATGTTGAGCAGGCGACGGCTCTTGCCGAGGAGCTGTGTGCCGCTACTGAGCTTTTTTTCTTTATCCCGACCCTGGATGCTCTGAAACGAGGCGGACGTGTCAGCCCCGCTCTGGCTACGGTGGGGCAAATGTTTCAAATTCGCCCTGTAGCTACCGTGCTCGATGGGAAGTTGCACTATGTGGAGCGTCCACGAACTACGGCTAAGGCGATTGAACGGCTTGCGGCATTGACCGAACAGGCCAGTGCTCAGCGGGCGGGTGAGCTCCCCCTGGACGTGCCTCTGAAAGATAGGGAGTCAGCCAATCTGCTGCGCCGCCAGGGGCAGGTGGTTGCCATCCATTACAGCGGCAATGAGGAGCAGGCGCGGGAGTTTAAACAGACCCTGGGGTCTATCGCCTTGGGGGCCGTGCTAACGCCCCTGCCCCCGGTGCTCTCTGCCCATACGGGTTTGGGGGCCCTGGCAGCCGTTATTTTCTAGGTGGTACAGAACCCCTGTGGATAGAGGACTGGAGCGCGACATCTTGTGACTCGAGTGCACCACCTGCGAAGTTTCTGGGGCTAATTTCCGCAGGCTGGTGAGAGGGGCTCTATCCACAGGTGCCGTCGGCCTTGGCCTAGCCGCTCGGAAGCTCTTAGCCTGGGGCCATGTCTCAGAACTCTAGGTACCCCGCTGATACCCTACCGTCTATCTCGGATGAAACTGCCGATACCTATGCAGATCAGCCGAGTCAGACCGATTATCTCTTGCGCAGCAGGCGCCACGGTGAGGCCTCTGCGAGCGCCTCCCGGAATCCCCGTCATCGGGCGCTTCTTGAGCGTGCTTTGGCGTCTTCCGGTTCGGAGGCCCCCGGTCTTGGTCCGCAGGCTTCGGTGACCCGGTGGCGGGTACCCACGGGTGCTCTGGTGATTCTTGCTCTTGTCTTGGGTCTGGTTGCTCTGTGGCCTGTGGTGTTTTCTGGTAGTGGCTCGTCTGTGTCAGCGGTTCCTGTGGCTCCTTCTGAGGGCGCCGTGGTGCCGGGCGATGGGGGCAGCCCGGTGCCGGGTGATGGGGCTGGGCAGGGACTGGGCACCGGGGAGGCCGCTGCCTCAACGGAGACGCAAGGGGGAGGTGCGCCTGTGGTGGTTCATGTTGCCGGCGCGGTGCAGACTCCGGGAGTCTACGAGCTGGATTCTGGAAGCCGGGTGAACGATGCGGTTACAGCTGCCGGTGGTCTCAGGGGCGATGCTGATACATCGGCGATTAACCTGGCAGCCTCTGCCAGTGACGGGAGCCAGGTCTATATTCCGGTGCAGGGCGAGGCACTACCTAGTTCGGCGGGAGGCACAGAGGCCGCTCATAGTTTCGCGGGTATGGGCCTCGGTACAGACCGGGGTGCGGACGCCGCCGGGCTAGTGAATATCAATACGGCAAGTGCCGAAGAACTTCAGACCCTGCCGAAGGTCGGCCCGGTGCTGGCTGCATCGATTATTAGCTGGCGGGAGCAGTACGGGGGTTTCAGCTCGGTGGATGAGCTGGATCAGGTTTCGGGTATTGGGCCAGCCACTCTTGAAGCTCTCCGCCCGTTGGTGACGGTATGAAAAGGGTTCTGGCTGCTGGGCGGAGCTGGCAAAAGGCTCAAGCAGAACGGGCCGAACATCGGCGGGTACAACCGCGCTTGACCGACGCCCGTCTTGTGGTACCTGCTGTTGGTCTCTGGTGTTTTACTGCCCTGTGGATTCTTGCCGGATCCCGGTGGGCGATCTGGGCTGGAGCCTTGCTCGCCTGCCTTGCCCTGGGCTTCTGGTGCAGTGCGCAGCTTTTAGCCCGGAAAAGTGTTGTGAAGGTGAAAGGTTCACTGGCCCAGGCACCGATCTTTGTGTCGTATGCCCTGGCGCTAACCTGCCTGCTCGCTGCCTTACAGACGGTTGCCCTTCAGACCAGGGGCTACCCTCAACAGTGGGAGCTGATGCAGGCTCTAAACGGGCAGGGAGTACGAGTGACAGCTGAAGTAACTGAGGCCAGGCCTGCTCCGACGGGTGGGTATAGGTTGCAGGTAGTAACCGTGGAGATGAGACAGGCTTCAAGAACCTGGGACCAGCGGGCACCGCTCACCGTCTATACAGATAAACTTTTTATTCCGGGGAGCACTGTCAGTGCGGTGGGGGAGTTGAAGGTCAGCGGAACCTACTACAGGTTGCAGGGAACTGTGAGCCTACTGGAGCAACCGGCTTCTGCAGCCCCTCTCTTCGAACTTAAGAGCGGGTTGCGCGATAGGGCAGTGGACCAGCTAGGTGCCGAACGAGCTGGCCTGCTCCTGGGTATGGCCTACGGCGATGATTCTTCCCTGCCTGCACCGGCTCTTTCATCTTTGCGGGTAGCCGGTCTAACGCACCTGACAGCTGTTTCGGGAGCCAACATTACCCTGATTTTTGTCGTCGCCTACCGTCTGCTCTACCCGCTGTGGCCCCGGCGCCCTGCCCTCATAGCAGTCGGAGTAGCCGCGTCATCGGCCTACGTCGTGCTGGTAGGGCTTGACGGTTCTGTACTCAGAGCCTGGGTAATGGGGCTGCTGGGAGCTCTAGGTCTGATTCTTGGCCACGGAGCCTATCGTCTGGCTTTCCTCTCGACCTGCGTGATGGCTCTTCTTCTGGCAGCGCCACCCCTTGCCACCCACTATGGCTTTATTCTCTCGGTCGTGGCTACAGCGTCCCTCCTGATCCTGGCACCGGCAATCTCGCGTCTCCTCAGCAGGGTACTTCCCCTTCTGCTTGCAGATGTGGTAGCCCTACCCTGTGCAGCTAGCCTCTGGTGCGCGCCGGTTATCCTGATACTTTCCGAGTCCTTCTACCCCTATACGGTCCTAGCTAATCTCCTAGCCGCCCCTTTGGTAGCACCTATTACTGTGCTGGGGTTACTGGCCCTCATCGGCTACGCCCTGGGACTAGCCCAACCCCTGCTCGATGCCCACATGAATCTCGGTGGCTTTCTTACCCAGGGGCTACTAGCGGTTGCTGCGTGGTGCTACAAGTTACCTGCCAGCCAGCTGCCCCTAGCGCTTTCACCGCTTACTCTAGGGCTGACCCTGCTGGCCGTTGTGGGTATCAGCTGGCTGGTTCTCGCAGCGGATAGGTCTCTCAACTCCCTGCCTCAGGCTCGCTTGCCTCGGCTGCTAGGGGGCAGGACGTGAACCGCAGGAGAAACAAAAGCCTCGTCGATCTGACCCTTCTAGTGCTCGTGATAGGTCTAGCGGTTTTCCTGCTCCACGACCGTTGGCCGGCTGCACACCGGGCCCCTGATAACTGGCAGTGGATTACCTGCGATGTAGGCCAGGGGGACGCCCACCTCATCCGCACCGGCCAGCAATCGGCCTACCTTCTCGATACCGGCAACGATTACTCGGCCCTCAAATCTTGCCTTGACTGGGCCGGAGTAGACCAGCTGGAAGCCGTGCTCATTACCCATGCCCACAGCGACCACGATGGGGCACTACAACAGGTTCAAAGTGACTTCGCCCAGCCGACGCTGGTGACGTCACCCCATTACAGCAGGCAGGGGGAGCAGACCCCGGTCACGCAAGGAATAGCTGCCTATCGGCTTGCTGCGGGCTCGGCTTTCCCCTCAGAGTCTGTTACCGCAGGGCGGTACGAGGTAGCCGGTCAGCCCCTGGGCCGGGTGCTCTGGCCCCCGGCCCAGGCCCAGAGGATTCCCGGTGCGACCGGTTCCTCTAGCTGGATCAACAATTCCTCCCTCGTCATCCACTGGTCTCTGCCTGCCAGGGCGACCGGTCAGAGGCCGCTGACCGTGCTCACCACGGGGGATCTTGAAGCGGACGCCGCCCACCGGCTTCTTGCCGAATCGGCAGAGCAGGTGCCTGCCGACGTCCTTAAAATAGCCCACCACGGCTCGGCGGGCAGCGGCACCGACCTGATCATCGCAGCCAGCCCTTCCCTAGCGCTCATCCCTGTGGGAGCAGGCAACAGTTATGGGCACCCGCATGAGAGTATTCTCAGCTTCCTGAACCGACGTTCTATCCCCGCTGCCCGCACTGACCTTTCGGGGCATCTGGCGCTGACCACCAGTGACCGGGGGATTGAGGTGACCGCCTCGGGCTAAACCTGCACAAAAGCGCTTTATCTGACAAGATAGAAAGGCACCCAAGGAGGATACATGGCACGCACACCCCGCACCCGCTCAGCTGGCCCAGATAACGGTTGGCGATCGGTCCCGCTTGCTCCGCTTGTTTTGCTGTACGGGCCCGAAGAATACTTTGCCTCCCGGGCAACCCAGCGGCTTCGCCAGCTCTTTGCAGAGGCCCAGGGAAGTTACGAGCTCACAAGTCTCTCGGCCAAAGATTACCGGGCCGGGCAGCTAGACGTCCTTGCCAGCCCCTCCCTTTTCGACGAACCCAAAATCATTGAGGTCACCCAGGTGGCCTCCATGAGCGACGCCTTCCTGCAGGACGCTCTTGCCTATGCCGCTGCGCCCCACGACTCCACCCTGGTGATACTGCACCACGCAGGCGGTAACAGGGGCAAAAAGCTCATTGATACCATCAAGGCCAATAAGTCCTACCCGGTGGTCGAGTGTAAGGCCCTTAAGAATGAACGCGACCGGCTGGATTTCGTCATTTACGAGTTCCGCTCAGCCCAGCGCTCTATTGACCCGCCCGCAGCGGCAGCTCTCGCGGCAGCAACCAGTGATATCTCAGAACTAGCCTCGGCTGCCCGCCAGCTCATTGCAGATGAGCCGGGTACCATCACTGTAGACACCATCGACCGCTACTTTGGCGGCCGTACCGAGGTCACCGCCTTTAAGGTGGGCGATGCTGCGGTAGCTGGCAACAGCAGGGAAGCCATTAAACTGCTCCGCCAGGCGATCGATACCGGAAGCGATCCTATCCCCATCCTGGGTGCCCTGGCTGCCCGCATGCGCAACATTGCCAAAGTGCACGGGGTGCGCGGCAACTCCAACCAGTTGGCGGGCGACCTTAAGATGGCTCCCTGGCAGGTAGAAGCTGCCCAGCGGGATTCCCGCAGGTATGCGCCTGCCGACCTGGCTCGCGTCCTTGCCCTGCTGGCCGATACCGATGCCCAGCTCAAGGGCGAGAATCTTGACTCTTTCTACCCCCTAGAAAAAGCCGTCCTGGCTATTTCCCAGGCCTCCCGCACCCACTAGCGACAGGGCAAGAAAGCACAAGGCCCCGCTCCCATGAAAGGGAGCGGGGCCTTGCGTCACTTCGCTCTTAGACGCCGGCTAGAGGGGCCGGAATATAGAACTTAGGAAAGCTTGTTGACGAGAACGGTCAGACCGGACTTCTTGTTAGCTGCGTTCTTCTTGTGCAGAACACCCTTAGAAACAGCCTTGTCCAGCTTGCGGTTCGCAACACGAAGAGCTTCAGTTGCTGCTTCAACGTTCTGAGCTTCAACTGCCTCGTTGACCTTACGGATGGAGGTCTTGAGATCTGACTTGATTGCGTTGTTGCGCAGACGAGCCTTCTCGTTGGTGAGGATGCGCTTCTTCTGGGACTTGATGTTAGCCACGATTAAAAACTTTCTGTTTTTGTCTAATTGGTCGGTGAGGGCTGCGCTGACCGGTCATCGACTGAGCGGCGTGGGGATGCCTATGGCAACCAGTCAGCAGTGCCCGATGACCATCGGACACACAAGGGTTAACTTTATCAGCTCCACCCATGCTTAGGGCAGAGATATAAGCAACAATTTTTCTTAGACCCTGCCAGGTTGGGTGGAGCAGGCTCGCAGCGAAGCTGCTGGCTCGGCGGCTGGCGTGAATCGCTTGTGAGCGAAGCGAACCAGCGAGAGGGTCGGCAGCGAGCGCGAGCCTGTGTAACCCCTTTGAGTAAGTCTCTTAGCGACGGCGGTAGGCTTCGGCGATGAAGTCGAAGGTTGCCCGGTCCATGATGGCTCCCTCGCGGCGGATACCGTTCGGGTTGAGCTGGATGACCCGGTTGAGTTTGACCTCGGAGTCGCGTCCTTCCTTGTCCCATACGCCTGCGCCGATGTCCAGGTAGTTGGGGTCGACGGTGCGGGAGTTGGAATGGTCCTTGCTGGTGAGCATCAGTCCCAGAAGGTAGGAACCGGAACGTCCGATGACTAGGACAGGACGGTCCTTGCCCTGGCTGTAGTCTTCTTCAAAGGGGACCCAGGCCCAGACGACCTCGCCGGGGTCGGCGTCGCCGTCGAGAGCGGGGGAGTAGTCAAAGGCTACCGAGCCGAAGTAGTCGCCGGGGTAGCCGCCCTGCTCCCAGCTTCCGCCAGCAGGAGCGGACGCACCCGCCCCCTTTCCTGCCGGGTAGCCGGTGGCGTAGGGGTTAGAGGGAGCAGAAGGTCGGGTGGAACCACCAGTTGGGGCCTGCTGGGTACCGCCTGAGCCGAAGGTACCGAAGTTGCCGCTACCGGCGTCCGGACGCTGCTGGGTTCGGGTGCCGGCGCCCTGCTGCTTGTTCTTCTGGTTCTGGTACTTGTTCCATTCCCGGTAGATGCGCTGGCCGATGTTCAGTGCCTGCTGGATAGTTCGCATGTTGATCTTCATGGTCACTACAATAATCGCTGCTCATCGGCGCGCGAGCAGACACGCACCGGCTAAATGTGAGAAACTGGTTAACTGATTTCTACCGTCAGAGACCCGGTAGGCTCCCATGAGCTTTCTGAGAGTCGTGAAAGGACCCAACACACGTGTCACCCTTGGCGACCAACCCGCCCAAACCGGCGGCCACTGACCCTTCCGTTATCCGTAACTTCTGCATCATTGCGCATATTGACCACGGTAAGTCCACCCTGGCTGACCGCATGCTGCAGGCCACCGGCGTGGTTACTCCGCGCGAGATGAAGGCCCAGTACCTTGACCGCATGGATATCGAGCGTGAGCGCGGTATCACTATTAAGTCCCAGGCTGTTCGTATGCCCTGGGAGGTGGACGGCGTCAACTATGCCCTGAATATGATTGACACCCCCGGTCACGTGGACTTCACCTACGAGGTCTCTCGTTCTCTGGCTGCGTGTGAGGGTGCCCTGCTGCTGGTGGATGCTGCTCAGGGTATTGAGGCTCAGACCCTGGCTAACCTCTACCTGGCTATGGAAAATGACCTGACCATTATTCCGGTGCTCAATAAGATTGACCTTCCGGCAGCCCAGCCCGATAAGTATGCCGAGGAGCTGGCTAACCTGATTGGTGTTGAGCCTGAGGATGTGCTGCGGGTTTCGGGTAAGACCGGTGAGGGTGTGCCCGAGCTGCTGGACCGCATCGTTGAGCTACTGCCCGCGCCCGAGGGTCAGGCTGATGCCCCCGCTCGCGCCATGATTTTTGACTCTGTCTACGACTCCTACCGCGGTGTGGTCACCTATGTTCGTGTGGTGGACGGCAAGCTGGAACCCCGCCAGAAGATTAAGATGATGTCTACCGGCGCCGAGCACGACCTGCTGGAAATCGGTGTGATTTCTCCCGAGCCCAAGCCGACCGACGGCCTGGGCGTGGGCGAGGTGGGCTACCTGATTACCGGTGTGAAGGACGTCCGCCTGTCCCGCGTGGGTGATACCGTTACCGGTGCCCACAAGCCTGCCGCAGAAGAGCTGGGTGGCTACGAAGACCCCAAGCCCATGGTTTTCTCTGGTCTCTTCCCGATTGACGGCTCTGACTACCCGGCCCTGCGTGACGCCCTCGATAAGCTGCAGCTCAACGACGCCGCCCTGATTTACGAGCCTGAGACCTCTGCGGCTCTAGGCTTTGGTTTCCGCTGTGGCTTCCTGGGCCTGCTTCACCTTGAAATTGTGCGTGAGCGTCTGGAACGCGAGTTCAACCTCGACCTGATTTCTACTGCCCCCAACGTTATCTACGATGTGGTGGCTGAGGACGGCACCGCCCAGCGCGTGACTAACCCCTCCGAGTTCCCCGAGGGTAAGGTCGCTACCATTCGCGAACCGATGGTAGCTTGCACCATCATTGCCCCGAACGAGTTTGTGGGCGCGATTATGGAGCTGTGCCAGTCCCGCCGCGGCACCATGGGCGGCATGGACTACCTTTCCCAGGATCGCGTGGAACTGCGCTACCGCCTGCCCCTGGCCGAAATTGTCTTTGACTTCTTCGACCAGCTCAAGTCCAAGACCCGCGGTTATGCTTCTCTGGACTGGAAGTTTGACGGTGAGGAAGAAGCCGATCTGGTCAAGGTCGATATTCTGCTGCAGGGTGAGAAGGTTGACGCTTTCTCAGCTATTACCCACCGCGATAAGGCCTACTCCTACGGCGTGATGATGACCGGCAAGCTGCGCGAACTGATCCCTCGTCAGCAGTTCGAGGTGCCGATTCAGGCTGCTATCGGTTCCCGCATTATTGCCCGTGAAAATATCCGCGCTATGCGTAAGGACGTTCTGTCTAAGTGCTACGGTGGCGATATTTCGCGTAAGCGTAAGCTGCTGGAGAAGCAGAAGGAAGGTAAGAAGCGTATGAAGATGGTGGGCCGTGTTGAGGTCCCCCAGGAAGCCTTCATCGCTGCCCTGTCCTCCGGTGAAGAAGGTAAGGACAAGGGCAAGAAGTAATGCCAGCCCAACCCCTGGGCGCTCCGGCCCCCTTGGACGGCAGAATCCCCGCTGATTCTGCCGTCCTCGGTCTTGAGCGTGATTTTTCTCTCTACGTGCACGTGCCCTTCTGTTCGGTGCGGTGCGGTTACTGTGATTTCAATACCTATGCCACCGAGGATTTCGGCAACGGGGTGGGTTTGGGCACTTATGCCGAGGACGCGATCGCTGAGTTGCGTTTTGCCCGGAAGGTTTTGCAGGAGTCGGGCGTCGCTGACCGTCTGCTCTACTCGGTCTTTTTTGGTGGGGGTACCCCCACCAAGCTGCCGGCAGCTGACCTTGTGAGGATTCTGCGCGAAGCGGTTGAGCTGTTTGGTGTAGAAGAGGGTGCTGAGGTAACGACCGAGGCCAACCCCGACTCGGTGACCCGTGAGGACCTTGAGACGCTGAAGGCCGGTGGCTTTACCCGGGTGTCCTTCGGTATGCAGTCGGTGGTACCTGAGGTACTTGAGGTGCTTGATCGTACCCACACTCCGGCGAATGTTCCCAAGGTGGTTGCCTGGGCCAAAGAGGTTGGGCTGCAGGTGTCGGTTGATCTGATTTACGGGTCACCGGGGGAGAGTCTGGCCCAGTGGGAGCAGTCGGTGCGGGCTGCGGTGTCGTATGCCCCCGACCATATTTCTGCCTATTCGCTCATTGTTGAAGAGGGTACCAAGCTAGCTGCCCAGATTCGGCGGGGTGACTACACCATGCCCGATGAGGACCTGATGGCAGATATGTACCTGCTGGCTGAGCAGATTTTCAATGAGGCCGGCTACCACTGGTACGAGGTGTCGAACTACGCCAAGTCACCGGAGTACCGTTCCCGCCATAACTATGCCTACTGGCGCAACCAGGACTGGTGGGGAATTGGCCCCGGCGCCCACTCGCATGTAAACGGCACCCGCTGGTGGAACCTCAAACACCCGGTACCCTATGCCAACCGAGTCCGGACTGGTCAAAGCCCGGCTGCTGCCCGCGAGGTTTTGGGGGAGCAGACCCGTAGGTTTGAGGACATCATGCTACAGGTCAGGGTCATTGACGGCCTAGATATTTCCCGCCTGCTGGAGGGTGGCGATGCTGCCCGAATCGAGGCGTCCCTGAACTGGCTTGAGGGGCAGGGTTTGATTGACCCCGAGGCGAGAGCAGGCGGACGAGTGCAGCTCACCCTCCAGGGGCGCCTGCTGGGCGACGCGGTGACCAGGGAGCTCCTCCCCGATATTGACAGCTAACTGCTTTTCCCCACCAGGGGAAACGATAGGGGGCGGTCTGACTCAGCTGAGTCAGACCGCCCCCTTCATGTTCTAGCAACCCGGGTGCCTACTTACCGCGGCGAGTGAGCTTGCTGAAAAGACGGGTATTGCCCTTGTACTGGTAGGGGTTGCCGCGGGTTACCTTTACACCGGCGATCAGAGCTGAGATAGCCAGGTAGGTCCAGGCCAGGGCAGCAATCAGGCCAAAGAGCCAGCCGATAGCCGGAATGTTGCTGAGCATAATAGAGACGGCCAGAACCAGGGTGGGCAGCAGGGTGAAGTCGAGAGCTTCACGGGATTCCTGCTCGGTGAAGGGGCCGCGGCCTCGGTAGAGGTAGTAGATGACGGCCGCGGGAATACAACCTAGCACGCCCCCAAAGTGTGCAGCGGTTGCGATATTGCGGTCTGCGCTAACAGACAGGTGTGCAGCGGTTGCAGGTGACCCCTTGTAGGCGGTCGAGGAAGGTGCTGATGCGGTCTTCAAGAATTCTTCTCTTTGAGGTTGAAGGGCGAATGAGTGATGCGCAGGCTTTTAAGCCCACCAGTCACAATTTTAGTCAAAGCCGGGGGAGGGCGGTATATGTGAAGCCTGCGAATTTATGGGGGAGCAGGACGATATTTGTCACACTGCCTGTACCCGCTCTAGCCTGCTGGCCCGTCAAGGGTGACGAAGTCAATGAGGTGTTCTACCGGCCCTAAGAGACTTGGTTCAAGGTCGGTGTAGGAGTTGACCCTCTTGAGAATGGAATCCCAGCCAGCGCGGACGTCCTCGGGGGTCTCTGCCGCCCGCCCGAAACGCCGCAGTATGCCGGTCTTCCAGTCTTCCCCGCGGGGAACCTCGGGCCAGGCCTGTAAGCCCAATACCTGGGGCTTGACGGCCTGCCAAATATCCACAAAGGGGTGGCCCACAATCAGCACGTTATCGCGGGCACCTGCCACAGCCATAGCCTCTTGCGCGATGCGCTCTTCCTTACTCCCTGCCACCAGGTGGTCTACCAGAATTCCGAGTTTGCGGTGGGAGGCCGGGCCAAAACCTGTAACCGCTGCGGCGAGATCGTCAACCCCGTGCAGGGGTTCCACCACGATACCCTCAACCCGTAGGTCGTGGCCCCAGACCTTCTCAATAAGCTCAGCATCGTGCACGCCCTCCACCCAGATACGGCTGGCCCTGGCCGTCCGTGCCGGAGCGTTCTCCACCGCAACCGACCCCGACCGAGAAACCTGCCGTGTAGCGGTCTTAGGTTTCTGTTGAGGTTTGGTTAGATCAATGCTGCGGCCCTCAAGCAAAAAACCCGGGCCCAGGGGGAAGAACTTGATACGGCCCCGCCGGTCTTCGAGGCCCACTTGAGGGCCGGACGCCGTAGCCCGCAGGGTCACTGCCGCCCCCACAAAGCCGGTGGCGGCGTCCTCTAGCACCATGCCGGGGGCAAGAGGTACCTTGGGCAGGGCAGGACGGTGGGAGGTGAGGTCAGCCTGACCCCAGGTATCGCGGTAGTCCATCGGTGTGTCTCTCACTCTCTCATCCAGGGGCATTAGCCGTCAGCGTATCGAGTTCTGATTCTAGTTCAGTGGTATTAGAGTTAACGGGTAACTTAGCACTCAAGGTCATCAAGTGCTAACCTAGCCCCGCAGACCTCTTCGCCCACCAGGCGAAGACCTATGAGCCCAGGAGGTGCCGTGAACCACCCGAGACGCTTGCAAGTTCTGCAAGCCATCGTCGAAGAATACGTGCACACCCGTGAGCCCGTGGGGTCTAAAACCCTGCTTGAGCGGCATCAGCTGGGGGTTTCCAGCGCCACCGTGCGTAACGATATGGCGGCCCTCGAAGAGCAGGGCCTGATCCAGGCCCCCCACGCCAGTGCCGGGCGGGTGCCCACCGACCGGGGCTACCGCCTTTTCGTTGACCAGATATCGTCCCTACAGCCTCTCTCTGACGCTGAAAAACGGGCGATTCGAACCCTTCTCGATAGCGCCGAAAGCGTTGATGAGATGATGAAGACCAGCGTGCGTCTACTCTCATCGCTCACCCACCAGGTAGCTATGGTGCAGTACCCCACCGGCCCGGCTACCAGCGTGCGCCATATCGAGCTGGTTTCCCTCTCCAGCACCACGGTTCTGCTGATTCTTATTACCGACTCCGGCCAGGTAAACCAGCGCACCCTCACCCTTGCCCACAACCCCGAAGAGCTTGCAGTAGCCCGCCAGCAGCTCCTTGACCTCTACGCCAACCGTACGCTCGACAGCATAGCCGCAGCACCGGCGTCCGCCCCCGGCAATAACCTGCTCAGCCCCCTCACCGAGGCCCTGCACCTACTCGCCGCCCAGGGTGCCTCTTCTCAGGTACTGATTGCAGGTACCTCCTACCTTGCCGCCTCGACCGTAGATTTCAGGGGCAGCATCGCCCCGGTGCTCGATGCCCTAGAAGAGCAGGTTGTGCTGCTGAAGTTACTCACCGACCTAGACCACGATGAACGCGGATTTGCCGTGAGTATCGGCTCTGAGAACCGCAGCGAATCCCTAGCCGAAACCTCGGTCGTCGCCAGTAGCTACGGGCCCGGGGGAGCTGCCCACGTGGGAGTCGTTGGCCCCACCCGCATGGACTACACCAGCACCGTCTCCAAGGTCAACGCCGTAGCCCGCTACCTATCCAAGATTTTGGGCCAGGCCTAGCCCTGCGCCTACCCCCTTTAAACCAGCCCATCGAAAGAGAGAACCAGTGAGCAGTCACTACGAAACCCTCGGCGTCTCACGCGATGCCAGCCCCGAAGAAATCAAGAAGGCCTACCGTAAGAAGGCCCGCCAGTTGCACCCCGACATCAACCCTTCGGAAGAAGCTGCCGAGGAGTTCAAGCGCGTCTCCCTCGCCCACGATGTGCTCTCTGACCCCGAAAAGCGCCGCATCTACGACCAGACCGGCAACGAAAACGGCACCGCCGGTGGCTTCGGTGCAGGAGCAGGCGGCTTCGGCGGGGGCTTTGGCGGCTTCCAAGATATCTTCGATACCTTCTTCAACTCTGCCCCGCGCGGCCCCCAGAGCCGCGTCCGCCAGGGCCAGGACGCCCTCATCAACGTCAAGATCGACCTCAAAGATGCCGTCTTCGGCACCAACAAGCCCATCACCGTTGATACCGCCGTTACCTGTGACCTCTGCAAGGGCGAAGGAACCGCCGAGGGCACCCACCCCGAAACCTGCGACACCTGCCACGGCCAGGGCTACATGCAGCGCCAGGTCCAGTCAATTCTGGGCACCGTCGTGCAGCCCGTTGAGTGCCCCACCTGCCGCGGGTTCGGCACCGTCATCAAGCACCCCTGCGCTGAATGCTACGGCGAAGGCCGCGTGCGGGAACGCAAGCCCCTCACCATCAAAATTCCCGCCGGCGTCACCAATGGCGCCCGCATCCGCCTGGCAGGCCAGGGTGAAGCCGGTACCGCAGGCGGCCCCAACGGCGACCTCTACGTTGAGCTGCGCGTCAACCCCGACCCCACCTTCAGCCGGGACGGCGATGACCTGGTAGCTACCGTCGGTGTGTCCATGACCGCAGCGGCCCTGGGCACCACCATCACCCTCGACACCTTCGACGGCCCCCAGCAGGTACAGATTCCCACCGGAACCCAGTCAGGTGACGTGGTCACTCTCAAGGACCTGGGCGTCACCCACCTGCGCGGCGGCGGCCGCGGCGACATCCGTGTGCAGATTGAGGTACGTACCCCCACCGACCTCACCGAGGAGCAGAAGAACCTGCTCAAGCAGTTCTCCGAGCTTCGCGGCGAAGACCTGCAGGTTAGCGAAACCGTCACCCATAAGCAGGGCGGCTTCTTCTCCCGCCTCAAAGACCACCTCAAATAGGACGACCCATGAGCAACGCTGTCTACTACATCGAACCTGACGAGCTGGCTGCCCTGACGCCAGGTGCCACCCTGCACCTGACCGGCGACGAGGGGCACCATGCCCTCGTTAAACGTCCGGAGCTCGGGGAAGGGCTCGACGTAGTAGACGGTGAGGGCAACCGCGCTATCACCCGGGTTACTGAGCTGGGTCAGGACGGCCCCGTGCTTGAGGTCCTCGAGCTCACCGAAGATACGGTGGGGGTAGAGATATACCTTGTGCAGGCCCTGGCTAAGGGGGATAGGGATATCCAGGCCATTGAGATGGCCACCGAGCTGGGTGCCCACGGTATTGTGCCCTGGAGCGCCGACCGGTCTATTGTGCGCTGGAAGATGGAGCGGGCCGTCAAAGCACGGGCAAAGTGGCAGAATACGGTGCGGGCAGCAGCTAAGCAGTCCCGCCGGGCCCTGCTGCCCCCGGTCTACGAGCAGCACTCAACCGCAGATTTAGCCGACCTTGCCCACGAGCTGGGGGAGGACGGCCTCTTCCTGGTTCTCCACGAGCAGGCAGACTACCGTCTCACCCAAGCACTTGAGCGGCACCTGACCGATCGGGTGAAAGAGGTCTACTTCATCGTGGGCCCCGAAGGCGGTATCAGCCCCCGAGAACTCGACCTGCTCGCAGAAGCCGGGGCCCACACGGTACTGCTTGGCCCAGAAATCCTCCGCAGTTCTACCGCCGGTGCAGCCGCTATTTCTGCCCTCAACGTTGCGCTAGGACGCTGGTAAACCCCGTTCTGCTACAGGTAAAGTAAGAACTACCGCGTACGCTTTGTATTTCAAGGAGCTCTGACAGCCCGCACGGGCATCTATGACTACCTCATCTACGGCTAGCAGCCGCCCCCTCTCTGTTGCCCGCACCTTCTCCTTCCGGTCAACCGAAGAGATGGTCGCGGTGCTTGGCCCCCACGACGGAAATATCACCCTCATCGAGCAGGCCTTTCCCGGGCTCACCATTCGCCCTAAGGGGCTAGACGTCATCGTTACCGGTCCCTCAGAAACCGTAGCCACCACCGTCCGTCTGCTGGCTGAACTCACCATTTTGGTAGAGAACGACACCCAGGTCACCGGCGAGGTGGTCAAGCGCATCATGGGCATGATGACCGCCAGCCTCTCCCACCCAGCTACCGCGATTAGCCAGAATATTCTGAGCTCCCGGGGCAAGAATATTCGCCCGAAGACCATTAACCAGAAGTCCTATGTCGATGCTATCGATGCCAACACCGTGGTCTTTGGCATCGGCCCGGCAGGTACCGGTAAGACCTACCTGGCCATGGCCAAGGCGGTACAGGCCCTCCAGTCAAAGGAAGTCAACCGCATCATTCTGACCCGCCCCGCTGTTGAAGCTGGCGAGCGCCTAGGCTTCCTACCCGGGTCGTTGAACGAGAAAATTGACCCCTATCTACGCCCGCTCTACGATGCGCTGCACGATATGTTGGACCCCGAGACCATTCCCCGCCTGATGGAGGCCGGGACCATTGAGGTGGCGCCCCTGGCCTATATGCGCGGTCGTACCCTGAACGACGCTTTTATTATTTTGGACGAAGCGCAGAACACTACGGTGGAGCAGATGAAGATGTTCCTGACCCGTTTGGGCTTTGGGTCGAAGATGGTGATTACCGGTGACGTCACCCAGGTGGACCTGCCCGGTGGTCAGTCCTCAGGTCTGAAGCAGATTCGTCAGATTCTTGAGGGTATTGACGATATCCATTTCGCGGTTCTGCAGGCTGAGGACGTGGTACGCCACTCCTTGGTCTCGGATATTGTAAGTGCCTACGATAAGTGGGATGATGCCAAGACCTCGATGGAGCGCCGCCGCAATCGCAAGGTCAAGCGCCAGACCATTGAGGCCGCGGCCGAAAAGCTGCTGCAGCAGTCAGGTATTGATGTAACCCCCGAAGAGAAGGCCTAGCCCTGTGAATATTGAGTTTGATATTGAAGAGCCCGGCGCAGAGGCGAGCGACTTTGTGCGTGAGTCTTTTGAGGCTGTTGATACCGGTGTGCTGGAGAAGCTTGTAGCCCATGCCTTTGCCCATATGAAGGTCTCGCCTGAGACTGAGCTGTCTATCGCTATTGTGGGCGAAAGCGAAATGGAGCGCATCCACATCGATTGGATGGACCTGCCCGGCCCCACCGACGTGATGAGCTTCCCCATGGACGAGCTCACCCCCGGCACCGACGACCAGCCGGCCACCGGCGTCCTCGGTGATATTGTCCTGTGCCCGCCCGTTGCCGCCCGTCAGGGGGCGGACGCCGGCCACAGCACCCTCGATGAGCTCTGCCTACTCACCACCCACGGCATCCTGCACTGCCTGGGTTATGACCACGCCACCGCGGAAGAAGAGGCCGAAATGTTCAGTATTCAGCGCACCATTCTTGAAGAGTTTCTGGGGCGCCCGGCACCTGTAGAGACGAGGCACTAACCGGTGCTTTCTTCTGCTTTGCTGGCCTGTGCCGTCCTACTCTTAGTATTAGTGGGCTACCTGCTCACCGCCGTTGAGTCGTCCTACACCTATCTGCCCCGCTCTGAGGCCCAGCGCCTGGGGGAGGAGCCCGAGAACAAGAGCATTCGGGCTATTCTCACTGACCCCGAGCCCTACTTCCGGTCCCTGCGTATCTGGCGGGTTCTGGCTGAGGTGTCTTCGGTCGTCTGTTTCTTCCTGCTGGTCCACGACCTTTTCAGCCGCACCTGGGTGAGCGTCCTGGTCACCCTGCTGGTCATGACCGTTGTGGTCTTTGCCTTCTTCGGGGTTGCCCCTCGCCTGGTGGGCCGCACCAAGCACACCCAGGTCTTCTCGGCGATGGCCGGGGTGGTTTACGGGCTGGGCGTGCTCACCCGTCCCTTCTCGTCCGCTCTCACCGCCCTGTCCCGCAAGGTCAGCCCTAAGGACTCCGAGCAGGTGACCGGCATTTTCACTGAAGATGAGATTCTTGAGTTCGTTGACCGCGCAAGTTCTTCTGAGGCTATCGAAGACGACGAGGCAGAGATGGTTCAGTCCATCTTTGAACTCGATGAGACCCGCATCCGCTCAATTATGGTGCCGCGTGCCGATATGGTGACGGTTGACGTGACCGAAAGCCTGGACGACGCTATCTCCCTCTTCCTGCGGTCGGGCTACTCCCGCGTGCCGGTACTGGGGGAGTCCTTTGACGATGTGCGTGGCATGCTCTACCTCAAGGACGCCCTGGCCGCCTCACGCGAGGCGGGGGCAGACCTTAAGAGCTTGGGGATTACCTCTCTGATGCGCCCGGTCCGCTATGAGCCAGAATCCAAGCGCGTGATGGACCTGCTCAAGGAAATGCAGCGTGAATCTACCCACGTCGCTGTAGTCGTTGATGAGTACGGCGGAACCGCCGGCCTTGTGACCTTAGAGGATCTCATTGAAGAACTGGTCGGCGATATCTCTGACGAGTACGACAACGAGAAGCCTGAAATTACTCTGCAAGAGGACGGCACCTTCAAGATTAGTTCCCGCCTGAGCATCTGGGAGCTGGGCGAGCTCTTCGGCCTAGAACTTGATGATGAGGACGTCGATACGGTCGGCGGTCTGCTAGCTAAACACCTGGGTCGGGTACCGATTATCGGCAGCGAAGTTGTTGTTGAGGGTATTCACATTAAGGCTATTGGTTCTCGTGGGCGCCGCAATAAGATTGGCACGCTCTCTGTTTGGGCGGACCCTGCGTCGCAACACCCTGTAAAGTAAAGCCAAGACATTACTTAATCCCATCATTGGAGTATCTGCATG
Organism: Rothia sp. 11254D007BW; assembly: GCF_053548195.1. Taxonomy (NCBI): domain Bacteria; kingdom Bacillati; phylum Actinomycetota; class Actinomycetes; order Micrococcales; family Micrococcaceae; genus Rothia; species Rothia sp. 11254D007BW. Next base: position 663,725 of record NZ_JBPWPK010000001.1, read on the forward strand.
GAGTTTGCTTCCTTCCCCGACGACTACACTGCGGGCTTTGCCGTTCTGGTAGGCCGCCCCAACGCCGGTAAGTCAACCCTCACCAATGCGCTGGTCGGGCAGAAGGTCGCTATTACCTCCAACCGCCCGCAGACTACCCGCCACACCATCCGCGGTATTGTGCACCGTGAGGACTTCCAGCTGGTGCTGGTTGATACTCCCGGCCTGCACCGCCCCCGTACCCTGCTGGGTGAGCGTCTGAACGACATGGTGGCTCAGACTCTCTCTGAGGTCGACGTCATTGGTTTCTGCATTCCTGCCGACGAAAAAATCGGCCCCGGGGACCGCTACATTGCGCAGCAGCTGGCTGCCTCGGGCAACAAGCCCATCGTCGCTATCGTCACCAAGGCCGATAAGGTGGGCCATGAGCAGCTGACCGAGCAGCTTCTTGCCGTTTCGGCGCTGGGCGATGAGATTATGAGCGCTGAGCGGGCTGCCCGCCAGCAGCGCCGCGAACGTCAGGAACGCAAGAAGAAAGGGGAGGAGCTTCCCTTCCGTAAGGGTAGCGGCCCGGCCGCTACCCGTGAGAAGGGTAAGGCTGCGCCTGCTCCCGTTAATGACGGCCGTGGCGGCTGGGCAGATATCATCCCGGTTTCTGCGGTCAAGGACTACCAGGTAGAAGAGGTCGCGAAGCTCCTTTCTTCCTACCTGCCTGACTCACCCCCTCTGTACCCCACCGGCGAGCTGACCGACGAGCCTGAGGCCACCCTGGTAGCTGAGCTGGTGCGAGAAGCGGCTCTGGAAGGCGTGCAGGACGAACTGCCCCACTCGGTAGCCGTCACCGTTGAAGAAATGGAACTGCGCGAGGGCCGTAGCAAGGAGAACCCCCTACTCGATATTCACGTGAACCTCTTTGTGGAGCGCGACTCCCAAAAAGGAATTATTATCGGTAAGCGGGGAGCTCGCCTGAAAGAAATCGGTCAAACTGCCCGTAAGAACATCGAGGCTCTGCTCGGCACCAAGGTCTTCCTCTCCATTCACGTGAAGGTTGCCAAGGACTGGCAGCGCGACCCCCGTGCTCTGGGCAAGCTGGGCTTCTAAGTTTTCTCCTCTGACCAGGAGTTTCCTCCCAGCCTTACCCCCTAAGCTGGGCTGAAGAAAATCGGTCACCCCCGTACCGTAGACGAATCGGAGATACCTTTTATGGCGCCACAGGGTCAGCCCCCGCAGCGAGTTGTTACGCCCTTGGGGCGTCATATGAGCAACCAACCGCTTAAGTCCCAGCGGGTCAAGTGGATAGCGCTCTCGTGCGTTGCCCTTCTCGCTATGGTGGTTGCTTTTAGCGGTTTTGCCCTGGTGCGTTTGCGCAGCAACGTACAGACCGCCGAGATAAACATTGGTGAGCTCTCGTCGAACCTTGCCAGTGGCCCACTCGACATTCTCGTGATTGGCTCCGATACCCGTGCGGGTAGCAATGGCGCCTACGGCACAGCTGAGGACGCCGCCTCCGGGGCGCGCTCCGATGTGATGATGCTGGTTCAGGTGAGCGAAGACCGTTCTAACGTCAACGTCATATCTTTCCCTCGCGACCTGATGGTCGATATTCCTAAGTGCACGGATGCCGAAACAGGTGAGGTCTACCCGGCTACCACCGAAACCCAGATTAATGAATCCCTCGAACGCGGTGGCCCCGGCTGTACCGTAGCCACGATTAGCAACCTCACCGGCATAGCTATTGACCACTTTATGCTGGTAGATTTTAACGCCGTTAAGGCTCTGTCGAGTGTCGTGGGCGGCGTTGAGGTCTGTGTGACCGAGCCGATTGACGACACCTACAGCGGGCTCAAGCTCCCCGCCGGCACTTCAAGCGTTGAGGGCGAACAGGCACTGGCCTTCCTACGTTCTCGCCATGGCTTTGGCGACGGTAGCGACACCGCCCGTATCCAGGCCCAGCAGAGCTTCCTTGCCTCCCTGCTCCGGAAGGTCCAGGCTGAGGGCACTCTCACCAACCCGGCAATGCTGCTCAACATTGCTGAGGCTATTACCCAGAATGTCACTATCGATAAGGAACTAACTAACCTGGGTAACCTGGTGAGCATCGGAACTATCTTTGCCAAGGTTGATCTGAGCAAGGTTGTCTTTGCAACCGTCCCCAACGAACCCTATATCTACGATGCAAATAAGCTCCAGCTATCGGCCGATTCAGAAGCTTTCTTTACGAAGCTTCAAAATGATGAATCCCTCGTCGAGCCTGCTGCCACTGCCTCTGCTAGCGCGAGTGAATCGTCCGCCCCGGCTGCTGAACTGACCTATTCGCTGGGTGTGAGCGTTACCGATGCCACCGGTGTTGAGGACCGTGCTGAAGAACTGGCTCCCAAGATTGAGCAGGCTGGCTTCACCTCGGTGACAACCACCACCACCGATGCGGTCTACACCGAGTCGGCAATTTACTACCCCTACGGTTATGAGGCCGAAGCTCAGGCTATTGCCGATCTCTTCGGTATAACCTCCCTGACTCCCTCGGACCAGTACGTGGGAATTGCCGTTGTTCTGGGATCAGACCTGGCTGAGAGCGACACCATTGAAGCCCCCCAATCTGAGATTGCAGCGGGTGCTACCGGCCAGACCGCCGATCAGGTGACCTGCCAGCAGTCTTTCAGCTACTAAGCACCCACAGCGGTTCCAAATAGTGGACGGGCGGTGGCAGGTTCTGCCGCCGCCCGTCTCTGCGTGGTACCGTGACAGTATGAGTGAGATGACACTGGTACTCCTTATCTGCCGTATCGAAGCGCCCCGGGTGTAGCTTCGATACGGGTCAGTGCTACCCGGGACGATACCCCTTCCTCACCGATCTCAACATCTAAGGTCATTACGATGAAAAACTTTCAGAAGCCCTCACCCATGCCCGTGCACAAGTACGTGCCATTTGACCAGCAGATTCAGGTTTCTTTGCCCGACCGCACCTGGCCTAATAAGACCATGACCAAGGCCCCCCGCTGGTGCGCTGTTGACCTGCGTGACGGCAATCAGGCCCTGATTGACCCCATGGACACCGAGCGCAAGCTGGCCATGTTCAAGCTCTTGGTCAAGATGGGCTACAAGGAAATCGAGGTTGGCTTCCCCTCAGCTTCAGCCACCGATTTTAACTTCGTGCGCACCCTCATCGAAGAGGGTCATATTCCCAATGACGTCACCATTCAGGTGCTGGTGCAGTGCCGTGAGCACCTGATTCAGAAGACTTTTGAGGCTATCGACGGGGCTCCCAAGGCTATCGTCCACTTCTACAACTCCACCTCTGTGCTGCAGCGTCGTGTGGTTTTCAACCAGGACCAGGACGGTATCTTGGATATCGCCCTCACCGGAGCCCGTCTCTGTAAGAAGTACGAAGAACAGCTGGCTGGCGACACCAAGATTACCTACGAGTACTCACCGGAGTCCTTCACCGGTACCGAGCTGGAATACGCGGTGCGGGTCTGCAATGCTGTGACCGATGAGCTGGGTATTGGCGAGGGCAACGAGGTTATTATCAACCTCCCGGCCACTGTCGAAATGGCTACCCCGAACGTGTATGCCGACTCTGTAGAGTGGGTCAGCCGCAACCTGACCAACCGGGAGCACGTCATCCTCTCCCTGCATCCCCACAACGACCGGGGCACCGGTGTGGCTGCAGCTGAGCTGGGCTACCTGGCCGGTGCAGACCGTATCGAGGGCTGTCTCTTTGGCAATGGCGAGCGCACCGGTAACGTTGACCTGATTACCCTGGGCCTGAACATGTACACCCAGGGTATCGACCCCGAAATTGATTTCTCCGACATCGACGAGATTCGCAGAACCGTTGAGTACTGCAACCAGCTATCCGTTCATGAGCGTTCCCCCTACGGTGGCGACCTGGTCTTCACCGCCTTCTCAGGCTCACACCAGGACGCCATCAAGAAGGGCTTCGAGCGTATGGAGAAGGACGCTGCTGAGCAGGGTAAGAGCGTCGATGATTTAGTATGGGCTGTTCCTTACCTGCCCATTGATCCCAAGGATCTGGGCCGTACCTACGAGGCTGTGATTCGTGTGAACTCCCAGTCGGGCAAGGGCGGGGTGGCTTACCTGCTCAAGAAGGACTTTGGGCTCGATTTGCCCAAGCGCGCTCAGCAGGAGTTCTCTGCTATTGTGCAGGCTCAGACCGATGCCCAGGGTGGCGAGGTTGAGAGCAAGGCCCTGTGGGATATTTTTGCCGATGAGTACCTGCCGAGCAGGGAGGCGGAAGCCCGCTGGGGTAAGTACCGCATTGAATCGCTCTCTATTGACTCTGAGGAGCACGGCGAGACCACTATGCGGGTTGGCCTGAATATTGCTGGTCATACCTACAACCGAGTGGGTCAGGGTAGCGGCCCTATCGAGGCGCTACAGTCGATTTTGGCCAAGGAGGGCGTGGACGTCCGCGTGCTCGACTACTCGGAGCACACCCTGGCTTCTGCGGCGAGCGCCCAGGCGGCCTCATACATTGAGGCAGCGGTGGGGAACCGGGTGCTGTGGGGTGTCGGTATCGACAGCTCGACCACTCGTGCCTCACTCAAGGCTATGATTTCAGCGGTGAACCGCGCACTGCGTGACTCTGCTGAGTAGAGCATAAGCGTGGGCCGTACCGGGACTTCCGGTACGGCCCATCTTCTGACAGTGCCCCGTATAACAGGTCAGGGTAGAGACCTGGCACACTGAATGTGGGAGAATAAAGACGTGACTTCAGCGCTATCTACGACTAAGACCATTCGTGATAGCGCTATTGTTTTACGCACCCAAGATTTGGGGGAGCACGATCGCATTATCATCCTTGCTACCCGGCAGCGGGGGATTGTGCATGCAGTAGCCAGGGGAGTGCGCAAGAGTAGCTCAAAGATTGGTGCCCGGCTCGAGCCCTTCATGCTGGTCGATATTTCGGCTGCCCCCGGTAAAAAACTCGCTACGATTTCGCAGGTGGTTACCCGCCGCGCCTATTTGGGGCCGATTATCAACGACTACACCCGTTACACGGTCGCAGCTGTCTTAGCCGAGGTGGCAGAACAACTGCTCAACCACGAACAAGAGCGCCTAGAGGAGCAGTTCACGCTGTTAGCCGGCGCCCTCTCAGCCCTAGCGCGGGGCACCTACCCGCCCCACCGCATCCTTGATTCCTATCTGCTGCGAGCCCTGCACAGGGCGGGCTGGAGCATGGCCATTGGCGCCTGTGCCGCCTGCGGTAGCCTGGATGACCTCACCTATTTTTCCCCCTCCCTGGGGGTGCTGTGCACCGGGTGTGCGCGCACCGGTGACTTCCCTCAGCTCAGCCCCTTGGCTCCTGAAGAACCTGCCTATTTAGCGGCTCTGGCCACCGGCGACTGGCCCGGCATTTTGAGCGAGCACCCGCCCGCGCTCCGGCAGAGGGCAGAACGGCATATCATGGACTATGTGCAGTGGCAGCTTGAGCGGCCGCTCAAAACTCTGACCACCCTAGAGAAGGAAATCTAGTTGATGACACCGGTGAAGCCCTACAGCCACCCCAGCGGCGCCGTAGCCCCTGCGATTCCGAGCAAGTTCGTGCCCCAGCACGTGGCCGTGGTGATGGACGGCAATGGACGCTGGGCGAATGAACGCGGCCTACCCCGCAATGAGGGCCACCGAGCCGGTGAAGCAGCCCTGCTCGATGTGGTAGCTGGTGCTATCGAAATGGGTATTCCCTATGTTTCTGCCTATGCCTTTTCAACCGAGAACTGGCGTCGTAGCCCCGACGAGGTCGCCTTCCTCATGCGGTTCTCCTCTGAGGTTCTAGAACGTCAGCTAGAGACCCTCAAGAGCTGGGGGGTGCGCATCCGCTGGGCCGGCCGTCGGCCCAAGCTCTGGAAGTCGGTTATCAAGCTGCTCGAAAAGTGCGAAGAAGAAACTAGGCACAACACCCTGTGTACCCTGACCATGTGCGTCAACTACGGGGGTAGGGCAGAAATTGCGGACGCCGCCGCCCTGATTGCCGAGGACGTCGCAGCCGGGCGCCTCAAGCCCAAGCACATCAACGAAAAAATCTTTCAGAACTATCTCGACGAGCCTGACCTGCCCGACGTTGATCTTTTCCTCCGAACCTCGGGTGAACAGCGTTTCTCTAACTTCCTTCTCTGGCAGAGTGCCTATGCCGAGATGGTCTTTATGAACGTGCTCTGGCCCGATGTTGACCGTACGGTACTGTGGCAGGCGGTAGAAGAATATGCCCTCCGTGACCGCCGCTACGGAGGGGCCGTTGATAAGGTGACCCAACCCTAAGTTTCCTCCCATACTAGGCGAAAGCCGCGGCTGAAAGGGGTCCGATATGCGGATCTACCCAACCCTGTTCAAACTCTTCTTCAAACCCATGGACGCCGAGAAGGCGCACCATGTGGGCATGTGGGGGGTGCAGACCCTTCGCCGCACCGGTATTTCTCGCCTGGGGGGCCGCTACTTTGCGCCACACCCGTCACTGGCTACCGAGGTCATGGGCCTTACTTTCCCCTCGCCTTTCGGCGTTGCTGCTGGTTTTGATAAGGGTGGTAAGGCAATTCCGGCGCTGGGTAACCTGGGTTTTGGACACATTGAAATCGGCACTATTACCGGTCAGGCTCAGCCGGGCAACCCCCAGCCCCGCCTTTTCCGTCTGGTAGATGATAAAGCCATTATTAACCGCATGGGCTTCAATAACGATGGTGCGGCAGCAGCTGGGCCCCGTGTTGCTGCCGCCCGCGCGGACCTTGAAGCCGAATATCGGGGTAAGGTACGCCCCATTATTGGTGTCAATATCGGTAAAACCAAGGTGGTAGCCCTTGAGGACGCCATCGAGGACTACCTGGTGAGCACTCGGGTTCTTGCGCCCCAGGCTGACTATCTGGCTGTGAATGTCAGCTCACCGAATACTCCGGGTCTGCGTGACCTTCAGGCGATTGAGACTCTTGAACCTCTACTTGAGGCTGTACGTACTGAAGCCGACCGCGTTGTGCAGGGGCGCCGCGTGCCCCTGGTCGTGAAGATTGCTCCTGATCTGGCCGATGAAGATATTAAGGACGTTGCCGCGATGGCTCTGCGTCTGGGGCTAGATGGCATTATTGCCACGAACACCACGATTGCTCGTGAAGGGCTGGGCCTGGTTAGCCCTCAAGCTAAGGTTGAGGAAATTGGCGCGGGTGGACTCTCGGGCGAGCCCCTCAAGAAGCGTTCACTTGAGGTTCTCCGTCTGCTGAAAGCTGAGGTGGGCGACCAACTGGCTCTTATCTCGGTAGGTGGCGTTACCACTGCTCAGGACGTCGCCGACCGTCTGGATGCGGGCGCCAATCTAGTGCAGGGTTATTCTGCATTTATCTACGAAGGCCCACTCTGGGCAGCTCATGTCAATCGGGGACTGTTGAAATTGCGGAAAACCCGCTAGACTAGACACGTGAGATCATGACACAAAGGGGCGCTACCTCTCTAGAGAGGTAGCGCCCCTTTGAATTTAAGGTTGAAAGCTAGAGCGGATTTACTCCGTCGTGGCCTTACTTGGGGTATTCGCCGCGCTTAACCTGAGGCTTGGGCAGGCGGAAACGGCGAATCATCATGACGCGGTTGAAGGCGTAGAAGCCGGAGCGGGGCTCAATGGAACCAAACTTTTCGGTCAACTTCTTCTTGAGCCCGCGCCACATAATCATGTAGTCGATGACCCAGAGCAGAATCATGCCCCACATCAACAAGGTGGTGTACTCCCGCATGCTGGGGGTGAAAAGGCCGACAATGAAGACAGCCAGAATAACGATAAGCATGATGTCACCTACGTTGAAACGGGCATCAACGTAGTCACGGATATAGCGGCGCTGGGGGCCACGATCGTTGGCGGGCAGGTAGCGCTCATCGCCGGTTTGCAGGGCCTGCTGCTGCTTCGCCCGGAACTCGCGGTCGGCTTCACGCTGGGCGTCCTTTGCGGCCTTGCGGTCTGCGGGAACCAGGGGAGTGCGGCGGGCAGCTTCACGTTCTTTTCGGGAAGGGGTAGGACGCCCCTTGGGCGCGGTGTACCCCGGCTGGGTGGTTTCAGGGGTTTCGCTTGCTACCGGAGTAGCCTCGGCAACCACAGAACCAGCATTTTCTGATGATTTCTTATTACGACCAAACACCCCTTAAGAATAACCAAGTTCGTGCGTAGATATACAGTCAGAGCGTATTCTGAGATGTATGACAACACACGATTTTGATTTTTCTGCCCGCCCGGCTCTAGCAACCTACATCGAAGAGAACTTTGAAGCTCAGCTTGAACATCTAGCTGAGCTCGTGGCTATCCCTTCTGTTGCCTGGGAGTCTTTTGACCTCACCGAAGTACAGCGCAGTGCCGAAAAGGTGAAGAGCCTGGCAGTAGATGCCGGTTTTGAAAGTGTTGAGATTCTCTCAGCGTCCTACGGGGAAGGCCAGCAGGGTATGCCTGCGGTCGTAGCCCACTCACCGGCTGCACCTGGCTTCCCCACCTTCTTGCTCTATGCCCACCACGATGTGCAGCCAGCTGGCGACCGCTCCCTCTGGGAAACCGAGCCTTTTGTCGCCACTCGCAAGGGCGATCGCCTCTACGGCCGCGGAGCTGCGGACGACAAGGCCGGCGTCATCGCCCACCTGGCTGCCTTTAAGGCTGCGCGTGAAGTATTAGGCGACGACTTTAAGGTTGGCGTCACCCTCTTTATCGAGGGCGAGGAAGAGGCTGGTTCACCCAGCTTTGATAGCTTCCTGCATACCTACCGTGACAAGCTTGCTGGCGACTACATCGTTGTAGCAGACTCGGCTAACTGGAAAACCGGCGTACCGGCCCTTACCGCGGGCCTGCGTGGTGTGGCGAGCGGTGATATTTCTGTACGCGTGAGCAGCCACTCGGTTCACTCCGGCATGTTCGGCGGCCCCCTGCTGGACGCCAACACCGTCCTTATCCAGCTACTCGCCACCCTGCACGATACTCAAGGTTCAGTTGCGGTTGAAGGTTTAGTTACTGCACCTGAACCTGACGTTGAATACCCTGAGACCGATTTCCGCACCGATTCTGGCATTCTCGACAGCATGAAGCTGGCAGGTCAGGGGTCCATCTCCTCCCGCCTCTGGTCCCAGCCCGCTATCTCCGTCATCGGTATGGACATCACCTCGGTTGCCGAGTCCTCAAATACTATTGCTGCCACAGCCAAGGCGCGCATCAGCGTCCGCCTGGCTCCCGGCCAGGATCCCGCCGCAGCCCACCGGGCACTTGCCGAGCACTTCGCCCGCCACAACCATCACGGGGCAGAGGTGACCTACCACGCAGAAGACTCCGGCCAGCCCTACCAGGCCGACCTTTCTGGCAGTGGCGCCCAGCTAGCCCTGGCAGCACTGGGGGAGGCCTGGGGAGTTGAGCCTGTCACCACCGGCATGGGCGGGTCCATCCCCTTCATTGCGACCCTCACCGAGGTCTACCCCGATGCCCACATTCTGATTACCGGTATCGAAGACCCCGACACCCGTGCCCACAGCGCCAACGAGTCTCTGTTCATCCCCGACTTCCAAAAGGCAATCCTGGCTGAGGCCCTTATGCTGGCGGCAGCTCACACCGGCAACTAGGAAATTCACTTGACTGCGAACATCTCGCGCCCCGCACCCAAGAGGCGTAAGATTGACATCAAAACACCCCACGAAAGGATTGCTCATGTCTGAGGCAGTACTTGAAGATCTCCCCACCCACGGCGTTAACCTCACCGAGGTTGCAGCCGGTAAGGTTCGTTCCCTGCTTGAGCAGGAAGGACGCACCGACCTGCGCCTGCGCATCGCCGTGCAGCCCGGCGGCTGTTCAGGCCTGATTTACCAGCTCTACTTCGACGAGCGCGTGCTCGACGGTGATGCCGTCCGCGACTTCGACGGCGTAGAAGTCATCGTTGATCGTATGAGTGTTCCCTACCTCGAAGGCTCAACCATCGACTTCGAAGACACCATTCAGAAGCAGGGGTTCTCCATCGATAACCCCAACGCCCAGGGCTCCTGCGCCTGTGGAGATTCCTTCCACTAAGCGTCCGCCCAGCCCGCTTCACAGGTGGGGGTATGCTCCGGCATACCCCCACTTTTCTGTTTCAGCCCGCCCAAACATGAAATACTTATGTAATGACACGTCAGTTCATTGACAGGTTGTCACCAGAAACGCCCGTTTGAGGGTAAGCTCGTATTGAAAGAATTAACACCTGGGTTAATGCTGTCCACACACAGCACCAGGTGACACGCACATCGCTACAGGAAGGGCCGTCTGTGAGTTCGCAGCATCGAACCAGCAGCAAGGGGCTTAAGGGCAAGGCAGTAGCCGCTGCCACAGCCGTTTCAGCGCTGCTCTTGACCGGTTGTTCAGAACAGGCATCAGTGGGCTGGCTGCCCACTCAGCGTGGTGTAACCGATAACGCCGATACCATCATGGACCTCTGGATTGGTACATGGATCGCCGCGTTGGCTGTAGGTCTTGTGACCTGGGGCCTCATGCTTTGGTGCATCATCGCCTACCGCCGTCGCAAGTACGAAACCGGCTACCCCCGCCAGGTGAGCTACCACGCTCCGCTGGAAATTTTCTACACCGCTATCCCGATCATCCTGATCGTCAGCTTCTTCACCTTCTCAGACCGTGCCGAGCGCGAAATCACCGCTCCCAAGTCTGAAACCGCCGATGTCACCATCGAGGTTTACGGTAAGCAGTGGGCATGGGATTTCAACTACCTCGACGAAAACGTCTACTTCGCCGGCGTCCAGGCTCGCCTCGACAAGGAAGGCAAGGAAGGCGTTGAGGAAACCCTCCCCACCCTTTACCTGCCGGTCAACTCAACCGTAGACCTGCAGCTCAAGTCCCGTGACGTCATCCACTCCTTCTGGGTTCCCGCCTTCCTTGAGAAGCGCGACACCATTCCCGGCATGACCAACCACATGTACTTCACCACCGGTTCCGAGCCCGCTCGCTACCAGGGTAAGTGCGCCGAACTCTGCGGTGAGTACCACTCAGAGATGCTCTTCAACGTTGAAGTTGTCAGCCAGGAAGACTACGACGCCTACGTCCAGTCACTGGAAGATGAAGGCAACATTGGCCGTCTGGGTGACGAGTACAACCGTAACCCCAACATGAACACCAACAACTAAGAGGTAACCCGTGACTACTCTTGAGTATTCAGCTGAGACAACCGGTAGCGTTGTCCCGCGGGTGGTTCCTAAGTCCAAGGGACGAATTATCGTCAACTGGCTGACTTCCACCGACCACAAGACCATCGGGTACATGTACCTGATCGCCGCGTTTATTTTCTTCTGCTTTGCCGGTGTCATGGCTCTGCTTATGCGCCTGGAGCTCTTCACCCCCGGTATGCAGTTCCTCGAAACCAAGGAACAGTTCAACCAGCTCTTCACCATGCACGGCACCCTGATGCTGCTCATGTTTGGTACCCCGCTGTTCACCGGTTTCGCTAACGTCCTGGTACCCCTGCAGATTGGTGCACCCGACGTTGCCTTCCCCCGCCTGAACTCCCTGGCCTTCTGGTTCTTCCTGTTCGGCTCACTGGTCGCCATCGCTGGCTTCCTTACCCCCCAGGGTGCAGCTTCCTTCGGCTGGTTCGCATACGCTCCGCTGAACAGCACCACCTACAGCCCCTCTGTCGGTGGTGACCTCTGGATCTTCGGTCTGGCTCTTCAGGGCTTCGGCACCATCATGGGTGGCGTCAACTTCCTGACCACCATCCTCTGCATGCGCGCCCCCGGTATGACCATGTGGCGTATGTCGGTCTTCACCTGGACCACCCTGATCACCGCAATCCTGATCATCATGATCTTCCCGCCGCTGGCGTCCGCCCTGTTCGCCCTCGGTATGGATCGCCGTCTCGGTGGCCACATCTTCGACCCCGAAAACGGTGGCGCCGTCCTCTGGCAGCACCTCTTCTGGTTCTTCGGTCACCCCGAGGTTTACGTTCTGGCTCTGCCCTTCTTCGGCATCGTTTCAGAAATCATCCCCGTCTTCTCACGTAAGCCGATTTTCGGTTACAAGGGTCTGATTTTTGCAACCATCGCTATTGCGGCTCTGTCAGTTACCGTGTGGGCACACCACATGTACGTCACCGGCGCGGTCATGCTGCCCTTCTTCTCCTTCATGACCATGCTGATTGGTATTCCTACCGGCGTGAAGTTCTTCAACTGGATCGGCACCATGTGGCAGGGCTCCATCACCTTTGAGACCCCCATGCTCTGGGTTATCGGCTTCCTGATCACCTTCCTCTTCGGTGGTATCACCGGTATTATCCTGGCAACCCCGCCGCTGGACTTCCACCTGTCTGACTCCTACTTCGTGGTCGCTCACTTCCACTACGTCATCTTCGGTACCCTCGTCTTCGGTATGTTCGCAGCTCTCTACTTCTGGTGGCCCAAGTTCACCGGCAAGATGCTGAACGAGCGCCTGGGCAAGATCCACTTCTGGCTGCTGTTCATCGGCTTCCACATGACCTTCCTCATCCAGCACTGGCTCGGTGTCGACGGCATGCCCCGCCGCTACGCAGACTACATGCCTGAAGATGGCTTCACCTGGATGAACCAGCTCTCAACCGTAGGCTCCATGATTCTGGCAATCTCCATGATTCCCTGGTTCTGGAACGTCTACACCACTGCCCGCAACGGCAAGCGTGTTGAGGTTGATGACCCCTGGGGCTTCGGTGGCTCACTGGAATGGGCAACTTCTTGCCCGCCCCCGCGCCACAACTTCACCGCCCTGCCCCGTATCCGTTCAGAGCGTCCTGCACTTGACCTGCACCACCCTGAACTGTCCACCAACAATGACGTCGCTGCAGCAGCCCGCCAGGCAACTGCACGCTAGGAGGCCACTGTGAAACTTCTTGCTAAGATTTTCGGTTTCATCGGCGTCTTCCTGATTCCCGTTGGCATTGTCTACGGTCTGATGACTGACTTCACCGAGTGGGCCGGTTTCCCCGCGATTCTGGCTACCGCCGTGATGTGTCTCTTCCTCTGGTACTTCCTGAACTTCACCGACAAGAAGCACCCCGACATGCCCTACGAGAACCTCGAAGGTGAAATCGCTGATGGCGCTGGCGACTACGGCTTCTACTCACCGTGGTCATGGTGGCCCCTCTTCATCGGTGTTGCTTGCACCATCGTTGTTGTAGGTCTGGCTATCGACTGGTGGATCGTACTCGTTGCCATCCCCTTCGCAGCAGCAGCTGTTCTGGGTTGGGTTTACGAATACAACCGCGGCGACCACGCCCACTAAGAGTCTTACCTGGCTCAAGGGGTGGGGCCCCTATCCTCTCGGATAGGGGCCCCACCCTTTTTTGTGCCATTTTTAGATTGCTGAGGGGAGGTTGGGAGGACGGCACAGGACGGCACAGGACGGCACAGGACGGCACAGGACGGCACAGGACGGCACAGGACGGCACAGGACGGCACAGGAGCCAGCCTGACCCTGCCAGCCCACCCTAGGGGTACGACACGCCGAGCCACTTAAAGAATCTTTTACTGATGTGATTACCAGCCAAGAGCGCCCGCCGTTATGGCTCCCTGAGCTGGGAGACCACTTCCCTATAGCAGGATCTCAGCGGGACGCCCCGGTTGAAACGGTGCGCTGTGACCCGCATCCTCAATGCACAGCACAGCGGTTCAAAGGTATAAGTCCCCCTGTGAGCTGGGGGAGAGCTACCTCATTTACCCTGCATCATCCCCTGCATCTTGCGCAGAACGGGCCCAGCACACGCGGTCTCGGGAGTGCGCTACTTTTTCCAGAACTGTCATAGCCGTGCAGGGCAACTGACTTAAACCCACCGACTAGTATTTGGCGCTTGCAAGGCGCAGAGAGCCCCTAGAGGCGATGATTGGTTCCGGGCATTGATAACTTTTACGCAGGGCCAGCGAAAGCCTGTTAAAACACGTGTGGGGCACCCCGTCAGGGGTGCCCCACACTGTTACTACAACCGTATGTTATTTTTCGATTGAGTCGGCCTTGTGGCCGTCAACCTCATGTGCACCGTGGTGCTCATGGTGAGCTGCTTCGAGCTCAGCGGGAGTTACGGCAACTACGCGGTCTTCGAACCAGATCTTTGAGAGACCTGCGCGGGTCTTCTCGATCAGGCCAACCTTGCCCTTCTTGTTGGGCTGAGCCGGGATGGGCTCGGGTGACTCGAAGGAAACCAGTTTGTAGCGGCGGTATTCGTCGAGAGGCTTGTGAACCTCGATGAACTCACCGTGGGGGAGCTGGACGACCTTACCGGTTTCGATACCGTGCAGTACGAGCTCACGGTCCTTACGCTGCAGAGCCAGGCAGATGCGCTGGGTGATGAAGAAGCCGATGAGGGGACCGAATACGAAGGTAAAGCGGAGCCAGTAGGCAACGTCGTTCAGCGATACATGGAAGTGAGTTGCAATCAGGTCGGAGCTTGCCGCGATCATCAGGGATGCGTAACCAATGATGCCTGCTACACCCACACCGGTACGGAAGGGGGCGTTGCGGGGGCGATCCAGGATGTTGTGGACGCGGTTGTCCTTGGTAACCCACTGCTCGATCCAGGGCCAGAAGACCATGGCCATCATGACTGAGCCAGCCATCAGAGCGAAGGGGAGAAGGACGCTCAGAACCCAGGTACCACCGAGGAATTCGAATTCCCAGGGCCAGGGCCAGACGCCAGGCCACAGACGCAGGGCGCCGTCACCGAAGCCTACGTACCAGTCAGGCTGGGTACCGGCCTGTACCGGTGAGGGGTCGTAGGGGCCGTAGTTCCAAATCGCGTTGATGGTAAAGGTTGCGCCGAGGAAGGCGATGATACCGAACACGATGAAGAAGAAACCGCCAGCCTTGGCTGCGTAGACGGGGCCTACGGGGAAGCCAACGACGTTGTTCTCGGTGCGGCCGGGGCCGGGGTACTGGGTGTGCTTGTGCAGTACAACCATGAACATGTGAATAGCCACGAGCAGCAGAAGCATCGCGGGGATAATCATGATGTGCAGGGTGTAGAGGCGACCAATCACAGCCGTACCGGGGAACTCGCCGCCGAAGAAGAAGAGCGAGATGTAGGTACCAACCAGCGGGATTGACTTGAAAATACCGTCGATAATACGCAGACCGTTACCTGAGAGCACGTCATCGGGCAGTGAGTAGCCAGTGAAGCCAGCCAGAATACCGATGATGAGCAGGGTACAACCAACAACCCAGTTCAGTTCACGAGGACGGCGGAAAGCGCCGGTGAAGAAGACGCGCAGCATGTGCACGGTCATCGCCATCATGAACATCAGAGCTGCCCAGTGGTGAATCTGACGCATCAGCAGACCACCGCGGACGTCAAAGGAGATGTCCAGGGTAGAGGCGTAAGCGGCAGACATGTGGGTGCCCTTCATGGGAACGTAGGAACCGTCGTAGGTTACCGACACCATGGTGGGGTTGAAGAAGAAGGTGAGGAAGGTACCTGAGATAATCAGGATAACCAGGCTGTAAAGCGCAACTTCACCGAACATGAATGACCAGTGGTCGGGGAAGATTTTGCGACCAAATTCCTTGATGATGCCTGAAGCACCAACACGCTGATCTACGTAGTGGGCGATACGACCGGTTGAGGTCTTCGCCTTGTAATCAGACTGCATTGAAGTCGACATTATGCTTCACCTGCCATTTCCTTGATGTGCTTTGCACGCTCCCAGTAGCCGGGGCCAACGGGCTCGTGGAAGTCACTCTGGGCGACCAGGTAGCCTTCGGAGTCAACTGCGATGGGCAGCTGGGGCAGGGCGTGGCCTGCGGGGCCGAAGATAACCTTGCACTCTTCTGCCGCGTCAAAGGTTGACTGGTGGCAGGGGCAGAGCAGGTGGTGGGTGCGCTGCTCGTACAGAGCGATGGGGCAGCCTACGTGGGTGCAAACCTTGGAGTAGGCGTAGATGCCGTCGACGTTCCAGTTTTCGCGACCGGGGGTGACCTTCTTGATGTCAGCGGGATCCAGACGCATGAGCAGTACAACTGCCTTGGCCTTTTCCTCGAGGTAGCCGTTCTCGTGGGTCAGGCTAGAGAGGGTTTCGGGCAGGACGTGGTAGGCAGAGCCCAGAGTAACGTCGGCAGCCTTAATGGGGGTGCCGGAGGGGTCGCGCACGAGGCGGACGCCTTCGTCCCACAGGGTGTACTTGAGTACTGAGGGGTCTGCGGGGCCCAGGTCACGGAACAGGGTGACGAAGGTCAGGGGAGCGAGGATGACGGAACCGATGAGGGTGTTACGAAGAAGCGGGCGACGCTTGATGCCTGATTCTTCGATGATGGTTTCAACGATTTCCTGAGCCTCTGCACGGTCCTCTTCAGAGGTAACCGCGTGACGCTCTTCGACCATTTCGTGGTCGGGCATGAGTGAGCGTGCCCAGTGGACGATACCGATACCGATACCGAACATGGCAAAAGCGATGCCGAGACCCAGCAGAAGGTTCTGCAGACGAAGCATGTTGTTTGCTTCGGGGTTCATGACATCGTAGAAGTTGCCGCTTACCTCTACACCGAAGTAGCCAATCCAGAAAAGCAGGGAGCCCAGCATGGAGATGACGAATAGCAGAACTACCTGTCGCTCGGCACCCTTAGCTTTTTTGGAATCGACGTCGGTGAGTCGGGGAGCATGCGGGGGAAGTCCGGGGTTAGCGAACTTCTCCTGACTTGCCTCTTGAGAGGTAACTACGGCAGCCTTTTCATGTGCGCCGTCACTATGGTTTCCCATGTGTTGCCTCAAATCTTCCTTGGTACGAAATTTATGTGTGTGCGTGAGCTTATGCAGCTCGTGAAGTCAGCCAGAGGGTGAATGCAATGACGATAACCAGGCCGAGGGTCCAGATCAGAAGACCTTCAGACACGGGGCCGAGTGAGCCAAGCTTGAAACCACCAACAGATGCGTTAACTTCCTGTGACTTCAGGTAAGTAATGACATCGCGCTTTTCTTCGGGGGTGATGTTTGCGTCGTTAAAGACGGGCATGTTCTGCGGGCCAGTTTCCATAGCCTCGTAGATGTGCTTCTCTGAAACGCCCATCAGGGTAGGAGCAAACTTACCGCGGGTAAGAGCACCACCAACGCCAGCAGCGTTGTGGCACATAGCGCAGTTTGCGAGGAATACCTTTGCGCCGTTGGCTGCATCGCCCTTGGAAACATCGAGGTACTCTTCTTCGGGGATGGTGGGGCCTGCACCGAGTGATGCAACGTAGGCTGCGAGCTGCTTAGTCTGCTCATCGTTGAACTGGCCGGGCTTCAGCTGAGCCTGAACGCCCTGCATCTGCATGGGCATGCGGCCGGTGCCTACCTGGAAGTCAACAGCAGCAGCGCCAACACCAATGAGTGCGGGGCCGTCTACTGAGCCTTCTGCGTTAGTACCGTGGCAGGTTGCACAGTTGGCCAGAAAGAGTTTCTGGCCTTCTGAGATGTCTTCTGCAGTGTAGGTGGTGCTTGTAGCGGCTTGAGCCTCGTTAGTAGCCGTGGCAACTGCGTAGAGGCCACCAGATAGGAGGAGGGCAAGGGCAAGCAACACGAGAGCTGCGAGCGGATGACGTCGCTTTTGAGAAAGTGCCTTCACGTCGTTGTTCCTTTGTGTGTGTGCTAGTTGGTTTACTTTTAGCGGTTACCGGTTACTTGAGGAAGTAGACGATAAGGAACAGGGCGATCCAGACGACGTCTACGAAGTGCCAGTAGTAAGAAACAACGATTGCTGAGGTTGCTTCGTAGTGACCGAAACGCTTAGCAACATAGGCACGGCCGATGATCAGCAAGAAGGCGATCAGGCCGCCGGTTACGTGGAGTGCGTGGAAACCGGTGGTGATGTAGAAAGCTGAGCCGTAAGCACTTGACGCGATAGTCATACCTTCAGCTACAAGGTTTGCGTATTCGTAAGCCTGGACGGAAACGAAGAACGCACCCATGATGAAGGTGAGCAGGAACCACTCAACCATGCCCCATTCACGGACATTGAAGAGGGAACCGGTGCGGCGGGGCTTGAGCTGTTCAGCCTTGAAAACACCAAACTGGCAGGTAACGGAGCTCAGCACCAGCACGATGGTGTTGGCGAGAGCGAGAGGGACTTCAAGCAGCGGGGTGTTCTCAGCCCAAATGTCGGGGCGAGAAGCGCGCAGAGTGAAGTACATTGCGAACAGGCCGGCGAAGAACATGAGCTCTGAGGCAAGCCAAACGACGGTGCCGACAGACACCTGGTTGGGTCGATTCAGAGCGGCATGTGCCGACTTACTTGGGGTATGGGTTGCAGTTGTCACATAGACATTATGTCTGTAAAAGTGCCCGTGAACCAATAGGTAAGGGGGTTTGCTAGGAGGTGTGTTGTAAATCCTGCATATCTTCCCCCTAATCTAGGGGTTTTTACTGCAGGCTTGGCGACACGTTGTGTGTAAAACTTGCGTAACCCAAATATCAATTGCCCTGACGCAAAAAGTCTCTCCGGCGTCCGTCTCATGAGCTCGCCCGGGAACTAAAAGAACCGTAGAATGTGAGCCATGACAGGCACCATCACGTGGAAACTCATTCTCAATCAACTCGTAGCCCAGCAGGACCTCTCGTCAGACCAGATTAGCTGGGCCATGCAAGACATCATGGCGGGATCAACCCCGGAAGCTATTATCGGAGCTTTCCTGGTTGGACTTCATGTTAAAGGTGAAACCCCTGAAGAACTTGCTGCGCTAGCGCAAGGCATGCTTGACAAGGCGGAACACATAGAGGTCACCCGAGATGCTGTAGACATTGTGGGTACCGGGGGAGACCAGCAGAATACCGTCAATATTTCCACTATGGCCTCACTGGTGATTGCGGGGGCGGGTGTGCCCGTCATTAAGCACGGCAACAGGGCCTCTTCATCATCAAGTGGAAGTGCAGATGTACTGGCTGAGCTAGGCATAAATCTAAACCTAAACATTAAAGATGTGGCAGGTGCGGTAGATGCTGCGGGCATCACCTTCCTGTTTGCCCAGGTGTTCCACCCCTCCATGCGGCATGTAGCACCTGCCCGCCGCTCCATTGGTGTACCTACAGCCTTCAACTACCTCGGCCCCATGACCAATCCTGCTCGTGTCCGGGCTTCAGCCATCGGTGTAGCAGACCCCGAGATGGCCGAGAAAATTGCCGCCGTTTTCGCTTCCCGCGGCGACCATGCCCTGATCTTCCGCGGGAATGACGGCCTGGACGAAATTACCATCACCGGCGAATCACAAGTTTGGGAAACCTTCAATGGGGGAGTTGAGCACCATTCACTAACCCCCACCGATTTTGGTATTGATTGCGCCACCCTGGACGATCTACGCGGGGGAGATGCCCAGCATAACGCCCAGGTTGTGCATCAGGTTCTCGACGGCACTCCCGGTCCAATCCTCAACGCGGTTTTGCTGAATGCTGCAGCAGGCTTGACTGCTTACCGTCCGGTCGACGGCAGACCTTTTACCGAACGCTTTGAGGAAGCCCTGCGGGACGCTCGCCAATCAGTAGAATCAGGTAAAGCTAAGGCTGTGCTTGAACGTTGGATTGCTTACAGCAACAGTAAATAACAACAAAAAGGTGTGGCCCCAGACTTTCTGGAGCCACACCTTTTTAAAGACTGTCTACATCGAGGAATTTAGGCCTTGCGACGCACCAGGGCAAGGATAAGGCGCCAGCCCACCAAGAAGACCAGAAGGGTAAGGGCTGAGACAAGAACAAAAGCAGTTGCGGCAGTATCACCAAAGGAGAGGCGCAGGCCAAGCCCAAGCACCAGGGTGCTGACCCACATCATAAAACCTTCGAGCAAAAGGGGAAGCTGCCGCCTGGAGCTCACGGCCCACACACCAAGATGGCCAGCACAGGCAGCCAGCAAGAAAGGTGCGGCGGTGGCTAATAGCTGGGATAGCGGTTCCTGGTGGCTGGTGAGCCCGATGGTAATAAAAAGAAGGACGAGGGCCAGGTCAACCAGGGCACGGATGGGCTGGGAAAAATATTTACCTGAATCAACTGAACTGAGCATAGTTTTACTCTAACGCAGGAGCGCTAAGCTCAGCAGCTGCGGGGGTAATCGAGGGCGTCTAGGGGAGCATTTTTAGCTTTACTTTACATAATGTATATTATCGGCTTTATGGAAAGCCTGGCTGAGCTGGCCAAATCCTCTCATACCTCACGTAATGACTAGCACGGAGAAACCACATCAGGGAGAATAGATAAGTACTAACACACACCGACCTGTGGGAGGTACACATGATTGATTGGTTCGCACAGAACCTCTGGGCTTTCTGGCTCACCGCTGCGATTATTCTAGCCATTATCGAGATTTTGATGCTCGACTTCATCTTTCTAATGATGGCCTTAGCTGCCCTGTCGGCAACACTGAGCACCACTTTCCTCGACTCCTTTGTTGGTCAGGTTGTTCTTTTTGCAGTTGTTAGTATCGCCCTTCTCTTAGGGCTCCGCCCACCGCTTATTAAGCGTTTCCATCAAAGCTCGCCCAATATTGCGATGAACTCTGATGGGCTTATTGGCCAGGACGCTCTTATTACCCAGACGGTCACAGAGCAGACAGGTCTTGCCCATATCGCCGGTGACACCTGGACGGCCCGCCCCGAAAGCAACCAGCTGGTTCTCCCTGAAGGGTCAACAGCAACCGTTGTGGCAATCCGTGGCGCAACCGCCTACCTAGCCCCTCACACCACAAAATAACCTTTAACTTAAAGATTAAGGTCGTAACCTATGACAGCTTCAACCATCACCACAACCATCCTGCTTACAGCCCTCGTCCTCTTGGTGCTCATCACCCTGCTCAAGGCTGTACGTATTATTCCCCAGGCCCGTGCTGGCATCGTCGAACGTCTGGGTAAGTACCACACCACCCTCAACCCCGGCTTCCACGTCACCGTTCCCTTTATCGACCGCGTCCTGCCCCTCATTGACCTGCGTGAACAGGTCGTGTCCTTCCCCGCCCAGTCTGTCATCACCGAAGATAACCTGGTCGTCGGTATCGATACCGTGGTCTACTTCCAGGTGACCGACCCCAAAGCCGCGACCTACGAAATCACCAACTACATCCAGGCGGTAGACGAGCTGACCAGCGCCACCCTGCGCAATGTCGTCGGTGGTCTCAACCTCGAAGAAACCCTGACCTCCCGCGACCAGATTAACAGCGAGCTGCGAGGGGTTCTCGACAGCACCACTGGCCGCTGGGGTATCCGCGTCTCCCGCGTCGACATCAAAGAAATTCAGCCCCCGCACTCCATCCAGGACTCCATGGAAAAGCAGATGCGAGCCGAGCGTGACCGCCGAGCCGCTATTCTAACTGCCGAAGGCCAGAAGCAGTCCCAGATTCTAACCGCCGAAGGTGACTCCCGTGCTGCGATTCTACGAGCAGAAGGTGAAAAGCAGTCCCAGATTCTGACCGCTGAGGGTGACGCTAAGGCAGCTATCCTGCGTGCTGACGGTGAAGCCCAGGCTATCCAGAAGGTCTTCCACGCAATCCACGCCTCGAATCCCAGCCAGAAGCTACTGACCTACCAGTACCTGCAGACCCTGCCCAAGCTAGCCGAGGGCGATGCTAACAAGCTCTGGTTCATTCCCACCGAGCTGGGCGATGCCCTGCGCGGTATCGGCAACGCCTTCTCACCCCTGGGTAACGAGGGCGCACCTGAGACTGAGGAAGAGTCTACCCCTGCGACTCCCCCGTCCTCTCCCCTGGTTGACACCCCGGTGATCCGTGTGACCCCTGAAGACCTCAACCCCAACCTCGATAAGCTCGATAGCGGCGTTGAAATCCCTCAGGAGGGTGAGCTCCCTACCGGCGAATCAGCTGAGGGCACAGACCCCCACACCCCCGGCGCCTAAAGGTTATAATGGGTATTTGGCCTGCACGGTTTACCCGCCTTTGAGTAGTTACAAACCTGCAAGCACTTCAGTCACCGTTTATGGAGGAAGAAAATGAGCGATCGCAGCCTGCGCGGTATGCGCCTGGGTTCACAGTCAATGGAAACCGAATCAGGCGTGGAGCCGGCTCCCCGCCAGCGTGTGGAATACCGCACAGAAGACGGTGAACGAGTCTTCGTTACCTTCGCGCAGGAAGCTGAGATTCCCGCAACCTGGACCGCCAAGTCCGGCAAGGAGGCCTTCCTAGTTTCTGGCGACGGCAAGGTTGAAGAGAACGCTGAAAAGCCTGTTCGTACCCACTGGGACATGCTCCTGGAGCGCCGTAGCGTCGAAGAACTCGAAGAGACCCTGCAGCAGCGCCTTGAGATTTACCGGGAGCGTCACGCCCTCTAGGCTATCCTCCCTCTAAGACAAAGGGCCCCGCCAGTTATCTGGCGGGGCCCTTTGTGTATCAGCTGGTATTACTTCTTGATGAGGGAGCGGACGCGCTCTGCTCGGGCGGTCAGGCCCCAGCGGGTTACCTTGGTCATGGAGTCAACGATGATGTTGCCATCCATCTTGGAGCTGCCGATTTCACGCTCCACAAAGGTGATAGGTACTTCTACAATTTTCAGGCCGGCCTGCTCGGATCGCCAGGCCAAATCAACCTGGAAGACGTAACCCTTGGAGTCGATGCCTTCGAGGTTAAGCTTCTGCAGGGCTTCGCGACGGTAGGCGCGGTAGCCCGCGGTGATGTCTTTGACCTTGGTGCCCAGAATCAGGCGGGTATAAAGGTTGGCGCCGCGGGAAAGGATCTGGCGGTGCAGGGGCCAGTTTTTGGTTTTGCCGCCGGGTACGTAGCGGGAACCGATAGCCAGGTCGGCTCCACCTTCGATAGCCTGCAGGAGCAGGGGCAGCTGTTCGGGTTGGTGGGAGCAGTCGGCGTCCATCTCAACAAGTACGTCGTAGCCAGCTTCTAGGCCCCAGTCGAAGCCTGCCAGGTAGGCACCGCCCAGGCCGTCCTTGATGGTGCGGTGGAGGACGTTGATGTGGCTGTCTTCTGCTGCCATGGAGTCGGCGAGCTGGCCGGTGCCGTCGGGGCTGTTGTCGTCGACGACGAGGATGTCGCAGTCGGGCACGGCTGCGCGCAGGCGCTCTACTACGACGGGAAGGTTTTCCTTCTCATTGTAGGTAGGAATCACGGTTAGTACTCGCATGCGGTCTCCTTGTCATGGCCCATCCGAATCGTGGGACGGCGTGTAAACCAGTTTTTCATTATATAGGGTGCAGGTGCCCGAGCGTGTATCGCGGGCCTGGGTCTGAGGTGACGCCTAGCCCACTTTGTGGCCGTTGCGGTACAGGCTGACCAGCTCGGGGCGGGGTACGTCGGGGGCCAGGACGGGAAGCAGCGGGGTTCGGGCGCGCGGGTCGGTGCTCCAGGCGGCTATGCGGCTGTCGGGGGTCTGCACGATGAGTTCGGTGATGGTCCAGAGGGCGCAGTGGGCGGGGGCACCGGGCACGAGCTGGCCGGTGAAGGGGTTGGGGGCGGACGCGGCGCGGTAGACAGCGCGGGTGCAGGCGGCAAAAGCTGCGCGAGCCGATACTGCTTGTTCTGTCTGTGCGGGATTGACGGCCGCGTTGACCAGCTCCCAGCCCAATAGTGAGGGCCGGGTACCGGGGTCTGACCCTAGAGTTACTGCTGCCCCCGCCGCCAGGGCCCGACCAAAGGCTTCGCCGGAGCGGTCGAAGTCGCCTGAGAAACCGAGGGTGACCTGTAGGTTTTTGGCTTGTTCGAGGTCGCCTTCGGTTAGCTCGGTGAGTCCTTCCAGGCTGGGGCTGATCCGCAGACGGGTGAGCCCATCAAGAGGCGCCAGATGAGCCAGGTACTCCCCTACCTGAGCCGCCTCGGTAACCACCAACATGAGCTGCAGACGCTCTTCTGCCAGCGAAGCCAGTAACTGTGAGCTAAGCTCTCCCGGGGATGAGACAAAGATACCGCGGACGCCGGCGGGCAGCTCCCTGCCACCCTCAAGGCTGCCTACGGGAAGGTAGTAGTCAGCAGCAACCGCAGGGTGCGCTGCAGGGAGCTCCTGCGCGAAATCAGTGAGCAGTAGGCGGGCATAACCGTAGCCAGCTGCCGCTAGCTCATCGAGCAGGGCGGGAGCGTCCGCCCCGGTCGTAGAAGCCGCCGCTAGAGCAAAGCTGGGGGTGACCAGGCGTCCGCCCAGCTCCTGCACGGTCATGGAGGAATCCGCAATGGAGCGGGCACCGGCGTCCTGCCCCACCCACTCCACCTGGCCCTCGTTCATGACCAGGGCGGTAGCAAAGGGGTCAGCGGGGCTGTAAACAGAGCCATCGAGCATGACAGTTGCGGGCATCATTGCCGTCCTTTCAAAATACTGACAGTACAACAGACTAAAGCTGGGTTGCTACCACGCCGCGGCGAAGCAGGTTGATAGCGGCCTCGCACTGGGTGCGTAGCTGGGGGTCAGACGATGCCACATGGGCAATCTGATCAAGGCTATCGATGACCTGTTTGGTCCAGCGCACAAAGTCGCCAGCGGCCAGGTCGGTACTATCGATCGCCTGGGCAAGGCTCTTGCCCCGCGCCCACTTATAGACGGGCCAGACCATACCGAAGTCAGGCGAGGCGGTCTGCGGTAGCCGGTGGAGTTTTTCGGCGTCGTTGAGCTTATTCCAGTGCTTCAGCACGGTCATCAGCGCCCCCTCAACCCCGTGACCGGGGTAGCGAGACAGAAGACCCAGCTCATCGCGTTTTGCCTCATAGACCAGGGCTGAGACCACCGCAGCGGTAGAAGCCGGGTCAAGGCCCTGCAAGAAACCGTCCTCAAGGCAGAGGGAGGTCAGCAGGTCCTTTTCACCGTAAACCCGGCGCAGGGAGGCACCCCGGGCGGTGAGCACGCGACGCCCCTCCACTGTCTCAACGTAACCGTAGCTAGCCAGCAGCTGGGTAATACGCTCAAAGACCTGGGCAATAGTGTTGGTGCGGCGCTCAATCTGACGGCGCAAACCGTCGGTATCGCGCGACAGGCGGTACCAGCGCTCAGCCCACCGGGCATGGTTCTCGCGGTCAGAGCACCCGTGGCAGGGGTGGTTGCGCAGGGCCCGGCGCAGCTCTTCAATCTTCTGTTCGTCCCCGCGCTCGCGCTCGTTGAAGTACTTCTTCTGAGACCCCGAGCGGGCAGGAAGCCCCTGATAGAGGGCCTCACGCATACGAGAGGCCATGTCTCGGCGGTCCTTGGGGGTCTTACCGGTGAACTTCTTTGACACCTTAATCTTCGAAATCGGCAGAACCGGCCCGTCGAGGTCGCGGGGGTCGAGGCGACGCAGCTGTGCAGCCATCGTCAGAATGGACGGGCGCGGGTCGTCCAGAGACTCGGCCCTTGCCAGCACCACGGCGGGGCCCGCATTACGGCCCCGAGGGATTTCGATGATATCGCCGGGTAGCAGGTCAAGGACGGACGCCACCGCCTGGGACTGCCGCAGACGATTACGGCCCTTCTCGGCCTTTTTCTCAAGGTCAGAGAGGTCACGGCGGATGCGGGCGTACTCGGTAAAGTCACCCAGATGGCAGGTCATCGCCTCTTCGAAACCTGCCAGAGCCTTTTCGTTCTTCCTCACCCGAGAAGCCACCCCCACCACCGACTTATCGGCCTGGAACTGGGCAAAAGAACTTTCCAGAATCTTCTTGGTGCGCTCAGTGCCAAACTGGGCAATCAGGTTGGCGCTCATATTGTAGGTGGGCTTGAAGGAGGAATTGAGGGGGTAGGTGCGCTTCGAGGCCAGGCCAGCTACCTGCTGGGGCTCTAGACCGGGGCGCCACATAACCACAGCGTGACCCTCAACGTCGATACCGCGGCGGCCCGCGCGTCCGGTCAGCTGGGTGTACTCCCCCGGCGTGATATCCACGTGGGTCTCACCGTTGAACTTGGTGAGCTTCTCAAGAACCACCGACCGGGCCGGCATATTGATGCCCAGCGCCAGGGTCTCGGTCGCAAAGACCATGCGTATCAGCCCCTCAGAGAAGAGGGTCTCAACAACCTCCTTGAAGACCGGTAGCAGGCCCGCATGGTGGGCCGCTACACCCCGCATCAGGCCCTCACGCCACTCGTAAAAACCGAGTACCGCCAGGTCACTGGTCTCGAGGCTAGCGGTAGCCTCAGCGATATAGGCACGGATAGCCTGGGCCTCAGCCTCGGTCGTCAGGCGAATATCGGCATCGATACACTGCGATACCGCAGCGTCGCAGCCCGCCCGCGAAAAAATAAAACAGATACCGGGCAGCAGACCCGCCTTATCGAGGGATCGAATCATCTCTGGGCGGCTAATGCGCTGGGGGCGGACGGGCGCGCTCGCCTCGTCCGCGCTGCTGCGGCGTTCGCGGTCATAGCCCTGGGACTGGTAGCCCTGGTTACGACTACGTTTTCCCTTGCCCAGGCGGGAGAAGGACTTGCCGCCGGACCCCCGCGAGGGGCGGGGGCGGCGTCCGACCCGAGCCAGCTCCGGGTTGACCTCGGGCAGGTCGGTGGCGGCTGCGGCGTCCTCGACAGTGGTATCGCCAGCGAAGAGGTCCATGAGGTGGCGGCCCACCATCACGTGCTGCCAGAGGGGAACCGGGCGGTGTTCAGAAACGATAATGTCGGTCTGCCCGCGCACGGTATCGAGCCAGGCTCCGAATTCCTCGGCGTTAGAGATAGTGGCCGATAGGGCGATGACAGAGATCGATTCGGGCAGGTGAATAATGCACTCTTCCCATACCGCCCCGCGGGAGCGGTCTGCCAGGTAGTGCACCTCGTCCATCACTACATAGCCCAGGTTGGCCAGGGTGGCGGAATCTGCATAGAGCATGTTGCGGAGCACCTCGGTGGTCATCACGACCACGGGGGCTTCGGAGTTGATGGAGGTGTCGCCGGTCAGCAGCCCCACGGCGTCCTCACCGTAGGCTGCCACCAGGTCGTTGTACTTCTGGTTACTCAGGGCCTTGATCGGGGTGGTGTAGAACGCCTTTTTGCCCTGCGATAGGGCCAGGTAGATAGCGAACTCACCCACAATGGTTTTGCCTGCCCCGGTGGGGGCAGCAACCAGCACCCCTCTACCGTCTTCAACCGAGGTGCAGGCCCGGCGCTGGAAGTCATCCAGGTCAAAGCTCAGGGTCTGCTCAAAGCGGTAAAGGGCGGTCTTTGAGAAGGTGGCGCGTTCTTTGGCGCGCAGGTACTGTTCAGCGTAGCTAGCCATATGTCTAATCTTAGGCGGTAGATTTCGGCCAGGGGCACCCCGCAGTCAGCTTTCGTTCTAGCGCGAACAAAAAACCGCCCCGACACAGGGTGCCGGGGCGGGAAAGTTTTAGGAGCGGCCGAGCTGGTCAAGTTCTTCTAGGCTGGTGGCACGGTTGAGTTCGTCGTCGGTGAGACCCTCTGCCAGTTTGGCGTTGCGGCGGTCGCGGCGCTTATCGTTGAGCATGGCGATACCGATAGCAACAAAGAAGAAGAAGAGCAGGGGCAGCATGAGGTAGAGCATAGACATGATGTCGTTACCGGGTGCAGCCATAGCTGCGAGCAGGGCTACGAGCACGACTACCCAGCGCCAGGACTTGAGAATGGTCTTACCGCGGATCAGGCCGATGAAGTTAAGGCCGACCAGGATAACGGGCAGTACGAAGGCAATACCGAAGACCAGCATGAATTTAACCACGAAGCTGACGTAGACGTCGGCGGTGAAGAGGTTGGTTGCGCCATCGGGGCTGAACATGGTCAGGGTGCGGACGGCGGTGGGCAACACCCACCAGGCCAGGCCGGTGCCCAGAAGAAACATGGGGATGGCGGTAAAGGTGAAGCCCAGGGTGTAGAGCTTTTCCTTACGGTAGAGGGCCGGGGTGATGAAGGCCCAGAGCTGGTAGAGCCAGACGGGGCTTGCGATAACCAGGCCGATGTAGAGGGAGATACGCACCATCTGGTCGAAGGGAGATGTTGCGGTGGAGTAGTTCAGGGCAGCGGTGCGGCCAGCTTCGGTGTTGATGGCGTAGACCGGGGCGCTGATGGCCTCCATGAAGGGCTCGTAGAGGAAGAAGCCGCCGATAGCGCAGATAAAGGTAGCAACAGCCGCTTTAATCAGGCGGTTGCGGAATTCGCGAAAGTGCTCGCCGAGGGCCATGGTGGCCTGGGGGTTATTCTTTCGGCTGGTTGATTTAGCCATGGGTGCCTTCTACTGAAACTCTGGGAGCCCATAAACCCGTGCCCTGGGTGGCCAGGGCACGGGTCGGGCGGTTAACTCACGAACGCTCTGGGGGTGAGAACTTAGTTCTGTGAGCCCTTGTTCTGGTCGGTGGTGGTGGGGTTGTTGATAATCTCACCGGAAACGACGGAGCCGTTGGTGTCGCCGTTTGCTTCGTTGTTCTTCTTGGAGTCGTTCTTCAGGCCGTCAACTTCTGACTTGAAGATACGCATGGACTGGCCGAGGCTGCGGGCCATGCCGGGGAGCTTGGGGGCACCGAAGAGCAGGATGATGATGACAAGGAGGATGATGAGATGGACGGGGCCGAGGTTACCGAGCACGAGCGTCACCTTTCTTGAAGACGTTTGAGGTCTCCGACGAGTTGGGGCTGTCCGAGTTCGTCGCGGCGCTGAGAGCGGCGGCGGGCTCGGTCGAGCGTTCGAGTGTTCTTGCCCTGGATGTAGTCTGCGTAGGCGGTTCCTACCGGGATGAAAAGAGCCGGTTGCGGTTCTTCTCTGAGGGGCTGGGCGTGGTTGGCCTGCCCAAGCGCATCTGTAATGCTGGACTCCCAGTCTTGGGCGGCATCGAGTGCCCCTAAGGCTTTGCGGAAGGCGCGGTATAGCAGCCAGGCTAGCAGGCAGAGCGAGCTCACTACGAGCACGGTCCACAAAACTATCCAAAACCACCAAGGCATAGTGACAATTATATATCCCAAGCGGCTTTAGTTTTGAGAATATTTTGCTGTGGGCTTGCACCGATTCTGCTGAGATATGGGTGGGTAATGTACCGGTGCAGTTGTTTGTGTTCCCTAGTCACCCAGTAGCTCTAGCAGGTCTTGCCGCAGGTGGGCAGGGGTGAGCAGGCGGGCGGTCGGGCCCAGGTCTATCAGCAGGTTAAGGGCCCAGGCGGTGTGGGCAACCGGTATTTTGTAGAAGGTCACACCGTTTTCTTCGGCTGTTTCAAGGGCGTAGCGGCAGAGGGTGCTGTGGGTTTTTTCGCGCTGGGCTACCGGCAGGCTTTTAGCGACAGCCAGAATCATGGTCTCGGCAGCAACTTGGCCGCTGGTCAACTGGGTGAGCCAGCTGCGAGGGCTAACGGGGGCGGACGCTCCCTCCCCCGCTTCGGTGCCGGGCGGCGTCAGTCGGGTGAAGCTATCGTCCTCTACCGCGGCCATACTCAAAATCTGGTCGAGCCTAAAGTGCCGCACCTGCCCGCTCAGCCGGCACCAGGCTTGCAGGTAGCGAGGTCCGTTATCAACGATGAGGGCAAGCGGTTCAATAATGCGGCGGGAGACAGACCGGTGGGAGCTGTAGGTGATATCGAGGGGAATCTGCTGATCAAGAGCCCGCTGTACTAGGGGGTTAAGGTCGGCCCGATAGACCCCTACCCGTTCAGGCATGGGCGCCACCTCGGGTAGGTTCTCGGTAGCAACCGAGGCCCATACCTTCTGGCGCAGGTGGCTGTAAAAGGACTCTGTATCGAGGCTGGCCGACAGGTCGAGAGCCAGGCTCAACGCCAGGGCTTCTGTTTCAGTCAGAGACACACCGCGGGTCAGCACCTGCTGCCCCCGCAGGGTCACAAACCCAGCCGAGTTAATGTCTAGATCCAGGGACTCAAACCCAACGCTGCTGGCTAAGCCTTCCAGCTGGGTACGGGCCTTCTGCTCCGTCGTTGAAAAGAAATCTGCCAGGGTGGCAAGAGACAGCCCCCCGGTACTCTCGATCAGGGACACCATGAGTAGAAGCCTCATGAGCTGGTCTGAAGCACTTTCACGGGCCCGCTGAGCTACCACGGGTTTCCAGGCTTTAGTCCGGGTAGGAGCAACGATATCGGGCACCGGGGCGTGCCAGGCCCGCAATTCCCGCCGAAGCCTTTCTTCTTCATCAGCGATCTTCTGCTGGTAATCCCCCACCACGCCAGGAGCTAATGTGCCCTCCGGGAGCCGGTGGGTGCGTCCGCCCCTCATCGCCTGCAGGGCAGACTCCACCAGCCCGTAGGAGGGGCTCAGCTGCGGCTCGTCCTTACCGTCTTCCTCTACCACCAGGGGCAGGCTGGCCACCAGCGGAACCTGTTCAGGCTCCAATGCCGCCAGCTCTCTCACCATCGAAAAGGACGCCGGAGGCTCCGGCCCCTCCACCGCAAGAACAGCCAGGCCCGCAGCCCGGTCAAGCCGAAAAATACGCTGGCCCTGCCGGGACCTATCCCAGCCCACCAGGTACCAGTGACCAAACCGCAGCCCCAGGCCCCAGCAGGTAACCGTCCGCACCTCATCCCGGCCAGCATACTGAAAACTCACTCCCTTGCCCTCAGCCACCGCTGCCAGGCACTCAGCAACCCCGGGGACCGTCGTAAACCGAGCTGGCTCCCCCAGCTCACCGCCCAGGCGCTGGCCCACACTCGCCCCCACCTTCAGCAAGGCAGCCCGCGCCAAGCGCTCCAACTCGGTGCCCTCCCAGGCCCTGGCACAGTGACTCAAAACCACCACATCCAAGGCAGAAAAATCAGCAACCGCCTGAGACTTGCTCTCAAGACGGTACACAAAACCCAGCTGTGACCGGTCAGCCCGCTCAGCTACCAGCTCAACACCCAAGGCTCGCAAGACCTGCTTATCCCGCTCAAACATACGCTCAAAAGCAGCATCTGTAGCGGCTAGATCATACCCCGGCACCCGCTGACGCAGGGCCTGTCGGTCCAGCCCCCAGGGGGCCGACGAAAGCACATCAAGCAGGGCAGCGGCACGTTCAACAGCTTTAGAAGTCACATACATAAAGATAGCCCCCGGCTCTTTCGAACCGAGGGCCAAACACGCTCAGGCAGAGACCAGGAGCAAGAATTAACGCTTGATGACGTCTACCAGGTCAACCACGAAAATCAAGGATTCGTTAGGACCAATAGCAGAACCGGCACCGCGAGAACCGTACGCCATCTCGCTGGGAATCTCCAGACGGCGACGACCACCCACCTTCATGCCGAGCAGACCCTCGTCCCAGCCACGGATGACCATACCCACACCTACCTGGAAGCGCAGGGGCTCACCGCGACCCCAAGAGGAGTCAAACTCTTCACCGGTGGAGAAAGCTACACCGACGTAGTGGGCTGAAACGGTATCGCCAGCCTCGACAACCTCACCGGCGCCCTCAATCTCATCGATAATGATGAGCTCTTCGGGAGTGCCGCCTTCGGGGAAGTCGATTTCGGGCTTGGTACGGTCGAGGTTACGCTGACCAAATGACATGAGGTTTTACCTTTTCTAACAGGGGAACGAAAATTTATTCGCTAGCTGAGGCGGTTGCCTCAGCGCTCGCTGACTCAGAGGCAGATTCGGTGGCGCTTGCGCTGGCATCTGCAGTTGCGGACGCATCGGCTGAAGCGCTAGGAGATACTGCTGCGGTGCGGGTGGGTGAGGAACCCAGAATATCGACCACAAAGACCAGGGCGCCCTCGGGAGCACCGCTGGTGGCGGCGTCCTCACCGTAGGCAAGTTCACTGGGGATAACCAAGAGCACACGGGAACCCACGGTCTTACCGGCCAGACCCTGCTTCCAGCCCTCGATAACGCCATTCAGGGAAAGGTCGGTGGGGGTTGCACCAAAGTTTCCATCGAACTGAGCACCATCTGACCAGGTCACGCCCACGTAATTTACGTAAACCGTATCATCTGCGTTGACAGTGGCACCGGTGCCGGTAATCAGGTCTTCGGTGTAGAGCTCAGTGGGAGCGTCGCCGCGATCTTCAGACAGGGTCAGGGTAGCGGTGCCGTCTTCAGCTACGGAGAAGCTTTCTAGAGCTGAGGACTGCTTCTCGTTTTCAGTGCCCTCTGCGCTCTTGAGCAGCTTGCCGGAGACGGTGTATACCTCAACGTTGGTGGCGGTGCCCGCTGATACGGTGGGGGTGGCCTCAGCAGTTGAGGTAGATGTGGCATCAATGTTGGTGGAGTAGGAGAAGGACATACCCACCTTTGAACCGATCAGTACATCATAGAGTTCAGGAGCAGCGTCCTTAAGTTCCTGACCCACAGGGATAATCATGGGAGCATCGGTGTAGGTGGTACCCAGGGCGGTGCCGTCTGCACCGTTAAAGACGGTGGCGTCTACCAGCAGGCTGTCGCCGTCTTCGATGGTGGCACCGTCGCCGTCCTCAATCTTGTGGGCTTCGGTACCGTTGGCGGCGAAGGGGGTTGCGAAAGAAACCGAGGGCTCGGCGGTGGCTTCGTTCATGGAGTATTCAACGTCAGCGAGGCTGCTTCCGTCGCCGCTACCGCCACAGGCGGAGAGGACGAGGGCGAGCACTGCGCCGCTGGATGCGAAAAGGGCTGATTTTTTCTTCACTGGTTTCACTTTCGTTGATGTTACGTTCGGCTGAGGAACGCTTTTCTTCACCGCGTACATACTAGCGGATAGAGCTGGGGTGGTACTGGTAATTCGCCCTATAGCCTAAATGAAGGGCGGCGACCAGGTGTCTGAGGGAGCAGGGCTGAGGGTAGCCAGGAGGTCTTCCATCGCAGCGTTTTCTGTGGCGAAGGGGTCCTTGCACATGACGGTCAGATGGGGCTTGTTGTTGAGTTTCAGGTGGACCCAGTCCACGGTGAAGGGCTCCCGGGCGTTGCGGGCTGCACTGATGAAGCGGCCGCGCAGGGAGGCCCGGGTGGCAGGCGGGTGTACAGTGGCGTGGGCAATATCATCGTGGCTGATGAGGTTCTTGACCAAGCCCTTGCGGGTGAGCAGCCCAAAGACACCGCGGGTGGGGTCAATATCGTGGTAGGCCAAATCAAGCTGCTGGATTTTGGGGTCATCGTAGCCGCTGGCTCCGCGGGCGATGTAGGTATCGAGCAGCTTCTTTTTGATGGCCCAGTCAATTTCGGTATCAATGAGTGAAGTATCGCCGCTTTCCACCGCGTCGAGGGCCCGGCCCCAGAGATCCAGGATGTAGGGCACGTCCTCGTGGTGGGCTCCCTTCTCTTCGATGTAGCGGGTGGCCGCTGCCTGGTAGTGACGTTGCAGGGTCAGGGCGTTAGCTTCACGGCCGTCCGCCAGGGGGAAAGTTGCTGTGCCGGTCAGATCGTGGGAGATGACGCGCAGGGCGGTGGCAGTGTCTTTGATTTCGAAGTTCTCGAGGGGGTAGTAGTCCTCAAGCATGCGAAGCACCAGGTCGGTGGCCCCGAGTTTGAGCAGGGTGGTGGCCTGCGACATATTGGAGTCCCCGTTGATGACGTGCATACGACGGTAGAGCGAGGCGTCGGCGTGGGGCTCATCGCGGGTGTTGATGATGGGTCGGGCCCGGGTGGTGGCTGTTGATGAGCCCTCCCAGATGTAGTCGGCGCGCTGGGAGAAGGAGAAGCTGGGCTGCCCCTCTGGCCCGAGCGGACGTCCGCCCCACTGCGGGGGGCCTGCCGGGTGTACCTTACCCGCCCCCACCACAATCTGGCGGGTAATCAGGAAGGGAATCAGGGAGCGGACCAGGCGGGAGAACTCCACCTTACGCTCTAGCATGTAGTTCTCGTGGGATCCGAAAGAGTTGCCCGCCGAGTCAACATTGTTTTTGAAGAGGAAAATCTGCCCCTGATAGCCCTCTGCTTCGAGGGAATCTTCTGCCTGGTTGACGAGGTCGTTGAGCAGGTACTCCCCCGCCTTGTCCTGAATCAGGGCATCGCGGACCGAGGCGGTCTCGGCGGTAGCGTATTCGGGGTGGGATCCCACGTCAAGGTAGAGCCGCCCGCCGTTGGGCAGGAAGACGTTGGAGGAACGCCAGGTGTCTACCACCGGCTTGAAGAGCTTGCGGGCGGCCTCTTCTGGGGCCAGGGGGCCAAGCCCTTTCGGGATGTATCTAATGCCGAACTCGGTTTCGATGCCGAATATTCTGCGTTCCACGGGTCTTCCTTAGGCGTTGGGGCGGGTACTGGCTACGTGTGGGGGTTGGGCCTACTGGCCGCCCTTTTGGACGAAGCCTTTGACGAAGTCTTCGGCGTTTTCTTCGAGCACGCCGTCGATTTCTGCCAGCAGGTCGTCGATGTCTGATACTGCCTGCTCGTTCACCTCGGTGTTCTGGTGGGCGATGGCTACTTCTTCTACCTGCTGGGAGGTGGTTGAGGTGGTGTTCTGGCGCTGGATGCGGTCCATGATGTCTCTCTTTCTGTGGGGTATGACGGCTAGCTGTGCTGCTGGCCTGCCAGTAGGGCAAAAAGCTGGTCTGCGTGCTCTAGCCCCAGGTGGGGTTCAACGATTTCGGCGGTAAAGTGCTCGGGGTCATCCATGGTCAGGCGGTGCAGGTCGATGGAGAGCGGGTTGCGTACCGAGAGGGTGTCCCAGTTGGCTCCTACGACCTCGTCGGGCCAGGTGGTGATGAGCTTACCGCGCAAGTAGGCACGGGTGTCGCGCGGCGGCTCGGCCGCGGCTCGGGCAATCTCTTCGGGGCTGAAGAGGGTCTTCATGCGACCCAGGGCTACCAGCTTGTGGTACAGGCCCTTGCCGGTGCGGACGTCCGAATACTGCAGGTCGATGGCGGCCAGCTTGGGGTTATCCCAGCTCAGGCCCCGGTCAACGTAGCCCTTCAGTAGGGCATACTTGGCAACCCAGTCCAGGCGGTCGGCCAGGGATAGGAGGTTTTCTGCCAGGGCCTCTAGCACCTCGCCCCAGAGCTGCAGGATCTCGGCGGTTGCCTCATCGGGGTTGGTCTCTAGCGCGATGGCAGCATCGAGGTAGGCCCGCTGAATCTGCAGGGCGCTTATACTGCCCCCGCCCGCGAGGGGCAGCTGGGTGCTCAGGGTCAGGTCGTGGCTGACCGTGTGCATGGCAGCAACCGGGTCAGCCAGTTTGATAGCGGGAGCAGTTTTTGCCTCGATGAGGTTCAGCACCAGGGACATGGTGCCAAACTTGAGCAGGTTAGAGGTGTGCGACAGGTTAGCGTCGCCGGTGATCACGTGCAGGCGGCGGTAGCGGTTGCTGTCGGCGTGGGGCTCGTCGCGGGTGTTAATCAGCGGGCGACGGACGGTGGTTTCCAGGCCAACGGTGCGCTCAAAGAAGTCAGCGCGCTGGGAAATCTGAAAACCTGCCTGCTCCCCCGCTGTACCCAAGCCCAGCCGTCCTGCCCCCACCATGACCTGGCGGGTGGCAAAGAAGGGCAGCAGGCTAGCTGCCAGGTACTCAAAATCGACGGTGCGGGGCACCAGATAGTTCTCGTGGGAACCGTAGGACTGGCCCTTGCCGTCCGTATTGTTCTTGTAGAGGTTAACCGCGGGCATAGCTGAGCTCTGGCTAGCGGTCACCTTTTCAATGGTGGCTACGGTTTGTGCGGCGATGTGGTCGCCTGCCGCATCCCAGAGGACGGCGTCGCGCGGGTTAGTCACCTCGGGCGAGGAGTACTCGGGGTGGGCATGGTCCACATAAAAACGGGCCCCGTTGGGCAGAATCGAGTTCATGGTGACCGCATCCCAGTCGATACGCTCGGCAAAATGCCCGGCCTCGCTCAGGGCTTCTGCCGCGATATCTTCGCTGGTGAGCACGTGGGCGGTATCGGTTAGCTGGGTGGGGTGGGCCTGCTCGCGCGGCATGTCGAAACCGCGCGCATCGGCTAGCGGTGCTTCTGAACCGTACTCCCAGCGGGTCTCAAGGGCCGCTGAGAGCTCCTGCTTGAAAAGGGTGTCGTAGGTGTTGACCACAAAGGCAGAGAGCACCGTGGGGTTGGCGTGGGGCTTTGCCGGGGCATGAACCCCATACTCGGTCTCGGCCCCCATGATACGGCGAACAGTCATCGCTAGACCCCCGCTCCGGTATCGACGGCACGAGCCGGGGCGGCGTTAAGCACGCGCAGACGAATGTTAAGGGTAGAGAGAACATCCTCAATTTCGCTAGCCTGGGGAACCTCGACCTGATCCTCGAACTCTGCGCGCACGGCCTCAAGCAGGTGCTCGGTGCTGATACCCTCAGCCCCGGTAGACAGGTAAGACTTAATCGCCAGCTTCTTAGCCTGATCGACAATATTGCGGATCACGGCACCCGAAAGGAAGTCGCCCCTGAAGAGCCAGCGGCTCACGCCGTTCTCTAAATCAACACTGATGTAGCGGTTCGCCGGCTCAGCGGAGAAGAGATTCTCGATGACCGTCTCAATCATGCTGGCAACCGCCTGCTGCTGGGACCCAGCTCGTGCCACCTCAGCCTGACTAATCGGCAGATCCTCTGTCAGGTAAAGCCCGAAGATTTCGGCAGCGCCGGCCCGGTTGGGGCGGTTAATACGGATTTTCACGTCCAAACGCCCCGGGCGCAACACGGCCGGGTCAATCATGTCTTCGCGGTTGGTCGCACCAATCACAATGACGTTATCCAGGCTCTCAACCCCGTCAATCTCAGCCAGAAGCTGGGGCACAATGGTAGTTTCTACGTCCGAAGACCGGCCCGAACCGCGGGTGCGGAAGAGCGACTCCATCTCATCAAAGAAAACCACCACGGGGTGGCCCGCTCGTGCCTTGTCGCGGGCAGCAGAGAAGATATCACGGATCTGTCGCTCGGTCTCACCCACATACTTATCCAGCAGCTCCGGGCCCTTGATGTTCAAGAAGTAGCCGGTCTTTTTACCATTCTCAGACCGCTCCGCAGCCCGCGCAGCCAGAGAGTTAGCCACAGCCTTGGCAATCAGGGTCTTACCGTTGCCAGGAGGGCCGTAGAGCAAGATACCCTTGGGCGGGGTGAGGCGGTACTGGCGGTAAATATCGGGGTGCAGGAAGGGCAGTTCAACGGCGTCCCGAATCAGGTCAATCTGGTCACCCAGACCACCGATATTGTCATAGGTAACATCGGGCACCTCTTCCAGCACCAGCTCCTGGGCATCGGTATGGGGAACCAGGGAGGTCACCATCTGAATACGCGAATCGTAGGTGACGGTATCCCCCACCCGCAGCTCGTCCGGGTCCAGGGCACCCGAGATACGAGCCACAGCCTTAGACTGATTGGGTAGGTCAACCACCAGGT
This sequence comes from Rothia sp. 11254D007BW, assembly GCF_053548195.1. Taxonomy (NCBI): domain Bacteria; kingdom Bacillati; phylum Actinomycetota; class Actinomycetes; order Micrococcales; family Micrococcaceae; genus Rothia; species Rothia sp. 11254D007BW. The sequence continues at coordinate 700,728 of NZ_JBPWPK010000001.1, forward strand.
GATCGTGATCAAGAACCTCCCGCACCGTCACCACATCACCGTAGCCCTCAAACCCCAGCGATACCACGGCCTGGGTCTGCTCGTTGAGCAGGACGGTCATACCCGGCTTCACTTGGGCAATCGGCAGCAGGGGTGAGCAGGTGATACGCACCAGACGGCCACCCAAGAGCACATCAAGATGCTCCTCAATCTCAGCCGGAGTCTTACCCTCAGCAAGATCCTGGTAGGTCATCGTCGCCCCGTGTACCCCCAGCACCAGGGCAGAATTCAGCGGCGGAGCCACCTCCTGAGCCAGCGCCATGCGCAAATGCTCAATTTCGTTCTTTGTCTTGGTCAGAGCCGTCACCAGCTTCTGGTTGCGCTCGCCAGCCGCCCGCAACTGCCGATCAAGATTGCGGCGGTTATCGTTAGCGATATTGAGCTGCCGCAGAATACGCTCGTAATCTACCGACGAAACGGTTAAACGTTCACTCATGCTGGGGGCACTTCCTTCTGGTGACGACTCACCGGTGAGTCAGAACCCCGCCACCCCAATCATCGGGTGGCGGGGCCGTCATGGGGTTTTAGTTTTCGGTATCCTGGTCAGCCTGCGCTGCCTCAGCCTTCTGGGCAGCGGAGGCGGCCTTTTCAGCCAGGTTCAGGGCATCGCGACCGGCCCGGCGGAGCTTACGGTCAGAGACATTGCGCTCACCCAGGGCTGCGGGAGTCCAGGCGTTCATATCCTCTTCTGAGAAATCGGTCTTTGAGGCACGGCGCTTGGGAGCAAGACGCTCTGCCCCGTCAGCTAGGCGGCGGGCAGTAATGAGGAAGCCGGTGTGGGCTACCATGCGATGGTCGGGGCGCACTGCCAGACCCTCAACGTGCCAGCCGCGCACCATGGTTTCGTGGGATTCGGGCTCGGTGAAACGGCCATCGGCGCGTAGGGCCTCAGCCACGCGAGAGAGCTGGGTGACGGTTGCAACGTAGCAGATGATGACGCCGCCGGGTGCCAGGGCGGTGGCTACGGCATCCAGGCACTCCCAGGGGGCTAGCATGTCGAGGACGGCGCGGTCTACGCTACCGGGTTCTTCGACCTCGCCCAGTGCTTCAGCCAAATCGCCCAGGGTCAGCGACCAGGCGGGGTGCTCCCCACCGAAGAAGGTCTCAATGTTGCCGCGGGCGATATCGGCAAACTCTTCACGGCGTTCGAAAGAGCGCAGGTGACCGCCGTCCCCCACAGCCCGCAGAAGGGCGATAGAGAGGGCACCGGAGCCGACGCCAGCTTCAATCACGCGGGCACCGGGGAAGATATCGGCCATGGCTACGATCTGACCGGCGTCCTTGGGGTAGACCACGGCAGCGCCGCGGGGCATAGAGAGCACAAAGTCCTTGTAGAGCGGGCGCAGAGCCTGGAACTTGAACCCCTCGGAGTTTTCAATCACGGTGCCCTCAACGTTGCCGATGAGCTCGCTGTGCTTAAAGAAACCGCGGTGAGAGTGGTATTCCCCGCCTTCAGCCAGGGTAATGGTGGTCATGCGTCCGCGCTCGTCGGTTAGCTGGACGCGTTCTCCCGGACGGAAGGGACCACGGCGGTTGACGCTACCGGTAGGGGTGCTCATAAGGTCAGATTTCTCTTTCGTTTTTGGTCTGGTTTCTTCTATTGTCTCAGAAAAGCGCGGTGGGGTCATTTAGATGAAGACGTGCCAGCGCCCACGGTGGCCAGCACCGCCTGGGTCATGGCCTGGGAGGTTACCAGACCTACGGGGGTGGCGGCGTCCATCACCACCCAGGTGAGGTTCTGCCCCCGCTGCTCTTCGGGCAGGCGGTAGTGGGCAAAGCCGCTGTACTCATCGAAGGTGTCGATGTAACCGGTCTGAATGCCCAGAGTGCGGGCTGCAAGGGGCTGGGCGATCGCGGCAAGGGGCTGCTGGTCAAGAGAGCCCAACGAGGCAGCGAGTGTTGTAGGTTCAACGAGGGCAAGGGGGTGCACGGACGATCCCTGCTGCTCTACCAGGAGAAGGTGGGATACGCCGTCCCAGCGCTGGTGGGCACCACCGATGCTGCTGTGCGGGTCAGCAAGCTGGGCGGGAGCCATCAGGGCGGACGCCCGTAGGGGGTGGTGAGGGTCGGAATCCTGCGCGAGTTGTTTGAGGGAGTGGTTAGTGCCGCTCCACAGATAAAAGGCCAGGGCAGCGGCCACCAGTAGTACCCAGGGGGATCGCCACAGGCCGGTAAAGAGCAGGGCGCTAGCTAAGAGGGCAAGGAGCAGAAGACCCGTATAGGCCGTCACCCGGGTTGCCACCGACCGGCGGCCTACCAGGATAAAGACAAGGGCTTCAAGGGCATAACCGCCGTCGAGGGGGAAGGCAGGTATCAGGTTAAAAATACCGATAGCAAGGTTGACCTGGGCAGCTAAGGCGAAGCCAAAGAAGTCGGCGGACCCCGTCACCAGCCAGATAAGCTGGCACAGGGCCGCTACCGCAAAGTTAACCAGCGGGCCAGCCACCGACACCAGTAGCGAGGTAGCCGCCGAAGCGGTCTGCATCTTGGTCTGCCCGCCCCACATGTTTAGGGAGATAGACGAAATCCGCACCCCCCGGGCCCGGCCGACCGCAGCGTGTGCCAGTTCGTGGGCGAAGACTCCCAGTGCTAGGGTACCGGCAACCACACCAGCAGCGAGATAGCCCTGCAGCTCTGTTAAAGACCGCAGTGACGCCAGGTTCATACCGTAACCCACCACGACCAAAGCCATGAGGGGGAACCAGGAGAGGCGCAGATATATTGGCGCCCCCGCGAAAGAACCAATCCGAAGACCCGGATGGGACGTCATACCTTAACCTCCTGAGCGCTATATCACCGGAGCTATCGCCCCGGAACTCTCTAGTCTATTGCCTATAGAGGTTACGGCCTATCAGGAGTAGGATATGGGGGTGATTAATCAGCCCCTCCCCCTCAACGCTCTGAACCATTTCGCAAGCACCTCCACCCTACCGGCACACACCCCCACCGTGCTCCTGGTCGGTTTCACAGGATGGAATGACGCCGGTGATGCCGTCATAGAAGCCTTCCGCGCACTCTGGGAGCACTACCCCACCCAGCCAGCTGCTGGGTTCGACGCGAGCGGCTGCTACAACTACACCGAAACCCGGCCTCTTCTGAGCATCGATGAGGACGGCACCCAGCGCATTACCTGGCCCGATACCGTCTTCACCGAGGCACACACCACCGCCGGCGTCCGCCTGCTGACCCTCTCGGGTCCCGAACCCTCCATGAACTGGCAGGCCTACATCGAGCGTTTTAAAGACCTGGTGCAGCGGGAACAGGTTGACCTGGTTGTTTTCTGCGGGGCCCTGCTCGATGAGGTCCCCCATACCCGGCCCCTGCCGCTGAGCGTTACCAGCTATACCAGTAGCGTCCTCGCCTTAGAGGGCGTAGAAGCCAATGCCTACCAGGGCCCAACCGGCCTGATCGGCGTGCTGGCGTTCGAAGCCGGGCAAGCTCACATACCGGCGCTCTCCCTCTGGGTGTCGGTTCCCCACTACCTGCCAGAGCCGCCCCACCCCAAGGCAACCTTCACCCTGCTCTCTGCCCTCGAAGCGATTCTGGGCTTCCCCATGCCCCTAGAGCGCAGCGCAGACGACATCGCCAGCTGGAACCACCAGGCCGACGCCCTCATCGAGGACGAGCCCGAGCTGGCCAGCTACGTACGAACCCTAGAATCAATAGCTGAGGCCAACGACGATATCGCTGACCTCAGCCAAATAGATATTGCGGCCCAGTTCGAGAAATTCCTCAAGGACCAGGACGACAACTAGGCAGCAGCTGCCAGGTCAATACCCAGCCGGGCCATGAGCAGGTCGGCTACCAGCTGACCGCCGGCACCACCGTTCTCAAGGGTAGAGAGGGCCCACTGGTCAAGGGCAACCAGAGCGGCGGGAGTGTTGAGGTCGTCGGCAAGATGCTGGCGGACGCTCTCAAGCAGGGAAAGCGCGGCCTCATCGGCCTGCCCCTCGGCAGCTGTCGCAGCCGAGCGGTAGAGTTCCAGACGCCCCTGGGCCTTGGTCAGCAAATCTTCCTGCCAGAACCAGTCGGTGCGGTAGTGGTTATCCATAATCGCCAGGCGGATAGCGGCAGGTTCTACGCCGGCAGCCCGCAGCTTCGACACCAGCACCAGGTTACCCAGGGACTTGCTCATCTTCTCCCCGTCAAGGCCCACCATGCCGGTGTGCATGTAGTGGCGGGCCATAGGCTCACCGTTCAGGGCAAAGGAATGGCTCGAACCCAAATCGTGGTGCGGGAAAATCAGGTCAGAGCCACCGCCCTGAACAGAGAAAGGTGCTCCCAGGAACTCACTCGAGATCACGCTGCACTCGATATGCCAGCCGGGGCGGCCGCGTCCTAGTTCCCCCGCCTCCCAGGCAGGCTCCCCCGCCCGCTCAACGCGCCACAGCAGGGGGTCAAGGGCATTACGTTTACCGGGGCGATTAGGGTCGCCGCCGCGCTCACCAAAAATAGTCAGCATCTCTTCCATGCTGTAGTGGGCCACCTGACCCAGCGACCAGCCGCCTTCGCGGCCTTCACCCAGTTTCTGGGCGGCCTCAATATCGAAGTAGATATCACCGTCGGGCTGGGTAACACCCTGCTCGTCGGTGAAACCGGGCACGCGGTAGGCCACACCCTCGTGCAGCAGTTTCTGCACGGCAGCCGCCACCGAGGGCACCGAGTCAACAACGCTCACGTAGTGGTCGGGGGCAATGACGTTCAGGGCCACCATATCGGTGCGGAACAGCTCGGTCTGTTCCTCAGCCAGCTGCTGCCAGTCAACGCCGGTCGCTTCGGCGCGTTCAAGCAGGGGATCATCAACGTCGGTGACGTTCTGTACGAAGGTTACCTCTACCCCGGCATCGCGCCAGGCCCGGTTCAGCACGTCAAAAGCAACATAGGTAGAAGCGTGCCCCATGTGGGTCGCGTCGTAGGGGGTAATGCCACAGACGTACAGCCCGGCGCGGCTCTCACGCTCAAGAGTCTGTCTGCCTCCGGCCGCAGTATCAAAGACGGTGGGAAGGGGCGCCTGCCCCGGGAGTGACGGAATGGTGGGCTGGTCCCAAGCTCGCATGAAAACCTCACGATAGTCGATGTGCGCCTACCCAAAATAGCCTCGGGCGGCACTTTTTCTCTTCCTAAAACAATACCCGCCCGGAAAGGTATTTCCGGGCGGGTAAAAAGTGAGACAGGTCTACGCGGCGAGGACGCCGGTGCCCAGCAGGATGTACAGGGCAAGACCCAGGGCGATACGGTACCAGACGAAGATGCTGTAGCTCTTATTGGAAACGTACTTGAGGAACCAGCCAATAATCAGGTAGCCGACCACGAAAGCAACCAGGGTTGCGACCATGGTGGAACCGAAACCGTAGTAGCCGGTGAAGCCCTCAGAGATGCTGCCTGCCAGCTTGTAGAGACCCGATGCGAAAACTGCGGGGATTGCCAGCAGGAAGGAGTAACGGGCGGCAGCCTCACGGGTGTAGCCCATGAGCAGACCGGCCATAATGGTACCGCCGGAGCGTGAAACACCGGGAACCAGGGCCAGCGCCTGCGCGAAGCCGTATAGAATACCGTGCTTGATGGTGAGGTCTCTCAGCTCGCGCTGTTCGCGACCGATACGGTCTGCAATACCCAGGAAGATTGCGAACACAATCAGCATGGTTGCGGTAATCCAGAGGCTACGGAAGGTTGAATCGATGTAGTCCTCCAGTAGGATGCCCAGAATACCAATCGGCAGGGAACCGATGATGATGAACCAGCCCATGCGGGCGTCCGGATCCTTCTTATCAACCTTGCCCACCAAAGAACCGAACCAGTTCTTGATGATGCGAACGATGTCCTTCCAGAAGAAGACCAAAACAGCCGCTTCAGTACCCAGCTGGGTGATAGCGGTAAAAGCCGCACCGGGATCCTCGCCGTTCGGCAAGAACTGACCCACGATACGAATATGACCCGATGACGAGATCGGCAAAAACTCAGTTAGACCCTGGACGAGACCCAGGATGATTGCTTGTATCCATTCCACAGCAGAAAACTCTACGCGAGTCAAAGAAAAAGCACAGCACCGCTCGCGGTGCTGTGCTTGGAATAACAGGTAGAACCTAGGTAACCGGTCTACTTCTGCTCTTCATCGAGGTAGTACTCCACCTCATCATCATCATCGTCTTCGTCGTCTTCTTCATCGAAGTCGTAGTCAAAGTCATCGTCGTCATCTTCATCTTCGATAAAAACTTCGAGCGGGGTGACCTCTTCGTAGGCGTCGAACAGGGCTTCTTCGTAGCGTTCAAAGGCGTTTGCGATGGCTACGTAGGTGTTGTCGACGGCGGCGTCGTGTTCACCGCGGCTATTGATAATAGCGTTGAGGTGCTCTTCGAGGGCGGCGGTCAGGTGAGCCAGTTCGGCACGAGGGTTATTACTCATACAGTAGACGTTACTCCCTTTCTCAGTGCGTGGGAAATACCGGGCGGTGAAAATTTGGTGAATCACACATAACAGTACCGCCCCGCTCGGGTGGGAGCGGGGCGGCACTGTCTATAGGGCCAGGCTTCGGATGCGCTAGTGGCTTATCCGGTTTTAGAAGCCCAGGGTTGCCAGTGAGGAGTTGATGGCGTTGGCTGAGGCGCGCAGACGCTCGATTTCCTCGTCGGTCATGGGGACGTCGAGTACGCGCTTGACGCCATCACGGGAGACAACTGAGGGCAGTGAGAGAGCGGCTTCGCCCTCGATGCCGTAGCGGCCGCGTACCTGGGTTGCGACGTTGAGTACGGCGTCCTGGCCGTGCAGGATAGCTTCGGCGATGCGGGTCGCCGAGATGCCGATGGCGTAGTTGGTGGAACCCTTACCTTCGATGACCTTGTAGGCTGCACGCATGGCTTCTTCTGCCAGTTCTGCCTTGACTTCTTCGGTGAAGACCTTTTCGCCGTCTTCGTTGGTCCACTCGTCAAGGGGAACCATACCGATGTTGGCTGCTGACCAGACGGGGAATTCTGAGTCGCCGTGCTCACCAACGATGTTGGCGTGAACTGACTTGATGGAGACACCGGCCTTTTCAGCAATCAGCCAGCGCAGGCGGGATGAGTCGAGCACGGTACCGGATGCGAAGCAGCGCTCGGTGGGCAGGCCGGTGATCTTCTGAGCAACAACGGCGAGGACGTCGCAGGGGTTGGTGACGATCATGAGGATAGCGTTGGGGGCTACCTCCATGACCTTGGGAAGCATGGACTTGAAGATGTTGACGTTTGCTTCTGCCAGTTCGAGGCGGGGCTGACCGGGCTTCTGGCGGGCGCCTGCGGTAACGATGATGAGGTCTGAGTCGCGCAGGATTTCTACATCGCCGCTGCCTGAAACTTCAGCTTCGTGGGCGAACATGGTGCCGTGGGCGATATCGAGGCCTTCTGCCTCAGCGCGCTCACCGGCGATGTCGTAGATAACGATTTCATCAGCTGCGCCGCGCAGGGTTGCTGCGTAGGCGGTTGCTGAACCAACACCACCTGCGCCGATAACGCCGAGCTTGGTGTTCTTCTTTTCGAGAGCCATGGGAGGTTCCTTTCAGCAGATGCTGTGGGGTTGTTTTGTGTTCGTTACATCTCAAGTATGCCAGAAAAAATACGCTTTTATGTGGGTTTATCTGCTTTTCATTTGGGGTTTTGCTGACCTTTACTCAGAAAAGCCCACAAAACCAAATATGTGCAGCTTGACCCTTTGTGAAAGCTCACACCCGGTCTTACGTAGATAATTTCAAGCCACCCTGCCCATTGTGGCGCACAAGACGCTTTCAGAAGGAAGTATTTTTGCAGAACTGCACTTAAGCTTGTTAGGTTCGCGAACCCAAGACTACGCAACCGCCCGCCACAAGCGTCCGCGCACCGTAGACCAAGCAAAACCGCGCGAACCCGCAATTCACTCCAGACCTAAAGGTTCGTCATGTCTACAGCACCAGCTACACCAGAGCAGACAACCGCCCAAGACCAACCCCTCATGACCCATCGGCAAATCATGCTGGTCATCGTCGGTCTTATGGCGGGCATGTTCCTCTCATCCCTCGATCAAACCATCGTCTCTACAGCTATCAGGACGATCGGCGATGACCTCCACGGCCTAGAACAGCAGGCATGGGTCACCACCGCCTACATGATCACCTCCACGATCACCACCCCAATCTACGGCAAACTCTCCGACCTCTTCGGCCGCCGACCCCTCTACCTCTTCGGTATCGTCGTCTTTATTCTGGGTTCGCTTCTTTCCAGCTTCTCCACCTCAATGATCATGCTGGCAGCCTTCCGCGCCTTCCAGGGCATCGGCGCGGGCGCCCTCATGTCTCTACCCATGGCGATTATGGGCGACATGCTGGCTCCCCGTGAGCGCGCCAAGTACCAGGGCTACTTCCTGGCCATCTTTGGCATCTCCTCCGTGCTCGGCCCCCTCACCGGTGGCCTCTTTGCCGGTAGCGACGAAATTCTGTGGATTACCGGCTGGCGCTGGGTCTTCCTCATCAACGTCCCCATCGGCATCATTGCCCTGGCCATGGTCTGGAAGTTCCTGCACCTGCCCCGCATCAGCGATGCTACCCTCAAGCCCCGCGTCGACTGGTGGGGCGCAACCAGCGTTGTTGTAGCCCTGGTCCCCCTCCTGCTCGTTGCTGAACAGGGTCGCGAATGGGGCTGGACCTCCGCAGCGTCCATCACCTGCTTCGTCATCTCCGCCCTGGGTCTAGCAGCCTTCCTCATCATCGAGTCCAAGATGGGCCAGGACGCCATTCTGCCGCTGGCTCTCTTCCGCTCCGGCGCCTTCTCCATGTCGTCCATTCTGGGCTTCCTGGTTGGTTTCGGCATGTTCGGCGCCATGATGACCATCCCCCTCTACCTACAGATTGTCACCGGGCTAACCCCCACCGAATCGGGCTTCGCAACCCTACCCATGATGGCCGGTATTATGACCGCCTCTATCGTGTCGGGTCGCATGGTCGCTAACACCGGTAAGTACCGCATCTTCCCCATTCTGGGCACCGCCCTCATGGTGGTTGCCTACTACTACCTGACCTTCATGACAGCGGACCGCCCCCTCTGGTTCCTCATGCTGGGCATGTTCATCATGGGTCTTGGCCTGGGTCAGCTCATGCAGTCCCTGACCCTGGCAGCCCAGAATGCCGTTGCTCCCTCCTACATGGGTGTGGCGTCCTCCGCCGCTACCTTCTTCCGTCAGATCGGTGGCACCATGGGTACCGCCGTCCTGCTGTCGGTTCTCTTCTCAGCTATGCCCGGCAACATTATGAAGGCCATGGGCAACGAGGACGACCTGCGTTCAGGTCTTGACGCCGCGCTGACTCCCGCTGTGGCCTCCGCTCCTGAGAACCAGGGCATCATGGAGCAGATGTGGAATCAGATTGTGGAGCCCGCCCAGAGCTCTATCGCCTCTCAGCTCTCAACGGCCTCTGATCAGGCTCGCACCGCCGCCGACGATGCGGTCTATCAGCAGGTTTCTGCTGCGGTTCAGGCCCAGGTTGACGCTGGCACCCTACCTGCCGACCAGGCTCAGACCTTCATTGACGCCCAGGTAGCTGAAGCCACCCCGGCCGCTGAAGAGGCTGCCCTGGCATCTGCCGCCGAGCAGGCTCACACGTCGGTTCAGGACGGCACCCTGGTCGTTGACTGGTCCGATGAAGCCCAGCGCTCCTACTGGGTAGACCAGCTCACCCCCACCCTGGCAGAGCAGATTTCTTCTACCTCCACCGATGGTGAAGAATCAGGCGTTTCAACCTCTGATACCTCTTACCTCACCGGTGCGGACGCCCGCCTCACCCGCCCCTTCATGGTTGGCTTCAACGCTTCAACCCTGTCGGTCTACTGGGTTGGCTTCTTTGCCACCGTTCTGGCCTTTGTTCTGGCTCTCTTCTTCAAGACTCCCCCGCTGCGTGCAGCTTCGGGTCTGCAGGAGAACGCCCAGGGCAACAAGCAGGCTGAAGATGCCGCTGAGCCCCAGACCGAGGTAGCTGAGCGCGATGTGCTCAATGTTCAGACCGTCTACACCGGCAGCATCCCCGTGGTGGAGGCTGTTCCCGCAACTGCCGCACCCCAGGCTCCCCTAGCGTCTGGCAAGAAGCCGCGGGCTGGCGTCCTCGCCGCTACTGCCGCAGGAACCCTGGCTCTAGGTGCCGCCCTGTTGAGCTGGCTGCACCGCCGCTCCCGCTAGGCGCTCTCCATAGCAGAAGGCCGGGGCCTACCACCGAACTCGTCGGTGGCAGGCCCCGGCCCTTTTAAACCAAATTCTAGATAAGAGAAGTTACCCTACGTTCCGCAAAAGCTCGTGAAGAAGCGGGACTCGGCAGGAGCGCCCTCCAGGTAGTCCAGGCCAGCACGGCGCTCAAAGGGGTTACTGACGGCTTCCAGCAACTCCTCAAGCGGCTGCTGATTTCCGCGTTCCATCTGCCGCAGGGCAGCGTCGAGGGCCAAATTTCTGGGGATGTAGACCGGGTTATGTGCCAGCATGAGTTCCGTGGCTCGCTCAGCGGTAGTACCTGTAGCGCCCTTCAGTTCCTCCCACCGAGCCAACCAGCCCTGCCGGTCTCCCTCCGGCAGCAGGCAGGTTCCTTCAACCAAAGACCTAAAGAACCCTGTAAAGTCCAGCGCGTGGCGCTCGAGTAGCCCCAGAGTTGCCTGCCCGAATCTACCCACCTGAGTGCGGACGTCCTCACCAACCCCACCCGGGTCAAGCCCCAGCTTGGCAGCAAAAGCAGCTATTTGCTGCTCCACCACTTCATCTTCGAACTCCGAGATCACCTCGGTGGCTAGGTGGATTGCCCGGTTCGGGTTTTCAGGGTCGATGATATCGAGCAGGGTTTCGGCAAAACGGGAAAGATTCCAGGCGGTAATGCCGGGCTGGTGGTTGTAGGCATAACGGCCCTGGCGGTCGATAGAACTAAAAACCTTGCCACGCTCAAAAGCATCAATGAAAGCGCAGGGGCCAAAATCGATAGCCTCGCCAGAAATAGTTACGTTATCGGTGTTGAGCACCCCGTGCACGAACCCCAGCGCCTGCCAACTAGCTACCAGGTGAGCTTGCCTCTGCGCCACAGCCCGAAGAAGGGCAAGGGCCCGCTCACTGCGATTTTCTCCCGGGGTGAGGTCGGAGTAGTGACGAGCCAGGGCATAATCGACCAGCTGCCCCCGCACCTGAGAGTCGCAGTGATACTGGGCAAACTGGAAGGTACCTACCCGCAGGTGGCTGGCGGCAACACGCAGAACCAGCCCCGCCGGCTCCGGCTCAGGTGCGCGGCGCTGTACCTTCTCTCCGGTCTCGAACACAGCCAGGGCCCTGGTGGTCGGCAGACCGAGCGCATGCAGGGACTCCCCGATGACAGCCTCCCGCCAGGCCGCCGACAGTGGAGCCTTGCCGTCCGAACCGGGGCGGGAGAAGGGCGTCCGGCCACTGCCTTTGATGTGTAAATCGCAGCGGGCAGCACTACCGCCTTCTTCCCGCGCGGGGATAGCCAGTTCACCAACGAGGTGGGCCCGACCATCGCCCAGCACCGGCGAGAGCTGCCCGAACTGGTAGCCCGAGTAGGCCAGGGCGACCGTGGGGGCCTCTCCCCTGCCCGTCATCCAGGCTAGACCGGCGTTAGTGCGCAGCCAGGCCGGGTCCAGCCCCAGGTCGCGGGCAAGATTCTCATTGAGCCAGGCCAGGCGGGTACCCTGCGGGATATCCGGCTGGGCACGGCGGGTGAGGTCAGGGAAGGTCTCACTGAAGGTATGGTCAAGGAGCAGGGCGGATGCACGGGGTTCAGTAGGCTGCATAGGGCTAGTTTATCGCCCGGTCGAAGGCTAGAGAGACTGGCTTGGAGGCTGGGAGCTGCCCCCGATTTCAAAATTTTTTAAGGGCGCCAGCCGAAAATAATCAGTTTAACTGATGAGTAAAGTTGATAATCTACCGGGGTATAAAATTCCGCCAGGGCCTGATTTGCAGCAGAAGAGCCTAAGTCAACAAAAAACCGGCTCCTGTCAACAGGAGCCGGTTTTTTCTATGACCCATATGGGGTTTTCTTGTGCGCGAGGGGGGACTTGAACCCCCACCCTCTAATACGAGGACTAGCACCTCAAGCTAGCGCGTCTGCCTATTCCGCCACCCGCGCAAGGTGTCTTGCACTTCTTCAGCTGAAGCCGTGCTGGCAACGAGTAATAACTATACCGGGCACTTTTTGCGCGCGCAAACCAGAAAGGGGCTTTGGTGACATAAGCTCCATCACACCCAAACATTGGATGATTATCAGATAAGCACTCCCCCGACGGGCTAACGCTCAAGATTCCTGTAAACCACCTCAGCAGGGTCCCTACCAACAAAAAACCGGCCCCTGTCAACAGGAACCGGTTTTTTCTATGTCCCACATGGGGTTTTCTTGTGCGCGAGGGGGGACTTGAACCCCCACCCTCTAATACGAGGACTAGCACCTCAAGCTAGCGCGTCTGCCTATTCCGCCACCCGCGCAAGGTGTCTTGCACTTCTTCAACCGAAGCTGTGCTGGCAACGAGTTATTACTATACACAATGTTGAGTGAACGTGCAAAATCCACCTTCCCCTACCCCACTAGCGCTTCCAAACTCGACCTTGTACATACAGGGGCTTACTATGGTGATGTGAATAACGAAAACTTGACTCAAGAAGAGGCCGCTCTGCGGGCCCGTACTATCAGCGTTGATACTTACGATGTGCATGTTGATCTCACTCATGCCAGCTCTGATTTTGAAACCTACCCGGTAGCCACCACAGTCCGTTTTACGGCGTCTGAGGGTGCTAGCACCTTTATTGACTACATCCATCAGTCGGTGGAATCGGTGAAGCTCAACGGGGTATCGCTACCTGTTGATGAGGTGGTTGAAGGCTCCCGCATCACCCTCCCCCAGTTACAGACGGAAAATACTCTCACCATCAAGGGCCGGTCGTACTTTAGCCGCTCGGGTGAGGGTCTGCACCGCTACATCGACCCGGCTGACGGCAAGGTTTACCTCTACACCCAGTATGAGCCGGCGGATTGTCGTCGGGTTTTCCCGAATTTTGAGCAGCCTGACCTCAAAGCTGTATTCAACTTCCGCATTACGGCTCCTAAGAGCTGGGTGGTGAGCTCGAATGCTGAGCTGGATCGCGAAATTGATGACCCGTCAGATTCGTCGGTTTCTAAGCGTGTTTTCAAGCCGACTGCCCGTATTTCTACCTATATCACCGCTATTGTGGCGGGCGAGTACTTTACCGCTTTCGATACCTATACCCCGGCGTCCGCTGTTAATTCTGGGCCTATCCCCCTGGTTGCCTACTGCCGCCAGTCGCTCAAAGAGCATTTTGACTACCAGAATATTTTTGCCGTGACCAAGCAGGGCCTGGATTTCTTCCAGGACCTCTTTGACTATGCCTACCCCTACCCCAAGTACGAGCAGGCTTTTGTTCCGGAGTACAACCTGGGGGCAATGGAGAACCCCGGCCTGGTGACCTTCACCGAGGGGTACATTTTTGTCTCCGGCGCTGATGAGTCCCAGCTTGAGGGTCGGGCTAATGTGATTTGCCACGAGATGAGCCACATGTGGTTTGGTGACCTGGTCACGATGAAGTGGTGGAATGACCTGTGGCTCAAGGAGTCTTTTGCAGACTTCATGGGGCATCTGGGCGCTGCTGAGGCCAATGGCTATAAGGACGCCTGGGTCACCTTTGCGAATTCCCGTAAGGCCTGGGCTTACCGTCAGGATCAGCTGCCGACAACTCACCCAATTGTTGCGGATATCCCCCACCTTGAAGCTGCCCGCCAGAACTTTGACGGTATTACCTACGCCAAGGGTGCGAGCGCCCTGAAGCAGCTGGTTGCTTATGTTGGGTTTGATCAGTTTATTGAGGCTGCGCGGGTTTACTTTAAGCGGTTTGAGTGGGGTAATACGACTCTTGATGATTTCTTGGGTGTGCTTGATGAGGTCTCTGATCGTGATGTTCGTACTTGGGCTGAGGCGTGGTTGCAGACGAGTGGTTTGTCTGAGCTGTCGTGTGAGCGTGTGACCGGTGCTGATGGTTCTGTGCAGTTGGTGGTGCGTCAGCAGTTGCCTGTGGGTGTTCCGGCTGAGTTGGGGCGGCCGCATCTGTTGAAGATTGCCCTGTTCGCCTCTGAGGGCGGGCGTCTGGTGCCCACGGGTGTGGTGTCGGCTGATATTCCTGTGGGTCAGAATGAGGTGCTTGTTGGGTTGACTGATCAGGAGCAGGCTCTTGTGGCTGCTGCTGATGTGGTTTTGCTCAATGCTGAGGATTTGACCTATGCGAAGGTTGCCCTGGCTGAGGCTGATGGGCTTGAGTTTGCTTTGAGTCAGGTGTCGTCGGTGGAGGATGCTCTGTCGCGGGGTCTGCTGTGGGGTAGTTTGTGGAATATGGTGCGTGATGGCAAGCTTGCTAGCCGCCGGTTTGTGCTGGCTGTGGGGCAGGCTGCCGCTGCTGAGCCGTCCGCTACTCTTCTGTCGAATATTGTGGATCAGGCGCAGGCTGCGATTTCTTTGTACACTCCGGCGGGTGCTCGTGGGGAGTTGTGGGATGCCCTGTATGCTGCGCTGTCTGAGGCTCTTGCTAGCGCGAAGGAGGGTAGTGATGAGCAGCTGATTCTGGTGCGGGCGCTACTGTCTGTGTCGGCGCATTCGCAGTTGGGTCTTGAGTTCGCTCAGGATCTGGCGCGGGGTGCGAGCAGGCAGGTTGAGGGCTTTATTTCTGATGCTCCTGGTATGAGCTATAACCAGACTCTGGGTTGGAAGGCTCTGGGGGCGCTTGCGGTTCAGGACGCGGTGACTCGGCAGGAGCTGGATGAGGCGCGGTCTTTCCGTCCTTCTGCTACGGCTGAGCGTGGCTATGCTTTTGCGACCGCTGCTCTGCCGGTGGCGGCTGCGAAGCAGGCTGCCTGGAACCTGGTAACTGAAGATATGGGCCTTTCGAATGAGTTGCTGTCGGCGACCGCTGCAGGTTTCCAGCATGGCCCGGAAGAACTGCGTGTTGGTTATCGGGATGCTTTCTTTGAGCTTCTTGTACCCACCTGGGCTGCCCGTACCGGCGGTATGGCTACCCGCGTTATTCGTGGTCTCTACCCGGCGGTAGAGCTGGCAGAGGGTACTGCGGGAACCCACCCGGTCGTCCGCGCCACTGAGCGCTGGCTAGCCGAGCATGCGGACGCCCCCACCGCCCTGGTGCGACTGGTGCGGGAGCTGCTCGATGATGCCGTCCGTATCCTTACCGCTCAGGCCTATAACGCATCTGTCGCCGAAGAGGGGGCAGGTAACTAGGTCTTTACCTGGGAATCTACGCAGAAAGCCGGTTTTGGGGCGCAGCATTGCAAACCAAAACCGGCTTTTTCGTGAGAAGCTATAGAGAGTAACTTTTTGGGATAAGGAGCCTACTGTGACCGACTACGTACTGGGCGATCGCGGCACCGTGCAGGTCATCACCGATGACTACTACGATGCAGAAATTCTTCAGGTTTTTGAAGAACTCTTGATTGACCGCGAACGGGTCTGGAACGGTGAGGTTCGCCTTGTACCAGAACCCGATAACCCCTACCAGCCCCAGGCCATTGCGGTTTACGCTGATGACCTCAAGCTGGGGCGTCTTTCCCCCGAGGACTCCGCTGCCTACTGGGGCCCGATTACACGCGTTGTGGCCTCGGGCTACGACGCTGTGACCCGCATGCAGCTCTCTGCTGTTCTGCGCGGGGTCACCGGTGAAACCCACATCGAAAGCAGCGGCCAGCTCTCCCTGAGCGCCCCTGGCTCCCTTTTTCCCCTCAACAACGCCCCCACCCAGGCAACCCTGCTACCCCAGGGGGCCTCTATGAAGGTGCTCGATGAGAAGGACCATTCCGAGTACCTACACTCCA
The DNA here is from genome assembly GCF_053548195.1 of Rothia sp. 11254D007BW. Classification (NCBI taxonomy): domain Bacteria; kingdom Bacillati; phylum Actinomycetota; class Actinomycetes; order Micrococcales; family Micrococcaceae; genus Rothia; species Rothia sp. 11254D007BW. The sequence continues at coordinate 716,626 of NZ_JBPWPK010000001.1, forward strand.
TCCTGCCTCCCTCCGGTGAGGGCCGAGTGATTCTCTCCCTGGAAAATAACCAGATTAAGCACGCGGACGGGCGTGTGGTTGACTCGGTCGACGTCCTGCACGACCGCAAGGTGGTAGGCCGCCTCTCCACCCAGATCTCCGAGCAGCTAGCCCCCGTCATCCGCTACGCCTATGAGCACGATAAGCTCACCAGCGCCTGGGGCACGATTCGTGGCAACTCCTTTGAGCTGTCCCTGACGGTGCAGGCCGTCCGCCCCTCTGAAATTCCTGCCGAGTGGTACCAGGAGCTCCCCAATTACCTACCCGAGCTTCTACCGGCCGCACCCTCCTACGAGGTACCCCCCGCCTACGTACCGACCGAGGGTGAAGCGACCCGCAGTAATGCCTCCAAGAAAAAGCGCTCACTCATGCCCAGCCGTCCGGCCGCAACTGAGCACACTACCGTTGAAGCCAACGGAGCTGAAACCGCAGAACCCACTACAGCGAACTCCCTGGGTTTACAGCGCATCTCTGCGCTCCTTGGCCTTGTAGGCGGGCTCATCCTGGTCACAGGTTTAGTCCTTGTCTTCTTCAAGCCCCTGCTCGGCATTTTAGGTATAGTGCTCGGCGCCTCCGTAGCCTTCCTAGCTCTCTTCGTCGGTCGCGATAACAGCTATACCGAAGAAGAAGTATCTGCCGACCCGCTCGAACACTAGCCTCAAGGTAAAAAGAAAATATAAAGGGAGCCCCACCAAACTGGTGGGGCTCCCCTTATATCCTCTGGCGAGGGACTACCTGGATTTAGTCAGAACCGTAGGTAGCAATGTAACTAGGCATGGTATCGGTCTTCAGAGCGTTCGACAGAGCGCTGGTTGCAGCGGCATCGAGCACCACGATCGACTGACCATCCCAGGACCAGCCGGTACCGGCATTCGGCAGGGTCATGGAAACCAGCTGAGTGTTACCGTTAGCCAGAACAGGCTGGGCAATACCCACGATGGCTGAAGGGGATAGACCCTGATCTACGCTCATGTAGGGAGATACAGACTCGATGACCTGCAGCAGCTTGCTAGCAGAAGACAGGGCGCCATCGGCTTTTAGCTCGTTATAGACGCCGCGCAGGAAGGCACGCTGGTTACGGACGCGCTGGTAGTCACCGTCAGAGAAAACGTAGCGTTCGCGCACGAAGACCAGCGCCTCACCACCGGTCATGGTTTGAGGACCAGCAGCAAAGGAATATCCAGCGGGAGTTGCGTTAAAAGCGAAGGGAACATCAACAGTTACACCGCCCAGGGTATCAACCAGAGCCTTAAAACCCTGGAAGTCAATTTCAGCGACGTGATCCATCTGGATGCCGAGAAGCTGCTCAATGGTAGCAACCTGCAGGTCAACACCGCCATAGTTCAGGCCGGCATTAACCTTGTGAGAGCCGTAACCGGGGATATTAACCCAGGTATCGCGCATTACCGAGATCAGGTAGGCAGCGGAGCCGTCCTCAGGGATGTGCAGCACCATGATGGTATCTGCTCGAGCACCGGTCACAACCTGTGCTTCGGCACCGGAACGCTGGTCAGAACCTAGCAGCAGGATATCGGTGGCAGCAGTGTTAACCGGACGGTCGGTGACGGCACCACCTTCATAGATATCAAGGATGCCGTTACCGTTAGCATCGCCCTCAGAGACGTTACTTTCTAAGGTAGCGCCCGATTCATTGGTAATCGTTGCGTTAGCTGCCTCATCTACTATTTTCTGCAGCTCGTCATTATGGGGGGTAGTTACGGAGCCGTCCTCATTCGGCATGGCACTATCAAAAGTCTCGGACTTATTCCATGCCTTATTGATCATGAACAGGTACCCGCCCACAGCGATGACCGGAATCAGCAGCAGAATGAGCAGAGTAATCCAGAGAGCTTTTTTACTTTTCTTCTTTTTAGGTTCTTCTTCGTGAGCCGCGACGGACACGGTACCTCCCTAACTTGTCTCAAAAGGGGCGCAACCACCCGGCAAGGGTGTAATACGCGGAGTGAATCGAACCCAATTCTACGCAGTGAACCTACAAAAACACCCCGTAACGCGTGATAAATCACGGTCACGGGGTGTGATATTAAGCCTGAATAGACTGGCTGTAAACTTAGGCCTTCTTGCCGAAGTTTGCGAAGCGAGCGTTGAAGCGCTCAACACGACCAGCGGCGTCCATGATGCGCTGCTTGCCGGTGTAGAAGGGGTGTGAAGCTGATGAGATTTCAACTTCTACGAGGGGGTACTCGTTGCCGTCTTCCCACTTTTCGGTCTTCTGAGAAGTCATAGTTGACTTGGTCAGGAAGGTCTCGCCTGATGCGAGGTCGCGGAAGAGAACGTAGTTGTATTCAGGGTGAATGCCAGCCTGCATGATATTTACCTTCTTCGTGCCCTGGATTTTGCCAGTGCATATCTTGTTGCTACCGGGGCGGGTGCCTACCGGTGGTTGCGGTTTACAACCGAGGAACTACTCTACCATCTTTGGGCGGGTTTCCCAGAAGGCAACGGCTGAGGCGGCCGCTACATTGAGGGAATCAACCCCGTGGCTCATGGGAATCATGACAGTGTGCTGGGTGGCTGCCAGGGTGGATGTGGCCAACCCGTGCCCCTCAGTGCCCAAAATCAGAGCTAGCTTTTCGTCGTTGCGGTTAGCCAGTTCGGTCAGGCTCAAAGAATCTTCTTCTAAGGCGAGCGCGGCGGTGGTGAAGCCCGCTGTGTGTAGGGTGTCGAGGGTGCCTGGCCAGGAGTCCAGTCGGGCCCAGGGTACCTGGAAGACGGTTCCCATGGAGACGCGGATTGAGCGCCGGTAGAGCGGGTCAGCGCAGCGCGGGGTTACCAGCACTAGGTCGACGTCGAGGGCGGCTGCCGAGCGGAAGATGGCACCCACGTTGGTGTGGTCCACGATGTCTTCCAGAATTGCGATGCGCCGCACCCCCTCAAGCAGGGTTTGTAAGGGGGCGGGTTCGGGCCTGGCCATGGCGGCAAGGGCCCCGCGGTGCAGGGCGAAGCCGGTGACCTGCTCCAGCTCGTCCTCGCTTCCCACCAAGGCGGGCACCTCGGGGTGCTCCTGCAGCACGTCAATGAGGTCATCGGCCCATTTTTCGCTCATGAGAAAGGAGAGAGGCCGGTGCCCGGCGGCGAGCGCCCGGCGGATTACCTTGGAGGACTCTGCGATGTAGATTCCCCATTCGGGTTCTTTGATGGAGCGCAGCTTGACGTCGGTGAGGTGGGTGTAGAAGCGGGTGGCCTCGCTCGGGGCTGTGCTGAGCGGACGCGTGTTGGGCAGGGCGGTGACGCGGGCTGAGCGTTCTGCCAGCTGCTCGGGGGTGAGTTGTTTGGGTTTCATGCTTGTGAGCTAGCGGGCGAAGGCTGAGTAGCGGCCGGACTCGTGAATGGTCAGGTCGAGGTCGAGGCCGTAGGTGGCTGAGACGTTGGCCTGGGTGAGGGTTTCTTCGATGGGGCCTGCTGCTACGATTTCGCCTTCGCGTAGGAGCAGGGCGTGGGTGAAGCCTGCGGGGATTTCTTCGAGGTGGTGGGTGACCAGGATGGTGGCTGGGGCGTAGGGGTCAAGGGCCAGGTGGGTGAGGCGCTTGACCAGGTCTTCGCGGCCTGCGATGTCCATGCCGGCGCCGGGTTCATCGAGAATCAGCATTTCGGGGTCGGTCATGAGGGCGCGGGCGATGAGCACTCGCTTTTTTTCGCCCTCAGACAGGGTGCCGAAGGGGCGGTCAGCTAGGTGGGCTACCCCCCAGTCGTCGAGCAGGGCCTTGCCCTGGTTGTCGTCGAAGGAGTCGTATTCTTCGTTCCAGCGGCCTGCTACGCCGTAGGCTGCGGTGATGACGACATCGAGCACGGTTTCGTTGCCGGGGATTTGGGCTGCCATGGGGGCTGATGAGAGGCCGATGCGGGGGCGTAGTTCAAAAACGTCGACGGCGCCGAGGATTTCGTCGAGGATGTCGACTTCTCCGCGGGTGGGGTGCAGGCGGGCTGCTGCGATGGAGAGCAGGGTGGTTTTGCCCGCGCCGTTGGGGCCAAGGACGACCCAGCGTTCGCCTTCTTCGACAGACCAGGTGATGTTGTGGATGAGGTTCTTACCGCTTCGTGAGACAGTAACCTTATTAAGTTCAAGAACTGATGCCATGGTTCACAACTTTAGTAGATAATGGTGCCTATGAGTACTTCTGTGAATATTGTTGCTATTTCTCGTGCGGACGCTCCCCTGATTGCTACTGAGGAGCAGCTGGTTGCTGCGTTGCAGGCGGTTGAGGGCCTGGAGCTTGAGTCAGGTCTTTTGATGGAGGTTCCTGCCTCTCGCGTGGAGCGCGAGGCTGAGGGCCCGGCCTACTCGGTCTATATTGCTGCGGCTTCGTGGGAGCGCGGTGGTGTTGAGGACGCCCGCGGCGCCTTGGGGCTGCTCGATGGGGCGGGCTCGCTGGGCTTTGACCTGAATGTGGTGCCTGCTGAGTTGGCTAATGATGAGAAGAAGCTGCTCATTATGGATGTTGACTCTACCCTGATCCGCCAGGAGGTCATTGATGAGCTGGCAGCTGCGGCAGGACGCGGCGCCGAGGTTGCTGAGGTGACCGAGCGGGCGATGCGCGGTGAGCTCGATTTTGAGGCGTCCTTGCGTGAGCGGGTTGCTACCCTAGCCGGTCTCGATGAGTCGGTGATTGATGAGGTGGCTTCCAAGGTGCTGTACTCCCCCGGTGCTACCAAGCTGGTTGAGGTTTTCCTGGCTGCCGGCCACGAGGTCTGCGTGGTCTCGGGCGGGTTTGTTCAGGTTCTCTCCCCGCTGGCGGGCTACCTGAACCTTTCCAAGGCGCGCGCCAACGTCCTTGACATCATCGAGGGTAAGCTGACCGGCAAGGTCACCGGCGAGGTCATTACCGGTGAGGTCAAGAAGGAGTCGCTGAAGGAGTGGGCTAAGGAGTTCGATATTAAGTCCTCCCAGACCATTGCTGTGGGCGACGGAGCTAACGATGTGCTCATGATTCTTGAGGCTGAGCTGGGTGTTGCCTTCAACGCTAAGACCGCCCTGCTTGAGGTCGCCGACGCCCAAATCAACACCCTGCGTCTGGACGCGGTGCGCCACTTCGCTGGGCTCTAAAGATTTGCGAGGCACTACCCTCACGCAATAGGTAAAGGACGCTGGTAGGTGGTTACCAGCGTCCTTTTACGTATGAAGGGGTTAGGTTTCGCAGGCTCGCAGCGAAGCTGCTGGCTCGGCGGCTGGCGTGAATCGCTTGTGAGCGTCAGCGAACCAGCGAGAGGGTCGGCAGCGAGCGCGAGCCTGCGAAATCTTGTGATGCTAAGGCTACTTGATGAAGCCGCCCGCGCCGCCGACCAGCTCGATGTGGCCGGTTTCAACGTCGGCAGTTACCATCTTGGCAACTTCCTGGGCAAACTCGTTGACGGTGTAAAGTTTGCCGGCTTCTTCGCGGCGGGCCTCAATGGCGCCGGGGTGCAGGCGGTTGAGTAGGGCCGCGGTGACGGTACCTTCAATCATGTCGGCGGAGACAACCACCAGGGAGATGCCCTTTTCGGTGAGGGCGGGGATTTCTGCTAGCAGGGCGTCCTCGCCGGCGCGCTTGGACTCAGCAACCGGCTTGTACTCGGGCATGGTCTCTACTTCGCGGATGAAGTGGGCCTGGTGGCTGGTCACAAAGACGATGCGGCCGCCCTCAGGCATCTTTTCGGCTGCCAGACGGGCCAGGCGCAGCTGGGAGTCGCGGTTGAGCACCATGGCGTAGTCGTCAGGCATGCCGGCTTCCATGCCGCCAGAGGCGTTGAGAATGAGGTAGTCCAGGGAGCCGAAGTTCTCGATGGCAGCTTCTACCAGGGCGGCGGCGTCCTCAGCCTTGGTCACGTCGCCCTGTACAGCAACGGCCTTGCCGCCGGCTTCTTCAATGGCGGCAACAACCTTGGTAGCACGGGGTGCCTTAGAGCGGTAGTTGACGATGATGTTGGCTCCCTGGGCGGCAAGAATCTGGGCGGTGTCTGCGCCCACGCCGCGGGAAGAACCGGTAATGATAATGGTCTTGTTCTGAAGTGACATTCTTAGTCCTTATAAGCGTTGTACAAATGATTACTGTGAGAAGTAAAGGGCGGTAGCTCCCCTCTGCCGGCTAACCTTCTCGCCGGTTCGCTAACTGGCTCGCATGCTCGCCAGATTCGCGCCGAGATTATTTTCCTCGCTTGCTCGGAATCTCGGCACTCATCACTGCGATTCATGCCAGCCCCAGCCAGTCGGCTGCCGGGGAGCTACCGCCCCCCGCTCTGGCATACACAGCAGCCTGGGAAGGTGTGTGCCCCGTCCGCTGGCTCGGGGCTGGCGTGAATCACGACGAGCCCCCCGGGCGAGGAGTGAGAGGGTCGCGGACGGGCACACACCGGCCAGGCTGTATTAGTGCCCCATGCCCAGGCCGCCGTCTACTGGAATGACGGCACCTGAGATGTACCCTGCGGCGTCGGAGGCGAGGAAGAGGGCTACGTCGGCGATTTCTTTGGGTTCGGCGAAGCGGCGGGCGGGGATGGAGTCGGTGTACTGCTTTTTGAGGTCGTCGGAGAGTTGGTCGGTCATGTCGGTTTTGATGAAGCCAGGGGCGATGACGTTGGCGGTGATGTTGCGGGCGCCGAGTTCGCGGGTGATGGAGCGGGCCATGCCGACGAGTCCGGCTTTGGAGGCTGAGTAGTTGACCTGGCCGGGGTTGCCGTAGAGGCCGACGACGGAGGAGATGAAGATGATGCGGCCGCCCTTGTTTTTGAGTAGGCCCTTGGTGGCGCGTTGGGCGACGCGGAAGGCGCCGGTGAGGTTGGTGTCGATGACGGAGGTAAAGTCGTCTTCTTTCATGCGCATGAGCAGGGTGTCTTTGGTGATCCCGGCGTTAGCGATGACGACGCCTACGGGGCCGAATTCTGCTTCGACGGCGGTGAAGGCTTGGTCGATGGAGGCTGTGTCGGTGACGTCTGCTTTGACGGCGAAGAATTCTGCGGGGGGTTCGCCGGAGCGGTAGGTGATGGCGACGTTGTAGCCGGCTTTTTTGAATTCGGTGGCGATGGCGTAGCCGATGCCTCGGTTGCCGCCGGTGATGAGTACGGTGGGGTTGGTCATTGTTTCACCTTGTTGTGGGGTTTTGGTTCTGCCCCTATCTTACGCTCTTGAGAAAAAAGTGGTGGTTTGTTCAAGTAGGCGCGTGTTATTTGGCCTGTTGGGTTCGGTTAGGGTGTGGGGTGGGGTTGGTGGTCGGGGGTAGACTGGTGGGGTGAGTTTGTGCCTGTGTGAGGAGGTTTGCCGGTGGCGCAGAAGTATTGGACTGCTGAGGATTTGCAGGCTGCCGGTTACTCTTCGGGGGAACCTGAGGTTTTTGAGATTACGGACGCTGCTGAGCGGCAGTCTGTGGGGGTCAGTTCTCGGGCTAAGGTTTATGCTTTCAAGATGTTTTTGCGCATTGTCTTTATCATCGCTGCGGTGATGGTGGAGGGGGTATGGCAGTGGGTGTGCCTGGCTGCGGCTGCGATTATTCCTTGGACGGCTGTGGTGGTGGCTAACGGTGAGGCTAAGCAGGGTGGTGGCGGTTTTTCTGCCATGCTGCCGCCGGAGCAGCAGGCTGCTATTGAGGCGGCTCAGGCTGATCGGGCTGCACGAGCTGCGGCTGCTCAGGGTCAGAGTTCTGAGGGCGCGGACGCCGGTGCTCACGACTCCCAGGCAGCTGGGGCGAGCGCTCACCCGGCTAACTCCGGGGCGGATGGTTCTGGTGAGCCTGTGATTATTGATGGTGAAGTGGTTTTTGATGAGGATGGCAGGGAGTAGCGAGTGGATATTTTAGGGTCCTTGAATCAGGGTCAGGCTGCTGCGGGTGAGCAGGGGCCTGATTTTGTGAAGTGTAGTCGTAAGGGTTGCCAGGAGCAGGCCCGGTTTGAGGTCTTGTGGAATAACCCCAAGGTGCATGCTCCGGAACGTTTGAAGAGTTGGGCTGCCTGTGAGGAGCATGTTCAGTATCTTCAGGATTTTTTGGTGGCGCGTAGTTTTTGGAAGCAGACTGTCCCGCTGGGATAGGGTGGTTGGTTGTGAAGAAGTACGGTTTTCTGCTCTCGGGTAAGTGGGTTGGCCTGTTTGTGCTGACGGTGGTCGCGTCGCTGGTGTGCCTGTATTTGGCGAGCTGGCAGATGAGCCGTAAGGAGGCGCTTGATTTTTCGAATGAGCGTATTTCGCAGAACTATGATGCCGCTCCCCTGGATTTTGCGGATGATTCTAGCCTGTTTGCGTCCGCTCATTCTGAGCTGCGCTGGCAGCCGGTGACCATGACCGGCGAGTACCTGAGTGAGCACCAGTTGCTGGTGCGCAATCGGCCCTATAACGGGTTGAACGGGTATGAGGTGCTGGTGCCTTTCCAGACCGACCAGGGCCATATTGTGGTGGTCAATCGCGGCTGGATGGAGGCTGCGTTTGGGGATGCCGGCTCGACGGCTTCTCCGGTGCCTGCTCCCCCGGCTGGGCAGGTGACCATTACGGTGCGTCTGGTGGAGGGTGAGATTGATACGGGTGCTTCATCGGTGGATGGGCAGATTACCAGTATTGACCTTCCCGAGGTTGCTGAGGTGACCGGTCTTGATCTCGATACGGTCAATTACGGTGTGATGGCTTCTGAGAGCCCGGCTCCGGCGAGCGCCCCGGTTGTCAAGGATAAGCCGGAGGAAGATTACGGGCCGAACCTGTCGTATTCGGTGCAGTGGTACTGTTTTGCGGCCATGTTCTATATTGCCTATTTCTGGTCTGCCCGCCAGAAGGTGCGCAACGATGAGCTCGATGCGCAGGTTGCCGCTGAGCTTGAGGCCTATTTTGGTCAGTTCTACGATGCTGATGGCACCTATATCGGCGATGAGGACGAAGAGGTGGTGCGCCGCCGCATGGAGTTTGTGGATGATATGCCCGCGCATATGAAGTCCATTGTGCGCCCTAAGGCCCCTAAGCGCAGTAAGAAGATTACCGATGAAGAGGTGGAGGACGCCCTGCTCGATGAGCAGCTCTACCGCTAGGCTTTGTGGGTGATTGAGAAAAGAAAATGCTCCCCTCCACCGCTTCAGGTGGAGGGGAGCATTTTCTTGAGCTGCTTGCTGTGCTACTGGGTTTTTTCTACCTCGTGGGTAAAGACCACCCCGTCGTCGGTGAAGTGGTCGATCATGGCCAGGGAGTAGACGTCGTAGCCGCGCTCGCGGAATTCCTTGCCGCCGCCCTGGAAGACCTTCTCGATAGCGATGCCGATTCCAGCTACCTGGGCTCCGCCCTGCTCGCAGAGGTGGGTCAGCCCGTGCAGGGCTTGACCGTTTGCGAGGAAGTCATCAATGATCAGGATTCGATCATCGGGGGTGACAAAGCGCTTGTCCACCCGGATGTCGTACTCGATTTTCTTGGTGTAGGAGAAGACCTTGGAGTGGTAGGTATCGGTGGAGAGGGTTTTTGAAGAAATCTTCTTGGCGAAGACCATAGGCACTCCCAGGTGTAGGGCTGCGGTCATGGCTATGGAGATACCGGAGACTTCGAGGGTGAGGACGCGGGTGATACCGGCGTCCTTGAAGTGTTCGGCAAAATCGCGCCCCATCTCCATCATGAGGGCGGGGTCGACCTGGTGGTTGACAAACTGATCGACTTTGAGGATGTTTCCGGGCAGGATGCGGCCGTCGCGGCGGATGCGGTCTTCGAGGAGTTTCATGCGGTTTTCTTCTTTCGGTCTACCAGGATGATGTTGAGTAGCAGGGCTGCCAGGGTTCCGGTGGAGATGCCGGAGGAGAGAATCATCTGCAGGGCGGTGGGCAGGTTGGCGAGCATGTCGGGGCGCACAGTCACGCCAATACCCAGGGCGAAGGCCACCGAGACGATGAGCAGTTCGCGGTCACCCAGTTCGATGGTGGTGAGGGTTTTGATGCCCTGAGCAGCGACCAGACCGAACATGATGACGCCTGCACCACCGAGGACGGGCTGGGGCATCACGGAAATCAGGGCTGAGAGCTTGGGGAAGACGCCGAGGATAGCCAGGATAATGCCTGCGGTAATCATGACGCGGCGGGAGGCTACCTTGGTGAGGGTAATGAGGCCGACGTTCTGGGAGAAGGCGGTGTTGGGGCCCGCGCCGAAAGCGCCTGCTAAAGCTGAGCCGACGCCGTCCGCAAGTACGCCGTTCGAGACGCGCTTGCTGTCGAGTGTGGCGTCGGAGGCCTGGCCGATAGCCATCATGATGCCGACCGTTCCGATGGTGGAGACGATGTAGGCGGGGACGAAGGCCAGGGTGGAGGCCAGGTCAAAGTGCAGGCCGTAGGCGAAGATGTTGGGCAGGGCGAACCAGGCGGCGTCTGAGACGACCGAGAGGTCAACTAGGCCCAAGGGAATGCAGATTAGGTAGCCGGCGACCATGCCGATAAAGACGGCGGCAGCGCGCAGAATACCGCGGCCAAAGTGGGCGATTGCGAGGGTGAGGGCCATGACGCCGAAGGCAATGGTGAGGTTCTGCAGGGAGCCGTAGTCCTCGGAGCCCGCGCCGCCTGCTGCCCAGTCCATGGAGACCGGCAGCAGGGTGATACCGATGAGGGCCACCACGGTACCGGTAATCAGCGGCGGGAAGAAACGCATCAGGGGCTTAATGAAGCGGGAGAGCACAATCTCAACCAGTGAGGCGCTGATGGTGGCGGCCACGATTCCGGCCATGCCGAACTGGGAGCCAACCGCGATGGTGGGGTTGACGAAGGTGAAGTCGGTGCCCATCATGCCGGGTACGCGAGCGCCCACGGGGCCGATACCGCGGGACTGGATGAAGGTGGTGAGGCCCGCGACGAAGATGGAGGCGCTGACCATCAGTGAGGTTTGGGCGACGTTAAAGCCGAGGGCGGCGCAGACGACCAGGGGTACTGCGATGATTCCGGCGAAGGCTGCCAGGATGTGTTGGAGTGCTAGCAGGATAGAAACACCAAGGGGTGGGGTGTCGTCGATCTGGTAGAGCATGTCGGTTGAAGTTTCAGCAGGGGTCTGGGGTTCTGACCCTTGGGTATGTTGGTTCAACGAAGGACTTTCGGTATGTAGTTGTGGTGGGTGTAAGGACGCTCGCCCCCGGCAGGGCTGCCGGGGTGGGGTGGTCCTAGTTTTAGTCTACGCTTCTTGCTCGCTCTGGGCGAACGTTCCCCCGGCTGTGCCTACTCCGTGACCACCGGCGTCCTTTTAGAACAAATATTCGAAACTGTGTTAAAGTGGTGCTTTCACTTCCAGAGGATTATTCATAAGGATCGCACCATCATGATGGGTTATTCCCACTCCATTAGCGCAGCAGCAGCCTGGCTAGCCCTCAACGAGGCGGGAGTCTTGGGCATTGACGACCCCACCACCCTGACCGTCACTACCCTAGCGGCTGCCGGTGCGGGCATGCTCCCCGATATTGATCACCATAACGGCACCATCGCCCACTCGATTCCGCCGGTCAGTCGCTGGGTTGCCCTGTTGGTGGGCCGACTTTCAGGCGGCCACCGCAAGGGAACCCATTCTTTGATTGGCCTAGCAGCCTTTTGGGCCCTGGCATTTTTTGCCGACCGCCTGACCTACGCGGGCATCCCCGTCCTAGCCCTGGCTCTAGCCGGCTTTGCTGGCGGCCTGGCCCTGCGCACCTTCAAGGCACCGGGGGGCTGGCTGGGGGCGCTCGCGGTCGTTGCCGGAACCATCTATACCGATTCACTGGCCCTCATGCCCTGGGCGGTTCTCACCGGGGCGACCGCCCACATTCTGGGCGATGCTCTGACTACCAGAGGGGTCAACCCCTTCTGGCCAGCTACCATCAAGCCCGTAGTTCCCAGCAAGCTCTGGCGTAAGAGCGGCTACATGGCTCTACCCATCCTGGGCGATGCTGGCTCAGCCCGCGAGAACTTCCTCACCGCCGCCCTGACCGTCTATATCGGGGCCTACACCCTGGCCTTTTTCGGTTTCCTCACCAGCTATCCCGCCCAGCTGATCAGCGGCTTCCTCACAGGAGCCTAAGACTTCAGGCAAAGACAGGGGCCCGGCACCGCGTGGTGCCGGGCCCCCGTCTTTCACCCGTGTATCACTTCTATGTAGTCACTCATTGAGGTGGGGTGGGAAGGAAAACAAAAATATATCTGTGCCGCTGAGGCGAACGATGTTTAGTCTTCGGTCCAGAAAACGTCGACCTCTACGCCCTCTTCAGCGATTTCGGGGTAACGTACGTCGTGTGATTCCAGCATTGAATCATCCTTTCAAGGTTCGGCCCAACGTCGGTGTTGGATTTGTGTGCCGCCTCATCGGTGAGGCGGTGTGCTTGAGGTGCAGCTGGGGAAGATTGGCTTCCGAAGCTGGTATTTACTCTACGCCGACTGGCCCACCCTGCACTAGCAAAATAGGACCGTTATCATTTCGTGACCTTTGTTTGGGAACAAAAAACCCACGAAACACACAGGTCTTTTTCGTAGAGTGTGGTGGCCCCAACAGTGGGCTTGTGTAAGAAACAGACACACAAGCCTATTTGTACGGACCAAAGAAGGGGTGTCGATACAAGACCGCCCCGCCCGGTCAACTACCGGGCGGGGCGGGCGTCCACTCATTCCTGCCTAAGCCAGGGAGATGAGGTCCTGGTATTCCTTGCTCCACAAATCTTCTACCGCATCGGGCAGCAGTAGCACGCGCTCGGGGTCAAGGGCCTCAACTGCCCCCTCATCGTGGGAAACGATCACGATGGCCCCCCGATAGTTCTTCAGGGCGTTCAAAATCTCTTCGCGCGAGGCCGGGTCGAGGTTGTTGGTGGGCTCATCGAGCAGCAGAACATTGGCGGACGAGGCCACCAGAGTTGCCAGCGACAGGCGGGTCTTCTCACCACCGGAGAGCACGCCTGCGGGCTTATCGACGTCATCTCCCGAGAAGAGGAAGGAGCCAAGAATGGTGCGGACACGGGTGTCATCAAGGTCAGGGGCCGCCGACTTCATGTTCTCAAAGACGGTGCGGTCGTGATCGAGGATCTCGTGTTCCTGGGCGAAATAACCCACCTTGGCCCCGTGGCCGTAGATGACCTCGCCGGTATCGGGCTGGGTGCTCTTAGCTAGCATGCGCAACAGGGTGGTCTTACCGGCGCCGTTAAAGCCCAGCACCACCACGCGCGAGCCGCGGTCAATAGCCAAATCGACGTCGGTGAAAATTTCGAGGGAGCCGTAGCTCTTGGACAGCCCCGTCGCCGATAGGGGTGTCTTGCCGCAGGGGGCAGGGTCGGGGAAGCGAATCGCGGCCACCTTATCGACCTGGCGCTCTTCTTCCAGCCCGCGCATGAGCTTTTCGGCGCGCTTGATCATCTGCTGGGCTGCAACCGCCTTGGTTGCCTTGGCGCGCATCTTGTTGGCCTGCTCCATCAGGGCCGAGGCCTTTTTCTGGGCGTTGGCGCGCTCGCGCTTGCGGCGGGCCTCGTCCTGCTCGCGCTGCAGCAGGTAGTTCTTCCAGCCCATGTTGTAGATATCGATGACGCAGCGGTTGGCATCCAGGTAGAAGACCTTGTTGACCACCAGTTCCATCAGTTCCACGTCGTGGGAGATGACCAGGATGCCGCCCTGGTAGTTCTTCAAAAACTCGCGCAGCCAGACTACCGAGTCGGCGTCCAGGTGGTTGGTGGGCTCATCGAGCAGCATGGTGTCTGCGTTGGCAAAGAGAATGCGGGCCAGTTCGACGCGGCGGCGCTGACCACCGGAGAGGGTGGAGAGGGGCTGGTTGAGGACGCGCTCGGGCAGGTCAAGATTGGCGGTGATGGTAGCTGCCTCAGACTCGGCCGCATAGCCGCCACCGGCAATGAACTCAGCTTCGAGCCGGTCGTAGCGGCGCATGCCCTTGGCGTGCTCTGCGGGGTCTTCGCTAGCCATCATTTCCTGGGCCTGGCGCATTTTGCGGGCAACCCCATCCAGGCCGCGGGCCGAGAAGATGCGGTCCTTGGCGAGCTGGGTCATGTCATCGACCTTGGGGTCCTGGGGCAGGTAGCCGATGGTGCCGCCGCGGGTGACGGTACCGTCAGCGGGCAGGGTCAGCCCGGCCAGCACCTTGGTCATGGTGGTTTTACCGGCGCCGTTTCGACCCACGAGGCCAACCTTATCGCCCTTATCGATGCGGAAGGTGACGTCCTCCATGAGCAGGCGAGCGCCAGCTCGCAGTTCGAGGTTGTTGACTGACAGCACGGGTCTACTGCTCCTAAGGTAAGGGGTGGATGGCCAGCTTTCTATCTTACCGCCCCGGTGTGGTGCTGGTCAATGTTGGAAGGGCCACCGGGGCGTTGGTTCGGGCTGGCGTCACAGAAGTGAAAGAAAGGCAGAGTTTTTGAACGGTGTTCAAAACCTGTTTATAGTAGTGGGCATGACATCATCACAGACTTCCGCGCGCCCGGCGCGCGCCGCTGCCAATCCCGGTCGCGATCTGGCTCTTATCGCTGTTTTTGCCGCTTTTATTACCGTATGTGCCCTGTTGCCCGCTATTCCGGTGGGCCCGGCCGCTGTTCCGATTACCCTCCAGACCCTGGCGATTTACATCGCAGCCCTGACCTTAGGTGGCACCCGCGCTGCCCTTGCCGTTACCCTGTATGTCGTCGCTGGCCTGATTGGCCTTCCGGTTTTCTCGGGCGGACGCGGCGGCTTCGGCACCATTGTCTCTCCCTCCTTTGGCTACCTGCTGGGCTTTATTCCCGGTGCCCTGGTTACCGGTGGGCTTGCCTACGCAGCCCTGCGCCGCCGTATGAGCGGGGCCGGCCTGTTTGGAGCCTTTGTGGTGGCTGTGCTCGCAGGTTTTGCCATCATCCAGGTCTTTGGTGTTGCCGGCATGATGATCAACGCCGACCTTGAGCTGGGTGCTGCCGTTGCCGCTGCCCTGATTTACATCCCCGGCGATCTCATTAAGTGCCTGGTAGCCGTGCTGGTTACCCTGGCTGTGCACCGGGCCTTCCCCACCCTGGCCCGCCGCTAGGTACGATAGAGCCCGTGTTTTTTTCTCGCTCTTCACGCGCAAGCGCTACAAGCCCGTCGGCTCGGTTTTCGGACGACGGGCTGCTTGCCACTCGCTCAGCTACCGTCACCGTCGATACCGGCACCAGCGAACGCACCCTCCTGCACGGAATTACCGTGGAGCTTTCCGCCCCGCGCACCGCGGTGTTGGGTCTCAACGGCTCGGGCAAATCTACTTTCTTGCGGCTTTTCAACGGGCTCTCCACCCTGACCTCAGGCGAGGTAAGTGTTCACGGGGTGAGTGTCAGTGAGAACCTGACCGCGGTGCGCTCGCGGGTGGGCATGCTCTTTTCAGACCCCGGTGCCCAGCTGGTCATGCCCACGGGGGTTGAGGATGTCGAGCTCTCCCTTCAGCACATCAAAGGCAAGGACGCCCGCCGCGCCGCCGCCCTGGATGCCCTTGCTGAGCGCGGGGTTGAGCACCGCGCTTTTGACTCTGTCTATAACCTCTCAGGCGGTGAAAAGCAGTTGACCGCCCTGGCAGCCGTACTTGCAGTGAACCCTAAGGTTCTACTTTTAGATGAGCCCACAACGCTTTTAGACCTCAAGAATAGGTTGAGACTATTTGACCTGCTCGACTCACTTCCCCAGCAGCAGGTCATCTCCACCCACGACCTTGACCTGGCAGCTACCTGCGATGAGGCAATCGTTATCCACGAGGGCCGCCTGCTGGCGCAGGGGCCGGCGAAAGCCGTCCTGGCAGATTACCAGCGCTGGTGTGCCACGGACTTCCCCGCCCCACCTGAACCTGCTGACCCCCAACGTCCCGGGGGTCGGGCATGAACATTGCCAACCAGCTCTTTGGCACCTATAAGCCCCTCAGCACCCCGGTACACCGAGCACCCCTGTGGGTCAAAGGTGTCTTCATTCTTCTGCTGGGCATCTACCTGGCAGCTACCAGCCACTGGGGGTTTGGCCTTGCAGCCCTCGCGCTGGTGCTAGCTCTTGGGGCCCTGGCAAAAATTCCCTGGCGCACCTGGGCGCAGTCCCTGGTTTCTCTTTCCTGGTTGCTGGCAATTCTGTTGGTCTACTACCTGGTCAGCAGCAAGCTAGAGTCGGGGGCAGACGTCCTGCTGACCCTACTCACCATGATTGCAGCTTCAAAGGTGCTGCTGTGGTCAACCCCTATGCCGGTCTTGATTGACGGGTTTATCTGGCTGTGCACCCCCCTGAAGTGGGTGGGCGGCTCCCCTGAGCGGGTGGGGCTGGCTCTGGCCCTGATGGTGCGCTCTATCCCGGTGATTATGGATAGCTGGCAGCTGATTCAGGCGGCGGTGGCCGCCCGCGGGATCAAGGTCGCCCAGTTCCGGCTTTTCATCCCCCTGGTGATTGCCACGGTGGCCTACGCCCACGAAACCGGCGACGCCCTGGCCGCCCGGGGCCTTGACCGATAAAGATGATTTACTGTGTATAAAAAGAAGAGGAGCCAGACCTGGCTCCTCTTCATAATTATCTTGTGCTAAAGGGGGAGAAAGCTAAACTGCTTCCAGCTAAATCCTCTAGCTTCGTGAGACCAACTATATACAAGGTTTTGTGAAGTCGCTACCGCGAGGCTTATTCATAAGGGGTTCCACAGGCTCGCGCTCGCTGCCGACCCTCTCGCATGGTTCGCTTCGCTCTCAATGCGATTCACGCCAGCCCCGAGCCAGCAGCTTCGCTGCGAGCCTGCTCCACCTACCCTAATGAATAAGCCTCCGCACAGACAAAGCCAAGATCTAATACGTACTAGGTCAAGTTATACGACAACAGGCAAAGTGATTACCGAGCTCAAGCTTGAGTTCTGGCAGCAACTTTTACGCTCGAAAGAATACGAACACTTCGAAACCGGATCGCACACTACGAACCTGTTTTCACCCGAGACCTGACTGAAGATTTAGCCGTCATGCTGAACCTTATTTCGTATCGTTCTGAGGCCATAGGAAATTGGGTAAAAAGTTTAGAAGAAGCCAGCTTTCTCATCTCAACGTTACCGGTTTCACCAACATCTAGCCGCTCTACCTAGGGCATAATAGAAAGGACGAAGGTGCAGAGATGCACCTTTTTTCTTTGACGAAAACGCCCTAGGATTCCATGAAAATCACCCAATTCATTCACCGGCGAGAATGGTTACTCGCCCTGGTGGCGGTGCTGTCCATCGTGGCTCAGGTCTACCTTGACCTCAAGGTACCCGAGTACATGGAAAACATCACCCTCACCATCTCAACGCCCGGGTCCGAGCTGAAGGACGTCACCTCAGACGGCACTCTCATGCTGGCAGCAGCCCTGGCCTCTATGGTCTGTGCCATTATCACCGGCTTCTGCACCGCAATTTTCGGTACCACCCTAGCCCGGCGACTGCGGGCCGGGGTCTACAACAAAACCTTTGACCTCTCCAGTGCAGAAGTTAATCACATCGGCACCGACAGCCTTATCACCCGCTCCACCAACGATGTGACCCAGGTGCAGATGTTTGTGGTCATGGGCCTGCAGATGAGCATTAAGGCCCCCATCATGGCGCTCTGGGCTAGCTCCAAAATTGCTACCCAGTCGCTGACATGGACCATCCCCACCGGGATCGCCGTCCTCGCTACCCTGCTGGTGCTGGGTGTCGCCATGGGCCTGGCAATCCCCCGCATGATGCGCATGCAGAAAATCACCGACCGCCTCAACCGGGTCACCCGTGAGCACCTGACCGGCCTGCGGGTTATTCGGGCTTACACCACCGGCGCCTTCCACGAGGAGCGGTTTGAGGAGGTCAATACCGACCTGCGTAACACCACCCTCTTCATCAGCTCCACCATGGCCTTCATCATGCCCCTGCTGACAGCCATTATGACCGGCCTGTCGCTCTCTATTTATGTGTTGGGTGCTGTGCTGATTAACGGTACAGCCGACTTGACCGAGCGCGTCACCCTCTTTGGGCAGATGGTTGTTTTCTCTACCTACGCCCTGCAGGTTGTCACCAGCTTCATGATGATGACCGTTATCTTTGTGATGGGCCCGCGAGCGCTGGTTGCCTGGCGCCGTATCCGCGAGGTTCTGACAACTCAGGCGGCAATTATGGACGGCGGGGTCAGCGCTGGTGTGGCCCCGGCAGGTTCCCTGGAGTTTAGGAATGTCAGCTTCCGTTACCCCGAGGCTGACGGCGATGCCCTGCATTCGATTTCCTTTACGGCAGCCCCGGGTGAGACGGTAGCTATTATTGGTTCGACCGGCTCGGGTAAGTCGACCCTGGTGAATCTGATTCCGCGATTTGCCGATGTGCGCGAGGGCGCGGTGCTGGTGGACGGTGTTGATGTGCGTAACTGGAACCAGAAGGACCTGCGAGCCCGTCTGGCCTATGTGCCTCAAAAGAGTGTGCTTTTTTCTGGCTCGGTGGCCTCTAACCTTGCCCTGGGTGAGGGCCTGCAGGAGGTGACCGCCGAGGACGTGGTGGCGGCAGCTCATGCAGCTGCGGCAGCTGAGTTCGTGGGCAAGAAGGAGGACGGCTACGCCTCGGTAGTTGCCCAAAACGGTAAGAACTTCTCAGGTGGTCAGCGGCAGCGCCTGTCCATGGCTCGGGCCTTTGCCCGTGGTGGGGAGATCATGATTTTTGATGATTCCTTCTCGGCCCTGGACTATAAGACTGAACGGGATATCCGCAGTCAGCTCAAGAACTCCGCCAAGGGGGCGACCATTGTGGTGGTGGCCCAGCGTATCGGTACGGTACGGGAGGCCGATAAGATTCTGGTGCTTGATAAGGGCCGCCTGGTCGGCTCCGGTACTCACGAGGAACTTTTGGCCAGCAACGAGGTCTACCAGGATATTGCCCTGTCCCAGCTCTCTGAGGAGGAACTTCGCTCATGAGCCAGTCACCAGTTTTTACCCCCGAAGAGCTAGAGTCAGCCCGCAGGGGTCTTGAGTCTGCAGGCCAGCTGCGCGATAGCCAGCTCAAAAGCGAGAAGGGAGGGCGTCCCGGAGGTCACGGCGGGCCCGGCGGGCCGCCGCGCCACGCCCTGCCGGGGCAGGCGTCCGCCCCTTTTAAGCAGACTATGGGCAAGCTCCTTGCCTACCTGCGCCCGGTGCTACCCGGCATGGTGGTCGCTATCGTCGCTGCCGTCATCGGGGTTGTTCTTACCATTGTTGCCCCGCAGTTCCTTTCGGCGATTACCGACGAGATTCAGAAGGGCTTCACCGGCCAGCTGGATATGGATGAAATCTACCGCCTGATGTGGATTTCAATCGGCATGTTGGTGGCCTCCCTGCTCTTGAGCCTGGTGGAGGGGCAGATTATGGCCCGCTCGACCGTCTGGGTATCGCGCTCCATGCGCCACGATTTGGACCGCAAAATTGACCGACTGCCCCTGGCCTACATGGATAGGGGCTCAACCGGCGATACCCTCTCGCGCGTGACCAACGATGTGGACACCCTTCAGCAGACCCTCAACAACTCCCTGGCCACCACCATCACCGGTGTGGTCACCCTGGTGGGCTCAACCATCATGATGTTTGTAACCGACTGGCGCATGGCCCTAGCTGCCATTGTTGCCTCTCTGCTGGGTATCGTCGCCTCAGGCTTCGTGCTGGCCCGCAGCCAGAAATACTTCGTGGCCCAGCAGCAGCTACTCGGTAAGCTCAATGGCCACATTGAAGAAACCCTCAGCGGCCATTCCATGATTCGCGCCTACAACGGGGAGGCAGGCGCCCGCGCCGAATTTGCCGACCGCAATAGCGACCTCTACCGGGTGGCCTGGAAGTCCATGTTCTTCTCGGGCCTCATGTTCCCCCTCATGGGCTTCATCGGCAACCTGGGCTATGTGGTGGTCTGCGTGGTTGGTGCCGCCCTGGTTCTCAACAACAGCATCACGTTCGGCGTGATTGTGGCCTTTATCGTCTACGTCCGCCTCTTCACCAATCCCCTGGGCCAGCTGGCCCAGTCGGCTACCTCCCTGCAGTCGGCGGCAGCCGCTGGCGCTCGCGTCTTTGAGTTCTTAGAGGCAGAGGAGCTGGAGGACGAGTCCGCCAAGACCGCCGCCCTGGATCAGCCGGTGCGCGGGGCGGTGGACTTTGAGGACGTGCGGTTCAGCTACGAGCCGGGCAAGGAAGTTATCCACGGCTTTACCGCCTCGGTAGAACCGGGCCAGAAGGTCGCGATTGTGGGCCCGACCGGTGCTGGCAAAACCACCCTGGTCAACCTGCTCATGCGTTTCTACGAACTGGACTCGGGCCAGATTCGTATTGACGGGGTACCTACCACCGATCTGACCCGCGAACAGGTGGACTCTCTCTTTGCCATGGTGCTACAGGATACCTGGCTCTTTGAGGGAACCTTGCGGGAGAACGTGGTCTACGGGGCTGGGGAGGTAAGCCAGGAGCGGCTTGATGAGGTGATGGCCTCGGTGGGCCTGGACGAGCTGGTCACCCAGCTGCACGATGGCTACGACACCGTGCTGACCGACCAGACCCAGCTCTCAGCCGGCCAGAAGCAGCTGGTCACTATTGCCCGGGCTATGGTGGCCAATAAGCCGCTGCTGATCCTAGATGAGGCAACCTCATCGGTTGATACCCGCACCGAGCTGCTGATTGCCCGTGCCCTGGGCCAGCTGGCGGTTGGTAAGACCTCCTTCGTGATTGCCCACCGTCTCTCCACCATCCGCGACGCCGACGTCATCTTCGCTATGCGTGACGGTGACATCGTCGAATCCGGCTCCCACACCGAACTGCTGGAGCGCGGTGGCTTCTACGCTGAGCTGTATAACTCGCAGTTCGCGGGGGCTAGCGACTAGGGCGGGCGGAGCAGGCTCCCGCTCACGGCCGCCTCCCAAGGGGACCTGATTTCCAAAAAGGGACCGCATATTATGCGGTCCCTTTGAGGTTTTGAGGTCCCCTTTCAAGCGCTGACCAGGCTAAAATATGTGTGATTGCACCTACACCTTCTCGCACAGTCACGAGGCGCTATGTCTAACTTTGCTTTTGTTTACCAGGCCCTGCCGGAGCTCTACCAGGATTGTGCCAAGGCCGAGGGCTATCTGGTGACGGACGCGCCCACCGCCTGCTTCTACGCCCGGCGGGCTATCGAGGGTTTGGTTGAGCATATTTACCGAGTGCGGGGCATCTATCGGACGGAGCAGGCCACGCTGGCGACCTTGACCAGCAATGAGGCTTTCTCTGTATTTCTCGATAATGACAAGCGCCTGAAGTTCAAGACTATCCGCCACCTGGGAAACGATGCGGCCCATAACTCCCGGAGGGTCCTTTCTGACCGGGACGCCGAGCGGGCGGTGACCGACCTGTATCACCTGATGGTCTGGGGTGTGTACAACCATTCGGCAACCCCAGCCCTAGCTCCTATGGGCAAGGCTTTTGACCGCCAGCTGATTCCCACGCTGCGTCGCCAGGCAGAGCAGCGAGCTCTGACCCAGCAGCGCATGGCTGAGGCTGAGGCCGAGCGCACGGCTGAGATGGAGAGGATAGCAGCTGAGCACCAGGCGAGGGTGGATGCTATGGACGCCGAGCTGGAGCGTCTTCGAGCCCAGTTGGCTGAAGCCCAGGCGGCTAAGACCCTGCCAGATACCCACGACTACAACGAGGCGGAGACCCGCGACTACTTCATCGATTTGCTCCTGGGCGAAGCTGGCTGGCCCCTTGCTCATAAGCGGGACCGCGAGTACCCGGTGACGGGTTTGCCCACTCCCAGCGGGTCGGGTCGAGTTGATTATGTGCTGTGGGGCAGGGACGGCCGCCCCCTCGGCCTGGTCGAAGCCAAGCGGGCCCGGGAGTCAGTAGATATTGGTCGCGACCAGGCCAAAGCATATGCGGACGCTCTTCAGGCGGCGACCGGCGTCCGCCCGGTTATTTTCTATACCAACGGCTATACCCACTACCTGTGGGATGACGCTGCCGGTTACCCGCCGCGTGAGGTGCAGGGGTTCCTCACCGAGGATGAGCTGGCCCTCATGATTGAGCGCAGGACTAGCCGCCAGCAGTTGAGCGGGCAGCAGGTCAACACTGAGATTGCGGGGCGCGGCTATCAGTTGCGGGCTGTTGCGTCGGTGGCTGAGTCATTTGATGCCCGCCGCCGTAAGGCCCTGTTGGTGATGGCGACCGGTTCGGGTAAGACCCGCACAACCATCGCCCTGGTGGATTTGCTGTCGCGGGCTGGGTGGGTCAAGCGCGTGTTGTTCCTTGCTGACCGTACTGCCCTGGTCAACCAGGCGGTCAAGGCCTTCAAGGCTCACCTTCCCAACCTGGCTACGGTGAATCTAGTAGAAGATAGGCAGGCCAATGGCCGGGTCTATGCTAGCACCTACCCCACCATGCTAAACATCATCAACCGCACCCGGGCTGAGGGTGAAGCTACCCTGCGCGAATTCGGTCCCGGCTATTTTGACCTGATTGTGGTCGATGAGGCTCACCGGTCGGTCTATGCCAAATACAAGGCGATTTTTGAGTACTTTGACGCCCTGCTGGTGGGGCTCACCGCTACCCCTAAGGACGAGGTTGATTTCAATACCTATGCTCTCTTTGACCTGGAGGCCGGCGTGCCGACCGATGCCTACACCCTCGATCAGGCGGTCAGCGACGGTTATCTAGTGCCGGCGCGGGGCTTTAGCGTGGGTACCCGTTTCTTGCGTGAGGGCATCCGCTATGACCAGCTCAGTGAGGCTGAGCAGGAGCAGTGGGAGTCTGCCGACTGGGGCGATGCTGTGCCCGATGAGATTACCAGCGAGGCCCTGAACCGCTTTCTTTTCAACGCCGATACGGTCGATAAGGTGCTGACCACGCTCATGGAGCACGGCTACCGGGTAGCTGACGGTGAGTTGCTGGGCAAGACCATCATTTTCGCCAAGAACCAGGCCCACGCTGATTTTATCTATGAGCGGTTTAACGTGCTCTTCCCCGGTTACGGCGGCTCCTACGCCCAGGTGATTACTAACCGCACGTATGCGGCAGAGTCAGCGATTGAGAAGTTCTCTGAACCGGAGTCTCTGCCCCGTATTGCTATTAGCGTGGATATGCTCGATACCGGCATTGATGTGCCCGAGATTCTGAACCTGGTCTTTTTCAAGCTGGTACGGGCGAAGACCAAGTTCTGGCAGATGCTGGGTCGCGGTACCCGCCTGGCTCCCGATGTTTTTGGCCCCGGGGCCGATAAGACGGACTTTTTGGTCTTCGATTTCTGCCAGAACCTGGAGTATTTCAGCCAGGATCTGCCCGGCTCTGAGGGTCAGCTGGCTAAGCCTGTCTCTCAGCGGGTGTTTGAAACTCGGGTGAGGCTGGCCCGGGCCCTGGTGGGCTCTGGCACCGTGGGTACTGGGGACGATTACGCGGTGGCGGTGCGCTCTGACCTGGCTACCTTTGTGGGTAGGTTGGATATGGGCAATGTGCTGGTGCGCCCGCACCGGGCAGCGGTGGAGCGCTTTGCATCCGCGGATGCCTGGGCGCAACTTTCTGAGGCTGAGGCCGAGTTGGCGCTGAGTTTGGGGGCTGTTGCCTCAACGGTGCAGGTCGAAGGAACCCTGGAGGCTAAGCAGTTTGACCTGCTCATGCTTGGGGCCCAGCTGTCTGCCCTCACCGGTGATTCTGCCGCACTAGCCCGTGCCAAAGAGGTGGCCCAGACCCTGGCCGAGGATCTGCTGACTAAGGCAGCGGTTCCTGCCATCGCGGCCGTCCTGCCCCACCTGGAGCAGTTGGCTGCAGATGACTGGTGGGTGGATGTCTCCCCTGCCCTGCTGGAGTTCATGCGCAAGAAGCTGCGCGGTGTCACCCACCTGCTTGATAAGGGTCAGAAGAAGATTGTCTACACCAATTTTCAGGACGAGCTTATCGACCCGGTAGAGGTCGAAGTGGTGCGTACCCAGGTGGGTATGAACCAGGAGCGGTTTGAGCAGAAAATGCAGGAGTACCTGCGCGAGCACCTGGATGCAGTTGCTGTGCAGAAGGTTCTTCGCGGCAAGCAGCTGACGGACGAGGATTTTGCGGCTCTGGCTGATTTGATTGATGCTTCGGGTATTGGCGGGCCTGCAAATGTGCAGGTAGCGCGTGAGTCTGGGGGTCTGGGTGTGTTTGTGCGCTCGCTGGTGGGTTTGAGCAGGGACGAGGCCCGGGCGGCTTTTGCAGTCTTTTTGGATGAGTCGCGGTATTCGGCGACGCAGATTCGATTTGTGCAGCGCATTGTGGATGAGCTGAGTGAGAATGGCACGGTTGACCCGTCGCGTCTCTATGAGGACCCCTATGTAAGTTTGGGTGACCCGCTTGAGATGTTCGGGGACGATGACGCCTTTGAGATTGTTTCTATTCTCAACCGTATCAGGGCTACGGCCGAGGTGGCTTAGCAGGGTGTAGGGGCTTGTGACCCCATATACTTAGAGCTATGGCTATTGCAATCTCGGGCGAGACTAAATCGCGTATTGATCGTATTTGGAATGATTTTTGGTCGGGCGGTATTTCTAACCCGCTTGAGGTTATTGAGCAGATGACTTATCTGCTGTTTATTCGTCGTTTGGATGATGCGCAGACCCGTGCTGAGAAGAAGGCTCGGTTGACTGGCCGCCCGGTGGAGAACCCGGTGTTCGGTGAGGGTCAGGAGCTGTTGCGGTGGCAGAATTTTAAGAATCAGGACCCGCAGGTCATGTTTGACCTGATGAATACTGGCATTTTCCCCTTCTTACGGAATTTGGGTAGCCAGGTGGGTGGTGAGGCGTCCACTTATTCGCAACATATGAAGGACGCAACTTTCCGCATTCCCTCCCCTGCCTTGCTGGCGAAGGTGGTTGATCAATTAGACGCGATAGCTCTTGATGATCTTGATACGAGTGGCGACTTGTATGAGTACATGCTGTCGAAGTTGGCAACGTCGGGCACGAATGGCCAGTTCCGCACTCCGCGTCACATTATTGAGTTGATGGTGGCGATGATGGCGCCTGATGTTGAGGACGTCATTGTGGACCCTGCCTGCGGTACGGCTGGTTTTTTGGTGGCTGCTGCTGAGTGGGTGCGTGAGAATCGGGACCCGTTTACGAGTGCGAAGCACCGGGAGCATTTCCATGGGGGTATGTTCCACGGGTATGACTTTGATTCGACCATGTTGCGTATTGGGTCGATGAATATGATGTTGCACGGGGTAAATAACCCTGATATTCGCTACCGTGATTCTCTGAGTGAGGGTGCCAGTGAGGACGCCGAGAAGTACTCTTTGATTCTGGCAAACCCGCCGTTTGCGGGGAGCTTGGATTATGAAGCAACCAGTCAGGATTTGTTGAAGGTCGCTAAGACCAAGAAGACTGAGCTGCTGTTTCTGGCCCTGTTTTTGAAGTTGTTGAAGCCCGGTGGACGGGCTGCGGTGATTGTGCCGGATGGTGTTTTGTTTGGGTCGTCGAAGGCTCATAAGGACGTCCGCCGCGCCTTGGTTGAGGACCAGAAGCTGGACGCTGTGGTGAAGTTGCCTTCGGGGGTCTTTAAGCCCTATGCGGGTGTATCGACTGCTATTTTGTTCTTTACGAAGACGAATTCGGGTGGCACTGACGAGGTGTGGTTCTTTGATGTTGAGGCTGATG
This sequence comes from Rothia sp. 11254D007BW, assembly GCF_053548195.1. NCBI lineage: Bacteria > Bacillati > Actinomycetota > Actinomycetes > Micrococcales > Micrococcaceae > Rothia > Rothia sp. 11254D007BW. The sequence goes on from NZ_JBPWPK010000001.1 coordinate 742,152, forward strand.
GTTTCAGCCTGGATGACAAGCGGAACCCAGTGGAGGCTAATGACCTGCCGGAGGTTTTGAAGCACTGGGCTGATCGTGATGGGGCTGAGCGTGAGCGGACCCGCACGGAGAAGTCTTTTACGGTGCCGAAGAGTGAGATTGTGGAGCAGGGCTATGACCTCTCTATTAACCGCTATAAGGAGCTGGTTTTTGAAGAGGTGGCCTACCGCTCCCCGGAGGAGATTATTGCGGAGCTGGAGCAGACCCAGCGCGAAATTGGCGAGCACATTGAGCAGCTGAAGAAGGTGATGGGGCTGTGAGCGAGACAAGGACGGTGAGGCTCGGCGATGTCTGCCAGGTTGTGTCTGGTGCTACCCCCAAAACTTCAGTTGAAGAGTATTGGGATGGGGATATAAATTGGGTAACCCCTGCTGATTTAAGTAAGCTTTCAGGCGCATATATCTCTGAGACTCCACGAAAAATTACTGAGGCTGGTTTCAATAGCTGTGCTACAAACTTGCTTCCAGAGAACTCTGTGTTATTGAGTTCAAGAGCCCCCATCGGTCACGTTGCTATCAATACTGTTCCGATGGCAACTAACCAGGGTTTTAAAAGCCTGATTCCTGGTGACCAGATCTTGCCAAAATTTTTGTATTACTGGCTTATTGACCATAAAGAGTATCTACAATCTCTTGGCGTAGGTGCGACGTTCAAGGAGCTATCCAAAAAGACAGTGGAGAATATTAAGCTCGACCTTCCTCCCCTAGAAGAGCAGGCAAAGCAGGTTAAGATTCGCGACCTTCAGTCAACGATTGCTCAGAAGCGTGAGCGCCAGCAGGAGCTTTTAAAAGAACTGAAAACAGCAGTTTTTTCCACAATGTTTGAAGGAAAAGATTATCCCATATTATCACTAAACGAAATATCACTTGGCAAAGGAACCTACGGAGCAAATCTCGCCAGCGAAGAATACAACTCTGATAAACCAAGATATATCAGAATTACAGATATCAATGACGACGGTTCACTTAATAACGATCTTCGTTCACCGGCTGGAAGCAATTCTGATTGGGAAAAATACATATTAAAGCCCGGAGATCTCTTATTTGCACGATCAGGTGCAACCGTGGGTAAAACTTTTCTTGTTCAGGACGAAACACAAAAAGCGATTCACGCTGGGTATCTAATAAAATTTAAACTAAATAGAAATCTAGTAAATCCCGACTATATTTTTTCCTATACACAGACTCCAGCTTATAGGGCATGGGTGAAATCTAAACAAAATGTTGTTGCGCAACCCAACATTAATGCGAAGCAATACGGGCAAGAACTAAAAATACCCATCCCCCCATTGGCCCACCAGAATAAGTTTTCAAAAATAATAGGAAAGATATAAATGAATTGGTTCCTAGAACCTGAAACTTCCAGAGCTTTACTCACTACCGCTATTGCGTCACTTGCGGGTGTGTCCTCTGCATTTATAGCGTCACAAAATGTCTCAAAGACCATAAAAAATCAAAACAAAGGCTTACCACCTGAGTTGCTACGCCTAGAAAAAATTCAGTCAATCATCATCAACCATAATTCTAATAAAGATATTAAAAATATCAATATCAATAGACTAAAGAAAGAATACGAGAGATCAATCCATAAATCAGCACTTGAGTCTCAACTTGCTTTTCTAGGAATCCAAGATCCAATCGCCAGACAGAAGCTGCTTCATATTCCTGAAAATGTTTCAAGCTACAAAGATTTTCCTGATCTAAATGCAGCCAGAGGTAGCAAAATCGATTCTTTTTTAAAGTTTTTTGGACTCATCATCGGAATACTATCAATTCTATGTATGATATTTGCTATTTTACTCCTGGTTTTCTCTACAATTTCGCTAGCACTGTCACCAAATGGTGACAATTCAGAAATTCTGCAAAGTAACATCTTCTCATGGTTAACAATATTATTTTTTACATTACCATTTATTTTACTTTCAAAAATTATCATTGGGCGATGGTCACTGCCTGATATTGAGACTGACTTAGTTATAAGGAATGTCTACCAACATTACTCCGAGTACTTCACTGGACAGAATGTAACCATAAGAGAAAGCCCATCGGAGTATAAAAAAAGAATAATTTTTGAGAATTCTAAAAAGTACCGGAAGTGGTTATCCAAAAATAAAGGCTTGACTTCTTGGGATTACGGCTTCTCTGTGGAAGAAAAGTTATCTAGAGCTGCTGTATCAGATGCAGTCCCAGATGGATATTCCACTGTTGACAATAAAATAGTTTTTAGAAGAGATCTTCCTTTTATTATAAAGGGTCAAAAAATTCAGAAAGTCACATCTAAGAAAAATAGTAAAAATTTTGACGTTCCATCCGAATACATTATTTGATAAACCTTGAATACGAATTTCGTAAATTAAAGCCTTGGGTATGTTAACATTATTTCTTCCCCAGAAGGGTTGAATAAATATTTTTATGCGGCGCCTACCGGGCACCCAAAAACTACTGCTAAGGATATAAGAGCCAGCTCGTTGATGACCCACCTATGAGTTCGCAGTTTTCATTGCACACCAATAGCACTAATGCCTTGATTTAGCCCCATTGCGACGATCGCTATGACTTGAGTTGGAAGATACCAGAACATACGCACAGCCAATTGCTTCGTTCCCCGTTCAACTTCGACAGCTTCATAATCCTTACCTAATTAAATCTCCAAATAAGATATCTACGGTCCTACACATTTCAATCCAGCTTAGAGACCTCCTAGAATCACTACCTCAAAATTTGCTCTCGAGATTCCTTTTACACCAAATAAGAAACTCTTCTGTGATTCGCCCATTTGATTCGAATGGCAAACCTCCATCATGCGAATATATGGCCACCAAATATATCAGCAAGCGTTGTGATGAAAGCGCAGCACGCTACTCTATGTATACCTGTGCCTAACCGAATACACTCGTAATTAAAGATGCAGGGTACCCCGCGATCCAGGTCAATAGAAGCAGAAGAAGCATTACCCTCTATCTCTAAGACCGGGTGGCCGGTATACACATCACTCCATAGCTCAACATCTTGTTCCTGTAGTGGGTGGGGCACTTAATCATCAATCCAGGTACAGGAAAAATCGATATTACCTAGAAAGGTTCCTGTCGCGACGTCCTTATAATCAAAGCTAATGAGAGGTTGGTTTATGGCCGGATTTATCACATCTTGCGGGTTTCGCCCACTTCATCCAAATAACTCGTAACGTACACTGCAACTCAGTCGACGGGCAAACGCCTCAGCCCGACGAATTATCTCTTGGGAAGTAGGTTTATTCCAATTCGTCGGGTGGATTGTGATACTTACGCTCATATATTTCCCCAGGGGTTACATATCAAAGACTTTCTCCAGTCCGCCAGATAGTCACATTTGTACAACTCCATCTACATAGCACAAACCAAACTCATTTACTTAGTTTCATTCGGGTGAGAGGTAAACACTTTCTCAAGATAAACCCGGCGTGCGCTTTCATCGACAAAAAACCAGATTCTCGCGCCACCTTTTAAAGTTGGTTTGTGCTGCCAGCGTTCAAACTGTCTTCCTTGATAGGTAAGCTTCCCCAGCTCTCCACGCAAACAATAGTTGCTAGGCGAGACCTCCATTGGAGTCTTAGTAAGACACTCCCAGGTGTCCACAAGAGGACCAGGAACCGTAGCCTTTAAATCTCTCCAACCTTTCTGGGCGTGAGTACTCGCATAAACAATTTCATACTCCGATTTACGTAGTGGTCGCTCAACCCGAGAAGTTTTTGCCATTAAGGTGCCTCTGCTGCCACCGGTTCAGCCAACCATTTAGGTTCCACTTTATCCAGCCCAGCAGCTAGAGCAGTTGCGGACTCAAACCAGCTCGTTACCCCTACCAGCAAAGTCTTTGGCTGGTTGGTAGCAAAAGCAGCTCGGGCCGTATCTATTAGTTCACGGGCACAAAGCTCACGATCCTCAGCATTAAGAGCCAGCATCCAGGGGAAAACAGTGGCCATACGTTCAGCCAGTGAACCACCCTCAAGTGTTGTGGCAGCAATAATCTGAGCTGCAATCGCAAACATATCGCGACGTTCGTCTGCCTCATGCTCAGTCATCAGTACGAGGTTTTCACCGTCACGACGGGTCACAAGAACAGGCTGAGACTCTACCGCTTCAAAAACAGGTTTGGGATTGCGGCTCAGCTCTGAGGAATTGAAGGTTCGAGCGTAGGTAAGAGTAGACATACAAACAGCTTATTCAGAAATAGTTCTGAAAACAAGAGGTTCTTAGGTGTTGTACTTATGACCGGCAGTACTGGAGGCTGGTATACCGAAATCATCCGTGAAATCGGGCAATACCCTGCACCCAAACCGCACCGTGGACTTCCCGGCAATATCGAAGATATCTACTGAACATCGAACCGCTGATATCCCTTCGATTTTCTGTTCTAATCTGGCTTAATAGGTATATGGGATTAAGGGACAACAAAACTGCTGAACAGCTTTTCGACGATATTTCCCTCATGCACCACAACTTAAAAGATGGTGCAGAAACAAGCCCCGCTGAGGACTCCCCCGCCCGACTAGGTTACTCGGATGTTCCCCCGTGGTTGTGGAACGGAATCTCTGACGCCATGACCTTCCTGTCCGACGTCATGGGTGTTGGCTCCGAGCCCTACAGCAATTGGCTGAAGAACCACCAGGACCCCGCCCCCATTGAGGAATGCGGCCTGGCTGACCTCACCCTCTATTTCTTCATGGCAGGACGCGGCGAGCGGTTCAGTGAAGGCACCATCGCTGGCTTCGTTAAAACAGGCAAACTGCTCGCCATGACTGAGCGTTTCTTCGAGCTAGTCCCCAGCCTGCCAGAAAAGGACCTTCGGCAGAAATAGCGCCGTCAGTTACCCCGGCAAGACAACAACCGAAATTGCGCACACACCCTAACTATTAACTAATCGGGGTTCAACTTAACGCACTACCCGCAGCGCCGGGCGTCCGCTCTCACCATGCTTTTCGGCCTTGCCCTCCCCCTGCACAAGTCGCAGACGAGTACTAAACGTCAAAGTCAGCACATCATCAACCGGCACCGCAAGATCAGCAGCAATACGCTCAGCCGTCACAGCACCGCCCTTATCAGCAGCGAACACCTGCGGGAAAAGCCTGGACTGCTCAAAGGCTCCCATGCCCTCAGGCTCACCGTCCCTATAACCCCGGCGTGTTAACTCAATACACACCTTGCGGTAAATCCATTCAGTCATCCGCCCACTCTTATGCAAAGAGGTTGCCAAGGCAAAGGCAGATACCTGAAAAATGTACTTGGCTTCTACAAGATCGTCCGCCGAAGCATTATGAGGAAGATAGTCAGCCAACAGCGACTCAGGCATTAACAGGGCAGACGCAAACTCGTCCGCCTCGCGTTCCTGCACCGCCGAAGAATCATCAACAGGAGCAAACCGGTGCAGCACAAGATGGGCCAGCTCATGAGCAATATCAAACCTAGCTCGCTCGGGAGTCTTCTGCTGAGCAACAAAAATATAGGGCTTACCCTCATACCAGAGTGAGAAGCCATCAACCTGCATGGCAGCGTCTGGAAGCACCATCACACTAATACCCCGCGACTCGCACAACTGCACCAAATTCGGTAAGGGCCTAGTACCTAGACCCCACTCCTCACGAAGCAACTGAGCAGCTACCCTCGGGGCTATTCCCTCAAATGAAGGCACGACAATTGAAGGTAGGGTGAACTTATCCTCCACCCACTGCATTATCTCAATACCGGTAACGCCTGCTGCAAGGGCAGAATCACGCGCACTGCGAGTAGCCGCACGACCAGCCCTAAAATTAACAGCATCAACCTCAACCGCCACCTGTGGCTGGCGTGAAAAATACTCAACCGGGTACCCAAGAACTTGAGCTAACTGGCTGACTGCTGAATCAGGGGCGCCCTCTTTTTCATACTTTTGAGTAGTACGGTCTGTTACCCCTAGTTCCTGTGCCAAAGACACACGGGTATGCCCCCGCCGTTTACGGGCGAGGGCAACACGCTCAGGGTAACTGCTATGCAATCTGGAACTCATCGTCTCCGCCACCAATATCAGGAATTTCGCTACGGTCGATACCTAACTTAGTTCGAGCTTGACCCTCACGCCACGTTAGACCCCACAATGGAAACATGAAGGATCAAGAAACCCTCTACACGGTAGGGGAAGTAGCGCAGGCTCTCGGTGTCACGGTGCGCACCCTGCACCATTGGGAATCCCTCGGGCTCGTTGCCCCTGCTGAGCGTACCTGGTCGAATTATCGGCTGTACACTCCCGACGATATTGCGACCCTGCAACGGATCCTCATCTACCGGGCAACCGGCATGAAACTCACCGACATTAAAGAAGCCCTGGCCAGTAGCTCAACCAGCCTGGAGCACCTCCGCAGGCAACGCCAGGCCCTCATGGAGCAGCAACAGCAGCTCTCCGCTATGGTCACTGCTATCGACACCCTCATGGAGAACGAAATGACGAACAAGAAACTCACCCTCACCGAAATCGGCGAAGTTCTCGGCGACGCCAACTTCGCCAATTACCAGGCAGAAGCTGAGGAACGCTACACCGGCACAGATGACTGGGCCATCAGCCAGCAGCGCACCGCTAGCTGGAGCCAGGCCGACTGGGCGGGTTACAAGAATCGCGCCGCTGAGCTGGACGGAAAACTAGCGGATGCCGTGCGCCGCGGCCTGCCGACGGACAGCGACGAGGCTGGCGAGCTCGTCCACGCCCACCGTCAGCTGCTGAGCGAGTTCTTCCCCGTCACCCCCGCCAAGCACTACCTGATCTCGCGCGGTTATATTACCGATGAGCGGTTCACCAGCTACTACGAGTCCCAGCAGGCGGGCCTAGCCCAGTGGCTGGCTGATGCTATCGAGGCAGAGGCCCAACGTGCCGGGGTGGACCTGACTAACCCCACCTGGGACTAACTACAGCATTTCCCCTAACCGAGCGTGCGTCATATCGCTGAGCGTGCACCGACAGTGCGCACGCTCAGCGATATGACGCACGTTCGTTGTACCGCCGGTAAATTGAGCCTATAAAAATGCCCTTTACAGACCTGCCCCTGACCGGCTCCGAAAAAGAGCTGGTGCTTGGCTATATCCGTTTTCAACAGGGGATATTCTTGCGTAAGCTCCGGGGCGCGGACGGCACCTGCCTGGGTGAGAGCGTCCTTTGCAGTCCCTGTACCCCAGCAGCATGACCCTAGCCGGTATGGCCGGGCACCTCTGGTTCGTTGAGGACTACTGGCGGGAAAAAATTCTTGCTCAGCCATAGCCCTTACCCTGTACGTAATGTACATTTAGTACATGACTACAACTACCGGAACAGCAGAATTTCGCCAGAACCTCGGCCACTACTTTGACGAAGTGCAGCGAGAGCCCGTTGCTATCGAAAGCAGAGGCCGCCGCCGAGCCGTCCTTGTCTCCCCCGTCTTTTTCGATCAAGCACTCGAAGCACTCGAAGATAAACTTGATGCCGCTAAAGCCCGTCAAGCCCGCCAAGAAGAAGACGAAATCCCCTTTGACCAGCTCATGGAAGAGCTCGGCATTAAGCTTTCATGACAGCTAACTACTCAGTTACCTTCAAACCTTCTGCAGCAAAAGAACTGCGCAAAATCAATAAAAACGATCAGACCCGCATTGCCAAGAAAATCCAAGAGCTTGCCTCAAACCCATACCCGCCAGGGATCAAGAAAATAGTTGGAGGAGATGGCGAACTCAGACTTAGAGTTGGCAACTACAGGGTAATCTACGCTGTCGAAGAAGGCCGGCTCATCATCTTGGTTCTAACAATCGGTCACCGGCGAGAAGTCTATAAAAAATAGAAAACAGGCTCACCCAGCTCGCTATACCAACCAATTACTATTTGAGCTGGTTGAAGGTATAAGACTCCTTTATGGAAAAGCACATGGCCCACAAGAAACCCTAACCGAGCGTACGTCATTTCGCTGAGCGTACACCGACCGTGCGCACGCTCAGCGAAATGACGCACACTCGCGCTGGAAAAGTAGTCTGACCCCTATAAACCGCCCCTGACCGGCTCTAAATAGCGAAGAAAATAAGGAGACTAGACATGGACCTCACCACCTTCACCTGGACGCGCCCGCCCCGCCACTACACCGTCACCCGTGACCGGGTAGAAATCACCACCGAACCCGGCACTGACCTCTGGCAACGCACCTACTACCACTTCCGCAACGACAACGCACCGGTCCTGCAAACCAGAACCCGGGACCAGTATTTTTCCTTTATCGTCAAGGCCAGCTTCGATACCGCCCAGCACCGCTTTGACCAGTGCGGTGTAGCTGTCTACCTCGACAGTGAAAACTGGATCAAGGGTTCCATCGAATACGAAAATGAGGACTTCCAGCATCTGGGGTCGGTCGTCACCAACGGCGGCTACTCCGACTGGGCCACCACAGAGATACCGGCATCAACCGGCTACATGTGGTACCGGCTCAGCCGCAGGGGCCAGGACTTCCGCATTGAGAACTCTCTCGATGGCACCACCTGGCACCAGATGCGCATCTGCCACCTGGCGGATGCGGGTGAAGAGATCAGTTTTGGGGTCTACGCCTGCTCCCCCGAAGACTCATCGTTTACCGCTGTCTTCACGGATTTCGAGCTAACAGACTGTGCCTGGCAGCCCCATGATGGGCAGCAACCGGATGCCTAAGCCTGAAATTGGCCCAGCAGGGCGAGGACGCCGCAGCTCATCTGCACAGGTTAGGGCGACTGTAGAAGCGATAAGCTAACTTCATCTGGAGTGGCTACAAAGTCATAACTATAAATTTTAGTTTACTAGTGAACTAAATGGGTGTAGGCTTCAAGTACCAGACGATGTAACACGACATCGCCCGGTATCGTCAAAGATGACACCACTTGAAGGGAAATACCATGATAGATTTCACTGGAAAGATCGCCACAGTCTCAGGGGCAGGTTCCGGACTAGGACGCGCAATATCGCTCAAACTTGCCGAGTTAGGAGCGAGCGTATTAGTTACTGATATCAATCTTGATGCTGCACAAGAAACTGCTGAAACCATTATTCAAGCCGGTGGCACAGCATCAGCCCTTCAGGCTGATACTTCTAACTATGATGATCACGTCAAGGTAGTTGAGACAGCCGTCAAAGAGTATGGAGCCCTGCACTTAGCTGTCAACAACGCGGGCATTACCGGCCCTACTGGCAAGATTGAAGATATCGATATTGCTGATTGGGACAAGGCTATCGATATCAACCTAAATGGCGTTTTCTACGGCATCAAGGCCCAGGCTCAAGAAATGCTCAAGCATCCTGAGAATTCCGCAATTGTAAATGTTGGTTCCATCCACTCCCGCACATCCTCAATTGGATCCCCGGCTTATACAGCAACTAAGCATGCAGTGGACGGAATTACCAAAGCTGCGGCTGTAGAATATGCGCCGTTGGGTCTACGCGTAAATGCTGTTGGTCCTGGGTATGTGAATACTCCATTACTGAAGAACGTCAGTGATGATGCCCTTAAAGCACTTACTGCTAAACACCCCATGGGACGGCTTGGCACTCCTGAGGAAGTAGCCAATGTGGTGGCTTTCTTGCTCTCAGATGCTGCCAGCTTTGTCACCGGTTCCTACTATCTAGTAGACGGTGGGTATAACGCAGTTTAATTAAACCGATTTTTCTCTAGCACCAAATTTTTTAGCTCCGCTACGCCCCTAACCGAGCGTGCGTCATATCGCTGAGCGTGCACAGGCCATGCGCACACTCAGCGAAACGGCGCACGCTCGCTTGATTTCGCCGCAATGTGCAGAAAACCGGCGACTAAAAGTTTTCATTATTCATTTACCAGACATCTTCTCGCCATCTTGCCGCCATTTGCACCCTGTTCACAATAGCCTGTCATGCTACTGGGTAAACCACACACCCCACCCACTAGCTGAAAGGCATACTCATGCTCACCGTCTTCGACCTCAACACCCGCACCATGCTTTACGGGCCGGACTTCTGGGAGCTCACGGCAGGTTACACAGAGTTTCACGGGGTCAGCTTCGTCTCCTCCTTCGCTACGATTGACCAGCTCAGCCAGAGGTTCGAGCAGGTCAAGCTGATTCTAGGTCTTGAAGAAGCCAAAACCGGCAGCCTGCTGCGGCAAATCTTCGACCCAACCCGGCGCGTCCGCGAACTAGAAACCGCCAGCGAGCCCCTGCTCGACGCCCTCGAAAGCGGCCGCGTGCACCTCAAATACAACGCCGATAAGCTCTTTCACTCCAAGTACTTCATCCTCACATCGACCGACGAGTTTGCGATTCTCACCGGGTCCATGAACCTCACCCGGGCAGCCATGACCCAGAATCACGAGCACAACACCCTCTACCGGGGTCGCTTCGACAGCCCCGATGACACCGCCTACCTGCGCGAATACACCGAACTCTTCACCCAAAACTTCGAGGTCGAAGCCACCGACTATCTCGACCGCAGCACCGTGCAGGAATTCCGTCAGGCCAGCACCGCCGAGCAGCGCACCAGCATCATCGATACCCGCATCATCAAGGACGCCAAACTCCTACCCACCGAACACCGCGAAACCATCGGCCAGCTCCTGCGCGAGGAAAAATCTGATACAGCCACCCCCGAAAGCGTGACCACAACTTACCAGCTGGGTGCCCCCGTCGTCCTGCACACTCTCAAAGCCACTTACACCCCCGCCGGTAAAACGCGCACCCCTGCCGCCGCGACCAAGGCCCTGCAGACCGTGCACCTCAGACAAAGGCAGGTCGCCCCGGCGGATGCCAGCCCCATCACGGGTGCGCAACCCCGCTGGGTTGCCACCGATGACGGCACCCTGCTCATCAACCACGAGGGGAAGGAACTTACCCCGCTCACCGATGCAGAGGTAACAGCCCGCGACGCCTCAACCTTCGTCGATATCGTGCTCTCCTACCGGGATAACAAGATGCGCGATGAATCCCACCAGGCCCTGAGTGCCTTCCTCTTTGCCATGACGGCCCCGGTGCTCTGGCGCATCCGCCACCTGGTTATGGAAACCGGCGAAAATCCCGACAAAATCCCCGTTCTCCTGGCTATCTTGGGGTCTGGGTCATCGGGTAAAACCACCATGGTTGACGACTACCTCAAGCCCTTCATCGGTGACTACTCTCCCCTACTGGCTGAAGAACTGCTCAAAACCACCTACGGCTCTAAAACCGGGTCAATCAACTATATGAACAGCTACATGGAATCGGGCGAAGTCTCACCCCTCATCATCGACGAGGTGGGTACCCAGTTTCTGAACGGGGCAACGGTGCAGGGTAAAATCAAGCACTGGGCCAACCTGCGCTCCAACGGGTTTGAGGGCCCGCAGGGAACCATCATTCTGACCTCAAACGCCGACGGGGCTGTGCTGCAAGAAGCCATCAAAAAACGCGTCTGGTACATCTCTATTACCAGCGACTACAAGCCTACTGACCAGCAGGTCTATAACTTCACCTCCCTGGCGGGGTCGGTCAACAACAACCTCTATCGCCACGTGGTCTACACCCTCAGCCAGCGGCTCGACCACTTGACCGCCCACGAGATTCAGCGTTTTTCACGCAACTGGGTCTGGCTCACCGCCGAGATTCTGCAAGAAACCCTGGCCCGCTTTGGGCTAGAAACGGCCTTTCCCGCCAAATTGTTCACCCCCTACAGCTACCGCGACGAAATCGCCCGCGGCATCATCACCGACACCATCCACCAGGCCCACGCCAAGGACGCCCTAGCCTTCAGCGCGCATAGCCCCGAGGTAGCGTCCGTCCTGCGCTCTGCCTGGGAGGCAACCGGCACCTTCAACAAGACCCAGAAAGAAGAGATGATTGAATTTCGCTCTATTCTGCCCGCCGACTGCGTTTTAGAGGCAACCCCTAAGGCCATCACGCTGAACATCGAGCGCACTGACGCCTATCTGGGCGAGCCCCTGCTAGCCGGCTACCGCGAGCGTAGCCCGCTCAATGTGGTGACCAAGAGCGAGCACACCCTCGCCCTGCTCGAAGCGCAGCGGGAGAGGTCTGAGCGGGAGAAGGCCGAGCTGAGGTTGGAGTTAGAGGCTGAGCGGGTTGCTTTGTTGACTCGGCAGGTTCAGGACGCTGAAGCCCGCTCGCGCGGGTGGGGGCGGCTGTGGCGGCGGTAGGCTCCGCTGCGCTCTAACCGAGCGTGCGTCATATCGCTGAGCGTGTACCGACCATGCGCACACTCAGCGATATGACGCACGCTCACCTGATGTTGTTGGTGAGCGAGTTCTGCTCTATCGGTTTTACAAATTATCTGGAGTCGGCGCAATTGTTGTGGCGTTCATTTCAAACCAATATCAACCAGAAGCATCACAACGCACTACAGCGCCCGTGGACGAAGAAGCTTGAGCGGGTGCTGAAACGTCACTTCACGTAGTAGCAACAGCTATCATCAATTACTCTAGATCACCAACCGACACTATTAGGGCAGTAGCGCGTTAAATACCTCGGACGTCGCAGGGTGGGTGTAGATCCCCTCGCCGACCTCAGCGGCAGGAATCTGGTGGGTAATGGCCAGGGCTACGGTATTGATGAGTTCTTGAGAATCAATGCACCAGAGAGTAGCGCCCAGAATCTGGTTAGTTTCCTTGTCAAGCACAAACTGAGCAATACCCTCGGGCTTACCCATAATCTTGGGGCGGGGCACAATCGCCAGATCTGCAATCTTAGCTTCGCGCACATCAGTCTCGTGATCGCGGCCGGCAGCCTCGGCGGTCAGCCCCACGGTGGATAGCGGCGGGTCAATAAAGGTAGTGGTGGGCAGCAAGCGACCGGTGCGGGTACGAGATCCGTCGCCCCAACGGTGCGACATCACGATGCGATGGTCGTCAAAGGACGCGTAGGTGAACTGGGGTGCGCCGGTTACGTCCCCCACCGCATAGATACCCTCCACGTTAGTGCGGCAGTGTTCATCGACCTGGATGCCCTTCTCGGTGTACTCGACCCCGGCTGCCTCGAGGTTGAGCCCGGCAACTACAGGGCGGCGGCCGATCGCAACCAGAATAGCCTCATCGTCAAGCTGCTCACTAGCCTGTTCAACTGCAATACGCCGGTCAACGATGTTTATACCCTGGTTCTCCAGGTGCTCGCGCACCGCCTGGGCAATGTGCCGGTCGAGGGCAGGTAGGAAGTCTCCTTCCCCCTTGTAGATGGTGACCCTGCTACCAAAGCCAGAGAACATGGTAGCGAACTCTAGACCAATCGGCCCGCCGCCAACTACGGCGAGAGAAGCCGGGGTGCTCTCAAGCTGCTGGATGCTGGTGGAGTCGTGCACGCGTCCGCCCACCTCAACACCCGAGCTAGCCCCGGTGTTAATAATGATGGTTGAAGCACTCACCCGCACCTGCTCCCCCACCTGCACAGTAGAAGAATCAACAAACCGGGCAGCTCCGTCGAGTAGCAGTACGCCTTTACCCTCTACCATCTTCTGGTTGGCGGCATTGAGTCGGGCAATGAAACCATTACGGTCATCGCGAGCCTCAGGAAAATCCCGGTGTAGGTGGGTCTGCTCCAGCAGGAACTTGGTTGGAACACAGCCAATATTGATGCAGGTGCCACCGTACATGGCAGGGTCTTGCTCAACCAGCGCTACCCTATCGCCGGCAGCTGCACGCTTCATGGCAATCGTTTTACCCGCCTTACCAAAGCCCAGTACCAGCACATCGACGGTTAATTCTTCCACCAGATCTCCTTTTGTATGAAAGTCGATTACGGATCTTACCCTGCCTACCTTACTCCCGGCAGGCGTCCGCCCCGGGCACCTGCCCAGCAATTTCGCAGAGAAAAAACTCCCCGCTAGCAGATAGAGTTCGTCTGCTCGCGGGGAGTTTTCGGGGCTAGGGTAAGTTCTAGCTCTGGGTTAGCGCACCTCACCGATCATGTCGAAGGTGGTGGCTGCACCCTTGGTGTTGGAGTTGACCATCACCGCAATGGAGTTCTTGCCCTGCTTGAGGTCAGAAGCGGGAATCTCGATGACCAGCGGGGTGGTACGGGCAGCCCCAAAGTCTACAGCGCGGGTGGCGGTGTAGGTGGGCAGGGCACCCCAGATGAGGTTCTGGCGGGTGTATTCCTTACCGTTGACCCAGATCATCATGCCGTCATCCACGTAGGTAGTCAGCACAAGCTTTTGACCAGCAGCCAAGTTCAGGTTGAGCTCCTTGCGCAGCATCATCGATACCGGCTGGGCGCTGGATGAGAACTGGTACATGGTAGCTACGCGCGGCTCACCCCAGCCAACCGATGAGTAGGTGGTGTACCACTTGGCGGTGTCGTACTTGTAGTCGGTAGCACGCCAGGTGGAGTCCAGCCCCTGCCAGGCGTTCAGACCAAAGGCAATCTTCCACTCATCGCCCGATGCCAGAACAGGCTCAGAGTTTTCAGCCGGAACCGCAAACGGCCCAATAGGAGCAGGGTTGTTGATGACAGTACCGTTGGCAGGAGCCTCAGCAAGGCGCTCGGGCTCAGCGGGAGCGGGCTCTTCCACAACCGGGGGCTCTACCGGGGCAGGGGCCTCAGTGGTTGCTTCGGCGGTCGGGGTAGGCTCTGCAGGCACCTCAGCGGTAGGCTCAGCAGTGGGTTCGGCGGTGGGCTCCACCGGAGCCACAGGCTGCTCGGTCTTCTGAGCCAGAGCAACGGAGGTTGAGGCTGAGAAGTTGCCTGCGGCGTCCGCCGATCGCACGAAGTAGCGGGCATCGTCGGTGTGGGCCACCGAGTAGGTGGTGTCGGTGGTGGTTGCGATGACGCGGTTATCGCGCAGCACCTGGTAGGTTACGTTGCGACCGGCTGAGGGCCAGGTCAGGACGTCGGTAGCACCGTCGGTGCTCACAGCCAGTGAGCGCGGGGCGGCAGGGGCAGTAACGTCGCGAGGTGCGTAACGGGCAAAGCCCACGGTCTGCTGCATACCGTTAGCGCCCTGGGAACGGTTGATGTCGCCACCCAGCCAGAGGGTGCCGGTGGTATCAACGAACTGCTCCCAAACACCGTCACCGCGGGGGCCGCGCAGGTTGGGGGCGAACTCGCCGATCACGCGACCGGTTTCAGCGTCAAAGGCTGCTGAGAGGCGGATGGACTGCAGGTTGAAGAAGCCCTTGTTGGTCCAGGGCTGCATCCAAGTGCCGGAGCCTTCATAGATGTAGTTGCCACAGTGGCAGGCACCGTAGATGACCTTGTTGTTCTGGTCTTCATAGAGGTCCTGGAAGTCGCCGCCCTCGATGGTGATTGCCGAGTAGAGGCGGCTCATGGTGTTCTTGGCGTACTGGTGGATGATGTGTTCTGAACCGGCAGCCCAGACGGTAGCGCCGGCGTCCTCAACGTCGTTCTGGTAGCCCTGGCGCTGGATGGTGGGGAAGGACGGTTCCCAGATCCAGGCCTTGGCGATGTTGCCGTCGGTGGTGTTGAGCTGGGCTAGCTTCCAGGTCTTGGTGCCGTTGACCTCTGAGAAGTAGCCTGCTGCTGCCACGGTTGCCCCGTCGTCTGAGGCTGAGAGGCCGTTGACGGTGCCGTTGAGGTAAGGGCGCCAGCTGGCGTCCGGACCGTTCTGGCTGAAGCTAAAGCGACCGGCGTTGCGGGAGTAGCCAGTAGCCCCGGTTTCGGTATTGACCACGTGGGAGAAAGCGCCGCCCACATAGAGGTAGTCGCCCTGCACATCCAGGGTGCGGGCACTGGTGATAGAGCCTGCACCGCGGTTTTCGATGCCGAAGTTGTAGGTGCGGTCAATCGCACCGGTTACGGGGTCAAGGATGACCAGACCGGCAACCTTTTCGCCGTTGACCTCGGTGAACTCACCGCCAACAGCTAGGGTGCCGTTGGGCAGGGCTTCTAGGGCCTTGATCTGGCCGTTGAAGGTGGGCATGAAGGTGCGCACAAGTTCACCGGTGGTTACGTCGTAGCCTGCCAGGAACTTCTGCTGAACCTTCTCACCGGTGGCGGCGTTTTCTACCCAGGCGAAGTCGCCGCCGGTGAAGACGGTGTTACCCACCTGGGTGATGGCCTGCACGTAGGTGTTGAGCTCGCCCAGGGTTCCGGTGCCGGTGGTGTCGCTGGTGCGCCAGGTGACCTTAGCGGAATAGGAGTTGGGCAGGGCACGGCGGGTGGAGGCGGACGCACCCGCGTCAGCGTAGTCGCTCAGGTTCAGGTCTGCCTGGGTCAGCTTGGGCCGAAGGAAGACCTGGGAGAAGGGCAGGGGGCTGGCGCCGGTCTTGGACCAGAGGTGGGTGGTGGCGTTATCGGAGCCGCGAGCAACGGGGCCGTAGGCAAAGCCCATGCGCCAGCCCTGTGCGCTGGTGCCCAGGAAGTTGACCTGGTACATGGAGAGTACCGGCTTCATCATCTGGCCGGTCAGCGATGAGAAGTTTCGGTTGGAGCTGGTGACGGTCGGTGAATCGCCGCGGAATTTGATGTCACGCCAGGTCTGGGTGCCTGAGAGGGCCCAGGTCCAGTCGGTGGCGTTGGCGCGGGTAGCGGTAACATTCTGCCATTTGGTGCCTTCGGCGTTGGCAGCGCGGCGGATGCGGAAGCCTTCTTTGAGGTCAGACACCTTGCTGTTGCCGATCAGGGCATCGACCGTGGTGGAGGGCAACTGCACGGGGGTGAAGGCGTCGGTGCCATCGGGGTTGGTGTACAGCTCTGAGGCTTTGCCCTTGCCGTTGTAGTTTTCTTCCCAGCCATCACGGCCGCGGCCGATCATGACCCAGCCGCCACCGTCAGTTTCCTGGTCGCAGTAGAACTGTTCGGGGGCTGCCATCTCCGGGGTCCAGAGCCAGTAGGTGCCGCTGGTTGCGGCGGGGTCGGTCTGCTTGGCTTCCCAGCAGCTGGCGGCTGCGGTTTCACTGGTTTTACCGTCGGGGGTGTAGGTGTCGGATGCGGTTGCTCCCGGCAGCACGGTTACTGCGGTGGCAAGAGCGAGGACGCCTACCCCGGCTTTGGTGGCCAGGTTGGGTTTTTTGAGTGAGAAGGGGGCTGTGAGCTGGGTGCGCGTGGCAGCCCAAAATTCGCGCGCTGTTGCACGCTTCGACGGGCGCGCCGAAGTGTCTTTATGTTCCATGTGTTCCCTAGTATGCGAGTAGCCCGCCGGTTAGTCGGCGGATCAATGTGCGTATATATAGCTTAGGGTTTACTGGGCTTGCTCTGCCTGCTATGGGGTGTAGTCATTGCTGGGGCTAAGCGCCACCAACCGGCCCACAAGCTATACAGGGCACGAGTGTATGCCCTGGTGAGAGCCTCTGCATCGCCGATAGTTATTCTTCAGCCCGAAAAGAACAAGCTGTGCAACCAGCCACATCAACACAAGTACAGATTTTAAAACGAGGACGCCACCCCGCACTCCCCTGCCCGTGGGCAGGGAGGGTGCGGGATGGCGTCCTGATAATTTATGTCTAAATTACCTTAGATGTTGAAGCCCAGGGCTCGCATCTGGTCGCGGCCGTCCTCGGTAATGCGCTCGGGGCCCCACGGGGGCATCCAAACCCAGTTCACGTGCCACTCATCAATCATGTTTTCCAGGTTCTGCTGAACCTGTTCCTCGATGACGTCCTGCAGGGGGCAGGCGGCGGTGGTCAGGGTCATGTCGAGCACGAGAGCGCCTTCGTCATTCCAGCGCATACCGTAGAGCAGACCCAGATCAACGATATTGACACCCAGTTCGGGGTCAATCACGTTCATGAGGGCCTCTTCGATGGCCTCTTGGCTGGGGGCACCAGCGGGTGCTTCTGCCATGGTGGTGTCCGTCCTCTCGGTTGAGACAGCTAGCCTTACTTGGCTGCCAGGTAACGCTCGTAGCCTTCTTCTTCAAGACGGTCAGCGAGCTCGGGGCCGCCCTGGTCTACCATCTTGCCGTCCACGAAGACGTGAACGAACTGGGGCTTGATGTAGCGCAGGATGCGGGTGTAGTGGGTAATCAGCATAACGCCCATGTCGTTTGCCTGGTGGGCGCGGTTAACGCCTTCAGACACAACCTTGAGGGCATCGACGTCCAGGCCGGAGTCGGTCTCATCGAGAATACCGAACTTGGGCTTGAGCAGTTCCAGCTGCAGGATCTCGTGGCGCTTCTTCTCGCCGCCCGAGAAGCCCTCGTTGACGTTACGTGAGATGAAGGCGGGGTCGATGGAGAGGTTCTCCATAGCTGCCTTGACGTCCTTGGTCCAGGTGCGCAGGGCGGGTGCTTCACCGTCAACAGCGGTCTTGGCTGAGCGCAGGAAGTTGCTCATGGTGACGCCGGGGATTTCAACGGGGTACTGCATGGCCAGGAAGAGACCGGCGCGGGCGCGCTCGTCAACGGACATCTCGGTGACGTCTTCGCCGTCGAGAAGGATCTCGCCGGAATCGATCTGGTACTTGGGGTGGCCAGCGATGGTAGAAGCCAGGGTTGACTTACCGGAGCCGTTGGGGCCCATGATGGCGTGGATTTCACCGGAGTTGATGGTGAGGTTGACGCCCTTGAGGATGGGCTTGGTGTTTTCGTCGTCCAGAATAACGGAGACGTGGAGGTCCTTGATTTCAAGGGTTGCCATAGTTTGTTTCTCCTGTAAAAAGGTAAAGCTTTAGTTGTTGGAAATCGCGAGTTCAGCTTCGAGGGCATCGGTGAGCTGTTCTTCAAGCTCGGGGATGCGGATCTGCTGAATAATCTCGTTGAGGAAGCCGCGGACGACCAGGCGGCGGGCTTCAGCTTCGGGAATGCCGCGAGCCTGCAGGTACCAGAGGTGCTGCTCATCGAGCTGACCGGTGGTGGATGCGTGGCCGGCGCCTTCAATCAGACCGGTTTCGATTTCCAGGTTGGGCACGGAGTCGGCACGGGGGCCGTCTTCGAGAATCAGGTTGCGGTTGAGCTCGTAGGTGTCGGTGCCTTCTGCATCCTTACCGATGAGCACATCGCCCACCCAGACCGAGTGCGCACCCTTGCCCTGCAGGGCACCCTTGTAGGTGACGCGGGACTTACAGTTGGGCTCGGTGTGGGCCACGAAGAGACGGTTCTCAATGTGCTGGCCGGCATCGACGAAGTAGAGGCCGTACATCTCGGTTTCAGCGCCGGGGGCGGTGAACTTGGTGGACGGGGTGACGCGCACCAGGTCACCACCGAGGGAGATGTTGACGTGCTTGAACTTAGCGTCACGCCCCAGAGCAGCGTACTGGGCTGAGGCATGGATTGCGTCGTCCTCCCACTGCTGAACGGTGATGACGGTCAGTGAGGACGAGTCGCCCACCTTGAATTCAACGTTCTGGGAGAGCACGGCTGAGCCGGTGTGGCGCAGTACGACAACTGCCTTGGAGAAGGGCTTGGTCTCGATGAAGAGGTGCTGGGCTGCGGCGTCCTTGTGGGTGCCGTTGATTGCAACCTCAATCTGGCCTTCCAGTTCTGCTTCTGCGGGAACGGTAATGGCGGTTGCCTCGGAGAAGGTGCTCCAGGCGTTGGCCGCTACGCGGTCCTCGGGAATACCGGCGGAGCCAATGCGGGCGTCGTCGCGGGCGATAGTCTCGACCTGGACGCCGGCGGGGGCGTTGACCTCTACGGCGGGGGCAGCACCGGTGAGTTCATCGGTGTGCAGGCCGCCCAGACGCTTGAGCGGGGTGAAACGCCAGTCTTCTTCGCGGCCGGTGAGGGCTGCAAAGTCTTCGACCTTGTAGGAGGTCTTGCGCTCGGCGCGGGAGCCGTCAATCTCGACCTTGTCGGTGTTGTGCTTTGAGACGCGGATGGTGTCGTCGGTGGCCAGCTCGGTTGCGAGCTTCTCACCTTCCTGGTCCATACCGGGAATCGCGGGGTTGTTGTGACCCTGGTTTTCTGCGTTAGCCATAATTTAGCCTACGGATCCTTCCATCTGGAGTTCGATCAGGCGGTTGAGTTCAAGCGCGTATTCCATGGGCAGCTCGCGGGCGATGGGCTCCACGAAGCCGCGCACGATCATGGCCATGGCTTCGTCTTCGGGCAGGCCGCGCTGCTGCAGGTAGAAGAGCTGTTCTTCTGAGACGCGGGAGACGGTTGCCTCGTGGCCCATGGTGACGTCGTCCTCGCGGATATCTACGTAGGGGTAGGTATCTGAGCGGGAGATGGTGTCGACCAGCAGGGCGTCACAGACCACCGAGCTCTTAGCGTGGGAGGCACCTTCGCGCACCTGTACCAGGCCGCGGTAGGCGGCACGGCCACCGTTACGAGCCACAGACTTGGACACGATGGTGGAGGAGGTATTGGGGGCGATGTGAACCATCTTGGAACCGGTGTCCTGGTGCTGGCCCTCACCGGCGAAAGCGATGGAGAGGGTCTCACCCTTGGCGTGCTCGCCGACCATGTAGACAGCGGGGTACTTCTGGGTGACCTTGGAACCGATGTTGCCGTCGATCCATTCCATGGTGGCACCCTCGTGGGCGATGGCGCGCTTGGTCACCAGGTTGTAGACGTTGTTAGACCAGTTCTGGATGGTGGTGTAGCGAACGCGGGCGTTCTTCTTCACAATGATCTCAACGACTGCGGAGTGCAGGGAGTCGGTCTTGTAGATGGGGGCGGTGCAGCCTTCGATGTAGTGAACGTAGGAGCCCTCGTCAGCGATGATGAGGGTACGTTCGAACTGGCCCATGTTCTCGGTGTTAATGCGGAAGTAGGCCTGCAGGGGGATCTCTACGTGAACTCCCGGGGGCACGTAGACGAATGAGCCACCTGACCATACGGCGGTGTTCAGAGCTGCGAACTTGTTATCGCCTGCGGGGATCACTGAGCCGAAGTATTCTTCGAAGAATTCGGGGTGTTCCTTGAGGGCGGTGTCAGTATCCAGGAAGATAACGCCCTGGGCTTCGAGGTCTTCGCGGATCTGGTGGTAGACAACCTCTGACTCGTACTGGGCGGCAACGCCGGCGACCAGGCGGTTACGTTCTGCTTCGGGGATGCCGAGCTTCTCGTAGGTGTTGCGGATGTCTTCGGGCAGTTCTTCCCAGGTTTCTGCCTGGCGCTCGGTGGAGCGGACGAAGTACTTGATGTTATCGAAGTCGATGTCCGAGAGGTCTGCACCCCAGGTGGGCATGGGCTTGCGGTCGAAGAACTTGAGGGCCTTCAGGCGAAGGTCCAGCATCCATTCGGGTTCGTTCTTCTTGGCTGAAATGTCGCGCACGACATCTTCGTCAAGACCACGCTTTGCAGCCTGGCCTGCTTCATCGGAGTCAGCCCAGCCGTACTCGTAGGTACCGATACCTTCGAGTTCGGGGTTTGCCTCCAGAATTTCTGAAATGACGGTGTTGTTGGCGGTGCGCTCAACCTGTTCAGTCATTACGGCCTTTCTTGGTGGGTTGGTTTTCACCGAGGTAAGTCGGTGAAATCTTCTTCTCAGTGGCGAGGTTCTGCGGGGCAGGCCCTGCCGGTGGAAAGTTTAGGGGGCGGTGTCGCCTGGGGATTCTTCGGGGGTCTGCGGTGCGGACGCCGGTGGGCGGCCGAGCGGGATGTGGGTGGTGCAGACGTGGGCGCCACCTGCCATGGTGGAGAGCCTGCGCACATCGACGCCGAGGAGTTCGGAGATAATCTCGGTTTCCTGGTCGCAAAAGACGGAGAAGTCTTCGGCTAGATCTCGTACGGGGCAGTGGCCCTGGCAGAGCTGGATGGAAGCCAGGAGGTTATCGGGTAGCTTGGTCCGCATGCCTACGGCCGGGGCCATTTCGTTGGCGGTGGCGACAAAACCGTCGCGGGTCATTGCCTCTGCGAGCGCTTCGGCGCGGGCTGAGACGTCATCGCCTGCCGCTTCGACGATGGGGCGGTAGCGCTCTGCCATGTCGTGGGCGCGGGCTGAGGCGAACTGGCGTAGAGCGTCTTCACCGACGGCGTCCTTCAGCATGGTGAGGGCATCGCGGGCTATGTCGAGGTAGTCGTTGCCCAGTTCGCTGTGCCCCTGCGGGGCGATGACGTAGCGGCGGGCGGGACGGCCCGCTCCGGCACCGTGCTGGCGGTGGGAGGCAACCTCGATGAGGCCGTTCTTCTCAAGCGCGTCGAGGTGGCGGCGGACGGCTGCCGGGGTGAGGCTGAGCAGTTCACCCAGTTTGGCCGCAGAAACAGGGCCGTGAGTGAGAACTCCCTGGAGCACGCGGTCGCGCGTGCGTTCCTCTGTTTCTGCAGGGCGGGCAGGTTTAGTGGACACAGTTCTGCCTTTCTCTGCGGAATACACAAGTAAAGTATGTCGTAATTGTGGCACCTTAAGCTAGTAAGGACTACCTATTTAAGGCAGTACAGTGGCAGGCGTCCGCCCAGAGCCGAAACGAAAGGGCTAGAATAGACGGGTGACGACACACCACCTGCCCCCCAGCCTTAGCCCACGTGAGAGCGCATCTGACGCACCCGCGTCCGCCGCTCTCATCATTGACAACCTGGTCAAGGACTTCACCCCCTCCAAGGACTTCGCGCGCAAGCACCCCGAAGCTCTCACCAGCGAGGGGCTCAAACGAGCGGTAGACCGTCTCTCCCTCACCATTGAACCGGGTCAGGTAACGGTTCTGCTGGGTGCTAACGGGGCCGGGAAAACCACCACCCTAGCCTGCGCCCAGGGCCTGCTCAAACCCACCGGCGGCAGCATCTCCCTGCTCGGTCACACCCCCTGGGGGGCCTCCCCTGAACTGCGTGCCCGCGTTGGCATCATGCTGCAGGACGGCGGCCTGCCCCCGTCCGTCCGTCCGCTTCCCCTGCTGCGGCACATCGCCAGCATGTACACCAACCCCCTCGACGTCGATGCTCTCGCCAGCCGCCTGGGAATCGACGCCTACAACGGGACCAGTATTCGCAGGCTCTCAGGTGGGCAGAAACAGCGCCTTGCCCTAGCTGCAGCAATCATCGGTAGGCCCGAGATTCTTTTCCTCGACGAGCCCACCGCCGGCCTCGACCCCCAATCGCGCAGCGTCGTTTTCGACATCATCCGCGAACAGCGCGATGCCGGCGTAGCCGTTGTACTCACCACCCACCTGCTCGATGACGCCCAGCGCATCGCCGACTACGTCTACATGATTGAGCACGGCAGGGTCGTACTGGCCGGAACCATGGCCCAGGTGCTAGCCAGCGGGCAGGACGACGCCCGCTGCCTCACCTTCACCGCCCCGCCCGGCATCACCCTTTCAGCCATCTGGCCCGCAGGTGACTCCCCCCTGCACCTGGTCGAAGAACCCCAGGGTCACTACCAGCTCACCGGCCCGCTCACGGCCCAGTACCTAGCCGACCTCACCGCCTACTGGGCAGCCCAGGGCTACATGCCCGGCGAATTCTCCCTGGCCAGCCGAACACTAGAAGACGTCTTCCTCGAACTATCAGGCAGTGATATCCGATGAGCACCACCTCAACAGCAGCACCAGCCCTCACCCGTGTGCTAGCCCAGGGCAAGTTCGAAACCATCGCCATGCTCAAAAACGGTGAGCAGCTCATGCTGAACATCGCCTTCCCCATCATGGGCCTACTGGCACTTGCCTACACCGGCTTTCTCGACCCCTGGGCGAACCGCTACGGGGTCAGCCGCGTCGACATTGCTGTGCCCGGCGTGCTAGCCCTGTGCGTGCTCTCCACCGCGCTCTCAGGTCAGGGTATTGCCACCGGCTTCGACCGCCGCTACGGGGTGTTGCGCTTTATCTCCACCACCCCGCTCGGCAAGGGCGGCCTGATCGCGGGCAAGGTGCTGGCGGTGCTCGCGGTCCTCCTAATTCAGTACCTGCTGGTGGGGGCACTCGGCCAGCTACTGGGCTGGACGGCCACCGTGCCCGGCGTCCTCATGTCCCTGCCGACCCTCTTACTGGGGGCAGCCTGCTTCACCTCCCTGGGGCTACTCATCGCCGGGACCGTGCGTGCCGAAGCAACCCTGGCTATCGTCAACATGGCCTGGGTGCTGCTGGCCGCAGCCGGGGGAATCCTGATTCCCACCGACCGCTACCCCAGCTGGCTGGGCTCCATCATCGACCTGCTGCCCTCAGCCGCCTTAGGCAACGCCCTGCGCGGGGACTACATCTACCACAGCTTCTTGCTGCTCCCCCACCTCATCCTGGTAATAGCAACCGTCGTGTTTGCTACCCTGGCCACCCGATTCTTCAAATGGTCAGCCTGACCTGACCCACACCGTCCGCAACCCTCGTGAAGGAAAGCTCCATGCCGACCACGCACACACCCACCCCCGGCGCCAACCAGCAAGCCAGCCTGGGTGAAAAACTTATCCCCCGCAGCTACACCCGCTGGATCAGACAGACCGCCTGGGCCGTAGCCATCGCCAACATCGTGCTCATTATCTCCGGCGGTGTCGTCCGCCTGACCGGCTCCGGCCTGGGCTGCGATGCCTGGCCCCGCTGCACCTCAGACGGCTCCTGGACCACCACCCCCGAAATGGGCATCCACGGCATGGTCGAATTCGGCAACCGCCTGCTGACCTTCGTGCTGGCCGTCGTAACCATCATCGCTTTCCTAGCAGTGCTGCGGGTGGTGTTCCCGGAGCGGATGACTTTGGGTCGCTTCATGTGGGGTCTGCTCGTAGGCAGTCGCTCTGAGAACTTCCATGCTCAAGGTGTCGGTGCTTGGTTGGAGTCCCGCGGCTTTGTCGCCCCCCGCTCCCGCTACTCGGACCTCTTCAACCTAACCCTGCTGCTGCTCTGGGGCATTCCGGTGCAGGCCTTGGTCGGCGGAATCTCGGTCTGGCTGCGCCTCAATCCCTGGATGATTACCGCCCACTACATGCTCTCAGCTCTCATGATTATGCTTGCAGGCATCTACCTCAACCGCGTCTACCGCTACTTTGAGGGCACAGCTGCCCGCGAGGGGCTCGTCCCCGCCGCTGCCCCGGCTCATGCCCCAGCTCAGAGCGCGGACGCCGGCGCCCCCGCGTCCGCCCACCTCATGCGGGCACTCGGTTGGATCGGTGTGGTGCTGGTTGTTGCGCTGATGTTCATGGGCACCGTTACTACGGGTACCGGCCCGCACGCCGGGGACGCTGAAACCCACCGCCATGCTTTCAACCCCGTCTGGGTGACCCGTATGCACGGCACTCTTGTATGGGTCTACTGCGCATCGGTGCTGGGCTTCTTCGTGCTGTGGAAGCAGAAGGGCTGGGCACCTGTTTTCGGTAAGTCTCTGGTCTTTGTGCTGGTGGTCCTGGGGTACCAGGCTGTGGTGGGCTACACCCAGTACTTTAACGGGCTGCCGATTTGGCTGGTGGAGATGCACCTGATTGGGTCGGGTGTGTTCGCTCTGGCGGCGTCTTCGCTGTTTGAGCGGCAGCTGGTGCTCTCATCCCCCGCTGCGCGCGAGAAGGCGGCGGGACGCGTCCGGACGGCGTAGCCTTCCCCCTCCCACCCCACTCCACTCCACTCCAAGGGGACCGCAAAACTAAAAAGGGACCGCGTATTATGCGGTCCCTTTTTAGTTTTGCGGTCCCCTTACGCGGGCTGTTTCGCTTTAGCGCCGTACACACGCTGCTGCTGTTCGATAACCCGTTTAATTTCTTTAACAATTTGATGTGGTCGTTGCCTTACGTCGGCCCAGCGATACCGTCGAAACATCCAGCCCTCGTTTTGGAGGAGAGACTCACGATACCGTTCCAGATTTTCCTGATTAACTTGAGTACCAAACTCTGTATATTTGATGTTTCCATCAAACTCAAGGGCAATTTTTAAATGCTTATACCCTAAATCAATCCTGAATGACTTACCGCGCACCTCTACTTGAATCTGCTCATCAGGCCAAGGCAGCCCAGCGCCAACAAGAATCAGCCTCAACAGAGTCTCACCGGGGCTTTCTGCATGTGAACTCATTATCTCGGCAACCCGCCGACACTTGACATAGCCCCATCCGCTGACCTGTTGCAAAGCTGCAGCAAGCACGTCATATGAAACCAACCCCTGATTCAAAGCACTATCCGCAACTACAACAGCGTCCTTATGCGGAAGAAATCGAGCACAATCAATAACTGTTCGGATAACTGAGGTCGCTTTAAGGCCGCTCTCATGCGTTTGAACAGATGGCACTGGAGTGGAGCTATAGTGTTTACGAACCAGCTTGCCGCGTCCCCTCGACTGAACCCGAGTGTGGACATCAACTAGCTCTGGAACATTCAAGATTGCCAGACCATGCAACGTTGCAGCTGCTAAATGAGTAAATATTGTTTCAGGACTTGCCAAAAAGACAGCAATAATATGAGCTCTATACTGCTCATAATATTTCAGGGCTGACCACCACTGTTCATCGCAGTAAACACCGGGCCGTAATCGGTGCAGCTCTCCCTTACGTACTTTAGAACTTAGTGTCGCGTCAGATACTCCGTCGTTCAGCAGCTCATCTCTATGTTTAACGTGTGCAAAAATCTCATCGTTTCTCATGCTATGAGTGTGCTGCCGGCCCGCTCTTAAAGCTACCTCAATGAGGTCTGTGGAAAACTTGCTAGCCGAAGTTCCTTGAATTCCATGAGGTTGGGACTTGCTCAGCAATGAAAACTGGTGAAACCGTGACGGAATTATGACCCGCTATCCACCTTTATCCACAAGGGGACCGCAAAACCAAAAAGGGACCGCATATTATGCGGTCCCTTTTTGAAAATCAGGTCCCCTTGCAGGGAAGTGTTTAGAGGGGGAGCACCGGGCCGCCCACGAAGGGGTCGACCGCCAGGGCAATGAACAGCACGGTCAGGTAGGTGATGGAGCCGTGGAAGACCACCATAGCGGTCCGGCTGGTTGCCTGCTCGGCCAGTGCCAGGCGGTGCAGCTTGTGGCAGTGGTAGAGGAACCAGGCCCCAATCAACACAGCGGTCGCCGTGTACACCCAGCCAGCGCCGCCCAGGGGCACCAGCAACAGGGAGCACATCACCATAGCCCAGCCGTAGAGCACCACCTGCACCGAAACGCTCTTGGCCGAGTCGGTCGCACCCAGCATGGGAATGCCGGCGGCCCGGTAGTCCTCGGCGTACTTCATCGACAGAGGCCAGTAGTGCGGGGGTGTCCAGAGGAAAATCACCATAAAGAGCACCACAGCTGCCCAAGAAATGGTGTTCTCTACAGCTGCCCAGGCGATAAAGACCGGCATGCAGCCCGCAAGGCCGCCCCAGACGATGTTCTGTTTGGTGCGCTTCTTCAGCCACAGGGAGTAGAAGACAACGTAGAGGAAAATCGCGACGACGCCGAGACCGGCAGCCAGCGGGTTCACCAGGAAGTAGAGGTACACGATTGAAACAACCGACAACACCCAGGCAAAGACGAGGGCTTCCCGGTCGGTCAGCTCTCCGGTGACCAGCGGACGCTTCTCGGTGCGCTT
This sequence comes from Rothia sp. 11254D007BW, assembly GCF_053548195.1. Taxonomy (NCBI): domain Bacteria; kingdom Bacillati; phylum Actinomycetota; class Actinomycetes; order Micrococcales; family Micrococcaceae; genus Rothia; species Rothia sp. 11254D007BW. The sequence continues at coordinate 769,427 of NZ_JBPWPK010000001.1, forward strand.
CATCAGTCGATCAGCTTCGCGGTCGATATAGCAGTTGAAGGCACAGGACGCGCCAGCGGCAAGTGAGCCGCCAATCATGGTGTGGAGCACCAGCCAGAGGTTGGGGAAGCCACCGGCGGCAAAAATCATGGTGGGCGCGGTGGTTACCAGAAGCAGCTCAATAATTTGAGGCTTCGTGAGGTGAATGTAGGCCCTAATTTTGCGGCCCAGGGAGACGCGGCCGGGTGCAGGCGCAGCGGGGGTTTGCTGGCCTTCTTCGGTACGGTCGATCACGGTGTTGATGCCATGGCCCTTCACGTATGCTGACTTCCCTTGACTGTTGTGTGAGCAGCTCTTCGGTTCCCCCGCCGGGTGATTCACTATGTGAAACAGGTGGCGCTTTTCGGCGTGTTGGGGTGCGGACGCCGTCTGCGCGCCCGGGTGCCCCTCGCACCGATTTTTTGGGTGGTGCCCATCACTTTTAGCCGGGGTTGGCCGGTTTGTGAGCACGCCAAAAGAGCTTTTGGTCAAATTACATCGTATAACGCCCACCTACCCCCTGGCTAATAGATTAAGCGCACCCTCAAGCGGGGGCGTCCGCTGAGAGGCAAACCAAGCCCACATATGCGCAGGTGAACTATCCTGGAAGTAGCGTCTTTTGCCGGTTTTACCGTGTGCTTGCGTGGGCTTGTCCCGCTGGGCGTCGGTGGGCGGGTAGAAGAATAAGTTTGATGAATATTTCTGGGTAGCCAGATTGAGAGAGGACGGCTGATGCCTAACCTGAATCAGAAGCTTGAATGGACCGAGAAAGACCAGCGCGCGGTTGATACCGCTCGCGTGCTTGCTGCGGACGCCGTTGAGAAGGTTGGCTCGGGCCACCCCGGTACCGCTATGAGCCTGGCTCCTGTGGCCTACCTGCTCTTCCAGAAGGTCATGCGTCAGGATCCCCGCGATGACCGTTGGGAGGGTCGTGACCGCTTCATTCTCTCCCCCGGACACACCTCGCTGACCCTCTACAACCAGCTGTTCCTGGGTGGTTTTGGTCTGGAACTTGACGACATCAAGGCCCTGCGCACCGCGGGCGCCCTGACTCCCGGCCACCCCGAATTTGGCCACACCAAGGGCGTCGAAATCACCACCGGTCCCCTGGGTCAGGGCCTGGCGTCCGCTGTGGGCTTTGCCTACGCCCAGCGCCGCATGCGCGGCCTCTTCGACCCCGAAGCTGCCCCCGGCACCTCCCCCTTTGACCACACCGTCTTCACCATTGCTTCTGAGGGCGATGTGCAGGAGGGTGTAACCGCCGAGGCGTCCGCTCTGGCCGGCCACCAGCAGCTGGGCAACCTGGTCGTGATCTACGACCGCAACCACATCTCCATTGAAGATGACACCGACGTCGCCTTCACCGAGGACGTCGCAGCCCGCTACGAGGCCTACGGCTGGGACGTTGCCAAGGTCGATTGGACCGCTGGCGGCGACTACAAGGAAGACGTCGAGGCCCTCTACGACGCTATCGTCGCAGCAACCAAGGTCACAGACAAGCCCTCCTTCATCGAGCTGCGCACCATTATCGGCTACCCCGCCCCCACCAAGCAGAACACCGGCGGTATCCACGGCTCCAAGCTGGGTGCCGACGAAGTTGCAGCCACCAAGAAGGTACTGGGCTTCGACCCCGAACAGCACTTCGTGGTGGAGCCCGAGATTCTTGAGCACACCCGCGCCCTGGTTGAGCGCAGCGCAGCTGAGCGTGACGAGTGGCAGAAGTCCTTCGACGCCTGGGCTGCCGCCAACCCCGAGCAGGCCAAGCTCTACGAGCGCCTGGTTGCGGGCGAGCTCCCCGCCGAGCTTGATGAGGCCCTGCCCACCTTTGAGGCTGGCACCTCCATCGCTACCCGTGCAGCATCGGGCAAGGTCATCAACGCTATCGCTCCGGTTCTGCCCGAGCTCTGGGGCGGTTCAGCCGACCTGGCCGGGTCAAACAACACCACCATCGATACCGAGAAGTCCTTCAACCCCGAGTCCCGCTCCACCAAGAACTGGACCGGCCACCCCTACGGTCGTGTGCTGCACTTCGGTATTCGCGAGCACGCCGCCGCAGCTATCACCAACGGTATCGCGCTGTCTTCGCCCACCCGTCCTTTCTCCGGCACCTTCTTCGTCTTTACCGACTACCAGCGCCCGGCCGTCCGCCTGGCAGCGCTCATGGGTGTGCCCAACATCTTCGTCTGGACCCACGACTCTATCGGTCTGGGTGAGGACGGCCCCACCCACCAGCCCGTTGAGCACCTGACCGCCATGCGCGCTATCCCCAACCTCGATGTTGTGCGCCCCGCTGACGGTAACGAAACCGCTGTAGCCTGGCGCAAGATTCTGGACATCAAGGACCACCCCGCCGGCCTGGTGCTCTCCCGCCAGAACCTGACCAACGTGGCCCGTGAAGACCTGCACGCGGACGCCGAGGGCGAGAAGTTCGCTTCGGCTAACGGCGCGGCCCGCGGCGGCTACATCCTGGCTGACACCGAGGGTACCCCCGACGTGATCCTCATTGCCACCGGTTCTGAGGTCGAGGTTGCCCTAGCTGCCCGCACCCAGCTGGCAGAAGAGGGTATCGCCGCCCGCGTTGTCTCCATGCCCTGCCGCGAGTGGTTCGCAGCCGAGTCTGCCGAGTACCGCGAGTCAGTCATCCCCTCCGCCGTCAAGGCCCGCGTGACCGTTGAAGCCGGTCTGGCCATGCCCTGGATGGACATTCTGGGCGAAGCAGGCCGCGCCGTTTCCCTGGAACACTACGGCGCCTCAGCCTCAGCCGAGGAACTCTTCGCCGACTACGGCTTCACCGCCGAGAACGTCGCAGCCAAGGCTCGCGAGTCCATCGCCGCTGCCCGCTAACCGAACTTTAAGTTAAGGAAAACATTATGACTACCCCCACCCAGAAGCTTTCAGACGCAGGCGTCTCCATCTGGCTCGATGACCTCTCCCGCGAGCGTCTCACCAGCGGTAACCTGCAGGAGCTTATCGACACCAAGAACGTGGTCGGTGTAACCACCAACCCCTCCATCTTCGCCGCCGCCCTGTCGAACGGTGCAGCCTACGCCGAGCAGATGAAGAAGCTGGCAGCAGAGGGCACCGAAGCAGAGGCAGCTGGCTTTGCTGCCATGATTGACGACGTGCGCGACGCCTGCGACGTCTTTGCCCCCATCTACGAGGCAACCCAGGGCTTTGACGGCCGCGTCTCCATCGAGGTCTCTCCCCTGCTGGCCCGCGAATCAGCTGCAACCCTGGCCCAGGCTAAGGAGCTCTACTCAGCAGTTGGCCGCGACAACGTCATGATCAAGATTCCCGCCACCGAAGAGGGCCTAGAGCCCATCGCTGAGGCCCTGGCTGAAGGTATCTCGGTCAACGTCACCCTGATTTTCTCCCTGGAGCGTTACCGCGCCGTCATCAACGCCTACCTGCTGGGCCTCGAAAAGGCACTGGAAAACGGTAAGGACCTCTCAAAGATCCACTCCGTTGCCTCCTTCTTCGTCTCCCGCGTCGACACCGAAATCGACGCCCGCCTTGAGGCCATCGGCACCGACGAAGCTCTCGCCCTGCGCGGCAAGGCCGGTGTAGCTAACGCCCGCCTGGCCTTCGAGGTCTACGAGCAGGCCTTCTCCTCCGAGCGCTGGGCCCGCCTGGAAGCCGCAGGTGCCAACCGCCAGCGTCCGCTCTGGGCATCCACCGGCGTGAAGAACCCCGCCTACCCCGACACCCTCTACGTCACCGAAATTGCAGCCCCCGGCACCGTCAACACCATGCCCGAGGCAACCCTCAACGCAACCTTCGACCACGCAGAGGTTGCGGGTAACGCTATCGAGGGCACCTACGAGGAATCCACCGAGATCCTCAACCAGCTCGAAGCTGTAGGTATCTCCTACAACGACGTGGTAGAAAAGCTGGAAACCGAAGGCGTTGAGAAGTTCGAGGTCTCCTGGAAGGAACTGCTCGACACCGTCACCGCCGCACTGGCTGACAGCAAGTAGTACCGTTTCACGCTGAGGGTGGGGGTCACATCCCCCACCCTCACTGCACCCGCTCACCATCACCCCAGCCCGGCGGCAAGCACCCGCCGGCGGTGGGCACTAGTACACTAGAACAAGAGAACCGCGGCAGCCCCCACAGCTTTCACAGCTGCCGCCCCAACCAACCTGTGAAGGATTCACGGCGGTGGCCAACACTCACGATTCAAACCCCCTGCGCGACCCGCGCGACCGCAGACTGACCCGCGTGGCGGGCCCGTCCTCTCTGGTCTTCTTCGGCGTCACCGGCGACCTTGCGCGCAAGAAACTACTCCCCGCGGTCTACGACCTGGTTAACCGCGGCCTGCTCCCGCCCAGCTTCGGCCTGGTCGGTTTCGGACGCCGCGAGTGGAGCCACGAGGACTTCCAGCAGGAGGTGCGCGGGCACGTTGAAGCCCACGCCCGCACTCCCTTCCGAGAGGACGTCTGGAACCAGTTCGCTGCCGGCATTCGCTTTGTCACCGGCACCTTCGACTCCGATGAGTCCTTTGAAAAGCTCAAGGCAACCCTGGCAGAACTCGACGAAACCCGAGGCACCCGCGGCAACCACGCCTTCTACCTGTCGATTCCTCCCAAGGACTTCGACCAGGTACTGCAGAAGCTAGCCGATCATGACCTAGCCAACCACAACCAGCACGAGGGTTGGCGTCGTGTGGTTATCGAAAAGCCTTTCGGCCACAATCTCGAAACCGCCCGCGAGCTCAACGCCATTGTTGAGCGGGTCTTCCCCGCCGATTCGGTCTTCCGTATCGACCACTATCTGGGCAAAGAAACCGTGCAGAATATTCTGGCCATGCGCTTTGCCAACCAGATGTTCGAGCCCCTGTGGAACGCCACCAACGTCGACCACGTGCAGATCACCATGGCCGAAGACATCGGCATCGGTACCCGCGCTGGCTACTACGACGGCGTGGGCGCTGCCCGCGACGTCATTCAGAACCACCTGCTGCAGCTGCTGGCGCTCACCGCCATGGAAGAGCCCGTCAGCTTCAACGCCGAGCACCTGCGCGCCGAGAAGGCCAAGGTGCTTGAGGCAGTCCAGATTCCCGACGACATTGCCTCAGCCTTTGCCATCGGCCAGTACGCTGCCGGCAACCAGGGCGGTGAAGAGGTCAACGGCTTCTTCGACGAAAACGACATTCCCGCCGACTCCCGCACCGAAACCTTCGCCGCTCTCAAGCTGAACATCAACACCCGCCGCTGGGCGGGCGTACCCTTCTACCTGCGCGCGGGCAAGCGCCTGGGTCGCCGCGTCACCGAAATTGCTGTGGTCTTCAAGAAGGCCCCCAACCTGCTCTTCGGCGGTAGTGCCGATAGCTCCGGCCAGAACGCGATTGTGATTCGAGTGCAGCCCGATGAGGGCATGACCCTGCGCTTTGCCTCTAAGGTGCCCGGCACCCAGATGGAAATTCGTGACGTCAACATGGACTTTGGCTACTCCCACTCCTTCACCGAAGAGTCCCCCGAGGCCTACGAGCGTCTGATTCTCGATGTGCTGCTCGGTGAGCCCCCACTCTTCCCCCGCCACGAAGAGGTTGAGCTCTCCTGGAAGATTCTTGACCCCTTCGAAGAGTACTGGGAAGAAAACAAAATCAAACCCGAAGCCTACGCCCCCGGTTCGTGGGGCCCGGCTTCAGCCCACGAAATGCTGGAACGCGACGGCCGTGCTTGGAGGCGCCCATGATGAAGAAACTCAAAGACACCACTGTGGGCGAGGTTGCCAAGGAGCTCTCCCGCCTGCGCAGTGAGGAGGGGGCGACCACGTCCTCTCGTGTGCTCACCCTGGTCATTCTGGCCGAGAAGGGCCACTCAAAGACCGCGGTTGAGGCGGCCCTGAAGGCCTCCTACGAGCACCCTTCCCGCATTATCGTCCACATTGATTACGGTCAGGACGCCGACGATCGGCTTGATGCCCGCATTTATGTGGGCGGCGACGCGGGTGCTTCAGAACTCATCATTCTGCGCGGGTACGGTTCGGCGGCTGTTGCTACCGAGTCCCTGATTTCGGGGCTGCTGCTACCCGACTCCCCTATCGTTGCCTGGTGGCCCCACTCGGTCCCCGAGAACCCGGCAGAGCACTCTATCGGCAAGATTGCCCAGCGCCGTATCACCGATTCAGCCCGCGCCTACGACCCCTTGGGTGTGCTAGAGAAGCTGGCTGCCAGCTACAAGGACGGTGACACCGACCTGGCATGGATTCGCCTGACCCTCTGGCGTATTCAGATTGCTGCTGTCTTCGACCAGATCGAGCCCTCCCCCGTCAAGCGCGTGGTGGTCTCCGGTTCGTCCATGAGCCCCTCGGTCGTTCTACTCGGTGCCTGGCTGGGTGACCGCCTGGGCGCTGAGGTACACCTGCGCACCACCGATGTACAGCGCGGCCTCTACAAGGTAGAACTTGAACGCGAAGACGGTTCCATCATCATCCACCGCCCCGGTCGCAACATTGCTACCATTTCTTCCCCCGGTGTGCCCGACCAGCAGATTTCCCTGCCTGCGCGCTCCCTGGCCGACTGCCTGGCAGAAGAGCTGCGTCGCCTTGACCCCGATGAGGTCTACGGCGAGGTGCTCAAGTCTGTTGTCGCCAGTGGCAACATCGTGGTCGATGTGAACGTAGACGATGTGCACGATGAGGGCGCCGACTATACGGAGGTCTACGATGCCTAATCCTATCGTCGTTTCCCACCTTGATAAGGCCCAGCTGCAGCTGGCCGGTGCCACCCGTATCATCAATGTAGCTGCCACCGCTGTGGCTGCCCGCGGTATTGCCCACCTCTCGCTGACCGGTGGCACCATGGGCATTGCGGTACTTGCGGGTATTGCAGAAAGCCCGCTGAGCGCTACCGTGGACTGGTCTAAGGTTCATTTCTGGTGGTCAGACGAGCGTTTTGTGCCGCGCGGCCACGCTGATCGCAATGAACAGCAGGCCAAGGACGCCTGGCTCACCTCCCTGAGGCTACCGGAAGAGAACCTGCACATCATGGGTGCCTCAGATGATTTTGATACCCCGGAGGCAGCGGCCGAAGCCTACACCGCTGAGCTAGCCCGCTACGCCCCCGAGGGTGAAGCGTCCCCCCTCTTTGACCTGACCCTGCTGGGTATGGGACCCGATGGCCACATCGCCTCCCTCTTCCCCGACCGGGCTGAAATTCTAGAGGCTGAGGCCACCGCCCTTGCGGTGCACAACTCACCCAAGCCCCCGCCCACCCGCGTGAGCCTGACCCTGCCGGTGATCAACTACTCAGAGCGCATCTGGTTCCTGGTTGCCGGTAGCGACAAGGCCGATGCAACTGCCCGCCTGAGGGCGGCGTCCGCTCTGCCTGAAACCCAGCTAACCGCCGAAATCCTCACCCAGACCCCGGCAGCTGGGGCCCGCGGCCTGCTTGAAACCCTGATTCTGGCAACCGAGGACGCCATCGGCTCAGCTTCCTAGAGTTCAGGTATTCAGAGACAAAAAATTCCCGCCTACCGGTGAACCGGTAGGCGGGAATTTTTGATGTAAGCCTAGATAACAGCGGTTTCTGAGAAACGCAGCACCAGGGCGTAACCGATAATCGCAAAGACCCACAGCAGAATCACTGTAACGGTCAGGCGAATCAGGTTTTTAGATGCCATGCCCGAAGAGTTCAGGGAGGTGGTCATGCCACCACCGAACATATCTGAGAGGCCGCCGCCCTTACCGCGGTTCAGTAGAACCAGCAGGATGGTAAGAATGCTCGCGATAGCGATGAGGACCATCAGGATAATCTTGAGGGTTTCCACGCAGAACCTTTCAGTCGGGTTGAAGGGCGTTTCGAAGCGCCATCAATCTACTATACCCCTAGTTAGGGTATTTTTTAGGCCTTGTAACGAGCGATGTTAGCGAATTCGGTGGCGTCGAGGGAAGCGCCGCCCACCAGTACGCCGTCGACGTCTGCCTCAGCCATAATCTCGGGGGCTGATGCTGCCTTGACGGAGCCGCCGTAGAGTACGCGCACCTTGTCGGCGACCTCTGCGGAGTAGAGCTTGGTCAGTTCCTCGCGGATAGCCTTGCTCATTTCCTGGGCGTCAGCTGCGGTTGCAACCTTGCCAGTACCGATAGCCCAGACGGGCTCGTAGGCTACGACCAGGGTCTCAGCCTGTTCTGCGGTTAGGCCCTCGATGGAGCCGCGCAGCTGCTCCAGGGTGAACGCAACGTGCTCGCCAGCTTCGCGCTTGTCGAGGCCTTCACCCACGCAGAGCACGGGGGTCAGGTCGTTTCGGTAGGCTGCCTGTACCTTGGCGGCGCAGATACCGTCGGTTTCACCGTGGATGGTGCGACGCTCTGAGTGACCAACCAGTACGTAGGTTGCGCCCAGCTTCTTGAGGAAGACGCCGGAAATGTCGCCGGTGTAGGCGCCAGAATCCTGGTCTGAGAGGTCCTGGCCGCCGTAGACGATGTTGAGCTTGTCGCCGTCAACGAGGGTCTGTACGGAGCGGATGTCAGTGAAGGGAGGGAAGACGGCAACTTCAGCGGTGTCGTAGTCGAAGTTGGTGTCGTCCAGGGTCCAGGCCAGCTTCTGGAGCAGGGTCACACCTTCGGTGTGGTCCATGTTCATCTTCCAGTTGCCTGCGATGAGGGGCTTGCGAGTCATGGGCTCGTTCCTTTCGCGAAATCTTGAGGTGGGTGGGCAGGACGCGGCGGGTGCGGCGTCCTGCCCCTTGGTGGTACTAGCGGTGGCTAGTACCGGATGGTGTTTTAGGCGCCGAGGGCTTCGAGGCCGGGCAGGGTCTTGCCTTCGATGTATTCGAGGGAGGCACCGCCGCCGGTGGAGATGTGGCCGAACTGGTCGTCGGAGAAGCCCAGGTTGCGTACTGCTGATGCTGAGTCGCCGCCGCCGATGATGGAGAAGGCTTCTGATTCAACGAGTGCATCGGCTACTGCCTTAGTGCCGCCTGAGAAGGCTTCGATTTCGAAGACGCCTACGGGACCGTTCCAGAAGACCAGCTTGGCTTCCTTGATCTTCTGGGCGAAGAGTTCACGGGTGGCGGGACCGATATCGAGGCCTTCTGCCTTGGCGCCCAGCTTACCGCCGGTTAGGTCTTCGATGGGGCGGATTTCGGTGTTGGCGTCGTTGGAGAAGTCATCTGACCAGACGATGTCTGAGGCGATAATCAGCTCGGTGCCCTTCTTGGGGGCTTCTTCGAGGTAGCGCTTGCAGTTCTCGAGCTGGTCCTCTTCCAGCAGGGACTGGCCGACCTCGTAGCCCTGGGCCTTGGCGAAGGTGTAGCCCATGCCGCCGCCGATGAGCAGGGCGTCAGCCTTGCCGATGAGGTTGTCAATCACGGCCAGCTTATCTGAAACCTTAGCGCCACCCATCACAACGACGAAGGGGCGGTCGGGGTTCTTGATGACCTTCTGCAGAACGTCAACTTCGGTCTTGACCAGGTCACCCAGGTAGGCGGGCAGTTCCTTGGCGATGTCGTACACCGAGGCGTGCTTGCGGTGAACGGCGCCGAAAGCGTCGTTGACGTAGGCACCGTTCTCGCCGGTCAGGGCAGCCAGTTCTGCTGCGAATTCGGCGCGCTCGGCGTCGTCCTTGGAGGTTTCGCGGGCGTCGTAGCGCACGTTTTCAACGACCAGCAGTTCGCCGTCCTTCAGGGCCTCAGCCTTGGCCTTGGCGTCATCGCCCACCAGGTCGGTTGCGATCGCAACGGGGAAATCTGCCAGTTCTGCCAGGCGTTCTGCTGCGGGCTTGATGGAGTACTGGGGGTCTACCTGACCCTTGGGGCGACCCAGGTGGGCGGTGACGATGACGCGGGCACCGGCGTCGGTGAGCTTCTTGAGGACGGGCAGGGAGGCACGGACGCGGCCGTCATCGGTGACGACACCGTCCTTGAGGGGTACGTTCAGGTCTGAGCGGACGAGGACGCGGCGGCCTGCTACGCCACCGTCAATAAGCTCTGCAAGAGTCTTAGCCATGGGAGTTTTCTCTCCATCGTTTGTGAGGGTGAATAGGGTGGGCACCTGGTGAGTGCTGGGTATAGGTAAGGGTTAGCGAATCGCGCGCGTGCGCGTGGATCCGCTAACCCTATCCTATTGCTGTCTCATGAAAGACCGGTGGATGTCAGCTTAGAGAGCTGCAACTACCTTGTTGGTGAACATGACCAGGCGTGATACGTAGCCGTATTCGTTGTCGTACCAGGCGATAACCTTGACCTGGTTGCCGATGACCTTGGTCAGGGGGGCGTCGAAGACGGTTGAGACGGGCTCACCTTCGATGTCCTTGGAGACGATGGGCTCCTCGGAGTAGGTGATGATGCCCTTCATAGCGCCCTCAGCTGCTTCCTTGACGGCTGCGTTGACTTCTTCAACGGTAACTTCGCGTGAAGCGGTGAAGGTCAGGTCGGTGATGGAGCCGGTGGGGGTGGGAACGCGAACAGCGAAGCCGTCCAGCTTGCCCTTCAGTTCGGGCAGAACCAGGCCAACAGCTGCTGCTGCACCGGTTGAGGTGGGAACCATGTTCAGGGCTGCGGCGCGGGCGCGGCGCAGGTCTGAGTGGGGGGCGTCCTGCAGGCGCTGGTCAGCGGTGTAGGCGTGGATGGTGGTCATCAGACCGCGCTCGATACCGAACTTGTCGTTCAGTACCTTAGCCATGGGTGCCAGGCAGTTGGTGGTGCAGGATGCGTTTGAAACGATGTTCATGGTGGCTGAATCGTACTGGTCGTCGTTGACGCCCATAACGAAGGTGCCGTCGATGTTCTTACCGGGTGCAGAGAGGATAACCTTCTTGGCGCCAGCTTCGAGGTGAGCCTTTGCCTTCTCACCGTCGGTGAAGAAGCCGGTGGATTCGAGAACAACGTCTACGCCGAGGTCTGCCCAGGGGAGGTCTGCGGGGTTGCGCTCAGCCAGAACCTTGATTTCCTTGCCGTTGACGGTCAGGCCGTTTTCAGAAACAGCAACTTCGCCGTCGAAGCGACCCATGATGGAGTCGTACTTGAGCAGGTGTGCGAGGGTCTTGACGTCGGTCAGGTCGTTGATAGCAACGATTTCGAAGCCTTCGCCGTGCTGCTGTGCTGCGCGGAAGAAGGTACGACCGATGCGGCCAAAGCCGTTAATAGCTACGCGTACAGTCACTGAAATCAAACTCCTAGATACAGTTAGTGACGTTGGTGGACGAGACGCCGGTTCTGGCGTTTCATCGCCGAACTTGGGAAAACGTGGTTCCTTCAGCTCAAGCGGGTGAGCTCTCGTCCGGTTCGTTAACCATCATACCCTGTTTATGTGAGTTTTGGTGTGTTTCTGTCGGTTTTTTAAGTGGACTTGCGTGTGTTTATGGACGCTTGACCCCAGTTTTGACCTGGAAATATGGGTTTTGTCGGGTGAGAGCATGAGGAAGACCACCCAGTAAAGGGCAAACCAACAAAAACCCACACAGCCTAGTTGAGGTGGTTTGTGCCGTTCACGCCCGCTTCAGTGCCGGGGATTCCACGCTCGGCGGCCCGTTTATCGGCCATGGCAATCAGGCGGCGGATACGGCCGGCGATAGCATCCTTGGTCATGGGTGGTTCAGCCAGGCGGCCCAGTTCGTCTAAGGAAGCCTGCTTGTGGGCAACACGCAGCTCACCGGCGTAGCGCAGGTGCTCGGGTACCTTATCACCCAGGATTTCCAAAGCCCGTTCAACGCGGGCACCGGCGGCGACAGCGGCCTGGGCTGAACGGCGCAGGTTGGCGTCGTCGAAGTTGGCGAGGCGGTTGGCGGTCGCGCGAACCTCTTTACGGGCGCGGCGTTCCCGCCAGTTGTCGAGGGCGTCCACAGCACCCATGCGCTCTAGCAACAGGGAGATGGTCTCGCCGTCGCGCACGACCACCCGGTCTACTCCGCGTACTTCGCGGGCCTTAGCAATCACATCCAGTCGGCGGGCGGCACCGACCAGGGCCAGGGCGGCCTCGGGGCCTGGGCAGGTAAATTCCAGGGCGGACGAACGCCCGGGCTCGGTCAGCGAACCGTGAGCCAGGAAGGCCCCGCGCATGACAGCTTCAGCATCGGCCAGGGAGCCGTTGACCACGGCAGGGGGTAGACCGCGGACGGGGCGACCGCGTCCGTCCAGCAAACCGGTCTGACGGGCTAGCGCTTCGCCGCCCTGATCAACGCGAACAACGTAGCGTCCGCCCCGGCGCAGCCCGCCACCCGAGATAGAGGTAATGGAAGCCTCATGGCCGTACATTTCGGCGATGTTATAGCGCAGGCGCTCTGCGGTAGTTTCAAGGTCAACTTCAGCCTCGACCACGATTTTGCCTTGCACAAGGTGCAGACCGTTCGTGAAGCGCAAGATTGTGGCCACCTCAGCTTTGCGCACGGATGAGCGCGTGGCTTCGTAGTGTGCCAGCTCTTCTTTGACCGATGCCGTCAGGGCCATGCGGGTCTTCCTCCAAAGTAGTGTCTGCTCTTGTAAGCGAGGGTGCCGGTGTGTGGTCGGCGTTAGCGTTTGAAGACGTGCTTGTAGGCAGCTGCTAGTTTAAGGGGGTCGTGGACGCCCGGTTGGTCGGCTTCCGCTACGTCAGCCCAGAGCACCTTCGCCCCTAGCTGGGCCGCTACGTCTTCAAATGTGGTGCGCTCTCCTGCGGTCGCAGGATCAGCGATAACTGTATTAACCCTAATTTCTGGAACGTATTCACGCAAAACGAGCAGGTGGTCTGCGGCACTCATACCGCGGGTTTCTTTGCCGTCAAGTTCCAGATTCATGACCAGGCAAATCTGGGCGCTGGTGTTGAGTATGGCGTCGCGCAGGCCGGGCAGGAGCAGGTGCGGGAGCAGGGAGGTGTAAAAAGAACCCGGCCCTAGCACCACCCAATCGGCCTCGTGCACCGCGCGGACGGCGTCCGGGCAGGCTTCGGTGTTCTCGGGGAGCAGGCGGACCTTGTCCACACGCCCTGCCTTGGCGAGGGTTGCCTGGCCCTGGACAGTATCGCGGAAGGTCACCCCGTGATCGTTGGTGGTGACGATATCGCCTTCAATAATCAGGGGCGAGGTCGCCATGGGCAGCACTCGCCCGCGGGCGTTGAGTAGGGCCCCGGCCCAGTCCAGCCCGGCGATGGTGTCGTCCAGGAGCTCCCAGAGGGTGACAATCAGCAGGTTACCCAGAGCGTGGTTATTGAGGGAGGTAGGGCGTTCCGGGCTTCGAGGAGTGAAGCGGTGCTGCATGACGTCGCGCCAGGTGTGCCCCCAGTCGGTATCGTCGCACAGGGCCGAAAGAGCCATGCGCAGGTCTCCGGGTGGCAGCACATCCAGCTCTTCGCGGAGCTTACCCGAGGAACCCCCGTCGTCCGCCACGGTTACCACGGCGGTGAGGGCGGTGGTGATGAGCTTGAGGGCAGAAAGGGAACCGTAGAGCCCGTGGCCGCCACCCAGGGCAGTGACGCGCACGGGCAAATCGTGCCCCTGGGTGGTGATGGGTAGCAGACCGGTTTCGGGGAAACGGCTCATACGAGTTGCCTCAGACATTATTCACGCCCCATGTCGCGGTGGTGCACGGAGATGTTTACATCTTCCATTTCGCTCAGGCGGCGGGCGACCTCTTCGCTCACGGCAACCGAGCGGTGTTTACCCCCGGTGCAGCCGATGGCAAAGGTAGCGTACAGCTTTCCTTCGCGGCGGTAGCCAGCGATAACGGGCTGTAGTGCAGCGATGTAGTTGCTGATGAACTCTTCGGTGCCGTCCTGGGCAAAAACAAAGTCGCGGACGGCGGCGTCCTGCCCGGTCTGGGCGCGCAGACCTGGTACCCAGTGGGGGTTAGGAATAAAGCGCATATCGGCCATGTAGTGCACATCTGAGGGGGTACCGTACTTAAAGCCGAAACTCATGACGGTGATGTTAACCAGACGCTCCTTGCCCGGGGCGTAGGTTTCGCGCACCTTTTTTGCCAGCTGGTGGACGTTCATGCCGGAGGTGTCGATGATGTAGTCCGCTTCCTCCTGCAGCCCGGCAAAGATACGGCGTTCTTCGGCAATTGCCTCAGCTACAAGCCCACCCTGCTGCAGGGGGTGGGGGCGGCGCTGGGCCTCGTAGCGGGCGATGATGTCCTTATCGGCAGCGTCCATGAAGAGCATGGAGAAGTCGATATCTGAGGCACGGAGCTTATTGATAGCTTCAGGCAGGTCGGCCAGCTGGCGACGGGCACGAATATCGATACCCACAGCTACTTTGGGGAGTTTTCCCGGTGAGTCTTTGACCAGCTGGGCCAGAGAACCGAGCATCTGAGGGGGAATATTATCAACCACGTACCAGCCCTCGTCTTCGAGGGTGTTGGCTGCTGTGGATCGGCCGGCTCCCGAGATACCGGTAATCACGAGAATCTGCGGCTTGACGGTCTGCTCGCTGGAGGTGGGTGACATGGGTGGGATCTCTCGCTTCCACAAATTATTGGGGTGGTAGTTCTAGCTTAGTGCACAGCTTCATTCTTGGGGTCGCTCTCAGCACCCGGTGTGAAACGCTCCAGAATTTTCTGTGCCATGGCCGGGCCGATGCCGGGCACGGCCTGCAGCTCCTCAGCGCTCGCTTCTGAAAGCTGTTTGAGAGAGCCAAAGTGTTTGATGAGGGCTTCGCGTTTGGCAGGGCCCAGCCCGGGTACGGTGTCGAGTGCTGATTTGACCATTTCTTTACCCCGCTTAGAGCGGTGGAAGGTGATAGCGAAGCGGTGGGCCTCATCGCGAATACGCTGAATCAGGTACAGGGCATTAGAGGTTCTGGGCAGGATGACGGGGAAGTCGTCGCCCGGAAGCCAGAGCTCTTCGAGTCGCTTGGCGATACCGACCACATAGATATCGGTAATTCCCAGGTCTTCGAGGGCCCGGGTGGCGGCGGCAACCTGGGGCTGGCCACCGTCCACCACGACCAGGTTGGGCGGGTAGGCGAACTTGGCCGGTTCCTTGGTGTGCAGGTCCTCGTCGCTGATTTGACCGGACGCCCGCACCCGGGCCCCTGGGGCCTCGTCGGTGAGATAGCGGCGGAAGCGTCGGTAGATGACGTCGTACATGCTGGCGGTATCGTCGCGGGCGGCGTCCCCGGTAATGGAGAACTTGCGGTAGTCGCTCTTCTTGGGCAGGCCGTCCTCAAAGACCACCATGGAGGCCACCACGTTAGTGCCCTGCACATGGGAGATGTCGTAGCACTCGATGCGCATGAGGGCTTCGGGCAGCTCCAGGGTCTCTTGGAGCTCCACCAGGGAGGCCGAGCGGGTGGTGAGGTCCCCTGCCCGTCGGGTCTTGTGCAGGGTCAGGGCCTGTTTGGCGTTCTCGGCAACGGTTGCCATCAGCTCAACCCGGTCGCCGCGCTGGGGCACACTAATGGTCACCTTGGCTCCGCGCACACCCGAGAGCCATTCTTCGAGCTTCTTGTGGTTTTCGGGTAGAACCGGCACGTTGATGTGGCGGGGTATCTCGTTGAGGTTGTGATTGATCTCTTCCTCGGTTGACCCAGCGGCCAGGGCGGCAGCGGCTTCGCCGTAGACCTGAACCAGTAGATGGTCGACCAGGGCTTCGGGGGTGGAGTCTTCGACCTTCTCAACGATCCAGCCCCGCTGGCCGCGGATGCGCCCCGCCCGCACGTAGAACACCTGCACCGCAGCTTCTAGGTCATCTTCAACAAAGTTGAACAGGTCGGCATTCACCGAATCGGGCAGCACCACGGCGTTGCGTTCAAAAGCCTTGGTCAGGGCTTCGATGTCATCGCGCAGGCGGGCCGCCTTTTCAAAATCAAAGTCGGCGGCGGCGTCCTTCATCTGCCGGGTCAGGTCGGCAATGAACTTCTCGGCTCCCCCGGCCATAAACGAGCACAGGTCCTCAGCAATTTTCTGGTGGTCTTCGCGGCTCACCCTACCCACGCAGGGGGCGGCGCACTTGTCGATGTAGCCCAGCAGGCAGGGGCGGTCGGACGCCTGCGCCCGGTTGAAAACGCCGGCTGAGCAGGTGCGCACCGGGAAGACCCGCAAGAGGGCGTCAAGGGTTTCGCGGATAGCCCATGCCTGGGAGTAGGGGCCAAAATAGCGCACCCCCTTCTTCTTTTCCCCGCGCATGACCTGGGCGCGCGGGAAGCGGTCTTTAAGGGTGACAGCCAGGTAGGGGTAGGACTTATCATCGCGGAAGGCGATGTTGAAACGGGGCTTGTATTCCTTGATCCAGGTGTACTCCAACTGCAGCGATTCGAGCTCGCTGCCCACCACCGTCCACTCCACCGAGGCGGCCGTGTGCACCATAGCGTAGGTTTTGGGGCTCAGGGAATCTACGCGGGCAAAATAGGAGTTCAGGCGGTTGCGCAGGTTCTTGGCCTTGCCCACGTAGATAATACGCCCCACCTCGTCGCGGAAGCGGTAGACCCCGGGATTGGTGGGGATTTCGCCAGACGCCGGGCGGTAGGAGGCAGGATCGGCCACGTGTATCAGGTCCTTTGAGCTAGGTCAGGAGCGGCAGGAACCTCTAGCCCGCGCTGGATGCTGGGCTAGATTCCCCCGTCGCGTTCTGCTGACGGTGAGACGTTGTATTCGTTTTTGCGGGGCTGGCCAGAGAGCTGGGCGATAGCGTCCATAATCTGGTCGGTGGTCTGGCGGCGCTGCTTGCCGCTCATACGCTCCCCCAGTTTTTCGAAGGTCATGGGCTCCCCCACCCGCACCGTAAAACGGTGAGGGTAGACCATGTTGGAGCCCGGCTTTTGAATCTTATCGGTACCAATCAGGCCGATAGGCACTACGGTGGCCCCGGTCATGTGAGCCAGCCAGGCCACCCCGATTTTTCCCTTATAGAGGTAGCCGTCGCGGGAGCGGGTGCCCTCGGGGTAGATACCGAAGACCTTGCCCTCGTTGAGGCGGTCGAGGGCGGTTTCGAGGGCCTTCATGGACTCTTTTTTGTCGGTGCGGTTGACCGGAATAATGTCGATGACCTGGAAGAGGATCTTCATGGCCTTGCCCTTGAGACCCGGTGAGTTGACGTACTCAGACTTGGCGAGGAAGGCAACTCGACGGGGCATGAGGGCTGAGATTATCACCGAGTCGAGGAAGGCCAGGTGGTTGGAAGCAACGATGACGGGGCCCTCAGCGGGGAAGTTCTCAAGGCCGGTCACGCGGGCGCGGAAGACGGTACGGAGCAGGGCTTCGACGGTCTTTTGAGTTGCCTTGTATTTGAGGGACATGAGAACTCCTTGGTGCACAGCTGGCGGGGCCTACCGTGGCAGGCACCCCACCCGGGGTATGCTTTTTGAAATTTTAGGGCTGTTTTGACCTATTTAGCATACCCCGGCGGGGTGCTGCTGCCCTAGAGCATCTCAGCTAGGAAGCGGCCGGTGTGGGATTCGGGAACGGTTGCCAGCTGCTCGGGGGTACCGGTTGCCAGCACGGTGCCACCGCCGTCGCCACCTTCGGGGCCCATATCAATCAGCCAGTCAGCGCTCTTGATGACGTCGAGGTTGTGCTCGATCGTAATGACGGTATTGCCCTTATCAACCAGGCCCTGAACCACACCCAGGAGCTTGCGGATATCCTCAAAGTGCAGACCGGTGGTCGGTTCATCCAGCACATAGATGGACCGGCCGTTGGAGCGCTTTTGCAGTTCGGTGGCCAGCTTGACGCGCTGAGCCTCACCACCGGAGAGGGTGGTCGCTGACTGGCCCAGACGCACATAGCCGAGTCCCACGTCCACCAGGGTGTCAAGATAGCGCGAGATCTTGGTGAAAGCGGCGAAGAATTCGGCGGCTTCAGAGACCGGCATTTCAAGGACGTCGGCAATAGTCTTGCCCTTGTAGTGCACTTCGAGGGTCTCGCGGTTGTAGCGCTTACCCTTGCAGACCTCACAGGGCACGTAGACGTCGGGCAGGAAGTTCATCTCAATCTTGAGGGTACCATCGCCCGAGCAGGCTTCGCAGCGTCCGCCCTTGACGTTGAAGGAGAAACGACCGGGCTGGTAGCCGCGCATCTTGGCTTCCGTGGTTTCTGCAAAGAGCTTGCGGATGTGGTCGAAGACGCCGGTATAGGTCGCCGGGTTTGAACGCGGGGTGCGACCGATGGGTGACTGGTCCACGTGGATAATCTTGTCGAGGTGCTCCAGGCCGGTAATGGTCTTGTGACGGCCCGGCACCTGCTTGGCACCGTTGAGCTTATTTGCCAGGGAGGTGTAGAGAATATCGTTGACCAGGGTGGACTTGCCCGAACCGGAGACGCCGGTGACGGCGGTGAGCACGCCCAGGGGGAACTCGACATCTACGTTCTTGAGGTTGTTTTCGCGGGCCCCAATAACCTTGATGGTGCGCTTGGGGTCAACCGGACGGCGGGTGGCGGGCACCGTGATGGCGCGGCGTCCGGCCATGTAGTCACCTGTCACGGAGTTTTTATTCTCAAGGAGTTCAGCGAAAGTACCCGAGTGCACGATCTGGCCGCCGTGCTCACCAGCGCCGGGGCCGACGTCCACGATCCAGTCGGCTTCCTTCATTGTGTCTTCGTCGTGCTCCACCACGATGAGGGTGTTGCCCATATCGCGCAGCTTGGTGAGGGTTTCAATCAGTCGGCGGTTATCGCGCTGGTGCAGGCCGATGGAGGGTTCGTCCAGCACGTAGAGCACGCCCACCAGGCCGGAGCCAATCTGGGTTGCCAGGCGGATACGCTGGGCCTCGCCACCCGAGAGGGTACCCGCTGAGCGTGCCAGGTTCAGGTAGTCCAGGCCCACATCAAGCAGGAACTGCAGGCGGGCATCAATTTCTTTGAGCACCAGCTCAGCAATCTTAGCCTCGCGCTCACTCAGGGTCAGCGAGCGCATGAAGGTGAGTGCTTCGCGCATAGGCATGTCGGTGACGTCGGCAATCGACTTGCCGCCGACGGTGACGGCCAGGATGGTGGGGTTGAGGCGGGCGCCGTTGCAGGAGGTGCAGGCGACCTTTCGCATGTACTGTTCGTAGCGGTCTTTTGACCAGTCTGATTCGGTTTCTTCGTACTTGCGTTTGATGTAGGCGCTGGCGCCCTCGAAGCCGGAGGTGTAGCGGCGTTCGCGGCCGAAGCGGTTTTTGTAGGCGACGGTGACCTTGTAGTCTTTGCCGTTCAGGATAGCTTTTTTGACCTTGGCGGGAAGGTCTTTGAAGGGGGTGGCGAGGTCGAAGTCGAGTTCGTCGGCCAGACCGGCGAGCAGGCGCAGCCAGTATTCGCTGGTTGCCTTGCCGGTGGCCCAGGGGGCGACGGCTCCCTCGGCCAGGGAGAGGTCGGGGTTGGGCACGATCAGGTCGGTGTCTACTTCAAGGGTGGAGCCGATGCCGTCGCAGGCGGCGCAGGCGCCAAAGGGCGAGTTAAAGGAGAAGGCGCGGGGTTCTACCTCGGTGACGGCCAGGGGGTGACCGTTGGGGCAGGCCAGGTTTTCGCTGAAGGAGCGGGTGCGGCACGGGGCGTCGGCGTCCTCGTCCACGAAGTCGATGAGTACTTTGCCGTCGGCGAGCCCAAGCGCGGTTTCGACGGAGTCGGTCAGGCGCTGGTGGACGCTCTCCTTGATGGCGATACGGTCAACGACTACCTCGATGGTGTGTTTGTACTGCTTTTCAAGCTTGGGCGGGTCGGTGAGCTGGATGACCTCGCCGTCCACGCGGGCGCGGGCGTAGCCGGCGGTGGAGAGTTCTTTGAAGAGGTCGACGAACTCGCCCTTGCGGGCTGAGACGACGGGGGCGAGCACCTGAAGGCGGGTTTTCTCGGGGTAGTCCATGAGGGTATCAACGATTTGTTGGGGGGACTGCTTGGAGATTTCCTCGCCGCATTCGGGGCAGTGGGGGTGGCCCACGCGCGCCCAGAGTAGGCGCATGTAGTCGTAGATTTCGGTGATGGTGCCGACGGTTGAACGCGGGTTCTTAGAGGTAGATTTCTGGTCGATGGAGACGGCCGGTGAAAGGCCCTCGATGAAGTCAACGTCGGGTTTGTCGACCTGGCCCAGGAACATGCGGGCGTAGGAGGAGAGGGATTCGACGTAGCGGCGCTGGCCCTCGGCGAAGATGGTGTCGAAGGCAAGGGAGGATTTGCCCGACCCGGAGAGGCCGGTAAAGACGACCATGGCGTCGCGGGGGATGTCGAGGTCGACGTTTTTGAGGTTGTTTTCGCGGGCACCCTGCACACGGATATGGGTGAGGTCGTTGCCGGTGGGTTGTGTGGCTGAGCCTGCCATGAGTCACCTATCTAAGAGATTGTTTCGAAGATATATTCTATAGTCTTTGAGTGGCCGATGAAAGCGTCTCCCCCTCCCGGTTTGTACCGCCTCCTGCTCATTCTGAGGGCTTAAAACGGGCAGGGCATGGTACAAAGGCGGAATGAAGGCCTAGAATGGGGCCATGAGTGACCTAGCCAATACCCTGATTTTTGAGTCCGATGCCCTGACCGTGCGGTCCATTGCGGTATCGGAGATGGAAAACAACGTCTACCTGCTGACCCACCGGGCAAGCGGTGGGCAGGTGCTGATTGACGCCGCGGACGATTTTCCCACCATCAATACCTTCGCTCAGCAGGCTGCCGCCGCCGACTCCCCCGCTGCCCATGGCCAGACGGGAGGCGTCGTCCGCACCCTGGTGACCACCCATTCCCACTGGGACCATATCCGCGCCCTGTCCGATGCTGTTGAAGCTTGGGACCCGGCAACCTACTGCGGCGCCCCCGATGCTGAGGCTATCGCCGAGCAGGAAGGCGTAGAGGTTGAAGAACGCCTGGTGGGCGGCGAGCGCCTGACCCTAGCCGGTATTGAGCTTGAGGTGATTGCCCTGCGCGGGCATACCCCGGGTTCAATTGCCCTGGCCCTGCGGGCATCTGAGGGTGCGGACGCCGGTAAGCGGGCTCTGCTGTTCACCGGGGATTCGCTCTTCCCGGGCGGGGTGGGCAAGACCAACTCTCCCCAGGATTTTGAGCAGCTCTTTGCCGATGTTTCAGAGCGCATCTTCGGCCGCTTTGACGATAGCACCCTGGTGCTGCCGGGCCACGGCGACTCCACCACCCTGGGCAAGGAACGCCCCCAGCTGCCTTCGTGGAAGGAGCGGGGTTGGTAATAGAATCAAAGTAGAAGCACTAACACTCGACAGAAAGATGTGAGATGACCTCCCCAGCAAACTCAGGAGCCCATCAGCAGGCCCTCGCGGCATTCAAGGATATTGTGGGCGCCGACCATGTGCTCACCGCAGAGCACGCGACCATGCCCTACAGCAAGGGCTACCGCTTCGGCGGCGGCCCCCTGCTTGCCGTCCTCCGCCCCACCACCCTGGTACAGATGTGGAAGGCGCTCCAGGTCTGCGTCGACCACAACCTCATGGTAATTCCCCAGGCCTCTAACACCGGTCTGACCGGCGGTTCCGGCCCCGGCTTCCAGGACTACGACCGCCCCATCGTGCTCATCTCAACCCACCTCATCAACCAGGTGCACCTGATTAACGACGCCCACGAGGCCATCTCCCTGGCGGGCGCCACCCTCACCCACCTGACCGAAGAACTGGCACCACACGGCCGCGAACCCCACTCGGTGATCGGGTCCACCTCCATCGGTGCCTCGGTCATCGGCGGTATCGCCAATAACTCCGGCGGCAGCCAGATTCGTAAGGGCCCGGCCTTCACACGCGAAGCCATCTACGCCCGCGTCACCGAAGAAGGCAAGGTCGAGCTGGTCAACCACCTGGGCATCTCCCTGGGCGATGACCCCGAGGTCGCCCTCGACCGCCTGCAGCGCGGCGCCTGGTCGGCGGACGACGTCACCCCCGCCCCTGCCGACAGCAGCGAAACCGAGTACGCCGCCCACCTGCGCAAGATGGAGCCGACCCCCGCCCGCTACAACTCCAACCCCGAGTACCTGTTTGAGGCGTCCGGATCCGCTGGCAAAATCATGGTCTTTGCCGTGCGAACCCGCACCTTCCCGCTCGAGAAGAACCCCGCCATGTTCTACATCGGCACCCACAACCCTCGCGAGCTCGAAGAAATCCGCCGCATCTTCCTCGAAGCCGACATGCCCCTACCCATCTCGGGTGAGTACATGGGCCGTAGTGCCTTCGACCTGGCAGAAAAGTACGGCAAAGACACCTTCGTTTTCCTCAAGTACATGAGCTCTGCCCTGCAGACCCGCATGTTTGCCTTCAAGACCTGGGCTAACGGGGTCTTCGGTAAGGTTCCGGGCATCGGCCCCACCTTCGCAGACACCGTCTCCCAGCGTTTCTTCGACCTGGTCCCCAGCCAGCTGCCCAAGCGTATGCTGGAGTACCGCGACCGCTTCGAACACCACCTGCTGCTCACCGTCAGCGAGGCCCAGAAGCAGGCGACCGAAACCATGCTTAAGGACTTCTTCGCGGCTCCAGAGCACGAGGGTGACTTCTTCATCTGCACGGCGGACGAGGCACAGAGCGCCAACCTTCACCGCTTCGGCGCTGCCAGCGCCGCCACCCGCTACGCCAGTATGAAGCGCAAGGAGCTGGGCGAGCTCATCCCCATCGATGTTGCCCTGCGCCGCGATGACTGGGACTGGCTAGAAGTCCTGCCCCCTGAAATTGCTAGCCAGCTGGATGTTACCGCCTACTACGGCCATTTCTTCTGCCACGTCATGCACCAGGACTACGTCGCTAAGAAGGGCGTTGACCCCCATAAGCTGCACGATGATATCCAGGAGCTGCTCGAGGCCCGTGGCGCCAAGCTGCCGGCTGAGCACAACTATGGGCGTCTCTACCACATGCCCGAAGCTATGGTGGAGCACTTTAAGGAGCTTGACCCCACCAACACCTTCAACGCCGGTATCGGTGGCACCTCCCCCAAGAAGGACTGGGCCTAGTTACCGTTTATCCGCCTGTAGGCGGGGAACAGGTTCATCCTGACGGCTGATTTCTTAAGACAGGTGTGAGACTACACTGGTTTTTACAGACACATGAAAACCATTCTCACCAGGTTCGGTCTGTTGCCTGCGCGACCCACACGCCGCGCAGGCAACAGGCTCAACCGTCGAAAGAAGACAGCCGTGACCATACTCCAGCACCAACCGGCCCGACGCCGCGCCGCCTACCTCACCACAGCCGTCCTGACCGCCAGCACCCTAGCCCTGGCAGGCTGTAGCCTCAGCGTCCCTTCTGCCCAGCAGCCGTCAGACCAGGCCCTCGCCCCCGCAACCGACCGTGCCCACGGGGCCAGCTGGCAGCGGGAAAACTTTGAAAACTTCTACGAGCAGACCATCACCTGGGGCGAGTGCACCGCCGAGCACAGCGGCTTCTCCCCCGAGAACGAAGAACTGCTGAAAGAAACCGGCTTCGACTACGCCAACTACGAGTGCGGCACCGTCACCGCCCCGCTCAACTGGGGAGACCCGGACGATAACCGCACCCTTGACCTTGCCGTCAGCCGCACCGTCTCTGCCGGCAGCGACCAGCAGATGCCCCTCTTCACCAACCCCGGCGGGCCGGGCATCGGCGGTATTCAGCACGCCATGTCGCTGGCAACCGACCCCTCTTTTGCACCCGTGCTGGAAAGCCACCAGCTCTGGGGTTTTGACCCGCGCGGTATTGGGGCGTCCTCCCCCGTGGTGTGCGAGTCAGACTCTGAAGTTGCCGCCGTACAGCTTGCCGAATGCGCCGCCAGCTCAGAGGTTGCCAACTACATGGGCACCTCCCAGGTAGCCCGCGATATGGAGCTGCTCCGCTCCCTAGCTGGGGGCGAGCGCCTTGACTACCTGGGCTACTCCTACGGCACCATGCTGGGGGCCACCTACGCCACCCTCTTCCCCGAGAAGGCAGGACGCATGGTGCTCGACTCGGCTGAAAATGCCCAGTGGGGTGCCCTGACCCACAACTACGACCAGATGGTGGCGGTATCGAAAGCTGTGGGTGCCCTGGCAGACCGATGCTCCGACCTCACCACCTCAGAAGGTGAAGCCGTGACCTGCCCCTTCACCAGCGAGCGCGAGATGCTCGACTACCAGAAATCCCTGACCGATAAGCCCCTGGTGGCCAGTGACGGCACCGAAATTACCGGTTTGGAGCTGCGTGATTACCTGACCAGCCAGCTCTACGGGCCGGACGTCATGCAGGGGGACGGCCTGGACCTGCTGGGTAAAGCCAAGGCCGGAGATAAGGAAGCTGTAGACGCCCTGGCTCAGATGATTGCGCATAACAGCGCTGAGATTGATACGGCCGGGCAGCTGGTGGTGTGCCCCTCTAAGCCTAAGACTCCGGACGTGGAGGCCCTGCTGGCTCATATGAAGGAGATGGGCGTTCCCGAGTTCATTGGCGGCCCCGAGATCACCGATGAGGTGCTGGCTGAGTTTACCGAGTTCGACTGTGCGGTTTTGCCCGCGACCGGCACCGATATCACGACGTCTTTCGACGCTTCGAAGGTTTCAACCGACCTGCTGGTCATCGGCATTACCGGTGACCACGCCACCCCCTACCAGCACGGTAAGGAGCTGGCCCGTCAGCTGGGGAAGGCTTCCTTCGTAACCTTGGAAGGGACTGGCCACGGGGCGTCCTTCTCCGGCCGCTCTACCTGCGTCGATGAGCTGGCGACCGCCTACCTGGTCGACGGCACCGTTCCCAAGGACGGTACCGTGTGCCAGCCGGACGCCCCAGAGGCTTATTCATAGGAGGTTCCGCAGGCTCACGCTCGCTGCCGACCCTCTCGCTGGTTCGCTTCGCTCACAAGCGATTCACGCCAGCCACCGAGCCAGCAGCTTCGCTGTGAGCCTGCTCCACCTACCCTAATAAATAAGCATCATTTTAGAAGAGGCCGACCATGGTGCCGTTCTCGTCAAAACCAATTCGCTCAGCAGCCGGGGACTTGGCCAGGCCCGGCATGGTACGCATAGTACCGCAGATAGCGTAAACATAACCGGCACCGGCAGCCAGGCGCACCTCGCGCACAGGCAGGGTCCAACCGGTCGGAGCACCCTTCAGCGAGGCGTCAGCCGAGATGGACAGGTGGGTCTTAGCAATGACGACCGGCAGCTTGCCGTAGCCCAGCTCCTCGTAGCGGGCCAGCTGCTTGGCCGCAGCCGGGGCGACCTCAATACCGTCCGCCCCGTAGACCTTGGTGGCGACCTTCTCAATCTTGGTGGTCAGGCTGTCTTCGTCCTCGTAGGTGTAGGTCAGCTCGCTCACATCATCGCAGGCGGCTGCGACAGCGTCCGCCAGCTCAGTCACGCCCTTACCGCCCTCGGCAACGCCTCGGTGAATCGCCACGCGAGCGCCTGCCTCCTCGGCAATGCGGCGGATCGTCTCGTGTTCTGACTCGAAATCGGTGGGGAAGGCGTTGATAGCAACCACCGGCTGCACGCCGAAGGAGCGCACAATCTCGATGTGCTTGAGCAGGTTAGCGGCGCCCGCCTCGACGTCCTCAGTGTTCTCTGCCAGCAGGCCCTCGGGCAGGGGCTTGCCGGGCACAATCTTGTAGCGGCCCGAGTGGGACTTGAGGGAGCGGACGGTGACCACCAGGACGGCGGCGTCCGGCTTGAGGCCGGAGACGCGGCACTTGACGTTGAAGAAGCGCTCCGCCCCCATGTCTGCGCCGAAGCCGGCCTCGGTAATCACATAGTCGGCGTGTTCAAGACCAACGTAGTCAGCGACAACCGAGGAGTTACCGGTGGCGATGTTGCCGAAGGGGCCCGCGTGAATCAGGGCGGGGGTCTTCTCAAGGGTCTGGAGCAGGTTGGGATTGATAGCGTCAGCCAGGATGACGGCCATAGCACCGTCGGCCTTGAGGTCGGCTGCGGTGACGGGGTCCCCGTCCACATTGAGGCCAATCACGATCTTGGCCAAGCGCTCCTGCAGGTCGGCGAAGCTGGTGGAGAGCGAAAGAATCACCATGATTTCGCTGGCTGAGGTGATGTCGAAGCCGGTTTCGCGGGGCACGCCGTCCATGCGCTCGCCCAGACCGATAACGATGTTGCGCAGGGCGCGATCGTTCATGTCGATGACGCGGCGCCAGGTGATGGCGCGGGTGTCGATGCGCAGTTCGTTGCCATGGTGCAGGTGGTTGTCGATCATGGCAGCAAGCAGGTTGTGGGCTGCGGTGACGGCGTGGAAGTCACCGGTCAGGTGCAGGTTGAGCTTCTCCATAGGGACGATCTGGGAGTAGCCGCCGCCTGCTGCGCCGCCCTTGATGCCGAAGGTGGGGCCCATGGAGGGCTGACGCAGGGTCAGCATGGCCTTACGGCCGGTTGCTGCCATACCCTGGGCCAGGGAGACCGAGGTTGCGGTCTTACCTTCACCGAGAGGGGTGGGGGTAACGGCGGTGACCACGATGTACTTAGAGCCACGAGCCAGAGCCTTTTCTGCGGTGGTGTCGTCGGTCAGCTGTACTTTGGCAACGTACTTGCCGTAGGGCTCTAGGCGATCTTCATTGATGCCAGACGCTGCGGCAATCTCGGTAATCGGCTGCAGGGTCGCTGCCTGGGCGATTTCAAGATCAGAGGGGAAGGGCTTGCTCATAATGTGAACTTCCTTGTTTACTAGCTTATCTGCCACCACCCAGTTTAGTGCCCTGAGTCATGTTTTGCAGACCCAGCACACTCAACACATCTCAAGGAATACTCAAAATTTTAGAAGAGTTACCAGGCCCGCCATCCTAGGAGAGGTAGCACACTTCAGCCGTCGGCATGAGGTAATGTTGAGCGCATCACTACACATTGAATTTCGCCAGCAGACATACATCTCAGAGGAAAGCTTCATGTCAGTTCTTGATAGGTCAGCCATCATCGCGCCCGTCACTTTTAACCGCTGGTTCATGGCACCAGCAGCACTCGCCATTCATCTCTGCATCGGGCAGGTCTACGCCTGGTCAGTTTTCAAGACCCAGCTGGTCACCCACTTTGGCTCGACCGAAACCGCAGTGGGCTGGGTCTTCTCTCTTGCCATCGCTATGCTGGGCATCTCAGCGGCCATCGGCGGTACCTGGGTGGAGCGGGTTGGGCCCCGCAAGTCGATGCTCACTGCGGGAACCTGCTGGGTTCTAGGCTTTCTCATCGCGTCTCTGGGCGTGACCACCAACCAGCTGTGGTTAGTTTTCCTGGGTTACGGTGCGCTCGGCGGCGTTGGTCTGGGGCTGGGCTATATTTCCCCGGTATCTACCCTCATGAAGTGGTTCCCTGACCGCCCGGGCATGGCCACCGGGCTTGCCATCATGGGGTTCGGCGGCGGTGCGCTCATCGCTTCTCCCGTATCAGCCCAGCTCATGGAACTCTTTTCAGGCTCAGCCGAAAAGACAGAACAGGCCTCAGCGCTCGTCCCCTCATTCTTGGTTCTCGCTGCCTCCTACGCTCTTATTATTCTGCTGGGCGCTTTCGTCATCAGGGTCCCCCACCCCGACTGGAAGCCCGCCGGGTTCGACCCGTCCCAGCAGAAGCCCAACACCATGCGCACCAATAAGAACGTCACCGCAGCCCAGGCTATCCGCACGCCCCAGTTCTGGCTGCTCTGGACGGTACTATTCACCAACGTCACCGCCGGTATCGGTCTGCTGGAATCAGCCTCCCCCATGATTCAGTCCTACTTCCCCATCTCCGCCGCGGCGGCAGCCGGCTTCGTCGGTCTGCTGTCCCTGGGCAACATGGGTGGCCGCTTCATCTGGTCATCAACCTCAGATATCATCGGCCGCAAGAACATCTACGTCATGTACCTAGGTGTGGGGCTGGCCCTCTACATCATCTGGGCGCTCTTCGGTAACGTCAGTCTGGTGCTCTTCATCGCTACCGCTTTCATCATCATTTCCTTCTACGGCGGTGGCTTTGCCACTATCCCGGCCTACCTGCGCGATATGTTTGGCACCCTCCAGGTAGGGGCCATCCACGGCCGTCTGCTAACCGCCTGGTCAGCTGCGGGCATTGCTGGGCCGCTCATCGTCAACCTGGTTCAGGACACCGTACGCGGCGGCAACCCTGATGCCTCGGGTGCCGAGCTCTACCAACCTTCCCTCTTCATCATGGTGGGCGTGCTGGCTATCGGGTTCATCGCCAACCTGCTGGTCAAGCCGGTGAACGAGAAGCACCATGCCTCAGAAAAGGACATGGCCAAGCTGGCGGGCCACGGGAAGCTAGGTACCTCCGACCAGCAAATTAAGGTCAACGCCGGTGGCCCGCTGCATACCCTGGCAGCCTGGGCCCTGACCCTACTCGTCACAAGCGGCTTGGTCTATGGTTTAGCCCAGACCGTAATCCGCTCGCTGGCGCTTTTTAGCTAAAGACCAGAGGCCCTGCTCTGAGAGCTCCCCGCGAGTTCAGGGCAGGGCCTTAGTCGTCGTCGAGGTCGCCAGCTAAGGCCTTGGCAGCCAGCGATTCCTCCTGGGCGGTTTCCCATACTTCCTTGGCAGCCCCCAGGTTTAGCACCAGGATGAGGGCACCAAGTACCAGATCAGGCCAGCCGCTACCTACCCAGGCGGTGAGACCGGCTACGACGATGATAGCGAGGTTGATGAGCACATCGTTGCGAGCTGCCAAAAAGGCGGCTGCGGTGAGCGACCCGGCACCGGCACGGAAACGAGCCAGAATCAGGGTACAGATGAGGTTAACCACCACAGCGCCACCCGCAGTAACGAAGAGGGCGAGCGCATCGGGGGCGCCGGGGTCAGGGAATTTAGCCACGATCTGCCAGACAGCCGCCAGGGACGGGAGCAGGATAATGAGGGCGGACGCCTTCCCCGCCCTCGCCTGCCAGGTCAGCGACCAGCCCAGGGCGATTGCAATGAGAGTATTGACCGCGAAGTCCTCGAAGAAATCTACGCTGTCGGCCAGCAGGCTGACCGAGCCAATGGCCAGGGCGATAGCTCCCTCGATGAAGAAGTAGGCAAGGTTGAGACCGGCAACCAGCAGGACGGCGCGGCGCAGGTGGACGGGGTCGATTAGGGGCTTAGATGAACTCACAGGTCTAGATTAGCACCGCCCCGCCCGGGGTCTCGGGCGGGGCGGCAGCTTAGCCAGGGTGAATGAAGCCCAGACGTCTTAGACCTGTGAGGTTTCTTAGGCGCGGGCAAAGATTTCTGCCGGGGCCCCCTCTGCAACCAGCTCACCGTCTTCAAGGAGCACGGCCCGGTCAGCCAGTGAGGCGATGCGGGCATCGTGGGAGATGATGATGACGGCCCGGCCCTGCATTACCGCGGCCAGGGACTGGCGGGCGTCCGCCAGTTCCAGCTGGGTGGTTGATTCATCCAGAATCACCGCGTGGGGGTTGGCAGCCACAATGCGGGCTAGACCCAGCTGCTGAATCTGGTCGCGGGTGAGCTCTGTGCTACCGCCGCCGACCCGGCTCTCCAGCCCCTCGGGCAGGTCATCGACCCAGGTCGCGCCGACCGCCCGTAAGGCGGTGAGCATCTGCTCGGTGCTAGCGTCGGGGGCTGCCACGGTCATGTTCTCGGCCAGGGAGCCGACAAAGACGTGGGCCTCCTGGGTGCAGATGAGCAGGGCGGGGCGTCCGCTGGCATCGGGCTGGGTGGGGTACAAACCGTTGCCCACTAGCTGACTGCCGACCTGCACGGTGCCGCTATCTGCGGTGAGCGACCCGGCAATCAGGCGGGCAAGGGTGGTCTTACCCGAGCCGGAGCGCCCTACCAGGGCAAGGCTCTCCCCCGCCGCCAGCTGCAGGTCAACCCCCTTAATCACGGGGGCGTCCGGGTCGTACCCGTAGGTCACGCCCTGCAGACTAATGACCGGGGCGGACGCGCCCTGCCCGGGCAGGTGCGCCGGGGCAGATACCTGCCCGGCGGCACGGCGGGCCTGCTGCTGGTTCGACAGGTCAATAACACCAAAGACACGCCCCATGGTGACGGTCATTTCGCGCAGGCGGTCGAGCCAGAAGGTGAAGATATCCGAGTTGTCGCGCATAGTGAAGAGCATGATAGAGGCGGTTGCAACGTCGCCCCAGGTAGCCCACCCCTGCTCCACGCAGTAGGCGCCCCAGACCATGGAGAGCACCAGGGGTAGGAAGGAGTTGAAGGCGTCCACGGCCCAGAAGATGGAGCGCACCACAACCATGCGATCGCTGACCTCAAAGGTTTTCCAGATGCGCTCATCCTGCACCCGGGCACGGGCCTCACTGATCCCCAGCTCTTCAACGGTCCCAGCACCGCGAATGTTTTCGGTTGCTACCACGGTCAGGTCGCTGACCGCCTCGGTCTTTTCCCGGGTGAGCTTGGCAATCCGGGGTAGGAAAATCGAAAGCACGATGGTCATCACGATAAACATGGGCACGGTCACCAGGCCGATGGCCGGGTTGACGGTGAAGATGGTAGCTGCGGTAATCAGCATGTAGATGCTGATATGGGCGAATTCCGGCAGGCCGGTGGCCAGTACCTGGCGCACGCTGTCGACGTCGTCGGTCAGGCGGGCTACCAGGTCGCCGGAGCCGGCATCCTCAACGGTCTGGGCGTCCAACTGCAGGGAGGCCCCGACCAGGTCAATGCCCAGGTCGCGGTTGAGACGCACACCCATTTTCTGGCCCTGGAAGGTCCAGGCGCGGGCCAGCAGGGCCCCGGCCAGCACAGCAGCACCGATAACCGCCAGCTCTGCCCAGGGGTAGCCGGTCAGCTGCCCGGTGGTAGCCCGGTCAATGAGCTGCCCCACCATGATGGGGGTAATCAGGGTTGCCACGGAACTAGCTACAAACAGCAACACCAGCAGAGCAAGCTGCCAGGGGGTCTTGAGAATGGACCGAGCCAGCAGCCGCCAGGTGGTCTTACCGTCGGTTATGGGAAGGAGGTTAGCCACGGGCCTCACCTGCTTTCAGTCGTCGCTCAACCTCCATGGTGGTTGAGACCAGGTAAATCTGGCGGATGTGTTCGAGAGGGCCGGGCTGGCCCGTATGGGTTTCGAGCTGGTTCAAGATGAACTTCTGGCTGGGTTCGTCCACCGAGTTCAGCGGTTCGGTGAGCACCAGCACAGACGCCGGCTGGGCCAGTGCCCGGGCTAGGGCAAGGCGCTGCCGCTGGCCACCAGAGAGGTTGGTGCCTTCTGAGGCCAGGGTACTGGCCAGGTATTTTTCGGGGTCGCGGCCACCGAGTCGGAAAGCGATTTCTTCGGAGTCGGTGAGCTTCAGCAGCTCAATCATGCGTTCCCGGCTCAGCCCCTCGGTGCCCATCTGCAGGTGGTCAGCCAGGGAGCCGGCAAAAATCATGGGGTTGGGTTCCGAAAGAAGCACACGCTCACCCCCGGCGAGGACGCCCGCCGCCTGCTCCCTGCCCGGGGCAGGTTGAGTTTGGCGTAGGGCTTCGGTCAGAGCTTCGGCGTAGTCCTGGGCTGGCAACCCGGCTTCGCGCGGGTTGATGTAGTGAACCGGGGTGCTGGCCCGGGGAACCTCAACCAGCGCCTGCCCTGCTGCGGCGCTGGTCGCCGGGGCGGGGGCGTCCTTACCCTCTACCTGAGAGTTACCCTCAACCTCAGCCGCAAGTCTATCTACACGCTTGAGGGCAACACGGGCATTGCGCCAGTCAAAGAGCAGCATCTCCACCGACCAGATGGGGCCGGTTAGGGTGTTAATCAGACCAACCACTGTGACCAGCTGACCCGCGGGTACCTCTGTTATCCAGGTGCCCTCAGGGGCAGCCCCACGCAGGGCCAGGGCGATTACTACCCAGGTTACGGTACCTACCAGAAAATTACGCACTGCATAAGACCAGGTCTGCACGCTCTCCAGGCGGATCTGGGAGGTGTAGACATCCTGGGCCGTTGCCCCGTAGCGGTCCATCATGCGGCGCTGGGCGCCCAAGCCCAAAATAGTGCGAATCGAAGAGGCAATATCTGAAGCCCGGGAGGTAGACACCCCCACCTTGTCACGGAAAATATCCGCGTGCTTTTCCAAGAGTTTGGAAATCCAGGTGAGGGTCAGCATGGTGAGAATCAGCCCGCCCAGAGCCACCACCGCAATCGCCGGGCTAATGCGCCAGAGCTGCCAGGTGCCCAGGGCGGTCACGCCCACCGCAGAAAAAGCCATAATCATGGGCTCCCACATCTCGGCCATTGCCCGGGCGTCCTTATTCAAAATCGCAATGAGGGCACCGGTATCGCGGTTGGGGCTGCGGGAGATTAGGTGGGCGATGTAGAGCCGCCAGTCCCTCTCGATGCGGGCTACTACCCTAAAGGTGATGCCCCAGCCCACAAATTCAACGATCGACAGGTAGACCACTACGCCCACTAACAGCCAGACCAGCCGCCAGGCAGCTACCTCATCGCCGGAGGTATGCAGGTCAATAATCGTGCCCACCAGAACCGGCAGGAAGACCAGGGCGAGGGAGGTCAGAATATCGAGGGGAAAGGGCAGAAAGAAGAGGGGTCGCCAGCGGAAACCCGGCGGGGCGATACGGAACTTAACTTTTTCTTTGGGCGTCTTTATCTCGTCAGTCATCTCAGTCATCAGGCTACTCTTTCAGCGTGTGCGTGCGGGTGTGCAGGTCGTGTGTGAGGGAAAAACCCGCAGGGCATAAAAATACCTACCGGGTTCGCTTGCCCCGATAGGTGTGTCTACGTCAGGTTATCGTACTCGTCTAACCGGCAGTCGGGCTAGAAGCGAGCGCACCATCGATGTGTCTACCCACGGGGAGGCTGTTGAAGGGAATAGGTCGATTATTCATTTCGCGGGCCTCCTTTCGTGAGCTAGATATGCGGTTAAGTTCTGCCCTTTACCTTAGAACACTCTAGGCAGGTTTGACAAGCGTCATACCCGCCTTTATCTTGACCGGTCTATTAAACTAGAAGAACCATGAAGATTCTTCCCTTTCTCTCCCCCTCTTTAGCCGATAACAGCAAGCCCTATTTCCGTGGCGATTTTGCCTCTAACCCGCTCACGGGCGATGAAGCCTACGAGGCCTTTCTGGCCTGGATTGAGGCTCGCGGTATGCAGCTGTACCCGGCCCAGGACGAAGCTGTGCTTGATTTGGCGGCGGGCAACAACGTCATTTTGGCGACCCCTACCGGGTCGGGCAAGTCGACCGTGGCGGTTGCGGCTCATTTTATGGGTCTGGCGACCGGCCAGCGCTCCTACTACACCGCCCCTATTAAGGCCCTGGTGTCTGAGAAGTTCTTTGATCTCTGCGAGATTTTCGGGGCTGAGAACGTGGGTATGGTGACCGGCGATTCTTCTATTAACGCCGATGCCCCCATCGTCTGTTGCACCGCCGAGATTCTTGCCAATATTGTGCTGCGTGAGGGTGAAGGGGCTGATCTGACCCAGGTGGTCATGGATGAGTTCCATTTCTACTCTGACCCCCAGCGCGGTTGGGCTTGGCAGGCTCCCCTGCTTGACCTGCCCCAGGCCCAGTTCCTGCTTATGAGCGCAACCCTGGGCGATACTAGCCGTTTTGAGCGTGAGCTGACGGAGCTCACCGGGCGGCAAACCTCCCTGGTCACTAGCGAGACCCGCCCCATTCCGCTCAACTACACCTACTCCCGGGAGCCCCTGGTTGAGAAGGTAGACGAGCTAGTGAGCACCCACCAGGCCCCGGTCTACATTGTGCATTTCTCTCAGCTTCAGGCCATTGATACAGCCGCTTCGCTCATGAGCCTGGCTATTGCGTCTAAGGAAGACAAGGAACGCATCAACGAGCTGACCGCCGGCTTCCGCTACTCGGCGGGCTTCGGTAAGCAGCTGCAGAAGTACATCAAGAACGGTATCGGAATTCACCATGCCGGCATGCTGCCCAAGTACCGCCGCCTGGTGGAGCAGCTAGCCCAGGCGGGTCTGCTCAAGGTCATTTGCGGTACCGATACGCTGGGTGTGGGTATTAACGTCCCCATCCGCACGGTGCTCGTAACTGCCCTTTCGAAGTTTGACGGGCAGCGCACCCGCCGCCTGAAGTCCCGTGAGTTCCACCAGATTGCAGGACGCGCGGGCCGGGCTGGCTTTGATACGGCCGGTTACGTGGTGGTTCAGGCCCCCGAACACGAGATTGAGAACGACCGGCTTGAGGCCAAGGCCCGGGAAAAGTTCAACGGGGATGAGAAGAAGATGGCCCAGTCGCTGCGGGGTAAAAAGAAGAAGCCCCCGCAGGGCTTTGTGGCGTGGAGCGACAAGACTTTCGAGCAGATTATTGCCGCAGAACCCGAGCCGCTGACCTCGTCCTTCCAGATGACCCACTCCATGATGCTCAATATGCTGCAGCGCGAGGCTGACCCCTTTGAGACCGTCATGCTCTTCCTCACCGCCAACCACGAGCCGCCGATTAAGCAGCGCGCCCTCAAGCGCAAGGCGATTGGCATCTACCGGGAGCTACTCAACGGGGGCGTGGTGGAGCGCCTGCCGGAGCCCGACGAGTTCGGCCGCACCGTGCGCCTGACCGTCTCGCTGCAGGAGAACTTCGCCCTGAACCAGCCGCTCTCCCCCTTCGCGCTGGCTTCGCTGTCTCTGCTTGATAAGGAGTCGGAGTCCTACGCTCTCGATGCGGTCTCGGTGATTGAGTCCACCCTGGAAAAGCCCCGCCAGGTGCTGATTGGCCAGGAGAAGAAGGCTAAGAGTGAGGCCCTGGCCGAGATGAAGGCTGAGGGGCTCGACTACAACGAGCGTATGGCTGAGCTCGACAAAATCACCTACCCACAGCCCCTGGCTGACCTGCTAGAACAGGCCTTTGAGACCTACTCGGCGGGCGCTCCCTTTATGAAGGAGTTTGAGGTAGAACCCAAGAGCGTGGTGCGCGATATGTACGAGCGGGCCATGGGCTTTGGCGACTACATCCAGTTCTACGGGCTGGAGCGCTCCGAGGGTATTCTGCTGCGCTACCTGTCGGACGCTTACAAGGCCCTGCGCCAGACCGTGCCCCTATCTGCCCTGACCGATGAGCTCACCGACGTGATTGAGTGGCTGGGCGAGGTCATCCGCCAGACCGACTCATCCCTGGTGGACGAGTGGGAGCGCCTGGCTGCCGGCGAGGAAGGCACCCCTGTGCAGGACTCTCTTGAAGAGCTCGTTGCTGAGTCGGCTCCCAAGGTGACAAGCAACGTCCGCGCCTTTAAGGTGATGGTGCGCAATGCTCTCTTCCGCCGGGTTGAGCTTTTTGCGGACGAGCGCGACCGCCTGCTGGGCGAACTGGACGGCGAGCGCTCGGGTTGGGACGCCGACCGCTGGGCTGAAGCGATGGACGACTACTTTGAGGAGTACGAGGATATCTATACGGACGCCGAGGCCCGCTCCCCGCGCCTGATTGAGATTGATGACGACACGGCTGAGCACCCCGGGGTGTGGAAGGTACGCCAGGTCTTTGCCGACCCCGATGACAACCACGATTTCGGGATTGTCGCCAGGGTCGACCTGGACGCCTCCGACGAGGAAGGCGCGCCCGTGGTGCTGATTGAGAGTGTGGGGGCTTTCTAGTTTCCCAGTAAGGGACCAGATTCCTACCGAAGTCCTGATGGGCATGACGTACTATCGGTAGTTATCTGGTCCCTACTAGGTGGGGGTAGCGATTCTCACTTCTAAAGCGGTCACATTAGAACTTCTTACGCACCACCTCAGAGCCGGTGCGGGGAAGCTAGGGTAGCCTATCGGTAGAAGAAAGACCTGATTTGCGCGCAAAGGAGCCCCATGCCTACCCACCCCCGCCTACCCCAGCCGACCCACCGCGTCGGCGTCACCCACACCATTGAATCCCTCAAACTGGTAGACCACTGGTTCACTGTGCCCCTAACCCACGGGCTCATCTACGGCAAGGGTGAAGAGGCAGCCCTGGAATCCCGCTTTGCCGACCAGACCATCACCGTCTTCGCTCGCGAAGTCATCGATACCTCTGACGCCCTCACCACCCCCGTCGATGAGCGCCCCTACATGGTCTACCTGCAGGGCGGCCCCGGCGGCAAGAGCCCCCGCCCTATCTCTGAAGGCGGCTGGGTCCAGGAACTCGCCAAGACCCACCGCCTGATTCTGCTGGACCAGCGCGGCACCGGCAATTCCACCCCGCTCTCTGCCCGCGTCATCACCGCCCAGGGCAGTCCCGAGGTACAGGCTGAGTTCTGCGAGCTCTTCCGCGCCGACTCCATCATTGCCGACGCCGAGGTCGTCCGCGAAATCCTGTTGGCAGACCGCACAGACAAGCGCTGGTCGACCATGGGCCAGAGCTTCGGTGGCTTCTTGACCCTCTCCTACCTTTCCTTTGCACCCGAGTCCGTCAAGGATTCCCGCATGACCGCGGGGCTTGCCCCCATCCGCTCCCACGTGGATGACGTCTACCGCTCCACCCTCGACCGTATGAAGGAGCGCACCGAGGAATACTACGGCTGGTACCCCGAAGATAAGGAGCTGGCCGTCCGCATCTGCGAGCACCTGGCCAAGAATGAGGAATACCTGCCCACCGGCGAGCGCCTAACCCCGCACCGCTTCCAGATGCTAGGCAATATTCTGGGGGGTAACGGCCGGGCTAGGGGCCTGCACTATGTACTGGAGTCCGCTTTTGCTGAGTCTGATAAGTGGCTCTCTGACCAGTTCCTGACAGAGGTTAGCACCCAGGTCAGCTTCCAGTCTTCCCCCCTCTACGGCCTGTTGCACGAGACGATTTATGCGGACGGCCCCGCGCAGGGGCTAGGGGGCACCTCGCCGTCTGCTTCACCGACGAACTGGTCTGCTGCCCGCATGTACGCTGAGCGCCCGGACTTTGCCGAGGATGCCTCTCCCCTGCTGCTGACCGGTGAGCATATCTTCCCCTGGTATTACGAGGAGGACCCGGCTCTGCGTCCGCTGGCGGAGGTTGCCCAGCTGCTGGCGGAGAAGAAGGACTGGGGCCGTCTCTACGACCACGACCGGCTGGCCCGCAACGAGGTGCCCCTGGTTGCAGCGGCCTACGTGCCCGATGTGTACGTGGATTACGCCCACTCGATGACAACCGCCGGGTTCGTGGGTAATACCCGTGTGTGGACGTCTAAGACCCATCACCATGACGGTCTAGGCGCGGACGGCCCCCTGATTCTGGGCCATCTGAAGAATCTGCTGGCTGATATGCGCTAACGGATTTCAGCTATAACAAGAAGGCCGAGAGATGCAGCTGCACCTCTCGGCCTTTTTGTTCAGCGATGGGTTGGGGAGGTCTGCTGGTCTTGTTCCCAGGCCCGGTGGGCGTCATTGGCGGCAGACGTTCCTCGTGTCATGGCAACTACCAGCATGGCGATAGTGGGAAGAATCAGAAAGGCGAGACCAACAGGAATAACTGCGGAATTGTGAACCATCAACCCCAGAGCCAGGACGAGGGCTGCCCCAGCAATCTGAGCCCAGGCGCAGATTCGCAGCGCAGGGGCAATCGCCCTATGGGCCGCGTACCAGGCGGCATCCGACTGCATAGTTGCTGTGGTGCGGACGCCCACCAGTCCGTTACGGCGCAAGGTACCGGCTGCACCCATGCGGGCTATCGCCAGAAAGAGCCCACCCAGCAAGAGCAGGCAAAAGACCAGGGGTAGATACTCGGCTGCAGACATGGAAACTCCCTTCTTGGGCAGAAACAGGGGTTAGGGTCAATTCTACTCAAACCTGAAATCTAGTTCTAGAGCCCCAGCTCTTGTGACACCTCCACATGCAAAGACCGCTGGCCCCTTCCCTCTCGGGATGGGGCCAGCGGTCGTGAAGCCGGGGCGGGCGTCCGCACCCCTAGTTCTTGGGGCGGACGCCTACCGCCGGTTAGGCGCTGCGCTCGGCGTGAGCGGTGCGGGCACGACGGACCAGGTCCTGGTACTCGTTCTCCGACTCAATCAGTTCGTCGCGGTACTTCTGCGGAATCTCGCGGGACTTAGCAACCTGCTCATCCAACTGACGCTGAATCTCAGCGCGCTCAGCCTCAGAAGCATCGGCGGGCAGGTTCAGGTACTTCTCAGACAGGGTCTGAACACGTTGGATGGTTGCCAGAGCCTTGCCCTTGGGTGAGAGCAGGGAGGCCAGGACGGTCACAATCAGCACACCCACGATGACGGTCAGTGAGAAGCCGATGGTGACTTCAACAACGTGAACCGGCTGACCATCGTTGATGAAGGGCAGGGTGTTCTCGTGCAGGGCGTGCAGCAGCAGCTTCACACCGATGAAGGCCAGGATGATAGACAGGCCCCATGAGAGGTAGATGAGGCGATCCAGCAGGCCGTCAATCAGGAAGTAGAGCTGACGCAGACCCATCAGGGAGAAGGCGGTCGCGGTGAAGACGATGTAGGCTTCCTGGGTCAAACCGAAGATTGCGGGGATGGAGTCCAGGGCGAAGAGGATGTCGGTACCACCGATAGCTACCATGACCAGCAGCATGGGGGTCATGACCTTCTTGCCGTTTTCTACGGTGAAGAGCTTGTCACCATCGTAGTAGTCAACGGTGTTGAACATCTTCTTGGCCAGGCGAACGACGAAGTTGTTGGCTTCGTCCTCCTCTTCCTTGTCGGTGACTTCACCCTTGATGAGGTTACCGGCGGTGTAAATCAGGATCAGGCCGAAGAGGTAGAAGACCCAGCTCCAGCGCTCAATAGCGGCAGCACCAATCAGGATGAAGATGGTGCGGGCGATCATGGCGAAGATAATACCGAAGAGCAGCACCTTTTGCTGGTCTTCGCGCGGCACCTTGAAGGAGGCCATGATAATCAGGAAGACAAAGAGGTTATCGACGCTCAAAGCCTTCTCGGTGATGTAGCCGCCGTAGTATTCTGCAGCGAACTGGGTGCCGTCCCAGAAGAGGATGACCAGGCCAAAGAGCAGGGCGATACCCACGTAGACGGCCGACCAAATCGCGGCCTCTTTGATGGTGGGTTCGTGCGCTTTACGCACGTGGAAGAAGAAGTCGTAAGCAAGCAGTGCCAGGATGAACGCAATCGTTACACCCCACTGCAACCCAGTGATATGCATTGGGAGCCTTTCTTGTGGTTGGGGTTTGCCAAAATCCACAAGTCTCTCCCACCACCGCTGAGGGTGGTTTCCTGCCCCGGTTGGGCGCCTTCGATCAACGTGCTGACGATGCAGGAATTAGTGGGATACTCCCTTGCTCGGTCTACAACTATAACCCATCTTCTTACTTTTGAACAGACGCGCGGGCGTCCTTAAGGCCGAGCACGATAGCACAGACCAGGAGAAGGACGGCCGCGCCCGCCCAGGCTGCGGCAAAGCTAGTTGCCTGCGCGGCGGCACCGATGGCGAGAGAGCCGAGGCCGGTGCCGATGTCGAAGTGGGAGTTCCAGGCGACGGACGCCCGCTGGGTGGCGTCCGGCCCACCGGCGTCCGACAGGGCGCGCACCATGGTGACCGACTGCAGGAAGCCGTAGCCGAACCCGATCAGGGTTGCACCAGCCAGGAGGAAGATGATGGAGGGAAGGCTCGCGCCATTGACCCAGCCAACAAGGGCAGCGCCCAGGGCCGTGAGGGCCAGCACCGGGGTCATGAGAAGGCGGGTACCAAACCGGTCGGTGAGGGATCCGCCATAGAGACGGGTGGGGGTTGCCAGGGCGCAGAGCAGGAGCAGAGCCCCGGTCGCCAGGGTGGCAGTGGGGGCAATTTCGGTGGAGAAGGTCATGAAGGCACCGCCGACGCTGGTGACGAGTGTGAGGGTCAGCAGCGCGGGCCAGATGCGGGCGATGATGGTTGCGGTGGAAGTTACAGGGGTGGCGTCACTCCCCTGCTCACCGGCCCTTTGTTCTTCCATGAAGTGGTCAACCAGTCGGCCTAGCTGCAGGGCGAAGGGAGCTGCTATTGCTGCGATTGCCCCGGCTGAGATCACCGAGCGGTAGCCAAAGGTATCGAGCGCCCAGGGAACGACGGGTGTGAAGAACATCTGGGCACCTGCAGCTGCCAGCCCGTAGAGCCCGACAGCCCGCCCCCGGTACTCGACGGGAATGAGGTAGGACATAGCCGATGAGCAGCAGACGGTGACAATACCGAAGCCGATACCGCGCAGACCCGAGGTAACAAGGACGTTGAGTAGGTCGGGGCTCAGAGCCTGAATGAGGGAGGGCAGCCCCATAAAGAGGGTGCCCACCGGCAACACGAGCGCCCAGGAGAAGCGGCGAGTGAGAGCGGGGACGCTGAACTGGGTGGCTACGGTGACAGCCATCAGTACCGCGTTGGTGGCACCCGCGCCCAGGGAACCTGCCCCACCTGCCAGTGCCCAAGCCGGCGAGGCAGGAAGCAGGATAGATAGGCTGCAAATGGTCAGCCCGAAGGTAAGCAGAATCTGGGGCATACCCGGCATGCGGGCAACGCTGGGACGCGCGGTTTTCTGGCTCATCGAACCTCCCAAGGTGGTGCTGACACAAACTGCACCAGTCTACACTAAGCCCACGAGCTTCTAAAGAGCCCCAGGTGTTTAGGCGTGCCCGGCTTCCTGCATAGCGCGTAGCTCCTTCTTCAGATCGGCAATTTCATCGCGCAAGCGACCTGCCAGCTCGAACTTGAGCTCTTCGGCGGCCTGCATCATCTGGGCGTGCATCTCTTCGATCAGACCCAGCAGGTCTTCGGCGGGAGCTGCAGCAAGGCCGTCCTGACGCACCCGGGCTTCTGCCTTCTTGAAGAGCTCTTCGGCTTCGGGGCTGGTCGCCGCGTACTTGGTGCCCTTCTTAACCGGAGCCAGCTTGCCCGATGCCCCCTTGCGGGCGGCTAGGAGCTCTGCGGTGTCTTCTGACTCGCGGACCAGGGCGTCGGTGATGTCGGCAATTTTCTTGCGCAGGGGCTGGGGGTCGATACCGTGCTCGCGGTTGTAGGCCTGCTGAATCTCGCGGCGACGGTTGGTTTCATCGATAGCGGTGCGCATGGAGTCGGTGATTTTGTCGGCGTACATGTGCACCTGACCGCCCACGTTACGGGCGGCTCGGCCGATGGTCTGAATCAGGGAGGTGGTAGAGCGCAAGAAGCCCTGCTTGTCAGCGTCCAAAATAGCAACCAGGGAAACCTCAGGCAGGTCTAGACCCTCACGCAGCAGGTTGATGCCCACCAGCACATCGAAGACGCCCTGGCGCAGCTCGCTGAGCAGCTCCACACGGCGCAGGGTATCAACATCGGAGTGCAGGTACTGCACCTTAACCCCGTGTTCCAGCAGGTAGTCGGTGAGGTCCTCAGCCATACGCTTGGTCAGGGTCGTGACCAGCACGCGTTCGTCGCGCTCTACCCGCACACGGATCTCTTCGAGCAGGTCGTCAATCTGCCCCTCGGTCGGCTTGACCACGATTTCGGGGTCGACCAGGCCGGTGGGGCGAATAATCTGCTCCACCACCCCGTCGGCCTGGGCCAGCTCGTACTTGCCGGGAGTAGCTGAGAGGTAGACGGTCTGGCCGATGCGGTCGAGGAATTCCTCCCACTTGAGGGGGCGGTTATCCATGGCTGAGGGCAGGCGGAAGCCGTGCTCGACCAGGGTGCGCTTGCGGCTCATATCGCCCTCAAACATGGCACCGATCTGGGGAATGGTCACGTGGGATTCGTCGACAATGAGCAGGAAGTCATCGGGGAAGTAGTCCAGCAGGCAGTGCGGGGCTGTGCCGCGAGCGCGCCCGTCGATGTGGCTGGAGTAGTTTTCGATGCCGTTGCAGAAGCCCATCTGCTCCATCATCTCAAGGTCATACTGGGTGCGCATGCGCAGGCGCTGGGCTTCAACCAGTTTGTTTTGAGACTCCAGCTCCTGCAGGCGGTCGCGCAGCTCGTCCTCGATGGACGCAATGGCTCGGGCCATGCGTTCGGCGCCGGCTACGTAGTGGGAGGCCGGGAAGACGTACATTTCGGTTTCTTCGCGGATGACCTCGCCGGTGAGCGGGTGCAGGGTGTAGATAGCTTCGATTTCATCACCGAAGAACTCGATACGGATCGCGTTTTCTTCGTACATGGGGATGATTTCGACGGTATCGCCGCGGACGCGGAAGGTGCCGCGGTGGAAGTCTAGGTCGTTGCGGGCATACTGCATGGAGACGAAGCGGCGCAGCAGCTCGTCCCGGTCGATTTCTTCGCCCTGGCGCAGGGTCACCATCTGGGCAACGTATTCTTCGGGGGTGCCCAGGCCGTAGATGCAGGAGACGGTAGCAACCACCACAACGTCGCGGCGGGTCAGCAGGGAGTTGGTGGCGGAGTGGCGCAGGCGTTCGACTTCTTCGTTGATGGAGGAGTCTTTTTCGATGAAGGTGTCGGTCTGCGGCACGTAGGCTTCGGGCTGGTAGTAGTCGTAGTAGGAAACGAAGTACTCAACAGCGTTGTTGGGCAGCAGCTCGCGCAGTTCGTTGGCCAGCTGGGCAGCCAGGGTCTTGTTTTGCACCATGACCAGGGTGGGGCGCTGGACGGCCTCGATGAGCCAGGCAGACGTTGCAGATTTACCGGTGCCAGTGGCACCCATGAGCACGATGTCTTTTTCACCGTTCTGGACGCGTTCGGTCAGCTCCGCGATTGCCTTGGGCTGGTCACCAGCCGGCTGATACTCAGAGACAACTTCAAAAGGTGCAACAACACGGTTAATTTCTTGGGCAAGGCTCATGCCCTCTACCCTACCGAAAAACCCCCGACAAAACTAGAACATATGTACTAGTTTCATCGGGGGCTAACAAGCGGTCGCTCAGACCTTACTTCTTCGGGTCAATGTCGGTAGCGGGCAGGTCACCGGTTACCACAGCGGTATGAGTGCCCTGCTCTTCAGCCGGCTTTGAGGCAGCCTTCTTCGCGGCGGCGTCCTCAGCAATATCTTCGGCCGTTACCACAGGAATCTGACCGGTATTGGGAACCAGACCTTCAAACTCGGGTTCGGTGCCCAGCTCGTACTCGGGGCGAATAGTGACCTCTTCGATCGACGAGAAGTCTTCCTGAGCACGGCGGTGGTATTCCTCGATGGGGATAACCTGCTTCCACTGGCGGGTGCGCATGGGAGGCAGCTCACCGGCATCCTCGCGTAGGGCGCGCACCAGCATCCACATCTGCATGAAGCCAATAAGCCAGACCGGGAAGCCGATCACAATAATGACGTTCTGCAGGGCGGTCAGACCGTTATCGCCTGCTGCTACCAGGATGGAAGCCGATACAACGCCGATGGAGGCAGCCCAGAAAATACCCTGCTTCTTGGGGGCCGGGTCCTCATGGCCGTTAGCAATCGCGTCCATGACCAGGGCTGCTGAGTCAATGGAGGTGATGAAGAAGATGGTAATCACCACCAGGGTCACCGCAGCGACCAGCTGGTAGAGCGGGAAGTGGCCCAGGAACTCGAAGAGGGCAGCGGGAATATCGCCTTCTTCCGCCACGGTCTGCACCAGGGTGCCGTTTTCATTGCGCTCGATATTGAAAGCGCTCAGGCCAAAGACACCAACCCACATCAGGGTAAAGGTGGTGGGGGCAGCCAGTACGCCGACAACAAACTGACGGATGGTGCGGCCCTGGGAAATCTTGGCGATAAAGAGGCCAACAAAGGGCGCCCAGGTCACAGTCCAGGCCCAGTAGAAGACCGTCCAGGAGCCAATCCAACCGGTATCTGCAAAGGCGTCGTTGAAGAGCATCATCACGGGTAGCTTCTGCAGGAAGTAGCCGGCTGACTCGATGGTGCCCAGGGTGACGAAGCGGGTTGCGCCGGTCATCAGAATGAAGATCATCAGGGAAATAGCCAGCAGAATGTTGATGTAGGACAGGCGCTTAACGCCCTTATCCATACCCATCAGCACCGAGGTAATACCGGCGGCAGTAATCACAGCAACGATAGCGGCCTGAATCCAGCCACCCAGGGGCACACCGTACATGATGCCCATACCCGAGTTAATCTGCAGGGCGCCCAGACCCACCGAAACCGCAATACCGAAAACGGTAGAAACGATAGCAACCGAGTCGATGGTCTTACCGATAGGGCCGTGGATGCGCTCACCCAGCAGGGGCTGGAAGATGGATGAGACGCGCGGGGGCAGCTTGCGCTTGTAGGTAAAGTAGCCGAAAGCCAGGGCGGGAATAGTAAGAATAATCCAGACGCCCAGACCGATGTGCCAGTTAGCGATGGCGAGCGCTTCGAGCGCTGCATGATCCGACTGGGGCTCTACCCCGTCGTAGGGCGGGTTGGCGTAGTGGGTGATGGGTTCTGCCGCACCCCAGAAGAGCAGGACGGCACCAACACCAGCTGCGAAGAGCATACCGAACCAGGCAAGACCGGAGTACTCGGGTTCTGCGTCGTCGTCACCGATTTTGATGCGGCCGAAGCGGCTCATCGCCATGTAAATCAGGAAGAAAAAGAAGATGGCGATACCCAGGGTGTAGACCCAGCCCAGGTAGGTGATGATGAAGTCGGAGATGACGCCAATGCCATCTGACATGGCCGTTGGGAAGATCATCATCAGCAGGGTGAAGACGATGATAAAGAGTGCAGATGAGAAGAAAATGACGGGGTTGGTTCGCAGCCCCAGTCTGTCGTGTAGCTTGTTCAGCACAGGATTATCCCGGTGGAAGTACGTGTGTGACCGTGCGGGCCCCTTGCATCCACCGCCCGCACAGCGGCTGCCCGGTCTCTGGGCAACGTATCAATAATAAGAGGGCTTGGGGTTGTTTTCCAGGGGAGATAAGCCTACTTGATTTTTACACTTTCTCCTGTTCTCACCTGTTTTCACTGGTCACAACCAGATTTTTTAGACCATACGTTCAAATAATGCTAGCTAAAAATTTATTCATGTAACGAGTCCGCTGTGATTTTGGCAAAGACCTCGCGCACCTGCGCAGCGGTGCGCTCTAAACTTCCCGAATTATCAATGACCCAGGTGGCAATAGCCCGGCGCTGCTCGTCACTGGCCTGCGCAGCAATGCGGGCGCGGGCGTCCGCCTCACTCATGCCGCGCACCTCAACCAGGCGG
Source organism: Rothia sp. 11254D007BW (assembly GCF_053548195.1). NCBI lineage: Bacteria > Bacillati > Actinomycetota > Actinomycetes > Micrococcales > Micrococcaceae > Rothia > Rothia sp. 11254D007BW. The sequence continues at coordinate 814,127 of NZ_JBPWPK010000001.1, forward strand.
CGCAGCCGCTCCTGGCGCTGCGCCTCAACCACAATCACCGCATCAAAGTCTGCCGCCTGACCGGTCTCGGCCAGCAGGGGGATATCCTCAACAATGACGACGCCCTCCCCCAGCTTCTGCACCGCCACCTCACGCTGCCGCGCAGCTTCAGCCCGCACCGCCGGGTGCACGATGGCGTTCAGACGGGCACGGGCAGACTCGTCCGCAAAGACCAGGGACGCCAGGGCAGCCCGGTCAAGCTCACCGGTAGGGGTCAAAACACCCTCGCCAAAGGCGCGGACGGTCTCAGCCAACACCGCCTGGCCCGGCTCCATCAGCTGACGGGAGATAGCATCGGCGTCAATCAGCACAGCCCCGCACTCCACCAGCATCTTCGCCACCGTCGACTTACCCGACCCGATACCGCCGGTCAGACCAATTCTCGCAACCACAGGCGTCCTTTCGTCTCTAAGCATCGGGCAGGTGCCCGCTCCCACCAGCCTACGCGCCCCACCGACCGCACACTAGAATAGACACCATGACTGATGAAACCCGCGCCAACCGCTACACCGTGCTCGCTACCCGCACCGAGACCCGGCACCTGTTAGAAATCAAGCGCAGTGAGTTCATCGGCTATGTTCAGCGCGTGGAAACTGAAGAAGAAGCCCGCGCTTTTATTGAGTCCAAGCGCAAGGCCTACCACGATGCCCGCCATGTCTGCTCTGCTTTTATCATCGGGGCAGACCGGCAGACCCAGCGCTCCAACGACGACGGCGAGCCCGCAGGTACCGCTGGGATTCCCATGCTCCAGGCCCTGCTGGCCCGCCGCACCGAAGGGCGCAAGGGCGAAACCACCGACCTCTCCGATATCTGCGCTGTGGTGGTGCGCTATTTCGGTGGCATCAAGCTGGGTGCCGGTGGGCTGGTGCGCGCCTATACGGACGCGGTGGTCACCACCCTAGACGCCGCTCCCCTGGTGCCCCGCGAACGTCTGCGACTGGGAACAGTTACCGCCTCCCACGCCGAGGCAGGACGCTTCGAGAACGACCTGCGTGCGCTGGGCTACACGGTACTGGGTACAGATTACACAGCCAGCGGCGCCCACATCACCCTGGGTGTTTTTGATGATGCGGCAACCCGCGCCCAAACAGAAACGGCCCTGGCCGAGCTGACAGCCGGCGCAGGGCACATTTCGTGGGGTGAAACCCAGTGGGTTGATCTAGCCTAGAAGATTGCTGAAATAGCCAGCACACCTACCGAGCCGATAGCGGCTGAGATGGGCAGGGTGATGATCCAGGCCAGGGCGATGGGTCGCATGAGCTTCCAGTTCGCTGAGCGGTTGACGATACCGACGCCCAGCACCGCACCGATTAGGATGTGAGTGGACGAAACGGGCAGACCCAGAACAGACGCAGCCATGACCACACCGGCAGCGGCCAGCTCAGCGGCAAAGCCCGATGAGGGGTGCATCTTGGTCAGGCCGTGACCGACGGTAGCAATCACGTTACGACCCACAAACCAAAGACCCACGATGAGGGCGATACCGAAGGCCACCAGAGCGGGCATAGGCACGACGGCCTCGTCGCCAATGGCACCGGTCTTGAGCACATCAAGAATTGCCACGAAGGGGCCGATAGCGTTGGCGATATCGTTGGCACCGTGGCTAAAGGCGAAGGCAGCTGCGGTGAAGACCTGCAACCAGGCAAAGATGGTAAAGGTAGCGCGGGAGAGTTCCTGCTTCTGCAGGCTGCGGGCAAAGACGGAAACACTCACCCAGGCGATAGCCGCAACCATCACCATAATCATGACGTTACCCATGGTTGAGATACCCAGCTCCAGGTTATCCAGACCCTTGAAGAGCAGCATGGCTGCAATCAGAGCCGCACCAAAGGCAGCCAGGATAGGCACATAAACCTCAAGTGCCCGGTGGGAGTCAGCGCGCTTAGCCTTCTGGTCAAGCTTGTGCACCTGGCGGTAGTACTCGCTCTCAGGGGCCGCGGGGTCAAGCTTCTTGAGCTTGAACTTCTTCTTGCGCAGCATAGCGTTGGAGTAGGCGTCCTGCTGCAGGTCGGTGATGCGCTGGAAACCGTCGTGCGGGGTGTGGGCTGCGCGCTCTTCTTCCTGGTGCTTCTTGATTTCGAGCATGGCCGCATCGACCTTCTCGTTGTAGCCCAGGATGTACTTCTTGATGAAGCCAAAGAGAACCCAGGCGAACAGACCGCCCAGGAGCGGTGAAAGAACCCAAGAAATGGCAATCTGGCCGATCTTGCTCCACTGCACCATGTCCATGCCGCCGGTGCCGGTGGTGAAGCCGATGGTCAGGGCCGCACCCACGATACCGCCGATGATGGAGTGGGTGGTAGAGACGGGCCAGCCCATCTTGGTGGCGACCAGCAGCCAGATAGCTGCGCCCAGAAGGGCTGCCATCATGATGTAGACGAACTGCATGGGGTCCAGGTCGATAGCACCCAGGTCGACGATGCCTGAACGCACGGTGTCGGTCACCGAACCGCCAGCGATCACAGCGCCCGATACCTCGAAGACAGCCGCGATGAGCAGGGCCTGCTTGATGGTCAGGGTACCCGCGCCCACGGAGGTTCCGAAGGAGTTCGCTACGTCGTTACCGCCGATGTTGAAGGCCATGAAGAGACCCAGGAGGACGGCTGCGATAAGGACGAGGGTGCGAGCTGACTGGTCGACGTAGTTGAGGGACCAGAGTGTAAAGAGTGTCAGTGAGACAGCCATGAGGCCGCCGAAGGCGAGGTGCCACCATTTGTCGGTGGTGTCTCGTTGCAACGCGGGGGTTGCGAGATGTGAACCCGAATTCGCGCTGGAATCCACGAGTCCCCCTTTGAGGTTGTGTTCATACGGTCTTAAGGCAAAATTTGAGCCCTGTTAATAGTCTGGGGAAAAGGTTAACGCAAGGTTAACTAACCCTAGCCTGAGCATGAACTATAGGCATGACGCCCGCCTCTACGCCCTCGCACGCACGTTGCACCCTACAGACAAGGACCCCTCCCACCCGAAGGTGGAAGGGGCCCTTGATTGCTGTGACTAATTCAGAGAATTAGTTACCGGTCAGCTTCTTGCGTAGCTCAGCCAGTGCCTCATCGGAAGCCAGGGTGCCGGTTTCGGCAGGCTTCTCGGATGAGTATGAGGTGGGTGCAGCTTCAGCGGGAGCGGACGCGGGGGCAGCAGCTGCTGCTTCTGCGTCGGCTTCGAGAGCCTTAGCAACCTGTACCTTGTGAGCTTCCCAGCGAGCCTGGGCGTCAGCGTACTGCTGCTCCCATGCTGCACGCTGGGTTTCGAAGCCTTCGAGCCATTCGTTGGTCTCGGGGTCGAAGCCCTCGGGGTACTTGTAGTTGCCTTCTTCGTCGTACTCTGCAGCCATGCCGTAGAGAGCGGGGTCGAACTCGGTGGACTCGGGGTCTACACCTTCGTTGGCCTGCTTCAGTGACAGGGAGATGCGGCGACGGTCGAGGTCGATGTCGATAACCTTGACGAACAGTTCGTCACCGACGGAGACAACCTGCTCTGCCAGGTCCACGTGGCGAACGGCGAGTTCGGAGATGTGGACGAGGCCTTCGATGCCGTCTTCAACGCGAACGAATGCGCCGAAGGGTACGAGCTTGGTGACCTTACCGGGTACAACCTGACCCAGTGCGTGGGTGCGAGCGAATGCCTGCCAGGGATCTTCCTGGGTAGCCTTCAGTGACAGTGAGACGCGCTCACGGTCGTGATCAACTTCGAGGACCTCAACGGTGACTTCGTCGCCAACTTCGACAACCTCTGAGGGGTGGTCGATGTGCTTCCAGGAGAGCTCAGATACGTGGACGAGACCGTCAACGCCGCCGAGGTCAACGAAGGCACCGAAGTTAACGATGGAGGAGACAACGCCGGTACGAACCTGGCCCTTTTCGAGCTGGTTGAGGAAGGTTGAGCGGACCTCTGACTGGGTCTGCTCGAGCCATGCACGGCGTGACAGAACAACGTTGTTGCGGTTCTTGTCGAGCTCGATGATCTTGGCTTCGATTTCCTGGCCGATGTAGGGTGCCAGGTCGCGAACGCGGCGCATTTCGACGAGTGAAGCGGGGAGGAAGCCACGCAGGCCGATGTCGAGGATAAGACCACCCTTGACGACCTCGATGACGGTACCGGTAACGACGCCGTCTTCTTCCTTGACCTTCTCGATGTCGCCCCAGGCGCGCTCGTACTGTGCGCGCTTCTTGGAGAGAATCAGGCGGCCTTCCTTGTCTTCCTTGGTGAGGACAAGAGCTTCAACGGTGTCACCAACAGAAACAACTTCGTCGGGATCTACGTCGTGCTTGATGGAAAGTTCACGTGAGGGGATGACGCCTTCGGTCTTGTAACCGATGTCAAGCAGAACCTCGTCGTGGTCAACCTTGACAACTTCGCCTGAAACGAGATCGCCGTCGTTGAAGTACTTGATGGTTGCGTCGACTGCTGCGAGGAATTCTTCTTCGTTGCCGATGTCGTTGATTGCAACCTGGGGAACGTTGGTGCTCATAGAGAGTAGGGCTCCAATATGGATAGTTTTCTAGGTCAATACAGGCAGGCCCTTACGTGCTCCCGCGGTGGAGCCTGTGGGCTGTTACGCGGGGTAAGGTCCGCATGGTTCTCTGTATTGAGCGTTGATACGGACAATATGATGTGCGGGTGCGACGCACGCCAAAGCGGGCACTGTACACGCACAGATTCAAGTCTAGGGCTCGTGCGGGTGCCGGTCAATGGTTTGGTGGGCGTTTTCACCGCGTGTTCACGGGAAAGTGGGGTGATGTTGGTCTTAACCCGCGCCCGGGTGTGTTGCACCGGCGTCCGCACGCCTTATGCCCACCCCGCTAGTGCCCTGCCTCGTGCCAGGAGCGGCCCCAGCCAACCTGGACGTCCAGGGGGACGCGCAGGGAGGCAGCCCCGCTCATTTCTTCAACCAGGATTGCCTCGGCGAGCTTTTCTTCACCCGCGGCAACTTCGAGGATCAGTTCGTCGTGCACCTGCAGGAGCATGCGGCTGGCGAGGTTTTCGCGGCGAAGGCGCTCGTCGATGTTGATCATGGCGATTTTAATGATGTCGGCGGCCGTGCCCTGAATGGGCGAGTTGAGGGCTGCGCGTTCGGCGGCTTCGCGTCGCTGACGGTTGGACGAGGCCAGGTCGGGCAGGGCGCGGCGGCGGCCAAACATGGTCTCGGTGTAGCCGGTCTTGTGGGCCTCGCGCACGATGGAGCGCAGGAACCTGCCGACCTTACCGAAGCGCTGGAAGTAGTTGGTGCGCAGGCTGGTCGCTTCGTCCACGCTGATCCCCAGTTGCTTTGACAGGCCGAAGGGTGAGAGGCCGTAGGCAAGGCCGTAGCTCATGGCCTTGACCTTAGAGCGCATCTCGGGGGTCACGTCTTCTGGCGCTACCCCGAACACCTCTGAACCGACGAAGCGGTGCAGGTCCTCCCCCGCCTGGTAAGCGGCGATGAGGTCTTCGTCGTCCGACAGGTGCACCATGATACGCATTTCAATCTGGGAGTAGTCAGCAGTCAGCAGGGTGGTGTAGTCGGTGCTGTCAACCGGTTCGGGGGCCACGACAAAAGCGTCGCGGATCTTGCGGCCTTCTTCGGTGCGAATCGGTATGTTCTGCAGGTTGGGGTCGGTTGACGAGAGGCGACCGGTAGCCGCGACGTTCTGCTGGTAGGTGGTGTGGATGCGGCCGTCTGCGGCGGTTGCCTTACCCAGTCCCTCAACGGTCTGCTTGAGCTTGGTGTAGTCGCGGTAGGTTTGCAGCTCACCCAGGAAGGAGGCCCCCTGGCTCTCGGGGTCTACCTGACCGAGGATTCCCGCAAGCGAGTCGGCGTCGGTGGAGTAGCCGCTCTTGAGTTTGCGGGTGGTCGGTAGGCCTAGCTCGTCAAAGAGGACGCCCTGCAGCTGCTTGGGGGACGAAAGGTTGACCTCATGACCCAGAATCTCGTAGGCCGCTTCGGTGGCGCAGGTGACGTGTTCGCCGTAGTAGCCCTTGAGTTCTGAGATGGCGCTGGCGTCGATTGCTACACCGGCGATTTCCATGCGGGCCAGGGCGGACGCAGCCGGCAGCTCAATTTCTTCGTAGAGGCCGAGCTGGTTTTTGGCAACCAGGTCAAGGTGTAGGGCGTAGGCCAGTTCTTGTACGTGGCGGGCAGCAAGGGCCTGATAGTCGGTATCGACGGCAGGTTCGAGCGAGAAAAGCTCCCCCTGGTCTTCCTGTTCGGGAGCGGCCGGGTAGGTCTGCCCCAGGTAGTCGCGGGTGAGGTCTTCGAGCATCTCGCGGTGACCGCGGCGACGGGCGGTGGGGATGAAGCCACAGACGTAGGAAGAGAGCACCGGGTCTTCAATGACGCCCGCTAGGGGCAGGTCGTAGGCGGCTAGCGACTTAAAGTTCTGCTTAACATCGAAGGTAATTTTGGGGGCGGACGCGTCCCCCAGCCAGTCGCGCAGAGCCGCGCGGACGCCGTCCGCCTGCTTCTCAAAATCAAGGTAGGCTGCGCGGGCACCGGCAACCAGCATGAGGCCGTGCAGGGCCTGGCCGTGGGCCAGCCCCTTTTCACCGGCCTGCTCATCAACCACAGGCCAGAGGGTGATGGCCTGCGCCAGGCGTTCAGGTACTTCGGCCGACCGTTCAACCGCCGCGAGCGCTTCGGTGGCAGCTGCCAGAAAGGCGGTGAGGTCGTCCGCGCTGGTGATGGTCTCAACCGTTTCAATATCAATCTCAACCGCAGGTGTAGCTTGCTGCATGCCCTCAAAGAGCTCAGCGACGCGCTTGCGAATAGAATTGAACTCCAGGTAGTCAAAGAGCTCTTCAAGCTCCTCAGCGTTAGGGCCGTAGCCCTTGGCATCATCGAGGGTTACCGGCAGGTCAAGGTCGTCCACCAGGCGGTTGAGGCGGCGATTGCGCAGCACGTCGTCGATATGCTCGCGCAGGGCCTCCCCCTTCTTACCCTTAATCTTCTCAGCATTGTCCAGCACACCCTTGAGATCACCGTATTCGTTAATCCACTTGGCAGCAAAGCCAGGGCCCACACCGGGCACGCCCGGCAGGTTGTCCGCCTGCTCGCCGGTGAGGGCAGCAAGATCAGGATAAAGGTGAGGTGCAACCTTATACTTTTCCTCGACGGCAGCCGGGGTCATGTAGCGGATACCCTTGGTAGGGCCGGTCGTGACCGGGTACAGCACAGTAACGGTATCGGTCACCAGCTGGAAGGCATCGCGGTCACCCGACACAATCTGCACCTCAAAGCCAGCCTCCCGCCCCTGACGGGTGTAGGTAGCGACAATATCGTCAGCCTCATAGCGCGGCAGGGTCACCGAAGGAATGTTCAGGGCCGCCAGGGCCTTCTGAATCAGCTCAATCTGACCAAAGAACTCCTGTGGGGTTTCATTACGCCCACCCTTATACTCACCGTATTCCTCGGTGCGGAAGGTTCCGCCAGAGAGGTCAAAGGCCACAATAATGTGGCTGGGCTGCTCATTTTTAATCAGAGAAATCAGGGTTGAGAGGAAGCCATGGACCGCATTGGTGTGCTGGCCCTCAGCATTCACAAAGACATCCACCGGGGTGCCGTAGAAAGAACGGAAAGCCAGGGAATGCCCGTCAATGAGCATGAGCTTACCGGGTGCAGGTGCAGAAGTTTCAGGTCTAGTCATCACGCCTACCATCCTACCGTCTGCCCCTGCCCTACGATTGAAGGCAGACAATCTCCCCCTATTTTCTAAGGAGCACCCATGACCGAGACCCAGGAGCAGGACGCCCGCTACCAGCAGATCCTTGAACGGCTAGGGGTAGGGGCCCTGGCGCAGAAGCTGGGTATCACTATTCTCGAAGCCTCCCCCGAACTGACCGTCGCTACCATGCCGGTGGAGGGCAACACCCAGCCGGTGGGCCTGCTTCACGGCGGTGCCTCTGCCGCCCTGGCAGAAACCCTGGGGTCTATCTCTGCCTTTCTTTCGGTGGCAGAGCAGAAGAAGGCTGCTGTGGGCGTTGATTTGAACATCACCCATCTGCGCTCGGTTCGTTCCGGAACCGTCACCGCGACCTGCCGGGCGATCAAGCTGGGCCGCACCGTCTGCGTCCACGCCATTGATATCACCGACGATGCGGGCAAACTCATCGCTACCGCCCGCATCACCAACAACATCATTAACCTGCCCTAGCGATTTACTCTAACCCCGGCGTCCGCCCCTTAACTCAGGGCGCCTCTGGCGGCGTCCTGATAAACTGACACAGTCCGTGCAAACGCACACAAGACCACACAACACCAAGGAACCCCATGAAGAAGATTCCTCTGCTCGTGTGGATTATCGTCGCAATCCTCGGCGGTATCCTCATCGGTGCCTTCACCCCCGGCCTTATCTCCGGCATCAACGACGCCCTGGGAACAGCCGTTCCCACCGACTTCGTCGTCCAGCTCTTTGTCTCCTTCTCCACCGTCTTTAGCGCCTTCCTGAGCTTCGCGATTCCGCTGATTATCATCGGCTTTATCGTGCCCGGTATCGGCTCACTGGCCAAGGGCGCAGGCAAACTGCTCGGCACCACCGTTGGCTTGGCCTATACCTCCTCCATTGCAGCGGGCTTCCTTGCCGTGACCGTGGCCCACTTCATCTACCCCATCATCCTCAAGGGCCAGCAGCTCACCGCCTTCGAAAACCCCGAAGAAGCCCTCTCAGCCGGCTACCTGGAATTCACCCTTGACCCCATCATGTCGGTCATGAGCGCCCTGATTCTGGCCTTCATCATGGGCCTGGGCATCACCGCCCTGAACAGCAAGAACATGCTGAACCTCTTCCAGGACTTCCAGACCATCATCGAAAAGCTCCTGGGCTACGTCATCATCCCCCTGCTGCCCGTCCACATCGTCGGCGTCTTCGCCAACATGACCATGGCAGGTCAGGTCGGTCAGATTCTTGCGGTCTTCGGCAAGGTCTTCATCATGGTTATCATCCTGCACTGGGTCATGCTGGCTATCCAGTACACCGTTGCCGGCGCTGTCTCCAAGCGCAACCCCATCACCATGCTGCGCGGCATGCTGCCCGCCTACTTCACCGCGATCGGCACCCAGTCCTCAGCCGCCACTATCCCCGTGACCGTGGCGTCCGCTAAGAACGTGGGTATCAAGGGCAAGATCGTGGACTTCGCAATCCCCCTCTGCGCTACCATTCACCTCTCAGGCTCCATGATCACCATTACCTCCTGCGCGGTTGCCGTGGTGTACATGACCAGCGGCTCCCTCAGCTTCACCGCCATGATTCCCGTGGTTCTGGTTCTGGGCCTCATGATGGTTGCAGCCCCCGGCGTGCCCGGCGGCGCCGTAATGACCGCTATCGGCCTGCTCCAGTCCATGCTGGGCTTCGATGAGTCCATGATTGCCCTGATGATCGCTCTCTACCTGGCCCAGGACTCCTTCGGCACCGCCACCAACGTCACCGGTGACGCCGCTATCGCCTCACTCACCGAGCGCGTGGCTAAGGCCTTCGGTGCGGACGAGGACGACCTGCCCGAGACCGACGAGCGCGACGGCAGCCTGGCAGCAGCCCACTAACCTCCAGTTCACGAAAGGCCCACCATGACCGCACGCCGCAAACTCATCGGCAATATCTTCCTGGTACTGACCCTCATCTTCACGGTGACGGCCCTGAGCCAGGGCGGCCTCTGGTGGGCCGCTGTGACTATCAGTGCCGCCATCACCCTCTGGGGAATTGGAACTAAGAGCGACCACAAGGACGCCCTCTAGCACCACGAAGCAGGGGTGGACGCCTACCCCACCGGCAGGCGTCCGCCCCCTTCTTTTGATACAGCAAAGCCCGCTCCAGCAATACGCTGGGGCGGGCTTTGTTACAGGCTAGGGGTGCTGCCCTACTGAACCTGCTTGACGATGGTTTCGGCGACCTCGCGCATGGAGAGGCGGCGATCCATGGAGGTCTTCTGAATCCAGCGGAAGGCCTCGGGCTCGCTCAGGCCCATCTTGGTCATCAGCAGGGACTTAGCGCGGTCAACCAGCTTGCGAGTCTCGAACTGTTCCTTGATGCTGGTGACTTCGTCCTGAAGTGCACGAATCTGCTCGTAGCGGCTAATTGCCACCTCGATGGCGGGAATCAGGTCGTTGGGGGTGAAGGGCTTAACCACGTAGGCCATGGCGCCAGCTTCGGTGGCGCGATCTACCAGTTCTTTCTGGCTGAAAGCGGTGAGTAGGACGACCGGCGCCAGCTGCTTCTCGCTGATTTGGCCGGCTGCTTCGATGCCGTCCATGATGGGCATGTTGACGTCCATGAGCACCAGGTCGGGGCGGTGCTCCTCAGCCAGTTCTACAGCTTTTTTGCCGTTGTCGGTTTCGGCGATGACGTTGAAGCCCTGGTCTTTGAGGATTTCGACGATGTCGAGGCGAATCAGCGCCTCGTCTTCAGCGACGACGACGGTGCGTGCGGGCTGCTGATCGTGGTTCTCGGGCTCCTGGGTGGTCTGCTCTGACATACCCTGCTCCTTAGGTCGTTTCAGCGTTTAGTTGAGGTTCGCTATCTATTTTCGCACGCGCACAACCTTGTGGGCGTGCATGCAACGGGTGACGGTGCGTACCCTCTTCGATTCCTATCTTAGTCGGGGGCGGGTTCTTTCTTCCAGGGTGAGGGCCGATTGGCTTTTAGCGGGCAGAAACGTGTATTGTAGAAGAGCTTTCGCACTTGCCCAAGTGGCGGAATTGGCAGACGCGCCGCACTCAAAATGCGGTTCTTCGGAGTGTGGGTTCGAGTCCCACCTTGGGCACAAAATAAGCCCCTGACCTGGTAAAACATTCCAGGTCGGGGGCTTTTCTTTGCCCTCTCAAAAACGGCGTGAACCCCTTTTTGAACCCCATTTCATTTTTAGGCCAGCTCGCGCCGCTCATCAAGCGAAATAATCTACACTGAAAAAACCCGCCCACCCCGAAGGGCGGGCGGGCTGGTGAGGATACAAGACCGAAGCCAGGCTTTGATCTTGTGGTTCCTACGGCGGTTCGATTCAAAACCAAATCTCCGGTCCTGAATCACCAATAACAAGTCTACGCCTGTCAGTCAGGTTAAAGTTCATTCTTCAACCAAAATAGGTAGCTATGACCCCTATATGACGAAGAACTTTCCCGCAGGCAACCGGGCGCTGCCGGCGTCCTAACGCTCTGCTACCGCCTTGAGGCGGGCCAGGCCGCGCTCAAAGTCCGTGCCAATACGCTTCTGCATATTAAAGACCTTGAACATCACCTTCATCATCAGGTTCTGCTCACCGCTCATCGACCACGACACCGCGGTGCCCTCGCCAACCTGCTGTAGCTTAAAGTGGCTGCGGTTCTTGGCCGCCCAGGGCTTGATGAATTCGATATCAACCTCAACCAGGTCGTCCTGCACGGTCACCACGGTCATGCGGCCTTCGCCGGCTTTCTTATTGCCGGCCCAGGCCATCTTTGCGCCAACGCCGCGTTCGGCACCGGAGTAGGTCTGCTGCATAGCGGGGTCAAGCTCCTGCCAGGGTGACCAGCTCTCCCAGGCGTGTAGGTCCTCGATCAGGGCGCGAACCTGATCAACGGGGGCGTCAATAACGGTGGAGCGAGTGAGTAAAGTATTTGTCATGTCAACCATTTTACCTAGACGAAGGCCCCGCCACTTCATCGCAATGAAGCGGCGGGGCCTTCATATCAGCTCCTAAGAGCGGACTAACCCTTAGTCAGTGTAGGGGCCGACCTGCTCGCGAGCCTCGGGGAGCACAGCACCGGCGTCATCAAGGTCACCAACGCGGTGAACCTTGACGGTGTTGGTGGAGCCTGCGACACCGGGAGGTGAACCGGCAGCCATGACAATCATGTCGTTAGCCTGAGCCAGACCGTTAGCCAGCATGTAGCGGTCGACCACGGCGGTCATCTCGTCGGTGTCCTTAGCGGTGGGTGAAACCGCTGCCTCAACGCCCCATAGCAGGGAGAGGAAGGCACGCACAGAGGGCTCGGGGGTCAGGGCAAGCACAGGCTTGGCCGGACGCAGACGGGCCAGACGGCGGGCGGTGTCGCCAGACTGGGTGAAGGTGGCGATGTACTTAACATCCAGCTGGTCAGCGATGTTGACCGCTGCGCGGGTGATAGCGCCACCGCGGGTCTTAGGTGAGGTGCCCAGTTCGGGAACGCGGAAGAGGCCGCGCTCTTCGGTGGACTTGATGATGCGAGCCATGGTCTGGATGGTGATGATGGGGTACTTACCCACTGAGGTTTCACCGGAGAGCATGACAGCGTCGGCACCGTCGAGGATAGCGTTAGCGCAGTCAGATGCCTCTGCACGGGTGGGAGTGGGGTTCTGGATCATGGTTTCCAGCACCTGGGTTGCCACGATAACGGGCTTTGCCCAGCGGCGGGCCAGTTCGATGGCGCGCTTCTGTACCAGGGGAACCTCTTCGAGGGGGAACTCCACACCCAGGTCGCCACGGGCAACCATGATGCCGTCAAACCTGTCGACGATATCCTGCAGGTTTTCAACTGCCTGGGGCTTTTCAATCTTGGCGATGACGGCGATCTTACGGCCTTCTTCTTCCATGATTTCGTGAACACGCTGGATGTCGTCGCCGGAGCGGACGAAGGAGAGAGCGATGATGTCCACGCCCAGGTTCAGGGCGAAGCGCAGGTCGCGCTCGTCCTTCTCGGTGAGTGCGGGGATGGAGACAGCAACGCCGGGCAGGTTGATGCCCTTGTTGTTGGAGATGGGGCCGCCGACGATGACGCGGGTGGTCACGGTGGTCTCGTCAACCTCGATAGCTTCGAGACGGATCTTGCCATCGTCAATCAGCAGGGTATCGCCGGGCTTGACGTCACCGGGCAGACCCTTGAAGGTGGTGCCGCAGATTTCCTTGGTGCCTTCAACATCTTCGATGGTGATCTTGAAGGTGTCGCCGGGTTCGAGAACCTCAGCGCCGTTCTTGAAAGTTTCGAGGCGAATCTTGGGGCCCTGAAGGTCGGCGAGAATCGCGACGTTGTGACCAAGCTTTTCGGCCTGCTCGCGGATGGTTGCGTATGAGTTAGTGTGAACCTCGTGGTCACCGTGGCTCATGTTCAGGCGGGCGACGTTCATGCCCGCTTCGATAGCCGCTGCAATCTTCTCGGGTGCAGAAATTGCGGGGCCAATAGTACAAACAATCTTTGCGCGTCTCATCAATCAACCTTAGGTTTGTAGGGGTCTGAGAACCTTTGGTGTGGTTTCTGTCGATAGGGAATCAACAACCAACATATTCACAGATAGTCAGCATGAAACCAACATGTCCACACCTCATTATACGTTGTTTCGTGAGGTTTTGGTGGAGGCATTGGGCACTTTTTGTGTAAATATTCGACACAAACCCCACCAAAACACACATAAACAGTCATAAACAAACAAAATATGTCATCTAGCTTGTCAGCTTTGAGACCACACACCGGTAGCGCGGTATTCTGTATGCAGAAGCCCCGGTAAGCCACCGGCCCGCAAACAAACGAAAGAGTGCCCATGCCTACCCCCAACGTCCTGATCCTCTTCGGTTCAACCTACGGCCACACCGAACGCTACGCCCACTGGATTGCCGAAGACCTGCGCGCCCACGCGTCCGCACCCCAGGTGACCCTCTCCCCCGTTGCCGAAGCAACCGACGAGATGATCGAAGCAGCCGACGTTCTCATCGTCGGTGCCAGCTACCTGGGTGGCTTCCTCACCGGCGCCCCCACCCTGCGCAAGCGCCGCGAAGCCATGCTCAAGGTACCCAACCGCGTCTTCTACACCGTCTCCTTCAACGGCACCGAGGTTTACCCCCGCTCCTACCTGGACGAGCGCGTCCTGAAGAGCTACAAGGCAGACGTCGCCGGTGACCGCCCCGCCTTCCACTTCCGCGGGGGCCTCAAGATGGACGAAATGTCCAAGCTCCACAAGACCGCCCTGACCGGCGTTAAGACCGCCTACAAGCTCAAGCCCAAGCAGAATGAGTACGACAAGCAGCTGATCGAAGCCTTCGAAAACGGGGGCGCTGACCACACCAACCGCGACTGGACTAAGCCCCTGATCGCCGAGGTTGAGACCTACCTGACCGACATCGCAGCCTCCTAGTCATGAAATCTCTCCTCATTACCTACGGGAGCCAGTACGGCTATACCGAGCAGTACGCCCGCTGGGCTGAGCAGCAGCTTGAAGGGCAGTACGCCGTGCAGTTACTTCCCCTGGATGCTCTGACCGAACGCGCCGTAGCAGATGCGGACGTGCTCGTAGCAGGCCTGAGCGACTACGGCGGCTTCCTCACCGGCGCCCAGGAGCTGAAAAAGTACGAGCAGGAGCTACGGTCCAAGCCCTACGCCCTCTTCACTGTCTCCTTTAGCGGTCTAGCGGGAGCAAGCCAGCAAAAGCTCGATGCCCTGCTAGCCAAGAACCTGGGTGAGAGCCTGGTTCAGGACGCCCTGGGCACCTACCACCTGCGCGGCGGACTGGACCATACCCGGCTTTCTTTCAAGCACAAGACCGTGATGGTGGGCATCCGCTCAGCCATTGCTGCCCTGCCCAAGAAATCTGAGGCCAACCAGCAGATGCTCGACAGTTTCACCCAAAAGACAGTGGATTACTCCAGCGAAGAGCAGATCGCTCCCCTGGTGCAGGAAGTAGCCGCCCTGGCCTAAGGGAAGGCTAATCCTCACGCAGAAAACCGGCCCCGCCCCAGTGTTATGACTGGGGTGGGGCCGGTGTTTTGGTGGTGCTTCGTTGCTAAAGGTAGGTAGGCAGGCTCACAGCGAAGCTGCTGGCTCGGGGCTGGCGTGAATCGTCTTGTGAGCGAAGCGAACCAGACGAGAGGGTCGGCAGCGAGCGTGAGTCTGTCTACCGTCCGTCATTAGAGCGCCAAATCAATTGCCCGGTCACTGGGGGCTACGGGGGCAGGGAGCAGGGTTGAGCCGGTCAGGTGCTTTTCAACAGCTGCTGCGCAGGCTCGTCCTTCGGCAATTGCCCAGACGACCAGGGACTGGCCGCGGCCGGCATCTCCGCAGGAGAAGACTCCGGGTACGTTGGTCATGTAGTTCTCGTCGCGGGCTACGTTAGTGCGGCGGTCGAGTTCTGCACCTACCTGGGTGGTGATGTTGTCATTCTCCTGGCCGGTGAAGCCCAGGGCTAGGAAAACCAGGTCGGCCGGGATGACGTGTTCTGTGCCAGCCTTAGGAACGCGACGCCCGTCGGGCAGGTATTCGGTTTCAGCGACCTTGAGGCCGGTGAGTTTACCGTTTTCACCTACGAATTCGACGGTGGAGGCCAGGTACTTGCGTTCGCCACCCTCTTCGTGAGAGGAGGAAACCTCAAAGACCTTGGGGAACATGGGCCAGGGTTCGTTCTCCGGACGCTCGGTGCCGGGCTTCTTGCCGATAGCCAGGGTGGTGATGGAGGCTGCCCCCTGACGCACGGCGGTGCCGATGCAGTCGGAGCCGGTGTCGCCACCGCCCAGCACGATGACGTGCTTACCCGCTGCGTCGATGGTGGGGGCGGCGAGGTCGCCGGCTACCACGCGGTTGGCTTCGGTCAGGTAGGGCATGGCGTAGTGGACGCCGTCCAGGTCGGCCCCGGGGATGGGCAGGGCGCGGGGGGCGGTTGCGCCGGTGGCAACGATGACGGCGTCGTAGCGGCGCTTGAGGTTATCCCAGGTGATGTCTTTACCGATTTCAACACCGGTGCGGAAGCGGGTACCTTCGGCCTTCATGACCTCGATACGGCGGTCAACGATATCTTTTTCTAGCTTGAAATCGGGAATACCGTAGCGCAGCAGACCGCCCACCTTGTCGTCGCGTTCGAAGACGGCGACGGTGAAGCCTGCCTGGGTCAGCTGCTGGGCAGCTGCCAGACCGGCGGGGCCTGAACCGACTACGGCGACGGTCTTATCGAGCATGCGGTCGGGCATGATCGGCTCGATGTAGCCGCCCTCGAAAGCCTGCTCGGCGATCGAGTACTCGATCTGTTTGATGGTCACTGCGGGCTGGTTGATGCCCAGCACGCAGGAGGTTTCGCAGGGAGCCGGGCATACGCGTCCGGTGAACTCCGGGAAGTTGTTGGTCGCGTGCAGGCGTTCCACAGCCTTTTCGGTCTGCTCGCGCCAGGTCAGGTCGTTCCATTCGGGAATCAGGTTGCCCAGGGGGCAGCCGACGTGGCAGAAGGGAACGCCGCAGTCCATACAGCGGGAGGCCTGGGTCTTGAGAACCGCTGAGTTCTGGGCGACCTGCACCTCGTTCCAGTCAAGGATGCGCACGGGGACGGGGCGCTTGGGTCGGTCTTGACGGGTGGTTACTTTCAGAAAACCGCGGGGATCAGCCACGAGCGGTCACCTCCAAAATCTTGTTCCAAACCTGCATGGATTCGGTGTCTTCGCCGGCGGCTTCGGCCTCGGCACGGATAGCTTGTACGGCGGCGAAGTCGCGCGGGAGTACCTTGGTGATGCGGGCGTAGGTGCCCTCCAGGTCCTCCAGCAGGGCGGACGCCAGGGTTGAGCCGGTCTCGGTACGGTGGCGGGTCAGCAGCTGGGCAACCTCGGCGCGGTCGTCCTCGGTTAGTTCCAGGAAGCCAAGTTCGCCGGATTCACGGGACTGCTTGTTGACCTTAGCCATGTCCAGGTCGAGCACGTAGGCGGTACCGCCGCTCATGCCCGCACCGAAGTTACGGCCGGTTGAGCCCAGAATCAGGGCTTTACCACCGGTCATGTATTCGCAGCCGTGATCGCCGATGCCTTCAACAACGGCAGTGGCACCGGAGTTACGTACCAGGAATCGCTCACCGACGATACCGCGGATGAACATTTCACCGCTGGTGGCACCGTAGCCGATGACGTTACCGGCTACCACGTTCTCTTCGGCAACCAGGGGGGCTGCGGCGTCCGGAGCCACGATAATGCGGCCGCCGGAGAGACCCTTGCCCACGTAGTCGTTGGAGTCGCCGGTCAGGCGGATGGTGATACCCTGCGGCAGGAAGGCGCCCAGGGACTGGCCCGCGTGGCCGGTCAGGTTGAGGGTGATGGAGTCGTGGTCCAGCACCTCAATGCCGAAGGTTTTGGTGACGGTGTGGCCCAGCATGGTGCCCACGGAGCGGTCGGTGTTGACCACCGGTGAGTCGATAGCAACCGGGGTGCGGTCGCTCAGGGTTGCCTGGGCGGCTGCGATGAAGGTGTTATCGATGTGCGCCTCGAGTTCGTGGTCCTGGTCCTTGAGGTGGCGGATACCCTGACCCTCGTATTCGACGGCGGTGGAGGTGAGCACCTTGGTCAGGTCGAGCCCGTCGGCCTTCCAGTGGTCGATGGCCTGGGACATGTCGAGTACCTCGGCGTGGCCGATAGCTTCGTCCAGGGTGCGGAAGCCCAGCTGAGCCAGGTATTCGCGTACCTCTTCGGCGATGAACTCGAAGAAGTTGACCACGTGGTCTGCCTGGCCGGTGAAGCGGGCGCGCAGGTCGGGGTTCTGGGTAGCGACGCCCACGGGGCAGGTGTCCAGGTGGCACTTGCGCATCATGATGCAGCCTTCGACGACCAGGGGTGCGGTGGCGAAGCCGTATTCTTCGGCGCCCAGCAGGGCGGCGATGATGACGTCGCGGCCGGTCTTGAGCTGGCCGTCCGCCTGGACGACGACGCGGTCGCGCAGGCCGTTAATCATGAGGGTCTGCTGGGTTTCAGCCAGGCCGAGCTCCCAGGGGGCACCTGCGTGCTTGAGGGAGTTGAGCGGGGCTGCGCCGGTGCCGCCGTCGTGGCCCGAGATGAGCACGACGTCCGCCTTAGCCTTGGTGACGCCTGCGGCCACGGTGCCGATACCGATTTCAGACACCAGCTTGACGTGGACGCGGGCGGACGGGTTAGCCCGCTTGCAGTCGTAGATGAGCTGGGCGAGGTCCTCGATGGAGTAGATATCGTGGTGGGGCGGGGGCGAAATCAGGGAGACGCCGGGGGTGGAGTGGCGGGTCTTGGCTACCCAGGGGTAGACCTTGGCAGCCATGAGCTGGCCACCCTCACCGGGCTTAGCGCCCTGGGCCATCTTGATCTGGATGTCGTCGGCGTTGGTCAGGTAGAGGGAGGTCACGCCGAAACGGCCGGAGGCGACCTGCTTGATGGCAGAACGACGTTCGGGGTCCAGCAGACGATCAACGTCCTCACCGCCCTCACCGGTGTTGGACTTAGCGCCCAGGCGGTTCATGGCAATGGCCAGGGTCTCGTGGGCCTCCTTGGAGATAGAGCCGTAGCTCATAGCACCGGTGGAGAAGCGCTTGACGATTTCGCTGACGGGTTCCACCTCGTCAATGGAGATGGGGGTGCGGTCTTCGGTGAAAGTGAAGAGGCCGCGCAGGGTCATCAGGTCCTTGGCCTGGTCGTCAACCAGCTTGGTGTAGGACTTGAAGATATCGTAGCGACGGGTCTTGGTCGAGTGCTGCAGACGGAAGATGGTCTGGGGGTTGAAGAGGTGGGGCGGGCCCTCGCGGCGCCAGTCGTACTCACCGCCGGTTTCCAGGGCGCGGTGGGGCACGGAGACGCCGTCGTCGGGGTAGGCATCGTGGTGGCGCTTGCGGGTTTCGGCTTCAATGACGTCCAGGCCCACGCCGTCCATCTGGGAGTGGGTGCCGGTGAAGAACTGGTCAACGACCTGCTGGGAGAGGCCCAGAGCCTCGAAGGTCTGCGCACCGCAGTAGGAGGAGACGGTGGAGATACCCATCTTGGACATAATCTTCTGCAGGCCCTTACCCAGAGCCTTGATGAGGTTGTAGACCGCTTCGGATTCGGTCACACCGGTGATTTCGCCCTGGGCTACCAGCTCTTCTACTGATTCCATGGCCAGGTAGGGGTTGACTGCCGATGCGCCGTAGCCAATCAGGGTGGCAACGTGGTGTACCTCGCGCACATCGCCGGCCTCAACAATCAGGGCGACCTTGGTGCGGGTGGCTGAGCGTAGCAGGTGGTGGTGGACGGCGCTGGTCAGCAGCAGGGACGGGATGGGCGCCCAGGCGCCGTTAGAGTTACGGTCTGAAAGAATCAGGAACTGCACGCCACGTTCTACAGCGGCAGAAACCTTTTCACAGATTTCAGCGATACGGGCGCGCAGGGCTTCTTCTCCCCCGTGAGCCGGGTAGAGGCCGCTGACCTTGAGAGCGGCAGGCATGCCGTCCTCGTCCTCGATATGGGCAATCTTATCGAGCTCGTCGTTATTGATAACCGGGAAGTTGAGCCCCACGTGCTGGACCTTGACGCGGCCGTTGCGCAGCAGGTTGCCGTCGGCACCGATAGAGGTCTTGAGGCTGGTTACCAGCTCTTCACGGATGGAGTCCAGCGGCGGGTTGGTCACCTGGGCAAAGGACTGCACGAAGTAGTCAAAGAGCAGGCGGTGGCGGGTTGAAAGCACCGCGATGGGGGTGTCAGTGCCCATGGCGTAGATGGGTTCAGCCCCGGTCTTAGCCATAGGAGCCAAGATCTTGCGCAGCTCTTCCTCGGTGTAACCGAAGGTCTGCTGGCGCTTGAGGATGGACTTGCGGGAGGCACGGATGTGCTCGCGCTCGGGCAGATCAGCCAGGTCAACGATGTTCTCATCAGCCCACTGCTTCCAGGGCTGCTCGGCAGCAACAGTTGCCTTAACCTCTTCGTCGGGCACCAGGCGTCCTGCCTTGGTATCAACGAAGAACATCTTGCCGGGCGAAACTCGGCCCTTCTCAACAATCTTCTCTTCGGGCATGTCGACCACGCCGACCTCAGAGGCCAGAATGACCAGGCCCTCGTCGGTGACCCAGTAGCGGCCGGGGCGCAGACCATTGCGGTCCAGGACGGAGCCGACGTTGTCGCCGTCCGTAAAAGCAATCGCGGCGGGGCCGTCCCAGGGCTCCATGAGGGAGGAGTGGTAGCGGTAGAAGGCGCGGCGGTCCTCGTCCATGGTTTCGTGGTTTTCCCAGGCCTCAGGAACCATCATCATGAGCACCTGGGCAGCCGAACGCCCCGAGAGCATCAGCAGTTCTGCAACTTCATCGAAGCTCTGGGAGTCAGAGGCACCCACCGAGCAAATGGGGAAGAGCTCTTCGGGGTTGCGGCCCAGAACCGGGGACTTGAGCTGGGACTGGCGAGCGCGCATCCAGTTGCGGTTGCCCTTGACCGTGTTGATTTCGCCGTTGTGGGCGATGGTGCGGAAGGGCTGGGCCAGGGGCCAGGAGGGGAAGGTGTTGGTCGAGAAACGCGAGTGGACGATCGCCAGCTTGGTGGCAAAACGCGGGTCGGAGAGATCCGGGTAGAAGGGTTCCAGCTGGGCTGTGGTCAGCATACCCTTATAGACGATGGTGCGCGAGGAGAAGGAGGGGAAGTAGACGCCAAGCTTGTGCTGGGCCCGCTTGCGCACGCGGAATGCCTTCTGGTCCAGCTGGCGGCGCTCTGAATCTTCGTCCAGGTTGACCACGGGGATGTGGCCTGTAAAGGGGGCGTTGACGGTGTCCAGATCCTCACCTGAGGCTTCTGCAATGAACATTTGCACGAAGTAGGGCATGACCTCGCGGGCAGCCTTACCCACGATATCCGCATTGACGGGCACCTCACGCCAGCCGAGCACCCGCAGGCCCTCGCGCTGGGCAATCTGGGTTAGCCCCTCCTTGAGTTCATCTGCATTCTCGCCACCTGTGGGCAGGTAGGCGGTACCTACGGCGTATTTACCCAGTTCGGGCAGGTCAAAATCAACGACCTCGCGGAAGAAGGCATCGGGAATCTGTAGGAGAATACCGGCGCCGTCGCCGGTGCCTTCGTCCGCGCCGACCGCACCGCGGTGTTCCAGACGGCGTAGGGCGGTTAGGGCGTGATCAACGATGTCGTGGCCGGGGGTGCCGCGCAGGGTGGCAATCATGGCCAGGCCACAGGCGTCCTTTTCGTTCTCCGGGCTATAGAGACCGGTGGCCTCGGGAATGGAGGCGAAAGTGGTGAAGGGTGAAGGGGCGTGCCCGAGGGTGTGGGGGTCCTGGGTGAAGGTCTTATCGGCGTGGTCTGCACTGCCGAGCGTGGTGTGACTCATGTGGGCCGTTCCTACTTACGTTGGGCTCTGGTGCCAGCGGAGGAAGCTAAACGGCGGACGTACGGGAGCTGGTGGTCACAGGACGCCTGTGGTTTAGCCGCTCCCTTGCAGCACGAGATGTCGGTGGTCGCCTCGCTGTGACGATGGCGCGTGTAGCGGCTCTAGGTTGCCCGGTTGTGGGGCCTGAACCTGGGGTTCTCCCCCGCTTCCGGTAGGTGCGGGAGAATGTTTCCATCAGTCTGTAGAGGCTTCGTTACGTATGTGTAAATTTATACGCCCCTGCGTGTAAAGATTCAACAGGCACCTGTAGGTTGCATGAGCAAGATGGGAGCTACTCCCCTACTAGATAGCTTCTTTTGCTTGATTCTTACCCTGTGCAACCTAGGGAAAACCGAATTAGAACATGAATATTTTTCGTAATTATGCAGGGTTCATTGTTACGTGGGGGGTGGCTAATTGAAACAGACTTGAAACTTTAAATCTCGCAAAATGAGACAGGTATTTCACATAGAGGATAGAAAAGTGGGGCCCTGGAATATTCCAGAACCCCACTGATCAGATGGGTAAGTTAGCGGGTGGCGCCGGTAAAGTCGAGCACCATGCGTCCGTTAATCAAACCGGCATGCATTTCATCAAAGATAGCCTGGGCATCTTCGACCGGGCGGAGCTGAACCACGGGCTTAACACGACCCTGGGCACCGAATTCAAAAGCTTCTGCCAGGTCTTGACGGGTTCCCACCAAAGAGCCCTGGACCTTGATGCCATCTAGCACCAGGCGGGGGATGTTGAGATCCATAGACTCGGTGGGCAGACCAACAGCAACTACGGTGCCACCGGCGCGGACGGAATCAACAGCCTGATTAAAGGCAGCCTTAGCTACCGCGGTGACCACCGCAACGTGGGCACCAGCCCCGCCGGTGGTGTTCTTGATTTCTTCCACGACATCTTCGACATTCTTAGCATTGATGACCACATCTGCCCCGCTGTCCTTAGCCAGCAGCAGCTTGTCTTCATTAAGGTCAACGGCAATAACCTGGGCCCCAAAGACGTTCTTGGCGTACTGGACGGAGAGGTTGCCCAGGCCGCCTGCGCCAAAGCAGACAATCCATTGACCCGGGCGGACACCTGATTCCTTCACGGCCTTATATGTGGTCACACCGGCACAGGTGATGGAGGTTGCCTCAACCGGGTCGAGAGCATCGGGAACCTTGACGGTGTAGTCAGCATAGAGCAGGGTGTATTCACTCATGCCACCGTCTGCGGTGTAGCCCGCATTGATGACGGAGCGGCAGAAGGTTTCGCGGCCGTCCGTGCAGTATTCGCAGTGGCCGCAGCCCTTAAAGAACCAGGGAACACAGACGCGATCGCCCACCTTGAGGTGTTCTACGCCGGGGCCGACTTCAGTGATGACACCTACACCCTCATGACCCAGAATACGACCGGGCTTTTCGCCAAAGTCACTGGCTGCTACGTGCAGGTCGGTATGGCAGATACCTGAGTATTCAATCTTGGCAAGCACCTGACCGTGGCCCACCTCGGGTACGGGCACATCTTTGATATCTACGGTTCCATCAAGACGGTCAGAAACAACAACAGCTTTCATGGTGGCCATGTGAGAGCTCCTTAGAAATACAGCAGATGAGTGTTGTGGCTCACTTAAAGCCTAGATTCTGGGTGCACCCAGGCGCCAGGGGTTGGATATTTTTTCTACTCTGTTACGGCGCTTTTACCCCTAAGGGCTCTAGTTCGGCAATAATTTATTACCCCCAAAAGCAAGGTAGCTAAGCTAGAGCCATGAGTGATCAGATACCCTCCCCAGTGCCCCTTACCCAGCGTGCCACCTGGGCGGATCTCCCTCATTCCGTGCAGGCCTGGGTAGAAGAAGAGCTAGGTGACACCGTAGTCGGGGCCGAGTCGCAAAGCGGTGGGTTCAGCCTGGGCACCGCAGACCGCCTGGTCACCCGCAAAGGTCGCAGGGCTTTCCTTAAGGCTGTTGACGCCAACCTTCACCCACAAACAGCTGACTTGCACCGGCAGGAGGGCCGCATCACCGCGTCCTTCCCCAGCAACACCCCAACCCCGGCCGTCCTCGCTGCCCGTGATTTTTCAGGGGCGGACGGCACAGCCTGGGTCGCCCTGCTTCTGGAAGATATCGAGGGGCGGCACCCAGAATACCCCTGGCAGAAAGAAGAACTGGCCGCCGTTTTTCGGGCCTTAGAGAGCATGAGCCGGGTTCCGGTTGACCCAAGCCTCAACCTACCGGCCACCGAAGCTGACCTGACAGAGGAACTCATTTTCTGGCACAAACTCGCTCGGGGTGTGACTCTGGAGCACCTGGTCTATGTTCAGGCCACTGATTCCTACCAGCAGCTGGTGCAGCTACTGCCCTTTATCAACCATAAGGCCGCCGAGTTTGCCGCCTTTGTAGACGAGCATCTGGTTGCCCATCTGGCAGGGTGCTCCTATGTGCATACCGATTTGCGGGGCGACAACATTCTGATTCGCCCCACCGGCGAGGCTGTTTTGATTGACTGGCCCTGGGCAACGGTGGGTAACGCCCAATATGACACTACCTCGGTGGCAACTGACGCCCTGATTGCCAACCCCGAGCTGACTCTTACTGAGGTATACGAGCTGATGCCGGCGTCCGGGCGTCCTGCGCTCGAGTTCTTGCAGGCTACTGTTATCGCTTTGGCGGGCTACTATCTCTACGCTTCGACGCAGAAGCCCAGTGACTCTACGAACTCGTCGTTGGTGAGTATGCGGGCCCACCGCGCGTCCGCCCTGCTGACCAGACTGGACCAGGGCAAAAACTAATCCGCACTTATTCTGATGTACCCGCAACTAGTTGCGGACTATTTCAAAATACATGCGGTTTCTGCTGCTAATTATCTCTTTCAACAATGCTCGCATACGAGTTATAGGTGGGGGTGCTCTGCTTATCCATGGGGAAAACCTTCATGGTTACCAGCTGGTTCCCACTGACCTCGAAAGGCTCATTAATCTCTTGTGGGCACTGCAACTGATAATTAGCGATAGATGTGCCATCCTCATACGAAACATCAACAGTAAAACCAGCCCCGTGCTCTCCACCGCACCGCGCATAAACAGCATAGGTAGTTTCTGAATCTAGAGGAATAGTCCCCTCTGAATTCCCAAACCCTTCGGTAAGAGAAGTCCAGGTAAGGGCGTGAGAGGGAGGCTCCACACTATTTGGATCAATACTAGGATTCACCGCTGAGCAACCAGATACCCAACAAACTCCTGCAACAAGGAACGCTAGCACTCGCCGTTGTTTCATCCCTATCACTCCCTTAACGTACCTGGTGTTCATTTTTCGCTTGAGGTCCCAGATTCCGGTTGAAACATAGCAAAGCAACCGGAATCGCTGCCACTAGCCCCATGAGCGCCGTGACCCAGGTGAAATCTGCGCCAATCGTTGACGCGCTGACATAATACGTATTCCCCACCCTACCTTTTAATAAGCAGACATATCAATTTATTAAGTAATGCGATAAGACCCTACCCCTTCTCTCTTCACCCCGAGATAAACTGTAGGGTCAAGAGAAAAAGAGTAGGGTCTAAGCCAGCCATCGCAGGTGGTAAGCCCGAGAGCAACACCAGGCTGGCCCAGGGCAAAAACTAATCCGCACTTATTCTGATGTACCCGCAACTAGTTGCGGACTTTTCAGAATAAGTGCGGATCAGGCGCCCGAGTTAGACGTTATGACCGCGAGCTAGGTTTCGGTTAAAACCAGCAGCGGCGAGCGGAAGCGCTGCCACTAGCCCCATGAGTGCCGTGAACCAGGTGAAGTCCAATCCAGCCATTGACGCAATTACATATACAGCACCATTGACAGCACAACCATATACAAGAAGTGCCAGCACAGCTTCAACAGGGTTACCCGGCAGCCAGGAGTCAAACATTCCACGACGCTTTGCACCACCTGCTTGCTCATGCTCAGCTTTTACCCGGTGGTGTAGAGCCAAAAACGCCAGTGCGACACCACACCAGGTTCCAAATAAAACCGTTAGCCCGGGCTGGAAAAATCGCGAAGAAAATACTGTTCCTAGCGAGGCAAGCAGGCCGTAACTTGCTAGCGAATACAGGGCAGAAGACAGTAGATACGCCGGAACCGTTGTGAGATTTGGGAAAGATGAATACTTCATGTTTACCTCCTCTGTGAAGCTAACTACCTCTACCCTACCTTTTAATAAGCAGGCATATCAATTTGTTACTGTCCCAGGGCAAAAAGTAATCCGCACTTATTCTGATGTACCCGCAACTAGTTGCGGACTTTTCAGAATAAGTGCGGATTAGTTTCTATGCTCGTGCGCTAGTCGCCGGAGCGGACGGACGCCGGGGCGGGCTCGTCCGCGCTGGGCACGACAGCGCCCTGCCTATAGGCACCCGGGAGCTCGCCGCGCCTACGCGCTCGTAGCCCCATCAGCGCGAACATGACGATACCCAGCAAGAAGATAGCACCAGAAGTCCACACGTGAATACGGACCCCCAGCAGCATCTCAGCGGTATCGATTCGCAAGAAAGTCTCAATCATGAGACGGCCAAAACCGTACCAAACAACGTAGGCCCAGAAGGTCTGGCCCAGCTGGAAGATGCCGCGGCGGCCCAGGGCAATCAGCAGGGCCGCGCCGAGTAGGTTCCACAGGGACTCATAGAGAAAAGTTGGGTGGAAGAGCGTGCCCGCCGGGTACTGGTCGGGGAAGTTGGGCGAGGTGGCCGAAATTTCCAGGCCCCAGGGCAGGGTGGTGGGCTTGCCGAAGAGCTCCTGGTTAAACCAGTTGCCCCAGCGGCCCATAGCCTGGGCGATCATGATGCCGGGGGCGGCGGCGTCCGCAAATTTAGCCAGCGAAATCCCGTAGCGGCGACAGGCGTACCAGGCACCCAGGCCACCGACCGAAATCGCGCCCATGATGCCGATACCGCCCTCCCAAATCTTGAAGACATCAAGCGGGTCAGCGCCCTCGCCGAAGTAGGTGCCGGGGTCGGTAATCAGCACGTGGTAGAGGCGGGCACCGATAATGCCCGAGGGAATGGCCCACATGGCAACGTCCCAGACGCGTTCGGGGTCTTCACCCCAGGCAGCCCAGCGGCGACCGGTCAGCCACATGCAGACCGCGATGCCCGCCAGTATGCAGAGGGCATAGAAGTGGATAGTCAGGGGGCCCAGCTCAAGAGTGGAGATGGACGGCGAAGGAATAGAGGCAAGGACGGTAGCTGTCATGGGCGTCTCCCCTACTCGCGGCCAGCTAGTTGGCGGGTCAGTGCACCAACGGCGGACGGGCCACCCTCAGCCAGAGCCTTAACCAGGGCGGTACCCACAATCACGCCATCTGCATAGGCACCAATTTCTTCCACATGCTCACGCTTGGAAACACCCAGGCCCACGCAGGCAGCGGGAGCGCCTGCGGCCCCCAGGTCAGCGACCAGGGTCTCGGCGGCGGTGTTCACCGACGAGCGGGCACCGGTCACGCCCATCACCGAGACAGCGTAGACAAAGCCGCTTGAAGCCTGCGAAATCATGGAAAGACGCTCGGGGCTGGATGAGATAGCTGCCAGGAAGATACGGTCCAGGCCGTGCTTTTCTGAGGCTTCAAACCAGTCGGCGGCCTCATCGGGTACCAGGTCGGGGGTAATCAGACCGGCACCACCGGCAGCAGCTAACTCCTCGGCAAAACGGTCAACGCCGCGGCGCAGCACGGGGTTCCAGTAAGTCATAACCAGAACGACAGCGTCGGTGGCGGCGGTAATCTCGCGTACAGCCCGGAAGAGATCGTCGGTGCGGAAGCCCTTCTCAATGGCCTCAACGGTGGCCCGCTGAATCACGGGACCGTCCATGACCGGGTCTGAGTAGGGCAGGCCCAGCTCGATAATGTCAACCCCGTTCCGGCCCATTTCAATGGCAGCCTCGATAGACTCATCAACGCTGGGGTAGCCTACCGGCAGGTAACCGATGAGGGCAGCTCGCCCCTCAGCCTTGCACTCGGCAAGGCGGGCGGCCAGCTTGGAGTCGGGGTTGGGGGCGGGGAAGCTACCCTTGCGCACGGAGTAGCGGGTTTCGTCCTGAAAATCGATGTGGCTCATTAGGCACCCTTGCTTTCGTTCTGTGCGGTCGTATCGTTCTGCGAGGCGGTTTCTGCCGCTGCTTCCTTGTTCCCCACGTTCAGGCTGGTCGAGGGAATAGCCTTGCCCAGGCCAAACCACTTGAGGGCGGTTTCCATATCCTTATCTCCGCGGCCGGAGAGGCAGACAATCATGGACTTCTCGTGAGCGGTGGCGGGGTCCGCCTCCGCCCATTCCTGAGCAACGCGCAGGGCACCTGCCAGGGCGTGGGAGGACTCAATGGCGGGGATGATGCCTTCGGTGCGGCAGAGCAGGCGCAGGGCGTCCATGGCTTCGGTGTCGGTGACGGCCTGGTAGTCTACGCGGCCGATGTCTGAGAGGTAGGCGTGTTCGGGGCCGACGCCGGGGTAGTCGAGGCCCGCTGAGATGGAGTGGGACTCGATGGTTTGGCCGTCCTCGTCCTGCATGAGGTAGGTGATAGCGCCGTGGAGCATGCCGGGGCGGCCCAGGTTGATGGTGGCTGCATGGCGGTCGGTGTCAATTCCGTCGCCGCCGGCTTCGAAGCCGTAGATTTTGACGTCGGCGTCGTCGAGGAAGGCGTGGAAGAGGCCGATGGCGTTGGAGCCGCCGCCGACGCAGGCTGCGATGCCGGTAGGTAGGGTGCCGGTGGCTTCGAGGAACTGTTCGCGGGCTTCGGTGCCGATGGCGTCGTGGAAGTAGCGCACCATGGCGGGGAAGGGGTGGGCACCGGCTGCGGTGCCGAGTAGGTAGTGGGTGGTGTCGACGTTGGATACCCAGTCGCGCAGGGCCTCGTTGATGGCGTCTTTGAGGGTGCGCGATCCGGTCTGCACGGCGATGACGGTTGCGCCCAGCAGCTGCATGCGGGCAACGTTCAGGGCCTGACGTTCGGTATCTTCTTCGCCCATGTAGACCACGCACTCCATGCCGAAGAGGGCAGCTGCGGTGGCGGTGGCGACCCCGTGCTGGCCTGCGCCGGTTTCGGCGATGAGGCGGGTCTTACCCATGCGCTTAGCCAGCAGAGCCTGGCCGATGACGTTGTTGATTTTGTGGGACCCGGTATGGTTGAGGTCTTCGCGCTTGAGGAAGAAGCGTACTCCCCCGGCTTCGGCGGAGAGGCGGGGAACCTCAGTCAGCAGGGAGGGGCGGTTGGAGTATTCGGCCGATAGTCGGCGGAATTCGGCTAAGAATTCGGGGTCGTTTTTAGCCTCGTTGAAGGTGGCTTCGAGCTCGTCCATGGCCGCGATGAGAGATTCTGCCATGTAGCGCCCACCGTACTGCCCGAAGTAGGGGCCGGGGGCGTTTTTGAGGCTCTGGCCTGCTGCCAGGAATTGTTCTGCCAGGGTTTCAGTCATGGGGTTTCCCTTCGGTGGGCTAAACGTTGAGTGTCTGATAGGGGCGGACGCCTGGGCCCGGCTCTCTTGGGGCGTGGCAGGCGCGGTGCGGGGTAAGTAGGGTGTGGGGTTAGGCTGGCTGGGAGCCCAGCCAGGTTTGCCGGGCTTGGGCGCCGGCGACGCGGAAGTCGCGCAGGGTCTCGGTGGGGGTGCCAGATTTTACGAGGGCCTCGCCCACCAGCACGGCCTTGGCGCCGTGTGAGGCGTAGTCGGCGACGTCCTCGGGGCTGGCAACGCCGGATTCTGCCACGATGATGGCGTCTGCGGGCAGCAGGGGGGCTAGCTTGCTGAAGTTGGCGTTATCGACTTCGAGGGTCTTGAGGTTGCGCACGTTCACGCCCACAATGCGGGCGCCCACTGCAACAGCTCGCTCGATTTCTTCGGGGGTGTGGGTTTCGACCAGGGCGTTCATGCCGAGTTCGTGGGTGAGGTCGAGGAAGCGGCGCAGGGTGGCGTCGTCCAGGGCGGCGACGATGAGGAGAACCAGGTCAGCCCCGTGGGCGCGGGCCTCCCAAATCTGGTACTCGTCCACGGTGAAGTCCTTGCGGAGAACCGGGATACTGACAGCTGCGCGGACGGCATCCAGGTCAGCCAGGGTTCCCTTGAAGCGGCGCTCTTCGGTCAGTACCGAAATAGCGGCCGCTCCCCCGGCCTGGTAGGCGGCGGCCAGTTCGGCAGGGTCGGGAATGTCTGAGAGGGCACCCTTTGAGGGGGAAGAGCGCTTCACCTCGGAAATGATTTCGACGCTTCCCTCCTCAGCCCCGCGCAGGGCTGCCAGGGCATCAAGCGCGGGAGCCTGAGCAGCTGCCTGCTTCTTGATCTCTTCAAGTGGCAGGGCGGCGCGGCGGGTTTCGAGATCTTCGCGGACGCCTACGATGATGTCATCAAGTACGGTCATGGTGCCCCTTGGTGCTGGTGCGCGGACGGCGCAGGTTGGGTTGGTCGTGCCCCTCTAGTATCGCTCAGGTGCCTGAACGTTTGCCAGACGGGTTCACCGGGTGAGAACACGTGTGAAGAAAAGGTAAGGGGCACCTCGCGTCTGTGCGGGGTGCCCCTTGTCTCGCCTCACCCGGGTGGGTTCGGGTTTTAGTGGTGGTACTTGGTGTGCTTACCACCCTGGCCGTAGCCTGCTGAGCGGAGCACGATACCGGCGACAACGCCGATGGCGATGATGGCGACGCCGACCACGAAGATGGGGGTGCTTGAGATGCAGAAACCGACTGCGCCGATGATTGAGCCGACAATCATGATGATGACCATGGCCCATGAGGCGGTGGTGTTGCCGTGGTTGTTGTAGGGCAGGTCGGGGACCATCTCAACGGTCTGCTGTGCCATGTGAGTCTCCTTGTAGTGTGTGGGCGTGCGCTCGCAGGTGTATGGGCGCTGAGCACACGGGTGCTTATCTCTATCTTAGAAGATAGCGGGCTCTTTGGCCCAGTTTAGGCACCCGTGTGCCTTTTTATTTCCGCAAAGACGGAAGAACTAGGCGAGGCGGCCGGTAACGCTTTCAGCCGCCGCCAGCAGTTCGCCGCTGGCGACCAGCTGAACGGTTTGTTCGATTTCGGGTGAGAGGAAGCGGTCGGGGCCGGGGCCAGCAACGTCCTTGCGCAGGCGCTCAATCACAGCGGCGGTTGCCGGTGAGGGGGTCTGCGGGGCGCGCAGGTCGATACCGCGGGCGGCTGTGAGGATTTCAATAGCAAGGACGCGGGTGAGCCCGTCCACCGCCTTGCGCAGCTTGCGGGCAGCCGACCAGCCCATGGAGACGTGATCCTCCTGCATGGCAGACGAGGGAATGGAATCTGCCGAGGCAGGTACGGCCAGGCGCTTGAGCTCAGAAACGATAGCAGCCTGGGTGTACTGAGCGATCATGTGGCCTGAGTCCACTCCGGGGTCGTCGGCTAGGAAGGGCGGCAGGCCGCGGTTGCGGGCAACATCGAGGAAGCGGTCGGTGCGGCGCTCTGAGATTGAGGCGGCATCGGCAACAGCGATCGCCAGGAAGTCCAGCACATAGGCCACCGGGGCGCCGTGGAAGTTACCGTTGGATTCCACCCGTCCGTCCAGGGTCACCACGGGGTTATCGACGGCTGAGGCCAGCTCGCGCAGGGCAACGGTGCGGGCGTGTTCGATGGTGTCGCGCACTGCGCCAGCGACCTGGGGTGCGCAGCGCAGGGAGTAGGCGTCCTGCACGTAGGTGGTGACGTTCTCGGCGTGGTGCTGGATAATGCCGGAACCCTCCAGCACCTTCTTCATATTGGCGGCAGCGGCCCCCTGGCCGGGGTGGGGGCGCAGCTCGTGCAGCTCGGGGGCAAAGACGCGGTCGGTACCGGCAAGCCCCTCAACACTCATAGCCGCAGCGACGTCGGCGAGCTTGACCAGGGCGTCCAGGTCGGTCAGAGCCATGACCAGCATACCCAGCATGCCGTCGGTGCCGTTGATGAGGGCCAGCCCCTCCTTTTCAGCAAGTTCGACCGCGGTCAGCCCGAACTTCTCGAAAGCCTCGGCAGTCTCGTAGAGCTGGCCGTCGGCGTCCCGCACCTGGCCCTCACCAATGATGGCCAGGGCGCAGTGGGACAGGGGTGCCAGGTCGCCGGAGCAGCCCAGCGAACCGTACTCGCGCACTACCGGGGTCAGCCCAGCTGACAGCATATCGGCGTAGGCCTGGGCGACGACGGGGCGGACGCCGGTGCGGCCGGTTGCCAGGGTTGAAAGACGCAGGAGCATAAGGGCGCGGATGACCTCGGTTTCAACTTCGGGGCCAGAGCCTGCTGCGTGGGAGCGAATCAGGCCGCGCTGCAGGGCCTTGCGCATCTCCAGGGGAATGTGCTTGTTGGCCAGGGCACCGAAGCCGGTGGAGACGCCGTAGACGGGGGTGTCTGAGTTGGCGAGGTCGCGGATGCGCTGGCTGGATTTTTCGATTTCAGCCAGGGCTTCGTCGCTGATGGTGACGGCCGCGCCGTGGCGGGCAACTGCGATCAGGTCGGCGAAGCTCACGGGCCCGATGCCGACGGTGACGGTGGTGGTCATGGTTTTCTCCTTTGAAAGTGTATGAGGTGAAGCAGGCTCGCAGCGAAGCTGCTGGCTCGGCGGCTGGCGTGAATCGCTTGTGAGCGTCAGCGAACCAGCGAGAGGGTCGGCAGCGAGCGCGAGCCTGCTGAACCTATAGAGTTTTACTCCGGCAGAGGCGTATGCCGGGTTAGGACGGTGTGTATCAGGCGGGCGGCGGTTTTGGCGGTGCGCCCGTCGATGTCGAGGGAGGGGTTGAGTTCGGCGACGTCGAAGGCGGCTAGCTTACCTGAGGCTGCGACTTTACCCATGATGCGGTTGATGATGGCTGTATCGACCCCGAGGGCGGCCGGGGCGCTGACGCCGGGGGCAACGGCTGCCGGGAGCACGTCTAGGTCCAGGGTCAGGTAGATCAGGTCAACGTTTGCGGTGAAGACTTCGATGAACTTGTCGATAGCTTGCAGGTTGCCCCAGTGGGTTTCTTCATCAAGTAGGTAGTGCACGCGGGCGCGGTCTGCGGCGTCGAAGAGTACCTGGGTGTTGGCTGCCTCAGAGATGCCCACGACCGCGTAGGTCAGTTCGGTGCCTGCCCATTCTTCGTCGGAGAGTGCCTGGCTGAAGGGGGTTCCGCTGGTGGGTTCGTCCGCTTCGCGTAGGTCGAAGTGGGCGTCGAGGTTGAGGATGCCGATGCGCGCAGCTCTGCCCTGCCCCCGGTAGTTTTTTCTGCGGGCGGACGCCGCCAGCCCCAGGTAGGTGCCGTAGGCGACTTCGTGCCCGCCACCGAGTACCACGGGCAGGGAGCCTTCGTCGATGGTGGCGGTGACGGCTTCTGAGAGCCTGCGGTGGCCGCCGACCAGGTCGCGGTTAGTCACAACAACATCACCGGCGTCTCCCAGGACGAGGTCGGTGCGGCGGCTACCGGTGGTTCCCTGAGCCAGGGCAAGGGTTCCCAGGGCTGAGCGCAGGGCGGTGGGCCCTTCTGCTGCGCCGGTGCGCCCCTGGTTGCGGCGAACCCCCTCGTCGGAGGCAAAGCCGACGAAGACCGCGTCCGGTTTCTGGGTGAGCTGGGCAAGCGGCTGCACTACCTGGAAGAGCCTGCGGTGTTCGGCACCGGGGCCGTCGTCGCGTCCGCTCCAGGTCGGGGCCTGCCGGTCGGTAAAAGCCTGTATCACTAGATGTCCTCCTCGTGCAGGGGCACGACGCTCTGGCCGTCCTTCCAAACGCCGGCGATCAGGGGCACGCCGGGGCGGTAGGCCAGGTGCAGGTGGTTGGGGGCGTCCAGAGCAAGGACGTCGGCACGGGCTCCCACGGTCAGGGCACCGATGTCGGTGCGCCCCAGGGCTGCTGCTCCCCCGGCGGTTGCTGCCCAGACGGCTTCGTCGGGGCTCATGTGCAAATCGCGCACGGCCAGGGCGATGCAGAAGGGAATGGAGGTGGTGAAGGAGGTGCCGGGGTTGCAGTCTGCTCCCAGGGCTACGGTAGCCCCGGCATCCAGCAGACGGCGGGCGTTGGGGTAGTCGCCCCGGGTAGAAAAGTCGGCGCCGGGGAGAACCGTAGCCACCGTAGAGCTGTTGGCCAGGGCGTCGACGTCCGCGTCCGTCAGGTAGACCACGTGATCCACGCTGGCAGCACCCAGTTCAACCGCCAGCTGCACACCGGCCCCGTAGGTCAGCTGGTTCCCGTGCACGCGCGCCTTCAAACCGGCAGCGATACCGACCTGTAATACGGCCCGCGACTCGTCCTCACTAAAGGCACCGCGCTCGCAGAACACGTCAATCCATGAGGCGTAGGGGGCGCACTCCGGGATCATGGTGTCAACCACCATCTGCACGTACTCATCGTGCTTATCCCGGTACTCCGGCGGAGCCACATGGGCAGCCAGCAGGGTGACCTCGTCGGTGCAGGCCGCAGCGACCTGCACCGATTTCAGTTCAGATTCAGCCGACTGGCCGTAGCCGGTCTTCACCTCAATCGTGGTCGCCCCGGCCCGGGCGTACTCCTGCATGAGCGAGCGGGTGTTGAGTTCCAGCTCAGCTGCACTCGCTGCCCGGGTAGCCTCGATGGTGGTGCGGATGCCACCGGCTTCGTACGGTTTGCCCTCCATGCGGGCGGCAAACTCGTGCGAGCGGTCCCCGGCAAAGACCAGGTGAGAGTGGGATTCCACGAAGCCCGGCAGCACGGCGCGCCCGCCCAGATCTAGGCAGCGGTCGGACGCCGGTGCCTGGCTGGCTGTGCCAACCCAGGTAATTCTGCCCTGCTCCACCACGAAGGCGGCGTTTTCGAGAACGCCCAGGGGCCCGCGGTCCAGGGTGGGGTCGTTGGTGACCAGCGACCCGATGTTGGTAAAGAGACGGCTGGTCATGGCTAGCGGTTTTCCTGCATGGGAATACGGACCCCGCGCTCAGCCGCAACCTGCTGGGCGTACTCGTAGCCGGCGTCCGCGTGGCGAATTACGCCCATGCCGGGGTCGTTGGTCAGTACGCGCTCCAGCTTGGCAGCGGCCAGCTCCGAACCGTCAGCGATGCAGACCTGGCCCGCGTGGATGGAGCGGCCCATGCCCACGCCGCCGCCGTGGTGGATGGATACCCAGGACGCACCCGATGAGGTGTTCACCAGGGCGTTGAGCAGGGGCCAGTCGGCAACGGCGTCGGTGCCGTCCTTCATACCCTCGGTCTCGCGGTAGGGGGAAGCCACCGAACCGGAATCCAGGTGGTCACGGCCAATGGCGATGGGGGCAGAGAGTTCACCGCTAGCTACCATCTCGTTGAACTTGAGCCCTGCCTTGTGGCGCTCGCCGTAGCCTAGCCAGCAGATACGGGCGGGCAGACCCTCGTAGGCGACCTTCTCACCGGCCATGGTGATCCAGCGCTTCAGGTGCTCGTTCTCGGGGAAGAGTTCGAGAATCGCCTGGTCGGTCTTCTTGATGTCCTCGGGGTCGCCGGAGAGAGCGCACCAGCGGAAGGGGCCCAGGCCCTCTTCGAAGAGGGGGCGGATGTAGGCGGGCACAAAGCCGGGGAAGTCAAAGGCGCGCTGGTAGCCTGCTTTGCGAGCCTCATCGCGGATGGAGTTGCCGTAGTCGAAGACCTCGGCACCGGCGTCCATAAAGCCGACCATTGCCTCAACGTGGGCTGCCATGGCCTCGCGGGAGCGCTTGGTGAAGAGTTCGGGGTCGCGGGCGGCTTCTGCCTTCCAGTCCTCGAAGGTGACCTCGGTGGGCAGGTAGCTCAGCGGATCGTGGGCACTGGTCTGGTCGGTGACGATGTCGATGGGGGCCTTGCGGCGCAGCAGCTCGGGGAAAATCTCAGCGGCATTGCCGACGACACCGATGGACAGGGGCTTCTTGGCGTCGCGGGCCTCGACGGCGAGCTCTAGGGCGTGGTCGAGATCGCGGGCCTTAACGTCCAGGTACTTGTGGTCGATGCGGCGGTCAACGCGGGACTCATCAACGTCCACACAGATTGCTACGCCCTCGTTCATGGTCACGGCCAGGGGCTGGGCACCGCCCATGCCACCCAGACCTGCGGTGAGGGTAATGGTACCTGCCAAGGTGCCGTTGAAGCGCTTGCGGGCGACCGCGCCGAAGGTCTCGTAGGTGCCCTGCAGAATGCCCTGGGTGCCGATGTAGATCCAGGAACCAGCGGTCATCTGGCCGTACATCATCAGACCTTCGGCTTCGAGCTTGCGGAAGTGCTCCCAGTTGGCCCAGTCGCCCACCAGGTTAGAGTTGGCCAGCAGCACACGCGGGGCCCACTCGTTGGTGCGGAAGACACCTACGGGCTTGCCGGACTGCACCAGCATGGTTTCATCATCTTTAAGGGTCTTGAGGGTGGCGACGATGGCGTCGAAGGCTTCCCAGGAGCGGGCGGCGCGGCCGGTGCCGCCGTAGACCACCAGATTATCGGGGTGCTCGGCAACCTCGGGGTCGAGGTTGTTCATGAGCATGCGCAGGGCACCTTCCTGCTGCCAGCCGAGGGTAT
Source organism: Rothia sp. 11254D007BW (assembly GCF_053548195.1). Lineage (NCBI taxonomy): Bacteria > Bacillati > Actinomycetota > Actinomycetes > Micrococcales > Micrococcaceae > Rothia > Rothia sp. 11254D007BW. The sequence goes on from NZ_JBPWPK010000001.1 coordinate 849,614, forward strand.
TGAGTTCAGGGCCGCGAGGGGCGCGGACGGGGCGGGGGCCGCTGGTGGTCATGTCTACTCCTTTGTGCATGATGGTCTGCTTTGCCCAGCTTCTGGTTCTTTACTTTTGCCTGACCGCGCCGGGGCGGTACAGTTGAAAGATGAAGAGGGTCACACACCTATCTTCTTGTATATACAACTGGTTGTCAATGGAGTAGGCGTGGAAAAAATTACCGACTTGTCCCAGCAGTTCGCTGACCACAAAGACAGTAAGGCCCCCGCCTACCAGCTGCTCAAAACCATCATCACCGAGCAAATCAACAGCGGCCACTGGGCAGCAGGCGAAAGCATCCCCTCAGAAAACGAGCTCGCTAGCGCCCTGGGCCTCTCCCGCATGACCGTCAACCGAGCTATCCGCGAGATGACGCTTGAGGGCCTGCTCGTGCGTACCCGCGGGGTCGGCACCTTTGTGGCCGAGCACAAGAACCCCTCTGCCCTGCTTGAGGTGCGCAACATTGCCGATGAAATCACCGAACGCGGCCACACCCACAGCAGCAAGGTGCTCACCCTCGAAGAGATACCGGCAGCCCAGGCCCAGCGCCGCCTAGCCCCTGAGCTGGGCGAGAGGGTCTTTCACAGCGTGCTGGTCCACTACGATGACGGGCTGCCCATCCAGCGCGAAGAACGCTATGTCAACGCCGTAGCCATACCCGACTATCTAGAGCAGGACTTCACCAGCATTACCCCCAACTTTTACCTGGGGCAGTGCTCCCCTATCACCCGGGGCACGCACACCGTCGAAGCGGTGCTACCCACCAGCTCACAGGCGTCCGACCTGCAGATCAACCCCACCGAGCCCTGTCTGCGCCTGCTGCGCAGCACCTGGTCAGGCGATGAGCTCATCAGCCAGGTAGTACTGCTGCACCCAGGTTCCCGCAGCCGCCTAGAGGGATCCTTCGGCCTATAAACCCCCTCTAGATACAGCAAAGCCGCAGCCCGCTATCGCAGCGGGTCTGCGGCTTTAGAGGTTTTGCCCCTCTTACAGGGTGGGGTCCTTGCCCTCGCTCAGGGAGTCCCAGGCGTCGATTTCGTCCGTTTCTTCGGCAGAAGCCACGCGGGCTGCCCGGGCAGCTGACCGGTCGTACTTGCGCCCGGTCTTCCAGTGGGAGGTAGCAACAAAGGCCCACACACCGGCCAGGGCAACCAGCACACCGCACACGGTCGCCAGCAGGGGCATGACGGTCACAGCGTAGGAGTTGGCCGGGGCGTTAGTGCCTGTCATCGCGCTGACCTGGGCCATAGAGGCAGCCTGCGGATCGGCGTTCACGCCGAAGGCGGCTACCGCCAGGCCCAGCCCCACGCCCACCAGCAAGAGAGCCAGCACCTTGCGGAGCTTAGGCCCGGCAATACGCAGGGCAACCGACGCCACCAGGGCAACCAGGGCCAGGGCAGAGACGGTGGAGCCGGCGTCCGCCCCCGAAATATCCAGGGTGGAGGTCGAAACGACCGTGCTGACCTCAGCGCGAATCCAGGTCGGCAAAGTGGTGAGGAAGGCGGCAGCAGAAACCGCCATGGCCCCCAGCATCACGCGGGCAGGTTTAGCCCAGCCCGGCACCGGGCGCGCGGTAGCAACCTCAGCAGGCTGGGCCTGTGACTCGCTCATCTAGTCAATCACCTCGGTCGACAGGGGCGCCAGACCCGACGCGGTGAGCACAGCGCGCAGGGGCGCTGCCGCCTTGTTCACGGTTTCCTGAGCTTCGGAGGCTGGCACGGAGTCCATGACAATACCGGCTCCTGCCTGCACGTAGGCGCGTCCGCTCTTGAGCACGGCGGTGCGGATGGCAATGGCCATATCCATGTTGCCCGCAAAATCGAAGTAGCCGCACACACCACCGTAGACGCCGCGAGCGCTGACCTCGTACTCGTCCAGTAGCTGCATGGCGCGGGGCTTGGGCGCACCTGAGAGGGTGCCTGCGGGGAAGGCCACGCGCAGCACGTCGTAGGCATTCATACCCTCAGCCAACCGGGCCTGCACCTCGGATGAGATGTGCATGATGTGGCTAAAGCGCTCGATTTCCATGAACTGGGTGACGTTGACAGAACCTGGTACCGCGATGCGGGAGAGGTCGTTGCGGGCCAGGTCGATGAGCATGAGGTGCTCGGAGCGTTCCTTCTCGTCCGCAAGTAGTTCTTCAGCCAGGGCTAGGTCTTCTTCGCGGGTGGCACCGCGCGGACGGGACCCGGCGATGGGGTGGGTGGTGGCGGTGCCGTTTTTGAGGGTGACCAGGGCTTCGGGTGAGGAGCCGACAATCTGGAAGGGCTCGCCATCGACCGTGGACTCGAAGTTGAAGAGGTACATGTAGGGCGAGGGGTTGGACTGGCGCAGTACCCGGTAGACGTCCAGGGCGCTGGCACGGTTCTCGGCTTCAAAGCGGCGGGAGATGACGATCTGGAAGACGTCGCCGTCCAGGATGTTTTTCTTGGACTTATCGATAGCATCCAAGAAGCCCTGCTCAGCCCAGGTGTGCTTGACCTGGGCGACTTTTGCTTCGACGTTTGCCGTGCCGGTGAGGGTTGAGACGGAGTCGGGGGCGGGCTGGGCCAGCTTGTCCATCATGGCGTAAACGCGGGAGAGAGCGTCGGCGTAGGCGGCGTCGATGTTTTCGTCGGTGCCGTTAAAGTTGATGGCATTGGCAATGAGAGTGACGGTGCCGTCGGCATTATCGTGCACTGCCATGTCTGAGACGATGTTGAGGGCAAATTCGGGCAGGTTGACGTCGTCCGCCGGGCCGCCGGGTAGTTTCTCCCAGTGGCGCACGACGTCCCAGCCCATGTAGCCGACCAGGCCGCTGGTGAGCGGGGGCAGGTTATCGAGGGGTTCGGTGTGCAGCATCTCCAGGGTCTCGCGGATAGCCTCAACAGGGTCACCCTCGGTGGGTGCGCCGGAGGGGGTGAGCCCCTGCCAGACAATCTGCCCGTTCTTGGTGGTGAGGGTTGAGCGGCTGGAGGCACCGATGAAGGAGTAGCGGGACCACTGCTTCTGCTCGTTGGCTGATTCAAGTAGGAAGGTGCCGGGGGCGGGTGCGCCGTCGGCGGCGACCAGGGCACGGTAGATGCCGATGGGGGTCATGGCGTCTGCGAGAACTTTGACGCGCACGGGGATGACGCGGCGGCTGGTCGCTAGTTCACGGAACTCTTCTAGGGTCGGTTCTACGATTCCCAAGTCGTGCATGGTGTCCTCTGGTTGTGGTGTGTCTGGGGTGCTATTCGGGGCGGACGCCGGTGGCAGCTGGCAGGGCGCCCCCGGCGTGGAAGCAGGTGGTGGTGCCGGTGTGGCAGGCTGCCCCTACCTGGTCTGCCTCAATCAGCAGGGCGTCGCCGTCGCAGTCAATGCTGACGCTTTTGACGTACTGGTAGTGGCCGCTGGTGTCTCCCTTGCGCCAGTATTCCTGGCGGGAGCGGGACCAAAAGGTAACCCGCCCTTCGGTGAGGGTGCGGCGCAGGGCTTCATCGTTCATCCAGCCGAGCATGAGCACATCGCGGGTGTCGTACTGCTGGATGATGGCGGCAAAAAGGCCGTTCTCGTCGCGCTTGAGGCGGTCGGCAATATCGGCGGGCAGTGAAACGCCCTCGGTGGCGCTGGGTGCTGGTGTACTCACCTTTCCATCCTAGCTGATGGCGGTAGCAGGGCTGGGGCAGCTCTCAGCATCTGGCTACGGGCTGGGGCTGGTGTTTGTAGGGCTGGTGCCTGCGCTGGGCAACCCATCGTTCAGGTTTAGACTGGGCGTATGACTTCTTCTGCCCTTGTTACCTCAGAACGCACCGCCCTACTTGATGCTCTCGCTGCCGCGGGGCCGTCCGCACCTACCCTCTGCGAGGGCTGGGAAACCCGCCATCTCGCCACCCACCTGCTGGTGCGCGAAAGCAAGCCTCTGATTGCAGCGGGCATGCCGGGCGGCCCGCTGGCTGCGCGCACCGAACGCTACACCGACCAGCTTGCCAATGAGCTGACCGGCCAGCGCCGCTATGAGAAGGCCCTGCGCGATTTTGAGGCGCTGCCGGGTTACCTGCACATGCGCACGCGCTTCCCGGGTCTGGACGAGGCGATGAACCTGATTGAGTACTTTGTGCATACCGAGGACGTCCGCCGCGCCTCACTCACTGACGGCGAGCAGCCTGCCCCGCGCGAGCTGGCTGAGGGTGTGCAGGAGAAGATGTGGAAGGTGCTGCGGGCGCGCGCTCGCATGATGGCCGGGAAGAAGTACCCTCACGGGCTGGTGTTGGAAGCTCCGGGCTACTCCCCCGCTGTTCATACTGTGCTTGCTCCGCCTGCTGGCCAGGTTGCGACTGTGCTGACCGGCGAGCCGGGCGAACTGGTGCTCTACCTCTTCGGGCGCGAGGCTGCGGCCCGGGTTGAGGTGAGCTAAGGGTCGGTTGTGGCGCACGCCTGCTCCGCCCCGCCCCAAGTAGGGACCAGAAAACTCTCAATAGTATGTGTGCACCACAAGGATTTTGGGAGGAATCTGGTCCCTAGTTGCTACAGAGCCTCTGCGGCCAGGTAACCCGGCAGCCACATCGCTTCCCAGGCCGGAGCCTCGGCAGCCAGCACGGTACCTGCCCGGTCAGGCACCCGGGTCGCCAGGCAATAGGCGGATGCATCAGCAGTTCGCACCAGGTAACCGTACTCGACCATCTCCCGACGCATAAAGGCATAGTCCTGCCAGAGGGCGGCCAGAATCTCGTTGACCTGTTTCTCGGTGTAGGTGCGCCCTGGCTCAAAATAGGTCACCAGGTGCAACAGCAGGTGGGCGCGGGTGCGGCGCTTGGAGGGCCAGGAGGTCAGGCGTCCGCCCTGCAGAAAACGGTCAACGACTGTGCGGTGCTCTGCGTAGGCTTGTTCACGGGGATCGTTCAGGACGTCGGTCGTAGGCTTGGTCTCGAGGAGGGCTGCTCGGGCGGTGGTGTAGTTCTCACCGGTTTCTTCCATGCGGGCACGCACGAGCTTTTTGAAGTTTGATTGGGCAGTCACGGGTATCGACTTTCTTCGCACTCTAGCTGCGGTATCAATCGACGGTTCGGTGGTGCCTACCCCGGTCTTGGAATGCCGGTGCAACCCGAGAATTCTCTTCCCTTCGCACTGATGGCCTGCTTGCTAGAGTCACAGGGGCAAAGCGCTGGGCGGTGGGTGACGCCTCACACCTTTATATCACAGTCGCTCCCGAATGTAACCGAAAATGCCATCTGCACGTTCTTTTACCGCGCAGATGGCATTTTCGATTACATTCAATGAGCGGACGGACGCCCGCCCCGGCCTGGCGGGGCAGCACAAGCCAACAGATGGATTAAAGACCTAAAGACTAACCTCTCCCCTGATGAGGGTGTGGGTTCTTCCGCCAACCCAAATGTCGGGTGATCCGGTGGGGCCGGCGTCCTGCCCTACCGTGATGGTGAGTCTGCCGTCGCGGTGCAGGCAGGTGCCCTGGCGTACGGTGTAGGTTCCGGCAACCCGGTTTTCGCGGGCGAGCCACTGGGCGACGGAGGCGTTGAGGGAGCCGGTGACAGGGTCCTCAGAAACGCTGATACCTGGCACGAAAGCGCGGACATCGTAGGCGATGTCTGAACCTTCCGGGTGCATGGCGAAGACGCCGAGTTTGAGGTCTGGGCCGCGGGTGAAGTCCGGGGTGAGGGCGAGCAGACGGTCGGGGTCTGCGATTTCGACGGCTGACCAGCCGGGCCCGTTGTCGACCCACTGGTGGGAGAGAATCTGGCTGCGCTCTAGCCCTAGCGTGGTGGCGATGTCTGCCAGGGTTGCTTCATCAAGGGCACCGGTGCGGACGGTTGCCGGGGCGGCGAAGGAGAGCTCTTGGCCGCTGCGGGTGATGTCGATGAGCCCGGCGGCGCATTCTTGCACGATGACGTCGGGGCGCTGCGGCTGGCCGCCTGCTTCTAGCCAGGCGTGGGCGCTGCCCAGGGTGGGGTGCCCGGCGAAGGGCAGTTCGCCGCCGGGGGTGAAGATGCGGACGGCGTAGTCGGCCCGAGCGTCAGTCGGTTGGGTGATGAAGGTGGTTTCTGAGAGATTGGTCCAGCGGGCAAAGTCCTGCATATGCTCGTCGGTGAGGTCGCTGCCGTCGAGCACCACGGCGAGAGGGTTGCCCTTGAGCGGAACCGAGCCGAACACATCGACCTGGGTGAAGGGGCGGGTTTTCATGTGGGGTCCTTTCGCCTGCGCTTCTATGGGGTTTACTTCTACCCTAACCGGCAGCTGGCTAGCTCACCTCCCTGCCCTGGTGAGCAGGTGAGACACAAGAGCTGCACTTCAACTTCCCAGCCTGCCCCTTGAGTATGATTAGTTTTCATCAGGGTAAAAGCTCTGCCTGATGGCTAGGGCTTTTATGCTGAGCCATTAGTTTGCCAATCTTGAGGGGCTTGTGTGTCTTCTTTGAACTATTCTCAGTTCATTTGGAATGTGGCTGATGTGTTGCGCGGTACCTATAAGCAGCATCAGTACGGTCAGATTATTTTGCCTTTCACGGTCTTGGCACGTCTTGACGCGGTGCTTGAGCCGACCAAGCAGGCTGTTCTTGAGGTAACAGAGGGGTATGTGCTCGATACGATTCCTCCGGCTATGCTCTCTGCCCGGGCGGGGCACGATTACAGTTTCTATAACCTCTCCCAGCACAACCTCAAGACTGTGACTAATGACCCCGATACCCTTGAGCAGAATCTGCGTTCTTACATTAACCAGTTCAGTGAGAACGTGCGCGATATTTTTGAGAAGTATAAGTTCGAAGACACTATCGCAGACCTGGCCGCCCAGAACCTGCTCTATCAGGTGATTCAGCATTTCTCGCGGGTGAATCTGCACCCAGAGAATGTGAGCAATGAGCAGATGGGCAACATCTTCGAAGAGCTCATTCGCAAGTTCGCTGAGGCTTCGAATGAGACTGCCGGTGAGCACTTCACCCCACGCGAGGTCATTGAGCTGATGGTTAACCTGCTGCTGGCTGATGATGAAGATTTGCGCACTGATTATATTGCCCGGTCGGTCTATGATCCCACCGCTGGCACCGGCGGTATGCTGTCTGTGGCTGACGATAAGATTCATCAGCTGAACCCCACCGCCGATGTGAGCTTGCTGGGCCAGGAGCTCAACCCCGAGTCGTATGCGATTTGTAAGGCGGACATGGTGGTTAAGGGCCAGGACGTTGATAACATCGCCCTGGGTAATACCCTGACTGACCCGGCTTTTGAGAACCGCACCTTCCACTATGGGCTGAGCAACCCGCCCTTTGGCGTGGATTGGAAGGGTGCTAAGGCTGTGGTTGAGGCTGAGCATAAGAACCAGGGTTTTGCGGGCCGGTTTGGTGCTGGACTGCCCCGTGTGTCTGATGGTTCGCTCCTTTTCTTGCAGCACCTGATTTCTAAGCTCAATGAGCCGACGGTTGCTAGCAATGGTGTTGCCCAGGTGGGCGGCCGCGGGGCTATTGTGTTGAATGGCTCTCCCCTCTTTACGGGTGGCGCGGGTTCTGGTGAGTCGAATATCCGTAAGTGGGTTTTGGACCAGGACTACCTTGAGGCGATTATTGGTCTGCCTACTGACATGTTCTATAACACCGGTATTTCTACCTATATCTGGGTGTTGAATAAGCAGAAGAAGGCTGAGCGTAGGGGTAAGGTTCAGCTGATTGACGCAACCAACATGTTTGAGAAGATGCGTAAGTCGGTGGGGTCTAAGCGTAAGCGGTTGAGTGAGGAGCAGATTGCTGAGATTACCCGCCTGTACGCTGCTTTTGATTCAGCGGATGATAGGCGTTCTAAGGTTTTTGATCGTGAGGAGTTTATGTACCGCACGATTACGGTGGAGCGCCCTTTGCGGTTGAATTGGGGTTTTTCTGCTGAGCGGGTTGAGAGGCTCTTGGCTTCTAAGGAGTTTGGCAAACTCAAATTATCTGAGGGGGAGGACGCCGCCGTGCGTGCTTCGCTTGCTGCCTTGGTTGAGAGCACAGCGGGTGCCGTTGGTGCTGATGTGGCTAGTGTGAAGGCTGAGCTTTTGCAGGTGTTTGCGGACGCCGGTGCCCTGGTGAAGCCTGCGGCTTTGGCTAAGTTGGTGGATGAGTTGGCTGAACGCGATGAGTCTGCCGAAGTGGTGTTGAAGGCTAAGAAGCCGGTGGCTGACGCTAGCCTGCGCGATACTGAGAATGTGCACTGGGGCGAGGATATTCACGAGTACCTGGAGCGTGAGGTTAAACCCTTTGTGCCTGATGCCTGGATTGATGAGTCTAAGACCAAGGAGGGCGCGGAGATTCCTTTTACCCGTCACTTCTACGAGTATGTTCCGCCCCGCTCCCTGGAGGAGATTGACCGCGACCTCAACGAGGTACTGGGCCGAATCAAGAAGAGGCTGGAAGAGGTGCTGGGTTAATGAGTAACAAAGTACCGTTTAAGGTTCGTTGGCTTTCTGGTGGGGTCCCTAACCATTGGAAGATTGTTGAACCCCGTAGGATCTTCAAACTGGTCAAAGAACCAGAACGCCCTGGCGATATCCATCTAACGCCCTCACAGAGATATGGCGTTCTGCCGCAAGAAGAATACATGAAGATTACTGGTGCAAGGGTTGTTCAGAATCTTTCTGGAACTCAGATGCAACATGTCGAACCAGGCGATTTCATTAGCCATTTGCGCACTTTTCAGGGCGGTCTTGAACTAGCAACTATGCCAGGAAAAGTTAGTCCTGCATATACCGTTTTGCGTCCGTCTGAAGCCGTTTATCCTGGATTTTTCAAGCATGTTTTGAAATCTCCCAGCTATATTTCTCAAATCGCATCTGTCACTGACCAGCTTAGAGACGGTCAGACTATGCGATTTAACGAGTTCAACCTGACATGGCTACCGCTACCCCCGCTTGAAGAGCAAAAGAAAATCGCAGATAAGCTTGACCGGGAGCTGGCGGAGATTGATGAGTTCATCGCTGACCAGCAACGTCTTCTTGAACTGGCTACTGAGAAGTTCAATGCTGAACTACGTCAGCTAACGTTTCCCACCAATGCACCAACTGTTCCTTTGAAACGGTTTGCTCAGATTACGCTGGGTAAGATGATTACACCTTCAAATAAAGGTGGCATGGAATTGGCACCCTATATCAGGGCAGCTAATATCCAGCCTGGCGGTGTTTTCACTTACCAGTCGGACTATAAGAAGATGTGGTTTTCTTCTGACGAGTTAGCGCATTTGGATTTGAAAAAGGGTGATGTTCTGGTAGTAGAGGGTGGGGCTGGATTTGGCCGAAGCGCCGTCCTGACCGAAGACTTACCTGGATGGGGTTTCCAGAATTCGATTAATCGTGTACGAGTTAAGCCAGGTTTAGCTGATCCGCATTTTATTGACTTTTGCATTCGAGCTAAGTTGCTTTCTGGCGAGCTTGAGAACCTGACGAGCCAATCAACAATCCCCCACCTGACTGCAGAAAAATTAGCTCAAGCTAAAATACCTGATTTTAGCCACCAAAATCAGATAGCAACATCGCAAACCCTCATTAACAAACTAGGTGAAATAATAGAAACAAAACAACAAATTCAAACCTCTATCGATTTACTCGTTGAATTAAAAAAAGCAAAAATAAATAAGGAATGGTAATAGCGATGCCTTATCAAGCCAACATCTTACAGGTACTCCTATCTTCACCCTCTGACCTACCACCTCAGCACCGTGAAATTATCACTAATGCAATGCACATGTGGAATGCCACGACAGGACGGATGTCTAAGATACATTTCGCAGCCACTGATTGGAAAATAGGCGTCTCCCCCACTTTCGGCATGCATCCGCAGCAAATCATCAATGAAACCATTGTAGACTCTTCTGATTTAGCAATCGTAGTATTTTCAGGAAAACTTGGAACTCAAACTGAAAACTTTGAATCTGGGACGGTGGAAGAAATTGAGCGCCTGGCACAAGCGGGAAAACAGGTTGCAGTTTTTGTAAATCGTGTCCCATCTATCTCCAACGGAGTTCATGAAGCTGAAGAAAAGCTAAGACTTGAAAAATATTTAGAATCAATTCAAACTAAATGTTTATACAAGCAATATTCAGATACTGACGAACTTACTCAAGCCATTAACGCATTTCTACAATCAATTGCTTTCTCGCATTCAACTAAATTTTCATCTGAATCAAAAATATCAGATTCTAAAAAACTAGATATGGATAACCCATCGATTGGTGTTTGGGCGTCAATAACAAAAGAATCATATCAGGAGACCGATAGCAAAGGTCGTTTGAGAACAAAGACAAAAAACTTACTTAATCTTGAAAACCTAACTGGAGTCCCTGTAAAAAATGTAAGATATCAGTTCATAGATTCAAATGGAAAACCAGACGAACTATTTGATGTAATTTCCCATGGAGAGCCACAACCAGCTGGCTCCTTAAAGCCTGGTGGACAATCAGAATTTAATATCCTACAGGTATTAGCATCATCCAATTCTGCGGTATGTAAAGTAAAGTGGGAATCCCCAAACGGAGAAGAATTTTTCACCGAAACTGAAGTGTTTATTCGATAATAAGACAATATATATCACCACTTTTTGGGACTAAACCATCAAAATAATGTAATGCACAACAAAAAACATTAAAAACTACTCAATATAACAAGGATTTTTGATGAAATCAAATGAAAAAAAATGGAAAACAGAACTTCTTGTTCAGCAACCGTTAAATTTTGGCGCTTTCTCGGTATATAAACTTTTGCATTTAGAGAAAACCTCATTCACCTGGGGTGAAGAAACCATTACTGATATTCTTAAAAGCCAAATAGCCGGGGGGCACTATACTATCGAAGCTGCTTGCCCAGATCATGGAGACGAACCAGGATGTGAGTGGCATGATTCCGATAAAGGCACGCTAAATCCCTACGGGAATGTGTTTACATTTACAAAACATGTTGAAAGTCAAAAGACTGGATCAGATTTGGGATTCTGGGTTTACAAGCATCCAGACCACTTCCGCCGAATTGAAATTTTATTCCAAGCTAAAAAAATTGAAGATTTAAACAATTTAAAAAAATCATTTCTAAAAAGTGTAAAATACAAAGATGAAAAGCAGTTTAACACAATCAAGAAGGCTTGTGCAGACAACGAGCGTACAGGATTCTACCTATTTTATATTAAATCACAGGGTCCTCATGATAACAAATTTAATGCTTCCTGTGCGGACCACGCTAAAAATTTTAACTCTACATTGAGAATTATTAATTTAAGCTCAATTGAAGTGTTAATGAACGAATCTGATAAATATGATGAAAGTAATTTTTTTAAAAAATTTAACGAATATTCTACGCCCTTAATATGCTTACTGGCTGGTTGTTTCAATGAAAAAAATCAGGATAGACATGATCCTTACGAAAATTTAATCCGGTATCTGAAAAAAATTCAAATACATTTTACAGAAAAAGAAGATGAACCTTCTGGACCTGACTACTGTATTCACATATCACGTCCACATATTATTAAAAATGACTTCACATCTTCTTCAAATATTGAGCTAATTATTAATCTATTAAATCCATTAGAGTTCATAACATTTTCTACTCTTGCAGGCCTTATATCCGACAATAAAGATGAGACTGAGCAAAGGTACTTAGCGCGCCCTACGTCAAACCAGGTACTGAAACCAACCATATCTGCGGAGGTAGCTGCAAAAGTTGTTAAAAAGAATCATGCAGAAAGTTTAGAAAAGTATATAAAAAATAAGGATTCCGATAATATTATCAAAACGATAAATGCAATGGATTCTTACTTTGAGACAAAGAAAACGAGTCAAAAAAGGTCTGACATTGTATTTAAAGACTTAAAAGTTGATGGAACGGAACGATCTAATTTTAAGATAGATGATATTCGCATAGTCACCTTTAGGGAGATGAAAAACAGAATAAAATACGCGGGTATTATTTACGCTAAAAAGCAGCGCAGTGCTTAGAATCAGCTACCCATTACTTGTAATGTATCCTAGTTTTTGTTTGACAACACCCAATGTTAATTACTGTCCTGAATGTTTATTCTACTCAATCTTTCAGATATAAAATATTTCTACTTTAAAACTGGACAGTTAATATATTTTCAAACACTTGTTTCACATTTTGTATTAATTTGAAAATTCCTAGATTTAAAAAATGAATATTTCACCAAATACCAATTATGTCTGATGTAATTAATAATTTTATTTTTAGTTTTCACGCCGAATAGGAGTATTGTTCATGCCCCGCACCCACCTCGAACGTCCCCTCCAGCAAGACATCTGCGCCTACCTGGCTACTCACGGGTGGGTGCACTCCCCCAACTCCACAGGCTACGACGCCAGGCGCGCCCTCTACCCCGCAGACGTCCTCACCTGGCTCAAAACCAGCGACCCCAAAAACTACGCCTCCCTCATTAAACCCGGCGCAGACCCCGCCGCCGCCCAGCAGGCCCAAGAAAACCGCCTGCTCGACCGGCTCGTCACCAAACTCTCAGCCCCAGAAGAACAAGGCGGCGGAACCCTCAACGTCCTGCGCAAAGGCTTCAGCGTGCCCGGGGCACGCCGCCCCTTCCAGCTAATCGCCTACCCGCCCCAAGACAACCGCAACCCCGACCTCACCGCCCTCTACCATAAGAACATCCTGCGCGTGGTCGAAGAAGTCCGCTACAACCCAGCAGACGAAACCGCCCGCATCGACCTGGTCCTCTTCATTAACGGCCTACCCGTAGCCACCATCGAACTCAAAAGCGAATACACCCAAACCCTGCAAGAGGCCATCAAGCAGTACCGCACCGACCGCGACCCCAAAACCTCACCCCTGCTCCAAGAACACCGTGGCGCCCTGGTGCACTTCGCCCTCACCCAAGACGAAATCGCCATGACCACCAAACTGGCAGGCAAAGCCACCAGCTTTCTCCCCTTCAACCGCGGAGCCAACGGCGGGGCAGGCAACCCCATCATCGACGGCAAACTAGCCACCAGCTACTTCTGGGAAGAAATCCTCGAACCCAACACCTGGATCACCATCCTCACCAAATTCATCTACACCAACCACCAAAAAATCACCGACCCCCTCACCGGCAAAACCACCCATAAGAGCCACATCAGATTCCCCCGCTACCACCAGTGGCGGGCCGTCACCAAACTCGTCCAAGCAGCCCGCACCGAAGGAGCCGGGCAAAAATACCTGGTGCAGCACTCGGCGGGCTCCGGCAAAACCGACTCCATCGCCTGGACGGCCCACCGGCTCTCCAACCTGCACACCCCAGAGGGCGAGCGCGTCTTCGACTCCGTCATCGTCATAGCCGACCGGCAGGTGCTCGACCAGCAGCTCCAGGACGCTATCGACCAGCTCGTCACCACCGCCGGAACCTTCCAGCCCATTACCCGAGGCAGTGGCGACTCCAAATCTAAGCAACTGGTTGAAGCCCTGACCACCGGCGTGCCCATCATCGGCGTGACCCTACAAACTTTTCCCTTTGCCCTGGCAGAAATGACCAAGGAAGGCGGCCAGCTGGCCGGTAAGCACTTTGCGATTATTGCTGACGAAGCCCACTCCTCCCAGTCGGGCAAGGCAACCGACTCTATTAAGGAAATGCTCAACACCGAGATTGACGCCGGTATTGAAGAGTCAGACCCCGAAGCCGACCAGGTTGCCCTCACCAAAATGGCCCAGCGGGTAGTCGGTGAAGGCCACCAGGTCTCCTTCTTTGCCTTCACCGCCACCCCCAAGGCAAAAACCCTGGAAGTCTTTGGCCGCCGGGCCGATGGAACCGGCCCCCACCAGCCCTTCGACCTCTACCCCATGAAGCAGGCCATTGAAGAGGGCTTCATTCTTGATGTGCTCAAAAACTACACCACCTACCAAATGGCCGCCAAAATCGCCCAGAAAAATGAAGACAGCGGAGCCGATGAAGAAATCGACATCCGCAAGGGCACCAAGAGCCTGATCAACTTTGTGGAGCTACACCCCACCAATGTTGCCTCCAAGGTTGCGGTGATTCTTGAACACTTTGAGGGCCGGGTCAAGCAGGAGCTGGGCGGAAAAGCCAAAGCCATGGTGGTGACGTCCTCCCGGGCAGCTGCCGTGCGCTACCAGCGGGCTTTTGAAAAAGCTATCGCAGAGAGAGCCCTGCCCCTGAAGACCCTAGTTGCTTTCTCCGGTGAACTGCCCGACCCAGACGTCGAGGTAGTGCCCGGGGTTGATACGCCCACCGTGACCGAAGCGTCCATGAACCCAGAGCTCAAGGGCAGGAACCTAGCTGAGGTCTTCAACCAGGACGGCCAGCACATTCTAATTGTGGCCAACAAGTACCAGACCGGCTTCGACCAGCCCCTTCTGGTCGCTATGTATGTGGATAAGAAACTCTCGGGAATCACCGCCGTGCAGACCCTCTCCCGCCTCAACCGCCGGGCTGACGGCAAAGAGAACACCTACATTCTGGACTTCGTCAACGACCCCGAGCAGATTCGCGCCGCCTTCGCCGAGTACTACGAGGACGCCCGCATTGAGACTGAATCAGATCTCGACCTGGTTGCCAAGCAGGTGGACAAGCTAGAGGCAGCAAGTATCTACAACCGGGCCGATGTGGAACAGTTTTGGGAAAAATGGGTTAGCCCCGGTGCCCGGCAGGCGTCCTTTGACTCGCTCATCTCCATACCCGTGCAGCGGTTTGTGACGCGCTGGCGGGCAGCGCAGGAAGGGATTGACGGTTCTGCAGACCGAGCCGCCCTTGAAGTACTGCTGGAGTTCCGCTCAACCCTGGCCCAATATGTGAAGTCCTACGCCTTCTTCTCACAAATCTTCAACTTCGGTGACCCCTACTACGAGAAGCTCTCAGCCTTTGCCGACCTGCTCTCGCGCAAGCTACGCCGCTTTACCCTCGATGAAGTATCCCCGGAGGTCGTGAACGTGGACGACATCGTCCTCACCCACTACCGCCTCGAAAAGCTGCGCGAAGAGGAAGACTTGAAGCTCGCGTCCTCCCAGGCGGCTGGGCTGCAGGGCATGACGGAGGCCGGCCTCGCCAGTATCCAGGAGCGCGAGCGCAAAGCCCGCTCTGAACTGATTGAGAAGATTAATAAGTACTTCCACGGCCTTGACCTGAGTGACGAGCACCAGGTGGGCTTTGCTACTACCTTCGTGGCTGAGGCGGCCAAGGACGCCGGGCTCAAACAAAGCGCCATGGCCAACACCAAGGTGGACTTCTACCATTCGAAGAATGTGCGCGTTGGCCTGGCGAATAAGCTCTGGGACTACAGCTCAGATACAGCTGACCTGATTGACCACGTGCGCAAGCTACCCGCGGAGCAGTTCGTAGAGTTCATGCTCGACATGGGCCTGTACGAACTGCTGCGCGGCGAGAAGGTGGAGGAGCTGAGCCACTAGATATTGTGGGACATCTTAGAGAGCAAGCTCTCCGCCACCTGCTCCACGCCCAGGCGGTACTGTGCGGAATCACGATCTGCACGACGCACATCCGTTAAATCAAGAACAGCCCTACTCTGTTCCTCTGGAATCTTAGAGTTAGCAATCCACAGAACCGGCACAATATTCTTGCCGTCTAACACAGACAAGTCACCTATTTGCTTGACCCAGCGAGGCGTCACCAAAGCCAAGCCAACAAGGGGTACCTGCTCGTCAGCGTCCGCGCCCAGCGTATGAGTAAAATGTGCCGGATCATCATCCAAAACAAGCTCAACGCTCAAACCAGACAGACCCTCAACAGCATCAGCAACATCTTCAGCAAAGCCACGAATATTCCCTGCTAACGCAGAGCCCTCATCAGCCGCAGCGAAACTAGCAACGACACGCACATCAACATCGCCAGTTTTCTTAGAGGGCTCAAGCTCTGCTCGTGGCTCTATCGCAGTTGCGCGCGCTCTGTTCATCAACCCCTGCCACAAACTAGCGTCCCACAAGGCGGCCAAGGGAAGAGCCCAAATTTTCTCGCCTAAAGGCACAGGCCGAGCCACGTTACAAACGACGAAGCCCCGTGTAACCCTGTCACCATACAATTCTTGAAAGCTCTTCAACCCCTTCAAGAATTCAGGCTTTACACGCGCAGAAGCTTTCACTTCCAGTGCGATGAGAGAACCCGCAGAATCACGCAAGACTACATCGACCTCAACGTCCTTATTCTTAATCCGCTGTCGCCAATGGAATATATCCACACTACGCTCAGCCCATCCAGCATGGGCACGTATCTGCTGCATCACCAGCGTCTCAATCAGACGCCCTCGTACATCTGCATCAACTAACTGTGCATCACTCGTACTTACCAAAGACCGAGCGGATAAAGCCACATCTGCGGGGAAAAACTTTGCTGAAGACCGCAAAGACCTCTTTGAAGCCCGATGCAGGTTGGGGACCTCATATATCAAGAAACGTTTTTCGAGAGCGTCGAGATAAGAATCAACTGTGCGGCGGTCCATTGAGAGTTCTCTGCCCATTTCAGAGATATTTAGCTCTGAAGCAGGGTGCCTTAAAACATAAGCCAAAATCTCGTGTGCACGTACCTGATCAAACGACTCACCTGGCTTTACCCGCTGAGTTAGGATGCTTCTTATCCCCTCGTCAATAGCCAGGCCTAACGTTGAGGTCACTGAATTGCCAGCAAACCGACGATACTGGGGCATACCCCCTAAAACAATCGCGTCAGATTCAATATCCAGAGGTTGTGTTTGTTCCCCTGTAACCGGATTTGCATCAAATAGAGCATCTATCACAGACCACGGCTGCTGATGGGGAGAGCTGATTTCTGCCTCGCTTAAAGGCTCTAATGATACTCGTAAAGCCCTGCGTGCCAGAGGATCAGTGCCGCCAAAGCCGCTTTGCCCGATGCTTGAAGAACCGGTAAGAACTAGACGAATTGAGTCCTGGTTCTCATCTAGAACCTGTTTCACAGCAACCGGTAGCTCAGGAACCAGCTGAGCTTCGTCGATTGCGCAGGGCCACTCTAGACCACGGAGCCAACCCACTGTATCAGCCTCAACCACTGCTCGCAGGCCGGTATCAGCCATCGAATAAACTGCCTTAAGATACCCCTCATGAGCCAGCTTGTTCACCAAGCTTGTCTTCCCCACTGCACGAGCGCCTTCGATAATCACGACAGGCGCAACAGCAAGCAGGTCAAGTATCTTGGGCTCAAGGAATCTGGGATAGAACGTCATAGGTCAAATTGTACATTCAATGCACAAAATTTTGTACATCCGATGTACAAGTTGGTAAAGTACTAGGTGAATTAAGCAGTTCACCTCAGTAGTCATCTTCAAGGGATAGGAGGGTAGGAAATGACTATTAGCGCTGTGAGTTCTGCGATGTATAGAGCAGTCAGGAAAGCTAAAAAGGCACTAAAGACCAATAGTAAAACCACAACTTATCGTTCACGCACCGAGCATACGCGTGGCACAGATGGGCCAACAGACGCAGAACGGAGTATCTATGCTCTACAGGCAAAGTCTCTGCACAACAGCCTGCCCATCAAAGACCTCGAAAAAACATTTAGCCGTCTAGCTTCAGAGAAACGCTAGAAAAGTGTGCACCTACTAAAGTGGAACCGCCCTACCCGACACATAAATGAACGAGGAGAAATGAATGTATTGGACTGAGTGGATAAAAATTCTCTTTAGTGGATTTGCCGGTTCAGTAGTTGGATTAATTGGCGCAGTCATTGCAGTGTTTATAGGTCGAT
This sequence comes from Rothia sp. 11254D007BW, assembly GCF_053548195.1. NCBI lineage: Bacteria > Bacillati > Actinomycetota > Actinomycetes > Micrococcales > Micrococcaceae > Rothia > Rothia sp. 11254D007BW. The sequence goes on from NZ_JBPWPK010000001.1 coordinate 867,298, forward strand.
GGCTAGAACGTAGGCACGAAAAAGAAACTCAACTCAGACAGCAGGCTGGAGAGCTTGCTGCTTTGGTTTTCAATATCCAGTTCGAAGACTCACCTCGAGAATTCAACATAGGCTTAGAGGCTTATTCAAAAGTCCCACCCGCAGCCAAAAACACCAACCCCCGCACCACCGCAAACACCCGCCCATACAACCCCAACGGCCGCCTAAACCCCGTATGAAGAATCCGCCAAGTCTTGATGTGAGCGATAACCCGCTCCACCACCGACCGCAGCCGATTCAGCACCCGATTATTCCGCCTCTGCTCCCGACTCAGCCGCTGACCCGGCTTGCGCCTGGCCGGGGTAGCCAACCCCAACCCGATATAGCCCTTATCAGCCACAGTGCTCTCATCAAGATATCTTTCCAAGCCATGATGTTTGAAGGCGTAAGCATCATGCCTGGCCCCGGGCACCGGGTCTGTGATAGCCAGCAACTTTCCATCCAAGGTGCAAATGACTTGGTGGTTGAATCCGGCTCGTTTGTGCTTTCCAGAGAAATTTGTTTTACCAAGTGAACGCCAATTCCACGTGGGTATCAGAGTCCCGTCAACTACTAAGGACCCGGGTGCTTTGAGGCTTTCTTTCAAAGGCTGAGTCAGCGGAGTGAGAATCTTCTCCAGGGCCTTTTCGATGGTGTTGATAGCTCGTGAGACTGTCGATTGAGAGACAGCAAAAAGTTCTGCGAGGAGTTCTTCGGTGAGGTTGTGGCGGTGGTAGAGCAGGGTGATTTTGAGGGCTTGGGTGAGGGTTAGCGCTGGTGGTCTTCCGCCTGGTTTTGACCAGGTGAGGTGATGGGTGAGGGCTGTGTGTAGTGTGGCGAATTGCGTGGCTGTGAGGCCGGTTGTACGCTGGTGTGGCAACGGTCTTGTCCGGTATGGCTTGAGGTTATTTGTAGAGATTTAACGCTCATATTTTTGCCGCGGGTGGGGTCGTTGTCTAGTTGGTGGGTGTGGGGTGCGTGTCTACTTTTGAATAAGCCTCTTAATACAGTTCGCAGTTGCCGCAAACCCCCGCTTTCCCAGGTTGGCTGAATGGTGCCTTGAAAGACGAAGACAAATTTTAGAAGCAAAAGCAACAAATAATAAAGAGAGTTTTCTAGAAGAGTTAAGCGACGTAAGCGCGACTTTGAGGCTTATTCAAAAGTCCCACCCGCAGCCAAAAACACCAACCCCCGCACCACCGCAAACACCCGCCCATACAACCCCAACGGCCGCCTAAACCCCGTATGAAGAATCCGCCAAGTCTTGATGTGAGCGATAACCCGCTCCACCACCGACCGCAGCCGATTCAGCACCCGATTATTCCGCCTCTGCTCCCGACTCAGCCGCTGACCCGGCTTGCGCCTGGCCGGGGTAGCCAACCCCAACCCGATATAGCCCTTATCAGCCACAGTGCTCTCATCAAGATATCTTTCCAAGCCATGATGTTTGAAGGCGTAAGCATCATGCCTGGCCCCGGGCACCGGGTCTGTGATAGCCAGCAACTTTCCATCCAAGGTGCAAATGACTTGGTGGTTGAATCCGGCTCGTTTGTGCTTTCCAGAGAAATTTGTTTTACCAAGTGAACGCCAATTCCACGTGGGTATCAGAGTCCCGTCAACTACTAAGGACCCGGGTGCTTTGAGGCTTTCTTTCAAAGGCTGAGTCAGCGGAGTGAGAATCTTCTCCAGGGCCTTTTCGATGATGTTGATAGCTCGTGAGACTGTCGATTGAGAGACAGCAAAAAGTTCTGCGAGGAGTTCTTCGGTGAGGTTGTGGCGGTGGTAGAGCAGGGTGATTTTGAGGGCTTGGGTGAGGGTTAGCGCTGGTGGTCTTCCGCCTGGTTTTGACCAGGTGAGGTGATGGGTGAGGGCTGTGTGTAGTGTGGCGAATTGCGTGGCTGTGAGGCCGGTTGTACGCTGGTGTAGCAACGGTCTTGTCCGGTATGGCTTGAGGTTATTTGTAGAGATTTAACGCTCATATTTTTGCCGCGGGTGGGGCCGTTGTCTAGTTGGTGGGTGTGGGGTGCGTGCCTACTTTTGAATAAGCCTCTTTACTTTTTTGGAGCTCTGAAAAACTCAAAGATTTACCGCTTGCAAAAAATGATTAAAGAGTAGAAATGATTTTAATTCTATGAAGAATAGAATCCTGAACCTTCAAGACGATAAGAACAAATAAATTATACTCAAGCCAGCTGGCAGAGGTTAGGCAAGCCAGGCTCACAGCGAAGCTGTTGGCTCGGGGCTGGCGTGAATCGCCTCGTGAGCGAAGCGAACCAGGCGAGAGGGTCGGCAGCGAGCGTGAGCCTGGTGCGCCTTACTTGTCTTTCCCTACCGTACTTCGTACCCCGCCGCTCGGATTGCGTCCTTCACTTCCCCAATGCTGACCTCGCCGAAGTGGAAGATCGAAGCGGCGAGGACGGCGTCCGCGCCTGCTTCGATGGCGGGTGGGAAGTGCTCGGCTGCGCCTGCGCCGCCGGAGGCAATCAGGGGTACGGTGACGACAGAGCGCACCGCCCGAATCATGGGCAGGTCAAAGCCGGCCTTGGTGCCGTCGGCGTCAATGGAGTTCAGCAGGATCTCGCCCACGCCGCGTTCCTGGGCCTCAGCAACCCATTCAAGCAGGTCAAGCCCGGTGGATGTGCGGCCGCCATGGGTAGTCACCTCATAGCCAGACGGAGTAGCGTCCGACCTCTTGGCGTCCGCCGAGAGCACCAGCACCTGGGAGCCAAACCGCTCGGTAATCTCGTTAATCACCTCGGGCCGGGCAATAGCGGCAGTGTTGATAGAGGCCTTATCGGCGCCGGTGCGCAGCAGGCGGTCGACGTCCTCAGCGGTGCGCACTCCCCCGCCCACGGTCAGCGGGATAAAGACCTGCTCAGCGGTCGATGACACCACATCGAAGGTGGTCTGGCGGTCAGAAGAAGAGGCGGTGACATCCAGGAAGGTCAGCTCATCGGCGCCCTCAGCGTTGTAGCGCTTGGCGAGTTCTACCGGGTCGCCAGCGTCGCGCAGGCCCTCAAACTTGACGCCCTTGACCACGCGGCCGGCGTCCACATCAAGACACGGAATAACACGAATGGCAACACCCACGGGCGCGCCCCCTTTCCTTGAAAGCAAAACTGAAGCGGCGGCGTCCGCCCATATCAGGGGCAAGGACGCCGCCGGGTAAAGTTACAGGCGCGCGGCCTGAATGGCGGTGACTAGGATGCCGCGGCCACCGATCTCGTAGAGGGAATCCATGACATTATTCGCTGCCTTGCGCGGCACCATGGAGCGCACAGCAACCCAGCCCTCGCGCGAGAGCGGCGAGATGGTCGGGGCTTCAAGGCCGGGGGTCAGAGTGGTGGCAGCCTTAAGGTTAGCCTCTTCGATGTTGTAGTCAATCATCACGTACTGGCGGGCAATCAGCACACCCTGCAGGCGGCGCTGGAGGCGCTCAAGACCGGCGTGGTCCTCAACGCCGGGGCGCTTAATCAGCAGGGCCTCGGAGCGCATAATCGGGTCACCGAAAGGTTCCAGACCGGCTGCGCGCATGGTGTTGCCGGTTTCTACGACGTCGGCGATGGCGTCCGCAACGCCTAAACGAATCGAGGACTCAATAGCGCCATCCAGGCGCACCACCGACGCGTTGATGCCGGAGCGTTCCAGGTAGTCGGTCAGCAGGCGCTTGTAGCTGGTGGCGATGCGCTTACCTTCAAGTTCGGACGGGTCGGTGTAGGTACCGGCGGGCCCGGCCAGGCGGAAGGTGGAGCGGGCAAAATCAAGGGAGAGAGCTTCTTCGGCGTGGGTTCCAGCGTCCAGCAGCAGGTCCCGGCCGGTGATACCGACGTCCAGAGTACCCTCGCCGACGTACACGGCGATATCGCGGGGGCGCAGGTAGAAGAACTCCACCTCGTTTTCCTGGTCGACGAGCACGAGTTCGCGGGAGTCGCGGCGCTGGAGGTAGCCAGCTTCGGTGAGCATGGTGACGGCAGCCTGAGACAGCATGCCCTTATTGGGGACTGCAACACGCAGCATAAGTATTTTTCCTTTGCAGTGGGGTTTAGAGGTACTTGTAGATATCTTCGGGAGTCAGTCCCTTGGCGATCATCATGCACTGCAAATGGTAAATCAGTTGTGAAGCCTCTTCTGCGAATTCGGCATCTGACTGGAATTCGGCGGCCATCCACACTTCGGCTGCTTCTTCGACGATTTTTTTGCCGATGAAGTGGACGCCCTTGTCGAGTTCAGCGACGGTTCCGGAGCCCTCGGGGCGGGTTTCGGCCTTTTCGGCCAGTTCTGCGAATAGGGTTTCAAAGTTCTTCACGGTTTCTAGAGTACCGCTCTTTGAAGCTGCGGCGTTACCGGGCAGGTGGAGATTTCATCTTTCGGTCATGTGCCCTGCATTTCCCGGTAAGGACGCGCCCGCCCTCCTACCCCAGGGCAGGAGGGCGGGCGTCGGGGCCTACTTACCGGGTGCTGTAGATTGTGTGGCTCGTACCCACCGGAAAACTAGCCGACACAGTAAGTTCTGCTCCAAGTGCTGTGATGTATTTATGGAGGGTTTTGAGACTCACGCTCCCAATGTCTCCCTTTTCCATTTGGGAAATTCTTTTTTGGGAGACACCGATTTTTTCAGCCAGATCGGTCTGCGTCATTCCTAGATCTTTACGCAGTTTTTGCAGTTGGTATACATGGGCTTCAGCATGCATGACATCAACCAGGCCTTGTAATTCCTGGGAATCAACCGGTCGCATTTGTTTCAGTTCTTCAAGCGTTGTCACGGCGCTTCCTTAGGTATTCTTCGTAACGTTTCTCAGCAAGGGGGATGTTCTGTTTGTACCATTTGGTCCATTGGCCGGTTTTGTCACCAGCTACCAACAGAATTGCTTGTTGTTCTGGGTCAAAGATAAATAGAATTCTAATATTTTTTGCATGTCCTCGGGGCCTCAATTCTTTGAGGTTGTGTAGAGACGAACCGGTAATGCGATCAATAAAGGGCCTGCCACCAGGAGGCCCTACAGACCCAAGATATTCAAGAGCTGCAAGCACATGAAGATACTCTTGGCTAGGCAGTTCCATGAGCCAGTCTTGAACTAAACTTACTTCAACCGTCCACCCTTGCATGCTACTAGAGTACTACAAATATGTTCTATTGCATAGGTGAAGACAAAGAATAGCCCTCCTGCCCCAAGCCAGGGCAGGAGGGCGGGCGTCGGTTTTCTGCCGAGTTGCTACTTATCGGTTAGGGCAGGGAGTCCAGGTCTTACCGCCGGGAGCGTAACAGCGAGGACCTGTGTAACCGGGATAGGGGTTAGATTCCGGCTCAGGTGCAGGCGCAGGGGCCGGCGGTGGGGCAGGCTGGTTCTGGCCAGGTGCCGGATTAGGGACGGGCGCAGGGGCAGGTACAGGAGCTGGGGCAGGTGCAGGCGGCTGGTTTAGCTGGGCTTGACGTTGACGTTCAGCCTCAGCAGCCTGCTCGGCAGCAATCCGGTCTGCTTCAGCCTGGGCCGCAGCTGCCTGTTCAGCAGCTACTCGTTCAGCTTCAGCTTGAGCGGCCCTTTCTGCTTCTAGCCTCTGAGCTTCGGCAGCTTCAGCAGCCTGGCGCTCCTCCTCAGCCTTGCGTTCAGCTTCAGCCTGGCGCTGGGCTTCTTCCTTTTCAGCCGCTTCACTTTCAACAGTTTGCACAGCCCTCAGATAGTCACGGTTCCTTAATTCAAGTGCGGACTTGAGTGAGCCAATAAGAGAAGACATGGTTTCGGCCTGAAGGAGGTTCTTCAGATACTCTTCCGATCCATCAGCACTGATTTCTTCAAGCGTTGTAAGTATTTTTAGTGCTGCTTCAACAGCTATTATGAGGTCTTCAGGACTTGTAGCTTCTTCTACAGCCTGGGTAGCTTCTCTGAGCATTCCTGGCAGTGCACATGAACTAGCGGGATCGAAAATTCCCCGATTGTATTCCATGGCTTCTTCTTGTGCTTTGAGGATTTGGGGATAGAACTTCTCGTTAGGTGCAATTTTGATAGCTGTGGCAAAACCGTTTTTGGCTATTGTTTCGTTGACGAAGGTTCCGTCTTCTTTATACACTCCAGCGAGCAGACGGTCGTATTTATCAGTTTTTTCTTTATCAAACTCAAGGGTGACTTGTGTTCCCTCGGGCAACATGTTGGTCAGGAATTGGCTTGCTTCAGGCCCTAGGCATTCTACATTCTTATTGGGGTGTTTAGTTTCTGGGGTGTCGATATTGAGGAGGCGGACGGTGGCCTCCTTCCCCTGGTATTCAACCTCAATAGTATCGCCGTCGATAACCCTCTTGACGGTAGCGGTGTCCCCGCCCCCGCAGGAGGTAAGGGCCAAGGTGGCTAGCAGGGCTGTGCCCAGGGCACGGAAGAGTCTTTGGGGCATATGCTTTTTCTCCATTGAACTGCATGATTTGTGATCGTAGAAGACTCAATCAAGCTTAGGAAAAAACATGCCTGTCTGCTAAAAATTACCTGTCTATGACAATCGACAGTCAGTTCCTAGACACAAAAGGGCCCATGAGCAGCTGAAGGTTCATTTTCAGCTGCCCAGGGGCCACTGTCACTAACGGACGCTACCGCCTAGCGCACGTCCACGGTGGGGTCGGGGAAGGCGGTTTCAACCTCAACCTTGGCGGCCTCCTGGTTGCGGGTGCGCCACCAAACGAAGAAACCAACCAGGGTGAAGCCCCCGTAGAAGAGGTACATGAAGGCGCTGGCGTAGTAGCCTGCTGACCAGAGCAGGGGCACGCCGACGACGTCCACAGCAACCCAGACCAGCCAGAACTCCACCCAGCCCTTAGCCATACCAAAGGTGGCCAGCAGGGAGCCGGTGAAGATCCAGGCGTCAGACCAGACCGGCTCATAGGAGCCCAGGGCGCGGAAAATCGGGGTCAGCACGCCGGTGCCGATCAGCATGAAAGCGATCATGAAAGCGCGTTCCTTCCAGCTGGCCCACTGGGGAACCACCGCAGCCTGGCCGGCCTCGCCGGTCTTGCGGGTCTGGTTCCAGCGGTACCAGCCCCACACGGACACAGCAATGAACATGACCTGACGGCCTGCCTGGCCGAGCAGGTTAGCGGTACCGTAGGTTGAACCAAACACGGTGCCCAAGAAAACGGTGAGCAGCAGCAGGTTGCCGAGAATACCGACGGGCCAGGCCCAGACCTTACGGCGCATACCGCCGAGGGCTGATAGTAGGCCGAAGATGTTGCCAAGGACTTCGCGCACCAAGAGGGACTGGTTTTCGCCAATCGCAATTTGAGCGTCGAAGAGCCACCGCAAGAAATCCATAAAAAACTCCCAAAGCGAGTGGCTCCGGGAGAACAAATCGAGGGTACCCGGGGTTGGCTGGCTTCGGTGGGCGTCGGTGAGAACGCCGGTGGGCCGGGCAAGCGGGTACGGCAGGTACCGGTAGGGGTACCTTACGGTTTGCTCGTGCTACCTTCCATCCAGACTGTACTGTCTGCCAAGGAATTCCACCTTGCAGGTATCAGGCACTGATGTGTGCCGTCAATTAGCGGGCTGTCACCGCAGGTTCGGATTTTCACCGGGTCCCGGAGCACGATATTTTTCTTTTACACTTCAAGTTATAGCACGGCTGGGGTCTGTAACCGTCATATTGTGACTTATTCCCGCTATCTGGTCGGGTGCGGGGCCTTCCCCGAAGCCCCTGCTGATAACGTCAGTGTGACCTTACTCCCTGCCCCCCCTGAGCAACATGACTTCCCCGCACGAAAACCAGCCCCGGGCGTCCGCACCCGGCCACCGCGCTACCGCCACGACTGCCGACGCCCTCAACACCGACTCCCTGAATGCCGAACAGCTCACCGCCACCCTCGACCAGCTGCCCGTCACCCACCGTCACGCCCACCTGCTGGGAGTAACCGGTATTGGTTGGGCGCTCGATGCCATGGACATCGGCCTCATTTCCTTCGTCATGGCTGCCCTGATTGCCCACTGGGGTATTAGCTCGGGGCAGGCATCGCTGTTGGGCTCTATCGGGTTTTTGGGCATGGCGATTGGTGCCACCCTGGGCGGGCGTCTATCGGATAGGTTTGGGCGGCGCGCAATCTTTGCCGGCACGCTTCTGGTCTACGGGCTGGCTACCGGTTTTTCTGCCCTCGCTACGACCTTTACCATTCTGCTGGTGCTGCGTTTCATCGTGGGGTTGGGGCTCGGCGCTGAGCTGCCGGTAGCCTCCACCTATATTTCTGAGTTTGCCCCGCGGGCTGTGCGCGGGCGTATGGTCGTTGTTCTTGAAGCCTTCTGGGCGGTCGGCTGGATTCTCGCTGCCCTGATTGGAACCTTTATCGTGAGCCGCTCAGAGGACGGCTGGCGCTGGGCTCTTGCCATCGGCTGCGTCCCTGCCCTCTACGCCCTGGTGGTGCGGTGGGGACTCCCCGAATCGGTGCGCTTTCTCACCCGACGCGGCGACCTGGCCCGCGCCAGGTCCGTGGTCGCTGGTTTCGCTGCCTCCCCGCCCTTGCGGGCAGAAGCTGCGCGGACGCCGTCCGCCCCTGCCGCTACCGCTGCCGGGCAGGATTCGGCCGAGCTGGCTCGGGCAACCTCCATCTGGTCAGCGGCGCTGCGCCGCCGCACCCTTGCCTTCTGGGTCATCTGGTTCTGCATCAATCTTGCCTACTACGGGGCTTTTATCTGGATTCCCTCGCTACTGATTCAGCAGGGCTTTAGCCTGGTCAGCTCCTTTACCTTTACCCTCATCATGACTCTGGCCCAGCTACCGGGCTATGCGGTGAGCGCCTGGCTGATTGAGCGCTGGGGCAGGCGTTCTACCCTAGCTACCTTCTTGCTGGGCTCAGCGCTGGCAGCGGTGGCCTACGGCCTATCGCACGAGGTCTGGGCACTGGTAGCTAGCGGCTGCATGCTCTCCTTCTTCAACCTGGGTGCCTGGGGTGCCCTCTACGCCATCGGGCCAGAACTCTACCCCGGCCACCTGCGCGGTTCCGGCACGGGTGCGGCTGCCGGGTTCGGCCGTTTAGCCTCTATCGCCGCTCCCCTACTCGTGCCCGCCCTGCTGCCGCTAGTGGGTATTTCGGGGCTCTTTGTTCTGTTTGCTCTAGCCTTCTGCACGGCAGCTGGCGCAACCTTCCTGCTGCCTGAAACCCGCGGTAGGCAGCTCGTCTAACCCCGAGATGGTCATCAGTCGCTACACTTGAGGTGCATAAAGTTTTCTACCCCGACCTTAGGTGAGCTGTGTCTGACGCGAAACCCGCCAATATTCAAAAACGTGATACCACCTTCAAGCAGGAGCACGGTGCCGTGGCGCACCTGGTCAAGCGCAAGCCCGAGCAGGCTGTCGCCCGCGCTGTGAAGGGCGCCCAGAAACTGCTGGACGAGGGCCAGGGCAAGCAGGCCCTGAACGTACTGACCCTAGCCAAGCCCGTATTGGTTGCCGGGTCAGAGGACGCCGCAGCCTACTACACCATGCTGGCCACCATCCACCGCTCCATGGGCAACGAGCAGGCTGCCGAGCGGGCCGAGAAGAACCTGGCCTAAGGCTCACTAGCTGCCGCGGAGCCGGTTCAGCAGCTCCTTCACAAAGGCCTCGTTATCGGTATCCCCAGCGGCGGCGTAGTGCTGCGCCGACCGCTCCAAGTAGCCCTGGGCGGCGTCCGCGTCCCCTTCTTGAGCTGTGACCAGGGCAAGCAGCTGGTAGGTCTCGGCGAGAAAAGCCTGGTCGCCCAGCTCCTCAGCAAGATCAAGAGCTTCAGTGAGCAGGGGGCGGGCAGCGTCCGTATCCCCCACCGCCAGCAACCCTTGAGCCTGGGCATTGCGCACGTGCATGAGTTGCACCGTGTGATTGCCCGCGGCGTACAGCCCGTACGCCTGGGCCAGATAGCCCTGGGCACCAGCTTCATCCTGGGCCTGCCGGGCAAGCCCAGCCAGAGCCACCAGGTTATGGGCCTGACCCTCGGCATTCCCCTGAGCTTCATAGCCGCGCAGCCCCTGGGCGTACCAGGTCTTGGAGCGCTCAAAGTCGCCCAGTTCAGCATGCAGGGAACCCACCTCGGTGGCGAAGTCGGGCAACTGCTCGGCATCAGGTTTAGCATCGGCCAGCAGGGCGTGGGCACGGGTGACTTCTGTGAGAGCTGGCGCGAGATTCCCCAGGTCGCGGTTGACCTCGCTCAAAATTTTCAGGGCAAGAATCTGCCCGAAGACTTCACCAGCACTCTCAAAACCACCGGCGGCGGCCTGCAGAGCGGGCAGGGCGTCGGCCAATTGCCCGGCAGCGATGAGCTCCTGGGCACGGGCCAGCTCGCGGTCGGCTTCTTCAAGGGGAGTAAGGTTCTGGGTCATGGCATCCTAGTGGGTATGGGCGGACGCGGCAGCCCGGCGCAGGCCCGCGATAGCGGCTTCGAGGTCGTCCGCACCGTAGACAGATGAACCGGCAACAAAGCAGGTGGCACCAGCCTCGGCCGCCCGCACAATTGTTTCTTCGGTGATACCACCGTCAACCTGCAGAATCACCTCAGCCCCTGAGCTCTCAATGGCGGCGGCCGCCCGCTTAATCTTGGGAAGGGTGACGTCAAGGAAGGCCTGGCCGCCGAAGCCCGGTTCAACGGTCATAATCAGGAGCATGTCGAGTTCACTGAGCATATCCATGTAGGGTTCAACGCCGGTGGCAGGGCGCAGGGCCATGCCCGCCTTAGCACCGCTTTCACGCAGGGTGCGGGCCAGTTTGATGGGAGCGATAGCGGCCTCGGCGTGGAAGGTCACCGACTCGCAACCAACCTCAGCGTAGGCAGGGGCCCAACGGTCAGCGTCCTCAATCATCAGGTGTACGTCAAAGGGAATGGGCGAGACCTCTTTGAGGCGCTTCACGACCGGCAGCCCCCAGGTCAAATTGGGAACGAAGTGGCCATCCATCACATCAATGTGGGCGGCGTCAGCGGTCGAGATAGCGGTGAGCTCCTCCCCCAGCCGGGAGAAGTCAGCGCTCAAAATGGAAGGGTTAATCAGGCAGGTCATGGGGGTCCTTTCGTTGCCGGTCTTATACCCATCGTAGTGCCGAGAAGGCACAGGGCACAGAAAGCAAGGCCCGTCACAGTCCAACTGGTGGTTTTGAGGGCTAGCGAATAGGCCGGGCAGACTAAACTTTGTACGGTCTTTTACATACTTATTCAAAGGTTTGGATTATATGAACTCGGTTCTGCTTGCGGTCCTGGTCATGCTCGTCCTCTCCGCAGCACGCGTACACGTCGTCCTGGCGCTCTTCATCGGAGCTCTCGTGGGTGGTCTTCTCGGCGGGCTCGGACTGGACGGCACCATGGTCGCCTACCAGGAGGGGCTCTCCGGCGGCGCTATGCTGGCGCTCTCCTACGCCCTGCTCGGTGCTTTCGCCATGGCGGTTTCAAGCTCGGGCCTGCCCCAGCTCATCGCCAACGGCATCATTGCCAAGGTCGGCTCAGAAAGCTCAGAGACCAACCATCGCATCGAATTTACCGTCAAGTGGCTACTGCTGGCCGGTATTCTGGCCATGTCGATTATGTCGCAGAACCTGATTCCCGTTCATATCGCCTTCATCCCGCTGATTATTCCGCCCCTGCTGGCTGTCTTTAACCGCCTGAAGCTAGACCGCAGGCTCATTGCCTGTGTGCTCACCTTCGGCTTGGTCACCACCTACATGTACGTGCCCGTAGGCTTCGGCGCGATCTTCCTCAACGATATTCTGCTGGGCAACATCAAACTAGCCGGTATGGATACCAGCGGCATTAACGTCATGACCGCCATGGCTATCCCCGCCCTGGGCATGGTCGTTGGCCTGCTGATTGCGGTCTTCTTCAGCTACCGCAAGCCCCGCACCTACCAGACCATTGAGCTGGCGCCCACTGAAACCGTGACCACCGAGGTCAAGAAGTTCAACGTGGTCGTTGCGATCATCGCTATTGTTGCAACCTTCGTGGTTCAGGTAGTCATGCAGTCCATGGGTACCGAGGCCAACTCCCTGCTGGTCGGTGCTCTGGTCGGTCTGACCATCTTCATGGTCACCGGCGCGGTCAAGTGGAAGGAGGCCGACGACGTCTTTACCGCCGGTATGCGCATGATGGCCCTGATTGGCTTCATCATGATTTCAGCCCAGGGTTTCGCTGCGGTCATGGATGCCACCGGCGACGTTGACCCCCTGGTGACCACCGTGGCTGACCTCTTTGCGGGCAACAAGGCAGCAGCTGCCATGGCCATGCTGGTGGTGGGCCTAATTGTGACGATGGGTATCGGCTCGTCCTTCTCTACCCTGCCCATCATCACCACCATCTACGTGCCCCTCTGCCTGGCCCTGGGCTTCTCACCCCTGGCTACGGTTTCCATTATCGGTACCGCAGGTGCCCTGGGCGACGCGGGCTCCCCCGCTTCTGACTCTACGCTGGGCCCCACCGCAGGTCTGAATGTGGACGGCCAGCACGACCACATCCGCGATTCGGTGATTCCCACCTTCATCCACTACAACATCCCCCTGCTGATTGCAGGTTGGGTAGCGGCGATGGTTCTCTAGTCGTCCTGTGTCCTAAGGGGACCGCAAAACTTAAAAAGGACCGCGTGTTTTGCGGTCCTTTTTAGGTTTTGCGGTCCCCTTGTGTTCAGTGAAAGCTCAGGAGCCTAGTTCTTGCGGAAGAGGGCGAAGAACATGGCGTCGGTGCCGTGGATGTGCGGCCAGAGCTGGGCGGTCGTAGCACCCTCAGCTAGGGTCGCGCCCTTGGGGGCCTCCGGGGTGAAAGCCGGGTCCAGTTCCCCGGCAAGGACGGACGCCCCCGCCTCATCTGTACGGGCAACGGCCCGCAGGGCAGCACCGGAGTCCAGCAGGGTTACATCGACCTTGCGCAGAATATCGTGAACAATACTCTGGGTTTCAGCCGTGTGGGGTGAGCAGGTTACATAGGCAATCAGGCCGCCGGGGCGGGTAACTGATGCTGCTGCCTTAAACAGGTCGAGTTGCAGGGGCAGCAGTTCAGCGATGTCGCGGGGGCTCTTGCGCCAGCGGGCTTCGGGGCGGCGGCGCAGGGCGCCCAGACCGGAGCAAGGCACATCGACCATCACGCGGTCAAAGCGCACATCGCTGGGCATTCCCTCTGGCAGGTTGGTACCCGCAGCGACGGTGCGCTCAATCTGGCGGCCGTCACCGGCCACTACCGAGTAGAAGGCGGACGGCAGCGGGGCCAGGGAGCGGCGCACCAGCTCGGCCCGGTGCTCGGCAGCTTCATTGGCTAACAGGCGGGCCCCGCGCTGGGCGCCCAGGGCACCGAGCAGGGCAGCCTTACCGCCGGGGCCGGCGCAGAGGTCAAGCCAGTTGCTGTCGCTGCCCTCAAGGGGGGCGTCAGCCAGGGCGCGGGCAACCAGCTGGGAGCCGGCGTCCTGGGCTCGCACAACCCCCTCCCGCACCGATTCAAGGCGGGCAAGGTCGCCTGCCGAGTAGAGGGCGGAGCCCTCGACCAGAGGACCGTCCTCGGCACCGGCGGCGCGGGCTTCGTGCAGGGTTCCCAGGCCAGGCAGGGCAACCAGGTTGACCACGGGTGAGGCATTATCGGCATCCAGTAGGGCCTCAACCTCACCGGGGTTACGGCCGTGAGCAGCCAGAGCCTGGCGGAAGGAGCGCACCACCCAGGCAGGGTGAGACTTCTCAAGGGCCAGGCGGGTGAGCTCGTCGGGGGCTTCTTCGGCGATGAGGGCGTACCAGTCTTCGGGGGTTCGCTCAGAGACCCTGCGCAGTACCGCGTTCACAAAGTTAGCCGGGCCGGTGCCAATCTCGGCGCGGGCCAGGGCAACCGTCTGGTTGAGGGCGGCGTGGTCGGGCACGCGCATGGCCACCAGCTGGTGGACGCCCAGGCGCAGCACCAGCAGAATCTTGGTACCGATTTTCTCCACCGGGCGGTCAACGCAGTGAGCCAAGATCGCATCGTAGGTGCCCTGGTTGCGCAGGGTGCCGTAGGTCAGCTCGGTGGCAAAGCCAGCGTCGCGGGCATCAAGCCGGGCAGAACGAATCGCCTTGGGCAGCACCAGGTTCGCGTAGGAGTCGTCCAGGGCAACAGCGCTCAGCACCTCAAAGGCCACGGCGCGGGCCCTATCTGCTGTGCGGGCGCGCTGTGAGGGGGCGGACGCCGAAAACGCCCGGTCCTTGACCGCCTTGCGGTTGCGCTCGTGCCCCTTAGCATTACGACGAGTCTCTCCCCCGCCGCCGCGCTTGGCCTGGGGTTCGCCACCGGGGTTGCGGTTACCGCGCGAGCCACGGGGGTTCGGAGTGCCCCCGGCCTGCCCCTGCTGGGTGCGGTCATCGCGCTTGCGGGCCCCGCTACGGCCCTGGCCAGCCCGGTTAGCACCGGATCGGTTAGCCCCCGCCCGGCCCTTGCCGCCGTTTGAGCGTCCGCCTGCTCCGCGTCCACCTGCGTTCATGCTCATGCCAGCACCACTTTCCCTTCTGCCAGGGCCGAGCCCTGACCGCGCGCCCAGTCGGCGGCGTTCATCATTTTCTTGCCTGCAGGTTGCACCTGGGTCAGTTCTAGAGCACCGTCGGCGCAGGTGACGGCCACCTTTTTACCGGCCCAGAAGAGGGTTCCGGGCTCTCCCACAGGCTGCGCCTGGCTGGTCTTGGCCATGCCGAGTTTGAAGCGGGCCCCGTCGAGTTCTGCCCAGGCCCCGGGTTCGGGGGTCACACCGCGCAGCTGGGCAATAATATCAGCGCAGGAACGGGCAAAATCCACCTTGCCATCTGCAATGGTGAGCTTAGCTGCGTGGGTAGCTTCCCCGGCCTGGGGGGTGCCGGTAGCACCGGCGGCAATATCGTCAAAGGTAGCAGCCAGCAGGGCGCCGCCGGTCGAAGCCAGGCGGTTGAGCATATCCCCGGCAGTATCGAGTTCCCCCACCGTGGCCGATTCGGACCGGAAAACCGGGCCGGTATCGAGACCGGCATCAATACGGAAGGTGTTGGAGAAAATCTCGGTCTCCCCCGCCATTAGGGCCCGCTGCACAGGAGCTGCCCCGCGCCAGGCAGGTAGCTGCGAGAAGTGCAGGTTAATCCAGCCCTGGGGCAGCAGGTCGAGGGCGCTCTGCGGCAGCAGGACGCCAAAGGCCACCACCGCCGCAATATCGGCACCCAGCTGCGCAACGGCGTCCGCAACCTCATCGGACCAGCGGTTAGCCTTGATGATAGGCAGGCCCAGCTCCTGGGCGCGGGCTGCCACCGGGGACGGGGTCAACACCCGTTTGCGCCCCACGGGGGCGTCCTCGCGGGTGAGCACCCCCACCACCTCATAGCCCGCCTCAAGCAGGCCGTTCAGAGGCGCGACGGCGACCTCCGGGGTACCGGCGTAGAGAACCTTCATGCTTACCTTTCCACTTAAACTTAAGAACCAGCAGGTTTAGATACCAAAAGCGCCGGGCTTTTTGGCGGCAGGTTGCTGGGCCCCGCCGGTCGGGCTAGCCACACCGAAGGAACCGCCCAGGGCACCAAAGCCCGATGACGTCTTGGCAGCTCGTTCACCCTGAACAGCGGCGGCTACCTGGTTGTAGTCGGCCTGGCGAATCTTGCGCCAGATATTTTTCTTGTCTTCGCCCTCAACCCGGTCGATGAACATGGTGCCGTAGAGGTGGTCGGTTTCGTGCTGTAGCATGCGGGCAAAGAGGCCCTCACCCTCGTAGACCACCGGCTCGCCCTTGCAGTTCACGCCGGTCACGCGAGCCCAGTTCTTGCGCGGAGTGGCAGCCGACAGGCCCGGTACCGACAGGCAGCCCTCGCCGCCCTCCTGGGGCTCGTCCCCCACCTCAAGCACGGGGTTAATGATGTGCCCCTCGCGACCATCAATGTTGCCGAAGGTGAAGATACGCTTGGAGATACCCACCTGGGGCCCAGCTAGACCTACTCCCTCAACGTCGTACATGGTTTCGAGCATGTCAGCCACCAGTTTTTCCAGGTCGGCGTCAAATACGGTGATGTCGTCGCACTCGGTGCGTAGCACGGGGTCGCCTACAGTGCGAATGGGCAGAATAGTCATGCTTCTCTTTCTCGTCGGTGAGGTTAGGACGCCGCTGCGTCGGGTAAATCTGTACCGGCAGCAATCGGGGGCGGCACCACCGGCATGAGGGAATCTTCGGGGGTTTCTGAGAGGTCGCGGTTGAGATCCCAGACCCGTTTGAGGGCGCAGAACTTGTACCAGTTGCGCTCTAGCACCTGGGGGTTGGCCTGCTGGGGTACCACCTGGGTCTCACCCAGGGCCACGCCCATCAAAATGCTTGCGCCCCCGTGCTTCCAGGGTTCCCAGGTGCCGTGCTCGGCGTCGATGAGGGCTTCTTCAGCCTTAACACCGGCAACCAACTGCATGACGACCTTATCGTCGAGCGGCTTCACCCGCCCCTTCCGGTCGGTTCCCTTGGTCTTGTAATCAATGATGCAGGTGTGCCCGGCTATCTCGGCTACCAGGTCGAGGGTGCCCGCGTAACCAACCGTCTCGTTCCAAATGGTGACTTCGGTAGCCAGGGGCTTGGGCCGGTAGAGTTCCCACCACTCATCGAAGCGGTCGGCGTAGGCCTGCTCGCCGTGGGCAATGAGGTTCTCCCGGTAACCCTCGACTTCGTGGGGCAGCCCCATGGCGCGCAGGGCAACCTGCTCTGCATAGTTGTGCACGCGGTCCCCCCGCGCCGCCGCTGCGTCGCGGTAGCGCTCCGAGGCGGCTGCGGCGTCCCGAATCACCGCGAACTTAAGCCCGGCTGAGCTAGTGGCCCGGTAGGACCGCTGATCTTCGAGGGCGGCCTTGGCCGCCATATAGCCGTGCCAGCCCGAGAGGTCGTTCGCTTGCTGCCCAATGACCGTAGTGATAGATGGAACCAGTAGCTCCCCGCCAACCGCGCGCGCGTACATGCGACCGTGGTCGGTTGCTGACGCTAGCATGGGTGTGGTCACGCGGCCGTCCTGACGTCGGGGAAAAATCGAAAAAACGCCCAGCCTTCTCAGCTCTATTTGGCGCTCTATCGATTATACGCGTCTGCTCTGCCAAGTACGAGAGGGCCGATAGGTTAGACCGCTTACCCTAGCTCCATTGGCGAGCGCCAGCCTCAGCCGCCCCCATGGACTCAACAATCTGCTGAACACGGGCGTTGGACTGCTGGGCGTAGGTTTCGTCAACGCAGTCACTAGCGGGGCGGCTGGGTGAAGTGATGCAGTAGCGGTAGGACGGGGAATCAACCATGGTGCTAGAGACCCAGCGCAGGTCGCGCACCTGCCAGGTGCCGTCCTCCCCTCGCTCAAAAATAGGGTTAACCATGATGCCTTCGTTATTGGCTACGTAGGAGGGTGAGAGTTCGGTGAGGTTGTTCCCCATGCCGTAGACAATCCAGGTGTCCTTGTAGTGCTCGATGGGCTGGACGGCGTGGGCGTGCTGGCCCACAATCAGGTCAAACTGCCCTGAATCAACGAGAGCATGCGCCACCTCGACCTGCTGCTCGGAGGGTTCATGCACGTACTCATCACCGGCGTGCATATTGGCAATAACCAGGTCAGCCCCCTCCTCCCGAGCACGGGTTGCCTTGGCAATCATGGCTTGGGGGTCGAGCATATCAACCTGCCAGGAGTGTTCAGGCACATTTCCATTAAGCCCGTAGGTGCCGGTAATCATGGCTACCTTCGCACCGTTGGCAGTAGTGAAGATATCGGGTTGTTCAGCTTCTTCTTCGGTCAGCGAGGTGCCAGTAACACCCATACCTGCTGCCTCAACCGCACGGTAGGTACGCTCTAGCCCCTCAGTACCCTGGTCGAACGAATGGTTAGAGGCCGTCATGCAGACATCCCACCCGGTTTCAGCGGCAGCGGTCAGAATCTGGGGCGGCACATTGAAGTTGGGGTAGCCAGAAAAGGGGCCGTCTTCGGTGGCAACCGCTGTTTCCATCTGGCAGACCGCTAGGTCTGCGCGATCCAGGTAGGGCTTCTGCTCGCTGATGAGGGGCCTAAAATCTAATCCGGTGGCCCCGGCTGCGGCTGCATCAGCTTCAGCCTGATCCCAGAGCATGTTGTGCATGAGAAAATCACCGGTGAAGAGCAGGGAGACGCAGTCTGCCTCGCCGCAGGCTCCACCTGCTGCCGACGTAGTCAGGGTACCCGATTCGCTCGTCTGCCCCGCTTCCCCGGGGGCTACCTGCCCTTGCTCACTCTGCGGGCTGGTGGCGTCCGCCCCGCTACTTTCCGTAGTCTGCGAGCTACAGCCTGCCAGGGCCAGGGCGCTTAGGGAGAGGAAGGCAAAGAGGCGACGATGCACGGTGGGGTCCTTTCAGCGGGTTGTTACCAACA
The DNA here is from genome assembly GCF_053548195.1 of Rothia sp. 11254D007BW. Lineage (NCBI taxonomy): Bacteria > Bacillati > Actinomycetota > Actinomycetes > Micrococcales > Micrococcaceae > Rothia > Rothia sp. 11254D007BW. The sequence continues at coordinate 885,604 of NZ_JBPWPK010000001.1, forward strand.
CCACCCTACCCAAAAGTGCCCTAAGGCACAGATTGTTACCAGGTGTCCACACCGGCCAGAGCGTAGGTTGATTCCCCGCCCTGCAACTCAATGGACGTTTCTGTAGCACCATGCAGCTCATTGGGTAGGGTCAGACAGATGTGAGACTCGCGTATATACCCATCGTTGGTTCACCGCGCTGATTTCTGGGCCGGTAGGAGGCCAAGAGCTTGAGAAGTCTGGCTGTGCGCTGACCGGTTTCTGGCTGGTAGTCAATCACAGCGCATCTGCCGATACCTTCGCCGGCAACCAGCTGCAGATCGTGCAGCTCAGCCGGCAGGCCGCATCCTGCCTGGAGGGTCAGCGTTGTCCCCTGCCACCTATCTTCGATGTAGGGCGTTGAGGTCTCGACCACCAGGTTGCAGCGCAATCTGGCAGCTAACTCGTCCGCGGTCGGAGGGCTCTCGGGGTTGAGCCGCGCGGCTATGTCGTCCAAGGTCGCACTGCCGACAAGTGATAGGGCGCCGTCGTAGACCAGGTTCTGCCGAGGAGCAAAAGCCAGGGCCACGGGCTTGCCCAGGTAGGTGCTCAGGGCATCATTGACCCGGTGCTTGTAGACCGCAAGCTGTTTCTCGGCACCCCAGGAAGTGAAGGTGCAGGTGGCAGCTTCGTTGAGGGCAGGGACGGTGTAGCTGCCTGCACCGGGCATGTGCAGGGTGAGGTCTGTCTTTCCGTCGCGGGCGGTCAGATCGGTGGTAATTCCCATCAGGGTCGGGTGGGCAACGGTGCGGAGCACTGTGCGGTCAGCGGGTGAGACGAGGGCCCAGCGGCGATTGAAGGTAGGGCCGGACGCGCTGAACTCGGCTGTAATGCGTGCCTGATGGCGGGCACCTTTGAGGGGGCTATAGCCGAAGTGGGTAACGGTCAGGTGCATGGTTCTAGTCTTGCACAGCATGTTCTGATGATACGGGGTAAGCAAAAGGCTCCCTAGCCGAAGCCGGGGAGCCTTTCTTTGTGCGCGATACTGGGATCGAACCAGTGACCCCTTCCATGTCAAGGAAGTGCGCTACCGCTGCGCCAATCGCGCGTGGAGGTGAGGACGGGATTCGAACCCGCGTACACGGTTTTGCAGACCGTTGCCTAACCACTCGACCACCCCACCACACGCTCAGACCGTGGTCTGAGTTGCGAAAACGAGTTGTTTTCGAGAGAGCGGTTGACGAGACTTGAACTCGCGACATCCACCTTGGCAAGGTGGTGCTCTACCAACTGAGCTACAACCGCAACTCGAATAACTATACACAAGGGTAGGTGGTCTTTCAACCTGGCGAGACTATTGCAGGTGCACTTCTTGCCAGTCACTTACCTTGGAAAGAAGGTACCTGTCATGAGTTGCGACAACAACACCCGACTGGGTTCCCCTGAGATGGGGTATAAGTTGGTCGAGCAGGGTCATTGATAGGTGGTTGGTCGGCTCATCGAGCAGCAGGACGTGAGGACGTTGAGCTATAGTGACTGCCAGGTGGAGTCTCCTTTGCTGGCCAGCGGAAAGCTGCCCAACACGGGTGGTACGCGCTTCGGTGGCCAGTAAACCCAGGCTTTCTAGAGTCGGTGTGTCCGAATACTCCGCGTAGGTACCTGTTTGAATGAGGCTCTGCCGATACACATCTTCTGGGGTTAGCTCTGGGTTCCACTGGGGCACCTCTTGCGACAACAGGGCTATCTTCACCTCAGGAGCTACGGTCACACTGCCGCTTGTGGGGGACAGCTCCCCTGCCAGCATGGAAATCAAAGTTGATTTACCGGTCCCGTTTCCACCGGTCACCACGATTTTTTGCCCGGACCTTAGCGATAAGCTAACGCCATGGGCACTGCGCCCCAGATATGCGATATCGCTAGCTTCAAGCAGTAGCTTTTCTTTCTCAATTCGCACCTCTGGATACTGCAGAATACTCGGGGGCTCAGGAACTTCAATGCGATAGCTTTCCAGCTCGTTAAGACGTTGCTTGAACGCTTTGACATGATTAGCAGCTCGCGTAGCTCGCTGATGCTTTCCCGTCCCCTTGGGCGGCCGCCACCCTGTGTGCAACCTAGCCCCTGCCTCTTCAACCGCCTGTTTCAGTTCTTCTGTGCGGTTGATGTGGTCTTGATAGGTTTTCTCCCACGCAATACGGTCTTTTCGTTTTCCCTTCTGCCATCCTTTGTAGCCACCAGAGTAGACCTGGGGCACCCCTTGTAATGACGGGTCAAGATCGCAGAAAGTCTGCGCAACGTCAACCAGGAGTTGCCGGTCATGGCTGACGACCGCAAATCCGCTCTTTAGCTCCTTCAGGGACTGAGTCAGGAATTCAATCGACTCTCTATCTAAATGATTAGTTGGCTCATCGAGTAGAAGTACATCTGCCCCTGCGCCGAGAAGCACAGCAAGCCTCACCCTGTACCTTTGGCCCACCGACAGGGTGCTAAGGTTTCGGGATCGGTCTGTACACGCTTTTAGTCCGTGGAGCGCTTGATCGATTTTTCTGTCAATATCCCATGCTTCCAGTGCACTAGCTTTTTCTAGCGCTTGAGCGTAGGCAGCCTCTGCACCCGCATGCCCAAGCGCGAGTAATTCTGATGCCCTGTCGAGGTCTGCAAGTGCTGCGTGTGCATGCTGAGTGGATAGTTTGATGAGCTCGCCTACAGTTTGATGGTCAGTCAATGCCATATCCTGCCCAACAAAAGCGATTGTCCCCTGAGATGCCACTTCACCCAGGTCGGGGTTTTCTAGGCCTGACAGTATTTTGAGCAGGGTGCTTTTCCCTGTACCGTTCTCTCCAACGACCGCCATCTTGGTATGTGCCGATATTGTCAGGTTTAAATCTGAGAACAGTAATTTTCCGCCTCTAGTGGCGGAGATGTTTTCTGCCTTGATGTGTGCAGTGGCGGATGTTCCGCTCTGGTGAGTAACAAAGCCTAATGTTTGAGGTTCTTCGGGGTGACGTTTGTTGTTTCGCATATTCTCTCTAGTCCGTTGAGGGTACGACTATGTACCCGTTCATCTGGGGTGATGGAACGGCGGCTGAAGAGATTGAACCCTAGGTGTAAGCCGCCTTTAGCGGCGGGTCCAGGGCTTAGCGATAGCTGCTGCGAAATACATGGTGAACACTCTATCAAGTGGTAGATATCGATGCAAAAGCCCCGGCTCTTAGAACCGGGGCTTACGTGGAGCGGTTGACGAGACTTGAACTCGCGACATCCACCTTGGCAAGGTGGTGCTCTACCAACTGAGCTACAACCGCATATGCAATTATTTGCAATGGATTTTCATCCAGTGCGCGATACTGGGATCGAACCAGTGACCCCTTCCATGTCAAGGAAGTGCGCTACCGCTGCGCCAATCGCGCTAGACACTCGCGAGGAGTGTTGCGAGCGGTTGACGAGACTTGAACTCGCGACATCCACCTTGGCAAGGTGGTGCTCTACCAACTGAGCTACAACCGCATTGTGTTTCAATTCCTTTGGGGAACCGAACCAACGAGTAAATACTTTACACACTTTTCTGGCTCCTGCCAAATCAACACGCACCTTCGCGTAAACCCTTTTTTGCCGCGTGTTTTCGCGGTTTTTACCGCCGCAACCCCGCCCAGTTCAAAATTTTTCTTCTATGCCCTGCGACACATCTTTGAGCGCGTACACTGTAAAAAACATTTCTATTCATCGTGGAGTTTTCATGCACCCCCAGCTTCTCACCGAACGTTTTACCCTGCGCCCCTTGCGTGAGGCCGATGCAGCGGCGATGGCTCAGGCTTGCCAGGACCCGGACATTATTCGTTTTTGCCTATCCGTGCCCCTGAACTATACGGAAGAGACTGCCCGCGATTTCGTTGCCTACACCCATCAGGCAAGCGAGAGTGGGCATGAGCTGGTCTGGGGCATCGACGCGAGCGGGGTTTTCGCAGGTGTAGTGAGTCTCTTTAACATCACGGGTTCTTCGGCTGAGGTCGGCTACTGGTTAGCACCGGGTAGCCGTGGTCAGGGCTTACTGACCGAGGCGCTAGGCATGATGGTGGGCTTTGCCCTGGACCCCCAGGGGCTTGGCCTTGATCGGGTGAGTTGGAAGGCGCTTGCTGATAACGATGCCTCTGAGCGGGTGGCTCGCAGGGTTGGATTTACCGATTTCCGTACGTTAGTGAAAAGCGAACCGGGCCGCCCGCTTGAGGACGGTTCCACTCCCCTGCTTGATATGCGCGCCGCTGAGCTGACGCGCGACCGCTGGGCACAGCTGGGCTTCCCCGGCTAGGGCGGTTTTTACGCAAGGACGCCGGGGCGCACTTACCTGCTGCAGGCAGGCTGGTGTGCCCCGGCGTCCTGGTTTCACGCCGCCGTTTCGTCGAGCATGCCTTCACGCGCCAGGGCGGTCAGGCGAGACGGAGTGAGCGGGTGCGAGCGCGCGAGCACTCAAGAGCGAACGGAGTGGTTTCACGCCGCCGTTTCGTCTAGCATGCCTTCACGCGCCAGGGCTGTAAGGCGTGAAACCGCGCGGAAGTACTTTTTCTGGTAGCCGCCGGTCATCATTTCTTCGGTGAAGACCCGGTCGAAGGGGACGCCGGAGGCGATGATGGGGAGGTCTTTGTCGTAGAGGCGGTCGGCGAGGACGACGAAGCGCAGGGCTACTGCTTGTTGGGTGATGGTGGTGACGTTGCGCCAGGCGATGGCGTCGAGGCCGTCGATGAATTGGCGGTAGCGGGAGGGGTGGACGCGGGAGAGGTGGTCGATGAGGGCTTCGAAGTCGTCGATGGCGACGGTGTTGAGGGAGCCGAAGCGGTTTTCAACGAGGGCGTCGAATTCAGTCTCTGCTACGGGTGCGGGGGCGGCGGGTAGGCCGCGGTGACGGAAGTCTTCGCCGTCGACGCGCAACACGTCGAACTGGTCGGCGAGTACCTGGATTTCGCGTTTGAAGTCGGCTGCGGCGAAGCGGCCTTCGCCGAGGGCGCCGGGCAGGGTGTTGGAGGTGGCGACGAGTTTGACGCCTGCTTCGGCGAGTTCGCGCATGAGGCGGGACATGAGTACGGTGTCGCCGGGGTCGTCGAGTTCGAATTCGTCGATGCAGACCAGTTTGTAGTGTGAGAGGGCTTCGACGGTTTTGCGGAAGGTCAGGGCTCCGACCAGGTTGGTGTATTCGACGAAGGTGCCGAAGGCTTTGGGGCCTTCGACCATGTGCCAGAGGGAGGCGAGCAGGTGGGTTTTACCCACGCCGAAGCCGCCGTCGAGGTAGAGGCCGGCTTTGGTGTCGTCCTTCTTTTTGCCGCCCCCGAAGAGTTTGCCGAAGAAGCCGCCGCCGCTGGTTGATCCGCCGCGGTTGATGGTTTCGCCGAAGGCGCGCAGGGCGTCGACTGCTGCCTGCTGGGAGGGCTGGGCAGGGTCGGGGCGGTAGGTATTGAAAGACACTTCACCGAAGCGTTCTGAGGGCCTGAACCCTGAGAGGAGTTCGTCGGCTGAGACGTGGGGGGTGCGGTCGGTGAGGTGGGTGTAAGTTGCCACGTGTGGTCTTTCCCTTGGGCGCGACGGTGCGCTGGTGATTCGTACACCCACAGTCTAGTAGCTGGTGGGCAGGTTGCCCAATGTTGCGGTGGGGTTAGTGCGGGGCTGACTCTAAGCCGGTTGGCTTGTTCACAGATTTGCTGGTCAGCCCCTGGGCGGACGCCGGTGGGCGGCTTCTCGTTTTAGGCTGGTAGGTGCATACCTATTGACGTGAGTGAAAGGGAAGAGAAACGGTGGCGAAGGCGAAGAAGAAGGGGGCGGCTACGGCTGCTCTGGCTCTGTTGCAGCAGACCGGTACCGCTTTTGAGGTGCGCGAGTATGAGCATGTGGACGGTGAAACCAACTTTGGTCTGGAGGCTGCCGAAAAGCTGGGCCGCTCCCCCGAGCAGGTTTTTAAGACCCTGATGATTACCCACGAGAAGGATTTTGCGGTCTGTGTGGTGCCGGTGGGTGGCAAGCTGAATGTGAAGGCTGCTGCGGCTGCGCTGGGTTGGAAGTCTGCGAAGATGGCTGCCCCTGATGTGGCGGAGAAGCGCACCGGGTATGTGGTGGGCGGTATTTCTCCCCTGGGGCAGAAGACGGCTCACCCTACCCTGGTGGACGAAACTGCCCAGCTTTTTGACACGATTTTGGTGTCGGGAGGGCGGCGCGGCCTGGATGTGGAGCTAGCTGCCGATGACCTGGTTGCGCTGACGCAGGGGGCTTACGCCGATATTGCGGCTGCTTAGCCAGCCGGTGACGGTATCGAACCAGAGCTGGGGGTCTACGTTCCACTCCCTGGTGTGGGGGGCCTTGTCGAAGGGTACAAAGTCCACTAGGGGCGATAGCTCTGCCAGAGCCTGTGAGGGCTGGTAGGGCACATAAGTGTCATCGACCGAGTGCATGATCAGGGTGGGCACAGTGATGTCGCTTGCCCGGTGAGGCCAGGAAATCTGCTGCAGGCTGATGGGTTCTTTCAGGCCGGTGAGGGTGCTGAGGGCGGGATGGGTGATCATCTGTACACCCAGCTGACCGATGCGCAGCGGGATCTTGTTCAGGTGCGTGTGGTACTGGATGAGCTCAAGCCAGTCCAGGGCAGGGCCGTCCAGCACCAGGGCTTGAATAGCCCGGCGGTTACGGGCCAGGTCGGCGGTCTGCATGCAGATTGACCCGCCCATAGACCACCCAAAGAGCACTACGCTGCGAGCGCCGTGGGCCAGGGCGTAGTCGATGGCGACTTCGACGTCCCGCCATTCGGTGAAGCCTAGACCGTATCGGCCGTCTTCGCTGGCGGGTGCTTCGCGGTCGTTGCGGTAGCTCATGTGCAGGCTGGTGAGGCCCAGGGCCTGGGTGGCGTCGAGGGCGCGCAGGGTTTCGGCGCGGGTTGCTCCCATGCCGTGCACCATGATGGCCCAGGTGTCGCTCGGTTCAGGGGTACCGGGTTCGTCAGTTGCTTGGCCTTCCGTTGTTTGCTCGCCCAGTGCCGCCCCGGGGTGTACGACCCAGGCAGGGGCGGGGCCTACCGGCAGGGACAGCTCAATATCTTCAGCCCGATAGCCGGCCATAGCGGGGTCGGTGGCAACCACGCCGGTCAGGCGTCCGCGCTTAATACCTGCGATATCGCCCCGGTAAATTTTTTCGATACTCCGTACCACCGTGTTTTCTGCGGGCAGGTAAGAGATGACCTCTCCCAGTAGGGCAAAGCCCGCCCCACCCGAGAAGTAAAAGCCGTAGTGGCCGGGGGCTGTTGTGCGTTCAGTGGCGTCGATACGGATGCTGGTGGGAGGCTGTTCTTCGCTCATCTCAACGCTGCTGTACCCCACCGAGTGCACGCGGACGTCCTCCACCGGGGCCTTGGGGGGAACCACAATTTTGCGGGCGAAGTGGGTGGCAACCCCAGCGGTACCCAGGGCAGCAGCGAAGGCCAGGGTTGCGCCGGCGGCCCCTGCGGCACCAGCCACGGTGGCCAGGGTGAGAGTACGAGCTGAGGTGGTAGATTCGTGCGTGCTAGCCATGGTGCCTAGTTTACGGGAATAAGCCTGGCCAGCGCCCGCTTATACTGGTGAAGAAATACCGCGGTTAAGAAAGTGAGCACGCCATGAGTGATGCACTCCCCGGCCTTGGGGCTATCGCCAAGAACTGGAAAGAGGTCCTTAAGCCCGACGAGTACGCCGTACTGCGCCAGGGCGGTACTGAGCGGGCCTTTACCGGCGAATATTGGGACACCACCACCGAGGGCGTCTATGCCTGCCGGGCCTGTGGCACAGAACTGTTCCGGTCCACCGAGAAGTTTGAGAGCCACTGCGGCTGGCCTTCTTTCTTTGAGCCACTGGCCGCTGACCGGGTGCGCTACATCGAGGACCGTTCCTTGGGCATGGTGCGCGTTGAGGTGCGCTGCGCTGCCTGCGATTCGCACCTGGGCCATGTTTTTGAAGGGGAAGGCTATAACACCCCCACCGATCTGCGCTACTGCATTAACTCCATCAGCCTGACCCTGCACGAGAAGCCGGTAGCTGAGTAGGTTCTCTGCCCGGGGGGGTATGGGTGAGCGGACAACGCTCACCCCGGTAGGGCTGGGCAAAACCTGGCATAATGGGGAGGTAGTTTTCCACCGGGAGGGAGTTTTATGGTGGCGCAACCTGTAGGGGGAACAGGTTCTCAGTTTGATTTACCCGAGGGGATTAATATCCCCGATGTGGTCTACCTCGATGAGCCTGAGGGAGGCACCCCGAGCGTCATTAATACCGAGCGGGGCTTACACCGCGTAGCTAAAATTCTGGCGGCAGAAAGCGGGCCCGTGGCGGTTGATACCGAGCGCGCATCTGGTATTCGCTATGGTCAGCGGGCTTTTTTAGTGCAGCTCAAGCGAGGTAATTCCGGGGTGATTCTGATTGATCCCGAGAGCTTTGATGACCTCACCCTGATTAACGACGCCCTGGCCGGGGCCGAGTGGGTGCTCCACGCTGCGACCCAGGATTTGCCCTGCCTGGCTGACCTTGGCATGTACCCCGATGCTCTCTTTGATACGGAGCTGGGCGGACGCCTGGCCGGGTTTGAGCGCGTTGGTTTGGGCTTCATGGTGGAAAACCTGCTGGGCTACAAGCTGGCCAAGGAGCACTCGGCGGTGGACTGGTCCCACCGCCCGCTTCCCGCAGCCTGGCTCAACTACGCTGCCCTCGACGTTGACATTCTGCTTGATCTGCGCGATGCGGTGGAAGATGAGCTGCGGGCCCAGGGCAAGCTGGCCTACGCGCTTGAGGAGTTCCGCTACGTGTGTGAGCACCCTGAGCGTGATGAGAAGCCCGACCCCTGGCGCAAGACTAAGGGCATTCGCGATTTGAAGACCCGCCGCCAGCTCACCGCCCTGCGGAACCTCTGGTACGAGCGTGAGCACCTGGCGCAGAAGAAGGACGTTGCCCCCAAGCGCCTGCTGCCCGACGCCTCCTTGATTACTGCTGCCCGGCTGATGCCGCGCACCGTCCCGGCTATTTTGCAGATTCCCGGCTTTCAAACCCGCGCTCTCAAACGGGAGGCTCCGCGCTGGCTGAAGGCCCTGGCGGACGCGAAGAAGGAGGCGGAGCCCGTCCCCTTCACGACCCCGGCGTCCGGCCCCCCGCCGCTGAAGGCGTGGGAGGTCAAGCGCCCCGAGTCTGCCCTGCTCATTGCTGAGGCAAAACCTGCGGTACTCGCTGTGGGCGAGCGCCTAAACATGCCGCAGGAGAACGTCCTTGCCCCCGATGTGCTGCGCCGCCTGTGCTGGGACCCGCCTGCCGGGTCGTCCGTTGAGGAACTTAGGGTAGCCCTGCTTGAACTTGGGGCACGCCAGTGGCAGATTGAACTTATAGCCCCTGACCTGGCTGATGTTTTTGCCCGGGTTAGACATTCATCTACAAAGTAAGGTTCAACTATGTGCACTACCTGTGGTTGTCAGAAGGAAAACAAGGACGCTCCCGCCCCCGCTGAGCAGGTCGAGGCCGGTGAGCGCGGGCTCACCCGCCGCCAGGCGGTAGCGGGAACTGCGGGTTTGGGCGCCGGTGCCGCGCTGCTGACTGCCTGCGGGTCTTCTGGCGAGTCTGAGAGCCTGACCGCCAACGACGGCCGCCCGGCGCAGGCCACCGACATGGCTGCGGTTGAGGACGTCCCCGTAGGCGGCGTCATCCAGGCCAACAACGACGGGGTGACCGTGATGATTACCCAGCCGACCGAGGGCACCTTCCACGCTTTCTCTTCGGTCTGCACCCACCAGGGCTGCCAGCTGAACGCGCAGAAAGAAAAGACCATGGCCTGCCCCTGCCACGCCTCAGTATTCTCACTGGAGGACGGCTCGGTCCAAGGCGGCCCGGCAGAAACCGCCCTGCCCGAGTTCACGGTGGAGGTCAAGGACGGAAGGATCTGGGTTTCCTAAGCTAAAAGGTTGGGGTTCGCAGGCTCACACTCGCTGTCGACCCTCTCGCTGGTTCGCTGACGCTCACAAGCGATTCACGCCAGCCCCGAGCCAACAGCTTCGCTGTGAGCCTGCGCCCCTCCCTTTTAAGCAAACCCCGACATAATTCACGAGTGATTAGCTAGTGTGCTTCGGCTTCTCCCCTTCGGTGCGGGCGAAGGGCACCATGTTCCCGGCGAGCTGCGCGAGAATATCGGCGCTAATTTTCTGGGGAGTAAGCCCGACTTCTTCGAGGATTTCGCCGCGTTCGGCGTGCTTGATGAATTCGGCGGGTAGGCCGAGTTCGTTGAGGGCGGTATCGATTCCAGCTGCTCGCATTTCTTGGCGGATGCGGGAGCCTACGCCGCCGGCCCGCACGCCGTCCTCCATGGAAACGACGATGCGGTGTTCACCGGCGAGGGTTACTACGCTGGCGGGTACGGGCATGACCCAGCGGGGGTCGATGACGGTTACGCTCACGCCCTGCTCCGCGAGTAGGTCTGCGGTGTCGAGGGCGAGACGGGCAAAGGCGCCGACTCCGATGAGGAGCACGTCGCGCTGACCGCTTTCAGGGTTGGGTTCGCCGTGGCGGGCGAGGACGTCCGTGCCGTCTGCAAGACGCTCAAGTGCGGGGATGTCGGCGCCCACTGAGCCCTTGGGGTAGCGCACCACGGTGGGGGCGTCCTCGATGGCGACGGCTTCGCGGAGTTCTTCGCGCAAGGTTACAGCGTCGCGGGGGGCAGCTAGGTGCAGGCCGGGGATGAACTGCAGCAGGGCAAGGTCCCACATGCCGTGGTGGGAGGCTCCATCGGGGCCGGTGACGCCGGATCGGTCCAGCACGATGGTTACGCCGGCCTTGTGCAGGGCAACGTCCATGAGCAGCTGGTCGAAGCCGCGGTTGAGGAAGGTCGCGTAGAGGGCGATCACGGGGTGCTGGCCGCCGTAGGCCAGGCCCGCGCTCATAGCGATAGCGTGCTGTTCGGCGATACCCACGTCGATGACGCGGTCGGGGTGGGCGGCAGCCATAGGCTTGAGGCCAACAGGAATCAGCATGGCGCCGGTGACGCCCACGATGTCCTCTCGTTCATCGGCAATATCTTTGATTTCCTGGGCAAAAACACTGGTCCAGGATTTTCCGGACGACTTAGCAAGGGCCTCACCGGTATCAGGGTCGATGACGCCGACGGCGTGGAACATATCGTCCTTATCGCTGACGGCAGGCGCATAGCCGTGACCCTTTTCGGTGATGGCGTGCACAATAACGGGGCCGCCAAAGTTTTTGGCGGATTCAAGAGCGGTTTCTACAGCTTCCAGGTCGTGCCCGTTGATGGGGCCCACATACTTCATGCCCAGGTCTTCAAAGATGCCGCCGGGCACCATGACGTCCTTAATACCGGCCTTCATGCCGTGCAGACCGCGATAGATCATCTGCCCCACAGAACCACCGTTTTGTAGCTTGGTGCGGGCAGCAGCCAGGGTGCGCTCATAGCGGGAGTCCAGGCGAACCTTATCTACCTTATTTTGCAGTTCGTGCTGCAGGGCAGCGAGGTGGTTGGCGAAACCGCCGATGGTAGGAGCATAGGAGCGGCCGTTGTCGTTGACCACAATGACGACCTTGCGGTTCTTATCTGCTGCAATGTTATTGACAGCTTCCCAGGCCATGCCGCCGGTCAGCGCACCGTCACCGATGACGGCGACGGTGTAGCGGTCCTTCTGACCGGTGAGCTGATAGGCCCGGGAAATACCGTCTGCCCAGGAAAGGGACGAGGACGCGTGCGAGGACTCGACAATGTCGTGGTCAGATTCTGCGCGCTCGGGGTAGCCAGCAATACCTCCCTTTTGACGCAGGGTCTCAAAGTTTTGACGGCCGGTGACCAGCTTGTGAACGTAGGACTGGTGGCCGGTATCAAAGACGATGGAGTCCTGAGGGGAGTTAAAAACCCGGTGGATTCCCAGGGTTAGTTCCACAACACCCAGGTTAGGGCCCAGGTGCCCGCCGGTCCGCGAGACATTAGCAACGAGGAAGTCACGAATCTCTTGGGCGAGCTCGGTGAGCTGTTCAGGGCTCAAAGCGTTCAGGTCGCTAGGCTCACCAATAGTTTTCAGTAGTCCCACGATTACTCCCCCGTTCACCGGCCAGCTTCGCCCCAACGTCCTTGTAGCTGTGGGCGGCGGTAGCCGGTCAAAAGTCTAGTGTGTTGCAATTAAGTAACTTTACCCGTTCAGTGCAGGTTTAGCGATTCATAGTGTGAGCAGAAAAGTAGCGCTTGTGTTTCGGTTAGGTTTCCTTACGCGTGGCGCTTTTCAAATGTATATACGAGCCGCTAATATCAGTGTTCAACAGCTCACACTGTGCATCAGCACACAGTTATAGGTCACAGTGGCGCTGAATCATTACCAGGCTAGTTCCCCCACTAGCCCCGCACGAATGGATCTCTTCTATGACCGCAGCAATCGATTGGGCGAACAGCATTATCTGGTCACCCGTTCTGGTATATCTTTGCCTGGCTGTTGGCGTGTACTTCACCATCCGCACCCGCCTGCTCCAGATACGTCAGATTCCCACCATGATTCGCGCAACCTTCAAGGGCGAATCATCAAAGGACGGCGTCTCGTCCTTCCAGGCCTTGGCCATGTCACTCGCCGGCCGCGTAGGTACCGGTAATATCGCAGGTGTAGCCACCGCTATCGCTTTCGGCGGCCCCGGTGCAGTTTTCTGGATGTGGACCGTGGCCTTCCTGGGCTCCTCCACCTCCTTCATCGAGTCCACCCTGGGCCAGATTTACAAGGAACGCGATAAGGTCACCGGCGAATACCGTGGTGGCCCGGCCTACTACTTCGAAAAGGCCTACCGCCACACCAAGTACTCCGGGCTTTTCAAGGTGTACGCCTCCATCTTCGCTTTTGCCACGGTCCTGGCCTGCGGCTTCTTCCTGCCCGGCGTTCAGGCTAACGGTATTGCTACCTCCATGCAGGGGGCCTTCCCCGCTGTTCACCCCTGGATGACTGCCACCGGTATCACCATCCTGCTGGCCTTCATCGTCGTAGGTGGCGTCAAGCGTATCGCAACCTTTGCCTCAGTTGTTGTTCCCTTCATGGCCATCATCTACATTGTGCTGGCCATGATCGTTGCCTTTGTCAACATCAATATGCTGGGTGAGGTTATTAACCTGATTTTCTCATCAGCTTTTGGTCTGCACGCCACCTTCGGCGCCATCATCGGCACCGCCGTTGAATGGGGCGTCAAGCGCGGTATCTACTCCAACGAAGCTGGCCAGGGCACCGGCCCCCACGCTGCTGCAGCCGCTGAGGTTAAGCACCCTGCAGCCCAGGGCTTCGTGCAGGCTATGGCTGTCTACATCGACACCCTCTTCGTCTGCTCCGCTACTGCCTTCCTGATTCTTTCAACCGGCATGTACCGCGTCTATGAGGGCGGCTCAGCCGATACCCCGGTCCTGGCAGAAGGCTCGGGTAACCTAGCCGAAGGCGCCACCGTTGGTCCGGCATTTGCACAGTCCGCCTTCGATACTCTGATTCCCGGTGCAGGCCCTATCTTCATTGCGGTTTCACTGGGCTTCTTCGCCTTCACCACCATCGTGGCCTACTACTACATGGCAGAAACCAACCTGCGTTACCTGACCCGTAACCTGCAGAACAAGACCCTGGGCAATGCCCTGTTGCGTTTGCTGCAGCTGCTGATTCTGACCGCAACCGTTATTGGCTGCGTCAGCACCGCAGGTGCCGCCTGGGCCCTTGGCGATATCGGCGTAGGTCTGATGGCCTGGCTGAACATCGTGGGTATTCTGGTCATTCAGAAGCCCGCTCTACAGGTACTCAAGGACTACGAGCAGCAGAAGAAGCAGGGCCTTGACCCCATGTTCGACCCCCGACCCCTCGGCATCAAGAACGCTGATTTCTGGGAGACCTACTACGATGTAAAGACCGGTGCTATCCCGGTTCAAGACATCAAGTAAGACGAACTAGGCTTTAGCTACTCTAGCGCCCCGCACAGTCAACGATTGTGCGGGGCGTTTGTACGTGTAGGGTAAGGGCATGAGCACTCTTCACCCCTCACCTCTAGGCGACCAGCGCCCTACTCGAGAGCAACTCCAGAACTTTGTCAACGGAACCCTAGATGACAGATTGCCCGTAGCTGGCACTCCCCTCCGTCTGCTGATTGTGGGCATCAATCCCGGGCTGTGGACGTCCGCCGTCAACGCCCCCTTTGCCTTTCCCGGTAACCGCTTTTGGCCGTCGCTGGATCGCGCCGGAATCGTCACTCCTAGGGTGGACGCTTCACGCGGCTTGAGCGACGAGGTAGAGGAACAGCTAGCCCACCTGGGAATTGGTATCACCAATCTGGTTGACCGGGCAACAGCAAGAGCCGACGAGCTCACCTCCCAGGAACTGCAGGACGCCCTCCCCCGGCTGATCGAACTCACCCACACCTATAGCCCCCAGGCTGTAGCCATTGCTGGCATAACAGCCTTCCGCACGGCCTTTGGTGACAGGAAGGCTCAGTTGGGGCAGCAGGAAACCTCCCAGATCAAGGGGTGGAACCCGGTGAGCCAGCTCTGGGTCGTGCCTCAGCCTAGTGGTTTGAACGCCCACGAAAATATTGATTCTCTAGCGGATAAGTGGCGGCAGGTCTGGAACTCCACTCAGCCGCTCACCTAGCCACCCCCGCCCCTGCCGCCGTCCCCGCCGCCACACACAAGGGACCAGATTCCTCCCGAAACCCTCAATGCCTACCGATACTTCGAACAGTTATCTGGTCCCAACTCTATAGAAAACAGACAAAAAAGGCCTGTGGCCCCCACTCGAAAGTGGGGGCCACAGGTCTTGAACCGGCAGGCGGTCTAGGGCTTAGGTCTAAAGCTTAGGAGCCGCGGACCAGGTTACGCAGAACGTACTGCAGGATGCCGCCGTTGCGGTAGTAGTCAGCTTCACCGGGGGTGTCGATGCGAACTACAGCATCGAACTCGGTAACCTTGCCGTCTTCAGCGGTGGCGGTGACCTTGAGGGTCTTGGGGGTGGTGCCCTCGTTCAGTTCGGTCAGGCCGGTGATATCGAAGGTTTCGGTACCGGTCAGGCCGAGTGACTCGTGGGACTCACCGGCGGGGAACTGCAGGGGCACAACGCCCATACCAATCAGGTTTGAACGGTGGATACGCTCGAAGGACTCAGCGATAACTGCCTTGACGCCCAGCAGGGTGGTGCCCTTAGCAGCCCAGTCACGGGATGAACCGGTGCCGTATTCCTTACCGCCCAGAACAACCAGCGGAATGCCAGCTGCCTGGTAGTTCATGGAGGCATCGTAGACGGTGGACTGCTCGCCGCCCTGGGTGAAGTCGCGGGTAAAGCCGCCTTCAACGCCGTCCAGAAGCTGGTTCTTGATGCGGATGTTGGCGAAGGTACCGCGAATCATGACCTCGTGGTTACCGCGGCGGGAGCCGTAGGAGTTGAAGTCCTTGCGTTCTACACCGTTTTCGATCAGGTACTTACCTGCGGGGGTGTCTGACTTGAAGGAACCAGCCGGTGAGATGTGGTCGGTGGTGACCGAGTCGCCCAGCTTGAGCAGCACACGGGCGCCCTTGATGTCCTCAACGGGGCTGGTTTCCATGGTCATGCCCTCGAAGTACGGGGGCTTACGCACGTAGGTGGACTTTTCGTCCCACTCGAAGGTGGAGCCGGTGGGGGTCTCCAGGGCCTGCCAGCGCTCGTCACCGTCGAAGATGGTGCCGTATTCCTTGTTGTACATCTCGGTGTCGAGGGACTCGTCGATGATCTTCTGGACTTCTTCGGGGTCGGGCCAGATGTCCTTGAGGTAGACCTCGTTGCCATCGGCGTCGGTGCCCAGGGAGTCCTTCTCGAAATCGAAGTCCATGGTACCGGCCAGGGCGTAGGCGATAACCAGCGGCGGTGAGGCCAGGTAGTTCATCTTAACGTCCGGTGAGATACGGCCTTCGAAGTTGCGGTTACCTGAGAGAACCGCGGTGACGGAGAGGTCTTCGCTCTGGATGGCTTCTGAAATCTCGGGTTCCAGGGGGCCGGAGTTACCGATGCAGGTGGCGCAACCGTAACCAACAACGTAGAAGCCCAGCTTCTCGAGGTCAGGCAGCAGGCCTGCCTTCTCGTAGTAGTCGGTGACGACCTTTGAGCCGGGGGCGATGGAGGTCTTGACCCAGGGCTTGGCGGTCAGGCCCTTGGCTGCGGCGTTGCGGGCGAGCACGCCTGCTGCCATCATGACCGAGGGGTTTGAGGTGTTGGTGCAGGAGGTAATCGAGGCGATGGACACTGCACCGTTCTTGAGCTCGAACTCGCGACCGTCTGCCATGGAGACCTGGGCTGACTTGTCGGTTTCGCCGTCCTTGGCGTAGTTCTTGATGTCTGATTCGAACTGGCTCTTGGACTCTGAGAGCAGGATGCGGTCCTGGGGACGCTTGGGGCCTGCGATGGAGGGAACCACGGTGGAGAGGTCCAGTTCCAGGTACTCGGAGTATTCGACGTCGACGGAGGGGTCGTGCCAGAGGCCCTGTTCCTTGGTGTAGGCCTCGACCAGGGCGACCTGCTCTTCACTACGGCCGGTCAGGCGCAGGTACTCGAGGGTCTTTTCATCGATGGGGAACATAGCGGCGGTGGAGCCAAATTCGGGGCTCATGTTACCGATAGTTGCACGGTTTGCCAGGGGCACCTGGCCTACGCCTTCGCCGTAGAATTCAACGAACTTGCCGACGACGCCGTGTTCGCGCAGCATTTCGGTGATGGTAAGGACGACATCGGTTGCGGTGGCACCGGAGGGGATGGAGCCGGTGAGCTTGAAGCCGACGACGCGGGGAATCAGCATGGAGACGGGCTGGCCGAGCATTGCTGCTTCAGCTTCGATGCCGCCAACGCCCCAGCCGAGCACGCCCAGACCGTTGACCATGGTGGTGTGGGAGTCGGTACCTACGACGGTGTCGGGGTAGGCGCGCAGTACGCCGCCGACTTCGCGGGCCATGATAGTGCGGGCCAGGTATTCAATGTTGACCTGGTGCACGATGCCCATGCCCGGGGGGACGACCTTGAAGTCGTCGAAGGCGGTCTGACCCCAGCGCAGGAACTTGTAGCGTTCACCGTTGCGCTGGTATTCGATGTCCATGTTGCGGGTGATAGCGTCGGCAGTGCCGAAGGTATCGATCTGCACGGAGTGGTCGATGACCAGTTCGGCAGGTGCCAGGGGGTTGATCTTGGAGGGGTCGCCGCCCAGTTCCTTCACGGCCTCGCGCATGGTGGCAAGGTCAACGACACAGGGTACGCCGGTGAAGTCCTGCATGATGACGCGGGCGGGGGTGAACTGGATTTCGGTGTCGGGTTCCGCTGAGGGATCCCAGTTGGCGAGTGCCTTGATGTGGCCTTCGGTGATGTTGGCACCGTCTTCGGTGCGCAGAAGGTTTTCGAGTAGAACCTTCAGGGAGTAAGGCAGCTTCTGTGAGCCTTCTACTGCCTTTAGACGGAAAATTTCATAGTCGGTTCCGTTGACGGAAAGTACGCCCTTTGAACCGAAGCTATCCACAGTGCTCATATGTGGGACTCCTCTCGACACTGTCTTGCGATTGGCTCGTGCGCCTGTGGGCACCGTCGCGTCTGCGCGACGGGTGTGTGATGCTCGCTGTTGAGCCGGTGGGCACGAGGCCACTGCTTTTTAGTGTACCGCGTATCACGTTGTTCACATATTTTGAAGACGGTTCGTAAGCAAATGTTTCGTCTGCATGTTTCAGGGAGCGGACGCCCACCCCAGCTCGGGCGCGACTTTTCGGCTTTGGCAAGGAAAATGTGCCGTTAATATATTGCGTTCTCGTGCCACAATAGGGGCATGACGGTTTCCCCTGGACGCCTGCACCGGGCACAAACTAGGCCTGTGGCAAACACACTCAATGTAGCCTTTCGGTGGTTTCTTATCGGTAGCGCTGCGGTGTTTATGCTGGCCACCTCGGTAGCAATAACGCTCCCCCACCCGACCTCAGTTCAGCTTGAGTCGATGATCAGCTGGGCGGCGGTGCTTTCTTTCCTTGCAGGTGCCGCTTCCCTATTGGGAGTGGGTATCACCGAGATTTTTCACAGTACATCCGCTGAAACGAAAACCAGCAGGGTGCATGATAAGCCGACCCCGGGCGTCCGTCTGCCTCTTTCCTTTTGCGGGTTGGGGCTGGTGTTAGCTATCTACTACGGTTTGCATGTCTTTTGGTGGAACCCCCTAGCAACAGCCCCAGGCTACACCCTCAGCGAGATTTACAGCATCTTGAGCGAGGCTAACCAGTTTAGCCTCCTTGTCGTGATTGTGTGGGGCTTTATCGTTGCGCTTCTTTTAGCCGCTCTACCGAACGTGCACGAGTGGTTACGGGGCATGGCCTCTTACAGCACCACGCGAGCTATCGGCTTCTGCTCTCTTGCAGTAGCTACCGCCTGCTTTCTGCTCTTTCTGGGCTGGGGCTGGCATATGGGTATGGGGCTGGCTGATACCTTTATGACCAGCGGTGCTGACCACTCCCCCACAGCTGTTCCATTCGGTGTGGCCGTCCTAGCTCTCGGGGCGCTGGGTATCTACGGGCTTTTTGCACCCGCCCGCGCCCGCTAGGCTAACCAGCCTGCTTACTGGCTTTCCCAGTCCGCGCGGGTGGCACTCTTGAGATAAGCCGTAGGTAGGATTCACGTTCTAGCTCATCCCCGTCTACGCGGGGAGCACGATTCTGACGGTAATGACGTAGAGACTTCTTCCGGCTCATCCCCCAGACTTGGACTCGTCTGCTGGTCAATGGGTCGGCTCATCCCCGTCTACGCGGGGAGCACGTCAGTTCATCGGGGGTCATTTCAAGATTGTCCGGCTCATCCCCGTCTACGCGGGGAGCACAACAAGGACATCTTCGACTTCCAGCCCTACATGGGCTCATCCCCGTCTACGCGGGGAGCACTCCTTCGCCCAAGGCGGCGCAGGAACCTACGGCGGCTCATCCCCGTCTACACGGGGAGCGCAGACCCTCTCACCGGGTACGTGAATGACGACGCGGCTCATCCCCGTCTACACGGGGAGCACTCGCAGCAGCTATTCCCCAGGGCACCGCAAGCAGGCTCATCCCCGTCTACGCGGGGAGCACGCTGAGAACGGTATGAAAAACGTTGACGCCGCCGGCTCATCCCCGTCTACACGGGGAGCACTGATCTGTGGTGATGATGGTGCCGGTTTCCTTGGGCTCATCCCCGTCTACGCGGGGAGCACGACTGGGATGCCGTCATTATGACCCACGTTGCCGGTTCATCCCCGTCTACGCGGGGAGCACCTCATCCAGCGCTTCACGCACCCGGCGGGTATCGGCTCATCCCCGTCTACGCGGGGAGCACTAGTCATAATCCAGGGCCCACTTCATATCCGTGGGCTCATCCCCGTCTACGCGGGGAGCACGGGTCAATCACAGTGCTCTGACCGCGCACAACCGGCTCATCCCCGTCTACGCGGGGAGCACCTGGTCACGGTGCCTGTCGATACCCCTGTGGCCGGCTCATCCCCGTCTACGCGGGGAGCACTACCGTCCTTTTTGATTGAGATATTCTTCAGCCGGCTCATCCCCGTCTACGCGGGGAGCACTTGCTAGCTCTCGCGCTGGGGGCTGGTGCTATCGGCTCATCCCCGTCTACGCGGGGAGCACCCTTTGGCGGCTTTCTCAGCGGTGGCTTGCAGCGGCTCATCCCCGTCTACGCGGGGAGCACCAGACGGTCAGCATTTAGATGGCCTCCATGTACGGCTCATCCCCGTCTACGCGGGGAGCACGGTCTGGCAGACCCTCGCCTACCGTGGTCTGTCGGCTCATCCCCGTCTACGCGGGGAGCACTTCATGCTCATGCCCGAGCGGAATCTCAACCTCGGCTCATCCCCGTCTACGCGGGGAGCACTCACACTGATTGCCAACTCGAATGCATCGACCAGGCTCATCCCCGTCTACGCGGGGAGCACCAAAGACCCCGTAAGGGTTTTGAAGCTGCACCCTGGCTCATCCCCGTCTACGCGGGGAGCACTCAACAGTCAGCAGGTGGTAGAAACCAACCTCCGGCTCATCCCCGTCTACGCGGGGAGCACTTATGATGTGGCTACCGGTATCATGCGGGAGTAGGCTCATCCCCGTCTACGCGGGGAGCACGGCCCCAAGCGCCGCTGGCAGCTACTCCTCGACGGCTCATCCCCGTCTACGCGGGGAGCACCCCTGGTCAGGGATAGGCCACTGTGCCAAAGCCGGCTCATCCCCGTCTACGCGGGGAGCACCAGCAGCCCATTTTGATGGTGTGCTTGCCGTCCGGCTCATCCCCGTCTACGCGGGGAGCACTCACGGACTCCGAGCGTGCCGCAATTCTTCACCGGCTCATCCCCGTCTACGCGGGGAGCACGTCTGGATATCCAGGCGAAGCGGTGATTTACCCGGCTCATCCCCGTCTACGCGGGGAGCACTGGCTGCTGACCGGATCTACGGAATGGAAGAGCGGCTCATCCCCGTCTACGCGGGGAGCACCCCCTGACGCTGATACCGCTGAGCGGTGGCGTCGGCTCATCCCCGTCTACGCGGGGAGCACCGGCGTTTTTCAGCCTGCCGCTTCTGCTGCTTCGGCTCATCCCCGTCTACGCGGGGAGCACTCCGGCCTCTACCGCAATGTGGGAAATTCTTACGGCTCATCCCCGTCTACGCGGGGAGCACTCCGGCCTCTACCGCAATGTGGGAAATTCTTACGGCTCATCCCCGTCTACGCGGGGAGCACAGGGCGGTGGTGGAGTACCCGTCGATACCGGACGGCTCATCCCCGTCTACGCGGGGAGCACGCGGTCGCCGTCCAGTCCTTATGCAGGTAAATCGGCTCATCCCCGTCTACGCGGGGAGCACCTGTTCCAAATTGAACAGTTGCCTCACCCCTCAGGCTCATCCCCGTCTACGCGGGGAGCACTTGAGCTTGTTGTACCCGGCGATCATGCCGTCGGGCTCATCCCCGTCTACGCGGGGAGCACTAGTCCTGGTAGCGGGTGAACTTGAGCGTCCACGGCTCATCCCCGTCTACGCGGGGAGCACCAGCAACGCCTTCACCGTCTTCCGGTGGGGGCGGGCTCATCCCCGTCTACGCGGGGAGCACGAGGTAATACTCTTATGGCTTCGAACGAGCATCGGCTCATCCCCGTCTACGCGGGGAGCACCAGCCGCTCTCCCTTGACGACGTCCCCAACTTCGGCTCATCCCCGTCTACGCGGGGAGCACCCGGATATCCCGGTCTACCTCGTAGGCGAGGGCGGCTCATCCCCGTCTACGCGGGGAGCACAGTGGGGCCAGCAGCACAACGCTGATACCTTCCGGCTCATCCCCGTCTACGCGGGGAGCACGCTTCACGATGGGTTCGGTCATAGAGCCAGTCCGGCTCATCCCCGTCTACGCGGGGAGCACGATACCGGTGAGGCGATTGATTACAGCAATATCGGCTCATCCCCGTCTACGCGGGGAGCACAATGGTCTTAGCTGAAATCCACGCACGCTCGCCGGCTCATCCCCGTCTACGCGGGGAGCACGGGGAACTTACCGAAGCCGGGGTGCACATCGTGGGCTCATCCCCGTCTACGCGGGGAGCACGAGCTACTGGGGTTGAGCGTTGAACAGGTTGCCGGCTCATCCCCGTCTACGCGGGGAGCACGTTCTCCTTCAACGCGGCCTCGATACGTTCTACGGCTCATCCCCGTCTACGCGGGGAGCACCCTGAAGAGCTAATCCAGCTGATGCCGGATTTCGGCTCATCCCCGTCTACGCGGGGAGCACGTGCGCGTGCGCGTTATTAATGGGGTGTAGTTCGGCTCATCCCCGTCTACGCGGGGAGCACACTTGCTGACATGGTAGAACACCGAGACAACAAGGAAATTTACTTTACTTTTAGCCGGCTAGCCCTCGATAATCATACCCGAATCTGCTTCCCGAAGAACTTCCAAGCCCAGTTCCTGCGAATAGCGCAACCTGTACCCGGCTAAGGAACATTCCATATTGGTATCTAGCAGAAGCACCAGCTCCCCTTTCAGTAGGTGATGCTGTTGCCAGGCAGAAAATTGATTCGTTTCTAAAGCCTTAAGGGCCAGGTCAAAAGGATTCTTGTTAGGTGCCCACCCCTTATCCGCAAACTGGTAGGGCAAACGGATAGAAGACCCTGCGAGCACGTTCGCCAGTTTCCAATCAGGTTTCTCTAAAGCGTCAGCCTCAAACATTAGATCCACGTATTCATCACCCAGTGGCCGGTAGGTCTGGCCACCATCGTCCGACTGCACCACCAGCACTTCCAAGGTATCGTCCGTATCACGCACTTTAGCCTGAGATTTCAGCTCATCGGCATCGCCCATTACACCCTTTTCACCAAAGAAATCACACAAATAGTCGATGCCTGAGCCAGGGCGCATAGAGTACGCGCCTGCTTTTCTCCGGCTCTCTGCTTCCTTGCTCTTCCATTCCTGGACGGCCTCCGCGTAGGTTTCAGCCCAGCCCTCAGGAACAGATGCCTGAGCAGAGTAAGCGCCCTGCACCAGTGCGCTTATATCAGCAGGAATCTGAAGTTTCTTACCCTCAAAATAAGGCATCAGCTGGGCATAGCTTGATAGCAGAATCGACCTGTCATAAATTTTTTCAGCAGATTCAGTAAAGACAGGGGCGGCATTTTCAGTTCCAAGTTCTTGAACACCGCGCACGTAGCACACCGGGTCAAGATGGTGGGGTGCCCTCTCCCCTGCCCTGTCATGACGGTGCAAACGCCCCATACGCTGTAGTACAAGGTCTACCGGGGCGTGGTCCGTAATCATCACGTCAAAGTCAATGTCTAGAGACTGCTCAATGACTTGCGTCCCCACGACCACAAAACGCTCGGGACGCCCGGCTCCAGCACGGCTCTTTTTGCCCAAAGCTTCAACAAGCACCTTCTCATTTTTGACGCGGTCGCGCGCAATGAAACGAGAATGTACCAGCATCAGCTCATGCGGAGCAAAGATCCCCTGCAAGTGTTCATAGACTTCCTGGGCCCGGCTCACCGTATTACAGATAATGGCGGCACATCCCCCATTATTTTCGAGGGGCGCAAGCACACTATCTAGCTCAGCAAAGGAATCATCAATGAGCCTGAGTGAAAATTCCTGTTGTTCCTTAGGCTGTTCGATCTCCCACTTCCTGGGTTCACCCGCGTTTTCAATGGAGACTGTATGAATCACGGGGTAGGAAAGATCCACGCTCTCCACAACAGGCTGAGAGACTTTAGCAGCTCCCCCGCGCCTACTTCTCCTAGCAGGCACCACACCTGGCTTAGACTTACGGAAACCCAGCCCCCGAGCGTAAGCCTGCATCAGCTTCTGCCTAGCTACCCCTGGCAAGGTAGCAGACATCAGAATCACGGGGGCCTGCATCCTGCCCAACCATTCCAAGGCATTTTCAAGATAAACATTCATGTAGGCGTCGTAGGCGTGAACCTCGTCGATAACCAACACTTTCTCGCCCAACCCCAAGTGCCGCAGCATCACATGTTTGCTGGCGAGCGCCATCATCAGTACCTGGTCTACAGTGCCCACTACAAAATTAGAGAGCACTCCTTTCTTGCGGGAAAACCACTGATGCGCAATAACCCGAGCCTCTTCCTGGTGGCCTTTACGCCCCTCATCAGCGTGGATACCTGCAAACCGCATACGACTAAAATTTTCGTTGAGATTGCTTTTTGAATGCCCAAGGAACATGGAGATTGTCTCGTTACCGTGGGCGGCTTTTCGCCCCCAGTCCGCGACACGGTCAAAGAGGGCATCCGCGGTGGCTTGGGTGGGTGCGGCAAACATCAGGCCGTTTTTGCCGGTGGTGTGAGCTAGGATCTCTGCGGCAACCAGGCCTGCTTCTGTTTTTCCCTGGCCCATGGGGGCTTCAATGCACATAAGCCCGGTGCTTTGGAGGGAGCGGGCGGCCTCCACTACGACCTTTTGCATGGGACGCAGGGTAGCACCTGGTGGGAGGGAGAATCTGCTGGAATAGATTTCTTCTGGGCTCAAAGCGCTGAGGTCTTCAGGTTGCCAGGGCTGGCTAAGGTTTAGCTTTTCAAAGGCCTCTTGGGGTCGGGTTTCCTGGTGGGTAACCTGCCCGTAGGGGAAGTAGTCGGGGTTGGAAGCTATCCAGTCGCACATGATGGTTAGCCCGGTAATGAAGAATTGGAGGTCAGGTTTCAAGCCGCCGTTTTCTAAGGCTTTTAGGATAGCGTGGCCTGCCTCCGTGGTTCTTTCGATGAAGCTGAGCAACTCGTCCCAGGCTTCTAGCCAGTTCTTAAATTTTGTGTCTTGCAGGACGCGTTGAACAAGCTCGGTGTCCCTGCCCTCAGCGTAGGCGGCCGCAGGTTTGCCGTGATGGGAGCCGCTCACCTGGGCCAGACTGTTGACGCTTGTTTCAGAAACAGCAGGGTACTTCTGTGCCAGCCAGTGCCTGATAATGCTATAGCTGTAGCGGGAGTGAGGGCAACGGTCTGTTACCTTGGTGAGGTCTAGCATAAAGTCATACCCAGCGTCCTCAATCCTTTGGCGGTAAACCAGAAGGTCAATATTTTGACGCGCATCTAGCTGCCCAGCGAATTCTGGGCTAGCTTTACCAATATCGTGGGTTCCCACCAACCAGGAAACAAGGGCTTGGGCTTCAGCTTCTTCAAGGTTCAGGCTTTTTTGAATCCACTGTTTGCTGCCGTCGGATAGCCAGTTCTCCCACAGATAGTGGGCCACCTGGGAACTATCCAGCATATGCTGGGCTAGGCTCATTCCTGTTGCGGGTGATTCTTCCTGCCCTGTCTTGGCCCAAAAAGTTTGAGCACCAGCAGATAAGGATTCGATAGGGTTAGTCTTCACAGTGGCGTTATCCTTTCGGGGCGCTCGTCAACTACTAGGCAGAACGGGGCAGATATTGTTCTAGGGCTTCTCTCACCACAACAGAGGGCTTAACCTTCCGCTCTTTTGCGTAGGCTGCTAGGCGTTCTTTAAGGTCTGGGGTTACTCGCGCATTGATAGTGGGAGACTTGCCATCTATCTCTGCGGCGAGAGAAGGACGGCCTCGGGTAGCAGCCTGCACTATTGCCTCCGCTTGAGCAACCCCCTCGGAGGTGCGGCCCTGGAATTGGGCGTTCTCTAAAGTTTCAAAATATTCGTCAGACTCCACCCAAGAAGATAGCTTCTGGCCAATAGCCTCTAGTTCCTCCAGGCTGTATTCCTTAGTCACCTTGGTAGCTCCTTTCCTCAGAGTTTTGCACAGCACGCATGTAGGTCTTCCCCCGTAACTTCATACAGTGGAAGATAACGGTTTGAGGGTCTATCACGTAGGTAAAGACCTCTAGCAGATCACCGTTGAGCGCTGGGCCGATGTAGAGATTCGGGTCTGGTAGATGCGCTATGCGCGAAGGTTCAAAGGCTGAAAGATAGTGCTGGTAGTTCTTTATAGCGCACAGGGCATCTGCTTCCGTGTAGCCATGCTTGGAAGCGCTGGGAAGAAAAATTACCTTCATCATTAATGTATCACAATATTCCTTCGAGTCGGGGGGGTAAATCTGCAGGTGAACGACAGCCCCACCCAAAATCCTCATGTAACCTAGAAAAGCACCGCCTATACGGTGATGACCCCTTGTAGATGAAGTATCTATCCAGGGATCACCTCATGCTCCTCGCGAAGACGAGATACTCTTATCCTACCCGAAGAGCAAAAAGTAATGAACTTGTAAATTAAATATCTAGAACCCCTTGACATGCCGCTCTAGACAGAATTAGGCTCTTACTCAAGAACGCAGGGCGATGACGCCATCAAGACTCGCCCACACAGCCCCTAGACAAAATTTTAGGAGGATAGAGTGAGCGAAGACACCATTCCCCAATTTAATCTCGTAGATTCACCCTGGATTAAGGTTCAGAAGACAGCCGGTGAGCTAGAACTTGTTTCTTTAGAGCAGCTCTTCCGCGAAGGCTATTCCATTACCAAGCTTGCTCATGAAAGCGCACTAGAAGACTCCGCTATGCTGGCTTTCTTAGAGCCCATTCTTCTACGCTCGTCCTTCTTCCACTTCGCAGACGCCGAAGACTTTGACCTAGCAGCCTTTGGAACTGAAGCCCGTCGAAATTGGATAGCCACCCTCAGAGAGAAGAAAGTAGGCAACTTTGATTTCGTACTGGACTACCTCCAGCATGAAGACATCAAACCCTACTTTGAACTCTTCCATCCAGAGCACCCCTTCATGCAGGTAGCAGACCTACATACTGAAAAGAGCACTTTCTCCCCTGTTTCCCGCATTCTCCTAGACTCTGATTCAGATCACTTTTCCATGCGCGCAGCTAGTGGCAAAGGAACCCTAGACTATGCCGATGCAGCCCGAAAGCTTATCACTGTACAGGCCTACGACTATTCCGGCATTAAATCCGGTGCAGTAGGTGACCCGCGCGTCAAAGGTGGCCGAGGATATCCCATTGGTGTTGGTTGGCAAGGCGCCACAGGAAGGGTTATTCTTCACGGAGAAAACATCTTTGAGACTCTCCTCCTCAACCTGCCTATCAGCCGACTCTTTGAGCCGACCATTAACGAGAACGGGGAGGAAGATTTCAAAATCGCCAATGACTTACCCGTTTGGGAACGAGAACCCTTTGATGGCGCTGCCCCCAGAAGCTACCCCAAAGAGATAACCACTCCTACCGGACCTTGTGACACCCTCACCTGGCAATCCCGGCGCGTCCGGCTGTTCCCCAAGAACGGTCAAGTTACCGGAGTTCTTGTCTCCAATGGAGATAAGGCTTCTGAGAAATTCCAAGACGGCATCGGCTGTGAAGACCCCTGGACCGGCCTTCGCTACAGCAAAAACCAGTCTAAAAAGGGACAGGAAATCTGGATGCCTCTACAGCACAACCAGGAGCGTACCTTCTGGCGAGGCTTAGATGCTCTCCTGGTCTTAAGTCCTAACCAAGGCGGGGACGAATACGCGCCCAAAAAACCTCAAACTATACAAGACCTCAGCCGCTACTTTCCTCACAATATGAAGGTACAGGTCCAGCTAGTAGGAGTTGTCTACGGCAACCAAAACGCTGTTATCGAATCCACCATCGATGAATCAATTCCCGTAGAACTAGCCCTGCTAACCGATGAATTCCCAGAACATACAGCAGCCATCCTTGAAAACTCCCAAAAGAGTATGGACGCTGCAATCCAGCTGGGACGCTTCGCCGGAAGTCTGCTGGAAGCTGCCGGTCAAAGCTACGAATTCCAGCCAGCGGCAACCGAAGCTGTACTTCACAGGCTCGAAAAGGAATTCCGCATCTGGCTTTCCCAGGTTACCCACGAAGCAAATCCACAAGAGCTTAAGGAAAGCTGGCAGAAACTTGCCTCTTCCTTCTTCAAACGGGAAGTAGAAAATATGCTCATCGGTGCAAGCTCGAAAGCCCTCATCGGCAGGATCAAGGATGACAAACTCATCAGTGCAGCAACAGCCCAACGAGCCTGCCATCGCGAGTTCAAAAAGATTTTTCCTCTAGCCTACGAAGACAAAACCCAGTAGAAAGAAGGCAACGATGTCTCATCCTTCTGAGACGGTGACACCTACCCTCTATAACTTTGTCACCCACAAAATCCATCGCCTCTACGGAGGACACAATGCAGGTTCCTCAGCGTCCAAAAAAGAGCTGAGCGACCTTCGTCAAGCAGTAGGTCAAGATCCTGCTAAAAACCCGCTAGCCTGGCAGTATGTCCTCACCGGCGATGAAAATATCGACTTTCCAGATAACTACCGAGGCCGAGGAGACGAAGCCAGCTACGGTGAACTAGCCACCTACATGGCCCTCACCCTCTACGCTGTCCACCAGCAATCAGAGCAAAGAAACATGCACACCAAAGACATTAGCTTTGGTTACTCAATAGGACAGCTTGTTGCAAAGCGCACCCCCTCCATCAAAAAACGCTTTGATGCCCTACTTCAGGCAAGGAACTTTAGCGGTATCGTCTACCACGCTCGTTCCCTGGTTCAGCTCCTCAAACAGGAAGAACTAACCTTCGACTATGGAAGGTTCACTACCGACCTCTACTGGCTCCAGCACCCCAGGCACCGTGCAAAAGTCATTACCCGCTGGAGCCGAGACTTTGCCTACGGCTACACTCGCCGCCCAGCAAATACCTCTACCAACAACTAACCCAAGAAACTAAAAGGAGAAATCATGAGCTTCTACATCGATATCCACGCCCTACAGACCCTTCCCCCCTCCAACATCAACCGCGACGATACGGGCTCCCCCAAGTCTGCTGTTTTTGGCGGGGTACCCCGCCAGCGTGTTTCTTCCCAGGCTTGGAAGTCTGCTATTCGTCAGGACTTCGTCGCCAACCTCGACACCGATAAGATGGGAATCCGCACCAAGCGAGTAGCCGAAAAAGTCGTTACCAAAATTCAGGAAATTTCTGAAGGATACGACTATGACCAGGCTCTTTCCGAGGTTGCAGAAGCTTTCAAAACAGTAAAAATTTCCCTGGCTGAGCCCAAAAAGAAGAAAGAAGAAGAGGCGCCGAAGACCCTGGAATCCGGTTATCTTCTGCTGGTCAGCAACCAGCAGATTTCACGCCTGGCCCAGGCAATCATCGATGCTGAAGGCAGCAAACTGAAAAAAGCGGATGTAGAAAAAATCCTGGACGAACAGCACAGCGTTGACATTGCCCTCTTTGGCCGTATGCTTGCTGACGCCCCCGACTTCAACGTTGATGCCTCCTGCCAGGTAGCCCACGCTATTGGCGTTCATGAGTCAGAGCCTGAATTCGACTACTTCACCGCAGTCGATGACGTTGTCCGCGACGCAGACGAAACCGGCGCAGGCATGATTGGCACCGTCGAGATGATGTCCTCCACCCTCTACCGCTACGCCAACATCAACTTCACCGGCCTACAGGCAAACTTGGGTGACAAGGAGGCCGCTGTAGAGGCCGCAACCCAGTTCATCAAGAGCTTCATCACCGCTATGCCCACCGGCAAGCAGAACAGCTTTGCTAACCGCACCCTGCCCGAGGCAGTAGTGGTTACCCTGCGTGATGACCGCCCAGTTTCCTACGTCAATGCCTTTGAAACCCCTGTCAAGGAGAGCGCGGAGAAGGGCCGCCGTTACCAGGCAGCCACTGCCCTAGCCCATGAAGCACAGGAGCTGGCAGAAACATACGGTCTGGAGCCCGTCAAGAGCTACTTTCTTGCAGTAGGAGACCTCAAGGATGCCCTAGAAAACCTTGGCCAGGGCGTAAACCTCAAGGAACTCCTTTCCGCAGTTGAAAGCGATCTTTCCGAGGTGCTGGCAGACTAATGTACTCGCTACTCCTCAAATTCAAGGCGCCGCTACAGGCCTGGGGAGCTGAGAGCCGGTTCAAGGTCCGCCATACCAACAACGAGCCTACAAAGTCAGGAGTTATTGGGCTTCTTTCCGCCGCCCTGGGGCGCGACCGTCAAGAGCCCGTAGACGACCTGGCCCAGCTTGAATTCGCGGTGCGGGTAGACCACCCAGGTCAGCTGACTCGCGACTATCACACGGCCCGTAACTGGTTCGGTAAGGACAAAAATTCCCAGCTCAGTACCCGCTACTACCTGGCGGATGCTGTCTTTCTGGTAGCCCTAGCTTCACCCCAGAAAGCGCTCCTGGAAGAACTAGAAGCCGCCCTGCGGCGTCCTGTCTATCCGCTCTACCTAGGGCGGCGGGCCTGCCCCGCTAACCCTGATCTAGTACTGGGTATCAGAGAGGGCAACGCGGAAGAAGTTCTGCGAGCAGAAAATACCTGGTACGCACCCAAGTGGGCTCAGCAAAACGCCGGAGAGCTTGTCTCACTTGCGATCCTGCGCGATGCCCGCCTAGGCGAACCAGCAGATACCTTACGAGATATCCCGGTAAGCTTTAATCCAGAGTTCCGGCAGTATTCGCTACGGTCTGTTTTCCGGGCAGAGCCCTTAGAAATCAACAATCCTGAGGGAGAAACTGAGCCGGAGGACGAATTCATGAAGGTGGTTACTGAAGCATGAGTTTCTTTTCCCGCATACTCATCAATCCCCAGCGTCGTGAAGCGCGAAAGCTCATAGCCAGCCCCCAAGCCATGCATGCTGCCGTCCTCTCTGCTTTCCCGCCAGATGTGCAGGCGAGCGCAGACAGCCGGGTACTGTGGCGGCTCGATGTTAACGGCCCTTCCTATACCCTCTACGTTCAAAGTCCTGAAGAGCCGGATCTACGGCATATTCAGGAGGCCGCCGGCTGGGAGTCACGTCCTGCTGAAGTTGCTCATCTTGGTAAGTTGCTAGCCAGCCTAAGGGAGGGCCAGGCCTGGTCCTTCCGGCTAACTGGAAACCCGGTTAAGTCTCTTCCTGTAGAAAATGGGAAGCGTGGTAGGGTCGTCCCCCATGTTACTGCTGAACAGCAACTTGGCTGGCTAGTGCATAAGGCTCCGCAATGGGGCTTTAGGGTAGCTGAAGGCTCTGAGCCAGGAAGTTACCTGGCAGCTGTCACTTCACGATCTGACCAGCGTTTTAGCCGTGCTAATCCTCACGATGACGGACGACGTGCTTCTGTGACCCTCCGGCAAGCCCAATTTGACGGGGCTCTTGTTATCACCGATGTAGACCTCTTCCGAGAGTCCATACTCAAGGGCATGGGCAAGGGAAAGGCCTATGGATGTGGTCTGCTTACTATCCGTAAAAATTCTTCCTAAGAATCTGGGATGCACACTTGTGTGCATCCCAGATTCTTTTATATCTCTCAGATCCAGGAGAAACCCATGATTGGTGCCACCCCACCCACCACCAAGGAACTCACCAGAAGTTCTGACCGGCTTTCCTTTATCTATGTTGAGCACAGCGTTATCCATAGAGAAGACAGCGCTATTACCGCAACTAATAGCCAGGGAACCGTGCATATACCTGCCGCTTCTTTAGGCGCTCTTATGCTTGGTCCAGGCACCCGTATTACCCACCACGCCATGATGTTACTTGGCGACTGCGGTGCAACCGCGGTGTGGGTAGGTGAGCAGGGGGTACGCTACTATGCTCACGGTAGCTCCTTGGCTAAAACCACTCGTCTGCTTCAGGCCCAGGCAGATAAGGTCAGTAATACTCGCAAGCGCCTAGCTGTTGCTAAGGAAATGTATAACATGCGCTTCCCCGATGAAGATGTCAGGGAACTAACAATGCAACAGTTACGGGGCAAGGAGGGCGCTAGAGTACGCCGTATTTACCGCCAGGAATCTGGTCGTACCGGTGTGCCTTGGGATAACCGTAACTACGACCCCAATGATTTTGATAACGCAGATGCAATCAACATGGCTCTCTCGGCAGCGAATGCCTGCCTCTACGGGATAGTTCATGCAGTAGTAGTTTCTTTGGGCTGTTCCCCTGGTCTAGGCTTTGTGCATACGGGGCATTCCCGGTCTTTTATCTATGATATTGCCGACCTCTACAAGGCAGAAGTAAGTATTCCTGCGGCTTTTGAGGTTGTTGCAGAAAGCAAGGAGGACGTGGCGTCCAGAGCCCGCCGTGCAGTGAGAGACAAGCTCCGGGACGGCAAAATCTTGCAACGTTGTACTAGCGATATTCAGAAACTACTTCTCAGCTCGGAAATTGCTGAAGAAGACTGGCATACCGACGTCCTTGCCCTCTGGGGAGATCGCGAAGAAACGATAGAAAGCAGGAGAAATTATGGGGAGGAAGCATGATTGTTGTTATCCTCTCAAACTGTCCGCCTGCTCTACGCGGTGATTTGACCCGTTGGCTTTTAGAAATCAGTTCGGGAGTCTATGTTGGCAAGGTCAGTGCCCGAGTACGCGAGCACTTGTGGGAGCGTATTGTTTCTTCGGTACAGTCTGGTCGGGCGCTTATGGTCTTCTCTACCAACACAGAGCAGGGCCTAGATTTCAAAGTACACCGGCACCAGTGGGATCCCGTTGATTTTGAGGGCATAACCCTAATGCGTAGGCCTACGGTACCCAGCAAGCAGGTAGAGTCTAAACGTGGCTGGTCCAAGGCTAGTCGATACCGGTTGGGACGAAAAAGGTCGTAGAACAGAATTCGGCTCGTCCTGTCTCTGTGTGAGAGGCTGGTAGGTTCGGCTTTTCTGGGGCACTTGCGGGGAACACGGTAAACTGGTGGGGCAATACCTTCACCGTCTATTTGCTTTGAGGTTCCCATGGCTCGCCGCACCACCGCGCACGATGACTACCCCACCGACGTCGTCGAAAATATCGTCGATATCGACGTGACCAGCGAGATGGAAACCAGCTTCCTGGAATACTCCTACTCGGTCATCTACTCCCGCGCCCTGCCCGACGCCCGCGACGGCCTCAAGCCCGTGCAGCGCCGTATCCTCTACATGATGCAGCAGATGGGCCTACGCCCCGACAAGGGCCACGTCAAGAGCGCCCGCGTTATCGGCGAAGTCATGGGTAAGCTGCACCCCCACGGCGACGGCGCCATCTACGACGCTATGGTGCGCCTAGCCCAGCCCTTCTCTATGCGTCTGCCCGTGGTTGACGGCCACGGCAACTTTGGCTCCCTGGACGACGGCCCGGCAGCCTCCCGCTACACCGAGGTCCGCATGGCCCCGGCGGCCCTCGCCATGACCGCCAACCTCGACGAAGACGTCGTGGACTTCGTACCCAACTACGACAACCAGTTCATGCAGCCGGCCGTCCTACCCGCCGCCTACCCCAACCTACTGGTCAACGGCTCAGCCGGCATCGCTGTCGGCATGGCCACCAACATGGCCCCGCACAACCTGCGCGAGGTCATCGCAGCAGCCCGCCATCTGCTCGATAACCCCGAAGCCATCCTCAAAGACATCATGAAGTTCGTGCCCGGCCCCGACCTGCCCTCCGGCGGCACCATCGTGGGCACCTCAGGCATTAAGGACGCCTACGAAAAGGGACGCGGCATCTTCAAGACCCGCGCCAAGGTCTCCATCGAACAGGTCACCGCCCGCAAGCAGGGCATTGTGGTCACAGAACTGCCCTACCTGGTTGGCCCCGAAAAGGTCATCGAAAAAATCAAGGACGGCGTCAATTCCAAGAAGCTCCAGGGCATTTCTGACGTCGTTGATCTGACCGACCGCAAAAACGGCCTGCGCATGGTCATTGAAATCAAGAACGGCTTCAACCCCAAGGCCGTGCTGGCTGCCCTCTACAAGCACACCCCGCTGGAAGATTCCTTCGGTATCAATAACGTCGCCCTGGTAGACGGCCAGCCCCAGACCCTAGGCCTACTCGACCTGCTTCACGTCTACGTCAACCACCGCCTCGACGTTGTACGCCGCCGCACCAACCACCGCCTGAGCAAGCGCCGCGACCGCCTGCACCTGGTTGAGGGTCTGCTGGTGGCCATTGTCGATATTGACGAGGTCATCCAGATTATTCGCTCTTCAGACGAAACTGCCCAGGCCCGCGAACGCCTCATGCAGATTTACGATCTGAGCGAAGTTCAGGCCAACCACATTCTGGAGCTGCGCCTGCGCCAGCTGACCAAGTACTCCCGCATTGAGCTTGAGGCCGAACGCGATGACCTGCTAGCAGAAATTGCTTCCCTGGAAGAAATCCTCGGTTCCGATATGAAGCTCCGCGCCCTGGTCTCCGAAGAACTACAGCAGGTCGCCGACGAATACGGCACCGACCGCCGCACCAAAATCGTTACCAAGGACGAGCTGGCCGACGCAGTTGCCGCCCTGTCGGCGTCCGCCTCCAAGGCCAAAAAAGAAGCCGGCCTCTCCCTCGAAATCGCGGACGACCCCTGCTGGGTCCTGCTCTCCACCTCCGGCCAGCTGGGGCGCACCAGCGGCGTCAAGGGCCAACGCCCCACCCTGCTCGACCCGGGCAAACGCATCAAACACGACGCCTACCTCTCCATCGTGCCCACCAGCGCCCGCGGCGAAATCGGTGCGGTAACTTCAAGCGGCCGCCTGATCCGCGTGCCCGTCATCGACCTACCCGTCCTCGAAGAAGCCGGCGGCACCCCCCAGCCCGCCAGCGGCGTCAAAGCCGCAGACGCCATCACCCTAGCCCGCGGCGAAAAGCTCGTCGGCCTAGCACCGCTCAATGCCATCCTGGCCCTGGCCACCGAACGCGGCGTCGTCAAACGAGTCAACCCCGACTACCCGCTCAACGCCACCGAGTTTGAGATCATGAAACTCAAGCCCAAGGACGCCGTCATCAGCGTAGCCGTCTGCGACTCCAACGACGCCCTACTCACCTTCATCACCGAACAAGCCAAACTCCTCACCTTCGACGCCGCCAAGGTCCGCCCCCAAGGACGCACCGGCGGCGGCATGGCCGGCATGAAGGTAGCCGACGACGACAAACTTATCGCCTTCGGCGTCACCGCTCCCGGCGCGGACGCCCAAGTCGTCACTATCACCGACGGCGGCGAAGACGGAGCCACCGCCAAAGTCACCGAACTCACCGAATTCCCGCAGAAGGGACGCGCAACCGGCGGCATGCGAGCCCACCGCTTCCTCAAGGGAGAAACCGCCCTCGCCCTCGCCTGGGTGGGCGTCGGCCCTGCCAAGGCAGTCTCATCCGCCGGTGTTGCCCGCACCCTACCCACCGAATTCGGCCCGCGCGACGGATCCGGCGTGCTCCTAGCCCAGAGCATCGACGCAATCGGCCCCAACTACCAGGCACTGACATCCCCTGCACCTGTATCAGCGGTGTCAGAAGAACCCGCCGACCAGGCTGAAGTTCAGGTTGAAGAGGATGCTCTCTTCTAAAAAGACAAAGTAGAGGGCGCACCCTCGCCCTAAAACCTGGTTAGCGGGGAAGGGATGTTGGTGTGCCTGCTGACCCTCTTGGGCTCGCGCTGGGGCGCTCGCCCAGTTCACGCCAGCCCCGAGCCAGCAGGCACACCAACATTCCCTCCCCTGCAATCAGTTACGGGCGCGCCCGCTCCTTTTTTCACATTAAATCTCTTAGCTCAGCGTCTAGTTCAGCCGGGAGTTCACCTCAGCAACAACCTGCTCGGGGTTGCTAGCGGACGCCGTCACCCGGCTACCGTTCGTCAGGGTAAAGGTGACGGAGGGGCCGCCGGTCAGGTAGCCGGTGTTACCTCCACCCATGATTCGTAGGCCAGCGCCCATCACAAGCCCGGTCACTGGGCCCACCTCCACTTTCTCAATCTCGCTGTAGGGTAGCTCTTTCGAGAAGAACTTCATGGTGGTGATCTTGACCGATGTATGCAGCAGGTCAATGCGGGTACTGCTGAAAATCATCGGAATAATAACCAGCGCTACGGCAGCTCCTACAAGCGCTGAAATGAGGAGCCCCTGGTTGGTGCCGTCCTTGTCGACGGGGCCAAAAATCAGAATCGGCAGGGTGACACTCACCAGTACAAAAGCTACTGCTCCGCAGAGGAATAGTTTGAACTTCTTAGTCAGGGGCGCAACATAGCTGTACTCTTGAAGAGT
Organism: Rothia sp. 11254D007BW; assembly: GCF_053548195.1. Lineage (NCBI taxonomy): Bacteria > Bacillati > Actinomycetota > Actinomycetes > Micrococcales > Micrococcaceae > Rothia > Rothia sp. 11254D007BW. Next base: position 920,976 of record NZ_JBPWPK010000001.1, read on the forward strand.
AGGCATTGGATTCACTCACTATCTGTAGCTTGAGCTCTAGAAATTTATTATCTAGAACACACTTTACCCCCCCATAGTAAATTTCCAGACAGCAGATACATTTCCGTTGCCACTCTAGATACAGAAAGCCCCTCCCGTGGCGTCCTTTGATAGGAACCTTAGGAGGGGTCTTCTGCCAGCTACCGAAGCTTCACCACGGTATCGCAGGCTGCGATGTCCTCGGCTCGGTGGGAGACCAGGACGACCGCAGGCAGCTTAGTCTTGCCCTTAAGCTTCTGACCGGGGGCGCGCTTAGTACCGCGGGCAACCTCATTAATCAGAGCTACCGCAGCGGGGGCATCGAGGTGGGCGGTCGGCTCATCCATCAGCAGCAGGGGCGAATCCACCAGCAGGGTGCGGGCAATCGCAATACGCTGACGCTGGCCGCCCGACACATAGGAACCACCGGCCCCCACCAGGGTCTGCAGGCCAGCAGGCAGGGAGCGCACAAAATCGCCCAGCCCTACCCGGTCAAGCACCTCGTACATCTCTTCATCGGTGGGGCGCTCGTCCGCCGAACGGGCAATCGCCAGGTTATTAGCAATAGTGGACTCAAAGATATAGGCAGACTGGGGGCACCAAGCCGCATACCCGCGCAAAGACTGGGCATCAAAGGCACGACCGTTCACCCGAATCTGCCCCTGCTCAACAGGCAAGAAGCCCAGCAGGGTAGCCAGAGCAGTTGTCTTGCCCGAGCCCGAGGGGCCGGTGATACCCAGCCACTGCCCCGACGATACTGATGCCGACAGTTCGCTAAAGACCGGGTAATCCATATCAGGCCAGCGGGTAGCGAGCGAATTCAGTTCCAGGGTGATGGACTTATGCGCTGCCCGGTTCTTAGCCCCGATACCGGGATCCCCAAGAATATCTCGGATCTCGCCCGTACCGGCGTCCTGCCCCTCAACTGCGGCAGTAGCGTCCACGGTCTCAAAGTTAGCACGGGTACGGGCAACCAGGGCAGCGAAGGCGGGCCAGCCACGAACGGCGTCCAGGTGGGCTGCGGTGGTCTCAAACAGGGCGGTCATCATCAAAATGACGATAGCTGCGGTCGGCGCGGTAACCTCCCCAGCTTCAACGGCAGGCCAGACGCTGGCAATCACAGCCAGAGCTGCACCCCACCAGGTAACGACCATCAGGCCCTGGCCCACACCGATAGCGCGGGAGCTCTTGAGTCGGGAGGCCTGGGCATAGCCATCCTGGCGGGAGACAGCCAGGGCAACGGTCTGGTCAAGGCCGTTATTGTGCAGGTCGGTAGCAGCATCCAGGGCAGAGACGCCCAGGCGGAGCATGGCCGAGGTTTCCCGGCGGGCAACGGCGTCCGCGCGCTCGTCCGCACGCAGCACCACTGCCGGAATCACGAAGGTAGAGATAAGAACTGCAATGACGACCGGCAGCAGGGCCTGCGGGGTGGCCCAGGCGGTCACGCCCAGCACCAGCAGCATCACGATCAGGTGGGCGGCAACCGGCAAGATGACGCGCGGGATAGCGTCGCGCAGCTCGTCGATGTCGCCGACCAGTCGGTCAAGGATCTTATCCCCTCGCAGCAGGGAGCGCACCGACAGGACGGTACGTCCGGCAGCATCCCAGGCGCGCACGCGCAGGGTGTTAGCCGCCCCCAGCACCAGGTTGTGGGTGCGAAGACGTTCGGCGTAGCGGGAGGTCGCCCTGCCCAGGCCGAAGAAGCGGACACCGGTAACGGCTACCAGCAGGTACATCATCGCGGGCTGCTCAGCGGCGCGCACAATGAGCCAGCCAGAAAGCGCGGTAAGGCTGACAGCAAAGACCACGGTGAGTACCGATAGCAGGATAGGCAGGGCCATATCGCGCTTGCGGATGCCGGTGAGCTCCCCCAAGTGACGCAGGGTCTTTAGGACGCCCGCCGCGGCCGGCTCTGCCGCCTGTTCGGTTGAGCTTGCAGCAGCCTGGACGGGGGCCGAGTCTTCGAGCTCGCCGGTGGCGACGGCGTCCGCCAGGGTCGCAAGAGCGTAGCCGCCCAGCCCATCGGCGTTCTGGGCGGTGAGCTCCCAGGTAACGCCGTGGGGCTTTGAGGTCGCCTGGAGCAGGTTGTTAGTGGCGGCAGCCAGGGCGGTGTCGTGGGTGACGATAATCAGGGTTGCGCCGGTTTCCTGCAGGGCAGCTAGGGCGACATTCACCTTGGCCGCTGAAACAGGATCAAGGTGGGCAGTGGGTTCGTCAATCAGTACGGTGACGCGTTCTTCCTGGGCCTGCAGTGTGGCAACGCGGGCCAGGGCGCGGGCAATAGCAAGGCGGCGCATCTGGCCAGCTGAGAGGGCTTCCGGCGGCAGGTCGGCGAGGTCAGCCAGCCCTACGGAGTGCAGGAAGGAGGTGAAGTAGTCGCGGTCCTCAGCGGTGAAGGCAACGGAATCATCGAGCAGGGTTGAGGCGTAGTTGATGCCTTCGAGGGCACCTTCGCCGCGGGTTACGGTGGCGTAGAGGGCGACCTCTGCCAGGGCGGTGGGGGCGATGAAGGTGGGTGACTGGCTAATCCAGACGGTGGAGCCGGTGCCAGATACCAGGCCGGAGACGTGCACCGGTTCGGTGGTGCCGGTGGGTACCAGGTCGTTGCGCAAGGCTCCGCCCAGTACCGAGAGCAGGGTGGTTTTGCCGCAGCCGGAAGGCCCGGTGATTGCGGTGGTGGTTCCGTGGCGCAGGGTAAAGCTCACGCCGGTAAGGGTGCGGTCGCGGCCCGGGTAGGCGACAGAGAGCTGGCGCACCGAGATGCGGTCGCCGCCGGGGGCGACGGTGGCGTGGGGAATGGGCTGGTCGATGATGGCCTCGGCACGGCGGAGGGCTGCCACGCCGTCCTCAGACTGGTGGTAGGCGGTGCCCACATCGCGCAGGGGCTGGTAGCACTCGGGGGCCAGCAGCAGGGCGAAGAGGGCGACGTCGAGCCCCAGGTTCCCCTCCACTAGGCGCAGGCCAATCAGTACCGCTACCAGGGCTACCGAGATGGTAGTAATCAGTTCCAGGGCCAGCGATGAGAGGAAGGCCGACCGCAGGGTGTACATGGTGGCCTTGCGGTAACGCTCCCCCAGATCGCCCAGCGCCTTGGACTGGGCCCGTGAGCGCCCCAGGCCCACCAGCACGGGCAGACCCTTGACCAGTTCGACGATGTGGTCAGAGAGACGCAGCAGGTCGCGCTGGGCGCGGGCGGTGTCTTCTGCTGTGGTTCGGCCGATGAGCACCATGAAGAGGGGGATCAGCGGCAGGGTACAGATGATGACCAGGGCTGAGACCCAGTCGTAGAAGGCGATGAAGATGAGCAGCAGGGTGGGCACTACGGTCGTGGAGACAAAGGCGGTAAGAGTCTTGGTGTAGTAGTCATCCAGGGCGTTGAGGCCGCGGGAGAGCAGGACAGCGGTGGCACCGGTGCCGTCGGGGGTGTCGATACCGCCGGTGGCAAGGACGCGGCGGATGAGTTTGCGGCGGATAGTGGTTTTGGCACCTACCGCTGCCTGCTGGGCGTAGAAGCCCAGGGACCAGTCGGCGGCTGCGCGCACCAAAAGCGCAATGACGCCGGTGACCGCCAGGGAGAGCAGGCCCGGCGGCATGAAGGGGGCGGCAAAGAAGATACCGGTGAGCTGGGCCTGGCCGTTACCGGCGAAGACGGCAAGCTGCTCGGCGTGGGCAGACTCGTAGGTTTTCCCCTCGTAGAGCACCGCGTAGGTCATGCGGGCTAGCAGGGTGATGGCGGTGCCCAGCACCGCGGCAAAGACAATGAGCGCCAGGGTTTTGAGTGCGGTGAGCACGGCAAAAACGGTGAGGTTTCTCTTGGCGTGGGGCCCCAGCGGGGGCCGCTTGCTCGTTGTGGGAGCGGTCATTCTCGATAGTGTCCTTGGTGCCGCGAACAGTTTGTTCACTATTCTAGTGGGAACTTCTGGGTGGGGTAGACCCCGATGTCGATAGCTGGGCAGTGGGTGTCAGCACACTGCCCCTCAAGGTAGGCGAAAGGACGCCGGGAGCTGCTCCCGGCGTCCTTTCGTCACTGCGCCTGTGCTAGCTGCTAGGCGTTGTGGGCGCTTGCACGAGTGGCGCGAGCGGCCAGCTCGGTGGCGTCGTGGGCATCGGGGATGCTCTCAACGCGCAGGCGCTTGCGGAAGACCCAGTAGGTCCAGCTCTGGTAGACGAGCAGAATCGGGATGCCGAAGAGGCCGACCCAGCTCATCACGCGCAGGGTGTACTCGGAGCTCGACGCGTTGGCGATAGTGAGGTTGTAGGCCTCATCGAGGGTTGAAGGCAGGACGTTGGGGTATAGGGCCAGGAAGATGGCCAGGACGCCGAAGCCCACAAATACCGCAAAGCCGGAGAAGGCCTTACCCTCGCTCCTGCGGCTGGCAAAGAACCAGGCAGCGGCAAGAGCCAGCACGGCAAGGACGGTTAGGGCGTAGGAGATGCCGTTACCGGTGGTCACCTGCATGTAAACGACCCAGACGACAACCGGGAGCACCAGCAGGGGTGAGAACTTGACCAGGGCAGCACCGGCACGGTGGCGCACCTCGCCGTCGGTCTTCAGCGCGATGAAGGCAAGACCCATGACCAGGGAAACACCGACCATGGCCAGGCCGCCCATAAAGACAGCGGGAGTTAGCCAGGCGAAGGCACCGCCCACACGGTCACCGTTTGCGTTGATGGGCAGGCCGGTGGAGGTCAAGGCCAGCAGGGCACCGACCAGGAAGGCGATGAAGAAGGAGCCCAGGGAGATAGCCAAGGTCCAGCCGGCAATCCAGCGCTCTGAATCCTTCTTACCGCGGTACTCGATAGCAACAGCACGGAAAATCAGGGCCAGCAGGGCCAGGGTCAGCGGGATGTAGAGGGCCGAGAAAAGGGAGGCGTACCACAGCGGGAAGGCGGCGAAGGTGGCAGCGCCACCGGTCACAACCCATACCTCGTTGCCGTCCCAGACCGGGCCGATGGTGTTCAGCAGCAGGCGGCGTTCTTTCTCGTTTTTGGCAAAGATTCGGCTCATGAGCATGCCTACGCCCAGGTCGAAGCCGTCGAGGATGATGTAGCCCACCCAGAAGAAGCCGATGACGGCGAACCAGAGGGTCGGCAGAAGAGGCTGGTCAGCAAAAAGCTCAAACATGTGTGTAAGCCCCTTTCTTAGTAGGCGAACGCGAGCACGTCGCGGTCGTTCTTCTCGTCGGTATCGTGCGGGTCCTCAACCAGCTCGGGCATAGCCGCTGCCACACCGGCCTTAACGTACTTGGCCAGCAGGTAGACCTCAACGACCATGAGCACACCGTAGACCAGACCCAGTGAAATCAGTGAGAAAAGGATCTCGTAGCCGGAGACACCGGGCGAGACAGCGGCGGCAGTGAACATCATGATGGCGGGGTTGCCGTCAGGGTTGGGGGCTACGACGAAAGGCTGGCGGCCCATTTCGGTGAAGATCCAGCCGGTGGCGTTGGCACCGAAGGGGGCCAGAATGCCAGCGATTGCCAGGTAGGAAATCCACTTGGCTTCGGGTACGGTACCTTCGCCCTTCTTGCGGGTTACCCACAGAACGTAGAGGAAGGAGAGGGCGCTGATACCGCCGAAGGTGATCATGCCGCGGAAGCCGTAGTAGGTCACTTCCATCAGGGGCAGGTACTCGACCTCGGTACCGGCGCGTTCCCCGTAGAGCTCGGGGTTATCGGGGATGGTGGTGCCGTAGGTTTCTTCGTACTGGGGCAGCAGGGTGGTGATGCCGGGGACGTCGGTGGTGAAGTTGTTGTAGGCCAGGAAGGAGAGCAAGCCAGGAATTTCAATCACTGCCTGGACCTCATCACAGTTCTGGGCACCAGGTGATGAGAGAGAAAGGACAGAGAAGCCGGTGCCGTCGTGGCAGGCTGCCTCGGCAGCTGCCATCTTCATGGGCTGCTGCTCAATCATGAGCTGGGCCTGGTGGTGCCCGGTAAAGGCGGTGCCGATGAAGGCTGCAAAGCCAACGATAGCGCCGATGCGCAGGGACTTGAACCAGACGTTGAAGTCGGTCTTGTCGCGGGCACCTTCGGTAGTTTCGCCGACGATAACCTTGCCGTCTTCCCCGATGGTATCGATGCCGTCGCGGCGGCGCTTCCAGAGCTTGTACCAGGCGATACCGACCAGGAAGCCACCGGCAACCTGCAAGGCACCGAAGATAGCGTGGGGGTAGGCCACCAGGGCGGTGTTGTTGGTGAGGACGGCGAGGACGTCGGTCATGACGGGGCGGCCGTCAATCATTTCAACGCCAACAGGGTGCTGCATCCAGGAGTTAGCCACGATGATGAAGTAGGCAGAGAGCCAGGAGGCCGCTACAGCAATCACCAGGCAGGCTGCGTGTACCTTGGGGGCCAGTTTGTCCCAGCCGAAGATGAAGAGACCTAGGAAGGTGGACTCAACGAAGAAGGCCAGTAGGCCTTCCATCGCCAGAGGGGCGCCGAAGACGTCGCCCACAAAGCGGGAGTATTCGCTCCAGGCCATACCGAACTGGAATTCCTGCACAAGGCCGGTTGCAACGCCCATGATGAAGTTGATGAGGTAGAGCTTGCCCCAGAACTTGGTCATGCGCTTGTATTCGTGCTTCTTGGTTCGCACGTAGGCGATGTAGAAGCCAGCTACAACGGCACCCAGGCCCAGGGTCAGCGGAACCATCATGAAGTGGTAGACGGTGGTGATACCGAATTGCCACCGCGCTAGTTCGAGGGGATCCATTGACATCCTTGAGAGTTAAAGTGATGCACCGCCTGCGGGCTGGCAGCTCTGCCGACTGCCCGGCGCAACGGTGCGGGTGTGTTGTGCTCTAGGATAGCGGGCTTGTATGAGCGTGCCCTTAGGGTGGTTTTGACCTCTTCACCAGGCGATTTGACGGTTCACTAAAGGTCACTTAAACGCTAAGACTCCCGCACACCCTCAGCAGGGTTGCGGGAGTCTCTGCCGGTTTTTACACCGAGTGCCCATTTAGTGACAGTTTGTCTAGTCACACCGGGGCGGCAAGTTTAACGGGGGCCGAGCAGACCAAGCTGGGCGACGGCGTCCTTCTCTTCAACCAGCTCTGCCACGGAGGCCGCAATGCGCTGGCGGGCAAAATCCGAGTGCTCTAAACCGTGAACAATCTCATATCCACCTGCTGAACACCTGACCGGGAAGGAGCTGATGATCCCCTCGGGCACACCGTAGGATCCATCGGATGGCACTGCCATTGAGGTGGTCCGCTCCCCCGTACCCAGGACCCAGTCGCGCACATGGGCTAGGGCGGCGTGGGCAGCGGAGGCGACGGAAGACCCACCGCGCACCGCGATAATTTCAGCTCCGCGCTGGGCGACGGTGGGGATGAAGGTTTCTTCGATCCAGGCCTGACCCAGATTCTTTTCTGCAAGAGCATCCAGGGCCGGGCGGCCGCCGACGGTGGCGTGGAAAAGGTCGGGGTACTGGCTGGCTGAGTGGTTGCCCCAGATAGTAATGCCGTCAATCTCGGGTACGGACGCACCGGTTGCAGCAGCCAGCTGAGCAACCGCGCGGTGGTGGTCAAGGCGGGTCAGAGCGGTGAAGCGTTCTAAGGGGACGTCCGGTGCATGAGAGGCAGCAATCAGGGCGTTGGTGTTAGCCGGGTTGCCCACGACAGCCACTTTGACGTCATCAGCGGCATGGTCATTGATGGCTTTCCCTTGCACAGAGAAAATACCGCCGTTAGCTTCGAGCAGGTCGGCTCGTTCCATACCCTTGGTGCGTGGGCGGGAACCAATCAGCAGGGCAATGTTGCTACCCTCAAAGCCGACGGTGGGGTCATCGGTAATGTCAACCGATTCAAGCAGGGGGAAGGCGCAGTCTGCTAGTTCCATGGCGGTGCCTTCAGCGGCTTTGAGTCCGGCGGGTATTTCGAGTAGACGCAGGCGGACGGGGGTATCAGCCCCCAGCATCTCCCCCGCCGCGATGCGGAAGAGGCTGGCATAACCAATCTGGCCGGCTGCGCCGGTCACGGTGACAGTAACAGGGTGCTTCTTTGCATGTGTCATGGGCAACATTTTACCCAGTTGCTAGGTCGCACAGACTCCGGCACGCCGCACCTGCATATCGCAGCCCAGTTAATTGTTGTTAGGCGTCAATTGCGGTGTGGTCCAGCTTGGTCGCACCGCGAATAATGAAATCCTTACGCGGGGCAACCTCTGAGCCCATCAGCAGGGTAAAGGCCCGCTCGGCAGCCTCGGCGTCCTCGACCCGCACACGACGGAGCATGCGGTGGCGGGGGTCCATGGTGGTCTCCGCCAGCTGGTCGGCGTCCATCTCACCCAGGCCCTTGTAGCGCTGGATGGGTTCCTTGTAGCTCTTACCCTCAGCCTCAAGCCGGTCGAGCAGCTCGTGCAGTTCTTTCTCGGAATAGGTGTAGACCATCTCGTTGGCCTTACCCCGGTTGACCACCTCGACCCGGTGCAGGGGCGGCACAGCGGCGTAGACGTGGCCGGCTTCTACCAGCGGCCGCATGTAGCGGTAGAAGAGGGTCAGCAGCAGGGTGCGGATGTGGGCGCCGTCCACGTCCGCGTCCGTCATCATGATGATCTTGTTGTAGCGCTTCTGCTCTAGATCGAAGGTGCGGCCAGAACCGGCGCCAATGACCTGAATAATGGCGGCGCACTCGGCGTTGGCCAGCATGTCGGTCAGGGATGCCTTCTGGACGTTCAGAATCTTGCCGCGAATGGGCAAAAGGGCCTGGTAGGTCGAGGACCGCGCTAGGCGGGCTGTGCCCAGCGCCGAGTCACCCTCCACAATAAAGAGCTCAGACTTCTCAACATCGGTAGACCGGCAGTCCACTAGCTTGGTGGGCATGGAGGATGTTTCCAGGGCGTTCTTACGACGCTGGGTTTCCTTGTGAACTCGCGCTGAGATACGCGACTTCATCTCGGCAACAACCTTCTCAGAAACAGCCGTTGCCTGGGTCTTCTCCCCCCGGGCCGTGGAGGTCAGCTTGGCAGCTAGCTGCTTGGCAACCACCTTAGAGACAATCTGCCGCACCGCCGGGGTACCCAGAATCTCCTTAGTCTGGCCCTCAAACTGGGGCTCAGCCAGACGCACGGTGAGCACAGCAGTGAGCCCTGCCAGCACGTCGTCCTTCTCAATCTTGTCTGTGCCCGCCTTGAACTTTCGCGCATTATCGGCAATGTGCTTGCGGAAGGTCTTGAGCAGGCCCTGTTCAAAGCCGGTCTGGTGGGTACCACCCTTGGGGGTGGAAATGATATTGACGAAGGTACGCAGCTTGGTTTCATAGCCGGTACCCCAGCGCAGGGCAACATCCACTTCACACTCGCGCTCAACTTCTGTGAGCTGGGAGTGGCCCTCGGCATCGAGCACGGGGACGGTCTCGGTGAAGGTGTCGGTGCCGGTGAAGCGCCAGATGTCGGTCACTGCCTGGTCGTGGGCCAGGTAGTCCACGAACTCGGAGATACCGCCGTCGTGCTGGAAGACCTCCTCAACGGTCTCAAATTCGCCGGGGGTGCCGGGTAGGCGGCGTTCGTCGCGCACGGCAATGCGCAGGCCGGGAATGAGGAAGGCAGTCTGGCGCGCACGAGCCGCCAGGTTCTCGTAGCTGAACCGGGCGTCCGGAGTGAAAATCATGGGATCGGCCCAGTAACGCACGCGGGTGCCGGTGACCCCGCGCTTAGCCTTACCCACCACCTGCAGGGCATCGGTGGAAGCGGTGAAGGGGGCGTCGGGCTTGGGAGTGCGGGCGTCCTCAAAGATGCCGGGCACGCCGTGGCGGAAGCTCATCTGGTAGGTCTTGCCACCGCGGTCCACCTGCACGTCCAGGCGGGAAGAGAGCGCGTTGACGACCGAGGCACCCACACCGTGCAGACCGCCCGAGGCGTTGTAGGAGCCGCCGCCGAACTTACCGCCGGCGTGCAGCTTGGTGTAGACCACCTCAACGCCGGAGAGTCCGGTGCGGGGTTCAATGTCGGTGGGTACGCCGCGGCCGTCGTCCTGTACCTCAACTGAGCCGTCCTTATAGAGGATGACCTGGATGGACTGCCCATACCCGGCCAGGGCCTCATCGACCGAGTTGTCGATGATTTCCCAGAGGCAGTGCATGAGGCCGCGCGAGTCGGTGGAGCCGATGTACATGCCGGGGCGCTTGCGCACGGCTTCGAGGCCTTCGAGCACCGATAGGTTGCGGGCGGTGTAGTTGTTTGCTGCCACGAAACTCTCCTGCAGGTATGGACGGGGTGCCTATCTAGTGTAGTACACGTGTTCGGTTTGGCGGGGCTTGCCGCTGCTGTGCCTGAGTTGTGGCGGTGCGGACGCCCGCGATCGGTTTGGGCTGGAACTTTGGGTTGACCGCTGGGGTTTAGCGCTGTGGGCGAAAGGACGTGCGGGGCGGCCCGGTCGGTGATTGTATGGAGGGTAAGAAAGAAAGCTTTTGAAAGGAGCCTATCGTGAGTGCAACTCTTGAGACCCGCCGCGAACTGACAGCTGCTGACCGGTGCGATGCCTGCGGCGCCCAGGCCTATGTGCGTGTGGTGATGGAGTCGGGTTTGGACCTGCTCTTCTGCGGCCACCACGCTCGTGCCAAGGAAGAGGCCCTGCGGGCTGTAGCTGTCGAATGGGACGACCAGACCGACCGCCTCAGCTAGCAGTCACCACCCCACCGCGCCCCACAGGAGTAGGTACCATTTAAATCAGAAAAACCCACGAACTAGGTGGGTTTTTCTGATTTAAGTGGTCTTTTCTTTTTCATGATGGGCTCAAAGAAGCCTTGCATATCGATTTTCAATATGAAACGATAGAGACATATTGATAATCAATATGACTTACCGCAGCAAAGGACCCTATGGCCTCAGAAGAAGAACACAGCATCATCTGCCACTTAGATAAGCTCCTGGAAGAGCGCAACATGAGCCTGGTCGACCTCTCACAACACGTTGGAATCTCTGTTGCGAATCTTTCCATACTGAAAAATAACCGCGCCCGCGCCGTCCGGTTTACCACCCTCACTGCCCTCTGCCGGGTACTCGACTGCACACCTGGTGACATCTTTACCTACAAGGACGAAGGAAAAGACTCATGAAAGCTCTATCAAAATATTTTGGTCTTGCAGCCGACAACAGCAAGCCTCAGCCTGCTGAACACCAGTTCTCAGTTGCGACGATGTATACAGCTTTTGCTGTAGTTCTTATTCTTTATGTTGCCTTTGTGCAGTGGCCAGAGCATGGAATTCCCAGCTCTCTTCACCGCTACAACCCTGAGCTAGAGGGTGGTACCTACTGGGTCAGCTCGGAGGGGCTGAGCACAGGCACCCAGATTCTGGCTTGGTCGGCTTTTGCTTGGAAGTTCCTCATGTACCTTTGTGTAGCTGTACTTCTTCATCAGGTCGCTAAGTCTTTTTACCGCAAGGCAGATTTCACGCTCAGGGCGCTGAACCACCTTCGGGTCGCCCCCATTGTATTGCTGGTCGGAATGCTTGGGTACTCCCTACTCACCGATTTGACCGCCCGCGGAATAGAAAAATCTGCTGGGCTTAGCAAACTTGAGTGGGAACCAACTTTTATGTCCGATCAGGGTCTAATAACAGTTCTCTTTATTGCCACCCTGTTCTTTATTGAGGGAGCCCTACGACGAGGAATAACTCTGCAAGAAGACTCAGACGGAACCATCTAGAAGGCTTATTCATAAGGATTAGGTGAAGCAGGCTCACAGCGAAGCTGCTGGCTCGGGGCTGGCGTGAATCGCTTGTGAGCGCTAGCGAACCAGCGAGAGGGTCGGCAGCGAGCGTGAGCCTGCGTAACCTCTTCTGAATAAGCCTCAGAGATTCTGCTACTTTCGCAGCATATTGCCTATGCCCCGTACCGGCTAAAGACTGCCACCGCTTCAACGTGGTGGGTGTTGGGGTACATATCAAACGCTTCAACCGACTCCAGCCGCCAGCCTGCTGCCCGCAGGTAGCCGGTATCGCGGCCCAGGGCAGCCGGGTCGCAGGCCACATAGACAATCCGCTGGGGGGCCAGGGCAGAAACCTGTTCCATCACTGCCCGGCCAGCACCCTCACGCGAAGGGTCGCAGATGACGACGTCCGGGGCGGCAAAGCGCCCAGCAGAGACTTCTGCAGAAACCTGCTCAAGCACTTTGCCGACGTCCCCGCGTTCGACGCGCACGCGCGTCCGCTCGGATCTGTGGGTGCGGGAGGGCCCCTCATCACCAAAGTTCTCGGACGCATTGCGGCTAGTCACAGGGGATCCCTCAACCGACAAAACCGTGCCCCTGTCCCCCACGGCGTCCGCCGCGAGCGCGGTGAAGAAGCCGGCACCAGCGTAGAGGTCGTAGACCGTCATGCCCTGCGACAGGCGGGCAGCTTCAAGCACAGCGTTACCCAGCACCTCGGGGGCGGCCCGGTGAATCTGCCAGAAGCCGGTGGCACCAACGTTCCAGTAGAAGTCCTGGGCGTAGACGGTGGCTGTCTCCAGCAGGTTGGGGGTGGCGGCCCCGGCGATGAGGTCGGCGGGTTTGGTGCCGCGGCGGCGTCCGCCCTTTTTCTCGGGGGTAAAGACCAGGGTGATCATGCGTTCTTCTAGAGAACCCCACAAGGATCGGGCCTGGGCCTCAATATCCGCGGCAACCTCGGCAGGCGTGGTGCGGGCAGATACGGTAAAGACCACGGCCACCATATCGGTGGCGGCTACAGCCACATCAACCCGGGTGATACCGGTCAGTTTGAGCCGGTGCAGTTCGAGGGCCTCAATGCGCTCATCGGCCAGGGGAAAGCCGGTGACGGGCACGGGGGTAGAGCTAGAGTGCGGGAACATGGCAATCTGCTGGCTTTCGCGCTCCACCGCAAAATGCACGCGGGTGCGCCAGTGCAGCCCTCTGTTATCGCCGGGCAGGGCATGGACCGGCAGGTTAGCCAGTAGCGGGTGGTCAGTGGGCACACCGCCCAGGCGCACCAGCTGTTCGGTCACAATCTGCTGCTTATAGGCCCGCTGGGTGGCAAGATCCAGGTGGCCGTATTCCATACCGCCGAGAGGCTGGGCGGACGCGAGCGCGTCCGCCGGTGCCCAGGGGTGGGGGCGGCGCTGCGGTGCGGGGGTCTCTACGGAGACGACGTCTGCGAAGAAGAAGCGACCTTTGGGGCCGCGGCCGGTGATGCGGGCGGTAGCGGTCTCCCCCACGACTCCGTGGCGGACGAAGATGACGCGGTCGTCCGCTCTAGCGACAAGGGCGCCGCCGTGGGCCGGACGCTCGGGGGTGAGTTCGAGGAGGTCACCGATAGCGGGTTCGGGCGTGGTGGGGGTGGTAGACATGTGTTTCTCGCTTTGAGGGTGGCTCGGTGGGTTTTTTTAGTTTATCGTTCGATTTGCCAAGGCACGGAGGCTACAACGACGCCCGGTTCGTGGCGCAGGCGGGCTTTGAGTTTGTGTACGGTGCGGCGGTGGAAGATGCCCTGCCACCAGTGGGAGACCACGTATTCGGGCAGGTAGACCACAAGTACGTCGCGGGGGGATTTTTGGCGCATCTGCTGCACGTATTCGAGCACGCTGGCGGCGGGGTTGCGGTAGGGCGAGTCCAGCACGGTCAGGTCGACGGGCAGTTCGAGGGCTTCCCAGGTGTCGATGTTTTCGCGGGTGCGGGCTTCGTCCACGTTCACCATGAGAGCTTCGATGGACGAGGGGCGGGAGGCCCGTGCGTAGGCGAGGGCCCGGAGCACGGGTTTGCGCACCCGCTCAACGTAGATGAGGGCGTGGACGCGGGAGGGCAGCGCCCGGTCTGCGGCCAGTTGTTCGGGGTCGGCTGAGAGGGCTAGCTGCCGGTCGATACTGCTGTAGTGTTTGTTGGTTTTGATCATGAGCCAGGTCAGAAGAAGAATGAGCAGCACGGTGACCCAGGCACCGTGGGTGAACTTGGTAAGAATAATAACCACGAGCACGGTAACCGATGCGCCGGTACCAATGGCGCTGATACCGATGTCGCGCCAGAGGGTGCGGCGTTTTTTGGTATCGAGGGTGATGCGCTGGGCCCGCCAGCGGTTACGGAGCACCGCATACTGGGTGAGGGTCATGGCGGTGAAGACACCCACAATGTACATCTGCACCAGGGCGTGCACGTTGGGGCCGACGATAGCGACCAGCAGCATAGAGCTAACGCCCAGGGCCAGCACACCGTTGGCGTAGAGGGAGGCTGAGCTTCGAGCTGACAGATGCACCGGTAGGTACTGCTTGGCGGCAATGGTGGTGGCGAGCATGGGGAAGCCGGTAAAGGCGGTCATGGCCGCGACCATCAACACTCCGATGGTGGCAGCGCCTAGCAGGATGCTGGCTAAGGGCAGGCCAAAGATAGCATCGGTAATTTGAAGGAGCACGGGTACCTGGTGGAAGTCCTCCCCCACCGGCTGGCCATTGACAAGTAGCCCCTGGGCCGGGTCAAGGACGCTGACCGCCCCGGTTTGCTGGGCCAGATAAAGCACCCCCAGCAGGGAGAGCGCTGAGAGACCGCCAATCACCATGAGGCTGGTGGCCGCATTGCGCTGACGCGGCGGGGCGAAAGCCTTGACCGCGTTACTGACGGTGTTAACTCCTGTCAGGGCCACAGAGCCAGAAGCAAAAGCCCTGACCAAGAGCAGGCCCACGCCGAGCTGCGTGGTCAGCACCTCGGCAGCACCGTCAGGTACCACCACCGTATACTCAGCCGATACCGCGCGCCCGAGCTGCCCGGTGGCGTCCGCAATGAGACCGCAGGCCACGGTTACCGCAAGCAGAACCAAAAAGACATAAGAGGGAAGGTGCGACACCCGCAGCATCACCTTGAGGCCGCGCAGGCAGATAAAGGTCACCAGAGCAATGAGGAAACAGGCAATCAGCCGCTGATGCCCCAGCAGTACCGGGGTAATCGACTCAAGGTACTGGGCAGCAGAAGACAGCGACACCGCAACCGTGAGCATAAAGTCAACCATCAGGGCAGCGCCCAGCACGATAGCGGCGGTTATCCCCAGGTTCTGGTGCACCAGGGCGAAGTCGCCGTGCTCCCCCACATGCTGGATGTTATAGCGGTAGGCACCCACCACAACCAGCAGAATCAGGGCAATGCCCAGCCCCACCAGGGGTGAGTAGGCTAGGGCACCGTGGCCGGCCAGGAGCAGGGTCAGCAAAATTTCGTCGGGGGCATAGGCAACCGACGAGAACCCGTCCGCCCCGAACAGGGGTAGGGCACGGCGTTTGGGCAGGTTGCCCTTCTTGGCGTGCCTGCTGGTGACGGGGGCACCAAAAATCAGGCGGGTGGCCGCGCTCCTAATATTTCTCACAGGCTCTAACCGTAGTCGGTAGAGCGGGGAAAACACAGCTATACACAGCACATTTTGCTCGTGGGTCAGGACGCCCCCGCGCGGCTATGGCGCGCCGGTTGGGTGGTGGGGCCGCCGGGCGTAGACTAGAGGCAACCCTGCTGTGCGGGGTTTATGTTTGTTTCCGTCGTGGTTTCGTGAGGTGCTAAGTGCCCCATTTTGTGATTATGGGTGCTGGTCGTGTGGGCGTTATGCTGGCCCATACCCTAGAAGATGCAGGTCATTCGGTTGCTGTAATCGATCAGGATGACCGGTCTTTCCGCAGGTTGCGCAAGGATTTTGCGGGTAAGAAGGTGACCGGTGTGGGCTTTGACCGCGAGACCCTCAAGCGGGCCGGTATTGAGCACGCCTACGCTTTTGCCGCGGTGTCTTCTGGCGATAACTCCAACATTATTGCCTCTCGTGTAGCCCGTGAGACCTTTGGGGTGCAGCACGTGGTGGCCCGTATCTACGACCCCAACCGGGCTGAGTTCTACCAGCGTCTGGGTATTCCCACGGTGGCTGCGGTGCGCTGGTCGACCGACCAGGTGCTGCGCCGCATTTTGCCGGAGCAGGCTATGGCCGGTGATTTCCGTGAGGCTTCGGGCCGCCTGATGCTCGGTGAGCTGCAGCTGCACGAGGACTGGGCTGGGCACGCCCTGACCGAGATTGAGCAGGCTGCCGGTGTGCGCGTGGCCTACCTGACCCGGTTTGGGGAGGGTATGCTCCCCACCAAGGAAACCTCCTACCAGCAGGGCGATACGGTGCACGCCATGATGCGCACCGAAGACATCAACGACATTGCCAGGGTGCTGAGTGCTCCCCCGGCACGCAACGCTGAGGGGGATCTGGAATGGAAGTAATCGTTATCGGCGCTGGCTCGGTGGGCTCATCAAGCGCCCGCGAACTACTCTCCCACGGCCACACGGTCACCATTATCGATATCAAGCCCGAGGCGATTTCCCGCAGCGACATTCAGCACGCCCACTGGGTGATTGGGGACGCCTGCGAGCTATCCGTCCTGCGCCAGGCCAAGCCCGAGAACGCGGACGTCATCGTGGCAGCCTCAGGCGACGATAAAACCAACCTGGTGGTATCGCTGCTGGCCCGCAGCGAGTTCGGGGTGCCCCGCACCGTGGCCCGCGTGAACAACCCCAAAAACGAGTGGCTCTTCGACGACTCCTGGGGCGTGGACGTTGCGGTTTCTACCCCGCGCCTCATGACCGCACTGGTGGAAGAGGCCGTTGAGGTGGGCGACGTCGTGCGCCTGCTGACCCTCAAGACCGGCAGCGCTACCCTGGTCGAGTACACCGTACCCACCGACCACCCGATTATTGGTCATACCGTCGATAACGTTCAGTGGCCCTACGAGACCACCCTTACCGCTATCCTGCGTGACGGGGTACCGATTACCCCCAGCGGCGACGACGTGATTGAGGGCGGCGACGAGCTCTTCTTCATCACCACCCCCACCGGTGAGGACGACATCCGCGCCCTCTTCAGCTAGCCCTCTTCGTGCTTATCAGTAAAAAGGACGCCGGCCCCACCTTCGGCGAAGAAGGTGGGGCCGGCGTCCTTGTGCCTGCTACTAGAGGGCCGGAACAATCTCGTAGCGCGGGTTGTACATGAGGGGCTTCTCGCGGGTGCTCAGCATGCCCGAGACCCGAAGATAGCCGCCTGCCTCTATTCCCGGCACCTGACGCTGGCCCTGCCAAATCAGGGTCAGCACCGTACCTGGGCTCAGCGGCGGGAACTCCGGGTAGAGCACCCGGGGAGCCGCCCGGTTGACACTAAACCGGGTGGTGAAGCCGGTCTCCTCATCCAGCACAGAAATCTGGCCGGTTGAGGTGTCTTCGGTGGTGCTCACATCAGTGGTGTCATCAAGATCTTCACCGGTCTCTGCAATGGGCATACCCGTCATGGGGTGGGTCTTCGCCGGAGGCAGGGGCTTAGACTTATCGACCAGCAGGGTCACCTCGAACCGGGGGTTAGCCCCCACATGCGACATGTGCACACGGGTCACCCGCCCGGCGGCCCTGGCGCGAAACCGCTCGGGGTACTCTTCCAGGCGGGTCACCGGCCCGGCAGCCCGCTGCTGGGTAAAGGGAGACTCAGTCTCAGGCATGGGCACTAGCCGATTTCAGTGATTTCGGGGCCGCGGCGGGGCACCTCAACGGTGGGCTTCTTCTCAGCCTGGGCAGCCGCTGCGGCAGCGGCCTGGGCGGCTGCGGCGTCCTGAATGTTCTGGGGTACGCGCATGGGCAGCAGGTCGCGCGGGGGCATGGGGTCAGAGCCACGGTTGACCACGATGGTGCGGAAGACCTCTTCAAGAGCGGTAGCGCTCTCACCGGGTAGCACAGCCTTGCCCGAGAAGACACCGCGGACGAACCAGCGGGGGCCGTCCACGCCCACGAAACGGGCAATCCGGAAGCCCTTGCGTCCGTCGGGAAGTTCAGCGGGTACGCGGGAGATCAGCTGACGCCCGAAGGGGCCGTCGTTGATATCAACCTGGCCACCCTGGCGGCGCACGCTCTCAGACAGTTCCTTACGAATTTCATCCCAGATACCGCGACTCTTAGGAGCCGCAAAAGCCTGCACCTGCAGGGTGCCTTCGCCCAGCTGCAGGGTCACCGCGATAACCTGCTGGGTCTTCTGATCCGCCTCAAGGCGCAGGTTCAGCCCGGGGTTGCTCTTGACCAGCAGGCCGCCCAGGTCGATGTAGCTAGAGCCGGTGCGCTGCTCGGTAATGTCAAAGGGGCCGTTATCACGGGTAAATTCCACGAAGGACGCCGCAGGCTCCTGCTGCGCGGCAGGCTGCTGGGTGCCGCCCTGGGCAGCCTCAGCAGGCGCCTCTTCAGCGGCGATTTCCTTCTCGTCGCTCTCTACAGCGGCAGCTGCCACACCCTGCTCACGCTCAGTCGCGGCGTCCGCGCCATTCTTTTTCTTACCAAAACCAAACATAGTGCCTCCTTCGGCCCTCGCCTATCTACTGCTCTTACTGTACGCCCGTTGAACCGAACCCGGCAGTTCCACGCTCGGTTTCGCTCAAACTCTCCACCACATTAAAAGTAGCCGACTCAAACCGCTGAATAACCAGCTGGGCAATGCGGTCACCGCGCTGAATCTCAAAAGCCTGCTCCCGGTCGGTATTGAGCAGGCAGACCATAAGCTCACCCCGATACCCGGAATCAACGGTGCCCGGTGCGTTCACAATCGTAATGCCGTGCTTAGCAGCCAGACCCGAACGGGGGTGCACCAGACCCACATACCCCTCAGGCAGGGCAATCGCCACGCCGGTCGGCACCAGGGCCCGCTCACCCGGTTGCAGGGTGAGGTCCACGCGAGAGCGCAAATCAGCACCGGCGTCCCCGGGCTGGGCGTAGGCGGGGGGCTCAATTCCCTCATCGAGCATCTTGATATCAATCTTAAGCTGGTTCATCACCCTCTTTACTGTACCGGCTTAAGCGCTCCGGTGCCGCCCACATCGGGCGCCAAAACCCCTTAGACTAGAACCTGTGCACCGGGTTTGCCCCGGCTCATACTTCACAACTTGTCCCTCGTCGAAGGAAGCTATGCCTGCTACCGCCCCCACCGTGC
Source organism: Rothia sp. 11254D007BW (assembly GCF_053548195.1). Classification (NCBI taxonomy): domain Bacteria; kingdom Bacillati; phylum Actinomycetota; class Actinomycetes; order Micrococcales; family Micrococcaceae; genus Rothia; species Rothia sp. 11254D007BW. Next base: position 939,886 of record NZ_JBPWPK010000001.1, read on the forward strand.
TGTACCGTGAACGTCTGGCCCCCGGAATCGGCCTGTGGATAGGCTGCCTGGGCGTTGGCCTAGCCTCTTTCCTGGTCGGCGCACCGATTAATATCACCGCTGGCATCGTTGCCGGTATCGTGATGTTCCTGCTGGTCGGCGGAATACTCTACGGCAGCTCCCCCACCATCGAAATTACCGAGACCACTGTACGCTTCGGTAGGGCCCGTATCGAACGTGACTATGTTGGTCGAGCCTACGCCTTCCGAGGTGAAGATGCCCGCCTCGCTACCGGCCCGGCCCTCGATGGCCGCGCCTACATGTGTTTCCGCGGGTGGATTACCTCGGTCATTCGTGTTCAGATTACTGACCCGGCTGACCCCACCCCCTACTGGATTGCGTCCTCCCGCCACCCAGAAAAAATTGCCGCCATCCTGAATGAGGGGCTGCCCGAAGAAGACTAAGACGCCCAAAGACTGTTAGTACCTGGCAGACCTAAGTCTCTAGGCGATACGAGGGCGGGCCCGCGTTGTATAACGCGGGCCCGCCCTCTTACTTTTGAAGTTTCTTAGTCTTTAGCTCTCGCACTCGATGCAGAACTTGAGATCGCCCTCTTCGCGGGCAATCTGGGAACGATGACGCACTAGGAAGCAAGAAGCACAGGTGAACTCGTCGTCCTGTGCAGGGAGCACCACAACGTTCAGCTCTTCATTGGAGAGGTCAGCACCGGGCAGCTCAAAACTTTCGGCCGCTGCGTTTTCGTCCTCATCCACTGCACCTGACTGCATTTCTGAGGGGCGTGAACGCAGCTCCTCAAAGGACTGGTCCTTGCTCTCTTCATCCTGCTTGCGAGGTGCATCGTAATCGGTTGCCATGGTTTTCTCCGTATTAAGTGTGCGAAGGGTAGATACCCCCTCTGTCTGGTCTGGGGTACCTGCACCTCGGTCTTGGTGTCGACCAACTCTGCGCTCGTCAGGGTCTACGACTGTGTTGAGGTGACGGGTAGAATTGTTCACCATTGCCCCCGATAATGCAAGTGGAAACTTCATGTTCTCTCTCAGCGAGTCACAATGGCTCAGACAGGGCTGATACGGGAGCAGAAAAATATTTCAAGCTCTTGCTGAACTTGAGCGAAAAACCCTTGAAAAACCGGGTTTTTCCAAAACTTCTCTCCCACCCCCAGCTACTTTAGCTTTCAAGCACAGCTTGAGCCGGTAGTCTTTCAAGTAAGTGTAAAGATTGAAGTGAGCACCCCTCTCTGCTGAGGTGGTGCCCGGCCCCATCTAAGGAGACCGAGCAGTGCGAGAACTGCGACTTGCTGGCATTCACGACGACGGTGAAAACCTCGTCCTCGAATCATCTGACGGTGCAACCTACCTCTTGCCCATCGACCAGAACCTACGGCAGAGCATTGCCCGCGCCCGCCGCATCAGCCCCCTGCGCGGGGGAAGCGCTAGCGGCACCTTTGGCCCCCGCGACATCCAGACCCGTTTCCGCCAGGGCGCAACGGTTGAAGAGATTGCCGCAGAGTCAGGGTGGGAGCCGGAGCGCGTGCGCCGCTACGAGTGGCCCATCATTGCTGAACGCGCCAACATCATCCAGACAGCCCGCACCGTGGTCATCTCCCCCGCCCCCGGCCAGGGTGGAGCAGCACAAAGCCTCAACCAGCACATCGAAGCCGTATCTGAACGCTTCGACTTCTCCCAAGCCCCCATGGAATGGAGCACCTGGCAGCAGGAATCTGGCCAGTGGACCGTGTCTGTCGATGTAGAGCTAGGCGAGGACGCCCAGGCTAACTTGCCCCGCGGCGTCATGTTCCCCGCCCGGTGGAACTTCAACCCTGCCAACCAGAGCATCTACGCTTCAAACGAAGCCGCCTACTTCCTCATGGGCCGCGACCACTCCCACGATGCCCCCATTCCGGGCCCGGCCAAGCAGGCAGCGGCACCCCAGGACGAGGCTGCAAGCGACGTTCCCGAGCAGGCTGCTCCCGCCACCGTTGGTGTTCAGGTTGCTGAGCCCCGCATCGCCCGCGTGAGCATCCCCGAGCAGAAGGAACAGAACGAGCTGCTCGATGAGCTGACCGCCCGCCGCGGCGTCCGCTCCTTTGACCCTGCCAGCGAGCGCAAGCTAGCTGACCTGCTCGAACGTGCCCGCCGCAGCTCCCGCCCTGCCCCCGCGGCCGAGGTGCAGGCCGAATCCGCTCCTGAAACCGAAGAACCTGCTGCGCCGGTAGCCGAAGAAGCAGCCCAGCAGCAGACTGCCGCTAGCGAAAATACAGCCAGTGAAAATGCCACTAGCGAAAATACCGTAGAGCAGCAGGTACCTGAGGAGGCTACCGAGATGGGCGCCGAAGCTCCGGTAGCTCTTGAGGAAGCTCCCCTGCCCGCCGAGATTTCAGATGCTCAGGGCGCCCAGCCTGATGAGCAGGTCCAGGGAGCTGAGGACTCGCCCGTCGCTGTGGAGTCTAAGAGTGAAGACGACACCCAGAATGCTGATGCTCCCCTCACCGAAGCTGCAGAAGATGCCCCTGATGCGCAGGCCGAGCAGGTAGAAGAAGAGCCTAAGGCCCAGCAGCCCAAGGCTAGCCGGGCCAAGCGCACCAGCGTACCGAGCTGGGACGACATCATCTTCGGCAACCAGCGCCGCTAAACCCGTCGCTGGCAGCGCCTGCCCAAGCCCCGCGTCCGCCCCTTTGGGGGAAGGACGCGGGGCTTTGCTCTTACTGGTGTAAGGGCTAAGGGAAGTCGCCGATTTCACGGGTGTTTTCGTTAGAGGCACCACAGCACCAGCAAGCTTTCAGCGCGTACACTAGATACAGTAATCTCTCTTATTTTCACCGCACCAGCCCACGTCGCAACCGTTTCGCACACGGGTAAAGGGCTTAGAAACACTTGATAAGGAAAACGTGACCACGCCCCGTTCCCACCAGTCACCAGATTCTAAAGACCAGAAGCCCACCACCGCCGACGACACCACAGAAGCTTTCCCTTCCCCCGCTGCCGAGGGCACTGCCGATGATGCGACCGAAGCCCTTCCCCTGGCAAACGGCTACGAGTACGTGACTGCCGATAGCGGGAGCACCCGTACTGTTGTAGATACGGACGACGACTCTCTGGCCTTTGGCCTCATGCGCAACGGCGACGTCGTTGAGAAACTCACCCGGGAAGAGCGACGGGCAGACAGGGCAGCCGAAAAGGCCGCAGCTAAAGAAGCTGAACGGGCAGAAGAGGCCCGCAGGCAGGCGGCTCTTGCCGCAGCGGCAGCCGCAGCAGCTGAACGTGATCAGCTGAACCCCCATCATGCGGAAGAGGAGCAGGAAGAACGCAAGACCGGGTCAAAGGTCTTTTTTATCGGTTCCGCGGTACTCACGGCAGCCGCTATCGCCCTAGTCGCCGCTTTCTTACTACCCCTCAACGACGAAAGCTCTCAACAAACCACGGTAGAGGCGACCCCGGCACCCACGGTAGCAGAGACCAGCTCAGCGGCTGCAGAAAGTTCAACGGCGGCACCCGTTCCTAGTTTTAACACCAAGGCACCGACTGTCACGGAACAAGACGGCGGTACCGAAGAGCCGGTCGCCCCCGGCAGTGTTCTTTACGCGCCGACCGAAGAAGCTCCTATAGTTGAGCAGGCCGCTGAGCCTACAGCAACTGAGACAGTCATTGAAGCTACCGAACCGGCTCCCGTAGAAGAGACGCCGGTAGCAGAAGAAACCCTGGTTCTAGAGCCGACCGAGGTGGCTACTGATCCGGGCGAAGTTGTAGCTCCTGATGACGCTGCACCTGCCGAAGAACCGGACCGTTCCGTTGAAACTGCCGCTACCGATACTGCTAGCGCAGCGAGCCTATCTAGCGCTCCGGCCGCGGACGGCAGTAGCGTAGACCCCACCCTAGCGGCAACTACCGGCCCCTAGCCGCGCGCGGCGGGGCGGGCGTCCGCACCGGTTCTAGCCGGTGGGTAGCATCAACAGGGGCACCTGTGTTTCCTCAAGTGTGAGCGATCCGTGCTGACCCACCATCTGCAGGGCATGGGGCTTGTAGTGCCGCATGTCGTAGAGGGCGATAGGTTCGCGGGCAGCCACGATAATATCGCCGATACGGCGGCGGGCCTCGTCGGTTATCGGCTGACCAAAATAACCGGCATCGAACAGGTCTTCTGAGTCAAAGACCCAGGCCTGTTCTCCCCATGCCTCAGCCCACCGGCCCAGGGCGTCCTGGCGAGCAGAAGTACTGGCGTCCTTTAGGTAGAGCTGCACCATGCGGGGTTCGCCCGCCGTCAGCTCAATGTTATCCAGCAGAGCCGTATCGCCCGAGTAGTCGATGCGGTTCTCAGGGGCGATATCGACCATGCCGTGGTCTGCCGTCACCAGCAGTAGCACGTGCGGGGGCAGCCTGCGGGCCAGCGATTTCAGCGCGAGGTTGAGCTCTTCAAGCTGCTCAAGCCACTGGTCGGACCGGGTACCAAACTTGTGCCCGGCCTGGTCAATTTCCCCCCAGTAGAGGTAGACCAGGGACGGCTTACGGGAGTTCAACAGGCTAGCGGCCAGGGTGGTGCGGGCAGCATACCCGGCTGCGTGTACGAAGCGTCCGCCCCGCAGGCCAGCCTCGCTCAGGCCGGTGCCCGCATACTTGCTCAGCGATACTGTCGCTACATCCAGGTGGTTCTGGTAGCGCTCAAAGACGGTGGGGTGGGGCTGCCACTGGTGGGGGTCGACGGCTTTGTCCCAGCCCGAGAGCTGGTTCATGACGGCCCCGGTAGCCGGATTTTTCACCTCGTACCCCGCCATGCCGTGGTAGCCCGGCGGGGTCGCTGTTCCCAGGCTGCTGAGTGAAGCCACCGTGGTTGAGGGGACGGCCGAGTGAATCGGGCCAAGCTGGGTGGCCTTCTTCAAGAAGGGGGCGTAGGAGCCATAGGCACTCAGCAGGCTCTGCCCCAGACCATCGACCATGACTAGGCAAACGCTACGGTAGCGGGTAGGGTCAACCCCGGCGGCGCGCAGGCGGTCTGCCAGGCCGAGCAGGTCGTGACGTCCTGCCCCGTGCAGGGGGTGCGGGTCGGGGGTGATAGACCCCTGGGCGACCAGGGTGCCACAGGACTCGAAGAGGTCGGCTAGGTTGTTGCCGCCATAGCCGGGTTCGGTGGGTAGGGCGTTACCGCAGTAATCGGTCAGGACGCTCATCTTAGGCTCCTGCCTGCGCGGAGCCGCCTGCCGGGGTGGCTACCTGGTTCATTGCTGCCATGTGGGCAGAGCGCAGTGCGCGGGCGAAGCTCCTAGCCTGGGCGGTAGCCTCTTCCCCGTCGGCAGGGGCGCTCACGCGCAGGAGCATGTCTTCCCTCGGGCCCATACCGGTGTAGCCGTGGTCGGCGTCGCAAGCGGGGTCGGGGCAGTCTGCCGGTTGTACGTCAAGGCGCTGGGAGCCCGTCCAGGCAATCAGCATCGAGACTTCTGAGACGGGGCTACCGGCCTGGTAGTGCTGGGGCTGCGGGTAGGTGTAACTGATGGTCAGGGTTCGAATACGGCTCACGTGCAGGGTCTCAACCGACACGTGGGCAAGAACCTGCTGGCCGCTTTCGTCGAGGTTCTGGTCATCCAGGTGGGCAACCAGGAGCATCTGACCGGCCAGCACCAGCACCGTAATGTGGCGGTGCACCTCGTTCTGGTCAAAGTGGGTCTCTACCTGAACCAGGTGCGAGGTAGGCACCAGCCCCGCCAGGGCTTCATCGACCGTATCGAGGACGAGCTCGGGGTAAAAGCCTGCCTGCTGAATATCCCTGGTGAGGGCTTCGGCTGCGCTGAGGTTCATCGTCTCGTCTCTTTCTAGGGTGAATCTGGCCAGTAGGTCTACCCTCCATCTTAGGTCATGGCTAGGTTACACTTAGCTGCTCATGGTTCGGCGGGCAGAATCGGTGCGCTGCTGGGGGTTGCCCAGGCGTATCTTGGCGCCCACCACCGTGAGGGTCTCTTGTGAGAGCAGGACGGGGTTGAGCTCAAGGTAGGCAATCTCGGGGTGGTTGTCTTTCATCAGGGCTACCCGGGCGCAGAGGTCTTCGAGCAGGTCAACCCGCACCTGGGGCAGGTCGCCGTCGGCAAAGAGCTTGGCTGCTGCCTTGGGCGAGCGCACCATCTTGTAGACATCCCGTTCGGTCAGCGGTGGGATGCGGTGGGCCCAGTCTTCCAGCAGACTGGTGGCGTCCCCGGCCATGCCGAAGGAGACCACGGGGCCAATCAGGGGGTCTTCGATGCCGGTGAGTACCGCTGTTTGGCCGGCCGGGGCCTGTTTCTGCACGGTGAGGTCGAACCTGCCGTAGGGTTCGAGCACGCGGTGCATTTGGGCTACTTCGCTGATGAGTTCGGCGTCGCTTTCGATGCCCAGGCGCACACCGCCCAGGTCTATGCGGTGGCGCAGGAAGTCGTCAGTTGTTTTCAAAACGACCGGGTAGCCGCCTGCCCGGGCAGCGGCCTCAACGGCTTCTTCTGCGGTGTCAAAACCGTACTCGGGCAGCAGGCTAATGCCGTAGTGGGCAAGGAGTTCTTCGGTGGCAGAAGCTGGTACATCGAGCAGGTTCTCACCGCTCACCTGGGTCAGGTGCTGGGCAATGTCAGCGGCCGCAGCCTTGGGGCTGACGTTCTCGGGAGTAGCCAGAACCCCGGTTTCTTTCTCGCGCCACTCCACATAGTCCATGACGCTTGCCAAAGCCAGGATAGAAGCCCCCGGTGACTCAAAGCAGGGCAGCCCTTCTTGCAGGAGGGGGGCGCTCTCCCCCGCTGTGTCCCCCTCTGCCGGGGCGGGCGTCCGCTCATCCGGGTCTTCCCAGATTCCGCGAAGGGCGGCATCAAAGCTGAGCGTGCCGGGGAAGGCAGCAACCACGGGTTTTCCGGTACGCTTGCCTGCACGGTAAAGGACGCGGGCAACGTCCTTGGGGTCGATAGAGTCACCGGTGAGGAAGACTCCGATAGCCGCATCAATATCTGATGCTTCGAGGGCGCTGGTTGCCACGTCTTCAAGTACCTCTAGCCCGTCGATACCGTCATCGGTGAGCCTCAGCATGGACTCGGTCACCCGCACATCGATGTTCAGGGCCTCGGATTTGTCGGCGATAATCTGCCCCAGGGCTGAGGCGTTGGAGAGGATAGCCACGCGCCGCCCAGCAGGAAGGGGCTGGGAGACCAGCACCTGGGCAACGTCGAGCACCTGGTCGAAGGTTTCGGCGCTGATAACTCCGGCCTGCTTGAACATGGCGTCCAGGGCTTCGGTGGGGGCGATGGAGGTCCGCCCCGAATGCCCGGGAGGAAGCTGCTGGCCGGTCACAGCGTTCTTGGCCACGAGCACGGGCTTGACGCGGGAGAGCCTGCGGGCGATACGGGAGAACTTTCGGGGGTTGCCGATAGATTCAAGGTAGAGGGCGCAGACGCGGGTTGCTTCGTCGTCTTCCCAGTACTGCATGATGTCGTTACCCGACACATCTGCGCGGTTGCCCGCAGAGACCAGGGACGATACACCGATATTGCGCTTGACGGCGGTGTTAGAGAACATGGCGCCGATAGCTGAGGACTGGCTAAAGAGCCCCAGGGCGCCAGGCTTGGGGTCCTGGGCGCTGATAGTGGCGTCAAGGCGGACGCCAGGGTTATTGTTCAGCAGGCCAAAGGAAGCAGGCCCGATGACGCGCATGCCGTGGCTGCGTGCCGATTTGACCAGGGCTTTTTGGCGGGCACGGCCGCGGGCCCCGTCGTCCGCGTAGCCGGAGGTATAAATCAGGACTCCGCGGACGCCTGCCTCGCCGCAGGCTTCTACGGCTGCAGCTACATCGGCGATGGGGACGGCGATAATAGCTAAATCTACACGGGCCGGCACTTCACCGATGCTGGGGTAAACGGGCACCTCACCGGCAGGTAGCTGGTCCTCGTTAACGCCGTAGAGGGTGCCGGTGAATCCGCCTTCCACCAGGGTTTTAATAACCTTGTGACCGTTGGCTTCCCAGCGGGGTGCTGTACCGATCACGGCAACGGTGTCGGGGGCAAGGAGCTCGGCGATAGATTTGGCTTCAGCACGGTGCTCGCGGGCTTCCATCACGCCGCGGGAGCGGTCGGTGGGGTCGATGTTGAAGTAGACCATCACCATACCGTCTTCAAATTCGCGGGAAATCTCGTAGCCCGCGTCGGTAAAGACGTTGAGCATTTTGCGGTTCTGGGGCAGGACTTCGGCGCTGAACCTGTCGATACCGCGTTCGTTAGCTGCTGCTGCGAGGTGTTCTAGCAGGATTGACCCGATGCCGCGCCCCTGGTGGGCATCGGAAATCATAAAGGCCACTTCGGCCTCGGTGGGGTTGTGGGTGCGGTCGTAGCGGCCGATGCCGATCATTTCATCACCCAGCATGATGACGAAGGCGACCCGGTTATTGTGATCCACCGTGGTGAACCGGGTTAGTTCTTTGTCGCTCAGGGTGGGTTTGTGGGTGAAGAAACGCAGGTAGATAGTGCGTTCAGACTGGCCCGCGTACATTTTTTCGAGGGCTGCCCGGTCGGTGGGGACGACGGGGCGCAGGTTGGCGGTGGCTCCGTCGCGCAAAACGACGTCCGCCTCCCAGTGGGCCGGGTAGATGAAGGGGATTTCGTCGGTTGTGGGGTGGGCTGGGTCAGCCGGGGTGAAACGCGGGGCCTGGCCGTCCTGCTCGTAGCGGCCTGCGGGTGCTTCTGATTCAGTCACGGGGTGCTCCTGGGCATGCTGGGGGCGCTTTCCCCCATCATAACGTGATTGAGGTGGAGCTCACAGCCCTATGGTTACGATGGGCCCTCTCGATGTTTAGTGGAAGAATAAGAGTCGCTGCAGGCTCCCACTCATTTTTAGTAGCTGGTGTTGCTCTCGATACAGCGGGTGATAGCCTCTTCGTCCCCGGCGTGGGTGATTTCGCAGTTTGCGGTTTCGGCCCCGTTCAGGAACCAGCTCGCCATGAAGTAGAAGAAGACCGCCACCGGGATGCAGAGAATGCCCAGGGCAATACCGCCCCAGGCCATACCGGCTGTCTGCCCATGAAAGCGGGTGCGCGGGTTACGCTTGCGAGCGTGTAAGGCTTTGATACCCAGCACGATAGCTGCCACCGCAGGAATGAGAGCTAGCAGGGCAAAAACGCCCGCCATGAGCACTACAAGCCAGCTCGCCACGCCCACCGATAGAGCCATGACCGCCTGGTAGTAGCCACGGCCTCGCTTATCCCGCGCTATTTCTCCGTAGGGGCGGCGGTGGGTGCCTGGCACCCGGTACTGGGCAGGCTCCCCCGGGGTTTCGTAGTCCAGAACAGGAGGTAGAAGGACGTCCGTGCCCGCGGGTGCTTGCGACTGGGGGGTAAGCGGGGGCTGGGTGCTCACGGCGTCCTCTTTCTTCCTAAAACCATTGGCCCGCTACCGGGCCTTATCCTATGGTCAGCTTACCAGTACCGTCACCTCGTAATCTAGGCAACAGCCCCGCTTCTACTCACCGCATAGAGGCGAAGAAACGGGGCTGGGACTTGCTGCTACTCAGAGAACTAGGCGGTAACAGCTACCTTTTTCGGAGCAATTTTGAGCAGAGCGGCACCGATAAAACCAAGCACAACTCCCAGTCCCATGACCAGGGCTGATACACCAAAGGAAACAACCGAGGTGAAGAGAGAAGCGCGCAAGAAAGAAGCGTCCATCACCAGGTTGCGGCGGGTCTGAAGTTCTTCTGCCAGTGCTTCATCGCCAGTCTCTTGAGCTTCGCGCACCATGGCACCCAGCTCGGCATAGGTTTTCCCTTCGTAAACGGTACCTTCAGCACCTGCGGTGGCATGCTGGCGAATGGTTTCTGCCTGAGCGTAAGCAGTCAGGGGGCCTTTAACATCCTTACCGGCAAAGGCGCCGCCCATAAATTCAGAATCGGCAGGTACGCTAATGCGCTCTTCTGCGAGCTGGCTGCTAACTGTAACCCACACGGTGGCACCTCCAATCAGCATGACGATGGCGGCAAGAATCGATACAAGCCCGGCAAGGCGTGACATGATAGGCCTCTCAAGAGGTAGTGGGTGAATATTGTCCACTGCTGAATCTTCAGCAATGTTTTATAACTATGTATTATTTTATCGTCCACCACCCCCTTATTCCACTTCACATAAAACCTCTTAATATTCACTTAAAATAGTCCACATAACCTTATTGATAAGGTGATTTAGACTGAATCACCTACACTGAGAGTGCCCTTTAGGGCCATATCGTGCCGCAGCCACATTAGTTCGATACAGGTATCAATTTCGTTCAGACTACGGCCGGTGATCTGCTCAAATTTCGCGACCTTATTCCGCAAAGTATTCTCGTGGATATAGAGAGCCTGGGCAGCATCACGATAACTACGGCCATGCTCCAAAAACGCCCACACATACATCAGCAGGGCTTCACCGCCGCCGCGATTCTCCCGCAGAGGCGCCAATAACCCCTGTTCTACAACACCCCCCAGCCAGGGGGTACAGGCAACCGCTAGGCGCCAGCCCCGACTGCGCACATCAAAGCACCCTACGCTGCCCGGTTCTAACGAAGCTAAGACGATTCGCGCTTCTTCCAGCGATGCCGCCAGATTACCCATATGAACAGGACGTCCAAGAGCTAAAACTCCACCGCGAAGCTCCTGCCAGCTACTCACTCGGGAGGCAGCAGCGTCCGCCCCCTCAAGGGCTGGAAGCACCCCCACCAGGCACCCCTCAACCGCATCGGCTAAAGCCGGGGCAAGTGCACCCGAAAAAGCACTCTCAACCTCAGCAGCCCATGTAATCGGGGAGACCTCCCAACCCAGAACTACCTGATATTCCAGCTCCCCGGGCAGCCCCAGGCGACTAGCCAGGCGCTCTTCGTCCGCCGCCTCCAAAACCCCCTGCACAAGACGAGTTAGAAAGTCGCGTTTTTCAACCTTTCTCCGCTCGGTGTCGCTCAACAGGGCAGGTTCATAGTCGCGCGCCGCCTGAACCATGAACCACTCACCCACCTCCCACATAATCCCCATGGCCTCCAGGCGTTTTTCAAAAGGCAAGCCAGAACGCTCAGCCATCTGCACAAATCTTCGCTGGGTAGCAGATAGAGCAAGGCGGTGCGCCCTCAACACAGAGGCCAGAGAAACCCCCTGCACCTTTCGGCGAGGAGCCACTTCATAGACCCCTTCACGCCCGCTACCCAACACTTCATCTACAGGAGCAGAACTTTCTAGGCACATTATCGCCGCATCAAAAACCCCTGCCACGCTATCAACCAGCTCTTCACGTGGTACTGCCCGGTACTCCGAGAGCTCATCAACAACAGCTCTTACAGCACCCACCACCAGGGCATCCTTTTCCGCAGCCAAAGACTGCAGCAATACATCCAGCCTAATGTAAGGTATCTCACTCATATCACCATTGTAGGAAATTACACACGAGCACAACATGTAATAAAAAAACCCACATTGCCATGATGTAAATCACATTATTACTGTTAGTGGAACGCCTACCGCACCGGGGGCGTCCGCACAAACAACACCAAGGGAACCCAAGATGACAGAAGCTATCTTCAAAGCAGAAAAGGTGATGCAGCCTGTACGTACCACAAAGCAAAAGCGTAAAGCCTTTATCGGGGCTGTCGCCGGGCACCTCATCGAATGGTACGACTACGGTGTCTACGGCTTCGTCGCCATCTACGTAGGCGCTGCTTTCTTCTCAGCCAACACACCGGCCGTAGCCCTGCTCGCCTCCTTCGCAACCTTTGCACTTTCCTTCTTTATGAGGCCCCTCGGCGGCTTCGTCTTCGGCCCGCTCGGTGACCGCATCGGACGCAAAAATACCATGGCCCTGGTCATGTTCCTCATGTCAGGCTCCACCTTCATGATTGGCCTGCTCCCCACCTACGAAACCATCGGTTTTGTAGCCCCAGCTCTACTGATTCTGGCACGCTGCCTTCAGGGGCTCTCCGCGGGCGGTGAAATCGGTACCGTCACCTCCTACGTTGCCGAATACGGCGGCCCCGAACGTCGTGGCCTAGCCACATCGCTACTCATGACCATCGCAGTCTCAGGCCTTATCTTGGGCTCCATCGTAGCCAACGGCCTTGCCTCAATCCTGGGCGACGCTGCCATGCAGGAATACGGCTGGCGTATTCCCTTTATCATTGCCGGCCCGCTCGGCCTCATCGCAGCTTTCATCCGCTCCCGCCTGGAAGACACCGCCCAGTTTGAGGCAATTTCAGAATCAGGCCATCAAGAGAAGCGCCCCATCCGCGCCACCTTCCAGTGGAAACTCAACATCACCCTGGTCGCAGGCTCCATTGCCCTGCTGGCAAGCATGTTCTACCTTATTTTGACCTACTCCTCCACCTACTTCGTCAAGGACCTAGGATTCTCAGCTAACACCCGTTTCTGGTTCATCACCATCGGCGGTCTAACGGCAGCTTCCCTCATGCCCCTGGGTGGCCTGATTACCGACGTTTTCGGCCGGCGCTGGTTCCTCATGGCAACCTCTGCGCTCACCATACCCGCGCTCTACTGGTACTTCACCACGGCCCCCGGCTCAACGCCGTCCGAAATCTTCCTGCCCTTTATGGTGATTTGCGTGCTCTTTGGTCTCTACTCTTCAACCCCCTACGCGGTGATGAGCGACCTGATTCCCACGTCCATTCGCGCCACCGGTATTTCCATGGGCTACAACATTCCCGTTGCAGTCTTCGGTGGCTCCGCGCCCTTTATCGCAACTTACCTAGTGAATGCCACCGGCGATATAACCTCGCCCATGTACTTTTTCATCGGGTGCGCGGTTCTCTCGTTCCTTGCCGCGGCGTTTACCACCCAGAAAAACTATCAGCGGGTTCGTGACGCCGATGCTGACCTCATGGAGAAGGTTGCTACTTCATCTATCCCCACGGTAGAGCCTAAGAAGTAACGCCAACTCGTAGAGACACAGAAAAGGCCCTCCGCCCGGATTACCCGGGCGAAGGGCCTCAATACTGTGGAGATGCGGGGAATCGAACCCCGGTCCGATGTGGCGTCAACGGGTCTTCTCCGTGCGCAGTTTGTGAAAGCGGTGTTTTCGGCTACCTTGCTTGCGCAAACACTTACAAGGCCTAACCTAGCCGTATAAAAGTCCCACCCGGCCCTACGACAAGGACGGGCAGCAGTGGCCTTTTAAACTGATGGTAGGGGCTGAGCCAAAGGCAAGCTCAGGCTACCAGACTGCATCGCTGGGATTATTAGGCAGCGAGTGCGAAGTCAGTGCGCTTAGATTCTGCACTTATTTTTTTGCAGAGGGCGTTAACGAGATAACCCTGCGTCCTCGGCACGCTTCATCCATCTCAACTCACATCGTCGAAACCGATCATCCCCATATTCTTTTATCAAAGAACGCCAAGCTAAGCGTTTTCCAGTGCTCTTTCGAGTCGCAACTCATCAGTGAAAGACACCGGCCCAATTAGCTCGGATGTACCAGTCTACCAGCTGGCTCTCCATGCTGTAAAGAGCCAGCTGGCAGGTTGATTAGACGTTGCTGCTTGAATCTGTGACGTCAAGGCCCAGCTGCTGGTTAATGCACTGTTCCATGAGAACCTCGTCCTGAGAGTAGGCCATGCACTCACCGAAGGCCGAGAAAATCCAGCCGAAGAACACCAGCATTGCCAGGGAAATAAGAATGCCCAGGGAGCTAAATACGATGCCGGTGATAGCCAGCCCCTTGCCGCCGCCACCGGTCTTGGTCTTACGCAGGGCAACGATGCCCAGCACCAGGCCAACGATACCCAAAATACCGCCCAGAATGACCCAGCCGCTCAGGAAAGATAGGATACCTAGAATCAGCGACGTAATGGCTAGCCCCTTAGGTGCTGAGGCTACCTGCTGGCCGTAAGCGTCATACCCGTAGGACGGGTAGCTGGCAGGCTGCTGGCTGTAATCTGCCTGGCCGTAGTTAGGCTGTGAGTAGTTGGGCTGTGAGTAGTTGGGCTGTGAGTAGTTGGGCTGTGAGTAGTTGGGCTGTGTGTAGTTAGGCTGTGAGGAAGCACTGTTAGCCTGCTGGCTATAGTCCCCGTTTCCCTGCTCTGTAGCACCTGAGCTGTACTGCCCGGGCACGTAATCGCCGTAGGGGTTTTCCTTGTTGTTTCCGGTGGTCATTTCTCTCCTTCGAGTAGTTTCTTATCCCAGGTTCTTATAGCGCATAGCGCGCTGGGCTTCGAGGTTGTCCTGGCGCTCACGCAGGGCCTGGCGCTTGTCGTAGTCGCGTTTACCGGTGGCCAGGGCAATTTCTACCTTGGCTCGCCCCTTGCTGAAATAGAGCTTGAGGGGCACGACGGTGTAGCCGCTTTCCTTGAGCTTCTGAGCGATCTTATTGATTTCGCTGCGGTGCATGAGCAGTTTACGGCGGCGACGGGCTGCGTGGTTGGTCCAGGAGCCGCGCCCGTATTCAGCGATATGGATGCCCTCTAGCCACAGCTCATTGCCGTACATCTGGCAGAAGCCGTCGGTAATTGAGGCTCCCCCATCGCGCAGGGATTTAACCTCGGTGCCCATGAGCACCAGCCCTGCCTCCCAGGTTTCTACGATGTTGTAGTTATGGCGAGCGCGGCGGTTGGACGCTATGGTGTGGTTATTCGGGTCTTCTTTCGTTACTTTTTTCTTAGCCACGATTATTCTTCGTTCTTTCTTTTCTGTCGTTCTGCTGCGCGCCACCGCACGCCGGCGTCGATGAAACCGTCGAGCGCACCGTCGAATACGGCGCTGGGGTTTCCCTCTTCATAGTTGGTTCGCAGGTCTTTGACCATCTGGTAGGGGTTGAGCACGTAGGATCGCATCTGGTCACCCCAGGAGGCTTTGACGTCACCGGCAAGTTCCTTCTTTTTGGCGTCCTCTTGCTCTTTGCGGAGCAGGAGAAGGCGGGATTGCAGGACGCGCAGTGCTGCGGCTCGGTTTTGTAGCTGGGACTTTTCGTTCTGCATGGAGACCACGATGCCGGTGGGGATGTGGGTCATACGGACGGCGGAGTCCGTGGTGTTCACGGACTGACCGCCGGGCCCTGAGGAGCGGAATACATCGATTTTGAGTTCGGACTCGGGGATTTCGATGTGGTCGGTCTGCTCGATGAGGGGGATGACTTCCACCGCAGCGAAGGACGTCATGCGTTTGCCCTGGCTGTTGAAGGGAGAGATGCGCACCAGACGGTGAGTTCCCGCTTCGATAGATAGGCGCCCGAAGGTGTAGGGGGCTTTGACCTCAAAGGTTGCTGATTTGAGGCCGGCTTCTTCGGCGTAGGAGGTATCCATCACCGTGGTGTCGAAGCCGTTTTTCTCGGCCCAGCGCAGGTACATGCGCAGAAGCATCTCTGCGAAGTCGGCGGCATCCACGCCACCGGCTCCTGCTCGGATGGTCACGACGGCGTCGCGCTGATCGTACTCACCCGAGAGCAGGGTGATTACTTCGAGCTCTGCTAGACGTTTTTCGATAGCCTGCAGTTCGGTTTCTGCTTCGGCAAGGGTGTCGGCATCACCCTCTTCGTCAGCCAGTTCTACCATGACCTCAAGATCGTCGATGGCCTGGCTTAGTTTGACGAGCTTATCGAGTTCGGCCTGTTTGTGGGAGAGCTGGGAGGTGACCTTTTGGGCGGCATCGGGGTCGTCCCAGAGGTCGGGGGCGCCGGCTGCTTCAGAGAGTTCTGCGATGGTAGCGCGCAGCTGCTCAACGTCGCTGACCTCTTCGATGGAGGCGTAGGTTGAGCGCAGGGTTTTGATCTGGGCAGAAAAATCTAAAGTAGCCATGACTATTAACCCTAGCTGAAAACGATGGCAAGCGCCCGGTTTTGCCCCTGTTTTGCGCTGACGGGGCAGAGCGCTTCTATTCTAGTCTTGGGTGGTGATGACGCGCGCCCGGCCGGTAACGGTGATATCGACGCCGTCAGGTAGCACAACGGAGAGTAAGGGCGGGTGGGCCCTGGCAGAAAGGACGATAACCGCAGTGTTGTTTCCCGACGCCCCGGTTGCGGGGTTTAAGGTCAGGTGGGAAAAGTCGGTGCCAGCACCGCTTTCTTGCAGAAAGGTATGAGCGGACGCCTGCACCCCGGCACTGGTGAGGGTCACCTGGGCCTGGGTCTCCCCCACCGCGGTGATGCCTTCAATACGCTGAGCAGCGGACGTTGCCGCTTGGTCGGCTAAAGACTGTAGACGCTGTCTTTCAAGATAGACGGAACTTACTCCAACGACGGTGGAAGCGACCAGCAGAAGCACCAGGCACAGCCCCACGATGAGTGGGAGGACGCTTCCCCGCTCAGCGTCGCGCTCGGTGGCCTCATGGCACGGCCTCCGCTGAAGCTGGGTCTGTCTAATCTGTGTCATGAGTAGTCTCCTCCCCAACTCACAGCCTGTGAGGTCATAGTGGCAAGAGTCGGTGCCCCTGGCCAGGGCACCAGAGGCAGCCCAACCTCGACAGTGACATCTACCGTCATTCGCTCGCCCTGGGCGCAGACGTCCTCGCAGCTCAGCGTGGCAGTAATGGTTTCGGCCTCTAAACCAAAGTCGCTAGCCGTCAAAGCGGCAACCGCTTGCACAGCAGATTGGGTACGCTGCTCCGGTGGCAAAAACTGAATCACCTGCAACGCATGGGCGCTAGCGTTAGAAGCTGCAAAAGCAGCCGACTGCATCGAAAAGACTGATAACAGAAAATAGACCGTGGGCACCATCAACAGGGCGCCCAGTCCAATAAACTCAACAAGAGCGCTACCCTGCTCAGGGTTGTCTGCCTCTCGCGTATCTACAGCTCTATCACCGTGTTTATCGCTGAACCACAGCATGACCACTCACCTCCCACTGGGCAGCTACCCCAAAGGGACCGATGAGGGGCACCGGGGCAACCACGGTGACCTGCACGGCGTCCGTGCCCTGCCACTGGGTAACAGAACTGCTAATCGTTGCCGAGTAGTGGGAAGGTAGCACCGAATACAGTAGCTCGCGGGCACGTTCTTCTCCGTCAGCCGGTGTTTTATCGAGCATGGCCCCATAGCGAGCCCCCTGAGATACAGCGTCCTGCAGCACGTTACGGGTGAACAGCGCGAAAGCAACCTGCAAAACGCCTAGAAAAAGTAAGACAACTAAGGCAGATACCATCACGAACTCCGCCGTTGCATTACCTCTCTCCTTCTCAGGGGGCACAGCTCTCATGTGGCTCTCCTAGCGGTTAATCATTGCCATTGCGTTATTGAACATGTTGACGAGGGCGTCCTGAGCAACCACCAAGATAGCGGCCACGAGGATAGCCGACATCATCGTGATCATTACCCAGCCAGGCACGTCCCCGCGCTCAGGGTCGTCCTGGCTTGTCAGAGGCGCAAAGATATTGAGAAGGGCCTTGAGGTAGGTGTCGGTCATGAACTTCTTCATGGGATTCTCCTTTGAATATGAGTGTGATAGAAGGTGCCCAAGCGGGCGGGTTTAGAAGTTAAGATTCAGTAGGGAAAGGCCAGGAAACATCGCAAACAATACGGTGAGCGGAAGTATCAGAAAAACGACGGGGGCCATCATCCCGATTTCTTTCTTTCCCGCAGTTTCCATGAGCTCTCGTTTAGCGTTATCGCGGACGTCCTGGGCCTGAGCCCGCAGAACATCTGCCAGGGGCGTGCCACGCTCAATAGCTACAACCAGGCCATCCACAAAACGGGATAGGGCTGCTACCGAGGTACGCTGCGAAAAACTTTGCAGAGCGACCACAAGGGACTCCCCGGAACGAGTCATCGCGAGAATAGTTTGGAACTCGCGAGAAAGCTCTCCCTGCGAACTCCGCACCACCCGTTCAAGCGACCCGATGGCAGATTCCCCAGCGGTAACAGATAGGGCCATGAGCTCTGCCAAAGCAGGAAATTCAGCCAGCATGGCTTTCTCCCGTTTCGCGATCTGCTGAGACAGCCAATAGTCGCGTGCAAGGAAGCCAGCACAAGCGCCCAGAACAATCAGCAGGACTCCCGGCACAAAACTTACCGTCCCTTGGGCGAGCCCCACAGCCACCAAACAAATACAGAGAGTAGCTGCCAAGAGACTCCAGAGCACCTGCTGCACCCGGTACTCTGCGGTTGTCAGATTCCCACCTAGCTGGGTAAGTCGTTTTTCGAGGGCCACCGTATCAAAGCTAGACTTACCAAGACTCCGGTACAGCTTTTCAACCCACGGTGCAAGGAGGGCAGCGCTCGCCCCGTAAATACCTTCAGGTAGCGTGCTATACGGTGTGTCCGGGCGGTTCTTTTTAAGCTCCGCCGCACGAAGCTGAGGCGCTATACGGTCTGCAAAGCTCTCACGGCGCTGGGTCCAGATACTCGAAAGTACCAGCCAGATTCCTGCCGCTAGGAAAAGGCCGAGGAGAAGGGAAAAGTTCATGCCAGCACCCTCTTCTCTTCCGGTAGAGCACCGATACGCATCATCAGCCTGTAAGCGATGACGGTCAGGGCTAGGCCGCTCGCTAACACTAGGAAACCCGCAAAACTGTTATAAATTCTGATAGTGCTGGGCTGGGTAGCCATAAGGCCCAGGACGACCCAGGGAGCAACACAGGCAAGGCGGGCAGCATTAACCGTCCACGACTGTCGAGCCTCAAGTTCAGAGCGTGTCCTGCTATTCTCGCGGAGGAAAGTACTCAAAGTCCCCAGAAGACGACCTAAATCAGTTCCACCCACCTCACGAGTAACTTTGAGAGCCTCAATGATGTTGTCAGCGGTGGGGTCACTCAAGCGGTCTTTAAGACGGTTGAGGGCTGGAAGGAACTCCCCGCTAGCACGGTAGTCTGAAGCAAAACTAGTAAAAGCCGGACGCAGGGGCTCCGGCCCCCGGTACTGAAGCTGCATGAGAGCGTCCGGAAGCGACAAACCTGCACGGATTGCTGACCGCAGATGGTCCACCGCATCCGGCCATAAATCCCGCAACTGGGCCTGCCGCTGAGCAGCACGATGCTTAACCACTAACCGAGGGCTAAAGAACCCAACGCCCGCAGCCAGGGCAGCCAGAGGAACCAGTGAGGTCAACGCGAAGGTCAGCACCATTGCAACAAGAGCAGCTACAGCAGAAACCATATAAAACATAGCTACCGTGAACTTTTCTAGGTCTGCCTGGCGCAGCAGCTGTTGTATCGCCGGGGCTTTTCGTTCTTTTTTCTCCTTAGCGGGGAGCTCCCAAAAGGACATATAGATTAAGAGCGCGCCGATACCGAACATCAGCCCGAATAAAGCACTCATGCTAGTGCCCCCTCGCAGTTAAGAAGGGTCTCAGGGGCGTAGCCAGCACGAGTAAATTTCTCAGGCGAAGGCACCTCAGAAGCAACGCATACCAGCTGATCGCCTTCTCGTCTAAACAGTGTGCTGGTTTCAATCACCCCGTTTTCGACCCGGTTACCAACGGCAAGAATCTCTCGCACCTGCCGTTTGCCCCGCAGATTACGGTCGCAGTGAACCACTAAATCAAAGCAAGAAGCCACGGTGGGGACGACAAACGAACTCGAAATGTTATCGCCGGCCAAGAGTGGAAGGGTACACATCTTCGTGATTGCGTCACGAGCTGAGTTAGCGTGGATAGTACAGAGCCCCGGGAGCCCGGAGTTGAGCGCGATGAGCATATCAAGAGACTCAGCTTCGCGCACCTCACCAATGATGAGGCGGTCGGGTCTCATGCGCAAAGCCTCTTTCACTAGGCGCCGGAGAGGAATCTCGCCGTGGCCTTCCAGGTTGGGCTGACGGCACTGCAAATTCACAACATCGCGGAGGGGAATTTTGAGCTCAAAAATCTCCTCACAGGTAATAACGCGCTCCCGCATGCCAATAGATGCTGACAGACAGTTCAACATGGTTGTTTTGCCAGCCTGAGTAGCACCAGAGACCAGGCAATTTAACCCGCTGGCCACGGCTGCATCTAAAAACTTTGCAGCATCCGCACTCAGGGAACCTAGCTTCACCAGGTCACTGAGCCTAGTAGCTCTAGCGATAAACTTGCGGATATTGATAGCCCAGTGACGGCGGGTAACATCCGGTATAGCGACGTGAAGCCTAGAACCATCAGGCAAGGAACTATCGACAAAAGGCGTACTCAAATCAAGGCGCCGCCCCGAAGTCTTGAGCATACGCTCTACCAGAGCACGAATTTGTTCTTCGCTGAGGGTCAGCCCGGTTAGTTCAGATTCCCCAGCGCGAGCCACAAAAATCTCGTCCGGCGCATTGATCCAGATCTCTTCAACAGAGCTATCATCTAGATACTGCTGAATCTCACCGAAACCGCACACCTTATCGAATAGAGAGCTAATTAGGGCATCAGCATTCTCAAGCCGTGGAACTGCTCCACGCAGCATCTGACGTTCATAGTCCGCGATTGCCTGCTGAATCAGTTCTTTGGCTTCCCCCTGCTGTACGAGCGGGTCAATACTGCTTCGACGAATCAAATCACGAACGTCCGCCTCAATTAAAGCCTCCGCTTGCATCTCAGGCATCTGTCCCCCTTACGCTCCGTTGCGACTGGTCGTTGAATTACCAAACAAGATACAGATGATTAGGCAAAACAATCAACCATACTCAACGCATCCTGTGGATAACCCACGCACAATCACCGCCACCACACCCATCTCTTTCATACAAATCCCTCTCTGATAAGGGAGAATATTTAGAGGCCCTCATTTCATCCACAGACCTTCAACCCAGCCCTCAAAACCGTAATGTTTTGACACACAACTAGTTACTGACTAGTAACAACGCACAAAAATACCCACAAGCTATCTAGCTTGTGGGTATTTTTGGGGAAGGCTCCCCTAGTGGGATTTTGCCCTCATGAATTCAATCGCTTCGTCGATAGGACCATCGAACTGCTTAGAGCCATGGTCCAGGACCACTCCGCGTTCACAGATCTTCGCCACCAAATCAAGATCGTGGCTCACCACAACCAGGGTTTTCCCTTCAGCACTCAGATCTCGAATCTTAGCGATACATTTCTTCTGGAAAGGTTCATCACCCACAGCCAGAATCTCATCCACTAAGAAAATCTCCGGATCAGTATGAACAGCTACAGCAAAAGCCAGTCGCAGGTACATACCCGACGAGTAGAACTTAACCTCGGTATCGATAAAGTTGCCAATTTCAGAGAATTCAACAATTTCATCAAATTTTGCTTCAATCTGTTCCTTGCTCATACCAAGGATGGCCGCGTTCAGGTATACGTTGTCACGCCCGGTCAAATCGGGGTGGAAACCTGCTCCAACCTCGATAAGCCCAGCGATGCGTCCGCCGGTCAATACCCTGCCCTCATCCGGGTGCATCACACCCGAAATCAGCTTGAGCAGGGTAGATTTACCCGAACCGTTATAGCCCAGCAGGGCAACGCGCTCGCCTTCGCGGATGTCCAGGGAAACCCCGTTAAGAGCATTGAACTTCTCGTTCAGATCTCCCTTACGGCCCTTCATCAGCCAGACAAAGGCCTCCTTCATCGACCGAGTATGGCGCAGCACAAAGCGCTTCACTAGAGACTCAACCTTGATAACCACAGGAGCATTATCTGCCACGGGTGGTAAATCAAACTTCTTGATATCCACGTAAATCAGAGCTCCTGGGCGAAGTTGCCCTCTAGCTTACGGAAAAGTAAGTCGCCGAGGAACAGGGTCACGAGAGAAACGCCCAGCGCAACAGGTACCCACAGGGTAAGAAGATGCGGAGGAATCTGCGAGGTAGGTAGAGCCAAAGCCTCTTCAGGCAGGGTAGGAATCCAGAATGCGTAATGGAAGAGCTCAACAGCAACTGTAAGCGGGTTCATCAGATAAACAGTGATAACCCACGAGTACAGGGTATCGCGCACCATAGTCCATGAATACAGCACAGGGGAAAACCATGTGGCAACCATCAAGAGCATATCCACAATGTTTTCCGAGTCTCGGAAGAACACATTGGCTACGCCGAAAATGAGTCCAAGCCCTGCAGAAAAAATCATAATGATTACCATGGCCACGAGTGCAGCACCCAGCTGCTTCAAATCCGGGCTCCACCCTGCAAAGAGACAAGCCACTAAAAGCACCGCGATCTGGGGCACAAAGTGAATTAAAGCTACCCAAATTGTAGAGACTGAAAAAAGTTCTCTCGGAAGATAAATCTTCTTAATAAGAGCCCCATTGACGACCATTGCCTTGGCACCGTTACTAAACCCTTCAGAGAAGAAATTAATAACAATCATTCCCGAGAACAGATAGATAGCGTAGTTCTGCATACCTCGTTCAAGGCCCAGGAACAGACCCATCGCAATATAGAAGACGCCAAACTGCACACCAGGCTTGATATAGGACCACAGGATACCTAGCACAGATCCGCGGTAGCGGACCTGAATTTCCTTGTCGACAAGCAGCTTTAGAAGGTAACGATTTTGAAAGACATCACGGAGCCCTCTGCCATGCCCCGGAGGGGAGAGAGGATGAGTTACTTGTTTATTCATCGGGTTAGCTCAGACTCCGTATGCTTCTGGAAGGTTTTAGCCCAGGCATCATAGGATGCTACTTCGGCAGCAGCAGAGCGGTACTGGTTTCGCAAATCAGCCCAGTTTTTAAAGAGCTGTGCATGCAGTTTCGAAGCACGAGCCAAATTTTCGCGCAGCTTCTTGGGGTCACGCTGATACCAGAAAACACCGGTACCTTCTGCGTTAGTAACAAGAAGCGAA
This sequence comes from Rothia sp. 11254D007BW, assembly GCF_053548195.1. NCBI lineage: Bacteria > Bacillati > Actinomycetota > Actinomycetes > Micrococcales > Micrococcaceae > Rothia > Rothia sp. 11254D007BW. The sequence goes on from NZ_JBPWPK010000001.1 coordinate 962,522, forward strand.
TCGAACTTAGAAACAGTCCACCAACGGTTCTCTGAGTAATTCAGCTGAATCTGAGGATGTGTTTTCGCTAGATCATCCACCGGCTTAAAGAGCTGACGGCCCACCGTAGAAATAGTCCACGGAATCAGCTTCTGGTAGCCAGGCGAGCTGAAGTTACGACGCCCCTTAAAGGGAGGTTTACTTGTCTTAGGCTGGGGGTAGTCATCGAGGTTCGATTTCAGCTGGGCGTCCTGGAATTCCTTCACCTTACCGCGAATTACGGGCAAACGTTCGCTGAGCGAAGGGTGCAGGTGCTCGGGACCAGAAAGAAGGTCCTCGATAGCCATGAGACGACCTTCTTCGGTGTAGTACTGCATAGAGAGAGCGTGCTTAACATCTAGGAAGAGAGACTCACGCAGAACTGATCCGCCCTTTTCAAAGGGAGAATGAATCAAAGCTGTAATGAGTCGGTTACGCTCATGGAAGTAAGCCTGCCAGCCGACGGAATCGTCCTTGTCCTGCCACGATACGTGCCACAAAGCTGCTCCAGGGAACGACACCGTAGCAACTCCTGCTTCCTTAGCGCGAAGACCGTACTCAGCGTCATCCCACTTCAAGAACAGGGGAAGGGATAGCCCAATCTTATTGATAACTTCAGTCGGGATAAGGCACATCCACCAACCGTTATAGTCAACGTCTACTCGACGGTGCATCCAGTGGGTGCTACGCAGGTTATTTCGACCGAGGTCATGGCCAAGCGACATATCCTCGTGCGGTTTATCGTAAAAGGTACGCCAGGGGTTTACAACTTCACCGAATGCGTGCAGAACCGAACGATCGTACATATCGAACATATGACCGCCCACAATAGTGGGGTTCTTACAGTAATCCGCAAAAGTGATGAGACGCAAAATTGACTCGGGCTCAACGACTACGTCATCATCTAGCAGCATGACATAATCTGAACCATTGTTTACTGACTCAAACATGCCGCGAGCGAAGCCACCAGAACCACCCAGATTTGCCTGGTTAATGATGCGGAATTTACCCGCGAGAGGAGCAACAACCTCTTCAAAGTCCGGATGATCCTGGACCTTCTCGGTACCCTGGTCAACGATCAGAATCTCTTTTACGGTCTCAAGGGCATCAAGGTTATTACCCAGAGAACGAATGTTGTCGATGCAGTACTGCACCTTATTCATAGTTGTAATCTGTACGGTGGCTTTACCGCCTGCCTCCCCCAGACGCGGCTGAATATCACCGAGCCAGTCAGCTTCTACCAGGGTAAGGTCACTCTTGGTTGCCGTAAGGTCAAACCAGTACCAACCGCCATCACCAAAAGGAGCAAGCGTCAAATCGAAGGTTACGGTTTCTGCACCTTCAAGCACTTTGGCATCAACACGTTGAATTACACCGCGGGCATTCGATTTATACACCACAACCATGCCTGCGCCCTCGGTGGTGATTCTAAGGGTTACTGACTTCAGCTCGGTCCACCGTCTCCAGTACGAGGCAGGGAAAGCATTGAAGTAGGTTCCAAATGAAACAGTTTTACCCGCGTCTAGATGAGTTGACCGGCGCCCAAGCAGGTCGGTGCTCACCGTTGCAGGCCCCATTGAATTTTCATTCTTCAGCTCTTGTTGTGCAGCTGCCTTCTCAATAGTTTTAGCTGCGTCTCCGTCTAAACGGGTAGGGAGCTGCACGCCAGTAGCACTACCGCTGTCAATGTACAAAGGTATAACATCGGTTTGAACTGCTTCGGGGAGGATGACCCGCTGAAGGATTTTCATTTCAGACATATTTTTTACGCTCATCTTTATGCCTCGATTCCGCCAGACACCAGCTTTTCACCCTTTTCGAAGTGGGGGCGGAGCTTGTTATCGAACATGGAGAGTGCAGCACCGATAGCCATGTGCATGTCGAGGTACTTGTAGGTGCCCAGGCGTCCGCCGAAGAGCACGTTCTGTTCTCCGCCAGCGAGTTCGCGGTACTTGAGGAGCATCTCGCGGTCAGCACCGGTGTTGATGGGGTAGTAGGGTTCGTCACCCTTTTCCGCGAAGCGTGAGTATTCGCGGTGAATGACGGTGGCATCCTTGGTGTAGTCACGTTCGGGGTGGAAGTGACGGAACTCGTGGATGCGGGTGAAGGGGTGGGTTGCGTCGGGGTAGTTCATGACGGAGCAGCCCTGGAAGTCTTCGATGTCAAGGACTTCTTCTTCGAGGTCGATGGTACGCCAGGAGAGGTCACCTTCGGCGTAGTCGAAGTAGCGGTCTACGGGGCCGGTGTAGACAACGGGGACCTGGCCGAGGACCTTGGAACGGGAGTATTCGTGGCCCTCTTCGAAGAAGTCGGTGTTGAGGTGCACCTCGATGTTGGAATGGGCTGCCATGCGCTCAAGCCAGGCGGTGTAGCCGTCGACGGGTAGGCCTTCGTACTTATCGTTGAAGTAGCGGTTGTCGTAGTTGTAGCGCACGGGCAGACGGGAGATGATGGACGCCGGCAGGTCAGCGGGGTCGGTCTGCCACTGCTTTGCGGTGTAGTGCTTGATGAAAGCTTCGTAGAGCGGACGCCCAATGAGGGAGATGCCCTTGTCGTTCAGGTTCTTGGGGTCGGTCCCTGCCAGTTCACCGGCCTGCTCCTGAATGAGAGCCTTGGCTTCTGCAGGTGAGTAGGCAGCGTTGAAGAACTGGTTGATAGTACCCAGGTTAATGGGCATGGGGTACACGATACCGTTGTGGTTGGTGTAAACACGGTGGGTGTAATTAGTAAATCCGGTAAAACGGTTGACGTATTCCCAGACACGTTCGTTGGAGGTATGGAAGAGGTGGGCGCCGTAGCGGTGAACTTCAATTCCTGTCTTCTCTTCGTTTTCGCTGTATGCGTTGCCACCGATGTGATGGCGACGGTCGAGCAGGGCTACCTTGAGGCCAAGCTGGGTAGCAGCTTGCTCAGCAATGGTGAGGCCAAAGAGGCCAGAGCCTACAACTACAAGATCAGCGTTCACTTAACTTACTCCTTGTTAGGGGTTGCACAACTATCGTGAGTCTGAACAACCATGCTCTGCTACTACAGCGTAGAAGCTTAACTTCGGTGTGTCCCTTACTCGCAGGGTAAACACAGTTAATAACAAAAGTACCGGATATAGTCGATCACCACCCGCTAACAGGCTGGAAAGATCGTGTGATTATTCCCCGGTCTCGATATCAATAGCGAAATCAAGAAGAGAAACTTGATTTTTCCACAATGAGGCCCAAAACAACTTCCAAAGTTTGTTTTTTCGTTTTGCGCCCTTGCATTGGCATGTTTCCAGGTCTTTGCTGGCCTTATGAAGCTTTTAATATATGTCCAGCAACCACCGGCGGGGCCTTATCGAACAGTGGAGTTTGAGTATTCACCTGACACGACAGGGGTAGACGTCCACAAAGAACTCTGCAGTACGTGGGGTAATGCTGATTTCAGTTGGGGTATTCAGGGCCAAGACATCAGGGAGCTTGTTCCCGGCGATAGTCCTTGGGTTAGTGGCGCCCAGCTCACAGTTCTACCCTCTTTACCCGGTCTGACGAGTCCTTCTTTGCCTGATGAGAAGGCCCTGTTTACCTTACGTGTGGTGCACGGCCCGGATTCTCATTCTCATTTCCCACTATCGCGAGGTAGCTGGGAACTTGGTAGGCAGGCTCCCCTGCTCACAATCGATGACCCTGCTCTTGCACCTGTTGAGGGCTTCTTAGAGGTGACAGGTAGCGGTGTTTCTTTCGTAGGTGAGGGGTATCGCAACAAGCTTGAAATAGGTGAAAAATTTATAGTGGGTGGGAGCGTCCTTGTCGTTGATCGGCCGGGGTACAGTTCTTCTCCCTACTGTGACCCTGTTGTTCAAGAGGTTGAAGTTCCTGCACCTAAATCTAAGCTGCTGCTGGCAGCGACAGTGGGTCTTCCGCTCCTTTTGGGCTGTGTGATTGCCTGGTTTACCCAGCTGTGGCTTGTTCTTCTCATGGCGTGTGGATCTTCGCTCTTAATGAGCCTTCATGCTCTTTCTCAGGGGCGTGAAAGATCCTCAGTGCGTCGTCAGATAGCGCAGCTTGCTCGGGAGGAAGAGGAAGCTATAGCCCGTTACCGCGGAGCTAACCAAGTGCATGCTGAGACGGGTCTTGTGATAGGACGAGGCACCCGGCCAGTACGAATTAGGGGCAAGCAACGTGAGGTAAGGAGCCTCCCTGAAGTCCAGGGAGCCCCTTATGTCATAAGCGTAGAAGAACTTGCGCCCCTAGTCTCTGGGCTTCCTCTTTCGACCCAGCGTTTAGCCCTCTGCCAGCTCTTGGCTCAGAATCAGCCGGTCTACCTTCTTGTTCAGGAGCAGGAGGCTACTTGGTTTTTGCGTCTCATTGACCCGCTTCTTGCAGCAGCAAACGTGTGCACGGTGTCTCTTGCAGAGCTCAGTAGTTTAGAAACAGGTTTTTTGGTGTGCTCCTATCTGCCGCCGTCCTTACCTCCACAGCTTCTCCCCTTTCCCTTAGCCAACAAAGGGCTTCATAAAGAGCCTGCAGAGCTCTTTTCTCAGTCAACGAGCTGGCATGACGTCGTTTTAGACGGAATCAGCGAAGAGCGTTACTGTGCTCTCCTGGCGAGTTGGGGAAGAGTCACTACATCCTCTCTTCTCCAGAGAGTTAGCGTTGCAGCAACGAATACTTCTCAACTACCTGCTTATGCTCTCCCTGAGCTACCGGAGGGTAACCAGCCGGGGAATCTATGGGCAGAAGAGATCTTTCTGTATGCGGGGCTAGCCTGTGAAAGTAACGATGACCTAAAACTCGGCCTTGTGCATCATGGCCCGCATTTTCTCTGTGCAGGGACTACAGGTTCAGGTAAGTCCCAGCTTCTTCGTTCCCTGCTATGGTCTGCAGCCCTCAGCTACCCGCCTCAGCGTCTTTCCTTCGTCCTCATAGATTTCAAAGGTGGTGCTGGTTTAGGCCCTCTAGCGTCTCTACCCCATTGTGTTTCGCTCATCTCTGACCTTGACGCGTCTCAGCTAATGCGCACTATGAAGTTCTTGCGGGCAGACCTTACCCACCGCAAACAGGTCTGGAAGCAGTTGGGCGTCAGTTCCTATGACGATTATATCGACCTCTGCAGAAACGCCCGCACAGCGCCTGATTTTCCGGAGCTAATTATCTGCATCGATGAGTTTCGCATGCTTGTCGATGATTACCCAGACATTATGAGCGAAATGATGAAGATAGCTACGATTGGCAGGTCGCTGGGTTACCACCTCGTCCTAGCTACCCAGCGCCCGCAGGGAGCAATTTCTCCCGATATCAGGGCAAATATCTCAACAGTGATGTGCCTTAGAGTAAGTTCTGCCCAGGAATCTTTCAATGTTCTAGGCTCGGAAGAAGCTTCTCATATCTCTGCTAGCTTCCCGGGGCGGGGCCTTCTACGGAGTGCAGATAATGAGATGGTTGAGTTTCAAGCTCCTTTAATCACGGGACTTTACAGGCAAGAGCACCAAGGACGATGCCGAGCACGTTTTGTGCTCGATTTGCCTGGTTCTCAGGAGCCCACCGATTGCCAGGCTCTGAGCGATGCAGAACTCGATACCACCAATACGGCTATCTACCAGGCCTACCAGAATGCACATCAGCTACCGACCTATCAGCCAATTCCGGCATCACTCTCAGCTCCTTGCCATACAGATTTGCCGGAGTCTGCTGGCCCCTTTACCTTATTGCTCGGCCAGTACGAGATAGCAGAACTAGGGTTTCAAGCCCCCTTTATCTGGTCGGCGGAAGATGGCCCAATTTTAGTACAGGGAGGCAGCAACGAGTGGATACCTGCGCTTCGGGTAACCCTCCTTCAAGCTCTCACTCAAGGGTACGCCGTATTATGTCTTACGCCGTCAGAACAGCGCGCACGAGAGATACGCAGCTGGGGCAAGGAATACGCAGAACAGTTTGACGTCTTTACCTACCAGGATTCCAACTATCTTCAGCACCTTCTAGCCTGCTGCACAGAAGCCCCAGGACCGGGCCAGCTCCTCATCATAGATACGCTAGAAACACTGCTAGATACGCTCCAACGGTACCCGGCTGCAGAAGCTCACCTGCAACAGATTCTCAACTTGGGTGATCACCCAACAGTTCAGGTTTTCTGCACTTCAGTAACAGGTGTACGAGGTAAGTACCAGCATATCTTTGAGCACACCTTCATGACTCGAGCAGCTGTTGAGAATGACCCTCTTCGTACCCACACTAGGGATTACACCCTGCCGGGCAGCGGGCAGTTTGCGATAGAAGGAAAGGTTATCTACGACTCCTCAGAAGGAAAAGTACAGGCAGGCACACTTGCTTGGACAGAGCTCAGCGCTCCGCTAGCTGCCCCAAAGACCGGTGCTCGGCAAGGCCCTAACCACCTGTTAAGCGACTCCCACAGATACTGGCTTTCCTGGCGTCCGCTCCCCTTGCACTCCCCGGTCAGCTCCCTCCCGTCAGCAGCCAAGCCCCACACCGGCGCACTCGCCTGCGGTGTACTCAGGGACGGCTCGGTAGCCTTTACCCCGCCTTTGCGAGGTGGATTTATCAGCGTCAGCGGCCCGAGAGGATCCGGAAAAACGAGCCTACTTACGACCCTCGTCCAAGCTAATCCTGAGCATTTCTTCATTGTTATTTCATCAGATACCGGCACCGCAGCAGAAGATATCAGTCAAGCTCTTGCACGGAGCGAGAGCCTGGGGCTCCGCCCCATTCTGCTCATCGACGACCTTGATAAGCTCAGCCACGATATACAGCAGACGATACTAGCCCAGAAAGAAAAGTTTGGGTCTGTTGTCGTGACCTACACACCCTGGCCACGGTGGAGTAGCTCACCGATTCTTGCTGCCCTCAGCGGTACCTCTACGGGTATCGTCCTTACCCCGCATAGCTCCGCAGACATGTCCTTCTACCCGGGCGTACCTCTCCCCCTTGACCTTAAAACTTACGGCCAGCTCCCGGCAGGGCGGGGAGTCATGATTGATCACGCAACTATTACGGCTTTTCAGGCAGCCTTACCCGACTAACAGGTTACCGGGAGGAAGGAGCCAGATGCTCAAGAGTAGAGCGGGTAAAAAGTAGCAGGATGACAGCTCCGCTTATGCCTACCGTTGCTAGCCCTACCAGGTAATCTCCGCCCAGAGTAGTTTGAACGCCGATGATGACCGCGAAGAGTTGCCAAACAAGCACGAGAGGTTGCCCAAACCGCTGCGCCTTCCACACGGCAACAGCGCCCACGGCGAGAGCCAGGGCAATAATGAAATAAAAGGAGGCAATAACTGACGCTCCCCCAATATCGGCAGAAGCGAAAGTCCCGATGAGAGCAGTAACCACTAGATACAGGGCCTGAAGGAGGCTCAGCCCGACCAAGATTTTCACGGGAATTGGAAGGGCTGAAACGCTGGAAGAAGCCACGTTTATCTCATTTCTCTATGTACTAAGAAAGGGTCTCCTATCTAGAATAGGCACCCGGGAGTGTCACCTCTCACCCCGGCACCCCTTTATGCGCCCGCCTGTGACATTTACCTCAGGGCTGCAAGCAGATTTTCATTCACAACCCCCTTGTATGACGCCCCATATCGTGGGAAAGTTATTGAGGTTCAAGTTTGGCTCCTTCTAGGAAAGGGGCCAGATTTTTTTGTTAGTTGCTGAGCTGCTTTTGCCTCAGCTTTAATCCGGTAAACCCTATAGGAGAGCATGCTAATGGATTGGCGTAGCCGTGCTGCTTGTCTTGAGAAAGACCCTGAACTCTTTTTCCCCGTAGGAAACACCGGGCCCGCCCTTCTTCAGATTGAAGAAGCTAAGAATGTCTGCCGCAGCTGCACTGTGATGGATACCTGCCTGCAGTGGGCTATCGAAACAGGCCAGGATTCTGGTGTGTGGGGCGGTATGAGTGAAGATGAGCGTCGCGCTATGAAGCGACGTGCTGCCCGAGCCCGCAGGGCCTCATAGTAGCAACTTCATGTAAGTGTTCTTGATGAGGGGCGAACCGGTGTACCGGTTCGCCCCTCCTTTTTATGCGGCTTTCCTTTAGCTACACGATGGCAGCTTCAATTGTCACCAGTGTTCCGCCTTCAGGAGCAAGACTCCAGTGAATAGTACCGTTGAGCTCGCTGGCTACCAGGGTTTTAACAATTTGAGTCCCTAGACCGGTTCCGCTGCCAGTTCCCTCTAGCTCTCTAATTTTTTCGGCGCTGATTCCGGGGCCGCTATCTTGAACCGTCACGATAATGCTGTGCTCTTGCCCTTCTGAGTAGCGATGCTGGCAACCAAGGGTTACGGTACCGGTTTCTCCAGCTAAACCGTGTTCTACCGCGTTAGCCACAACCTCATTAATAACGAGGGCAAGAGGGGTGGCAATTTGGCTGGGTAGCTTCCCGAAAGATCCCTCGATCCGGGTGGCAACGTGCTGCCCTGGCGAGGCAAGCTCTGCAGCAAGCCTAAACTGTCGGCTAATGAGGTCATCGAAGTCTACATCCTGAGTTAGCCCCTGGGAGAGGGCATCGTGCACCAGCGCGATAGTGGAGACACGGCGCATCGCCTGTTCCAGGCCTTCCTTCGCTTCGGGGGTGGTCATGCGTCTCGATTGCAGACGAAGCAGGGCTGAGACTGTTTGGAGATTATTTTTAACCCGGTGGTGGATTTCGCGGATAGTAGCGTCTTTCGACATCATTTCTTGCTCTCGGCGACGCAGCTCGGTGACGTCGCGGCAGAGCAGCAGGGCCCCGTAGCGTTCTTCACCCAGACGTGAAAAATGGCGCAGGGGGATGGCACGGAAGGTGACGTTTTTGCGATTGGCTTTGATTTCTGCGCGCCAGGGCATGCGCCCGGTAAGGACCAGGGGTAGGGTTTCGTCCGCCTTCTCACCGGCAGGTAGCAGGGCCCGGGTGATATCGAGTAGGCTCGCACCGAGCATGTCACCTGCGTAGTTGAGACGCTTGTAGATAGACAGAGCATTAGGTGAAGCGTAGGTAACCCGTCCGTCCGTATCAAGCATGACCAAGCCGTCGCTCACACGGGGGTTGCCGTGGGCCGTTCCAACAGGGGCGGAGAACTCGGGCCAGGCACCGCGCGAGACCATCTGTAGAAGATGGTGGGAGACGTCGCGGTAGACCCTCTCCGCTTTCTGGCGCTTTCGGGTACCCAGGCTCTCGCGGTGGACCGACAAGAGGGCTACGGGTCTGTCATTGCGTATTAGCGGAATGAACTCGGTATCAAGGACGATATCGGTGAGGTTGTGCTCGTCATTGAGGGTCTTGGGGGTTTGGCTGTTCCAGCTTGCAACCGCCCGCTCGCAGAGGGCCGGGTCGAGCTCTTTGCCGACCCAGTCGGTGTGAAAAACCGTGTGGGTGGTGGAGGGGCGAATCTGGGCGAGGTTGATGAACCCAGCGGACGCCGGCAGCGGCTGGGACAGGGAGAAGTAGCCCTCGATGGTGTCGGCTTGGGGCGCCCAGAGCATGAGGTCGCAGTAGCCGGTATCTGCAATGATTTGCCACTCGTTAGTGAGCAGGTGGAGCCACTCGATATCGCCCGGCCCGTAAGCGCCGGTGCGCATGAGGATTTCAGTGAGTGACAAGGGGGCCTCCTGGTGGTCTGGGCAGGGTGGGTTAGGAGCGGGGGCGGCGGGTAAAGCGCACCCAGGGCTTCTTCTTTTCTACCATGCTCGGGCTCGGAGGGGGCGCTAGTGATGGGGCAGGTTTTCCGATCCCTAGGGCATTTCGGCTGGTGTCGGCGAGCGCCTGTAGCTGGCGGGCCAGTTCTGTCTGTGGGGCTACTTCAAGAATTGTTGTTCCTGCTAGGCGGGCTTTATCAGCGCTTGGGCTGTCTTCTGGTAGCTGGGCTGCTATGGGCAGGCTGGGCCCGAATCGTTCCCAGGAGTGTTCGAGAGCGACCTGGGCAGATGGGCCTAGGGCCTCGGTGCGGACGCGGTTGAAGACAATGCTGATTCTTTGATCAAGGGCTGGCCCAAGCACCTGGCTAAGGGTGTCGTAGGCTTTGATAAGACGCGGTACGCCCACAAGGTCTGCTAGGCCAAGAGCTATCAGGTGGTCAGCTCGCGCCAGGCTGGTTAAGGTTGCGTCGTTTCGTTGGGGAGTCAAACCGTCAAAGCTTAGGGCTGGGTCTTCCTCAAGGCAGAAAGAGGTATCGATAACCACCAGGTCGTATGTTGAAACCAGTGTATCGAGTACGAGGTCGAGAGCGTTTGAGCGTACCTCTACCCAGCGATCTGGTCGGTTGATGCCGGTGATGATGTCGAAGTAGTGGGAGCGGTGCGAGACGGTGTGGGTAAGTTCCTTGAGCTGTTGTTGGGTTATGCCTCCACGGTCTGCGTGGTGGCAGAGTTGGGCGAGGCTTGAGTAGTCATCAGTAAGGCCTAGAGCAGCTCCCACGGACGCCCCGTAGGTATCTGCGTCCACCAAGCAAACCGAGTACCCTGTTTCTGCGTAGGCTGCTGCCAGGTTGATGGCCAGGGTGGTGCGTCCCGGTGAACCGTAGGGGCCCCACACCGCTACTATCTTCCCTTCCGCAGGTGAGGGGGCAGGAGCGTCCTGCTTTTCGTCACCCCTTATGGGGTGACTTTGAGCCGGGGCGGAGAGGGCAGGCTCCTCGTTCTGAGCCTGGTTGGCCTGCTCACCGGTCTGCTCTGAATTCAGCAGGGTATCGACGGCCTTTTCGATCTCGCTAACGATCTCTGCGGTATCGGCTAGAGAATCAATCGGGTGGATGCCTTCTATAGGTGGCTGGGTTCCCTGGTCATTGACAAGACACACTGCCACCTCAAGGTGGTGCAGAGATTTAACCATGGAAAGGGTGAGTTCTTCTCCCCCGGTCACGATCAGCACAGCGCGGGCAAGGCCGCTTTGGGCAAGTCCCAGCATTTCACCGATATCGTGCACGTGCCTGACCACGCTCACCTGGCCACGTTGAGACTCAATGGCTGAAACGAAACGTCCGCCCTCATCACCAACAATAACGATAGGAACCTGCATTAGTTCCCTCCCGGTGCGTAGGCCGACGGAACCAGGCTGATGACCGCTCCCTTGCTGGTGGCACCGAGGACTGTGGGCAGGACGTCCTGGTTTACCCACAATTCAACAGCCGAACGGCCGGTTCCTCCAATCACAGATTCTTGGGCCGTTACAGAATGCACCTCGGCTGATTCTGCGATGACCACGGGATCACCGTACGAGTTGGCCCCCTCTGTTTTGTAGGCAACCCAAATATCTACCCGATTGCCAGGAGCATATTCGGCTACCGCGTACTGATCAAGTAGCAGGGTAACGAGCCTGCGCCCGTCGCTTACCTCGGTGGACAGCGACCGGGGTGAGAGAAGCTCCCCCGCAGCTAGCGGACGGGTAGCTACCGACCCGTCAGCGATTACTTGCTCCGCCGAAAGGTAGAGACCTGCTGATTCATCTAGCTTGACCTGGGCAGTTGTCACGTTATCGGTGGTAATTTTTTCGCCGATACCGATATCTTTACTGGCAACATAGTAGGGCTGAGTCTGGTTGGTAGCTCGGATAAGGCCGACGACGCCCAGAACCGAGAGAAGAATAATTAGGACGCCCGCCAGTAGCTTAGGGTCGCGGAACCCCGGCTTTCTGAAACGGGGAGCAAGATTTTCTTGAGCCATCATGACACCTCTTTGAGTCAGGAAGTTTTCCTCGTTGACAGCAGTTTCCCTAATCAGAACATCAATTTCAAAGATTGCACGTATTTTTGACCAAGGTTACGCAAAATCAAGCAAGTTATCCACAGGCCTTGCTTCTTCTATCAAGGTAGTTCAAAATGCACTAAACTAAAGCAAAGGATCCCCCCACCTACTCCCCCGTTTCAGAAGGAACCAGACATGGTTGAACAGCGCTTTCTCACCCTGACCGACGTCGGTGAAATTCTCAATATATCCCCCAGCCAAACTCGCGCCCTGGTACGCTCAGGGGAACTGAAGGCCATCCAGATTGGCGGCAGAAACCAGTGGCGGGTTGAAAAGAGCATGCTCGAAGCATATATCAGCGAGCGCTATGCGATGACCGAAGAAGCCATTCGGGCCGAGCAGGCCGAACGAGCCGATATCTCCTAAAACAGACTGTTTATCCCGCTACCCTGATAGCGGCAATTGAGGTGAAGAGGACGCAGCGTGGAGCTCCCCGAGTTCCGCGGGCGTCCTCTTTGTGTGCCTGCTGCCCCACGATTTCACAGTAGTCAGCACCAACTGCCCACACTTTACCTGCACTGGTGAGACCGGTTCCTCCTGCATGATAAATATGGATATCACGTTGGGCAGCGCTGAGGGCCCGTAGGGCAGATCCCAGCGTGAGTTTGCGAGACACTTCATGAGCTTCGCCCACGGCCTGGTGGTTTCCACCTTCCCAGTAAAGAAGGTGCGCAAGCGGAAGAATGAGGCCGCCGGCGTCCGTTTCTAGCTGAAGCCACCCCAGCCCCAAAGTCTCCAGTCTCCCCCGCCAAATATCTCCAGTAGACCCGTGAATAGTCAGCAGCTGCCCAAGCTGGGCTGCCAAACGGTCGGCCACGGTGACGCGTGAAAGCTCTATCTGGCGGAGCTCGCGAGCATCTGCCTCGTAATCTCGGTGTTTTTGTGCTTCCATCTGGATTTCGTAATCGCGGAAGAGCAAATCTAGGTGTGCCATGCACTGAGGATACCCCGCCAAGGAAAATTTGTTGAAAAATTTGCTACAACCCTCTTGAATCCATCGCAAAGGGAAGTAATATGATGCATAAATCATCAAACTACATCAAATGACATGATTTGAGGTGAAAGAAGTGGCATCGCGATTTTTTGCCCTATGCACAGCCAATCTGATCCCCCTCCTAGCGCTGAGTGGAGCTGGCGCCTCAGGCATGCTACTTCACTCACTTCTGAGCGAAGGGAATCAAGACCTAGGGCTCACTTCTCGTAGCCCGGGCACCTGGATGAGCCTGCTAGTCTGCGCTATCACTGGCTTGCTTTGTCTCTGTATCGCCCTCTGGTGGCTAGCTGGTTTAGTCTTCTACTACAGCGCCCTAGCTCGCGCCCGACGTTCTCCCCTGCACATACAACTTCCGGCATGGGCCCCGGGACTCCTCAAAACACTTGCGGGAGCTTCTTTAGGTCTGGGGGCTTTGGCTCCCGCCCAGGCCTATGCCCTACCCTCTGAGCAAGCTATCTCGGTAACAGCAAGAGTTCACAACGGCGAGACAAGCTCGCCCCTATTCCCTCAGGCTTCTCAAATTAACCACGACGTCGAGGCATTATCAGCTGACTCCACCCTAGTCTCTGCTACTTCGCCCCTCTTTTCCCCAGAACAAACCCAGGAACGAGCAACAGTTACGGTTCTTCCCGTTACGGCAAGGAGCTATCAGCCCATTTCGCCCCTCTTCGGGGGTGGCACCCGCGTGCAGCCGGACTTTTCAGAAGACGTAGCAGCTACTACCTATACCGTAGCCCCGGGTGACTCGCTATGGAGTATCGCAGAAGACCACCTGGCCCCCGATGCTTCAGGCGCTGAAGTGCTAGCGCTCGTGCACACTATCTGGCAACTCAACCAAAAGACCATTCCCACCCTGGACACCCTGATTTTCCCAGGTCAGACGATTACCCTACCCCACTAAGTTTTGCAAAGGAGCACACCATGAAAACAGCTTTCCCAGAACGCGATGACCGCAAATACATCATCGTCGAAGCTACCGAATACGCCGAAAAATATGCCCCCTACTTTGAAAAGGGTCAGCCAGCAGAACCCGCCGTCAGCCTCTCCTTTATCGACCAAGAAGAGCAGGCCCTTGAGCAACTGGGGGTTCGCATTGGTACCGCTGCCATCGAAGTTTTCATGGGGCGCAGGCCTCAGCACCATCTAGCTCCCTGGATGACAGCCGGCTGCTACCGCGCCCTAGAAAAGCAGCTTGAACAGGCAAAAGCCGCCATTCGCTACCGACAGCGTCATTACCCCCAGGCCCCTTACCCCAGCAAGCCGCCTGCTGTAATCCGCCCGCGACGTATCATCGTCCAGAAAGTTGCTGAGACTGCCTATGAAATGAGTTTGCTGGTGACCGACGACGTCCGCACCCGAGCCGTAGCCCTACGGGCAGAACGCAAACGGGGCAACTGGAAAATTGCCACCCTCGCCATCGCATAACTCCCAGATAGCTAGCAACTCCCACCTTCTCTTATGCCAGCCCCATCAAAAAAAAGGCGGGTGCCCCTCGAGCTAGAAGGCTCAAGGGCACCCGCCTGTACCGCAACTACAGCAGTTCGGTTTTTAGTCTAGGTAGTCACGCAGAACCTGAGAACGGCTGGGGTGACGGAGCTTAGACATAGTCTTTGATTCAATCTGGCGGATACGCTCGCGGGTAACGCCGTAGACCTTGCCGATTTCATCAAGGGTCTTGGGCTGACCGTCGGTCATACCAAAGCGCATAGCAACAACACCTGCTTCGCGCTCAGAGAGGGTATCAAGCACCGAGTGCAGCTGCTCCTGGAGCAGGGTGAATGAGACAGCATCGGCAGGTACTACTGCTTCGGAGTCCTCAATCAGGTCGCCAAACTCAGAGTCGCCGTCCTCGCCCAGAGGGGTGTGCAGGGAGATCGGCTCACGACCGTACTTCTGAACCTCGATGACCTTTTCAGGGGTCATATCGAGTTCCTTAGCGAGCTCTTCAGGGGTGGGTTCGCGACCCAGATCCTGCAGCATCTGACGCTGGACGCGGGCCAGCTTATTGATAACTTCAACCATGTGCACGGGGATGCGGATGGTACGGGCCTGGTCAGCCATTGCACGGGTGATAGCCTGACGGATCCACCAGGTTGCGTAGGTTGAGAACTTGAAGCCCTTTGAGTAGTCGAACTTCTCAACAGCACGAATCAGGCCCAGGTTACCTTCCTGAATCAGGTCGAGGAAGAGCATACCGCGGCCGGTGTAGCGCTTGGCCAGGGAGACCACCAGACGCAGGTTGGCTTCCAGCAGGTGGTTCTTGGCGCGACGGCCATCGTGAATTACCCAGCGCAGTTCCTTCTTGAGCTGCGGGTCCATATCGGGGTTCTCTTTGAGCTTGTGCTCGGCGTAGAGGCCGGCCTCAATACGCATAGCCAGGTCGACTTCCTGCTCAGCATTCAGCAGGGCAACCTTGCCGATCTGCTTGAGGTAGTCCTTGACGGGGTCTGCGGTAGCACCGGGGGTAACAACGCGGACGGCAGGGGCGTCATCTTCATCGTTGTTGGTCAAGACGAAGCCAGAACCCTTAGCTGCTACAGCTTCAGCTTCTTTCTTCTCTTCCTTGGTGACAGAGTCTGCCTCGTCTTCGTCATCGTCTTCATCGACATCTTCGATGTCGTCGGTATCGAGGTCTTCGTCGTCCAGATCGATATCGTCGTCGGCGAAATCGTCGTCCTCGTCCTTAGCCTTGCGGCTCTTCTTGGGGGCAGCCTTCTTAGCTGCGGTCTTCTTGGGGGCTCGCTGAGGTGCGGCGCTTTCTTCGTCGTCTGCTTCTACGGCGTCTGCTGCCTCGTCAGCCTTTTTTGCTTTGGCGCGAGTTGAGGTTTTTTTAGCGGTGGCTTTGGTTGCAGCGGTTTCGCTGGCTGCTTTCTTGCGTGCGGCTGGTGACACAGAAAACCTTTCTGAGCTAGTTGACCGTAGCGAGTGTGATGCGGTGTTCGCGGTCAAAACACCTAAGACCCTGTCAAGTGATCGATTCGCACAATACAGTTTCCAGGGTATCTATCGGTGGGTATAACGCCCGAGTAGGGGCTTCTATTCCCGATAGGAAGCTGTATTTTTGAAAGACACTTTGAGCGGGGTCAATAGTCAAGTATGACATGTTTTAGGTTTTCTAGCGAAGAAGGCACGGCCGCTTATCTGCGGTTCTTGGTCACGTAGGTCTCTGGGGCTCCGCCGGGCAGAGTAAGCCAGGTAGGGAAAGCACTGACGCTCAAAAGGTAATGCAGGGGTAGAGAGCCCCCATCGCGGTAGGTGCTGTCGATAGCCTCCAGCAGGTGGAAAGCTTCCGTAGAGTTGCCCCGCATCCAGCTTACCCACGCCTGTGCAGCAAGGAGGGAAGCTTCGGCTTTCCCCCTAGCGGAGCTTTCCAGCACGGCTGCCAAATGCCACAAGGCTTCCAGGCGCTTCCAGTCTGGCGGGGTGGGATCTACACCAAAGAGAGTTTCAGCCATTTCCTTCAGACTGTCTTCGGTACTATCTATCTGATCGTGCGCACCCTGTTCAGGCTGGCTGAGACGATCGAGCTGGTACCGGTGCAGGGTTGATGGCAGGGGCAGAACCCTATCCCCCGTAGTTTGCCTGTTCAGCCCCAGTTCTTGGCTGCCCTGTTCTAGAGCTCTCAGAGCTGCTAACGAGTCTTTGAGGGTACGGCAGGCCTGAAGAATCACGAGCTGGAGGGTTGCAAAGCTATCGAAAGAAGCGATCAGAAAACCAGCTGCATCGGGAATCACCTCAGCTCGTATAGTATCGGCTAAGGTCCCAGCGTAGAGCCCCCTGTTACCCCGCAGCCCATCAAGCAGGGACGCAACGGCACCTATAGCCTGCTCCCACAGCTCTAGTTCAGCAGCAATTTGGCAGGCTTCTTGAGGGTTTTGCTCTTGTTTCTCTTCCAGGTAGAAAGCGCTATAGGCTTCTGTATTGACCTGCCACCGTTCTTGTTCCTCTGGGTCATCAGTTCCCAGGGCTGTGCGATTCTTAAGTTCCTGGGCTTCATGTAAATCACTGGCAACAAGCGACCCGTGGGCTACCAGTTCGCTATACAGCGGGCTGGTCAAGACCTCGTCTAGAAAACCAGCAGGAGCCAGCTGCCCTTCCGCCGGATTCACAGCCCAGTAGGCCTGCTGCCCCACCGCAAGTACATCGAGTACATTCAGCCCGTGAAGGGTTGCGTGGGCTGGTGCGAGCTCCGCATAGCATTGGGCTGCTTCTAGGAAGGTTTTTTCTACCGGAACATCCACTTCTCCGGATGCTGCGCCATCGGCGAAGAGCAGCAAGAATACACTGGTGATGGGGTCCCCGGTGGGGCTATGGGTGGGGAAGGCCTCGAAGATATAGGTCAGGAAGTCATCCGGCGCTACCTCAGAAACATCGGGCATATCAACACGCAGCAGGGGCCCTATTCCCCCATCACTCAGGGCCAAGAGCATGATGGACTTTTCAGGCCAGTAGCCTAAAAGGTGTAGGGCAAGGGCAAGGACGTCACGCTCCGAGCTGAGGTAGGCAACGGCGGGTTCTTCTGGGGTGTGGTGAATCTCTGTCATAACTACCAGGCTGATAGAGAAGAACATCTAAGACGAGCTCAACCTGATCTGTGGATATTCTCCACCCACCGGTCATCCGGCGTCCACCCATGTCAAAAGAAATAATCAAGCCCTCACGGAACGCATACTTCCCGTAAATCGGTGAACCCATGACGTATCTATGACGCCCTTAAAGCGGGTTTTCACAGGTAGCTTCACCACGGGGTCAGACCCGGACCGGTTTAGGAACCTGAGGAGCCCAGGCCGCGGGGGCCGTCCTCGTCCGCTTCCCGGGCCCGGTGATCAAGCTGAGCCAAGAAGGCCTCTACCTCATCACCGATTTCATCCCGGCTCGGCACCTTGCCTGCTGCCCGCTGGGAGAGGGGCAGGCTGCCAAAGCCCTGGGCAGCATTGGCGTCGTAGGACTCTTCGAGGCGCTGAATCATCATCTGAATCTCAGGACTAGCGCTAGCTTGCTCGTCAATCTGTAGCTGAACGTTCTCCGAAAGCTCACGCAGGCGATCCGAGGGCAGGCTTAGCTTGGCAGCCAGCGATAGGTGCTCCATAGCGACAAGAGCGGTCTGGGGTAGCTCCGACTCCGATAGATACTGCGGCACATTGACCGCGAAACCGGCCGTTCCAATACCAGCCTCGGTCAAGCGCACCTCCAACAGGCTCGACACCGAACCGGGGACCAGGGCCTCGGGCTGGAAAGAGGAAATACCGACCGTCAAATCCTTCCGGGACCCGTGCGCGGTGACAGGAATAGGACGGGTATGGGGTACCGGCATGGGAAAACCAGTCACTGTCAGCGCCACCGAGACCTCAAGACGCTGGGCGATATCAACAACATCTGCCGTAAACCGCTGCCATAACAAATCAGGCTCAGCACCGGTAAGGAGCAAGAAAGGCTTGCCCAGGCGGTCTTCTACCGCATACAGCTTGAGCTCAGGGAGGACCGGATTAGTGTAGTGGTCCTTTTTGAAAGTAATGCGGGGTTTACGAGAACGGTAGTCGTGCAGGCGGTCAGCGTCAAACTCGATGACCGGCACATTCTCAAGTTCATGCAAGAGCACTTCACCGAGGTGCCCGGCGGTTCCACCAGCGTCCTGTGGGTGGGAGAGAGCAATGACGAGGGGCAAACCTCGCAGTCGATTGTTTTCAAACGCCCCGGCGTGAGCAATATACAGCCGATCTTCCTGCGTCATCTTCCTAGCCCCCTTCTTTCTTCCCGTCTTCTGTGAGTCTCTATAGTACTCCAGGGTATGGGCACAGTGTAGCCTAATGTCGCGGGTATAACGCTGGGAATATGCAGAGCTATTCCCAGCGGGGCTTAAACTCTAGCCCCGGCATCTTTTGCTGTTCGCTCTGGGGTTATTTAGGCTCCCCAACGTTGTGTAGGTTACATTTGGCCGCGGTTTTGGCCTACGCTTATACACGATAGCGCGGTCACTTATCTATGCCCGCCCCTCTTATTTCTGTTGTGAAGGGAGAAACCTGTGAGCGATTCTCACGACCTGTCATTCTCTGTAACGGCCCCCGACCTTGAGGCCCTCGAAGCCGACGTGCTGGTACTCGGCGTTTATTCCGGCAAGGAAGGCCCCTCGCTGGCCAGCAACCCCCTCGACGCCGAAACAGCCGAGGGCCTTGAGGCCATTTTGGAGGATTTGGGAGTCAGCGGTGGGCAGGACGAGCTCGTCCGACTTCCCGGCTTTGACGAAGCCGGTGCTGATGTAGTTGCCCTCATCGGCCTGGGTGCTCAGAAAGAGGACGCCGCCGCCCACCGTCTTGCCCTGCGCTACGCAGCGGGCTCAGCCGTCCGCCAGCTTGCCGGTGTAGAAACCGTTGCTCTGGCCCTGGGCGCAGAGTCTGTAGAAGATGTTGCTGCCCTGGCTGAGGGCGCCGCCTATGGCGCCTTTGCCGACACCCAGATGCGCGCTAAAACCGCTGATTCGGTCAAGGCTCCCGTCGCCGAGGTTCTCATTGTCACCGATGTAGCCCCCGCTGAGGCAGAAGGTGCCCTGACTCGGGCTCTCATCCTGGGTGAAGCCGTTGACCACACCCGTCGTCTGGTCAACACTCCCCCGTCTCACCTCTACCCCGAGACTTTTGCAGAGCGTGCTCTAACTCGAGTAGAAGGGCTTGAGAAGATTGAAACCAAGGTCTGGGACTACGATGCACTGGTTGCTGAAGGCTTCGGCGGCATCGCTGGCGTTGGGCAGGGCTCAGAACGCAAGCCCCGCCTGGTAGAGGTCAAGTACACCCCCGAAAAGGCTGAAAAGACCGTTGCCATTGTGGGCAAGGGCATCACCTTCGACACCGGTGGCATTTCGCTCAAGCCCGCCGGGTCCATGACCACCATGAAGTCCGATATGGCAGGTGCCGCAACCGTCCTCAACGTCGTGGCAGCAGCTTCTGAGCTCAACCTGCCGGTTGCCGTACACGGCTACCTCTGCCTGGCTGAGAACATGCCCGGTGGCAATTCCATTCGCCCCGAAGATGTGCTGACCATGCGCAGCGGTCACACCGTTGAAGTCATGAATACCGACGCCGAAGGTCGCCTGGTCATGGCGGATGGCCTAGCCCTGGCCTCCGAGGGCGAGCCCGACGTCCTTCTCGACATCGCAACCCTCACCGGTGCCCAGCTCGTCGCTCTGGGCGTGCGCACCGCAGCGGTCATGGGTGACGATACCGTCCGCCAGCAGGTTGTTGAAGCAGCTACCGAAGCCGGCGAAGACTACTGGCCCATGCCTATGCCCGAGCACCTGCGCAAGAGCCTCAAGTCCCCCGTCGCCGACCTGCAGAACATCGGCTCCCGCTACGGCGGCATGCTGGTAGCAGGCCAGTTCCTGGAGGAATTCGTGGGCGAAAAGGACGGCGCAAAGATTCCCTGGGCCCACCTGGACTTTGCAGGCCCCTCCTTCAACGAGGAAGGCCCCTACGGTTTTACCCCCAAGGAAGGCACCGGCCACTCCATCGCCACCCTGATTAAGTTCATCGAGGCCTACGCCTAAGCATCTTGCTTTCCAGGGAACTTTTACATTTGCACCCCGTTGCCCGTGTTCTAGCAGGTAACGGGGTGTAATCATGCCCACCCGAGCAATAAAACACCTGCCAATAGTGGCAGGTGGACGCATTCAAGGGATAAGCTAGAAAACGACAGTACATAAGGGGGCTTAGGCCTCCGCGACCCATGCAAGGGAGCGTCAACGTGGCCGATTCGGCAACAACAGAATTCGATATCCTCATCCTCGGTGGCGGTAGCGCCGGTTACTCCGCAGCTCTGCGCGCGATACAGCTGGGCTTCACCGTAGGTCTGATCGAAAAGAGCAACCTGGGCGGCACCTGCCTGCACACCGGTTGCATCCCCACCAAGGCTTACCTGCACGCTGCAGAACTCGCATCCGAGGCTCAGCACGCTTCAAAGTACGGTGTAAACACCACCCTCGAGTCCATCGATATGGCTAAGGTTCGTGACTACAAGGACGGCATCGTCGCCGGCAAGTTCAAGGGCCTGACCGGCCTTCTCAAGATGAAGAAGGTCACCGTCATCGAGGGCGAAGGCAAGCTCACCGGCAAGGACACCATCACCGTCGCCGGCACCGAATACAAGGGCAAGCACATCATCCTGGCATCCGGTTCTGTCTCCAAGACTTTCGGCATCGAGATTCGTGACCGCGTGCTCACCTCCACCGAAGCCCTGCAGATGGACTACCTGCCCAAGAGCGCTATCGTTCTGGGCGGCGGCGTCATCGGCTCCGAGTTCGCCTCCATGTGGAACTCCATGGGCGTAGAGGTCACCATCATCGAGGGCCTTCCCCACCTGGTCCCCAACGAAGACCCCTCCATCATCAAGGTCGTTGAGCGCGAATTCAAGAAGCGCGGCATCAAGTCCTCACTGGGCAAGTTCTTCAAGACCGTTGAACAGGACGCCAACGGCGCCAAGGTCACCCTTGAAGACGGCACCGTATTCGAAGCTGACATCGTTCTCGTGGCTGTGGGTCGTGGCCCCAACACCGAGGGCTTTGGCTACGACGAGCAGGGCCTGACCATGGACCGTGGCTTCGTTATCACCAACGAGCGCCTGCACACCGGCGTTGGCAACATCTACGCTATCGGCGACATCGTCCCCGGTGTTCAGCTGGCCCACCGCGGTTACCAGCAGGGCCGCTTCGTTGCCGAAGAAATCGCAGGCCTCAACCCCCAGATTGTTGAAGACATCAACATCCCCAAGGTCACCTTCTGCGAGCCTGAGATCGCCTCCATTGGCTACTCCCAGCCTAAGGCTGAAGAGAAGTTCGGCAAGGAAAACGTTGAGGTTGCAGAGTACAACCTGGCTGGCAACGGTAAGTCCTCCATCCTGGGCACCGGCGGCCTGGTCAAGGTCGTCCGCGAGAAGAACGGCCCCATCATCGGCGTTCACGCTGTTGGTAAGCGCATGGGCGAGCAGATTGGCGAGGCCCAGATGTGGGTTGTCTGGGAAGCCTTCCCCGAGGATGTCGCCCAGTTCATCCACGCCCACCCCACCCAGAACGAATCCCTGGGCGAGGCTGCAATGGCTCTGGCAGGCGCACCCCTGCACGGCTAAGACAAGCCCCTGCGGTAGGCGCTGGCCCTGACCCTGGTTATAGGGTCAGCGCCTACCCCTACAAATTTTTATCACTCACAAGGAGAGCACGAAGGACTATGTCCACCACCGTAGAACTGCCCGCACTGGGCGAATCCGTAACCGAGGGTACCGTTACCCGCTGGCTCGTTGAGGTTGGCGAAACCGTTGAGGTTGACCAGCCCATCGTTGAGGTTTCCACCGACAAGGTCGACACCGAAGTTCCCTCACCCGTAGCCGGTGTTGTTGAGAAGATTCTCGTTGAAGAGGACGAGGACGTCGAGGTCGGCGCTCCCCTCATCGTTATTGGCGACGGCTCCGGCGCAGGCTCATCTGACGATGCCCCCGCTGCAGAAGCCCCCAAGGCTGAAGAGAAGGAAGAAGCTCCCGCCGCTGAGGAAAAGAAGGAAGAGGCACCTGCTGCCGCCCCCGCGTCCTCAGGCTCAGCTTCTGGCACCGAGGTTACCCTGCCCGCTCTGGGCGAGTCCGTCACCGAAGGCACCATCACCCGCTGGCTCAAGGAAGTTGGCGAAGAAGTTGCTGTCGACGAGCCCCTCGTAGAGGTTTCCACCGACAAGGTCGACACCGAAGTTCCCTCACCCGTAGCCGGTACCCTGCTCGAAATCCGCATCCAGGAAGACGAGGACGCCGAAGTCGGCCAGGTTCTGGCTATCATCGGTGACGCTTCAGCCGCTTCTGCTCCCGCAGAAGAGAAGAAGGAAGAAGCACCCGCAGCTGAGGAAAAGAAGGAAGAAGCACCCGCTGTTTCCTCCACCGACGAAGCTGCAGAGGCCCCCGCTGTTGAACTGCCCTCCGGCGAAAACGGCGAAGCCTACGTCACTCCCCTGGTCCGCAAGCTGGCCAAGCAGGAAGGCATCGACCTGTCCACCATCAAGGGCACCGGTGTTGGCGGCCGCATCCGCAAGCAGGACGTCCTGGCTGCTGCTGAAGCTAAGAAGGGCGCTGCTCCCGTAGCATCAGCACCCGCTGCTGAAGCTCCCGCAACCGCAGCTCCTGCCAAGAAGGAAGCCCCCAAGGCTGCAGCGTCCTCAAAGCGCGGCACCACCGAAAAGGCTCCCCGCATCCGCCAGACCGTTGCTAAGCGCATGGTTGAGTCACTGGCTGTTTCAGCTCAGCTGACCACCGTCCAGGAAATCGATCTGACCCGTCTGGTTGCCCTGCGCAACAAGGCTAAGGCCGGCTTCGAGGCTCGCGAGGGCACCAAGCTCACCTTCCTGCCCTTCTTCACCAAGGCAGTCACCGAAGCTCTGCAGCAGTTCCCCCAGTTCAACTCATCCATGAGCGATGACTTCAAGGAAATCACCTACCACGGTTCCGAGAACATCGGCCTGGCAGTTGACACCCCCAAGGGCCTGCTCGTTCCCGTTGTCAAGGACGCCGGCGACCTCAACATCGCAGGTATCGCAAAGAAGATCAACGACGTTGCCAAGCGCGCTCGTGACGGCCAGGTCGGCCCCGAGGAGCTATCAGGTTCAACCTTCACCATCTCCTCCACCGGCCAGACCGGCGGTGTCTTCTTCACCCCGATCATCAACCAGCCCAACGTAGCGATCCTGGGCATCGGCTCCACCAACAAGCGTCCTGCTGTTATCCAGGATGCCGAGGGTAACGATGTTATCGCGATCCGCTCACTGGCTTACTTCTCACTGACCTACGACCACCGCGTTGTAGACGGTGCGGACGCTGGCCGCTTCCTGGCCTTCCTCAAGCAGCGTCTTGAAGAAGCAGCTTTCGAGGCTGAGGTTGGTCTCTAAACCACAGGTCTTAGTTCTCTGAACTAGGCTCTCAGGTGCCCCGCTAGCAGCAGTTAGCGGGGCACTTTTCTATCTACTAGGGGCTCGCGTGGTCACCCCCACACCGGTTTTAGTGGCGAGCTGTCGCTAAATAAACAGGTATTACGTAGACTTGTCATTATGGCTATCGCATTTTCAATTCTTCTTTTCTTGCACATCGTTGGTGCCGCAATGGTTTTCGGCCTGTGGCTAGGCACCTTTAAGCAGGGCATCGTTCTGCCCGGTCAGTTCCACGCGGCCCTGCTGCAGGTTGTCACCGGTTTTGCTCTCTACTTCATCCAGATGTCACAGAACATGGCTCTGAACCACATGATGATTGGCATCAAGATGGTGATTGCCCTGGTCATCGCCGTAGCGGCCTTTATGGGCCAGAAGAAGTACAAGGCTGCCCGTGCCCTGGGCACCCCTGAAAACGGTAAGAACGTAGCCCTGGCCCATACTGTTGGTGGCCTGGCCCTGCTCAATATCGCTATCGCTGTTTTCATGCAATACCCCCAGATCTAATCAAGGCAAGAACACCTAGGTTCTTACTCCCAGGGGCGGTGTACCGATTTGGTGCACCGCCCCTGGTCTATATATAGCGGCAGGGCTGTAGGTGCTAGAGGGCGGACGGGTCTAGGGGTAGGGGCTGTGCCTCGGTCAGCAGGTAGGTTCCGCCCTCGGCTTGAAGAATCAGCTCCACGCTTTGGAGCACCCTGCCATCGTGCCGGCTTATACCCTGCACTGCCAGTTCCTGGTCACTACCTGCGGGACTGTAGCCGGTCGCTTGCACCGTAGCCAGGAGCCTGTAGCCGTTCTCGGTTGCCGTGATTTCGCTGATATCAACCAGTTCTGTGCTCATATCGGCTAAAGAGGCTGCACCTTCATGCGCCAGTAGCTGGCTATCGGCTTCAGCCAGGGGTGAGCCTAAAACCGCGTAATCACCTATTTCCGTAGTTTCCCCAGAGGCAAGTACCCGGCTCCGGGTGGCTACGAGCTCTGCTGCGAGAAGAGCTACGTCGTCATCGCTGGGTTCTAGGGTTACTACCTGGTCTTGCTCGACCTCTGTCTGCGGCTTCTCGCTAGCACGCTGGTGATCTACCTCTGACGGTGTAAGTGCAGGAAGAGAGCCTGCTGCCTCAACCGCTGCCGGGGCAGCTGAATCGTGCTGGGGCTCTGATGCGAGCAGCTGGTACCCGGCCCCGCCCAGGGCTAGAGCCCCTATCAGGACAGCGCCGCTCAGGGCCCAGCGCTCCCGCAGATACTGTCCCAGCTGCATCCGCCCGGTTCCCACAGCACTCCGCTTAAGGCGGGGCTTCCTCCGATGAGGCGCCTTACTCCCCCGCGATACATCGGGCAGTTTCCCGTACATCTGACGGCGTTGTTTCACCGCCCGGCGGGGCTCTACTGGCGCAGGCTGCCTGTAGGCAGGAAGGCGGGGACGCACACTTTGGTGGGCGCTGAGGTGAAGTTCGAGGGGCTCGGGGTCTGCCGCCAGTTCAATAAGTGCTAGTAGGTCAGTAAGCTGGGGCTGCTGGGCACGAGAGTCGATAGCGTCCTCAAGGGTCTGGGCAAGGGCGTCGCTGGCCTGGGGTACAGCCAGATTCAGGGGAGCCCTCAGACGCATGGCCTTAGGCTCTTCCCCGCTGAGGCAGAGCCACAGCAGGGCGGCGCAGGCTGCGATGTCATCTGCCTGCCGGCTCTTCTGTACCGCGGACGCCAGTGGGCGGGTATCAATATCGGGGGCAAGGAGTTTCAGCTCACCCCGCACGGTGAAAACGCAGTGGCGGGCCGCTAGCTCAGAATAGGCAAAGCCCTGTTCGTGGAGGTAACCCAGCGCCTGGGTGAGGGCTCTGGCAACGGTGGTTACCTGACCCAGTGGCAGTTTTCCCTTGGCTCGGCAATAGTCGGCGAGGGTGCCAGCCTCGGCCGCTTCATACCAGATATGGTAGGAGTCCTGCGATGAGGTCACAGCATCGACCCTCAGCACTGCGGGGTGCGGGGTCAGGGAACACAGCCGTTCTGCGGATTTCGCACTAGCTTCTGCATCGCCGGTGATCTGAGTCAGGGTGTAGGGGCCTGCCTGCAGCTCGAGGTGGGCGGCACTTTGGTAGCCGCAGTCCACGATCCAGGTGCTGTGGTGGGCTCCGCTTTCAAGGCGGTAGCGCGGGGTTACGTCGGGCAGGTTACCGGGTATCGGCAGGGCCTGGTCGTTTTCTTGTTCAGGCGGTGCGGACGCCCGGGTCGGCTGGGGTAGGTCTGTGGGGGTACTCATGCTTTAGCTATACACCACCTGGCAGCGCCACCGCCGGGAGTATCCACAGGGCCAGCATTTACGCTAGTCAACCGCATGAAGGTGCCCTGTGGATAAAAACGTCATCTAACGTCACAGCGCCACACCGGGAGTTCAGACGACCAGAGTCTCCCTGAATATTTTCGCCCCACCGCCAAAAGGGCTACCCTAGAAGGTATGGCACTTTTGTTTGAACGGGTCGGGCTTGCCCCCGACTATGTGGAATATACCTCCGCGCTGGACTACCAGCGCACCGTCCACGAAGAAGTCGCCACCGGCGTCCGGCAAAATACCGTCCTACTGCTAGAACACGAAGAAGTCATTACCGCCGGTAAGCGTACCGAAGACCACGAATACCCGACCGATAACCGCGTGCCCGTCATCAAAATCGACCGCGGTGGTAAGCTCACCTGGCACGGCCCCGGCCAGCTGGTTGGCTACCCTATCGTGCAGCTGCCCGAGCCCATCGACGTCGTCCGCTACGTGCGGGTACTCGAAGAGGTACTCATCAACGTCCTGACCGATCTGGGCATCGCCTGCCAGCGCGTCGAGGGGCGTTCAGGAGTCTGGGTGCTAGGCGACGGCGCCCTGGTGCAAGACAAAAAAATCGCAGCTATCGGCATCCGCGTTGCAAAGAACACCACCATGCACGGTTTCTCCATCAACTGCAACAACCCCACCGACCCCTTCGGCGCCTTTATCCCCTGCGGCATCACCGATGCGGGCGTCACCACCGTTAGCGAACAACTGGGCCGGAATATAACCCCTGCCGACATTGTTGACCGTATAGAAGAAGAGCTGGCTCGCTATGCCGACCAGCTCGCCGCCGACTTCACACCGACCACCAGCGCATAACCCGCTTCCCGGCAGAAGCCGCCAGCACACCCACCACAGGTTTACCACCAAAGGAGAACCCCACCTCATGAGCGCCCAGCCAGAAGGCCGCAAGCTACTTCGCGTTGAAGCCCGCAATGCAGAGGTCCCCATCGAGAAGAAGCCCTCATGGATCAAAACCAAGGCCAAGGTTGGCCCCGAATACAAAGAAATGGTTGACCTCGCCCGCGGCTCAGGCCTGCACACCGTCTGTGAAGAAGCCGGCTGCCCCAATATCTACGAGTGTTGGGAAGACCGCGAAGCAACCTACCTGATTGGCGGTTCAGAGTGCACCCGCCGTTGCGACTTCTGCATGATTGACACCGGTAAGCCCGTTGCCATCGACCGCACCGAGCCCCTCAAGGTGGCTCTCAACGTCAAGAAAATGGGTCTGCGCTACGCCACCGTCACCGGTGTTGCACGCGATGACCTTGAGGACGGCGGCGCCTGGCTCTATGCCGAAACCATCCGCCAGATTCATCGCGTTTCACCCAATACCGGTGTTGAAATTCTGATCCCTGACTTTAAGGGTAAGGAAGAGGACGTTCAGCAGGTCATCGACGCAGCCCCCGAGGTTTTCGCCCACAACCTTGAAACCGTCCCTCGTATCTTCCGCCAGATTCGCCCCGCCTTCCGCTACGAGCGCTCCCTGGACGTCATCACCCAGGGCAAGGAAGCCGGTCTGATTACCAAGTCCAACCTGATCCTGGGCATGGGTGAAACCAACGAAGAGGTCTACGAGGCCCTCTGCGATCTGCACGATGCCGGCTGCGACCTGATTACCCTCACCCAGTACCTGCGCCCGGGCCCCCTCTTCCACCCCATCGAGCGTTGGGTCAAACCCGCCGAGTTCGTTGAGCTCTCAAAGATGGCCGAAGAGATTGGCTTTGCCGGTGTAATGGCAGGTCCCATGGTGCGCTCGTCCTACCGGGCCGGTAAGCTCTGGGCCCGTGCCATGAAGAAGCAGGGACGCGAAATCCCTGAGCACCTGTCGCATATCGACGACTCAGGCTTTGCTATGCAGGAGGCTAGCTCCCTGGTAGCAGCAGGGGCCTAAAGGACGCTACCCCCTAGGGTTTCAAGCGCCCACCGGTTTCATCGGTGGGCGCTTGCCGTATAGAATGGGTAAGTTAGGGCGCGTATCGCACCCGCCCGCCCAGAATCGACTCACGAAGGAAACACAGTGGCTGAATCCCGTGGCAGCACCCGCGCACAGACCCGCGAAGAAAAGAAGAAGGCTCGCGAAGAGCGCCGCGCCAAGCGTGGCCCCGGCATGTTTGCTCAGATGAAGCAGGTCTATGCCATGACCCGCGAGCAGGACCCCAATATCCCCTGGATTATGGCCCTGGTCTTCTTCGGCACTATCCTGGTCTTCCTGCTCATCGGCC
Source organism: Rothia sp. 11254D007BW (assembly GCF_053548195.1). Lineage (NCBI taxonomy): Bacteria > Bacillati > Actinomycetota > Actinomycetes > Micrococcales > Micrococcaceae > Rothia > Rothia sp. 11254D007BW. The sequence goes on from NZ_JBPWPK010000001.1 coordinate 990,707, forward strand.
TGTTGCTGAACAACTGGATCACTTTCCTCCTCATTGGTATTCCTCTGGGTATTCTGTTTGCCGTCATGGTGCTCTCACGCCGAGCAGAAAAAGCAGCCTTCGCCCAGTTGGAGGGTCAGCCAGGCCGCTCTGGCGCTGCCCTCTCAACCCTGCGCCGCGGCTGGATTTTCGAGCAGCAGCCCGTAGCTGCCAATAAGTCTCAGGACGTCGTCTTCCGCGCTATCGGCCGCCCCGGCATCGTCCTGGTCACCGAAGGCCCCACCGGTCGCGTCAACGCCCTGGTACAGAAGGAAAAGCTCAAGTACTCCAAGATTGTGCCCACCGTCCCCGTGACCGTGATCAACACCGGCCACGCTGAGGGTCAGGTTGAGCTCAAGCAGCTCACCAAGACCATGAACAAGCTGCCCAAGAAGCTGACCCAGCAGGAAATGCACCAGGTCGCCAACCGCATTGATTCGCTGTCCAAGCACAACAACATGCTGAATGCTATTCCTAAGGGTATTGACCCCATGCGTATGCGCCCCGACCGCAAGGGCATGCGCTAAGCCTCAAACATAGGTGGCCCGCTCAACCAACGTTGAGCGGGCCCCCTTTTTTATCTCTGCAAAAGTATTACTCTACTGACTGCTTTTTAGAACCGCGCCACCAGTTCATGATGAAGACGTAGGCGATCAGAGCCAGGGTTATCTGCATCATGTAGCGGTCAATGGTTTCAAGAGTGGGTTGAATACCCTCGCCGAAACGCAGACCCAGGTAGAGGTAAAAAAGTTTGTTAGCCACAGCCAGCAGGTAGATGTAAAGACCAATCATCCAGCCCTTGAGCTTACGAATACCGGCGATGGCCACCAGAATCGTTGCCGGAATCGGTGAGAAGGGGATAAAGCCAAGAAGCAGGCTCAGAAAAAGGTGTTTCTCAACGAAACCCTCAAGCTTACGCCACCACAGGGGGGTGTGGTTAGCGAACAGCCAGGTGATGAAGTCCTGCCCCCAGTGCTTCCCCATAAAGAAGTAGACCGCCATGAACTTGATGTGGCTGGCGGCAGCAGCTGCGGTCAGGGCTGCCAGCATGAGGGCAGCTCCCTGATTCTGGGCAGCGGTGATCAGCAACCCCAGTCCCGAACCGGTCAGCAAAGAAACCAGCCAGGGTGCGTTGACCAGCAGATTAGGTCGCAGGGGAATCATGACCATCGAGAAAATGGTCATGAAGGCGAGTAGGCTCAGGAGCACCTTATCGACGGGGCCGGGCTTTGTGAGAAAGGACGGCAGCGCCGGGTCGTTCTCTTTCGGCGGCTCTTCGCCGGTAGGGTTCGTCATATCGTCTTTCATTTATCGAATCATCACCAAAATAGTATGGCGGGCCCGGTCGTGCAGGCCGCGCTGGTCGGCATCCATAATGACAACGGGCAGCACCAGCATGACCATAGACTGGCGAATCAGAGCGGTCAGCCAGCCAGCGGGCTTACCATTAAGTCGCTGTACCTGCATACCGAGGGCAAAATGCCCCACCGTATGCCCCATAAAACCGACGGCAGCAACCATATAGAGCCAGAAAATAACCAGCTGGGCAACATCAAGCACAGCGGTATTCACGCCCGGAAAAACCGTCTGCCCCAGCACAAAAAACATGCCCTCAATGAGCAGCCAGTCAATCCAAAAGGCCAGCAAACGGCGCACCGGGCGAGCAATAGCACCCCGCCCCGACCGCGGCCTGCCCATATTCTGCCCGGGGTACTCCTGGTCGGTAGGAGCCCCCTCTATCCAAGAACCTAAATCTCTTCTCGTAACCACCCAACTAACCTTACCGGCTCCTACCCCCTTTCCGCCCAAGAAAACCGGGCGCAGGCGTCCTACCCTCTGAGAAACCTGACCCCAAACCACCTACACTAGAAAAGGGGAACCTAGCCACCCAAACCCACGTAACACCAACGCAATTCAAGCGCCGGTACGTTACACACGCGAAACAAAAGCGATACTTTAGGGCAAAAAATACACCCTAGGCTAGAAACAACAGCGAGGGAGCCCACCCAACCGGGCACCCATGGGTCGAAAACAACTCAAGGAGAACAAACGACCATGTTCACTACCGCACAGGAAGTCCTCGACTTCATCAAGAACGAAGACATCAAGTTCGTTGACATCCGCTTCTGCGACCTGCCCGGCGTACAGCAGCACTTCAACCTGCCCGCTAAGGCTATCGACGAAGACTTCTTCACCGTAGGCCAGATGTTCGACGGCTCCTCAATCCGCGGCTTCCAGGGCATCGCCGAATCAGACATGCAGCTGATCCCCGACGTCTCCAGCTGCTACGTTGACCCCTTCCGCCTTGAGAAGACCCTGGTTGTTACCGGCTCCATCGTCAACCCCCGCACCGGCGAGTCCTACCACCGCGACCCCCGCGGCGTCGCCGAACGCGCCGAAGAATACCTGAAGTCAACCGGTATCGCTGACACCGCCTTCTTCGCATCAGAAGCAGAATTCTTCGTCTTCGAAAACGTCCAGCACGAAGTTACCCCCCAGTCAGTCTTCTTCAAAATCGACTCAGACGAGGCACCCTGGAACTCCGGCCGCAAGGAAGAGGGCGGCAACCTCGGTAACAAGACCCTCGCCAAGGGCGGCTACTTCCCCGTTTCCCCCGTCGACAAGCAGGCTGACCTGCGTGACGCCATGTGCGTAGCCCTCGACGAGGTAGGCCTCGAAGTAGAGCGCTCCCACCACGAAGTAGGCGCCCCCGGCCAGGCTGAGATCAACTACAAGTTCTCCACCCTAACCCAGGCAGCAGACGACCTGCTCAAGTTCAAGTACGTCATCAAGAACACCGCTGACCAGTGGGGCAAGACCGTCACCTTCATGCCCAAGCCCGTCTTCGGCGACAACGGCTCAGGCATGCACTGCCACCAGTCACTCTGGCAGGACGGCGAGCCCCTCTTCTACGACGAGCGCGGCTACGCGGGTCTCTCAGACGTTGCCCGCTGGTACATCGGCGGTCTGATTGAGCACTCCTCATCAGTTCTGGCCTTCACCAACCCCACCGTCAACTCCTACAAGCGCCTGGTGCCCGGTTACGAAGCCCCCATCAACATGGTCTACTCCCAGGGCAACCGTTCCGCCGGCATCCGCATCCCCATCACCGGTACCAACCCCAAGGCAAAGCGCCTCGAGTTCCGTGCACCCGACCCCTCATCCAACCCCTACCTGGCTTTCGCAGCCCAGCTCATGGCAGGTCTGGACGGCATCCGCAACCGCATCGAACCCCCGGCACCCATCGACAAGGACCTCTACGAGCTGCCCGCCGAAGAAGCAGCAGACATCAAGAAGGCACCCGCCAACCTTGAAGAAGCCCTTGACGCCCTCGAAAAGGACCACGATTTCCTTCTGGCAGGCGACGTCTTCACCGAAGACCTCATCTCAGCCTGGATTGACTACAAGCGCAGCAACGAGCTCGCTCCCCTGCTGTTGGTCCCCCACCCCCTCGAATACCAGATGTACTACGGCGTCTAAGCCCCGGTAAACTGACATTCACAAGCACAAAGCCGCGCTAGGCGTCCGCACCGCAAGGACGCCGCAGCGCGGCTTTTGCGCACACCCACCGCTTACCCCAAGGAGATAACCATGAGCCCCCAAAGCACCATTCTCGAAGGCCGCTCCACCATCTACCGCAACGAGGTCTTCCAAACCGGTCTGATGAGCCAGCTTTTGGACGGCATCTACGACGGGGATATGACCATCGGCGAACTACTGGGTCACGGCAATTTCGGGGTGGGCACCTTTGACGGGCTAGACGGTGAAATGATCGTGCTTGATGGCACCTGCTACCAGATGCGCTACGACGGCTCTATCTCGCTGGCCTCGCTCGATCAGAAGACTCCCTTTGCAGTCATTACCAACTTCGTACCCGCCATCAAACGGGATCTGCCCACCAACCTACTGCGGACCTCAGCCAGCCAGGTACTCGATAACTTCACCCTGTCAGATAACTACATGTACGCCATCAAAATCGTGGGCGACTTCGAATGGGTACGCACCCGCACGGTCAAAAAGCAGGAAAAGCCCTACCCCAAGATGGTTGACGCCGTTGAAGGCGAAGACATCGTCCAGTTTGATGATGTCTCCGGCACCATCGTGGGCTTCCGCACCCCCATTTACGAGCAGGGTATCGGCGTGCCCGGCTGCCACGCCCACTTCATCGACGACGAGCGCACCCGCGGCGGTCACGTAGTCGACTTCAAACTGCGCAGCGCCCACGTAGAAATCTGCCCCGGCACCGGTCTACGCCTACATCTGCCCCTCAACGAGGCCTTTTCAAATGCAGATCTGTCTCCAGAAGATCTGGCAGATCAGATATCAAAGGCTGAGAAGCACTAGGGCGACCTACAGCTACCCCGGGTAGAACAGCTTCTCGTAGACTGCCCGGGCTTGGCGGGTGATGCGCAGGTAGTCGTCCTCAAGCACACGGGCAGAGTGAGGAGCATACCCGCACCAGCGGGCAATGGCTTCAAGGTCAGAGCGTGTGGTGGTGAGGGTATCGGATGCCCTGCCTGTGCGCAGCACGTTGAGACCGCGAATCTTTGAAGCTAACTTCCAGGCATTGGTGAGCAGGGCGGCGTCACGTTCATCAACTAACCCAGCCTGCACGGCAGCGTCCAAAGCCTTGAGGGTAGAGGTGGTGCGCATACCCTCGACCCGGTGGGCGTGCTGGAGCTGAAGCAGCTGGACCAGCCACTCTACGTCCGTCAGCCCGCCACGGCCCAGCTTGAGCTGACGGGTCTTGTCTGCCCCTCGGGGCATGCGTTCTGTTTCTACGCGGGCCTTCATCCGGCGAATCTCGGTGACCTTCTCCGCTGGGAAGGTAGCCGGGTAGCGGTAGGGGTCGATGAGCTCAATAAAGGCGGAGCCCACGTACTCTGAGCCAGCAAAGGGGCGGGCACGTAGCAGGGCCTGGAATTCCCAGGTATCAGCCCAGCGATCGTAGTACTCCCTGAAGGATTCGAGCGAGCGCACCATGGCCCCGGATTTTCCTTCGGGTCGCAGGTCGGCATCAATTTCGAGCACCTTTTCGGCACGGATGGGCGGGGTTGTGGGCTGTTTGAGCAGGGTAACCATGCGGTTGATCAGGTCGGTGGCTTCTGCCTGGGCGGCCTTTTCGTCGGCTCCATCGCGCGGGATGTGCACGTACATGAGGTCGGAGTCGGAGCCGTAGCCAATTTCCGCCCCACCCTGGCGGCCCATGGCGATGACGGCAACATCGGTCAGCGGGGTGCGGCCATCGATGTAGGTTTCTCGTTCGGCGATAGCGAGCGCCGATTGGATGGCTCCCCGGTCAATGTTGGAGAGCCCGTGGGCCACTTCGGCGTTGCTGTTGAAGCCTAGCGCTTCACCCATAGCAAGACGGAGGATTTCGCGGCGGCGCAGCATGCGGACGGCGCGGATGGCTTCGGCGGAGTCGGTATGGCGGGTCAGCTGGGAGCGCAGCTCGCTGATAATAGCGTCTGCTTCGCGGGGTTTGAGGTCTTCTTCCTTATCGAGCCAGGCGATGGGTTCGGGAATGTCTTCGAGCAGGTCGGTGATGAAGCGGGAGGATGAGAGCAGGGTGCAGAGGCGTTCGGCGGCTGCCGGGGAGTCGCGGAGCATGCGCAAGTACCAGGGGGTGCCGCCCAGGGACTCGCTGATGCGGCGGAAGCCGAGCAGGCCGGCGTCCGGGTCCACGCCCTTAGCAAACCAGCCCAGTAGGACGGGCATGAGGGTGCGCTGGATTTCGGCTGAGCGGCGGAGGCCCTTGGTGAGGGCTTCGATGTGGCCCATGGCGCGGCGGGGGTCCTTGTAGCCCAGGGCTGCCAGGCGGTCTTGCGCTGCCTGCGGGGTGAGGGCCACTTCGTCTTTGGAGAGGTGGGCTACGGCGGCTAGCAGCGGACGGAAGAAGAGGCGCTCGTGCAGGGACTTCACGGCACGTTTGATACCGGCCCACTGCTTGAGCATCTCTGGCTCGGTCAGCTGGGTGGGGGCCAGGGGGGAGTTCATGGCGCGCGCTAGCGAGCGCCGGTCGTTTTCTTTGACCGGCATCAGGTGGGTACGGCGCATGTAGAGCAGCTGGATGCGGTGCTCCATCACACGCAGGGTCGCGTAGTTATCTGCGAAGTCGTGGGCGTCCTTGCGGCCGATGTAGCTGGCTTTTGCGAGGGCCGCGATGGAGTCGGTGGTGCTCTGGGTGCGGACGCTCTCATCGGTGCGGCCGTGCACGAGCTGCAGAAGCTGAACGGTGAATTCTACGTCGCGCAGGCCTCCGGGGCCGAGCTTGATTTGTCGGTCGACGTCGGCGGCGGGGATGTTGTCGGTGACGCGTTGGCGCATGGCCTGCACTGACTCTACAAAGGAATCGCGGGCGGCAGATTCCCAGATGAAGGGGCGCATGGCTCGGGCCCAGCGGACGCCCAGCTCGGGGGTACCTGCGATGGGGCGGGCTTTGAGCAGGGCCTGGAATTCCCAGTTTTCGGCCCACCGCTTGTAGTAGGTGGTGTAGGACTCCACGGTGCGTACCAGGGCGCCGTCCTTACCTTCGGGGCGCAGGTTGGCGTCGACTTCCCAGAGGGCTGGTTCGGGGGCCGGGGCCATGATGGCCTTGGAGAGGGCCATGACCAGCTCGGTACCGATCTGGGTCAGGGTATTTTCGTCGAGGGGGGCAAAATCTTCGGGCAGGTCGGCCAGGGGCTTGTGGGCGACAGCGTAGACCACATCGACGTCTGATATGTAGTTCAGTTCGCGGGCACCGCATTTGCCCATGCCGATAATGGCAAGTTCTACAGCAGCTACGGTCTGTTCGCTGCGGTTCTGGGCTACTTCGGCGCGGGCGATTGCCAGGGCCCCTTCGAGGGCAGCTGCGGCCAGGTCTGCCAGAAGACGGCCAACGGTGGGCATGAACTGTACCGGTGCGAAGCTGGTGAGGTCGTAGATCGCGAGTTCGGTCAGGTGACGGCGGTAGGCAACGCGCAGGGCAGTGTAGGCTTCTTTGCCGGTGAGCTGGGCGACCGGGGCGGACGCAGCCGGGTCGGCTCCCACAGCCGTTAGCAGGTCGCGGCGGTAGACGGTATCGAGCGGAGCGATAGGGGTGAGGTATTCTCCGTCGGTCTCGGGCAGTAGCGAGACGGGAAAATCTTGGCCGTCAAAAGCCCTAGGGTCAATCTCTAGCAGGTCTGCGTGCTCGGGGTGGCGAACCAAGAACTCCCCCAGCGCCTCGGAGCCGCCCAGTAAGCGGTAGAGGGCCTCGGCGTCCGCTCCCCGCGCAGCTAGCTGCGCCACCTTGGGGGCACGTTCAATGAGTCTAACCAGGGCAGGAAGCGCGATATCGGGAGAAGGGGCTAGACGCAGGCCCTCAAACAGTTTGGCGCGGTCTAGGCCTTCTAGCTCCCGGGAGTTGAGCCAGCGGGCGCTTTTAGCCGCATCGTAGAACCCCAGCGATGCCATCTCGCTCAGCAGACGCACCTGGGCCTTGCGTTCTTCTTCGGCGCGGCGGGCGGCTTCTTCGGGGGTTTCGTTCTGCGGGGTCTGGGTCACCGCTGTCTCCTTAGGTATTAATTACAGCAGGCGCAACACCGCCTGTGGTGTTGCGCCTGCATACGGGCACTAGAGGATACCGAGATTGTTCTTGAGTTCGTAGGGGGTTACTTCGGCGCGGAAGGCGTTCCAGTCGCGGCGCTTGTTGCGCAGGAACTGCTCAAAGACCTGCTCGCCGAGGGTTTCGGCCATGAACTCTGATTCTTCGGTGCGGTGGATAGCGTCATGCAGAGAGGACGGCAGGGCGTGGTAGCCCATAGCGCGGCGTTCTGCGCTGGTCATCGCCGAGATGTCTTCGGTGACGGCGGCGCTGGGCAGCTCGTACTCGTTTTCGATGCCCTTGAGGCCAGCTGCCAGGATGACGGCGTAGGCCAGGTAGGGGTTGGCAGCTGAGTCAATGCCGCGGTACTCCATGCGGGCTGACTGCATCTTGTTGGGCTTGTAGAGGGGAACCCGCACCAGGGCGGAGCGGTTGTTGTGCCCCCAGGAGACGTAGGAGGGGGCCTCGCCGCCGCCCCACAGTCGCTTGTAGGAGTTGACGAACTGGTTGGTGACCGAGGTGAACTCGGGGGCGTGGCGCAGGACGCCGGCGATAAAGTGCTTGGCGGTGCGGGAGAGCTGGTACTCAGCCCCTGCCTCGAAGAAGGCGTTGGTGTCGCCCTCGAAGAGGGAGAAGTGGGTGTGCATGCCGGAGCCTGCGTGCTCGGTGAAGGGCTTGGGCATGAAGGTGGCGTAGATACCCTGGGAGAGGGCGACTTCCTTGATCACGGTGCGGAAGCTCATGATGTTATCGGCGGTCTGCAGGGCATCAGCGTGGCGCAGGTCGATTTCGTTCTGGCCGGGGCCGGTCTCGTGGTGGGAGAACTCCACCGAGATTCCGATTTCTTCCAGGGTGGTCACTGCCTTGCGGCGGAAGTCCTGCACCACGCCGCCGGGAGTATGGTCGAAGTAGCTTTCGGAGTCGACCGGTTCGGGGAAGCCACTGGGGCCCAGTTCCTTTGACTTGAGCAGGTAAAACTCAATCTCGGGTGAGGTGTAGCAGGTAAAGCCCATACCCGCTGCCTTAGAGAGAACGTTCTTGAGCACGCCGCGGGTATCTGAGGCGCTGGGCTCCCCGTCGGGGGTGAGAATATCGCAGAACATACGGGAGGTCGGCTCTTCATCCCCGCGCCAGGGCAGCACCTGGAAGGTAGAGGGGTCAGGCTGCAGCAGCATATCTGACTCGTACACGCGGGACAGACCCTCAATCGATGAACCGTCAAAACCGATACCCTCGTCGAAGGCGCTCTCAACCTCAGCCGGTGCAATAGCAACAGACTTAAGCTGGCCCACCACATCGGTAAACCAGAGGCGGACGAAACGCACATTGCGCTCTTCGATGGTGCGCAAAACGAATTCTTGCTGACGATCCATGTAACCTATCCGTTCATGTCTAAAGGTGGCGCCCGCACCCCGGTGGGCGGGCAAACGAATCCTTAGCATCAACTCTAGAACGTAACCGCCTTGCGTGCCCACCTGGCACGCTCTGACCCCGGTAACAGTAACGTGTTTTAAACATTTCTTTCACCGACTGAGATAAAGCGGGCCCGCTCCGGTTGCGGTGCGCCTGCAGGCTACTAGAGTTAAAGCATGCTCAACGAAGAAACAGCACCCTACGGGTCCTCAACCCCCACCCCCGCCAACACCCCTCAGGAAGGTGAGGCAAGCGTCCTCGCCGTCAAAAAGGTGCGCACCGTGCACCTGCAGCAGGCCAAGGACGCCGGTGAAAAGTTCGCCATGCTCACCAGCTACGACGCCCTAACCGCCACCATCTTCGACCGGGCCGGCATCGAACTGCTGCTCATCGGCGACTCTGCGGGCAACAATGTGCTGGGGCACGAATCAACCCTCACCATTACCGTTGACGAGATGATTCCCCTGGTCAAAGCTGTTTCTACCGCAGCCAAGCGGGCTATGGTCGTCGCTGACCTGCCCTTTGGCTCCTACGAGCAGTCCCCCGCCCAGGCCGTGGCAACCGCCGTGCGCTTCATGAAAGAAGGCGGAGCGCACGCGGTCAAGATGGAAGCCACCGCCCACCACGTAGACCACGTGCGCGCCATGGTTGCAGCGGGCATACCCGTGATGGCCCACATCGGCTTCACGCCCCAGTCTGAACACGCCCTCGGCGGCTACCGGGTGCAGGGCCGCGACGGCGGTCAGGCGCTCAAAGACACAGCCCTGGCTCTCGAAGAAGCCGGTGCCTTCTGCCTGCTCATGGAAATGACCCGCTCCGATGTTGCCGCCGACATCGACGCCTCAGTGCGCATCCCCATCATCGGTATCGGGGCGGGCGCGGACGTCAGTGGGCAGGTGCTCGTCTGGCAGGACGCTTTCGGGCTGCGGCAGGGCAAGATGGCCCGATTCGTCAAGCAGTACGCCAACCTCTACGACACTCTGTTCGAAGGAGCAGCCGCCTACCGGGCAGACGTGCGCTCAGGCGCCTACCCGGCAGAAGAGCACCGATTCGACAGTTAAAAATTCTGCGTTGCCAAAAGTTAGGGAGGTAGCTAACCCGGGGCTCACGCTCGCTGCCGACCCTCTCACGGGTTCGCTAGCTGGCTCGCAAGCTCGCCAGATTCGCACCGAGATTTATTTTCCTCGCGCACTCGGAATCTCGGTGCTCATCACACGTGATTCACGCCCCGCCTTGCGGCGGATTCCGTTCGCTCGTATGTGCTGACGCACCCGCTCACTCCATCGAGCCAGCAGCTTCGCTGCGAGCCCGGGTCAGCTTTCTCAACGCTAGTGAAAAATTCCTTCCTTACCAGGCGTCCTTACCCTCGTCCCATTCTTCGTTGCGCTTCTTCGCCTTCTCCATGGCATGCTCTGCTTCTTCGCGGGTGCTGAAGGGGCCCCAGAGCTCGGTGATTTTGGACTGCTGGCCCTCTTCGACCTGGCCAGTGCTCAGGTTGTACCAGTACTGGGTGTCGTGGGGGCCGGGGGTGTAGTCGTTCAGTGACATTGTGTTGCCTTCTCTCTTATAGAATGTTGCATGCACCACTTTACGCCCGGTTAGGCAAAAGATACAGCTTTTGGCAACGCTCCTAGGCGGGCCAGCCGGTGTGCAGCGGATAAGCTAGAAGGCATGTCGACATCATCTAACAGCCACAACCTCCCCGCTGAGCCGGGTAAAGCCCCCGTGGGCAACCTAACGCCCGGCGTCGTAGCCCCCATGCGCCCGGTACCGGCGCATATCGTCCGCCCCGAATACGTGGGCAAGCCCGAAGCCAACGAGGGTCAGGGTTCAAACTTCTACACCCCCGAAGAAGTAGAAAAGGTGCGGGCGGCCGGCAAAATTGCCGCCGGTGCCATTGTTGAAGCTGAAAAGATCGCTGTTCCCGGAACCACCACCAACGACATCGACGTCTTGGTACACGAATACATCTGCGACCACGGGGCCTACCCCTCAACCGTTGACTACCGCGGCTTCACCAAGAGCGTGTGCACCTCGCTGAACGAGGTCATCTGCCACGGTATCCCCGACTCCACCGTGCTTGAAGACGGCGATATTCTCAACCTCGACGTGACCGCCTACCTGCACGATATGCACGGTGACACCAACCGCACCCTGCTCGTTGGGGATGTGGACGAAGAGTCCCGCCTGCTGGTTGAGCGCACCGAAGAGGCCCTGAACCGCGCCATGAAGGCGGTACGCCCCGGCCGTGAAATCAACGTCATCGGGCGCGTCATCGAAAAGTACGCCGCCCGCTTTGGCTACGGCGTGGTGCGTGACTTTACCGGTCACGGTGTGGGCCGTGAATTCCACTCCGGCCTGATTATCCCCCACTACGATGCGGCTCCTGCCTACAACACCGTCATCGAAGAGGGCATGATTTTCACTATTGAACCCATGCTCACCCTGGGCACTATCGAATGGGATATGTGGGAGGACGACTGGACCGTCGTTACCCGCGATCGCAAGCGTACCGCCCAGTTTGAACACACCATGGTTGTCACCGCCGACGGCGTTGACATCCTTACCCTGCCCTAAACACCATCACTCTCAAAGGAGCGCTCATGACTGACGCAGTCACCCCCGAGGTCCCGGCACCTACCGCAGCTGACCTGGTTATCGGTATCGATATCGGAGGCACCGGCATGAAGGGCGGTATCGTTGATATCCGCACCGGCCAGCTGGTGGGCGAGCGCTTCCGCATCCCCACCCCGCAGCCTGCCACCCCCGAGGCCTGCGCATCTGTGGTTCGTGAAATCGTTGATGAGCTGCAGGGCCGTGAGCTTGCTCCCCTGCCCGATGCGGCTATCGGTATCGACTTCCCCGCCATCGTGAAGAACGGTGTTACCCTTTCTGCTGCGAATGTGCACGAGTCCTGGATTGGTGCTGACCTTGAGGGCATCATGAGCGAGGCCCTGGGCGGACGTACCGTCTACGCCCTGAACGACGCGGACGCTGCCGGCCTGGCCGAGGCTACCTACGGCCAGGGTAAGGACAAGGACGGCCTGATCGCCGTGATTACCCTGGGCACCGGTATCGGTTCAGCCCTCATTATCAACGGCCAACTGATTCCGAACACCGAGCTGGGTCACCTTGAGATTGACGGCCACAACGCCGAATCTCGTGCATCAGCCCGTGCCCGTGAAATTCACGAGCTGTCCTGGAAGAAGTACGGTAAGCGTCTGCAGCGCTACTTCTCCCATGTGGAGTTCCTCTTCTCCCCCGACCTGTTCATCATCGGCGGTGGTATCTCGAAGAACCCCGAGAAGTTCATGCCCTACTTTGAGGATGAAATCCGCACCCCCATGGTCATGGCCCAGCTGCGGAACAACGCTGGCATTGTGGGCGCTGCCCTGTGGGCAGCTGGCCACCCCAGCGAACACGAGCGCCGCGCCGCCGCCCAGGGCTAGGCGCCGCTAGCTCCTAAAAATAAGGACGCCGCCCGCGCACCTTTCTTGCCGCAAGGCAGAAGGTGGGTGGGCGGCGTCCTTGTAGCTGGAGCTAGAGCAGGGTAGGCTGCTCCCCCTCGTCCGCCCCCGCCTCGCGCAGCGCTGCGATAGCCCGCTCAAAGTCATCGAGCGATTCAAAAGCCTGGTAGACGCTGGCAAAACGCAGGTAGGCGACGGTATCCAGCTTCGACAGGGGCTCAAGGATAGACAGCCCTACCTCATGGGCGTCAATCTCAGCGATACCCTTCGCGCGAATCGCCTCTTCGACTTCCTGCGCTAGCTTAGCCAGGTCGTCCTCCCCCACGGGGCGCCCCTGGCAGGCCTTACGCACGCCAGAGACAATCTTGGCCCGGTCAAAGGGTTCGGTCACGCCGCTTCTCTTGATTACCGAAACAGCGGTAGTTTCGACGGTGGTGAACCGCTTGCCGCAGTTGCTGCACTGGCGACGGCGGCGAATTGCGGAATTGTCGTCGGTAGTTCGCGAGTCAACTACCTTTGAGGTGGAATTACGGCAGAAGGGGCAATTCATGTGGTTCCTCCTAGCGTGGTTCTAGCTGTTGTTAGCGGCGGCCGAGCCGGTACGCGCGGTGATGGCCTCACCGTGGGCGGGAAGGTCTTCGTCGTGGGCAACCGCGACAATGGCATCACCAATCTCGGCAAGAGCGCTCTGACTGTAGTTGATCAGCTGCACAGCCTTCATAAAGACGGTGGTGTTGAGCCCCGATGCGTAGGCAGCTGAACCGCCGGTGGGCAGGACGTGGTTGGACCCTGCCGCATAGTCACCCAGAGGCACCGGCGAGTAGGGGCCGATAAAGATCGCACCGGCGTTGCGCACCCGCCCGGCCACCTCGTCTGCCTTCTCGGTATGGATTTCAAGGTGCTCTGCAGCGTAGGCGTCGGCTACCGCGATTGAGGCTTCGAGACTGTCGGTGAGCACCACGCCGGACTGGGGGCCGGTCAGGGCAGTGGCCACGCGCTCGCTGTGCTTGGTCACAGCGGCTCGTTGATTGATGGCGTCCTGCACAGCGGCGGCGAGGGTAGGGCTGTGAGTGATGAGGACGGACCCGGCGTTGGGGTCGTGTTCGGCCTGGGAAATCAGGTCAGCGGCAACGTAGTCGGGGTTAGCGGTGTCGTCGGCAATGACGGCGATTTCGGTAGTTCCGGCTTCGCCGTCCACACCCACGACGCCCTGCAGGGATCGCTTGGCCATGGCGACAAAGATGTTGCCGGGGCCGGTGATGGTGTCAACGGGTTCAAGAACCTCACCGGCGTCGTCCAGCCCGTAGGCCATAGCGCCCAGGGCACCGGCGCCGCCGATGGCCCAGACTTCGGTGATGCCCAGCAGCCCGGCTGCGCCCAGGATGGTGGGGTGGGGCAGGCCGTCGAATTCTTTCTGGGGCGGGGTGCAGAGCACTATAGAGCCGACGCCCGCTGCCTGGGCGGGTACGGTGTTCATGATGACCGATGAGGGGTAGACGGCCAGGCCGCCGGGCACGTACACGCCGGCGCGGCGCACGGGGGTCCAGCGGTTAGTAAGGACAGCCCCGGGGGCAACTTCGATGGTCTGGTCGGCGGGGCGCTGGGCGGCTGCAAAAGCGCGGGTACGCTCGATGGCGATTTCTAGGCCCTTGCGGACGCCCGGGTCGAGGTTCTCGACCGCCCGGTCAATAGCGCTCTGCGGTACGCGCAGGGCACCCTGCTCTACTCCGTCGAAACGGGCGGAGAGTTCCCGCAGGTAGTCAGCGCCGCGGCTCTGTACGTTCTCGAGGATTTCGTGCACGGTGGTGAGCGCATTGCCCACGAACTCTGTGGTCTGGCGCGGGACAATACGGCGCAGCTCAGCGTAGGAATGGTTGCTGCCGCGCAGGTCGATAGTGCGCAGGGTGAAGTCTGCAGGTGCAGTGGAGTTCTGGGTGTTGTCTGTTGTGCTCACTCTCTGATTTTAACGCGGTCGTCAAGCCGCTGCGGGTTAAGCCTGTGGGTTTTCCGGCTGGTGAGATTCTGCCGCTTTAAGTTTTTCTGCAAGAGCCTGCCAGCCGGGCGGACGCTTGCGGGCAGGCAGGGACTCAACCACGGTGAGATAGGACTCCGCGATAAGCTCGGCTAGCAGCTCGCCAGCCACATCTGGGTGGGGTACGAGACTGTACCAGTGGGTTTTGTTCATGTGCCAGGCAGGGCGCGCCGCCGGGTGGGTTTCGATGATAGCTGCAACGTCGGCCGGGTGGGCTTTGAGGTTGACCAGCTGGGTGCCGTCCTTCTCAGCTAGCACCATGAACCACTTGCCGCCCACGCGGGCAGCTTCGGCGTCGCTGCGGGAGGTGAAGCGGTAGAGCTCGGTTGCAGTCAGGGCCAGGGCGGACGCGGACGCCGCCTCGTAGAGGGCACAGGAGGTGGAAAGGGGCATGGACCCCAGTTTAGTACCCCCTGAAAAGTGCAAGTGCCGCTGCAAAAAGCAACGGCACTTGCACTTTTCCGATGGCAGCGACCTTACAGGGCAGCTTCACCAAAGAGGTTCTGCCTTTCTACCACTGTCTGTTTACTGACCCTGGGCAGCAGCTTCGTCAGCAGAGGCAACAGTGAAACGGGTCCCGATGTGGGCAGGGTTTTCGATTTCGTCGATGGCGGCTACCGCAAAGTCCTGGGTTGAGACGAACATGCCGGCGGGTACGTCCAGCTCGGTGCGGTAGTCACCGGTGCGAGCGCCGGGGGCGATCATGGGCGAGGGAGCCAGGACGGTCCACTTCAGGTCGGACGCTGCACGGTAGTCCTCAAGGACGGCTGCGAAGGTCTTGGCTTCGGTCAGGTATTCTTCAGGGAAGTCTGGGGTCTCCAGCAGCAGGCCCTCGCCCGCGTTGAGGGAACCGGCACCGCCGACGATGAGGAAGCGGCCGGTGGGGGCTGCTGCGATGAGGGCGCGGTGGGCGGCGATGGCTGCGGAGTAGTCGTCGCGGCTGGCGACGGAGATGACGGTTGCCTCAGATGAGTTGATGACCTCAACGAGAGCCTCGGTGTTGGCCAGGTCTAGGGCCAGGGTGCCGGCTGAGCCGCTGCGGGTGTAGCTGGTTACCTGGTGGCCGCGGTTCTGTGCTTCTGCAACGATTGCTGAGCCAACCATGCCTGCTGCGCCGATCACTGAGATGTTCATGAGGGTTCTCCTTGAAGAGTTGGTTTTCTGTATCAAACAGTTCTATAGTATGTTTTAGAAACCAATTACCTCAAGGTAACTATTAGAAGATTTTTAAAAAACTTTCAGAAAGGCCCACCGTGGCATCATCGACCCAGGTCAGCGCGGACGTCCGCCCCACCTCCCAGCCGGCAGCAGAGCAGCTGCCCGCCAACGTCCTCGACCAGAACTGCCCCTCGCGCACCGTGCTACGCCACCTCACGGACCGGTGGACTCCCCTGATTGTCACCGTGCTGGCAGACGGTGAGCCGGTACGATTCAAGGACCTCAAAAGCACCATCCAGGGGGTCTCCCCCAAAGTGCTGACCGAAACCCTGCGCTCCATGGAACGCGACGGGCTGCTGACCCGCCACATTACCGCCAGTGTTCCCCCGCGCGTGGACTACCAGCTCACCGACCTGGGGCTGACCACCGTTGAGCCGCTCACCGCCGTCCGCCTCTGGGCAGAAACCCACCTGGAAGAGGTGCAGGCTAACCGCGAGCGCTACGACGCCGCCCAGGCTCTCTAAGAACACCCTTTATAAAAGAATGTGCCGCCCGGTTCCGAGTGCAGGGGTCTTACTCCCCCACTCGGAACCAGACTGCACGTTCAGCCTGTCTTAGCCTCCTAGAAATCCAGGCAGGCAGGGCCCAGCAGCACCTTGAGGTCACCAAAGAGGGCCGGGTTGGGGTTGACCCGCAGGTCAGCGCCAAGCCGGATCAGCAGGCGCTTGGTGCGGGTAGTCATCGCGATGCGCACCTCGGATTCGCCCTTATGATTCCGCAAAATATCGCGCAGCTGGCCCAGGGTCTCCTCGGTCGCCTTGTACTCGGGGATGGCGATAGTGACCGGGCCGCCGGTGCCGTCCGCTGAAATCTCGGGGATATTCAGCTCCTGGGCGCTCAGGGTCACCGACCCGTCATCACGGCGCTGCAGGCGGCCCTTGATGGTACAAATCAGGTCTTCGGCCAGCACACCGGCAATCGGCTCGTAGGCGCGGCCAAAGAACATGACCTCGATAGAACCGGTGCGGTCTTCCATCTCGATACGGGCGTAGGGGTTACCCGAGTTCTTCGCAATACGGCGGGAGACGCTGGTAATCATGCCCACAACGGTCACAATTGCACCATCCGGCTTGACCGAGTCCTCGGAGACCAGCCCCTGAATCGTGGAATCTGACAGCGCATCAAGGGCATCTTCGAGACCGCGCAGGGGGTGGTCAGAGACGTAGAGCCCCAGCATCTCGCGCTCAAAGTTGAGCTTATCGCGCTTCTCCCACTCGGGGACGTCCGGAATCTGTACCGCCAGCTCGTTGGCCGGGTTATCGTCGTCCATCCCCAGACCCCCAAAGAGGTCAAACTGGCCTGCGGCCTCCTGACGTTTGACCGAGACGGTCGCGTCGATGGCCTCTTCGTGGATCATGGAAAGCGGACGCCGGTCGTGCCCCAGCGAGTCAAAGGCACCGGCCTTGATGAGGGAGTCCACGGTGCGCTTGTTACAGACGACAATCGGCACCTTGGCCAGGAAGTCGTTGAAGTTCTCGTAGCGGCCCTTTTCTTCGCGGGCATCGACCATAGCAGAGACCACGTTGGCACCCACGTTACGGATAGCGCCCATGCCGAAGCGGATATCGTCGCCCACAGGGGTGAAGTTCAGGGCCGACTCGTTCACATCGGGCGGCAGCACCGTAATCTTCATGTGGCGGCACTCGTTCAGGTAGAGGGCGAGCTTGTCCTTGTCATCGCCCACCGAGGTCAGCAGCGCTGCCATGTACTCCTGGGGGTAGTGGGCCTTCAGGTAGGCCGTCCAGTAGGAAACCAGACCGTAGGCCGCCGTGTGGGCCTTGTTAAAGGCGTAGTCAGAGAAGGGTAGCAGAATATCCCAGAGGGCCTTCACCGCCCCTTCGGAGTAGCCGTTATCGAGCATGCCCTGGTGGAAGGTGGCATACTGCTTATCCAGCTCCTCCTTCTTCTTCTTACCCATAGCGCGACGCAAAATATCTGCCTCACCCAGGGAGTAGTTAGCGACCTTCTGGGCAATCGCCATAACCTGCTCCTGATACACGATCAGGCCGTAGGTGGTATCGAGAATCTCCGCCAGGGGCTCTTCGAGCTCCGGGTGGATGGGGGTGACCTCCTGCAGACCGTTCTTACGCAGGGCGTAGTTGGTGTGGGAGTTCGCACCCATGGGACCGGGGCGGTAGAGCGCCAAGACCGCCGAAATGTGCTCAAAGTGGTCAGGCTGCATGAGCTTGAGTAGCTGGCGCATGGGCCCACCATCGAGCTGGAAGACACCCAGAGTATCACCGCGAGCCAGGAGCTTATAGGACTCGGCGTCATCCAGTTCCAGGGTTTCAAGGTCCAGGTCTTCGCCGCGGTTGAGCTTAATGTTCTCAATCGCATCCGAGATGATGGTCAGGTTGCGCAGGCCCAAGAAGTCCATCTTAATGAGCCCCAGCCCTTCACAGGTGGGGTAATCGAACTGGGTGATAACCTGGCCGTCCTGCTCACGGCGCATGATGGGGATAACGTCAATCAGGTCGTGGCTCGACATGATGACGCCCGCTGCATGCACACCCCACTGGCGCTTCAGACCTTCAATACCCTTCGCGGTCTCAAAGACCTTCGAAGCATCGGCATCAGATTCGATGAGGTCGCGCAGTTCCTGGGCATCGTTATAGCGCTTGTCTTCGGGGTTGTAGACGTTCGCTAGGGCAATGTTCTTGCCCATGACGTCCTCGGGCATTGCCTTGGTCAGACGCTCGCCGGTGGAGAAGGGGTAGCCCAGCACACGGGAGGAGTCCTTGAGGGCCTGCTTAGCCTTGATGGTGCCGTAGGTGACGATCATTGCCACCTTGTCTTCGCCGTACTTCTCGGTCACATAGTGAATCACTTCAGAACGGCGGCGATCATCGAAGTCCACGTCGAAGTCGGGCATAGAGACGCGGTCGGGGTTGAGGAAGCGTTCGAAGATCAGATCGTGTTCCAGCGGGTTCAGGTCGGTAATACGCATGGCGTAGGCAACCATGGAACCTGCACCCGAGCCACGGCCCGGGCCCACACGGATCCCGTTCTCCTTGGCCCAGTTGATAAAGTCAGCAACCACCAAGAAGTAGCCGGGGAAGCCCATCTGCGAGATGATGCCCACCTCGTACTCGGCCTGTTTGCGCACTTCATCGGGCACGCCCTTGGGAAAGCGGTAGTGCAGGCCGCGCTCAACCTCTTTGACGAACCAGGATTCCTCGTTTTCGCCCTCGGGCACGGGGAAGTTGGGCATGTAGTTGGCCTTGGTATTGAACTCCACGGAGCAGCGCTCGGCGATTTCCATGGTGTTGTTGCAGGCCTCGGGGTAGTCGCGGAAGAGCTCGCGCATCTCAGCCGGTGACTTGAGGTAGAAGTTATCGGCGTCGAACTTGAAGCGCTTGGGGTCCTGCAGGGTGGAGCCTGACTGCACGCACAGCAGCGCGGCGTGGGCCTTGGCGTCCTCTGCGTGGGTGTAGTGCAGGTCGTTAGTGGCAACCAGGGGGAGGTTCAGTTCTTTGGCCAGCTTGAGCAGGTCGGCCATGACGTTCTTCTCGATATCAAGCCCGTGGTCCATGAGCTCGCAGTAGAAGTTTTCTTTGCCGAAGATATCGCGGAAGTCGCTGGCCGCCTGCATGGCCTCCTTGTACTGACCCAGGCGCAGACGGGTCTGCACCTCGCCCGAGGGGCAGCCGGTGGTGGCGATTAGGCCCTTACCGTAGGTCTGGAGCAGCTCCCGGTCCATACGCGGCTTGTAGAAGTGCCCTTCAAGCGAGGCCAGAGAGGACGCCCGGAACAGGTTATGCATGCCCTGGGTGTTCTCTGCCCACATGGTCATATGGGTATAAGCACCACCACCGGAGACGTCATCGCGCCCGCCCTCACCAAATTTCACGCGGGTGCGGTCCTGACGGGCAGTACCCGGGGTCAGGTAGGCCTCCACACCGATAATGGGTTTGACCCCGGCGTTATTGGCCTTGTTCCAGAAATCGAAGGCACCAAAGAGGAAGCCGTGGTCGGTGGTTGCCAGGGCATTCATGCCCAGCTGCTTCGAGTGCTCAAAGAGGTCGGTTAGACGGGCAGCGCCATCGAGCATGGAGTACTCGGTGTGCACGTGCAGGTGGGTGAAGTCGGTGTTAGCCATGCGGGTTGCGTCCTTAGCGTCGGGCTCTAGAAGTTGCCCTCACGCAGGGTATCGAGAGCGTACTGAAGGTCAGGGGTGTAGGGGCTTTCGAACTCCACCTGCTCGCCGCTGGTGGGGTGGGTGAAGCCCAGCCGGTGGGCATGCAGCCACTGGCGGGTGAGGCCCAGATGCGCGCTCATGGTGGGGTCTGCCCCGTAGGTCAGGTCGCCCGCGCAGGGGTGGCGCAGGGCAGAGAAATGCACACGAATCTGGTGGGTGCGGCCGGTCTCAAGGTGCACCTCAACCAAGGACGCTGGCCCAAAGGCTTCGAGCACCTCATAGTGGGTGATGGCCGGCTTGCCGTCCTCGTTGACCGCGAACTTCCATTCGCTGCCGGGGTGGCGGCCGATGGGGGCATCGATAGTGCCTTTGAGCGGGTCAGGTAGCCCCTGCACCAGGGTGTGGTAGACCTTGGTGACGGTGCGGTCCTTGAAGGCCTTCTTCATGACCGAGTAGGCTCGCTCGTTCTTGGTCACAACCATCAGCCCTGAGGTGCCTACGTCTAAGCGGTGCACAATCCCCTGACGCTCAGCAGCACCGCTGGTGGCAATATCAATCCCGGCGTGCTTCAGCGCCCCAACAACCGTAGGGCCGTGCCAGCCCATCGACGGGTGGGCAGCAACACCGGTGGGCTTATCAACCACCACGATGTCGTCATCCTGGTAGACAATCGAAAAGCCATCAACCTGCTCAGCCTCAATCTGCGTTAGATCACGCGGCGGGGTGCCCGCAGCCTGCACGGTCATTCCCTCAAGCAGTTTGGACGAAGCCTTAGCCTTCACTCCCCTGCCCTTGGCATCGAGAAGCTGAACCTCGCCGTCCTTAACCCAGCTACTCACTGTTGTGCGCGACTGGCCGCTCAGCTCAGCGAGCAGGGCATCAAGCCGGGTACCGGCCTGGTCGGCTCCTACCACAAATGTCAGTTCAATCTTCTGAGACACTAGACCCCCACCTCGTTCTTCTTTGCCTTATCGGCTCGTACTTCACGCTGACCGTCCATGCGGTAGCCAAGAAAAGTCAGCAGAACAATCGCCGCCATTGATACACAGATAGCGGCATCGGCAATATTAAAAATCGCAAAATTCGGTACAGAAATATAATCGACCACATGCCCGATGCCGAAGCCAGGTTCCCGGAAGAGGCGGTCATGCAGGTTGCCCACAATGCCCCCTGCCAGAGTTGCCAGCAGAATAACCCAGGGCAGGGTCTTAGCCCGCACCACCAAGGTCAGCGCCACCAGGGCACCCACCGTTGAAATCAGGGTGAACAGCCAGGTCGACCCCTCGCCCATAGAGAAAGCGGCCCCCGGGTTCAGGTAGTAACGCCACCAGAGCAAGCCGTCGATTACGGTGATAGCCTGCCCCACGGTCATGGTGGTCTCGACCAGGTGCTTGACCCACTGGTCAGCCCCGTATACCAGGGCAAAGAGGGCCAGGGCTAGCAGGGCCTTAGCCACCCCAGAAATCGTACGAACCGGCACTAAAACAGTGCCCTCCTGCTGGGTATTAGCCACCGTACTCCCTGCCTTCAAACATCAAAAACTGCACACACCAGCTTATCGCGTTCGGCACCCAGCCGGTACCGCGGAGCGGTATCTTAAACATCTCAGGCGGCCCCTCTTACCGAGGAGCCGCCTGAGCATATTGAGGCTACCACCTAAACACTAGGAAAGCCTAGGAGTTGTTGCTGAAAACCCCGTTACGCTGGCCAAACGCGCCGAAGCCCTGGGACTGTGCTGCCGCTACGGCGGGAGCACCCTCAGCCTTGGGTTCAAGAGCGGGAGTCTCTTCGAGGGTGGTCAGCTGCTTGTTCAGGTAATCGCGCAGGGAAGTGCGGTACTGGTTCTCGAAGGAACGCAGCTTGGCAACAGAAACCTCGAGGTCGCTCTTGGTCTTTTCCAGATCGCCAAGCACCTGGTTCGACTTCTGCTCAGCTTCAGAAACAAGCTTGGCGGCTTCGTCACGACCTTCGGTAATCAGGCGTTCACGCTCGCGCTTGCCCTCGAAGACGTAGTCATCGTGAACCTTCTGGGCCATAGCCAGCAGGCCGGTGGCGCTAGAGGGGGACAGAGTGGGCTCAGCGGCGGCAGGTGCTGCTGCCGGAGCAGGAGTTGCCGCAGCGGGCTGAGAATCAACCACAATTTCAGCCTCGGCCAGGGCACCGCCCTGCTGCTGGGCAGGAGCCAGTGAAATCTTCGCCTCTGCCTCTTCAAGCTGGCGCTTGAGGCTAGCATTCTCGGCGTTCAGACGACGCAGTTCAATGACAATCTCGTCAAGGAAATCGTCAACCTCTTCAGGGTTGTAGCCTTCCTTGAACTTAGTCGGCTGGAAGCGCTTATTGATTACTTCCTCAGGCGTGAGTGCCACGATCATTCACCTCTATTTTCTAAAAATCTTTATGCTTTGGCCCGTAGTGTTCCCGGTGCGCAGTATGTGCTGGAGTCAGGCGCATGAAGCTCGAACTTTCAGCGCGCTAAAAGTTCGGGTAGTCCCCTATTTACTACAACACAAAATTACCTGGCAAAGGGGCACCGCGCAACACTATGACCCCAGTTAAGTGTGAGCCACTGGTCACGTCACCACTTGAGGGGACAAACCCCAGCCTGCTGACTGACAGGCTTCAAGAGCCACCTTGCACACCCTACGTGCAGCAGGCGTTTTTACCTACCAGGCTCTAAACGGAGAGGTTGTAGGCCAGGTTAGTTAGTAGGGAATAAGCGAACCAGAGAGCCATCAACAGAATCATGAAGCCCAAATCCAGGGAGATACCACCCAGGTTAATGGGTTTAATCAGGCGGCGGGCAGCATTCATGGGCGGGTCAGTTATTGCGTATACCAAAGAGGCAACCACCAAAACTACGCCCTTGGGGCGCCAGTAGCGGGCAAACATCTGCACCCAGTCGAGTACCAGGCGGATCATAAAAACGACAATCAGCAGGTAGGCAACGATAGCCAAGAGAGCAAAAAGATAACCCACTGCTGTTTAGGCCTGGTTGAAGGGGGTGACGTCGTCGCTGTCCAGAGCTACCGGAACCTCGGTGCCCTCAGCACCGAGAACCTCAAGGTTAGCGGGGGTCAGCAGGAATACCTTGTCGGTCACACGCTCGATGTGACCGTTCAGGGCAAAAGCCAGGCCGGCAGAAAAGTCGATGAGACGCTTGGCGTCGGTATCGCCCATGTCGGTGACGTTCATAATCACGGGGATATTCTCGCGGAAGGACTCACCGATAATCTTGGCGTCGTTGTAGGAGCGGGGGTGAATGGTGGTGATACGGCGCAATTCTTCGCTGCTTTCTTCGGTGAAGGAGGGGGTTAGGGCGGTTGAGGTGTAGTTGGATGCCTGCTGGTGGGTACCGGGGAAGTCCCAGTCGGTGCCGGTACTTTCGACCTGCTCAAGAAGCTGGTCGTCTGCCTCGGCTACAGAAACGCTACCGGCAGTCGCTTCGGGAGCCGGACGGCTGCCGGTGGCCTCGGGTGAAATACCCAGAAGGACGTCGCGATCGGCAGTGGATGAGATATGGGCACGCCCTTCAGCGGGAGCTAGCTCATCGGGGTAGGCGTCGTACTGGTCATCAGCCTCAAAAACGGTCTCTTCATAGATCGTTTCGGGGCGGCGCTGGGGCCGCTCTGTGCGCTGCGCTTCGTCTTCTACCTGGCCCAGGCCCAGGTAGGCCATTGCCTGGTGTAGTGTGCGAGCCATTCTTACCCTCCCTTTGAGTAGCCTTTCCGCCGGTCGACGGGGCTTAAAACCTCTGTTCCTATCAACCTTTTACGGTACCAAAAAGTCGCCTGTCTTTCTCGCAGACAAGCCCAAGGAAAACCTCAGTATTCCCGGTGAATTATGGGCATCTGCCCTTAGTGGGCCGGACGGGCTCCCATGATGGAGGAGCCAACCCGCACAGAAGTAGCTCCCCAGCGAATTGCCTCAACCAGGTCGTGGCTCATACCCGCTGAGATGGTGGTTGCCTCAGGGTAGTGTTCCATCAGCTGCTGGGAGTAGCCGTGCAGCCGTTCAAAGGCGGCTGCGGCGTCCTGGCCCAGCGGGGCAACCGCCATGAGCCCACCCAGGGTGAGGCCCGGCAGGGAGCTAATGTGGTCGGCAAGGGCCAAAATCTCGGTGGGGTCTGCTCCCCCGCGCGCACCCAGGGCTGCCTGCCCGGCGGTGGCTTCAACGGTGGTATCGAGCCCTACCTGGATAAGGCAGCGCAGACCACCGTGTGCCAGTGCTGCCGGAGCCTCAACCTCACCGTTCTCATATCGGGCCAGACGGTTACTGTAGGCCTTAGAGAGGGCATCGGCAAGCTGGGGGCGGTCAACCGACTGCACCTCGTGCGCATACTGCACCACAGACTTAGCCTTGTTGGTCTGCAGCTGGCCGATAAAGGACCAGCGCAGCGGGTCATCGCTGCCCGTGTAGGCGGCCAGCTCACGAGCCTTGCCAGCGGCCTCCTGGTCGCGGTTCTCACCCACAGCGCGCACACCGGCGTCGTACAGGGCAGCTGCATCTGAGGCCGGGAAAAACTTAGTGACCACAATCAGCTCGGGTAGGGGGGACGAGGCAGATCGGGCGCCGCTCATATCTTCCGCGGCTTCCTGGATGCGGGCCTGCACCTGAGCTAGGCGGTCGCTGAGTTCTGCACGGCGTTCGGGGCTGTAGGTCAGGGTCATATTTCCATTCCTTAGAGCGGGCATCTGGGTTACAGGTGGGAGGGGCTGGGCACCTCAGCGGCCAGAGGGCCAGCTTCTACCCAGACCAGACCAGCGATACGCCCGGCGGGCTCCTGCTTCTGGGTATGGCCGCGGTGCGAGAAGAGGTGCTCATGTTCAAAGGTACAGGCCGCAAGGTCGCTATGCACGCGGGTTACCTGCGGCAGGGAGGCAAGGACGGCACGGGCCCCGGCTGGCAGGTCAAGGCCTGGAGTACCCCAGGAGGTGCTGGAATACACCTGCGGAATCAGCGCAGCAGATTCCTGCCGCATCGCCTCGGGAACCTCGTAGCAGCGTCCGCAGATCGAGGGGCCAATCCATGCCTGAATGTTCTCGGCACCGTTCTGCGCCATGGCTTCAACCTGGTGTTGAATTACACCGTCGAGCAGGCCCCGCCGTCCAGCATGGGCCACGCCCAAGACTGGCTGGCCCGTTTGGGCATCCTCCCCCACAAAGACCAGGGGGATACAGTCAGCCACCATAATGGCCAGGGGCCGCCCCTCACGAGAGAGGGCAGCATCGGCGACCGGTGCAGTATCACGAATCTCTTGGGGACTAAGACCCTTTTCAGTTCCGGCACCAAACCGGTCTGAGACATCCGCATCAAAGACCACGGTGCCGTGCACCTGGTTGAGGTAGGTGAAGCCGCAGGACGCCCCTTCCCCCAGCAGCGCGTCTTCAAGGGTCTGCCGGTGGGCCAGGGTCTGGTCAAGGTCATCGCCTACGTGCAGCCCCAGGTTACCGGCAGCAGCCGATGTGAAGGCCACATTGACCCGGGCGCCATTCGCCAGGGTTACTAGCCGGCGGGAGAAAAGAGCGTCAACCATGGGCCTTGCCTACCTTTCGAAAAAGTGCGGGAAATGCTGAAGGGGGTGAAAGCTAAGTCTAGCTTTCACCCCCTCTCGGCCTTTAGACGGCTTGTTTCCGTCTAGGGTGTGGGTCTGAAGTCTTTACTTCAGGAAGTCGGGCACATCGAGGGTGTCACGACGTGCTGACTGGGAGTCCTCAACAACGGGGGGCAGGTCAACATCGAAGCCGGCGTTGGTGGGAACGTCGTTGCCGCCCTTGTTCCAGCTGTTACCTGCTGCGGGTGCTGAACCGAAGCCAGCGCCTGCGGCGGGAGCTGCTGAAGCGCCACCGAAGTTCTGCTGGGTACGAGCAGCCTGGTTAGCGGCGGGGTTGGTGTTGTTGGAGTTGGTTTCGGGGTTGACCGAGTCAAAGCCTGCGGCAATAACGGTCACGCGAGCCTCGTCACCCAGAGCGTCGTCGATGACGGCACCGAAGATGATGTTGGCGTCGGGGTGGGCAACTTCCTGCACCAGGCGGGCAGCTTCGTTGATTTCGAAGAGGCCCAGGTCTGAACCACCCTGGATGGAGAGCAGGACGCCGTGAGCACCGTCGATGGATGCTTCCAGCAGGGGTGAGGCGATAGCCAGTTCGGCTGCCTTGACGGCGCGGTCTTCACCGGAGGCTGAGCCGATACCCATGAGAGCTGAACCTGCACCCTGCATGACGGACTTGACGTCTGCGAAGTCGAGGTTGATCAGGCCGGGGGTGGTGATCAGGTCGGTGATGCCCTGGACACCGGAGAGCAGAACCTGGTCTGCTGACTTGAAGGCGTCGAGCATGGAGACGTTGCGATCTGAGATGGAGAGCAGTCGGTCGTTGGGAATAACGATCAGGGTGTCGACCTCGTCGCGCAGGGCGGCAATGCCGGTCTCTGCCTGGTTGGAGCGGCGACGACCTTCGAAGGTGAAGGGACGAGTAACAACACCGATGGTCAGTGCACCCAGGGAGCGGGCAATGCGGGCAACAACGGGAGCGCCACCGGTACCGGTGCCGCCGCCTTCGCCTGCGGTCACGAAGACCATGTCGGCACCCTTAAGTACCTCTTCGATTTCCTGTTCGTGGTCTTCTGCTGCCTGGCGTCCAACGTCGGGGTTAGCGCCTGCACCCAGGCCGCGGGTCAGTTCGCGACCCACGTCGAGCTTGACGTCTGCATCAGACATGAGCAGAGCCTGAGCATCGGTGTTGATCGCGATGAATTCAACGCCACGCAGACCAACCTCAATCATGCGGTTGACAGCGTTGACGCCACCGCCGCCGATACCGACGACCTTAATGACTGCCAGGTAGTTCTGGGGAGTTGCTGTATCCATGGATTCCCTACTAATTTGTGCCTTGTTTCAAACCAACTCAACCTTAGAGTGAAAGTTGAGATTGGAGTAAACCTATTGTTTCAATCAATGAAAGAGTATCAACTTCACCTTGCAATGTCGCCCTCGTTTCACCCATGACCTTATTTTTCTCAGAAAATATCAAGGACAAGAGGAAACTTCAGGTATAAGTTGAAACTATTTTACAGTGGGGACGAGGGGGCTTGAGACATCGTAGGTTTCTACGGCCTGCTGGCTACCCACCGAGTCCATAAGCTGAACTAGAACCTTAGCTTTAAGGTCGCTATCTTCCGGAGTACCCCAGACGACCTGCGTACCATCAATCATCTCTAAAGTAATGGTTGATGCCGAATCAGCCTTAGCCTCAGACACCTGCGACAAAATCGAGGTCGGCAGAGCCGCCAGCACACCGGTTACGGTACTAAAAGCAGCCGACCCCAGAATATCCAGACCTCCGGCAACCAGCGGAACACCGGCGTCCTCAACCGACGCTGCTGTGCCCAGCTGCACTCCCTCGTTATCAACCAGCACGAAGCTGCCCTCGTTCTCCACCACAGCCACGGGCACCCGCTCATGCAACTGCACCACCAGCTCGTGGGGCGGATTCGCCTGCAGGGTCACCCCGTAGAGCACATTCTCGTTGCCGATCAGAGAAGCAACCTCAGACTCGCTAATACGGGTCATGGGGACTCCCTGGAGCTGGCTCAGCTGCTGCTGAACGGAAGCCTCATCCAGCAAAGAAGCGCCTTCGACCGTAATCGTCCGGGTAGCCAGCAGGGGCGAGAAGAAAACAACCCCCACAAAAATCAGGGTAGCGAGCACCAGGACGCCTACCCCGTAGGCCCATTTCTTCCAGCTACCGGCTGCCCGACGCTTGGGGCGCAACTGCACGGGAGCAGAAGGCAGACTCTGAGGCTCGCTCTGGCCGCTCTGACGCTCCTCTTCCTGGGCCTGGCGCCACTGGGCGAAACGACTGTTTTCAGAGATATCCACCAGGTTATCGCCAGCCTCTGGTAGCTGGCTCACCTTAGCGGAGTTCAGGCGAATACGGGGCTTCTTTTCATCGGCCACTAGAGTGCAGCACCTTCACGGGCAGAAAGCTTCTCTACCAGCACCCGCCCCAGGGCAGTCACGTCACCGGCACCAACCGTCATGATGATATCGCCGGGCAGGGCGGCGGCTACAACAGCGTCAATCGCCTGGTCGGTGCTCTCAGCGTAGTGCACCTCGGAGAAACCGGCCTCAGTGATGAGATGACTGGTTACGCCCTCCATCGGCTTCTCACGAGCGGGGTAGATATCGAGCACGTAGCTACGATCAGCCTGAGACAGCGACTCAGCGAACTCGGTAGCGAACTCCTTGGTGCGGGAGAAAAGGTGGGGCTGGAAAATCACGTAGAGGTTGTGCCCGGCGGCAACCGTGCGGCCGGTTTCCAGGGCACGGTGTACCTCGGTGGGGTGATGGGCATAGTCATCAAAGACCTTAACCCCGGCAGCTTCACCGCGCAGGGTAAAGCGGCGGTCGGTACCCGAGAAGTGGGCCAGCGCCTTAACGGCCTCTTCGGGGCTGGCACCTGCTAGCAGGGCACAGACAAAGGACGCCGTAGCGTTGAGCTGGTTATGAATACCGGGCACCGGCAGGGTCAGGGTAATCTGCCCCGCGAACTGCTGGCCGCCTACGGTGAAGTCCCAGACCAGGTTCGAAGAGCAGTCGGTTCCTTCAGAGGTGATACCGGTCAGGCGAACCATAGCGCCCTCCCCCTCACCGTAAGTGACAACCTGAACACCGGCGTCCGCGGCCTGAGCCGCGAGGGTGGCTGCACCGGCGTCGTCAGAGCAGGTCACGAAGACACCGCCGGGCGCCATAGAGGCGATAAAGCGATTGAAGGCCTCGAAGACCCGCTCGTTGGTGCCGTAGAAGTCCAGGTGGTCGGGCTCAGCGTTGGTAATAACCGCAATCTCGGGGCGGTAGCGAACAAAGGAGCCGTCGGATTCATCGGCTTCAGCCACGAACCAGGAGTCCGGGCCGGACGCCCCCAGGTGGGCGTTGGTGTTATAGCCGGCGATGGTAGAGCCGACCGCAAAAGAGGGGTCCAGCCCCAGGCCGTCTAGCATCACCGAAATCATGGATGAGGTGGTGGTCTTGCCGTGGGTACCGGCAACCGCAATCACCTTGGAGTCACGCATGGTCGCCGCCAGAGCCTCAGAGCGGTGCAGCACGCGCAGGTCGCGGGCCCTGGCAGCAGCGAGTTCGGGGTTATCTTCG
The DNA here is from genome assembly GCF_053548195.1 of Rothia sp. 11254D007BW. NCBI lineage: Bacteria > Bacillati > Actinomycetota > Actinomycetes > Micrococcales > Micrococcaceae > Rothia > Rothia sp. 11254D007BW. The sequence continues at coordinate 1,019,708 of NZ_JBPWPK010000001.1, forward strand.
CGAATCGCGGTTGATATCACCACGGTATCGACACCCTCAATATTTTCAGCTGCCTGGGGCACCGATACCCGGGCGCCCAGCTCTCGCAGGCTATCCACAGCGGCGCTTTCAGCCTGGTCAGACCCGCTCACGGTCATGCCAGCACGCAGCATGAGCCGGGCGATAGCCGACATGCCGGCCCCACCAATACCCACAAAATGCACCCGGCCCAGGTCGGCCAGGGCCGGACGCTCGGGGAAGGGAGGGTTGAGAGGAGCGGGAAGGTCTATTGAAAGATCCATTAGTGAGGTGCTCATACGCGGGCCGCCTTCAGTACTTCGTCTGCCATAACCTGCGCAGCATCGCGGATGCCGTGCCGGTAGGACTTTTCTGCCATGTCGGTAAGTTTATCGGTGTCTGCTAGCAGGGCCGGTACATTCTGGCGGAACCAGCTAGCGGTGAAATCGGAGTCGTCAACCAGCAGGGCTGCCCCGGCAGCCACCAGGGAACGGGCGTTGAGTGCCTGTTCGCCGTTGCCGATGGGTAGGGGAACAAAGATAGCCGGTAGGCCCACGGCAGCGACCTCGCTGACGGTTGCCGCACCAGAGCGCACAATCATAAGGTCAGCAGCTGCGTAGACATCTTCCATAGAGGTAATGAACTCAACCTGCTGGTAGCCGGGAGCTGTGCGGAGCTGGCCAGACTCGTCCTTAACCGCCTTGTCACGGCCAGTGATGTGCAGTAGCTGGTAGCCTGCCGGGCCAATCTCGTCGATGATTTCGGCAACTGCCCGGTTAAGGCTCAAGGCTCCCAGAGACCCACCGGTGACCACCAGGGTGGGCAGGGCCGGGTCAAGGCCCAGACGCTCCCGGGCAGCACCCTGTTCAGAAGCGCGGTCGAGGTCGGCGATGTTCTGGCGCATAGGCATACCCACGGTGCGAGCACCGGCGATGGGGGTATCGGGGAAGGCGGTAGCTACCAGGGCAGCCTTCTTCGCGCCCACCTTGTTGGCGAGGCCGGGCTTGGCGTTGGCCTCGTGAATCACTACGGGCACACCCAGCTTGCGGGCTGCCAGGTACATGGGGGTGCACACGTAACCACCCACGCCCACCAGGACGTCCGCCCCGGTATCGGTCAGAATCTTCTCGGCCTGCTTGAGCGAGGCCCGGAACCGGCCGGGGAACTTGATGGCGTCAAGGTTGGGGCGGCGGGGGAAGGGAACTTTCGGGATGAAGCTGATGTCGTAGCCCGCTGCCGGTACAAGCCGGGCCTCCATGCTATTTTCGGTGCCGACGGTCATGATAGTGACGTCAGGCTCGCGCTCCTGGAGGGCTCGGGCGATAGCCAGCATGGGGTTGATATGCCCGGCTGTGCCTCCGCCTGCCAGCACGACAGTGGGTGCGTGGGTCATCAGGTTTCACTCCCTTAGTGTTCTGTTTCGACCCTTAGTTTACGCGGATTGGGCCACAGGTACATCTTGAGGCCCCTGGTCGTGAGCCACCTTACCCCCTTAGTGCTCCTCGGGGAGCTTGCGGGCTTTGCGGATAGTGCGCAGGCCAGCGGGCAGTTTTTGCTCCTTGGGGGCAGGAGCTTGCGGTTCGGTGGTCTGCGGCTTAGCTGCGGTGCTGGGCGCAGCCGGGCGAGCAGGGGGCTGGGACTGAGTCGCTGTGGTACGGGTGTGAGCCTGCTGCACGCTGGCGGAGGGGCGGGCGCCGCTGGCCGAACTGGAGCGTCGAGCCATCGCCGCCTCAGCACTAGCTTCAGCTGACAGCGGGGTTGAGCGGCGGAGTGTCTGGGCGGACGGACGCGCGGTAGCTGCCGAGGGCCTCACGGTGCGCGCACTCCCCTGGGCGCGTTGAGGGGCGGACGCCGCAGGTTGGGCAGAGCCACGCCCGTCGACGAGGGCACCCAGGCGGGTGGTGAGCTTATCAAGAGTCCAGCCGGTACCGTCTGGGTCAGCTGCGATGATAGCCTGCTCCCGCTCAGCGATACGGGCCAGAGCAAGGCGGCGGGCGGCGTCCTTTTGCATCTTACTATTGGCAATGCCGGTACGCTCCCCCACAATCGGGTTGAGGGGGGTCTGCCGGGCAAAGGCGATAAGAATTCCGATACCGGTCAGTGACGAGACTAGGGCGGAACCACCGGCAGAAATAAAGGGCAGGGGCACACCGATGACGGGCATAAGCCCTACCACCATAGCGATGTTGAGCAGGGCCTGGCCGGCGATCCAGGTGATGATGCCAATGGTGGCGTAGCGAATAAAGAGGTCAGAGGAGCGCAGCAGGATACGCATAGCGCAGTAGATTAGGGCTACGTAGAGCAGCAGCACAGCGATAGCACCAATCAGACCCAGTTCTTCACCGACCACCGCGAAAATATAGTCGTTGTGGGCTTCAGGCAGGTAGTTGTACTTCTGGCGGGACTGGCCCAGGCCCACGCCCCAGAAGCCGCCGGTAGCGAGTGCTGCCAGGCCAGAGTTGGCCTGGTCGCAGGTGGCCTCAACGCAGTCGCGCCAGAAGGCAAAGGTGTTGAAGAGACGCTCGATGCGGTTGGGGCTGATGGCTACCATCATGATGGCGGCCAAGGTGCCCAGGCCCGCGCTAATCATCACTAGCCCGCGGGAGGGGCGGGCTGCCAGGAAGATTGCGCTGAAGAAGAGGGCGTAGATGAGCACCGTGCCCACGTCGTGGCCTGCCAGGATCAGGGTGACAATCAGGCCAAAGCCTAAGAAGGCAGGAACGAGCCCCTTGTAGGCAGTCTGGGCCAGGGTCCCGCGGTCGATGCGCCCCTGACGGGAGTAGACCGAGGCCAGCCAGAGAATCATGATGGGCTTGGCGAACTCTGAAGGCTGGATCGAGAAACCTGCGATGTTGATCCAGTTACGGTTACCGTTGACGGTGGTACCCACAAAAATTACGGCGATGAGCAGCAGGGCTGCGATTCCCAGCAGAGAGTGCACTGCCCAGGGCCGTCGGTACCAGGTGACCGGCACCAGATAACCCACGAGCACCATTGAAACGAGACCCAGTACCGCGAACATACCCTGGGAGCGGGCCTGGCTGAAGGCACCTGCGCCCGATGAAATCTGCTCCACGCTTGAGGCAGAGAGCACCATCATCACACCAAAGAGGGTGAGCACGGTGGCGGTCACTACCAGCACAATCGGTACGTCGGTCAACACCATAGACCCCAAACGTACCTGGGCGTTCTCCCAGGTGCTCCGGGACCTCTCCCACACACGCCGGATCAAGCCAGGACGCTGCTGTGACCGGGGTTCTGCTGCCAGGCTCATAGTCTTTTCGCTTCTCTTCTCTCGGGTGAGGACGCCCCACCGTAGGTGCGGTTAAAGGTGAGGGAGGGTGGGAACCAGTAGCTACTGATTGCCCGCCCTCCGCACCGATCGATTCTAGGAATTGATCTGGTTGACCAGGTCGGCTACCGCGTCGATGAAGGCGTTTCCGCGCTCTGCGTACGAGGTGAACTGGTCCATTGAAGCTGCAGCCGGGGCCATGAGCACGGTGTCATTCTGTTCCGAAATCTCGTGGGCCTTGGCAACCGCCAGTTTCATAACGGCCCGTCCATCACTGGCATCGGCCAGCAGGGAGCTCTCACTGATCTTGTAGACCGGCACATCAGGGGCCTGCTCAGCCAAAGCTGATATCAGGGCCGCGGTGTCGGTGCCGATCATGACCACGGCCTTCAAGCGATCCTTGTGCTCAGCGACCAGCTCGTCGTAGGTCACGCCCTTTGACAGGCCACCGGCTACCCAAATCACGGGGTTGAAGGAGGCCAAGGAAGCATTCGCTGCGTGGGGGTTGGTGGCCTTAGAGTCGTTGACCCAGAGAACCCCGTGGGTGTTGGCCACCAGCTGGATGCGGTGGGCACCGGGTTCGTAGTTCTGCAGGCCTGCCTTGACCTGTTCCGGTTCAATACCGGCTGCCCGAGTCAGGGCAGCGGCAACCAGGGCATTTTCTACGGTGTGCTTGGTCGGCAGCTGACCGGTATCTGCTACTTCAGCCACTTCCAGGGCCTGGTTGCGGCGGTCGTCAAGGAAGGCCCGGTCAATGAGCAGGCCGTCAATTACACCCAGCATGGAAAGACCGGGAGTATCAGCCCAAAAACCGATGGCGCGAGCGCCCTCGACGACGTCCGCCTCTTCGACCATCTGCACGATTTCGGGGTAGTTAGCGTTGAAGATGCAGGCGACCTGAGTGTTCTCGTAGATGCGGGATTTATCGGCCAGGTAGTTGTCATAGCCGGCATGCCAGTCGACGTGATCTTCTGCCACGTTCAGCACGACAGAGGCTAGGGGTGACATGGAGTAGGTCCAGTGCAGCTGGAAGCTAGAGAGCTCAACAGCGAAAAAGTCGTAGTCGACGGGGTCGCGCAGGGCATCAAGGATGGGGGTGCCGACGTTGCCCACCGCAATGGCCTTGTAGCCTGCGGTCTGCAGGATAGATTCGGTCATACCCACGGTGGTGGTCTTGCCGTTGGTGCCGGTAATAGCCAGCCAGGGGGCGACCTTGCGTCCTTCGCGCTGACGCAGACGCCAGGCCAGCTCTACATCGCCCCAAATCTGAATCTTCTGGGCTACTGCATCGGCCAGAATACCGATGGTGGGAGCAAGGCCGGGTGAGGTGACCACCAGGTCAGCAGGCTGCCCCTCGACCAGGGGCAGGGCGTCCATGGCACCGGCGCCCAGTACCGAACCGGCCGCACCCACGATCTTTAGGGTATCAGCCTTACCGCGGGTGACCTCGTTATCGTTACCGTCCACCACAACTACGCGGGCACCCAGCTCGATCAGGGTATCAGCGGCTGAGAAGCCAGAGATACCCAGGCCTGCAACGACCACGCGTAGGCCAGACCAGTCGGATTCCCAGCTGGTCAGCGCTTCCAGGCGCTCGTAGCCGTAGACGGGATTTGCGTTACTTGCCTTCATTAGAAGACACCTCCATTGCTCAGTAGCCAGTCACCGTAGAAGATGCCCAGGGCCACTGCTACAAATAGGCCTGCCAGGATCCAGAAGCGGATGACTACGTTGACTTCGGTCCAGCCCTTGAGCTCAAAGTGATGCTGCAGGGGGGCCATGCGGAAGATACGCTTACCACCGCTCATCTTGAAGTAGCCCACCTGAATAATGACGGAAAGGGCAATCATCACGAAGAGGCCTGCGATAATCGGCAGAAGCATCTGGGTGCGGGTGATGATAGCGAAAGCAGCCAGCGCACCGCCCAGGCCCAGGGAGCCGGTATCGCCCATGAAGATAGTGGCCGGTGAGGTGTTCCACCAGAGGAAGCCGATCAGGGCGCCAATGAGGGAAGCAGCCAGCATCGCCATCTGCCCCGAATCGGGCACCTCGTAGCAGACGTTATCAAGAGAGCCGGGGGCACACAGGTGCTGCTGCTGCCACATCGAAATCAGCAGGTAACCGCTAAAGACCATGATGGCAGCACCGGTGGCCAAGCCATCCAGACCGTCGGTGAGGTTCACCGCGTTCGTTGTAGCGGTGGCAATCAGGTTAGCCCAGATGATGAAGAGGATAATACCCAGCACAGGCCCGGCAAAGGCCAGGTCGAGCCAGGAGATATCGCGGGTGAAGGAGATGTTGAAGGAGGCAGGTGACCAGCCGCGTTCGTCCTTAATCAGCAGGGCACCCACAGCAAAGAGGGTGCCAATCAGCCCCTGGAGCACAATCTTACCCTTGGGAGTCAGACCCTCGTTCTGCTTCTTCCAAATCTTCTGGAAGTCATCAATGAAGCCAACGCCCGCCATGCCCAGCATCAGGAACATAGCGAGTAGCACGGACGCTGAGGGGGCCAAGGTGGTACCGGTGAGCAGGGCTGAGAGACCCAGTGCTAGGAAGAAACCGAGGACGGTTGCTGCCATCATCATGACACCGCCCATGGTGGGGGTGCCCCGCTTGGTCTGGTGTGAGGTGGGGCCGTCTTCGCGAATGAACTGGCCGAACTGCTGCTTCACCAACCATTTGGTGTAGAGCGGGGTTCCGGTGATCGAGATGATCAAGCCGAAAGCGGCAGCCAACAGGATGGAAATCATGCGGTGTCTGTGCCTTCCCGGTTATGAGTTATCTGTGGTCTTGGCGGCAGCATCTGGCTGGGCGCCACTGTCTGAGTTTAGTACCTGGACGAAGTCACCGGCGCTTAACCAGGGCTGTGATTGCCCACTATCGCCTTCGTCTCGGGTGAGTTTGCCCTCATAGTCAGCAACTTTTTGACCGAGAAGGCCCAGGCCAGCCCCGTTTGAGGACTTGAAGAGGACGATATCACCCGGCTCTAGGGCACCGCGCAGGAGTTCGAAGGCTTCCTCGGTGGTGGCAACCCAGGTTGCCTCATTACCCCAGGAGCCTTCCAGGTGGGCGGTGTTGTAGATGGGCTTGGCGATGTCGCCTACGGCGATGAGCTTAGAAATGTTGAGACGTACTGCCAGCTGGCCGATGCGGTCGTGTTCGGTCAGGGTCTGGTCGCCGAGTTCCAGCATGGCACCGAGTACGGCCCAGGTGCGATTGGTGGAGGGCAGACGGCCCAGCTGGGCAAGGGTTTGCAGGGCAGCGGTCATAGACTCGGGATTAGCGTTGTAGGCATCGTTAATGACGGTCACTCCGTCGGCCCGGTCGGTACGCTGCATACGCCATTTGGAGGCTGCCCCAGCGGTGTTGAGCTGCTGGGCGATGCGAACCGGGTCGATTCCGACCTGATAGGCAACGGTAGCTGCCGCCAACAGGTTGTAAACGTGGTGTTCGCCGATGAGCTGGGAGCTAATCTCATAGGCCTGCCCATCGGGGAAGGTCAGGGTGAAGGCGGGTTTGCCTTCATCGGTGGTGGTGAGATTGGACGCCGTCATGCGGTTTTCTGCCACACCGGGGTTAGCGGTGTGGGTTAGTTCCGCTTCGCGACCCTCAACGCCAAAGTAGGTGACGGGGGTGGACGCCCGGTTCAGCATGCGCCTCACCCGGTAGTCGTCGATGTTCAGGCCCAGTCCCAGGCGGACGCCCTCGGCCATCTCGCCCTTGGTCGCTTCGATGTTATCGACGCCGCCAAACTCACCGGCATGGGCGGTGCCCACCTTGAGCACAACGCCGAAATCCGGAGAAATCATGTCGGTCAGGTACTTGATGTTACCCACCCGGTCAGCGCCCATCTCAATGACCAGGTACCGGGTGTCTTCCTCGGCCCGGAAGACGGTCAGCGGCACTCCGACCTCACCGTTGAAAGACCCGATGGGGGCCACGGTCTTGCCCTCTGCACCGAAGATAGCTGCCAGTAGGTCCTTGGTAGTGGTCTTACCCGCAGAACCGGTGATACCCACAACCGTCACGTCGCCGCGCTCACGCAGGCGGGCCACGATGTAAGAGGCCAGTCGTCCCATAGCCAGCACAACGTCGTCGACCAGAATTGAGGGGTATAGCTGGCCGTCAGCATCCTGAACCTCGCGTTCAACAAGAGCCAAAGAAGCCCCCCGCTCGAAGGCTGCAGCCAGGAAGTTATGGCCGTCTGTCACCTCACCGGGCTTAGCGATAAAGAGACAGCCGGCGTCAACTTCGCGGGAGTCTGTAGTAGCAGAAGTGCAGGTCAGAGCAGCAGAATCGGCAGCGTCTACCCCTAACAGGGTACCGCTGACAGCTTCTGTAATCTCTAGTGCTGAAAGTTTAATCATAGGTTTACCTTTAGGTTACTTCTGGCGGTTCTGATAGGCCGGGAGCACGCTGAAACCGGCAGCCTGCAGGGCGCGAGCGGTCTCTACACGGTCGTCAAGCTCGATATCGGTACCGGCAACGTCCTGGGCTACCTCGTGGCCGCGGCCAGCAATCAGAATTGAGTCCTTGGGGCCGGCCAGGGCGATAGCTTCATCGATGGCAGCGGCGCGGGGCTCAATGTTGAGCACCCGCTGGGCGCGGGCCCCGGCTTCAAGAGCCGCGAGCGCACCAGACTCAACAGCCTCGCGGATAGGGGCAGGGTCTTCGCCATGGGGGTCGTCGTCGGTCACTACCACGATATCGGCATAGGTGGCGGCGATTTCGCCCATCAAGGGGCGCTTGGTCTGGTCACGCTCACCGGTTGCACCGAAAACAATAATGATCTTGCCGTCCTCATCTGCCGGCTCGATTGCTTCAAGCGCACGTTTCAGGGCATCGGGGTTGTGGGCGAAGTCCACCAGGGCGGTGGGCTCGGTGGAAATCAGCTGCATACGACCGGGCACAACGGGGGTCAGGGTCTCGGTGCGAGCCAGCACTTCGGTGATGCGCTCGCGCTCTAGCCCGTCGCGGGCGCTCTCAAAAACCATCACGGCGGCCAGCGCAGCGTTCGAGACATTGAAATCAGCTGGAAGCAAGGTGGCGCTGGGCAGTTCAAAACCGTCGCCCCGGCGCAAAGTGAAGGAGTGGCCAATACCGGAGCGCTCTACCTGCACCAGGGCCCAGTCCTGGGCAGCAAGGGAGGTGAGAGCGTCCTCCCCCGGCTCGTAACCGGCACCGAAGTTGGTAAAGAGGCGAACCACAGCGCGGGCCCCCAAAGCCTGAACCGCGCGCTTTGCCATGTCAAGACCCCAGTGGTCATCGGCAGTGATAACGGCGCGACGGGTACGGGCCGGGGTGAAGAGCTCGGCCTTGGAATCAAAGTAGCTTTCCATGGTGCCGTGCAGGTCTAGGTGGTCCTGGGTGAGGTTGGTAAAGCCCGCAATGTCGTATCGGATGCCATCGACACGGCGGTAATCCAGGGCATGGGATGACACCTCCATCGCTGCGCTGGTAATACCCTGCTCACGCATCAGAGCGATAAGGGAGTGCACGTGGGGGGACTCGGGAGTAGTGAGCTTAGAGGGAATAGCCTGACCACCGGCAAGAATCTCGATGGTACCGATCAGGCCGGTAGTGTGACCCAGGGCCTGCATGATCGAGTTGGTCATATAGGTGGTGGTGGTCTTGCCGTTGGTGCCGGTCACCGCAAAGAGGCGGGGCGCTCCCCCGCTACTGGGCTGGGAGGCATAGATACGGGCAGAGAGCGGGCCGACAGCAGCTCGCACCTGGTCGGTGGTGACTACACCCAGGTCGTCGGGAAGGCCCAGCTCGCGCACAATCTCAAGGCCCGCTGCGTCGGTCAGCAGGGCGGACGCCCCCAGCTCGATTGCAGCAGGAAGGAAGGAGGCACCGTGGGCCTTTGCTCCGCCCAGGGCAACATAGAGGTCACCGGGCTGCACTTCGCGGGAGTCCATGGTGATACCCGTGATGGAGCGGGCGGACGCCTGCACCAGCTGGGCCTCTAGGCCCACCTCGGCCAGCCAGTCGGCAACCTCAGCGCAGGTGCGCTCGGTAACCTGGCGGGGGCGCAGCGTCTGGGCGCTGCCCTCAAGTGCTCGGTTTTCTGTCACGGGCTTTCCCTCCAATGGGCGGTCTATGTTAAGGTGCGCGGTGTGGCGCGAGTGCTAATAGGGTCTACTTTAGCCGTTTTCGTCATGTCCCTCAGCGAATTTAGGGGTCTCCTGCGGCTCCGTTGTGGAGCGGGGCACATTATAGATGTGCAGGGTTTTCTCCATAATTTCTGCAAACTGGGCTGTGGTATTTGCCAGGCCAACAGCCGATGCCGTGGTTTTCGGGCGGTGCATAGTAACCGATACGAGGAAGCGGGGGTCCTCGGTGGGAGCGACCCCCACAAAAGAGGTACTCCAGCCATCATAGGTGCTAGAACCTTCGTCCACGTTTTCTGCGGTACCGGTCTTACCGGCGACCCGGTAGCCGTTAATCTGGGCACCTTTCGCACCACGACCCTGGTACACGACAGCCTCCATGACCTGGAGGGTCTTCCGGGCGGTTTCTTCACTCACCATGCGGGTACCTTCAGCGACCTCGCGGACTTCTTCGGTACCGTCCGTATCAATCACAGCATCAATGATGCGGGGCTTGAGCATAATCCCCTTATTGGCCATAGCTTGAAAAATCATAGAGGTCTGCAAGGCTGACTGGGCCACGCCCTGGCCAAAAAGCACATTGTACTGCTGGCGGATATCCCAGTCCTTCCAATGGGTGACCAGGCCCTGGGATTCGCCGGTTAGCTCAATACCGGTGAACTCCCCCATGCCAAACTTCTTAAGCCAGTTGTAGCGCTGCTCCTTGGTGAGCTTGCTACCCATCATGACGGTACCGGTGTTCATCGAGTCAGCAATAATACCGGCAACAGTGCGCTTCTGGGCGGGGTGCACGAAAGGATCGGTGATGGTCTGCTGATCAATTTCAAGCTCAGCAGGCACATCGTAAACGGTCTCAGGTTCAGCGATACCCTCTTCAAAGACGGCAGCGATGGTCAAAATCTTCTCGGGAGAACCCGGCTCAATGACCTGGGTAATAGCGCGGGGGTTCATATCGGCCAGCTCAAAACGCTCAGCACCGGGATCCATCGTCGAAGAATCTGCCAGCGCCAGAATCGAGCCGTCACGCACGTCCATCACAATGGCCGTACCCCACTCAGCCTTCAGTTCCTCAGCACGGGCTTTAACCACCTGCTGCGCAAAATACTGTACGTCCTGATTGATGGTCAGCCGCACACTCTTACCGTCCTGGGCAGGGGTGTTCTGTTCGTCCCCGATAGGTATACGAATACCGTCAGCTGAGATTTCATAAACACGCTCACCGTCAACACCGGCTAGGTGCTCCCCCATGGTGCGTTCGATGCCCACCGAGTTGTTCACCTGCCGCGTTTCGCCGCTGGTGCCGTCCACGGCTTCCTCAATGATGCTAAAGCGGCCTACCACCGAGCCACCCACCTGGCCGTTAGGGTATTTACGTTCAGACAGAATCTCACCGTAGATATAGGGGGCACCCAGTGCATCTACCTTATTGTAGATAGCAGGAGTGACGTTCTCTTTAACAATCTTGTATTTGAGGTCGCCATCGAGCGCCGCTTTCACATCGGCGTCACTCATTTCAAGAATATCGGCCAGCTCATACACCAGCTCGGTGGGGGTTACCTCGACCGGGTCACGGCTTTCTTCGGTGTAGCGCTTAAAGTTAGCCACGGCAGACTGATCAACGGTGATATTGTAGCGCTGCACGCTACGCGCTAGCACGTTGCCGTTAATATCGAGAATCTCTCCACGCAGGGCCGGAATGGTCTGCTTACGGGTACGCTGAGCCTTCGCTGCATCGGCTAGGCCCTTGGGGTCAAGGCCTTGCAACCAGGCAAGACGCAGGCCCACCAGGCCCAGGCCACCGATGCCCAGGGTGCCGGCGATAAAGCCACGCCTCCCTACGGTGCGCTTGATGCCCTGGACGGGTTCATTCTGCTCAGTGCCGCTCATCGTCCCCTATTTCTCTTCCGCTGTGGTTCACTCTTTACTGTGGCCCGCGCGCCGCGCGCTAGCCCCGCTACCCCATAAGGCGAACAGGTGCCCACCACCAGGGCAGGCACCGTATCACGCGCTTGCTATTGACCGCCTGCGCTCGCCGCAGCGGACGGCTGGGCTGAGGTCTGGGCCGCGGGTGAGGCGCTGGCAGGAGCTGAGGCCTGGGCACTTGCTGAAGCGGCCGCGCTGGCTGATGCTTCTGCTGAGGCCTTGGCTTCGGCTTCTTCCTTCTTGCGCTGTTCCTCGGCCCGGGCGCTGGCCTCTTCGTAGGCCTGGGTGTCGGCCAGGGCAGGGGGTGCAATCAGGTTCTTGCTGTTGGCTTCACCCTCGACAGCTGCCAGAGGGGTACCGGTAATTTCACCGGTTTGAAGGTCAAGGGTGGCCTGGCTAGAGGCAGCTACCAGCCCTAGCTGGCTTGCGCGGATAGCCAGGTCCTGGGGGGCCTGGTGGAATTCGATTTCCTGGGCCAGGGCCTCATTCTGCTGGATGAGGGCCTGCTCTTGAGCTCGTAGCTCAACCAGGTCGTACTGGCGGGAGGCCATGACGATGCTCAGCACCAGCACGGTGAGCAGGGCAACGAGCATGGCGCCCAGGGCCACGAAGACACGCCAGCGGTTGGAGGTAGCGCGCAGGGCCCGGGAGCGTGAGAGAGGACGGCGGGCGGGGGCTGCTTCTTGGGGTTCATCGCGCACCACAGACAGGCGGGGCTTGTTCAGCTGCCCGCCGTCGTCGGTTGAGGTGGGGAAACGGGGTTCCGCGCTCATCGTGTTGCCTTTGGTGTCTTGATTTTTTCTGCTGCCCTCAGTTTTGCGGACGCTGCCCGCGAGTTCTCTTCAATCTCCTGCTCGGTGGGTGGTTCAGCACCGCGGGTGATGATTTTGAGTTCGGGTTTATGTTCTTCGAGCTCGACAGGAAAACCCTTGGGGGTGCTGGAGGTTGCCCGAGCAGTGAATGCTCGTTTAACGATTTTGTCTTCGAGGCTGTGGTAGCTCATGGCCACGCAGCGTCCGCCCAGGTTGAGAGCGTCGATTGCTGCAGGGATGGCGCGTTCCAGAGCATCGAGTTCGTGGTTGACCTCGATGCGTAAGGCCTGGAAGGTACGCTTGGCGGGGTGCCCGCCCTTGCGCTGGGCGGCTACGGGAACAGCCTGCTGAATTGCTTTGACCAGCTGACCGGTAGTTTCAAAAGGACGCTCGGCGCGAGCCGCTACGATACGGGAAGCAATGCGGGCGGCAAATTTCTCTTCGCCCCACTGGCGGATAATGCGGCGCAGCTCAGCCTCATCATAGGTATTCACCACGATAGCGGCTGTGAGTTCTTCGGTGTTATCCATGCGCATATCGAGCGGGGCATCGTAGGAATAGGCAAAGCCGCGCTCACGCTCATCAAGCTGCATGGACGATACGCCCAGGTCAAAGAGCACACCGTCAACCTGGGTTACACCGGCTTCTGCCATAGCGCGAGGAATTTCGTCGTACACGGCGTGCACAGGGATGAAGCGGTCGCCGAAGCGGGCCAGGCGCTCACCTGCGAGCTTGTGAGCCATGAGGTCCCGGTCAATGCCGATGAGGGTGAGGTCTTCGAAGCGCTCGAGCATGGCTTCAGAGTGACCGCCCATGCCCAGGGTTCCGTCAATCACGACGGCGCCGGGGCGAGAAATTGCGGGCGCGAGGAGGTCGAGGCAACGGTCAAGCATGACCGGCACGTGCCTGTCTTTGGCGTCCTTGCCGGGTGAGAGGTTCTCTACCTGAGTCAAGGGGTGCTCCTCGCGTTGGTGGTTTTGTGATCCGCTGTCAGTTGGGTGGGTTAGAGCATGAGCCCTGGCAGGATCTCATCGTCGGTGCCTGAGAAGGCTTCTTCCTGTTCTTTCAGGTAGGCCTCCCAGGCTTCGGTGCTCCATATTTCTGCTCGTGAGCCTGCGCCGATGACCGTGAGGTCTTTTTCCAGCCCAGCGTAGTCTCTGAGGTTTTGAGGTATGGTGATTCGCCCCTGCTTATCGGGTACCTCGTCGGAGGCCCCCGATAGAAAAACTCGAATGTAGTCTCGCGCCTGCTTCGACGACAGCGGAGCTGTGCGTAACTGTTCGTGAATACGCTCGAACTCGGTCATGGTGAAGACGTAGAGGCAGCGTTCCTGCCCGCGGGTGAGCACCAGACCTGCTTCTAACTGCTCGCGAAATTTCGCGGGAAGAATCAGGCGCCCCTTGGCGTCCAGACGCGGGGTGTGAGTTCCAAGAAACACGGCACCACCGCCTCTACCTGTCGCCTGTGCTCCCCTAGCAAGCGGGGAAACTACATCAGTGTTGTTCTATCCCCTCCACTTTACTCCACTACGCCCCACCGAATGTACCAAATACGGAATTTTTACCGGGTTTTTGAGTGTTTTCACACAGAATGAGATGGTTACAAAATTTTCTGCTTCATGAAGCACCCACCGGGCAGCCAATTTGCACCTCCCATATATAACTTTGAAGGCATACAAAAACCGCCCGGTGCAGGCCGGGCGGTTAAACGTTAATCTATGGAGGGGCTAGAAGCGAGAGCCGCCTTGGCGCTCATCCCACTTGTTTTCGAGGTTCTGCATAAAGCGAGAATTTCCCTTGTTTTTTGAGGGAGTCGGGCGGGCAGATGCCCCACCGGCAGCTTTAGCGCCTTTTCCCTTGGGGGCAGTCGTAGCGAAATACACGCCAGCAGCTGCTACGACAAAACCCAGTACGCCCAACAGGATGAGCTTAGTAGAGACTCCAGCGATGATGATGCCCAGACCCACCACAGCAACGAGGGCGCCAATCACCAGGTTGCGGGGTGATGACGAGACAGCCGGAGCCACAAGGGGCTGGGGGCCGGTCATGGTTGACGCAAAGGCGGGGTCTTCGTTGAGCTGCTTTTCGAGCTGGGCAAGAAGTTCCTGTTCCCGTTCTGAAAGCGCCATGGTGTCTCCTTAGCTTGTGCGGTGAGCCTAAACGCGCAGGTGGGGCGAGCAGCACCGGAAGCGAGCGCGCGTTAGGTTGTCTACTCATCTTACCGGTAGCTTTTGGGTGCAGCCTAGATACACCCTGAAAATGACCTCGAATTTACCTATCGTTTTCGCCCCTCGGAGGTGATAAGGCTTGCTGGGAGAAGACCGTGGGTACCGAAGCGGGCGTTGATGGTGTCCATAGCGTTTTCGGCTCCTTCCCATTCTTCGGCAAGGGTATCTTGGGTCGGTAAGGTCGTGCCGCCTGTAGCACCGGGTGAAGCTGGGGCGAAGAGTTGCATCTGCACGCCGGTTTCCCGCCCTTCAAGTTTTTCTGCGCGGACGCCCAGCAGCCGTATCGGCCGGTGTGATGAGCCATCGGGCTGCAATACTTCTAACTGTTTGAGGTGGGCAATAACGGCGTCAAACATGATACGGCCGGATACGGTTGCAAGGGGCAGGGGGCAGGAGCGGGTGAGGGTTTCGAAATCTGAGTAGCGAATTTTGAGGCTGAGGGTGCGGGTTTGGCGACCGGCGGCTCGCAGTCTTCGAGCAACGGCGAGACAGAGGCTGTAGATTTCTGCGGTGATAGCCTCGGCGCTCGTTTGGTCGGTGGTAAAGGTGTGCTCGGCACCGATTGATTTTTCGATACGCTCTGGGGTGACCTCGCGGCGGTCAATACCGCGGGCAAGTTCATAGAGGTGCAGACCTGCGGCCTGGCCGTAGCGCCCCTGAAGCCAGGGCAGGTCGTATTCTCGCAACTGGGCGACGGTATGGATTCCAAGTCCTTCGAGGAAGGCAGCGCTTTTAGCCCCGACGCCCCAGAGATTACCGACCGGTAGGGGGTCCAGGAATTCTTGCACCCGCTGGGGTGGGACCACCCAGAGACCGTTGGGCTTAGAACCGGCGGACGCCATCTTGGCAACGAATTTACTCGATGAAATCCCTACGGAGCTCGGCAGACCCAGCTCGGTTTTAATGCGGTCGCGGGCCTGTTGCGCGATATCGACGGGGCTCCCTTGGGCTCGGACGGCGCCGGTGAGGTCAAGGAAGGCTTCATCAACGCTAACCTGCTCTAGGCGGTCGGTAATCGTACCTAAGATAGCCATCACCTGAGCGGAGTAACTGCGGTAGTGGGCGGACGGCTCCAGCAGCAGGGCAGCGGGGCAGAGCTGGCGGGCGCGGGCCAGGGGCATGGCTGAGCGCACTCCGTAGCGGCGGGCTTCGTAGGAGGCGGAGAGGACGACCGAGCGCGGCGAGTTGCGGGCAACGATGAGCGGACGCCCGCGTAGCTGGGGTTGTGTAAGAAGTTCAACGTTGACGAAGAAGGCGTCCATATCGAGGTGCATGATGATGCGGGCAGGGGCGTCCGCACGCACGCCCTGAGTAGCCTGCTGGCTCATCTACCCCACCCCCGTTTATCGAAACTATGTTCTAATCTATCCTAGATGAGCAGGGAAGTTTTGACTAGGTGCCGACCTGTATCTACTAGACTGGTGTGCAGAGCTATCCCCAGACCCAAGGACGTCATGACCCCCCAGCCAGCCCCCGCTACCGGCCCCGAGGAATCCGCAGCCTATCTTGAGGCTCTCGAAGCCGAGATGGGCCGCTTTTTTGATACCCAGCAAGAACTCATGGCAACCGTCTCGGTTGAGACCCTGCCCCTGTTGGAGTCCGTCCGTGCCCTTTCCACCGGCGGTAAACGTCTTCGAGCGCTCTTGGCCTACTGGGGCTACCGCGGAGCTGGTGGCGCGGGAGTGACCGAGTCCATCGTTCGGGCGGGTGTAGCGATCGAGCTCTTCCAGACCGCTGCCCTGATTCACGATGACATTATCGATGCCTCTGACACCCGACGGGGCGCCCCCAGCGTGCACCGCCAGTTTGAGGCCATGCACCGGGAGCTGGGGTATAAGACCAGCGCTGAGTCGTTCGGTGTATCAAGCGCAATTTTGGCCGGCGACCTGTGCCTGTCCTGGTCAGAAATGGTGTTCTCGTCCATTCCTGAGCTCACCGCCGCCAGCGAAGCCCGCTTTATCTTTGACCTGATGCGCACCGAGGTCATGGCCGGCCAGTATCTCGATATTGTGGGCGAAGTCGTGCCCGAAGAAGAGCCAGAAGTTGCCCTTGAGCGGGCCAAGAACGTGATTCGTTACAAGGCTGCTAAATACTCCTGTGAACACCCCATTGCCCTGGGCGGGGCCCTGGGTCTTGGCCTGAAGCACGGGGAGACCTCCGAATTGGTTGCCGGTTACCGGGCTTTTGCCCTACCCCTGGGCGAGGGCTTCCAACTGCGCGATGACGTGCTGGGGGTCTTCGGTGAGCCCGAAACCACCGGCAAGCCCGCTGGCGATGACCTGCGCGAGGGCAAGCGCACCGTCCTCACGGCCTTTACAGCCATGAAGAGTAACGCCGACCAGCGAGCCTTCCTCGAAGGCTCCCTGGGTTCCCCTACCCTGGGGGCAGAAACCATCGAAGAGCTTCAGCGCCTCATGCGAGACTCCGGAGCCCTCCAGGCCGTTGAAGAGATGATTCAAGCCAAGGGGGACGAGGCCCTAGCCGCCCTTGAAGCCCTCGACCTCGAAGCATCCGTGCAGCAGGCCCTGCGGGCCATTGCAGCCAAGGCCCTGCACCGCTCCTTCTAGGGTAGCGCTAGCATTTATCAGGCAATAGAACAGCAGGCTCACACCGGAGTGTGAGCCTGCTGTTCTCTATCTAAACCTTTGAAGGCCTTACCAGGCCAGGGCTGAAGCGCGGCGGCGGATTTCGGTCTTGCGACCGTCAATCAGGGCGTCGATAGGACGGCCCGGCAGGGTGTCGTCAGCAGTGTAGAGCCAAACAATAGCTTCTTCTGCGGTGAAACCGGCATCAGCCAGTACACTCAGGGTGCCTTTGAGGGGCTCAAGCACGCGGTCTTCGCGCATGAAGAGGGCGGGGACCTTACGGACGCCGGTTTCGGGATCGCGCACGGCCAGTAGGGTTCCGTCAGCCAGCAGATTATGGACGCGGGTGACCTTGAGGTCAAGGGCTTCTGCGATATCGGGGATGGTCAGCCAGTCGCCAACCAGAGCAATTACTTCAGGTGTAGTTTTTTCATCAGTCACCTATCCATTGTGCCCCAGAAACCGGGGAATCGGTAGGTAGTACCGGCAGGGGCACGACGAGTTTCGTTTTCGGTCTCTTCCCAGGAGCTGCCCGTACAATAGTGAGGATGACTGATGACTTCTCTGCTGCTCCCTGGCTGACCGGGGAAATATTCAAGGGCCATTTTGAGGTGGGCCACCTGATTGCGCGCGGTGGTATGGCCGAGGTGTACCATGCGGTTGACCTGTGGTCAGATAACCCGGTGGCTCTCAAGGTCCTACTCCCCCACCTCTCTACCGACCCTGCTCAGCAACAGAAGTTTTTCCGAGAGGGCTCGGCACTCAAGAAGATTCAGCATGAGAACGTTGTAGGCGTCATCGACGAGGGCACCGAGGTAGTTCACGGCCAGCAGGTCATGTTCCTGGTCTTAGAGTACGTGCACGGGTGTACCCTGGCGCAGCTGACGCAGCTACGACCGGTGCTCTCGGTGGGCGAGATGCTCGATATCATGATTCCTGCGGTTGAGGGCCTATCTGAGGTGCACGCCCACCATCTGATTCACCGCGATATCAAGCCCGCCAACATTCTCTTAGAGGCCGATACAGAGGGCGTTAAGCTCTCTGACTTCGGCCTGACGCGAAGAGCCGATCAGAGCGCAACCGGCCAGCTCATGGGAACTCCGTCCTTTGTGGCTCCCGAGATTCTTGACGTTGCTTCTCCAGTGGGCCCGTCTGCCGATATCTTTGCCCTGGGCGTGATGATGTACCGTATGCTCACCGGCCGTATGCCTTTTGCCGGGGCCGATAACGACCAGCAGGTGCTCTACCACAACATGAACACCGATATTCCCTCCCTCGCTCACCTGGCTGAGGGTATCTCTTCCGACATCGCGGGTGTGGTGAGCTGGTGCACCCGCCGTAGCCCCCGCGACCGCCCCCAAGACGCCACTGAGCTCTACCGGGCCCTGCGCGATATTGAGGCCCGCGCCAGCGAGCAGGAGAAGGACTACCGGCTAGGTCAGGCGGATCAGCCAACAACCCTGTGGGAAGATGTTACCGATATTGCTGAGCAGTCGGGGCGCGTGCGCCACGAGCAGACCGCTATCACCGGTTTTGGAGCCGCTGACGACCTGCTCGATGGAAGCTACTCAGTCCCGCTCAGTGAGCACGAGCAGGCAGTACGTTCAGCCGCGGACGCCCCCGTCGAGATCTATGCCCCCACAGAGTTCCCCGGAGTTGGCCCCAAGACCGAAACCCAGGCCGTCCTCGATGCCCAACTATCTGAGCACGACGCTGCCCAAGACCCGGCGGTAGTAGAACAGCCATCAATTTCTGCAGAGTATAACCGGCAGCGGGCTACCGCCCACCGCAGTGTACGCGCGGACGCAGCACCGGCGTCCGCGCCGAAACCAACGCCGGTGCGCCCCGCCAACCCCGCCCAGTGGACCGAAGCCCAGCGCCGGACCCCGGCTGAGAGGTGGCGCCCGCCCCTCTCCCCGGTTTCTTTAGTCCTGATTCTTGCCCTGGTTCTGTTGGGCTTTGTCGCAGCAGGTCTTGTGGGCTGGTGGCTGGCAAGCCTTATTCTCTAGCGCAGGCGCCCTCACTCCAGTACAGAACCCAAGGGGAAAACCCGGGCATAGAAAAGCCGCCGTGGCCCTATTCTTGAAACCTGTGTTCAAGAGAAGGCGACGGCGGCTTGCTCTGTACCCTGGAGGCCTTAGACTTAGCGGCGGGCCAGGTACTCGGCAACCTGGAAAGCGATTTCCAGGGACTGCTGGTGGTTCAGTCGGGGGTCGCAGAGGGTCTCGTAACGGTCAGCGAAAGCTGCTTCTTCGATGGGGTCAGAACCGCCCAGGCATTCAGCGACGTCGTCACCGGTCATCTCTACGTGGATACCGCCGGGGAAGGTGCCGAGAGCCTCGTGTACCTCGAAGAAGCCCTGAACCTCGTTCATGACGTCGTCGAAGCGGCGGGTCTTGTAACCGGACGGTACAGAGATGGTGTTGCCGTGCATGGGGTCGGTAACCCACACGACCTTGGCGCCTTCCTTCTGCACGCCCTCAACGATGGCGGGCAGGTTTTCACGAATCTTGCCGGCACCCATACGGGTAATGAAGGTCAGGCGGCCGGGCTCGCGGTTGGGGTCCAGCTTGTCAATCAGGGCCATGGCATCGTCGGCGGTCGTGGTGGGGCCAAGCTTCACGCCGATGGGGTTACGAACCTTGGAGAGGAAGTTGACGTGGGCATCATCCAGGCCGCGGGTACGCTCACCGATCCAGAGGAAGTGGGCGGAGGTGTCGTAGGGCAGGTGGGTGCGGGAGTCAACGCGGGTCATAGCGCGTTCGAAGTCCAGAAGCAGGGCCTCGTGGCCGGTGTAGACATCTGTGGTCTTCAGGGGGCCGAAGTCGGTGCCACAGGCTTCCATGAACTTGATAGCGCGGTCGATTTCGCCGGCGATGGACTCGTAGCGGGCGTGGGCGGGGTTCGAGGTAAAGCCCTTGTTCCAGGAGTGGACCGAACGCAGGTCAGCAAAACCGCCCTTGGTAAAGGCACGAATCAGGTTAAGGGTGCTTGCACTGGTGTGGTAACCCTGGAGCATGCGATTGGGGTCGTGCACGCGGGACTCTTCGGTGAAGTCAAAACCGTTAACCATTTCACCGCGGAAGGAGGGCAGGGTGACGCCGTCACGAGTCTCATCGTTCGATGAGCGGGGCTTGGAGAACTGACCTGCCATACGGCCCATCTTGACCACGGGCATGGACGCACCGTAGGTCAGCACAACCGCCATCTGCAGCAGGGTGCGTACGCGGCCTGAAATCTTATCGGCGGTAGCGCCTGCGAAGGTTTCTGCGCAGTCGCCGCCCTGAAGCAGGAAGGCTTCACCTTCTGCAACGCGTGCTAGGTCGGCACGCATCTGGTCAACTTCACCGGCGAAAACCAGCGGAGGAACGCTGTTCAGTTCGTTGATGACGGCAGTGAAGTCGGGGTGCTCAGCCCACTGGGGGTGCTGATCGATGTGCAGGGAGCGCCACTCTTCGAGTTCGGGGAAGTCGTTCGGGGTGGGTACGGCGCCGGGGTTGGTCACGGGGTGACTCCTTTGTATATGGTCGCTAGAGCCTAGCTGAGGGTTAGGCTCTTGTCTCTTATTCAAAAGTATTGGGGCTTAGGTGTAGGGTTCAAAGCTGTGTCCACCATGTGACATACGGCTCTTAGAACGGGGGCGGACGAGCTAGGAGCGGGTCTCAAGCAGACGGTTGGTGGCCTCGTCCGCACTGATTCCTTCAGCCGTCATAAGCTTCTTAACGTCGGCCGCATAGACCGGGGTGATGGGGCGGCCGGTCATCTGGCTAATCCGATCAATCACCAGGTCTGCCAGTTCCCGCTGGGCGGCCCATTCGTCGTCCCGCCCCAGATAGGGGGCCACGTCAATGGGTTCGCCGATGACGGTCTTCACCCGAATCGGCTTGCCATCCTTCCGCAGGCGCAGGCGGTTGGAGCCAGGAACCTGCACATCCTCGTTACCAAACTGGGCAACGGGGATAATGGGGACACCGGCCTCTAGAGCTAGGCGAGCCACACCAATTTTGGCGCGGTACAGACGTCCATCGGGGCTACGGGTCCCCTCGGGGTAGATCCCCACCAGCTTTCCCTCTCGTAGGGCGGCAACGGCAGCAGCCAGAGATTCAGCTGATTTAGCGCCACCGGAGCGGTCAATAGGTAGCTGACCCACCGAGGTGAAAAACCACTTCATCAGGTGCCCCTTAACTCCGGGCGTAGTGAAATAATCTGATTTAGCCAAGAAGAACACCTGACGCGGTGCCGCAAGAGGCAAGAAAATAGAGTCAATAAAAGACACGTGGTTACTTGCCAAAATAGCGCCGCTTGCTGCCGGGATATTTTCAGCCCCCACAACCTCGTGGTGATAGGCCCGCTGCAAGAAGGGCTTGAGCACGGTGCGTAGCTGCATATACATGGTGTCTCTCCTTGCGATAGAGCAATGTCAGGGGTCTCGTGGCTAAAGCAGTCAGCGAGCGGCTTTCCACTACATATTGTATGCCCGAGTGCGACCAGCTCAGAAACAGGAGTTACAAGCCCTCCCCAACGAGGTGAAGCAGGCTCGCGCTCGCTGCCGACCCTCTCGCTGGTTCGCTGACGCTCACAAGCGATTCACGCCAGCCCCGCAGCCAGCAGCTTCGCTGCGAGCCTGCTTCACCCCAGCTTCTTATCTGAACTAGTCAGTATGAGTAAACTACGCTGGCGGTGAAGCTATTCCCCTCAGAGCGTCACACCCGCAAAAAGTGGGGTTTTAGCCGGGGGCGGGCTGTAAAATGACCAGGAAGAACCGCGTGCCCGGCATCGTTGCCTGCGCACCTTAGCCCTCCCCCGCCGCCGAGGCCCGTTAGAGACAAGGTAACACCGTGAAAGAAATTCACTCCCCCCAGATTGTTACTGTTGATCCGGCAGTCAACATCACCGACATGGTGGAACGCCGCGCTCAGGACAGCCGTAATCCTCTGGTCTACCGGGTACAGAAGTCGACCGGCAACTGGGTGCCCGTTACAGCAAAGGACTTCCGCCGCCAGGTCATTGATCTAGCCAAGGGTCTTATGGCCGCAGGTATTGGGGCGGGTGACGTCGTTGGCATTATGAGCCGCACCCGCTACGAGTGGACCCTAATTGACTTCGCCATCTGGTATGCGGGCGCTATTTCTGTGCCGGTCTATGAGACGTCCTCCCCCGCCCAGGCCGCCTGGGCCCTCTCCCACTCCGGCGCTAAGGCGGTCTTCGTTGAGAACAGCAAACTGGAAGGCGTCATCGCTGAGGCCCGCGCCCTGCAGAACCCCGAGCTGAACCTTGAGGCCCTCAAGGACGTCTGGGTCATCGACGATTCGATTCTCCCCACCCTGGTCTCCGGTGGGTCTTCTATCTCTGACGAGGACGTGGAAGAACGCCGTTCCCTCGCCAACCTCGATACCGTGGCAACCATCGTCTATACCTCCGGCACAACCGGCCGCCCCAAGGCCTGCCCGATTACCCACGGTAACTTCGTCCGTCTCTCTGCCAATACCAAGCTCACCATCCCTGAGATTGCCAACGAGACCAACTCAACTCTGCTCTTCCTGCCCCTGGCCCACGTGCTGGGTCGCCTGATTCAGTTGCTGGCCTTCGATGCGGGCCTGACGGTAGGCCACGCTCCCAACATCAAGAACCTCTCCACCGACCTGGCCTCCTTCCAGCCCACCATGTTGCTGGTTGTACCGCGAGTCTTTGAAAAGGTCTACGAGGGGGCTATCAAGAAAGCCGAGAAGGGCGGTAAGGTCAACGCCAAGCTCTTCCAGCGCTCAGTGGACGTCGCTATCAAGTGGTCCCAGGCCAAGATTGCGGGCAAGATGACCCGTGCCCTTACCCTGCAGCACAGGTTCTATGACAAACTGGTCTACTCCAAGCTGCGCGACGCCATGGGCGGCAAGGTACGCTTCGCGGTATCCGGCGGCGGACGCCTGGCCCCCCACTACGGCCACTTCTACCACGCTGTGGGCATCGAGGTCGTTGAGGGCTACGGCCTGACCGAGACCACCGCTCCCCTGGCCGTTGGCCGCATCCGCAACTTTGATATCGGCAACGTGGGTACCCTGATTCCCGGTGGCTCTGCCCGTATCGCTGAGGACGGCGAACTCGAGTTCAAGGGCATCGGCCTTATCTCTGGCTACCTCAACAACCCCGAAGAGAACGCTGCGGCCTTCACCGAGGACGGCTGGTTCCGCACCGGCGACCTGGCCCGTATCGACGATGACGGCAAAATCTTTATTACCGGCCGCAAGAAGGAAATCATTGTGACCGCCGGCGGTAAGAACGTCATGCCGGTACCCGCCGAAGACCGCCTGCGCCAGTCCCCCTTCGTCTCCCAGGCCATGCTGGTGGGCGACGAGAAGCCCTTCATCTCGGCACTCATTACCCTGGACCCAGACGTCCTGCCCGATGAGCTCGAGCGCATCGGGCTGCCCCGCACCCTCTCCCTCAAGGAGGCCTCCACCAACCCCCGCGTCCGTGAGGCTATCCAGAAGTTCATCGACGACGCCAACGCCTTTGTGTCGAGGGCCGAGTCTATCCGCGAGTTCCGCATTCTTGATAAGGACTTCACCGAGGCCGAGGGGCATCTGACCCCCTCTATGAAGGTGCGCCGCAAGCAGGTGCTGGCTGACTTCAACTCCTATGTTGAAGATATGTACAACCGCACCAAGTCCACCGTGACCGAGACCGCCGCGCATACCGCTGAGCGTGTTCAGGAGCTGCGTGCCGAGCAGACCGAGAAATGGGACCAGTTCAAGGCTGTGCAGGCTGAGAAGATTCAGGAGTTCACCGAGACCCAGGGGCAGAAGCTACACGAGCTGGCAGATAAGATCCAGCAGGTCGCTCCCCTACCCGGAGCGAAGGACAAGGACGCCGCCAGCAACTCAGATGCCGACGAGCAGGTTGAGAAGGCCGCTAGTGACTGGGTAGAGGTCACCGAGGCAGAAAAAGACTCCCAGTAAAGTACACGACCCCCGTTCCTGTTATCAGGAGCGGGGGTCGTGCGTTAGTCGGGTCGAAGGCTAGTCGAGCTCAAGCCCCAGCAGGGCGTTCTCCACGACCTCGGTCAGGGCTGGGTGGATCCAGTACTGGCCGCGGGCCATATCGCGGGCGCTCAAGCCAAAGCTCATGGCCTGAATCAGGGGCTGAATCAGGGTGGGTGACTCCTCACCGATAAGATGGGCACCCAGCAGCTCACCGGTGTCCTTGCGGGCAATGAGCTTGCAGACGCCTTCACTATCGTCCATAGCCCAGCCGTAGGCTACGTCGCCGAACTTCTGCTCCTTGACGGTAATCTCAAATCCTTCAGCCGCAGCTTGCTCCCGTGCATGGCTTTCGGTCAGACCCACAGCGGCAATGGGCGGGTGCGTGAACACGGCAGCGGGCACATAACGGTGGTCGGTGGCCCGCAGCTGGTCGGGGTGCACCATATTCCACTGCACGGTGCGCATCTCGGCGTTCGCCACGTGCTTGAGCTGGAAGGGCGAGCTCACATCGCCCAGGGCCCAGACGCCCTTGACCGGCTGGCCACCAGAGAGCACCCGCTGATACTCATCCACCTGCACCAGGCCCCGCTCATCCACATCAAAGTAGGTGGCAGCATCGAGGGTATCAGAGTTGGGGGTGCGGCCCGTTGCCACCAGCACCAGGTCAGCGGGCACGGTAACCCGCTCACCGGCGTCCTCAAATACCACCGTCACAGACCCGTCGTCGGCAGGTTCGATAGCCTTCAGGCCGTGGTTGGTGCGCAGGTCCCACTGGCGGGCGGCCTCGCCGGTAAAGATCTCTGCGATGGTATCGTCGTGGCTGCGGAGCAGGCGGTCTGAGCGCACAGCCTGGGTCACCTGAGCGCCCAGACCCGAGAAGACGTGAGCGAACTCGGCTGCGATGAAGCCACCGCCGATGACCACCACGCGCTCGGGTAGCTCATCAATGCGCATGACGGTATCTGAGGTATGCACCTGGGGCAGGTCGATACCGGGGACCTGCGGCAGGGTAACGCGGGAGCCTGTAGCAAGCACCAGCTGGTCGGCGGTCAGCTCAAGGCCGGACGCAGTAACCACGCTCCGGGGGCCGGTCAGCTTAACGTACTCCTCGTAGACATCCACGTTCTCAAGGGACTTCCGCCAGGCCAGCCCGCCCTCACTAATAGCGTCGATGCGGCCGAAAATTCGGTCGCGAATCTGCCGCCAGGCCGTGTGCTTGTGCTCTAGCTCTACGCCCAGACGGGCAGCCTCCTTGGCACGGGCAACGGTAGAGGCCGGGTAGACGTACATCTTGGTGGGAATACAGCCCACGTTGAGGCAGGTACCGCCGAAGCGGCCGCCGTCGATGATGGCAATCTTCTTGCCCTCGTAGTCCTCGTTGGGCAGGGAGTTACCGGAGCCAGATCCGATAATGATGAGGTCGTAGTGGCGGGGTGAGCTCATGGGGCTACCTTTCGTGCGGGGTACGTCTGTGGTTTTCAACGGGATAGGCTAAGGTTTCATTCCCGGCTGTCAGCTCCACTGCGTGCCTGTGCTGCAGCTTCTGCGTTATCGCGGAAGTTCTTCTGCATCTGGCGGAAAACCAGCACGTTACCGACCACGATGTGCAGGAAGCCCAGAATCATCACATAAATATTCCAGCCGCCCTGCGGAGCAAGAACCCCAGCTAGCAGCAGAATCGCGCCAAAACCAATAATCATCAGGTGAGTTACGTTCATGCTTCCTAGCCTACAGGTAGGGACCAGATTCCTCCCTAAATCCTTCTGCACAGCACATACAATCGGCACTTTTCTGGTCCCTACTGGGAGCAAAAGAGCGGACGCCCGCCCCAGCTTACGCAAGCCGGGTGCGGGCGTCCGCCCCTTGGGTATTCCTGATACGGGGTTACTTGACGTTGACCACGATCAGCAGGTCACCACCAGCTACCTGGGAGACCTCGTTGTAGACAACGCGCTCGACGGTGCCTGAGACCGCTGAGGTGATGGAGGCTTCCATCTTCATGGCCTCGATGGTGGCTACCTGGTCGCCGGCTGAGATTTCGTCGCCGGGCTTGACCGAGATAGACACGCCACCAGCGAAGGGGGCTGCGATGTGACCGGGGTTAGAAGCGTCCGCCTTCTCAGCTTCCTTCACGTTGGACTCCACAGAGGTGTCGCGGACGTTGACGGTGCGCTGCTGGCCGTTCAGGGTGCAGATCACCTCGCGCATGCCCTTTTCGTCGGGTTCTGAGATAGCCTGCAGGGTTGCAATCAGGCGCACGCCCTTACCCAGCGAAATCACGTGTTCGCGCTTGAACATCATGCCGTAGAGGAAGTCGCGGGTGTGCAGGATCGACAGGTCGCCGAATTCCTCGCGGGCCTTCTCGAAGTCGCGGGTGGGCCCGGCAAAGAGGAGGCGGTTGAGGGTGGCGCGGCGGGTAGCTGAGTCCCCGTTCAGAGCTTCCAGGTCTTCGGCTGACAGGTCGTTGACCGAGGGCTTGGAGAGCTTACGGCCTTCCAGGGCACGGGTACGGAAGGGCTCGGGCCAGCCGGCGGGCGGGGTGCCCAGCTCGCCGTTGAGGAAGCCAATCACCGAGTCGGGGATATCGAACTTCTGCGGGTCCTTCTCGAAGTCCTCGGGTGAGACGCCCATGCCAACCAGCTGCAAGGCGAGGTCGCCAACCACCTTCGATGAGGGGGTTACCTTGACGATATGCCCCAGCATACGGTCAGCAGCTGCGTACATATCCTCGATGTCCTCGAAGCGCTCCCCCAGGCCCAGGGCGGTTGCCTGAGCGCGCAGGTTGGAGAGCTGGCCACCGGGGATTTCGTGGGTGTAAACACGACCGGTAGGCGATGACAGACCCATCTCGAAGGGCTTGTAGATGGTGCGGACGGCCTCCCAGTAGGGTTCCAGCGCGCAGGCAGCTTCCAAGGTGATGGAGGGAGCGCGGTCGGTGTACTGGAGGGCGCCGACCAGGGCTGAGAAGGACGGCTGGGAGGTGGTACCCGCCATGGAGGCTGAAGCCACGTCAACAACGTCCACGCCAGCCTCAACAGCGGCAAGCAGGGTGCCGACCTGACCGCCTGCGGTGTCGTGGGTGTGCAGGTGCACGGGCAGGTCGAAGCGCTCGCGCAGGGCGGTGACCAGGCGGCGGGCAGCTTCCGGACGCAGCAGGCCGGCCATGTCCTTGATGGCAAGGATGTGGGCGCCGGCTTCTACCACCTGGTCAGCCAGGTTCAGGTAGTAGTCCAGGGTGTAGGTCTGCTCTGCAGGGTCCAGCATGTCGCCGGTGTAGCAGATAGCGACCTCAGCAACTGCGGTGCCGGTGGCACGCACGGCCTTGATAGCCGGGGTCATCTGGGAGACGTCGTTGAGGGAGTCGAAGATACGGAAGATATCGACGCCGGTCTCAGCTGCTTCCTTGACGAATGCATCGGTGACCTCGGTGGGGTACGGGGTGTAGCCCACGGTGTTGCGGCCGCGCAGCAACATCTGGATGGGCAGGTTGGGCATGGCCGCACGCAGGTGGGCCAAGCGCTCCCAGGGGTCCTCGGAGAGGAAGCGCAGGGCGACGTCGTAGGTTGCACCGCCCCAGGCTTCTACGGAGAAGAGCTCGGGGGTTACGTGGGCTACTGCGGGCGCGGCGGCTAGCAGGTCGCGGGTGCGGACGCGGGTGGCCAGCAGGGACTGGTGGGCGTCACGGAAGGTGGTGTCGGTGATCAGCACTTCCTTGGTGTCGCGTACAGCCTTGGCGAACCCTTCGGGGCCCAGTTCGAGCAGGCGCTGACGCCAGCCTGCCGGGGGTTCGTGGGTGGAAGCGTCGAAGGGTGAGCGGTAGGGCTCTTCGGTCTTATCGCCGGGGAAGGCAGGTAGCTTCAAGCGGGGGTCAAGGCCCTCGATACGCTCACCGTGGGGCTTATTCACGGTGACGTTTGCCAGGTACTGCAGGGCCTTGGTGCCGCGGTCGGCTGAAGGCTTCTTGGTCAGTAGCTCGGGGTGCTCATCGATGAAGGGAGTGGAGACATCACCAGCGCGGAAGGTGGGGTCTTCGAGTACCGCCTTGATGAAGGGGATGTTGGTGGCGACGCCGCGAATACGGAACTCGGCCAGGGCGCGAGAAGCGCGGCGGACGGCGTCCTCGAAGGTGCGGCCACGGCAGGTGAGCTTCACCAGCATAGAGTCGAAGTGGGGTGAAATCTGGGCACCGGTGTAGACGGTACCGCCGTCCAGGCGGATGCCAGAGCCACCGGCTGAGCGGTAGTAGGTAACCTTGCCAACGTCGGGGCGGAAGCCGTTCGCCGGGTCTTCGGTAGTGATGCGGGACTGCAGGGCAAAGCCGCGCACGCGCAGGTCTTCCTGGCGGATGCCAAGGTCTTCCAGGGTCTCACCGGCAGCAATGCGCATCTGGGACTGTACCAGGTCAACGTCGGTGACCTCTTCGGTCACGGTGTGCTCAACCTGGATACGGGGGTTCATCTCGATAAAGACGTGCTGACCAGCGCGCTCACCGGCGGTATCGACCAGGAACTCCACGGTACCGGCGTTCACGTAGCCCAGTTCCTTGGCAAACTTGACCGCGTCGCGGAAGAGGGCCTGACGGATCTCTTCATCGAGGTTGGGAGCGGGGGCGATCTCAACGACCTTCTGGTGGCGGCGCTGCAGGGAGCAGTCACGCTCAAAGAGGTGAACGATGTTGCCCTCACCGTCGGCCAGGATCTGCACCTCAATGTGGCGGGGGCGCAGCACTGCCTGCTCAAGGAAGACAGTGGGGTCACCGAAGGCGGTATCGGCCTCGCGCATAGCCGCTTCCATAGCGGGGCGCAGGTCTTCACGCTTCTCAACGCGGCGCATACCGCGGCCACCACCACCGGCAACAGCCTTGACGAAGATGGGGAAGCCAATTTCTTCAGCCTCAGCCAGCAGCTTCTCAACATCTGCGCTGGGTTCAGTGGACTTGAGTACCGGGATACCGGCACGGCGGGCAGCCTTCAGCGCCTCAACCTTGTTACCGGCCAGTTCCAGAACCTCCGGCGGGGGGCCGATGAAGGTGATACCGGCGTCCGCGGCGGCGCGCGCTAGATCAGGATTCTCCGAGAGGAAGCCGTAACCCGGGTAGATAGCATCAGCGCCGGCTTCTTTGGCGACGCGAATAATCTCCTCAACATCGAGGTAGGCACGGACGGGATGGCCCTCTTCACCAATCGGGTAGGCCTCATCGGCCTGCTGGCGGTGAATGGAGTGGCGGTCTTCGTAGGGGAAGACGCCGACGGTCTTAGCGCCGAGCTCGTAGGCCGCGCGGTAAGCGCGGATTGCGATTTCGCCGCGGTTAGCGACCAGAATCTTTGAAAACATTTTCTTCCGTTCCGCCCCACCCAGCACAGCGGGGTGCGGTGAGGCTAAGCCACAGTTCGTGTGTGAACACCTCAAATATATCTTTAGACTTCCTAAAGCACCTGGTTTTGTCTCATTTTTTGTGATGCGGGACGTAACGAAAAGATTTTATTGTGAGCATGGCTACACAGTGCCTTGTTGCTCGCTGTGAGCTTGCCTGACTTTCTGCACCGCTTGGCGGTAGCTGGTACACCTCTTCGGTAGCATAGAAGGTCAGTGTGTATCCGCCGAATTCGAGAGGCTTTCGTGGCAATGAGCAGCGTGGTAAGTATCAGCAGTCTAAAAGGCGGCGTGGGCAAAACATCGGTCGTGCTGGGGCTGGCGTCCGCTGCTCAGGCAAGCAGCCTGCGCACCCTCGTCATCGACCTCGACCCCCACGGGGACGCCTCAACCGGCCTCGGCGTAAACACCGCTGAAGGCACCGACATGGGCACCATTTTGCTCGCCCCTTCCGATTATTCCCTGGCGGACGAGCTCGCCCCCGCTTCGTGGGCCGCCCTCGGCAGCCTGGGCAACGCCTCCCGCACCGGACTGGACGCAGGCACCTGGGTTGGGCGCGCGTCCGCCCGTCTCACCGCCCTAGAACAGCTCGACTCAGCCGCCCTACTCCCCCGCCTAGCAGACCTCCTTGAACCTGTGCGCGAGAGCTTTGACCTGATTCTCATCGACTGCCCACCTACCCTGGGCCGTCTCACCGAAATGGCGTGGGCTGCCTCTGACCGGGTGCTGTCTGTCGCTGAGCCCTCACTCTTCTCTGTCGCGGGCTCCGAACGCACCCTGCGCGCCATTGCCCGCTTCGAAGCCAATACCCCCTATGCTGTGGAGTCGGCCTCTATCGTGATTAATAAGGTACGTGCAGGCGACCCCGAACACGACTACCGCATCGAGGAAATGAAGGTGCTCTTCGGCGACCTGGTCGCTGAGACTATCCTGCCCGAGACGCACCTGCTCCAGCGCATTCAGGGGTCCGCCTACCCCGTGCACTACTGGCCCGAAGAAGAAGCCCAGGAACTCGCTAGCGCCTTCACCGCGCTGCTGGCCGGTCTGTACGACGCAGGTACTGATAGATAGGAATGTAGGGGAGAGGGCACGGAGCTCACGCTTGCTGTTGACCCTCTCGCAGCTTCGCTTCGCTCAGGCGCGATTCACGCCAGCCCCAGCCAACAGCTTCGCTGTGAGCCCGTGCCCTCCCCGTTAGCGCAACAAAAAACTACCCCGCCTTCGCATCTGCGAGGCGGGGTAGTTTTCTATGTTCTTTAGGCGCCGGCCTTGCGGGCTCGGCGGGCCGAAAGTTCGTCGTGGATCTCGGTCTCTGCCTGGATTTCCTGGGCGGTGCTTTCGCCGGGCAGTTCACTCAGCGATACTTCCAGTTCGCGCCAGACACGGCCGATAGCAATGCCGAAGACGCCCTGGCCGGCCTGCACCAGGTCAATTACCTCAGAGGCCGAGGTGCATTCGTAGACCGAGGCACCGTCGGACATGAGGGTGATTCCGGCAAGATCCTCAACGCCGCGGGAGCGCAGGTGGTCGACCGAGGTGCGAATCTGCTGCAGGGATACGCCGGTATCAAGCAGGCTCTTAACGATTTTGAGCACCAGCACATCGCGGAAAGAGTAAAGACGCTGGGAGCCAGAACCCTGGGCCGAGCGGACGGTGGGCTCCACCAGGTGAGTGCGAGCCCAGTAGTCGAGCTGGCGGTAAGTAATGCCCGCTGCCTTGCAGGCGGTGGGGCCGCGGTAGCCAAGGTTCTCATCAACCAGAGAAACAGGGTCGTCAAAGAGAACGCCCTGCTCACCCACCGGGGAGGTGCGGGGCATGACATCTTCAAAGCCCAGCAGGGGCTGATCCATGGGGGCAGGTACGCCTCGCAGCGCGGCGGGGGCGCTATGTTCACCGTTGTACTGTGTCACGGTTTGAGGTTCCTTCCCTTGAACTGATCATGGACTCTCTTATCCTACCTGCCCGGCCACCCTTTTGCCGGTTAATCGGTCGGCAGGGGCACCGGCGTTTTAACGTGGTTCTGGTCATTAAGACAGACCACGTTCACCCGGTGCCCCTCGCGCAAGGTTAGGTGGGGTTAGTCGAAGCTGGGCATACTCCCGGCTACCAGGGCCATGTGCAGGCGGAGCAGCAGCTGGGCAATATCACCGGCGAGTTCGGCCGCACGGGCCTGGGACTCTTCGTCCTTACGCAGGGCCAGAGGGCCCACCGCGGTTTCAACCAGGTCGACTTCGCGGTCGGCAGCGGCCCGGAAGGCTCGCAGGTGGCGCGGGTGCAGGCCGTGGGCGGTGAGCTGGTCGCTCACCCTCGTAACAGCCAGGTCGTACTGGTCGTACTCTTCTTTGTTGTCTGCCAGCAGACCGTAGTTCATGAGCTCACGTAGCAGGGGCATATCGACCCCGGCTGCCTGGCCCAGCTCACGCAGGGTGTAGGTGCGGGCCGGTTCTGCCTCGGCTGCCGGGCGGGCACTCGGCAGCTCTTCGGCACCCGGCTGCGCGGACGCGGCCGCCCCGCTCCCCTGCCCCTCGGCAGGTTCGCTACCGGGGGCGGGTGCTAGCCCCGCGTCGATGTCAGCCAGGCGCTGGCGGATCACCTTGAGCGGCAGGTACTGGTCGCGCTGCAGCTGCAGCACAAAACGCAGGCGCTCAATATCTTCTTCGGAGTACTTGCGGTAGCCGGTATTGGTACGCTGCGGGCTCACCAGACCCTTATCTTCAAGAAAGCGAATCTTCGAGGCGCTAATGCCCTCAAATTCCCCTTCAAGGGCGCTGAGCACCTGACCGATGGTCTTATTTTTTGCCCCAGCAGTTTCAGCAGAGTGAGCCTGAGCCATGGTTACTGCCCCTGGCCCTGGTAGAAGGCGAAGTGGAACTTGCCGATGTAGATTTCGTCGCCGTTGCGCAGGTAGGCCTCGTCCACGCGGTCCTTGTTGACGTAGGTGCCGTTCAGGGAGTCAGCATCGGTCAGGATGAAGCTGCCCGCGTTGGGGATGAAGAGGGCGTGGCGGCGGGAGACGGTCACATCGTCCAGGTAAATGTCTGATTCGGGGCTGCGGCCGGCGATGATGGGCTGGTCAAGGCCGTCTTCATCGGTTTCGGGGTTGAGAAGGAAGCGGGCACCCTTGAACTGGCCATCCAGGCCAATCAGAACAGCGGAACCGGCAGGCAGGGTTGCCAGCAGGTCACGCTCTTCGGCGGTGGGGTTATGGGACTGGGAAACACCCAGGGCTACCATGGCAATGGTGTTTGTGGGCGGGTGTGCTTCATGCTGGGCCATACGGTCTCGTCCTTATATCTTCGGGTGCCGGGTCTACGCCCGTCCTGTGCCTGTTATCCAAACGTTATGTGTGATGTGCTGTGGGCGGCTCAAGGTCACAAAATGGTAAACAGTGAACCGTTCGTTTAATCTTAGCCACTTCGCTCCTATTCTGCCCGGTTCACGCCGTGTTCTCTCACCAAATTTTCCTGATTTTTACCGAACGCAAAAGGGCCGCCCTTTCCCATAGAAAAGGCGGCCCTCGCAGGCGGTCGCAACCGGGCGTTCTAGCCGGTTTTAGGCGATTTCTGCCTCGTAGTCGGCAGCTGAAAGCAGGCCTTCGAGGTCTGCTGCGTCGCTGGGGCGAACCTCGATGAGCCAGCCCGCACCGTAGGGGTCTGAGTTCACGGTTTCGGGGGCATCTGCCAGGTCTTCGTTGACGGCAACAACTTCACCGGCGATGGGGGCAAAGAGGTCTGAGACGCTCTTGGTGGATTCGATTTCGCCGAAGGTTGCTTCTGCGTCGATGGTTTCGCCTACCTCGGGCAGGTCGACGTAGACGACGTCGCCCAGTTCGCTCTGTGCGTGGTCGGTAACACCGATGCGGACGGTGCCATCAGCGGTGAGTTCGCTGACCCACTCGTGCTCTTTGGTGTACTTGAGTTCTGCAGGAACGTTGCTCATCGGAGGTGTCCTTTTCTTTTGTGGGACTTTTGTGGGAGTGCCGATCGAGGTGCGTGAAACTCGACGAGGTGAGCTCCGACGAGGGAGAAGGAGCTCTCACCTAACGATTATATGACACAGGGTACAGGTGCTGGTGGCGGGCGCCACCGAAACGGCCGGGTTTTCTCTTAAATAAAAAGGACGCCCCACCCCACTTCCCTGCGCAGGGGAAGCGGGTGGGGCGTCCTTACCTAGACCTCTTAGATAACACCCTCAGAGAACTTGTAGGGGTTGCCGAAGCGGTGGGCGGTGATGGAGACTGCCTGCTCGCGGACGAAGGGCAGCATCTCGATGCGGCCGGCTTCGGTAACAGGCTGGAAGTAGACCGCGATGTCGGGGCGGCCGTCGAGTGCCTCGTAGATGCTGGTGGCGTCGTTACCGATGTAGCGGATGCGGGCACCTTCGAAGGCGGTTCCCTCAAGCTGCTTTGAGGGGGTCTTTGCAATCTTGGCCAGCGAAGCACGGTAGGCGGCGTCGCTCTGCTCAACCAGGGGGACACCCGCACCGCGCAGGGCGCCGGCAACAGCTACCGGGATGCTCTGGCCGGTGGAGAACTCGATGGTGGCACCGGCTGCTACACCTGCCAGCAGGACGCGCAAGGCGCGGTCGCGGTCACCGTTCTCATCCAGACGCACCTGGACGGTGGTGGGCAGGTAGCGCAGGATGTTGCGCTCAACGCCCAGCTGGCTGGGGTCGTGCCCCACACCGAACTCGGTGGCCCAGGCCTCGGCATCGGAACTGGCCGCGCGGGCCAGCATGTCGAGGGAGCCGTCGTTGGTGGCGGTGGGTTCGCGCAGGGCAGCCAGGATGGAGCGGACGCCCGCGTGTGAGGGGGCGGTGGTGGCGGTGGACTCTGCGGTCTCCCAGTTAGAGAGGGCAACCAGGTAGTTGGGGCCACCGGCCTTGGTGCCGGAGCCTACGGTTGACTTCTTCCAGCCACCGAAGGGCTGACGCTGCACGATAGCGCCGGTGATGCCGCGGTTGACGTAGAGGTTACCTGCCTGGACCTTGGAGAGCCAGAGTTCCAGCTCGCCGGAGTCAAGGGAGTGCAAGCCAGCGGTCAGACCGTAGTCGGTGGCGTTCTGCAGTTCGATAGCCTCTTCGAGGGTAGCGGCCTTCATGACGCCCAGGATGGGGCCGAAGTACTCGGTCAGGTGGTATTCACTGCCGGGCTTGACGCCTGCGCGAACGCCGGGTGACCAGAGGCGGCCGGTCTCATCGAGCTGTTCGGGCTTGATGATCCAGGTTTCACCCTCACCCAGGGTGGTCAAACCTCGCTTGAGCTTGCCCTCGGGCTTCTCGATGACGGGGCCCATTTCTGATTCGATGTCCTGGGGGTGGGCAACGTGCAGGGACTTCACGGCGTCAACCAGCTGGTTGTAGAAGCGCTTGGACTCCCCGACCGAACCAACCAGAATCACGGTGGAGGCCGCCGAGCACTTCTGGCCTGCGTGGCCGAAGGCTGAGTAGACGACGTCCTTGACCGCCAGGTCGAGGTCGGCATTGGGGGTGACGATGATGGAGTTCTTGCCGGAGGTCTCGCCGAAGAGGGGCAGGTCCTTACGCCAGGATCGGAACATCTCGGCGGTCTCGTAGCCACCGGTCAGAATCAGGCGGTCAACGGCGGGGTGGGCAATCATCTTTGAACCGGCGTCGCGGTCGGTGACCTTGACCAGGCGCAGGGCCTCGCGGGGTACACCAGCTTCCCACAGCACCTCAGCAATGAGAGCACCGATGCGGGCGGTGTTGGAGGCGGGCTTGAAGATAACCGCTGAACCCGCTGCCAGGGCTGAGATAACGCCACCGACGGGGATTGCGGTGGGGAAGTTCCACGGCGGGATGACCAGGGTCAGCTTAACCGGGTGATGCTGGGCGCCGTCTACCGAGTCGAGGCGCTCTGCCAGCATGGCGTAGTAGTAGGCAAAGTCAACGGCTTCTGAGACTTCAACGTCGCCCTGGTCCAGGGTCTTGCCAGCCTCGTGGGCCATGATTTCCATGAAGTCGCCGCGGCGTACTGCCAGGGCTACAGCTACCTTACGCAGAATCTCAGCACGCTCTGAAGCGGGGCGGGCACCCCACGCCTCGCCAGCTGCCACGGTCTCGGCAACCAGGGTTTCGGCGTCCTCGGCAGAACCCAACTCATTGGCGGCCAGGGTTTCAATACCGATCTGGGTGGTCTTTGAACGCTCCAGGATGGCGCGGCCCCACTCGCGGTTACCGGCCAGGGCAGGGTCGGTATCGGGGGTGTTTTCGAAGGTGCCGTCGGCGGGCTTGAAGACGTTGTCTTCATTTTCTTCCAGACGGTTCTGGGTGCGCTGCGGGGGCTGCACCTCGTCAGTGACCTCGTTCAGGGAGCGCAGGAAGCGGTTCTTCTCGCGCTCAAAGAGGGCGGGAGATGAGTCTAGGTCGAAGACCGCGCTCATGAAGTTCTCGCTTGAGGCGTTTTCCTCCAGGCGGCGAACCAGGTAGGAGATAGCGACATCGAACTCTTCGGGGCGCACCACGGGGGTGTAGAGCAGCAGGTGGCCCACACGCTGGCGGATAACCTCGGCCTGCTGGGATGCCATGCCGATGAGCATTTCGAACTCGATGTCCTTTTCAACACCGCGATCTTCGGCCAACAGTAGGGCGAAGGCTACGTCGAAGAGGTTATGGCCGGCAACGCCCAGGCGGATGTTCTTGGTGTGCTCGGGCTGCAGGGCGTAGTTGAGGATGCGCTTGTAGTTGGTATCTGAGTCCTGCTTGGAGTCGCAGGTGGTCAGGGGCCAACCGTGTACAGCGGCTTCAACCTTTTCCATGGAGAGGTTGGCACCCTTAACCAGGCGGACCTTAATACGGGCACCGCCGGCCTCAACACGCTTAGCTGCCCATTCCTGCAGGCGCTGCATCGCAGCCAGGGTGTCGGGCAGGTAGGCCTGGAGCACGATACCGGCTTCAAGGTTCTTCAGGTGGGGCTGGTCAAGGATCTTGGTGAAGACCTCGATGGTCATATCGAGGTCCTTGTACTCTTCCATGTCCAGGTTAATGAACTTCTGGGCGGGAGAGTTAGCGGCCAGCTCGTAGAGGGGGGTGAGGCGGCGGACGGCTTCGTCCACGACTTCTTCGAAGGCCCAGTGGGAGTGGGGGCCAGAAACGGAGGAAACCTTAATGGAGACGTAGTCGACATCGTCGCGGGCCAGCAGGCGCTTGGTTTCGGTCAGGCGACGCTCTGCTTCACGGTCGCCGAGCACTGCTTCACCGAGCAGGTTGATGTTGAGCTTGTTGCCGGTTGAGGTGAGGTGCTTGATGGCGGGGCCCAGCTTTTCGTCGCGGGCATCGACAATCAGGTGGCCGACCATCTGGCGCAGGACGGTGCGGGCGATCGGCACGGTGGGCCAGGAGGCCTTAGCGGCCAGCTTGCCGCCCAGGCCTACGGCACTCTTCATGTACCAGGGCAGGAAGGAGGGGACGATGGGGGCAATACGACCCAGGTTCTTACCGGCAACAGCCTGGTCTTCGGGGCGCACCACGCCGTCGACGAAGCCAACGGTAAATTCAAGGCCGTTGGGGTCCTTCAGGACGCCTGCCAGCTTCTCTGCTGCGGGGTCGGCGGGGATGTTCTGGGCTGCTTTGACCCAGTCCGCGACGAGCTGGACGGCCTGGTCAGCTAGCTGCTGATGGTGGGTATCGCTAAAAGGCTGTGCCAAGGGTGGTACCTCCTGCTAGCCCGCACAAGGGCGGGGTGAATTTGTTGCTTGTTATCCATTTCACCATCTTTAGGTGTAAGTTACACTATTAGAAAAAATGAATATTATTTAGGCAGTACGTTTAGTTCTGCTAATCTGTATTCGTGACGCCATTCACCCCTTCCTAAGGAGTGCCCCATGTACGATTTGCGCCGCCTGGCCATGCTGCTTGAGATCCACGAGCGAGGCACGCTCGCCGCTACAGCTAAAGCCCTGCACCTGACGTCCTCCGCTATATCCCAGCAGATAACCACCCTGGAAAAAGAGGTGGGCACTCCCCTGCTGCGTAAGGTGGGGCGCCGAGTGGAGCTGACCACCGAGGCCCTAATTCTGGTGGAGAGCACCCGCAATATTTTGAAGGAGCTGGACGCCGCCCGCACCCGCATCACCCTGCTGGAGGGGGTACCTGCCGGGCAGGTACGACTGGCGATCTTCCAGTCGGCGGCCAAGGCCCTGCTGCCTGGCGCTCTGGCACATCTTGCGGAGCATGCCCCGCAGGTGCAGCTGCATGTGGTTCAGATTGACCCGGAGACCGGTCTATCCCTGACCCGCAGTAGGGAGTTCGACCTGGTAATTGCAGAGTCTTACCCCCACCACTACATTCCCGAATACCCTGAGCTCACCTCCGAGCTTCTGACCGAGGACGCCCTTAACCTGGTGGTTGCCGCAGGTTCTGAGGTTGAGAACTTGGACGACGCCGCC
Source organism: Rothia sp. 11254D007BW (assembly GCF_053548195.1). Taxonomy (NCBI): domain Bacteria; kingdom Bacillati; phylum Actinomycetota; class Actinomycetes; order Micrococcales; family Micrococcaceae; genus Rothia; species Rothia sp. 11254D007BW. Next base: position 1,057,412 of record NZ_JBPWPK010000001.1, read on the forward strand.
CGTCTTCCCTGGGTTTTTGAGGGTGAGCACAATACTTCCCGCACCTGGGGTATTAACCAGTGCCGGGCAGCGGGTTTTGAGCCGCAGGTGCGCTACGTGATTGATGATTTGAACACCCACCTACAGCTAGCAGCAGGTGGTGCGGCGGCTATTATGCCGTCATTTGCGCTGCCTGCCGCTGGTAGCGAGTTGGAAGGGGCGCACGGGGTGAAGGCTATTCCTCTGCCAGGTGCCCCCTACCGCGAGATTTATGTGGCTACCCGCACCGAAAGTACAGGCCAGCCCGCAATTAGGGCGGTGAAGAATGCACTCAAACATGCAAATTTACAATTTCATCAATTTAAGGATAAAATTACCCATAATTAAACTCTACGCGACACACACCTAACAAAAAAATGAACACCTCAGAATATTAGAATCAAAATTAAAGTACACCCCAGGAGTTAACAATGAAAAAATCACTACTAATTCCCGCTCTTGCGATTCCCATGTTCGTATTAGCTGGATGCTCGGAAACTCATGAGAAAAAAATATATATTCAGCAGATTCAAGTAAGTCAAGGAATTTTTCAAGGAGTTTACAAAAATACCCCCTCTTTGGATGGGCAAACTATTTATTACTCCACAACAAGTGAGCCGTCTGAAACTATAGTTAATATTGACGAGGATAAAATCGACTCAGAACTAACGAAATTTCGAGTGAAATCCAGTGAGTTTCTACCAGAAAACGAGTCCCACCCATACCTCATATGCCAGAAGAAAAGGTCTGACTGCACAGCCTTTCTTCTCAGAACAACCTTTAAACCCGACGAAAAACCTGAAGATAAATACCTCAAATAGATCAAAAATTGACAATATTAAATCAGATTTTTATTAACCATTTTTTAAATTCCTCCTGCTTTTTGATATAAAATTTCAAAAATAAATTATCATTTATCAATTTCTCAATTTCATAGATATCGAAAAAAGAAAGAAATTAAATTATAGATACCCAGCAAAAATACTTGGATTTAGACCATGGGCTATACAGATTAGATTCGGATTGAGGCCTCGACCAAGGCAGATATTTGTATTTTTCTAAAGACTTGTGACTACCTATTCAAGAGACTTATTCTTCTTCATAGCCTCAATACCAGTGGCTGATGCGACCGCATGCTGCCAGCTAATTCTGCGTATTCAGCACTACGTCCAATGTTCCATCCAAGCAAAGCTTAAGGGCCGCAATCAAATATGCACCCGACACGGGACTAGCAGTATCGAGCACTGCGGAGTGCGGTGTTCGCAGGTGTTGATGATACCTTCGGCGGTGGGAGTAGCGGAAAACGGCTGAATTGGCGGCTCCAGTCCTGGTGTAGGTTGATGGGTGCCACATCCCAGTGTTCCCGTTCCAAGGCGAGAAGGACCAATACTGGCACAGAGACCGCTGCCCCGTCAGAGTACCGTCAACTGTGCGATAGATGAGTACGTTTTCCTGACAATCGGCGTTATCGGTCAGCATGACATAGTCGGATCCGTTTGGGTCAAAGAAAGTGAGGGGACGCCCCCAGAACCGTAGGCCAGCTTGTCCAGTTTGCGAGCACTACCACAGTTGTAGATGTGGCTCCAGAGAATTTTTGGGGCTCCAGCAGCATCGGCGGTTAGCATGTAGGTGGCGTGTGAGGTTACGACACTGAGGCCAGCGGAGCATACCGAGATGGAGTTATCAATGCGGTCTACCCCACTAGTCCTGTCTGCGCGTAGCAGGCTGGCGCGGATGCATCCGTTCCCTCCGTCAATCACGCCATAGCCTCGCTCTTTGAGGCTACCCAGACGCGGTCCTGCCAATCGGGAACCAGGCCGACAAACCTGGTTACTGGGCGCCAGGGAGAGTATGCCGGTCAGGCCGGTGCGGAAGTTTACCCAAATGTGATGGCCGTCGGCAGAATAGACCAGCCGAATGAGGGTGTTGGTGCCGTCAACTAGGACCCTGCTGTTGCTCTGGCCAAGGTAGTCTTAGACACCTCTCAGCAGGGCACCTATGTGCAGGTCGAGTTTAGCGAGTTCGGTACCGTTCGGGCGCAGGATGACGATTTTGGGCACCAACATCTCTACTTTTTCCGAAAAGACCTGGGGTAGAGTACCTGCGCGAATTCGTCGGTACCGACGAGAATCGTAGAACAGACCCCACCTAGCGGGGTTTTCGTAATCTGCCAGGGGCGTGCACCTGACCCAGTTAAGGGGGTGCAGCCGGAGGCTTAGGCATCACCGTGCATGGTGGTGACGCCGGGAAGTCCAAGGTGAGCGATATCCTCGGCGTTATACACATATTGACTCACATTGGACATTGTTATACAAACAACAGAGTCGCCGCATGTTGAGCAATTGACTGCGGAATGAGTTTTTGCGCACGACCGGAACCCTCCTTGCAGTGAGGTACAATGACCCAAATAGCTGCGAAAAATTGAATCATTAGCTATTGAGAAGAAAGATAAATATTGTATTTGACCATAATTCACTTTACCCAATTTAAGGGAATCTCCCCCCATGCTTAGAAGTAAAAAATATATAAAGAGAGAAATTGAAGAATTAAAAATTAGAATAGTAAAATTAGAAAATTCAGATAAACAGAGCGTAAACCATAAAAACAATAAACTGTGGAGAATTCTTAGGGATATCTTCGCCATAATAGCATCTATAGCAACAGCGGCAAGCCTAGTTTACATTACACTTCAGACCAATGAGATTCAAAAACAAACTCAGATTTCAGATAAACAAAACGAATCACTTATCAGAAGTCAAGATTTAGCATATCTTGCCAAAATAAATATCTCCCCTTCTGATGAAGGTATCAAAATCGAAAACTCTTCGGAGATTCCGATAAAATCAATAGCATACTGGTTCTTGATTCGCAAAGAGGATACCCTCGAAGTTTTTGACACAACAGGTGCCATAGCACCATTAGGATCGTGTACTGCAGCTACAATCAACTGGGATTTCTTCAAGTACTATAGCGGTGAATATTCAAATAATGTCGAAAAAATAACAAACATTTCTCCCGGATTTACAAAAGAGTTCCATCTCGTGCTTCAAGCACCTTCAGGGAAATGGTATTTTAAAGGAAGCACAGGGCTTTTACAAGAAATTGTCGACAGCTCAACACTTTCCTCAGAATCCCCACCCACAACCCCTATAGATAAATCAAATGTATATTCGGAACCTGATGATAATTTTTACCTTACTGAATACAAAGCGTTAGATAAACTTAAAGAATTAGATGTTTATTCTCAATATGAAAATTATCTAATCGCGGTTCAGGATGCATATTTTGATGATACGCCTCCGATTTATGGTGCAGGTGACTCAATAATACTAGGCAAAGGAGGTGTAGACGGTTTAGAATATCTGACCTACAGCCCTATTCCGTGTGTATCAAGCTAGGGTAGAAACATGCAGCAAATCCCTAGAGCAGTCTCTCCGCTAGGTCCGCATCCACCACTAGGTCGGTGATGGCGCCGGTGACTAGGGCGGCGCGCAGGGCAACAGCGCGGTGACGGCCAGCAGCCGCGCACACCCGTCGTCCTATCTTCACCAGCTCCGCAGGGGTAGGGCCCGTCGCCCGCTGATTCAGCGCCAAATCAGCCCAGGTGCCATCCTCCCGCAGTAGCACCGTGCACATATCCCCCACGATGCCCTGCCCCTGCAACTCCCGCATCTGCTCCGCATTGAAATAGCCTCCGCTATAAACATGCGACTTGAGCTCCCCACCAAAAGCACCCACACCAAACAGGGCGACATCGGCGCTACGCTGCACCGCCAGCACACCGCGAATCGACCGCTCCCGCCACATGGCCGCCTTGGTATCGGCAAAATCAAAGAAGGCAGGCACCGGGAAATGCACCATCTGCGCCCCGTAAGCAGAAGACACTTGCCCCAGAATCGCACCCGAGTAGGGAATCCCCGTCTGCACAGCGTTGCCCGCCCCGTTGAGCTGAACCACCGTCACCCCGGTCAGCGGGCGTTTAGGCAGGAACTGGGCCACCTCGGTTACGGTTGAGCCCCAGGCAACACCTAGTGTCGTGCCGGGCACCATGAGGGAGTCCACAAGATTTGCTGTGGCTATTGCCACCCTCCTCATGCGAGCTTGTTCTGTAGCGTGTTCGGGGGCGCGCACCACCGTCACCCGCACCCGATAGAGGTCAGACAGGCGCTTTTCGAGCGGGTCAGAATTATATGCCTTTTCATTAAGGTGAATCGTCACAACCCCGGTTTCACGTGCAGTTTTGAGCAGGCGAGAGACGGTAGGGCGGGAGACCCCCAAGCGTGCAGCGATAGTTGACATCGTCAAATGCTCCCCGTAGTAAAGCTGGGCAGCCTCAACGACCTGATTCTGACTTCTGTTCATCATAGTGCGATTCTAACTGAACATTTGTTCACAGAGCTGGCAGTTATTTGTGCGCACGGTTGAAATAGTTAGCAAGACATTAACCAGGCAACCCGTCGCAAGGAAGATCCCCATGACTGCCACCTTCACCACCCAGTCCCACCTCTCAGCAGAAACCCGCACCCAGGCCCTAGCCGCTATGACCGATGCAGCGGGCGTAGACGTCCTCATCATCGGCGGCGGTGTCACCGGCGCTGGCATCGCCCTGGACGCCGCCACCCGAGGCCTGCGCACCGCCATTGTCGAGGCAGGCGACTGGGCAGCAGGCACCAGCGCCTGGTCCTCCAAGCTCGTGCACGGCGGCCTGCGCTACCTCTACAACCTGGACTTCAAGCTGGTAGCCGAAGCCCTCAAGGAGCGCGGCCTGCTCCTTGAGCGCACCGCCCCCCACCTGGTCAAGGCCCAGCCCTTCCTCTGGCCCCTCAAGATGCCCGTTATCGAACGCGCCTACTCCGCTGTGGGTATCGGAATGTACGACACCATGGCCTTCGCCGGGGCAGGCGGCCACCGTACCGTCCCCGCCCAGCGCCACTTCACCAAGGAAGGTACCAAGAAGGTCTTCCCCGGTATCAAGGACTCCGCCTTCACCGGCGCTATCCAGTTCTACGACGCCCGAGTTGATGACGCCCGCCTAGTCATCGACCTGGTCCGTACCGCCGCAGGCTACGGGGCCCTGGCAGCTTCTCGCACCCAGGTCACCGCTATCAACAAGGACGCCGCCGGGCGGGTAATCGGCGCCCAGATTGTTGACCTAGAAACCGGCGACGAAAAGACCGTCAAGGCCACCCACATCATCAACGCAACCGGCGTGTGGACCGAAGAATCAGAGTCCATGGCCACTAAGGACCAGGGCCTGAAGGTGCTGGCTTCCAAGGGTGTGCACATCACCGTGCCCCGCGACCGCATCAAGGCCACCAGCGGTATCTTCACCAAGACCGAAAAGTCCGTGCTCTTCATCATCCCCTGGCAGCGCTACTGGATCATCGGCACCACCGACACCCCCTACACCGAGGACCGCGAGCGCCCCGTCGCCACCAAGGCAGATATCCGCTACGTGCTCGACCAGGCTAATAAGCTGATTGCCGATGAGCTCACCGAGGCCGATATTATTAGCTCCTACGCTGGCCTGCGCCCCCTGCTGCAGCCGGTCGCTAAGAAGGGCGAGAATGCCGCCTCCACCAAGGTCTCGCGTGAGCACACCGTCATGGAGATTGCCCCGGGCATGAGCGCTATCGCCGGTGGTAAGCTGACCACCTACCGAGTGATGGCCGAGGACGCCGTGGACTTCGCCCTGGGCGACCGCGCCAAGGATTTGCCCTCTGTTACCGAGAGCATCAAGTTGGTCGGTGCTGAAGGTTTTGAGGCTCTAGCTGCCCGGGCTGACGCGCTGGCCGCCGAGAACGGCTGGGATACTGACCGGGTGGAGCACCTGCTGGAGCGCTACGGCGCTGAGCTGGCCGATGTGATCTCCCTGATTCAGGAAGACCCCGCCCTGGGTACTCCCCTGGCCCAGGCGCCCCAGTTCCTGCGGGCCGATGTGGTCATGGCGGTGCGAGCCGAAGGTGCCCTGCACCTGGAGGACGTGCTGGTACGCCGCGTCCGCCTGGACCTTGAGGCTACCGACCGCGGCCTGTCAGCCGCCGACGAAATCCTTGAGATTATGGCCGCTGAACTTGGCTGGGACGAAGCCACCGTAGCCCGCGAAAAGGCAATCTACGCCGAGCGGGTTGAGGCTATCGCCGCAGCTGAAACCCATACCGAGGACGCGGACGCCGCGGCTGAGGTTCTCGGGGCAACCCACGTGGCTCCCCGACGTCCTGTCACTACTCTCCACTAAAACATCATTAATCACTAACAACCGCCGGGTGCCCGTTTCGGGCACCCGGCCCGCACAGAAAATACGAGGTCAACGATGAGCTCACTACTGGTAGCTGGCGCTGAAGCTAGCGTCCAGGCAAGCGCCCTTATCTCAGCAGACGGCAATGCGACCCTGCTCGGCGCTTTTGTTTCTGAAGTTATCGGTACCGGCATTCTAATTCTGCTGGGTGCTGGTGTGTGTGCCGCAGTTACCCTGCCCAAGTCAGCCGCTAAGAACACCGACTGGCTAACCATCGCCTTTGGTTGGGGTTTTGCGGTTTTCGCGGCCGTTTATATGTCTGCCCCTTCAGGTGCTCACCTCAACCCCGCTGTTACCCTGGGTCTTTTGATTTCCGGTGGTGACTTTGCCCCCGGTATCGCCCCCACCGTTGGTAACTTCTTCGTTTATGTAGCCGCCCAGATGATTGGCGCCTTCCTGGGTGCCTGGGGTGCCTACCTGGTGTACAAGAAGCACTTTGACGAAGCTGAGCCCGGAACCACCAAGGGTATCTTCTCCACCGGTCCCGCCATTCGCTCCTACGGCTGGAACACCCTGACCGAAGCCTTCGGCACCTTCGTTCTGGTTGGCTTCGTACTGGCCTCCGGCAGCACCCCCTCGGGTCTGGGCCCCCTGGCTGTAGCCTTCATCGTTGTCGCTATCGGTCTTTCTCTGGGTACCCCCACCGGTTACGCCATCAACCCCGCCCGCGACCTCGGCCCCCGCATCGCCCACGCCCTCATGCCCATCAAGGGCAAGGGCTCCTCTGACTGGGCCTACGCCTGGGTTCCCGTTGTTGGCCCCCTCATCGGTGCCTCCGCAGCCGCAATCCTCGTCCCCGCTCTGCTGGTCTAAGCCGGCCACCGGCGTCCGCGCCCTAAACTAAAGACAACCCCTTACCGCGCCAAAGACGGCGCGCACACGAAAAGAGAAAAACCATGTCACAGCTCCCCGAGCGTAAGAAGTACGTGCTCTCCATCGACCAGGGCACCACCAGCTCCCGAGCCATTCTCTTCACCAAGTCCGGTGAAATCAAGAGCGTCGGCCAGCACGAACACGAGCAGATCTTCCCCAAGGCCGGCTGGGTTGAGCACGACCCCATGGAAATCTGGGAAAACGTGCGTCAGTCCGTGGGTGAAGCCCTGACCAAGGCAGAGGTCAACCACCACGAAATCGCAGCCGTCGGCATCACCAACCAGCGTGAAACCGCCGTCGTCTGGGACAAGAACACCGGTAAGCCTGTCTACAACGCCATTGTTTGGCAGGATACCCGCACCCAGAAAATCTGTGACGAGCTCGGCGGCGAAGAAGGCCCCGGCAAGTACCACGACATCGTTGGCCTCAACCTGGCCACCTACTTCTCAGGCCCCAAGATCAAGTGGATCCTCGACAACGTCGAAGGTGCCCGCGAGAAGGCAGAAGCAGGCGACCTGCTCTTCGGTAACACCGACACCTGGGTCCTTTGGAACCTGACCGGCGGTGTTGAGGGCGGTGTGCACGTCACCGACGTCACCAACGCTTCCCGTACCCTGCTGATGAATATCAAGACCCTGGAATGGGACGAATCCATCGCAGCCGACATGGGTATTCCCATGAGCATGCTGCCCGAGATCAAGTCCTCCTCCGAAGTCTACGGTCACGGCCGCTCCAAGGGCCTGCTCAACGGCACCCCCATCTCAGGTATTCTGGGCGACCAGCAGGCAGCCACCTTCGGCCAGGCCTGCTTCGAAAAGGGCATGGCCAAGAACACCTACGGCACCGGTAACTTCATGCTCATGAACACCGGCAACAAGCCCGTTATCTCAGAAAACGGCCTGCTCACCACCGTGGCCTACAAGCTGGGCGACGCCGACCCCGTCTACGCCCTCGAAGGCTCCGTAGCTGTCTCCGGCTCCCTGATCCAGTGGCTGCGCGACAACCTCAAGATGATCGACAACGCCGCCGAGTCAGAAGAACTGGCCACCAGCGTTGAGAACTCCGGTGGCGCCTACGTCGTCCCCGCCTTCTCCGGCCTCTTCGCTCCCCACTGGAAGTCAGATGCCCGCGGCGTCATCGTTGGCCTGACCCGCTACGTCAACCGCGCCCACATCGTCCGCGCTGCTCTCGAAGCAACCGCCTTCCAGACCCGCGAAGTACTGGATGCCATGAATGCCGACGCCGAGGCAGCCGGCACCAAGGTTTCCCTGGAGGAACTGCGCGTTGACGGCGGTATGACCGCCAATGAGTTCCTCATGCAGTTCCAGGCTGACCTGCTGGGCGTACCCGTCATCCGCCCCAAGGTCATTGAAACCACCGCCCTGGGCGCCGCCTACGCCGCAGGTATCGCCGTCGGCTTCTGGGACGGCGAGCAGGACGTCATCGACAACTGGTCCGAAGACAAGCGCTGGGAACCCCAGATGGACAAGGACGAGGTCGAGCGCCAGTACCGCCTGTGGAAGAAGGCTGTCTCTAAGACCCTGGACTGGGTCGATGAGGACGTCGAACAGGACTAAGCACCCGGCTAAGTCGCAATCTAGCGCTAGGATAGCTGTCTTGCGCTGAAACAATAGCCCTGCATCGTCACCTATCGGTGAGGTGCAGGGCTATTTATATGCCGCCAAACTAGACTAAATACATGACCTACCACGCCCATACCCTTACCCCGCTGGGTGAAATGATCTTGGCCTCCGACGGGCAGGCCCTCACCGGTGCCTGGTTTACCGGCCAGGCCCACTTCCCCAAGCAGGAAGAGCTGGGGCACCGCATTGAGGTGAGCGACTGCGAGGTGCTGACCGACGCCCAGGCCCAGCTGCTGGAATACTTTGCCGGGAAACGGACCGTTTTTGAGCTGCCGATTGCTCCTGACGGCACCGATTTTCAGCTGGCGGTGTGGGCGGCCCTGCGCGAGATTCCCTACGGCTACACCACCACCTACGGGGCTATTTCCAAGATTGTGGGGCCGGGTGCCCCGGCTCAGGCGGTTGGCCAGGCCGTGGGCCGTAATAAGGTCACCATTTTTATCCCCTGCCACCGGGTGGTAGCCTCAGACGGCAAGCTCACCGGCTACGCGGGCGGGCTGGAACGTAAAGAGTTTCTGCTGACCCTCGAAGAGCCCAGCGCCGAGGTTGAAGGACGGCTCTTCTAATGACCGATACCCGGGTAGGTACCGACGGGCTAGCGCGCCCGGTCTGGGCCGCAGACGATGGTGATATGCAGGCCTATTACGATACCGAGTGGGGTGTGCCCGTCACCGACGAGCAGGGAGTCTTTGAGCGCCTCTGCCTCGAAGGTTTTCAGGCCGGGCTCTCCTGGCGCACTATCTTGACCAAGCGCGAGGCCTTCCGCGAGCTCTTTGAGGGCTTTGAGGTTGAGAAGGTTGCGGCTTTCACCGAGGACGACGTGGAGCGGCTAGCTGCGGACGCCCGCATTATTCGCCACCGTGGCAAGATCCGGGCTGCTATCGGCAACGCCCAGGCCACACTTGCTCTACGATCGGCTGGTCAGCTAGTAGCTCCCGGCGGAACCACTATCGACCTAGGCGCGCGGACGCTGGCAGCAGGCCAGCAGGTTGAAGCCGGTTTGCCAGCCCTCATCTGGTCTTTCCAGCCCGAGCATACCCCCACCCCGGCCGTCCTCTCCGATATACCCACGCAGGATGAGAACTCCCTACTACTCTCTAAAACCTTGAAGAAGCTGGGCTTCAAGTTCATCGGCCCCACCAGTGCCTACGCCATGATGGAGGCTATCGGGGTGCTCGATACGCACCTGGTGACCTCCCACCGCCGCGGCATCTCAGGCCTGTGGAGCGAGGACGGCACGCGGCGAAACTGAAACTCCGTATGCGGGGAGCCAGATTCAATGGCCAAGCAAGCTTCTAGAACATCAGTTATAAGGACCCATGAATCGTGAACCGTTCAAATGCATCATGTGAGTTGGCTCTTCAGCAATCCAGGCTTCGGTCTCCCACGCCAAATCAGCAATAAACCTCCGAAGCGTTGCGCGGTCTGGGAAACAAGAAACATATACCAGCCCCGCAGAAGTCTGTGAAAATAGAGATTCGAGCTCTGAATAACGCCAATGGTCGACAGGGCCGTGCGTTGAGCATGCCTCTATAAGAAACAGCCAATGTTTATCGGGCTGATACACGATAAGATCCGGCATTTTTCCATGTTCCGGGAGTTCGATACCTAGCTCACGAAGCCGTTCCCTATCGTATGTGCCTTCCTTACTATCAGCATCGCCGATATAGAGAACCTGAGCGTCAGGAATGAACTGAGGGCAAAAGTCTGTGATGATCTTTTCAATCAGCTGGTTTTGCCCGCCTCGCTTTAACGAGACCTTTTCCCCTTGCGGCAGAGTTATGCTAAGAGGCTTATTCAAAAGTCCCACCCGCAGCCAAAAACACCAACCCCCGCACCACCGCAAACACCCGCCCATACAACCCCAACGGCCGCCTAAACCCCGTATGAAGAATCCGCCAAGTCTTGATGTGAGCGATAACCCGCTCCACCACCGACCGCAGCCGATTCAGCACCCGATTATTCCGCCTCTGCTCCCGACTCAGCCGCTGACCCGGCTTGCGCCTGGCCGGGGTAGCCAACCCCAACCCGATATAGCCCTTATCAGCCACAGTGCTCTCATCAAGATATCTTTCCAAGCCATGATGTTTGAAGGCGTAAGCATCATGCCTGGCCCCGGGCACCGGGTCTGTGATAGCCAGCAACTTTCCATCCAAGGTGCAAATGACTTGGTGGTTGAATCCGGCTCGTTTGTGCTTTCCAGAGAAATTTGTTTTACCAAGTGAACGCCAATTCCACGTGGGTATCAGAGTCCCGTCAACTACTAAGGACCCGGGTGCTTTGAGGCTTTCTTTCAAAGGCTGAGTCAGCGGAGTGAGAATCTTCTCCAGGGCCTTTTCGATGGTGTTGATAGCTCGTGAGACTGTCGATTGAGAGACAGCAAAAAGTTCTGCGAGGAGTTCTTCGGTGAGGTTGTGGCGGTGGTAGAGCAGGGTGATTTTGAGGGCTTGGGTGAGGGTTAGCGCTGGTGGTCTTCCGCCTGGTTTTGACCAGGTGAGGTGATGGGTGAGGGCTGTGTGTAGTGTGGCGAATTGCGTGGCTGTGAGGCCGGTTGTACGCTGGTGTGGCAACGGTCTTGTCCGGTATGGCTTGAGGTTATTTGTAGAGATTTAACGCTCATATTTTTGCCGCGGGTGGGGTCGTTGTCTAGTTGGTGGGTGTGGGGTGCGTGTCTACTTTTGAATAAGCCTCTAAATCTCGACCGCTCTCTAGCTTTAGCGTACTTATCGGTAAGAACGACCTTGGACTTTAGATATTTTTCTATTATTTTTCCACTGCTATCGCCCTGGTAGGAGCGGACGACTGCGAGCGCTTCATCAGAAAGACGGTAAACATTTTTTGATGAATTTGTGGGTCTTTCAGGGTCATCATCATTATGTAGACAAAACCCCGCTTCAACGAACTGCTTCAGCACAAATCGTCTAATAGTTTCTCGCGTATTTTCAGCAACCTGAAAATCTAGCTCCTGCCGCATCCAGTCCATAATCGAGCGGACACCCATGCGAGGGTTGCTTGCTTCGGCCCAGTCTTGCTCAAAATTAAGCTGGGCTAAAGCTAGAAGGGTTCTTGCGGCCATTACGTTAGTGCGCTGCCTATCAAACCCTAGCGTAGTGAGAAGTTTTTGTGCGTCGTTAAGCTGCGGCATGCACTTTGTCCTTGTTGCCTAGCACTTCGTATACAGCTGCATCGGGGTCAAGCCCGGTGCGCGCTATATCTCTTAGTTGCTGTGTCGAAGGGTAGGGCATCATCCGTAAATCGGTAGCGTTCACCTGAGTATGGCCAGAGAAAATACGAAAGTATCTATCGACGTAGCTTGAGTTCAGCCACAGTGTTAGCCCTAGAGCTAGATCCTGCGAAAGCCCCTCCCCCTGACTGTGAAAGTAATTTGTCTTATTATCAAAAGCAGCCATCTCTTTCGACGACCAGATCGCTGCTGTAACTCTACGTTTTTCTTCTTTAGCGCTAAAACGTTTAACCAGCACGAAAGTACCAGGAGCAACAGTGTTTTTATCTTCTGCTGTTGTTTGGTAATACTGAGGTTTCTTCAGATCTGCTTTCGGGTGCTGCAGATTTCCTGCTGTAAAATGCGCTGGATACACCAAGGGAACGGTTAGTTTATTCGGCTTGAGTTGAAGTTTATCTTTATTCCTAAAGTCAACAACTTTTCCAGTTGACACTTGCAGTCCAATATCGCTGAGGTGATGAGTAGCCCGTGCCATCCAAGCGATAATCTCTTCATCTTCTTGACGGGCAGGAACGAAGATTACTCCCTGCGACTCAACTGCTTCTCTAGCAACGGTTCGGGTCTTGGTTTCCTGCCCTTGCGCTACTGAGCTGCTAATCAGCACGTGTTCGGTTGGCAGCTTATTCTCAAACTTAGTGATGACCGATTCTTGAAGTACTCCGGTGTCTTTAAATACTTCTTTCCGGGATTTAAAGGTATGGATATGGGTAAGTGAACAGGTACGATGCAGAAGCTCTCGATACTGTTGAAAATAGGGACCGTTCATCCATGAGCGGGGAGTAATAGCGATAAGCTGCCCATCAGGTGAAAGCATCTGTGCGCCAAGGGCAACAAATGCAGCATACAAGTTAGGAACATTTACATCATGCACTCTCAGATGCTTTGCTTCAGCGCTTGACGCAGCTATCTTCGCATAAGGGGGATTCATGATGACCACGTCAAAGTCCTGCTCCTGTGGGTCTCCCGAGCTCATTAGGTCCTGGTACGCCCAATACACAAAATCTTGCTGCTGGACGGTGTAGGTGAAATCTCCCAGGTGAGCCTCAGCATCAGCAAGAGCGGCTTCGAGAGTTGCTAACAGCGAAGGGTCTTTTTCGATAGCTACAACGTGGATAGGCATCTGGGGTAAAGCTTCTCGAATACGTTGACCTACTGCAATGGCCAATACGCCAATACCTGCACCGGGATCAAGAATTCTGATTTCTTTTTTCTCTGCTAATGGTGAGACGTCTACCAGGTCTGCCATAATTTCCGCTACCGCAATGGGCGTGAAGAACTGCTCAAATTCACTCAGATTTTCTAGACCTATGCGCTGAAGCGTTGAGGTGCGTACATTTTCTGTACGTTGAAGCAGTGTATTCATGTATCAGGCCCTCTAGTTGGTGCAGTAGGTCAAGCTGAGATAGTTCTGGTGACCGTTCTTAAAGTTTACTGAACTGCTTCTTTATCTGTATAGGAGCTGCCGAGAGCTAACCTGCGTAGGCTTCACCCCGTGTCCAGCTAGAACCTATGAGCCCCGCACATAGGCTACGGGGCTCATAGCTTATCAAACTGAATTTTATGAGGAGCGACGAGAACGTACGACGGTGGTTCCGCCTCCAATCACCAGTAGCAGGGCACACAGCCCTATAGCTGCCAGGCCCGGGGCGACGCCGGTGGAGGCAAGCTGACCTGTTGAAGGCTTTGTTTGTTCTTGGTGTGCCTGTATCTTTGCACTGCTTGTAGCTTGTTCTGCAGAACCTACAATCTGAGGTGCGGCAGTGGTATTCGCCGTAGCCCCTGTGCCCCCGTGGGAGGGTCGAGTCTGGGCTGCTTGCTGCTCAGCCCTAGAGCTAGCCGAAGTGCTAGGGGCAGGTGCCGGAGCAGCAAGAGTAGCTGAGGCTGATGGCTCAGGGTCGCGCGCCACCTCAGGGCTGGGCTCCTGGGTTGCTTCGGGTGCAGGGGTTTCGGTTGTTTCGGGAGCTGGCTCTGGTGTTGTTACGGGGTCAGGAACCGGTTGAGCAATGGGTGTTTCGTCAATCTCGTCGCTGGGATTTGGAGACTCTTCGGGTAGAGGCTCTTCAGCGTCTAGGGCGTCCTCGGCTGCGTCCTGGGCAAGAAGGTCTTCTAGCTTTTCGGGGTTAGTCTCATTGATTTCGCCCCAGGCGGGGTCTGCCACATCGGTTCGACTAATTCCGCTCAGGCAGCTCCAGTCATCAAAGAGGTTGTACTGGAGCCGCAGGCTGGTCAGGCTGGTATTTTCTTCCCAGACTTTCATAGGGCAAGGGTCGCCAATGAAGTTGTTGCGAAGATCAACGCTTTCAATGGTTTCTAGGGTAGTGAGGGGGTCGACCGACGTAATTCGGTTATGGCGCAGGGACAGCGTGCGCAGATAGGGAGTAGTTGAGAAAGAGGTTCCGCTCATATCGCTCACGCGGTTGTTATCTGCCCGCACAGTGTAGATATGGTAGGGCAGGCCTTTCAGACTGGTGAGACGGTTATTATTCACCGAGAGAGTCTGCAAATCAGTTAGCTCTGTGAGAGAGTCAATAGTCCTGATTTTGTTGTTGTCAGCGGTGATGCTTTGTAAAGAAGTCACCTTGGCTAAAGGGGCCAAAGACCTTACCTGATTATGCGAAATATCGATGCTGTGCAGCTTGGTAAGACCGGATAGAGGGGAAAGGTCTTCTACCGCGTGATAGGGAATGCGCAACCAGCTGAGGTTACGGGCATGCTCAAGGCCGGTCAAATCTTTGATTTTCTGGTCTTCAGGTACGTTGTAGCCAATGCAGGGTACCGTCTGGAGCTGCTGCAGTACCTTGTTGACGATAGCCGTTTCTTCGGGGATACCCAGGGTTGAGAAGATGCAGCTTCGCAGGGTGGGGTCAGGAACATTAACTTCGAAGGTTTCTTCATCAGGATCAATCAGGGGCGGACGGTAGAAGGGGTCCTCGTAGCGGTCGGGAAACAGCTTCCAGAAGATAGGGAGAGGACGCTCAGGCGCCTGGGGGTCGCCGGTATAGATTTCAAAGGTGGCGACAAAAGGCGCACCTTTATCGCCGGAGTAGAAGCCGACGATGCGTTCTGAGAGCTGGGTAATCACCGGGGTATGTGAGTAGACCAGCAGAGTATTGCCGCGAATTTCCCAGGCTAAATCGGGGAGGTCTGCGATGGCTTCTTGGGTTGCGTTTGCGGGGCCTGTGCCTGCCATGGTGTTAGCGGTTGAGGCATCGACAAGAAGTTGTTTTGTGGCGAAATCAATAGTCAGGTTTTTGAAATGTACATCGAGGTAGCCGTCGTATTTGCTCCAGTGCACGTGGCCGGTGAAATGGAGTTTGCCGGGGTTCTCGGGGTCAAAGGTTTGGCCGGGTTTTGCTTGCCATTCGATGTCTTTAGTACCGGCTACTAGACCTGCGCCGTCGAGAAAGTTTTCTGAGCTAGCCCCCAGATAGCTCCGCCAGCTATTGACGTAGTTCCAGTTGGCGCTACCTGCTACCAGGCGGTTTTCTTCCGAGGCTGGCAGGCTATCAACGCTAGCAAAGGTGGCGGGTAGGTCAGTAGCAGTGGGTGTGGCACTGGCGGTGGGAGCTGCGGCTCCGCCCATAATGAGCGCCGTAGTGAGAGCGGTTGTAGCAAGTAGTGGCTTCACGTCAGTCGTCCTTGATGAGGTGGTGTGTAGGGAGAGCACCAGCAGCCCATTACGTTTTACTTAGGGCTACCTTATAAATAAGTTTGGGTGCCTAAATATAATAATGAGGTAGGCCAAAACAAGACAAGGCCACCAGGGCAATTAAGTTATATTTTTATAACCTATTTATGATGAGTCACTGGCGCTTCATCTCCGCAGGCATCTATTCACTCCCCTGTGCGAAGATAGGAGCTATGACTTCCACTTTCCCTCCCGCCTCAGCTCCCACCGCCTGCGTCTGGATTAACGGTGATGCCGCCGAGGCTGCCACCTACTATGCACAAGCCCTGCCGCTGACTGCGTCCGCCCCGGCTCCCGGTATGAGCACCCTCAGCATAGACGGCACCGACCTGCTCCTGCTGGGAGCGGACGCCACCTACTCCCCCAACCCATCCATCTCGGGTTTCCTGCGTTTTAGCCCCGACCGGTTCGGCAACCTAGAGCAGGCCGAGCAGGCCCTGCGCCACGCCCATAGCGCTATCGGTGAGGGCGGGGAGCTCATGCCCCTGCAGGCCTACCCCTTCGCTCCGCTTTTTGCCTGGGTGCGCGACCGCTACGGCTTCACCTGGCAGCTCTTCCTTGAAGAAACTCCCAGCGACCTGCCTTTCTTCACGCCCTGCTTCATGTTTGGCAACGCAGCTCACGGCAAGTGCGAAGAAGCCACCAACACCTGGATGCAGCTACTCGGCGGCGAGCGCCTGAGCCTAACCCGCCACGGTGAGGGCTCATATCTCGAACCCGAGGCGGTGCAGATGACCACCTTTACGATGGGCGGCGAAACCTTCACCGCTATTGATGCGGGCACCTTCCATGACTTCACCTTTGACCCGAGTGTTTCTATAACCCTGCTCTATCAGGATCAGGCGGGGATTGATGGGGCTTGGTCGGTGCTTTCGCAGGTTGCGGACGCCGAGCGCTGCGGCTGAGCATGGGCAAGATAGATTTGAACCAACTGTAGTGAGCCTATGAACCTACTCGCTTACGCCCAAAAACATCTGCACGACACTCCGCAGGAGCGTCCGCTCACCCACGTTGACCTCTGCTTGCTCAATGAGCTGGCCTACCTCCCCCTTGATGTGATTGCAGAGCACCATGCCGGGTTTGCCTACGGGCTAGGTGTGGCGCAGATTTACCAGGAGTTCTACAGCGACAGCGAGCTGCGTGCTAACTGGTTCTTGGCTACCGCCCAGCGGCTGCAGCTACTCAGGCTGGTGGCTGCGTCCGCCCGCTTTGCCGGGCTCAAGTTCTACAGTTATGAGGCGCGGCAGGACGACGCCGAGCAGGTTCAGTTTGCGGCTCTCACCCTGGTGCTCCCCGGGGTGCTCAAACAGGTTATTTTTCGCGGCACCGACGATACGCTGACCGGCTGGAAAGAGGATTTTCATCTGGCTGCCCGGCAGCAGATCCCAGCCCAGGCACTGGCGGTTGATTACCTCTCACGTGCCCTGGCCCGGGCGCCGAAGACGCCCCTGTATGTCACCGGCCATTCTAAGGGCGGGCACCTGGCGGTACACGCAGCCAGCATGCAGAGCGAGCAGGCCCAGAATCGTATTGACGAGCTGATTACCTTTGACTCCCCGGGCTTTGTTCCCGACTTTCTCAACCACCCCGGCTACCGGCGTACCCTGGGTAAAACGGTGGAGTACATCCCGGTCGATAGCATCGTGGGCCGCCTGATGTTCAAGCAGGGCAGCCCGCAGGTGGTAGCCAGCAGCTTTTTCGGCCTGGTTCAGCATTCCATTTTTAACTGGCATGCTGATGCTCGGGGGCACTTCATGCTGGCCGAGCACCCCACGCCCGCCAGCGACCGGGTTGAGACGGTCACCAGGGCCTGGCTAGAGCGCCACTCTCCCGAAGAGGTGCAGCAGGTGGTGGATATTTGTTTTGGCCTAGCCATGGATGAAGGCTACACCAGCCTGCTAGCTATTGGCCAGAACATTGTTCCCTTCATCCAGCTCATGCGCACCAAAGCGCAGGGGCTTGACCCCGAAACCTACCACCTAGTGCAGGGCGCCCTCGACGATTTCTTGGTCTTGTGGCGTCAAACCCGCAGTGAGCAGCGAAAGGCGAGCGGGAGCGTCCTTAAAATAGCTAGACCCCGGCTTCTTCCCACCGTGCGGGTGGGGAGCCGGGACCTGGCTGATGTATTCTCTACCGAGCGGGGCGGACGCCTGCCCTAGCTGACGGTGACGCGTACGCCGGTCTTGGGGCGGGTCAGCAGCTGGGTCATGCTGAAGGTGGTGTCTTCAGCGTCTTCAGAGATAGTGACATTATCTGCTGAGAGCGCTGCGATGGTGGAGGACAGCGCAGCCACCGCGATTTTCTCGCCGGGGCAACGGTGACCGGTGAGCACATCGCCGCCACCTTGGGGGATGAAGCCCTTGATAGCTTCGTAGTCGGGCTGGTCGAGGAAGCGCTGGGGGTCGAAGCTGGTGGCGTTCTTCCAGAGCTGGGGTGAGGTGTTGGTGCCCAGAATGTCCAGCAGCACGCGCTGGCCCTTCTGAATTGGGCAGCCCGAAAGCTCGGTATCTTCCTTGACCATGGCGGGGAGCATGGGAACGAAGGGGTACTTGCGGCGGGTTTCCTGGGCGAATGCAACGGCTTCAGGGATGTTGACTAGGCGGCCATCGGCGTCCTCCACTGCCTTCTTGACCTTAGCAGCCCACTCGGGGTTCTCGACCATAGCGACGGCTGCGAAAGCGGCGAAGCGGGAGACAGCCACGGTGGGGCGGGTAAGGTTCTGCAGCTCAATACCGGCCAGCTTGGCAGTGACCAGCTCACCCTTTTCGTCGCGCAGGTCAGCCATGTGGCGCACTACCGAGTCGGGTTCGACGGTCAGTTCGCCGGAGCGGACCTTTTCGATGAGCTCTTCGGCCCAGGCGTCCAGCTTCTTACGGTCAATCCAGGAGAGCACGTTCTGCTTAAGCTCACCGAAGGTGTCGAGCAGGTGGCTCATCTGGGTGGCGCGCTTGTTGAGCTCGCGGTCGGACGCGGGCACCCCGGCCCAGCGGAAGGCGGCGCGGCCGTAGGCTACAGCAACATCGTCGTAGATGTTACCGGGGTTGGTCTTCCAGCGTTCAATAAGGGCCTTCATTTCTTCTTCAACGAAGCCCTTAAAAGCCTCAACGCGCTCGTCGGCGTAAGCCATTTCAGCCATCTTGGCCTTACGAACCTTGTGGGCTTCACCGTCGAGGGTGTGAACGGCACCTTCGCCAAAGAGGGGCCCCTGGATTGCTGCGGGCATGGCGCCTCCGCGGCTAATCTTGGACTCGTCGTAGAAGAAGTCCACGGCTTCTTCGCCACGAATCAGGGTTGCGGTGCCACCCAGAGCGGAGAAGGTGACGGGGCAGTGCGACTCTGCGGAGACCCCGGCCTTGCGGCGCTGGTGCGACATAAAGAGGTAGCCCTGCTTGATGAAGCTGGGCAGCTGGTCATTCAATAGGTTTTTTACGGGTGTGATGCTCATACCAACAGTTTACTTTCTTTCAGCGGGTATTTAGACCAGGTAGTCAGGCGAGTTGGCCTTCACTTTGCCGGGGCAAGAAAAGGACGCCCGCCCCAGCTCCCCTGCCCGGTGGCAGGGTGGTGGGGCGGGCGTCCTGATATATCAGCGCCGAGGGCTGTCGCCAGCCTTAGGCAGGCATAATCAGCGAGAGTACGTAGACCCAGACACAGAGGATAACCAACAGGGCCAGCGAGTACTTGATAGCTGCGTTGGTGATCTTTGATTCCTGGCCAGACATGTTCACCGATGCCGCCGCAATCGCGATGGACTGGGGTGAAACGACCTTAGCCATCACACCGCCGGCAGTGTTAGCTGCAACCAGCAGGCCGGAGTTGGCGCCAATCTGGCTTGCGGTGGTGGCCTGCAGGCCGGCGAAGAGGGTGTTGTTGTTGACCACGGAGCCGGTGACGAACACGCCAATCCAGCCGATGATGGGCGAGAAGAGCGGGAAGATGGAACCGACAGCTGCCAGGGCCAGAGCCAGGGCTGAGGACATACCGCCGAAGTTCATCACGTTAGCAACAGCCATGACCAGGCAGATGAGCAGAATGGGCTGCCAGAGCTGCTTCCAGGCGCCGCCGAGTTCTTCAAAGGCGGCCTTCCAGCTGATGTTAGAGATGGCGATAGTGATGAGGGCGGCGAAGAGGATAGCGGTACCTGATGCGCCGAAGAGGGTCCAGTTCCAGACTGCCTTCATGGCGGTTTCTTCTGCCACGATGGGGGCGACCTGGGAAATCTGGCCGTGCAGGGCGGGCATCTGGACGGGGATGGTGGTCCAGTTCAGGGCACCCGCTGCACTGGTTTCGGTCTCAGCCTTAACCAGGGCCTTAATGAGGGGGGTCGACCAGAGCAGAATCATGATGGACAGAATGATGAAGGGGCTCCATGCCTTGACGACGCCGGAGAAGGTGAAGGCGCTGGGGCTCTTCTTAAGTTCTTCGAGGGAGGGAGCGCCGGGTTCGCGGTAGATGTGGGCGGGCTGCCACTTCATCATGGTGACGGCCAGCAGAATCAGGCCAAGCAGGAAGGGGATGATGTCTACGAGTTCGGGGCCGATAGCCAGCAGGACGCCTGCCTGGGCAGCGGAGACAACCACGCCTAGGCCCAGGGCAACCAGACCGGTCTCTTTGAGGCCGCGGATGCCGTCCAGCATCATGACCAGCAGAACGGGGGTGAAGATGGTGATGATCTGCAGGACCCAGACCATCATGGAGTTCAGTTCAGCCTGGGGCACACCGGAGACAGTGGAGCCGGTGAGGACAGGGATGCCGATAGCGCCGTAGGCACCGGAGGCAACGTTGGAGACCAGAGCCAGGAGACATGCCTTGACGGGTTCGAAACCGAGGGTTACCAGCAGGGCGGCACAGATAGCAATCGGAATACCGAAACCCGCGGCACCTTCGAGGAAGCCACCGAAGCAGAAGGCAATCAGAAGAACCTGGATGCGCTGGTCAGCAGAAATCGCTGAGACCGAACCGCGGATCACTTCGAAGTTACCGGCGCGGACGGTGATGCGGTAGAGCCAGACGGCCATGAGCACAATCCAGCCGATGGGCCACATGCCGGAGAGGAAGCCGTAGCCGATGGCTGAGAGGGAGGAGGCAAAGGGCATACCGAACACGAGGACGGCCAGTGCCACGGCTGAGGCCAGGGATACGAGGGCTGCGTGCAAACCCTTCATTTTCAGGACGGTGAGCCCTAGGAGGAAGACGAGGATCGGCACTGCCGCCACGAGGGCTGAGAGTGCCTGGTTGTTCAGTGGGTCGTAGACCTGCTGCCACATGAGGATGGGTTCCTTCGCTGCGGAGGCGTGTTCCGCGGTTGGTTTTGTGTGCTATTTGCACTTTTCTACCTCCTAAATTACCACTAATTCACACACAAAACTCATGAAAACAAACCGTGCGAGAGGGCGTCTGTAAAGGTCAAAAATAACCTAAGGGAGCCTGTCTACATCTCACGAGTGCAAACCGAGTGAAATTTTTATATATAACCTAGTCAAAAGTATATTTTCACACCTAGTCAACATGTTCCATTTCAGTTAGAAACACACCTACCCTAACGCCGTGGACTTGCTTACATCTGCAACAGTTTCTACTGCCATAGCCACACCTACCGTATGAAACCCACAGAACCTCACATTCCAGCACGCAAGTTCCCCTCAGAGTCATCAGTTGAGCTTTTCCTCTAGCGAGTTCACAACATTTTTATAGTTTGATGCGGTAACGTTGCGCGCTCGGCTTTTCTGCCAGGTCAGCTAGGGTTCTCTCCAGGCTGGTGATGCGGATGCCCGGGGCGAGCACGGTGGTATCGGTAGGCAGGTGCAGCTCCCCGTGGTGCACGGTGTAGTCTTTGGCGCGGGTACGGTGGTAGCAGTAGACATGTACCGTCTCGGGCAGGTTTTCTAGGGGTAGCCCGTGGAGCAGGGCGGCTGTCTGGTGGGAGAAGATAATTCCGGGGTAGGACGCCGCCAGGGCCAGTACCCGGGCAAGATAGACTTCTTCCGGCGTGAGACTATCCCAGTCGGTGCGATGCAGGTAAAAACCGCGTGCTACCCGCCGGTAGAGCCCCCGCGCTATTGCGGCCTCAAACTGGTAACGGTTAGGGTAACGGGCGGTGAGCTGCTGGCAGGTGAGCAGTTTCTGGTTGAGTTCTTCTAGCTGAGTCATGCCACTAGGCTAGAAAAACCAGGGCTGACCAGTACAGGCAGGGGCAGCCTGTGGATAACCATGTAACCGCACCTACCCCGTATTTTCCAGGAAAACCCGGGGTGCGGGCGTCCGCGCCTCTCCGAAAACGGTGGAGCCGTGACGCGACTATGACGCCCGGTAAGCGATATCCACAGGGCAGCTTCACCAGCTAGCCCCGCTCTTCAGGCAACAAAAAAGCTCCGGCCACTAGGTTTTACCCTAGTAGCCGGAGCTTTATCTGTCGGGTTGACAGGATTTGAACCTGCGACCCCTTGACCCCCAGTCAAGTGCGCTACCAAGCTGCGCCACAACCCGATTGTCTCTCGTGAACTTTGCCGTTCCCTTGAGCACTCGTATAACTATACACACCTCTTTGAGGAAGTGCAAAATCGAAAACCGGGTTTTTAGGGCTTTTTTGGAGCGTTTTAGGTCACACTTCAAGCAGGCCGGTATTAGCGGCGTCCGCCCTTACCTGACTTACCGCTCTGGCGCTCCCCCAGACTGCGGCGCTCACGCACTCGCATGGTGATGTCGATGGGGGTACCGGTGAAGTCGAAGGTTTCACGCAGGCGGCGAGCGATGAAGCGACGGTAGCCGGGGTCCAGGAAGCCGGTGGTGAAGAGAACGAACTTAGGCGGACGGGAGGACACCTGGGTGCCGAAGAGGATACGGGGCTGCTTACCGCCACGCAGGGGGTGGGGGTGGGCTGCCACGATTTCGCCTAGGAAGGCGTTCAGGCGACCGGTGGGGATGCGGGAGTCCCAGGATTCCAGGGAGTGTTCCAGGGCGGGAACCAGCTTGTCCTTGTGCCAGCCAGTCTTGGCTGAGATGTTGACGCGAGGTGCCCACTTCACATGGGCCAGGTCGCGCTCAATCTCGCGTTCGAGCATCTCGCGGCGGTCTTCGTCGAGGGTGTCCCACTTGTTGAAGGCCAGCACCATGGCTCGGCCGGAGTCAACAGCCATCTGCACGATGCGAACGTCCTGCTCGCTCAGGGGCTCAGAAACATCCAGGAGCACCACGGCAACCTCAGCACGCTCAATAGCGGTCTGGGTGCGCAGGGAGGCGTAGAAGTCTGCGCCCTTGGCCATGTGCTGGCGGCGGCGGATACCTGCGGTATCAACGAAGCGCCAGGGGCGGCCGCCTAGTTCGACGATTTCGTCCACGGGGTCGCGGGTGGTGCCAGCCAGGTCGTTAACCACGGCGCGTTCTTCACCTGCCAGCTTGTTGAGCAGGGAGGACTTACCCACGTTGGGGCGGCCGATCAGGGCGATACGGCGGGGGCCACCCAGGGCCTCGGGCTCGGCGTACTGAGAGTGCTCAGGCAGTACTTCCATCATGGCGTCGAGCATATCGGCCAGGCCGCGGCCGTGGACACCTGAGACGGGGTGGGGTTGGCCCATGCCGAGTGCCCAGAGCGCGTGAATTTCAGCTTCCTGGTGTTCGGTATCGACCTTGTTGGCAACCAGCAGGATGGGCTTGTCGACGCGGCGAAGCATACGCACGATAGCTTCGTCGGTGGCTGAGATACCGACCATGGCGTCGACAACCAGCAGTACAACGTCCGCATGGGCGACGGCGATTTCTGCCTGGGCAGCTACCTGGGCGTCGATGCCCTTGGCGTCGGCTTCCCAACCGCCGGTATCGACCAGGGTGAAGTCCTTGCCGTTGTGTTCAGCCTTGTAGGAGACACGGTCACGGGTGACACCGGGCTTATCTTCAACCACGGCTTCACGGCGGCCGAGGATGCGGTTGATAATGGTGGATTTGCCGACGTTGGGGCGGCCGACGATGGCGACGACGGGGTCAGCTTCCTGGTTGTCGTCCTCGTCGATGTCGAAGCCCCAGGAACCGAGCAGGGCACGGTCTTCTTCGTCCAGGTCGTAGTCTTCGAGGCCGGCCAGCAGGGCTTCTGCGCGCTGGTTGGCGGTTTCGTCATCGATGTCGGCTAGGCGGTCCGATACGTCATCGTCGCCGCCACCGAGGAACTTGACCTCGTAGTCGTCGTGGGGGGTGAGTTCGTCGCTCATGGGCGATACCTCCTGTGGTGGTTTCCGGCGGGTGCCGGTGCGTTGGTAGATAAGTTTAGTTGACGGTGGGGCGGACGCCTGCACGCCGCCCGGTCGTTAGCGCTTGAGTTGACCTTCGACGGCTTCGATAACCGCTGCGATGGTTTCTTCGAAGTTGAGTTCTGATGAGTCAACGAGGGCTACGCCTTCGGCGGCTTCGGTGAAGCTGGTGACCTTGGAGTCTTTGGCGTCGCGGGCTGAGACCTGGGCTGCGAGCTGCTCGGAGTTCTGGGTGCCACCCAGCTGCAGGCCGCGGCGGGCAAGGCGGACTTCTTCGCTGGCGGTGAGTAGGACGCGGGCGTCGGCGTCGGGGGCAACGACGGTGGTGATGTCGCGGCCTTCTGCCACCATGCCGGTGGTGGAGCGGGCGATGAAGTCGCGCTGCAGGTCGATTAGGATCTGACGGACGTCCATGTTCGAGGCAACAGCAGAAACCGCCTCAGAGATGCGGGGTTCGCGGATAGCCTCGCGCACGTCTACTCCCCCGACCTCGATGATCTCTTCGTCGGGGCTGGTGCCCTGCACGTAGGGGAAGCTGCGGGCTGCAGCAACCAGGGCTGCGGCGTCCTCGGTGTTGACCTGAGTGTCTAGGCAGTACCAGGTCAGGGCACGATACATGGCGCCGGTGTCCAGGTATTCGAGCCCGTAGTGGCGGGCCACGGCCTTAGAGACCGAGGACTTGCCGGAGCCAGAAGGGCCGTCAATGGCGATCACGAGCTTGTCAGACATAGTTTTCTTCCTTACTTGACGACCTTCCAGCCGCGGCTGGTGAGGTCTTCGATGAGTTTTTCGTGTTCATTGGGGTTGACCGAAATTTCGGCCATGCCGACCTGGGCACCGGGTGAGTGTTCCAGGCGCAGGTCTTCCAGGTTGACGCCCAGTTCACCGATTTCAACCAGTAGGCGGGCCAGGGTACCGGGGGTGTCATCCACCAGCACGGTCAGTTGGGCAAAGGCGGACGGTGAGCCGCCGTGCTTGCCGGGTATGCGGGCCACGCCCGAGTTACCCTCGCTCATCAGCTGGGCGATATCGAGCCTAGCCCCGGCAGCGGTGGGGGCTTCCAGGGTGCTGATGAGGCGCTCTAGGTCCTCACGCACCCCGTAAAGGGTCTGTACCACGGGCTCGGCATTGGCCGAAAGGATCTGCACCCACAGCCCGGGGTCTGAGGCTGCGATACGGGTAGTATCACGCAGGCCCTGCCCGGCCAGGCCGAGCGCGTAGAGGGGGGTATCCTGCAGACGAGAGGCCAGCAGAGAGCTCATTACCTGGGGCACGTGGGAAATCAGGGCGACGGTGCGGTCGTGCTCTTCCACATCCATATGGGTGATGGTTGAGCCCAGCTCGGTGGCTACTTGTTGGGCCACCTTAACCAGTTCGGGGCGCACCGTCTCGTGGTCACAGAGTACCCAGGGACGGGCTGAAAACAGCTCACCGCGGGCGGCAACAGGGCCAGATTTCTCGCGCCCAGCCATGGGGTGAGTACCCAGGTAGCGGCTCACATCGGCCCCAGAAGCTCGCACTGCGCTCAAGATTCCCGACTTGACCGAGGCAATATCGATGACAAAGGACGCCGGGTAGTCGGCGAGCGCGCGCACCACCAGGTCGGCGGTGACGTCCGGGGGTGCCGCCACGACAACCAGCTGAGGGGTAAGTTCCAGCTGGTCGGGGGCGTCCGCTCCTGTTTTCCCTTGCCACTCGGTGGCTAGGGCTCGCAGGGAGGTACCGGCACCGATGTCTTCGGCGACGGCTTCGGTGGTGGGTGAGATGTCAGAGATATAGACCGTGTAGCCGCGGTGGCTCAGGCCCAGCCCGATGGAGGCGCCCAGCAGACCCGCCCCGATAACCAGGACGGGGCCGTGCAGGTGGGAGTCAAAAGCGGGGGTTGCTCCGCTCATTACATACCTACCGAGGCCAGCAGCTTACCGATTTCGACCTTGGACAGGTTGCGTACGGTGCCCTGCTTCTGGGAGCCGATGTGGATGGGGCCCATCTCTACGCGCACGAGCTTCTCGACGGGGTAGCCGACATGCTCGAACATGCGGCGGATGATGCGGTTCTTACCGGAGTGGATGGTGACCTCAACGAGCACGTGGCCGGGGGTGGAGTCCACCAGCTTGAACTCGTCGACGCGGGTGACGCCGTCCTCCAGGCGTAGTCCCTTCTTCATGGCTGCGCCGATGCCGGGTTCCATGGGGCCGGGTACCTGCACCAGGTAGGTCTTGGGTACCTCGTAGGAGGGGTGGGTCAGGCGGTTGGCTAGTTCGCCGTCGTTGGTCAGCAGGAGCAGACCTTCGGTTTCAACATCCAATCGGCCCACGTGGAAGACACGTTCGGTCATGGAGGAGCGCAGGAAGTTGGAGATGTTGGGGCGGCCATCGGGGTCGTCCATGGCTGAGACGACGCCGGCGGGCTTGTTGAGCACCATGTAGACCAGCTTGTCGTTGGTCTGAATAGTCATGCCGTCGACCTGGATAGTGACCTGGTCGGGGTTAACGCGTACGCCGAGTTCAGTTACAAGGACGTCGTTGACGGTCACGCGGCCCTCTTCGATCATTTCTTCGCAGACGCGGCGGGAGGCTACACCGGCTGAGGCCATGATTTTCTGTAGGCGGACGCCCTCGTGGTCGTAGAAGGGGTAGTGGTCGACGGGTGCGTTCTTGGGGCGGCGCGGACGGTGGGGGCCAAAGTTCTTGGAGCCGCGGTTAGCGGGGCGGAACTCGCCCATTTCCTTAGCGAAGGGCTGGCCTGAGCGGAACTTGGGGCCCTTGCCGGTACCAGCCTTGCGGGGGCCACCGGGGGTGCCGGGCTTAGCGCCCTTGTTACCGGCGAAACCTGAGCGGCCTGAGCCGCCCTTACCGGCTCCGCCCTTGCCAGCGCCGGCGAAACCCTTGCCGCCGCGTCCGGCTCCTGCTTTGCCTGCACCGGGGCGGCCGCCGCGGTTTGAGTTACCTCGTGATGAGTTGTTTCCGTATGCCATTTCTTTTTCTCTTTCCTCTGTGTCGTAGTTTCTGGTGATGCCGCAGCTAGCTCGTGCGCTAGCTGGGGTCATCCAAGTCTAGGGTGGTGCTGCTACCCACCTCGTGGGGGTCGGGCAGGTAGGGGGCTAGGGCCGGTAGCTCGTCGAGCGAGTTCAGGCCGAGCTTTTCCAGCAGGGTGTCGGTAGTGATGTACTGGGTTGCCCCGGTTTCATCGGGAACGGTCTCGGTGATGAGGCCGCGCTGGAGCAGGTTGCGCACCGCCGCGTCGGAGGAAACTCCGCGTACCTGGGCGATGTAAGACCGGGTTACCGGTTGCTGGTAGGCAATGACGGCCAGGGTTTCCAGGGCTGCCTTGGTGAGTTTGACGGTCTGTGCTCCCACCACGAAGCGACCCACCCAGGGGGAGAAGTCGGCCCGGGCGTAGAGCCGCCAGCCACCGGCAACCTGCCGCAGTTCAAAACCGCGCGGTTCGTGG
This sequence comes from Rothia sp. 11254D007BW, assembly GCF_053548195.1. NCBI lineage: Bacteria > Bacillati > Actinomycetota > Actinomycetes > Micrococcales > Micrococcaceae > Rothia > Rothia sp. 11254D007BW. The sequence goes on from NZ_JBPWPK010000001.1 coordinate 1,084,869, forward strand.
GTTCCGGTAGCGTCGTCGTAGCCCTCGTAGTCCCGGTGGAGCTCGTCCAGGGCTGTTTCAATAGCCCGCTCTGAAACGATCAGGGCGGCGGCAAACTCGCGCACGCTCACCGGCACATCGGCAACCGCCAGAATCGCCTCGATAGCGGCTTTCACGCCGCCGGGCTGGAGCTCAACTCGGTTGAGTTCGTGGGCGGACGCCGCCACCGGCTGGGTGGCTTTCGTAGGCTTGGTAGCGGGTTGGGGTGCTACCGGGGAGGTTTCTTCTGGTGCTGGCTCGGGCTGCGGTGCTGGTTCAGACTTGGGCTCCTGCTCCGGTTCAGCCTCCCAGCTGCCAGAGAGCAGAATCTTAAGGTCATCGTCAGTGTAGTCGGGGTTCCCGCTCATTCTGTCTCTCCTTCCCGGTGGGCGGTTGCTGGGCTTTCAAGGCGCAGGGTGATAGGGCCCAGGGCCTGGCCCTGTTCTACGGCGAGCCTGCCCTCTTTATAGAGTTCTAGCACCGCAAGAAAGCGGACGGCCACGACTTCGCGGCTGGCGGCGTCCGCGCAGGCCTCGGCGAAGCTCAACTGCCCACCGCTCTCGCCCAGCTTGACCAGCAGTATCGCTTCTTCGGCGGCGATGGTGGTGGCCGGGGTGTAGATGTGGCCGGTGTCGATGTGTTCGGGTTCCGGCTCGATGTCGGGGTCTTCGTGCAGGCGCAGGACGCGAGCGGCAATCTCTGCAAAAGCCTGCGGGGTCAGGTCGAAGACCAGCTCGGGTAGTACCTTGGTGAAGGCCGGTTCGAGGGCGACGGTGCGGGAAAAACGCTGGTTTTCTGCGGTGAATCGCTCTTCGAGCACGCTTGCAACCTCGCGGTAGGCCCGGTACTGAAGCAGGCGGGCAAAGAGCAGGTCGCGGGCTTCAAGCAGGTCGGGGTTAGCGGCTAGAGCTTTGTCGCTGCGCGGGAGCAGTCGCGCTGTTTTGAGTTCGAGCAGGGTGGAAGCGGTGACGAGGAAGTCGCTTGCGGTGTTGAGGGCGGCGTCGCTGCCGTTTTCAAGCAGGGGGCGGATGTAGGTGAGAAATTCGTCGGTGACTTCGGCCAGGGCGATATCGGTGATATCGAGTTTACGGCGGGAAATCAGGGTGAGCAGCAGGTCGAAGGGTCCTTCGAAGTTGCTTAGGGTGAGCGTAAAGGGCGCAGGGGCGCTCTGGGTAAGTGTGTTCGGTACCGTCACGGCAGCGAGTCTCCTGTGGGTCTTTGAGCCAGGATTCGGCGGCTTCTCATGAGCCGTTCTTTTTCTGTGTTTTAACCATTGTGCCCGCCTGCCCCGAGGTTCTTCAAGGGCAGACGGGCAAAAGTAGCCTAGAGCATAGGGGCAGGTGCGTTTAGGGGGCGCCGCCGCGGGAGATCAGCTCGCGGGCTAGCTGGCGGTAGGCCTCGGCACCGGGGTGGTTCGAGGCGTACGACAGGATAGGTTCTGCCGATACGGAGGCATCGGGGAACTTAACGGTGCGCTTAATGACGGTGTCGAAGACCTTGTCTCCAAAGGCGTCAACGATACGGGCCAGTACCTCTTTTGAGTGCAGGGTGCGGGAGTCGAACATGGTGGCGAGCACGCCGTCGATTTCGAGCTTGGGGTTCAGGCGGTCCTGCACCTTTTCGATGGAGTCCACCAGCAGGGCTACCGCGCGCAGGGCGAAGAACTCGCAGATGAGCGGGATGATGACGCCGTGGCTGGCGGTCAGGGCGTTGACGGTGAGTAGGCCCAGGGAGGGCTGGCAGTCAATCAGGATAACGTCGTAGTCGTTTTCGACCTTGCGCAGGGCGCTGGCGAGAACCTGCTCGCGGGCGACCTCGTTGACCAGCTGCACTTCGGCTGCGGAGAGGTCGATGTTGGCGGGGAGCAGGTCGATGTTCTCGAATTCGGTGCTCTGGATAACCTCGCGGATATCGACCTTGCGGTCCATCATGACGTTGTAGACGGTGAGGTCGAGTTCGTGGGGGTTGGCGCCGAAACCGGCGGACAGCGCGCCCTGGGGGTCGAAATCGACGAGTAGGACGCGGCGTCCGGCTTCTGCGAGCGCGGCACCGAGGTTGATGGTGGAGGTGGTTTTTCCGACGCCGCCCTTTTGGTTGACCATGGAGATGATGCGGGCGGGCCCGTGGGTGGAGAGGGGGGCGGGGTCGGGGTAGATGCGCAGGGGGCGGCCGGTGGGGCCGAGCTGCTCAGCGCCGGTTTCAGTCACTGTGTTTCACCTTTGGTTGGGTTCAAGACTTTTACCTACCAGTTTAGCTGGTGGGTGCAAGTCATCACCTTCTAGTTCATTTCAACGACGATTTTGCCGGGGCCGCCCTTACCTGCGGCGAGCAGGTCGAGAGCTTCTTCCAGGCGGTCAAAGGGCAGGGTCTGGGCGACCAGGGGCTTAATAGCGCCGGATTCGATAGCGGGCGTATAGCTCTTGAGCTGGTCTGCCTCGGCCCGCATGAAGAGGAACTTGTAGGTCACGCCGAGCTTCTTGGCAGCAGCCCGCTCTTTTCGGCTGAGGAACCACATGACCGGGGTCAGGGCCTTCTTGCCGAGCTGGGCGGCGAAGTCGGTATCGGGCGCCCCGACCACGGTCACCAGGGTGCCGCCGGATGCCAGCACCTTCATGGAGCGAGTGGTTTCCCCCTTGCCCAGGGTGTCGAGCACGATGTCGTAGCCCGAGATGTGCTCCTCGTAGTTCTGGGTGCGGTAGTCGATGACCACATCGGCGCCCAGGGTCTTAGCCAGCTCTACGTTCTTGGTGCTGACGGTGGTGGCGACGGTTGCGCCCAGGTGCTTGGCAACCTGGATAGCGATAGAGCCCAGCCCGCCGGTACCGCCCTGGATGAAGACCTTATCGCCGGGCTTGATGGGAGCCTTTTCGGTGAAGGCCTGGATAGCGGTCAGCAGGACGAGGGGCAGGCCAGCGGCTTCAGCGTAGGTCAGGTTGGCAGGCATGGGCGCAACCTGGGCAGCGTCTATAGCGACCTGCTCGGCGAAGCCACCAATAGCGTCGATGGGCAGGCGGGTAAAGACCTTATCCCCCACCGCGTAGTCGGTGACGCCGCTACCGACGGCGAGGACGTCCCCGGCGACTTCCTGCCCCAGGATGAGGGGGAGCTTGTAGGGCAGGAGCTGCTTGAAATCACCGCGGGAGATCATGGCATCAAGCGGGTTGAGGCCTGCGGCGCGGACGCAAACAACCACCTGGCCGGGCCCGGCGACGGGGGCGGGGACGTCCGCCCACTGGGTGGCACCGCCGTTGGCGTAGGAGGTGAGGGTAAATGCTTTCATGGATTTCTCTTTCGGGTGGGTGATGATGGTGATGTTAAATTTGAGCGTCGGGGTGGGCTGCTAGGTAGCTGGCCCTGATATCTTCGATGACCGCATCCAGGGTGATTCCTGCTAACTGGTCGGTCATGGCCTGTTCGGCGCGGGCGGCGATGGGGTCGAGCACCGAATTAATGTGGCCCCCTACCGGGCATTCCGGGTTGGCGTTTTGGTGGGTATCAATGTGGATGTTGGGGTTAACGGCCCGGTAGATATCGAGCAGGGTCATCTCGGTTTTCGGCTTTTCTAGCTGGTAGTCGAAGCTGCCAGGGACGCGGTCGAGCAGGTCTGCTTTCTTAAGCAGGGAAATGATTTTGCGGATGTAGCTGGCGTTAGTTCCTACGCTGGCCGCGATGGTTTCGGAGGTGAGTTTGTCGTCAGACTCTGAGAGCATGACCAGGGTGTGTACGGCGACCGAGAACTTGGTATCCATATCCCTCTCCCAATTTTGTATTTGTGCTTGATACAAATACAAGATTAGTTGATGGAACACCCATACCAAACCCACCAGTATATGACGTTCCCCACTCGCCGAACGCAAAAGGACGCCGCACCCCACTCCCCTGCCTCTAGGCAGGAAAGCGGAGGGCGGCGTCCGCACCGAAAATGTGCCGCTAGCTACGCAGCACCTTAGCAATATCGTCCAGCACGCTCATATCTTCGATGGTGGAGGGCACGGTGTACTGCTCGCCGTCGGCAATCTGGCGCATGGTCTTGCGCAGGATCTTGCCGGAGCGGGTCTTGGGCAGGCCGTCCACAATCTTGACGTCCTTGAAGTCGGCTACCGCACCGATGTCATTGCGCACGCTGGCGATGAGTTCGGCAGCCAGCTGCTCTTCGGTGATGTCGGCACCGGCTTTGAGCACCACGTAGCCGGCGGGCCGCTGACCTTTGAGCTGGTCAGCCACACCGATCACAGCACATTCAGCAACAGCCGGGTGGCCTGCGAGCACCTGCTCCATAGCACCAGTTGAGAGGCGGTGACCCGATACGTTGATGACGTCGTCCGTGCGCCCCATGACGAAGACATAGCCGTCCTCGTCGATGTAGCCGGAGTCGCCGGTGGTGTAGTAGCCGGGGAAGGCGTCGAGGTAGGAGGAAATGTAGCGGTCGTCGTTGCCCCAGAGGGTGGGCAGGGTACCCGGGGGCATGGGCAGCTTGATAGCCAGGTTACCCTCTTCGCCGGGGCCGACGGGCTCACCGAAGGGGTCGAGCACCTGCAAGTTGTAACCGGGTGAGGGCACAGAGGGGGAACCGGGCTTCAGCGGCAGGGCTTCTAGACCGCGGGGGTTAGCGGCAATGGCCCAACCGGTCTCAGTCTGCCACCAGTTATCAATGACGGGCACGCCCAGCTTTTCAGTGGCCCAGTGGTAGGTTTCGGGATCCAGACGCTCACCGGCCACAAAGAGTAGTTGTAGCGAGGAAATATCGTAGTTACCCAGCAGTTCTGCCTCAGGGTCAGCCTTACGGATAGCTCGCAGGGCGGTGGGAGCGGTAAAGAGGGACTTGGCACCAGATTCTTGGACGACGCGCCAGAAGGCACCGGCGTCCGGGGTCCCCACGGGCTTGCCCTCATAGAGCACGGTGGTTGCCCCGGCCAGCAGAGGGCCGTAGACAATGTAGGAGTGGCCCACAACCCAGCCCACATCCGAGGCACACCACATCACTTCACCGGGGCCCACGTTGTAAATATTTTTCATGGTCCAGGTCAGAGCCACGGCGTGCCCACCGTTATCGCGCACTACACCCTTGGGAGAGCCGGTCGTGCCGGAGGTGTACAGAATGTAGAGAGGGTCGGTGGCCTTCACCTCGACAGGCGCGTATGGCTGGGCTACCTCAACGGCCTGCCCCCAATCGAGCCAGGTCACGCCGGTGGAGTTCTCTTCAGCTCGGCGCACCGCATCAGATACTGAATTCTCAAAGCCCTCACGTTCGAAGACCAGCACGGTCGCAGGCTTGGTCTGTGATAGCTCAATAGCCTTTTCGACGGCGGGAATGTACTCGATGCGGCGCTTGGGTTCCACACCGCCAGAAGCGGTCAGAACGACGGTGGGCGAGCAGTCGTTGATACGGCTAGCTAGTTCGTTGGGGGCAAAGCCGCCGAAGACCACCGAGTGCACGGCGCCCAGGCGGGCAACCGCCAGCATGGCCATGGCAGCCTGGGGAATCATGGGCATATAAATGAGCACGCGGTCGCCTTTTTCGACCCCGGCGGACGCGAGCGCCCCAGCAATTTTCTCTACCTCGCCTTTGAGTTCTGAGTAGGTGATGTTCTGGCGGGTGCCGAGCATGGCTGAGTCGTAGGTGATGGCGGTGCGATCGCCGTGGCCGGCTTCTACGTGGCGGTCAACGGCGTTGTAGCAGGTGTTGAGGGTGCCGTCGGGGAACCAGCGGTACAGTGGGGCAGCATCGCTATCGAGGGCGCGGGTTGGTTCGATTGACCAGCTAATGGCCTGTGCCTGCTCTAGCCAGAATTCTTCCTGGTTTTCGATGCTGCGGGTGTAGGTGTCAGCGTATGTTGCCATGTGGGGTGCTCCTTTACGGACGCCGGTGGTGGGTTGTCATGAGGGAGTGACTCCAACCTAGTGCGAGGGGTCACATTTGGCAAGGTTTTGTATACAAAAATTTGTGAAACTGGTAAAAATGACACATTATTTCATGCACAGTCCGAAAAATTTTCCCCTTTTGTATACAAAACTCGGGTCGGTGTTTTAGAGTGGTCACAACCGCCAATTTCAGTGCAACACATCACAAAACTGTGAAAGGAGAGAGCGAATGAGAGCTGGTGAACTGGCCTATCAGAGCCTGCGCAGCGACATCATGGAGGGAATGCTCGCTCCCGGTTCTGTGATTGCAGAGGTAGAACAGTCAGAGCGCCTGGGGGTCTCTCGCACCCCCGTCCGCGAAGCTATATCCCGCCTTCTCGCCGAGGGTCTTGCCGAACCGGCACCGGGCCGCGGCGTTATCGTTGCACCGATTTCTCTAGCGAATGTGTACGCCCTCTTTGAGCTACGCACCTCGCTCGACAGCACTGCGGCAGCACTTGCAGCACGGCGGGGTGATTCCAAGGTCTTCAAAGAGCTGGCACAGGCCTTTGAAGAGGCATCGTTCGCCCTGCACCGCGGAGAAGCCTCACTGGCGGAGTACTACTCCCTAGTGGATGAGCTCGATACCGCGATCGACGCGGCAGCCAACAACCGCTACCTGCACCAAGCACAGACGTCCTTGCGCACCCAGCTCACCCGCATCCGCAAGCTTTCTAAAGCCAACCCCATCCGGCTAGAGCAGGCGGCTGAAGAGCATGCCCAGATTGCCCGCTGCATCGCCTCCGGCGACCCGCAGCTTGCTGAAGCCGCTACCCGCCTGCACCTGGCCAACGCGCTCTACGCCATCGAAGAGGCCGCAGCCTCTCAGAGCCAACACAGTCTTTTCAACCATCCAGAACCAACAGCCTAAGAATCCCCTCACCGGCGCCGCTGCCGGTAGGAACAACCTGAAAGGAAACATCAGTGACCAAGCTGCACTCCGTTCGAGTTTATAAGTCCGAAGAAAACCTGCCCCGCGAAGACCAGCTCGCCTACAAGCTCGCCCAGGTAGCCACCGACCCCGTTGAGGTGCTCCCCGAGGTCGAAGAGATGGTCATCAACCGCATTATCGACAACGCCTCTGTCGCTATCGCTTCTCTCAACCGCGGCCCCATCATCTCCGCCCGCGACCAGGCTCTTACCCACGCCCACTCCCCCAATGGAAAGGGCGCAGCCATCTTCGGCGTCCCCGCCAGCACCAAGGTCTCCCCCGAATGGGCAGCCTGGGCCAACGGCGTGGCAGTGCGTGAACTCGACTACCACGACACCTTCCTGGCTGCCGAATACTCCCACCCCGGCGATAACATTCCCCCGATTCTGGCAGTAGCCCAGCACGTGGGCTCCACCGGCCGCGACCTGATTCGCGGTATCGCTACCGGCTACGAGGTCCAGGTCGACCTGGTCAAGGCCATCTGCCTGCACAAGCATAAGATTGACCACGTCGCCCACATCGGCCCGTCCGCTTCTGCCGGTATTGGCACCCTGCTGGGCCTGGACACCGAAACCATCTTCCAGGCCATCGGTCAGGGCCTGCACACCACCACCGCAACCCGCCAGTCCCGCAAGGGCGAAATCTCCACCTGGAAGGCCCACGCCCCCGCCTTTGCAGGCAAGATGGCAGTTGAAGCGGTTGACCGAGCTATGCGCGGCCAGACCTCCCCCGTGCCGATCTACGAGGGTGAGGACGGCGTCATCGCCTGGATGCTGGACGGCCCCGACGCCCACTACGAAGTGCCCCTGCCCGAAATTGGCGAGCCCAAGCGAGCGATCCTCGACACCTACACCAAGGAACACTCCGCTGAGTACCAGGCCCAGGCATGGATTGACCTGGCCCGCAAGCTGCACCGCGAACACCCCGAATTCGCCAACCCCGAGAACATCGAGTCGATTGTTCTGCACACCTCCCACCACACCCACTACGTCATCGGCTCTGGCGCCAACGACCCCCAGAAGTACGACCCCACCGCCACCCGCGAGACCCTGGACCACTCCATCCCCTACATCTTCACCGTTATGCTGCAGGACGGCGAGTGGGACCACGTCGGCTCCTACGCCCCCGAGCGTGCCCAGCGCGAAGACACCGTAGCCCTCTGGCACAAAGTCACCACCGCTGAGGATGCCGAGTGGACCCGCCGCTACCACTCCAACGACCCCGCAGAAAAGGCCTTCGGTGGCCGCGTTGAAATCAAGCTGGCTAACGGCGAGACCTTCAGCGAAGAAATCGCTGTGGCGGACGCCCACCCGCTCGGTGCCCGTCCTTTCGCCCGCGAGGACTACATCGGCAAGTTCCGCAAGCTGGCCGAGGGCAAGGTCTCTGAAGAAGAGCAGAACCGCTTCATCGAGGCAGCCGAGAACCTGGCTAACCTGGGTGCAGGTGAGCTGGACGCCCTCAACATCACCGCCTCCATCGACCTTGAAACCGGCAAGAAGGGTATCTTCTAATGCTGTACGCTTCAAAAACCGCAACCGAAAAGCGCAAGGACCTGCGCGAGATGCTGGCTAGCGACCAGATTCGCCAGTTCCCCGGCACCTACACCCCCATCTCAGCCCGCCTAATCGAGGAAAAAGGCTTTGACGGTATCTACATCTCGGGCGCAGTGCTGGCCAACGAGCTGGGATTTCCGGACGTCGGCCTCACCACCCTCTCCGAGGTAGCCCAGCGCGCAGGGCAGATTGCCCGCATCACCAATCTGCCCGCCATTGTGGATGCCGACACCGGCTTTGGTGAACCCATGAACGTGGCCCGCACCATCCAGGAATTCGAAGAATACGGCCTGGCAGGCTGCCACATCGAGGACCAGTTCAACCCCAAGCGCTGCGGCCACCTCGACAACAAGAACATGGTTGACCTTGAAACCGCGACCAAGCGAATCAAGGCGGCAGCCGAGGCCCGCCGGGACGAGAACTTCCTGATTATGGCCCGCACCGACCTGCGCGGTACCTCTTCCCTTGAGGAAACCATAAACCGTATCAAGGCTCTGGTCGATGCCGGCGCCGATGCGATTTTCCCCGAGGCCATGAAGAATCTCGACGAGTTCAAGGCTGTCTGCGACGCTGTAGACGTGCCGGTTCTTGCCAACATGACCGAGTTCGGTAAGAGCGAGCTTTACACCAAGGAACAGCTGGCTGAAGCGGGTATCTCAATGATTATCTACCCTGTCACCCTGCTGCGCTCCTCGCTGGGAGCCATGGAACGCGTCCTGGAAACCATCGAGCGTGACGGTACCCAGGAGGCCTACGTGGACCAGATGTTCACCCGCTCCCGCCTCTACGACCTGGTCGATTACGAGGCCTACAACCAGTTCGACACCGGCATCTTCAACTTCGAGGTTCCCGGTAAGTTCGAAGCCTAAACGCACAAGGAGAAACAGACATGAGCGACAACGAGGTCAAAAAAGGTCTGGCCGGTGTAGTTGCTGACTATACCGCCATCTCAAAGGTCAACGCAGAAACCAACTCCCTGCTCTACCGGGGCTACCCGGTACAGGAACTGGCGACTGTTCCTTTTGAGAAGGTAGCCCTGCTGCTCTGGAACGGGGAGCTACCCACCGACGAAGAGCTGGAAGAGTTCACCGCTTTCGAGAGAGCCCACCGTGAGCTACCGGCAGCGTTGAAGGCAGTGATCGACGCCCTGCCTACCGACTGCCACCCCATGGATGTCTGCCGCACAGCGACCTCCTTCCTGGGCGCAGCCGACCCCAAGAGCGAGGATCTCTCCCCCGAGACCGAACTGCTCAAGGCCAAGGAACTGTTCGCGGTCATGCCGGCTGTCGTCTGCTACGACCAGCGTCGCCGCCGGGGCCAGGACATCATTGCCCCGCGCGAAGACCTGGACTACTGCGATAACTTCCTCTACATGGCCTTCGGCGAAGTCCCGGCCCCCGAGGTCAAGACCGCCTTCAACGTCTCCATGGTCATGTACGCCGAGCACTCCTTCAACGCCTCTACCTTCACTGCCCGCGTCATTACCTCCTCCCTCTCAGACCTGCACTCAGCCGTCACCGGCGCCATCGGTGCCCTTAAGGGCCCCCTGCACGGTGGCGCCAACGAGGCCGTGCAGCACACCTTCGATGAAATCGGTGTGATTGAGGGTGAGTCCCAGGCGGACGCTAAGGCCCGTGCAAAGGCATGGATGGAGGCCGCCCTAGCAGAGAAGAAGAAGATTATGGGCTTCGGCCACCGGGTCTACAAGAACGGCGACTCCCGTGTGCCCACCATGCAGAAGTCCTTCTTCGACATGGTCGAATACTACGGCCGCCACGACATTATCGGTCTCTACCAGGGGCTGGCTGAAGCAATGGACGAGGCTAAGGGAATCAAGCCCAACCTGGATTACCCCGCTGGCCCCACCTACCACCTGATGGGCTTTGATACCCCCACTTTCACCCCCATCTTCGTGGCTTCCCGCATCACCGGCTGGACCGCCCACATCTTGGAGCAGCGCGCAGCGAATTCGCTGATCCGCCCGCTCTCTGCCTACAACGGTGTGGACGAGCGCCACCTGAGCTAAGTCTCCACCCTTAGCAGCGACTCGCTGAGTCGGCTGGCTGAGAAGCTTCTCGTTCCTCAGCCAGCCGACTTTGTGCTATTTACCTATCTGGCAGTACTAGCGCAGCTCCCTAGGGAGTTTTTCAAGCAGACGCAGCCAGATTTCTGAGGACGTTGGGTAGGCAGGTACCGCGTGCCGCAGCAGCTTAACGGGTAGCTGGGCGGTGACGGCAATCGTAGCTGCGTGCAGGAGCTCGGCAGCTTCCTCCCCCACAAAGACGGCACCCAGTAGGACGCCGGTGTCAGCATCAACGGTCAGTTCGGCAAAGCCCCGGTTGAGGTCAGACAGCAAGGAAGTACCGGCGGCCTCGTTCATGGCGGCCCGGCTGGTAATCACGCTATGGCCCTGTTGGGTGGCCTGAGGAGCGGTGAGTCCGACCTGGGCTACCTGGGGCTGGCTGAAGATTACCTGGGGTACTGGAGCTTCTTGTTCTGGGGCGTACTCTTCCTGCCCGGCGAGGGCGGTCCCTAGAACCCGTGCCCGGTATTTACCCTGGTGTGTGAGTAGTACCTGCCCGGCGGCGTCCCCAATCAGGTGGAGCCAGTCGGGCCCCTCACCGGCCAGGGCCGCCTCCGGGCTGAGACCAATAGTGTGGAGCCCTACCGCTTCTAAGGCAGGGGTGCGCCCGGTCGCTAGCAGCAGTTCATCACTGACCAGGGTCTGCCCGTCATCAAGGGTGAGCGTAACTTCCCCACCGTGCACCCTACCGAGCCCTGTGGCGCTGGGGGCCTCGCGGCGGGCGTCCGTAACCCGGGCACCGTAGCGGAGGGTGATGCCGGCATCGGTCAGGGCCGTAGCAATCATATCGCTGAGCCCCTCGACCTCTGCTCCTAGCCTGCCCAAGAGGTGCTGCCCGCGTACCAGCAGGGTCACTTCGCTGCCCAGGGCGGCCATCCAGGTGGCAGCTTCTACCGCAACTACACCGCCACCCACGATGGTAAGTCGCCGCGGTATCTCAACTACGCCGGTAGCGTCCCTGTTATCCCAGGCCTCTAACCCCGTATAGAGATGAGGCACCCGAGCCTGTGACCCCGTTGCCAGCACAACGGCCCGGCGGGCCTTGAGAACCCGGGTGGCTCCGTTAGCGGAGGTTACCGTGACGGTTTTATCACCGGTCAGTTCTCCGTGGCCGCGCACCACGGTGATACCGGCCGATTCAGCCCAGCGTACCTGCCCCTCATCCCGGTAGCGAGAGACCCAGGCATCACGCCGTTTCAGCAGGTCATCTGCGTTCACAGTGGTTCCGGTGAGGCCGGGCAGGTGCTGGGCAATCTGAGCTACCTGCAAGGGCCGCAGCAGGGCCTTAGACGGCATACAGGCGTAGTAGGAGCACTCCCCGCCCAGAAGTTCGTGCTCAATCAGGGCAACGTTCAGCCCGCCCTGGGTGGCGTAGTCGGCAAGGTTCTCTCCCACCGGGCCAGCGCCGATAACCAGTACATCAAAGGTAGCGGTATCTAAGCGGGCTTGGTCTGTCTGCGGGGTAGTATTCATCGTTGTCTCTCGTATATCTAGCGGGCGCGGGGGTGGCTAGCTGCAAAGACCTCGCGCAGGGTATCGGCGGTGACTTTGGTATAGACCTGGGTTGTTGTCACCGAAGCATGCCCCAGAAGTTCCTGCACCACGCGAATGTCGGCCCCGCCCTCAAGCAGGTGGGTTGCGAAGGAGTGGCGCAGGGTATGCGGAGAAATCTCAGCCCGAATTGTCGCCCGTTCAGCGTGGTTTTTAAGGATAAGGTAGGCCCCCTGCCGGGTGATACGCCCGCCTCTCGCGTTGAGAAAGAGGGCAGCGCTTCCCCTGCCGCGGGAGGCGAGCGCCGGGCGTCCGCGCACCAGGTAGTCGTCGATAGCCCGGGCAGCGTAGGAGCCAACAGGCACTACTCTCTCCTTGTTGCCTTTACCGAAGAGTCTTACGACGGCGGGCAACTGGGGGTTTTCTTCCGTGGGGTTCCGGTCGATGACCAGGTCATCGATATCAACCGTGATGGCTTCGCTGATGCGGGCACCCGTGGAGTAGAGGAATTCGAGCAGGGCCCTATCTCGTAGCCCCGCGGGGGTGGCGGGGTCGGGGCTTTCCAGCAGGCGGGTGATGTCGGCTAAGGGTAGAGCCTTGGGCAGGCAGGCGGCGGGGGTGGGCGGACGGACGGTCGCCGCGGGGTCTGTGGGTGTGGTGCCTTCGCGGTACCAGAAGGAGTGGGCGCCGCGCACGCCGCTGATGATGCGGGCGACCGATTTCGCTGCGAGGCCTGCTCCCCCGTCCTTACCCGGGGCAGAACAGTGGGCGGCGAAGTCTCGCACGTGTTTTTTGGTGATGGTACCCGGGGCGATGACGCCCTGGCCTGCCAGGTAGCTGCTGTAGCGGGTGAGGTCGCGATGGTAGGCTGCCTGGGTATTGGCAGCTAGGCCGCGTTCGATGGCCAGGTGGTTGAGGTAGGCCTCGATGGCCCTGTCGAGCGGGGTGGATGCAGTCGGGGCGCTGGGGGCCACCTTAGAGGCCTTCGGCGGGGCGGATTTCGCCGCGGTAGTTTGCCTCGCGCAGGGCGGGGTGGGCGGTGAAGGGGGCGGACGCCGGGTAGAGGGTTTCGAAGTTACGGCGGGCAGCTGCGTCGGCGGCGAGGATCGCGTTGGTGGAGGCTGCGTTGTGGATTCGCCCTGCCAACACGGCGCGCACTGCCTCGTCGAGGGGCACCCAGCGCTGCACGATTTCTGATTCTTCGTGAACCCGCTCTTCGCGCTCTTCGGCAGGAATCTCGCTGAGATCGCGGGCCAGGTAGATTCGGCAGGTTTCTCCCATACCACCGGGTGAGTTATAGAACTCCATGAGGGTATCCCACCGAGCGGCTTGGAGGTCGGTTTCTTCTGCCAGTTCGCGGGCAGCTGCATGGACGGGGTCTTCCCCGTCTATGTCGAGTAGGCCCGCTGGGATTTCCCAGAGGTTGGCGCGCACGGGGTGGCGGTACTGGTTGATGAGCAGTACCTCGTTCTTGTCGTTGAGAGCCAGGACGGCAACCGCCCCGGGATGCAACAGAAAATCTCGTTCGAAAGGCTCGGCGCTTTCATCCAGTGCTATCCCCTCGCGGATAACGTCCCAGACGTAGCCCTCAAATTTGGTGGTGCGGCTGGTGATATAGCGGGGGTTAGCGATATCGGCGATGGTTTCCTGGGCTGCGGCGAGTGCCGGGGCATCGAGGCGGGGGGCGTCCCCCACCTCATACGAGAGATTCTGTTGCATACCTTAGAACAGTACTAGCCGTTCTTGCGGGCCTCAAGCGCCGCCCTAATCAGTCCGGCGAAGAGGGGGTGGGGGCGGGTGGGACGGGAGCGGTATTCGGGGTGAGCCTGGGTGGCGATGTAGTAGGGGTGCTCGCTCACGGGAAGCTCTACGAACTCCACCAGGGAGGAATCAGGAGAGGTGCCGGAGATTACCAGCCCGGCTTCTTCCAGCTGCTGGCGGTAGTCGTTGTTGACCTCGTAGCGGTGGCGGTGGCGCTCCGCTACCTCGGTTGCCCCGTAGACGCTTTCAGCCAGGGAACCGGCAGCCAGGGTCGCCGGGTAGAGGCCCAGGCGCATGGTACCACCCAGGTCACCTGCGCCGTCCACGAAGGCCTTCTGCTCTTCGATGGTAGCGATCAGCGGTGAGGCGGTCTCGGGGTCGAACTCGGTGGATGAGGCGTCCTTGATACCGAGTACGTTGCGGGCGTATTCAAGCACCATGGACTGCAACCCTAAGCAGATACCCAGGGTAGGAATCTTGTGTTCACGGGCGTGGCGCAGGGCGCCAATCTTGCCGTCGAGGCCACGGATGCCGAAGCCGCCGGGCACGAGAATGGCGTCCATGCCGCGCAGCTGGTGGGCGGCGTCCTCGCGGCTCGCGCAGAGGTCGGCGGCAACCCACTTGATGTTGACCTTGGCGTCGTTAGCAAAGCCACCGGCGCGCAGGGCCTCGGTGACCGAGAGATAAGCGTCGGGTAGGTCGATGTACTTACCGACCAGGGCAACGTTGACCTCGGTTTTGGGGGTGTGGACGGCGCTCAGCAGCTTATCCCACTGGGTGAAGTCAACGGGCTCGGCGTCGATGCCCAGGTAGTCCAGGATGTAGGCGTCCAGGTTCTGGCTGTGCAGGGTCTTGGGGATGTCGTAGATGCTGGGGGCATCTGCGCAGGAGATGACGGCCTCGGGCTCAACGTCGCAGGCGTGGCCGATTTTGATCTTGTGGGATTCGGGCACTTCGCGCTCACAGCGCAGAATCAGGCCATCGGGAATGATACCCAGGCCGCGCAGGGCAGCAACGGAGTGCTGGGTGGGCTTGGTCTTCAGTTCGCCGGACGGCCCAATGAAAGGTACCAGAGACACGTGCAAGAAGAAGACGTTGCGGCGGCCCACATCGCGGCGGACCTGGCGGGCGGCTTCGAGGAAGGGCAGGGATTCGATATCGCCCACGGTGCCACCGATTTCGGTGATGATGATGTCGGGGGCGTTCTCGCCTTCAGCGGGAAGGCGCATGCGGCGCTTAATTTCGTCGGTGATGTGGGGAATAACCTGTACAGTATCGCCCAGGTATTCGCCGCGGCGTTCCTTAGCGATGACGTGGGAGTAGACCTGGCCGGTGGTGACGTTTGCTGCCTGGGAGAGGTTCTCGTCGAGGAAGCGTTCGTAGTGGCCGATGTCGAGGTCGGTTTCTGCCCCGTCGTCGGTGACGAATACTTCACCGTGCTGGAAGGGGTTCATGGTGCCGGGGTCGACGTTGAGATAGGGGTCGAGCTTCTGCATGGTCACGGAGAGACCGCGGGAGCGAAGAAGTCGGCCGAGAGATGAGGCTGAGAGGCCTTTGCCGAGAGATGATGCTACGCCGCCGGTGACGAAAATCTGGCGGGTGACTTTACCGTTGTTTGATGCGTTTGTATCTAACACGGAATTCCAGCCTATCACCGTTTCTGTTTCGCGCGTGTAAACGCTGCGGGGCAGGGCCCGGTGGGCGGACGCCTGCCCCGGCTTCTGCTGAGCAGGTAGGGCACCTGCCAGGGGCTAGATCTGACCGGCGTCGGCCAGGAGCTCTCGGGCGTGTTCCTGGGCTGCTGCCGACTGGTCGTGACCAGAGAGCATGCGGGCAAGCTCTACAACTCGTTCCTCGGGTGTGAGAACCTGCACACGAGAGAGGGAGCCATCATCGTTTTTGCGCACCAGGATGTGCTGGTCGGCAAAGGCTGCTACCTGGGGCAGGTGGGTGACCACCAGTACCTGCACGTTCTTAGCGAGCATGGCCAGGCGGCGTCCGATTTCGATGGCTGCTTTACCGCCGACGCCGGAGTCCACCTCGTCAAAGATGAAGGTGGGCACGGGGTCTACTTCTGAGAGCACCACTTCGAGGGCCAGCATCACGCGGGAAAGCTCACCACCCGAGGCACCCTTGCCCAGGGGGCGGGGGACGGCCTGGGCGTGGGGAGCCAGCATGAAGGTCACCGCGTCCTTACCGTAACGGTGGAACTTTTCGGTTTCTTCTACCTCAACCACCAGCGAGGCGTTCGGCATAGCCAGGGCTGAGAGTTCTTCGCTGACGGCAGCAGCCAGTTTGCGGGCTGCCTTGGTGCGCAGGTCGGTGAGCTCCGCAGCCTGCTCTCCCAGGGTCTCGCGCAGCTGACGCAGTTCGGCTTCCAGGGCCTCCTGGCGGGCCGGGTCGTCGGAGAGGGTTTCCAGGCGGGCTCGGGATTCTTCTGCCCAGGCCAGCACCTCTGCAATATCAGCCCCGTACTTGCGGGTCAGGCTCTTGAGCTGGGCCCGTCGGTGCTCGACCTCAGCGAGACGTTCCGGCCCCTCGGTATCTAGCCCCGAGGTATAGGCCGAGATTTCTTCGGCAATATCGGTCACATGGATCAGGGCCTCGTTCAGCCGTCCAGCGAGAGCTGCTAGGTCGGCGTCCGCATCTGCTTCTGCGGCCAGGGCGGTGCGGGCGGCATCGAGCAGCCCCAGCACGTTGGGCTCGTCCGAGTCCCCGTATTCGGTGCCCGACAGAGCGGTGGACGCCGTCGCCGCAGCTAGACGCAGGGACTCAACGTTGGCCAGTTTTTGGCTTTCTGCCCGCAGGGCCTCATCTTCGCCCTCGGCAGGCTGCACCGAATCAATTTCTGCTAAAGCCCCCTGCAGAGTCTGAGCTTCCAGCGCGCGAGCGCGGGTATTTTCGCGGACGTCGCGAAGTTCCCCGGCGGCCTGACGGTAGCGCTCGTAGTTGACGGTGTAGGCCGCTAAAAGCTTTTCAAGTTTTTTCCCGGCGTAGGAGTCCAAAGCGTGACGCTGTTCGGCAGCGTCCTTAAGGCGCAGCTGGTCGGACTGGCCGTGAACCGCAACCAGGGTATGGCCGATATCTGCCAGCGTGCCGATAGGGGCAGAGACACCACCCACGTGGGCGCGGGAGCGACCGGCGGCGCTGACGGTGCGGGCCAGAAGCAGCTCAGCAGAACCGCCGTCGAGTTCCTCAACCGAACCACCGGCGTCCTCGGCCAGGGCTAGGGCGCGGTGCCCCTGAGGCAGGCGGATAACGGCCTCAGCCAGGGCGTTCTTAGCGCCGTTGCGCACGCTAGAGGCATCGGAGCGAGCGCCCAACAGCATGCCCAGAGCCGTCACGACCATGGTTTTACCGGCACCCGTCTCACCGGTCAGCACCGAGAAGCCGGGTTCAAGAGGCAGGCGGGCATCGGTAATAACACCCAAATCGCGCAGGTGAATTTCTTCAATCACGTGGGAAAACTTTCTTGACGAGGTTAGTCGTTACGGATGACGGTCAGGGCGCTGGTCGCAGGCCCGGGGGTGTGGGGGCCGCGCCAGCCCGCAATGGGTAGCTCGAACTTTTTGACCAGACGCTCCGAGAAGGGGGCCGGGTGCATACGGGCCAGGCGGACGGGCTTGGACGAACGGGTCACCTCGACGCGGGCTCCGGGAGGCAGGTCTCGGGTACGGCGTCCGTCGCACCAGAGCACACCTTCTGCCCCGTTTGTGGAGATAAGTTCTACCGCCATCATGGAGGTCGGTGCGGTGACCAGGGGGCGGGCAAAGAGAGCATGGGCAGATAGGGGCACCATGAGCATAGCTTCGACGCTGGGCCAGACGACCGGGCCGCCACCGGAGAAGGCGTAGGCGGTTGAGCCGGTGGGGGTTGCCAGCACTACCCCATCGCAGCCAAAGGACGATAGGGGACGCCGGTCAACCTCAATGACCACCTCGATCATTTTTTCTCGATTGCCCTTTTCCACGCTAGCTTCGTTCAGCGCCCAGGTTTCGAGAATTTTCTGGCTGCCGTCCCAGACCTTGACGTCAATAGCCATACGTTCTTCGACCGTGTAGTCCCCTGAGACTACTCGCTCTACTGTTTCGGTCAGGTCGAATTCCTCGGCTTCTGCCAGGAATCCTACGTGCCCCAGGTTCACACCGATCAGAGGAATCTGGGTGTGACGAATCATCTCGGCGGCTCGCAGAATTGACCCGTCACCGCCGAGCACCATGCCCAGTTCAATGTCTTTGAGAGCCACAGACTCGTGAGCCACTGCCACAGGAACAGGGTTTTCCCATTTTTCAGTCAGGGCTTCAAGGTCGGCGCGATTCATCACGGGCACTAGGCCGGCACGGTGGAGCTGGGTACAGGTAGCTCGCGCCGCATTCCTGGCCTCCAGGCGCCCGGTATGGGCAAAGACAAGAATGTTGCGTTCTCCTGGCTCCTTGGCCTGGTGGAGGTGCTGTGCGGTGTCAGGTCTTGCGTTCACACTTTTAGGCTAGCTGACCTCGGAGCATTTTGCTGTTTTTCGGCCCCCAACACACCGTAATTTTTCGAATATTTATTCGATTTCAGGTGCGAAGGGAGCGGCAGATTCCTCCGCCGCCGGCTTACGGCACCAGAGGAAAAACTCCACATTACCGTCCTGCCCGGGCAGGGGGCTTTCCTGCTCCCCGAGCACGTGCAGCCCGGCGTCCTGCGCCGCCGCGCGGACGGACGCCACCGCGTCCGCTCGCGCCTGGGGGTCGGTCACTACCCCGCCCTTGCCGATGCGGGCCGGGCCCACCTCAAACTGGGGTTTGACCATGAGCAGCAGGTCCCCGCCTGCGGCCGTTGCCCGAGCCAACGGCTCAACGACCTTGGTCAGGGAGATAAAGCTCAGGTCTGAGACCGTAAGGGCTACCTGCCCGCCGATATCTTCGGGGCTCATGTGCCGCACGTTCATGCCCTCATAAACGTCAACGGCCGGGTGATTCCTGATCTGCTCGACCAGCTGGTCGTGCCCCACATCAACCGCCGCAACCCGGCTGGCACCCCGGCGCAGGAGCACGTCGGTAAAACCGCCGGTAGAAGCGCCCGCGTCCAGGCAGAATTTACCGGCAACGGTGATCTCGGGGAAGGCGTCCAGCGCCCCGGCCAGCTTGTGCCCGGCGCGGCTCACGTACTCGGTTAGCTCGCTGCGGCGGACGCGGACGCGGTCCCCCTCCTTCAGCTTTTGGGCTGGCTTCGTCACGGTACGGCCGTTCACGCTGATGTGCCCGCCCTCAACCATCTTGGCCGCCAGCGTGCGGGAGCGGGCAATCTTTGCCTGCACCATGTACTGGTCCAGTCGCATGTTCTTCCTTCCCGCTCCGCACTCGGCTCTAGCGGCTTGAATCTAGGTCTTCTTTGAGGGCGGACGCCAGCTGGCCCAGCTTCTCGATGCGTTCGGTGGCGTCCAGGGCCAGGGCAGCTGTCAGCGCCGCCTCGAACTCGGGGTCAAGGGCCTCGGCTTCTTCAGTCGGTAGCCCCGAAACGGCCTTTTCTTCGAGGCTCTGGGCGCTCCCGTCCGCGCCCTTAGCCACGGTGCACCTGGCTAGGAGACACCGGGGCGGACGCATCGGGGTGGGCAGCCCACCAGGCTGCGCAGGCCACACGCCAGCTATCAATCTCGCTACCCTCACCGGTGATGGTGAGTTCGGTGTCGGTTGCCTCAGCGAACCAGCCTGCGCCCCGGGCGCTCATACCTGTTGCGGTTGCCTGCACCTGAATCTGGGGGTAGTCCTCAAAGAAACCGGCGAGATCTTCCAGAATATAGGTGGGGCGCTCCACCGGAATAGCCGCCAGAATGCTCTGGTAGGTCTCCACCCCGGTCATGACCACGGCCGTCGCCATCGCAGCCCGGTTACCACCCTGGATATCGGTATCTAGGCGATCACCCACCACCACAGGACGCTGAGAGTTCAGCTTCTGGGCGGCGGTGACGAAAATAGGCGACTCCGGCTTACCAGCTACCTGCGGGGTGCGCCCGGTAGCCGTCGCTACAGCCCCCACCAGGGTGCCGTTACCGGGGGCGATGCCACGTTCCTTCGGGATAGTGAAATCGGTGTTCGAGGCAACCCACAGCACCTTCTCATCGGCCAGTGTGTAGGCGGCTTCAGCGAGATCTTCCCACACGATCTTGGGATTGAAGCCCTGGGCCACAGCTACCGGCTCATCAGCCTGGCTATTGACGGGGGTTAGCCCGGCAGCCGCTACGCAATCGGCGAGAGCCTGCGCCCCGGTAATCAGCACCTTAGCCCCCGCAGGGAGCTGGGCCTTCAGCAGCTCAGCAGCAGCCTGGGCTGAGCTAATCACATGGTCGGCATCGGTGTTGACGCCGAGTTCCACCAGGTGATCAGCAACGGCCTGGACGCTGCGCGAGGCATTGTTGGTCACGAAGGCTACCGGTACCCCGGCATCCTGTGCCCTGTTCAGAGCCTCCGGGGCTCCTTCAATAGCGAGGGGTCCGGCATACACTACACCGTCAAGGTCAGAGAGAATAGCGTCGTGGGCTGCCAGCAGCATTAGTCGCGGTCCTCCTCAGCAGCTTCAGCAGACAGCTCGAAGAGGGCTTCTTCCTCTGCCTGGTCTTCACTTACTACGGTTTCAGTGGTCGTCAGGGTTTCGTCGACCTCAAAAAGGGCGCCGTCTTCGCTGGCTTCAGGCTCTTCGGAGGTTACTGCATCGACAGCCTCAGTTTCGGCGGCTTCAGCAGCGTCTGCTTCCGCGTCTGCCTCTACAGTCTCAGCAGCCGGTGCCTGGGCTTCAGCAGCTTCAAGGTCAACGGAGGGTTCTTCGGGTTCAAGCAGGTCCTGCTCAGTGAAGATATCGAAGATTTCAGGTTCAACGAAGTCGCCCTGGCCTAGAGCGGCCTCGGTCATCAGGGCAAGACGGGCCCAGCGAGCTGCTTCCTTACTACGTCCGTCCTGCTCCAGCAGTTCAGCATAGGTATTGAAGAGGCGGGGTGAGTAGTCGAACCCACGCTTGGGGTTCAGCTCAGGAATCTCAAGGGCCTTCAGAGCCTTCTTCAGCTCGCCCTGGTCACTGTAGATACCGGAGACAACGATAGCGACCTCAGAGCGGACGGCCGCAGGTACCTCTTCGTTCTTCGCTTCTTCAGCCAGGGTCAGGGCCTTTTCGACACGCCCCAGGGCACGCTCGCAGTCTACGAGCAGCGCGAGGTGCTCGTTGGAGCCCGAGATACGGCGGTGGGTGCGCAGTTCACGCAGGGCCAGTTCAAAGTCCTCTGCAGCGTAGGCTGCGATACCGACGACCTCGCGGACGACGCCGATTCGGCCTGCGCGCTTTGAGGCAGCAACAGCGTGTTCTAGGGCGAAGTCGGGGTCGATGTCGAGGTAACGGCCGACCATGACCAGGTGCTTGGCTACGGTGTCTGCGTTCTGGGCTTCTAGCTGGCGCAGGGCACGCAGGGTCCAGTTTTCGAGTTCCTTGCCGGTGACGTCGGTGTCGATCTCGGGTGCATTCTTTGACGGACGGTAGTCACCGCTGGGGTTCTTCGCTTCACCGCTAAAGTTGCGGTCCTTGCGGTCGCCCTGATAGCCACCACGCTTGTTCTGGTCGCGGTCAAAGTTCTTACGGGGGCCGTTACCCTTGCGGTCGAAAGAACGCTCACCTCGACCGGTACCGTTATTTTTACGGTCATCGAAACGTTTTCCGCCACCACGGTTCTTATCAAAGGGCTTCTTCTTGTCACCGAAGGGGCGGTCGCCCTCGCGCCTGGTGTAGCCGCTCTCGTTACGGTCGGAGCGGTCGCTGCGGTAGGGGCGTGAGGAGTTACGGTCGTTGTTCTTCTTGTAGCCACCGCGGTTTTTATCTGAGTGGTTACGTGAGTATTCAGCCAAGTGAGCTCCTCTATGGTGTTTGTGGTGGGGGTTGGGCTCTTTTCTGCCCTGTTTTTAATGCTAGGTTCTAGTCTATCTGGCTTGGGGTACCTTGCGTAGGGGCTGCCTGGTCTTACCGGTGCGTTTTCAGGCACACAGCTCCGCGCTTACCTGTAGCTTTAAAACAAAAAATGGCTCGGAGCGATAGCTCCGAGCCATAAACAAAAAGAGCCTGAACTATAAAGCTCAGGCTCTTCTTGTATCCCAATCAAAAACCGGCGGTGACCTACTCTCCCACACCGTCACCAGTGCAGTACCATCGGCGCAAAGAGCCTTAACTTCCGGGTTCGGGATGGAACCGGGTGTTTCCCTCTCGCTATAACCACCGTAAACCAACGATGACCACCCCACACACAAGCAGGGGCAGCAATAACAAACCCAACAGGGTTGTTATCTCAAAACCATACAGTGGACGCAAACAACAAACAAACTCAGTCATAAAAGTGTAAGCCTTCGGACTATTAGTACCAGTCAACTCCACGGGCATTCCCCGCGTCCATACCTGGCCTATCAACCCCATCATCTATAGGGATCCTCACGTGGCACAAAAACCACCAGGAAATCTCATCTCGAAACAGGCTTCCCGCTTAGATGCTTTCAGCGGTTATCCCTCCCGAACGTAGCCAATCAGCCATGCACCTGGCGGTACAACTGACATACCAGAGGTTCGTCCGTCCCGGTCCTCTCGTACTAAGGACAGCCTTTCTCAAATTTCCAACGCGCGCAGCGGATAGGGACCGAACTGTCTCACGACGTTCTGAACCCAGCTCGCGTACCGCTTTAATGGGCGAACAGCCCAACCCTTGGGACCAACTCCAGCCCCAGGATGCGACGAGCCGACATCGAGGTGCCAAACCATGCCGTCGATATGGACTCTTGGGCAAGATCAGCCTGTTATCCCCGAGGTACCTTTTATCCGTTGAGCGACGGCCGTTCCACAACGTACCGCCGGATCACTAGTCCCGACTTTCGTCCCTGCTCGACCTGCCAGTCTCACAGTCAAGCTCCCTTGTGCACTTACACTCAACACCTGATTGCCAACCAGGCTGAGGGAACCTTTGGGCGCCTCCGTTACTTTTTGGGAGGCAACCGCCCCAGTTAAACTACCCATCAGGCACTGTCCCTGACCCGGATCACGGGCCGAAGTTAGACATCCAGAGCGACCAGAGTGGTATTTCAACAACGACTCCACACGAACTAGCGTCCATGCTTCACAGTCTCCCACCTATCCTACACAAGCCGCACCGAACACCAATACCAAACTATAGTAAAGGTCACGGGGTCTTTCCGTCCTGCTGCGCGAAACGAGCATCTTTACTCGTACTGCAATTTCGCCGAGTTCATGGTTGAGACAGTAGGGAAGTCGTTACTCCATTCGTGCAGGTCGGAACTTACCCGACAAGGAATTTCGCTACCTTAGGATGGTTATAGTTACCACCGCCGTTTACTGGGGCTTAAATTCTCAGCTTCGCCCACAAAGGGCTAACCAATCCTCTTAACCTTCCAGCACCGGGCAGGAGTCAGTCCGTATACATCGTCTTACGACTTCGCACGGACCTGTGTTTTTGATAAACAGTCGCTTCCCCCAATTCTCTGCGACCCATACACGCTCACCACCGCGTAGGTGGGTCACGCTCAAGGCTCCCCTTCTCCCGAAGTTACGGGGACATTTTGCCGAGTTCCTTAACCATGATTCTCTCGATCGCCTTAGTATTCTCTACCTGATCACCTGTGTCGGTTTCGGGTACGGGCGGCTAAAACCTCACGTCGATGCTTTTCTCGGCAGCATAGGATCACCAAATCCCCCACAAACGGGGTCCCATCACGTCTCAGGCCAACACCGGCGCATTTAACAACCGGATACCCTACACGCTTAGACCACGACAACCATCGCGTGGCTTGGCTACCTTCCTGCGTCACACCTGTTAATACGTTTACCTCCAAAAATCGGGTCCTGCAGTCCACCACAAGCTCCCACACCCGAAGGTGCAGGTTACAAACGGCTTCTCACAGTTAGCATCAAAATATCAGTATGGGCGGTTTTTCGCCGGTACGGGAATATCAACCCGTTATCCATCGACTACGCCTGTCGGCCTCGCCTTAGGCCCCGACTAACCCAGGGCAGATTAGCTTGACCCTGGAACCCTTGATCATCCGGCGCACGGGTTTCTCACCCGTGATTCGCTACTCATGCCTGCATTCTCACTCGCGTACCCTCCACCACTGGTTTACACCGCAGCTTCACTGGATACACGACGCTCCCCTACCCAACCAGTCATAAAAACTGATTGCCATAACTTCGGTGGTGTACTTGAGCCCCGCTACATTATCGGCGCAGAATCACTTGACCAGTGAGCTATTACGCACTCTTTCAAGGGTGGCTGCTTCTAAGCCAACCTCCTGGTTGTCTAAGCAACTCCACATCCTTTCCCACTTAGTACACGCTTAGGGACCTTAGTTGATGGTCTGGGCTGTTTCCCTCTCGACAATGAAGCTTATCCCCCACTGTCTCACTGCTACGCTCTCACTTACCGGCATTCGGAGTTTAGCTGACGTCAGTAACCCTGTGGGGCCCATCGGCCATCCAGTAGCTCTACCTCCGGCAAGAAACACGTAACGCTGCACCTAAATGCATTTCGGGGAGAACCAGCTATCACAGAGTTTGATTGGCCTTTCACCCCTATCCACAGCTCATCCCCTCCATTTTCAACTGAAGTGGGTTCGGTCCTCCACGACGTCTTACCGTCGCTTCAACCTGGCCATGGATAGATCACTCCGCTTCGGGTCTAGATCCTGCCACTCACTCGCCCTATTCAGACTCGCTTTCGCTACGGCTTCCCCACACGGGTTAACCTCGCGACAGAACACTAACTCGCAGGCTCATTCTTCAAAAGGCACGCTGTCACCCCAAAAGGCTCCAACGGCTTGTAAGCACACGGTTTCAGGTACTATTTCACTCCCCTCCCGGGGTACTTTTCACCATTCCCTCACGGTACTGATTCACTATCGGTCACTAGAAAGTATTTAGACTTACCAGGTGGTCCTGGCAGATTCACACGAGATTCCACGAGCCCCGTGCTACTCGGGTGGCACACACGCGGTCTAACACATTACGATTACAGGACTCTCACCCTCTCCGGTCGCCCATCCCAAGGCGTTCACCTACATGCTAGAACATCACGTCAACAGCCGGTTGAAACTGTTATGCGTACTCCCACAACCCCCATGATGCAACCCTCAACCGGTATCACACACCACAGGTTTAGTCTCTTCCGCTTTCGCTCGCCACTACTCACAGAATCATTAGTTATTTTCTCTTCCTGAGGGTACTGAGATGTTTCACTTCCCCTCGTTCCCTCCAACCAGCCTATACATTCAGCTGGTGGTAACAAACCATGATGGCTTGCTGGGTTTCCCCATTCGGACATCCTGGGATCAACGCCCTGTTATCGGCTTCCCCAGGCTTTTCGCAGATTCACACGTCCTTCATCGGCTTCTAGTGCCAAGGCATCCACCGTGTGCCCTTAATAACTTACACACAGATAAAATCAAAGATATTAACCTTGACTAACTAAGTACAAAATCAAAAGTATCAAAAGAACACAATCCAAAAATTGAATTGAGATTTCTTCAAATAAATTCGAAGATGCTCGCGTCCACTATACAGTTCTCAAACAACAACCCGATACCACTCGAGGCAACCAGGAGAAAACCTGACCACTACTCTCATGCCGGGAACCTGAGAGCAACAAACCCTAATGGCTTGTTACCTCAAAACCCAAAAGCGCACCAACATTACACACAATCCTTATCAGCACACAGCACCAACTCCAAAGAGTAAGCACAGTACCTGAACTAACATTCCACCCATGAGCAAACCACCCAAACGACACTCGCGTCCGGCGTGGCTCAACTATTGTTGAAGCTCCTTAGAAAGGAGGTGATCCAGCCGCACCTTCCGGTACGGCTACCTTGTTACGACTTAGTCCCAATCGCCAATCCCACCTTCGACGACTCCCTCCCAAACGGGTTAGGCCATCGGCTTCGGGTGTTACCAACTTTCGTGACTTGACGGGCGGTGTGTACAAGGCCCGGGAACGTATTCACCGCAGCGTTGCTGATCTGCGATTACTAGCGACTCCGACTTCATGGGGTCGAGTTGCAGACCCCAATCCGAACTGAGACCGGCTTTTTGGGATTAGCTCAACCTCACAGTATCGCAACCCTTTGTACCGGCCATTGTAGCATGCGTGAAGCCCAAGACATAAGGGGCATGATGATTTGACGTCATCCCCACCTTCCTCCGAGTTGACCCCGGCAGTCTCCTATGAGTCCCCACCATTACGTGCTGGCAACATAGAACGAGGGTTGCGCTCGTTGCGGGACTTAACCCAACATCTCACGACACGAGCTGACGACAACCATGCACCACCTGTATACCAGCCCCGAAGGGAAACTCTATCTCTAGAGCGGTCCAGTATATGTCAAGCCTTGGTAAGGTTCTTCGCGTTGCATCGAATTAATCCGCATGCTCCGCCGCTTGTGCGGGCCCCCGTCAATTTCTTTGAGTTTTAGCCTTGCGGCCGTACTCCCCAGGCGGGGCACTTAATGCGTTAGCTACGGCGCGGAAAACGTGGAATGTCCCCCACACCTAGTGCCCAACGTTTACGGCATGGACTACCAGGGTATCTAATCCTGTTTGCTCCCCATGCTTTCGCTTCTCAGCGTCAGTTACAGCCCAGAGACCTGCCTTCGCCATTGGTGTTCCTCCTGATATCTGCGCATTTCACCGCTACACCAGGAATTCCAGTCTCCCCTACTGCACTCTAGTTAGCCCGTACCCACTGCAAACCCGGGGTTAAGCCCCGGGCTTTCACAGCAGACGCGACAAACCGCCTACAAGCTCTTTACGCCCAATAATTCCGGACAACGCTCGCGCCCTACGTATTACCGCGGCTGCTGGCACGTAGTTAGCCGGCGCTTCTTCTGCAGGTACCGTCACTTTCGCTTCTTCCCTGCTGAAAGAGGTTTACAACCCGAAGGCCGTCATCCCTCACGCGGCGTCGCTGCATCAGGCTTGCGCCCATTGTGCAATATTCCCCACTGCTGCCTCCCGTAGGAGTCTGGGCCGTGTCTCAGTCCCAGTGTGGCCGGTCACCCTCTCAGGCCGGCTACCCGTCGTCGCCTTGGTGAGCCGTTACCTCACCAACAAGCTGATAGGCCGTGAGCCCATCTAAAACCAGTACATATCCCTTTCCACCAGCATCCCATGCGGGAACTGGTCGTATCCGGTATTAGACCTCGTTTCCAAGGCTTATCCCAGAGTTAAAGGCAGGTTACTCACGTATTACTCACCCGTTCGCCACTAATCCACCCAGCAAGCTGGGCTTCATCGTTCGACTTGCATGTGTTAAGCACGCCGCCAGCGTTCGTCCTGAGCCAGAATCAAACTCTCCGTTGAAAAAATGAAGTAGTTGATGATCCTGGTCTCTGATTGTTAGCGAACCATTCACCACGGGGTGGTGTGGTTCGAGCTGACGAATCTGAAACCAATTGATTATCAAATTCAAACACCACAACATGGTTATGGTGTTGTTGTATAAATATTTGGTATCAGTTCAATTTCCGCACTACCTGGTGTTCATGTGTGAACACTAGTGTGTAGTGTGGACGATAAGAATGTTATTTATAACATTGGTACGCTATTGAGTTTTCAAGCAACAAACCGCATTCTCAACCCTAGCCAGATGTTGGCCGGTGTTTCGTATCGGTCATTCTCAGTTTTTGTGTTACCCGTTTAGGCAACTCATACAGTCTATAATGCTTTTTTCATCATCGCAACTCGTTAGAGCGTGACGATAACCACAAGCTCTTTTCTTTACTTCAAAGCCTTAGCTTCAAACCCGAAAACCAGTTCAATCAACTTTCCCTGGGAGTCTTTATCGACTCAACTTGTGGTGCACTATTCGATTATTTTTCACTTTCGGCCGGTTCCCCGCGCCTCAGCGACTCGTTATACTTTACGCAGGTTTTTTGAAGCATGCAACCCGAACAGGGCTCTTTTTCCCTCAAAACACCACCTAAACCCACCCAAACGAAGATGTTTCCCCTAGTAAACAGCGGGTTAAATTTTCTCAAAAATATTTTGAAAAACTTTCCTAGCCTCGCAAAACCTCACCCTGCCCTGTCTCCGGTTTCATTCGCTTTCACCTCTCTGACCAGGGCAAATAGCTAAATAGCTGTTCTTGCTGAGGCATGTCTACAAGGTAAAGGAAAAGCAGGCTCGCAGCGAGCGCGAGCCTGCTTTTCAACAACAGAACTTACTGGGCAACCTCAACAACTGCCATGTTCTTCTTGCCGCGGCGAACTACCGCGTACTTGCCGAGAAGCAGGTCGGAATCGGTGAGGGCGGCGTCCTCGCCCTGTACCTTGATGTTGTTGATTGCTGCACCGCCTTCCTTAAGTGTGCGGCGGGCCTCGGACTTAGAGGCAGAAAGGCCGGTCTCGGTCAGCACAGTCACCATGTCCAGCTGGTCAGTTGAAAGCACAGCGTGGGGCAGCTCAGCGGTAGCGGCCTTGAGGGTGGCCTCGTCCAGGGCAGCGAAATCACCCTTGCCGAAGAGAGCCTCAGAAGCAGCGATTACCTTTTCGGTAGCTTCAACACCGTGTACCAGAGAGGTCACTTCATAGGCCAGGGTCTTCTGGGCTAGGCGCTTGAAGGGCTCTTCTTCCACAGACTTCTGTAGGGCAGCAATTTCGTCGCGGGTCTTGAAGGTGAAGACCTTGAGACGGTCAGCTACGTCAGCGTCAGCAGTATTCAGCCAGAACTGGTAGAAGGCATAGGGGGAGCACATCTCGGGGTCGAGCCAAATAGCGTTGCCCTCAGACTTACCGAACTTGGTGCCGTCAGAGTTAGTAATGAGCGGGGTGCCCAGGGCGTGCACAGACTTACCGGTCACCTTGCGGACCAACTCGGTGCCACTGGTCAGGTTGCCCCACTGATCAGAGCCACCACACTGCAAGGTGATGCCGTGACGGCGGTTAAGCTCCAGGAAGTCATTGCCCTGCAGAATCTGGTAGGAGAACTCGGTGTAGGAGATGCCCTCTTCAGAGTTCAGGCGCTTGGCCACGATTTCCTTTTTAATCATGGTGCCCACGCGGAAGTTCTTACCGATTTCGCGCAGGAAATCGATGGCAGACAGTTCGCTGGTCCAGTCCAGGTTATTGACCATCTGGGCCCCGTTCTCGCCCTCAAAGGACAAGAAACGCTCAATCTGGCCGCGCAGACGGCTTACCCAGCCCTCAACTACATCGCGGGAGTTGAGCACACGCTCAGAGGTCTGGCGGGGATCCCCGATCAGGCCGGTAGCACCGCCAACCAGGCCGAAGGGGCGGTGGCCAGCCAGCTGCAGGCGACGCATCAGCAGCAGCTGGACCAGGTGCCCCAGGTGCAGGGAAGCTGCGGTGGGGTCGTAACCGATATAGAAGTTCACGGTCTCTTCAGCCAGCGCCTTCTCAAGGGCTTCTTCATCGGTGCTGACGTGCACAAAGCCACGCCACTTCAATTCCTGCCAGATATTCTCGAAGGAATCATCGTTGTGCTGAGCTGCAAGAGTCTCTTCAGACACGGTTACTCCATGGTTAGTAATGAACAAAAAGCAGTGGCAAAGCCACCTCTACAAAGGTACCAGTTCACCGCCGGGACGGGCAGCGGGCACTTCCGGTGTTCTCTGATTGAGAGAAAGAGAAAGGACGCCCCTCCCCCGCTTCCCTGCCCGCGGGCAGGAAGGGGGGGTGGGAGCGTCCTTGCGCTACGGGTTCTCGTGCAGGCTACTCGGTAGGGGCGATACCCGCGGGCAGCTCATGAGAAGCGAGCAGGTGCAGGCGCTGGGTGGGGCGGGTCATGGAGACATACAGGTCGCCTACCGAACCGTTAGCTGCACGCACCAGGTCGGCAGGCTCAACGATAATCACGGTGTCGAACTCTAGACCCTTGGCTTCCCAGGGGGTCAGAATCAGTACCTGGTGTTCCAGGGCAGAGGCCGAGGTGCCCAGCTTACCCTTGTGCTCGGCAGCAATTGCCAGGGCGGTCTCGCGGTAGCGTTCCTCGCTGACAATCACGCCGATAAGGCCGCCGGCGCCCTGCTCCAGCTCATCGCTGACGGTGCTCACCACAGCCGGGTAGAGGCCGTCCTCACCCACGATACGGGCGGACGGCGCCCACTTGCCCTCGCGCACGGCGCGGGGGGCAGAGATATCCAGACCAGCGGCACGGGCAACCTGAACGGCGGCGTCCGAAATCTGGGCGGGGGTGCGGTAGTTGACGGTCAGCTCGTCCAGGGTGAAGCGCTCCCCCACAAAAGGCTCAAGAGCCTGCGCCCAGGACTGCGACGCTGCTGCCGAAGATGCCTGCGCGATATCGCCAACAATCGTAAAGGACTTCATGGGGCAGCGGCGCATGAGCAGGCGCCACTGCATGGGGGAAAGCTCCTGGGCCTCGTCAACTACCACGTGCCCGTAGGCCCAGGTGCGGTCAGCCTGGGCAGCGCGGGCGGCGGTCATACGCTCGCCGCGTTCCTCGTTCAGCTCGGCAATCTGCTCGGCGGTGACCACACCATCGACACCCATATCGGCCAGCTGCTGATCCACGTTCTCCAGAGCCTTACGCGCATTTTCGAGGTTAGCCTGGTGGGCAGCCTCAGCGCGGGCAGCAGCCCCGGCACCGGCGACCTTGGAAAAATCACCCAGCAGCTCAGCTGCCTCATCAAGCAGGGGCACATCGGACTCGGTAAAGGGCAGGTTAGCGGCGCGGACTAGGGTATCGCGTTCGGTATCGGTCAGGACGCCGGCGGTTGCGCTCTGCAGGTACTCTGGCTTGGAAAACAGCGAGCGCACCAGGGTCTCGGGTGACAGGGGCATCCAAGCCAGGTTGATGGCCCGGCGGACGTCCAGGGACCCGCGAACGTCATCTTCCAGGTAGGGGCGGTCAACCGCGTGGCCAGCGGCGGTATCCAGCTTTTCGTTGAGCTGGACGGTGAGCTCTTTGAGGAGCACCTTCACAAAGGTTTCCCGAGCCTCATTATGGGGTTTGCCGGTTGAACGCGCCGTGTTGCGGGCGTGCTTGACCATGCCGGGGGTCATCTCGATGGCGGTAGAGTCCACATACATCTTCACGGGCTTGGCCGGTACTTTCTGACGGTCGGCTACTGCCTTTTTGATAACCTCGGCCATGCGTAAATCGCCCTTGACCCTAGCAACAGCGGGGTCGGCTTCGGGTACGGCCTTGATACCCGGGTACAGGGTTGCAAGAGACGACATGACCACGCCGGTTTCACCCAGTGAAGGTAGAACACGCTCGATGTACCACATAAAGGAGGCGGATGGGCCAACGACCAGTACACCGGCGTTATTCAGACGCTCGCGGAAGGTGTAGAGCAGGTAGGCAGCGCGGTGCAGGGCAACAGCGGTCTTACCGGTACCGGGGCCGCCCTGCACGACGCGGACGCCCGCCAGGTCGGCGCGGATGATGGCGTCCTGCTCCGCCTGAATAGTGGCAACGATATCGCCCATACGGCCGGTGCGCTTACGGTTGAGGGCAGCCAGCAGGGCACCTTCACCGTGCAGGTTCTCATCCCCCTCATCGAGCATGGCTGAGTCGAGCACGTCATCTTCGAAGCCGGTGACCTCGCGACGCTCAAGCATGAGGTGGCGGCGGCGGCGCACACCCTGGCGGTTGAAGGCTGTGGCCTGGTAAAAAGTACCCGCTTCGGGGGCGCGCCAGTCAATAAGCAGGCGCTCATGGTCTTCGGTCGCCAGGCCAATACGGCCGATGTAGCGGATAGCCTCGTCATCGAGGTCAAGACGGCCAAAGGCTAGGCGGTGGTCAACCGCGTTGTACTGGGCCAGGCGGTCTTCATAGTGCTGGGCGTAGGCATCACGCTCTGAACGGTTCTGGTGGCTACCAACCGCCTGGTTTTTACGGGTGCTCTTGAGCTTCTTCTCATTCATCTCTCGGAGCTCATCAAGGCGGGCGTATAGCTTAGCCACGTAAGCTCGTTCTCCTGCCAGCTGGGCCTCATAGGCTTTTTCAGCGGCAGTCTGCTCACCGGTTGCGGTTGTGTTCTCAGTCAAGAGGGAACCCTTCATCGCGGAAAATTCAAGCCCTCCATTCTACCCGTACACTAGGGCAAAAAGAAAGGGCGCCCGCCCTCTCCCCTAGCAAGGGAAGGGGCGGGCGTCCGCACAGAAATGCTGCTAAGGCTGGGTCACGCCGTCAGGTGAAATGGTGAAACCTGCGCCATTATCTCCCAAGCAACGCATCATGTCTGTAGACTGAGGCTGACAGGAAAGGCCGATAAAGTTCAGAGACGTACCGATATCTAGGGGCTGAGCACTGTACAAACCGGCCAAAGAATCCTGTGTACCGCCCTCTGATATATCTATTTCCCCAGTTGATCCAAACACAACTTTCCATGTCTTCAGATATCCGCTGGCCTCAGGATTTCGCTGAATGACTTCGCAAGTTACTTCTGTTCCAGACTGTGTGCCACAAGCCAGAGTGCCTGATGTAATATCAGCAGACCACGCGTAGTAGAAATCAGAGTCCTTCTGCCCAACATAAAATGAATCAGGCTCAGCGATATAGCCAGGAATCGGTTCTACACCCAAACGTTCGTGAATATAGCCACCGTTTACCGGGTCAATACACCTTACCGTTGTACCGGTAACAGGGCTCATTCGTTCGTTTCCAGTACAGCTATAGTTCCCAACGCTGAAAGTCTGCGTCCAGTCAGCACCGGTAGCAACTCGAATTTCCCAATACTCTCGAACCGTGTCAAGGGCTTCTTTACAGCTAACAGGACCCCCAAATACATATGTGCGTGGACTGAACTCATATCCGTCATCACTTGTAAAACCACAGTTTGTACCGGGAGATGCTATTGGGTCAGAGTCTTCAGATGGTGCAGAAGATGAAGCCTCAGCCAAAACTTCCTCCTCATCTGACGCAGCAGCAGAGCTGCTGACTACTTCTGGCGCAGAAGTCGTAGAGGAAGTAGAAACCGATGCACTCGCTGAGCTAGAAACCGTGGTGGTGGGCGATTCGCTAGGTTCGGCTTGGTTGCCGTTAGAGCCGCAGGCAACCAGCCCAAGCAGAGCAACAGCCGTACAGGAAACAAGGAGCTTACTAGCCATGAAAACCTCAAAATGTGTGTGCGGTAACAGTGATACCACCAGTTTATCCAAAACACTGGGAGGGTTTCTTCAGATAATCCGGCCTAAGACCTAGAAGGCAAAATACCCCGGTTTTTGTGCATGTACCCCAGGTAAAAACTGGGGTACATGCACAAAAACCGGGGTACTACGGTAAAGGCTCTCTCTATTCAGCGACCAGCGACAGAGCCTCCAGGCGGTGGCCGGCCAGGATCTCGCGTCCGCCCAGGCCCTCAAGCTCCAGGAGCACGCCAATACCGGCGACCTTCAGGTCAGCCATCTCCATCAGATGGGTGGCCGCCTCAAGGGTGCCGCCGGTAGCCAACAAATCATCAACAATCAGCACCCGCGAACCTGCCGGGATATCGTCCTTATGGATCTCAATCGCAGCCTGGCCGTATTCCAGGGAGTATTCCTTCATGTAGGTATCGCGCGGCAGCTTACCGGCCTTGCGCACGGTCATAACGCCGGTACCTGCAATGTAGGCAATAGCAGAGGCCATCAGGAAGCCACGCGCCTCAACACCGGCAACGATATCGAACTGGCCCTCGAAACGGCGGGCAAGCTCCTCCATGGACGCCCGGAACACCTGCGGATTAGCGAACAGGGTGGTCACGTCGTAGAAGAGGATGCCCTCCTTGGGGTAGTCCTGAATCTGCGCGCAGGCAGCAGGAATCTGCTTCTCAAGGGGCAAGGAAGAATCAACGGGCTTAATCATGGACAGGGTTACGCCTTCAATCATCAGTGGTTGCGCTCATACGCAAAAAACGTCACCAGCTAGTATACGCATAGCATATTGGTTATTAATAGTGACCAAATTATAGTCAAGAAGTTAAAGTGCTCGCTCTTACGTCAGTAAGCTGGAACTACCAACCTAGCACTGCCAGCTACTCACTAAAGGGTAATAATGAATTCGACCATCTACAGAAAAACACGCCTGCTCTTCAAAAACGAGGGAATAGAGGGCGCAAGCGCTGAACTCCAAGTACCGCCCTCAACCGCAATCAACATAATGTGGGAGGGCGAAAGCTCAGATCCCCAATTCACTGGCGATGCATTCTTCATCCACAATAGCCTTTTTAAAGCTGCATTCTTTGACTACCTTATCCACAAAAAAGCTCAGCAAAAAGCTGCGGCTGAGGATGTTCTACCCCGGTGGGAAGAAACTGCAGACGAAGAGCACGCGAATTTCCAGGACGACTCAGCTGCTGAAAAGACCTATGAAGAAAAGCTAGCCAATCTCCGGAAAGACACCAAAAAGGCAGAAGAAACTCTCCTAGAACTAGCTGAGCTTCTAGCCTTCGGACCCAAAAAGGACAGCTTCCACGAGGCTTACTGCTCTGCCTGTGTTGAATTTACCCACCATCAGGAACTAGCAACCCCGAGGACCTGGACAGGTGCCTTCGTCTGCGAAAACTGCAACGTGGTTACAGTGGGTTGTTCAGTTCCCGGGTGCTCGCACTTCGCCCTCAGAGGTTATGGACGCACAGGCATGAGGGCAGCTTCGCTTCCTCTGTGTGCTGAACACACTCACGAGATACCCAGTTTCGAACGGGCAAAAGCAACCCTCAGCGACCTTTCTCATTGGGACACCCTGTTTGAGTACGAAAAGTCTGATATCAAAAAGGTAGCGAAGCGAGGGGCAACCATTGCCACCGTCGCAAGCCTTGCGATTCCTTTTGCCTACGTTGCGGCCCCCGGTATCGGCGCAGCTGTTGGCGTTGCAAAGGGATTACATGGCGTTGCCGCTGCGAACCACGGCCTTGCACTATTGGGCGGTGGTTCCCTTGCGGCAGGCGGTATGGGTATGGCCGGTGGCCAGATCGTTATTACCGCAATCGGCTCCGGACTTGGCGGTGTTGCCGGTATGAGAGTCGCATCGGCCTATATGTCCAAGGATTCTTCATTCAACATCGAATCAATCCGTGGTGGGGAGGGCCCAGCAGTAGTCTTCGCCTCTGGATTCACCACCGAAGATGACCAGAAGTGGGCCCGGTGGAAGCGCGTAATCGACACCGAATACCCCAACAACCCCGTCTACAGGGTTTACTGGGGTGCCAAGGAGCTCAAGGACCTCGGCGTGTACCTGGGCATGGGCGGTCTTGGTGGTGTTGGCGGCCTGGGCTTACAGGGGCTTGCTGCTAAGGGCATCAAACGAGCCGCAAAAAACCTCGGCGGGCTAGGGGCAGCAAATGCGGCCCTGGGCCTGGTTACCAACCCTTGGACCACAGCTTCAAACAGAGCCAAGCAGGCAGGCTCTGCTCTTGCCTCCATCCTTGCAAGAACTGAACATCAGCACGGGTTTATCCTCATCGGCCATAGCCTTGGCGGTGCCTTGATGGCAACCGCTGCAGCTGCTCTTGCCAACGGTGATGAGCAGACACCGGTCGTTGGTGTGCATCTCCTCGGTGCCGCCTACCCTGCTAACACCGCGACCGAATCTCTTGCTAACGGCGTCAACGGCATAGTTTTCAACTATCATTCACTCAACGATGAGGTATTGAGAAAACTGTATAAGGTTGGGTCTTTCGGCAAGACAGCAGCAGGCTTTAGAGGTTTTTCTCAGGAGCACCCTCGAGTAATCAATGTTGACGTCACTGAGCACGTCCCCGGTCACCGGAAATACATTGACTTTGTGACCCTTCACGGTGACAAATAAATAGTGGAGAACAAGGAGGAAGGGACTTGGTCTAGAGAAATTCTCTGGGCCAAGTCCCTTCCTTCTTGTCTTACCCCGGCCCCTAAGAAATGACCTGGGGGCGGGCCGCGAAAGCACGCGCAGGTTCTAGCTCACTCTTGAGCGTTTCCAGCTGGGCTGCGACAGCGGACGGGGCAGTGCCACCCTGGGCGCTACGAGAATTCAGCGACCCTTCAACGGTGAGTACCTCGCGGACGCCCGCGTGCAGGGCCGGGGAAATGGCCAGGTAGTCTTCGTCGGTCAGGTCCCACAGCTCGCAGTCCTTCTCTTCGCAGACGCGTACAGCCTCACCGGCCAGCTCGTGGGCTACACGGAAGGGCACGCCCTCGCGCACCAGCCACTCGGCAACGTCCGTCGCCAGGGCAAAGCCCTGGGGGGCCAGTTCAGCCAGTCGGTCGGTGTTAAAGGTGAGGGTGGCAATCATGCCGGAGACTGCGGGCAGCAGGACCTCCAGCTGGTCAATGGCGTCAAAGACGGGCTCCTTATCTTCCTGCAAGTCTCGGTTGTAGGCCAGGGGCAGAGCCTTCAGCGTTGCCAGCAGACCGGTGAGGTCACCAATCAGGCGGCCGGCCTTACCGCGGGCAAGTTCAGCGATATCGGGGTTCTTCTTCTGCGGCATGATCGATGAGCCGGTGGAGAAGGAGTCATGCAGGGTTACGAAGGAGAATTCTTTGGTTGCCCAGAGAATAACCTCTTCAGAGATACGGGAGAGGTCTACCGAAATCATGGCGGCAATCCAGGCGAACTCGGCGTAGACATCGCGGGAGGCGGTGCCGTCGATAGAGTTGTGGGTTGCTGAGTTGAAGCCCAGGTCAGCGGCTACAGCTTCGGGGTCCAGCCCCAGGGAAGAGCCCGCGAGCGCCCCGGAGCCGTAGGGGGATACAGCGG
This sequence comes from Rothia sp. 11254D007BW, assembly GCF_053548195.1. Classification (NCBI taxonomy): domain Bacteria; kingdom Bacillati; phylum Actinomycetota; class Actinomycetes; order Micrococcales; family Micrococcaceae; genus Rothia; species Rothia sp. 11254D007BW. Next base: position 1,121,314 of record NZ_JBPWPK010000001.1, read on the forward strand.
CGCGCTTATCCCAGTCCAGCAAACGGTCAAGGTCGCGGGACAGGGCCCAGGCGTGGGCCAGGAGCTGGTGGGAGAGCAGGACGGGCTGGGCGTGCTGCAGGTGGGTACGGCCGGGCATGGGGGCGTAGGGGTGAGCCTCGGACTGGGCAATCAGAGCATCGATGGTGTCCATGACGCCGGTAGCAATGATGGAGGCGTGATCGCGCAGATACATGCGGCCCAAGGTGGCAATCTGGTCGTTGCGGGAGCGGCCAGCGCGCAGCTTACCGCCCAGCTCAGCACCGGCACGTTCGATGAGGCCCTTTTCGAGGGAACCGTGCACATCCTCATCCGACTCCGCCGGAGTGTAGGCGCCAGAACGGACGTCGGCTTCAAGCTGGTCAAGGGCTGCAATCATGCCGGTGAGCTCATCGTCGGTGAGCAGACCGGCCTTAGCCAGCACACGGGCGTGGGCGCGGGAGCCTGCAATATCGTAGGGCGCTAGACGCCAGTCAAACTGGGTTGACTTCGACAGGGCGGCAAGAGCCTCAGAGGGGCCGCCTGCGAAGCGTCCGCCCCAGAGAGCGCCATCGTTGGTACCGTGCTTTTCAGCTGACATAGTTTTACCTTTGCGGGGTTGGGAAAATCGTGCGGGGTAAGGCAAAAGCCGCCCGCCGGCGTCCTTACCTTCTCGTGGGGTAAGGACGCGCGGGGTTGGGCGGCTGAAGCGGGGCTAGTTTTAGAGGCCCAGGCGCTGGTCGCGGGCTGAAGCGACCTTGGAGGACATGCCGAACAGCTCAATGAAGCCGCGGGCCATGGACTGATCGAAGGTGTCGCCCTCATCGTAGGTGGCCAGGTTGAAGTCGTAGAGGGAGGTCTCTGACTTACGGCCGGTAACAACGGCGCGGCCACCGTGCAGGTCCATGCGGATATCGCCGTTGACCATCTTCTGGGTGTCGTTGATGAAGGCGTCCAGGGACTTCTTCAGCGGTGAGAACCACTGACCATCGTAGACCAGTTCGGTCCAGCGCTGGCCAACGATCTTCTTGAAGCGGGCCTGCTCGCGCTCGATGGTGACGTTTTCGAGTTCCTTATGGGCAGCCATGAGAGCCATAGCGCCGGGAGCCTCGTAGATTTCGCGGGACTTAATGCCGACCAGGCGGTCTTCAACGATGTCGATGCGGCCGATGCCCTGGGCACCTGCGCGGCGGTTCATAATCTCGATAGCTTCAAGCGGGGTAACTGCCTGGCCGTCGATAGCAACGGGGATGCCTTCCTTGAAGGAGATGACGACGGTATCGGGGGTAGGAGCGAAGGTGGGGTCGTCGGTGTAGTCGTAGACGTCCTTGGTGGGGCCGTTCCAGATGTCTTCGAGGAAGCCGGTCTCAACAGCGCGGCCCCAGACGTTCTGGTCGATGGAGAAGGGGTTCTTCTTGGTGGTGACGATCGGCAGGTTGTTCTTCTCTGCGTAGTCGATGGCCTTCTCACGGGTCAGGGCCAGGTCGCGCACGGGAGCGATGCACTTGAGCTCGGGGCCCAGGGTCTGGATGCCGACCTCAAAGCGGACCTGGTCATTGCCCTTGCCGGTGCAGCCGTGGGCAACGGTGGTGGCGCCGAACTGCTTGGCTGCTGCTACCAGGTGCTTGGTGATGACGGGGCGGGACACAGCCGATACCAGGGGGTAGGCGTCCATGTAGAGGGCATTGGCCTTGAGAGCCGGCATGCAGTACTCATTGGCGAATTCATCGCGGGCATCCGCCACATAGGCTTCAACGGCACCGCAGTCGAGGGCGCGCTGGCGGATAGTCTCAAGATCCTCGCCGCCCTGCCCTACGTCAACGGCAACGGCAATAACTTCTGCGCCGGTTGCTTCGCCGATCCAGCCGATGGCAACTGAGGTATCTAGACCGCCTGAGTAGGCCAGGACGATGCGCTCTTTCATGGTGCTCCTTGAGATATTACGTTCAGGGGCGGGAGGTCCCCGCAGGTTCTATAAATAATTATGCACACTCAAACATAATTATGCAAAACGTATCGGCCAGTGATACGCGCTACTATCATCGCGCGCCGCCCCGGAACCAGCAAGAGAAACGCGCGCCCAAAAATGAAAAAACCTTAATGGAATACTCACAGAACCTTTAAAGACAACTGCCACACTAGAAACATGCTCAAGAAATACATGTTCGGAATCCTGCTCCTGGCAGCTGTTGGAATGGTCGCTGCTCTCGCTCTACTGATGAGCTTCCGCGGCCAGCTCGGTGACGAGGTAGACCCCATCGTCCTCGACCGCACCACCTCCCCCAGCTCGTCAGCGTCCGCCTCTGCAACCCCCTCGCCGTCAGCTAGCAGCGAGAGCCCCAGCCCTGAGCCCACCGAAGAGCCAGCGGCTGAGGAAGCAGCCCCGGTTGAAGAAGCCCCCGCCGAGCAGGCGCCGGCTATCGTTGAAGCCCCGGCCCCCGCAGTGGTTGAGCAGGCCCCTGCCCCTGTTGTAGTCGAGCAGGCTCCCGCACCTGCACCGGCACCCGTCGTGGTAGAACAGGCACCGGCACCCGCCCCCGCACCTGCCGACGACGATGACTTTGATGATGACTACGAGGTCGATGACGATGGCGACGATGACTAACCCTCTCACCAAGCTGTGGGCCAAGCGGCGTTCTAGCGACTCTTCCCGCCTGAACAACCAACGCACAGGGTCGGTACGACTTCGCATTGTCGCATGGATGGTTTTGGTGACAGCCTTTATCATCACAGGCCTCATCTTCACGGTTCGCGAGATCCTCATCAGCGAGGTCGGCACCAACGCCGCAGCAAGTACCGAAAGCGAAATCTCAGAGTTCCGCACCTTTGCTGAGCTCGGTGTAGACCCCACCACCGCTGCCCCCTTCGAAGATCTGGACCAGTTGCTCACAGCCTTTGTGTCCCGCCAGTTCACCGGCTACGCAGAGCAGCTCATTGGCGTTACCAGCAACCAGGTCATCATCATCGATGAACAGCAGGACTACGCAGAAGAAACCGGCTACAGGCTCCACCAGGACCAAGACCTACTAGCCCTCATCACAGGGTATGAACGGACGTCGGGGATTGAGCAGACCCCGGCAGGCCCGGTGCACTGGGGCAAAGTTCACGTCAGTCTCAACACCGATGCTGGGACCCAAACCGGGCACCTGATCGTTGTGGAATATATCCAGCCTGAACTCGATGCTGTACAGCACACCATCGTCACCATGATCTGGGTAGGCCTCGGCGGGCTGGTAGCCACCCTGGTCATTGCCTGGCTGGTCGCAGGCCGCATCACCAAGCCCATCCGCAGCCTTCGCACCGTAGCCCAAGCCATCAACGATAAAAACTTTTCAGGTCGAGTCGCCGTCAAAGGCGATGATGATGTGGCCGCCATGGGCCGCACCTTTAACCAGATGCTAGACAGATTGGAGGAGTCAGCCATGATTGAACGCCAGTTTATGGACGACGTCAGCCACGAGCTGCGCACCCCCATCACCATCGTGCGTGGTCACCTTGAGCTCATGGACCGCACCGAAGAACAGGACCAAACCCTGCAGCTAGTCGACGATGAGCTAGAACGCATGGGGCGAATCGTATCGGATCTGCTCACCCTAGCTAAGTCAGAGCGTCCGGACTTTGTCTCACCGCACCCGGTAGATGTCGCAGACCTGATGATTACTCTCGACTCAAAGGTACAGGCCTTCACCGACCACCGCTGGATGATTTCCGACATCGCCGAAGGTGAAGCTGACCTCGATGAACAGCGCATCACCCAGGCCATGGTGCAGCTCTGCGCCAATGCCGCCCAGTACTCCCCCGAAGGAACCACCATTTCCATCGGCTCGACCTTCGAGGGAACCGGCCCCCAGCGCGAACTCAAGCTCTGGGTCCGAGACCAGGGCCCAGGCGTCAGCGAAGAAGACGCGGCTACCCTCTTTGAACGTTTCAAGCGCAACAACGCCAAGAACCCCGCCACCGCCAAGAAGCACTCCGTGGGGGCCGGGCTGGGGCTGGCGATCGTCCGCTCCATCGCAGAAGCCCACGAGGGGTCCGTCTGGATTGCCCAGCCGGACGATGGCATCGGCGCTATCTTCGGCATCACCCTGCCAGCAGCTGCCGCAGCGGATAGCGGTAAGGACGACACCGATGCCCTAGCAGATAGCGTCTCCAGCGTACGCTACCCCAGCTGGACCAAATAAAACTCTTAGACCCGACCGCACCATCAGAAAGAAGCCCCGCCATGAGCCATATCCTGATTGTTGAAGATGACCCGCGCATCTCGTCCTTCATCGTCAAGGGCCTGAAATCAGCAGGCTACACCTCAACCCTCATCGACGAAGGCCGCTCAGCCTACGCCCTGGCTAAGGTCAGCGACTTCGACCTCATCATCCTCGATGTGGGGCTTCCCGGTATGGATGGTTTTACCATCATGAAGTCCCTGCGGGCTGAAGGCATCACCACCCCTATCATCATGCTCACCGCCCGTGACTCCGTTTCAGACACCCTCGAAGGTCTTGAAAACGGCGCCAACGACTACATGACCAAGCCCTTCCAGTTCGCTGAGCTCTTAGCCCGCATCCGTCTGCGTCTGCTCGACACCAACCGCGAAGAAAATAACGCCTCGACCCTGGCCCACCGCAACCTTGAGCTCAACGTGCTGACCCGCCAGGTCACCGTCAACGGCACTATCGCTGAACTCACCAGCCGTGAATTCGCCCTGCTTGAGACCTTTATGAGGCACAAGAACCAGGTGCTCTCGCGCGAGCAGCTCCTGGGCCAGGTGTGGGGCATGGACTTTGACCCTAACTCCAACATCGTCGACGTCTACATTCGCGCACTCCGCAAAAAAATTGGTGATGACTATATCGCCACCGTCCGAGGGGCAGGGTACCGATTCGTATGAAACTTCTATATTCATCAACCAATGCACCTGCCCACGAACCGGCAGTAGATACCGCGCCGCTGACCATCGTCAAGCCCAGTTTCATCACCGGTAAGCTACTCATCTCGTTCTTCGTTGCGGTGCTCCTCATCGGTGCTACTACCGTCACCGGGATGACCTCCACCGAGCTCTCCATTGAGGGCGCCCTCACCCTTGCCATCTTCATCCTGGCAATCTGGGCCTGGGTGTTCAGCCCGCTGTCAGACACCTACGTCTCACTCGCAGCTGCGGTAGCTCTGGTGCTGACCGGCATTATCAGCACCGACCAGTTCACCGCTTCACTGGGCACTTCGGCTGTCTGGCTGCTGGTGGCAGCTGTGGTGATGGCCCAGGCTCTGACTGCCTCAGGTCTCACCCGCCGTCTCACCGCCCGACTTGTGGCCCTGGCCCGCACCCCGCGCCAGCTCGCCCACCTCTACAACCTAGCCCTCTTTCTGACCGTCTACCTAGTCCCCTCACCTTCAGGCCGAGCAGCCCTCGCCCTGCCCATCTACCTGGCCATGGCAGAAGCTATGCCCGACCGCCCCAAGCTGGTCAAGGCCCTGGGAATCCTGGCGCCCTCCACCATCCTGGTCTCAGCGGTTGCCTCGTTTATCGGTGCAGGTGCCCACCTGGTCACCGCCGAAATCCTGGTGGCCTACGGGCTAGAAACCATCGGCTTCCTCGAATGGATCATTCTGGGCTCGGGTCTAGGCCTGCTTGCCTCACTCCTGGTCACCGAGCTGGTCTTCATCCTCTTCCCCACCCGCGATGACGCCCCGGCAAAACTCCATATCGACCTGGCAGACTTCGAATCCGAAGGCAGCACTCCTGTGCGAGGCCCCCTCACCCAGGCAGAGAAAAACATCGCGCTGGTACTCGGCATTGCGATTCTGCTCTGGTGTACAGAGTCCTTTCACGGGGTAGACCCGGTGATTGTGGCTGTGCTCGGCGCGTTGGCTGCCAGCGCTCCCCGTTTCGGTTCGGTCAAGCTGGCTGCTGCTCTCAAAAAGGCTCCCTGGCCCATGCTCATCTTCATGGCCACAACCCTGGCCATCGGTACCGCTCTCTCGGAGTCGGGGGCAGCGACCTGGCTGGCAGAGTCAATCTTCGCCCCGGTTTCAGGGCTAGGACGCAGTGGCGCGGCAGCCTTTGTACTTCTCGTCATTGCCCTCTCGACGGTGGCCCACCTGGTGATTCAGTCCCGCTCTGCCCGTTCGGCTGTGCTCGTCCCCCTGATTATCACCGCCGCCATCCCCCTGGGGGTCAACCCGGTAGCAGCCGCCTTTATCTCAACCGCAGCCGCAGGCTTCTGCCACACGCTAACTTCCAGCGCTAAGCCGGTAGCCCTCTTTGCCACCATTGACGGCCGCCCCACCTACACCCCGTCCGACCTTCTCAAGCTTTCGGCCTGGCTGGCACCGCTCCACGCAGCGCTCATTGCCGGCTTCGCCTTCTTCATCTGGCCGGCCCTGGGTCTGCCGCTCTACCTCTAAATCACCACACCTTTACAAGGAGAAACACCATGACCATGTCCATTCCCCAGCGTATTCTAATCGCCCCTTCCGGTTTCAAGGGCTCTCTCGAAGCTGATGTTGTAGCGGACGCCATTGCTTCCGGTATCCGCCGCGTCATTCCCGGCGTCAACACCGTGACCATGCCGATTCCCGACGGCGGCGAAGGCACCGCAAAGATGCTGGCTGGCTCCACCGGCGGCAAGCTCGTACACACCAAGGTCACCGGCCCGGTAGGCCAGCAGGTTCGTTCCCACTACGCTCTGCTCGGCGGAGCTCAGGACGGCGTCGCGGTCGTTGAAATGGCAGCGGCCGCAGGGCTCTCCCTGGTACCTAAGGATCTGCGTAACCCCGCTGAAACCACCACCTACGGAGTGGGGCAGCTCATTGCTGCGGCACTCGATAACGAAGACGTACACACCGTACTGGTAGGCTGCGGCGACTCAGGCACCTCAGACGGCGGTGCCGGTGCCCTCTCAGCACTGGGTGCCCGTATTCTCAACGAGGCCGGAGAAGAAATCCCCCTGGGCGGCGCCCACCTGACCGAGGCTGCGTCCATCGACTACTCCGGTCTACACCCCCGCCTTTCCCAGGTACGCATCGTCCTGGCTCTCAACCAGCACAACATCCTGACCGGCCCCAAGGGCGTTGCCCGCGTCTTTGGCCCCCAGAAGGGGGCAACCCCCGAGCAGGTTGAACAGCTGGATGCGGCCTTAACCCACTGGGCCAACCTGCTGGAAGAGACCTACGAGGCCATGACCGATGGCAAGCTGCACATGGACTTCCACACCGGCGCAGGCACCGGCGCTTCCGGCGGTCTGGGGGCAGGGCTGGCTTTCATCGGTGCTGAGCTTACCCCGCGCTTTGAGGCCCTCATCGACTCCGGCCTGGCCGGCATCAACCTTGATGAAGAAATCCGCCACGCTGACCTGGTCGTTACCGCAGAAGGCGCTATCGACTTCCAGACCCCCAAGGGCAAGGTTCCTGCAGAAATCGCCGCCCGCGCCCAGGGTTCGGGCGCCCCGGTACTCGCGCTGGCTGGCTCTATCGGTAAGAAGGCCTACCGCGTGCACGATGCCGGCATCGACGCTTTCGCCTCGATTATCCCCCTGCCCATGGACCTTGAAGATGCCCTGGTCAACGGTGAAGAGCTGCTGACCGACTCGGCAGAGCGCACCTTCCGCATGATTCTGCTGGGTGCTTCGCTCTCGGCGTCCATGCAGTCCCGCCGGGCGCAGCTGGCCGCCGCCTAACCTAACGGGTGAACGGTAGAGGCTCTCCCCTAGGCTTCCTGGGTGAGGGCCTCTGCCAGTACCCGCTTCAAGATTTTGCCGGTGGGCCCCAGCGGCAGCTCCTCTTTGAAAACATAGCGACGCGGGTACTTGTAGGCGGCAAGTTCCCGGCGGGCCAGCTGATCGAGGGACGCGGTCAGCTCAGCCTGCTGCGAAGCGTCCAGGGGTTCGCGCGGCACCACTACCGCCACAATTTCTTCGCCCACGGTCTCAGAGGGCTGCCCCACCACGGCTGCCAGCTGGACAGCGGGGTGGGTGTAGAGGACGTCCTCAATTTCCCGCGGGTAGACGCTGTTGCCGTTACGCAAGATCATGTCTTTGAGGCGGTCAACGATAAAGATATTTCCCGCCTCATCGAACCGGGCCACATCACCGGTGGCAAACCAGCGGCCTTTGAGCACCTCGGTGCTCGCTTCGGGGCGGCCCCAGTACCCGGCCATGACGTTGGGCCCAGCCACCCACAGTTCGCCAGCTTCACCGGTAGCCAGCGACTGGCCCTGCCTATCGACCACTTTCACGTCTACCCCGGGTAGGGCCCTGCCGACAGAACCAATGACCAGGCCGTATTCAGCCCGGTTGAAGGACACAACGGGTGCAGTTTCGCTCAGCCCGTACCCCTCGTAGATGGGGAAGGCCACCAGACGCTCAATATCAGCGTGGACGGAGGCGGGCAGGGCAGCCCCGCCCGATATGCCGAAGCGGATACACCCCCGCAGCTGGTCGGTCAAAGCAGGGTCGGTGCCCAGATAGGTAGCCAGGGCACTGTACATGGTGGGAACTGCAGCAAACACCGTAACTCCGACAGTGGCGCACAGCTGGGCTGCCCCACCCGGGGTGAAGCGCGGGAGCAGGGCAATGGCGGCGCCCGCTGCGAGTACCGCATTCATCGATACGGTCTGCCCAAAGGCATGGAACAGAGGGAGGCCACCGAAGATAACGTCGTCTGCGGTGAAGCCAAAAACGTCAACGCAGGTTCTAGCGTTCGACAGCATATTGGTATGGGTCAAGGTAGCGCCCTTAGGAGCACCTGTTGTACCTGAGGTGTAGAGGATAACAGCAGGGTCATCCCCGGCGACCGCCTGCGGAGCCCAAGAGCCCAAGGTGGGAGTATCTACCTCGAAGGTTTCCTCGGGCGCTATAGACTCGATGCGCAGCGAAGCTCCTACCTCAGCAGATACCTGGTCTAGTTCCTGCCCAACCCGGGTCCCAGCCGCTGCCACCAAAAGCCGCGCACCGGCGTCCTGAACCTGATAAGCCGCTTCGCGGGCTGATAGGAGCGGGTGCATGGGCACCACAATCGCTCCCAGCGACAAGGCACCGTAGTAAAGGCCCACCATAGCCGGTACGTTGGGTAGCGCCAGCGCAACCCGGTCGCCGGTCTCAACACCGCGATGAAGGAGCCATTCACGAGCAGAAGCCGTCAGCAGGTTCAGCTGACGGTAGGTAAAGGTTCCACCCGCCCAGGTTAAGGCTAGGGAATCATCATCTGCCCGCTCCGAAAGTAGGGCTGCAATATTGTGCTGAGGCGATGCGACGAGAGTCTGGTCAGCGTCTTTGGTATCCACAGGTCTGCCTTTCTTCGAGCCTAGCTAGCCCTGCCCATTCTTTCACACCTTCTACCTCAAAACTTCTGAACAAAAGTTATAAATAAGGCGGGCATGAGCTGTAGGGTGGTCTAGACAGGGTTGCTAACGTGCCTCACTTTTTGAGAAAGTGAAAGTATGACAGATGTGAACCATAGCCTGACCGAGCAGGACATCGACTTCCTTAACTCGGTGTTCGACCTGGCACGTGACAACAAGCCGGTAGCCCTCAAATCGCTGTTTGACCAGGGCGTACCTGTTGACCTCACCAACGCCAAGGGCGATACCCTGCTCATTTTGGCCGCTTATCACGAACACGCTGACATGGTTCAGCTCCTGATCAATGAGGGGGCCGACCTTGACCGTCTCAATGAGCGGGGCCAGACCGCCCTTGTCTGCGCTACTTTCCGTAACAACCTTCCGATTGCCCGCATGCTTCTCGATGCTGGCGCCGACGAAACCCTGGGGTCGCAAACTCCCGCTGATGTGGCAGAGTTCTTCGACCTTGACGAGATAAAGAAACTTTTTGAGGGGTAATGGGTTAGACCGGTATCACTACCGGGTTTACCTACGCCCACCCCGTTAATTCAGCCCCGGTCTTCGACGATGAAGACCGGGGCTTAACTGTGGTGTGCGGTGCCTGCCCAGCGGGGTTAGGCCGCCCACTCCAGGAAGAGGGAAGCGACCTTTTCACCGCCGTTGGGGTCGCGGGTAATGACCATGACGGTGTCGTCGCCCGCGATGGATCCCAGCAGGGGCTCTAGCCCTGCCTGGTCAATAGCTGAAGCGAGGAACTGGGCGGCTCCCGGCGGGGTACGCAGGATGACCAGGTTGGCTGAGGCCTCGGCGGTCACGAGCAGTTCTTTGAAGAGGGAAACAAGGCGGGCATCGGGGCCTTCCTGGGTACTACGACGGACGGGGTGGTTAGGCACGGCGTAGATCAGCCCCGACTTTTCGTCGCGCACGCGCTCGGCCCCGATTTCCACCAGGTCACGGGAGAGGGTCGCCTGGGTGACTTTGAGCCCGTCGTCGGTGAGCAGCTGGGCTAGTTCGGCCTGCGAGCGCACGCGGTGGGTTTGGAGCACCTCGATGATGCGGGCTTGCCGCGCGGTTTTGGTGGAGGGAATCGCCATTGTTTCTTCTCTTTTTCTGGTCGGTTTAGCTAAGGGCTGTGCGGACGTCGGTGGCTAGGTTGGACTCGGCGAGCAGGAAGGCCATGAGGGCTTTTTGGGCGTGGAGGCGGTTTTCTGCTTCGTCGAAGACGACGGAGGCGGGCCCGTCGATGACATCGGCGGTGACTTCGTAGCCGCGGTAGGCGGGAAGGCAGTGGAGGAAGATAGCGTTGGAATCAGCCCTATTCATAGCCTCGGTGTTGACGGTGTAGGGCTTGAATACTTGGGCGCGGGCTTCCTTTTCGTCCTCTTGGCCCATGGAGACCCAGGTGTCGGTGATGACGACGTCAGCGCCGGCCAGGGCCTGGTCGGGGTCGGTGGTGACCAGGATTGAGCCGCCCGTTTCGGCTGCTCGCTGCTGGGCTTCTGCGACGATGGAGTCGGCGGGAAGGTAACCCTCGGGGCCAGCGATACGAACGTGCATGCCCGCGGTGGCGCCACCGAGCAGGTAGGAGTTAGCCATGTTATTGGCGGCATCGCCCAGGTAAACCATGGTGAGGCCGGCCAGCTTGCCCTTGTGCTCGCGGATGGTGAGCAGGTCGGCGAGAATCTGGCAGGGGTGGTAGTCATCGGAGAGGGCGTTAATGACGGGCACGCGGGAGTGCTCAGCCATCTCTTCGAGCCCCGCCTGGGCGTAGGTGCGCCAGACGATAGTGGAGACCATACGGGAGATGACCTTGGCGGTATCTGAGATGGTTTCCTTATGTCCAAGCTGGGCTTCGCCGGGGTTGACGATCAGGGGGTTGCCGCCGAGTTCTGCGATACCTGCGTGGAAGGAGAAGCGGGTGCGGGTCGAGGTTTTATCAAAGATGACGGCTGCGGTCTGGGGACCAGCCAGGGGCTTGTAGCCGTAGCGGTCCGCCTTCATGGAGGCAGCCAAATCGAGCACCTGCGCCTGCTCGGCGGGGGTGAGGTCGGTGTCTTTGAGGAAGTGGCGGACCACGGTTTTCTCCTAGGGGTAGGGGCAGCGTTTCAGCTGACCTTTCATTATATGCATAGTTACTGATAGTTATGCAGTATGTGAATAGATGGATAGAGGTACAGGGCGTCCGCAGCGTGCATCTACTGCTGTCGCGCCTCAGCCAGAACCACGGGGAAGGCAGCGGTGAACTCTGCTAGTTCTGCGTCGGTGATGGTGAGGGCGGGGGCGATACGGACGGTGCGGGTGTCCGGGGCGTTGACGATGAAGCCGGCTGCCCGGGCGGCGGTCACGAAGGCTGGTGCCAGGGGCGCGCCAGAGTCGGTAGTGTCGTCGGTGAGGACGATGCCGATAAGCAGGCCCGCTCCCCTGGTTTCTGCCACGCCGTCTACTTCTTCGATAGCGGCCCTGAAGGTTGAGCCGCGTTGGGCGGCGGAGTCGAGGAGGTGCTCAGCTTCGATGGTTTCGAGGGTTGCGGTGGCTGCTGCGGTGGCCAGGGGGTTGCCGCCGAAGGTTGTGCCGTGCATGCCTGCTTCGAGGGTGCGGACATTGTCGTCGCCGACCACGATCATGGCGCCAATGGGGAAGCCTCCACCCAGCCCCTTGGCGAGGGTGATGGCGTCGGGCAGGTTGTCGCCGGTTAGTTCACGGGAGTGTTCGTACCAGCGGCCGGTACGACCCATGCCGGTTTGGACTTCGTCCACGATGAGCAGGGCACCGCGAGCACGGGTGAGTTCGCGGGCGCGGGTGAGGTAACCTGCGGGCAGGGGCAGGACGCCAGCTTCCCCCTGGATGGGTTCAACGATAAGGGCCGCGACATCATCGGTGAGGTTTTCTTCCAGGGCTTCGAGGGTTGCCGGAATGTGTTTGATGCCGGTGGGGAGGGGTTCGAAGGGCTGGCGGTAGGCGGGTTTCCAGGTGAGGGACAGGGCACCGATGGTGCGCCCGTGGAAGCCGTGGTCCAGAGCTAGGATGGTGCCTTTGCCGTGGAGGTTGCAGTGGCGGCGGGCAAGTTTATAGGCAGCTTCGTTGGCTTCGGTGCCGGAGTTGCAGAAGAAGACGCGGCCCGACTCGGTGCCCAGGTAGCCCAGCAGGCGGTGGGCCAGAGCAATCTGTTGGGGTGTGGTGAAGAAGTTTGAGACGTGGGCTAGGGTTGCGGCCTGCTCGCTGACGGCTTTTACCCAGGCGGGGTGGGCATGGCCGAGAGCGTTGACGGCGATACCGCCGAGTAGGTCAAGGTAGGTGGTCCCGTCGGCGTCCGCCACGCGTGAGCCCTGCCCAGAGACCAGCACCAGGGAGGGGTCGCCAAAGACCCCCAGGAGGTCGTTCCGGTAGTCGGCTAGGAGGTTTTCTTGTGTCATGGGTAGTCCTAATAAGTCACCGGCTTGACCTGGAAGTCAGGGGCCGGGTGGTGCCAGGGGGTGTCGTCCACATCGTCGGGAGTGAGCTGGGTGCCGATACCGCGGTCGGTAAAGATTTCAAGTAGGGGCGAGTGGGCCAGGCGGCCATCGACGATAGAGGCTCTGGGCACGCCCTGCTCTACCGCCTGCAGGCAGGCGCTCATTTTGGGGATCATGCCGGAGACTAGGCTGGGGAGCATCTCGCGTAGTTCGCTGACGGTGAGGGATGAGATGAGGGAGTCTTTGTCGGGCCAGTTGGCGTAGAGGCCTTCGACGTCGGTGAGGACGACGAGTTTTTCGGCTCCGAGGGCGGCGGCGACGGCTGCGGCGGCGGTATCTGCGTTGACGTTGAGGATTTCTCCGGTGAGCCCGGCAAGCCCGTGGTTGTGTTCGGGGTACTTTTCGGGGTCGTGCATTTCGGGGGCGACGGAGGAGATGACGGGGATTTTGCCGGCCTGGATCATGGACATGATGGCGGTGGTGTTCACGCCGACCACTTCACCGACAAGGCCGAGGTCGACTTCTTGGCCGTCCACCACGGTGCCGATGCGGCGGGCGCGTAGGAGCCCGCCGTCCTCGCCGCTCATGGCGACGGCGAAGGGGCCGTGGGCGTTGATGAGGGAGACGAGTTCGCGGGCTACTTGGCCGGTGAGTACCATGCGGACGACGTCCATGGCTTCGGGGGTGGTGTAGCGCAGGCCGCCGCGGAACTCGCTTTCGATGCCGAGTTTGGTGAGCATGGCGGTGATTTGGGGGCCGCCGCCGTGCACGACGACGGGGCAGATGCCGATGGTTCGTAAGAAGACCATGTCTTCGGCGAAGGCGGCACGCAGCTCTTCGGAGATCATGGCGTTGCCCCCGTATTTGAAGACCATGATTTTGCCCCGGAACTGTTGGATCCAGGGTAGGGCTTCCATGAGGGTTTTGGCTTTTTGTTGGGCGGTGTCGAAGCGGGCGTGGGCGTTTTTTTGCTCTGCCATGGGGATCTTTCGGTTAGCTGGAGTAGGCGGAGTTTTCGTGGACGTAGTCGTGGGTGAGGTCGTTGGTCCAGATGGTGGCTTCGTGCTGGCCTGCGCCCAGGTCGATGTCGACGGTTACTTTGCGGTCTGCAGCGAGGTTAACGAGGGAGCGGTCTTGGCCGATGCCGCCGCCGGTGCAGACCTGCACGCCGTTGATGGTGACGTTGACCTTGTCGGGGTCGAAGGTGGCTGAGGTGGTGCCGACTTCGGAGAGGATGCGGCCCCAGTTGGGGTCGTTGCCGAAGATGGCGGTTTTGAAGAGGTTGGAGCGGGATACTGCCCGGGAGACTTCTTCGGCGTCCGCTTCGCTGGCGGCGCCCAGGGTGCGCACGTGGATGTCGTGGCTGGCGCCCTCGGCGTCCCCGATGAGTTGCAGGGCAAGATCCTGGCAGACTTTGGTGAGGGCTTCGGTGAAGATGCCCAGGTCGGGCTCGATATCGGAGGCGCCGGAGCTCATCAGAATCACGGTGTCGTTGGTGGACATACAGCCGTCGGAGTCGGCCCGGTTGAAGCTCAGACGAACGGCCTCGCGCAGGGCGGTATCGAGGTTGTCGGGTGAGATGAGAGCGTCGGTGGTGATGACCACCAGCATGGTAGCCAGCCCCGGGGCGAGCATACCTGCCCCCTTGGCCATACCGCCGATGAGGTAGGAGCCGCCCTCTTCGATTTCCACGCCGATAGCGGCCTGCTTTGAGACGGTATCGGTGGTCATGATAGCTTCAGCCGCCGCCAGCGAAGAGCCGGAGCTCACGCCCAGGGAGGCTGCGGCGTCCTTTGCACCCGCGGTGAGCTTGTCCATGGGCAGGCGCTCGCCGATGAGGCCGGTGGAGCACACCAGCACGTCGCCGGCTGAGACGCCGAGCAGGTCAGCAACGAGTTCAGCGGACGCGTGCGTGTCTTGGAAGCCGGGGGCACCGGTGCAGGCATTAGCGCCGCCGGAGTTGAGCAGGACGGCGTCGGCCCGGCCGTCGCTGATAACCTGCTGGCTCCAGAGCACGGGGGCGGCGGCGAAACGGTTGCTGGTGAAGACGGCGGCAGCGTGCTTGACAGGCCCGTCGTTGACGACCAGAGCGACGTCCTTTTTACCCTCGATGGCGCTAATTCCGGCGCGGACGCCCGCGGCGCGGAAGCCGCGGGGGAAGGTGACTCCCTGGGTGGTGATGCCTTCGATCTGGTGGATAGTGTCGGTCACGGTGCGAGTCCTTCCTGGAGCAGACCTGCGTTTTCGGGGAGCCCGAGGGCAATGTTCATGGATTGGATGGCGCCGCCGGCGGTGCCCTTGGCTAGGTTGTCGATGACGCTGGTGACAATCACGCGCCCGGCGTGTGCGTCGAAGGCTAGCTGCATTTCGGCGTGGTTGGAGCCCTGCACGCTCTTGGTGGTGGGCCACTGCCCTTCGGGGAGCAGGTGCACGAACTTTTCGTCGGCGTAGGCCTGTTGCCAGGCTTCTCGGAGCTGGGCTTCGGTCACTCCGGGGCGGACGCGCGCGGTTGCGGTGGCGAGGATGCCGCGGGGCATGGGGGCCAGTGTGGGTGTAAAGGAAATCTGCACCTGCTCCCCCGCGATGTGGGTGAGCTTCTCTTCGATTTCGGGGGTGTGCCGGTGGGAGCCGCCGACCCCGTAGGGGCTCATGCCGCCCATAACTTCGGCTGAAAGCAGGTGGGGTTTAAGGCTCTTCCCTGCCCCTGAGGTACCTGAAGCGGCAACGATGACCACATCAGTGGGTTCGAGCAGGCCGGCGGCAAAACCGGGAGCTAGAGCCAGGATGGACGCCGTGGGGTAGCACCCGGGCACCGCAACCCGCTTGGTGCCCACGAGTTTATCGCGTTGTTTGCCGGTGGCGGTGGGCAGTTCGGGTAGGCCGTAGGGCCAGGTGCCGGAGTGTGCAGAACCGTAGAACTTTTCCCAGGCGTCCGCGCTGTCAAGGCGGTGATCTGCCCCGGCGTCGATGACCAGGGTGTTCTCGGGCAGCTGGGCCGCGACCTCGGCACTGGCCCCGTGGGGCAGGGCCATGAAGACAACATCGTGCCCGCTCAGGGCCTCGGCGGTGGTGTCGGCAACGACCAGGTCGGCGTAGGCGCGAAGGTGGGGGGCGAGATCGCCCAGGCGGGAACCTGCGGACGAGTGCGCGGCCACGGTTTTTACCTCAACGTGGGGGTGGGTAGCCAGTAGGCGCAAAATCTCGCCACCGGCGTACCCGGTGGCTCCTGTGACAGCTACGGTAATAGTCATAGCACTATATTTGCATTTTTTTGCATAGCAGTAAATATTTATGCACTACGTTTCGCAATGTGAACCGGCGAGCGCCAAGCCGGCCACACGCGTCCGCCCGCCCACCCATCCTTACCCATCCCCCGCAAGGGGACCTGAAAACCAAAAAGGGACCGCATAATGTGCGGTCCCTTTTTAAAAATGCGGTCCCCTTGGTGTTGAAGGTGAGGGGGACCAGCTCAACCTAGTCGAGCATCTCGGTGTTCTTGCGCTTGCGGATCATCATGAAGGTACCGGCGACACCGGCGCCAAAGACCAGAATCGCACCGGCAAGACGCAGCATGGCGCTGCGCTTCTGCGATGCAACGGTATCTTCGGTCACCGGCACCAGGCTCCCCTCTTCACCGGTGCGGGCCACAGTCAGGTGGCTATCGTCAGTCTGCACCAGCAGGGCATCAACGGTCTCGGGGAAGTCAGCACTGACGGTGCCGGTCTGGGAGCCGCGGAACTCCACGGTAGAGCCCGGGTTAACCTGTGCCGGGTCGGCAATATCAGAGATGAAGGTCTTACCGGTCATAGCGGTGTTATCGGGCAGAATACCGGTGTAGATGGCAACGTTGTTATCACCCTGCAAGTCGCTAGTGACCTTTTCAAACGTACCGGTCATCACCCAGGAGCGACCTTCGTAGCCCTCGTTAGCGCGGGCCTCGTTGAAGGTGCGAATACCGCCAATCAGCAGGATAATCGCGAAGATTGACGCGAGAATCATGATGCCGGCAGCTGCCAGCTTGGGGCCGAGCGGGCCGCGGGGTTCCTCGTAGTCTTCTTCCTCTTCTGCGAAGGTGAAGAAGTCGTCGGTGCGGTCATCTTCGTCGAAGTTGTCGTGGTCTTCGAGGTAGCGCTGATCGCTCACGGTGCATCTCCAGAGGTTGTGGGTGATTGCCTATACAAAGGCGGAAGTCCATTCTACCGCGTCAGCTCCCAAAAGGCTTATCTGTCTCACCGACCGCCCAGCCTTTTCAGCGCCGCCGCCCAGAAAACTGCCCGTCCTCGCTCAAGCGGCTGCCCGGCAGGCCAGTTGCGCAGACAAAGAGCCCGGCGGACGCGCGTCCGCCGGGCTCTACCCGAATCTGGGGTTTGTGCGGGCCTTAGGCTCGCTGTACCGCGCCGAAGCGTTCGGCAGCCAGGGCAACACCTGCTTCACGGGCCGCGGAGGCCTCGTCAGCGGTCAGGGTGCGGTCGGTGGCACGGAAACGCAGGGCGAAGGCCAGGGACTTCTTGCCCTCTTCGATGCCGGTGCCGCGGTAGTCGTCGAAGACGCGGACGTCCTCGAGCAGTTCACCGGCGCCCTCAGCCAGGGCTGCGGCAAGGTCAGCAGCCGGGATTGCTGCGTCCACAATCAGGGCGACGTCCTGGTTGGCTGCCGGGTAGCCGGAAATACCGGTGGCCTGCACTGCCTCGCCTGCCTGGGCGATGAGGGCGGTGAAGTTGAGTTCGAAGGCACTGGTGCGCTCGGGCAGGTTCAGCTTGGCCAGCAGCTTGGGGTGCAGTTCACCGGCGTAGGCGATGACCTCACCGGCTGCGTTCTTGAGCACGGCGGTGCGGCCCGGGTGGAAGGCCTGGTGTTCGCCGTTTGCAACGGTGAGCTTCACGCCTGCGGCATCGGCTACCAGCAGGACGGAGTCCAGGGCATCGCGCCAGTCAAAGGCACGGGCGGTAATGCCCGGGGTTTCCTCGTGCTCAGCACCGGCGAAAAGACCGGCGATGTGGCGGGGCTGGTCGGGAATACCGGCGTTCAAATCTGCCAGAACCTCATCGGCAGGCTTAACGCCCAGACCGGGAATGGAGGCTGACCCCAGCTGGGTGCCGGGGATAAAGACGGAGCCGGTCTCGTAGATGGCTAGGTTCTTGAAGCCGCGGGAGAGGTTGCGGGAGAGCACCTCGGTCAGGCCCGGCAGCAGGGAGCGGCGCATCCAGCCCTGGGCGGACGAGATGGGGTTAGCCAGGCGGATAGAATCCACCTTTTCACCGGCGACAGGGGACGCCCAGAGGTTGTTGTCTTCATCAGAGACGAAGGGGTAGGCAAAGACCTCGGTCAGGCCCGATGCTGCCAGGGCGTTCAGAGCCCGGCGGCGCAGGGTCTGCTCGACGGTGTAACCGCGACCGGGAGGGGCCACGGGCAGGGTCGAGGGAATCTTATCGTAGCCCACCAGGCGGGCAACTTCCTCGGTCAAATCTTCCTTGGCGCCCAGGTCGGTGCGCCATGAGGGCACGGTAACCTCGTAGGCCCCCTCGGCGACCTCAACGCTGGCGCCAATCTGTTCCAGAGAGCCAACAATCTGCTCTTCGGTGTAGTCGATGCCAATGCGGCCTGCGGTGTAGTCGGTGGGCAGGGAGATGACAGTGGGCTCGAAGCTGCCACCGGCGTCCGTCACGCCCTCATCGACGGTTGCACCTGCCAGCTCTACCAGCAGGTCAACGGCGCGCTGGGCGGCAGCGGCCTGAATCTGGGGGTCAACGCCGCGCTCAAAACGCTTGGATGCCTCAGAGGAGAGCTTGTGGCGGCGGGCGGTGCGGGCAATGGAGACCTCGTCGAAACGGGCTGCCTCAATGACGATACGGGTGGTTGAGTCAGAGACCTCGGTGGAAGCCCCACCCATCACACCTGCCAGGCCGATGGGGCCGGACTCGTCGGTAATTAGCAGGTCTTCGACGTTGAGCTCGCGCTCTTTCTCATCCAGGGTGGTGAGCTTCTCGCCAGCTTCGGCGCGGCGCACGGTGATGCCGCCGGTCAGCTTGTCTGCATCGTAGAAGTGCAGGGGCTGGCCGGTTTCGAGCATGACGTAGTTGGAGATATCAACCGGCAGGGAGACAGAGCGGACGCCCGCCAGGCGCAGGCGGGAGGACATCCAGGTGGGGACGGGGGCAGTTGCGTCGACGCCGCTGACCGAGCGGGCAACAAAGCGGGTGGCGCCGTCCTTACCGTGAATGGGAGCTGAGTCGGTCAGGGTGACGGGCAGGCCCGCGCCGTTGGCAGCGGGTGCCTTAGCGGCCAGGTCGAGGACGAAGTCATCAAAGTCGTTACCGGTGGCGTGGCAGTATTCGCGGGCGATACCGCGAATGGAGAAGCCGTAGCCGCGGTCGGGGGTTACGTTGACTTCAGCGGCTTCGTCGTAGAGGCCCAGCAGGTCCATGGCGTCGGTGCCGACCTCGGGGTCAAGCCCCAGGGTGGAGAGCACCAGAATGCCGCCGTGGTCTTCACCGATGCCGAGCTCCTTGACGGAGGCGATCATACCGGCTGACTTGTGGCCGTAGGTCTTGCGGGCGGTAATAGCGAAGCCGCCGGGCAGTACAGCGCCGGGCAGGGTGACAACGACCTTATCCCCGGGCTTGAAGTTGTGGGCGCCGCAGATAATGCCCTGCACGCCGGACTCTTCAATGCCCTTACCGGTCAGGGTCTGCTTCTGCCCCTCGGGCACAACGCGCACCTGGCACCAGTTAACGGTTTTACCGTTGGAGTGGGTTTCGGGCTCCATCGAGAGCACCTGACCCACCACGATGGGGCCGGTCAGCTCATCGGTCGGGCGGTGAACGTCTTCTTCTTCAAGGCCAACTGTGACCAGGGTAGCCATAACATCTTCGGCGCTTGCGTCGGCCGGAACGGGTGCGTATTCACGCAGCCAGGAAAGGGGTACGCGCATGGGTTAGATCTCCATCTTGAACTGCTGTGAGAAACGGACGTCGCCTTCAATCATGTCGCGCATATCCTGCACGCCATTGCGGAACATGAGGGTACGTTCGATGCCCATACCAAAAGCGAAACCTGAGTAAACTTCGGGGTCAACACCGGCTGCTCGCAGCACGTTGGGGTTGACCATGCCGCAGCCGCCCCACTCGATCCAGCGGGGGCCGCCCTTGGCGTCCGGGTGCCAGACGTCCAGCTCGGCCGAAGGCTCAGTGAAGGGGAAGTAGTTGGGGCGCAGACGAATCTTTGCCTCCTCGCCGAACATGGCACGGGCCATGTGCTCCAGGGTGCCCTTGAGGTCAGCCATGGTCAGACCCTTATCGACGGCCAGGCCCTCAATCTGGTGGAAGACCGGGGTGTGAGTGGCATCGAGCTCATCGGTGCGGTAGACCTGGCCGGGGCAGACCACATACAGGGGCAGGTCACGAGACAGCAGGGAACGCATCTGCACCGGTGAGGTGTGGGTGCGCAGCATCAGGTGGGCGCTAGTAGGCTCCACGAAGAAGGTATCCTGCAGTTCACGCGCCGGGTGGTCAGGCTTGAAATTCAGCGAATCAAAGTTGTACCACTCTGACTCAAGTTCGGGGCCGTCGGCAATCTCCCAGCCCATGCCCACGAAGATATCGCACATCTGCTCCTGCAGGACGCTGATGGGGTGGCGGCCGCCAATACGGCGGCGGGGAGTGTGGGCAGTGACGTCCACAGCCTCTTCAACCAGAATACGGGCGTCACGCTCTTCTTCCAGCTCAGCATTACGGACCTCAAGAGCCTTAGTCAGGCGTCCGCGCACCTGGCCCATGAGCTTACCCACCTCAGCCTTGTGCTCCTTGCGCAGATCGCGCATCTGCTTATTGGCCAGAGTAAAACCGGCCTTTTCGCCGGTAAAGTCCAGGCGCACACGCTTGAGTTCTTCAAAGTCAGCGGTCTTCTCGGCGATTTCCTTCTGAGCCCGCTCAAACTCGGCGGTGAAGGCTTCGCGGACGGTCGCCAGACCGTTCTCGGGGTCTTTTTCTAGAATGGCGCGAATATTAGCCAGCACCTGGAAGGGTGTGGGGTTCTCAGGCGCCTCGGGCAAAGAATCAGTCATCTGCACTTCTCTTCACAATGTGGGTTTCGGGCGCTTACCGCACCCAGGGCATCAAGACAATAGTTTAGTGCAAAAAGGTGAAGCAAGCTCGCGCTCGATGGGAAAGGAGCGGACGCTGCCCGCAGGTAAATGACCGCTAGCAGGCAGTTAGGGCGCTGGAATAACATCAACCCGTTCAAAGAAGGCACGGGCAACAGGGGTGAAGGTTAGGCCAAGCCAGGTGAGGTTGGCTAGAGACCACGTCAAGAAGCAGGCCATAATTCCCGGATTTACATCGGAGGGCATAGTCCAGATAAGTGAAAGAAGCGACACGGTGCTGATGACGGTACAGACAAACCCGAGCAGATTAGCGGCTCCTGCTTTTTGCCAGGTGCCGGTGCGGCGGATAACCCAGATATATAACAAGGAGGTGAGGGCGATTGAAATAACAGCACTCACGATTCCTCGTGTGCCGCTGATGTCAAGGGAAGTAACCGTTAGCGTCAGGTAAGCGATACCCGACAGCACTAACATGCCCTGCATTACTCGGATGACCGTGGGCACTTCTCCCCTACTAAAGGCCAGTTGCTGTTTCTCTTTGTCTTTCATAAATCATCAGCCTCCTTTCTTTTAGGGTAACGACCAGCCGGTCACGGTTCAAGATTATGAAGCTCGCACAGAAATGGGCCCTCCGGGTCAACCGGAGGGCCCATCACAGCTAGAAGATAAGGTCTAGCGCAAGATTGAAGCAACGGACTTATTCGATACCGCAACAATCCAGACGATGGCCAGAACCAGCCACAGAACGCAGAGTGCAACAACAATAATCGAAATATAGATTGAGCCCAGCGCCGAGAAGGCTGCACCAAGAATTCCCAGACCCGCGAAAACATAGCCGGTGATACGACCAGCCTTTTTGTACTTAGCCATGAGGAAGTACACCAGAGCAAAAAGTGCCAGACCAATAACGGTTCCCGCCACAGTGGTCACGGGGTTTTGGTCGGTGGGCACGGTCTCACCGAGCACATCGATAGTTGCGGGTGCCAGCACGTAGCCCAGTACCTGCACCAGCAGGTAAACAACAGCTGTAGCTAAGAGAATGACCTGTGAGCGTTTGTGCTTCTGCTCAGCGTCGGGAGCTACCGGCTGCTGCCCAAATCCGGGCTGACCGCCCATATACATGGCCTGGGTGTCGTTCGGTGCGGAGTAATCATTAGTTCCGTAGGGTGTCTGCGACATGTCTAAACCTCCATGTAAAAGATATGTTGCGTACTACGCATCATACCGGAGATAAAAGTCAGACACCTTATATTCTCACCGAGGCGAGTTCTATTACGCTTCGCTACAGATTAAGCGGCGCGGACGCCCGCCAGCAGCTCCTCAACAATAGGAAAGTCAGCGGGAATCCAGGGAAGCTCCAGCACCGTGGCATCAAGCTGAACCCAGCGTAACTCAGCGTGGTCTTGTAGGGCGGTGGCGCGTCCGTCCGTAATTTCTGCAAACCAGACCCGCATGGCAGCCTTCTCGTTCAGCACCCAACCCTGGCGGTGGGGGCCGGTAATTTCGGTTCCGAGCCGGGCGGTAATGCCCAGTTCTTCGCGCAGTTCGCGCAGCAGGGCGTCCTCGCAGGCCTCTCCGGGTTCGACCTTACCGCCGGGGAACTCCCAGAGGCCCGCGAGCGCGGGCGGGGCTGAGCGCTGGCCGACCAGCAGGCGGGTGGGGGTAGCCAGGGAATCGACGATGGCAGCCCCGACGACTTGCACCGGGTAGACGGTGTTGGTGTGCTCCCCCATTAGTCGCCCTTGCGGTTCTGAGCCAGGGACGAGGCAAAGAGGCAGACGCCAGCTGCCATGCCGACGTTCAGCGATTCGGCGGCACCGCGCAGGGGCACGGCCACGCGCAGGGAGGCGGCGGCTTTTTCTTCGTCGCTC
This sequence comes from Rothia sp. 11254D007BW, assembly GCF_053548195.1. NCBI lineage: Bacteria > Bacillati > Actinomycetota > Actinomycetes > Micrococcales > Micrococcaceae > Rothia > Rothia sp. 11254D007BW. Next base: position 1,144,066 of record NZ_JBPWPK010000001.1, read on the forward strand.
AGGCCAGCCGCCTCGTTGCCGAAGAGCCACATGGTGGGCTTGGCCAGGTCGTACTTAACCTTCTTGCGCGGTTCGACGCCGTTGCGCAGGGCGAAGGCGGCGTCCTGGAGGTCGTCAAGGGAGACTCGACCGTAGCCGTCCGCTGCGAGCACGCCGATGCCCTGGGCCTTAGCATCTTCGGCGAAGTCCTCGAGGTCGATGCCCTGGATCACGGGCACGTGGAAGAGGGAGCCTGCAGTGGAGCGCACTGCCTTGGGGTTGTAGAGGTCAACTGCACCCTTGGTGGTGACGATGAGGTCGGCGCCGGCGGCGTCGGCGGCGCGCAGGATGGTGCCGGCGTTGCCGGGGTCCTGAACACGGGCGAGGACGGCGATGAGCTTGGGGTTGATGGCGCCCTCGCCCCAGATGTCGGAGGGGGCGATGTCGTTCTGGAAGGCGACGGCGATGATGCCCTGGGGGCTGACGGATTCGGCCATGGCCGCGAGGACGGGCTCGGTCACCATGCGCATGAAGACCTTGCGGCCAGGCTCAGGGGTGGGGCTGCCGTGCACTTCTTCGAGCAGATCAACGATGTCGGGGTGGCGGTCGAAGGCGCGTTCGGTGATGTAGACGGCGTCGAGCAGGGGCTTGATCCGGTGGGCTTTGAGGGCTTCGCGGACGGCCTGCGGCCCCTCGACCAGGAAGTGCCCGGTCTTGGTGCGGGCTGCCCGGGTGGCAAGCTTGGCGATGTCTTTGACGCGGTCTGCCTGGGGGTTTTCCATGACGACGGGGGTGCTGAGGCGTTCTTTGAAGTCCATAGGGTCTATTGTCTCACGATGAGGTGCACGGACGGGAGCGCGCGACCGTGCAAGAGCGCACCGAATTGGGACAGCCTGCAAGACCTCTTTCTAGCGGTTTGTGGGGAAGGACGCGGTGGAGTGGAAAGGAGAAGGAGGTATGGGCCGCGCCCTTTCCAGTTACCACTGGTAAGACATACAATGAGTACACGTTGAATATACGAAAGGTGGACGTTATGGCTACTAGTGTGGTGAATGTTCGTTTGGATGAGCAGACTAAGAGGGACCTTGAGATCTTGTGTCAGGAGCTGGGAATTACGGTTTCTGCTGCCTTTTCGATGTTTGCGAAGAAAATGACTAGGGAGCAGAGGATTCCCTTTGAGGTATCGATTGATCCGTTTTATTCCGAGGCTAATGTGAGTATGTTGCGCCGGTCGGTTGCTCAGGTTAAGGGAGGTAATCTCACAGAACGCGAGCTTATTGATGAATAAACTGTGGTCAGATGAAGCTTGGGAGCAGTATGTTTACTGGCAGTCTGAAGATCGAAAGACTCTCAAACGTATCAATGCCCTCATCAAGGACATCACACGGAACGGACCATTTTCTGGTATCGGGAAACCTGAGCCCTTGCGAGGGGAGTTCTCTGGGCTATGGTCGCGACGAATTGATCAGACGCATCGACTGGTCTATGAGGTTACTGAGCTTGACGGGCGTACCGTTCTGATTATTTATGCCTGTCGAACTCACTACGGGGATCGTTAGCTCGCAAATGAGCTTCCAATTTTATCTACAGTCCGGAATAACTCTACTCTCTCGCTTGTTGCCACTGAAGCAGTCCTCTGCCTATCACGAAAGGTACAGACCGTGCAGAACCAAGACATCAAGCAGCTCGTCCTTGACGCAGCCCACCGCCGTCGCGCCATCAAGTTCTTCGACCCCGAGAAGAAAATCAGCGACGACGACATCAACTACATCCTCGAAATTGCTCGTCTCTCCCCCAGCTCCGTCGGCGCTCAGGGCTGGCGCTTCGTCGTCCTTCAGAACCCCGAAATCCGTGAAGCACTCAAGCCCTTCAGCTGGGGTGCAGCCCGCCAGCTCGGCGGCGCAAGCCACTTCATCCTGCTCCTGGCCAACCGCAACATGCAGCACGACGGCCCCCACATGCAGGCGTCACTCGCCTCCCGTAACCTCTCCCCCGAAGACCACGCTAAGGCCCTCGAAACTTACAAGAGCTTCCAGGTCAACGACATGGGGCTCACTACAGACCGCGCCCTCTTCGACTGGGCCGCAAAGCAAACCTACATCGCCCTGGGCAACATGATGACCGCAGCCGCACTCATCGGCGTCGATTCATGCCCCATCGAAGGCTTCAACGCTGACAAGGCCAACGCCCTCCTGGCTGAACACGGCATCATCGATCCCGCAACCGAAGGCATTGTCTCTATGCTCGCTCTCGGCTACCGTACCGAAGAACTCCCCTGGCCCCAGACCCGCAAGCCCGCAGAAGAGGTCATTACCTGGGTCAACTAACAGGGCCCCAGCCCACCGCACACTTCAAGTAACGAAGAAAAGCCCACCCCGCCGCCGTCCGCCCACGGACAAAAGCGGGGTGGGCTGTTTTGTAAGCAGGCAAGCCTCGGCACACCATGCCCAGGTGTCTCGACCATCTCGCACTTGCTTTCCGCTCACCTATTTTCTCGAACCTGATGACTCTTCAATTATTAATGAGTTCCTGCTAATGTAGAACCATGTCGCACAAATGTAGGAAAGGAGCGGCTATGAGCACCACCATTAGCGTTAGAACCGACGAAGAGACTAAACGCCAGGCAGAGGAACTCTTCAACGAGCTAGGTCTAAACATGTCTACAGCAATCAATATGTTCATGAAGCAGGCCCTGCGCGAAAGAAGAATACCTTTCACCGTTGGGCACCCCTACCCCAATGCGACGACTATTGCTGCCATCGAAGAAGGACGTCGGCTCGCCCAGAACCCAGACACTCCCCGAATTACATCAATCGAGGAGTTCAAAACTCTCATTGACGACCTATGAGATACGAGATCATCACCACCAATGCTTTCAAAAAGGGTCTAAAAGCCGCTAAAAAGCGTGGAAAAGACCTTCAGAAACTCACCGATATTGTTGAGGCTCTCGCCGAGGGCAAGCAACTCAGCGCAAAACACAAAGACCACGCGCTCACTGGAAACTACGCCGATACTCGCGAGTGCCATATCGAACCAGACTGGCTACTTATATATGAACGCTTTGAAGGTCAGCTGGTTCTCATCTTGCTCAATACAGGTAGCCATTCAGACCTCTTTTGAGTACTAATTCCGGCGTCTAGCCCACCCTGCTGCCGTCCGTACCAGGACGGCAGCAGGGTGTGCTTTTTACACAAAAATTTACACTTGGAAGGCCTCTGCCCATTCCTTCTGCTGCCTTTAACCTAGTAGCTCACACCCGCTACGCCTGGACCGTCCACCAAACTCTCGCTGTGCCCATCAAACTCATAGACGCTGCGAGAGTCTGGTGGACATTCACTGTGTGCCCGGCGCTCCAGCCCCAACAGATACCGCAAAAAATACAAGGACGCCGCCCCTCACCCCCCTGCCCAGGGGCAGGAAAGCGGGAGGCGGCGTCCGCACCCCACCTGCTCGGTGGGGAAAAGACAAACCTAAAAAGACTTAGGCAGCCTTGGGAGCTGAAGTGTCCTCAGGCAGGTTGTTCTTAGCGATTTCAACCAGAGCTGAGAAAGCAGCAGGCTCGTTAACAGCCAGCTCAGCCAGCATACGACGGTCAACCTCAACCTCAGCAGCCTTCAGGCCCTGGATGAAGCGGTTGTAGGTCAGGCCCTCAGCGCGTGCAGCTGCGTTGATACGCTGGATCCACAGACGACGGAAGTCGCCCTTCTTCTTACGACGGTGGTCGTAGCTGTATACCAGTGAGTGAGTGACCTGTTCCTTAGCCTTACGGTAAAGGCGTGAACGCTGGCCACGGTAGCCTGATGCACGATCAAGGATTACTCGGCGCTTCTTGTGCGCGTTAACCGCGCGCTTCACACGTGCCACGTGTGTCTCCTAACGTCTATGTCCTACCCAGCTAAAACTCTAGCGCTGGTGCAGGAGAGAAAATATCTACTTTTGGTGCGCCCTTTCGGGGCGAAGCTTCAAAAAGAAGGAGCTTACTTGCCCAGCATCTTCTTGATGACCTTAGCCTGACCGCCGGTTACGATCTGGTCAGAAGCCAGACGACGGGTCAGACGGGAGGACTTGTGCTCGAGGTAGTGGCGGCGGTTGGCCTGCTGGCGCTTAACCTTGCCAGTACCGGTGAGCTTGAAGCGCTTCTTAGCACCAGAGTGGGTCTTCTGCTTCGGCATGAGCCGATTCTCCTTACGTTCTACCCTCGCCCCGGTTACGGGGTGAGGAACTGAAAAACTCAACGTCCCCGGCGGGCGGGGAAGTTTTAAGGGTGTTCTGCCCGCCCACCGGTGCCCTTATCTTTCAATAAAGAACAGCGGCAGAGCGAACGACGACCAAGCACGAAACCCTACACGAGCTCGCGCCTGGTTGTCTAAACAGCTCCTATTCGGCTGACGCCTGTGCCTTGAGCTCCTCGGGCATTGCATCTGCCAGGGAGTTAGTTACAGGGGTTGCCTCAGTGGTGTTGACGCGTTCGCGACCCTTGCGGCCACCTGACTTCTGGCTTTCACGGCGGGCTTCCTGCTTGCCGCGGAGCGGAGCAAGAACCATTACCATGTTGCGACCGTCGACGCGGGGGTTGGACTCTACGGTGCCAACCTCGGTGAGGTCGTTTGCCATGCGTTCAAGCAGACGCACACCCATCTCGGGGCGCTGCTGTTCACGACCACGGAACTGAATCATAGCCTTGACCTTGTCACCACCGGCGAGGAAACGACGTGCGTGCCCGACCTTGGTTTCGTAGTCATGGGTGTCAATTTTGAGGCGGAAACGGATTTCCTTCAAAGAAGCGTTGACCTGCTTCTTTCGAGATTCACGTGCCTTGACTGCGGCTTCGTACTTGTACTTGCCGAAGTCCATAAGCTTGCACACAGGCGGCTTAGCGTTGGGAGCAACCTCAACCAGGTCGAGGTCAGATTCCTGAGCAAGACGCAGTGCATCTTCTACGCGGACAATACCGACCTGTTCACCGCCGGGGCCGACGAGTCGAACTTCCGGAACGCGAATGCGGTCGTTGATGCGTGGATCGCTAATGACAAAGCTCCTGTTGCTTGTGGTGGGGGTATCCCCGTGAATTTCTGTGGGGGTTGAAAAAAGCCCCCGGTTGCGGCTTGGCAAGCGGAGGCTTAGGTTACCTACCCAGGGTGAAGGCGCGGACGCCGATAGTCGGCGCCATGAGCCTTCGAAGGTTTCCCTTGCGGACCCCTGGGTCTGACCCGGTCGCCAGAGTTGGCGGCAGCGGGTGGGAACTTAAGTTCCACTTGCAAACAGCTCTTAACATTACTGGGTTAGGGGCGGTTTTTCAAGGGTTTTGGCTGTTTTTCTTGGGGCGGACGCCGGTGGCCGGGTTGAGTGTGACGGGCGATTCACGCTCGGTAGGGTTGGTGTGAGATTCTAGTAACCATGAGCAACGAAACTAGCTACCGTTTTGAAGATTCCGCTGAGCAGGGTGAGGCGCTACCTGATGGCCTGACTGCCGAGCAGGTTGAAGAAGTTAACGCCCAGATGCGCGATATCGCTGAGGTTCCCGCGGTTGAGGTCATTACTACCGCTGCTGTTCACCTGATGAGCGCTGCTGCCGTCAAGTGCGGTCTGGCTGCTGAAGAGAACGCCGAAGACCTCAAAGATCTTGATGAGGCCCGTAAGCTGATTACCGCCCTGGCAGGTTTCGTTACCGCTGCGGCGCCCGAGATTGGTTCCCAGCACGCCGCTCCCCTGCGCGACGGCCTGCGTTCCCTCCAGCTGGCCTTCCGTGAGGCTTCCCCCTACCCGGACGCCCCCGGCAAGGGACCCGGCGAAAAGTTCACCGGGCCGGTTTTCTAGGCTGAGGCCAAGGCGATCTGCACTGAGTCAGCCTGCTCGGCAATGACCTGATTGAGAGCGAGCCCCTGCTGGAAGGTCTGCACGGTCTGGTTGACCTGTTCCTGGGTGAGACCGGGGCGGAGTTTGAGCATGATTTTCAGCTCTGGCCCGTGCCCACCACCTGCCAGTACGCGTCCGCTCGCGGTCTGCGAGTACACGCCGGTGCCGGGACCTGCTTCAACCGCAACTACAGCAGACAGGGGCGCTGCAATGTTGCTGAGCTCTTCGGCGACCCGGGGGTTGCGGTAGGAGGGCACCCATTCTTCCCCCTTGGCGATTGCCCAGAAAGCTGGGCGGCGCACGACGAAGGTGAGGTCGGCACCGGGGTTTACCACAATCAGCTGGTTCTCGTCTTCAACGGCTGATAGGGCGGTTTTCCGCATATCTGCGGCAACCGGGCGGGCTAGGTCGTGCCAGGCGGTGAGGGCGTCTACATTGGTGAAAACGGGGAGGGCGCGGCGTCCGTCCGGAGCCTGAATACTCACCAGCGCCATATCCGATTCTTTGTCTGATACCAGGCCGTGCTCGGTGATTTCTGCTTGAGATAGCTGGGCTACGACCGGGGCAAAGATGCGCACGGAGCGCAGGGCATCGACCACGGCGACTTCATCGACTTCGCCCGCGGCAAAAGCATCGAGAACTTTTTGCAGGGCGGGGTCGGTTCTGCCGTCGTCGCCGGGGAACTGGTGGGTGTGACTGGTGCCTTCCCCCAGGTTGCGCCCTTCCCAGGGCTGCCCGCCGGTATCGGTTTTTTGACCGGCGGACGCCAGCTGGGCAGCGATATGCGCAGGTAGCTCCCGGCGGGGTGCGCTGGGGTTACCGGGGTTGCCATGCCCGTGGGTGTGGGCGCGGTGCACGCGATCTGAAAAGTCGGTCACTAGGGGCGACCTGCAACGTCGAGTGCCTGGGCGAGGGTAAACTTGCCGGCGTAGAGGGCCTTGCCGGTGATAGCGCCCTCAACTCCGTGGGGCACCATGGTGCGCAGGGCGGCGATGTCGTCCAGGGTGGCGATACCGCCAGAGGCGACCACCGGCTTGTCGGTGCGTTCAGCGACCTTGCGCAGAAGTTCCAGGTTGGGGCCCTGCAGGGTGCCGTCCTTGGTGACGTCGGTGACGACGTAGCGGGCGCAGCCGTCGTCGTTCAGGCGGTCGAGAACCTCCCAGAGGTTGCCGCCTTCCTTGGTCCAGCCGCGGGCGGCCAGTACGTCCCCGCGGACATCCAGCCCAACAGCGATAACATCGCCGTGCTCGGCGATGACCTTGCGGGTCCACTCGGGGTTTTCGAGGGCAGCGGTGCCCAGGTTGATGCGGGCGGGGTTGAGCGACAGGGCCCGTTCCAGGGATTCGTCGTCGCGGATGCCGCCCGACATCTCAATCTTGATGGAAAGTTCCTGAGCTACCTCGGTCAGAATCTCGATGTTATCGCCGCGGCCAAAGGCAGCGTCGAGATCGACCAGGTGCAGCCACTCAGCACCGGCGTTCTGCCACTCTAGGGCAGCTTCGACGGGGGAACCGTAGTTGGTTTCCGATCCGGCTTCGCCCTGCACCAGGCGCACGGCCTGGCCGTTGGCTACGTCGACCGCGGGCAGCAGTTCGAGACGATCAGTCATTGTTCTCTCCTTGGGAGTAGGACGGTAAAAATCTAGGTCTATGGGGTAGCTAGCTAGCTGTAGTTCATCACGACGTACAGGCCGTACCCGGCAAAGGCTAGGCCCACCAGCAGCAGTACAAGCTGGGCCACCCAGGTAATTTTTTGCTTGTAGAAGGAGTAGGCTCCACCGATGAACATCATGCCTACGGTCATGAGCAGTAGCCCGGACGTTGTAGCTGACATACCCTACTTCGCCCCGTCTAGACGCCCTGTTACGGGCAGGGAGTTAATCCAGTTCTTGAGCAGGCGGATGCCGGCCTCACCCGACTTTTCGGGGTGGAACTGGGTGGCAGCTAGGGGCCCGTTTTCGACCGCCGCGATGAAGTCGCCGCCGTGGTTAGCCCAGGTGACCTGGGGCGGCAGCATGGCTTCGTTGTTCTGATCGAAGGTCCATTCTTGCACCCCGTAGGAGTGCACAAAGTAGAAGCGTTCGTTCTCAATACCGGCAAAGAGCATGGACCCTTCAGGTGCGCGGACGGTATTCCACCCCATGTGGGGCACGACCTCGGCTTTGAGCTTTTCGACGGTGCCGGGCCACTCGCCCAGGCCGTCGGCTTCAACTCCGTGCTCAACGCCTTTTTCGAACATGACCTGTAGGCCCACGCAGATGCCGAGTACGGGGCGTCCGCCCGCAACGCGCCTGCCAATCATGCGGATAGCGTCCGCCTCTTTGAGCCCGTCCATCACGGCTTTGAAAGCACCCACGCCAGGCACGACCAGGCCGTCTGCACCCAGAACGTCTGACTCCTTGCGGGACAGCACCACTCGGGCACCGGCTTCTTCAAGGGCGCGGACGGCTGAGCGCACGTTCCCTGCCCCGTAGTCAAGGACGGTGACGGTGGGCTTCTGCTGTAGAGTCTCGCTCATTAGAGAGCTCCCTTGGTGGAGGGGATACCGGCGTGGCGGGGGTCGGGCTCTACTGCCTGACGCAGGGCGCGGGCGAGAGCCTTGAACTGGGCTTCAGCGATATGGTGGGGGTCGCGCCCACCCAGCAGGGTGATGTGCAGGCAGATACCGGCGTGATAGGCGAAAGCCTCAAAGACGTGGCGCACCATTGACCCGGTGAAGTGCCCACCGATGAGGTGGTATTCGAAGCCTTCGGGCTCACCGGTGTGGACCAGGTAGGGGCGGCCAGAAATATCGACCACGGCAGAGGCTAGAGCTTCGTCGAGGGGCACGGTGGCAGTACCGAAGCGGCGGATGCCTGCCTTATCGCCCAGTGCCTGGCGGAGTACCTCGCCCAGCACGATGCCGGTATCTTCAACGGTGTGGTGCACATCGATGTGGGTATCGCCAGAGCACTTGATGGTCATATCAATCAGGGAGTGCTTAGACAGGGCGGTGAGCATGTGGTCGTAGAAGGGCACACCGGTGTCGATGTCTGATACGCCGGTGCCGTCGAGGTTAATTTCGACGCTGACGGACGACTCGCTGGTTGCCCGCTCCATCTTTGCAATACGGGGGCCGATGCCGGTGGATGATTCAGTAGGTACTGCCATGTCTGTCTCTTTTTCTAAGGTGTCTGCCGATATTGATGGGGCTACGCGCTGCGCTTAGCGCTCGAAAGTTTGCACGTAGTCGGTGAGGTGGTCTAAGAAGGCGCTGGTCTCGGCTTCGGTTCCGGCGGTGACGCGCAGGTAGCCGGGGATTCCGTTATCGCGCACCAGGACGCCGCGTTCTAGCAGGTAGTTCCAGGCAGCTTTTTCGTCCTTGAGCCCGCCGAAGAACACAAAGTTAGAATCCGATACAGCCGGTTCTAGCCCCAGGCCGGTGAGGTGTTCCACGATGCGGTCGCGCTGGGCGCGGATGTCGTCGACGTTGGCCAGCAGCTGGGTGCGGTGGCGCAGGGCTGCAATCGCGGTTGCCTGGGTGACGGCTGAGAGGTGGTAGGGCAGGCGAACCAGGCGGACGGCATCGGCAACAGCGGGATCTGCTGCAAAGTAGCCCAAGCGGGCACCTGCAAGTGCGAAGGCCTTGCTCATGGTGCGAGAGACAACCAGGTTAGGGCGGCCGGGAAGTAGGGTGAGAGCATTCTGGGTGCGGTCTTGGGCAAACTCTGCGTAGGCCTCATCGACCACGACGATACCGTTGTAGGCTGCCACCGCGTCGTAGACCGCTTCGATAACGTCTAGCCCCAGGCCGGTGCCGGTGGGGTTATTGGGTGAGCAGAGAATAACGATAGAAGGCTTGTGCTCTTCAATCTGTTCAACTGCTGAAGCTGCGGTGAGGGAGTAGTCGGCTGCGCGGGTACCCGCGATGAAAGCGGTATTGGTGCCGTCTGCCAGCAGGGGGTACATAGAGTAGGTGGGCACGAAGCTCATGACCGAGCGCCCGGGGCCTCCAAAGACCTGCATGAGTTGCTGGAGAATCTCATTGGAGCCGTTAGCTGCCCAGATGTTTTCGGGGGTCAGACCGTGCCCCAGGTAGTCTGCGAGTTCCGCTCTGAGGGTATCGAACTCGCGGTCGGGGTAGCGATTCAGGGTTACGGCGGCCTCTGCTACATCGCGCGTGATGGCATCGATAACTTCTTGCGGCATGGGGTGGGTGTTCTCGTTAACGTTGAGGGTTACCGGAACATCAATCATGGGTGCGCCGTAGGGTGAACGGCCCCGCAAATCTTCGCGCAGGGGCAGGGCTTCGAGTGCTGTGGTAGTTTCGGTCACTCCCCTAGTGTAGCGACCTAGCCCCGTACGCTGCATTCTTGTTTCGCAGTCTGGCATAGGGTACCGCTCTTTTTCTTACTGTGACTGAGTGTAGACAGGCACCTCAAGAACCTGACCGGGAACCAGCTGTGCGCTGGTGAGGTCGTTAATCTGCATGATGCGATTGATGACATCGCGATTATCTTCACCGGGTGCCACATCTGCTGCGATGGTCCAGAGAGTATCGCCGTGCACAACGGTGACCGTTTGGCTAGCCGGAACGACAGGTTCAACAGTGGCACTCTTGGCTTCGCCGGGTGCAAGGAAAGTCAGGGCACCGAGAACCACAAGAGCCACGAGGGTGAGTAGGGGCAGACCCCTAAAAACCAGGCGCCCCCGGCGGGTCAGACGGATTTTCCCACGCCCCGTCTTCGCTTTCTGAGGCGGTTCTACTACCGCGCTAGGCCGCTGAGCCGGGGTAGAAGCAGCAGGGTGGGAAGACAGATTCCGTAGGGGAGCTACAGGTGCGGGACGCGCAGACACAGGTGCCGCAAAACGAATGCGGTACTGGGGTTGCCGCAGTGCCCCGGCCGATGCGGGCACCTGCGGGTGCTGACGGACGGTAAAAGTAGCAGCCTGATCAAGGGGCTTCTTCAAAGAAGTACGAGCCATAAACTCGGGCAAGGCGATGGTGCTCATAAGTCTTTCTCCTGATTCACGCTCAAACATTCAACCAATAGTCGAATCTTTGTTCTAAAAATTCTTCGTATCTATGTTCTATCAGAAAAATCGAACATAGTCGAGAAAAATTAGAACAAATGTTTGAATAACCTGTTTGCTTGACATAGTCTTAGAAGACCACTTGATAGTGAACACCGGGTGGCTGACATTTTAAGAACCAACAGAGACGAGATACCGTGAGCGAACGAACTCCGCAGACTCCGGCAAGCCCGCCCCACAAGGGCTCTCGCCCCCTCACTGCCCGCCAGAAAAAAATTTTGAGCGCCATTTCCAGCGCTATTGATGAGCACGGCTACCCGCCGTCTATGCGTGAAATCGGTGACCTTGTTGGTCTCGCTTCACTCTCATCTGTTACCCATCAGCTCTCTCGCCTCGAAGAGATGGGCTATATTAGGCGCGACCCCAAGCGTCCTCGCGCCATTGAGGTTCTCACCGGCGAGACCTCCCCCGAAGAAGTAAAGCCTGAAACCAGCGTCATCACGCTGCCGATTGTGCCTACCTTCGCGCAGACCGACGATAACCTCGCTACTGTTCCCCTGGTGGGCCGTATTGCTGCGGGCTCACCCATTGCCGCTGAGCAGGCAATTGAAGACGTCATGACGCTCCCCCGCCAGCTCGTAGGTCAGGGCGACCTCTTTATGCTGCGAGTCAAGGGCGACTCCATGGTCGATGCTGCGATTTGCGACGGCGACTGGGTCGTAGTGCGTGCCCAGAACACCGCCCAGAACGGTGACATCGTCGCGGCCCTGCTCGACGACGAGGCCACCGTTAAGACCTTCCGCCAGCGCGATGGTCACACCTGGCTACTGCCCCAGAACACCCAGTACGAGCCCATCCTGGGCGATAAAGCCACCATCATGGGTAAGGTCGTCTCCGTACTGCGCAGTCTCTAAGACCTAGTCTCTCACTAGTCGATTGACTGTTTGAGGCGCTCGAGCGCTCCCAGTACAACGTCCTTGCGGGTTGTTGTCCAGAAGGGCGGAAGGGACTTCACCAGGTAGGAACCGTAGCGCTGAGTAGCGATGCGGGAGTCAAGGACGGCCACAACTCCCCTGTCACCGACCGATCGCACCAGGCGGCCAGCACCCTGGGCCATGCGCACCGCCGCGTGGTAGGCAGAAACAGCCATAAAGCCATTACCGCCAGCAGCTGCTACCGCCCGGGTGCGAGCCTGCGACAGCGGATCGTCGGGGCGGGGGAAGGGAATGCGGTCCATCATGACCAGGCGGCAGGAGTCGCCAGGAACGTCCACGCCCTGCCAGAGACTCATGGTGCCGAAAAGACAGGAATCGGTGTCCTCGGTGAACTCCTGCACCAGGGCGCGCAGAGACGACTCCCCCTGCAGAAGAATGTTCAGGTCGGTGCGTTCCCGCACGTACTCGGCAGCCAGCTCGGCCCCGCGCTTAGAGGAAAAGAGCCCCAGTGCGCCGCCACCCGAGGCAGTCACGAGCTCAACGATACGGTCCAGCTGCTCTACCGAAACTCCCCTCCCAGGTTTAGGCAGGTCAGAGGCTAGATACAGCACGCCCTGCTTGGGGTAGTTAAAGGGTGAGCCCACGTCGATACCGTCCCAGCGCGGAGCGTCCTTACCCATCAGCCCCAGAGCACCAGCAGCGGCATCAAAACTTTCTCCCACCGTCAGCGTCGCAGATGTCAGCACCACGGTGCGGTTTTCGAAAAGCCCCTCTCGCAGGTAACCGGCAACCGAGATAGGTGCGATGTTCAGGGTGGCGGGGTCATCGTCAGCTGCCGCCACATACCCCCTACCGGGCTCCCAAGAGCCGGTACGAGAAACCCAGATGACCTGATAAAGCGGGTCAGCGGTCAACATCTTCTCGGAGGTTTCGTGTACTTCGGTCAGGGCCGCACGGGCCATCTGACGTCCGGCGTCGCCGTCCTTATCCCCGCCCTTGGTGTCGGTCAGGGCCTGGCGGGCAGCATCGCGCACCCGCTCCATAGCAGCTGCCACCCGGTCGGGTAGTCCCTTGGGCATCATCTCAGCAGGCACCCCGTTGAGTGAGTCATCGAGGGCGAGCGCTGCCTGCTCCAGTGCCTTATGATCAGCATCCGTATGGCGTTTGAGGCTGCGGGCAACCTTGGTAATAGCGGCCGGTGATAGTGCCCCGGTGACGGCACCGGTGACGCGGTCAGCCAGTTCGTGGGCCTCGTCGATGATGGCGATGTCGTGGTCGGGTAGCACCGCAGCGCCCTCAAAGGCGTTGATAGCGAGAAGGGCGTGGTTGGTAATGACGATATCTGATTCAGCTGCTCTGGTTCGGGCCATCTCGCTGAAACATTCTTCGACCAGGGGGCATTTTTTGCCCAGGCATTCTGAGGCTGTGACGGCTACCTGCCGCCATGCCTTATCGCTTACGCCTGGTAGCAGCTCGTCGCGGTCGCCGGTGTCGGTGGTTTGTGCCCATTCGCGAAGGCGCACAACCTCTTCCCCCAGTTTTCCGGCGGGGCCGGTGGCGCCGGTAGTGGCATCTATATCGAAAAGGGCGTCGCCGTCGTCCTCGGGGTAGCCACCTTCCAGCTTGTGCAGGCAGACGTAGTTGTTGCGGCCCTTGAGGATAGCGACGTCGGTTTCGTGCTCGGGTTCATCGCCCAGGGATTCCAGCAGGCGCGGAATATCGCGATTAACAATCTGCGATTGCAGGGCCAGGGTTGCGGTAGCCACCACGATAGGTTTTTCTGCTGTTTGGGCAGCGTGAATGGCGGGCACCAGGTAGCCCAGGGACTTACCGGTGCCGGTGCCAGCCTGCACCAGCAGGTGTTTTTCGGTATCGAGGGCGCGGGCTACGTGGGCTGCCATGGTGCGCTGGCCGTCGCGCTTCTGGCCGCCGGAGCGCTCCACGACGGTGTCGAGGAGCTGTAGGACGGGCTTAGCTCCGGGCAGGGTCTCTAGCTCCTGCCCGGTGGGTGCGGTGACGTGGTCGTTCATGCGCGCTGGGTCTCTACTGCCCCTGATGCGATAGCTTCGTCGATTTCAGGTTGCAGTACCTCAAGGAGGTCTTCTTCGAGTACGTACTCAGCAAGGTCAGAGGCTACCTCTTCGCGGACCAGGGCCTGCACATAGGTGCCGTCAGAGACAAAGGCAGTGCGCAGAATCTCGGCGTCCCACTCGTGCAGACGGGACACCACGCCACCTGCTGAGAAGGGTACCAGTAGGTTGAGCTCAATCGAGGGGCGGGGAATGGTGTCCGCAATCTTCTGCTGTAGTTCCTCGATACCCTCACCGGTGCGGGCGGAGACCACAACGTGGTTGGGTTCCTTCTGCCGCAGACGCTCAATGACGAAGGGGTCGGCCGCATCTGCCTTGTTGAGCACGATGATTTCGGGGATGTTTTGGGCATCGACCTCGGTAATAACCTGGCGGACGGAGTGGATCTGCCCCTCGGGGTCGGGGTGGGAGACGTCCACAACGTGCACGATGACGTCGGCGTCCGATACCTCTTCTAGGGTAGAGCGGAAGGCCTCCACCAGCTGGGTGGGGAGGGCGCGCACAAAGCCGACGGTGTCAGAGAGGGTGTAGCCTACGCCGTCCGGAGTCTGGGCCTTGCGCACGGTGGGGTCGAGGGTCGCAAAGAGGGCGTTCTCGACCAGCACGCCGGCGTCGGTGAGGCGGTTGAGCAGGGAGGACTTACCGGCGTTGGTGTAACCGGCAATAGCTACGGACGGCACCCGGTTACGCTTGCGGTTCAGGCGCTTGGTTTCACGGGCAGGAGCCATGGCCGCAATCTCTCGCTTGAGCTTGGCCATGCGGGCGCGTAGGCGGCGGCGGTCCATTTCAATTTTGGTTTCACCGGGGCCGCGGGAACCAATGCCTTCACCACCGGCGGCACGGCCACCAGCCTGACGGGACAGGGAGGCACCCCAGCCGCGCAGGCGCGGCAGCATGTATTCGAGCTGGGCCAGCTCAACCTGGGCCTTACCTTCACGCGACTTAGCGTGCTGCGCGAAGATATCGAGAATCAGGGTGGTTCGGTCAATGACCTTGACCTTGACGATATCTTCAATGGCTCGGCGCTGGGAGGGGGCTAGCTCGGCGTCCACAATCACGGTATCGGCGCCGGACGCCTCAACGATATCTTTGAGTTCCAGCACCTTGCCGGAGCCCAGGTAGGTACCCGGGTCGGGCTTCAGACGACGCTGCACCAGGCCGTCCAGAACCTCAGAACCGGCGGTCTCAGCCAGAGCCGCCAGCTCACGCAGGGAATTCTCGGCTTCTTCCAGAGTGCCCTCTGACCAGACGCCTGCCAGCACAACGCGTTCTAGGCGCAGCTGGCGGTATTCGACCTCGGTAACGTCGTCAAGCTCGGTTGATAGACCGGCTACACGGCGCAGTGCCCGACGCTCTTCGAGATCTACCTGGTCACCGTCGTATTCGGAATGTTCACGCTGGTTATCTGAGAGTTCGCGGGCCCTCTCATCGAGCACACTACCGTTGCCCTGTGCCCGCCCCAGCACGCGGTCTACTGTATGTCTCAGCTGTTCATCTGAGGGAAGTTTGGGGTCATTGCTGGGGGTTGAAGTCTCGGTCATAGTACCTTTCGAGGTGGGTTGAGGCGTCCTTCTATTCTAGCTTTTCCGGGGCGGTAAGGGCAGGGGCTTAGCGTAGAATGAACGTCTATGAGTAGCGCGCACTATTTTTCTGAAAACCCCACCGGCGATTTTTCGCCCCAGCCTGTGACTGTTGAGCTGGGCGGACGCCGGGTGCAGGTTCTGACCGCTTCCGGCATCTTTAGCCCGGGTGGGGTTGATAAGGGAACCCGTATTCTCCTCGATGAGGCCCCCGCCCCGCAGGGGGCGCGTATGCTCGATATCGGGTGCGGGTGGGGCCCGATTACCCTGACCCTGGCGATGGCAGCGCCCGATGCTGAGGTCTACGGGGTCGAGGTGAACTCCCGTTCTGCCCAGCTCACCGAGATGAACGCTGAGCGCCTGGGTCTCACCAACGTGACGGTAGCTGCCCCCGATGCCCTCGATGAGTCGCTGACCTTCGATACCATCTGGTCCAACCCGCCTATTCGGGTAGGTAAGGACGTGCTACACGGCATCATGCACACCTGGCTCCCCCGCCTGGCTCCCGGCGGCACCGCCTACCTGGTCGTGCAGAAAAACCTGGGCTCAGACTCCCTACAGAAGTGGCTGGCTGAGACTTTCCCCGACCTAGACGTAGCCCGCTACGCTACCTCGAAGGGCTTCCGCATCCTAGAGGTGCACCGCCCGGCGTAGCACCATCGCGGCATCTGGAATGGTTGCGGGCTCACCCTCGGGTGAGGTGATATCCCGAATCCATTCTTCGGCCAGTACGATTTCAATATCATCCCGGCCCTGGGTAAGAGCTCGGGCCTCTTCTGCTGCCTTGACCATGCGGGCCTTGTGTTTACGGGCGTCCTCGGGGTCAGCGAAGGAGGGAGCGCCTGCGTGCGCTACCGATATGAGCTCCCCACCGGGTTTCAGCAGATCCAGGGCCGCTGCAAGCAGGGGCAGGCGGTCAAAGTCAGCGTAAGACTGCAAGAAGCTAGTGACAATCAGGTCAAAACGCTGGTCGGTAGACCAGTCGGTGAGATCAGCGTCGATAAAGCTGGCCTCCAACCCCTCGGCTGCCGCGCGGGCGCGAGCGCGCCCTACCGCGACGTCCGAAATATCGATGCCGGTAGCCTGCCAGCCGCGGGCTGCCAGCCAGAGCACGTCCCCGCCTTCGCCGCAGCCAAGGTCAAGGACGGAGCCGGGAGCGCGGTCTCCAATCAGAGTAACGAGTGAGGCGTTGGGCTTGTCCGACCACATCTGTTCCCGCTCTGAGTAAATCTCGTTCCAGAGTTCCCGAGAATTTTCTAGGTTTTCAGTCATTTAGCCCAGCAGTACCTTACCGGTCATAGCGGCAGGGCCTGCCAGGACGACGTGTTCGAGGTTGTCGGGGCCCAGCACGAAGGTGACGGCGAGGGTTCCACCGGGTACACGGACCAGCCACTCGTCGGGGGCGTCCTCGCCACCCCAGAAGCGGGTAGCGGCAGCGGCGGCGCAAGCGCCGGTACCGCAGGAGAGGGTTTCGCCGACGCCGCGTTCGTGCACGCGCATGCGAATTGAGCCGATGTTTTCGGTGGCGGGGTCGCCGTCCTCTGCTGAGATTTCTTCGGGGACGACGAACTCTACGTTGGTGCCTTCAGGCGGGTTGGGTGAAACCTTGGGGGCCTCGTGCAGGTTCAGCCCATCAAGCTTGCCGTCGGTACCCAGCATGACGACGGTGTGGGGGTTGCCCATGGTGATGGAAAGAGCGCCGCGCGGGGTGCGCAAGCCCTTGGCGGTAACCTGGGCGTCGGTGCCGTTGTCGCGGGCCATATCGCCGTTGATGAAGCCCCAGGGTCCCATGTCGATGGCGTAGCCGTCCTCAGTGCGCCCTACAGCCTTAATACCGGCGCGGGTGGCAATCAGCAGGCGTCCGCCCTCTTCAAGCTCAACCAGTTTTTCGGCCAGCAGGTAGTCAACGAAGGCGCGCACGCCGTTGCCGCACATCTCGGCAATGGAGCCGTCTCCATTGCGGTAGTCCATGAACCAGATAGCTTCGGGGGCCTCTTCTAGCAGGTGGGAGGCAAAGTCCAGGTGTTCGGTCTTGACCGCGCGAATAAAGCCGTCGGCCCCGATGCCGAAGTGGCGGTCGGTCACCTTGGCGATCAGCTCAGCTGGCAGGTCTAGCTTAGCTTCGGGATCGGTCACAAAGATAAAGTCGTTACCGGTTGCCTGGCCCTTGGTCAGGGTCTTGCCGGTCAAATCGCCCCAGACGGGGGTTTCTACGGTGTGGGTTGCCACGGGTTTTGCCTTTCCGTTGTGGGGCGCTTTTCTTACTTAGTCTAGTGGCTGTTAGTCGGTGATAAGAGCCAGGGCTTCATCCAGCAGAGTGGGGCTAGACCAGTCCAGCCAGTGCACCCGGTGGTCTGCCCTGAACCAGGTAAGCTGACGGCGGGCGAACTGGCGGGTGGCGGTGACGGTATCTTCAACTGCCTGGGCGACAGAATATTCCTCACCGGCAGGCAGCAAGCCGCGGGAGGCGTCCAGAACCTTGAGAAATTCCCGGTAGCCGATGGCGGCCGGGGCCGTTTTGCCCCGGCGCAGTCCCCTGGCTTCGAGGGCTTCTACCTCGGCCAGCAGCCCGGCTTCTTCCATGGCAACGACCCTCTGGTGCAGCCGCTGGTGCAGCCGGGCACGGTCACCGTTGAGACCAATTTGCAGGGCAGGCTGGTGGTAGGTGCGGGTGGGCATGAAGGACGAGAAGGGGCGACCGGTCACCTCAAAGACCTCCAGAGCGCGCACCAGGCGGCGGTCGTCCTTCACCCGCTCAGCTGATTCGGGGTCAACCGCGCGCAGGCGCTGAAGCAGGGGGCCGGGGCCGGACGCCGCTAGCTCAGCTTCCAGCCGAGCCCGCACCGCCGGGTCGGTTTCGGGAAATTCCAGAACGTCCAGGGCCGCACGCACATACAGACCGGATCCACCGACCAGAATCGGGTAGTTCCCGCGAGCGCGGATCTCGTCAAAGATAGCTCTAGCCTGAGCCTGGAAGGTAGCGACCGAGGCTTCCTCCGTGACATCGAGGGTGTCAAGCAGGTGGTGGGGAACCCCCCGCATTTCTTCGGCAGTGACCTTGGCGGTGCCGATATCCATACCCCGGTAGAACTGCATGGAATCGGCGTTGACGCACTCCCCTCCCAAAGCCCGTGCCAGCTCGATAGCGAGGGCGCTTTTACCTGAGCCGGTGGGGCCCACCACGGCGATGATGGGCAGGGAGCTGCTGGCGGCGTCCTTCTCTGTCATGGGTTAGAGGGCGGGCTTGAAGGTGGGGAAGCCCAGGGAAACCGGGGTGCCGGGAACCTGGGTGGTACCGGTACCGCAGGAGTCGGCCTGGGCACGGTCCCAGGCGTCACCGGCGCGGGAGCGGCGTACCGAGTACTGGTCAGCGGTGGGGTCAGAAATCAGGTGGAAGGAACCAGCCTCGGTGATGGGCAGGGTGACCAGGTCGCCGGGGCGGGGCACCTCGCAGCCTTCGGGCACAGTAAAGTGCACCAGGCGCTGGTCGCGGGCCCGGCCCGACAGGCGGCCGGTCTCCTCGGCCTTGCGGCCAGATTCTGCGGTCACCATCAGCTCAACGGTCTTACCCAGCTGCTTACGGTTTTCTTCACCGGCAATGCGGTCCTGTAGGGCGATCAGGCGCTCGTAGCGCTCCTGCACCACAGCCTTGGGCACCTGGTTGGGCATGGTCGCTGCCGGAGTACCGGGGCGAATCGAGTACTGGAAGGTAAAAGCGGACGAGAAACGCGACTCTTCGACCACGCGCAGGGTCTCCTGGAAGTCCTCTTCGGTTTCGCCGGGGAAGCCGACGATAATGTCGGTGGTGATGACGGCATCGGGGATGCGCTCGCGCACCTTCTCCAGAATGCCCAGGAACTTCTTGGAGCGGTAGGAGCGCTTCATATCTTTGAGCACCTTGTCAGAGCCGGACTGCAGGGGCATGTGAAGCACGGGCATGACATTGGGCGTCTCGGCCATGGCGTCAATGACGTCGTCGGTGAACATGGCCGGGTGGGGGGAGGTAAAACGGACGCGCTCCAGACCCTCGATCTCGCCGCAGGCTCGCAGCAGCTTCGAAAATGCCTGGCGGTCGCCAAAACCCACACCGTAGGAGTTGACGTTCTGGCCCAGCAGGGTCACTTCGATAGCGCCGTCGTCAACCAGGGCCTGCACTTCTGCCAGGATTTCGCCGGGGCGGCGGTCTTCTTCCTTACCGCGCAGAGAGGGCACGATGCAGAAGGTGCAGGTGTTGTTGCAGCCCACCGAGATAGAGACCCAGCCGGAGTACACGTGGTCGCGTTTGGTCGGCAGGGTGGAGGGGAAAACCTCCAGGGCCTCCAGCAGCTCAGCCTGAGCCTCGTTGTTATGACGGGCGCGCTCAAGCAGGGTGGGCAGGGAGCCGATGTTGTGGGTACCGAACACCACGTCGACCCAGGGGGCCTTCTTCAGAATGACGTCCTGGTCTTTCTGCGCCAGGCAGCCACCTACGGCAATCTGCATGCCCTCGTTCTCACGCTTGACCGGGGCGAGCTGACCCAGGTTACCGTAGAGCTTGTTATCGGCGTTTTCGCGCACGGCACAGGTGTTGAAAACGACCAGGTCGGGGGTGGTTCCCTCTTCTGCGGGCACGTAGCCTGATGCTTCGAGCAGGCCGCTCATGCGCTCTGAATCGTGTACGTTCATCTGGCAGCCGAAGGTACGCACCTCGTAGGTGCGGGTCTTGGGTGCTGCCACGGGCTTGTCGGTGTTCACGTCAATACTCACCCGTACAGTCTACTAGGTTGCTATTCTGGGCTCTATGCCGGTTCGCCCTTCTCCCTCATTCTTTGCATCACGTGCCGCCCAGGCTGCGAGTGCCTACTCCCCTAGCGCGGTGGAGCAGCCCGTCGATTCCCCCGCTTTTTTGCGTCTGCTGGCCGGGCTTTTAGAGCGGTCTGTGGAACTGACCGGCGTTCAGGTTACTGATGCCGAGGTTCTGTCGAGCGGGATGCGGTCGGTGGTGGTTCGGGTGCGGGGTCATCGCGGGGCGAGCTGTGTGCTCAAGTATTTTCGCCGCAAGGACTCAGCCCGCAACTCTGGCGGTTTTGGCTACCTGCGCGAAAAACACGGCCTTGCTGCCCTGGAGCAGGTCGCACCGGGGCTTTACCCCCGCCTATTGGCTGCCGACGACGATGCCCGTCTGCTGATTCTTGAGGACGTCACCTGCGGCGCCTCATCCGCTATCAGCTTGGGTGAGCTTCTGCTGTCGTCCGGGGCGGACGCCGCACCCCCGCAGGCCCTGGACGCTTGGGTAGATACCTGGGCTAGCATTCTGGGCTCTCCCGCCCAGGCTGCCGCCCAGGCATCTTTTGCCGCTGAGCTTGCGAGCGCTGACACGCGGGCGTCCGCACCAGGGTCCCTGCCCTCACCCCAGCTTGCCTTCAAGGGCCTGCACCTGTTGGTCGAGAGGGAAGGTGTGCCCGTGGGGTCGGTTGAGTTCACGCAGATGGAGCAGGCCGTGGAGGGCATTATCTACCCGGCGCCGAGTGAGAGGGTGCTGTCGTCCGGCGATTTTTCTCCGGCCAATCTGCTGCAGCAGGCGGCCCCTGGGTCGGGGGTTCGCGGTATCGACGCTGAGGGCACCTGCTGGCACCACTGGGCGTTACCGGTGGCTGAGCTCCTGCTGGGCTTCCCGTCCTGGCCTGAGGGGCCACTACCGCAAGCAGTATTAAGCAGCCTGACCTGGCACACAAAAACCCAAGAATTCTACGAGCGAGTCTCACCCCAGCCCCAGGCAGCTTTTGATCACGATCAGCACGTGGCTTCGGCGGTTCTCACCCTCCAAGCAATCTTAACGGAACAAACTGTCGGGCATAAGCAGTCACAATAGCTCTTATTTTGCCCCGCCGGGAGTACTATCTACTTCAGTACCTCACACTGTACGCACCCTTCTTATGTTCCCCTACCCTAAGGATTTCCATGTCCTCGTCCGCTCCGTCAGGGTCAGTCGCTTATCAGCGCCCTGCCCCAACCCTCAGTGTCCTCCAAGGCATCGCCCTCATCTTCGGCACCAATATTGGCGCGGGCATCCTCAGCCTGCCCTACGCCGCCCGCAACGGTGGTTTCCTGGCGCTCGCCATTGCCCTCACCATTGCTGGTTTGCTGACTACCTTCTCTATGATGTACATCGCCGAGGTTTCTCAGCGCACCAAAGAACCACTACAGCTCTCAGGCCTAGCAGAAAAGTACCTGGGTCAGGCCGGCCGCTGGGTCATCTTCGCTGCTATCATGGTCAACTCCATCGGTGCACTCATAGCCTACGCCGCAGGCTCAGGCTCTCTGCTCAACAATCTCACCGGTTTACCACAGCTCGCTGGAACCCTACTTTTCTTCGCGCTTGGCTCCTTCATCATGTTTAAGGGTCTACACGCCACCGGTCTTGTCGAAGGGCTCATTACCACGGGCATGGCAGCGATCATTCTTGCCCTCTCACTCTGGACTATTCTTGGCCCCGGCATTACTCTCTCCAACCTGGTAGAGTTGCACCCCTTCTTCATCGTGCCAATTATGAACCTAGCGGTCTTCACCTTTATGGCTCAGTACGTTGTCCCTGAGCTGGTACGCGGACTTGGCGACGCCAACCCCAAGGCTATCCCCACCGCTCTCGTTGGCGGCATGTCAGCCACCGGTTTCACCCTCGCTCTGGTTCCCTTTGTCGCGCTGGGCCTGCTCGGTGATAACGTCTCTGAGGTTGTCACGCTCTCCTGGGGTGAAGCCCTGGGCCCTCTTGCCTACTACCTGGCTAACATCTTTGCCCTGCTGGCAATGTTTACCTCTTTTGTAGCTATCGGCTACACCGCTATGCGTAATATCCTCGATATCACTCGCTGGGAAGAACACGGACCGCTTCGTATCGCCGCTGTTGGCCTGACCGTTTTACCCCCGCTGGCTATCTCTATTGCCGGTCTAGGCGGTTTCGTTTCTGCCCTGTCATACGCCGGCGGCTTTGCCGGTGCTGCTATGTCTATCCTCCCGGTGCTCATGCTTCGAGCCGCCCGTAAAAAGGGCGAGCTAGAACCTGTCTGGACAGTGACCTGGCAAGCTCACCCCATTGCCCAGGGGATTCTCATTGTGACCTATACGGTTGCCTTTATCTACTCGGTTGCCGCTATTTTTGGTCTACTGCCCAACGGCTGGTCGTAAACCTGCCGCAGGCCATATCAGACTGGGGCGCACGGTACATACCTCTGTACCGTACGCCCCTGTTTTTAGTCATAGTAGGAATAGCTATCCTGTGCGGTCATGCCCATCTCTTGAGCGTAACTCTCGACCTCTTCGCGCACCACGCTAAAAGCTAGGCCCGCCGGGTAGCCCTTGCGACCCAGCATAGCCACCAGGCGGCGCATGACCTTCTCTTTCTCAGCCCTGTCCCCCAGGTCCATTGAGGGACGCAGTTTTTTGCGCACCAGCTCGTGGGCGTCGGCGCGCTCATCCTCCTCGGTGCGCTGCTCCAGAGCTATTTCGGCAAGCTCACCCTCAACCCCCTTGGTTTTCAGCTCCCGCCGGATAGCCGACCGCGACAGCTTCTTCACGTTCATTCGAGTACGCACATACATATCGGCAAACTCAGCGTCGTTAATCAGGTTGACCGCCTCAAAACGGTTCAGGATATCCTCAATAACCTCGGCCGAGATTTCTTTCTCAACCAGCTTTTTCTCCAGCATGGCCCGGGACTTAGGTGACGCAGCAAGCTGATTCAGCACAATATTTTTAGCCCGCGTAAATTCACTCTCCGGCTCCTTACCGCCGCGGCCTCTCTTCTCGGGCATGGGAGTGACCCCCTGTACCAGCATCTCTTCGTCGGTGACCGGCTCGTTCAGGGCTGAGCCTTCACGGAAGAGGGGCTGCGAGCGCTTGCGCTGGGGAGTTTCGTTCTCTGGGGCGGACGCCGCCCCGATAGCGGGTGCGAAGGGCGAGCGGGCAGCGTATTTGGCGGGCGGCTTGCGGAACCCTTTTTTGAGGTTGGGGTTACGACGGCGGGTGTATTTGCCCTGACGGGCTGGTTCCGCAGCCTCGGCGACTTCCCCACCGTCACGGTTACTACCCGCTGCGGCTGATGCTTTGCCGGTATAGGGGGTAGCGGTTTGCGTGCTGGCGTAGGCGCCAGACTCCCCCGGCAGGTCCTGGGTCAGACCCTGTGCCGCCGGGTGCCAGGCCGGGTACTCCTCAGGGGCAAGGAAATCTTCGGCTCGTGGGTTTTCTGCGCTCATATTCCCCTCCTACTACCTACATCGTGTCATGTCGAAAGCCGCCACTACCGGGGGCTTTTCCCGGTAGTGGCGGCTACTAGCTCGCTGTTATGAGTTTAGAAGTTCTCAGAGATATCATCGAGCGGGTCAACAGAGGTGCTGGGCTCTATCTCGTCCAGCTCTTCCTCTTCACCCTCAATGATGCCGAGCTTGACCATAGTCTTGTACTTGATCTCTTCGGTCAGTTCGGGGTTGTCCTTGAGGAAACGGCGCACGTTTTCCTTACCCTGGCCTAGCTGATCGCCCTCGTAGGTGAACCAGGCGCCGGACTTCTTGACCACGTTGTGTTCAACAGCCAGGTCAAGAATGCCACCTTCAACGGAGATACCCTCACCGTAGAGAATATCGAATTCAGCCTGCTTGAAGGGCGGGGCCATCTTGTTCTTGACGACCTTAGCGCGGGTACGGTTACCGATGGGGTTAGCGCCGTCCTTGAGGGTCTCAATACGGCGAATATCGATACGTACCGAGGCGTAGAACTTCAGAGCCTTACCACCGGTGGTGGTTTCGGGTGAGCCGAAGAAAACACCGATCTTTTCGCGCAGCTGGTTGATGAAGATAGCGGTGGTGTTGGTTGCTGACAGGCGACCGGTAATCTTACGCAGGGCCTGGGACATCAGACGGGCCTGCAGACCCACGTGGGAGTCACCCATCTCGCCCTCAATTTCGGCGCGGGGCACCAGAGCGGCAACGGAGTCAACCACGATAATGTCGATGGAGCCAGAGCCCACCAGCATATCCATGATTTCGAGGGCCTGTTCACCGGTATCGGGCTGGGAGACCAGCAGGGCGTCGGTGTCTACACCCAGCTTGGCTGCGTAGACCGGGTCAAGAGCGTGTTCAGCATCGATAAAGGCTGCGATACCGCCAGCCTTCTGCACGTTAGCCACAGCGTGGAGGGCAACGGTGGTCTTACCAGAAGATTCAGGGCCGTAGATTTCTACCACGCGACCGCGGGGCAGGCCGCCAATGCCAAGGGCGGCATCCAGGGCCAGAGCGCCGGTTGAAATAGTTTCGACCTTGCTGGCCTCGCGGTCTCCCAGGCGCATGACGGAGCCCTTGCCGTAGTTCTTATCAATCTGGGCAAGGACGGCCTCAAGCGCCTTTTCGCGCCCTTCGGCGGGCACCTGACCTACTGACTGCATGCGAGTTTTCGCTGCCATGTATGTTCCTCATTTCTTATCGCGGTACGAGAGTTCTTCTCTGGCTACCACGGTAATACCTAGGGCTGACACTTTAAGGGTTCAGCGCGAAGATTTTGAAAATCTGTGGATAACCCGGTTATGTGTCGCGGGCTGCCGGTCGTTTGTCCACAATCCTACAGGAATTCGAACACATTTTCTATTAAGTACGAACGATTTTCTAGCCTAGGGCCGCGGTTCAATATCGGGCCCCAGCTGCCGTTCTACAGGAACGTCCTGCACCCGGCAGATAGCCAGCCATACCTCGCGCACGTTGGCACCGGCGTCCAGAGCCTGCTGGGCCGTCAAATCACCGAAGTCCCCAGGCACCAGATCACGGGCTAGATGGCGGGCATAGACCGGACCAAACTCATGATCCATCGCCGCCCAAAATTCACTGAGCTTCATCTTCTTCCTCCCTCCACAGTACACAGACACCACAGAACACGAAGAGAGCCGAGCCCTTGCGGGGCCCGGCTCCATCTCTTAGTTACCTAAAGAGCGAATCGTCTAGCGAGTTGCCAGGGGGCGCTCGACGGCGGGAATATCGCGGCTTGAGGTTGCGGCGATACCGTATTCGCGCTTGAACTGTTCTGAGAACTCAGCGGGTACGGTATCAGGTACCGAGAATCCTTCTTCAACAGCCATGCGGGCTGAGACTTCGGCCAGCATAGCTGAGAGGGAGATGTTCAGTGCCTGACAGATGGAAGCCAGCAGCTCTGATGAGGCTTCCTTCTGGCCGCGCTCGACCTCGCTGAGGTAGCCCAGTGACACTCGGGCTGAGTGGGAAACTTCGCGGAGGGTGCGGCCCTGGCGCTGGCGAACATCGCGCAGAACTTCGCCGATAGCGTGGCGGAGCAGGATTACTTTACCGGTGTCTTGGGCGGGGGCAGCGTTCTCAGTCTGACCCACATCCTTCCAACGGACGACACCGTTCACGGATACGGGCTGCTTAGTCATTTTTATACCAATCTCCTGGTTGTCATGCTCCCGTTATATCAGGAGCGGGTGTTATCAGCCTAGCGCATGTTCGCGCTTTCGTCAGCTGACCTCAAGAATATTTCGTTTACTTACGACTTTTTCTTGTTACATCTATCTAAACCTACGCGGCTGTGCTTTCATTCCCCGTTAGCTGAAAAATTCATCTGAAAATTTTCTGGGAGCTTACTTAGCGGTGTCAGCAAGAAACTCTGCAAGCAGGTTCAAGGCATCGTGGGCGGCTTGGGCGCGAATTTCTGCCCGGTTGCCCGCATAGTTTTTTTCAAGCACGCGGACGCCCCCGCTGGCCGGGTGCGCTACGGCCAGGTAGACGCGCCCTACCGGTTTGCCATCGCAGGGCTCCGGCCCGGCAGCCCCGGTGGTGGCTACGCCGAAATCAGCTTCGCAGACCCGGGCGGCTCCCTGAGCCATGGCGATTGCGACGTCCGGATCTACCGCTCCCCGCTCAGCCAGCAAACCGGCAGGTACCCCCAGCACTGAGGCTTTGACCTCGGTAGCGTAGGAGATAACGCCACCCCGGTACACCGCAGATGCCCCGGGAACGGTGCAGATGAGCTGGCCCACCATACCCCCGGTCAGGGACTCTGCCGTTGCCAGCTGAGCACCGGCGTCCGCCCCCTTCTGCGCCGCATCGGCTGAGCGAGCTACCGCAGCGGCAACCAGGCGGGCAGCTGCGCGCTCAAGGTCCTGGGCACTTGTCTCTACCATGCCGGGCTACTTCCCCTGAGCCGCGAAGTAGTCGCGGCGCAGCTGCATGGCCTTGATGACGTAGTCGATACCGGTCACCACGGTCACAACCACCACAGCGGCCATCACCAGGTAGCCGGGCCACAGAGCCCAGGAGCCCAGCTGCCCCAGCGGGAGAATCATCAGCACCAGGGCCACCGTCTGCAGCACGGTCTTGAGCTTACCGCCCTTAGAGGCCGCCATGACCCCGTACTTGATGATGAACAGGCGCATCACCGTGATACCCCACTCGCGCACCAGAATGACGATGGTGACCCACCACCACAGCTCCCCCAGCATGGACAGCACCACGAAGGCAGCCCCGGTGAGTAGCTTATCGGCGATGGGGTCAGCGATCTTGCCGAAGCTGGTAATCAGGTTGTTTTTGCGGGCCAGGTAGCCATCGAGCCAGTCGGTAATCATGGCCAGCACAAACACGGCGGCTGCCCACCAGCGCAGGCTCAGGTTGGCCTCGCCGTGGGGTCCGCCGGCCCAGAGGGCCCAGACGAACAGGGGAACCATCACAATACGCAGGGCGGTCAGCGCATTCGGGATGTTCCAGTTAGAAGCGGTTGCGGTCTGGTCGGCCATGGTCTTCTCCTTGGGGTGGCGTTGCCCCGCTGATGTGTGCGGGGCGGACGCGGTCGGTTGGGTCTGGCGGCGGGCGGTAGTTGGCGGGCAGGGCTAGCGGCCGGTCAGGTTCCAGGCGTCTTCGCTGTCGGGGTCATCCGCCTCGTCGTAGTAGTCAACGGCCTGCGGCACCCCGTCGTTCATGTGGGCTACGGGATCCCCTCCGTAGGGGTCGCTGTCTACAGGGGCCGGGGGCTCTTCACCCCGAATCTTAGCGAGGACGGCGGGCAGGTCATCGGGCTGGACCAGCACGTCGCGGGCCTTCGAGCCCTCGGAGGGGCCAACAACTTCACGGGATTCGAGCAGGTCCATCAGGCGCCCTGCCTTAGCAAAGCCCACGCGCAGCTTGCGCTGCAGCATGGAGGTCGAACCGAACTGGGTGTTGACCACCAGTTCAGCTGCCCGCAGCAGGTCATCCAGGTCGTCCCCGATGTCGTCGTCAATCTTCTTGGAGGGGGCAGCGGCGATCACGTCGTCGCGGTAGACCGCGGGGGCCTGCTTCTTCACGTGCTCCACGACCTCGTGAATCTCAGATTCGCCCACCCAGGCGCCCTGCACACGCATGGGCTTCGACGCGCCCATGGGCAGGAAGAGGGCATCACCCTGGCCGATCAGTTTCTCGGCGCCGGGCTGATCGAGCACCACGCGTGAGTCGGTCACTGACGAGGTCGCAAAGGCCATGCGGGAGGGTACGTTGGCCTTAATCAGGCCGGTGACCACGTCAACGGACGGACGCTGGGTCGCCAGCACCAGGTGAATACCGGCGGCGCGGGCCAGCTGAGTGATACGGACGATGGACTCTTCCACATCGCGCGGGGCAACCATCATCAGGTCGGCAAGCTCGTCCACGATCACCAGCAGGTAGGGGTAGGCCTTAATCTGGCGCTTGGAACCGGGCTCCGGCTGAATCTTGCCAGCCTTGACGGCCTTGTTGAAGTCGTCCACGTGCTTGTAGCCGTAGTGGGCAAGGTCGTCGTAGCGGGCGTCCATCTCTCGCACAACCCACTGCAGGGCCTCGGCGGCCTTCTTGGGGTTGGTGATGATGGGGGTAATCAGGTGGGGAATCCCCTCGTAGGCAGTGAGCTCCACTCGCTTGGGGTCAACCATAATCAGGCGCACCTGATCGGGGGTTGAGCGCATCAGGATCGAGGTAATCATGGAGTTCACGAACGAGGATTTACCGGCACCGGTAGCACCTGCCACCAGCATGTGGGGCATCTTCGCCAGGTTAGCGATGACGAAGCCGCCCTCGACGTCCTTACCCACGCCCATGACCATGGGGTGGTCGGTAGCGTGGGCCTTGGCGGAGCGCAGCACATCGCCCAGCACCACGATTTCGCGGTCGGTGTTGGGAATTTCGATACCGATAGCGCTCTTACCCGGGATGGGCGAGAGGATGCGCACGTCGGCAGATGCCACGGCGTAGGCAATGTTCTTGGACAGGGCGGTGACGCGCTCCACCTTGGTGCCGGGGCCCAGCTCAATCTCGTAGCGGGTGACGGTGGGGCCGCGGGAGAAGCCGGTGACTTCGGCGTCCACGTTGAACTGCTGGAGCACGTTGGTCAGGGCATCGACCACCTGTTCGTTGGCTTCGGAGCTTTCCTTGGCGGGCGGGCCGGCCTCGAGCATGGACTCGGTGGGCAGGGCGTAGGAGCCGGTCGACGACTCCACGACCAGCTCGCCACGCGGCTGCTCGGTTCGCTCTGCCACGGTGTTGTTTTGCAGGCGGGCGGACGCGCTCCCCTTGCCGGGGCGGGGCACAGCAGGGGCTGATGCGGTGGCGGGTGCTGATGCAGAAGCAGCAGCCGGTCGGCTAACAGGCTGAGGCGCAGCAGTCTCGGGCTCAAAGTCGTCACGGTCTGCTTCTACCGGTTCAGGGCTATAGCCGTGATCCGCGGCAGCCTGGCGGGCCTGGTCGAGGCGCTGGGCGGGGGCGTCCGAACGCTCCTGCTCGGCGTAGCTGGCCGCGAGCTCGTCCTCGCTCTCCCATAGCCCCTGGTCAAAGAGCTCGCCCTGTTTCTTGGCGGCCTTAGCCGCTGCTTTCTTCTCTTTACGGGTCTGCTTGCGGGGGGCCTCAACGTCAAAGGCTTCTACGGGGCGGGCCGCGTTCTGGGCAGCGCGGCGGGGGGCAACAGGAACCTGCTCAACGCGGGCGGTTTCAGGTTCGGCATCGTAGCCGCCCTCGATAATAGCGGTCTGGTAGGCCTCATCTGCCTCGTAGCGGTCAAGCCTCCGGTCCTTCTCTTCACGGGAGCCAAAGCCCAGCCAGCTCAGCAGGCCACCGCGGCGGCGGGGAGCCGGGGCGGGGGCGTCCTCATAGAGATAGGAGCGGTCGTGCTCGCCATCCAGCACGCGGGTTTCGGTATCGTCCTGGGTACGGGAAGCACGGGAAGGACGCCCGGCGTCGGCAACAGAGCCGTGGGGCTTTTCGCCCAGGAGCAGGCCGAAAATATGCACGACCTTGGGCCAGATTTGGCGCAGGGGCGTATCGGTTGCCACCAGCAAACCGGCCAGGAAGACCAGGGCAATCACAAGCCATTCGAGCACATTCACGCCGCCCACGATACGGCTTGCAGGGGTACCGATTAGGACGCCCACGGTACCGCCGCCGCCCCAGAACTCATCAAAGCTCGATGAGAAGGAGGGGTAGCCGGCGACCTTGGCACCCATCATGGAAGCCGAAACCGTCATGATGGTAAAACCGATGGCGATGCGGTTATTGGTGCGTACCTCCAGCGGGTGGCGGAAGATTCTGATAGCGAAAATCAGGCAGAGAATGGGAATCAGCAGGGAGCCCTGACCGAAGAGGCCGCCCACGGCGATATGCCACAGGTGCAGGGGCCACTCGTACCAGGCTAGGTTAGCGGGGTCAGCTCGCCAGCCCCACCATTCCACGCCCGCGGTGAGCAGGCCAATAGCCAGCACCAGCAGGGCCCCGCCGTCACGGCGTTCGTGCAGTTCGATATCGGTGCGGAGCTCGCCCATTCGGCGTACGGCACCGCCCACGGTAAAGGCTAGAGGCTGCCAGGCTCCCACCAGGGCGCGTACAAAGGCGTTGCTCTCCTGAGGGGGTGCTGACGTGGTCTTGCGGCTTCGACCTTGAGCGGAGGTTGAGCGACGTGAGGACGTCTTGGAGCGGCTCCCCGTAGAGCGGGGAGCTGATTTACTCGATGCAGACTTTCGCGGAGCCATTCTTCCCAATACTGGTTGACGTTGGTATGCGTTTAAATAGCTTACCCGGCAGCAGGTAAAACTGCCGCCGGGTATGTTCAGAGGTTGCTAGTTACCTTCAGCCTCGGGGGTGTGGGTCTCGATGACCACGGGCACGATCATGGGCTTGCGGCGCAGGCGGCGGGCCACCCAGGCACCCATGGTGCGGCGGACGATCTGCTGCAGCTGGTGGGTGGTGTGCACCTTCTCGGGGGCCCGGTGCAGGGCGTCCTCGAGGGCTGCGGTGATCTTGGGGGTGATGTCGTCGAAGACGGAGTCGTCTTCGGCGATGCCGCGGGCGTGGATGTCGGGGCCGGTGACTACGCGCTTGGTGGCGCGGTCGACCACGGTCACGATAGAAACGAAGCCCTCTTCGCCCAGTACGCGGCGGTCCTTGAGGTCGTCCTCGGTCACATGCCCCACGGACTTACCGTCGACGTAGACGTATTCGCAGGGTACCTGACCGACGATATCGGCGCGGCCATCGCGCAGGTCTACCACGGTACCGGAGTCACAGATCAGCACGCGGTCGCTCTTAATACCGGTTTCGATAGCGAGCTTGCCCGAGGCCAGTAGGTGGCGGACTTCGCCGTGTACGGGCATGACGTTCTTGGGCTGCAGGATGTTGTAGCAGTAGAGCAGCTCGCCGGCGGCGGCGTGGCCGGAGACGTGGACTTTGGCGTTGCCCTTGTGTACCACGTTGGCGCCCAGCTTCATCAGGCCGTTGATCACGCGGTAGACGGAGGTTTCGTTACCGGGAATCAGGGATGAGGCGAGGATGATGGTGTCGCCCTTTTCGACCTGAATCTTGTGGTCGCCGTTAGCCATACGGGAGAGGGCTGCCATGGGCTCGCCCTGGGAGCCGGTGCACATCATCACGATTTGCTCGGGGCGGTAGTCGTCGACCTTCTTGAGGTCGACCAGAATACCTTCGGGTACGTTCAGGTAGCCCAGCTTCTCTGCGATGGTCATGTTGCGCACCATGGAGCGGCCCACCAGCACGACCTTGCGGCCGCGCTCGGCGGCGGCGTCGAGCACCTGCTGCACGCGGTGCACGTGGGATGAGAAGGAGGCAACGATGACGCGGCGCTTAGCGTCGCGCATGACGTTAGAGATAACCGGGCCGATGTTCTTTTCGGTGGGAGTGAAGCCGGGAACCTCAGCGTTGGTTGAGTCGGGCAGGAAGAGGTCAATGCCTTCTTCACCCAGGCGGGCGAAGTGACGCAGGTCGGTGATGCGGCCGTCGAGGGGCAGCTGGTCCATCTTGAAGTCGCCGGTGTGCAGGCACTTACCGGCCTTGGTGCGGATGAAGACTGCCAGGGCATCGGGAATGGAGTGGTTAACGGCTACGAATTCGCATTCGAAGGGGCCGAAACGCTCAACCTGGCCCTCAACGACGTCCATGGTGTAGGGCTTGATGCGGTGTTCCTGCAGCTTTGCCTCGACCAGGGCCAGGGTCAGCTGGGAGCCAACCAGGGGAATGTCGGGGCGCAGACGCAGCAGGTAGGGTACAGCACCGATGTGGTCTTCGTGGCCGTGGGTCAGCACGATGGCCACGATGTCCTGCAGGCGATCCTTGATGTAGTTGAGGTCGGGCAGAATGAGGTCAACGCCGGGCTGGGACTCTTCGGGGAAGAGCACGCCGCAGTCAACAACGAGCAGTTTGCCGTTGATCTCGTAGACGGTCATGTTACGGCCGACTTCGCCCAGCCCGCCCAGGGGCACAACGCGCAGAGTGTCTTTTTTCAGTTTGGGAGGTAGGTGCGGGCTTTCAACTGTTTGCATAGTTTCTCTTTCGTTCGTTTTTCTTTTCTGAATACGGGCAAAGCGGGCCACCCAAAATCGCCGTGATTTTGGGTGGGCCCGCCGGGTACCCGCAGTACGTTTTTACTTGACCAGGGTTGAGGCGATGATGGAGCCTTCGAGGTCGGAGCGCATGAGGGCGGCTTCTTCGTCGGTAGCCAGTACGTGCGGCAGGCGCACGGTGGCTGAGCCGAGGATGCCCTGCCAGGTGAGAATCTGCTTGGCAGCAACACAGCCGGGTACGCGGCTCATAGCGGCGCGGACGACCGGGGCCAGGTCGAGATGCAGTTTCTGGGCGGTTGCCAGGTCGCCGGCGACGGTTGCGTCGATCAGCTGGCGGAAGTGTTCGGGGGCTACGTGGGAGGTAACGCCGACGAGGCCGACGGCTCCCATAGCCAGCCAGGGTAGGGTCAGCCCATCGTCGCCTGAGTAGTAGTCCAGGTCGGTGGTTTCCATGACCTCGGTGGCAGCGGTGAAGTCGGCCTTGGCGTCCTTGACTGCCACGATGTTTTCGTGGTCTGCCAGGGCACGGTAGACGGCCGGGGTGATGGGGATACCGGCGCGACCGGGGATGTCGTAGAGCATGACGGGGGTCTTAACCGCGTCAGCGACAGTCCGGAAGTGGGCTTCAAGACCGGTCTGGGTGGGCTTGTTGTAGTAGGGGGTAACTACAAGCAGACCATCCACACCTACAGCTTCGGCGCGGGAGGCCAGGTGCAGGGTATGGGCAGTGTCGTTGGAGCCAACGCCAGCTACGATTTTGGCGCGGTCGCCGACGGCTTCTTTGACGATGCGGAAGACGTTTTCGTTTTCTTCATCGGTCATGGTGGAGTATTCGCCGGTGGTGCCGCAGACGATGAGACCGTCGTGGCCTCGGTCCACCAGGTTGGTCGCGAGCGCTGCGGTTGCTTGTTCGTCCACTTCGCCGTTGGCGGCAAAGGGGGTGACCATGGCGGTGAGCAGGCGCCCGAAGACGGGTTCTGCTGCGGTTGAGGTGTTCTGTGCGGTCTCAGACATATCTACTACGTTACCTTATCTGGCTAGGTGGGGTGGGGTGAGTTTGCTTAAAGCTAGGTGGCTTGGCGGGGCGGACACCCGCGGGCAGCTTCTAGACAGAGAGTTGGGCCGGGGTTTTGCCGCGGTGAAGGGCGATGGCGGTGCGCATGGCTTTGCGGGCGCGTTTTCGGTCGCCGGAGGCGTCGTAGGCCAGGGAGAGGTGGAACCAGTTTTTCCAGTTGGTGGGTTCAGCCTCGGTTGCTGCGGCAACCCGAGTGAACTCAGCGTCGGCGGCGGCTCGGTCGATACGGCCGGATTCTGTGCGGGGCAGGGTGTCTTCGGGCAGTTCCCCGGTTGCGGCGAGTTCTTGGCCCAGTGACTGGGTGCGGGAGCCGAAGATAATTTCGCGCACCATGGCCCAGGCTCCTAGGACGGGCAGTACGATGAGAGCCCCGCCCAACAGTGCGCCCAGGGTTCCGGCATTCTGCAGGAAGATGAAGCCCCTCTGAACGGTCAGCACTAGGTAGAGGCTCAGGGCCACCGTGACGAGGGCGGCGAAGGCGCGCCCCCGCCCACCGGCGTCCACCGCGATAAATACCGCGCAGAAAACACCGACCGCGAGCAAGAAGAGGCGGGTTCCTAGCGGTAGGGGCAGGATGAGCACGGTGAGGACGGCCAGGGTAATTGCCCCGGCGGTAAAAGCGCGCAGCGAGGTCACGGGCTAGTCCAGGTTGAGGTAGCGGTCAAGGCCCACGGTGAGGCCGGGGTGCTGTTCGACCTGGCGGACGCCCAGCAGGACGCCGGGCATGAAGCTGGTGCGGTCAAAGGAGTCGTGGCGGATGACCAGCTGCTGGCCGGCGTCTCCCAGCAGGATTTCCTGGTGGGCGGTCAGGCCGCGCAGGCGGACGGCGTGCACGTTGACGCCGGCGACCTTGGCGCCGCGGGAGCCGCCCTCATCGGTTTCGGTAGCATCGGGTGAGGCGGGCACGCCAGCTTCAGCGCGGGCTGCTGCAATTTTGTGAGCGGTGTGGACGGCGGTACCCGAGGGGGCATCCACCTTGTTGGGGTGGTGCATCTCGATGACCTCAACCGATTCAAAGAACTTAGCGGCCTTAGCTGCAAACTCGGTGGCCAGGATAGAACCGATGGCGAAGTTGGGGGCAATCAGCACGCCCACCCGGGGGTGCTCGGCGAGCAGGGCTTCAAGGGAAGCCAGGCGCTCTTCGTTCCAGCCGGTGGTACCAACCACCGCGTGGATGCCGTGCTCAACAGCGAAGCGTACGTTCGCCTCGGTTGCTGAGGGAACGGTCAGGTCGATCATGACGCCGGCGCCGTATTCAACGAGCAGGTCCAGGGAGTCCCCGTTGCCCAGGGCGGCTACCAGATCCATGTCTTCTGCGGTGTTGACCGCTTTCACTGCCTCTGACCCCATACGACCGGCAGCGCCTACAACAGCGACCTTCCAAATCTTGCTCATGCCTCTATATACCCCTTAGTTAGTCCGTTAGCTTGGGTGCCGAGCGGCACCTGGCGGTACTCGCTCACGCGCACAGCACCGGCTGGCGCAGGTATCGCATCAACAAGCCACATCACACTACTCTAGCGAACGGGGTAGCCTCGCTGCACGCTCTGCCGCACCCAAGCGTCCTTTCACCTGCGCTAATACCCGAAAGTAGGCGGGGGTATTTCAGCATCCGAAACCGCCTTCGGCCCGTTGAGTGCTAAAAGACCCGGCGGGTGCGACACAAGATAAGCCTGCCAGCTCTTACACTAGAAAGGTGCGCCTGCACCCCAGCTCACCAACCCAAGGGAACTATGAAAGACGATCACGTTTTTTACTCTGCCGTGCACCCCCACGAGGGGCAGCGACGCTTTGTCCTGCGCGGTCTCGACGGCGTACGCGCTATCGCGGTGCTGCTGGTGCTGGTGTACCATTTCTGGCCCCAGTACCTGCCCGGGGGCATGATTGGCGTTGATATTTTCTTCGTTATCTCGGGTTATCTGATTACTGCCCTACTACTGCGCGAGGGTGCCTACACCGGCAAGATGGATATCGTTTCTTTCTGGGTGCGGCGTCTGCGCCGCCTGGTGCCGGCTTTTGCCCTGCTGACCCTGGTAGTAGGTTCTTTGGCCCTGCTCGTGGGCGGCGACGCGCAGGTCGGCCTGGGCCGTCAGATTCTCGGTGCTTTTACCTATTCGTCGAACTGGCTGCTGATCTGGGCCGGTAACGACTATTTCACGCAGACCTCCCCTGAGCTCATGACCAATTTCTGGTCACTGGCGGTTGAAGAGCAGTTCTACCTGTTCTGGCCCGTGGTGATGGTCTTTGTCTTTATGTTTACCGCTAAGTGGTGGCAGCGAGCTCTGGTTCCTGGCGTTTTGGGCGCCCTGTCGCTGCTGGCTGCGGTCGTACTGGGGCTATTGGGTGCCTCTAGCACCCGCCTCTACTACGGCACCGATACCCACCTCTACGGGCTCATGCTGGGCGTGCTACTGGCCATGATGATTCCCTGGTCCATGTACCCGCCCGTTGACGACCGGCTTTACCCCCTAGTAGGTTATGGCAACGGTATCTGGGGCTGGCTCCGCCAGCTGGTTGGCTGGGGCTGCTTGGTTGCGGTGGTTCCCTATGCTTTGACTCTGTCAGACCACAGCTCCTGGCTAATGCCCTGGGGGCTGCTGGTGGGTTCCCTCCTGGGTATGGGCATGATTCAGGCCCTGCTTCCGGACGTCCGTGGCGGCACCTCCGGGCTATTTCGGGGTTTGCTGTCTCTAGCTCCCCTGCGCTGGATCGGCCAGCGCTCCTACGGCATCTACCTGTGGCACTGGCCCCTGATGGTGCTGGCCCACTACACCTTTGGGGCAGCACGCTCCCCCTGGGTGAACTTTGGTGTGCTACTTCTGACTCTGATCGTTGCAGGGCTCTCCTACATGTACGTGGAGCAGCCCGTGCGCAAGCTGGGCTTCCGTGGGGCGCTCTCAGCCTGGTTCTCAGCCATGGTGGCACCGACTGGCCGGGCCCTGCCGGTGGGCGCAGCCGTCCTTGCCGGTGTAACCCTCATTGCCACTGTTTTTGCAGTGCGTACCGCACCTGCCATGACCCAGGCTGAAGCCGTGGTGGCAGCCGGTGCCAACTACGCGCAGGCGTCCGCGCCTGCACCCCAGCCGACTACCGCATCAGCTGCTCCCAGCTCTTCTGACAGCCCCAGCGCCTCGGCTGAACCGACGGAAAGCGCCAGCCCCTCCCCCAGTGCTTCTGCTTCGAAGGTGGCCGCTGTTGATGGGTCCCAGGTGACGATTGTGGGTGACTCGGTCACGCTGGCTTCTTCGATTGCCCTGGGTGAGGCTATGCCCCAGGCCCTGGTCAATGCGGAAGTTTCCCGCACTAGCTCCGCTGCCCTGCCCATTATTGAGCAGATGGTAGATTCGGGTCAGATGCGCGAGGTTCTTGTACTCTCGGTAACAGCTAACTCTACTTTCACCGTAGATCAGCTAGAACAGCTCAAGGCATCGGTGTCGCCTAACGGGGAGCGCAAGATCGTGCTGGTGACCGGTGTTGGCCCGGCAAACCTGACCTGGATTGAGCCCTCTAACCAGGTGATTCGCGAGTTCGCGGCGCAGAACCCCGATACGGTCTTTATTGCCGACTGGCAGGCAGCGGCCAAGGGCCACCCCGAGTACCTGGTCTCCGACGGCGTGCACCCGCAGGGTGAGGGGCTGACTGTCTATGCTCAGACCGTCAAGGACGCGGTGGCGAAGGCGCTGGCGGGATAAGGTCGTGCAGGGCCGGGCCGTCAGGTCTGTGCCGTGTCACGGGCTGTTCCCCGGCTCCCGGCGTCCTTCCCGCGTTTGCCCGCTTTTCCCCTCACTTTGTACCACGTGCTGCCCATATTTAGCCCCAAATGTGAGCAGGGCGCGGTACAAAGTAGCTAGAGCGGTGCCCCTCTGCGCAGTTCAAGCATTGCAGCAATTTCACTGGCTACCTGCTCCGGATGGTTTCTCACCTGCGCCCAGCTATACCGAAGAACAATCCAGCCCTGATTCTGCAGCTGTTTCTCACGCTTGCGCTCTGACATAACAGCCCGATCAGTAGGCCCGTAGTCCGTGTATTTGATGTGGCCGTCAAACTCAACAATGACCTTCTCATCCTCGTACAGAAAATCAGGTCTATATACCCTACCTCCAACCACTACGTTTACTTGCTGTGCAGGTCTCGGTAGACCACCGTCAATAATTGCGATCAATAGAAGAGTTTCACCGGGGCTTTCGCACAGGCTACTGAGATACGGAAGTGTAGCCCGCGCTCGGCGTGCTCCCCGGCCCTTGAGTCTATACAGCCGCTCTTCTACAGCTTCACTCGTTGTAAGTTGCCGGTTCAAAGCCGAGTTGATAATGCACACCGATTCGCTCAGCTCCAGGTATCTCGCACAGTCATCGAGTGTCTGTAGCAGGCTAGTTGCTCGCACTGTTCCTGATATGTATGCGATAGGCACAGAAGGTTTTACAGTGTAATGCTTGATGATTCCTTGAGCGCGGCCTCGAGTATTCGAGCCAGCCAGAATATCGACCAGGTTCTCTGAAGCAATGACGCTAAGGCCATGGAGCCAGGCAGCGCTCCTGTGGCTGAAGATAGCATCAGGGTTCTGTTTTGCATAGGCAGCTATGGCGTAGGGGTATCGCTCGGCTGGTCGCAGAGAGTTATAGATAGAGCTTGGGCAGAATATGCCGGGGCGTAATTGCACGAGCTCGCCGCGGTGCATTTTGCGTGTGATGGTGGAGTTGCATAGGCCGGCGGCTACAAGTTCGGCACGGGTGGAAACGAAGGTTAGAGGTTCAGCGATCCGCATAGGGTGAGTTTGGCTCACCGTGTCTGAGGTTTTCTACCATACGGCAGCTTGTGGATAGCAGATAGGAATCTTGTGCCTAGCCAGGGGTCTTTGGGTCGTTCTTTTGGTGCAGTGAAGACGCTTTGTTTCGCCTTCTATCCACAGGGGTTGACCGGCTGTCGTTTACCCGTTTCGGGGAGGAGCCCCGTCCCCCTGCTCTGCTTTCCCCTCACTTTGTACCACGTGCTGCCCATATTTAGCCCCGAAAGTGGGCAGGGCACGGTACAAAGCGGTGAGCTGCCCGTAGAGTGCGCAAAAAAGAAGGACGCCCGCAGATAAGCAGGCGCCCTCCCTAAAGTTTATTTGACGATGGTGGTGACCCACTCCTGGTCTGCTAGGTAGCGGGCCAGGTCGTTGACCTGGTCGGCGGTTACTGACCGAACGCCATCGAGCAGCTCATCGATCGAGAGGAACTTACCCGAGTCCAGCTCTGCCCGGCCCAGGCGGCTCATGCGGGAGCCGGCGTCCTCGCTTCCCAGCACGGTGGAACCACCCAACTGCCCAACGACCTTCTCAAGTTCTTCTTGCGTGATACCGTCGCGCACAAAATCGTCGAAGGTAGAGCGCATGAGCTCGGTAACCTGCCCGGCCTTGGCAGGAAGGCAACCGGCGTACATGCCAAAGTAGCCGGCGTCTGAGTAAGAGCCGGTGAAGGAGAACGTGGAGTAGGCCAGGCCGCGCTTCTCGCGGATTTCCTGGAAGAGACGGGACGACATTCCCCCGCCCAGAGCGGAGTTGAGCACGCTCATGGCGTAGCGGCGCTCGTCGCCGGCGATGAGGCCGGGGCAGCCCATCACGATGTTGGTCTGTTCAAAGCCCTTTTCGAGGGTTTTTTCGCGGGCACCGGGCACGATGTTGCTCTGTTGGCGGACGCGGCGCGGGGCAGGTAGGGCACCTTCGGTCAGGTCCCAGCCGCGGTTGGCCAGGGAGTCAAGGACCAGGTTGACGATTTCTGAGTGGTTGAGACTACCGGCTGCGGAGATGACCAAGCGGTCGGGGGTGTAGAACTTCTTGTAGTGTTCCCAGACCTTATCGCGGGCAACGTCGGTGATTTCCTGCGGGGTACCACCGATAGGGCGCCCCAGGGGGTTGCTGCCCATGAGCTGTTCAATGAAGGACTCGAAGGCGACGTCGGTGGGGTCGTCCTGATCCATGGCGATTTCTTCGAGGATGACGCCGCGTTCCTGTTCAAGTAGGGCGGGGTCTAGTTTGGCTCCGGTGACCATGTCGGCGATAACGTCGATGGCCATGGGGGTGTCTTCATCGAGCACGCGAGCATAGTAGCAGGTGTGCTCTTTGGCGGTGAGGGCGTTGGATTCGCCACCTACCCGGTCGAAAGCGTGGGCGATGTCGAGGGCGCTGCGGCTTTCTGTGCCTTTGAAGAGCAGGTGTTCGAGGAAGTGGGTGGAGCCCAGCATGCCGGGCTGCTCGTCGCGTGAGCCCACCCCTACCCAGAAGCCGATGGAGACGCTGCGTTGGGATGGCATGCGTTCGGTGATGACGCGGACGCCGCCCGGCAGCACGGAGCGGCGCACTTCGTTGCCTCCCCCACCGGCGTAGATGAGACGGCCGACGCGGTAGTTAAGCTCATCGGTGAGGTCAGCGGTTTCAAGGGGTAGAAGGACGGGCATATCAGTCAGGTCTTTCTGATGGGGAAAGTAAGAAATTGAACGAGTAAGAGGGGGCAGACACCGGGTGTCTGCCCCCTCTATCTGCTTCGTACGGTAGAAGCTACGGAGCGGTCATTACTCTTCGTCGCCGCTCTCTTCGCCTTCGGCTACGACGGGTACCAGTGACAGCTTGCCGCGGTCGTCAATCTTGGAGATCTCGACCTGGACCTTCTGGCCCACGCCGACGACGTCCTCAACGTCGTCCACGCGCTTGCCGTCGTTGAGCTTGCGCAGCTCGGAGATGTGCAGCAGGCCGTCCTTACCGGGGGTCAGTGAGACGAAGGCACCGAAGGTGGTGGTCTTCACGACGGTACCCAGGTAGCGTTCGCCGACCTCGGGAACCTGCGGGTTAGCAATCGCGTTGATTGCTGCGCGGGCTGCCTCTGCGGAGGGGCCGTCGGTAGCGCCGATGTAGACGGTGCCGTCGTCCTCGATGGAGATGTCAGTACCGGTGTCTTCCTGGATCTGGTTGATCATCTTGCCCTTGGGGCCGATGACCTCACCGATCTTGGCAACGGGTACCTGAACGGAGATGACGCGGGGTGCGTAGTCGCTCATCTCGTCGGGAGCGTCGATTGCTGCATTGATGACCTCGAGGATGTGCAGGCGGGCTTCACGTGCCTGGGTCAGGGCGCCTGCCAGGACGGAAGCGGGGATGCCGTCGAGCTTGGTGTCCAGCTGGATAGCGGTGACGAACTCGGAGGTACCTGCGACCTTGAAGTCCATATCGCCCAGGGCATCCTCAGCACCGAGAATGTCGGTCAGGGCTGCGTAGCGGGTTTCGCCGTTGACCTCGTCGGAGACAAGGCCCATGGCGATACCGGCGACGGGGGCGCGCAGGGGCACACCGGCGTTCAGCAGGGAGAGGGTGGAGGCACAGACGGAACCCATGGAGGTAGAACCGTTGGAGCCCAAGGCCTCAGAGACCTGGCGGATAGCGTAGGGGAATTCCTCGCGTGAGGGCAGAACCGGGGTCAGGGCGCGCTCAGCGAGAGCACCGTGGCCGATTTCGCGACGCTTGGGTGAGCCCACACGGCCGGTTTCGCCGGTTGAGTAGGGAGGGAAGTTGTAGTGGTGGATGTAGCGCTTGGACTTGACCGGGTAGAGGGAGTCCAGCTGCTGCTCCATCTTGAGCATGTTCAGGGTGGTGACGCCCATGATCTGGGTTTCGCCGCGCTCGAAGATAGCAGAGCCGTGGACGCGGGGCAGTACCTCAACCTCAGCGGTGAGCTGACGGATGTCGGTCAGGCCGCGGCCGTCGATACGGACCTGGTCGGTGAGGATGCGCTGACGCACAACGTGCTTGGTCAGGGCGTTGAAGGCTG
The DNA here is from genome assembly GCF_053548195.1 of Rothia sp. 11254D007BW. NCBI lineage: Bacteria > Bacillati > Actinomycetota > Actinomycetes > Micrococcales > Micrococcaceae > Rothia > Rothia sp. 11254D007BW. The sequence continues at coordinate 1,185,214 of NZ_JBPWPK010000001.1, forward strand.
CGTTGACTTCGTCTTCGCGGCCCTCGAATTCCTTGCCTTCTGCGGCCAGGGTTTCAACGATTTCCTGCTGCAGGTCAGCGGACGCGGTTTCGCGGTCCTGCTTACCGGCGATGGAGTAGACCTCAACGATCTTGGGCTCGAAAGCCTTGACTGCTTCGTCGATTTCTGCGGCACGCTCACCGAAGATGGGCAGCTCCAGGGCGGGCTTGCCGGCGCGCTCGGCCAGGTCAGCCTGGGCCTTGCAGAGGGCTGCGATGAAGGGCTTAGCAGCTTCGAGGCCTTCAGCAACAACTTCTTCGGTCGGTGCGGTGGCGCCGTCTTCCTTGATGAGCTTCCAGGAGTTATCGGTAGCTTCTGCTTCAACCATCATGATGGCGACGTCTTCGGTGCCGTCAGCCTTGGTCACAACGCGACCGGCTACAGCCATATCGAAGACAGCGTTCTCAAGCTGGGAGTACTTGGGGAAGGCAACCCACTGGCCGTCGATCAGGGCAATGCGCACACCGCCGACGGGGCCCGCGAAGGGAGCACCGGAGAGGGTGGTGGAGCAGGATGCCGCGTTGATTGCGACGGTGTTGTAGATTTCGTCGGGCTCAATGGTGAGCACGGTGACAACGACCTGCACCTCGTTGCGGATGCCCTTCTTGAAGGCAGGACGCAGGGGGCGGTCAATCAGACGAGCAGCCAGGATCGCTTCGGTTGAGGGGCGGCCTTCACGGCGGAAGAAGGAGCCGGGGATCTTACCGGCTGCGTACATGCGCTCTTCAACGTCTACGGTCAGGGGGAAGAAGTCGAAGCCGTCACGGGGGCTCTTACCAATTGCGGTGGCGGAGAGCAGGGTGGTGTCGTCGTCGATGGTGACCAGGGCAGAGCCTGCGGCCTGCTTGGCCAGGCGGCCGGTTTCGAAGCGTACTACGCGCTTACCGAACTTGCCGTTGTCAATGATTGCTTCTGCAAACTGAATTTCGGGACCTTCCAAGGTTCCTCCATTTCTGTTGTCTGCGCCGCGCCTTCGGTCATCGATTGAGGCTCACAGACCCCGCCAATAGGGCTTTCTGTAAACCGCTACCGAGGACCGTCAAAGCACGCGGCGACTTATTTCTATTCTGTGGGTGGTAGGTGTGGGTGAGGGCGTCACCCTCGACCAACGGCGTCCGACTATTAAGCCGGATGCGCGGGTTGCGGTGTCGCCCTCACGCTCACAAACCTTGTGTTATCGGCGGATACCGAGACGCTCGATGAGGGCGCGGTAACGCTCGATGTCGACGCTCTTGAGGTAGCCGAGCAGGTTGCGGCGGCGACCAACGAGAATCATCAGACCACGACGTGAGTGGTGGTCGTGCTTGTGGAACTTGAGGTGTTCGGTCAGGTCGGTGATACGACGAGTCAGAACTGCAACCTGAACCTCGGGTGAACCGGTGTCACCTTCGTGGGTTGCGTATTCCTTCATGATTTCCTGCTTGATCTTGGGATCAAGAGCCATGGGTTAACTCCTAGAGTTAGTGCCGTGTGCGGCCCGGTCAACATTTTTGCTGCCGGGTTGAGGGGCAAGGACGCCGGTGGGCGGCTTTCCCGCTGCAGGTAACTGCCACGGACTGCAGTCACATACATAGTCAACTCTACAGCACAAGCTAGCCACCGGGAAGAGAGGCCCCGGTGGTAGCTTGCTCACCTGCATCGCTCTCTTGGCCGTGCCCGCAACACCAGTTTGTACCGCGCGCGGCCCATTTTTAGTACCGTTTGCGGGCAGGGCGTGGTACAAACCTGGTCAAGCCGGCAGGGAGGGCTCCCCGTGCTACTTCTTTTCGCGGCCGAAGGCCAGGGAAGCGAGCGCGGTAGCACCGGTAACGGCGCACACAGCGGGCCAGGGGCCAATCTTCTTGTGCAGGGCGTGGGAGTAGCCGAAGGCGCCGAGGTAGACGGCGGTGAGGGCGGCGGCGGTGCCGGTTCCCGCGTTCTTCTTCCAGCCGGCAAAGGCAGCAGCGCCGCCAGCGGCTAGGGCGACCCCGCCCAGGGCGCGGACGTTTGTAACACGGGCAACCTTGTAGCCGCCCATTAGGCCGGCTGAGGCAGCAGCGGTGGGAATCAGTACGTTCATGGAAGTACTCCAATCGTTCGTGAACACTTATGTCTTAGCCTACTCCTCCAGCTAGCGCGAGTTCCCTAAGTACGAGAGAATAGTAAGCATGCAAATCACTGAGAATTTTGAGAAGCAGAAGACTAATGTTGAGTCTTTCGACCTGGATCATACCGCTGTGGCAGCCCCCTACGTGCGCGTAGCTGACCGTAAGACCCTGCCAGGTGGGGACGTCCTGATTAAGTACGATGTGCGTTTCACCCAGCCGAACAAGGGTCACCTGGGCATGAAGGCGGTTCACTCGATTGAGCATATGACCGCCCATCACATGCGTAATCACACCGACGCTCTGATTGATTTCTCCCCTATGGGTTGCCAGACCGGTTTCTACGCCCTGACCCTGGGTGTTGAGCCTGCCGATTTTATGCAGATTCTTGAGGCTACGATGAATGACCTGCTGCAGGCCGATGAGGTTCCGGCCGCTAACGAGGTTCAGTGCGGTTGGGGTGCTAACCACTCGCTCGACGAGGCCCAGGCTGCGGTTCGTGCTTTCCTCGAGAAGAAGGACGAGTGGGAGCAGGTGATGGCCTAGTGTCGGCTTTTGCTCTTCCTGGCGGCTTTGATAACGCCGCTATCGTGCAGGTAGCCATGGACGAAGAGGCTGCCCCCTTCCTCGCTAAGACCGAGCCGGTCGGTGAGGCCTACGCCCTGGGTGAGGCCCTCTTCTACCCCCGGGTGCTTGCCACCGGCACTGACGAGCTGAAGATTCTGCTGGTGCGCTCAAAGATTGGCCTGGTCAATGCCGCCACGGCCCTGTCTGTTGCCCTGGCGCTGGTGCCTACCCCGCGCGTCATTGTGTCTGCCGGTACCGCCGGCGGCCTGCGCGCCGACGTGAATGTGGGCGACCTGGCTATCGGCACCGACTACACCTACACGGACGCGGACGCCACCGCCTTCGGCTACGAGTTCGGGCAGGTTCCCGGCATGCCCGCAACCTACGCCACCGACCCGGCGCTGGTTGAGAAGGCCCGCGCTGCCGCAGCGGCCTACACCGGTGAAGGCAGCGCCCTCTTTGGGCAGATGCTGGCCGGTGGGTCTTTTGTTACCGCCCACAACGTCAAAGACACCCGCCAGCTCTTCCCCCAGGCGCTTTCCACCGACATGGAAACCACCGCCCTGGCCCAGATTAGCTCCAGTCGTTCCCTGCCCTTCATCGCGGTACGCGGTATCTCTGACCTCTGCGGCCCTGCAGCCGACCAGGACTTCCACATGGACGCCCCCATCGTGGCCGAACGAAGCGCCACCCTGGTGCTTGACCTGCTCAGCCGCTAACCCGCGTCCGCCCCGCTCCACCCGAGAGGAAAACCAATGCAAAACCATACCCTGCGCGACGGCACCTCAATCCCGCCCCTGGGCTTAGGCACCTACCCGCTCAACAACGTAGACGCCGAGGTCGCCGTCTCTGAGGCTATCGCCCGCGGCTACCGCCTTATCGACACCGCGGTGAACTATGAGAACGAGGTGGGTGTTGCCCGCGGCGTCCTGCGCTCAGGCACTGCGCGCGATGAAATCTTCGTGCAGTCCAAGCTGCCGGGGCGCGACCACGGCTACGAGCCCGCCCTCCGTTCCCTCGAAGGCACCCTGAGCCGTATGGGTTTTGACTACCTCGACGCCTACCTGATCCACTGGCCTAACCCCTCCCAGGGCCTCTATGTCGATACCTGGCGGGCTCTCATCAAAGCCCAGGAAGAGGGGCTGGTCAAGTCCATCGGCGTCTCTAACTTCCTGCCCGAGCACATCGACCGTCTGATTGAAGAAACCGGCGTAACCCCCGCCATCAACCAGATTGAGCTGCACCCCTACTCCCAAAAGCAGGACTGGGCCGCCTATAACTTCGACCACGCCATTTTGACCCAGTGCTGGTCGCCCCTGGGCCGCAAAACCGACCTGCTCAAGGACGCCGCCCTCGAAACTATCGCCGCTGAGGCCGGTAAGACCGTGGCCCAGGTTATCCTGCGCTGGGAGGTCCAGAAGAACCTGGTGCCCCTGCCCAAGAGTTCTCAGGCCCTGCGCATGGAAGAAAACCTGGCGGTCTTCGACTGGGAGCTCACCGAGGAGCAGGTCGCCCGCATCGATGCGCTCGAAGCAGGTGTGGGCCGCGGCTTTGACCCGAATACTCACGAAGAGATGTAGGAGAAGGAAGAAGGCGGAAGGGCGGCAGCCTCACGCTCGCTGCCGACCCTCTCGCTGGTTCGCTAGCGCTCACAAGCGATTCACGCCAGCCCCGAGCCAGCAGCTTCGCTGTGAGCCTGCTGCCCTTCCCACCCTTTCCCGCAAGAGCAAGGATCCCACGTAAAAAGTTCCCGGAATAAGACCTCTTATTCCGGGAACTTTTCTCTGTGCGCTAGCTGATGCCGAGGATAGTTTTGGCCTTTTCAACGTCGGCGTGCATCTGCTCAATGAGGGCTTCGACGCCGGTGTAGGCGACCATGCCGCGCAGATAGTCCACAAATTCCAGGGTGACATGCTGCCCGTAGAGGTTGAAGTCTTCGACCTTCTCTTCGGGGCGGCCGATGACGTGGGCTTCGACCTGACGGGTGGTGATGCCTTCGAAGGTGGGGTTAGTGCCCACCGATACGGCGACGGGGTGGCGGGTTCCTGCCTCGTCGATGAGCCAGCCTGCGTAGACCCCGTCACCGGGTACGAGGCCGACGGAGTCGACGTCCATGTTGGCGGTGGGGAAGCCGAGTTCGCGGCCGCGGGCAGCGCCGTGCACGACTTCGCCGCTCATGTAGTGGTTGCGGCCCAGAATAGAGGCGGCGTCGCGTACCCGTCCTTCGGCGAGCAACTGCCGAATGGAAGTCGATGAGCAGCGGCGGTCATCGTGGGCGAGCAGGTCTTCAACAACGAGTACCTCAAAGCCGTATTTTTGGCCGAGTTCCTTCATGGTGTTGAGGTCGCCGGAGTTGTTGGTGCCGAAGCGGACGTCATCGCCGATGACCACGAATTTGGCGTTGAGGGCATCGACAAAGGTTCGTTTGACGAATTCTTCGGGGGTTTGGGCGGCGAAGGCTAGGTTATAGTGCAGCAGCAGGTAGTAGTCGACGCCGAGGTCAGCGAGGATTTTTTGGCGGCCGTCCTGCCCCATGATTTCGATGTGCACCCCAGCAGGGCCGTGGACGCGGGCGGGGTGGGGGTCGAAGGAGACGGCGACAGAGGAAAGGCCGTGCACTTTAGCGGTGTTGACCAGGGTGGAGAGCACTTTTTGGTGGCCGATGTGCACGCCATCGAAGTTACCGATGGTGACCACGGTGGGGCCGAAGTCGGCGGGGATCTGGGCGAGATCGGTAAAGCGCTTCACTGTGCTCCTCGGTTGGGTTGCTTCGTGTCTATACTACGCGTATTTGGGGCCTTCTGCTGAGGGTAGGCGGACGCTGCTGGTTAGCGGGTGCGGCTGGGGAGGGTTTTGTTGAGCCACCAGAGGCCTACCATGGGCAGAATCAGGGGGATGTAGCCGTAACCGGATCCGAAGTGGGACCAGACAGAAGCTAGCTCAAAGTGCTGGGGTTGCAGGTAGGAGAAGATGCCGATGATGAGCACGCCGGCCATTTCGATGCTGACGGCGGCCAGGGAGATTTTCCAGGCCCCCTCACCCTTCTTAGCCAAAGCGATAGTGGCAACCAGGTAGATGAGGGCCGAGAGCGCTGAAAGGCTGATAGACAGCGGGGCTTCATCGAACTTGCGGATGACCTGGTAGAGGGCCCGGGCCCCCGCCGACAGGGTAAAGACGCCGTAGATGACGACGAGCAGGCGGCCAAAGCCGCTATTTTTTGTAGCGGAGGCTTTGTTCTGTTTTTGATTCATTGTCTTCTTCCATCTCCCAAGCAATGTTGATGCTGCTCTTACTGGCGTTTCTGGCCTTGAGCGCACGCCCTGCGCTCACTTTCTACCGCACCCCAGTGCATCGACCTAATAGTAGTACCAGAGCATGTTCATACGGTGCACCATGATAATCAGCACCGGCCCGGTTAGCCCTAGCACCAGGGTTGACCAGCGGGTTCGTTCGGAGAGTGACCAGATGAAGGTGCCGACGGGGATAATCATGGCGGTGAGCAGGTAGCCGTAGTATTCGAGCCAGTCGCCGCTGGGGCCGTCCGTTGTGACCTGCATGATGATGGAGCCGACCAGGTAGATGATGAGGAAGGCTTCAAGAAGAATGACGGAGCCTTGGGACCAGTCGTCGGGGGCTGCTCCGCGTAGGAAGCGGGTGAGGCAGATGAGGAAGGAGGCTAGGCCGAGTGCGGTTATGGCCCAGAACCAGAGGTCGAGTCCGGCGATCATCATGACGGGTTAGTTTTCCTTGAAGGTTGTTCCGGCTTCGAAGACGAGCACGGGGGCGGCTACGTTTTCGCGGCGGAAGCGGGTGTTTTCGATGATGGCGACGAGGGTGCCGTTGGGGGCGAAGGCGGCGGTGAGGCCGGTGGTGGTGGGTTTGTCGTGCCCGCCGACTGACCCGCGTTTGGGGGTTGAAGTGCCGATGGCTCCGTCTGTGGGAGTGATACGGCGGCCGTTGGCGAGGTCGGTGGCTTCGGCTGCGGTGAGGTTGCGGACGACAAAGAGGCGGCGAGCTGCTTCTTCGATGGGTAGCAGGGGGGCTGCTTGTTCTGCTTCTCGCCCGGCGATGAGTTCGTCGAGGGTGTGGGCGTCTTCGGCGCGGATTTCGCCGATGGCGGTGCGGCGCAGGGCGGTGAGGTGGGCGCCGGTTCCTAGGGCTGCACCGAGGTCGCGGGCTAGGGCGCGGATGTAGGTGCCTGCTGAGCAGACGACGGTGACGTCGAGGTCAAGGACGCTGGTGCTCACCTCTTCTTCGCCCAGCTGGTAGGTGGCGGTGGTGGGGCGAGCCTCGTGCAGGTCGAAGGAGTGTACGGTGATGGGCCGGGCTTCGAGTTCGACTTCTTCTCCTGAGCGTACGCGGGCGTAGGAGCGTACCCCGTTGACTTTGATGGCCGAGACGGCGGAGGGTACCTGCATGATGTCGCCGGTGAGGGCGGCAATGTGCTGCCTGATGGCGTCCTCGCTGATACTATCCAGCGCACCGTCGTTAGCGACGGCGGTGGCTTCGCCGTCCGCGTCGTCGGTGAGGGTTGAGACGCCGAGGCGGATGGTGGCGGTGTAGGTCTTGGTCTCCCCTACGACCCAGGTGAGCAGGCGGGTTGCCTTGTTGACGCCAAGGATGAGCACCCCCGTGGCCATGGGATCGAGGGTGCCGGCGTGCCCGACTTTGCGGGTGCCGGCGATCCACCGCATTTTGGAGACCACGTCGTGGCTGGTGAGTCCGGCGGGTTTGTCAACGACGATGAGGCCCGAGGGCCCGGTGGGTGCTTTCTTGGCCACGGTTTAGGCTTCGTCTTCCTCGGTTTCGGTGCTCTTGTAGGCATCCTCGCCACCGGCGTATTCGGCGCCTTCGCGGGCGGCGGCCAGTTCGGCGTCGCGTTCCTTGGTCTTGCGCAGCAGATCTTCAATGTGGGCTGCGTTGACGGGTACTTCGTCGGGGACGAAGGTGAGGGTGGGGGTCAGGCGCGCGGTGATGTTCTTGCCGACCTCTGAGCGCAGGATGCCCTTGGCTGATTCGAGGGCAGCCTTGGTAGAGGCCTGCTCTTCTTCGGAGCCGAAGACGGTGTAGTAGATGGTGGCGTGCTGGAGGTCGTTGGTGACACGGGCATCGGTGACGGTGATGAAGCCGAGGCGGGGGTCTTTGATGCGGCGTTCGAGGGCCTGGGCAACGATGACCTTAATGCGGTCGGCTAGGCGGGCGGCGCGTGCCGGATCTGCCATGATGTTCTCCTTCTCTAGAGAGGTTTCTATGTTTAAGTGTAAAGGCACCCTAGGGTTCGCGGCGAAGCTGCTGGCTCGGCGGCTGGCGTGAATCGCCTTGTGAGCGAAGCGAACCAGGCGAGAGGGTCTGCAGCAAGCGCGAACCCTAGGGTGCCTTAGCGTGATTGCTAGGTTATGTACCCGGCATACCCGGCGGGGCGGGGCGCCCCAGAGCCGGCTGGCCGGGTCTGGCGTTAAGGGATGCCGGCGGGTGGGGCGCCCCGCCCGCCGACGTCCTTAATATCAACCAGGTAGAAGCCTAGACGCGGGGCTTTTCCTGCATCTCCCAGGTTTCAATGACATCGCCTTCCTTGATGTCGTTGAAGGAGCCCAGGCCGATACCACACTCGTAGCCTTCGCGGACTTCGGTGGCGTCGTCCTTGAAGCGGCGCAGGGATTCGATGGTGAGGTTGTCGGCGACAACTGCACCGTCGCGTACCAGGCGGGCCTTGGAGTTGCGCTTGATGATGCCGGTCTTGACGATAGAGCCTGCGATGTTGCCCCACTTGGAGGAGCGGAAGACTTCGCGGATTTCGGCGGAGCCGAGTTCGACTTCTTCGTATTCGGGCTTGAGCATGCCCTTGACGGCTGCTTCGACTTCTTCGATAGCGCGGTAGATGACGGAGTAGAACTTCATTTCTACGCCTTCACGGTCGGCCAGTTCTGCCACGCGTTCGGCGGGGCGGACGTTGAAGCCGATGATGATTGCGTTATCGACGGTTGCCAGGTTGACGTCGTTCTGGGTGATAGCACCTACACCGCGGTGGATGACGCGCAGCTGAACTTCGTCGCCGCCTACCTCGATCTTCATGAGGGACTCTTCCAGGGCTTCAACAGCACCGGAGACGTCGCCCTTGATGATGAGGTTGAGGGTGTCCATCTTGCCTTCTGCCACTGCGGCGTCGAAGGATTCGAGGGTGACGCGCTTGCGGCGCTTGGCTAGCTGGGCGTTGCGGTCGGCTGCTTCACGCTTTTCGGCGATCTGGCGGGCGGTACGTTCTTCTTCGGTGGAGAGGAAGGTGTCGCCTGCGCGGGGTACGGTGTTGAGGCCGAGTACCTGCACGGGGCGTGAGGGGCCGGCTTCTTCGACGTTGTTGCCGTTTTCGTCGAACATGGCGCGGACGCGGCCGTAGGCGGAGCCTGCGACGATGGCGTCGCCGACGCGCAGGGTACCTGACTGGACGAGGACGGTGGTGACGGCACCGCGGCCCTTGTCGAGGTTAGCTTCGATGGCTACGCCGCGGGCTTCCTTGTTGGGGTTAGCCTTCAGTTCGAGGGCGCCGTCGGCGGTCAGGGTGACGGCTGCGAGCAGTTCGTCGATGTTCTTACCCTGGCGGGCTGAGACCTCTACGAACATGGTGTCGCCACCGTATTCTTCGGGTACCAGGCCGTATTCGGTGAGCTGACCGCGGATCTTGTCGGGGTTAGCGCCTTCTTTATCGATCTTGTTGACGGCAACAACGATCGGTACGCCTGCGGCCTGGGCGTGGTTGAGGGCTTCAACGGTCTGGGGCATAACGCCGTCGTCCGCAGCTACTACCAGGATCGCGATGTCGGTGACCTTGGCACCGCGGGCACGCATGGCGGTGAAGGCCTCGTGACCGGGGGTGTCGATGAAGGTCAGGTAGCGCTCTTCGCCTTCGACCTCGGTGTGGATCTGGTAAGCACCGATGTGCTGGGTGATGCCGCCGGCTTCACCGTCGATGACGTTGGTGTTGCGGATGGCGTCGAGCAGGCGGGTCTTACCGTGGTCGACGTGACCCATGACGGTCACGACGGGCGGGCGTACTTCAAGTACTTCGTCGTCCTCGGCCTCGGCTTCAGCAGCCAGGTTGATGTCGAAGGATTCGAGCAGTTCGCGCTCTTCGTCCTCGGGGGAAACGATCTTGATGACGTAGCCCAGTTCGGCGCCGAGCAGCTCGAAGGTGTCCTCGTCGAGGGACTGGGTCTGGGTTGCCATTTCACCCAGGTGAATCAGTACGGTTACCAGGGCTGCGGCGTTTGCGCCAATCTTCTCGGCGAAGTCCATCAGTGAGGCACCGCGACGCATACGGATCTCGGTGGTACCGTCGCCGTGGGGTACGGCTACGCCACCGATGGTAGGCTGACGCAGCTGCTCTTCACGACGCAGAGCTGACTTAGTCTTGCCCTTCTTCTTTTTACCGCCACCGCGACCGAAGGCACCCTGGGCGTTGCCTCGACCGCCACCGGGGCCACCGCGACCGGGGCCGCGGTTGAAGCCGCCGCCACCGTTACCGCCGCCGGGGCCGCCCGAGCCGCGACGGGGGCCGCCACCTGAGGGGGCACCGGCGCCGCCACGGGCGCCGACGTTACCGCTCATCTTGGTGGGCATCATGTTGGGTGAGGGGCGGTTGCCGCCACCTGCGGGTGCGGGGCGGGGTGCGCCGCCGGCAGGACGGGGGCCACCGGCACCTGCGCCTGCAGGGCGGGGGGCGTTGTTGCGTCCGCCTGCGGGACGGGGGCCACCGGCACCGGCAGGACGGGGGCCGCCGGGGTTGTTGCCACGGGCGTTACGGCCGCCTGCGGGGCGGGGACCGCCTGAACGCTCGCCGCGGTCATTGCGGTCGTTGCGCTTGCCCATGCCCTGTGAGGGGGCGAAGGGATTGTTGCCGGGGCGGGGGCCGGGCTTAGCGCCAGCAGGCTTGGGGGCCGCGGGCTTGGGAGCTGCCGGCTTAGGAGCAGACATACCCTGAGTGGTTGAGAAGGGGTTGTTGCCGGGGCGGGGGCCAGCGGGCTTAGCGGCGGCTTCCTTCTTCTCAGCGGCGGGGGCGGGCTCTGCTACGGGCTTGGGGGCAGCAGGAGCTGCCGGGGTGGCAGGCTTGGGAGCTGCGGCACCGGGCTTAGGAGCACCTGCGCCAGGCTTAGGTGCGGATGCACCGGGCTTGGGAGCTGCTGCCTTGGGGGCTGCGGCGTCCTTCTTCTCGGCTGCGGGAGCCTCAGCAGAGGCGGCAGCCTTGGGGAAGGCGGCGCGGAGTTTCTTTACAACGGGCGGTTCAAGGGTAGATGATGCACCCTTGACGAACTCGCCAAGTTCCTGAAGCTTTGCGACAGCTTCTTTTGAGGGGATTCCGAGTTCTTTAGCGATCTCGTGAACGCGGGGCTTAGCCACTTTTCTCCTGTTCTGGTTCGCACCGAACAGGGGCGAACCTTCAGTTTGTATGAGGTATCAGCTGGGTTGCAGCTGGGTTTTTGCCGGTGGGCGAGCACAGGAAAGTACTCATTGCGCGGCACTCATCGGGTTTCCATCAGTTTTCTGACTCGCTTTCGTACACAGTAAGTCGTCAAACTCGTTGACATTGTTGGTTCGCCACCCCTGGCGGGGTTGAACCGGTGCCCCATTATGCTGGGATCACCAGTTCATTGGCTTCGACCCGGGTTCTAAAGGCCCTGGCGAGCGCGTTTTTCTTAAGCGCTTGGGCAAGGCATTCGGGTGTGTGGTGGAGCCAGGCTCCACGCCCCGGGAGGTTTTTGGCCCGGTCAAAGACTGCACGCGGTGGTTCAGTCTGGGTCAGGGCAATACGGACGAGGTCATGGGCGGGTGCTGTGGTTCGGCAGCCGATGCAGGTGCGGACGGGGGTGTGCAGCTGGGGCGCTCCCTTCGTGTTGTTGACCTGTTTACTGCCAGCTCATTAGCGCGAGCTGGCAGGCATGGCTGGCTGCTGACCAGTCATGAGCACTCTATAGTGATGTGACCTCTATAGACCAGTTTAGCCCCCTTGCGGGGGCTAACGGCAAATATGTTAGTCAGCTCTCTTATTCAGCGTCAGATTCGGGCGCTTCTTCAGCGCTTTCTTCCTGGGCTGCTCGGGCTGCTGCCATTGCGGCTTCGTATTTGGAGGCTGAGATGATGTCGATACGCCAGCCGGTGAGCTTAGCGGCCAGGCGGGCGTTCTGCCCTTCCTTGCCGATGGCTAGGGAAAGCTGGTCATCGGGCACGATAGCACGGGCTGAGAAGGTCTTACGTTCGGTGACGGTGACTTCGCTGACCTTAGCCGGCGAGAGAGCTGCGGCAATGAACTCTTCGGGGCTCTCGGAGTGGTCAACGATATCAATCTTCTCGTTGTTGAGCTCACCCATCACCGCGCGAACTCGGGCGCCCATTTCGCCGATGCACGAGCCCTTGGGGTTAACACCGGGCTTGGTGGCGCGTACAGCAATCTTGGTGCGGTGGCCGGCTTCGCGGGCAATGGCCATGATTTCAACTGAGCCATCGGCGATTTCGGGAACCTCATGCTCAAAGAGGCGACGCACCAGGTTGGGGTGGGAGCGGGAAAGCACGATGGAAGGACCCTTGGGACCACGCCTGGCTTCTAGTACGTAGGCGCGGATGCGGGTGTTGTGGGCGTAGCGCTCACCGGGTACCTGCTCGGCGGTAGGGAGAACAGCTTCAAGGGTGCCGAGATCGACATGGATCATGCGAGGGTTGGGGCCCTGCTGAATAACGCCTGAAATCAGCTGACCTTCGCGGTCTTTAAACTCACCGAGCACGGCTGAATCCTGGGCATCGCGCAGACGCTGCTGGATGACCTGACGGGCAGTAGAAGCCGCGATACGACCAAAGTTATTGGGAGTATCGTCGAACTCACCGATCTGCTGGTCGTTCTCATCGAGTTCAGGAGCCCAGATAGTGACCTTACCGCTGGTGCGGTCAAGCTCTGCACGTGAGCCACGGATGGCACCGGGCTGCTTCTGGTAGGCCAGCAGGATGGCGCTCTCAATCATCGGGATCAGGTTGTCGATTGAGATGTCGCGCTCTTTTTCGAGCAGGCGGAGGTTGCTCAAATCAATGTCCATGGTTGGCCCTTCCGTGTAACACGGTGCCGGGGCAAAAAGCTCCGGCACCGTTTGCGGTGTATGTTCGCGCGCCTAGGCACGCGGCCTCAAAAGTATTGAGTTGTGGTCTTGTTTCTTTATTCTAGCGAGTACTTGCTAGCGGTTGAATTCAATTTCTACCTTTGCGGCAGAAATTGTGGCCCAGGGAAGGGTGACGGCATCGCGGTAGCTCTCAGGCTGGCCCTTCTTGGTTTCTTTCTTCCGGCGCAGGACCGGGCCTTCCTCGGTCACAAAATCGAGTCGAGCTAGGTACTTCTCTCCCCCGGTCTCAGTGATCTCGATGAGACGGTCGATAGACCGCTTCCAGTGGCGGGTCTCAGTCAGGGGGCTGGTCACACCGCGGGAGGAAACCTCTAATGAGTAGGGCACTTCGCCATCGTCAGCCGCATCCAGGGCAGACGATAGGGCTTGCGATACCTCAGCGATAGTATCGAGTGACAGGGCGTCGGTGCGGTCCTCGGGGTAGTCCACCACAATCTCCAGGGTGCGGTTAGCCCCGCTTCCCTTAGCGGTCAGTTTCTCCAGCACCAGTTTGAAGTCCTGCTCCACGACCTGGGTGATGGCCTCGCGCACACCCTCAACACTCACAAAGCTACCTGCGGGAGTCTTTTGGGTAATGCCCTGCTCAGCGCGGGCAGCGGCCCGGCGCTCGCGGGCGTTGGGGGCGTCCTTTTTGCTGGCTTTGGGTGATGCCATCGCGCGTAACTCCTGACGTTGAGGGGCAAGTAGATTCATTCAAGCCTATCACTCGCGCCTACCCCCATCGCCGGGAATTCGCTGAGGGCGGGCAGGTGCGAGGACTTTTTGGCAGAATGGGAGGTGGGCTTTAGCCCGCCTCTATCGTGTGGAAGGTTGCTCCCTATGAATCGCTCTGTTCGTCTAGCCCCGGTACTTGTGGCCGCTCTATTAGCTGGCCTGCTGGTGGTGCTCCTTGCTGTGGGCTGGTTTTCACAGCGTCAGGCTGAACAGATACGCGCTGACCTTAGCGACCAGAGCACAATGGCCGCCCAGCTGACCGCCCTGCAGCAGGCAGCTGATGAGTCGGGTCAGGACGCGTTGGGGCAGGCGGCGCAAGCCGCCCTTGAGTCCCTTGCGCCTGCGGCTCAAGATGTGACCGTCACGGACTACGAGCCTGTTGAACAGCAGCTACAGAGCACGGTTTCGGCCCTGCTTGAGATAGGTTTTACAGCCCAGGACGCCGATGATCGGGCTCGGGCTCTCACCGCCGTTGTGGATGTGTGGCAGGCTGCCCGCCAGGACGGGCTGGCTACCTCGGCTTACCCCGAGGCTCTGGCCGATGAGGTAGCACAAATCAGCAGCTACGTCTGCGGTGACGAGGGGCTTGCTGCCGGTGCCCCCGATAGTTCAGGCAGTGAACAGGCTGTACAGCCCGCCTCCCTACTGCCCCTGCAGCAGAGTATTTATCAGCTCAACTACGTCAGCGAGGTCTACGCTGCCCGTGCCGAGCAGGGCTATGCGGACGTAGCAGCCCAGGCCGCTCAGCTAGCAACAGCTACCACCGATATGGGGCACCTAGCTGCCCCCGTCCTGACCTGCTACGGGGCCTTTGAGGCGCCGGCGGCGTCCTACCCCCTCGCCGAAGCAGCGGACGCACCCCAGCAACTCACCGACTTCACCGCGGCTCTTGAGCAGAATGCGAGAGCAACCCTAGCTGACCAGACGCTTGCCACCTCGGCGGACGACATCGAAGCTCTCGCCCTCATTCTGGCCCTCGACAGCCAGGAGCTTGCCGCTTAAAGGGACCCCAGAATATCGGCACCCAGCTTGATAATGAGGGCGCTCACCACCGCGATCATCATCCAGCGGATAAAGCCGTTTCCACGGGCCAGAGCCGTTCTGGCTCCGAGGTAGCCGCCCACCATATTGGCCATACCCAGAAGCAGGCCAAGAGCCCAGACCTGCTGGCCTGCCACCGCAAAGAGCACCAGGGCTCCAAGATTGGTAGCGGCATTAATAATCTTGGTCTGGGCAGTTGCCTGCAAGAAGCTATAGCCCATCAAAGACACCATAGCCATCATCAGAAAAGAGCCGGTACCGGGCCCGAGCAGACCGTCGTAAAAACCGATGCTTGCACCGATGCCTAGACCCACCATCAGGTGTTTCAGGCCCTGGTGTTTGAGCTGGGTCAGTTCGCCGAGTGAAGGCTTGAACACCGTGTAGACCAGCACCAGTATCAGCGCCAGTACGATGATGGGCTTAAAGAGTTCTTCGGGGAGGGCTGTGGCGACCAAGGCCCCGCCCATGCTGGTCACAAAGGCCAAGGACGCCGCAGGCAGGGTGGTGCGCACATCAACCGGGGTGCGCCGCAGGTAGGTTGCTGCGCTGGTGAGGGTACCGAAGACAGACCCCAGCTTGTTCACGGCGAGGGCTTGCACCGGTGATAGCCCAGGAACCATGAGAACCGCAGGAAGCTGAATCATGCCGCCGCCGCCCACAACGGCGTCCACCCAGCCAGCGGCTAGGGCAGCCAGAAGCAACAAAACTAGCGTGGTCGGCTCAAGGCCGAGAGAGTCAAAGCCGAGGGTGTCGAGCACGCTGATGCCTTCCTGGGAGTGCGGTTAAACCACAAGGTACCATCTAAGTCAGAAATGACCAGCTCGTTGGTGGTCTTTTCTGACTCAGATGGTACCTACTGCGGGTGTTAGCCCTGAATCTCGGCCAGCAGCTCGGTCACGGCGTCCGCTACGGCAACCTCGCGAGCCACGCCGCTGCGGCGGTCCTTGATTTCAACCTTGCCCTCGGCAAAACCGCGGCCGACTACCACGATTGTGGGCACGCCCAGCAGCTCAGCGTCGCCGAACTTCACACCGGGAGATACCTTGGGGCGGTCGTCGAACATGACGTCAAGCCCAGCAGCTTCAAGGTCAGCAACCAGCTTTTCTGCACCGTCTACGACCTCGGTGCCCTTACCGGTCATCACCACGTGAACATCGGCCGGTGCCAGGTTACGGGGCCAAATCAGGCCCTTATCGTCGTGGTTGCCCTCGGCGATGGCAGCCAGGGCGCGGGTCACGCCCACACCGTAGGAGCCCATAGTGACGGTCTGCAGCTTGCCGTTCTGGTCCAGCACCTTCAGACCCAGGGCTTCTGCGTACTTGCGGCCCAGGGCGAAGATATGGCCCATTTCGATACCGCGGGCAGCAATCAGGGGGCCGGAGCCGTCCGGAGCGGGATCGCCCTCGCGCACCTCGCAGGCCTCAATCACGCCGTCAGCCTCAAAGTCGCGGCCCAGCACCAGGTCGTAGACATGCTTCTGGTCTTCGTTGGCACCGGTAATCCAGGCGGAACCCTCAACCACGCGGGGGTCAACAAAGTAGGGAATACCGGTAGCTGATTCGGTCCCCAGGAGCTTCTCGGTCAGGGTCAGGCCGGGGCCGATGTAGCCCTTAACCAGCTGCGGGAACTTCTTGAAGTCCTCTTCGCTGGCAGCCTCGACCTCGACCTCACCGCCAACGCCCAGCAGGGCACCAACGTTGACCTCGACACGGCCCAGGTCAACAGCGCGGTCACCGGGCACGCCAATGGCAACCAGCTGACGGCTGCCGTCAGGCAGGATAACAGCCAGCACCACGTTCTTCAGGGTGTCGGCAGCAGTCCAGGGCTCGCCCTCGCGCGGGTGCAGGGCGTTGGACTGGTCAACCAGGGTTTCAATGGTCGGTGAGTCGGGGGTCAGCTCAACGCGGGCAGCGGGGGTGGCTGACGCATCTACGGGCTCGGGCACCACGGTGGTCACAGCCTCAACGTTAGCCGCGTAGCCGCCCTCGGAGCGCACGAAGGTATCTTCACCAATCGGGGTGGGGTGCAGGAACTCCTCGGAACGGGAGCCGCCCATAGCACCCGACTGGGCCTGGACGATAGCGATCTCAAGACCCAGGCGCTCAAAAATCTTGATGTAGGCGGCGCGGTGGGCCTGGTAGGCCTCTTCCAGGCCCTCATCATCGACGTTGAAGGAGTAGGAGTCCTTCATGATGAACTCGCGACCGCGCAGCAGACCGGCGCGAGGGCGGGCTTCGTCGCGGTACTTGGTCTGAATCTGGTAGAGGTAAACCGGCAGGTCCTTGTAGGAGGTGTAGAGGTCCTTGACCAGCAGGGTAAACATTTCCTCGTGGGTGGGAGCCAGCAGCATGTCTGCGCCCTTACGGTCCTGCAGGCGGAAGAGGTTGTCGCCGTATTCTTCCCAGCGGTTGGTCGCTTCGTAGGGTTCGCGGGGAAGCAGAGCAGGGAAGTGAACTTCCTGGGCACCGATCGCGTTCATTTCTTCACGCACGATGCTCTCAATCTTGCCCAGCACCTTCAGCCCCAGAGGCAGCCAGGTGTAGACGCCGGGGGCGGCACGGCGGATATAGCCGGCACGTACCAGGAGCTTGTGGCTTGCGACTTCGGCGTCGACGGGGTCTTCACGCAGGGTGCGCAGGAACAGGTGGGACAGGCGCTGGACCAAGTGGTTTCTCGCTTCTCTCGTACGGGGCCCGTCCACCGACCGTGCAGGCCGGGGTGGGCATACTTATCTACCAGTTTACCGCCAACCGGCGGGGTGTGTACCCCGCCTTAAAGAGAGGACGCCGGCGCCCGCTCCCCTGCCCATAGGCAGGTAGGTGGGCACCGGCGTCCTCGCAGGAAAATCTGCTCGATCTAGGGGCTTAGAGACCCAGGGCGGTGTACCAAGCCAGCTTGGCCTGGCCCAGGTCGTTGAGCTCGGCGTTCATGAAAGCGGTTCCCTTGGTCCAGACCAGGGTGCCACCTTCAAACTGCTGGGTCACGATAGTGGTGCCATTAGCGGTTGCTTCGGTTGCTTCAGCAACGGGGGCACCGAGCATGGTCATCTCGTTCCAGATGTTCCAGTTACCGCCAGCTGCCCAGTCGTTGTAGGAGGAGAAACGGCCGCGGTCGGAGAGGTTGAGCGCCTCGGTCAGGGCTGAGGACTCAACGGGCTTAGCACCTGGCAGGGGCTTACCCTGGGCGTCAGCCTTGATGTAGACAACCTTGTTGGCGTCTACGCGAAGCTCGAGAACCTGCTGCAGGGGAATGTACTTAGCAGCTGACCAGTCGTAGGTGGTGTCGATCTCGGTGCCGGTAGCGGTGCGGTCCATCAGACCCGCACCCCAGGTGACGGGAGAGGCGGTGGTCTGGTTGTCCCAGTTGATGCAGGTACCGTAGTCGTCGTACTGGATGAAGTAGTGGGAGATTACTGCGGTGCCGGTGGAGTACAGGGCGTAGCCGTGGTCATCCCAGGTGACGGGGGTTGAGCAGTTCTCAGCGGTGGTGTTGTAGAAGAGGGCACGCAGTTCGAGGGCACCGGTCTTCCAGTGCTTGGTGTACTCGTTCTGGTAGAGGTAGGTACCGTACTCAGCGGGCTGAGCCAGGTAGGCTGCGAGCGCATCGGTATTGATCATGAGCGCACGGTCCTGGGCAACGGAGTAGATGGCAGAGACGTTGCCGCCGAAGTCCTGGGTGACCAGGTCAGCGGTTGCCTGGGTCAGTTCGCCACCGGTCTCAGCTACGGCAACACCGTTAGCGGCGGCAACTGCGCGGGCATCGGCAATCTTGTTGGCAGCATCGCCGAAGTTGGTATCGGCAGGAGTCTCGGGCTCAGCAGGGGTTTCGGGTGCAACCGGGGTCTCGGGCTCAGCGGGAGTCTCAGGAGCTACAGGCTCAGCAGGGACCTCAGGGGCAACCGGGGTCTCGGGTTCAGCGGGTGTCTCGGGTGCGACAGGTTCTGCCGGGGCCTCAGGCAGCACGGGAGTGGTTTCAACAACAGCATTGTTGGTGAAGCAAGCGCGGGTCTTGGAACGCTCTGCCTGCCAGCTCTTGGCCTCAGCAGAGTTGAGGTTGATGTAGGAGCCTGCCTGGGTCTTTTCGTCCAGCACAACGAGCCAGCGGGTCTTACCGTCGTGGGTGGTGATGGAGAGACCACAGTGACTGTGCTTCCAGGGGGCTGATTCAGCGTTGCCGAACTTCTCAGCGCCGCCGGCCTTCATGAAAGCTTCGCCGGCTGTGCCGGTAACTGCCTGCACACCGCCGTACTTGCCCTGGGTGACAACACCGTTTTCAAAGGTCTGCTGGGTGGAGCCGTTGGCGAAGGTCTGCTGTTCGCCGGTTGCTGCGCCGAGAACGTCCTTGTTCTTTTCCCAGTATGCGCCGATGGGGGTGGTGGTATCTACGGTCACGGCTTCTGCGGCGAAGGCGCCGGGCGCCATGGTCAGTGAGAGACCGAGGAGAGTGGATACGCCAAGAGGTGTACGGAGGCTCTTCAATGCTTTCCCTAAAAGTTTGTGGTGATCAAGTGCTCTGCGCCTGAAAAGGGTGGGTGGGGTTTCAGACCTGCGATGCAGAGTAAAAAGTGTGCACTCTCAAAACTACCAGCTTGCATTCAGGTAAAAAACCGCCCCTTTGGGGGACAAATGTGGTCCCACTGGGGGATATGTCTGTTTAAAACAGGACGGTTGCGAAGGTTGAGTGCTGCTGCCAGCCCGTTGCGGCGTAGAGGGCGCGGGCGGGGGCGTTGTAGTCATTGACGTAGAGAGAAAGGTGGGGAAAGCGCTGGCGAATGAGGTGGCAGGCTTGAGCCAGGAGCACGGGGGCTAGGCGCTGGCCGCGATAGGCAGGGTGTAGCCATACCCCCTGTAGCTGGCAGGTGGAGTCGTGGGCAAGGCCCAGATCAGTTTTAAAAATGACCACGTTCTCGCTATTGACGGCCACCAGGGTGCGGCCGGTACGGGTGAGTTCGTCGATACGGCGGGTGTAGCCTGCAGGGTCACGCGTCATGGGGTCATAGCCGACTTCTTCGGTGAACATAGCGACGGACGCCCGCAGCAGGCTGGGTCTGTCATCGGTGCGGGCCCAGCGCACCGGCTCTGTGATGGCGGGAGCCCCGAGGGAGGGGCGGGCCAAGGGCGCGCGGACGAGCTCGCTCAGGTCAGCGGTCACGGGCAATTCTAGAAGGGGTTGGTTTTCGCGCACGTCAAAGGGGGTGGGCATGCGCGAAGCGAGGTGCGACCAGATTCCCATGACCGGTTCGCGGTGGCCAAAGATGGAGCCGATGCGCCGGTTGTGCCGCCAGATATAGGCCGCAACCTGGCGGTAGTGGGTCTCGGGCAGGGTGAGCGGAACGCAGTTAGCTCCCAACCAGAAGGCCCCCACCAGGCAGTAGCGGGGTTCGGCAACCGCCGGGGTACGTGCGGACGTCGGCACTAGAGTCTCTGCCAAACCTGGCATGGCGGTGCGCGGAGCAGCTGCCTCTTCGGCAAAGTGGGCTCCAGCTGAGGTGCCGACCCTGGCGGTTGCCTTCGCAAACAGTCCCTCAAGGGTGGACCGCACACAGGCGGGCAGGCGCTCCCCCACGGTTTCGGTGAGATGCGCAGCCGACCCGGCGGGGGCGTCCTTTGGTCCCATCTCTCCGGGGACTTCGCGGGGCACAAAGACGCCCATGAAACCGTGGGGAGTTTTCAATGACGTCAGGGTACTAGGGGCTGGTAGGCCGAAGTGGTGCAGGTGCTCGGCGGCAAAGAGAAAGCCCACCGGGTCCGACTCAATCATAGTTTCAAGTTCCGCCCGGTCATCGATGGTGAGGGGGCGGATCAGGGCATCTTCTGCCCCGCGGGAGAAACGTGAAAAGACGGTCACGGTGGGCTTTTCTTCAGCTACTTAGGAGACTGAGACGGTGGGTTCGCCTGAAAGGTCAATTTCGCCGCGTTCTTCCATCTCGCGGGCGATGCGGTTGGCCTCTTCAATCAGGGTCTGCACGATGTCTTCTTCGGGCACGGTCTTAATAACCTCGCCCTTGACGAAAATCTGGCCCTTGCCGTTGCCAGAAGCTACACCCAAGTCGGCCTCGCGGGCTTCGCCGGGGCCGTTTACGACGCAGCCCATGACGGCCACGCGCAGGGGCACCTTCATGCCTTCAAGGCCCTTGGTGACGTTTTCAGCTAGTTCCCACACGTTCACCTGGGCGCGGCCGCAGGAGGGGCAGGAAACAATATCGAGCTTGCGGGGGCGCAGATTCAGGGACTCAAGAATCTGGGAGCCGACCTTGACCTCTTCAACCGGGGGTGCAGACAGGGAGACGCGGATAGTGTCACCAATGCCCTCTGAGAGCAGGGCGCCGAAGGCGGTCGCAGACTTAATGGTGCCCTGGAAAGCGGGACCTGCTTCGGTGACGCCCAGGTGCAGGGGCCAGTCACCGGCAGCAGCTAGCTGACGGTAGGCCTCAACCATAATGACGGGGTCGTTGTGCTTGACCGAGATCTTGAAATCCTGGAAGCCGTGCTCTTCAAAGAGGGAGGCTTCCCAGACAGCTGACTCAACCAGAGCCTCGGGGGTGGCCTTACCGTACTTTTCCAGCAGGCGCTTATCGAGGGATCCGGCGTTCACACCAATACGGATAGAGGTGCCGTGATCCTTAGCCGCTGCAGCGATTTCCTTAACCTGGTCATCGAACTTACGGATGTTACCGGGATTCACGCGCACAGCACCGCAGCCAGCCTCAATGGCGGCAAAGACATACTTGGGCTGGAAGTGAATATCGGCAATCACGGGAATCTGGGACTGCTTGGCGATAATGGGCAGGGCTTCTGCGTCCTTATCGGTGGGGCAGGCAACGCGCACGATATCGCAGCCGGCAGCCGTCAGCTCGGCAATCTGCTGCAGGGTCGCACCAATATCGTGGGTTTTGGTGGTGGTCATGGACTGCACCGAAATAGGAGATTCTGAGCCAACGCCTACACTACCGACCTTAAACTGGCGGGTTTTACGGCGCGGGGCCAAAACGGGCGGCGGAGCAGCGGGCATTCCAAGGGCGACCGAGGTCAAATCTTCCTCCAAAGGTTCTTTGGCGGTGCGGTCTTGCGCACCTGTTCAACTATCTATTGTGCCACGCTTCAGCTCAAAGAGCGGTTGAGCTAAAGCACACAGCAGAGAGGCCGCTCAGGCAAGAGGGCGGAAAGTGAAGCCGTTCAACATTGAAATCGCGATCTGGAAGTATCAACCTAAAAATATCGAACATAAGTTCTAATATATGGTTATATGGGATATATATTCGACACTTCGATGGAGGTGCTTTGCGCGCTAGATCAGAGCCGAAAATGATTTATATCGATGACTCTGGACGTCCACAGTCAGGGTTGGTCGTTTACGGCTGGATTGAATTTTCGCAGTATGAATGGCATGACGTCATGAGAGCCTGGCTCAATTTCAGAAAACATCTTTGGCGTCAATACAAGATTCCTGTTGATAAAGAACTCCATACCACTGAATTCGCCAACGGTCGTGGCGACCTGTCAAAAAGATTTCCCGATGAATTTCGAGGCCCAGACGGAACCCCCTTCAAGAAAGACTTCGGAAAGTTCATTGCTCAAGAATGTCTTCAACAAATTTCTAGCATCCGCGGCATCCGTGTGGGCGCGTGCTATCACAAGGGGAAGCCAGAAGATTTTGCCCAAACTAGAACCGACCTATACAGGCTGCTTGTAGCAGATATTGATGGTCAGCTAAAGATTGATAATTCGCTTGGGCAAATCTACCTAGATGGTGAAGATGATATGTATCGCCACATACATAGAGAGCTGAAGCTACAGGACAGAAACATCATCGAAGACCCGGTAATGCTGAGTTCCAAGAATTCTCAACTAATTCAGATGGCTGATTTGGTAGCCTGGAGTGCTTACAGCGCTATCAACCGGCATGAAAGTCAAGAGTTTGCCTGGGACTGGTACCAAGACTATCTAGCGGCAAGAGACCCACGGAGGGCCCCTATCCAGTTACCAGAGCGTTAAACAGCTAGATCCCCTGATTCTCCACGTACGGGAGAGGGGATCCGCACTACCAACTTTATGCCGCGCGGTAATAATTTTCAAGTGCGAGCGCCCCGGCGCGAGCTCAAGAAGGTTAGTCGGCTAGAGGGCGGCCCCGTCTCGTCCGTTCTATCCCCTACAAAATACTCACCGGCTTGAAGATATCGGCGGCTACCAAAATCACGGTCATCAGCAGGAAGGCTCCGGCTACCACGTAGGTCAGGGGCAGCAGCTTGACGGGGTCGAAGGGGCCGGGGTCGCGGCGTCCGAGCAGTTTGGCGGTCTTGCGGCGGATACCCTCCCAGAGGGCGCCCAGAACGTGCCCGCCGTCGAGGGGCAGTAGGGGGATGAGGTTGAAGGCAAAGAGCATGAGGTTCATCTGGGCAACCAGGGACACCAGGGAGGCTGCCTTATCGCGCAGAATAATCTGGTCGTGGGCGGCAATTTCACCGGCAATGCGCCCCACACCCACAACTGAGACCGGGCTGTTGGCGTCGCGCTCGCCGTTGGTGACCAGGGTGACGGCTACCCCGTAGACGCGGGCGGGTAGCTTGATGAGGGTGGCCCCGATCCGTTGTAGGGACTCCCCTACTGTCGGTAGCACCTCGCCAATGGTTCCGGGGGTTAGTTCACTGGTGGGGCCGATGCCGATGAAGCCGACCTCCTGGGTCTGGTAGCTTCCGTCGGAGTTGGTGAGGTAGGTTCCGGTGAGTTCATCGTAGATAGGGCGGACGGTCAACATGGGGGTGATGGTGAGCTCTAGGCTCTGCCCGGCGCGCTCAACGGTGAGAGGCACCTCGGTGTCGGCGTTGGTACGAATCAGTTCGGTGAGCTGGTCCCAGCTGGTGATGGCCTGCCCGGCGAAAGAGGTAATGGTGTCCCCGGGTTGCAACCCTGCTGCATTGGCAGGAGATTGGGGGTCTTCGGCCCCGCACTCGGTGGAGTTAGCGGTGTCGGCGTTGGTGGAGTCAACGGTTTGTACGCACTGGGCAACGGTCTGGACGCTGGTGGTCGGCTGATAGGAGCCAAAACCGGTAACCAGCACCATGGTTGCCACCACACCGATGAGCAGGTTCATGAAAGGCCCACCCAGCATAATGATGATGCGCTTGTAGACCGGCAGCTGGTAGAAAAGCCTGCCCTGGTCTGCCTCGGTAATACGTTCAGCGTCCGCCGCCCGTGCTTCGCGGGCAAGCTGCTGTAGGGGGCTGGTGCCGCCGGCACGCCCGTCCGCTCCGTCTTTGCCGGGCGGGTACATGCCAATCATAGAGATGTAGCCACCCAGGGGCAGGGCCTTGAAGCCGTATTCGGTTTCCCCGCGCCGCCAGGAGAAGATCGTCTTGCCAAAGCCAATCATGTACTGGGGTACGCGCACACCAAAGAGTTTGGCGGGCACCAGGTGCCCCAGCTCGTGTAGGGCAATAGATGCGGCGATAGCCAGGGCCATCAGCACTACACCGATGATGAACAGTAGGACGGTCACGCGGGGGTGCTCCTTGTAGATGCGGCGCCCGTGGTGGTTGGGCAGGTCATCTGCCAGAGTACGCCATGGGGCTGGGAGCTGTCGCCTTAGATAGCCTTGGAGTTTGCCCACAAAGAGGGAGGGCGAGCAGGGCTTTGGGGTGGTTTTTACCTTTACTTTTGGGTCAAAAAGGCCTTTACGTCACAAAGTGTCAAAGAGGGGATTTCTGGGGCCTGATCTAGGCTGCGATAGGTGCTCAGAAAGCAGGAAAGACCCCTCGATATCTGCGATGACCAGCAGAAATGCAAGTCAATTGCACACCTTGGTGTTTTTAAGCATCTACCATACCTATTTTGTTTTACGGGGCAAACTAGGCAGAATAAAAGAAGAAAGCGCGCCGCCTCAGCAAAGGCGCCACCCCCATCACTTCACGAGGAGCACTCATCATGACTGCACAGGTTGAAGCCCCCACTACGGGAGTCTTTGTCAACGAACAATCCGCCGCCGCCTGGGAAGGCTTCACCCCCGGCCCCTGGCAAGACAGCATCGACGTGCGCGGCTTCGTCCTTGCAAACTACACCCCCTACGAAGGCGACGCCGCCTTCCTCGCCGGGCCCACCGACAAGACCCTGCGCGTCTGGGACACCCTCGAAAAGAACTACCTCTCCGTCGAACGCAAAAACCGCGTCTACGACGTAGACACCCACACCCCCGCCGAAATCGACGCCTTCCCCGCAGGCTACATCTCAGACGACGACAACGTCATCGTCGGCCTCCAAACCGACGTACCCCTCAAGCGCGCCATGATGCCCAACGGCGGCTGGCGCATGGTCGAAACCGCAATCCGCGAAGCCGGTAAAGAACCCGACGAAAACATCAAGAAAATCTTCACCGAATACCGCAAGACCCACAACGACGCAGTCTTCGACATCTACACCCCCCGCATCCGCGCCGCCCGTTCCTCCCACATCATCACCGGCCTACCCGACGCCTACGGCCGCGGCCGCATCATCGGCGACTACCGCCGCGTAGCCCTCTACGGCGTCGACAACCTCATCGCCGACAAAGAACGCGCCAAGCACGCCGTTGCCGACCAAGGCTTCTCAGAGCACTGGGCACGCTACCGCGAAGAGCACTCCGAACAGATCAAGGCTTTGAAGCGCCTCAAGAAGATGGCTGCCCTCTACGGTTTTGATATCTCCGGCCCGGCCCGCACCGCCCAAGAAGCTGTGCAGTGGACCTACTTCGCCTACCTGGCCTCCGTCAAGTCCCAGGACGGCGCCGCCATGTCCATCGGCCGCCTCTCAGGCTTCCTCGACGTCTACTTCGAACGCGACCTCGCAGCCGGCCTCATCACCGAAACCGACGCCCAGGAAATGATTGACGCCCTCGTCATCAAACTCCGCATCGTCCGCTTCCTACGCACCATCGACTACGACCAGATCTTCTCAGGCGACCCCTACTGGGCCACCTGGTCAGACGGCGGCTTCGCCGACGACGGCCGCACCCTCGTCACCAAAACCTCCTTCCGTCTCCTGCAGACCCTCCGCAACCTAGGCCCCGCCCCCGAACCCAACATCACCATCTTCTGGGACGAAAACCTACCCACCGGCTACAAGGAATTCTGCTCCGCCATCTCCATCGAAACCTCCTCCATTCAGTACGAATCAGACCCCCAGATTCGCGAACAGTGGGGCGACGACGTCGCCATCGCCTGCTGCGTCTCCCCCATGAAGATCGGCAAGCAGATGCAGTTCTTCGGCGCCCGCGTCAACGCAGCCAAAGCCCTGCTCTACGCCATCAACGGCGGACGCGACGAAATGACCGGCAAACTCATCGTCGAAGGCTACGAACCCATCAAGGGCGACGGCCCCCTCGACTTTGACGAAGTCTGGCTCAAATACGAAGAAATGCTCGACTGGGTCATCGCCACCTACGTTGAAGCACTCAACATCATCCACTACAGCCACGACAAGTACGCCTACGAAGCGATCGAAATGGCCCTGCACGACTCCGACATCATCCGCGCCATGGGTTGCGGTATCGCAGGCCTCTCCATCGTCGCCGACTCCCTGGCTGCCATCAAGTACGCCACCGTCACCCCCGTACGCGACGACACTGGCCTCATCGTCGACTACATCACCGAAGGTGACTTCCCCGCCTACGGCAACGACGACGACCGCGCCGACGACATCGCCGCCACCATCGTCCACACCGTCATGGAGAAAATCAAAGCCATCCCCCTCTACCGCGACGCCATCCCCACCCAGTCGGTCCTGACCATCACCTCCAACGTGGTCTACGGCAAAGCAACCGGCAACTTCCCCTCCGGCCACCGCGCAGGCACCCCCTTCTCCCCCGGCGCCAACCCCGAAAACGGCATGGACACCCACGGCATGGTCGCCTCCATGCTCTCGGTCGGCAAGCTGGACTACGAAGACGCCCTCGACGGCATCTCCCTGACCAACACCATCACCCCCACCGCCCTCGGCCGCACCAAGGAAGAACAGGTCACCAACCTAGTCGGAATCTTGGACGCAGGATTTATTCCTGAAGAGGACTAATACAGAACGGCTCCCCAGGTTCGCGCTCGCTGCCGACCCTCTCGCCTGGTTCGCTTCGCTCACAAGGCGATTCACGCCAGCCACCGAGCCAGCAGCTTCGCCGCGAGCCTGGGTTGCCGCCCTATTTCAATCAACTCACTACTAAGGAGAACATCATGGCCGTCAAGACCTACGAAGAGCGCCTCGCTTCCATGAAGGCAAACCGCGCCAACAAGACCGCCCCCAAGGGCCTCTACCACGCCAACATCAACGTCCTCAACCGCGAAACCCTCGAGGACGCCATGGAGAACCCCGACAAGTACCCCAACCTGACCGTCCGCGTCTCGGGCTACGCCGTCAACTTCGTGCGCCTCACCCGCGAACAGCAGCTGGACGTACTCTCCCGCACCTTCCACCACGGAGCCTAGTGATTCTTCATGTCACTTGATATCTCTCACGAGATAACCGATACCGCCGGCGAGCTAGCATTTGCTCCGCCGGCGGACCGGCATTCCGGGGCCGGAACCTGGGGCCTAGGTGAGCTAACAGAACTCGAACGCAGCGCCCAGCTCAAACTCATGCGCGAAGGCCAGCTAGGTTCAGTACACTCCTGGGAGCTGGTGACTGCCGTTGATGGGCCCGGCACCCGCATGACCATCTTCATGAACGGTTGCCCCCTGCGCTGCCTCTACTGCCACAACCCCGACACCTTCAACATGAAGGACGGTAAACCCGTCATGGCAGCCGACCTCATCAAAAAAATCAAGCGCATGCGCAAGGTCTTCAAAGCCACCGGCGGCGGCATCACCATCTCAGGCGGAGAAGTTCTCATGCAGCGACCCTTCGCCGAGAACATCCTCATGAGCGCCAAATCCCTGGGAATCCATACATGCATCGATACCTCAGGTTTTCTCGGAGCCCATGCCTCTGACGAGTTCCTCGATAACGTAGACCTGGTACTACTCGATGTTAAATCGGGGTCCGAAGAGGTATACCGGGAGCTCACCGGCCGCGCCTTACAGCCCACCATCGACTTTGGCGACAGGCTCTCAGCCTTGGGCAAGAAAATCTGGATCCGCTTTGTACTGGTGCCCGGCTACACCGACGACCCCGACAATATCGAAAAGGTCGCCGACATCGTCTGCCGCTGGCGCAACGTTGTTGAACGCGTTGAGGTACTGCCCTTCCACCAGATGGGCACCGACAAGTGGGAGTCCCTGGGCTACGACTACAAGCTCAAGGACGTGCACCCGCCCAGCACAGAAGCCACCGAAGCCGCCCGCGATATCTTCCGCGCCCGCGGCCTCACCGTCTTCTAGACTCCATACATCAAACGATGACCCCCTCGTTTCTCTCTTCACCCTATGGATTATCTCAGGGTCAAGAGAAAAACAAGGGGGGTCATCTCTATTAGATACGCCTACGCAGGGGGAGGTCTAGGCCTGCCCCAGAATCTCGTTGGCACGGGTGCGGGCCCAACGCTCAGCCTCAAGCACCGCTTCCAGAGTCAGAGAACCTGATTCGGCCAGGGCCGATGAACTCGCGTGCTCATCGAGCACCCGCCCGGTCGTCTCAATCATGTCGGTAAAACGAATAGCGCCGGCGTGGAAGGCAGCAACCGCCTCCTCATTCGCCGCGTTGAAAACTGCCGGGAAGGTACCGCCCCGCTGACCCGCCCGCTTAATCATCTCCACCGCCGGGAAGGCCTTGTTATCCAGGGGCTCGAAGGTCCACTCGGTAGCCTGCGACCAGTCGCAGGGCTGCGCGATACCGGGAATACGGTGGGGCCAGGTTAGCCCCAAGGCAATGGGCAGCAGCATGGTGGGCGGGGACGCCTGAGCCAAGGTCGAGCCGTCCACAAACTGCACCATAGAATGCACCACCGACTGGCGGTGAACCGTCACATCAATGCGGTCCAGATCAATGCCGAAGAGGTGGTGGGCCTCCAGCACCTCCAGGGCCTTATTGACCATAGAGGCCGAGTTGGTGGTCACCACCAGGCCCATGTCCCAGGTGGGGTGGGCCAGGGCCTGCGCCGGTGTTACCTCCCGCAGCTGCTCGTAGGTCATGCCCCTAAAGGGCCCGCCCGAGGCGGTCAGCACCAGCCGGTCAATCTCCCGGTCGGTGCCCGAAGCCAGGGCTTGGGCCAGGGCAGAATGCTCAGAATCCACCGGGACCATGGGCTGGTCCAGGGGTGAGGCATCCACGGCGGCCTTAACCAGCTCGCCACCGGCAATCAGCGATTCCTTGTTAGCCAGTGCCACCTGGGAGCCTGCCTGTAGGGCAGCCAGGGTGGGTTCCAGACCGATAGAGCCCGTGATGCCGTTGAGCACGACATCCGCCCCGGCCCGGGCAGCTGCGGTGGCAGCGTCCGCCCCCCACTCAATCTGGGGGCTGTAGCCCGGTGCTAGCTCAGCCAACAGCGAGCGCAGGGTGGTTGCGTCCGCTTCAGTGCCGCTGGTGGCAACCAGGTGCGGACGCAGACGCGCCGCCTGCTCTGCCAGAAGCGGCAGGGAGCGGGACCCGGCTGAGAGGGCAAGGACGCGCACGGGAGCGTCGTCGCTACCGGTGGAAGTTCCTGCCAGGGAGTTGAGGTGGTCGATGACCTGCACGCCCTGGGTGCCGATGGACCCGGTGGAGCCGAGCAGGGTGACCGTCCGCCCACCTATCAGGAAGTCTGCTAGCTGGTCGGTGAGGGTTTCGCGGGAGGCGCCGAAGCGCTGAGTTGAGCCAAATCGCATGATTCTATGTTCTCACAGGCCCTAGTTGCCCTCGAAGAAGGCCCGCAGGGCGGCCCGCTGGGCAGCTTCAAGTTCGCGGACGACCGGGGCTGTGGGCTTCAGGCCGGGGGCGTCGTGGTACATGCCGGGTACCTCATACAGGGTGCTTTCGACCCCGGCGGCCAGCAGGCGCTGGTGGTAGGAGGAGTTCTCGGCGTAGAAGAGGTCGATATCGCCTACGCTAATCCAGGTTGCCGGTAGGCCCGCCAGGTTGTGGCGGCGGGCAGGGGCGGCGTAGTCGGGCAGGGAAGCTGCGCCCGCGCGTCCGCCCAGGTAGGTATTCCAGGCCAGTTTGTTATCGAGGGCGGTCCAGAGCCAGCGGCCCTGGCCGGGCTGGGCGGGGCGGTCGGTGCGGTCATCGAGCATGGGGTAGGCCAGTAGTTGGAAGCCGACCGGGTGGCCGGTATCCAGGGCTTTTTGGGCCAGGGAGGCAGCCAGGCCGCCACCGGCGCTAGAACCTGCCAGGGCAATCTTGGCGGGGTTGATGCCGTACTTTTCAGCGTGGGTCTGCAGCCAACGCAGGGCGGCGTAGCAGTCGTCAAGGTCGGCGGGGAAGGGGGCCTCACCGGCGTTGCGGTACTCAACGGAGAGGACGGGCACGCCCAGGTCGGCAGCCAACTGGGAGACTTTTGCCTGGTCGGGGCCCGCGGAACCGAGCACGTGCCCGCCCCCATGAATCCAGAGCACGGCCCCGTCATACTGGCGCTGCTCGGGCAGATTGAGGTAACAGGGCAGGCCACCGGGTAGGTCGGGCTGGGCCACATCGACCATCTCGACGCGGACGCCGGGGGCCGGGGGCGCAACGACGGCAAAGGCGCGTTGAGGCTCGCGCTTCAGGCGTCCTTTCAGGGCGACGTAACCGGGGCGGGGTGCGATAAAGAGCTTCCAGTGGCGGAGCTCCGGGTGGACGTACTTGTGCTGCTGGTAGCCCCAAAAGGTAAAGTGACCGGCGGTGGCAAGGGCCAGCCCACTGGCTAAGGTGGTGAGGGTGGTTTTCTTCATACCTTAAGTTTTACACCCCGGTAGGTACCATCTAGGTCAGAAAAACCCACCTAGTTGATGGTCATTTCTGACCTAGATGGTACCTACCCCTTTTAGCCGACGATGTCGAAGCTCTGCAGCTTCTTCTTGCTAGCCTTACCGCCGCTGTTCTGCAAGCCCAGCAGTTCGGCGTAGATACCGCCGGAGGCCGCCAGCTCAGCAGGGCTGCCCACCTCGTCAATCCGCCCCTCCTTGAGGGTGACGATACGGTCCACCGTTGCGATGGTCGAGAGACGGTGGGCAATGATGAGGGAGGTTCGGCCCTCCATCAGCTCTTCCAGCCCCTTCTGTACAGCCCGCTCGGCCTTAGTGTCCAGGGCGCTGGTAGCCTCGTCAAGAATTAGAATCGGAGCGTCCTTGAGCATGGCTCGGGCAATAGCGATACGCTGCTTCTGGCCGCCCGAGAGCTTCAGACCGCGCTCGCCGATCAGCGACTCGTAGCCGTCCGCAAACTTCGAGATGAAATCGTGGGCGTTCGCCTTAGTGGCGGCCTCGATAATCTGCTCCCGGGTAGCGTCGGGGCGGCCGTAGGCAATATTCTCGGCAATGGTACCCGAGAAAAGCGAAGCGTCCTGGAAGACCATGCCAATCAGCGAGCGCACCTGCGCCAGGTCGCTGCCGGCAATGTCCATACCATCAACCAGTACCCGGCCCTCGCGCGGGTCATAGAGGCCTTCGAGTAGGGCCATGAGGGTTGATTTACCCCCGCCGGACTCCCCCACAAAGGCAATACGCTCACCGCGCTTCACCGCCAGATTAATCCCGTGCAGCACATCTGCTTCGCCCTCATAGCCGAAGGTTACTCCCTCAAAGCGGACGAGTTCGGCCCCGGGTTCAGCAGTGAGGCTGGCGGCAGCGGCGTCAGTAGCGGAATCCGGACGCGCCCCGGAAGCCCCGGCGGTAATGGCCAGGGCGCGGGCGTCCGACTGCCGTTCCATGACCTCGAAGTAGTCCTTAGAACCGGCAATAGCGCGCTGGGCGGTATCCACAATCCAGGAGAGCGAATTGATAGGAGCTACCGCCATGGCCAGAAGCTGAATGAGCAGCACCATGTCGCCGATAGTGAAGTCCCCGGCCAGGGTACGCAGGAAAATCAGCAGGTAGAGGGCGAAGAAAATGAGGTTGAGGAAGGACAGGCGGGCAACGTCCATGGAGTGCCAGAACTTAGACTGGGCGCGGGTGAGCCCGATGGTCTTCTCAAAGCGGCCACCGAAATCAGTGAGTTCTCGGCGCTCGCGGCCGAAGGACTTGACCACGCGAATCTGCCCGATAACTTCGGCAAAGCGGCCGGATGCGATGTCGATGTTCTCGTTCTTCTTGCCTTCCCAGACCTGCCATTTTTCGCTGGTTTTGCTGGTGAGCCAGAAGTAGACCGGGAAGATAATAAGGAGCAGCAGCCCTAGGGGCCAGTAGTAGAGGGAGCTAATCACGATCACCGACACGGTAGTGAGCACCAGGGAAATAAAGGTGTTGCTCATGGTCTTGACGAAGTTGGTGACTTCGGTGATGGAGCGGTTGAGACGGGCAATAATGGTGCCGGTCAGCTCGGTGTCGAAATAGGACAGGGGCAGGGAGAGCAGTTTCTCGTAGTAGCGCACCGACAGGATAGTACGCATGCGCTGACTCATCACATCACCAATGTAGCCACCAATGTTGGTGGTCAGCACGCTCACCAGCTGGGCTGCCAGGTAGGCAACCGCGAACCAGGCGATGGCTGTGCCGGTGGTGGGGGCTGAACCGTTCAGGTGCCCCACGACGGCATCGGTTGCCCCTGAAATAATGAAGGGGGCCAGCAGGGAGGTTGCGCTGGTAAGCACCGCACAGATGATGATTCCTACGAAGTAGGGCCACAGCTCTTGAGTAGCTCTAACGATTCTGGCGATACTTTTCATGAAAATCCCTACCTGCCGGTGTTCTTGTGGTGCCCCACTACCCTACCCCCGGCGTCCGCCCACATGGTTGAGGGAGCGGTGTTCTTTTGCCCACGCGGGTAGCACAAAGCCCCGGCGGGCGTCTTCGCCTTGGGTAAGGACGGACGCCCGCCGGGGCTTAGAGACTAAAGGGCTAGGCCGCTAGGGCTTAGGCCTTGTTCTTGGTGATAGCACCGTAGATCCAGAGGACCAGCAGGGAGCCTACAACTGCGGTGAAGAGGGTACCAATACCGACACCGCCGCTCATACCATCTGAGAGGAAGGGCAGGAAGGAACCGAGCCAGCCACCGAGCATAGCACCTACGATACCGAGCACCATGGTAACCAGGATGCCGCCGCCCTGCTTACCGGGCATAATCAGCTTTGCGATAGCACCTGCGAGGAGACCAATGATAATCCAACCGAAAATTGACATGTTTTCCTTCTTTCATAGGGTTACGGGGATGAGCCCGAATTGTTCAGTGTGCTTCTAGTTTATATCAAATTCCAAGATAAAGCTAAGCAAGCTACAAGTGTGTTGGCTTACCATTTCCCCGCGTTATACCCTCGACCTCACACAGAAACCCCCACCACCGACGAACCCTGCCACGGGTGGCCAGCAATGGGGGTTTACAGCGGGCGCGGGCCTACCGGCTCTTAGTGGTCGATAGCTCCTTCGGCTCCAACACCGGTAAGAGAGCGAACTTCCATCTCAGCCTGCTTGACCTCATCTTCCTTATCGCCACCGAGTGAGCCCAGGAAGCCCAGCAGGAAGGCTGCAGGAATCGCTACGATACCGGGGTTAGCCAGGGGGAACCAGGCAAAGTCAGCACCGGGAATCATAGAGGTCTCAGCACCGGACATCACCGGGGAGAAGATAATCAGGATCACCGAGATGCCCAGACCACCGTACATAGACCAGAGGGCACCGCGGGTCTTGAAGCCCTTCCAGAAGAGGGAGTAGACGATGGTGGGCAGGTTAGCCGAGGCAGCTACCGCGAAAGCCAGAGCCACCAGGAAGGCTACGTTCTGCCCCTGGGCGCCGATACCACCTGCAATGGACAGCAGGCCAATAACAACCACGGTGGTTTTTGCAACGCGGATTTCCTTGGCGGGGTCAGCGTTGCCCTTGCAGATAACGTTGGTGTAGATATCGTGGGCGAAGGAGGCGGACGCGGTAATCGCCAGACCCGCCACCACGGCCAGAATGGTTGCGAAAGCAACCGCCGCGATAACACCCATCAACAGGGAACCACCCAGCTCGAAGGCCAGCAAGGGGGCTGCCGAGTTGACGCCGCCGGGAGCTGCCTTGATGGCATCCGCACCCACCAGAGCTGCAGCGCCGAAGCCCAGCACCAGAGTGAAGAGGTAGAAGAGGCCAATCAGCACGATAGCCCACACCACAGACTTACGAGCTTCCTTGGCGGTGGGAACGGTGTAGAAGCGCATCAGAACGTGAGGCAGGCCAGCTGCACCGAAGACCAGAGCCAGGGAGAGAGAGATGAAGTCCAGCTTGGTCAAGTCATTTAGACCGTACTTGAGACCGGGCTCCAGAATAGCCGGGTTGCCGGAGGTTTCAACCGCCGAGCCGAGCATGGCAGAGAAATTGAAGCCGTAGATAGCCAGAATCCAGATGGTCATAATGGCAACGCCAGAGACCAGCAGAACTGCCTTAATAATCTGAACCCAGGTGGTACCCTTCATGCCGCCGATGAGCACGTACACAATCATGAGCACGCCCACGATAATGATGACCAGTGACTGACCAGCCTTGGAGCTAATACCCATCAGCAGGGAGACCAGGGCACCCGCACCGGCCATCTGAGCCAGCAGGTAGAAGAGGGTAACTGCCAGAGTTGAGATACAGGCAGCAATTCGAACGGGGCGCTGGCGCAGACGGAAGGAGAGCACATCCGCCATGGTGAACTTACCGGTGTTACGTAGGGGCTCAGCTACCAGCAGCAGCGCTACCAGCCAGGCAACCAGGAAGCCAATCGAGTAGAGGAAGCCATCATACCCCTGCAGGGCAATAGCACCCACAATACCCAGGAAGGAGGCAGCCGAGAGGTAGTCACCCGCGATAGCAAGACCATTTTGGGTACCGCTAAAGGATCGCCCACCGGCGTAGTAGTCTGCCGCGGTCTTGTTGTTCTTAGAGGCGCGAAGCACCACCACCATGGTGGCCAAAACGAAAGCCCCAAAAACCGCCATGTTCACCCAGGGGGTGCCCACGGTCTGAGTGCTAGCTTCAGCAGCCAGCAGAGTTCCTGTTGACGTCATGAGATCCACCCCTTAGTGAGTCTTATGGGCGTAGTGCCCTGATTCAATGTCAGCGCGAAGGCTGCTTGCGCGCGGGTCAAGCTTCTTGTTTGCAAAAGCCACATACCAGCCGGTGATGGTAAACGTGGTGACAAACTGCAAAAGACCGAAGATGATGCCGATATTGACGTTGCCCAGCACCTTGGTCGACATGAATCCGGGGGCATACACCGCCAGAATCACGTAGAGCAGGTACCAGACAAGGAAGGCCACGGTCATAGGAAAAACGAAGGACCTGTGGGTTGTGCGAAGCTCTTTAAACTCACCGCTATTCTGGGCGGCCCGGAAGTCAACGTGCTCAGCGTCAATAACGGGCTGGTGAGACTCGGGTGATGTGTGTGCCATCACTACCTCCTTTGTGTAACTGAACACACATTAGCCTGTTATCTGCATTACACACAAGTATCTAGACTAAAAAGTGCGGACCACCTGAAATATTTCAGGTGATCCGCACTCGACAGCTCTCATTGACCTACTGGGCAGTGTCTTTGAGGTACTCAATTGCTCGATCCAAGAAGGCATCGACCTGGGTTTCCTCGTAGCAGATATCCCCCGTTGCCGGGCTAAAAGCTGCCGCCCTGATATCAGCGGGGGCGAGGATGTCCGCCCCCTCCATGTGAGCAAAAAGCCGGTCACAGAGAGCGTCGACTTCTGCCGTGAAATACCCCTTGGTCAACTTTTTAGCGGGTCTGCGGAAGCGCTCGCCGGCAGGACGCTCGAGACGCCCGAGCAGGAGCTCCCGTAACTCTTGCACCGCCTGATCCCAGGTGTGCTGCCCGTACCGCTGCAGATACAGTTGCTTCTCTAGCTCACAGAAACGGTCTTCAACCTTATCGAGGGCAGCATCGACGTCCTGCGGGTCATAGCCCCCGCTCTCCCCCTTAAAGATGGCTTCACGCACCGTCCGGGAGGTATGTATGTCCTTGCCCAGCTCTGCGCCGGAAAGCATCAATTCATAGTCGTCGGCTAGGCGGGTGAAGAAGGAATCTACAGCAGCTACCGAGTACCCCTTCTCGTGGGAACTAACCCGGCGGAATTCACCGGAAGATTCAGCCTGATGTTTCATTGAGCCTCCAAATATCTGACAGCCCTCTGCCTCTTAGAAGAGAGCTGAGAGTACCGAGAAAATCACGTAGCCGATGGCGATAGCGAACACGATGGAATCCAGGCGGTCCATCACGCCACCGTGGCCGGGCAGAATATGCGACATATCTTTGATGCCGATTTCACGCTTGACCATGGATTCTCCCAGGTCGCCCGCTGTTGAAGCTACGACCAGGAAAATCGCCACAATCAGGCCGTACCACCAGGGGTCACCGATGAAGAGCGAACAGATAATGCCCACGATAATGGAGCCCACCATCGACCCGGCAAAGCCCTCCCAGGTTTTCTTGGGGGAGATTTTGGGGGCCATGGGGGTCTTGCCCCATTTCACGCCGGCGATGTAGCCCCAGGTGTCGTTGCCGATAGCCATGAGCAGAATCATGAGCACCTTACCGGGGCCCGATTCTTCGCGGTAGAGCAACAGGGCCAGGGAAATCATGAAGGGTACCCATGACATCACGAAGATGGAGCCCATAATCGACATAATCATGCCGTCTCGGTGCCCCACGATACGCCAGCCAATTAGCACCAAAATCGAGGCGACCACGGTAAAAATTAGCCAGGACCCGCCCCCGTAGTAGGCGGCAAAGGGCATGACAAAGGCTGTTGCAACGGCAGGAATAACGGGGATTCCCATGCCGCGTTTCTGGTTGAGCCCGTGGCAGACCTCCCAGGTACCTACCGACACGGCAGCAGCCGCCAGGAGCACAAGGATAAGAGGGACGAAAAACAAACCCACCGCCAGCAACGCGCCCAGCACGAGGCCGACGGTGATGGCGGCGGGTAGGTTCCTGCCGGCTTTAGAGGCCTGGGGCGGCTGTTCTTGAGATTGAACAGTCATTCGGATTTAGACCTCGAGCAGTTCAGCTTCCTTGGACTTCAGCAGCGCATCAACGGTGTCGATGTGCTTCTTGGTCAGGGCATCGAGTTCCTTTTCACCGCGTGCGCCCTCGTCCTCACCGATTTCGCCGTCCTTGACCAGCTTGTCGAGAGCAGTCTTGGCGTGGCGGCGGGTGTTGCGCACAGCAACGCGGCCTTCTTCAGCCTTGTGGCCTGCCATCTTGATGTATTCCTTGCGGCGCTCTTCGGTCATTTCGGGCATGACAACGCGCACAACGTTGCCGTCGTTAGCGGGGTTAGCACCGAGGTCGGAGTCGCGGATTGCCTTTTCGATGGCACCGAGGGCGCTCTTGTCGTAGGGGGTAATCAGGACGGTGCGAGCTTCGGGGGTCTGGAAGGACGCCAGCTGCTGCAGGGGGGTGGGTGCACCGTAGTAGTCTGCGGTGAGGTTTGCGAAGAGGGCGGGGTTAGCGCGTCCGGTGCGGATTGAGGCAAATTCGTTCTTGAGGGCCTCGACGGACTTGTCCATCTTTTCGCCGGCTTCGAGCAGGGTTTCTTCAACCATCTGTTGTTAGTCCTTTAGGGTTGTGCCCGTCAGTGGGCGCTGTATAGGTAGTCTCTATCTAGTCTAGTGGTCTTGGAGCCTTTAGGCAGTAACCAAGGTGCCAATCTCCTCGCCGAGGATGGCGCGAGCCACATTTCCCTCTCCCTGCATACCGAAGACGCGCATGGTGACGTTGTTGTCCTTGCAGAGGGAGAAGGCGGTCTGGTCCATGACACGGATGTTGCGCTTCAGGGCTTCGTCGTAGGTGAGCTTGTAGAGGCGCTCGGCATTGGGGTCCTTGTTGGGGTCGGCGGTGTAGATGCCGTCCACGCCGTTCTTGGCGACGAGGACCTCGTCAGCGTGGATTTCGAGGGCGCGCTGGGCTGAGACGGTATCGGTGGAGAAGTAGGGCAGACCTGCGCCAGCACCAAAGATGACGACGCGGTCTTTTTGCATGTGGCGGATAGCGCGGCGGGGGATGTAGTTTTCTGCGACCTGCTGCATGGAGATGGCAGACTGAACGCGGGTGTCGATGCCGGCCTGCTCAAGGAAGTCCTGCAGGGCAAGAGAGTTCATGACGGTGCCGAGCATACCGATGTTGTCGGCGCGGGAACGGTCCATGCCGGCCTCTGAGAGCTCTGCGCCGCGGAAGAAGTTACCGCCACCGACGACGACTGCGACTTCGACCTGGCCGATGGTTGAGGCAATCTGTTCTGCGATGCCGCGGACGACCTCGGTGGAGATACCGACTTCGCCGCCACCGAAGACCTCGCCGGAGAGCTTGAGTAGGACGCGGCGACGGCCGGTGTCGTCGCGGTGGATGGTTCGGGTTGACTCTGCCATGGTGGCCCTCCTGAAAAGGTCAAAAATTTTTTGCGGCATCCGTTGCGCGCTTTGTTTCTAGCATACGGCAAAGGGGAGCCCCTGTGCGGGGCTCCCCTGAGCTATGAGCTTTTTTGGTGCTCAATCACACCTGATGAGTATTAGGCGCCGACGCGGAAACGCTCGAAAGCGGTTGCGGTTGCACCGTTCTCCTCGAGAACTGCAGCTACAGACTTTGAGGAGTCCTTAGCGAAGTCCTGGTCGAGCAGGGTGTTTTCCTTGTAGAAAGCCTTGAGCTTACCTTCAACGATCTTGGGGATGATCTGCTCGGGCTTGCCTTCACCGCGTGCGGTTTCTTCAGCAACGCGCTTCTCGGCCTCGATGTCCTCAGCTGAGATGGAGTCTGAGTTGAGGTACTTGGGGCTCATTGCAGCGATGTGAACGGCTACGTCGTGAGCAACTTCCTCGGTGTTCTCGCCAGCTACTGCGAGCAGAACGCCAACCTGTGCGGGCAGGTCCTTGGAGGTCTTGTGCAGGTAAACTGCAACGTTCTCGCCCTCAACGCGAGCTACGCGGCGAACAACGATCTTTTCGCCGAGCAGGGCGCCTGCTTCGGTGGTGAGCTCGTCGACGGTCTTACCTTCGTAAGAAGCTGCCTTGAGTTCTTCCAGGGTGGAAGCGTTAGCGGCAACTGCTGCTTCGAGGACGTCGTTACCGAACTTGATGAAGGGCTCGGACTTAGCAACGAAGTCGGTTTCTGAGTTAACTTCGATCATGAAGCCGACGCCGTTTTCTACGCGTGCAGCAACGAGGCCTTCTGCGGTTGCACGACCTTCGCGCTTGGTGACGCCTTTGAGGCCCTTAACGCGGATGATTTCCATTGCCTTCTGCTGGTCGCCGTTGGCCTCGTCGAGGGCCTTCTTGACGTCGAGCATGCCTGCGCCGGTCTTTTCGCGCAGAGCCTTGATGTCGGCTGCGGTGTAGTTCGCCATGGTGAACTCCTTATATTTTGAACAGATTAGGGAAATCTATTGGGTTCCTGCCGGTATCTTCGGCAGAAGAGGTGAGAACGGCACCCACCGAATGTGGGCGGGTGCCGTTTCTCTTATGAGGCTTTACTTAGCTTCTTCAGCGGGTGCTTCTGCCTTAGCAGCTTCATGCTGCTCGAGCAGTTCGCGCTCCCATTCAGCCATGGGCTCTTCAGAAGCGTTAGCTGACTTGCCGGCCTTCTTGTTTTCGCGTTCCAGCAGACCTTCAGCAACTGCGTCCGCGATGACGCGGGTGAGCAGGTTGACGGAGCGGATTGCGTCGTCGTTGCCGGGGATGGGGAAGGAAACTTCGTCGGGGTCGCAGTTGGTGTCGAGGATAGCAACTACGGGGATGCCGAGCTTCTGAGCTTCGTCAACAGCCAGGTGTTCCTTCTTGGTGTCAACAACCCAGATCAGTGAGGGAGCCTTGGTGAGGTTACGGATA
Source organism: Rothia sp. 11254D007BW (assembly GCF_053548195.1). Taxonomy (NCBI): domain Bacteria; kingdom Bacillati; phylum Actinomycetota; class Actinomycetes; order Micrococcales; family Micrococcaceae; genus Rothia; species Rothia sp. 11254D007BW. The sequence goes on from NZ_JBPWPK010000001.1 coordinate 1,224,666, forward strand.
CCACCGAGGGTCTTCTCGAGCTTCTCGTGCTCGCGACGCAGAAGCAGCAGTTCCTTCTTGGTGAACTGTGAGCCTGCAACGTCGTCGAAGTCGATCTGCTCGAGTTCCTTCATGCGCTCGATGCGCTTTGAAACGGTGGCGAAGTTGGTGAGCATACCACCGAGCCAGCGGTGGTTGACGTAGGGCATGTTCACGCGGGTAGCCTGCTCAGCAATGGCTTCCTGCGCCTGCTTCTTGGTACCAACGAACAGAACGGTGCCGCCGTGAGCAACGGTTGCCTTAACAGCTTCGTAAGCCTGGTCGATGAAGGCCAGTGACTGCTGCAGGTCGATGATGTAGATGCCGTTGCGCTCGGTGAGGATGAATCGCTTCATCTTGGGGTTCCAGCGGCGGGTCTGGTGACCGAAGTGGACACCTGAATCGAGAAGCTGACGCATAGTTACGACGGGCATGTCGTCTCCTTATGTATTAGGGGTGCCGGGCGGGCCCCTGATTCCAGGCTAGCTCCGCTCCGCGCATAGTAGTTATCGGTTTACATGTGGAGCATGTGGGCACAAGGCCCGCTCCCCTGGTAACGCTCAGACTTTTTCGTTGGAGTGACGAAGCTGTCTCAGACCTTCACCGGCCTGTGCCGGACCGAAAGTTCCTTATCAACTAAAGGCTAGTTGCTTCGCGTTACGCGACGTCAGACCCTGGGTGAAGCTCGCGTGAACGGCTCGCCAAGGAGGGGTCTCTATGTAAAGGGATTCCCCTTGCCCTTGCACTGCCTATTTTTGGGCAGGGCGCAGGGGCAAACTGCAATCAACAACTATACCGCATTATTGGGCTTTAATCACCGGGGTTTTGGCTCTTGTGGTGGCAGGTTTCCAGTGGTAAAGATAGTCGCAACCGACGGTTGACGCTGCCAGCGGTAAGGGGCGGGAATCAACCGGGAGGTTTTTGCTATGTCTGCTCTTGGATCGCCCTCGAGAGCTTGTATGAGGGTGCTGAGGGTCTGCTTGTGTGCCCTGTTCTTGGTGGGTGCTGTGGCACCTGCTGCTGTTGAGGGGCGGACGCCGCCCTGGCAGGCTCCGGTGGAGGGCCAGCTTGAGGTGCTGCGCGGCTTTGAGAAACCCGCCGTCCGCTGGTCTTCCGGGCACCGCGGGGTTGATCTGGCGCTGGGGCCAGGTGGGGACGTCCTTGCTCCTTATGAAGGTGAGGTAGTTTTTGCCGGCACCGTGGTGGATCGGCAGGTGCTCACCCTTGAGCACCCGGACGGGCGGCGGTCGTCCTTTGAGCCTGTCATGAACCCCCTACCGGTAGGTAGCCGGGTGCAGGCCGGGGACGCCATCGCCCAGCTAGATTCTGAGGTTCAGCACTGTGCCCCACGCTTTTGCCTGCACTGGGGTGTGAGGGAATCTGCCCCGGGCTCTGAAACAGCACGCAGGGGGCTCGATTACACGAACCCCCTGCTCCTACTGGGGCTTGAAGAGCCCAGCGTGCTACTGCCTATCGGCGATGATTTCTCTGCCTAGCGGATACGCTGTACCCCACCTTTGGCGGTCCACCGCACAACCGTGCCCTTGGTGAAGCTCACCGTCACTGACCCATCGGGGTGGGAAACCTCATCGGTAGTGGGGAAACCCAGCGATGATGTATAGCCGTTATTGACCCAGTACCAGTAGATTCCACCGTCTGCCACCAGAGTCTTAGCGCCCGTGGTAGGTGACCATACGAACAAGGTGCCTGCACCTGAAGGCGTCGTAAAGCGCTGCTGGGCGCCGCCACCGGGAACAGCTTGCTCATCGGTATCGGGGAAGCCATAGCGTGCAGTTCCACCTGCTGCTGTAAACCGGCCGCCAATAGCACCGGCCTCCCACACCACATGGGTTCGATGGTGTCGAGGGGTCCAGTAGAAGGCAAATCGACGCCCGTCAGCAAGAGCAAACTTCTGCATCGCACCACCGGTGATAGCAGTCTCTGCAAAGAGCGGGTACCCATACCCGTTCTCGTAGCCACCGGCTCGGTATCTTGCCCCGATACCTCCCGAGAAGTTCACGGGGTAGGCCCCAGTACGAGCAGTCCAGTAGATCGTGAAATTACGCGAGAAGTTCTGCCCCGCTCCCCCATCCCGTAGGGGAAATTCAGCACTCGTCGGCGTTCCAAAAGTAGCGGCTGCCCCGTGGGCATAGTAGTAGGCTCCGATAGCACCAATCAGCGGGAAACCGCGGGTATCTGCAACAGCTGAAACTGCACGAGGAGCGTTAACAAAACGGTACCCGTTGACGTTTGATCCGGTGTCCTTAAGAATGGTGCGAATCTGCTCTACGGTCAGGTTCGGGTTGCGTTCCTTCATCATAGCGATAATGCCACTCACGTGAGGGGCAGCCATTGAGGTGCCATTGAGCGGTCCGTACCCGGGCCCCACCTGGGTGTAGGCACCTGTATTCACAGTTGACCAGACATCTGATCCAATCGCACCGCCAGGGGCCAGCACATCAAGCATGGGCCCCCAGTTGGAGTAACCTGTCATCACGTTGCCGTTTGCGGTTGCACCGACCACGATAGCTCCCAGGCAGTTAGCCGGTGAGGTACCGACCGCGTTTGCCCCGAAGTTACCTGCGGCCGCAACGACCGGGACGTTCCGTGCATGAGCCGCGTTGATGGCGTCCTGCAGGACCCTGGGGCAGGTTGCCGAGTAGAAGCCCTCGGAGTAGTTAACGACGTGAGCCGGTGTGGGGTTAGCAGGTGCTCCGGGTACAGGCACACCGGCGCTCCAGGCAATGCCCGCTGCCTGGTCAGAAGTGTAGGCGCGGCCGTTGACACCCATAATGCGGGAATGCTGGATGCGAGCATTAGGGGCTACACCGGCTACTCCTGCCCCGTTATCGGTTGCGGCGGCAGCAATGCCAGCTACGTGGGTTCCGTGCCACATGGAACGGGGAACCTGGGGCCCCCAGTCGCCTTCATCGTTGGGGTTGGGGTCCCAGCCGTTACCGTCCCGGCTCTGGCCAGCCGAGACAAAGTCATAGCCGGGCAAGGTTTTAGCAGCCAGCTCGGGGTGCCAGGTCTGCCCGGTATCAGCGATACCGATGACGATGCCCTCACCGGTAGCGTACCGCCAGGCGCCGGGCGCGTCGATAGCTCGCATATTCCACTGGCGGCTAGCAAAGTAGGGGTCGTTAGGCGGGTTACGGGGAGTGGCTGCCTGGCCGGTTGTGATGATGAGATCAGGTTCAGCATATTCAACATCTGGTTGAGCTTCGAGTAAGTCAACAACCTGAGCCTGCTCGACCGGGTCAATCATCTCCTGAAGATCTACAACCTGAGCCTGCTCAACTGTCTCATGGGAGACCTCTGCGGTGTCTACGGCCGCAGTGGCATCAGCGACCTCATTCAGAATCTGGGCCTGTTCTTGGCCGTCTACCCCGTCCTTAAATTTCACCACCAGACGGTCAGTATCTGGTTCAGCTGTCGGCTGGTAGCGGGTGGTCATCTCACCTGCCGGGCCAGCAGACGGGCCACCGCTGACCTGCCCCTGGAATGCAGTGTCGCCACCTGCACCCTGAGGCGGGGCTGCCTGGGCCACAGTGGGTTGGGTCGCGAATAAAAAACCCGTTGCAAGCACCAAGGAACAAGTACCTGCAACGGACTGGAAAAACGACGAACGTGCCACGGTTACTCCCTCAAATGTGTGTGTTACTACACAGCATACGTTATGAAGGAGTTACCGGTTGCATGCTCTATGAGCGGGCGTAAGCTACCGGAGTAACGGCACCGGTCTCAGCTGACCAGACCAGCAGGGTTTCGGTTCCGTCAGCTGACCGGAAGAGCTGCTGGGCACCGCCTTCAATGCTGTATTCATTAGCTACCGGCTCGCCAAAGACATCGGCACCACCCTGAGCGTAGTAGTAGGCGCCAATACCGCCGATAAGCTTGGGTTCAACCTTGTCGAGGGCCTCTTCCAGAATCACAGGGAAGTCGTAGTTGTGGTGCTGGATGCCAGGTAGCACGGTGAAGTCTACGTTGTTGAAACCAGCAGCTGCGTAGACGTTGTAGCCGTTTTCTGCTGCCCCGTAGGCTGACCAGGCAATCGGCCAGGTTGCGCCCACGCCGTCCTCAGAACCGATATACCACTGCAAGGAGAAGTCCTGGGCGGTCTCTGAGGGCAGGGTCTGCATGCCGTTACTGTTACCGCCACCGACCATCACGGAGCCGCCGCCGGTGCGCCAGGCGTCCTGACTGTCAGCCAGCAGTTCAAAGCCGGTGATTTCAGCGCCGCCGGAGTGGCCGATGGTCCAGACGTTGGAGGAGTCCAGGCCTGCTTCAGCAATGAAAGAGCTAGCAAAAGAACGGAACCAATCACCGTTAGCGTCCATGGACTGCCACCAGGTGATGCCGTTACCGCTTGCGTCCTTATCGGGCGAGATGACGGGCACGAAAATCATGTTGCGCTCATTCGCTACCTCGGCCATACCGAGCAGCTGTGAGTTATTAGGGGAATGAACCTTGGACTGGTTAGTCTGCCAGTAGTCCCCGTCAAGGTAGAAGACAACGCCAACGGGCTGGGACCAGTCGATGTTCTCTGCATAAACGTGGTAGTTAGAGCTCACACCAGCTTCTGAGGTGTAAGTTGCGAACTGGGTGGTGCTTGTGGTTGCCTGAGCACTGGTAGTACCAGCAACGAGCAGGGAGCTAGCCAGCAGACCGGTGGCAAGGACGGGTGCGGCGGCGCGCTTGAGGGAAAAAGACATAGTTTCCTCTGATGTTAGGTGGGATGCGAGTGATGGAAAGTAAAAACTTTCCTCAGCAAATGTAGCACCCGGCCGGTAAGAGCGCGAGAACTGCGTGAGAATAGCCGGTGAACGGGGCGTGTCGTCCACGCCCTGGAATGGGGGGGCAGCAGGACGCCTCACCCGGTTTACGGTTCGTAGGCTGTAGTCAAGCCCTGGGTAGGGCATAAAAAACGCCTTGCCTTTCTGAAAACTGAAAAGCAAGGCGTTTATAGTAGGGCCGGCGGGGCTTGAACCCGCGACCAAGGGATTATGAGTCCCCTGCTCTAACCAGCTGAGCTACAGCCCCACAGCGCCAGGTTCTAGCGAACTGGCACTGCCTCTAAGAATACCGAAAAGTCAGGCAGAGACCAAAAACAGCAAGTCACGGTTCGCGAGAGCCTTAGCGGACTCGTTTCACCCCACCAGCCTCAGTCCATCGCAGCTCAACACCACTAGAAAACTTCAAAGTCACACTACCATCAGCCTGCACAGTCTCATCAGTTACAGGGAAACCCAAGGTACTTGTATAGCCATTATTGACCCAATACCAATAAAGCGCACCATGAGCAGCCACCTTACGAGTACCCGTAGCCGGTGACCAAACCAACCTAGTCTCCCAACCATTCTGCGCCCTGAACACCTGCTGCGCTCCCCCAGGAATAGCCTCTTCGTCAGTAAGCGGGAAGCCCAGAGTGGTAGCATGCCCCAAACCTACCCAGCGGCTAAAAATAGCACCCTTGCCGTTCATCGTCCGTGTTCCGGTAGCAGGTGACCAGTAGAAACGAGTTTCTTTCCCGTTAAGGCGGAACGTCTGACGCGCCCCATAAGCATAGGCGGTCTCGTCCTCACTGGGGAAGCCATAGGTGCCAGTGCCACCCTCTCGAGTAAAACGTCCACCGATACCACCGGCCTCCCACACCACATGAGTACGATGATGCTCAGGAGTCCAATAGAAAGCGAACCGACGCCCATCAGCAAGGGCAAACTTCTGCATCGCACCACCGGTGATAGCAGTCTCAGCAAAAACCGGGTACCCATACCCGTTCTCATAACCACCGGCACGGTACCTTGCACCAATACCACCTGAGAAATAAACAGGGTAGGCCCCGGTCCGCGGGGTCCAGTAGATAGTGTAGTTTTTTGCAAAAGTCTGGCCTACACCACCATCGCGCAAACGGAATTCAGCACTTGTGGGTGCCCCAAAAGTACCGGCTGCTCCGTGGGCGTAGTAGTAGGCACCGATAGCGCCGATGAGAGCGTACGGGGAACTTGCAGGACGCTGGGGAAGAGCGTTATCAAGAATGGATGCGAAGTTATAGTTGTAGTGGGTAGTACCTGGCAAAATTGTGAGCTGTGCGTTATTGAAGCCAGCTGATTTATACACGCGATGCCCGTCCTGAGCAGCACCTAAAGCTGACCAGGTTGCTGGCCAGGTAACGCCTTTGCCATCTAGCTCGCCCACGTACCATCGAAGTGAAAAGTTCTTTGCCCCGGAGGAAGGCCACGTCTGCATACCGTTGCTGTTACCGCCACCGACCATGATGGATCCGCCACCGCTACGCCATGAATCTTGCCGGTCCGCTAATAGTTCAAAACCGGTGATTTCGGCGCCACCTGAATAGCCAATAGTCCAGACATTAGACCGGTCAATACCGGCTGACTCGATAAAGTTCTTGGCGAAAGCACGGAACCAGTCACCGTTGTAGTTCATCGACTGCCACCAGGTTATGCCGTCGCCTGAAGCGTCTTTATCAGGTGAGATAACAGGAACAAAGACCATGTTCCGTTGGTTAGCTACCCGAGCCATCGCAGTTAAATCCGCATTGTTAGGGAAATAGACTTTGGACTGATCTGAAGTCCAGTAGTCACCATCAAGGTAGAAAACCACTCCTACCGGCCGTGACCAGTCAATATTGTTGGCATAGACGTGGTATTGAGAGCTTGTACCGTAAGCAGAAAAGGTTGCGAAGGTCCGATTCGTAGTTACGGCTTGTGCTTCTGATATTGGTGCAAGGCTTAAAGCGCTAACAGCCAGACCAGTCGTTACAAAGGTAGTGGTTACTTTCTTAAGACGAGAGAGAGAGAGAGAGAACAAAATGGTTACCTCTAGTAGTGTGTTTATATGGTATTTCTAGGCTTCTTCGATAAACCTAGCACCTACCGTCAAGAAACTCTCGATACAAGTTGTCAGACACGTACAGGGATTCGAAAGTCTCCCAGGTTTTCTCAGCGGCATGACGGGCTACCATCTGGTGGGAGTACTCCCCCATGGCTTTGCGCTCTTCTTCAGGCAAGTTCAAGACATCAGCAAGGCGGGCAGCCAACTCAACGGTATCTCCCGGTGTAAAGAGGTAACCGTTCTTGCCCTGATCCACCAGGTGCGGCAACGCCAGAGCATTAGCAAGAACCACCGGCTTAGAAGCACTCATAGCTTCGAGGGTCACAAGCGACTGCAGCTCAGCTGTACCGGGCTGGCAGAACACGTCGGCACGCAGGTAGCCCGCGCGAAGTTCCTCATCGGACACATACCCCAAGAAACGCACCCGGTCAGCCACACCGCATTCTGCGGCCTTGGCCTGCAAGTCAGAAAGAATCTCGCCGGTTCCAGCAATCTCAAGCACAGTTTTTTGCCGCAGCTCAGCAGGAAGAAGCGAAAAACCCTCAATGAGCACATCGATATTCTTCTCAACGGCCAGGCGCCCGGCAAAGAAAATCGTCAGTTCACCGGCAGACTTCTCAACAGTCTCCCCCGGCGCAAGCTCATAGTCAGAACTCTGAATGCCGTTAGACACCGGCATCACGGGGCGGCGGAACTTACCGGCGCTTTCCATGGCGTCAGCACCGATTTGGGTGGGAGTAGTCACCACAGCAGCCCGGTTGAGCACCCGGCGCATATCAACCCACGAAGCCTTAACCACCAGCTCATTACCAGCCTTACCGAACGGTAAGAAGGGGGTGATGTTTTCGGGCATCACGTGGTTGGTCGCGATAACTCGTACACCGCGTTTAGCGCCGATACGGGCCAGCACCCGCCCAATGATGTAGTGGCACTGAATGTGAATAACGTCGGGCTGAATCTCCTGCACCAGACGATCAGCCTCAGCGTAAATCTCCCAGGGAAAGTTCAGGCGCATGTAGGGGTGAGTAATCACCTTGTGGGAGCGCATACGGTGCTCCACGATGCCGTCCACCGTATGACGGCTGGTCACGCCTTTCTCCTGCTTGGGAGCCATCACGTGCACGGTATGGCCGCGAGCCACGAGGGCGTGAGCAAGGCGGGATGAGAACTGGGCAGCCCCGTTGATGTCGGGCGGGTAGGTATCGGCGCCAATGAGGACGGTCAGGGGCTTATCAGCCATGCAGGGGCCCTTTCGAGGTCTCTTCGTTCAGTGTCACACTGACCTTACAGGGTTTTCGGTAGCTCTGCATCAGCCCGGCGGCGGATTCGGCGGGGCTCACAGGCGTCCGCGCCCCCTACTGGTCCAAAAAGCCAGGCCCGCTCCGGCGGTTCTGCCGGGGCGGGCCTGGGTGCAAGGACGCTTGTGCCGCCTCATCTGAGGCAGGGCAGGGTCTTACTTGCGGCGGCTAATGAGCTTGCCGAGGAAGACGAAGAAGGCTCCCAGGGAAGCTGCCAGGGTTGCAAAAGACTTCCAGTGGGCCTGCAGGGTCTCGGGGTTCGAGGCGTTTGCGGCCAGCTTCTTGCCACCGTCAACGGCGGTAGCAGGAGCGTTCTTTGCGGAGGTCTTGGCGTTCTGCACCAGGCCCTGGGCACCGGCCTGCACGTCGCGTGAGTAGGTCTCGATGTCGTCGCGCAGGGTCTTGAGGTGCTCGCGGCGCTGCTTGGTGCGCTGCAGGAGCTGTTCCTTGTTGGGGGCGGGGGTAGCAGGTGCCTGCTGCTCGCCGCCGTCCTTCTTCTCCTCTGCCTTCTGCTCGGCCTTCTTGGCTTCGGCCTTCTCAGCCTGCTCGCGCTTGAGGCGCTTGGAAGTCATGGCGGAGCCTTCCTTCAGCACGCCCAGGTCGTAAAGCAGACCAAAGATAGCTGATTCAGGCTTGAAGGGCAGCTGGGCCTTAATCATCTTGAAGCCGACCAAACCGGCAATGCCGGCAAGGAGCAGGAAAAGCACGAACAGAACCAGAGCTGCCGCCCAGTTAGGCATGATGGAGGCCAGGCCAACGTAGGCCAGGATGACCAGGGCAACAGCCATGAAGAGAGCGAAGACCAGGGCTATTGCGGCAACCGCGGCGCCCTTGCCCAGGGCGATGCCCTTTTCTTTGACCTCAATCTTGGCAATCTGGATTTCGTCTTTGAGCTGCTTAGGGGCTAGGTTGGTGAGCACCTTGCCCGCGTCAGCCACGTTCGTCACGCTAGCTTTGATGTTGTTGAAGCCGGCGCGCAGACCCTGGGCCCGGCGTGAGCCGTTCAGGTCGTTAGGAGTGGTCATGTGCCACCTCTCTCTGTGTCGATAAGCGTGCTTGCGTATTACGTGTACCAAATAGTAAGTTTACCGGCTTTTAGGGGCTTGTGGCGACTGCGCCCCGATTTGTGATGTGATTATTGGTTCTTAGTCTTGCGTTGTTTCAAGATGGGCCAGCGCAACCGCAAGGTGCATTCGGACGCCGGTGATGAGGGCTTCGTCGTTAGCGTAGAAACGCGGTGAGTGATTGGGAGCAAACCCGCGTCCACCGTCAACAGGTTCTGGCATTGCACCCGAGCCGAACTTCACGTCCTGCACACCGAGCAGGGCATACATACCGGTGTACCGGTTAATGAACTCAGAGACGTCGTCGTACCCCAGTGACGCTGGCGCTGCAAAGACATGATCCGGGTCTGCCGCTGCGCTTTCCAAAGCAGGGCGCAAGACCTCGACCGTTTCAGGCGCGTTAACCACAGCCGGAATTTGCTGCAAGAACTCAACGGTAGCTGTACAGTCATAGGCTTCTGCGATGTGGGTAGCGGTACGGGCTATCTTGGTGTTAACGGCGTCCATCAGTCCGTCTTTGAGACAGCGCACGGTGCCCCAGAGGGTTACTTTTTCGCCGATGATGTTGAAACGCCCCTGGTCTTCAACATGGCCAATGGAAATAGTAAACGCATCTTTGGCATCTATCTGGCGGTAGATTTGCCCCATGGCGCTGATGATGTCTGCAGCTGCTGGCATCGGATCTCGCCCCGCCCACGGCGATGAGCCGTGCACCTGTTCACCGCGCACGGTTATCTTGACCATTTCAGATGAAGCGTGCTGCACGCCCGAGGCCCACCCCACATAGCCGCTTGGTGCAGGAATCACGTGCATACCAAAGGCCAGAGTTGGCTGGGGGTCAAGGGAGTCAAAAGCCGCGTCAGTCAGCATGTGGGCAGCACCGCCCTCTTCTTCCACCGGGGCACCTTCTTCTGCTGGCTGGAATACGAAGTAGATTGTTCCGGCGAGTTCCTCTCGGTGCTCTGCGAAGGTACGCGCTGCACCCAAAAGCATGGCGACGTGGCAGTCGTGACCACAGGCGTGGGCAACGGGAAAAGGGCCACCGGGGTAGTTTTCATCTACTTCTTCAGAGGCATAGGGCAGGCCGGTTTCTTCTTTGACAGGCAGGCCGTCCATGTCCGCCCGTAAGAGAACAGCCTTTTCTGAGTGGGTACTTCCTCGCAGGGTAGCGATGATTCCGGTTCCGCCGATGTTTTGCTGTATGTCAGTATCTGCGAAGCCCATATCTTTGAGGCATTCAACGATGTAGGCCGCTGTTTTTGTCTCGCGGTTTGAAAGTTCGGGGTGCTGGTGAAGGTGGTGACGCCAGGTGATGACGTCTTTCTCGTTTCGAGCGGCGGTGGCGTAGAGGTCGTTTAGAAGTTGCTGGTCAGACATTTCCTATTCCTTCATCTATGAACTATGTAACAGTTCACATACTACGCCTCTTCGCGCGAAGCCACCACCCTTAGTCGACACAAGACAAGGCTTTAAGTAAATGTGGCACCGATCCCCAGATGTGGCAGTGGCGCCGTAACATTTGGGGGTAATAGGCAGAAAAGTGTGTCCCCAACACCCCCACAACCCAATCAACACAAGGCAACCAACCCCACAAGTTAGCCCCACAAGCTAACCTAAACCAAGTGAGCCCAAAAACCCCACATGCCTGATATGCAACCAACGAACCAAACGCAACGGCACCACCAGCGCAGGAACCACACGCTACCGCTGCACCCACTGCGGCGCCAGCAGAACCATCAAACGCCCCACCAGCACACGAAAACACCAGCTAGCAGCCTTCATCACCTGGCTCACCAGTAAAAACACCCAGCACCACACCACCCTAGGAGCTGGATGATATGTACTGGCTTTCGGTCACACTCACCACCCAATAGATTCACATACTTTACGCAACATCGACTAACGCACCATCAACCACCTCCTGCGGAGTCCGATAACCAAGAGACGCATGCAACCGCCGCTGATTCCACCAGTACACCCAACCCGCCGTAGTAGCCTCCAACTGAGCAACAGATTCAAAGAACCGGCCACGCACCAGCTCAGCTTTATAAGCCCCATTCACCGACTCAGCCAAAGCATTATCGTATGAATCTCCAGTAGATCCTACAGACAACTGAACACCCAGCCGCCTCAACTCACGCGTGTAATCATCAGCAAGATACTGCGAACCACGGTCCGAGTGATGCACCACCTGCGTCAAATCAGACCCTGACCGCCTGGCTTCAAACAAAGCCTGCTTCAAAGCCATCAGCGGCATCCCCAGCGTATGCATACTCGAGGAAACACCCCAACCCACAATCTTTCGACTGAACACATCAGTGATGAAGGCCGTGTAGCAGAAGCCACTACCTGTGCGCACATAGGTGAAGTCCGCGACCCACAAGCGGTTCGGCGCTTTAGCGGTGAACTGGCGGTTGACCAGATCAGGGCGGTGATCAGGAGCCTTGGTAGCCCTGGTGGTCACAGGCTTACGGCCCCGATGCACACCCTGAATACCAGCTGCACGCATGAGCCGGTAGGTTTGGTCCCGGCCAATAGCCCAGCCTGCCCGTTTCATGGCCTGCCACATTTTGCGCACACCATAGACTCCATAGTTCTCCTGGTAGATTCTTACCAGTTCGGGGATGAGCAGCTGGTCGGAGAGTGACCTGGCTGAAGCGACACGGCTCATTGCGCGGTAATAGCCGCTAGCCGTCATGAAGCCACCATCAAGATGCTCGGATAGGACTCGGCAAATGGGCTCGACCCCGAAAAGATCCTTATAAGTGTTGATGAATCGGATCATCATCGGGCCGGTGCCTCGAGCTCGGCTGCGAAAAAAGCTGAGGCGGTTTTCAAAATCTCGTTGGCCCTGCGTAGTTCCGCGTTTTCTCGTTTTAGGCGTCTGATTTCGGCCGCCGCGTCACTCGTAGTAGTGATTTCTTTGCCGGTGTCGAGGGCGGCGTTGTTGCACCAGCGGGCCAGAGTGTTGTGGGAAATTCCTAGCCGAGGGGCGATGTCTTTGATTGCTGCGGTTATGGACGGGGCGTCGGGGTGGTTCAGTCGGTCACCGACGAGTCGTACCGCTCGTTCTTTGAATTCTTGGGGGTATTTGTTGGGCATGGTTTTATTATTCCTTCCGGTGGGGTGTGGGTGGAAGGTGTGGACTGAACCCAGTACATATCAGGACGAACCTTCCGCGCCAATACCGCCTGGTGCTGGAACATCACCCCACCCATCAAACAAACAGGCCAAATCCACCACGAAATCCAACTCGACGGTATCTACATCAGCGGCATGGTCTGCATCATCGCCTACAACCAAACCGTTGGTGTCATCGACTACCAATGGGCTAAAAGCGAGAACACCGCAGCCTACCAAGCTTTACTCTCACGCATCCCAGCCCCAGATGTAGCCATCGTAGATGGCGGTTCTGGCTTTGCCAGCGCCGCCAAAACATGTTGGCCAGATACCCGGATTCAACGCTGCCTATTGCATGTGTACCGGAATACTAAAACCCTTCTCACCAGCGCCCCACGCACTGAGGCTGGCAAGTCCTTACTGAAGATTTCTAGGGCTCTTCTACGAGTAACCAGCTTGGACGAGGCAGCAATCTGGTCAGCTTCTTTAGCCTCCTGGCACGGGCAGTATCAAGGCTTTATCAAGGAGAGAACCTGGTTAGCTGATGGTTCTTGGCAGTACACGCACCCCCGGGTGCGTACTGCCTATAGGAGGCTTGAGCGTTTGGTGAAGCAAGGTGTTGTGTTTACTTTTCTGGATCCGGATTTGCTCAGGGAGGGTTCTATTTCTCGTACCACGAATCACATAGAAGGCTATAACGCGAAAATTCGTGCCATGTTGCGGGAACATCGTGGAATGCCGGTGGAGCATCAGTGGCGGGCTGTGGGGTGGCTCTTGTGGGTGGATGCGGCTTGGGGTGCCAGTGTTGATGAGGTGATTAGGTTGGAGCCGGTGCCGGTGGTTGCTCTTGGTGGTCGGAGGAAGGAGGCTGCTGTGGGGCGTTCTTTGGATGAGGTGCGGGGTGTGTTTGTTGTGGGTGAGGGTGTGGTGGTGCGGCGTGGTTGGGGTGGTCGTGGTGGGTGACGCGCCCGGGGTGGGACACACTTTTCTGCCTATAACCCACATTTGGGGACCAGCGCCACAGATAGAGAGCGTAAGCATACAAAAAAGCCCGGCCATAAGACCGGGCTGTTTATTTGCTCCCCCGACTGGACTCGAACCAGTAACCCTTCGATTAACAGTCGAATGCTCTGCCAATTGAGCTACGGGGGAATGCTGTTTGCTTTGTTTCCATCGCTGCAACGAGTAATAACTTTACACGGGGTTTTCACCCCGTGCAAATCGAGATTGAGTTAACTGCATCACACCTTAGTCTTGGCCTTGCATTTTGCTGCGGCGGCGGAGTTCGAGGGTGAGGAGTTGCTGTTGGATCTCCCGGTAGGCCTCGGCGTTGTCCTGGGGCGATAGGCGCTGGAGCTGCATGAGGAGGTCCGATTTTTGCCGGGTGATTTCTTGTTCGAAGAGGCGGTTGAGTATGTCGCGGGAGTAGCGATTGAGCTGGTCATCGGTACGGGCTGGGATGGGGGCGACAGTCAGTTCTGCGATAAGGGGGTGGACGGGCTCGGGTGCGTGGGCTCGCACAGTATTGACCCAGGTTGCGCCGGGTTCGGGGGCGATGGTGGAGGCGGCTCCAATGATGCCCTGGGCGATGCCGCTGTGGGCCCGGTAGCGGTAGTGCACGGTGGCTAGTTCCTGCCACTGTTCAAGGGAGAGGTACTGGGGGTATTGCAGCACAATTTCGAGGGCTTCGCGCTCAGTGCGGGCTGCGGGGTCTCGCAGGTCGGGTAGCTCGTAGGGGTCTTCTACGGGGGCGGGGGCTTCTTCTGCTGCGATTCGGGCGGCGCGTTCTGCTTCTGCTGCTTCGGCTCGCTGGCTGGCGGACGCCTGCGGATTGGCTGCTGCAGCGCTCACAGCTCGTTGGACTTCGGCTGCGTCGAGCCCTAACTGCCCGGATACTTGCCGTACGTAGGCGGGGCGCAGGGCGGCGTCCTTGATTCCGGCGATGATGGGGGCGATGGCGCGCATGCCGCGCACGCGCCCTTCGAGGGTTCCCAGGTCGTAGTTGGCGAGAGTGGCGTCGATGGCGAATTCGAAGAGCGGACGCCGGGAGGCGATGAGGGAGCGTACGGCGGCGTCCCCGCGGGCTAGGCGCAGGTCGCAGGGATCCATGCCGTCTTTGGCGACGGCGACGAAGGTTTGGGCGACGAACCTCTGGTCTTCTGAGAAAGCAGCCAGGGCAGCTTTTTGACCGGCGGCGTCCCCGTCGAAGGTGAAGATAACTTCGCCGCCGGTGCCGTCGTCGGAGATAAGGCGGCGGACGATTTTGATGTGGTCGGTACCGAAGGCGGTGCCGCAGGTGGCTACGGCGGTGTCGATGCCGGCCAGCTGGGCTGCCATGACGTCGGTGTAGCCCTCGACGACCACAATCTGCTTCTTCTTGGCGATAGGGCGTTTGGCCAGGTCAAGCCCGTAGAGAACCTGTGATTTTTTGTAGAGGGCGGTCTCGGGGGTGTTGAGGTATTTGGGCCCCTGGTCGTCATCGAAGAGGCGGCGAGCGCCGAAGCCGATGGTTTCGCCGGTGATGTTGCGGATGGGCCAGATGATACGCCCGCGGAAGCGGTCGTAGAGGCCCCGCTGCCCCTCTGAGAACATGCCGGTCTCGCGGAGCTCGTCAGTGGTGAAGCCCTTGTTCATCAGGTATTTGAGCAGGTTATCCCAGCCGCGCGGGGCAAAGCCTACCCCAAATTTTTGGGTGGCAGTCGGGTCAAAGCCACGGGCACCTAAGAACTTCTGAGCCTCCACGGCGGCGGGGGTGTAGAGGTTTTTCTGGAAGAACTCAGCAGCGATTTTGTGGGCATCGAGCAGACGCTGGCGGCGGCCTACCTCTTCGCGGCTCATGCCGCTTCCCTGCTCGTAGTGCAGCTCGTAGCCGATGCGGGCGGCTAGTTTTTCGACGGTTTCGGTGAAGGAGGTGTGGTCCATTTCCATGAGGAAGCTGATCACATCGCCCGATTCACCGCAGCCGAAGCAGTGGTAGGTGCCCATCTGGGGTCGCACGTGGAAGCTCGGGGTGCGCTCATCGTGGAAAGGGCACAGGCCCTTAAAAGAGCCGATACCGGCGGATTTGAGGGTCACGTACCCTTCGATGATTTCGCGGATGTCGGTACGGGTGCGTACCTCGTCAATGTCTTCTCGTTTGATTAAGCCTGCCACGGGTTCAATTCTAGTCGGGAGCGTCAAGCCGGGGACTCGGGAGTTTTATGCCTTGTGGGCACCAACATGTTTAGCTGTAGAGATCGTCATCGAGTGGCCCCGGGCGGGTACGCCCCAGCCCGAAGGATTCCGGTGAGAGCGCAATTAACAGGGTTACGATGAAGGAGCCTACACCCACAATCCACAGGCCGGTCAGCGACCCGGCGAGCAAGCCGATGAGCAGGCTCGCCAGGGCAGCCATGAAAATCTGTTTGAAGGATTTCTTGTATCTCATGTGTCACGTCCTTAGCAGTGTGTATCTACCACAGCGGTTTATCGCCAACCGCCCAGTGGGTTCCTGTGATTCGCTTGAAGAGGGCGACCGCGGATCGATCGGTCAGGCAGGCGACCTGGTCAATCACCAGTCTCAGGCGGGCAGTATCGTCATTGCGCCCCAGCTCCTGCAGGTCGGCGGCAAAGACCGGGTCGAGATAGTTGGGGTTATCAAAGAGGGCGTGCACCAGGAATTCAAGGATCTCCTGCTGGTTCCCCTCGGTTGTTTGAGCGGCTGCCGCATCGCGGGGAGCCATCACAAAAGCCGTGGCGATACCCTTGAGCACGGCGATTTCGTGCTCAGTTTCTTCGGGTACCACCAGCTGGGCCTGGTAGCGGGTGAGCGGTTCATCCCCGTAGACGTCGCGGGTTGCCAGCATGGCGCTGGCAGCAAAACGCCCAATGAGTTTAGAGGTAAGGGCCTTAAACGCCGCCATGGACGAGCGAGTCCCCGTCATATTCGGCACCCAGCGGTTGAGGTTCTCTAAGCGGGTTAGGGCTTTGTCGAGGGTGGCGTCCTCAACCCCGGGCAGGTACCAGAGCCGGGTTTTGTCGAAAACCTGCTGGCGGGCGTCCGCCTTTTTCAGGTCATCGAGCTGCACGTGCCCACCGAAGACGGCGTCCTCAACGTCGTGCACGGAGTAGGAGATATCGTCAGCGAGGTCCATGACCTGGGCTTCCAGGCATTTTTGGGTGGGGGCAGCCCCGGCTTCGGTAGCCCCGGCACGGAGCCATTCAAAGACGGGCAGGTCGTCGGTGTAGACGCCAAATTTGCGGTTGGGCTTGCCGTCGGTTCGGGCGGGGGCGTTGGTGCGGGTCCAGGGGTACTTGCAGGTTGCGTCCAAGGACGCCCGGGTCAGGTTCAGCCCGGCAGAACCGCCGTCGTGCCTAATCACCTTGGGTTCAAGGCGGGTGAGCAGGCGCAGGGTCTGGGCGTTGCCCTCAAAACCACCGGCATCCGCCGCTAGCCGGTCGAGGGCGGTTTCACCGTTGTGCCCAAAGGGCGGGTGGCCCAGGTCGTGGGAGAGGCAGGCGGTATCGACCACGTCGGGGTCGCAGCCCAGCATACGCCCCAGCTCGCGGCCAATCTGGGCAACTTCGAGGGAGTGGGTCAGGCGGGTACGCACGAAGTCGTCGGTATCGGGGTCAACCACCTGGGTTTTAGCGCCGAGACGGCGCAGAGCCGCAGAATGCAACACGCGGGCCCGATCGCGTTCAAAGGGCGAGCGGTAGACAAACTTGTGGTGTTCGGGAACCCAGCGTTCGGCGTCCGCTGCGCTATAGCCGGGAGTGGGGGCCTGTTCTGGGGTGAAGGTGCTGCTCATGAATCTCGTCTTTTCTCTACCGGTTCAATCTAGGCCTGGGATCCCAGTTTAGAGGTCATCGCCCTGGTCGAGGCCGTATTCTGCGGGCCAGGTGACCTCGCCTGAGATAGGCGGGTAGTCGGGGGTGAGGTTAACGAGTTGCAGGGCTTCTGCCAGGGCATTTGGCTCAACACCCTCGATGACTGCGCGTACCCCGTGGCGGGCTGCCGGCTCGAACCCAAAACGGCTGTAGTAGGCGGGTTCACCGAGCACCAGCAGGCTGGTGGGTGCATTGCTGACCTGGGCGGACGCCGCCGCACGGGCTAGAGCTTCACCTGCCAGGGCGGTGCCCGCTCCCCTGCCCTGGTAATCGGGGTGGACGGCCAGGGGCGCGAGCGCATAGGCAGGCCAGGACCCCACCCAGCAGCGGCTGATGAGAATGTAGCCGATAAGAGCACCGGTGACGGTGTCGCGGGCTGTGAGGGAGATTCCCGGTTCCCAGGCGTTGGGGTTGCCGCGCAGGGCATCGACCAGGTCGGCCTCGTAGCTGGTCTCAAAGGCAGCCAGGAGCAGGTCACGAATTTCTGCGGTATCGGCCGGGGTTTCAGGGCTCAGGGTGTGGGTGTGCATGTTTTAAGTCTAGAGGGTGCACCCAGCTCAGTGGGGCGGACGCCTCCCCCTCTCTTCCTGCCCAGAGGCAGGGAAGCGGGGTGCAGCGTCCGCCCGCCCCTACCCTTCACGAACTCAGTGCCCACAAGAATCGCGCAGGGCCCACGAGCGTCGTGGGCCCTGCGCGATTCTGGTATGCGCTGTTTACTGGGACAGCGGCTTCATGGATGCCAGGACGCGGTCAGGCAACATGTGCACGCGCGGCGACAGATACCTATGATGAAGTTGATCAGAACTGAATAAGCTCAGTTATGCCTTGATGACCGTGATACTCCACTCAGCAGGGCCACGTTTAACAAAGTCTTTCGTTCCGTAACCGTTCTCAGCTGCCCACCTCGGAATTGCTTCAGTGCCCTGGGTGCAGTCAAAGTTAATAACCAGTTCGTCGCCGGAGCTAAGCTCAGCCATGGCTGCTTTGGCTTCTTGGACGGGAAAAGGGCAAATCAGACCATCTGTTTCGAGAATTCGCTGTGCCATGATGTCTCCTTAGGCTTTGATAAGTTGAAAGCGATTGACGATAAAGATTTTTGAAGCAAGGCCAGCACCCAGCAGCATAGCTACAAAGGCTACCCATCCCTGCCACGAGAACATAGACGTTTCAACCAGGCCGTTACCGATCGTGCAACCTCCAGCCCATGCGGCGCCCCACCCCATCAAGGCACCGCCGAGAATTGATTTCACGATAATGTCAGCACTAGGTACACGAATTTTAAATTCTCCACTTGCCTTAGCTGCAATGAAAGACCCTAGGAGAATCCCTAAAACAAGGAAAAGGCCCCAGTCAACATAATCGGTGTCACCCGTTGTCAGGAAAGCTGTGAGGTTAGCGCTAGGGCCGGTGATGCCAAGACCCCATTGACGCCCAGTTGCCCAACTCAAAGGCCAGGCAATAAGAGCGATGAGGCCGATGATAGCGCCTGTGATGTAAGGGTTCCAGGCTTTTTCAAAGAGGATGTGAGCTAAACCGGTCTTTTCGGCAGGCAGGGTAGCGACGGGCAGTTTAGGCCGAGTGAGGTTACGGTAGACCCAGATTCCGGTGATAAGAACCAAGATACCAACGAGAACCCAGGGAGAAACGCCAAGACTCTGGTAAATCGTTGCATTCTCAGTCACGCCCCAGGACTGCACGGTTTTTGTGCTTTGTCCTAGCGGCCCGAACTTGAAAATAGCGGCAAAGAGAGCATAGAAGATGAGGGCAAACCAAGACCCTACCAGGCCTTCACCAGCGCGATAGTAGGTACCCGTCGCGCATCCCCCGGCAAGGAGCATACCGATTCCAAAGATAAATCCACCCACCACAGTAGCGAAAGGAGCAAAGGCGCTAGCTACGGTTTCGGTAGGCAGGTAGCCCGTGCTGTTAAAAAGAGCTAGTCCTATAGCTTGGACGCTAATAGCTACGAAAAGGGCTCCAAGCCACCAGGTATTTTTAGCAACCCAAACATCACGGAAAGCACCGGTGACGCAGAACCGACCGCGCTGAAGCACAAAACCTAGGGCGGCACCCACAAAGAGACCTGAAATAAGCATGTGCTCCATGCTAGGTGCAGACATTAGCACCGGTAAATATAACGTTCATCTGGGGAAACCTAAGGAAACAGTTCGCAATACCGGTTTGATTCTCTCATCCATCGGCAGTAAGAGTGACCATGCTCTTCAACGCCCAACATATTACCGCCCACCAGAATCGCGCAGGGCCCACGCCGCTCGTGGGCCCTGCGCGATTCTGGTATGCGCTGTTTACTGGGACAGCGGCTTCATGGATGCCAGGACGCGGTCAGGCAACATGTGCACACGCGGCGACAGATCTTGGGGTGGGTACGTAGGGTCGATACATTCACGCCAGTACTCGACGTGTTTTTCGTCCAACCAGTGCTCAGACTCAGTAACCTTCTGTTCCAAGCCGGCCTCCCCACGCACCGAATACCAGTACAGGTAATCGGTTCCGTCGAGTGTTTCAGCAAAGATTGTCTCAACATACATGTGCTCAGGCTCTAGTGTTTCTTTGACAGCCTCCATGTTCTGATTGAGGAAAAGCATCCACTCATCGACCTTATGTCGCTTGCCCGGTTTTACCCGAAATCGGGTCAGTTCAATCTGCATACCATGATTCTATCCAGGGTGTTCTTAGCTCCAGGGCTATCTCTTCATCCGCGAGTGCGCGTTATGCCCGCCCCTCGCCAACATAAAGAGCGCAACAATAGCAACCACTGTGACCAGCCCCCAGATTCCAGCAACAGTCCATGAAGCACCAGCAACGACTAAAGCAGGAATAAAAGTAACTGCCAGAATCTCATTCTGATTAAAAATCGAGAGTAAGGCATAATCTTCAAGCGTGCGGGACTTAAGTTTCGGGTCAACAATGCGCAGTAGAGCAATACCTTGTGCTAAGAGGCTTATTCAAAAGTAGACACGCACCCCACACCCACCAACTAGACAACGGCCCCACCCGCGGCAAAAATATGAGCGTTAAATCTCTACAAATAACCTCAAGCCATACCGGACAAGACCGTTGCTACACCAGCGTACAACCGGCCTCACAGCCACGCAATTCGCCACACTACACACAGCCCTCACCCATCACCTCACCTGGTCAAAACCAGGCGGAAGACCACCAGCGCTAACCCTCACCCAAGCCCTCAAAATCACCCTGCTCTACCACCGCCACAACCTCACCGAAGAACTCCTCGCAGAACTTTTTGCTGTCTCTCAATCGACAGTCTCACGAGCTATCAACATCATCGAAAAGGCCCTGGAGAAGATTCTCACTCCGCTGACTCAGCCTTTGAAAGAAAGCCTCAAAGCACCCGGGTCCTTAGTAGTTGACGGGACTCTGATACCCACGTGGAATTGGCGTTCACTTGGTAAAACAAATTTCTCTGGAAAGCACAAACGAGCCGGATTCAACCACCAAGTCATTTGCACCTTGGATGGAAAGTTGCTGGCTATCACAGACCCGGTGCCCGGGGCCAGGCATGATGCTTACGCCTTCAAACATCATGGCTTGGAAAGATATCTTGATGAGAGCACTGTGGCTGATAAGGGCTATATCGGGTTGGGGTTGGCTACCCCGGCCAGGCGCAAGCCGGGTCAGCGGCTGAGTCGGGAGCAGAGGCGGAATAATCGGGTGCTGAATCGGCTGCGGTCGGTGGTGGAGCGGGTTATCGCTCACATCAAGACTTGGCGGATTCTTCATACGGGGTTTAGGCGGCCGTTGGGGTTGTATGGGCGGGTGTTTGCGGTGGTGCGGGGGTTGGTGTTTTTGGCTGCGGGTGGGACTTTTGAATAAGCCTCTATAATCCGCCCCGAAAGACGATCGATAATCGGCCTATGATCTTGAGAAAATAGATCCATGTGCATAGAGTGGCGGGCAGGTCCGTCTGTGACCCCTTTCAGATACCGGGCAACTAATTGCGCAGGTTCTCGTAAAGCTGGGCCAGATGCTCGAGGTGGAAGCTCCCGCGGGGTAGGCACCTCAGAACGGTTGCCAACGTTACCTACCTTTACGGTCATCCCATCGAGACAAGGGAAACCGTAGAGATGGGACCCATTTGATTCTCTAATAAAGCCAGGAAAAGAGCTGGGAGCATAGTCCGTAACACCATTAGTGATGTACCATCCCAAGCTAATGGGAACAATCGACACGTACGGGTCTAGTTCTGGCACAAGGGTCTTAGACCATACTCCTGTACAGACGATGAGATGGTCAGCCTTATAGGTATCTCGGACAGTGCGCACCTTAACTCCGCGGGCAGTTTCTTCGAAGCCTACAACTTCTTCGTGTGTATGCAGCTCCGCGCCAGCCGCTTTCGCTTCTTGTTGCATTTGGTGCACGATAGCGTCTGAATACAGCACCCCGCCTTGCTTATCGAGAATGCCAATTTCATCTGTGATATCAGCGTGTTGGGGGTAGCGGCGCCTCAGTTCTTCTGCATCGTATGCTTCGAAATCAATATGAAAGTTGTTGATAGAGTCTTGAACACCAATCAGCCCTGCACCATTGGGATGTCCGATTGTAAGAGCCCCTGTTTGGTGAAAAAGTTTTGCGGGATGACGCGTATCTAGGTCGATGAAGTAGTTACGTGAATATTTGAGAAGCGGCACATATTCAGCTCCCTCGTGGTAGGCCATACGAAAAAGTCGAGATTCGCCAGAGTATCCTCCGCGGTCATGCACCGGGGCGTACTGTTCAATTCCAAGCACTGAATGCCCACGAGCAGCTAGTTCCCCTGCAAGATACGAACCAATCGCTCCAAGACCCACGATAACCACTGAATACTTCATGTGCCACAGGTTACACGCTTGGCTTCTGTTAATAAATTTCTCCACACTTATATTTCGCAAAACCAGTGTCCACAAGAATCGCGCAGCGCCCACGCCACTCATGGGCCCTGCGCGATTCTGATAAGCACTCACGTAACCTGTGGTGTTAGAACCTACCGGGCGGTACAGTCATAATCTATGAGTGAGAAGTATGTGCCCAACTACGGCGACCTGGAGCGCTTTCGGTACGAGAGGCTTATTCGCACCAAGTCCAGGGCCTACCAGATGGCTTGCTGGCAGGGTTACCTGGGTACCCACGAGTTCTTTCTGGGCAATACTCTCAAAGGCTGGGCGACACTCCTTCTCACCATGGCGGCCGCTAGCCTACTCGTCTACGAGTGGATACTCGGGCTTCTCCTACTGATTCTTGTTATCTGCCTCAATATCACGGCGGTACGGGCAATCGCTGCCTCAGACCCAGCCAGCGACATCTACGGCGAAGAGTGCGGAGCTGTCTTTCACAGTCTCTATATGATGAGTCCCTTCTCCATCATGTGGGGCATGAACCTGTGGAAGGGCGAAACCCCCACCGACCCTCCACCGCCCGACATGGATTAGCCGGGCCCGGGCGTCCGCTCCCCTAGCCGCCGCTGATATCCAGCTCGGCGTCCACCAGGCCCAGGCGCTCGGCGTCCCCCAGGACGCGGGAGTTCAGCCAGCCGTCGGGCAGGTGGGGCTTCTTGGGGTTGCCAGCACGTCCGCGAGGGCCCTCAACAGCGGCACCGGGGTAGCCGATGGAGTGGTCCAGCTCGGCCAGGTACTCGCGGAAGGCCTCAAGAGTGGGCACGGTCGACATCTTGGCGCGCAGCTTACCGCCCACCGGGTAGCCGTGGAAGTACCAGGCCACGTGCTTGCGGATCTCGCGTAGGCCGCGGGTCTCATCGCCGAAGGTCTCTACCAGCAGCTCAGCGTGGCGGTAAATCATATCGGCCACCTCAGACACGCTGGGGCGGTGGCGCTCTTCCGAGCCCTCAAAGGCGTTCTGAAGGTCGCCAAAGAGCCAGGGGCGGCCCTGGCAGCCGCGGCCGACCACAATGCCGTCCACCCCGGTCTGCTCAACCATAGCGATGGCGTCCTCGGCTGAGAAAATATCGCCGTTGCCCAGAATTGGCACGTCGGGGATAGATTCGCGCAGGCGGGCAATAGAGTCCCAGTCAGCCTTACCTGAGTAGTGCTGGGCAGCAGTGCGGCCGTGCAGGGCAATCGCTGCAACACCCGCGTCACGAGCGATTTTGGCTGATTCCAGGTAGGTCAGGTGGTCCTCGTCGATACCCTTACGCATCTTGATAGTCAGGGGCACGTCCCCGCGGGAGGCCTCGCGCACGGCGGTCTGGACGATAGCGGTAAAGAGGTCGGTCTTCCAGGGCAGGGCTGAGCCGCCGCCCAGCTTAGTCACCTTGGGCACGGGGCAACCGAAGTTCAGGTCAATATGGTCGGCGCGGTCTTCTTCGACCACCATACGGATTGCCTTACCCACGTTGACGGCGTCCACCCCGTAAATCTGGATGGAGCGGATCTTTTCGTCACCGTCATGGTCAATAATGCGCAGGGACTCGGGGTTGCGCTCCACCAGGGACCGCGCTGTGACCATCTCGGTCACGTACAGCCCGCCACCGTAGTCGCGGCAGAGCCGGCGGAAGGCCTTGTTAGTAACGCCAGCCATGGGTGCCAGCACCACCGGGGTGTCGATGGTGTGCTTGCCCAGCTGTAGGGGCGGCAGTTTCAGCTGCTTAGCGCGGGCCGGGGTCCGGCCGGTCTCTAAAGTCTCTTCTGTCATAACCTTCCAATTCTGGCACAAACGGCCCCGGTGCGCTGTTAGCTAGAGCAAAGATAAGGACGCCCGCCCCACCTTCCTGCCCCGCACCGGGCAGGGCACGGGGCGGGGAGGCTGATGAAGCGGGCGCCATGTAATTCAGGCGACGTGCTGGGCGTCTACGGGGTGGGGCGTCCGCCGGTGAGACCCAGGGTTTCGCCGGAGACGTAGCTGGCCTCATCCGATGCCAGGAAGACGTAGGCACCAGCAATTTCAGCGGGCTGGCCCGCCCTACCCAGGGGTGTGTCTTGCCCAAACTGGGTGAGCTTTTCCTGGGGTTGGCCGTGGCTGGGCTGTAGGGGTGTCCAGAAGGGGCCGGGGGCAACAGCGTTCACGCGGATACCGCGAGGGGTGAGCGCCTGGGCAAGACCCTTGCTGAAGTTGTTCTGGGCAGCCTTGGTCAGGGCGTAGTCCAGCAGGGTTTCGCTGGGCTCGTAGGCCTGAATCGAGGAGGTGAAAATAATAGATGCACCTGCCTGAAGGTGCGGCAGCGCAGCCTTAGTTACCCGGTAGGACGAGTACACGTTAGCTTTCATGGTGGCGTCGAAGTCCTCGTCTGAGAGGTCTTCTAGTTTTTCGTGCCACACCTGGCGGCTGGCGTTGTTGACAAGAATATCGAGACCGCCGAAGGCCTCAACGGTCTTCTCAACAACCAGCTGGCACTGCTCAAGTTCCCGCAGGTCACCGGGAAGGGCTAGTGCCTTGACGCCAGCTTTTTCGATCTGCTCGATGATGACGCGGGCATCTGGCTCTTCTTCGGGCAGATAAGCGATGGCCACGTCGGCACCTTCCCGGGCGTAGGCAATGGCTACCGCTGCGCCCAAGCCGGAATCGCCACCGGTGATGAGCGCCCGCCGTCCTTTAAGGCGGCCTGCCCCCTGATAGGTGTCGATGCCCAAATCGGCTTTGGGGGTCATTTCAGCGTCTAAGCCGGGTTCGGGCTGGGTCTGCTTCGGAGGGGCAATGACGGGGTATTTGCTGCGGGGGTCAATTAGTTCGGTCATTTTCTTCCTTAGGGGTAGAGAGTAAGCAAAAGCCCCGGGTGGTTCATTCCCGGGGCCCTTCATGAGGCTGTGGTTCAGCGCTAGGGGCTTAGAGCGAGGCTTACTTGTTGTCGCCTTCTACAACGATTTCTTCCTTGCGGACGTCTGCTGAGACGCGCTCGGTGTCGGTGCGTACTTCCTTGCCAACTGAGACGCGCTCGGTGGCTACGGTTTCGGTGGAGACAACGGGGCGCTCTTCGTGGGCGGTGACAGTAACGTCTGCCTGTGCCTCGGCGGAGTCGAAGTCGTAGTTTTCTACAACTTCGCCGTCCTTGAGGTTGGTGCGCTCAACAACGATTTCTTCCTTGCGGACGGGCACCTCGACGGTTTCATTTTCGGTGCGGACGACCTTGCGCAGGCGGACCTGGCCGGTCTGGGTTGCGCTGGTGGCGGTTCCAACGTTCAGGCGCTCTTCGTGGGCAACGACGTCGCCGTTCTCGGCAGTTGCGGTGGCCTGAGCTGCGTGGGCGTCGGTGGCAGGACGCTCGGTGTTAGCGACACCTGCGGTGGCAGTGCCAGCGGTTGCGGTATCTGCGGTGAGTGAGTAGTACTCGTAGAGACGCTGCTCTTCTGCGGGTGAGAGTTCGCCGTCTTCTGCGATGTTGGGGGCGTCCTTGACGAATTCCTTGGTGTAGGGAACGTGAATCTCTTCGCCTGCGTAGCGGGCCTGGTTCACGGGGATGAAGGATTCGTTGGTGCCGAAGAAACCGGTGTTGACGGTGACAAAGGTGGGTTCGCCGGTCTGGGCATCGAGGTAGAGCTCGCCTACCTTACCGATCTTTTCGCCATCAGTGCCGAATACAGTGCTGTTACGCAGGGTTTCGATGGTTTCGTTGGTAGCCATGAGCTGTTGCCTTTCTTTGCGACTCTCAGTACGGGGTGTTACGTCAGCCCTGCACTCCCTATGAGCGCCATCAGTAGGCTGAGCAACTATTCATAATCCTACATACTTTCAGCAGGCTAAGCAAGTGGTAAGCGAGCTTTTTAAGAAAAAAGACAGTATTTCACTCTGAGACTAAAAACCACCCTGACTAGGCATGTCATTCTATAGCATGCCTAGTCATGTCATTTTTGACAGATAAACACAAGAAGATAACAGGGGGTTAGTTTTAAAGTAA
Source organism: Rothia sp. 11254D007BW (assembly GCF_053548195.1). Lineage (NCBI taxonomy): Bacteria > Bacillati > Actinomycetota > Actinomycetes > Micrococcales > Micrococcaceae > Rothia > Rothia sp. 11254D007BW. The sequence goes on from NZ_JBPWPK010000001.1 coordinate 1,250,753, forward strand.
ACATTTTCCCAATCTACATTCCCCAAAGAGCACACCACCCCGCCCATACTCGTGAATCGTCAAATCCTCTTGACAGCCCCACACTCTTTCCCGAGACTTGTGATAAGTCAACACTCATTGACGAAACCTAGTTGAGGAGGCCCTATGCAGTCCGATGACCCGCGTATTACTGCCGTCCGCACCGCCAACAAGCAGGTCACCCAGGCTACCCGTGCGCTTGAGGACGCTGTGCAGGCAGCCCGCGCAGGCGGTGCCACCTGGCAGCTCATCGGCTCGGCTATCGGCGTGACTAAGCAAGCTGCTGCCCAGCGCTTTTCAGAGACTGTCTACAACGCCCGGTCTCTCTCACAGATTCAGGTGGAACTGGAACAAGTCACCGAGGCCCTCTTCGCCGCACTTGCCCACGAAGACATTGAGCATGTACACAGCCACATGACCTACACGACCACCCGGTTACTGTCTAAACGCAAGATTCTAAAAACCTGGCAGCAGGTGCTTGAGGCAAATGGCCCCTTTGTCGAAGTCAAGAAAACGGTAGTGGAGCAGGCAGGCTCCGGCTTTACTCTCACCTACCGGCTGCGCCACGAACATGGAGAGCCGGTCGGCCAACTCTCATTCAACTCAGCCCGCAAAGTAACAGGATTGGTGATCTTCAATGACGACTCGACGCCCCTCCCCTGGTAACAGCATCTACGCCCCCCTCATCATGGTGGGACTGTGGGGTCTCCACGGTTGTATCACCTGGTATCTCAGCCATGAACTAGCCCTGGCCCTCTGGGCAGTTGGTCTCGTAGCTGTTGGAACAGTGCTTACTCAGTGGTTCCTGCGCCCCAAGGGCAGCCGTACCGTGATATGGCGACCTGGACTGTTTGCCATGGCACTAACGTTCACCTGGGTTTTTTGGGCGATTCTCAATACCGTGTGGGATATGGAAGTCCAACACGCTATTGCTTGGCCACTCATTGGGTACCTCAGTACAAGTTACAGTGAACGAGAGGCTTCAGCTCAGAGGCGCAAAGCCCGCGACATCGGCGTCTAGCTCCTGCCTAGCCCTCCCCCAGCTCAGCTAAGCGCTGCGCAGAGAGGCGAGCAAGGGCGTCCGCGTCCATACGGGCAGCACCCAGAGCGACCCGGCCGTCCACTCGTAGCGGGGTGCCCTCGTCCTGCCAATGGGAGCACGCCTGCTCTAGGTGCCCCGGTATCTCACCGCGGGCGTTGCAGATGCGCCACCAGGGCACGCTCGACCCCCAGAGTGCGAGGGTGCGCCCCACCAGCCGGGGCGATTCACCGGCGACCGCACCGACGTCCCCGTAGGTAGCAACCTGCCCGGCAGGCACGCACTCAACCACGCGCAAGATTCTCTCTACACGTGTATCGTCCATGGTTGCTTAGCCGTCAACCAGCACCAGGGACTCACTGGTCACGGTGGCAGCCCCCATCTTCAGCAACTGGTCAATCAGCACGGCCAGATCCTCCATAGAGTCATCGACCTCGATCTGCACAGCGTAGGAGCCGGTCAGTACCGAGAGCAGCTGCATGATAGCCTCGCGGGCGCCGGGGTGGCCCACCCGGTAACCGATGGTAATTTCGGTGGCATCATCTTCAGAGACGGGCATCTGGCCAGCATCTACCTCGATGGGGCGGTAGCTCACAGCAAAGGCGATAATGTCGCCCTTCTTCCCGTTGGCCTGGGCACGCAGCACATCGTCGCGCAGCACGACGGCGCCCAGGGCTTCAGCTTCGTCGGAGAGGAAGAGGCGGTTAACGCGGCCAATGGGCAGGTCGGCGGGCTCATCCCAGGTGTGCACAGCCCGGTAGAAGTCCCAGAAGCGCTGGGTCAGTTCCACTGACCCGGTGGCTAGGTCTTCGATGGCCTGGGTGATGCGTTCGGAGTCATCCTGGCGCAGGGGTACGGACGGCACTGCCCCGGCCTCAATGCGCACCATGCGCGAGCGCTGGGCAGCCTTGAAACCACGGGCTAAGGCGAAGTCTAGGCCGGTGGATTCTGGCTCCACGGTGGCGCGGAAAGCCGAAACGCCGCGAGAAGATGAGGCGGCGGCGTCCTTCAGGGCCTCTAGGAGCAGGCTGCCCAGGCCTGCCCGGCGATGCTCGGGGGCTACTTCGATGTAGGACCAGAGCCTGTTGGGGTGCAGGTCGGTCTCGTAAACGGTACCTGCGGCTACGGGAACGCCCTGGTGCTCGGCGATGAGGGTGCGGGAGAAGCGGCTATCGGAGTCGGGTCCGAAGGACGAGCGGAAGGCGGCTACCTGCCGGTTTTCGGCATCGTGCCAGTATTCGAGCAGGGCTAGGGTGTCGCCCTCTCGCCAGGGGCGCAGGGTATAGGTGTTCTCGGCGGTGCTCACGGTGGTGCCTTTCGGGTAGCCGGTGGGGTGTACCCATCTACTTTAGCGCCCCTGCCTAAGTTACGGGCGTCCGCTGCGGGGAAGATCTGAACGCTGAGCGTGAACCGGCAGAGCGGCACCTTGATTTCACCGGCCCGTTACCGGCTAGACTTTAAGGGCTTAAAGTTTGTTTGACTCTATTGTTTAGCGTGGTGTTATGACTTCTCCCCTTGCCCACAAGCCCACCCTCATAGGTTCCCGCGTTGAGCTGCGCCCCTTCGACGCCGATGCCATTGACGCCATGATCGGTATTCTGCAGGAGCCCGACGTTCTGATTAAGACCGGAACCGTTCACTCTCGCTCAACAGAGACCCACCCCTTCAACGAGACTAAGACCCGTGAGTGGTACTCCCGCCGCAACGAGAAGAAGAACCGCCTCGATTTAGCGGTGTACGCGCTGGACCAGCAGAAGTACGTGGGCGAGGTTGCCTTCAACGAGTACGACCCCGATAACGGCTCGGTCAACTACCGTATCGCGATTGGGCAGGCCGGCCAGAATAAGGGCTACGGCACCGAGGCTACTAAGCTCATGGTCGATTACGCCTTTGAGAAGCTCGATCTGCACCGCATTGAGCTTGAGGTGCTGGACTTCAACGAGCGGGCCAAGCACGTGTACACTTCCTGCGGGTTTGTGCCCGAAGGACGCCGCCGCGAGGCTTTCCTGATTGACGGCGAGTACCACGATGCGGTCATCAAGTCGGTTCTGCGCAGCGACTGGGAGGCCGCCCGCTCGGTATCGGGCCACTTGACGCTGGATTTGAAGAGGGTAGAAATCTAGCGCCGAAGGTGTTGGAGGTATAGGAAAAGGACGGACGTGCGGAGAGCCTGCTGGCTCGGGGCTGGCGTGAATTGGGGTGAGCGCCCCAGCGCGAGCCCCAAGAGGGTCAGCAGGCGAACGCGCGTCCGTCCTTTTATGTACCTATAGATACCTACTTAGTCAGCTTGGCTGCCAGGTAGGCGGTGACCTGGTCGAGCGAGACGCGTTCCTGGGTCATGGTGTCGCGTTCGCGGATGGTGACGGCCTGGTCTTCGAGGGTGTCGAAGTCGACGGTGATGCAGAAGGGGGTGCCGATTTCGTCCTGGCGGCGGTAGCGTCGGCCGATGGCGCCGGCGTCGTCGTAGTCGATGTTCCAGTTGCGGCGGAGTCCGTTGGCCAGGTTCTTGGCGGTGGGGACGAGGTCTTCCTTCTTGGACAGGGGCAGGACGGCTGCCTTGACGGGGGCCAGGCGCGGGTCGAGCTTGAGCACGGTGCGCTTGTCGACGCCACCCTTGGTGTTGGGGGCTTCGTCTTCGACGTAGGAGTCGACGAGGAAGGCCATCATGGAGCGGGTCAGGCCGAAGGAGGGTTCGATGACGTAGGGGACGTAGCGTTCGCCGGTGCCCTGGTCGAAGTATTCGAGCTTGGCGTTGGAGTGTTCGTTGTGTACGCCGAGGTCGTAGTTGGTGCGGTTGGCGACGCCCATGAGTTCGCCCCATTCGGAGCCCTGGAAGCCGAAGCGGTATTCGAGGTCCATGGTGCCGGCTGAGTAGTGGGCGCGGTCGTCTTCGGGCACGTCGAACTTGCGCATGTTGTCGGGGTTGATGCCGAGGTCTACGAACCAGTTCCAGCAGTCTTCAATCCACTGGTCGTAGTAGAGGGATGCGTCGTCGGGGTGCACGAAGTATTCGATTTCCATCTGTTCGAACTCGCGGGTTCGGAAGATGAAGTTGCCGGGGGTGATTTCGTTGCGGAAGGCCTTGCCGATCTGGCCGATGCCGAAGGGCGGACGCTTGCGGGCGGCGGTGACGACGTTGTTGAAGTTGACGAAGATGCCCTGGGCGGTTTCGGGGCGCAGGTAGTGCAGGCCCTCTTCGTTGTCGACGGGGCCGAGGTAGGTTTTCATGAGGCCGGAGAAGTTTTGGGGTTCAGTCCACTGGCCCTTGGTGCCGCACTTGGGGCAGACGATGTCGTCCATGCCGTTTTCGGGGGCGCGGCCCTTCTTTGCTTCGAAGGCTTCGATGAGGTGGTCCTGGCGGTGGCGGGAGTGGCAGGAGAGGCATTCAACGAGGGGGTCGGTGAAGGTTGCGACGTGGCCTGAGGCTTCCCAGACTGCCTTGGGCAGGATGATGGATGAGTCGAGGCCGACCATGTCTTCGCGGCCGCGTACGAAGGTCTGCCACCACTGCTGGCGGATGTTTTCTTTGAGTTCGGCACCGAGCGGGCCGTAGTCCCATGCTGAGCGGGATCCTCCGTAGATTTCACCTGCCTGGAAGACGAATCCGCGGCGCTTGGCCAGTGAAATAACGTTGTCGAGTTTGGACTTCGGTGCCATGGTTTTTGGTTTCTCCTATGAGCCTGCGCCACCGGTTGTGGCGTGCTTGGATGTAAAAAGAAAGTGGGCCGGGTGGCGCACTCGTCTTTAAGACTACCGTACGTAGGGGTGCGAGTGTTGGCGCGGGTAGAGTGGTGGGTATGAGTATTGAGTCTGTTTTTATTCGTGATGAGATGATTCGTCTGGGCCAGTTTTTGAAGTTGGCGAATCTGGTGGAGAACGGGGTGCATGCCCGTGAGGTGATTCAGGACGGCCTGGTGAAGGTGAACGGTGAGATTTGTGAGCAGCGCGGCCGTCAGCTGCATGCTGGCGATACCGTTGAGCTGAACGGCGTGACCGTGCAGGTGGAGGTTGAATAACCTCTAGCTAAGCGAATCCCATATTGGTATTCTCGGGTTATGACAGTTCAGATTGCAGTCCGTTTACCCGATGATTTGGTGGCCTTTCTTGATCATGAGGTTGAGGAAGGCCAGGCTAGAAGCCGCGCTGAGATTGTTGCTGAGGCTCTTGAGCATGAGAGGCGACGCCGGGCGGCTTTAGTTGATGCAGCTATTCTGGCTTCTCTGGGCCCAGAGGATGACCTGGATGAGTTAGTGGACTGGGCCAGCGGCACACCTTCGTCTCAGCAGTAGGTGTTGAACCGTGCGCGAAATTTGTTTAGTCCATCTCGATAAGACAAGACCGGCAGTTGTTTTGACCCGTGAGCCTACGCGGTTTGCGATGACTAAGGTGACCATCGCTCCTATCACCTCAACGATTAAGGGGCTATCGAGCGAAGTCTTGCTAGGGCCTGCTAACGGTCTTGACCGCGAGTGCGCTATTTCTGCGGATAACATTCTGACGGTCCGTCAGGATACCCTTGGCCGGACGCTTGGTTACCTCACGGAGGCTCAGGAAAAACAGCTGGCCCAGGCAATTATTTTCGCGTTTGATCTGCGGGCTCTCCTAGCGCGTTAAAGGTGAGCCCGCAGTCCTTACACATCATTATTCGGCAAGCACTTTCTCATTGAGGAAGGCTGTGATGTGGGTGAGTTCTGCGGCGGCGACTCCGTGCCCGATGCCGGCGTAGGTGTGGGCGGTGAGGTCGGTGTGCCCGGCTACCCATTCGCGGGTGTAGGCGATTTTGTCGGCGGTGATGATGGGGTCGGCTTCGTCGCGGCCCCAGAAGAGGGGCAGGGGCTCATCCGCTAGCTGAGCGTCCTTGAAGTAGTGCTCTCCCCCGGCCACGGCGTAGCCGGAGAGCCCCACCACGGCCTTGATGAGATCGGGGCGGGCGCGGGCCACCGAGGTGGCAAGGGCCATGCCCTGGGAGAAGCCCAGCAGGGTCACGCTGGTGTAGTCAGCGGCAATGGGTTCGAGCCAGCCCAGCAGGTAGTCAACGGCCAGTTCAATGGCGGTAAAGCCCACGGTTTCTAGTTGCTGGTTGAGGGGCCACCACTGGTAACCCATGGCGGGGCCTTCAACGTAGGCGGAGTCGGCATCGGCCGGTAGCTGGTAGCCAACGGGCTGGGGCGCGCGGACGGACGCGTAGGTCACCTTTTCGCTGGGCAGATAGGGGGTGAGCCCCAGCAGGTCGCGTTCATGGGAGCCGTAGCCGTGCAGAAGGACAACCAGGTGGGTACCCCGGCGAAAGGGTTCTGCCTTTGAATATTCAACAGTGTACTGGTTCATAACCCCCAACTTACCACCGGCAGAGCCAGCCTAGGCCACTGCCCACAGGTGCTTGCGCCCCTGCGGTTTTGCTTCGTCGGCGGCGTCCTGGGTTTCGATGCTGGTAGCGAGAATTCTTTCGAGCTGTTCGTGCTCGATGAGGAAGCCGTCGTGGCCGCAGGGTGAGTGGATAACGGCTGGCTCTACGGGGTTGGGCAGGGAGGCTGCCAGGATGTGGGAGTCGGAGGGGAAGAAGAGGCGGTCGGAGTCGACGTAGGCGATGGTCCAGTTACAGGTGGTGCGGGCAAGGGCTTTTTCGAGGCCGCCGCGGTCGCGGCCGAGGTCGTGGGAGAGTAGGGCTTCGTTGATGGCCAGGTAGGAGCCTGCGTCGAAGCGGTTGGTGAGTTTGGTGCCGTGGTGGTCGAGGTAGTTTTCGACCTGGTAGCGGCCGCGTTCTGCGGAAACGGGGTGCAGGACGTTGTGGCCGTCTTGGGCGTCGCGGCCGAAGCGGAAGTGGAGTTCAGCGGCGGAGCGATAGGTGGTGTGGGCGATGCGGCGGGCCAGGGCCAGGCCGGTGACGGGGCCGGGGCCGGGGTAGTAGTCGCCGCCGGCGAAGGCGGGGTCTTGGCGGATCGCCAGGTTTTGCATGTGGCCCCAGGCGATTTGTTCGGCGGTGGCGGCGGGGCCGGAGGCGATGACGGCACAGGAGCGGACGAGCTCGGGGTAGGTGACGGCCCATTCGGCGGCGCGGGCACCGCCGAGGGAGCCGCCGATGACGTGGTGGAGGGAGGTAACGCCGAGCTGGTCGAGCAGGCGTTTTTCGGCGCGGACGCCGTCGCGGATGGTCACGAGGGGGAAGCGGGAGCCCCAGGGTTTTTGTTCGGGGTCGATACTGGCCGGGGCGGGTGAGGCTGGGCCGGTGGTGCCGTAGCAGCCGCCGAGCATATTGGGTGAGATGACGAAGTATTTGTCGGTGTCGATAACACGGCCGGGGCCGACGGCGGTGGGCCACCACCCGGCGGCTTCGGCGGCCTCTCGGTCTTGCTCGCTGGCGTCCGCCCCTACTCGCCCTGCCGAGACGTGGGTGTCACCGGTCAGGGCGTGCAGGATCAAAACGGCGTTGTCGCCCGCCTCGTTGAGGGTTCCCCAGGTTTCGTATCCGATGGTGACGTCGGGCAGTACTGCCCCTGATTCGAGGGTCAGATCGCCGACTTTGGCGTAGGTGAGGACGCCATCGGTGCGGGTGGGGGTGGTCTCAGCGGGGCGGGCGGTCGTCATTGGGCTACCTTTCCTTAGCGGATGGCGGTGAAGCCGAGTTCGAGGTCGGCGAGGATGTCGTCGATGTGTTCGATACCTACCGAGAGGCGGATGAAGGCGGGGTTGATGCCGATAGCTTCAAGCTCTTCGGTGGTGGACTGGCTGTGAGTAGTGGACGCCGGGTGTACGGCCAGCGAGCGCACGTCACCGATGTTGACCAGCAGGGAGTGGAGGGAGAGGGAGTCCACGAATTTCTGGGCGGTTTCGGCGTCGGCGTCCTTGAGGGTGAAGCCGAGGACGGCGCCAGCCCCCTTGGGCAGGTACTTTTGGGCCAGGTCGTAGTAGGGGGAATCAGGTAGACCGGAGTAGGTGACCGATTCGACTTGGGGGTGGTCCTTGAGGAACTGGGCAACCTTGAGGGCGTTCTCTACGTGGCGCTCGACGCGCAGGGAGAGGGTCTCAAGACCGATGGCAATATTGAAGGCGTTGGTCGGTGAGATGGATGAGCCGAGGTCGCGCAGCAGAGAGACGCGGGCTTTGAGGATGTAGGAGAGGTTGACCCCAAAAGCCCCATCTGCACCGAGATCACGGGCATAGACCAGGCCGTGGTAGCTTTCGTCGGGCTGGTTGAAGAGGGGGTACTTGTCGGGGTAAGCACCGTAGTCGAAGTTGCCGGAATCAACGATGACGCCGCCGACCGAGGTGCCGTGACCACCAAGGTACTTGGTGGCTGAGTGGACGACCACGTCAGCTCCGTGCTTGATGGGGTTGAGCAGGTAGGGGGTGGCAATGGTGTTATCGACGATGAGCGGTACCCCAGCCTCGTGAGCCACGGTCGAAACAGCCTCAATATCAAGCACATCGCCGCGGGGGTTAGGCAGGGTTTCTGCGTAGAAGGCCTTGGTGTTCTCGCGGGCGGCAGCTCGCCAGGATTCAGGGTCGGCGGGGTCATCGACGAAGGTGGTTTCAATACCCAGGTTCTTGAGGGTGTACTTGAGCAGGTTGAAGCTACCGCCGTAGAGGGAGGGGGAAGCAACAACGTGGTCACCGGCTCCTGCGATATTCAGAATCGCGAAGGTGGAGGCTGCCTGGCCACTGGCAAGGAGCAGAGCACCGACGCCACCTTCCAGGGCCGCGATGCGGTTTTCGACCGCTTCCTGGGTGGGATTGTTGATGCGGGAGTAGATGGGGCCCAGCTCGGAGAGGGCGAAGCGGCCTGCTGCCTGGGCGGAGTCCTTGAAGACAAAGGACGTGGTCTGGTAGATGGGCAGGGCGCGAGCGCCGGTTACCGCGTCGGGCTCCTGGCCCGCGTGAATCTGCTGGGTTTCGAACTTCCAGCCGGTGGGGTTTGAGGGGGTGGGAACGGTGTTCTCGGTGGTCATGCGGTTACTCCTTAATGAAGGTTTGTCTCAGTGTTTAGTTGAAACGGGCCGCATGCCGTATCTTCCGCCCGGGTAAGGAGGAAAAGAATCTGATGCCCTCGCAGAAGATAGAGGCACATCGGTCCCGCGCTTGCGTACCTGGTTCTCGGTGGGTACGCCAGGTCTTCACCCAGGGCACCCCACCGCGAGTGGAGGGTTGCCGACCAGCTAGCTGGGGCTTAGCGCTGGTTCTCTTGACCTGCCTCTAGTCTGGCTTGAGTGCCCGGGGAGCGTCAAGATGGGGCTCTAAAGTTTCAGCATGTGTCCTTGTATTGCATACGTTACGTTCTATGGCCGTCATTTAGAATGGTGGGAAGTGAGTTATTACGAAAGGGCTGACGATGTCTCTGACTCCTCCTCTTGCCAAGCGTGTCCCGGTTGAGCGTACCCATCACGGCGATATTTTTATTGATCACTATGAGTGGTTGCGTGATAAAGAGAGCGATGAGGTTCTAGAGCATCTGCGCGCTGAGAACGCCTTTACCGAGGCGGTCACTGAAGATCAGCAGCCCCTTCGCGATGCTATTTTTGAAGAGATTAAGGGGCGTACCCAGCTGACCGATATGTCGGTGCCCTCCCGCCGCGGGGCCTGGTGGTACTTTAACCGCACGGTTGCCGGTGAGCAGTACCCGGTCATGTGCCGCGTCCCTGCCCTGACCGAGGGCAGTGTGGAAGAGCGCTACCGGCCGCCGGTCGTCCGCCCCGGTGAACCACTCGACGGCGAGCAGGTGGTGCTGGACTGCAACGAGTTTGCCCGTGATATGGCCTTCTTCTCCCTGGGTTCCTTCCAGGTCACCCGCGACGGTTCCCTGCTGACCTTCGGTGTGGACGATTCAGGCGATGAGCGCTACACCCAGTACTTCAAGAACCTCGATACCGGTGAGATTCTGGAAGAGAAAATTGAGGACGTCTTTGCAGGGGCCTTCTTCGCCTCTGGAGCCAAGCACCTGATTTATTCGGTAGCCGATGAGTCCTGGCGCCCCTACGAAGTGCGCGCTCACGCCATTGGCACCAATGCCTCTGAAGATTTTGCCCTCTACCGCGAAGACGATAACGGCCTCTGGTTGGGTGCTGGGATGTCGTCCTCCCGTACCCACGTGGTCATTACCTCATCCAACTCTGAGTACTCAGAGACCCGCATTATCAACATTCATGAGCTTGGTCAGCTAGAACCCACCCTCATTATGAAGCGGGACGCCGGTATCGAGTACTCCACCGATATCATCGACGTGGAGGGCACCGGCTATCTGGTCATCGGCCATAACCACGAGGCCCCCAACGGTGAAATCGTACTGGCGCCCCTGCGGGAAGAGTACGTGCCCTTTGCCGATTTCAAGGCTAGCTGGATTCCCCTGGTTCCCCACCGCGAGGACGTCCGCCTAGAGGGTTTCAAGTTCTCCCGCAACCATCTTGTGCTCATGGCCCGCGAGAACACCACCGTCAAGGTATTCGTTGCACCGCGTACCGCTCTCGCTGAGCAGGCAGCTTCTGCCCACCCCCAGGGTATTGACCTCTACGAGCCCGGCGGCTTCACCGAAGAGCTCTACACGTCAGCCTTCTCCGGTGTGAACATCATGTCCCCGGTCATCCGCCTGAACTACACCTCCTACCTCACCCCCAGCAGCGTCTACGACTACTTCCCCGATACCGACGACCTCGTGTTGCGCCGCCGCACCCCCGTCATCGGCTACGAGCCCGAGAACTACACCGCCTACCGCATGTGGGCACCGGCAGCGGACGGAGCCATGATTCCGCTCTCCGTCATGCACCGCGCCGACCTCGATAAGGCCCAGGAAAACCCCGTGATTCAGTACGGCTACGGGTCCTATGAGTCCTCCATGGACCCCTATTTCTCCACCGCCCGCCTCAGCGTGCTGGACCGCGGCGTTATCTTCGTCGTTGCCCACATCCGCGGTGGCGGCGAAATGGGCCGCACCTGGTACACCGAGGGCAAGAAGCTGGCCAAGAAAAACACCTTCACCGACTTCGTCGACGCCACCGACTTCCTGGCCTCCCAGGCCTGGGTGGACGCTGCCCGTATCGGCATCATGGGTGGATCAGCCGGCGGCCTGCTCATGGGCGCCGTCGTCAACATGGCCCCCGAAAAATACGCGGCCTGCCTGGCCCAGGTCCCCTTCGTGGACGCCCTCACCACCATTCTCGACCCCAACCTGCCGCTCTCAGCCCTGGAATGGGAAGAATGGGGCAACCCCATCACCGACAAGGAGGTCTACGACTACATGAAGTCCTACACCCCCTACGAAAACATCCGCCCCGTCAAGTACCCGGCCATCGCAGCTGTTACCTCCCTCAACGACACCCGCGTCTTCTACGTCGAACCGGCCAAGTGGGTAGCAGCCCTGCGCGAAACCATCGACCCGACCTCCCCCACTCCCCTGCTCAAAATTGAGATGGACGGCGGCCACGGTGGCGGCTCAGGCCGCTACACCGCCTGGCGCGAAATCGCCTGGGACTATTCCTTCCTGCTCACCCACCTGGGTGCCACTAGCATCACGGAGTAAACCCGCTCATGCCCCCGTCCGCTGATCTAGTAGATCTCACCCCGCGCGTCCCCCACGAAATCCTGCTCTCCCTGCTGAACAAACCCCCTTACCGGGAAAAGTGGATGCGGCACGTGCAAAGACGCCGGGGTAACTCCATCAACCAACGAGCCGTAGCCACTTTTATCGCCTACGAGCTCTCGGACTATCTCGACCAAGACATTGACCCTGCCACCATCAAAGACAGGGTCTCTCGCGCCCTCAACGGCGAAGCAATTTCGGACGCCACCGCCCACATGTTCATCACAGCCTTCGAGTTCACCTCAGCCGAAGCCAGAGAACTGCAGAGGGCCCTCTCAACACACAGCCTCAGCCGCAAGCTCGCCCAGCGGGCAGAAACCCTCACCTCTACCGAACGTACCATCGACACCCGCAACTACACCTCCCTCTCCACCCTAATGGACGGCCACATCGACCGGTTCGGGTTCATGCGCCACTTCATCGTCACCGAGATCATCCGCTCCGAAATCGACGAACTCACCCTCATCTCCCCCCGCTTCGAGTCCACGGATTCTACCGTCACCCTTATTGAAGGTGGCGAACTCATCTCTATGAACGAGCACGAACGCGCCCATATCCATCACGAGGAAAACACCATGTGGCAGCTCGCTATCAAGCCACCTGCCCCCGTCCGCTACGGCCAGGTACACCAGATCCGCTACCGGATCGACCTCAATATCGAACCCATGCTCCGTAAACGAGAGAAGTTCAACTACGCTTCTCTAGGGCCTTTTACGCCAGCCCGCTTCAACACCAGCATGGCCCTTACCTTCGATGCCCCACCCACCAATATGCACCAGAAAATCTGGTCCCAAGCCATGCGCGATGAAAACCTGCTCGAAGTGATAGAGCTTCCCGCTCAGCTGCGCTACTCTATGAGCTTCCCCATCGCCGAAGACACTGTCTTCGCCTACTTTTGGGAATCAGACCATGATGGAGCTGTCAGCCACTACCACGGGGGCACCTCCGTGCGTCCTTCCCCTCTCGACTCCTCAAACTCCCACTAAAACCATGTCTTCTCCTTCCGGCACAGATTCCACGACCCATCTGGTGAGCTCCCTGCTTCGTTCAGAGCTCCTTGAACCCTACGTCCGCGATGTGTGGGAACGCTACGTCCACCACGAAAAACTGGGCGAGGCCAACCCCTTCTCTATCAGGGCTATCGCCCGCGCTATGAGTGCCCACCAACATACGGTCTACGGCTTAGAAATCCCACCCCACAAGTACAAAGACCGGGTACGTCGAGCCATTACCGGCGAACACATCAGTAGCGAAACCATTGACCTCTTGAGCGAGACCTTCGGCTTCGATGAGCGAACCCGTAAGACCCTGCACAAGGCAGCCACCCAGGGGTTCGATGACTCAGAAACCGTACAGTTCCTCCGCACTAACCCCCAGGTACTGACCTCAAGCTGCTACCTGGATATTCAGCTTGACCCGACTGACCCCGGCACCTTTACCCTCCACGCCACCTACACCCTGCTCAGCCTCGAATCAGGCTGCTCGGCCTTCGTCTTCGCCCTGCCCCAGGGCCAAGAACTCATCTGCGATAACCGGCACTTCTCCGTATCGCGCGTCAGCGAAGACCAAGAATGGGTTTTCACCCCCACCAGCTTCATCCAGCCCCTACAAACCTTTATGCTGCGGTTCAATGTCCGCGGTACAGTCCAGCCACAGGCAGACGGCAGCTACCAGCTCCTTTTGCCCTTCACCCACCGCAGCTACTCCGCCGCTATCAAACTGACTACTGCAGGAAAACCCTTAGCCGTCCGCTTCACCGAGCAAACCGATGCCAACGCTTCAGATGCCACTATTACCTGTGCCGGAGAAGTAACCGATTATCTCTCCCATTTCTACCCCAGCATTAAAGACACCCGCCTTACCCTGAGCTGGTCGGTTGCCGCCTAGATTCCTACCACTCCCAATATCTAGGTCCCCTGATCGCTCTGCGATATAAGTGAGACGTGGGAGAACATAACCTAAGCATGTAAGGTTTGGTGGATGTGGTAACCACCTTCCCTTACACTCGATAACCCTAACCGGTGCTAGAGGTTCAGAGCTTCTGACAAAAGGACATCCCGCCCCTGGTGCATGTTTTCGCTCCTAGTTCCCCCCTCTGTACTAGTGCACAACCTCCCACCGCGTTATATCGAGAAAAGCTAGATAGCCTCAGTGCGATTTTTGCTATCTAGCCCGGCGGTCGATTTGTTTCCCTAGTGCATCGGCCGCTCACCGGGTAGAGCTCTTATCCTCAGAGCCCTACCCGCGGTGCAAAGTAATAAGGCGCCCCTCTTTCCCAGAGCGGGCGCCTTCTTTGTACCCTTTCCCCTCCAGGGCAAGAAAAACCGGGCGCCCTCCCCACAGGGGAGAACGCCCGGCACATAGCTCAGTAGGTCAGGGAACCTTAGCCCTCAACACCCAGCTTTTCGAGAATCAGCTCGCGCACACGTCCGGCATCTGCCTGACCGCGGGTAGCCTTCATAACCTGGCCAACCACGGCGCCAGCGGCCTGCACCTTACCAGCGCGGATCTTGTCGGCAACATCGGGCATAGCGGCCAGAGCCTCGTCAACAGCGGCGGTCAGAGCCGAGTCATCAGAGACAACGGCCAGGCCGCGCTTCTCAACGATCTCAGCAGGGGTACCCTCGCCCTCAATGACGAAGCCGAGTACCTGGCGGGCAATCTTATCGTTAATCTTCTTACCCTCAATCAGCTGGTTGAGCTCAACGATGGTAGCGGCGGTTGCACCGGTTTCGGTCAGCTCAACCTCGCGTTCCTTGGCGATACGGGCAATTTCACCCATCCACCACTTACGGGCAACTGAGGCGGGAGCACCGGCGGCGACGGTCTCTTCGATGGCGTCCATAGCACCGGCGTTGACCACGTCGCGGAACTCTTCGTCCGAGAAGCCCCAGTCGGCCTTCAGACGGCGGCGGCGCTCGGCGGGAGGCTCGGGCAGCTCAGAGCGAAGGCGCTCAATCCACTCTTCATCGGTGACGACCGGAACCAGGTCGGGCTCGGGGAAGTAACGGTAGTCGTCGGCATCAGACTTGGGGCGGCCACTGGTGGTCTCGCGGGTGTCTTCGTGCCAGTGGCGGGTTTCCTGAACAACCTTTTCGCCTGCTTCGAGGACGGCCGCGTGACGCTGAATCTCGTAGCGCACCGCACGCTCAACCGAACGCAGGGAGTTGACGTTCTTGGTTTCTGAGCGGGTACCGAACTCGGTGGAACCCTTGGGCATGAGCGAGACGTTGGCGTCGCAACGGACGTTACCGCGCTCCATGCGGGCGTCGGAGATACCCAGGTTCTTGACGATTTCGCGAATGGCAGCCACGTAGGCGCGGGCCAGTTCAGGAGCCTTGTCGCCTGCACCCACGATGGGGCGGGTCACGATTTCAATCAGGGGAACACCGGCGCGGTTGTAGTCGACCAGGGAGAAGTCTGCGCCCTGAATACGGCCAGCGGTGCCGCCCTTGTGGGTCAGCTTGCCAGCGTCTTCTTCCATGTGGGCACGCTCGATATCGATGGTGAAGACGGTGCCGTCCTCCAGCTCAACGTCCAGGGACCCGTTAGCGGCGATGGGCTCATCGTACTGGGAGGTCTGGAAGTTCTTGGGGGTATCGGGGTAGAAGTAGTTCTTGCGGGCAAAGTGACTAACGGGCGCAATCTCGCAGCCCAGAGCCAGACCCAGCTTGATAGCTGATTCAACAGCCTTGCCGTTGACCACCGGCAGCACGCCGGGCAGGCCCAGGGAGACGGGGGTGACATTGGTGTTCGGGGTATCGCCAAACTCGTTAGGAGCGGCGTCGAACATCTTGGTCTTGGTGTTGAGTTCTACGTGAACCTCGAAGCCGAGTACGGGGTCGTACTTCTCCATGGCTTCTTCAAACGACAGGATTTCGTCAGACATTTACTTAGCTCCCTCGAAGTCAAAGTCACGGATCAGGGCGGCGGTGTCGGGCAGCTGCTCGTGCAGGTAGCCACCCCACTTAGCGGTCAGCAGGGCTTCCAGACCAGCACCGGCGCGGTAGAGGCGGGCATCCTCGTGGGCGGGGGCGGTGAACTGGATGCCGACGGGCAGGCCGTCCTCATCTGCCAGGCCACCGGGCAAGGACAGGGAGGGTACACCGGCCAGGTTGGTGGGTACGGTGGCGATATCGCCCTTGTACATGGCCATGGGGTCGCCCTTGGTCTTCTCCCCCAGCTTGTAGGCGGTGGTGGGCGCGGTGGGGCTAATCAGCACGTCTGCGACCTCAAATGCCTTGGCGTAGTCGCGCTGAATCAGGGTGCGTACCTTCTGGGCTGAGCCGTAGTAGGCGTCGTAGTAACCGGCGGACAGGGCGTAGGTACCCAGGATGATGCGGCGCTTGGCTTCTGAGCCGAAGCCTGCGGCACGGGAGGCTGCCATGACGCGCTCGATGGTGACGTGGCCTTCTTCGGGCAGCTTACGCAGACCGAAGCGGACGCCGTCGTACTTGGCCAGGTTGGATGAGACCTCGGAGGACATAATCAGGTAGTAAGCCCCAATTGCTTCCTTGACGGAGGGCAGGGAGACCTCAACGATTTCTGCGCCGGCTTCCTTGAGCAGCTCCAGGGACTCGTTGAAGCGGGCCATAACGCCGGGCTGGAAGCCCTCGCCGGTCAGTTCCTTGATGACACCAACGCGCAGGCCCTTGAGGCCACCTTCAGCGGCACCGGCGCGGGCGGCGCCCGCGTAGGCGGGCACGGGCTCGTTCAGGGAGGTGGAGTCCTTGGGGTCGTGACCGCCGATGACCTCGTGCAGCAGGGCGGTGTCGAGGACGGTGCGGGCACAGGGACCGACCTGGTCGAGAGATGAGGCCATGGCAATGACGCCGTAGCGGGAGACCGAGCCGTAGGTGGGCTTAACGCCAACGGAGCCAGTGACGGCTGCGGGCTGACGGATGGAGCCACCGGTATCGGTCCCCAGAGCCAGAGGGGCCTGGAAGGCAGCTACTGCTACAGCGGAGCCACCGCCGGAGCCACCGGGAATACGGTCTAGGGCCCAGGGGTTGCGGGTAACACCGAAAGCTGAGTGCTCGGTGGTGGAGCCCATAGCAAACTCGTCGAGGTTGGTCTTACCCAGGATGGGCATACGAGCCTCGCGGATCTTCTGGGTGACGGTGCCGTCGTAGGGGCTCATCCAGCCCTCGAGCATACGGGAAGCTGCGGTGGTGGGCTGGCCCTTGGTGACAATGAGGTCTTTAACGGCGATGGGGACGCCTGCCAGGGCAGGTAGTTCCTTACCGGCGGCGCGGTCTGCGTCTACAGCGGCAGCAACTTCCAGAGCCTCTTCAGCGTTGAGGTGCAGGAAGGCATTGAGGCCGCTCTTGCCGGCTGCGCGGTTTTCTGTGTCCAGAGGTTCGCCATCGGTGGCGATGATGTGGTCTATGTAGGCCTGGGTTGCTTCAACAGAAGTCAGTTCCCCTGCGGCCAGCTTGTCAGCAAGTTCTGCTGCGGAAAGTTTGATGATGTCGTTCATGCCCGCTCCTTAGTCTTCGTCCAAAATTGCCGGAACCTTGAACTTGCCGTCTTCGGCGTCAGGAGCACCCGAAAGAGCTTCTTCAGCCGTCAGGGTTTCGCCCACCACGTCTTCGCGGAAGACGTTCTTGAGCGGGATGGGGTGGCTGGTTGCCGGAATATCGTCTGAGACGGCGTCTGAGACTGACTTGACGGATTCTACGATGACGTCGAGCTCAGCGGCCATAGCGGCCAGCTCTTCATCAGTCATCTCGATATGAGCCAGCATGGCAAGGTGTGCCACCTGCTCACTCGTAATAGCAGACATAATCACTTCCACGAGTTAGACATAGGTTTTCAGTTTCTATCTTAGCCCCCATACGGTCATAACACGATTTAAAAAAGAATCGCCCCCTAGCCTGTGCAGGCTAGGGGGCGACGGTGTGAGATCAGAAATCCGCTAGAGGTCTAAGAACCCGGTGGGTCTTACTTAGCGGGGATGGTCAGAACCCAACCGATTTCAATCAGGTCAGCATCCTGAATCAGGTCAGAGTTAGCTGCCAGTACTTCGTCCCAGCCGTTGAAGCCGTGAGCGTAAGCAATTTCTGACAGGGTGTCGCCAGCCTTGACGGTGTAGGTGTTAGCAGCAGGTGCTGCTTCTGCGGTTGCTTCTGCAGCGGGAGCTTCAGCTACAGGAGCCTCAGCAACGGGAGCTGCAGTTTCTTCAACAGCAGGGGCAGTAGCAACTTCGGTTACCTCGGTTGCCTGAGGCGCAACAGCGGGGGCTTCAGCAGGCAGCTGGGGTGCTGCGGTACCGTAGTTTGCTAGGCCAAGCTTAGCGTTGCAAGCGGGCCAGGCGCCCCAGCCCTGCATCTGAAGGAGGTTTTCAGCAACGCGAATCTGCTCTGCCTTTGAGGCAGCTGCGGGGTTGCCGGTGCCGCCTGCGGCTGCCCATGAGGACAGTGAGAACTGCAGGCCACCGTAGTAGCCGTTGCCGGTGTTGATGGACCAATTGCCACCTGACTCGCACTGTGCGAGAGCTTCCCAAGCTTCGAGGGGAGCGGCGTTGGCTGCGGGGGTAGCGGCCAGGCTTGCTGCTGCTGCGCCACCGATTGCAAGTACTGCTGCTGAACGACGAATGTTGGAAGTCATGAAATGCTCCGTAAGGCCACCTTATGCTCTTCCCATCCCTGGGCATCAATGCATTGCCGTCTACCCGTAATCGTTGAGTGGATTGTTTGAGGCTTTACCCTGTAGACGGCATCAGGTGTGCGGTAGAGCCCAGCATGCGCCCACAGCTTCCACTGTGAGCTATAGACCGTTGCACCTGTGGCTTGGCGGTCGTTTTTGATTCGTTGATAACGATAACGTAACGATTTCGGCTTTGCCAACCCATTTTTGAGACAGAACACCTTTTACAGTCGAAGCCAAGACCCCTAGCCCTCCCCTGGGCAATTGGCTTTAAAGACAGGCTTGCACCACCCTTAACACCGGCAACAAGCCCGTATTTCTGCGGTTTAAAGCGGGCTACAGTCACTCAACACACCAAGACTTGTCTATCATTAAAGACAGGCTTACCCCGCTTTAAAAATTTCTTAAAGTTCAGCCACTCCCCCTTCAAACAACAGAGTCTTATGTCACATTTAGGTCACAGAATCAAAGAATCCTGTGATCTACCTGTGACTCATACCCTAAGCAACAGCGTCCGGCCCCTGCGCCAAAAGCGCCTCAAAACCTTCTTCATCCAGCACCGTCACACCCAGCTGTTCAGCTTTATCGAGCTTAGAGCCAGCGGATTCACCGGCAACCAGATAGCTGGTCTTCTTCGACACCGAACCCGAGGCTTTTCCACCTCGCACGATAATGGCTTCTTTCGCGCTATCACGGGTAAAACGAGCTAGGGTACCCGTTACCACGATAGTGAGGCCTTCCAGGGTGCGCTCGATTGAGGCGTCCCGTTCGTCCTCCATCCGCACGCCGGCTGCCGCCCAGTGATCTACGATTTCGCGGTGCCAGTCTTCTGCAAACCATTCCTTGAGCGAGCTAGCAATAGTAGAGCCCACGCCGTCAACACCTGCCAGGCGCTCCTCGCTAGCTTCACGAATTGCGCCCATCGACCCGAACTCGGTCGCCAGGGCCCTAGCCGCAGTGGGCCCCACGTGCCGAATAGAGAGGGCAACCAGCACCCGCCACAGGGGCTGGCTCTTTGCCTTCTCCAGCTGCTCAAAGAGCTTTTCGGTATTGCGGGTAGGCACACTCGGCTTCTTCGCGGTACCCCGCGTATAGAAGTAGGGAACCAGTTCGGTCTTACCCGTAGGTTCACCTTTGACCTTTTTCTCGCGCTCAATGCGCACATCTGCCAGGTCCTCAGCGGTGAGGTCAAAGAGGAAGGCCTCAGAGATCAGCGGGGCCTGATCAGGAGCCGCAGGACTGGTCAGGGCCTTAGCAGCCTCATAACCTAAAGCTTCAATATCGAAAGCTCCGCGCCCTGCCAGATGATTGACGCGCTCGGTGAGCTGGGCGGGGCAGGAGCGGGCGTTGAGGCAACGAATGTCAACGTCGCCGTCCTTAGCGGGTGCCAGGGGCTGGCCGCAAGAAGGGCAATCAGTGGGCATCACGAATTCCCGTTCACTGCCATCGCGCAGGGCAACCACGGGCCCCACAATTTCGGGGATGACGTCCCCTGCCTTGCGCAGTACCACGGTATCGCCGATGAGCACACCCTTGGCCTTGACCACGTCCTGATTATGCAGGGTCGCCATCTCAACCGTTGAGCCGGCTACCTTAACCGGTTCCATCACGCCGAAGGGGGTTACGCGGCCGGTCCGGCCAACCCCCACCCGGATATCGAGCAGCTTGGTGTTGACCTCTTCGGGCGGATACTTGTAGGCCACGGCCCAGCGGGGCACGCGGGAGGTGTAGCCCAGGCGCTCCTGGGTGGAAAAGTCATTGACCTTAATGACGATACCGTCGATTTCGTGCACCAGGGAGTGGCGTTTTTCGCCGTAGGTTGCAATGAATTCAAGAATCTCTGAGCGGCTAGTAAGCAGCTGGGAGTAGGGGCTGACGGGCAGACCCCACTCCTGAAGTTGAGTGTAGGTTTCGAACTGGGTGCTGATATCCAGGCCGGTGCGGGAGCCAATGCCGTGCACAAACATGCTCAGGGGGCGCTCGGCGGTCAGGGCGGCGTCCTTCTGCCGCAAAGAGCCTGCTGCCGCATTTCGCGGGTTGGCGAAGGGGGCCTTACCCTGTTCAACCATCTGCTCGTTGAGGGCCTTGAAGTCAGCCGATGAGATAAAGACTTCACCGCGAATTTCGATTTCTTCGGGGTGCTTGCTACCGGCGAGCTGGGTAGGGATTGATGCGATGGTCAGGACGTTGTGGGTCACGTCTTCGCCGGTGGTTCCGTCGCCGCGGGTGGCGGCGCGTACCAGCTTGCCCTTGCGGTAGAGCAGGTTGACGGCCAGGCCGTCAATCTTGAGTTCGGTGAGCCAGGCAGGGCGAGCGCCCGTCATCTCCTGGGCGTTGGTTTCGGCGCGGTCTAGCCAGGCACCGAGCTCTTCGAGCGAGAAGACGTCTTCCAGCGAGTACATGCGGGCCAGGTGGGTAACGGGGGCAAAGGCCGCGGAGGCTTCGCCACCGACTTCCTGAGTGGGTGAGTCGTTAGCAACCAGTTCGGGGTGCTGGGCTTCGAGCTTTTCGAGCTCGCGGTAGAGGGTATCGTACTCGGCGTCCGAGATGGTGGGGGCGTCGTTGACGTAGTAGCTCTGACGGGCTGCTCTCACTCGGTCAACGAGCTGGGCGTAGCGCTCCTTGATATCAGCGGCTACGCCCTGGCCTTCGACCAGGTCGCGGTCAACGCCGTGGACGGTTTCTTCTTCTACACCGGGAAGGTCTTTGTTTTCACTCACCCTATCTATTCTGCCCTATAACCTCCCCGGCTGAACTCTAGCCGTTGATACCCCGGTGCAGTTCTTTTTCAGAGTGGAACCGTTCTTCTTCGGTGGTAGCGGTGTGGGGGTAGTCGTAGCCGTCGATGTTGGCCACAATCTCGTGGGCGTCGGTCTCGGTCAGGGCTTTGAGTTCGGCTGCACGGGCTTCGGCGTCCGCTACGGTTATAGCGTCTGCCACAATTACGGTGATGTTGTCCCGCCCACCTGCGCGCAGGGCAGCCATCTGGAGCACGTCCGCCGCGTCCTGGGGGTGCTCGACGGTAGCAAGTACCCGGGCCATGTAGTTGTGGGAGAGTTCGCCAGAAAGACCGTCGGAACACATCATCAGGCGGTCGCCCTCACGAGCAGGAATAACCCAGAAGTCGGGTTCCCAGTAGTTACCGGTGCCCAGGGCACGGGTAATGACGTTACGGCGGGGGTGGGTCAGGGCCTCCATAGCGGTGATCTGACCGGTGTCGACCAGGTACTGAACCTCAGAGTGGTCTACAGTGATCTGTTCTAGTTCTAGACCTTCAACCGGCCCGTTAGAGATAGAGAGAGCTTCTTCGGTCTGAGCCTCTTCTGCCCGGACCAGCCGGTAGGTTCGGGAGTCGCCCACGTTGAAGATAAACCACATCTGCTGGTCGCCAATGTGGGTGAGCCAGGCACCGGTGACGGTTGTTCCTGCTCGTAGGTCAAGGGCGTTTTTGATGGCCTCATCGGCCTCACCAATGATTTCCTTGATTTTATCGAGGGTTTTGAGGATCTGGCGGTTGAGGGCGGAGGTTTCTTTGCGGCGCCTTCCCAGGCGGCGTCCGCCCGGTTCGTCGTTGAGGGCCTCGCTGGCAACTTCCTGCCGGAACGCTGTCTCTTCTTCTTCAGTCATGCCGCCGGGGCGGGTAAACATCTGGGCGTAGGCTAGGGTGCGGGTGCACAGGCGCGAAGCAACTTCACCCTTTTCGTGCCCGCCCATGCCGTCGGCGACCACGCAGAGGGTGCCGGCAACGACCATAGAGTCTTCATTGTTGTCACGGTACTGGCCTACGTCGGTTGACTTGCCCGCGTAGATAGTGAGGTTGGGGGCTGTGGTCATTCGAAATCGATCTCCAGTTCATTACCGATGCCCGGGGTAATTGCCACGGGCCTAACATTGCCAAAACCGCGCACGTTGCGCACGCCTTGGGGGATGAGTACAAAACGCCTGTCGTCTTCCAGCGCTTCAGCGGTCGAGTCATCGGTGAGGACGACCCCGGGTTCAGTCAGCGCAACCAGGCGGGAAGCCAGGTTAACGGTAGGTCCGTAGATGTCGCCCAGACGCGGCAGTACCCTGCCCCACACGAAGGATACGCGGGCTTCGGGGAGCTGGGGGTCTTCGCTGATAAGTTTTGAGAGGGTCAGGGCGATACGGGCGCCGTTTTCGGGGGATTCGACCAGGTACATGACCTCGTCCCCAACCGTTTTGATAATGCGTCCGCCGCCTACCGCAATCACTTCAGCACAGCGCTGTTCGAAGTTCTTAACCAGGCGAGCCAGGTTCCGCTCGTTCATCTCGCGTGAGAGTGAGGTGTAGGAGACCAGGTCGACAAAACCCACACCGCGGGCTAGGGGCAGGTCACTGTCTGCCAGGTCAGTTCCATCTTCTTCATCGCGCAGGGCAAGACGCAAGATGGCCGAATTGAGCATGCGGCGGTAGCCGTAGACGGTGATATCTTCTAGGTCTTCTATAAGGCGCGGAAGGAGACTTAGCAGTTCACCGCGGGCTTCGGTGTCGGTCAGCCCTCCATTGATAACCATGTCTTCCACCAGGGCTTCGACCTGCCAGACCACCATGCGGTCCATCATCTGCCCCACCGACCGGGTGAGCGACAGGGCGGCCTCTTCGGTCAGTTTGCCCTCTTTAATAAGGGAGGTAACCGTGGTCAGGGCTTTGCTGTCAGCGTGGGTGAAGTAGGCGTCGTCATCAGTGAGGTTAGGTAGCCCCAAGGAGCGCCAGATTTTGCGGGCGGTCAGCAGCGAAACCCCGGCGTCGTCAGCTACTTCGCCGCGCTTCATACTACGGTTTTCTCCCAGTAGAGCGCGTTCGAGTTCCAGCACGCCCTGGCGGGCTTCGTCGCTACGGTAGAGCTGGCTTTGCACGCGGTTATGGTGGTGCCTGCTCCGGTTGGGTGCGGTTCCGGCCTGTTCGGCGGGGTCGCTACCGGGTGCTGACTTCTCCACTGGAGTCTTCCTTCTCTTGGTTAGTGCTGCGTGGTTCTAGAGGTAGTAAGGTCTAGGGCTGGCACGGCGAATAGTTGCCTACTTCAAGAATACCTAGTTACTGTGAGCCAGGCTACGAAATGTTCACCACCCGCTAAGCGCCATCGCCTATTCTATGCCCGCCATCACCTTTTTTCGAGCCAAAACAACTTGTTTACGCTTATCAGACAGATATTTTAAGTTTATACCCGGTAGCGGGAGGTAGACCCGCTCAGCAGAGCCCGCTGGGCCTCCTGAATCCCCCGACTAAAGCGTTCGGGGTCGGGTACGGCCCGCAGTACGTGTTGCACTCCACGGGCGTGGACGGTCAGGGCAGCAGCATTGGTTAACCCCATCAAGTGCCGGCGCCCCACGCTCACTCCCTCAATCTCGGCAAGCGGAACACTGACGTCCTGACCGGGGCCCCAGCCCCGTCTAATCACAACCCGACCGTTAGTGAGCAGGTAGCTGGTATTCACCCAGCGCACCACCCCCCGCACGCCCAGCCAGACCAGCCACAGCGCAAGAGCCAGTGCCAGGTAGCGCCAGACAGGGGCACCGGCACCCAGAGCCGAGGCGAAACTCCAGGCAGTCATAGCAACGAGAAAATACGTTAGAGGGCGCACCAAAAGCACCCCGTGGGCACGCGTTGCGGCAAGGGTGTGTTCTGCGGGGTAGAGGTCGCCTCGTAGTTTCATCACTGGTGAGTCTATCGATGCTTCCTGAAGATTCCCCGATATTGGCTAGGTTGAATAGCTAGCGCCCGTACCCCTGGGGGCGTACATGCACCACATCCCCCACAGTGAAGCTTCGCTCCTCGCCGGTATCGGAGCGGACGACCAGCTCCCCTTCCGCGGTCAACTCAACTCCGGTTCCCCTAAAGGTCTCATCCCCGGGCAGGTGAATGGTAAGGGTAGCTCCCAGGGTGCTCATGCGCCCCCGCAGGCGGTCCAGGAGGGAGGCCCCGCCAGTAGCCGCACCCGCATCGAAGCCGGTGGCTGCAAACTCCCGGTAGTAGCGCGAAAAGCTGGTCGCTAAGACCGTCAGCGCCCGATTCAGGTCAACCGGCTGCCCAGATTCCAGCAGGGCACTGGTGGCGGTAGGGACGGGCAAATCCTCCTGAGCCAGGTTCAGGTTGAGCCCGATACCCACCACAACCGAAATCTGCCCCTCCGGTTCAATCACGAGCTGGGCTAGAATACCGCAGGCCTTACGGCTACCCAGCAGCACGTCGTTAGGCCACTTAATAGAAGGGTGCAGCCCTGAGAGCTGCTCAAAAACATCACAGGCAGCCAAGGCGGCTAAAGAGGTAAACCAGTGATACTGGTCGGGCGCAACCCTGTTGGCCGGGTTAACGTGCGGACGCACAATAAAGCTGGTTGCCAAAGCGGCACCTGCCGGGGCTACCCAGACCCTGTCCAGGCGTCCTTTTCCCGCGTTCTGGTCGGCGGTCGAGACCAGCGAGAGCTCCCCATAGCTGCGGCGCACCAGGGCGTCGCCCACCACAATCTGCCGGGCATACTCGTTGGTTGACCCCACCGAGGGCAAAAGCTCCACCCGCTCAAACCCGCTCACATCAACCAGGTCAGCCTGAAGATGCCCCATGCGCGCACTCCTTTATCTCACATACTAAGTTTCGACCGCTATTCTACGGGGTCACGCCCAGCCTGAGCGGCCTAGCGGTGCAATACTGGAACTGTCTAACCCCTACGAAAGGTTCTACCATGACCGTCTACGCTGTACAGTACTCCTACGGCCCCGCCGACCTGCAGGCTGAGCACCGCCCCGCCCACCGCGAATACCTGGCCCAGCTCCACGAAGAAGGCAAGCTGCACGCAGCCGGCGCCTTCCTCGATGGCGACCCCGCAGGTGCCCTGCTCATCTTCGTTGCCGAAGACCGCGACGATCTCGACCGCATTATCGCAGCTGACCCGATGAATACCGGTGGGGTGCTCACCGGCTACACCGTACGCGAATGGAACGCTGTGATCGGCAAGGTCGGCAAGTAAGCAAGAAGCACTAGAGCTGGAGCAGGCTCACAGCGAAGCTGTTGGCTTGGGGCTGGCATGAATCGCTGGTGATGAGCACCGAGATTCCGAGCGCGCGAGGAAAACAAATCTCGGTGCGAATCTGGCGAGCTTGTGAGCGCTAGCGAACCAGCGAGAGGGTCGACAGCAAGCGTGAGCCTGCTCCAGCTCTCCCGAAACACTCTTATTTAGAAAAATCGCTCAAAAATCCCAAGAATAATTGGGTGGGGCGGGGTGGCAGGTCTATAGTTGAAAAGAATGGCCCTTATCCCAGGTCACCCCACACCATTGACCCACAGTGCACGAGGCAGGCAGAGCATGAGCGAGAACCCCACCACCGATGCCCCCGATTTGACCACCACTGCCGGTAAGATCGCTGACTTCTACGCCCGCCGCGAGCAGACTCTTGCCCCCACCGGCCAGGCCCCTATTGACCGCCAGCACGAACGCGGCAAGCAGACTGCCCGCGAGCGCATCGAGATGCTGCTTGACGAGGGTTCTTTTGTGGAGTTTGATGCCCTGGCTAAGCACCGCACTACGGCTTTTGGTATGGAGAAGAAAAAGCCGCTGGGTGATGGCCTGGTTTCGGGCTACGGCACTATCGATGGTCGCCTGGTTGCGGTTTATTCCCAGGATTTCACCGTCTACGGTGGTTCTCTATCGCAGGTTAACGGCGAGAAGATTGTGAAGGTGCAGAAGTTCGCGTTGAAGAACGGCTGCCCCATTATCGGTATTAATGACGGTGGTGGCGCCCGTATTCAGGAGGGTGTTGCGTCGCTAGCCATGTTTGCCGATATCTTCCGTATGAATGTGCGGGCCTCGGGTGTGATTCCGCAGATTTCGGTAATTATGGGCCCCTGTGCCGGTGGTGCAGCCTACTCCCCCGCTCTGACCGACTATATTGTGATGGTTGATAAGACCAGCCACATGTTTATTACCGGCCCCGATGTCATTAAGACCGTAACCGGCGAAGAGGTCGATATGGAGACCCTGGGCGGTGCCCGCCAGCATAACGCGGTGACGGGTACGTCGACCTACCTGGCTGAGGACGAAGAGGACGCCTTTGATTTCGTCCGCGAACTCGTTGAGTTCCTGCCCTCCAACAACCTCACCGAGACCTTCCCCCTGAATCATGACCAGGACCCCGAGGTCACCGTCGATGATCTTGACCTTGACCTGTTGATTCCCGATTCGGCTAACCAGCCCTACGATATGCGGGCTGTGATTGAGTCGGTGGTTGATGATGGCCATTTCTTTGAGATGCAGGCCCTCTACGCCCCCAACGTGATGATTGGTTATGCCCGGGTTGAGGGTAAGACCGTGGGTATTGTGGCCAACCAGCCCATGCAGTTCGCTGGCACCCTCGATATCAATGCCTCTGAAAAGGCCGCCCGCTTCGTGCGCAACTGCGATGCCTTCAACATTCCGATTCTGACCTTTGTTGATGTGCCCGGCTTCCTGCCCGGTACCGACCAGGAGTTCAACGGCATTATCCGCCGCGGTGCCAAGCTGCTGTACGCCTACGCCGAGGCGACCGTTCCGCTGGTTACCGTGATTACCCGCAAGGCCTACGGCGGGGCCTACATTGTGATGGGCTCGAAGAAGCTGGGTGCCGATATTAACCTGGCCTGGCCCACCGCCCAGATTGGCGTGATGGGGGCCCAGGGTGCGGTTAATATTCTCTACCGCCGCGAGCTGGCCGCTGTGGCCGAAGAGGGCGGCGATGTTGAGGCTAAGCGCGCTGAGCTGATTGCCAAGTACGAAGAGGAGCTGCTCAACCCCTACCAGGCTGCTGAGCTGGGCTACATCGATGAGGTCATCGCCCCTTCCGAGACCCGCGTGCGCATCATTTCTTCCCTGCGGGCCCTGCGCGATAAGCGCGCAGCCTCCCCCGCTAAAAAGCACGGCAACATTCCGCTGTAAGGGGTAGGTAGAACATGGCAACTCCCAATCCGCTGTCCCTGCTGGGCTTCGGCAAGAAGCCGGTACCGGCGTCCGCGCCCCTTGAAAACCAGGGGCAGGACGCCGGCGATGAGCAGGTGCCCGCCCCTGTGCTTTCGGTGGTGCGGGGCAACCCCACGGAAGAAGAGCTGGCTGCGCTGACTAGCGTCGTGGTGGCGCTACAGGCCCAGGCTGATTCCCGGCAGGAGACCGCGCTGGAAATGTGGCAGCGCCGCCTCAACCACACCCAGCGCCTGGGTATGCGACTGCGCCCCGGGCCGGGTTCCTGGAAGCGGGCCCGCCCCCAGTAGTTCACCCACTCAGCTCCCTGTTTTCTGGGTCACAGTAACCTAGAATGGAGTGTATGACACTACACCCAGATTTACCCGAAATTTTTAAGGCCGACCGCGCCCAGACCGAGGTCGACCGCATTGCCAACGACTACTACGAGAAGACCCTGGAACTCGACCCGGCAGCGGCCACTATCGAGGGCCGTAAGGGACGGGAAACCGAGTACCCCGACTACTCCCCCGCCGGTACCCAGGCAGAGATTGACCTAGCCCGCGCTACTCTGGCAGCCCTTGAAGCCGTTGAACCGGCCGACGACATCGACCGGGTTACTGTCGATGCCATGCGCGAGCGCCTGGGTCTCAAGCTCGAACTGCACGAGGCGGGCCTGGGCGACTGGGAACTCAACAACATTGCCTCCCCTGTTCAGGGTATTCGCGCCATCTTTGACCTGATGAACCGTGAAACAGCCGAGGACTGGGGGCACATTGCTGGCCGCCTGGGTAACGTTGCGGAAGCGGTTCGCGGTTATATCGAGACCCTAGAAGCCGCCCGCACCGCAGGTAAGGTGGCAGCGGTGCGTCAGGTCGATATCGTCATCGAGCAGGTAGCCGCCTACGTTGCCGAGGGCGGTTTCTTCGACGCTCTGGCACAAGAGGTAGCCGAAGCAGCCCCCGAGCACGCCGACCGAGCCATCCAGGGGGCGGCGTCCGCCAAGGAAGGCTACAGCGAACTTCTCTCCTACCTCAAAGACACCCTGCGCCCCGACGCGCCCGAGGCCGATGCTGTGGGTCGCGAGCGCTACTCCCTTTACTCCCGTCAGTTCGTGGGAACCACCCTCGACCTGGAAGAGACCTATGCCTGGGGCATCGAGGAACTCGACCGCATCATCGCGGCCCAGCAGGAGGTCGCCGAAGCCATCAGACCCGGTGCCACCATTGACGAGGCAAAGGCCCTGCTCGATGCCGACCCCGAACGCACCCTCAACGGCACCGATGAGCTCCAGGCCTGGATGCAGAAGCTGTCCGACGCCGCCGTTGACTACCTGGCCCAAGAGCACTTCACTATCGAAGGCCCCCTGCGCAAGCTTGAGTGCATGATTGCCCCCACCCAGGAGGGCGGCATCTACTACACCGGCCCGTCCGCTGATTTTGAGCGCGCCGGTCGCATGTGGTGGTCAGTGCCCGAAGGTGAAGATACCTTTGGCACCTGGCGCGAAACCTCAACCGTCTACCACGAGGGTGTGCCCGGCCACCACCTACAGGTTGCATACGCTACCGCTATGGCTGAAGCCCTAAACCAGTGGCGGGCTAATGCCGTGTGGGTTTCGGGCCACGGTGAGGGCTGGGCCCTGTACGCTGAGCGCCTCATGGACGAGCTGGGCTACCTCTCTGACCCCGGCGACCGCATGGGTATGCTCGATGCCCAGCGCCTGCGTGCTGCCCGCGTGGTCTTCGATATCGGCCTGCACTGCGGTTTTGAGATCCCCGAACGCTGGGTTGCCGAGCTGGGTGTAGAACCTGGCATCTGGGACGCAGAGAAGGGCTATAAGTTCCTAGAGGCCAACCTCGATATCTCCGAGGGCCAGCGCCGCTTCGAGTTCCTGCGCTACCTGGGCTGGCCGGGCCAGGCCCCCTCCTACAAGGTGGGCGAGCGAGTCTGGTTACAGCTGCGTGAGAACGCCCGCGCCGCCGGAATCTCTGACCGCGACTTCCACACCCGGGCCCTCAAACTGGGCTCAGTCGGGCTTGATACCCTGCGCCGGGCACTAGCTGCCTAAGTCGCGTAAACATGAAGCGGGCCCTGCACACCGATAGGTGCGCAGGGCCCGCTTCTCTACGAGGTAGGGGTAAGGGTTAGGACGCTGCCGCGGCAGGTACCTGGGGTGCCTCGCCGAGGCGGGCGTAGACGTCCTCAGCTACAAATCCGCCCTCGGTGCGCGGGGCGTTGTAGAGGTCCTCGTTCAGAATGCCCTCGCGCTTAGCGACGATGAGCGCAACCAGGGCCTGGCCTGCGACGTTGACGGCGGTACGGCCCATATCAATGATGGGGTCGATAGCCAGAAGCAGGCCAACGCCGTCGAGGGGAAGGCCCAGGGTGGAGAGGGTGAGGGTGAGCATGACCGTTGCACCGGTGGTTCCGGCGGTAGCGGTGGAGCCCAGCACCGAGACCATGATGATGAGCAGGTAGTGGGTGAAGTTCAGGTCAATGCCGTAGAACTGGGCCACAAAGAGGGCTGCCAACGCGGGGTAGACCGCGGCGCAGCCGTCCATCTTAGTGGTGGAGCCCAGGGGGACCGCGAAGGAGGCGTAGGCGCGAGGTACGCCGAAGTTACGCTCAGCTACGGACTGGGTCAGGGGCATGGTGCCCATGGATGAGCGAGAGACAAAGCCCATCTGCACGGCAGGCCAGACGCCCGAGAAGAACTGCTTGACCGACAGGCCGTTGGCGCGGACGATA
The DNA here is from genome assembly GCF_053548195.1 of Rothia sp. 11254D007BW. Lineage (NCBI taxonomy): Bacteria > Bacillati > Actinomycetota > Actinomycetes > Micrococcales > Micrococcaceae > Rothia > Rothia sp. 11254D007BW. The sequence continues at coordinate 1,280,717 of NZ_JBPWPK010000001.1, forward strand.
GCGGGGTAGACCACGAAGAGTACCAGGGCCAGTCCGATGTAGAGCACGATTACAAAGCGGGCCAGGGAGCCCATGGAGGTCCAGCCGTAGGCGTAGACGGCGCGGCCAATCAGGCCGATGGTACCCAGCGGAGCCAGGCGGATAATCCACCAGAGCACGGTCTGAATAATGGCCAGGGCGCTCTTGTTGATTTCGAGGAAGGGCTTGGCGGCCGGGCCAGTTTTCAGCGCTGCGATACCCACGACTACTGAAATCACCAGGATTTGGAGCACGTTGAAGCTGGCTGAACCGGTGACGGTTTCACCGGAGGTTGAGATGCTCACCCCCAGGCCCAGGAAGTTAGCGGGAATCAGGCCGGTGAGGAAGCCCAGCCAGGAGCCGGTGCGCCCTTCGTAGGTGTCGGGGGCCGTCAGGCCGGTATTTGAACCGGGCTGGGTGACGAGCCCGAGCACCAGGCCGATGAGGACGGCGATGAGTGCGGTGTAGGCGAACCAGAGCAGGGTTTTGGTGGCCAGGCGGGCTGCGTTAGATACTTCAGCCAGGTTGGCGATGGACGACACCACGGCAGTGAAAATGAGGGGTACGACCGCCGCTTTGAGCAGGGTGACGTAGGAGGAGCCAATAGTGGAGAGGGTGGTCATGAGCCAGTTGGGGTTCTCGGTGGCGTCGCCGCCGAGGTTGGTGGCTACCAGGCCCAAGATCACGCCCAGGATGAGGGCGGCGACAATTTGGTTGCCGAAGGACGTAGCCCAGGCGGGAAGTCTCTTGCGGGAAGGAAGTGCTGTGGTGTGGTTTGACATGTCTCAACACTGTACGCCGGGGGTTGGGGCTTGTGAACCGGGGTGTAAAGCTAAGACATATTTTGGTGTGGGTCACAGACCGACAGGGTTTTTCGCGTAGCGCTCTTCACTTTTGCACAACCCACCACTAAACTGTGATTCAAGTTACTTTTATGTGCTTTTTGTGAACAGGTGGCTTGGCCCACCACGCGTCTTGATCAGACACAACTCAAAGGAGAGGCAATGACTGTTTACGCCGCACCCGGCTCAGCAGATTCCATCACCACGTTCAAGTCCCGCTACGACCACTTCATCGGGGGTGAGTGGGTAGCCCCGGCCGAAGGCCAGTATTTTGAAGACATCTCCCCCGTTAACGGCAAGCCCTTTGCCGAGGTCGCCCGCGGCACCGCAGCTGACATTGATAAGGCTATTGACGCAGCCTGGAAGGCCTTTGAGACCTGGGGCAAGACCTCCCCCACCGAGCGTGCCACCCTGCTGCTCAAGCTGGCCCAGATTATGGAAGATAACCTGGAATCCATTGCCGTGGCTGAGACCTGGGAGAACGGCAAGCCCGTGCGTGAAACCCTGGCCGCAGATATCCCGCTTGGCGTTGACCACCTGCGCTACTTCGCGTCCGCTATCCGCACCCAGGAAGGCCGCCTGTCAGAGATTGACGAGAACACCGTGGCCTACCACTTCCACGAGCCCCTGGGCGTGGTCGGTCAGATTATCCCCTGGAACTTCCCCATCCTTATGGCCATCTGGAAGATTGCCCCGGCCCTGGCAGCGGGCAACACCATCGTGCTCAAGCCCGCCGAGCAGACCCCGGTTTCGGTGCTCTACCTGGTTGACCTGTGGAAGGATGTACTCCCCGCCGGTGTGCTGAACGTTGTGAACGGCTTTGGCCCCGAGGCAGGCGCCGCCCTCTCTGGCAGCAAGCGCATCCGCAAGATTGCTTTTACCGGCGAGACCACCACCGGCTCCATCATTATGAAGGCCGCAGCCGACAACATCATCCCGGTTACCCTGGAGCTGGGCGGCAAGTCCCCCAACGTCTTCTTTGCCGATGTTGCTGCTGAGAAGGACTCCTTCTACGACAAGGCACTAGAGGGCTTTGCCTCCTTCGGCCTGAACCAGGGCGAGGTCTGCACCTGCCCCTCGCGTGCGCTGATTCAGAAGCCGATTCACGATTCCTTCCTCGAGGCCGGTATCGAGCGCGTGAAGGCCATGAAGCAGGGCAACCCGCTCGATACCGAGACCATGGTCGGTGCCCAGGCTTCTAAGGAGCAGTGGGACAAGATTACCGGCTACCTGAAGATTGGTAAGGACGAGGGCGCGGACGTTCTCGTCGGCGGTGAGGCCTGCGAGCTGGGCGGCGACCTGGCAGATGGCTGGTACATTCAGCCGACCGTCTTTGCCGGCAGCAACGACATGCGTATCTTCCAGGAAGAGATTTTTGGCCCCGTTCTGGCTACTACCTCTTTCACTGATTTCGATGAGGCTATGCGTATTGCCAATGACACCGACTACGGCCTGGGTGCGGGCGTCTGGACGCGCGACCAGAACACCGCCTACCGGGCAGGCCGCACCATTCAGGCTGGCCGTGTCTGGATCAACAACTACCATAATTACCCGGCCCACGCCGCTTTCGGTGGCTACAAGAAGTCAGGCATCGGCCGCGAGAACCACCTGATGATGCTAGCCCACTACCAGCAAACCAAGAACATGCTGGTCAGCTACTCAGATAAGCCGATGGGGCTCTTCTAATACCTGCTTCTGATAGCTTGAGGCTTATTCATAAGGGGTTCCGCAGGCTCACGCTCGCTGCCGACCCTCTCGCATGGTTCGCTTCGCTCACAATGCGATTCACGCCAGCCGCCGAGCCAGCAGCTTCGCTGTGAGCCTGCTCCACCTATCCTTATGAATAAGCCTTACTATCTACCAGTTCTACATTGTTGCCCTTTTCCACATGACAAGCATCATACTTTCCTCAATAGTGAGGCAACTAAAATTCTTTTTCGATGAGATACGTCAAACGTTTTAAATTAAAGGACCCCAATAAATTCTCTTGACTTACGTAAGAATTAAAAATAAAATATAGAATAGTATAAAATTAGAATATTCAACGGAGGCACCTGAGGATGACAGAGGAAAAAACATTCAAGGATTATTTTATAACAATAGTTGGAATTTTTAGTGCATTTATATTTATTAAGTTATTCGACAGTATTTTAGAGTTTAACTTTATTGTTAACCTGGTTCTTGCACTCGTAGCAAGCTCTTTGGTATGTATAGTTCTAGTATTTTTTATTGCCTTTTTCAAAAGTCTTCTTTTTAAGAAATAGTTATTGATTTATACAGCCAGACCCTCATTTAATTTTTCAATTTCCTATTGACACCCACACGGCCCCATACTGTGCAATGTAGATTACATTCACCAAACAGGTATCAAGGAGATCTGATTATGCCAAAGAAGCGTATTACTCTATCCCTCAGCCATTGCAACAGTTTTTTGTGATTTACATCTTTCACTGCCGCGTATTCGTTCAACGAAAATTATCAGGAGCAGAACACTTCGGTAGCAATTATATGAAGCTTATTCATAAGGGGTTCCGCAGGCTCACGCTCGCTGTGAGCCTGCTCCATCTACCCTTTGGAATAAGCTTCTTTCTTCTTCCGCCCCTGCAACCAAGCCTCTAACAACCACGCACACAGAATCACCGGAGCAGCCACCGTTGTAAGGCCAGGACCAGAATAAGCACTCACCCCATCAGGCAGGCTATCCCATACACAACGAGTTCCAATTACAGGGAAAAACCCCCAATAGGCTTCGCCTTGAATATACTCATTTGAAGTATGGCAAGCTATCCCAGCAGTAAAACGGACGAAATATTCAAAAGCCATCAAAAATAGCCAAAAACAGAAGGAGAGAAAAAAGAGTTTATGATTCTTTACAAGGTTCATAACGATACTGCCTTCTTTCTGTCATAAAGGAATTCGAGTCTAGGTTTACCTAACCTATCACTTGCAGCTCATCAGAGGTCACTGCGTCCTGACACCCTGTTTAGCATCATCCTCAGTACCAACACGCCGACCAATCTCTCGCCCCACAATATTATTGTGTAAGTCCATAACTAATTCCTCTTCAGGGTCATCTGCTACTGACTCATGATTGTTGGCAATGGTTTCAGCATCTTCAGACATTTCAGCTGCCATATCAAATCCATACCAGGTACGCCCTGCCGGGCCTCTAGTAGGCTGGGCATCGATTTGCCGCAAGACAACAGCCTTTTGAGCCCAATCCAGTATCTGCACCTGAGCCAGCGGACGCCCCGCCAAAACTAGCTCCAAGGAATAAGGAAAGGCTCTAACCTGCTAGCGATTGACTCAAGACTCTCCTGCCCTTCTGCTATGTCCATAATGAGCCGGTAGGAGGTATCAGAATCCATCACATGCTTTAATCCGTTGATACGCAAAAAGATATTGAAGAAAATCAGCGTGGTTCGCTTGTTCCCATCAACCAGTGCGTGGTTCCGAGCTAGAGATTCGCTCTGAGCGGCAGCCGCCAGCGGAATCGTAGGGTAAACGTGAGCTCCATACACCCTCGTGATAGGTCTTTCTAAGGCCGAATCTAGCAGTCCTACATCTCGAACGTAAAAGCCCAGACGCGTTATAACCTCAATAGCAATTTCGAGTTGAATCCGCTGCATTTATGAGTCGGCTAGTCGTTCCAAAGTTTTTGCATCATGCTCAAGCGCGTAAGCAAGTCCCTCTTCTACCATGGCCCGATGCTCTCTTTCTTCCAGCATGCGACGCACACTTTCGACGATGAGGGAGTGCTTAGATAAATGCTCGCGCTCCGCTAAATCTGCAAGCTGGTGGTCTAAATCTTCAGGAAGTCGTAAAGTAAGAGCCATACACCCACAATACCAAGTTGATACCATCAGCTCCATACCGATGTGCAGACTTGGCCCATCACACATGTTGTGGGTTCGGGGTTCGTCAGCCCCGTTAGACTGTTACCCATGCAGAACCCTACTGAAACCGCAGCCGCGGCGGGCGAACAGCCGGTGCGGCTCGTCCTTGCCTCATCTTCCCCTGCCCGTAAAAAGCTCTTGGAGGACGCCGGCGTCCGCTTCACCATCATTGTCAGCGATGTCGACGAGGACGCTGCCCTGCGCGAGGCCCAGCAGGCTGCCTACGAGGCTGGCCTGGGCGACATCACACCTGCACAAACAGCTCAGCTCCTAGCCAAGGCTAAGGCACAGGCTGTTGCGGCCCTGCCTGAAGCGGCCGGCGCCCTGGTCCTAGGCTGCGACTCTGTTTTCGAACTTGACGGTGCCGCTTACGGCAAGCCCGGTAGCGCCGAGAAAGCCTTAGAACGCATCACCGCTATGAGCGGACGCAACGGGCAGCTCCACACCGGGCATTGGCTGGTCGATACCCGCGAGTCTGCCCAGAACACAGCAAATGGTAAGCACCCCGAGGCCAGCGAGTTGCGCACGGCAACCGTCCACTTCGATACCTTCAGCGACGAAGAAGCCCTGCGCTACGTGGCCACCGGCGAGCCCCTGTGGGTGGCTGGATCCTTCACAATCGACGGTTTCGGTGCGGCCTTCATTAAGGGAATTGAGGGCGAATACCACACCGTGGTGGGGCTTTCGGTGCATGCCCTACGCACAATGCTGGCTAACTTTGGTGTTTCAATCAGCGACATTTGGAAAAATTCGCGATAAATTTCAAGATACGACTTTTGTGAGGCGCCGTCACCCGGCGCCTGCTCATAATGCGTCATAGCCAGTAACGGCACGCCAGCACGGCACGATAACCCGAGGAGCTTTCATAGTGACTGCACATAACGACCTGGCCCAGGCCTTTACCCCGGTGAAGGGGCGCCACACCGGCCCCGTCAGCAAGGTACTGATTGCTAACCGCGGTGAAATTGCTGTTCGCGTTATTCGTGCCGCCCAGGACGAGGGACTAGCAACCGTCGCTGTCTACGCAGACCCCGACCGCGAGGCCCAGCACGTACTGTTAGCCGATGAGTCCTACGCGCTAGGTGGCACCACTGCGGCCGAGTCCTACCTGGTCATGGATAAGCTACTTGAGGTTGCTAAGCGCTCTGGCGCCGACGCCGTGCACCCCGGCTACGGCTTCCTTTCTGAGAATGCCCAGTTCGCCCAGCAGGTCATCGACGCCGGCCTGACCTGGATTGGCCCCTCCCCCGAGTCCATCAACCGCCTGGGTGACAAGGTAGCTGCCCGCCATATCGCCGAGAAGGTCGGCGCCCCGCTGGTTCCCGGTACCAAGGACCCGGTCAAGAGCGCCGCTGAGGTTGAAAAATTTGCGGACGAGTACGGCCTGCCCGTTGCTATCAAGGCAGCTTTTGGCGGCGGCGGGCGCGGCATCAAGGTCGCCCGCGAGCGCGAAGGTATCGGGGATCTCTACGAGTCAGCTGTCCGCGAGGCTATCGCCGCCTTTGGCCGCGGCGAGTGCTTCATTGAGCGCTTCCTTGACTCCCCCCGTCACGTTGAAACCCAGTGCCTGGCCGACGCCCACGGCAATGTTGTGGTTGTTTCGACCCGTGACTGCTCCCTGCAGCGCCGCAACCAGAAGCTGGTAGAAGAGGCCCCGGCCCCCTACCTGACCAAGGAGCAGAACGAGCGCCTGTACGAGGCGTCCAAGGCTATCCTGCGCGAGGCAGGCTACCAGGGTGCCGGTACCTGCGAATTCCTGGTGGGTACCGACGGCACCATCTCCTTCCTCGAGGTTAACACCCGCCTGCAGGTTGAGCACCCGGTCTCCGAAGAGGTCACCGGCATTGACCTGGTGCGCGAGCAGTTCCGCATCGCCCGCGGTGAGACCATCGAAGCCACCGACCCCGAGGTACGCGGCCACTCCTTCGAATTCCGCATCAACGGTGAGGACGCCGGCCGCAGCTTCATGCCCTCCCCCGGCACCATCGAGAAGCTGGTTATACCCACCGGCCCGGGCGTCCGCTGGGATTCCGGCGTTATTGCAGGCGATACCGTCAGCGGCAACTTTGACTCCATGATTGCTAAGCTCATCGTCACCGGCGCCACCCGCGAGCAGGCCCTACAGCGGGCCCGCCGCGCCCTGGGTGAGCTGGTCATCGAGGGTATGCCCACCGTTGCCAACTTCCACCGCGCCGTGCTCGATGAGCCTGCCTTCGCCCCTGCCCCCGGCGGTGACTTTGCTGTTCATACCCGCTGGATTGAAACCGAGTTCAAGAACACCCTGCCCGCCTACGACGGTGCCCTCACCCTGGCTGAGGCCGATGAAGAGCGCCAGAAGATTACCGTTGAGGTCAACGGCAAGCGCATGGAAGTCGTCCTGCCCGCCCTAGGTGGTACTACCGCCAAGCCCGCCGCCGCGTCCAAGGCCCGAAAGTCCCGCTCAAGCCGCGGGGGCGCGTCCGGCTCTGCCAACAGCAATGAGCTCACCAGCCCCATGCAGGGCACCATCGTCAAGGTTGCCAGCAAGGAGGGCGCCAAGGTCGCCGAAGGCGATTTGATCGTCGTTCTGGAAGCCATGAAGATGGAGCAGCCCATCACCGCCCACAAGGCAGGCAAGGTCACCGGACTCAAGCTCAAGGCGGGCGATACCGTCTCAGCCGGGGCAATTATCGCCACCATCAAATAAAAGTACCGCGCACGGACTAGGCCGGGCCCCCTTGCCACTAGGTAAGGGGGCCTGACCTATACCCGACCCCCATAAGCTCACATAGTGGAATTGAAGTTTCACATAGAGAACACCAGTTTTAGAGTAAAACTGTTCAACACATTCCACACACCCTCAGAGAGATCCTGTGAGCACCACAACCGCCACCCCAGCGTCCTCTTCTGCCACCGAGCAGACCGTGCCCCGCAGCCGCGTCATCCTGGCGTCGCTCATCGGCACCACCATCGAGTTCTACGACTTCTACATCTACGCCACCGCCGCCGTGGCAGTCTTCCCCGCCCTCTTCTTCACCGGCGAGGACGACACCGCCAAGCTCCTCGCCTCCATGGCGACCTTCGGCGCAGCCTTCATCGCCCGCCCCATCGGCTCCATCGTCTTTGGCCACTTCGGCGACAAGGTAGGCCGCAAGGCAACCCTGGTCGGTGCACTCCTGACCATGGGCATCGCCACCTTCCTCATCGGTCTGCTCCCCACCTACTACCAGATTGGCCTGTGGGCACCGGCCATGCTGACCATCCTGCGCTTCTGCCAGGGCCTAGGCCTCGGCGGCGAATGGTCAGGCGCAGCCCTACTGGCCACCGAATACGCCGAAGAAGGTAAGCGCGCCCGCGCCGCCATGTGGCCCCAGCTCGGCGCCCCGTTCGGCTTCATCCTCGCCAACGGCTTCATGCTGCTACTCACCGTCGCCATGGGCTTCACCTCCCTCGCCGCCGGCGACACCATCGACCACAACTTCCTCGTCTGGGGCTGGCGCATCCCCTTCATCGCCTCCATCATCATGGTCGCAGTCGGCCTCTACGTGCGCTTCAAGCTCGAAGAAACCCCCGTCTTCAAACAAGCCCTCGAAAAGGACGAAAAGGTCAAGACCCCGCTCGCTGAAGCCTTCAAGGTAGCCTGGTGGCCCATGATTCAGGGCACCTTCATCATGCTCGCCACCTACGTACTCTTCTACCTCATGACCGCCTGGATCCTCTCCTTCGGCATCGGCAAGGTAGAAAAGGGCGGCCTGGGCATCGCCTACCGCGAATTCCTGGTCATCCAGCTCATCACCATTCTCTTCTTCGCCGCCATGGTTCCGGTCTCCGGCTGGCTAGCCGACAAGTACGGCCGCCGTTCCTCCCAGCTCGTCATAACCGGCGCCATCATCATCTTCGGCCTCTCCTTCGGCTACCTCATGGACCCCTCCGTCGTCGGCACCGGTGAGGACGCCAACGCCGGCCGCATCGTCCTCTTCATGGCCATCGGCATGACCCTCATGGGCCTGACCTTCGGTTCCATGAGCGCCTACCTGCCCGAGCTCTTCCCCACCAACGTCCGCTACACCGCCTCAGGTATCAGCTACAACGTCGCCTCCATCCTGGGCGCAGCGCTGACCCCCTACGCAGCGGTGTGGCTGAACGCCAACGGTGGTGTGGGCGCAGTCGGCCTCTACCTGGCCGGCGCAGGTCTGCTCACCCTGATCTTCATGGCGATCACCCATGAAACCCGCGACGTGGACCTGACCACCATGGCCCGCACTAAGTAGGGGAGAGCTTTAACGACACAAAGGGAGGGGTAGCGCCCGTTCGGAGCCGACTGGCTGGGGCTGGCATGAATCGCTTGCGAGCTTGCGAGCCAGCGAGAAGGTTAGTCGGCAAGAGCGGGCGCTACCCCTCCCCTTTTTCATTTACTACTGCATGGTGTGCAACTGCCGCGCGGCTTCTGAGATAGAGCCGGTCAGCGAGGGGTAGACCGTGAAGGTCTCAGCAATATCGTCGACGTGCAGCTTCTTATCAACGGCCAGAGACAGCGGGAAGATGAGCTCTGAGGCGCGGGGGCCTACCACCACACCGCCGATAACGGTTCCCGAGTGCTTGCGGGCAAAGATTTTGATGAAGCCGTCCTCTACCGCCATCATCTTGGCGCGCGGATTGGTAGCCAGCGGCAGCATGACCATATCGGCCTGGTACTTCCCCGACTCAATTTCGCTCTGGCTCACGCCGACGGTTGCAATTTCAGGGGCCGTAAAGATGTTGGCGGCAACCTGGTGGGTGCGCAGGGGCTTGACGATGTCGCCCAGCATGTGCGAAACAGCAACGCGCCCCTGCATCGCGGCAACAGAAGCCAGAGGGTAAACCCCGGTACAGTCACCGGCCGCATAAATGTTGGGGATGTTAGTGCGGGAGACGCGATCCACGTTAATATGCCCTGATTCGCTCACCTCAACCCCGGCGTCCTCAAGACCCAGATTTTCGGTATTGGGAATCGACCCCACAGCAATCAGCACGTGGGAGCCAGCCACCTTGCGCCCGTCCCCCAGGGTGACAATGACGCCGTCGCCGGCCTCGTTGTAGCAGGCGGCTTCGGCGCGGGAGCGGGGCATAACGCGCACGCCCTTACGTTCGAAAACATTTTCAAGGACGGTCGCGGCGTCCTCGTCCTCACCGGGCAGCACCCGGTCGCGGGAGGAAATCAGGGTAACCCGCGAGCCCAAACCGTTGTAGGCCGAGGCGAACTCTGCACCGGTCACACCGGACCCGACCACAATCAGATCTTCGGGGAGTTCTTCAAGTGAGTAGAGCTGGGTCCAGTTGAGAATGCGCTTACCGTCCGGCTTAGCGGTGGGTAGCTCGCGGGGGTGAGTACCCACCGCCAGAATGATGAACTCGGTGGTCAGGTCATAGGTCAGCCCGCTGGAATCGGTCACCTGCACGGTGTGGCGGTCCACCAGCTTGCCGCGGCCATCAATCACTTTGACGCCGCTACGTTCAAGGGTGCGTTTAATATCGTGGGACTGCTGATGAGCCAGGTCAATCAGACGCTTATTCACCTTGGCCAGGTCAACCGAAATGGGCGGCGGCGCGTCATTATCGCCCACCGAAATGGCGAGTTCCTGGGCCTTGCCGAAGCGGTTGCGGGCGTCCGCACTAGCAATCAGGGTTTTGGAGGGTACGACGTCGGTGAGGACGGCCGAGCCGCCCATGCCCTTATCTTCGATGATAGTGACGTCGGCGCCGTGGCTTGCAGCGACCAGGGCAGCTTCATAACCGCCGGGGCCACCGCCGAGAATGACAATTTTGTGCGATGCGTAGTCTGTTTTGAGAGTCACCCCTTTATTGTGTCGCACATCGCACGCACGCTCAACTCTGGGCAGGTTTGGTACCGTAGAAGGGTGTTGAATGATTCAAATATTTCCGCTGTTTCCACCGCTGACCCTCACCACCCGGCACTGGTTCGTGCCCGTGAGGCCGCGGAGTTCATTGCCGAGAAAACCGGCGTCGAGAAGCACGACCTTGCGCTGACGCTGGGTTCAGGCTGGGGCGAGGCCGCCTCACTCATTGGCGAGGCCACCCATGTTCTCTCAGCCGATGAGGTACCTGGCTTCCACAAGGCCGCCGTGGTGGGCCACCCCGGTACCCTGACCTCAATTCTGACCGAAAGCGGCAAGCGAGCCCTGGTGATTGGCTCCCGCACCCACTTCTACGAGGGCCGCGGCGTTGACGCTGTCGTCCACGGTGTACGCACCGCAGCTGCCGCAGGCGCTGAGACCATGATTCTCACCAACGGCTGCGGCGGCCTGAACCCCGCCTACTCCGCCGGTGAACCCGTCCTGATCTCTGACCACCTGAACTTCACCTCAGCCTCCCCGCTCACCGGAGCCCACTTCGTTGACCTAACCGACCTGTACTCCCCTCGCATCCGCGAGATTGCCCGCAGCATTGACCCCTCCCTGCAGGAAGGCGTTTACATGCAGTTCCCCGGCCCCCACTACGAGACCCCAGCCGAGGTTAAGATGGCAGGTGTACTGGGTGCTGATCTAGTGGGCATGTCCACCGCTCTTGAAGCCATTGCCGCCCGCGCAGCAGGCCTTGAGGTCTTTGGTATTTCACTCGTCACCAACCTGGCCGCAGGTATCCAGGAGACCCCCCTCTCTCACGCAGAGGTCATTGAGGCCGGTGAAGCCGCTGGCCCCCGCATTTCCCGCCTGCTCGCAGACATCATCGCGGCCCTCTAAGGACAAGGAAAGATATGTCACTCGATACTCAGCAGCTCCTTGAGCAAGCCCGCACCTGGGCCGCTATCGACCCCGATACAGAAACCAAAGCCCAGCTTGAGGGCATCATTGCCCATGTTGAGGCCGGCGATGAGGGAGCAACCGCCGATTTGGCCGACCGTTTTTCTGGCACCCTGCAGTTCGGCACCGCGGGTCTGCGCGCCGAACTGGGTGCTGGCCCCATGCGCATGAACCGTGTCGTTGTTCAGCGTGCTGCCCAGGGCCTGGCAGACTACGCCACCGCGCGCGCGTCCGCCGAGGGCTGGGAGAAGATTTCTGCCGTGGTGGGTTTTGACGCCCGCAAGAATTCGGATGTCTTCGCCCTCGACACCGCCGCTATCTTCACCGCTGCCGGTATTGAGGTCCACCTCATGCCCTCAGCCCTACCCACCCCTGTGACTGCCTGGGCGACCCGCGAATACGGGGCTGAAATTGGCGTCATGGTCACTGCCTCCCACAACCCGCCTAACGACAACGGCTACAAGGTCTACCTGGGCGGAGCGGCCGTTGAGCCAGGTGCCCGCGGCGCCCAGATCATTCCTCCCTACGACGGCGACATTGCAGCCGCTATCGCCGCTGTTGAAACCCCGGTACTGGCCGCTGACGGCTGGACGGTCCTGCCCGAGAGCGTGGCTACCGACTACATAGCCCGCGTCACTCCCCTGGTCGAACAGAAGGAACGCAACCTCAAGATCGTTCTGACCCCCATGCACGGGGTGGGCGGTAAGACCGCTGAGGCTGTGCTGCGTCAGGCCGGCTTCACCAACGTCACCCTGGTACCCGAGCAGGCAGATCCCGACCCCAACTTCTCCACCGTGGCCTTCCCCAACCCCGAAGAGCCCGGCGCCCTCGACCTTGCCATGGCCCTGGCCGAAAAGGTTGATGCCGACCTGATTATCGCCAACGACCCGGACGCCGACCGCGCGGCTTTCGCCGTCAAGCGAGACGGTGCCTGGGCGATGCTGCGCGGCGACGAAACCGGTGCGATCCTAGCTACCCGGGTGCTGGCGTCCGTCACCGACGCCGAAAGCGCAACCTTCGCCAACTCGATTGTTTCCTCCCGCCTGGCAGGGGCCATCGCCAAGGCTGCGGGGGTAGCCCACTACGAAACCCTGACCGGCTTCAAGTGGATTGCCCGCGTCGATAACCTGACTTTCGGCTACGAAGAAGCGCTGGGCTACTGTGTCGACCACGCCCAGGTGCGCGATAAGGACGGCATCTCAGCCGCCCTGGTTATGGCCGATTACGCCCAGGAGCTTAAGGACGCCGGTTCCTCCTTCCCCGCCCTCCTCGACGAGCTTGCCACCGAGCACGGCCTCTACGCCACAGACCAGCTCTCCGTCCGCGTCGACGACATCGCCCAGATCCCGGCGATGATGAAGCGCCTGCGCGCTAACTCGCCCGCAGAGCTCGCCGAATCCCCTGTGGTGTCGGTTGAAGACCTCACCGAGGGCACCGAAACCCTGCCACCCACCGACGGTATGCGCTACTACACCGAGGACTCCACCCGCGTCATCGTGCGCCCCTCCGGCACCGAGCCCAAGCTCAAGTGCTATCTCGAAGTGGTCGTACCGGTCAGCGGTTCCGTAGCCGATGCCCGCCAGGTTGCTAGCACCAAACTGGCCCTGCTCAAGGCAGACATGACCGCGGCTCTGGGCCTCTAAACAAACCAAGATTTCAAGGAAGAAACACTATGACTCTCGAACTTTCAGCAGCCGAACTGGCTGCCATGATTGACCACACCATCCTGGCCCCCTCCGCCTCAGAGGCTGACGTCCGCCGCCTCTGCGCCGAGGCCAAGCAGTACGGCTTCGCCTCCGTCTGTGCCAACCCCGTCTGGGCTCCCGTGCTGGCTGAGGAGCTGGCCGGGTCTGCGTCCGTCCCCTGCGTGGTTGTGGGCTTCCCCTTTGGTGCTTCCGCCACCGAGGTCAAGGCTTTTGAAGCCAAGACCGCCGTTGAGGCCGGTGCCCGTGAGGTCGATATGGTCATCAACATCGCCGACGCCCGTGCAGGCAAGAAGGACGCCCTGGTGGCAGATATCAAGGCTGTCGCCGAGGCTACCCACGCCGGTGGTGCCCTGCTCAAGGTCATCATTGAGACCTCCGAGCTGACCGACGACCAGAAGGTTCTGGCCTGCCAGGCCTCCGTTGAAGCCGGGGCCGACTTCGTCAAGACCTCCACCGGCTACTCGTCCTCCGGTGCAACCGTCGAAGATATTGCCCTGATGCGCGCCACCGTCGGCCCCGACCTGGGTGTAAAGGCCTCGGGCGGCGTCCGCACCCGCGAAGAAGCCCTCGCCATGATTGAAGCAGGTGCCACCCGTATCGGTGCCTCAAAGGGTATCGCTATCATCGGCGCGGGCGAAGCTGCTGAGGGCGGCTACTAGGCCAGGTTTGTCTCTGTCATATGGTGCGAACCACCGGCATAGCACCTATACTGAGTAATAAAGTACACACACGAAAAGGACTTCCCCATGTCTAAGACCACTGATAAGTCAGAGGCTGAGAAGCGCTCCAACGTTGAATCCTTCGGGATGGAATCCGGCGCCCCCGCCCGCAACGGCACCCCCCAGTACTCAGGCACCAAGGAACTGGGCTCTAACATCGCCCTCTTCGTTCTTTGCTTCGTGCTCCTGCTGGGCTGCCTCTACACCCTGGGCATGTACCCCGAGGGTGGCTGGGGCTGGTGGACCGTAGCTGTTCTGCTCTACGGCGTCACCTTCATCATCCCCCTGTGGTTCCTGCCTTCGAAGACCAACGAGAAGGTTCGCACCAGCGGCACTGAGCTCTCACTCAAGTAAAGAGACGCACGCTGCTCACACCAAGGGGCGGCCCACCTATTCAGGTGGGCCGCCCCTTGCTTCTGCCTGCAGAAGCACCGATGGGGGTAGGTACCATCTAGTTCAGAAAAACCCACAAACCAGATGGGTTTTTCTGACTCAGATGGTACCTACCGCGTTATGAACCGGCGACGCCGGCCTCGAAGATGGCATGGATGAACTGCTCGGTCCACTCCACCATGGCATCATCCACCAGGTCTTTACCCCCAACAGCGGACGTCTTGGGGCGGGGCACCAGAATCTGCCAGTTCTCGGTACCCGGAATCTGACGGTACTGGGCACCCGGGTACATGCGATCTAGTCGCATCTGGCGGGACTCCGGCAGGTCATTGGCCGGGAAAAAGCGCACTTTGGGGCCCATCGCCACAATTTCGCTCAGCCCCACGGCACGAGCACGATGGCGGAGGGCAGCAATCTTGAACAGGTTTTCAACCGGGGCAGGCGGGGTGCCGTATCGATCAACCAGTTCTTCGCGGGCCTCTGCCAGTTCTTCAGCGGTCTGGGCCTGGGCAATCTGCCGATAGGCAGACAGGCGCAGGCGCTCTGAACTCACGTAGTCGTGCGGCATGTGGGCGTTGACCGGCAGATCGACCTTAATCTCAGCGGGAGCTTCTTCCTTCTCCCCGTGCTGGAAGTTAGCCACGGCCTCCCCCACCAGGCGCAGGTAGAGGTCAAAGCCAACACCGGCGATATGGCCCGACTGTTCACCGCCCAGCAGGTTACCGGCACCGCGAATTTCTAGGTCCTTCATGGCCAAGCGCATACCGGCGCCCAGTTCGTTGTGGGTCGCCACCGCCTTCAGACGCTCATGGGCGACCTCGGTCAGCACCTTCTCAGCCGGGTAAAGGAAGTAGGCGTAGGCGCGCTCGCGGCCGCGCCCCACGCGTCCGCGCAACTGGTGGAGCTGGGACAGGCCGTAATTCTGGGCCTGATCCACAATCAGGGTGTTGGCGTTTGAAATATCCAGGCCGGTTTCGACAATGGTGGTCGAGACCAGCACATCGAACTTGCGTTCCCAGAAGTCCACGATGATCTTTTCCAGGCGGGATTCGCTCATGCGCCCGTGGGCCACCGCGATGCGGGCCTCGGGCACCAGTTTTTGAATCTCGTTGGCGGTCTCTTCGATGGTTGAGACCCGGTTATGCACCACAAAGACCTGCCCCTCGCGCATGAGTTCGCGGCGGATGGCGGCGGTAATTTGCTTGTCGGTGCGGGGGCCGACGAAGGTGAGGACGGGGTGGCGCTCCTCGGGCGGGGTGGCCAGGGTGGACGTCTCGCGGATGCCGGTTAGGGACATCTCCAGGGTTCGCGGGATGGGGGTAGCACTCATGGCCAGCACATCCACGTTGGTGCGCATGGTTTTGAGCTTTTCCTTGTGCTCAACACCGAAGCGCTGTTCCTCATCGATAATGACCAGGCCCAGGTCTTTCCAGTCCACCGACTCGGAGAGAATGCGGTGGGTACCGACGACCACGTCGACAGACCCGTTCTTGATGCCCTCAGCGATTTCAGCTGATTCCTTGGCCTTCTGGAAACGGGAGAGCACCTTGATGGAGACCGGGAAGCCCGAGAAACGCTCGGTGAAGGTCTCGTAGTGCTGCTGGGCCAGCAGGGTGGTGGGGACGAGCACGGCCACCTGTTTACCGTCCTGCACGGCCTTGAAGGCAGCACGCACAGCGATTTCGGTCTTGCCGTAGCCCACGTCGCCCGAGATTAGGCGGTCCATGGGGATTTCGCGCTCCATATCGGCCTTGACCTCATTGATAGCCGAGAGCTGGTCGGGGGTTTCGTTGTAGGGGAAAGCTTCTTCCAGTTCGCGCTGCCAGGGGGTGTCGGGGCCGAAGGCGTGGCCGCGGGAGGCCTGGCGGGCTGAGTAGAGTTTAATCAGGTCAGCAGCAATTTCCTTGACAGCCTTGCGGGCCTTTGACTTGGTTTTAGCCCAGTCGGAGCCACCCATCTTTGACAGCGTCGGGGCATCGCCCCCCACGTAGTTAGAGACCTGGTCTAGCTGGTCCGAGGGCACAAAAAGGCGGTCCTTGGGCCCGCCCCGTTTTGAGGGGGCGTACTCCAGCACCAGGTATTCCTTCATGGGCTTGGGCTGCCCGGGCATGACGGTTGCCCCGGCAATGGGGCGCTGAATCAGCTCGACGAACTGGCCGATACCGTGCTGTTCGTGCACCACGTAGTCGCCGGCTGACAGGCTCATGGGGTCAACCGCGTTCTTGCGGCGGCGCACCGGTAGCTTACCGCTGCGCAGGTCGCGGGTGGCGTAGGGGCTGGTGCGGCCCAGGATATCTGCCTCGGTCAGTAGACCCAGCTTTTCGCCGTCCATCATGAAGCCGCGCCCCATGGAGGCGGTGGTCATCTCGATGATGCCCGGCTCAGGCAGTTTCGTCAGGCTGTCCACGCGAGACGCCGGTATCTCGGCTTCCTGGAAAAGGTCAAGCAGGCGGGTGAGCGGGCCTGGCCCATCGGTGACCACGGTAATCCGCCACCCGTCCTTTACCTTCTTCCCAACTTCGGTCAGCAGCTCGGTCACGTTGCCCGAGTAGGTATGGGGGGCGCGGGCAGCCAGCTGGACCGAGTCAATCCCGTCATCGATGGCATCATCGACGCCCAGGGCCGTCATAGCCCACCAGCCAAAGCCCTTCGCGAGGGCGGTTTCTCGCAGGGTGGCAATGGTGCGGAAGCTACCGGCGCTCAGACCATCGGGGCCGTTGGCACCCAGGTCGATGGGGGCGTCCGTAGTGTCGGTGACAGAATCCCAGGCCGCCAGCAGGAACTCCTCGTTGGTAGCAACCAGGTCGGTTGCGCGGGAGCGTACCTTTTCCGGCTCGATAATGAGGGGCAGGGACCCCGGGGGCAGGTGGTCGAGCAGGGTCACCATATCGTCAACCAGCAGGGGAATCAGGGACTCCATGCCCTCAACATAAATACCACCGGCAATTTTTTCGAGCATGGCGGCAGCGCCCGGGAAGGACCCTTTGAGCCTGGCTGCCCGACTCATCACGCTGGGGGTAATCAGGAGTTCGCGGCAGGGAGGGGCGAGTAGCTCGGTGGGGTGGTCTTTGCCGGGCAGGGTGCGCTGGTCAGCAACCGAGAACCAGCGGATATTCTCGACCTCGTCCCCAAAGAATTCGATACGGGCGGGGTGAGCTGCGGTCGGTGAGAAAATATCGATAATGCCGCCGCGCACGGCAAATTCTCCGCGCTTTGACACCAGGTCAACGCGGGAATAGGCGGCCGATGCGAGAGATTTAATCAGGGCATCAAAGTCTTGTTCTTCGCCCATCCGCAGGGTCACCGGCTGCATTTTTTCGAGACCTGCGACCAGGGGCTGCAGCACCGAGCGGATAGGGGCAACGAGCACCCGGGGAGCGGACGCACCCCCCTCGGCGAGGGCGCGCAAGACCGCTAGGCGCTGGCCCACGGTATCGCTTCGCGGGGAGAGACGCTCATGGGGCAGGGTTTCCCAGGCCGGGAAGAGCTGGGCCTGTCCAGGCTCTAGCACCGATTCTAGGGCGGTGACGGTGTCTTCAGCCTCGCGGTCGGTAGCGGTGACAGCTAGCAGGACGGGCGGGGTCGGCTCGGTCTGGGTGGCAAGTTGCTGGGCTATACCGGCAAGCAGAAAGGGCCTGGCCCCGTCAGGAGAGCCAATCAGAAATTCATCGAGGCGGGCTTTGGGGTCTGCACCTGCCTGGGTGATGATTGCGGTATAGCTGGGCTCATGGGTGAGGGCTTGGGCAAGGCCGCTCAGTGACATCTTCACTCCCCTGGGGTAAGGCCGGTTGGTGCAGGCTCCATTATCCCACAGGCATCTTCACTACCCTAAGGGCTAAACCGCTAAGACGGTAGAAACCTCTATTCAAGAAAATAACTAATACAAGTGTGATAAACACCAATAGTATTTTCGAGGAAAACCATTCTTGTCCCCATAAGTTACTACCGAGTAACCCCATCTTTTCCGCCTAAGGCTATTAACCCACCCGAGGACCAACCGGTAGTATGAGATGACCGGTAAAGCACTCTGGCAAAACCCCACTCCTTTCGCACGGAGCACCAGCGAGCTTTACCCCACCACGCACCACAACTTTTAGGGACTTAATGAAACAATTAGGGACACCCCTCTCTGCTGCCCTGCGCGCGCCCAGCCTGCGCACCGGCGTCCTTGCCCTGTGCGCCAGCGCCACTCTAGCCCTGGCGGCCTGCGGCTCATCCGACAGCAACGCTAGCAGCTCTGAAAGTGCTTCAAGCTCAGCCTCTGCAGCAGCGGCAACCGCAACAAATAGCGCCGGTGAAACGCTCACCGAAAACTTCGCGGGTTCCGAAGCCCTCGCTGAAGCGAGCGAAGCCGCTGTAGACACCGAAGAAGTTCAAACCACCGAACAGCTCTACACCGCTATCCAAGGGGCGCTCGGCGGAATTGAACCAGCTACCGGGTCCAGCGACGCAAACAGCACCGGGGAAGAAATTTCCAGCGATACCGAAAGCGTTCAAGCCAACGAAAACGCGGTTGATAGCTACGTCTCTGCAGAAACCACAGCGCAGCTTGAAGCAGCAGCCACCGGCACAGCCCTTGACCAGTACCTTGCTACCGCAACCGAGTACGCCCAGTCAGGCTGGCATGTTGAGGGAACCTCAACCGTCGTGGGCACCCCCCGCATCGCCGATGGTGAGTACAACGGCCAGGCAGCCAAAATCATGGAAGTCTGCCTCGATTCCTCGGGAGTCAAAGTTGTAGATGCTGCGGGTAACACCGTCAGTTCCAACCAGTTCCCCCGCTCACTCAACATTTTTACTCTGGTCGAAAACAACGGGGAATGGAAGATTGCTTCCCACGACTTCCCCAACAACGCAGATTGCTAAACACACATGAAAAAACCCTCACTGTTTACTAAGATCGCCGTTGGTGCGGTTGCCCTGGGCGTTGGCGTCTCCGTCATCCCCGGCGCTATTGCAACCAACGAGTATGTAGCCAACGGTCTCACTACCGAAACCGCAGCGGCGTCCTGCTGGGAAATCAAGCAGAACGACCCCGAATCCAAGTCAGGTGCCTACTGGCTCTGGACCGACGAAATGGACGCCCCCGCCCAGTTCTACTGTGACCAGGAAACCAACGGCGGTGGCTGGGTCATGATTGGCCGCGGCCGTGAAGGCTGGAGCGAGGACTACGCCGGTAAGGGCGACCCCCGCGAGCTCGCAACTAACCCCGACGGCACCGATGCCTTCTCCCCTGTCCAGCTTCCCTCCTCCACCGTGGACGCCCTGCTGGGCGACACCAAGGTACAGGACCTTGAGGACGGCGTGCGCTTCTACCGCGCGGGTAATGCCGCCGGCACCACCTGGCAGAACATGTATGCAAAGCGCACCAAGACTGAAAACTGGTCGTGGACCCTCTCTGCCTACCACCCCTGGGAAAGCATCCGCTACGATAATGACCCTTCACTGGGCGCTGACCGATCCGTAGCCACCTCAGTCAACCGTATCTCCAACGATAACGACTACTACTACTCCAACAACTTCTACGGCCGAAGCAACCAGTCCTGGAAGATTGGCTTCGCCTTTGGTCGCAACGTCCAGGGCACCGATACCGCCGCCTCCTACCTGTGGGGCCCTCGCGGTACCGGCTACGGTATCCCCTTCACCCAGGTTTTCGTCCGCCCCAAACTTACCCAGGCTGACCTGAACCTGACCGACATCGCAGATAGCGGTACCGCAGCAGCTACCGAACGTGCGCTGCCCGCTAGCTTCTCATCCCGCGTCATTTGGCGTACCAGCGCTAACAGCGGCACCGGTTCCACCAGTGAGCTGAACACCCGCGTCCAGGCCATTAACCAGCTGGGCGATACCGTCTACACCGGCGGCGACTTCGCCTTCGTTGAAAACGCCACCACCGGCGAGAAGGTACAGCAGAAGTTCATCGCCGGCTACAATGTCAACACCGGTGAGCTGGTTCGTTCCTTCGCTCCCCAGCTCAACGGCCAGGTCAAGGCTATTTCACCCCTCCCCAACGGCAAACTGGCAGTTGGTGGCGAGTTCACCCGGGTCAACGGTCAGCCCTCTAACGGCTTTGTCATTCTGGACCCCGTCACCGGTGCAACCGACACCTCACTGGGCTGGGACGTTGTCAACCGCAACGCCAGCGGCACCTCCTTCGTCAAAGCTATCGATGTGCAGGGCAACTATGTCTACATCGGCGGTAACTTCACCCACGTTAAGGGTGCCACCTCAGATACCTACGCCTACTCCAAGAACATCGCCCGTTTCCGTCTGAACGACAACTCGGTTGACTGGTCCTGGCGCCCCGTGACCAACGGTACCGTCAACGGTGTTTCGGCAAGCGATGAGGGTGTCGCTATCGCCGGCTACTTCTCAACCCTCAACGACCAGCGTGCATGGAAGCTGGCCTACATCAACACCACCGACGGCAAGGCAGCCCAGAACTGGGAGTGGACCCTGTCTCACCGTGCCACCAACCCCACCCATCGCGATGGCTTCCAGTTCGATGTGCAGGATGCCGGATCAACTATCTGGACTGCGGGTGCTGAACATCTCGTTGCCCAGTACGATAAGTCCAATCTAAGCAACCGTCTGACCACTGCTATCACCAAGAGCGGCGGCGACTTCCAGGACCTATCACTCGATAGCAATAACGTGCTCTACGCCGCCTGCCACTGTGGCGACTGGATTTACTACGGTGCAACCACCCACGACAATCCGTGGAACGCACCCACTTACAGCGGTGTGAACACCATCCGTCTGATTTCTGCATTTGATGCCCAGACCGGCGAGATTCTGCCCCAGTTCAATCCCAGCCTGCAGGGCCAGCGCGGTCACGGTATCTGGGCGTCCTTCACCGACTCCACCGGCACCCTCTGGGTTGGCGGCGATATCACCCGCTCCCTGGGCTACAACGGTGTGCAGCAGACTGTCGGTTTCGCCCGCTACGCGCCCGCTGATTCTACTGCTCCGGCTACCGCGTCCAACCTCTCCGTCACCACCGACGGAACCACCGATACCCTGTCATGGACCGGTGTTTCTGAGCGCGGTGTCACCTACCAGATTCTGCGCGATAACCGCGTGATTGCTTCAACGGCGGACACCAGCTACAAGCTGCCCACCACCGAAGACGCTCGCTACTTCGTCCGCGTCTCCGATGCTGCCGGTAACGTCTCTGCTTCTACCCCGGTCGCTGTAGCGGCTAAGCCTCAGCCCACTCCTGAGCCCACGGTAGAGCCCACCACCGAAGCACCTGCTGAGCCGACTGCTGAACCCACAACCGAAGCTCCGGCTGAGCCTACTGCTGAGCCCACCACCGAAGCTCCAGCTGAGCCCACCGCAGAGCCTACCGCAGAACCCACCACTGAGGCCCCCACTCAGCCCGATAACCCGAATGTGAAGCCCATTGAAGAAATCACTGAGGAGCCGGTTCCCCCGGTAGTTGAGGAAAACCCCGCTCCCGCTGAGCCTGTTGCTCCGGTTGAACCGGTCAAGCCTGCAGATCAGAAGGTTGTTGCCTCGGGCGATAACTGGGATATCGCTTTCGTACTCACCAACGAATACGACAAGACCTGGCGTAACACCAACTACGCCTATAACACCGCCCGTCAGTGGTACGTTGCACCGACCTCCATCGGTTGGGGCGAATTCTCACTGGCAAACCGCGTCCAGTTCGCCTACTACAATCAGCCTATGTCGATGTTCCTACGCAAGGAGATGCAGCTGACTCCCCAGGCCAACCAGGAGCTGGTACTGACCACCTACGCCGATGATGGTCTCGCTATCTACGTCAACGGTCGCGAGGTCAACCGCACCAACCTGATGGCTAACGCAGCTCCCAACACCCCGGCGCGGAAGGCTGTTCCCTACTCACTGGCCAAGGCAACCCCGATTACTGTGGTTGTGCCTGCTAGCCAGCTGAACCAGGGTAAGAATGTGATTGCTGTTGAGGTTCACTCTTACCGTCGCTCCGAGAGCGCTACCTTCGATATGGAAGCTGTTCTGCGCACTAAGTAAGGCATATACCTGCTGGTAAGAGTCTGTGGCCCGTGCTCGATGAGCACGGGCCACGTCTTTTTCTTCAAGACGGCAGAGGCGGACGCCGGTATTCACCCCGACAGGATGAGTCGGCGGATCTAGGGTAAGAACATATTGAAGGTCATAGTTTTGTGGGCTAGTTTTCACCTATGGCTGGCACAGTTGTTCACCTAAAATTAAGTACTCGGGCGTGTTTCTCTCGGGTGAGCTCCTGACATTCGCACGGTGGCAGCTCTGCTTATGGCCCAGTGCCACGCCTATCTCGCACACACTTTCAAGGATTAACTAGGGTTTATGACTAGCACTCGCACTTTGGCCCCCCGTGGGTTTAGGGAAACACTGACGCAACTGAATTCTGCCCAGAAGTCCGGGGTCGGGGTGCCCGCCTATACTCGCTGGGTCAACCGCCGTGTTGCCCGTATCTTTGCTGCGGCTGCGGTCAAGATTGGTCTTGGCCCCAACGGGGTCACAGCTCTCAGCGCCACCGTTTCTGTGTTGGGTATGCTCTTGATGATTTTCTTCCCGCCTTCTCTCTTACTGGGTGTGGGGGTAGCTCTGCTGTTCGCGCTGGGCTACGCTCTGGATTCGGCGGACGGTCAGGTTGCTCGCGTTACGGGGGCGTCCTCCCCTGCTGGCGAGTGGCTCGACCACGTGGTTGACGCTATGCGTACTCCCGCGATGCATCTGACAATTCTGGTGGGCTTCATCAAGTACCCGCAGGCCTTCCCCGTAACCGGCTGGCAGCTATGGTGGCTTCCTCTTGCCTTTACGGTACTGGTCACGGGGCATTTCATGAGCCAGATTTTGGCTGAACAGCTACGCAATAATCGGGGTACTGCTGCCCCTGCAACCGGGGGCACCCTCCGTTCTTTCGTCAACCTGCACATGGATGCCGGTACCTTCTGCTGGATTTTTATCTTCTGGGGCACAGGTCTTGGCTTCGTGCTGGTCTATGGCCTGCTCTTTGCTGCCAATGCTGCCACCGTGTTGCTTTCCATGCGCCGTAAATTTGTTACCCTCGCTCAGCCGGTAGGTGCCTAATGCAGAGTGTTTCCGTCATTATCGCCACGAACGGCAAGCGTCCTGAGCTTCTGCGTACCGCGGTTACCGCTCTTTTCGAACAGACTTATACCGGCCCGGTTGAGGTGCTGGTGGTCTTTGACCACGTTGAGATTGACCCGCTGGCAGATCTTCAGATTCCTGAGAACCGCTCCTTGCGCACTATCCCTAATACCCGCCCCCAGGGTCTAGCCGGTGGCCGTAACACCGGTATTGAAGCTGCTGCCGGAGACATTCTTGGCTTCTGCGACGACGATGATTACTGGCTTCCGACCAAGCTCGCTGACCAGCTAGAGCTCTGGCAGCGTGCCCCGCAGGCAATTGCAATTTCTTCGGGTATCCGGGTGCGCTCTGGCGGTAAAGATATTGACCGTTTAGCTCCCGCCCGCGCCACCTTTGCTGATTTTCTCCGGTCCCGCATCACCGAAATCCACCCCTCGGCGATGCTCTACCGCCGCTCAGATTTGTTAGGACGCGTGGGGCTCGTTGACGAGGACCTCCCGGCTGCCTACGGTGAGGACTACGACCTTCTTCTGCGCGCCACCAAGTTCGGTGATATCTACTCGGTCGAAAAGCCGCTGGTACTGATTCTGTGGGATCGCCCGTCCTTCTTTGCTGGCAAGTGGGAGAACATGGCCGCGGGTCTCACCTACCTGCTGCGTAAGTTCCCCGAGTTTGAATGCGACCCCAAGGGTCTTGCCCGCATATCGGGGCAGATTGCTTTTATTCACGCTGCGCTGGGGAATAAAAAGCTGGCTCTTGCCTATGTACGAGCTACGCTGCGCCGTGATCCCGCGCAGCTACGAGCCTGGGCTGCGTTGCCTGTTGCCCTGGGTCTGGTGAGCCCCTCTGCACTTTTGGCGGCTGTGAATAAGACCGGTCGAGGCCTCTAGCCCCATGACCGTGCTTACCCCGACTCACAGGCACAACAGGTTTTTATCTGCTGTTGCTCCTACCGCAGGAGCTCCCCTGCCTGCCTGGCCCATTCTGGTTCTGCTCTACGGCTTCCCACTCGTGTGGGCCATGGGCATGATGCAGTTTGCGCCTACCCTTCTTGCAGCATCGATGATTGTGCTCATGGTCATGCGCCGCCATGTGCTGGTGCACTCCACCATGTGGATCTGGTTCGCTCTGATGTTCTGGGGCCTTATCTGTGTGGTTTCGGTTGATACCGCTTCAGAGTTCCTGGGCTGGTTCCAGCGCTACATGAATATCTTTAACGTGGGTATCTACACGCTCTACTTCTTCAATGCCCGCGAGCGCATTCCCAACCACATCATGCTGGGTGGGCTGCTGACGATTTGGTTCACGGTGGTGATTTTGGGGTACCTGGCCTTGGCCTTCCCCGATTTCCGTCTGCCGACCCCGATGAGTTTCGTCCTGCCGGGGGCCCTGCTCAATAACGAGCTGGTGAAGGACTATGTGCTTCCGCCGATGGCTGAGGTGCAGTGGCCCTGGGGCGCTGAGGTGGCTTATATCCGCCCGTCCGCGCCCTTCCCCTACGCTAACTCCTGGGGCCTGGCCTACGCGCTGCTGACCCCTGTGGTGTTTGCGGTGATGACCGGTGTGCACTCGAAGAAGATTCAGCTGGGGCTGGGTTTTGCGGTGGCTCTGTCGCTGGTGCCTGCTGTGGCTACTTCTAACCGGGGTATGTTTATTGGTCTGGGGTCAGCTTTTGCCTATGTGCTCTTCCGGCTCCTACTCAAGGGTGACTGGCGGGCGCTCGGTATCGGTGCGGTGCTG
This sequence comes from Rothia sp. 11254D007BW, assembly GCF_053548195.1. Classification (NCBI taxonomy): domain Bacteria; kingdom Bacillati; phylum Actinomycetota; class Actinomycetes; order Micrococcales; family Micrococcaceae; genus Rothia; species Rothia sp. 11254D007BW. The sequence continues at coordinate 1,305,909 of NZ_JBPWPK010000001.1, forward strand.
GGCGTTGGCGTGGTGACCTACCTGCTAGTTTCTGGTGCTGTCGAGGATATTTTGGGCCGTCAGGAGTATTCTGACTCTACCGGTGGCCGCGCTTCGCTCTACGAGCTGACCTTTGAGTACACCCTGCGCTCTCCGCTGGTGGGTTACGGCACCTCGAAGATGGCCGACAGTGTGGGTGTGTCGATGGGTACCCAGGGTCAGGTCTGGGCGCTGATGTTCTGCTTTGGGTTTGTAGGGTTGGGGCTTTTCCTGCTCTATGTGGTCTCGGTTTTGATCAACACCTGGAATATCGCCTCGATTACCGGTATGTGGGTGCACTCGGTGATTGTCGCTGCTCTGGCTGTGGTTTTCTTCTACTCTTTTGACGTTATCCAGCTGACCGTGCTGATGCTATCGGTTGCCCTGATGATGCGCTCCCGTATGTACGGGGAGGGGCTCTGATGGCTAGGTCACTTGCGCGTAGCGGTGCTTTTTCATCGCTCTATGTGATGTACGGTTCTGCCGCGGCTTTTGTAGCTACCCTGATTGTTTCTAATGGGGTGGGGCAGGCCGGGGCTGGCGCCTTCTTCCAGGTCATGGCTTTCTTTGCGATTGCTACCTCTCTCTGCGTTTTTGGGGCCGACACCGGCTTGGTGCGTACCATGAGCGCTCAGCGCGCCGTGGGCCGTTACTCTAGCCTGCCCCAGCTCATGCGTTTTGCTGTCGGCCCGGCAACCGTCATTGCCCTGGTGCTAGCTCTAGGGGCCCTGCTCTGTGCGCTGCCAGCTGTGACCCCGAATCTGGGGGCGGACGTCCGCGCCGCGGTTCTCGTCTCTGCCCCCTTTGTGGTGGTAGCGGCTTGGATGACCCTGTGCTTTGGTGCCCTGCGCGGGCTGGGGCATACGGTTGAGTTCACTTTCTTGCAGTCAGCCCTGCTACCGACCCTGCGTATCGGGGCTGTGCTCCTGGCTGTAGCTTTCTCGGGCGCTATCGCTTACCTGGCCCTTGCCTGGGCTCTGCCCTTGCTGGTGGTTTTTGCGGTGGCAGCACTGTGGGTACGGAAATATATGCCCCAGCAGGAGGACATTCCCACTTACCAGGCCAAGCACCTGGCGGTTGAGCAGGTGCCCCCTACCGCTGTAGCCGCGCCTGAGTCTGCCCGCTCTTTCTGGGCTTTTAGCTCAGCTCGCGGCGTCTCAGCCATGGTCGAAGCTCTCCTCGAATGGATTGACGTGTTGTTGATCGGTCTCTTCCTGGGGCCTGCTGCCAGCGGCGTCTACGGGGCTGTCAACCGCTGTGTGCGGGTGGGGGCCATGGTGGAGCACACCGCCCGTGTGGTGACCGGCCCCGATATCTCTGCCGCTATCGCTACCGGTGACCAGGCTCGGGCCCGCCAGATTTTTGTCTCAGCTACCCGTATTCTCATTGCTGTTGGCTGGCCTTTCTTCATCACCCTCGCTGCCTTCGGCCCGGTGCTTTTGGGGTTCTTCGGCGATGGTTTTAGCGCTGGTGCCCCACTTTTCTACATCATCGGGGCTGCCATGCTGGTGCAGATGGCAGCAGGCGGGGTGCAGTCGGTTCTGCTCATGAGCGGACGCGCCCGCTGGCAGCTCTACAACAAGCTGTCGGCTCTCGCGGTGGCGCTTGTACTGAACCTAACGCTTATACCGCTCTGGGGTCTTACCGGTGCAGCAACTGCTTGGGCGGCAGCCGTCCTGACCGACTGCGGTCTAGCTACTGCCCAGGTCTACGGCAAGCTGGGCATCCGCCCGCGCCTCGGTGAGGTGCTACCGGTGATGCTCCTGGCAGCTCTGGCACCTGGGCTGGGGGCAGCTGCCACGGTGTTCATCTGGGGGCAGAGCCTGCTAGCCTTAGCTGCCTATGCCTTGCTTCTTATCCCCCTCTACTTAGCTCTCATCTACCGCTTCCGCCGAGCAATCGGCCTTGAATCTCTCGTCACATCAATCACTCGCAAACTTCGCCGCTAGGCCCATACACTCCTAGGGAAGGAACACACATGGAACGCTCATCACGAGCCAGAGCCAACGACCAGCAGGCTACCCCCATTTCGCTGGGGGCCGCCGTCCGCCGCATTCTACGCCACAAAATTGTTGTGCTCATCAGCGCCCTCATCTTCGCGGTCTTGGGCGCAGTAGCAGGTCTAGCGCTGCCTAACTCCTACGAGTCCAAGGCCGTCATCAACGTCACCCAGCCCAGTGCAGGCGCAACCGGGTTACGTTCAGCCCTCAACTCCATCGATATGGATACCGAGGAAGCTATTGCTTCGTCCCGTGTGGTTCTTCAGGCGGCAGCAGATGAGCTGGGTATGGACGTAGCCGATCTCAAAGATCAGGTTACCGCTGCCGGTCATTCGAATAGCACCATTCTCGATATCATCGTCAACACCGATGATGCACAGAAATCCGCAGATATCGCGAACACCGTTGCTCGAGCCTACCTCGCCCACCGCTCAGACACCCTGCGTGCTAGCCGCGAAGAGACTCGGGATAACATCGACGCTGTCTCCGGTGGTATGGATAAAGGTCTTGTTGACCAGGCAATTCTGACCCTGGAAGCAACCTCCACCGACAGCGGTACCATCATTTCAGAGGCCCAGGTGCCCGACGCCCCCTCAAACTTTAGCCTGGCTCAGACCATCTTCATCGGTGGCGCCATGGGTCTGCTCATCGGCATCTTCGCAGCCTACGTTGTAGACCGCACGAACCGCACCCTGGGCTACTCGGAGCGCCTCTCAGAAATCTCAGGTTCTCCGGTCTCCATCATCGCCCGGGGCGCCGAAAACGAATCAGCTACCCAGCTACTACGCCGCATCGGTGTAGCAGACGGACGCCTCAAAAACGCAGACCTGCGCGGCATCACCATCTTCTCCCCCACCCCCCGCGCAGCTGCCTCCCTCACTTCCCTACTCGCGGGCGTCCTTACCGACAGCAACTACACCATCGCTGATGCTGCCACCTTCAACGCCCTGGGGCTAGAAAACCTCAAGGACCATATCAAGCAGAACGCTCCTGTCATCATCGATGCGCCCGCATCGGCGTCTACCTCCAAGGTTCTTCTGGCAGCCGATCACACCCGCGTCCTCTTGCTGCCCTTTACGTCCAAGAGCACCGTCAAGAGCGCCCAGCGGCTCTTTGACGAGCTGACCCCGGCCAGCTCCACCCGCGTCATCCCCGTCTACTTCGACACCCCCACCCAGAAATAAACAGCCATGAAAGTACTCCTTACCGCAAGCGCTGGTGGCCACCTCGCCCAGCTCATTGCTCTGGATAAGTTCTGGAAGGAACATGACCGGGCATGGGCCACCTTTGAACTACCCGAGGTCAAAGCGGCTTTAGAGGGCGAGCGCACCTACTGGGTGCATTTCCCCACCACCCGTAACATCCCCAACGCTATCCGCAATATCGGGGTAGCCTGGCGGGTGCTGCGCAAGGAACGGCCCGATGCGGTGGTCTCAACCGGCGCAGCTGTTGCCGTGCCCTTCTTCCTAATCGCCAAGCTCTTAGGCATCAAAACTGTCTTCATTGAGGCCTATGACCGCATCACCATGCCCACCCTCACCGGTCGCATGTGCTACCCCATGAGCGACCTCTTTGTGGTGCAGTGGGATGAACAGAAGAAGACCTTCCCCGAAGCCGTCAATATCGGCCATATACTCTAGGAGGCTGCCGTGACTGAAAACCCGAGCTCTGGCAACGTCCAGACCAAGGTCTACGACCTGGTTGTGTCTCTGGGCACCGACCACCACCATTTTGACCGGCTGATCCAGTGGGTTGATGCCTACCTGGCAGATCATCCCGAGGTCACTGCCCTGGTACAGCACGGCTTCACCGCTCCACCCCAGCACGCGGACGCCGTCGAGCGTATGCCTCGCGCTGATTTGCTTGACCTGTATCGCGCTGCCAAGGTGGTGCTGGTTCAGGGAGGGCCCGGCTCTATTCTTGATGCTCGTGAGGTGGGGGCTATCCCTTTGGCGGTCCCCCGCGTAGCAGATCTCGATGAGGTTGTTGATAACCACCAGGTAGAGTTCTCCCGGGTCATGGAGACCCACGGTGAAGCTATCGTTGTGACCAGCTCCGAGGACCTTCGGAACAAGCTCGATGCTGCCTTTGCAGATCCCGGTTCCCTGCGCGGCACCTACCGGGTGCCCGGTAGTGATCAGGCCTCAGATAATCTCTCGGCCGAGCTAGAAGCCCTCGGTACCGCCTATAACAGCGGCTTTATCCGCCGAACTGCCCAGATTATCGCCGGATTCCGCTCTCAGTAAGCAAGGACACTCCACGCTTTCACGCCCTCAAGCCGACCCCGTAGAATAGGGCTCGACCGCTTTATCACCGCCCTGAAAGAGAGAGCCCATGGCTGTTCAGAGTTCAACCACTATCAACGCTTCTATCGACAACGTCATCCGCGCCTTTGCCGATGAAAACTTTGCTCGCTTCGCTAGCGAAAAGGTCCGTATTTCCTTCGAGTCCTTCTCGGTTGACGGTGACCCTGCCGGTGCCTTCACCGCCACCACCGTGCGCGCTATCCCCGCTGACCGTATTCCCGATATGGCGAAGAAGCTTCCCGGCGTATCCAACGGTGTGACCGTTTCTCAGGTTGACCGGGTGTCGGCTCCTGCGGCTGACGGCTCCCGCACTGTGGTGTCTGAGGTAACCGTCAAGGGTATCCCCGTTACCGGGAATGCGACCCAGACCCTGACCCCCGCCGGTGAAACCACCGAGGTTAAGGTCGACGGTGAGGTCAAGTGTTCCATCCCCCTGGTGGGTAAGAAGATTGCTGCTGCCGCTGAGCCCCAGATTGGCCGCGTTTTCTCAGCCCTGGGAACCAGCGCTGAAGAGTACATCAAGGCTAACTACTAAGAGCCCGTAGATACCGAGGACGCCCCGCCCTCCACTCCCCTCTCAAGGGGAAGGAGGGCGGGGCGTCCTTCATTATGTCTGGGCTTTGCCCTAGGGCAGGAAGCAGTTACGCAGCAGCGGCGACAGGGGTGTTGAGCGCTTCAAGTGCTGCCCGCAGCTTGGTGCTGGAGGTGTGGGCGGTGTAGGGGAAGTAAACTACCTGCACGCCGACCTCAGCGAAGCGGTTTTCCAGGTCGATGCCGCGCTGGGTACCCTTCCAGTCGTCGCCCTTGAAGAAGGTATTGAAGCGCACCTGCTCCCAGGTTTCGAGCTTGTCAACCACGGTTTCGGCGCGCACTTCGTCTACGAAATCGATGTGGGAGACGATTTCCATGCGCTCAGCCAGAGGCACGATGGGCTTACGCCCCTTGGTGAGTTCTAGCATTTCGTCGGAGACCACTCCGGCGATGAGGTAGTCGCAGTTTTTCTTAGCTTGGCGCAGGATATTGAGGTGGCCTACGTGAAAGAGGTCGAAGGCGCCGGCAGCATAGCCGATGTTCATGGGTCCCCCAGGTGTGCGTGTGAGCGCGGTGCGAGCGCGCTAGTACGGGTGTGTTTGTCTTTTAACCCTACGTTAAGGTTCGGGGCAGGGTAAGGACGCAGCCGGGGCCACTTTGGGGGACAGCCCAGGTCAGAGCGTGGTTAGGGTAACAAGAAACCCACCCTGTGGCGCCCTTGCGGGGCGGACGCTTGGGGGTGGGTTCTGTGCGCTGAGCTGGGATTTTATGCCGGGTTAGACGGCTGCTTCTTTGGTGGCTTCTTCGGCCGCTACCCATGAGAGCATGGCGCATTTCACGCGGGCTACGAACTTGGAAACACCGGCGAAGGCGGCAGCATCGCCGAGGACTTCTTCGTCGGGCTCAATGTGGCCGCGGGAGCGGAGCATTTCGCGGAAGTCGTCGACGAGCTGCTGAAATTCTTGGGTGCTCATGCCGGGGGCCATTTCTGAGAGTACGGAGGCAGCTGCCATGGAGATGGAGCAGCCGTCGCCTTCCCAGGAGATAGTGTCGATGGTGTTCTCACCGTCTTTAAGGGTAACGCGCAGGTTGATTTCGTCGCCGCAGGTGGGGTTGTACTGATGGTTGGTTGCGACTCGGGTTCCGTCGGCGGGGTCGATGAGTCCCTCGCCGGAGCGCTGTTTGGAGTGTTCGAGAATGATCTGCTGGTAGAGCTGTTCAAGACCGCTCATATTCGGTGTCCTTCTTTCAGGGTGGGTCGCTGGCGGAGCCTACCCATTGTACTGCTGTGGTGTCTCTTAGTCGGTGTAGCCGAAGTAGCTGCGTACCTTGGCGAGTTCTTCGATGAAGCGCTCTACCTCGTCGGTGGTGTTGTAGATGTAGGCGCTGGCACGGGTTGAGGCAGTGATGCCGAGTGCCCGGTGCAGGGGCTGGGCGCAGTGGTGGCCTACGCGCACGGCGATACCCTTTTCGTCGAGGAGCTGGCCGACGTCGTGGGGGTGCACGCCTTCGACATGTACCGAGGTGAGTCCGGCTCGGGGCTGGCCTGCTGCCGGGCCGATGAGGCGGACGCCGGGGATTGAGCTCACGCCTTCGGCAAGGAGCTGGCCGAGCTTGGACTCCCAGGCATGCACCTGCTCCATGCCAAGGTGCTGCAGGTAGCGTACGGCTTCGGCCCAGGCTACGGCCTGGGAGACGCGCTGGGTTCCTGCCTCGAATTTGATGGGGGCTGGCATCCATTCGGCTTCGGTCATGGTGACCTTGGTGATCATGGAGCCGCCGGTGAGGAAGGGGGGCATTGCTTCAAGCAGCTCGTTGCGGCCGTAGAGGGCTCCGATACCGGTGGGAGCGAGCATCTTGTGGGCTGAGAAAGCTGCGAAGTCTACGCCGAGTTTTTTCACGTCAACGGGCATGTGGGGCACTGACTGGCAGGCGTCCAGCACCGTCAGAGCTCCGACCTTCTTAGCCAGGGTGACCATGAAGTCCACGTCGGTGATAGAGCCCGCTACGTTTGAGACATGGGTGAAGGCAAGGATGCGGGTGCGGTCGGTGACGATTTTCTCGGCAGCTTCGTAGTCAATAAGCCCCTGGTCGGTGACGGGGATGTAGCGCAAGGTTGCACCGGTACGGGCAGCCAGGATTTGCCAGGGGATGACGTTGGCGTGGTGCTCCTGCTCGGTGGTGACGATTTCGTCGCCCTCTGCCAGCGCGAAGCGGGCGGCGGCGTCCCCGCCGATTCCAGCGGACGCGTTGCCAAAAGAGTAGGTGAGCAGGTTGAGGGCTTCGGTGGCGTTGGAGGTCCAGACCAGCTCGTTTTCGGCGGCGCCGATGAAGGAGGCGACGGTGCGGCGGGCGTCCTCGAAGGCGTCGGTGGCGTCAACGGCGAGGGTGTGGGCGCCGCGGTGGACGGCTGAGTTCGCGCCGAGGTAGTAGTTACGTTCGGCGTCGAGAACCTGGAGGGGGTTTTGGCTGGTGGCTCCGGTGTCGAGGTAGGCCAGGGGGTGGCCGTTGACCTGGCGGCTGAGGATGGGGTAGTCCTTGCGTAGGTCGGTGACGAGTTCGTTGGTGAGCTCTGCTCCGGCTGGAGTGCGGTAGCTGCTGGCCACTGTTTTTGCCTTTCCGTTGGGTACGCCTGGTATAACGGCATGTTTTTCTAGCCTATTCCCTGCCGGGCGGAATTGGTAGTTAGGGTGGGCTTGGACGTTCAGGTGAGCAGCAGATGCATCACGCAACAGCTTATGCGATTTTTTGTGTATAGCTCTCTACCCGCGTTGGAACTAATCGCTTAAACCGCATGGCTGGTTTCTCAATCAAATGCCACGATAAGAAAGCGAGTGGCACGGTAAGAGCAAAGCAAGAAAGCGCTGTAAAAAACCACCCATACTGTGTAATACCAGCTAGTACAAGTAGCTGTTGAACAGGGAATGCGTAAACGTATATCCCATACGAGATATCGAGGCTTATTCAAAAGTCCCACCCGCAGCCAAAAACACCAACCCCCGCACCACCGCAAACACCCGCCCATACAACCCCAACGGCCGCCTAAACCCCGTATGAAGAATCCGCCAAGTCTTGATGTGAGCGATAACCCGCTCCACCACCGACCGCAGCCGATTCAGCACCCGATTATTCCGCCTCTGCTCCCGACTCAGCCGCTGACCCGGCTTGCGCCTGGCCGGGGTAGCCAACCCCAACCCGATATAGCCCTTATCAGCCACAGTGCTCTTATCAAGATATCTTTCCAAGCCATGATGTTTGAAGGCGTAAGCATCATGCCTGGCCCCGGGCACCGGGTCTGTGATAGCCAGCAACTTTCCATCCAAGGTGCAAATGACTTGGTGGTTGAATCCGGCTCGTTTGTGCTTTCCAGAGAAATTTGTTTTACCAAGTGATCGCCAATTCCACGTGGGTATCAGAGTCCCGTCAACTACTAAGGACCCGGGTGCTTTGAGGCTTTCTTTCAAAGGCTGAGTCGGCGGAGTGAGAATCTTCTCCAGGGCCTTTTCGATGGTGTTGATAGCTCGTGAGACTGTCGATTGAGAGACAGCAAAAAGTTCTGCGAGGAGTTCTTCGGTGAGGTTGTGGCGGTGGTAGAGCAGGGTGATTTTGAGGGCTTGGGTGAGGGTTAGCGCTGGTGGTCTTCCGCCTGGTTTTGACCAGGTGAGGTGATGGGTGAGGGCTGTGTGTAGTGTGGCGAATTGCGTGGCTGTGAGGCCGGTTGTACGCTGGTGTAGCAACGGTCTTGTCCGGTATGGCTTGAGGTTATTTATAGAGATTTAACGCTCATATTTTTGCCGCGGGTGGGGCCGTTGTCTAGTTGGTGGGTGTGGGGTGCGTGTCTACTTTTGAATAAGCCTCATCGTTTCTAGAGCCAATCCGAGTTGGTAGTGCCGCACCTAATCCAAGAACGGCGTAAGGCATTGCAACAAAAATAACGATGTTGCCCCAAATATTATGGGAAGTCGATACTAAGGAAAGCGCAACCAAACATGAAACTGCAGCTAGAGGTAAATTTGCGGGAATCTTATCCGCAAAGACGTAGAACAGCATACCTAGCGCAAAAAAAGTCCAGAGCCTCACACCATTCGCGAGAATAACTTCTAGTGATCCCGGAAATAAAGTGTAGGCAGAGGAAGGAACAAATAAGTAAATCAAAACCATCAGAGTAGCTATCGCTATCACTGCTGGTTTCAAATGGTTGCGAACCCAGGGAGCCATCACGAAGAGACATACTCCCACATAGGCTAGGGCTTCATAGAACAGAGTCCACAATGATCCATTCCAAGTGGTCGTGAAGGGTACGTCCGCGTTAACAGGCAAATCACCCGATTTAAGAGTTAATGATTTAAAGAAGAAGTATAGTGCTTCAGACAGTTTCCATTCAGCCCCGAACAATTTTCCAAGAGGAGAAAAGATAAAAGCTGTAGCTAGTAGTGCCGCAAAATATCCAGGATAGATTCTAAGGAAACGTCTCCACAAGAAAGGTTTAGCCCTCATTCTCATACCTGAAGCAAGGATAAGGTAGCCAGAGGCAACAAAGAAGCACTCAACAGCCGTACCATGCCACGCCCCCAACGCAAAGTGGCCAATAACTACTGGTTCAAAATCACCCAGCGGAAATGCATGCCCGAAAATGACCAGAGTAGCCAGTACAAGGCGCACAAAATTCAACGCGTTATCGTTTGTGCTCAGCCGACTTCCAAGGGTTAGCTTCCCGGCCTTTTTTGTCTCTTCCATCATTTATCTGCTACCTCGTGTAGATAATCTGTTTCTAATTGCTATGAAAACGCTGCTGGGCTGCCAGCAAACCCTCTTTAACCAGAGTCTCCGTAGCATCAGCTGCATTAGAAACAAGGAAAGGGAGATCCTTCTTCTCCGCGGTTGTAAAAGGCTTCAACACAAAATCAGCGGTCTGCATCTGCCCATGAGGACGGCCGATACCGGTGCGAACCCGGTAGTAGTTCTTAGTTCCCAGAGCCTTGGTAATATCGCGTAGACCGTTGTGGCCGCCCTCTCCCCCACCAATTTTTAGTTTGATGGAGTCAAAGGGGATGTCAAGCTCATCGTGCACCACAATGGTCTTTTCGGGGTCAATACCGTAGAACTGGGCCAGTGCAGATACCGGACCGCCCGATACGTTCATGTAGGTCAGGGGCTTAGCCAGCACAACTTTTGCGCCCCCCATACCTAGGCGTCCTTCGAGTACCTGGGCTCGTGCCTTACTGTGCTTCTTGAAATTACCGCCCACAGTGTTTGCGAGCTCATCGAGCACCATCTGCCCAATGTTGTGACGGGTTGCTGCGTACTCGGGGCCGGGGTTACCCAAACCTACGATCAGCCATGCATCTGACATATTTTCGCCTTTCCTAGGGCGCAAGAATGCGGTAAGCATACAAAAAGTGTAGCGAGTCAAGAAGGCCCGCACCGTCGTTGACTACGGTACGGGCCTTATAAAGGGTGAGGTAGCTATAGAGCTTACTTAGCTTCGTCTACCTGGGCGTCAGCTTCTGCGCCCTCGGGAGCGTTTTCGCCCTCTTCACCGGTCTCCGGTACGTCGAGTTCCTCGGGCTCTGAGATGTTAACAACCAGCAGTTCTGCGTCTGCTACGAGGGTTACGCCGGCGGGCAGTTCAACGTCGGAAGCGTGAACGTGGGCGCCAGCTTCGCGACCTTCGATGTTAACAACGAGAGCTTCGGGAGCCTTCAGAGCGTCTGCTTCAACGAGCAGAGCGGTTTCTTCCTGGTTTGCAACGGCACCAACGGCGGGCTCACCCTCAACGTGTACGGGAACCTCGATCTCAACGCGCTCGCCACGCTTAACGGTCAGCAGGTCGATGTGCTGCAGTTCGGGGCGGATGGGGTGGCGCTGGATGTCCTTGATCATGGCCAGGTGTGAGTCACCTTCGATGTCGAGGTCGAGGATAGCGTTGGGGACGCGGGCTGCCAGGGTGGTTGCGTGGCCGGGCAGTACAACGTGCTTGGGCTCTTCGCCGTGGCCGTAGATGACGGCGGGGATGTCGCCGGCCATACGGATGCGGCGGGCATAGCCCTTACCGAAGTCGGTGCGGACGGTTGCTGAAATCTTGATGGTCTCTGACATGAGGGCCATCCTTTCTGTGGTTAGTTATCGATGCGCCAAGTGGTGTAGTGAACTGGCGCCAGAAATCGCTTTCTAACCAGCCACCGTCAGTTCCGGACCTACCGGGGATTCCCACCGGCATTCCACTGCCTTGGCTTGTCACGCCTACGGCACGACCCTACTAATTATCATTGAGTTAAGTAGTTTGCACAAGCTATACCACCGCATTCAGCATATTGAGCTTCGCCACAACAAGAACATTCAGTAGGGCTCAGAGTTACCGAAGATTCTTTTTGGACAATAGTTCTCCTAAGTCTTTTGCCGACACGATAAGTAAATCTCGTATGAGACGAATGTTATTAACATTAACTTTAGACTTTACTTTTTCCATCAATCCCATAACCCCGGAAACTGAAATACTATGCTCAGCCAGCTTCCACTGCTTAAACTGATTGTAGCCTTCAATGTCATGAATCGTAGTTTCCCCCTCCCAATCAGCCAAACCAGGGCGGACGACCTGTACGTCAAGAACATGGAAGGGCAACTCAATAGCAGTCGCTGAGGGACTTACATTGTATTCATCTGCCACCCAGCTAACACCACCTGCTTTTTTCACTTGAGCAACATATTTAATACACGATTCCCGTGAGATGAGATATAAACCAGCCCCAGCAAGCCGATCAGCATAATGCCCCATTCTATACCCACCAGGCAAATTCTTTGCCATTAGCGACATTGCATAATATTTAAGGTTTTTCATTGAACCAAATATAGGTTCAGACAGAACAACAATATCCTTTTTACCTTTTGTTGCTAAAATATTATTAAGTTTTTCAGAAAAACCGGCAACCGCACGGGCGTCATCCTCTGCAACAAGCATAAAATCTCCACCCTCACCTTCCTGCTCCGCAAATTCTTTGATGACCCTATAGTGGCTTATAGCACAACCAACCTCTGCGGGGCGAGGATCTTTCAAGGTTCGCTTCCTATATTCATCAATATTAAAATCGTCAGGAACATGTCCCTGACGCGTATCAATTGCGTCAAAGACCTCAAATTCTAGACCCCAATTGGATTTCTGAAACCCTTCTAAACGGGGAGAATCAGCTAGTGAAATCACTACAAATTTCTTAATCATCTCAAATTCCTTTCAGCATTTTCTCTCCAACTTAACCGCCAGTGATTAAATTAATCAATTTTCATCAAATTAATGTCGATTAGGCCAATATCACCATCTGCATCTAAATCATATTTATTATTTCCAAAATAGGATTACAGAAGTAATCCCACATCCAACCCCCTTATAAGCTCTAAAATAAATTTTAGGTATGAATGGAGATTTTCACAGGCATAAAAATCTTCTGGATATGTCTATTTTTATCCCTATCAAAATGTCTATATGTAATAAGTTCACTAGGGATTAAAAATTAGTGTTAATTTAATTTTCAAGAGTTATAAATAAAATATATTTTTTATTTTTATTTTGATGTTTTCATAATTACTAGTTTTAATTTATCTTGCCAAGGTCGGACTCGAGAGTTATAGAAGTTGAATGGTTTATGCCACCATTTACTACCAAATGATTCATCCAGAATCTGAATAGTTCTCTCATGTTCTTTCTGACGCATCCCTTGGAATGATGGGTCTCCTGAGGTGGTACTCATTTCGGTCTCGAATGGAACTCCTATCAAAACTCCTGGAGGTCTATTCTGAAACTGAATAAGAATATCGTCCCCACCCCAGATCTTTAAAGAGTCCGGAATTTCAATATAATTACTTCTACGCAAACACATAAAAGTGCCAAAACCATCCACCGTAGGTCTAATACGGGCTAGTCGTACACGAGGTCTCAGCGCGGGGTTATCAAAACAAGATTTATCAGGACCTACAATACCAAAAACATTCTTTTCTAATATTTTTGCTGAGATATCAAAAGCTGCTGGGTCGCATAGTAAATCGTCATTCACAATAGCAAGGTACTCATATCTCGCTTCTTTCGCACCACGATTCCAGGCAGGGTTCACAAAAATATTTTTACCTTGATCTAAAACCTTAACTTTTTTTCCTGATAGAACAATTGGCTTATCAGAATTGTTTACTATAATAACTTCACCAACTAGTTGGTGCTTTTCACAGAGGTCAACGAATTTATATAAATATTGAGAGCGTTGCAATGTTGGAATAATAACAGAAAATTTTCCTTGCATAATTAATTTCCTACCATTTTATTAAAATATTTTTTCTTAAGCGGTCTCAGTCTAGCTTTTACGCCTGATACTGTTCTCTGCTTGCGAAGTCTTATGAAATACTCTAGGTTCCCCATAGGGCTTCTAACTGTAACTCCATATTTATCAAGTAAGTACACAGGAACAATTTCCTGGCCTACCCCAAACCTCCGCGCAAACTGTGCTGCACCGAGAGCTTTATCAGGGTAACCACAAAAATGCATAGAAAAGTTATCTGTAAGGCTTTGAGAGTAGTAATGACCACGGGAGTTCAGTGAAGAATGATCAACAATAATAACTTTACCGGTTATTTCAAGGTTTCTATTTTTTATCAAGTACCACAGCTGATCCTGATCACCTCCGGTAAAGAGGCCGTCTTCGTCATCAGACCATTCATCTCTAACCTTAGAAAGTGAAAGATTTCGAGCATCTTCAAGAAGAGTTTTTGCTTCTTCACAGTTTCGAATGAGCATAGATCCAGAATTTATCTTTGACCAAAAACCATTAGGCTCTAGAATTCCTTCTGCAACAGCAAAATATGCATCTGACTTATTCATTCTGTCAATAAGTTTCTCAACTGATTGCGATGAGAAGTCAGTAAAATACATATCGTCATCTACCCATAAAACCCATTCAGTTAACGGCAGAACATGCAAAATAGAATTTAGTTTATAATCAAATTTTGTCTTGACCCCCTCAGCTAGACCGATTTCTAAGCGATAGTCAAAGCCATGTTCTAAAGCAAATATTTTATGATTAATATATGACCTCTGACGAATTTCATCCCCACCAGAGACGATAGTAACCTTATATTTTTTTTTCATTTTACTCACTAAGTAGATATTCTTTTAGCAACGCACTGTAATTACGCGGTCTATAACCAGAATCAATAATTTTCGAAATATCCATAGTTGAGTTACCTGGGCGAGGGGAGAAAACATCGGTTTTCGCAAAGTACTCAGCTGTAGTCACAGGAGTAACCCGGTTTGCAGAGTGACCCATAGTTTCAAAGACCATCTTGGCAATATCAGCCCAGGTGACAACTTCACCGGAGTTTGAGACATGGTACGTACCAAACTCACAGCTGTTCTCCACCAGGTGCAGAATTGCTCCAGCAAGATCCTCTGTAAAGGTAGGGCGGCCGTACTGGTCATTCACCACGGTGGGATTTAATCCGCGCTCAGCCAGCGACCTCATAATTTCAATGAAATTCTTGCCGTCGCCCATGACCCAAGAGGTTCGCACAATGTAGTGACGGCGTACCGATCGAACAGCCATCTCGCCAGCTGCCTTTGACTGGCCGTACACACCGAGAGGTGCCAACGGGGCGTCCTCGGTATATTCATCCCCCAACGGTAGGGAACCGTCAAAAACGTAATCAGTCGACACGTGGACCAGCGGAATTCCTGCTTCGTCCGCCACCCTGGCCAAAGCCGCAACACCACTCGCGTTGGCGGCCCAGGCGTCCGCACGCCCTTCGGGCGTCTCAGCCTGGTCAACCGCGGTGTAGGCTGCCGCGTTGATAATGCCGCGCAGGGAACGCCAACGGTAGGCAGATACCCAGCTATCAGGACGCGCCAGGTTAAGTTCCGCACGAGTTGCAGCAATGTAGGGGGTACCGGCTGCTTCAAGCTGCTTGACCAGTTCGCGGCCCAGCTGCCCGTTAGCGCCAACCACCAGCAGGGGGGCAGGAGCAAGAGGCTCTACCTCAGAAAGACGGGGGTGATTCTTATCCTTCTCAGAAAGCTCTGCCTGGTCCAGAGAAATCGGCCAGTCAATTGCCACGGTCTCGTCTGCAAGGTTCAGGAAGGAGTACTCCCCCTGGGCATCCGCTGACCAGTGGTCATTTACCAGGTAGGTGTAGGCGGTGTTGTCTTCCAGAGTCTGGAATGAGTTGCCTACTCCGCGGGGAACAAAAACAGCGGTGTCGGGGCCAAGCTCTACAGTGACGGTCTTGCCGAAAGATTCACCGGCACGCAGGTCAACCCAGGCTCCGAAGATACGGCCGGTGGCTACCGAGACGTACTTGTCCCAGGGTTCAGCGTGGATGCCTCGGGTCGTACCTGCGGTTGCATTGAAAGAAATGTTGTTCTGTACAGGGCCGAAGTCTGGCAGACCCGCAGCAACCATTTTCTCGCGCTGCCAGTTTTCCTTGAACCAGCCGCGGTTATCACCGTGCTGGGGAATGTCAATAACAAGTAGACCGGGGATATCCGTTGCGTGAACGGCCAATTCTTTGGGCATTACTGGCCTGCCTTTGCATATTTGGCTTCAACCTCTGCCTTGAGGGGCTCCCACCAGACGCGGTTATCGGTGTACCAGGCGATGGTATCTGCCAGACCTGCCTCGAAGTTGGTGAACTGGGGTTCCCAGCCCAGCTCTTCACGCAGACGGGTGCCATCAATAGCGTAGCGTAGGTCGTGACCGGGCCGGTCTACGACGTGCTCAAAGGCGTCCTCGGGCTGGCCCATAAGGCGCAGGATGGTGCGCAGAACGGTGATGTTATTTTCTTCCCCGTTAGCGCCAATCAGGTAGGTCTCACCGACCTTGCCCTTTTCGAGGATGGTGTGCACCGCTGAAGAATGGTCAGAGGCATGAATCCAGTCGCGCACATTCAGACCTTCGCCATAGAGCTTGGGCTTAATGCCAGCCAGGATATTGGTGATCTGGCGGGGAATGAACTTTTCAATGTGCTGGTAGGGCCCATAGTTATTAGAGCAGTTAGAAATCGTTGCTTCAATGCCGAAGGAACGGACCCAAGCACGGACCAGAAGGTCTGAGCCGGCCTTGGTTGAAGAATAAGGTGAGGAGGGGTTGTAGGGGGTAGTTTCGGTGAACTTAGCAGGATCGTCTAGCTCAAGGTCACCAAACACCTCATCTGTTGAGATGTGGTGGTACCGGGCCTTATGCTTACGCACAGCCTCAAGCAGGGTGAAAGTACCGATGAGGTTAGTGTGGATGAAGGGGCTGGGGTCGTTGAGCGAGTTATCGTTGTGTGACTCAGCTGCATAGTGGACGACAGCGTCTGCCTGCGCGACCAGGGGGTCAACGACGTCCATATCGGCGATATCCCCCTTAACCAGCTCAAAGCGGTCAGACGGTAGCCCTGCGAGTGACATTTCATTGGCAGCGTAGGTCATCTTATCGAGCACCACGACCTTATGGTCAGTGTTATCTACCAGGTAGTGAACGAAGTTAGAACCGATGAAGCCGGCGCCGCCGGTAACAAGAATATTTCCCATAGGTTTAACAGTAGTGGCAAATCACCTTATTTTGGGTTTCCGATAGCACCTAAAAATGTGGTGTTCATGCCAGAATGGGGGTATGAAGGGAATTCTACTAGCAGGTGGTACTGGCTCACGCCTCCACCCCATCACACTCGGCATCAGTAAGCAGCTCACTCCGGTTTACGACAAACCGATGATTTACTACCCCATTTCAACCCTGATGTTGGCAGGTATCCAAGATATTCTGATTATCACCACGCCTCAGGACCAGGACCAGTTCCAGCGGCTTCTTGGCGATGGCTCTCAGTTTGGCGTTAACTTTACTTACAAAGTTCAGCCCTCCCCCGACGGCCTCGCACAGGCTTTTATCCTGGGTGAAGAACACATCGGAGATGATCCAGCGGCTCTTGTTTTGGGCGATAATATTTTCTATGGCCCGGGCCTCGGCAACCAGCTCCGTAAATATAACCACGTAGACGGAGCTGCTGTCTTTGGTTACCGAGTTGCAGATCCTGCTGCCTACGGTGTTGTGGAGTTCGACCAAAGCTTTAAGGCTATCTCCATCGAGGAAAAACCGGCACGCCCCAAGAGCGATTACGCGATTCCCGGCCTGTACTTTTACGATAACGATGTAGTCGAATATGCGAAGGCTATCAAACCTTCCCCCCGTGGCGAGCTTGAGATCACTGATCTTAACCGTGTCTACCTCGAGCAGGGGAAACTCCAGGTCGAAGTCCTTCCCCGTGGAACAGCATGGCTAGATACTGGCACTTTCGATTCGTTGGCAGATGCCACGAACTTTATTCGTACGGTACAGGCGCGTCAGGGGCTCTCGATCGGCTCTCCTGAAGAAATTGGCTGGCGTATGGGCTGGATTGATGATAACCGTCTCGAAGAACTAGCGCGGCCTCTCGTCAAAAGTGGTTACGGAGCCTACCTGCTCGGTCTACTTAAGTAGGGCCAACTTCAAGTGCGCTTAGACAAGCGTCGACAACACGACTTCTTCATTCTCTACCGCTGGTAGAATCATTCCGACTGTTGTCTCAGGAACAGTCTGGTTTTCACTTTTAACCTTTTAGGGCTTATATGACTATCCTTGACTTCTTACGCATGCTCCGCGCCAACCTCAAGCTACTAATAATTGGCTTGGTCGTTGGTGCACTCTTGGGCTTTGGCTATTCCCTCATGCAGCCTCGCGTCTATGCTTCTAGCTCTACGGGCTATGTAACTGTTGGTGACGGCGCAGGAATCGGTGACGTTATCTCTGGCTCAGCTGCTGCCAAAGAGAAGGCCGCGGCTTATCTAGCTCTAGTGAATTCGGCAGCAGTAGCCGATGAAATTATCGCAGCAAACCCAGAACTCAACATGAGCCGCGGGCAGGTACAGGGTAACCTCTCAGCCACAGTTGATGCTAATTCTGCACTCATCAATGTTTCCGCACATGGTTCGACGCCTGAGCAAGCACAAGCTCTCGCAAACTCATCTCTAGAAGCCGTAGCTAAGGTAGTCAATGATCTTGAGGGCTCAAGCTCCGTACGAGTTATTCCGCTGGAAGATGCAACCCTGAACAACACTCCCATCAGCCCTGATGTGCAGAAGCTAGTTCTAATTGGTGCTGGTGTTGGTCTCGGTCTCGTACTTGCAACAATCTTGCTTCGTCGCACTGTCGATACTAAGTTACGTACCCGTGACGATGCTACTAAAGCAACAGAAGCTGGAGTGCTTGGCGTCCTTCCTGTCTCTGACGAACTCACCGAAGAAAATATCCTTCGTGCTAACAGCGACCACGTTGCACAAGAATCAATCCGTCAGATGCGTACCAATCTACGCTTCGTCAACGTTGATAACCCGCCTAAGTCGCTTATTGTTACTTCGGCTGAGCCTGGTGAAGGCAAATCAACAGTTTCAACTTCTATTGCGCGGGCACTGGCGGATGCTGGTGAGCCGGTCATCATTATCGACGCGGACCTCCGCCGACCCACTATTGCTAAAAAGTTTAAGATTGATTCTAAGATTGGTCTGACTCAGGTACTCGCAGGTCAGGTTGAGCTTGCCGACGCTGTGCGGCAGTTCGAAGATACCCAACTCTTCATCCTGCCCGCCGGCCGAATCCCCCCAAACCCCTCAGAGCTTCTTGGGTCTGACAAAATGCGTCAACTTATTTCAGAGCTTTCCGGCGAGTTTACTGTTATCGTAGACGTCCCCCCGGTGCTTCCAGTCACTGACGCTGCTCTGCTATCTACTGCCGTTGACGGTGTTGTTCTCGTAGGTACCGTAGGAAAAACCCGCAAGGAAAACCTCGCTGAAGCTGCTGCTAATCTACGCAAGGTAAGCGCCAATCTATTGGGTGTAGTCATCAACCGTGCACCTCGCACTGGTCTGGGTAACTCCTACTACGGCTTTGCCTACAGCTCAAACGGCGGTTACTCCTCCTACTACGGTCAGGACGATGAGAAAGCTAAGAAAGCCGGTCGTGGCAGCAAGCGTTCTAAGAAGTCATAAGCTGTGATAACAGCTTAATAACCCTTTTATGCCAGTGCCCCTAGGGGCACTGGCATAAACTGTTAAAACAAGATGATAAATACATTCACAAGAATCGGGAGGATAGCATGGATAGTACCCAGGTAGAAGAAAATAATGTTCCACTCAGGTTCCGGCTCATGCTTTCTCACGCTTATTTCCAATATCAGGCTGAAAGCAACGCTATTGACCTTCTACATGTCAAGGGGTACGCTTTTGGCACAGATACCTATCGCGCTCATCGCCAGAGCAGTGATATTGATGTGCTCATCCGCCCTGCCCATGTAGACCGTTTCGTAGAGGTGCTCCTTGCCCAAGGCTGGGAAATCTTAACACATTTTGAGACGGGATCTATCTTTGAACATGCGATGACGATTTATCACCCTCAATGGGGTCTGGCTGATATCCATAGGTTTTTTCCTGGTCTCGGTAAAGATTCAGCTGTAGCTTTCGAGCAGCTGTGGAAGAGCAGACGAAAGAAAAACATTGCATCCTACCCTTGCGACCTCCCCAGTGTTCTTGATAGCCAAATTATCGTTCTCATTCATGCTGGACGTTCTGAGGCTGCGGTGCACCCGGATGTTGAGTTCATCCAGTCTCAACTTACCGATGAAGACTGGTCAGCTATCAAAGAGCGGGTTCAGGAACTCGATGCGGGTATCGCATTCGCTGCGGCTTTTAAAGATTTAGAAGCTTATAAGGGTGACCCTGAGTACCTTCTGTGGAAGTCTGTTTCAGATACGACCCCGGACTATATTCAGTGGAGAGGACGCCTTAAACTAGCCCGCGGCATAAAAGCGAAAATAAGGGTTCTATACAAAATTTTCACCGTTAACCGTGACCATCTGGCGATGGAACTCGGTCATACACCTAGCCGCCAGGAAGTCCGGCGTAAATTCTTTAGCCGGTTCACCTTTGGAAAGAAGAAATAACCCGATGCCCTCTGTTTTCCGCCGAAGCCCGGTCTCAGCAACGGCTACTAAATCTTCGGTCTCTGATGAAGCGCAGACTATCTTCTATGTAGCTAATCTGATGACCTCTGAGCTATCGGTACTTGAAGGCTCTAGCGTTCTCATCTGGGAGCTTCTAGAAAAGCCTTACTCTCTCGAAGAACTCTTGATCGACGTATCAGATATCTACGGCGTCGAGCAGGAGTTAGTCTCACCCGGGATTAATGATTTCTTAGAAGCAATGCAACAGCAGGGGCTCGTCGTCCTCGACGAAGTTGCTGAGCCAACGCCCAAAACCGGTGCAACTGACTAGTCTAAAACCAATCAAAAACGGGGGCTCCGGTACTTAGCAGCACCAGCCCCCCCGTCTTTTATTAGTCTATTCTGTTACTGCATCGCCCGACGCAGAGCATCAATGAAGCGTTCCTCGCTAAATTTTTCTACATGGCTCTGAATTGATTGAGCATTAAACTGATGTTCATCGAAGGTTGCCACCGCAGCGTGGATAGCCTCCGGGCTCGGGGTATCAATGAAAGTTCCATTGACTCCCTCGCTGATGGTATCAAGAAAGCCACCAGCCCGTAGAGCAATAACAGGTTTACCAAAGGAGCCGGCTTCCAAAGGAGTAAGCCCAAAATCCTCATGCGAGATAGCGAGTACAGCCTTAGAATGAGCATAGGCATACCGCATCTGGCTATCAGAGATGTTAGAGACAAAACGGACGTTAGGGGTACTCATAGCCTGCAGCTCATCTTCCATCGGCCCTGACCCCACAACCAGAAGTTTCTGGTCAAGGTCAGAAAAAGCTTCAATAGCGTGCTGTACGTTCTTATAGGGCAATAAGCGCGAAACAATCATAAAGAAACCGTCGCTCATGAAATCTTCAAGCCCCTCAATGGGTTCCTGAGAAGTACTAGCTGAGACGCTGTGGGGAGGGAACAGAATATTAACGTCTTTCCCGTAGACATCGAAAATACGTTGTTTAATGGTGGTTGAATTAGCAACGTACTGTTCTTGACGAGCTGCTGCACGTTGGTCCCACAGACGTAGCATCGGGCGCATTATTTTAAAGACGGTGCTGATAACTGGGTTAGGGGTTGCTCCAAGGTATTGGTCGGTCAGGTAGACCCAGCGTGCCGGTGAATGACAGTAAATGAAGCTTTTCTGGGGCAGGCTGAACCCGTGTGCCCAACCAGTTGTGGATACCAGTGCTTTATCAGCTTTGACTCTTAGCAGACTTGAGAAGATAGGCAGCAGCGGAAGCGCTAACCTGTGGTCTTTTCTGAAGAGGGGTATTTTGTTGAGCGGTGAGGTGATAATCGTACAGTCTCTAAACTCCGGGTAGGTAGTTTCGGGGTTGTAGAGGGTGGTGTAGATAGGTGCCTCAGGGAAGGCCTTATGCATGGCAAGGACGACGCGTTCAGCTCCCCCACGCTGGGTGAGGTAATCATGCGCGATAGCGATGGGGGCGGCAGCACTGTGGTTTATTTCGGAGGATGACTGGGACATTTGACCTGTGTCTCTAAGGTATTGTTAGTTTTCTAGCGTTATTTGAGGCTAGAAAACTTTTTTGGCTTTTTCAGGTGAGGTGATACCAGCGTAGCTTGCTGCTTCTACGGTAAGAGCGATAAGCTTCTCAGCGATAGCACAAGGTAGGTGGTCAGCAACTCGGTCGACAGTATTACCTATTAGACTAATTCGTCCTTCTGTTAAAACGCTGGCAAGTAGTTTTGTGGCCAGTCCCCAGAGACCAGCAGGGTTAGGATTTCCCAAGACGTCTTCGCCATGTTTCTTCACAAAAATATCCCGTGCAGCACCTGAATGTAATGCGCGGGTTGCACGTCCGGCTGTTGTGGTTGCTGCGATATGATGTTTACTTTCTAGCTCGGGAGCAAGGATAATTTCTGCTCCAGCCAGATGCATTTCATACCCCATATCCACGTCTTCCCACCCGTAAAGACGATAACGTTCGTCGTATCCACCAATCTCTTCAAACATTTTCGCTGTCATGGACGCATTAGCGTTCCAGAAGTGCCAGTATTTCTCTGCAGGAGTTGAATATGCGTCTTCACGGAACTTCTTATCTCTATAGTTACCATAGGCACGGGCATAGGGAGTATCGGGGTATAGATTATGGACGAGACCTACTACCCCTACTTCAGCGTCACCGCTGTGGTAGCGCACGTGTTGTTCGATGAAATCTGCCTTAGGTTCAAGGTCATCGTCACAGCGGATTAGGACGTGGGCATCGGCGGCGCGGTGACCTGCGTTGAGAGCTTTACTCCTGCCGCGATTTTCAGGGAAAATGATTGCTTCAATATTGAGGATGCCACGCTCCCGATAAGTCTCCACCACAGCTTCTGTATTGTCGATGTCTCCATCTATCACCACGATGACCTGGAAGTCTTTTTCGGTTTGCTGTTCGAGGGCATCCAGGGGGTAGTGCAGTTTTGAGGCGCCCCCGCGAGTGGGAATAATAACCGCTGCTTTATACATAATCTAGGCGTCCTTAATATGACGGGGTTTAATTTTGGGTGCAATTCTATTCATTGCAGGCAGGGTAAAGAGCCAGGGAGCAATCTTTGAGCATATCTTGTCCATGATTAATGAAAATACTACGCCGGCTACTGTTGCTGCAATGAGGACGAGGAATGGGTTCTCTAGACCAATTTTAACAAGAATCACGCGGTTCTTGGGGGTAAAAAGTAGGTGGGCAAGGTAAATTTGCAGTGATTTTTGACCGAGATACTCTGCCCAGCTGAGGGCTATGCCTTTCTTATAGATAATAGCCAGAGCAGCTAACACCATGGCGGAATCAAAGATGCTACCGGTGATACCTAGAGCGATATTGTTCACTGTGCGGGTAGGGTCACCGCTGGTGGGCTTTGTGAGGTGCCAGTTCAGTAGCAGACAAAGAAACCAACCAGGGTTATCACTAGAGAAGGTAGGATATTCCGGTTTGACAGTCTTTCTGGAACATTTTGCAAAGCCCAAGGGCCAATAATAGCGCCGAAAATCAGAAAGATATAGAGGGTGTTGTCCTGTTGCCCAATATAAGTCCCGTTAATACCCCACCCTAAGATAGTGACCAGTGTGATGGGTACTCACGGCTAGGGGTATGCCAGCTCCCATGAGCAGAGCTAGCAGAGGTAGGTGCACTAGGTATAGAGCACTGTTAAGAGCGGATAAAAAGGGTACTGGGTAGTAGATATTAGACCAGAGACACCTATCCAGCCGTTGCGTGTCCTATGACAATGAAAACAATGGCTATACCTCAAATAGCATCAAAATAGCCATTCCGCCGGGATTTTAAAGGACTATTCATTAGAGACTAGTTAAAACCTCTCGTATAATTTCAGCGTTCTTCTCCCACGAGAACTGTTTAGCTTGTTGGAGACCTTTCGTAGTCATATCGTGAAGTATAGAGGAGCTACCAAGGAGATAGCGCGTTTTTTCAACCAGTTCATCATAGTTGTAGGGATTAAAGTAGAGAGCAGCTGCACCAGCAACTTCAGGCAAACTGGTTGTATTAGAGGTAAGGACGGGAGTGCCACAAGCCATTGCTTCAAGCACTGGGATGCCAAATCCTTCATACACCGAAGGCATGATGAAGAGACGTGCCCCCCGATAGTACTGAGCAAGCTCAGCTTCAGCCAGCTGCGTCAGAGAATGCACCCGGTTACTCACGCCTAGCTGATGAGCAAGCTCCGCAAGTTCATTCGTTTGTTGACCAATGATAACAAGGTGCAGCTCTTGTGACACATCAGTCAGCAGACGATAAAGCATATCAATATTTTTGTGGGGTTTTGTATTCCCGACATATAAAATATATTCATACGGAAGATTCCGTGTTGACCCCTCAGTAGTAAACTCTGAACTTGCAGCATTTCCTGTAACGAAAATTTTTTCCTCAGCTACGCCTGACCATTCCACCACCTTCTTTTTAGAGTACTCAGAAACCGTAATAACAGCCGGCGAATTAATGACAACTGGCTTAACAATATTCTCGTAGTACTGTTCCTTTACAGAACTCCTCTCAGCAGCAATATCCAAGTGAATAAGGTCATGCACCGTAATAACCTGGCGATTATTAAAACCATATACCGGCGTAAAAGACGGCGAGTAGTAAATACTCGAGGGATCAAAAAGTAGATTGCAAGAAACTTTTGCCTGCCAAGCCAGTAGGCCTACAGGTGACAATGGGCTCTGCCTTGAATTTAGGCTTTTAAATTTAAGTTCATTTAGTCGAGAGGTTGTCTCGTGGGCGTATCGTGCAATTCCATACTGACCCACCCAACGCGCATCATAAATAATTTTTTTCATTAACGCACTACTTCACATCCGAAAGGAATTTTGCGGGGTTATTAATATCAATTTTACTTACCACAAAGTAAATAATAGTAAATGACTTGCGGAAGTAACGCAACGCAAAACTAAATTTTCTTCTTTTTAATAAATCAGACATCGAGAGAAGCGAGTCTTTTATAGCTATTAGTGGCCAAAATTTATGGGCGTAAGCATTGAAACGCTCAGAATGTCGCTTCCATATTTGTATTTCTGCCATATTTGCGTCAAGGACTTTTTTAATTTTTCTTATTACACCAGCTGTCTCGCGAAAGTAAATTTTTAGGTCTGGATTTTCTTCAAAACTAGCGCCTATTTTGTTCAGTCTGAGAGTGATTTCTGTATCTTCACCACCATAAGGAGGCAGCCCCCAATCAAAACCATCTACCCTAAAGAAAGTATCCTTTTGGATAATCAGGTTGCAACTTAGCAGGGAATAGTCCCCTCGGATTCCTTTGAAGATAGAGCTTCGGCCCAAGGGCATTTTTTGCGACCCCGAGGGGTGAAGCGCATAGAGCGGACTGCCTGCGACTTCGACACGTTGCATTGAGTTTTGAGCTGCTTGTAACCAGTTATCTGATACAACATCATCGGAGTCACAAAAGGCAATAATTTTACCACTAGCAGCGAGGACTCCTTTATTACGAGCATAGGACGCACCAGGCTGGTCGGATGCATCTATCAGTACAAGTGGCACTTTGTAAGAGCTCTGCTGGCTTTGGATGTAATCTATTGTACCGTCGTTGGATCCGTTATCGGATACGATGACTTCCCAGTTGCAGTTCACTTGCTGACGCGCCAGCGCCTTAATTTGATTCTGAATATGTGGCATGCCGTTCTTGCATGGAATAACAACGCTAATTTCCACTATCCACCTTCTTTCTGTGGCAATCCTTAAATACACTGAGTAAAAATGAAAGAACGACTCTCAATTCCTATTAGTACAATTAATCCCCCCCCCTGCCAGCAACAAACTGAACCAATAGGCGGGATAGTGTCGTGAAAAACGTGAAGTGATAAATACACGAGCACTTCTTACGTCTATAGCCATCAGTAAGATTAAAAAGCCGCTAATTATGAAGAAAAGCTGAACACCTAATTCTCCGCATCTAAAACTGTAGGGCGCCACCGGGGCGGAAGGGTAACTATCATTATAAGTCGCTCCGAAGTGGGAAACCACAACAGCCAAAACCGCTAGACCGCTCAACCCATCTAGCTCTCTAAAGCGAGAAGGTTTAAAATCCGATGGATTCAAAATATATTGAGGGTTTCTGTTTGATACACCTCTAGCTACCTTCTAGACTGTACATATCTAAATTGTTGAGCCGAGTTGATAGGTACTGCCAGTAGACTCAGCGCAACCCCCATAGCCAGGCCCCAAGGAGCCGTCAAAAAAACCTCACCGAGTCTCCAGCTACAAATAGCGATAACGATAATTGCCGCCTCTCCAACGACTAAGCGTTGAGGACGAGGTTGCTTCCAGAACAAGGCGGCAGCCAGCGTAATAGCTAATACCAGAATAGTCCAAGGCCATCCTCCCTCAACAAAAAGGGTCCAGAAAGAATTATGGAAATACTGGTTATTGTGCCCTGGAACGGAAGCATAAGCCTGACCTAACCCCTGACCGTACCAGGGAGTCTCCTGCACCTTAGCCCATGAAGCCTTATCAATCTGTTCGCGGAACCAGTCTGTACCTGTACGATCACCGAATACAGCAGAGTCAGCAAAGTTATTCTGAAGCCATTCAAAGAACCAGCCCACAAAACCAGCCAAAAACAGCTTAAAAAACAGGTTTAATTTTTGAGCAAAAAAGTACCAGAGCAAAGCAATACCAAAGGCACCCAAGCTGGTGCGCGAACCGGTTGCAAAGAGAAGCGGAAAGCCAATACCAATAATAAGCAATCGTTGCCAGGTCTTTGTATAAAGAGCGAACATAATGATTGGTACGATTGCGTGGTAGAGCCCAGCAACATTCTTATCGCTGAGCCAACCAGTAAGATATTGACCATAGTTAGCAGGGGCAACCCCAGCAAAGAAGAGCACGGCGTTCACCAGCATCATAGAGCTCAGACCAAGAATCAAGGATTTAAGGTCGATTCGCCGCTCAGCAATAAAAAGAGCGAGAAAGACTACCGATATCATTCGAACAATGCGTTGCAGGGCATTTATAAAGTCAATGTCGTTCCCCATGACCGAAGAGATCATGATAAAGAGCGCCCCCAGAATAAAGACACCGATATAAACATTGGACTGAGCCAACTCATATTTTGCTTTTTTGGTTGACTTGTAAACCACTGCCAGTAAAATAACCAAGGCAGCAAAAGGCATGCCAAATACAGGGATGGTAACAAACACCATGAGGATGCCCAGAATAAAGTCAATAATGACAATCTTCCCAGTGCCCTCGGCGACCGATTTCAGTTCTTCTTTGGCCCGATTTTGAAAGGCTTTAACCCGCTCCTCAGGCGTCAATATATTATTCGCCTGCCAACTCTCATGCTGGGAAAAAGCGCTCATCGTTTCAGTACCTCCCGATAAGCGGTAGCAATGTTACGCGTCATATCTTCTGTACTGTCCCAGGTAAAAGCATCCGAATTATCGGGGCGGTCCATGTCAGACAGAATCTTGATAGCAGCAGCTTCAACAACCTCTGCTCGGTTACTTGAGGTAAGGGCCGGTACCATTTCTTCAGCTTCGAGTTGCTCAGGATTACCACCCATAGCTGTCGCTAAAACACGTAGCCCGGCAGCTTTAGCCTCAAGCAGGGTGTAAGAATTGTTCTCAGCAATCGACAGCTGGACCAGCACATCATTGCGG
Organism: Rothia sp. 11254D007BW; assembly: GCF_053548195.1. Lineage (NCBI taxonomy): Bacteria > Bacillati > Actinomycetota > Actinomycetes > Micrococcales > Micrococcaceae > Rothia > Rothia sp. 11254D007BW. The sequence continues at coordinate 1,332,925 of NZ_JBPWPK010000001.1, forward strand.
CCCATCACTTCAAAGGGGTCGTTAAAACCAGAGAACCAAACGTTCTCTTCGATACCAAGATCTGCTACCTGTCTCTTTAGCTCAGCTTCCTTTTCGCCCTTACCCGCGATTTCAAGGCGAGCATCCGGGTGCTCTTTGAGCACTAGGGCAAAAGCATCGATGAGCACATCAATTTTCTTTTCCGGCGCCAGACGAGCCATAGACACGACCCGTAGCCTACCGGGCTCCCCGAAAACTCGCTTTTCTTCGACCTTCTGAGCAACAATGTCTAAGTCGACACCGTTAGGAATTACAGTTACATCCTTGGCGCCCCACTTCTTACCCATTTGTACAGCATTAAAACGAGAAACAGCAATCTTGCCATCGGTAAACCATAGACGTACACGATGCACTAGTTCCATTAATTTCTGCTGACGCACAGTTTCGTGGTAGACAAGATCATCAACAGCGATTCCGTGCTCCGTGCTAATAAGCTTCGGTGCACAAACCTTATCTTGCACGAGGTGCCGCGCTTTACGTGCGGTTACTACAGCAACAGCAACGACATCTGCATACGCGAGATGAGTATGAACTATCGCAGGCTGGATCTCCCCAATAATACGGTCTAGAGCCAAGAATGACTTCTTAAAACCAAAGTCAGGTCCAAACTCACCGGTTCGCACGTCGACACCCATGTTTACTAGGTGCTCAGACAGCTCACCTTCTGGACAGAAAAAGACCAGGTTATGCCCGGGGATACCGTTACGGGCGATATCTACTAGGTGCCGGGCCACACCTGCAAAGTCTGGCACCGGCATACACAGTAGAACAGTGGGGTGAGTTGAATTTACAGCCACTTTTCGAGCCTATCGAGTGCGGTGAAGAAGCCTTCGCCGTTGTTGACGTGGCCCTGCCAGATTTCGGGGATAAAGGATGAGTTAGGGGTTAGCTCACGCAGCTGCTTGCCGAGGGCTGCCCAGTCCACGTCGCCTTCGCCGACCTGAACGCCTTCGCCGTCCACGCCAATGCCGTCTACCAGGTGCAGGTGGATGGAGCGGGGCGCCAGGAGCTCAACGGCCTCGGAGAGAGGAATCTTGAGGAAGTTGGCCGCCAGCATGGTGTGGGAGATGTCCAGGCAGAGAGCGGTGTTATAGGTGTCGGAGAAGTCAGCGGTGTCCTTAGGGTCAAGGAAGAGGTTGTGGTACTGCTGACCACCCATGAGCCAGGGGTAGGGAGGCAGGGTCTGGGCCGCGATGCGCACACCCGAGGTGTCGAGCTTGGCCAGGGCCTCGCCGATACGCTCGTACTTGTCGGCACGGGCGGAGGGGGCGATGTGGCCGTCCTTGGTGAAGCCACCCATGGTGACTACCATGACCGGGTCATCGTCTACGGTGAAGTAGCGGGTTAGGTCGCGGGTGATATCGATGGTGCGCTGGACCTCTGCAATGGAGCGTTCCCAGATTTCCTGGTCACGAGAGGCCAGGTCTACCAGGAAGTCGCCGGCGAAGAGGTCGGGCAGGTGAGTGGTAAAGGACATGTCGAGCTTGCGGTCGAAGACCTCGTCGATGTTGACTTCTAGGTCCTTGTAGGAGAAGTGGAATTCCAGGAAGTCGGGTTCGGTGTCCTCAATGAGGGGCTTGTAGTCGTGGTAGCGGACGGGCAGACCCCAGGGGCGATCAAACTTGAAGTCGCGGCGGGTCACCAGGTCGTCCTTCAGGTCGCCCTCGAAGAAGAAGGAGCCTGCCTCAACCTCACGCTGCATGGTGCGGCCCAGCAGCTGGGGCAGGTAGTTAGGCTGCAGACCGCGGCCGGGTGACTTGACCTCGACGTCCGCCTCGGTCACAACCTCGCCCTTAGCTATGGTACGGGTAGCAACCAGAGACTTAGCCAGGTTCACGCGGTTCATGAGCTCACCGGTGGAGACCTCGCGGGGAGCAGAGGTACCGATAGACTCCTCGACCTCGCGGATCTGCTGAACCATAGCCTTGAATTCCTCGGGCAGCAGAGAGACAGTGTGGTCGTTACCTTCAAGGGTTTTATCGACGGTGAAGTGCTTTTCAATAATCTTGGCACCGCGGGCAACAGCGGCGATAGGAACGTGGTAACCGCGTTCGTGGCCCGAGTAGCCCACCAGGCACTGGCCGATGTCAGCTAGACGATCCATGTAGGCCAGGTTGACGTCCTTGAAGGGCGCCGGGTAAGTGGACTGGCATTGCAGCAAGGCGTAGGAAGCACCCAGGGAGCGCAGCAGATTGACCGACTCCCGGATTTCTTCTTCACGGCTCATACCGGTGGAGACCAGCATGGGCAGGCCACGGGAGGCCATATCGCGCAGCAGGTCGTGGTTCGTCAGGTCAGCTGAGGCAACCTTGAGCCCCTGAATACCGTAGTCAACCAGAGCCTGTACCGAGGGACCGTCCCAGGGGGTGCACATGATATCCATATCGTGCTGCTTGACGTGGTCAAAGACCTCGTACATCTGATCCACGGTAAAGGAGAAGCGGGAAAGCAGGTCGAGGGTGTACTGAACCCCCAGGTCTTCGCCGGCTGACTTAGATCCCTTCTGCCGGTAGAGGGCATCCATATCACGGAGCTGGAACTTAACAGCGTCCGCCCCGGTATCAACGGCTAGGTCAACCAGGCGCTTAGCCAGGTCAACGTCGCCCTGGTGGTTGTTACCGATCTCGGCAATGATGAAGGAGGGTGAATCCTCCGTGATTTCGGTGCGGCCAATGCGCAGCACGTTCTGCTCGTCCATGGCAATAGCAACCAGGTGGCCGCGCTCATCCACCAGTGGAAGAAGGCTGATACCCTTGGCGAATTCGCCCTGCAGCTCTGCCGGCTCTGAGCCGATGGGAGCTGTCTTGACGCCCTGGTTGGCCACCTCAAGGGCGCTGGTTTCAAGGGAAGCCGCGGGGTTGGCAATCAGCCAGCGGCGGAAGTCGCCGTCTGACAGGGAGCCCTTGAGCACACCAGATTCGTTGACCAGAAAAATAATGCGCTGCCCGTTAGCAGAAATCTTCTGTAGGGCGGTCAGTACCGGATCCTCAGAGAAAACGATGTAGGGGGTGATATTACGTTCGATAATCATAGTGTTTTAGCCTTCGTTTTCTTCTGATGCGAGGGTACTGAGCAACTGGTGCTCTGCGACGGAAAAGTCGATGGGAGCGTCAATGTCTACGCCTTCGACTTCATCGAGCATGAAGAGCTCGATGTTGCCGCCCAGTCGGTTGTGCAGGGTTTCGTAGAGCTCGGTCTTGGTGATGTACATGGAGCCGTTTTCGCGGTAGCGGAAGGTCTCTCGGGTGAGCTCCTGACGGCGAGGACGGGCCATGACCTCGTATTGGGCAGTTGGTGGCTCTGTGGCGGCCCAGATAAAGGGACCGATAGGGATAACGCCCACCATGGAATCTGAGGTGGAGGCAGCGAACTGGCGGATAGCGCGAGCTAAGGTGCCGGGCAGGCGGACGGGAGAGGTCGCCTGCAGGAGCATAACGGCGTCCGGACGCTTGCCCGCAGCTGTGTAGAACTCGATAGCATGCTCAATCACCGGCTCGGTGGCAGTCGTGTCTTCTGCCAGGCGAGCCGGGCGCATAAAAGGAACCTCTGCCCCGCACTGGCGAGCGATATCAGCCAATTCAGCGTCATCGGTTGAGACCAGCACGTCAACCAGGTGCTCGCCTTCCAGCTCAGCCTTTGCGGCAAGGGCCTGCTCGATGGTCCAGGCAACGAGGGGTTTACCCGCAATAGGTTTGAGATTCTTGCGCGGAATTCCCTTAGACCCGCCGCGAACGGGTATCACGCATAGAACGCGCATCTATTTAAGTTTCTCCTCTAGGTATTGTGCGATTGCCTTTGCTGGAGGCGTTGAAGGCACAGCCGGTGCTGGAGTGGGGGCTTCTCCCCACTGGCTAAGGCCATACCTATCCCAAAACTCTCTAACCCACGCAGGCGGGTTGGGATGATAAACCCAAGCAGGGATTCCCCTAATTGCCGCTTCAAGTACTCCTGTAGAAAAAATTGATACTACAGGATTGGTCAGCGTATTGAGGGGCTCGCAACCTCGGTCAATCTCTATACCCATTTTGTCCCATAGAGCATGGGTAAGTACAGACAGTTTGTCCTTTTCGTTAGGGTGAGGTCGGTAACGAGCCCCTGTATCCTTACAGAACTTGTACCCGGCCTGAGCGTACGACAGTCGAGAAAGTTCAGCTCCATGCATCTGCCCCAGGAATATAGGTAATCCCTCTATTTCGGAATTATCTACCCGAGATTTCTGAGCTGCTTCCCAAAAAAGTTGCGACCCAACTACATCGTACGTAACGTCGTTGCGCCCAGATATCCAGAAATCAGCATCCGCTTGGCTGAAAGCAAGAAGGTGAGTTTCAGGGGCCAGTGGCGGTGCATAAGGGGTGTGCAAGCCATGCTGTACGGTGATAAAACGAGCTCCTGAACGCTGAGCATACCGAGCTGCGGCTCCGCCCCAGGCCATATAATGGCCCAGCGCTACAACCTGAGATACAGAGGTAATTTTTTTATCGAGTTCCCCCTCTATGAGAGGGGTAGCTTTCCACTCTCCCTTCGGAAGGCGAGCTGTAACGTCCTCGGGAGCCCATACTGCATACGAATTAGCTGAAAGATAATGAGCGGGCTGCACCAAGGCGCCTAAAGATGTAGGAGATGTGGAGTCCAGCGCAATAAGAATCTGTGGGTCTTCACCTACTGTATGTAGATAACCCGATACAGGGGTAGATGAGTTAGAGGGCTTCTTATAATTACGTATTCGAGCTGGAACTTCCTTAATTGTGACTTTAGCTCTACGAAGAGGATGAGCATTAGCCTGCCATTTGCTCCAGGCATCGAGGTCTTCAGGATAAATTAGACCCATAAGGTATCCATTTTCTGCGCGCGGTGGAAGAAGGTATGTTCAGCCTGGCTTCGTTTAAGGCCTGCTGCTCGGATTGAATCGCTCCATGTGGGGTCCCCGATTATACGTTGGCATAGTTCAATAAGCTCTTCAGTGCTTTGGTAAACGAGTACTTCAGAGCCAATGTCGTAGAACTCCTCAACATCAGGTCTGTCAATCAGCTGTAAGCCATTCATACCAGGTACTTCAAAGGTTCGCATAGCTAAACCAGCCTGTAAACCGTGAATGTTTAGTGCAGCAGCAGCAGATGCTTGAACCTCGTAGGCCTCTGCCAAAGTGATGTCTCGTTCGGAGGGAATGCCTGGACGTTTTAGTTCCCAGGTACGCAAACGGTCGAAAATGTGATGAGACCATTCACGGCCATAGGCCCGTACCGGAACCCCAGAATTTGACAGTTTGACTATCATTTCTTCACGGTTTTTATAACGTGATCCTACGAAAACGATCTCATTGTTTCGTTTTTGTGGGAAATCGGCAAGAGATGGATCATAACCGTTTGCGACGAAGTGAGCGTTGATGCCCTCTGACGCGAGCTCCTCAGCTTCTGTACGAGCATAACTAACTACAAGAGGTAATTCATGCAAGAAGTTTTTGGTGTAGCGATGGCGCTTTAAATCATCGTACAGCCATAGAATATAGGGGACTTTACGGTCAGTAACAGCCTGCCAGAAGTTATCGCCTAGGGTATCTGCTTTAATAACAATGATTTTGTCCGGGTCCACCTCGCGAAGGACATGAAGGGCTTTTGCTGTAGCCGCTTTTTCGGCGGTCTTTTGCCCGTCGAAGCCAACTTTTGAGGGTAGTTCGTAAAAAGCTTTATTGCGTAGCTTGTCTTTGACCGTGTCGAAGGCGTCATAGCGATGTACCGTTACGTCGTAGCCTAGCTGGGTGAAGCCATCTGCAATGGAGTAGCAGTAGCCGTGAAAGGCAGGGCTGATGATGAGGAGTTTCTCTGCCATTTATCGTTTGCTTTCTGCTTTCTTGATATAGCTAAGTTCTTCGCGAAGTGTGGCGTAAGGGGTAACAGCCCGGTTTCGGAATACCCGTAGGGAGTTGAAGAGGAAGTTTGCAATAGATACGGTTCTCAAGGCAGCAGCCAGGTGCTTACCTTCATTCCATTTTGAATTATAGATAAAGCGAGAATCGAGTACCCATTGGCGACGTTGAACAGAAGCTCCCGATGAGCCGCCACCTACGTGTTCTACCACTATATCGCCTCGGAAGATTCGTTTGATACCGTGGGTCGCAAGTCGACGTTGCAGGTCGATTTCTTCACTATTCATGAAGAAGCGTTCATCCATACCTCCGACTGCGTTGAAGTCTTCACGGCGAAGCATCATACAGGCGCCCATGAGCCAGTCAGGTTCTGCCACGTTCCCAGTCGAACAGTCTAGGGCGTGCCCCACCATCCAGTGCCAGAACTTCGTGGACCGCAGGCGAGCAGCAGGAGTGAACCACTCCCATGCATGATGCCTGGTTGCAGGGAAGTCTCTGCCAACCCACTGGGACTCGCCATCAACCCCGACTATCTGAGGAGAAATAAGGGCTGAACCTTCTGCATAAGCAGCTTGCAACATATCTTCAATAAAATTATCTGGTGGAATAAGATCACTATTTAAAATTAGAATCCATTCGCCTACCGCACCACCAACCCCACTATTAACATTTGCCCCAAAACCCCCATTTTCGTTACGACGAATGACGCTGACATTTTCAATATCCGGAAAAGGAGTCGGCGAACAGTCGTCTGATACAATAATTTCGCAAAAATCAGGAGAAATTTGTTTTTCTAGTGAGCGGATAAGAAGTATGGTATCTTGAGTATTGCCATAATGAGGGATAATCACTGATAAATCCAATTTATGCTCCTTTTAGCTGTCAAATGAATCTTTCTATTACACACCAAAAGGTGGGTTTATTTTAAGAATATACCTATTCAAGAAGTATTATTCTTAATCCATCAATATCTACAGCCCCACTCCAAGATTTGGTGAAGGTGCCCGACCAAGCAAGCGATATAGAAACCATCCACTAAATATACCTGCATTAATAGCAAAACGAGGAACCCATTGTTTAATTTTTCTGGGCTTAGCCAAAAGAATCTTGACACCTGCTAAAAGTACTTTAATCATCTCGACTATTGGATGCTGATTTCCCAATGGATTATTATTCCATTTGTTATAACGCTCTAGAAGCAAAGCAACACTTTTTGCACGCCGATAATAGACGTCTATGCTGTTCCGCCGTTTGCGAGTCCGATAGGCAATAGTTGTACTGCGCTGAACCCTTAACTCATACCCAGCCGCCATTAGACGAAAAGCTAAGTCATTGTCTTCAGCACCTGGTTCCATAGTAATGTCAAATCCACCAATTTCTTCCATAACAGATTTTAGCGCCCCGAAACTGCAACCAGGCAAAATTGGCCAGTTTGGATCTTGCTCGCTAGGAAGCGGGGATTGATAGGGCAGGCTTTTATGACTCACAGTATCTAAAACATGAGCGAGACCATAAGCAAATTCCATATCGTCAACAGGATCAAATCCACTGACATAAACAGGATATTCATCTAAAGATTTCTGACAAAATCCCACATACTCAGGCAAAGCGGCATCGTCATCATCGAGAAATATCAGCTTATCACTCCTAGCCTCAGCTATCCCTCTATTCCGGGCATATGATACGCCTTGATGTTGTGTTGCATCGATTATTCTAAGATTAAGCTTTGCCTGCCAGGATTGAGCAACTTCCCGGGTGGAATCGCTTGAACAATTATCTACAATTAATACCTCAAAGGGTTTACATCCTTCTTGCATGGAAAGACTCTCAAGCTGCGTTGAAAGAGTTTTTTCAGAATTATAACAAGGGATGATAACTGAAGCATTTACTGTTTCTATCATTTTCATTATATTCTACTCCGGCAACTGACCAAGGCTAATCAACCGAGCAAATTCTTCATTATCTCGCTTCACTTCAGAGAATGTGCCCCTTGAGACAATTTGCCCGTTAGATAAGTAAAGTAGCTGATCCACGTTCCTTACTGTAGATAGGCGATGTGCTACAACAAAAACCGTGCGCCCTGCAGTTAGCCTGTTGATTGCTTGCGTAATTTTATGTTCGGTTTCATTATCCAAGGCAGAAGTTGCCTCATCAAGAATCAGAATACTGGGGTTTCGGTAAAAAGCCCTGGCCAGCCCAATACGTTGACGTTGCCCGCCTGAGAGTCTAGTGCCATTCTCCCCCAACGTAGTATATATTCCTTCCTCTAAACCAGCTATAACATCCTCTAGTTCTGCAAGCTTGATACACTCTACTACTCGATCATTATCAATCTCCGAATCTTTCAACCCATAGGCAATTTCTTCCCTAACAGTTTTTCCGGACAGGAAAACGTCCTGGGGGACGTAACCGATTTTAGAATGCCAAGATTCTAAGTCTCTACTAATATCCAAACCGTTAGCTAAGACTTGGCCCTCGCTAGGTTCAAGAAGACCCAGTATAAGATCTATAAGAGTTGTCTTACCCGACCCTGAACCGCCCACAAAAGCAACGGAGCTTCCCTCGGGCACGCAAAAACTTATATTTTTCAATACAAAGCTGTTTCCATCAGGGTATTGATAGCTTAAGTTTTCAACAAGAACATTTGTAGGATGTATTGCAGAATTAACTTTACTAAACACACCAATATCTGGATCCCGCTCAAGGAATTTAAACTCACCGACTTCAAGTTCCTTAACAGCCTTCTCATATTTTTCAACATAAGGAATAGACGCACGCAGACCGCCAAGAACAGCAACAACACGGACGAAGTTGGGAAGTATTCTTACACATGCAGCTGCGAAAACCGCCATGTAAGCAGCTTGCCCTAGTCCCCCTGTTAATACCATATATGACATAATTAGAGAAATACCGCCAATAAAAATTATTTCTAACAGGTATTTTGGAAGTTCATAGTAAAAACCTTTTAATCTTGTTGCGTTAACAACGTCGGTTCGGGCCTCTTGATAGGCGTATAGACCACGTTCAGCTACACCATGAATAATATTCTCACGGAAACCATCGGTAGCTGCTAGCGTGGCTTCAGATGCCTTAAGCTCCTTTGTCCAAACAGTATATCCAGCATTCATATTTCTTTTTTTCAAGAAATTTTGTATAAGAAACGACGCAATTCCAAAATACGCAAAAGCAATTAGGGTCTCAAAAGGCATTACAATAGATAGAAGAACTATAAGTAAGATAATAGAAAGTCCTTCACCTGCAATACCGATTATGCTACCTGCATATCCTGTATACACCTGAGAATTTGCAGAACCTGTTATCTGAAGGATCTCAGCTGTTGAACGCTGACGATGAGCAGTGTAAGGCTCACGAGTGTAGGCTCCCAATATCGCAACCGAGCTTGCAGCCTGCTGCTTCGCTATGAACCCGGTCACCCACCATCTAATTGCTAGTGAGAGAACACCCTTAAGGATAAATGAACCCACAAGAATAAAAGTTAAGCAAAGAATAAATTCCTCTTTAGTTGGCCCGCCTAATAAATAATAGATTTTTCCAAGGTAGCCAGTAGTATAGTCTTCGCCTGTAGCTACTTGAATTACCGGCAGGATGACCGCTACGCCCACTAGATCCAAAAGCGAGGTAAAAAATAAAAGCAATAGTGCAAGTATCAGTAAGTAAAATTTTCTTCCTGGAAAAAGATACTTTAGTCTTGTAATCATAAAATCTACTCAATTTCCTCTAAAGTCGAATTTGCAGCCTAATTCCCTATTTTATTACACTGCAGTAAAATAAAGCTTTGCATCACTAGATAAGAAGCTATCTTCCAGTGATATTGACGATGTTAGTTAGCTCGTCCGTCAAACAGGCTAGTCACAGACCCCTCATCGAAAACTTCCTTGATGGCACGAGCCAGTAGCGGCGCAATGGACAGCACAGTCAGATTATCGAACATCTGCTCGGGCTTGAGCGGCAGTGTGTTGGTAACAACGACTTCGCTAGCACCGCAGTTAGCCAGACGCTCCGCAGCGGGGTCAGAGAAGACAGCGTGGGTGGCTGCGATGATGACGTCCTTAGCGCCGTGTTCCTTGAGCACGCGCACAGCACCGGCGATAGTGCCACCGGTATCAATCATGTCGTCAATCAGCACGCAGGTGCGGCCCTCGATGTCGCCCACCACGGTCTTAGATACAGCCTGGTTGGGGACGTTGACGTCGCGGGTCTTGTGGACGAAGGCTAGGGGCGCACCATCGAGCAGCTCGGCCCACTGTTCTGCAACACGAACACGGCCAGTATCGGGCGATACAACGGTGACGTTTGAGGTATCGACCTTGCTTGCAACGTACTCTGCCAGCAGGGGGATAGCCATCAGGTGGTCAACTGGGCCATCGAAGAAGCCCTGAATCTGGGCGGTGTGCAGGTCGACGCTCATCAGGCGGTGGGCGCCAGCGGTCTTGTAGAGATCAGCAATCAAACGAGCTGAGATAGGCTCACGGCCCTTGTGCTTCTTGTCCTGACGGGCGTAGGGGTAGAAGGGGGAAACTACAGTGATGGAACGGGCCGATGCACGCTTGAGCGAGTCAACCATAATCAGCTGCTCCATGATGGCATCGTTAATCGGTGCCGGGTGTGACTGGATAACGAATGCGTCCTTCCCACGCACCGATTCGTTGAAACGTACGTAGGTCTCACCGTTGGCGAAGGTGTAGGCGGATGAAGGAAGAACTTCATTCCCCAGTTCCGCTGCAATCTGTTCAGCGAGTTCGGGGTGGGCGCGGCCTGAGACCAGCGCCATCTTCTTTTCACCTGGATTCGTAATCTCAGTCATTACTGCTATTCGCTTTCCTTAACTGAGTCGGCTGACTCCGCGTTGAGTGCAGCCTGAGCTGCCTCTGCGGCTTCAGTACCGGCTCGCTTTTCAATGACCCAGCGTTCAATATTGCGCTGGGGGGCTTCGTTAATTGCCAGGGCGCCTGCGGGGACGTCCTTGCGGATGACGGTTCCAGCTCCAGAATACGCGCCATCTCCGATATGTACGGGTGCGACATACATGTTGTCGGACCCCATTCGGACATTGTTACCTACGGTGGAACGGTGCTTGTTCACGCCGTCGTAGTTCACAAAGATTGATGCTGCGCCAATATTAGAATTTTCGCCAATGGTGACATCCCCTGCATAGGAGAGGTGGGGCAGCTTTGAACCGGCACCGATTTCGGCGTTCTTGGTTTCAACAAAGGTACCGATCTTGCCCTTGGGGCCAAGCTTGGTGCCGGGGCGCAGGTAAGCAAAAGGTCCAACGGTGGCACCGTCCGCAATTTCTGAATCGGAGCCCTCGGTGCGGGAGATAGTGACGCTCTCCCCTACCTTGACGTTGGTCAGAGTAGTATCGGGGCCGATGACGGAGCCGGTCGCGATGTGGGTGGTGCCGCGCAGGTGGGTGCCAGGCAGGATAGTAACGTCGTTCTCAATGGTGACGGTAACGTCAATCCAGGTGGATTCGGGGTCAACGATGGTGACGCCAGCAACCATGTGCACCTGGGTTAGACGGTCATTGAGCTTGCGCCCCAGCTGGGCCAGCTGCACGCGGTCATTTGCGCCTTCAACTTCCCAGCGGTCTTCAATATCGAGTGCGCTGGTGCGGTAGCCGTCCTCGCGGGCGATGGAGAGAACGTCGGTGATGTACTTTTCACCCTGGGCATTGTCGGTGGTGACGCGGGTGAGCGAGTCACGCAGGACCTTTGCGTCAAAAGCATAGATACCGGAGTTGATTTCGGTGATAGCAAGCTGCTCAGGGGTAGCGTCCTTGGCTTCGACAATGGCAGTTACTTCGCCGGCCTCGTTACGGACAATACGGCCGTAAGAACCGGGCTCGTCAATGTGGGTTGTCAGGACAGTAACAGCGTTCTTGCCTTCTTCATGGAAGGCAATGAGTTTGCGCAGAGTCTCGGTCTTCAGCAGGGGAACGTCACCGTAGGTCACCACAACGGTACCATCAACTTCCCCAGCTTCAGCGTCCAGGCCCAGCAGTCCAACCTCAACGGCGCGACCAGTACCGGGAACTTCGTCCTGGTCTACGATAGTGACGTCAGCGTCAAAAGCGGTGACGTGAGCAGCTACCTTATCGCGCTGGTGACGTACAACAACGGCCAGGTTCTTGGGGGTAAGTTCACGAGCCACAGCTACTGCATGCTCTACCATGGAACGCCCGCCGATGGGGTGCATGACCTTGGGGGTAGAAGACTTCATACGGGTTCCAGCTCCGGCGGCTAGAACAATAACAGCGGACGGAACTGAAGCAGTAGCAGTCACTAGTTGGTACTCCTTGAGCGAGTGAGACCCCGGTAGTTTGCGAGATGTATGGGGTGTTGAGCTCCGCCACAAGGACTCGAACCTTGAATAACGGCTCCAAAGGCCGCTGTGTTGCCAATTACACCATGGCGGATTACCGTCCGACCTACTCCAGTGGAGTAGCACGGACGAATCTAGATACTACCAAGTCTCATGCTCAGAATGAAACGCGTTGAGTGTGAGTTTTGGTAAAAGTTCTCCAGTTAGCAACCTAAGCACCTAACCAGGGGATAATTTTAGTCAGAGCCATCTCGACTTCTTCTACCGCGACTCGTGCTGCTTCTGGCCCCTTGCGATAGGGGTCAGCGATTCTGTCTTCTTTTGCTGGAGGCTCATCAAGGGCAGCCATGAAATCCACAGGATTAACCCGCCGTCCTGCTTTTTCTCGGACTCGTGCCATCTGCTTTAGTAGATGAATTTTCGAGTGGTATTGAGGCCACTCACGCACAATCCAGTTTAGGTGTTCTTTCTCCATAACTAAGACAAGCGCAGATTCTTCCAGTAACTGAGCAGTAATCTGTTTAGCTTGATGACTATGAAAGTTCACACCTCGCGATTCTAGCTCGGCGTCAATAAATGGAGCTACCCCTGAGCCTATGACAGCTCCTGTTCCAGCGCTATCAAAAGTCCACCCCGACTCAGAGCCAGAAAGCTGTTCGGCGATGTACTGCGCTGATGCACTTCGAGCAATATTTCCTGTACAAACAAACAATATTTTCTTTTTTGATATTAATCGGGTCTCCATCTGAGAGAATGGCTTTCGCCCTTTCTCTTTCAGCAAGTTTACATTGAATCCCACTGCCTTCCGACCTCCTTCATTTTAATCATTGAATCAGAAGCTAAAATAAACTACGGATTTCCTTCATCCCAGGGACAGCTTTTATAGCAGAAATCGCCGGACCTCTTAATTGGGAGAAAACCACTCGATAGAAGTTCGCACTTTTAATCTCATCTCCAAGCCTATCAATTGCTTTTTCAAGCTCTTCAATTGACTGATTCACTTTATCCCGTGATGCAACCTTTGCATTATCAAAGATATCCTGAGTTGTGCGGATACTAAATATATCTACCTTACGGGACTCCGAGCTATCGAGCACCACAGACTCATAATCCCTAAATTTAAAATCACCGCCAGGCAGCCCCGCGGGGGGCATCGACCAGACAACAGGAACCCCATAAGAGTCCGCCAAAATCACCCCATGAAGGGAAGTGGAGAAAATGGCGCTGCATTTTTTTATTTGCACAGCAACTTCACGAGGCGATTTTCTAACATCAATATAAATAGCGTTAGATTCAATAGTTTTCCAAATATTTTTAATATAATCTTTTTCTTGATGGGTAAAATGAGGTATAAAACCAATTTTACCCGTGGGAAAAATTTCTTCAAGCGGCAAAATTTTACTCATCAGAAGACCAGGGTCACCTAGCGCGATATCTTCTTTTACATTTAATTTTTTCTTGGAAAGCTTTCCTCGAAGTGCATATATTTTCGCCTTTTTCAAATCTATATCTCTATCAGGGTGCATAACACCCGACCCTAAAATAGACCCACCAAAATCCGCATCCACCATATTCAGAACTGAACCAACCGAGACAAGCTTCGCTTTTTCAGCCGCAACCAAAACTGGCGCAATCCCATAATGTGGTAGAATATATTCTGTTAAAAGATCACCAAAATTTGGCGCTTGATCCCACCAAAATGTCTTTACAATCTTTACAGCTCTTCGACTAGGGACAACATCCCAATAGTAATGAATACGACCTAAAGAGCGTTTCAACCTGTTTAAAGGGTGTGCATAATGCATAAAGAACTCACATTCTTTGATTGTCTATTATTTTCAATTAGATTTTTAGATTTATCTTCCTGAAATATTATAACAGTTACTTTATCGCAATGAACCACTATCATCAGCTAAGATAGCTAACGTGGCACATCTACTTGGCGGCGAAGACCTGCATATTGAGTTCCCTACCCGTACCATCTTTGAGGGCATCACGGTTGGCCTGAACGAAGGCGATCGCATCGGCATCGTAGGCCGTAACGGTGACGGTAAGTCGACCCTTCTCTCCCTTCTCGGCGGGCGGCTTACCCCCGATTCAGGTAAGGTCACGGTGCGATCCGGCACCCGGATAGGCTTCCTTGACCAGGCTGATGTGCTCGATGATTCGCTCACTGTAGGCCAGGCTATCGTTGGCGACATGCCTGAATATGAGTGGGCTTCAGACTCTATGATTCGCGATGTTATTTCGGGTCTGGTATCAGATTTAGACTGGGACGCGCCCGTCTCTTCTCTCTCAGGTGGTCAGCGCCGACGCGTTGCCCTTGCCGCTCTGCTGGTAGGCGACTGGGACGTCCTCATGCTTGACGAACCTACCAACCATCTCGATGTGGAGGCTATCACCTGGCTAGCTAACCACCTTAAAACCCGCTGGTCTAAGAATGCGGGCGGTCTGCTCACCGTCACTCACGACCGTTGGTTCCTGGACGAAATTTGTACAGATACCTGGGAGGTCCACGACGGTATTGTCGAGCCCTTCGAGGGCGGATACGCTGCCTACATTCTGCAGCGTGTTGAGCGCGATCGCCAGGCAGCTGCAACCGAAGCAAAGCGTCAAAACCTCATGCGTAAGGAGCTTGCCTGGCTGCGCCGAGGTGCCCCTGCGCGTACCTCCAAGCCCAAATTCCGTATCGACGCCGCTAACGCTCTTATCGCCGACGTGCCCCCGGTACGTAACAAGGTAGAACTATCACAGATGGCTGTATCCCGCCTGGGTAAGGACGTGGTGGATATCGTGGACGTCGATGTCAGCTACCCCGATGCCAATGCACCCGGGGCAACGAAGGACGTGCTCAAAAAGGTTACCTGGCGCATCGCTCCTGGTGAGCGCACCGGCATTATGGGTGTGAACGGTGCTGGAAAATCAACTCTGCTAGGCCTTGTGACGGGCTCGGTAGAGCCTACCCGCGGGCGGGTTAAGCACGGCAAGACCGTGAAGGTCGCGACGCTCACCCAGCAGCTCGATGAGCTGCGGGAAGTTGAGAATGACCGGGTATCAGATGTCATTGGGCGCAAGCGTACCTCGTATGTAGCTGGCGGCAAGGAAATGACTCCCGGGCAGCTTCTGGAACGCCTGGGCTTTACATCGGCACAGTTATCTTCCCCGGTGAAAGATCTCTCAGGCGGGCAGAAACGCCGGCTTCAGCTCCTGCTTATTCTCTTGGATGAGCCCAATGTTCTCATCTTGGACGAGCCCTCCAACGACCTTGATACCGACATGCTGGCTGCGATGGAGGACCTCCTCGATACCTGGCCGGGTACGCTGCTGGTGGTTTCGCACGACCGCTACCTGATGGAGCGTGTCACCGATCAGCAGTACGCATTGATTGACGGTACTTTTAGGCATCTGCCAGGCGGGGTTGATGAATACCTGCAACTTTCAGCTTCTGCCGCTGCCGTGCCGTCGACCAAGGCGGTTGATTCTTCTCCTCTTGGTAAGCAGGACACCGGTAACAACTCGGCTACTAAGGCTAGCGGAGCTGAAATCCGGGCAGCACAGAAGGAAATCAACCAGATTGACCGAAAACTAGCCAAACTATCAGACCAGAAAATCAAGCTAGAGGATAAGATGACTAGTTATAATTATTCAGATTTTGAAGGCCTAGCTAAATTAGTTAGACAAAGACATAGTATAGAAGAAGAGAGTGAAAGGTTAGAGATTCGATGGTTAGAATTAAGTGAATTGTTATAGGGGATAAATATCACGAAGATACCGATGCAAGTCGACCAGAGAATCTACAGGATTTAAAATTTACATAGCTTGCTTTATTCAATGTAAGCTAGTATAGAAATTTGATAGAGTGTAAACTCTAGCTACAATTAGAAATCTAAGCACCATCAACATCAATCTATCTAATCGAATTATTAGAAATTTGCTTTGTGAGATGGGGATTTTTCTGAGAATTTTAATATTCTATACTACACCCCGAATAACCTCAGGAATTTCTCAATATCTAGAATAATTAATTAAGGATTCAATCTAATGGCAGAATACCCGGTTGTCACAGTCATCATCCCTGCTTTCAACGCAGCAAGCTTCATATCTGATCAACTCAATTCCCTAGCATCGCAGTTAAATGCTCCACCTTTTGAAATTATTATTGCTGACAATGGATCAACTGATAATCTAAGCGAAATTATTGAAGAATATAAACATTTACTTAATATTTCTATTGTTGATGCATCTCGAAAAAAAGGGCAATCATACGCACGAAATCTTGCAGTTTTTAAAGCTTCAACTGATTTTATTTTGTCCTGTGATGCTGATGATATTGTGGCCCCCAACTGGGTATCCTGCCTCTCACAGTACATATTAAATGAAGATTGTATTGTAACGACTCCACTTTTGCCATTTTATCCTCACTCAGGTGAATCTCCTGAGACAGCACCAGCTTCACGAAAAACTCAAGAGATGCTGTTGGGCCTCAATAAATTCCCATTTGCACAAGGAGGATCAGCAGCTTATAGAAAGTCCTCATTTATCGAAGTCGGAGGTTTCGATGAGAGCTTTCGTGGAGGATCAGAAGATATTGATTTTTCATGGAGACTCACAGACTCGGGTCGGCCCCTATATTTTTGTGATAATACTTTTCTATATTACAGGGCTCGAGAAAATGAAGGAAATACCTATCTACAGGTTTATCGGTATGCCCGTGAAAATGTATTATTATGGAAGAGGTGCAAAGATCGAGGTAAGTATATTAATTCTGTTTCTCTAAAAACTGCTGTCATAAGAGCTGCCGCAGTGCCCTATCTGTATCTACGTAAACGTTCTATCAACGACATCGCCGGGTATGGAGGGAGGCTGGGGGCTTTAGTAGGAAATATACAATATAGAATATTAAAGAAAAAAGAATCACCCGAACTTATATGGAGTTCTATCTCTGAAATTATTACTCAAAGATAATTAATAATGATGTGGGCTACTATATTGAAGGTAGCCCACAATCGATCAGATTTTTTCTATTAGGGCTTCCCAGATTTTGATTACCGAATTGCTACGATATCTTTCAGAATACTGCTGTGCCCTAGTAGATAGATCCCTCCTCAGTGCAGAATCATTCATATACTTCATAAGGGTTTCGCTAAAAGAATCAATATCTTGAGGCGACACAAGAAGACCACATTGTGAAACAATGTCGTGTACCCCAGGTGAAACATCGTACGCCACAGTAGGAACTCCTAATTGAGCTGCCTCGATGATAGTCATGGGCAGGCCTTCAATTTGTGAAGAAAGAACATTTAAAGATGCACCATCAAAAACTTGAGTTATATCCCGAACCGCCGGATAAAAAGTTATTTCTGGATAAGAAGCATATTTTCTCCGGAGATTTTCTTTAGTTTCACCTTCACCATAAAGATTTAGAGTCCATCCATCATGAGGAATTTTTATGAATGCTTCTATCAGATGATGTACTTGTTTAGTATCAGAAAATCTTCCCGCGTACACAACCCTTTTACTATCCAGATGAGATAAATCCTTATTGGAATTATGAATATCTATAATATTAGGAATAAAATGGAATTTTTTTGAAAATTCTTGAGAAAATAAGATCTCATCAGTTTCTGACAGAACTGTAGCATGGTCGCAAGAAGTGAGAGATTCTTCCAGATTAGCCACATCCTGATCAGTAAGCCCTGACCGAGACATGTGCAATTGAACAACCCTTTTTATCTTACCTAAATCGATTAAGGTAGATAGATAGTTATAGCTCTGTAACGATGCACCAATAATTAAGATATCATCATTCTTATATTTTTTTAACTTCTGTTGGACCCTTAACGAGAAAATGGGCCTTCCAGCTATGCCAAGGAGCCTACGAATAAATTTTAAATATTTTTTTGATGTATCATAACCTTTCATGCCGTCAGTAAATTTTATCCAGGGATTGATTCGAAATATATCATAATTTTTTTGAAAATATTCATCAGCTGAATATAGTAAAAAATACTCAACGCTATACCCTTGGTCAACGAGAGCATTGTAAAGATTTCGAGTTGAGGTGACAAGACCGTTCGGAAGAAATAAGTCCGAGACCGCAATTATAACCTTTTTTTTGCCCACAATATTTTACCTATCTAATATTTTTTAAAAGAGCTACAGTCGGCCCTGATCCTGAGAGAAACAAGCTTTTTACATTTGAATGCGAAGCTATCCTGACCATTATTTTAGCAATTTCTGGCAACAAGGTTACGGCAGGCGCAGCCAGGTCGTTGCGCAGCAGTCCGGCAATAGCAGGTAGACGCTTCTGCAATGGCTCAGCAGAGGTCAACAGGTCTAGCAGCTCCTGCGGAACTTGCAGGGTGGCATCCGGAGCAGGGTAGCGCCCCGCCGCGCGGCCGGCGTCCAGCTCCTTAAACACGGCGGGGGTCGACAGCCCAGCCGTTGTTGAAGGCACAAACCCAAACTTCAGTGGCTCAACGCCTTCAGGTACCTCAATCGGCGTGAGCTTGTCCCCCACCCCGGTGCCCACAGCCAGGCCACCCAAGAGAGCAAAGGGCACGTCGGCGCCCAGCGGAGCAGCCAACTCCAGCAGACGCTCAAGCCCTAGAAGCTCAGTAGCGAGGCCTGCCTGCACCAGGTAGTCGTTCATGGCCTTCATGGCGGCGGCAGCATCAGCAGACCCTCCGCCCATCCCACCGGCGACCGGAACAGCCTTATCAATGTGAAGCTGAACGGCGACGTCCTGAATATCCAAGCCCTGGGCAGCTACCACCGTTGCTGCCCCGCGATAGGCCAGGTTAGATTCATCAAGCGGAACGACAGCCGGGTCAAAAGCCCCGGCAGCAACCTGCTCCGCAACCGGTGAACCTTCAGCAACACTCATAGACTGGGCGATACCGGGCTCATGGGCCGAAGAAATCGTGACGCGCTCTAACACATCGGTAGCGGCATAGAGCGAGGCGACCTCGTGGTAGCCGTCCTCGCGCAGGGGCCCCACCGCAAAGTAGAGGTTGACCTTGCCCGGGGCAGTAGCAGAAACGCTTAGGGTCATGAGGACGCGCCCTCCCCGCCCTGCTCCGCGCCGGCAGGTACCTGCCGGGCGGCTTCGGCAATCTTAATGAAATCGAAGATATCAAGCTTCTCCCCGCGCAACTGCGGGTCAATGCCGGCGGTCTCAAGAATCTCTCCGGCGCGGGCAGCTGAACCGGCCCAACCGGCCAGGGCAGCCCGCAGAGTCTTGCGACGCTGGGCAAAGGCAGCATCGACAATAGCAAAAACCTCTTCACGAGGCAGGTCAGACAGTAGCTCAGGGCGGCGCTTAAAAGCCACCAGACCCGACTTAATCTTAGGGGCAGGCCAGAAAACGTTAGTACCGATCACCCCGGCCTTAGACACCTCAGCGAACCAGTTAGCCTTGACCGAAGGCACCCCGTAAATCTTAGACCCGGGCTTGGCCGAGAGGCGGTCAGCAACCTCGTCCTGCACCATAACCAGGGCATGCTCAATCGAGGGGAAGGTAGCAAACATATGCAGCAGCACCGGCACCGCCACGTTATAGGGCAGGTTAGCTACCAGGGCGGACGGGGTACGCGGCAGCTCGGTGACCTTCATAGCATCGGAGAGCACCACGTCGATACGGTCCTCTGAGCCGGGGCGGAACTTAGCAATCGTCGCCGGAAGCTGTTCAGCAAGAGGCGGATCGATCTCAACAGCAACCATGTCGCGGGCAGCGTCCAAGATGCCCAGGGTCAGCGAACCCAGGCCCGGGCCAACCTCAACCACCGTCTCATCAGGGCTGATATCGGCAACAGCGATAATACGGCGGATAGTGTTAGGATCAATCACAAAGTTCTGCCCCAGAGTCTTAGTGGGGCGGATACCCAGGGTGGCAGCTAGGTCACGGATTTCTTGGGGGCCCAACAGAGCATCGGGCGCAGGAGATTGCTGTTCAGTCACGCACCCTAGTCTACCGGGTCTGCTCCAGCACAGAGGGTCTCCCCGTAGTCAGAGCGCCACCGGTAGAATTACTGCTCGTACCCAGCCACCCAACCCCGGGGAACCTATGCCTACCGCACCTGCCGCGCACCAGCGTCCGCCCATCACCGCCCTTACCAGGGCGCTCACCAGCACACCGGCCCTGGTCACCGCCCTAGCGCTCACCGTTATCAGTGCCTACCCCTTCCTCTGGGACGAAAAAATGGTGGCCCGGGAATTCTTCGACTTACAGGTCTACTACGGCGGGGTTGCCCACTGGCTAGAAACCGGCCAGCTCTACAACTGGGCCCTGCCACCCGAAGAAATCTACGGGTTCACCTACCCACCCTTTGCTGCCCTCGTTTTCACCCCCTTTGTGCTGCTCACCAGTGCAGATACCGCAGGACCTATATTCCTGTTGCTCAACATTGCCGCACTGGTGGCCCTGGTCTACCTCTCCTGCCGGGGTATGGGGGTAGGCAAGCGCCCCGCCCTAGCTGCCGGGCTCTGGCTCACTCCCCTGCTGCTCAAGTTCTTCCCCATCAGCTTCAATATGGAACTGGGGCAGATCAACCTCTTTTTAGTACTGCTGATTCTCACCGACGTCATCTACCTCAAGAACACCCGCTGGCACGGGGTACTGATTGCTCTGACCGCCTGCATCAAGCTCACCCCGGCTATCTTCGGGTTGCTCTTCATCGCCACCCGCGACTGGAAGTCCCTGGCCCGTTTCGTGGGCACCGGCCTAGCTTCTATCGCGCTAAGTTTTGCCGTCGATTTTGAGGTAGCCCGCGAGTACTTCACCGAGAAAATCTTTGAATCCTCCCGCGTGGGGTCGATTACCGGGGCGCTGAACTATAACCTGCTGGGCACCTGGGCCATGCTCTTCCCCAGCTGGCTCACCGGCGTCCTTTTTGCCATTACCGCCCTGGGGTCGGTAGTGCTGACTTACCTGGCCGTGCGCAGGTTAGCGGGGCAGGACGCCCCCGGCGCCTACCTGGGGGCGGCCTCCTGTGTTGCGGTGCTGGGGCTGTTGCTCTCCCCCATCTCCTGGACCCACCACTGGGTCTGGTTCGTGACCTTCCTCATCTTCGCAGGTCTCTACGGCTGGCGCACTGCCCACAGCGGCTACCTCTACCTAGCCGACACCGGTGTGCTCATCTTTGCCATGCCCTTTGCGGTCTGGTTTGGCGGGCACGACTGGGGCGGCAACGAGTGGCCCGAGCACCTGGCTCTCCTGCATGCTCTACCGGTGGCCTGGGCAGTCGCCTACCTGGCTCTAGGGGCTAGAAGCCCTCAATCCCCCAACTCCCGTAAGCTGCCAGGGAGTTAGCTCGGATATCCCGGCACAGCTCTTCAAGGTCGGCACCCAGATGGCCAGCCATAAAGCGGACGGTGTAGTTGGTCATGTAGCTGGCATTAGGACGGCCCCGGAAGGGGTGGGGGGTCAGGAAGGGCGCGTCGGTCTCAGCCAGAATCAGCTCCCGGCGGGCTAGCTTCAGGGACTCCTGAATACCGTGCGAGTTCTTGAAGGTCACGGTGCCGGCAAAGCTCATGTACCAGCCCTGCTCATTGCAGATCTCAGCCAGGTCGGGCCCGCCGGAGTAGCAGTGGAAAATCACGGTATCGGGCGCGCCCTCATCAAGCAGAATGCGGACGACATCCTCGTGCGCATCGCGATCGTGAATCTGCACGGCCTTACCGTGTTTCTTCGCCATACGGATATGGGCGCGGAAAGACTCCTCCTGGGCATCCTTCCCCTCCTCACCGGTGCGGAAGTAGTCCAGGCCAGTCTCACCCAGGGCACGGACGCGCGGGTCAGCTGCCAGCGCATCGATAGCGGCCAGGGCTGCCTCTAGCTGGCCAGCTTCTGCCAGCTTGGGGGCTTCGTTAGGGTGCAGGGCCACAGCGGCCAGCACACGGGGGTCAGCCTGGGCAGCACGCACAGCGTAGAGGGAACTGGGAACATCACAGCCCACCTGCACAATTGCGCCGATGCCCAGGGCTTCGCCGGTATCGAGGGCGTCGCGGGCGGTGACGGCAACCTCGCCGTCGAGCAGGTCCATGTGGGTGTGGTTATCGACGATGGCGTAGGGCAGGGGCGCGGGAGCGGGCGGGAAGACCAGGTTGCGGCGGCGTCCGTCCTCCCCCTTCTCACCGCGGCGGCGGGTGCCCTCCCCGCTGGGCTCGCCCGCGGTGTTGTAGCGGTCAGCCTGATAGGCCGGGGGCACCTCGCCCTCAAGAATCGGCTCAGGGGTTTCAAAGATGGTGGCGGCCTGCTCTGCCTCACTGGGTAGGTAGGAAGCAAAACGCTGGGCAAGCTCTGATAGCTCATTAGCAGCCATCGAATGGCGGTTGATGCACACGGGTAGATCCTCTTGATATAGATAAAGAACATTAATTCATACAGCTTAAATCCTCCCATACATCGTTGCCCACCAGCAGCCTTACAGCAGTTAAATCACGAGATAGTAGGACTTCCCTTCAGGAAACAACGACAAGAAATAATAAATTTTAAATCAATGAGGCTTATTCAAAAGTAGACACGCACCCCACACCCACCAACTAGACAACGACCCCACCCGCGGCAAAAATATGAGCGTTAAATCTCTACAAATAACCTCAAGCCATACCGGACAAGACCGTTGCCACACCAGCGTACAACCGGCCTCACAGCCACGCAATTCGCCACACTACACACAGCCCTCACCCATCACCTCACCTGGTCAAAACCAGGCGGAAGACCACCAGCGCTAACCCTCACCCAAGCCCTCAAAATCACCCTGCTCTACCACCGCCACAACCTCACCGAAGAACTCCTCGCAGAACTTTTTGCTGTCTCTCAATCGACAGTCTCACGAGCTATCAACACCATCGAAAAGGCCCTGGAGAAGATTCTCACTCCGCTGACTCAGCCTTTGAAAGAAAGCCTCAAAGCACCCGGGTCCTTAGTAGTTGACGGGACTCTGATACCCACGTGGAATTGGCGTTCACTTGGTAAAACAAATTTCTCTGGAAAGCACAAACGAGCCGGATTCAACCACCAAGTCATTTGCACCTTGGATGGAAAGTTGCTGGCTATCACAGACCCGGTGCCCGGGGCCAGGCATGATGCTTACGCCTTCAAACATCATGGCTTGGAAAGATATCTTGATGAGAGCACTGTGGCTGATAAGGGCTATATCGGGTTGGGGTTGGCTACCCCGGCCAGGCGCAAGCCGGGTCAGCGGCTGAGTCGGGAGCAGAGGCGGAATAATCGGGTGCTGAATCGGCTGCGGTCGGTGGTGGAGCGGGTTATCGCTCACATCAAGACTTGGCGGATTCTTCATACGGGGTTTAGGCGGCCGTTGGGGTTGTATGGGCGGGTGTTTGCGGTGGTGCGGGGGTTGGTGTTTTTGGCTGCGGGTGGGACTTTTGAATAAGCCTCAATGATTTCCCACAAGGGATAGATATATTCTATTTTAATAAATTTTTTCCATAATTAGAAAATAAAAACTTTTTAACCGTAAACATCATGACCCATAAATTCACTCCCAGCCCTCCTCAGCAAGTAATAATCCACTCATACTAAGAGACCACCTAAAACTAGTATGCAGAACACGCCACGTCTTGATCTGAGCAATGACTCACTCCATCACCGACCGCAACCGACTAAGCACCCAGCCATTCTGCCTACTCCTCGGCACTAGGCCTAAACTATGCCTGACGCTTCATCAGGGTAGCCACCCCCAGGCTTATGCAGCTCTTATTCGCTAAAGTCGTCGCATTTAGATACTCCCCCAAGCCCATGAGATTTAAAAGCATAAGCGTCACACCTAACCCCAAGGGCCGAGTCGCGGTCACCATTAGGAGTCAGCCGCCTGATTTTACCCAGGCGCTGTGGACTTATAGAGCTGCGAAGGAGTATTGCGAATTGCTGGCACTTCAGGTCTGTTGCAGGTTTGTTGGGCAACAACATCCTCCGGCGCAATCTTGAGAGTATCCCTAGCGTTTTATCTGATCTTTACTGCTGCGCGATGCTTTGCTTAGTTTGCAATGAGAACTTTTAAGCAACCCTCGTTAAATATTATCGGTAATTTTCTGTAATTACACCAAGAGTATCATCTTTATAAATATGTTTATGGTATTTTAAGGAAATTGGATGAAGGATTTCGCCTAATAATTCCGTCCAGCCAAAGGGGTAACCCTGAGGTGGATTATAACTATCACTTTCACCTGCATCAGCAGCCTCTAGAGCTATCATGCGTTCAGTCATACGACGCTCCATTTCTTGCAAAGCTTCACCGGCCAATGGAGTCTGTGGCTTAAAGGCAAATAAACCCATGCCCATCAATAGACCGTAGTGGCGTCTAATCTGCTGCCCAAGATGACCAGGAACATTTGCGGTGCTCCACCTCCCAAGTTCAGGATAGCCCGTCGCCCACAGTCCATCATCACTATTAAGAATCCGAATACTATTAGCTAAATCTCCACGGATTTCTTTAATATCCGTATAAATGCCACCATGGTGATACATAATATACATACGCAAGTAGTCAGCTTTATGCACCGGTGTTAGATATCTAAAACCAGGGTGAACACCTCCCCTTACTTCGACCTGAGAAGGGTTGGTTACCAGCTCATAAGGAATTCCTAATTTCTTAAGATATTCAAGATTGCGCAAACGGTTCGCTGTGAGCTCATTCTTCCCCATCCACAAAAACCACAATTTCAAAGGAGCTTCTCTTGGTGCTGGAACTGGGTCAAGACTATTTGACATAAAAGTATCCCCAGGATTTTCTCGGTAGGTATAGAGAATCAACCTATCCTTTGTAATCCAAAACTTGTCTTTTCCATTTTCTATGTGGGGTTTAAATTTATGTTTTACTTGGTAAAAAATACTGGACATCGCACTACCAAAATTCTCGAAGAGAAAGAGGATAATTTCATTATCATGGACAGGAATATACTTGTATATTCCTGAGCTCCAGTATACCCAAATACTACCCCTCACGCACCGTTAGTACCGCCTCATACAAGTCACGCTTGGACACCCCGTGGGCTTCGGCGACCTGGGCGCAGGCGGCTTTCAGGCGGACGCCACCGGCCACAAGCTCCAGGACGAGGTCGGTCAGGTTCTCTGCCTCTTCTGCCTCGGGTTCAGGGGCACCCTCCACCACGATGGCGATTTCGCCCTTGATCTGCTTGGACTCAGCCCAGGTGATAAGTTCTGCCAGGCTACCGCGGGCTACTTCTTCGTGCAGTTTAGTGAGTTCGCGGCAGACAGCCGCCCGGCGCTGCGCTCCGAAGGTTTCGGCAAAATCGTGCAGGGTCGCGGCCAGCCGGTGGGGGGACTCGTAGAAGACCATGGTGCGCTCTTCACTAGCGAGCGCGGCCAGGCGCCGGGTGCGGTCGGCTCCCTTCCGCGCAAGAAAACCCTCAAAGGTGAAACGCCCCGAGGGCAGGCCAGAAACAGCAATCGCGGTGACGACGGCTGAGGGGCCCGGCAGGGCGGTAACGGTCAGACCGGCGTTGGCCACAGCAGCTGCCGCGACATAGCCGGGATCGGAGACAGCGGGCATACCGGCGTCCGACATGAGCAGCACGGTCTGCCCGGCTGCCACAGCCTCAACGATCTGCCCGGCGCGGTCAGCTTCGTTGTGGTCGTGGTTGACCAGCACCCGCCCCCGGGTGGTGACGCCCAGCCCGGCGGCTAGTTTACGCAGGGTACGGCTGTCTTCAACGGCGAGGACGTCGGCGGACGCGAGCGCCTCGCGCAGGCGCGGGGAGGCATCGGCTAGGTTGCCGATGGGGGTTCCACCAAGGATGAGGGCGCCGCCTTCGGCCGGCGCAGCGGGCGTGGTGTGAGGGGAGGATTCCATAGGGTTAAACCCTACTACTTTTGTTCCCCTACAAGTAGGGACCAGATTCCTCCCGACGTCCTTGTCCACCACACATACAATCGTTACTTTTCTGGTCCATTGTTACCTGAGCGCTGCGATTCTGCTGCTCCCGTTTTTCCGTTGCATGGTGGCAAGAACTTCACGAACGATCCTCTGCGGATGGTTCACAACGGTAGACCAGTCATAGCGCAGCACATCCCACCCAGCGTTTTTCAGCAGCTTCTCGCGTCGTACCTCGCTGAAGAAAACCTCATCGCGGCTCTGGGAATCAAGGTATTTCACCCGCCCATCAAATTCGAGGGCAATCATTTCATCTTCGTAAGCAAAGTCGAGCCGGAAGTGTTCGTTATCAACCCAGACATCAACCTGCTGGGTTGGCAGGGGTAAGGGGCTCATGTGTAAGACCCATTTCAGTTTACTTTCACCAGCACTCTCGCTCGAAGAACTCATGAGGCCGGCGACCGTCCGCATTTTCTGAACTCCGCGCCCCCTCTGGCGCCCCAAATATTCCGCGACTTCCTCAACGGTGCATGCTCCCTGATAAAGCGCTGACTCAACCGTAACTAGCGCTGAGGACGGATGCAGGTAGCGGCAACAGTCAGCTAAAGTCCGCAGGCGGGTAGTGAGGTGAAATAAACCGTGCGATGACGTCGTATCGAGAGCTGTATACGAATAGTGAGGCTTATTCAAAAGTAGACACGCACCCCACACCCACCAACTAGACAACGACCCCACCCGCGGCAAAAATATGAGCGTTAAATCTCTACAAATAACCTCAAGCCATACCGGACAAGACCGTTGCCACACCAGCGTACAACCGGCCTCACAGCCACGCAATTCGCCACACTACACACAGCCCTCACCCATCACCTCACCTGGTCAAAACCAGGCGGAAGACCACCAGCGCTAACCCTCACCCAAGCCCTCAAAATCACCCTGCTCTACCACCGCCACAACCTCACCGAAGAACTCCTCGCAGAACTTTTTGCTGTCTCTCAATCGACAGTCTCACGAGCTATCAACACCATCGAAAAGGCCCTGGAGAAGATTCTCACTCCGCTGACTCAGCCTTTGAAAGAAAGCCTCAAAGCACCCGGGTCCTTAGTAGTTGACGGGACTCTGATACCCACGTGGAATTGGCGTTCACTTGGTAAAACAAATTTCTCTGGAAAGCACAAACGAGCCGGATTCAACCACCAAGTCATTTGCACCTTGGATGGAAAGTTGCTGGCTATCACAGACCCGGTGCCCGGGGCCAGGCATGATGCTTACGCCTTCAAACATCATGGCTTGGAAAGATATCTTGATGAGAGCACTGTGGCTGATAAGGGCTATATCGGGTTGGGGTTGGCTACCCCGGCCAGGCGCAAGCCGGGTCAGCGGCTGAGTCGGGAGCAGAGGCGGAATAATCGGGTGCTGAATCGGCTGCGGTCGGTGGTGGAGCGGGTTATCGCTCACATCAAGACTTGGCGGATTCTTCATACGGGGTTTAGGCGGCCGTTGGGGTTGTATGGGCGGGTGTTTGCGGTGGTGCGGGGGTTGGTGTTTTTGGCTGCGGGTGGGACTTTTGAATAAGCCTCAGTGCTTTGCAATACCTTGAGCACGCCCCCGTGAACTAGGGTGGCACTGTACATCTACCAGCTTCTGATCTACTACGGCAAAGCCGTGCAACCAGGCAGCGGTTTGGTGGGTAAAGATGGTTTGAGGGTTCTTCTTGTAAACAGCAGAAATAAAATAGGGGTACTGCTGATAGCGGGGAAGCTGACGAAAATTTGACTGGGTTGTATAAACGCCAGGGAGGAGACGAGTCAGCTCCTGTTGTCTAACCCGGCGAGCGATAACAGTAGAGCTCATGCCCAGCTGCTGCAGTTCCCTGTAGGTATAAACGGTTTGAAGGCTATCGAGAATATCCATGACAGCATTCTGTTGTGTATGAGCTAATTTTCTAGAACTGATGTTTTCTGTGGATAAAGTTTCTCCCAGTCTCAACGTATTGCGCCAAAAAAGATTTTTTATCGGTCGGGTTGTTACAGCGCATATACAGATATCCACAGGGTAGCTTCACCACCCAGTGGGTTAGACCCCGCCCCTCGTAGGGACCAGAAAAATACCGACTGTAGGTCATGGCATGAAGTATTTTGGGAGAAATCTGGTCCCTACTAAATAGGACCAGAGGAATCTGGTCCCCACGCGTCCGCGCGCATGATTCTGCTGCCCCGGGTAGCATATCTAGGGTGACATCTAACCCAACCTCTGCCGTCCTGACCCTCAAAGACGCTTTCACCGAGTCAGCCCTCCGGGCGCGGCTAGCTGTAACAGCGGTACCGCTGCCCCGCTACGGCTGGGTGGCGCCCCTGCTTGTGCTAGTACTTGCCGGGCTTATGCGTTTTGTAAACCTGGCTAACCCTAACGCCATCGTCTTTGACGAAACCTACTACGCTAAAGACGCCTACTCCCTGCTGCACTTTGGGTATGAGCGCAACTGGTCTGATACAGCCAACGAGACTTTCGTTGCCGGAGCCCCATCGGGCATCCTTGAAACCGCCGAATATGTGGTTCACCCGCCGGTTGGTAAGTGGATGATCGCCTTCGGCATGGCAATTTTTGGTGACGATAACCCCTTCGGCTGGCGCTTTGCCGCAGCACTCACCGGCACCCTGTCGGTGGGCCTGGTCATGCTGGCTGGTTGGTTACTCTTCCGCTCAGTGACGGTAGCAACCCTTGCTGGCTTGCTGATTTCTATCGACGGCCTGCACTTTGTGCAGTCCCGTTTTGCCCTACTCGATATCTTCCTCATGTTCTGGCTGATGGCCACCTTCGTGGCCCTGCTGCTTGACCGCTACCAGGGAAGGCGCCAGCTCGCTGCCCGGATCGCAGCTCACGCCCGCGAGCACAAGGGCGCCCCCACCGACGACTTCATGCGCTATGGCCCCTGGCTGGGCTTCCGCTACTGGCGGTTCATCGCAGGCATCTGTGCGGGTCTGGCGGTCGGCGTCAAATGGAACGCCCTCTTCTTCATCGCTATCTTCGGCCTGCTCACGGTCTTCTGGGACGCCAACGCCCGCCGTATAGCCGGCATCCGCCGCTGGTATGTCGCGGGCTTCCTGCGCGACGGCGTCCTCGCCTTCTTTGCTCTCATCGGTACCGGCCTGCTCACCTACCTGGCGACCTGGACCGGCTGGTTCCTTTCAGACTCAGCCTACGACCGCAACTGGGCAGCAGAGCACCCCGGCGAAGGAGTTCTCTGGTTGCCGGAGTCTCTGCGCTCGCTCTGGGAGTACCACCGCTCTGCCTACGCCTTCCATTCGGGGCTGGATTCCCCCCACACTTACGAGTCCCCGGCCTGGCAGTGGCTGATTTTGGGCCGCCCCACCAGCTACTACTATGAATCCCCTGACCTGGGCGTGAACGGCTGTACGGTTGACTCTTGCTCTGAGGCGGTGCTGAATATCGGCAACCCGCTCATCTGGTGGTCCTTTATCATCGTTGCAACCCTGTCCCTGCTCATTGTGCTGCTGCGCCGCGACTGGCGTTTTGCAACCCTTTTCGCGGTCTTCGCGGTGGGCTATTTCCCCTGGTTTGCCTACCCCGAGCGCACCATGTTCTTCTTCTACGCCCTCTCCTTCGAGCCCTACCTGATTCTTATGCTGGCAGGTATTTTGGGGCTAGCGCTAGGACGCCCCGGCGACAGCGTACGCCGCCGCCGGGCAGGGCTACTGGTGGTAGGACTCTTTGTGGTCTTCGCGCTGTTAGTCTCTATCTACTACTGGCCTATTTGGACAGCCCAGACCATCCCCTACACCGAGTGGCGCGAGCGCATGTGGTTTGACGCCTGGATTTAGGGGCTTACTTGGTCAGGAGTTCTTTGAGCTCCTGACGCTCTGCCCGGCGCTTGAGGGCTAGCTGCTTGCGGTAGCGGGTAGGCCAGGTCATGGCGAGGATGGCTGCCGTCATCAAGAGGGTGAGGGCGCCTGCGGTGGCGGCGGCGTCCACCCAGAACTGGGGCGGGTAGAGGCGGATGAGGGTGTCGCTCATGCGGAACTGCCAGTTGCCCTGGGGGAAGAATACCTCGTGGAAGGTAGTGAAGAAGGCTTCCCAGCCGATAGCTCCGGCAACGCCCAGGCCAACAAGTAGGGCCAGGGTGAGCCAGGCACCGGTGAAGAGGGATGAGCGCAGGACGCCCGGGGCCCGCAGGCGCAGGGTTCGGGCTGAGAGCAGGGCCAGTACCAGCATGATGAGGGCAAACGTGATACTGATGAGCATGACCCGTTTGACGTCGGTCATGTGCTCAACTTCGCTGGCAAGGAAGGCAGCGTTACCGCCGGTGGTGATATCGGCCAGGTAGGTGTGGGGGGCAAAGTTCAAGATATAGTCCAGCCCATAAGAGCCCAGACGCAGTCTTTCCTGGGTATCGAAGCCGTAGCTGTCTGCGGGGAAGCCGGGGCGGTGGTATTCGAGCCAGAGGAAGGCGGGGCTGGCGACGGCACGCACGGCTAGCATGATGGTGAGCACGGGAACGATCAGGGCGATGATGGCCCGGCGCAGCCCCAGCAGGCGGGGCTTGTCGTCTACCGCGACTTCGCGGGCTTCAGCGCGTTCTGCAGCCGGGGTGGCTTCGGGGGCGGACGCACTACCTTCGGGGGCTGCCACCGCGGCTAGGGGCGCGGTCCAGGGGGCGGCCTCTGAGGGAGTATCTGTGTCGGTTTGCTCTGCCGATGAACCGGTGTCGCCTACCTCGTGGACGGTATGAGTCGGAGTCTGAATACCGCGTTCAGCCCTACGGGCTGACAGTAGGCTATCGGCCTTAGGCGTGGTGATGGCGGGGGTGAGTTTCTTCCACTCCTGGTTCTGGTCGGGCTGCTGGGCCACGGTGGGTTTCCTCCCGGGTATCTAGGGTGCGTCTGCCTGTGTATTCTACGCGGTAGATATCAAAAACTCCCGCTCGGGCACCGGGGGCGGTGCTACAGAGCGGGAGTTTCTAAGACTATTGAGGCAGGCTTTGACCTTACCAGTTACCCTTCCAGTTTGAGTCGTGGTAGTTGGCGAAGGGGATGTTCCAGTCGCCATAACCGTCGTCGGGGTCAGCCTGGGGGTAGCCGGTGTTTACGGTCTCCACAACGTCACCTACACCGAAGGTGTTGTAGAAGAACTTAGCGTCTTCAGGGAGCATACCGATACAGCCGTGGGAGACGTTTACCCGGCCTACCGATGACCAGGCTGAGGGGAGGGCCTGATGCACGAATACACCGCCGGAGGTCAGGCGGGAAGTCCAAGAAGCCCAGAAAGGCTCGTAGTAGTGGGGGTCACCAGGAGCCAGGTTAAGGGAGCCAGAGTTAAAGTAGTAGCTCTCGGCCTTTTCCATGATGACCAGCTGGCCCACTACTGAAGGCCAATCAGCATTTCCCAGGGTGATGTATGCTTCGCGCACCATGACATCATCAACGTACATTTTGATGGTCTTGGTGTTGTTATCTGCAAAAGCGTAGCGCTTATTCCAGGTTTTGAAGGTACGAGTGGTGGTGTGGTTACCGATCATGCCGTTGCCTACATCGAGACCAAAAATATCAATGGTGACAGTTACGGTAGAGTTAGTGGCCCATTTATCTTCAGGGCGATAACGCACCATGTAATCGCTGTACCAACGGAACTTACCGGCTTGGTCGCCTCCGCCCTTCACGGTGATGCGCTTTTCTACTTCAGCCTTGTTGAGCACGGGCTCAGAGAAGTTGAACTGAATGATTTTGCCGATGCCGTAGCTGGCTCCATCTTCAAAGTTCATGAGGGCGTCTACTTCGTAGGCAGCGGAGACAGTAGAGAAGGTGCTCTCGCCGGTTCCTGCGGTACCTGCAGCGTCTTCTGCTTCCCACTCTACGGTGTAATCGCTGTGGAAGAGCATACGGTCGGTGGATGTCCAGCTCTTACCGTCTGCAGCTAGCTCACCGGCGAGTTCCTCACCCTCCGCGGTGGCGACAGTAACCTTGGTGAGTGTTGAATCAGCAGTGGTAACGGTGACGGTCTCGATGGGGTTGATTTCTACCTCGTCGAGGGCGGGGTAAACCTCTACAGTACCGGCAAACTTTACGGTGGGAGTGGGGCTTGAGCTTGCAGTCGCAGCGGCACTTGCGCTGTTGGTACTGCTCTCGGGTGTGGAGCAGGCAGCAAGAGTCATTGTGCCCAGAGCTCCTACGGTCACGAAGGACCGACGGGTAAAGGTGTCTCGGTTGGCTGCGTTGATGGGGTTGACCACGAACTTATCTTCCTTATGTCACGTACTGTGGGCGCAAGTGTGTTGTGTGCTCGTCAAAGTTTATCGGATAAGGGCTCTTTTTGATATAGGGCCTACAAGAAAACCCGTTGGTCATAGACCAACGGGTTATACCGAATCTCGCTCTAAATAGAACGTAGGGGTGGGTAGGACGCTTCTGCCTGCTCTTCTGCCGCAGGGCTGGTGGTGGGCGCGTCCAGGCGCACAACATCCCAGCCCTGGGGGGCGGTGAGACGGTCAGCGTGGAATTCACACAGGTCGTAGGCGTGAGGTTCCCGGTGCACGGAAAGGGGGCCAATCACAGCGGTTGACTGGGCGTAGGCGTAGGTGAGGGTGAAAATAGCCTCACGCTGGCAGGTTTGGCGTGAGCACTGGCGGGTGATTGCCATGAATCAAGCCCTTCTTTCTTAGATAGCTTGCTTGCGGAGGCGGCGGCGTTCACGCTCTGATAAGCCGCCCCAGATACCGAAGCGCTCGTCGTTTTCCATGGCGTATTCTAGGCAGGCTTCGCGAACGGGGCATTCGCTGCATACTCGCTTAGCGTCGCGGGTTGATCCGCCCTTTTCAGGGAAGAAGGCCTCGGGGTCGGTCTGGGCGCAGAGGGCATCTGCCTGCCAGGAGAGTTCGCCGTCGTCACCGTCTGTGCTGTAGATACCGGCGGCCTGCTGCCAGAGGGAGAGGGCCTCGGAGTCGGTGGAGAACATGTCGGTAGCTGAGCTGCTGGCAAGTGAGCTTGCTCGGCCGCGGCTTTTGGGGGCGGCAGCATTGAGCAAGGCGGTAGCCTGGTCTTCTAAGTACTGGGCAGAGTGCATAGTGTGGTACTGGGCCACATCAGGCGTGCGCCCTGCAGCGCCCTGAGGTAGGCGGCTGTGGAGGCCCATAGTCTTCCCTTTCATATCCCAAACTGAGGACAGAATAAAAAATTTCCCTGCACCTAATTACACGCGTGTAACCGCCTATTCGTCAAGCTGGGATTAAAAAAATCTTCTTCACACGAGATTCTCTCACAATAATTTGCGTTTCTCTGTGGTATATGCATTTACCGCGTCTGGGGCCCTCTGGCCGCGGAGCGGGCGGTGCCCTAGAGTAGGGAGCATGACAGTATCATTTTCCCAGGCAGCTTCTTCGTTCCCTCAGTTCATGAATCTTTTGGCTCAGCGGCAGTCTCCTGCTCTGCTCTGGTATTCAGCGCCGGGTGAGCGGATTGAGCTTTCGGGTCGGGTTTTTGACAACTGGGTCGCAAAGACCGCTAATTTTTTGGTTGATGAGTGTGAGGTAGAGCCTGGCTCTCTGCTGGCGCTCCCCCAGCGCCTGCACTGGCGTTCGCTAGTTTTGGCAGCAGCTGGTCTGCGGGTCGGGGCGACCTTGACGTGGGAGCTGCAGGCGGGGGCGGACGTCCGCGCCGCCTTTGATACGTCAGAGCTAGAGGGGGCCGGGGCAGAGTATCTGCTGGCTGTAGCCACTGAGCCGCTGGCGCCCCGGTTTATGGGGCAGCTACCGCCTGATGTACTTGATTATGCCGCTGAGGTGAGGTCCCACCCCGACGTCTATGTGGGCTGGGCTGCCCCAGCAGCAGAGGGGCAGGCATGGGCTGGCATCAGCTATGGCCGGTTGATGGAGCAGCTCACCGAGCGGGCTAGAGCCCTGGGCGCTGAATACGAGCCTGAGGTAGCTGCCCTCCAGGTTCCGGGGGAGCTTTTTGATGCCGCCTACCTAGAGCAGGCCCTGGCGGTCATGGCTTCAGGCCGGGCAGCTCTGGTTCTCGATCCGGCAGTGACCTGGGAGCAGGAGCGTCTTAGTCGAGTTTTAGGCGACGAACGGGCCCGGTCTCTGCCTTCTCAACGATAGGCAGGGAGCCGGTCATAATCTTGGTAGCCTCTTCGATCAGCTCGGCCCGCTTTTCTTCGGAGGTCTTATCGCCGCTATGGCTCCTGCTCTGAGAGAAGACCCAGAACTTGTAGAGGAAATAGCGCACGATGGTGCCCAAGATGGTGCCAATGATGGTACCCGAGATAAAGGACGCCCGCGGGCTAGTCAGACCCAGCACGTAGACGCTAAAGAGCACGCAGGATGCCTCAACACCGATACCGATGGCGTTGACGATGCCGAATTCGATTGCCTCACGCACCTTGTTGCCGGTGCGTTTTTCGCGGAAGGTCCACAGGCGGTTTGCTACCCAGGAGAATATGGTGGCAACGATACCGGCTACAACCTTAGCCTTGGCGTGCCCATCAGAGAAGACGGAGTGCATGAGCGACCAGGTCACCGCCGAGTTAATGATGAAAGCCAGGCCACCGACGCTCAGGAACTGGGCTATCTCCCGGCCGTGACTGTGCCACAGGGTCTCTAGACGCTGTTTGAGTGCGCTCATCGTTTCTCTCCCTCGTCGTATGGTGCGGGCCCCCTCCCGGCGGGAACTGGCATAAGTTCGGCAAGGAGCGTCTCAACGCACTAACTGAACTGGGGAGCAGGTCTTATTCTGTTCACATAGTACAGGCGCCATCCCCTACCTGCTCCCTTGCAGGGGTAGTGTTTTGCTCACAGATAGCGCGGGGCATTACCTGGGAGCTTGCCCAGCCTCCAGGGGTCTGTTCAGCATGTAGCGGGCGCTTTTACAAGCACCCTGCACCCGGGTAGCCTAGTGACTGTGACTTACCCTATGACTGGACCAAAAATTGGTGTTGTAGGTGGCGGCCAGCTGGCGCGCATGATGGCGCCTGCCGCTACCGAGCTTGGTTTTGACCTTCGTATTCTGGCTGAGAGCGAGGACGTCTGCGCCCGTAGGGCGGTGCCTTTCGCGCCGGTGGGTGACTACCGTGATTACGATACGCTGGCAGCTTTTGCCCGCGAGGTTGACGTGCTGACCTTCGATCATGAGCATGTTCCCACTGATTTTCTGCAGCGTCTGATGGATGAGGGCGTCAATGTTCAGCCCCGCCCCGCCGCCCTGGTCCACGCCCAGGACAAGATTGAGATGCGCAAGGCCGTTGACCGTCTGGGTCTACCCAATCCTCGCTGGGCCGAAGTGCGCACCCTGGACGAGCTCCTCGCCTTTGGCAAGGAGGGCGGCTGGCCTGTTGTTCTGAAGACCCCGCGCGGTGGCTATGACGGTAAGGGCGTGATGGTGCTCGATGATGAGCAGGACGCCCGCGAGAAGTCAGCGCCCTGGTTTGAGCAGCTACCTGCCCGCACCGATTTTTCAGCGCTGTTAGTAGAGGAGAAGGTTCCCTTTACCCGCGAGCTCTCTGCCCTGGTAGCCCGTCGTGATTCTGGGCAGGTTATAGCCTGGCCCGTAGCTGAGTCCATTCAGGTGAACTCGGTCTGCGACGAAGTCATTGCACCTGCCCCCGGCATCTCCCCCAAGGTAGCAGAAGCAGCCCAGGCAGCCGCCCTTAAAGTTGCAACCGAGTTGGGCGTTACCGGTGTGATGGCCGCTGAACTCTTTGAGGTTCCCGGCTCTGAAGCGGGCTTCCTCATTAACGAGTTTGCCATGCGCCCCCACAACTCCGGCCACTGGACCCAGGACGGTTCAGTCACCAGCCAGTTTGAGCAGCACCTGCGGGCCGTTGCCAACTACCCGCTGGGTAGCACCGACATCAAGGGCGAAGTCGCCCTGATGAAGAATTTCTTGGGCGGCACCAACGACGATATCTTCGGCGTCTACCCGCAGCTTATGGAAGACTACCCGGCAGCCAAGGTCCACTACTACGGCAAGGCGGTAAAGCCCGGCCGCAAGATTGGGCACATCAATATGACCGGGCCCGCAGATGAGCTAGCGGCCCTCCGCCAGCAGGCTACCGCGGCAGCCTCCCTGCTCACCGACGGCCCCTCCACCCCCTAACCCCGCGGAATCAGCCCGGCCCTACCCAGGTGGGGCGGGCGTCCGCACCACCCCTAGTTTCAAGGAGCAACATGACCTCCCCCTACGACTCCAATAACCCCATTGTCGGCATCGTGATGGGCTCAGACTCAGACTGGCCGGTCATGGAAGCAGCAGCTGAAGTCCTCGAAGAATTCGGTATCCCCTACGAAGCAGACGTGGTCTCAGCCCACCGCATGCCCGAAGACATGATTGCCTACGGGCGTGAAGCAGCAGACCGCGGTATCCGCGTCATCATTGCCGGTGCCGGCGGTGCAGCCCACCTGCCCGGCATGCTGGCCTCTGTTACCCCCCTGCCCGTTATCGGTGTGCCGGTCAAGCTCAAGTCTCTCGACGGCATGGATTCGCTCCTGTCGATTGTGCAGATGCCTGCCGGTGTGCCCGTCGCAACCGTCTCCATCAACGGTGCCCGCAACGCCGGCCTGCTAGCCCTGCGTATGCTCGGTTCAGGCAGCGACGGCTTTGCCCGCCAGGTACGGGCCGACCTCGTAGACTTCGCCGCTTCCCTGCGCCAGACCGCCATGGACAAGGGTGCCGCTCTGCGCGCCAAGGTTGAAGAGCACAAGGCAGAACTCGATGGTGAAGGGGCCGCCCCCAACGCACCCGCACAGCCGCTCACCGCTCCCGCCCACAATGACGAACGGGACGGCCAGCAAAAGACCCCCTACGCGCCCTAACCCCCTGCCCAGCGGCTCCTGCCTGCCCCTCGGCAAGTTCAGGAAGACCGCTCCGGGAGCACCCAGCTTCTTTCAGTAGTGTGGTTGAGTAGATACCAAGATACTCAACCACACTCAGTTATTTTTTAGGCCCACCACGCCAGGGAGGCAAAGACATGTCCCGTGAGCACAAGCGTCCACGCTCCACGGCCCCTATCACAGGTATCAGGGGGCGGGGCCAGCACCTGGTGGACCCCACTTACACCGACCCGCTCCGGCACCCCGAAGCCGCGTCGGCCTCCGTCCGCACCCGCCGGGCCTGGCTCCTGCTTCTGCTCACTCTCTTCCTCCCCGGCTCTGCCCAGCTCTTAACCGGGCAGAAACCCCTGGGCCGCAAGGCTCTAAAAATCACCTTTACCGTCTGGGGCCTGCTCCTGGCCCTCCTGCTCCTCTGGACCCTGCGCCGCACCCTAGTACTCTCCCTGGTCACCAACACCTGGGTGCTCTTACTCGTAACTGCCGCCCTCCTAGGGCTAGCCCTGGGCTGGGTCTACCTTTTCCTAGCGACCCTGCGCGCTATCCGCCCCGGCCTGCTCGAAGGCCGCTCCAAACCCCTGATAACCCTCGCACTGGTCGCCTGCATCGCTCTCACCGGCGGCGGGCTAGGCTACGCCGCCTACATCACCTGGGTAGGGCGCGGTGCACTCGGCAACATCTTCGCCGGCGGCACCCCCATCAAGGAACAGGACGGCCGCTACAACATCCTGCTCATGGGCGGGGACGCCGGCGCCGACCGCGTGGGCCGCCGCCCCGACTCCATGACCGTAGTATCCATCGACGCAACCACCGGCCAGGCCATCACCATCTCAGTACCCCGCAACCTACAAAACGCCATCTTTGAAGACGGCTCCCCCCTCTGGGAGGTTTACCCGACTGGTTTCGACTGCGGTGACGAATGCATCCTCAACGCCCTCTACCCCACCGTCACCGCCGACTACGCTGACCTCTACCCCGGAGCCGACGACCCCGGCGCCGAAGCAACCATGGACGCCGTCTCAGGCGTCCTCGGCATCACCGTCGAGAACTACATCCTCATCGACATGTCGGGCTTTGAGCAGCTCATCGACGCCCTGGGCGGCATCACCATCGACGTAGGTGGCTACGTTCCCATCGGCGGCGGCACCAACGAAATTACCGGCCTGCCCAACCCCATCGACGGCTACATCGAACCCGGTGTACAGCACCTCGACGGCTTCCACGCCCTCTGGTACGCTCGCTCCCGCGAAGGAGCCTCAGACTATGACCGTCAAGCCCGCCAACGCTGCGTACAGGCAGCTATGCTCAAGCAGCTCGACCCCGCCAACGTACTCACCAAATTCGCAGACATCACCGCAGCCGGCGAACAGGTCATCGAAACCAACATCCCCCAAAACGGCCTCGCAGCCCTCGGTGATGTTGCCCTCAAATCCAAAAACTACGACCTGATCCAGTTCGCAGCAGGCCCACCCTACTTCGACACCAGCTTCCCCACCTACCCCGACTTCGACCAGCTCCACACCGCAGTCCAGCAGGTCATTGCAGACTCAGCCTCAGGCGTCCAGCCCACCGTCACCACCGCAGCTGCCTCAAGCACCGGCTCAGCAGCGTCCGGCCCCTCAGGCCTCGACGTGATTGAAACCGCCGCCTACCGCGCGCAGCTCACCTCAGAACTCAGCGAGAACGGTACCTGCTCGGTCCCCTAACCCCACGCCCCGCGGCAAAACGGTAAGCTGGTGCCCATGAGTACAATTCTGCAGTCAGATATTTGGGCCCAGCTCCAAGAAGCCAACGGCCACCAGGTCTTCCGTGGCGAAGGTAAAGGCTGGCGTTACATGGCCACCCTCGAAGGCGGTTCCACCGGCCGCTACCTCTACGCCCCCTACGGGCCCGAAGCCGACAGCGCCGCCGCCTTCGACGCCGCCATCGCAGATATGAAACGCGTAGCCACCGACAACAAGTGCTGGTTCATCCGCGTTGAGCCCATCAACAGCTCTATCTGGGGCTCGCAGAGCGGTGAAGCCTTTCTCGCAGCCCGCGGCTTCACCCTTGCACCGCGCCAGGTGCAACCCTCACACACTCAGATCATTGATCTCACCCAATCTGAAGATCAGATTCTGAAAGACATGAAATCGACCAACCGCAACCTGCACCGGAACATCCATAAGAAGGGCGTGACTTTCGAGAAATCTCAGAACCCCGCGGACATCACGATTCTGCTCAAATACCTCGACGAAACCGCCGGCCGCGCTGGCTTCAACCGTCAGCAGGACGACTACCTCACCAGAGTTGCTCAGGTGCTTATGCCCGCGGACGCCGCTACCCTCTTCATCGCTAAGGTAGATGGCCAACCTATCGGTGCCTCCCTCACCTACGATTCAGACGACACCCGCGTCTACGCCCATGCGGCAACCTCATTCGAACACCGAAAACTACAGGTGGGAAACCCGCTGCTCTCCACCATTATTCTCGATGCCAAAGAAAAGGGCCTGAGCTACATGGACCTCTTCGGAATCGCCCCCAACGACGACCCCAACCAC
Source organism: Rothia sp. 11254D007BW (assembly GCF_053548195.1). Taxonomy (NCBI): domain Bacteria; kingdom Bacillati; phylum Actinomycetota; class Actinomycetes; order Micrococcales; family Micrococcaceae; genus Rothia; species Rothia sp. 11254D007BW. The sequence goes on from NZ_JBPWPK010000001.1 coordinate 1,372,408, forward strand.
GAGTGGGCAGGCTTCACCAAGTTCAAGAAGTCCTTCGGCGGCACCTCAGTTGCCTACCCCGGCACCTGGGACCTGCCCGTCTCCGCCCTCGGCTACAAGGCCTACCAGGGCATCCGCGCAGGCCGCGAAGCCCTAGCTCAGGGCAAGAAGTTCGCCACCGGCACCCTGCTCCCCAAGGCCAAGGACGCCGCCGGTAAGGTTCGCGCGCGTATCAGCAAATAAGATTGAGCAGGTCTTCCCTTCGCCGACTAACCTTCTTGGGCTCGCGCTGGGCGCTCGCCCAATTCATGCCAGCCCCAGCCAGTCGGCTTTCGGGAAGACCTGCTCAATCTCTAGTATCCGAACCTACATCTGCTCTAGAGTTCTAACGATTCATGGTCCCGGCGATCATTGCCGAGTAGCGGGAGAGCTTGTGCTCAGCCTCAATCAGGCGCACGGTGCCTGACTTAGAACGCATGACCAAGGACTGGGTGGTGACGGTGTCGCGGCCGTAACGCACACCGCGCAGGAGCTTACCGTCGGTGATGCCGGTTGCGGCGAAGAAGCAGTTATCGGTGGTGACCAGTTCATCGGTGGTCAACACAGCGTCCAGGTCATGGCCGGCATCCAGGGCCTTCTGGCGTTCAGCGTCATCGATAGGGGCAAGACGACCCTGGATAATGCCACCGGTGGCCTTGATAGCGCAGGCAGCCACAATACCCTCAGGGGTACCGCCGGTGCCCATCATCAAATCCACGCCAGTGCCCTCACGGCAGGCGGCAATAGCACCAGCAACGTCGCCGTCAAGAATCATGCGGGTACGGGCGCCAGTTGCGCGAATCTCTTCAACGAGCTTGGCATGGCGGGGGCGATCCAGTACGCAGACGGTGAGCTGGTTAATGCTGGTGCCCTTAGCCTTAGCGACCAGGTGCAGGTTCTGCTTGACCGGCAGGCGCAAATCGACCAGGTCAGCTGCCTCAGGGCCGGTAACCAGCTTCTCCATGTAGAAGACAGCGGAGGGGTCAAACATGGTGCCGCCTTCAGCTACCGCAATGACGGAGAGCGCGTTATCCATACCCAGAGCGGTCAGGCGGGTACCGTCGATGGGATCAACAGCAACATCGAACTTAGCTCCCGAGCCATCGCCCACCTGCTCGCCGTTGAAGAGCATGGGGGCCTCGTCCTTCTCACCCTCGCCAATCACCACGGTGCCGTTGAAGTGCACGGTCTTAAGGCGAGCGCGCATGGCATCAACAGCAGCACCGTCCGCCATGTTCTTATCGCCTGCGCCCACCAGCGGGCCCGAGGCAATAGCGGCAGCCTCGGTTGCACGCACCAGTTCCAGCGCAAGGTTACGATCTTCGTTCATTACTTCTGACATGACTCACCTTCGAGTAGCTTCTAACAGTGCCAGCTGGCTCCCTGTTATGGGGCGCTCAGCCTCCACACTCTAGAGTACTCGCTTCCCCGCCGTGTTACGGGCCGGTGCGCCCCTACTTGACACAGATGATGCCGGCAATTCTCGCTCGCAAGTGGCACAGGGCGCCCCCTTTAGACCAGAATAGAAGGCGTGACTTCATCGACTAACCCCAGCAACCAGCCCCTGCCACAGGCGTCCGCCCCTGAAACCCAGGCCCCGGACGCCACCGAGCAGGTAGTCCCACAAATTACCGAAAAGCAGGCTGCCCGCATCAATGCGCCCGCCCGCAATATGGTGATTTCGATGATCGTCATGGTGCTCTTGCTACTGCCGGTCATCTGGCTGATGCCGCAGCCCAACAAGAACCCCTACCGACCCACCGTTGACCTCCCCGTGATTGCCTACGAGGCCAGCGACCAGGCAGGCTACCCGGTCGCAGCCGCCGAGCAGGAAGGCTGGCACTACAACTATGCCCGCTGGAACACCGGCCAGGCAGACGGCATCAATTACTGGTCCACCGGCCAAGTAACCCCCTCCAACGACTTTATCGAGCTCATTCAGGCCACCGACACCAACCCCACCTGGGTTGCCCAGACGGTAGGGCAGGCTGTGCCCGAGGCTACGGTGCAGGCCGGGGGCGTGGACTGGGACGTGCGCTCTCTCGTGGACGCTGACGACAAGAGCAAGGTCACCACTTTCTATATCGGTGAGGTGGACGGTACCACCGTCATTCTCAAGGGCGAGGCTGAGGCGGCTGAGTTCCAGGCCCTGGCTGAGGCTACTGTCGCCTACATGGCAGCCCCCTCCTCCACTGCCTCCCCCACCCCCTCAAGCGGAATTCAGTAAGCCGACCACCGGCGTCCTGCCGTAAAATGTAATCCGCCTTACACACACCATCGGCCGGGCAGATTGCTAGGTTAAAGCTAAACCGCTGCGAAAGGACGCCTGCCATGACCGCCATCGAAACCCCCGTCCAGGCATGGGAACGCCTCGTTGAAGGCAATGCCCGCTTTGTGGAGGGCAACCGCTCCCACCCCCATCAGGACGCCGCCCGCCGCGCTGAACTCGTAGCTGGCCAGCACCCTTTTGCCGCCATTTTTGGGTGCGGGGATTCCCGCCTGGCTGCTGAAATTATTTTTGACCTCGGCTTAGGCGATGCATTTGTGGTGCGCACTGCCGGGCAGGTGCTGGACGACGCCGTCCTCGGCTCCCTGGAGTATGCCAGCGGGTCCCTGAATACCCCGCTGATTATGGTGCTGGGCCATGACTCCTGCGGCGCGATCACAGCCACCCAGAAGGCCCTGGTCGAGGGTGAAATGCCCGGTGGCTTTATCCGCAACCTGGTGGAGGGTATCTTGCCGTCGGTGATTTCCCCGGAGCTACCCGAGGGGGCCACCATCAACGATATGGTGGTGGAGCATACCCGCCAGACTGCGGCCCGGATTGCTGAGCAGTCGGGCATTATTCGTCAGCGCATTGAGGACGGCTCCCTGGCCGTCATTGGCGTCTTCTACCACCTGGCCGACGGCAAGGCCGACCTGGTCTATTCGTCCTCACCCGAAATTGGATATGGTAAGTACAGTCAGCCTTAATAGGGCAGGCACCATATCCCCACTAAGTCACAAATATTCACACCCTGCATGACCAGAATCACGAGAGACTGAAGTTTATTCATAATGGGTTCTGCAGACTCACACTCGTTACCGACCCTCTCGCCTGATTCGTTTCCCTCGCTAGGCGATTCACGCCAGGTACCGAGCCAGCAGCTTCACTGTGAGCCTGCTCCACTTACCCTAATGAATAAGCCTTACTACTCAACAATACGAGTGATGATTTTACTAAATCTATAAAAATTCTATCGGTGCACAGTTACCTACTCATTAAGCTCAACTTAAACACATCCCCCCCTCGCAGATTCCTGTATTTCTACTGACTTACAGCAACTCCCGCCCTACATGCAAGTAAGCCTTGAATCACCTGACGCTCAGTGCGAAATTCATTATCAACGCACTGATTAATTTTCGCTGTCACAAGTACAGCTGCCAGAGATGACCCCCCTTCAGGTTCAACCACAACTCCAAGATCTGCACCATAGGTATTTGAAAACCAATAGTTTTTATTATTAGAGGCCTTAGGGTATACACCAACAACACCAGGAAGGGACGCGGGGTATGAAGGTATTTTTTCTAGACCACTAGCTGTTGATGAAACTACTATTATCCCTTCATCAACAGCTCTTTTCACCGCCTGCTCAAGATAAACATCAGCATTTATTGTCGACAGGCTAATATTTATTATTTTTGCATTTTTTTCAATAGCAAGATTAATAGCCCTAGCGATATCCTCAGGGTTAGCAATTTTGTTTTCACCAACCACATCAATCACAAAGACGTCTTCAGGTTCCCCCACATTGGCACTATACCTCCTCCACAATATATCAAAATGCTCCCCGGGGGAACCTCCCGAATTAAGTGTGATTACTTCTACACCATCAGATTCCGACAAGCCATCGTCAATAAAAACCGTGACCTGGCGTTGACCAGCCTCACTGCGGTCAATACCAAAAAATCTCGGATTAACTTTCCATGGTCCAACAACTATAACAGCAACAACTATAATGGAGAATATGACACAAGCACCTTTCCCCACCCCAATGCGCTCCACCCCCTTTCTATTCGAGGTTAAAATCAAGACCTTCTGCTTCAGCAGCAATAGAGGGAACATTTTCACCATCCGGATGCTCAGACAACAGTTTTAAGAAATTTATCAAAGAATCAACATCCATGCTCTTGTGAGAATTCCAGAAATTAACAAGAGCAGTCGCTGCGAGATCTATTGAATTGGGTAAATCAACAAGGGCAAGAAGATAATTCTCCACAAGATACTCAACCTTAATTGATGGTGTATCTTTTGGTAAAATTTTAACAATATTCTGGATAAAATCACTCATCCTTAAAGCATTTTCCTGCTTCCACTCATAAGGCTCCCCAAGCCACTCAGGCCCAGAAAATTGAGAAAATAATGTTATAGCTAGTTCTTTCTCACCATGCTCTAGAGAATCGATCACAGATCTCAATTCACTAATTTTCATCAGCACTTTCCCCTAATTTGTTCAACCCAGCCATCACTTATATATCCACCATTTTCGGCATAGGTTACAACAACCTGCCTACCCTTATAAGCTAGAACAGCTTTTTTTGATCCACGTTTGTACGGCATATGATTCCCCTCAGCCATAGCCCTTCCCATCAAGTCTGCAACTTGCTCCTTAGAGCGGGCTCCCACCTTACCCCAGCAATGCTTCGGAGCCATGATATGACTCCACTTATTGGCATTCTGTTTTAAGATATAAGACTTCGCTGCTTTCTTTATCTGAGATTTACCAAATTTGTTGAGAGCAACACGAAGCCCCACTCTAGCAAGAAATCCCAATACAACAATCGCTGGAATAGCCTGCGTCGTTGCAGCCTCACTATCTAAAACTATCTCTTGATGGGTATGTTGCCCCTCAAGGGTCACCACGAAGTCCTCATCCGAATTGCCTGTAAAGGTTAAACTTTCAACATCAAAGACCTCAAATACTTCCTGCCCATCCCACTTGCCATGCACTTCAACAGTAAGTGAACCATCATCCAGCAAACGAGTCACCACGTTCGCGCTAAGCCCTTCTTCATCAACTACGTAGTTAATAGTGTTACCTGAATCTTCAACGAGAACATCACCAGGATCCTCACCCCCAAAAGATGATAAATCTACGTTTTGAGTAGCACGGTCTTCTAGCGTGCGCCCCTCAAAAGTACTGGCCTGAGCAGTAACCCCATTTAAGGTGGTGGCACACAAGGAAAGGGCTGTAGCCGCTGCGATTATTTTTAGATTGAAGCGAAAGGTCAAGTCAAGCCTCCATAAACTCAAAAGTTTCATATTCACATGAAACATTACTGTAGCTCACAGCTAACCTCCATCATTTGAACGCCTACCACACACGATATCTGGTGGTCCGTCATCTTCTGGCTCCAATGCGACAGCCGTCACGGCGGCGTATTAGACTAGTCGGTATGGCAGAAAACACTGAATACCGCATTGAACACGACACCATGGGTGAGGTCCGCGTACCCGTAGATGCCCTCTACCGCGCCCAGACCCAGCGTGCCGTCGAAAACTTCCCCATCTCAGGCCAGACACTGGAGTCTGCCCACATCCGCGCCCTCGCCCTCATCAAGAAGGCCGCCGCCAGCGCCAACGAAGAGCTCGGCGTCCTGGACGCAACCCGCGCCGCCGCTATCCGCGATGCTGCAGATAAGGTAGCTGCCGGTGACTACGATGAGCACTTCCCCATCGACGTCTTCCAGACCGGCTCCGGCACCTCCTCCAACATGAACACCAACGAGGTGCTGGCGACCCTGGCCAACCAGGCCCTGGAGGGGCAGGACGTCGAGGTCCACCCCAACGACCATGTGAACGCCTCCCAGTCCTCTAACGACGTCTTCCCTACCTCCGTGCACGTGGCCGCTACCGAGGCTCTGCTCAAGGACCTGGTCCCGGCCCTGGAATACCTGGCCGAGTCCCTGGAGCGCAAGGCTGTGGAGTTCAAGGACGTCGTCAAGTCCGGCCGCACCCACCTGATGGACGCCACCCCCGTGACCCTGGGCCAGGAGTTCTCCGGCTACGCAGCCCAGGTGCGCTACGGTGTTGAGCGTATCCACGCTTCCCTGCCGCGCGTGGCTGAGGTTCCCCTGGGCGGCACCGCGGTTGGCACCGGCATCAACACCCCCGACGGCTTCTCCGCCCGCGTCATCGAACTGCTGGCTGAAGAAACCGGCCTGCCCCTGACCGAGGCCCGCAACCACTTTGAGGCCCAGGCCAACCGCGACGGCCTGATTGAGGCCTCCGGCCAGCTACGCAATATCGCCTACTCCTTCATGAAGATCAACAATGATATTCGCTGGATGGGCTCAGGCCCCAATACCGGTCTGGGTGAGCTGCACATTCCCGACCTGCAGCCCGGCTCATCGATTATGCCCGGCAAGGTCAACCCCGTGATTTGTGAAGCAGCCATTATGGTCTGCGCCCAGGTCATCGGTAACGACACCACCATCGCCCTGTCCTCCACCAACGGTGCCTTCGAGCTGAATGTGGGTATCCCGGTTATGGCCGCCAACCTGCTGCAGTCTATCCGCCTGCTGGCCAACACCTCCCGCGTGATGGCCGACAAGATGATTGACGGCCTGGAGGCCAACGTGGAGCGTGCCCGCTTCCTGGCTGAGGCCTCCCCCTCAACCGTCACCCCCATGAACAAGCTAATTGGCTACGAGGCAGCAGCCAAGATCGCCAAGTACTCGGTGGCCAACAAGACCACCGTGCGCGAGGCCGTCATCGCCCTGGGTTACGTTGAGCGCGGTGAAGTCACCGAGGCCCAGCTTGATGAGGCTCTGGACGTCACCAAGATGCTGGGTAACTTCTAAAGCTACCGAGCGAAGGACGCTCCGAGCGTCCGAGCACGCAAAGGGCGGGTTTCCCTCTATGGGAAGCCCGCCCTTTGTGCGCCTCTCTTGTGAACTAGCACTCAGGGGCGCGTGACTACATAGATAGTTCAAGAATAAACAAAAGTAAGACCGTTAGGAGTAGACTATAGAAAAGTAAGGGTACAGATTATTGAAAGGTTGCCCCGTGAAACTCGCTGATCAACTCATCCAGCAACTCATAGACGCCGGCGTAGAGCGCATCTACGGCGTGGTGGGAGACTCCCTCAACCCCATCGTTGATGCAGTCCGCGCCAGCGGCGGCTCCGCTAAGGGCGGTATCGACTGGATTCACGTACGCCACGAAGAGGTCGCGGCTTTTGCCGCAGCCGCAGAAGCACAGGTTACCGGTAAACTCGCCGTCTGTGCAGGGTCCTGCGGCCCCGGCAACACCCATCTCATTAACGGTCTCTACGACGCGCACCGCTCTGGCGCGCCTGTCCTCGCCATCGCCTCCCACATCCCCTCAGCACAAATCGGCACCAGCTACTTCCAAGAAACCCACCCTGACCGCCTCTTTGCCGAGTGCTCCAGCTACTCAGAGATGGCCATTAACCCCGCTCAGACTCTGCGCATCATGAACTCTGCCATGCGTCACGCGGTTGCCAACCGCGGCGTTGCTGTTGTCTCAATTCCCGGTGATATTGCTGCCGAGGACGCCGTGGACTACGTACCTGCTTGGGGCGATATGCGCCGCGGCACCATGACCCCGGACCAGGCAACCGTCCACGACATCGCCGACCGCATCAATGCCGCAGACAAGGTCGCTATCTTTGCAGGTATCGGGGCTAAGGGAGCCCACGATGAGCTGGTTGCCCTGGCCGATGCCGCCGCCGCGCCGGTGGGTCACTCCATGCGGGGCAAAATGTACGTCCAGTACGACAACCCCTTCGATGTGGGCATGACCGGGCTTCTGGGCTACGGCGAGGCTGCTGAGGGCCTTAAAGACGCAGACCTGATGCTCCTGCTCGGCACCGATTTTCCCTACGATCAGTTCCTACCCGATACAGACACTATCCAGATTGATCGTTCCGCCCAGGTACTGGGGCGTCGCACCAATGTGAGCCTACTGGTTGAGGCCGATGTAGCAGCTACACTTCGCGCGGTACTGCCCCTCATTAAGCGCAAGAAAGACCGGTCCTTCCTTGAGCAGCTGCTGAAGAAAAACGAAAAAATCATGACCAAGGTCGTGGGCGCCTACACCAAGAAGCCCTCAAAGAAGGGGCCCATTCATCCCGAGTACGTCACAGCCCTGCTCGATGAGTTAGCCGCTGATGATGCAATTTTCACGGCAGATACCGGCATGTGCAACGTATGGACAGCCCGCTACATCACCCCCAACGGCAAGCGCGAACTGCTCGGCTCCTTCCTGCACGGATCCATGGCCAACGCCCTCCCCCACGCCATTGGCGCTCAGGTTGCCGCCCCTGATCGCCAGGTAATCTCGGTATCGGGTGATGGCGGGCTCTCCATGCTCTTGGGTGACCTGCTGACCGCCCGTATGTATAATCTGCCCCTGACCGTAGTGGTCTACAACAACTCGACCCTCGGCATGGTTAAGCTCGAACAGTTAGTTCAGGGCTTCGAGGACTACGGGGTCGATGTGCCCGACACCAACTACGCCGCTATCGCTACCGCAATGGGCTTTGAAGCAGAACGCGTTACCGACCCCAAGAAACTCGAAAAGGCGCTCTCTCATGCCCTAGCCCATCGGGGACCGTCCCTCGTTGAGGTCATTACCGACCCCAATGCGCTCTCCATGCCTCCCGAGGTGGAGGCTTCACAGATTATTGGTTTTGCTACCTCTCTTTCAAAGATTGCTCTCAATCGCGGTGCCGGTGAAGCTGTAGCGATGGCTCGTTCTAATCTGCGTAACGCTAGCGCCTGGCGTCAGCTGACCTAAACAGCAGCTGCCCACGAGCCCAAGTCAACATCAGGGTGGTGCCCAACCGGGCACCACCCTGATGTGGTTTTCTTTGAGAAGAGGGGTTAGCCTGCGCGAAGGATCAGAGCATCACCCTGTCCACCGCCTCCGCAGAGAGCTACCGCCGCATAGGTGGCTTCGGGGGTTTGGTTCAGGGCGTGAGCCGCGTGCACAACCAGGCGAGCACCTGACGCTCCCACCGGATGCCCTAAGGCAATAGCTCCGCCATGGGGGTTAACCTTCTCTGCATCCAGCCCCAGCTCACGGATAGATACAGCCGATACCGCAGCAAATGCCTCATTGATCTCAACATGATCAAGGTCAGCTGCCGTAAGCCCTGCCTTCTTGAGGGCAGCTGCAATAGCGCGGGAAGGCTGGTAGTGCAGCACGTTCTCAGGGCCTGCAGTATTAGCCCAGGCGAGGACGGTTGCAAGCGGCTTGATTCCGTTCGCTTCGGCAAATTCTCGGGTGGAAAGCACCAGGGCAGCTGCACCATCAGACAGCGGGGAGGCGTTCCCCGCAGTGATAGTGCCGGCCTCATCAAACGCGGGGCGCAGCTTTGCAAGGATCTCCACCGTGGTTCCCCCACGCACCCCTTCGTCGACGGTGACCTCGGTGACCTGCCCGCGGCGTCCTTTCACCTGCACAGGTGCAATTTCAGCCTCGAAAAGTCCCGCGACAGCAGCAGCGTGGGATCGCTGGTGGGATGCAGCGGCGATTTCATCTTGCTGCTCGCGGGTCAGCTCAAAATCAGCGTTAGCGCCCTCGGTGAGCAGGCCCATAGATTCCCCACTCTGAGCGTCGGTCAGTGCATCTCGTTCAACAGCATCGAGCACTCCCGCTGCTCCAAAAACCCTACCGGATCGGAAGTCCGGCAGCAGGAAGGGAGCCTGAGACATAGACTCCTGACCGCCCGCTACAGCAACGGTTGCTTCTCCAGCACGAATGAGGCGGGCAGCATCCATCACCGCGCGTAGCCCCGAAAGGCACACACTGTTCACCGTCACCGCCGGGGTGGATACAGGGACGCCGCTAGCGCGGGCGGTCTGCTTGGCAGGGTTCTGCCCCGCACCCGCCTGCACCACCTGACCAAAGACCACGGCATCTACCTGCTCAGGGGTAATGCCTGCCCCCTGCAGGGCACGGTCTAGGGCAATTGACCCCAGCTCTACGGCGGTCAGCGAGGAAATAGCTCCCATAATCTTGCCCTGGGGTGTACGGGCAGCGCCGATAATGACAACGTCTTTGTTGCTAGTTTGCATGGTCAAGTCCTTCTGCAACGGTAAAGGTCGCGTCAGTTTTCTCATAAATTTCTTCGAGGGTAACGCCAGGTGCCATGTCCGTCAAGACCAGACCGGTTTCAGTAACATCAAAATCAGCAAGGTCGGTAATGATACGATTTACCACTCCCACACCGGTCAACGGCAGGTCGCACCGCTTTTTGAGCTTGGGAGAACCGTCTTTTGCCACATGGTCGGTCAGTACAATCACGCGCGGAGTACCGGCAACCAGATCCATAGCTCCACCCATACCCTTAACCATCTTGCCGGGAATCATCCAGTTGGCAAGGTCACCCGTTTCAGAAACCTCCATGGCTCCCAAGATGGCGGTGGCAACCTTACCGCCGCGAATCATGGAAAAACTGGTAGCGGAGTCAAAAATAGCGGCACCCGGCACCAGGGTCACAGTCTGCTTACCCGCATTGATGAGGTCAGCGTCCTCCTCCCCCTCATAGGGGAAGGGACCCATTCCCAGAATTCCGTTCTCTGACTGCAGCATCACACGTACGCCGTCTGGCAGGTGGTTAGCTACCAGGGTGGGAATACCAATACCCAGGTTGACGTAGGAACCGTTCGGAAGTTCGAGGGCAGCTCGGGCTGCCATCTCATCGCGTGTCCAGGGCATCTTATTCTCCCTTCGCTGGGCGCTCGGTCCGGGGGCGAACAGTGCGCTGTTCAATCGGTTTCTTGCGGGGTGAGGCCTGCACAATGTAGTCAACGTGCACACCCGGTGTCATCACATCATCGGGGTCTAGCTCGCCCAGAGGGACGATGGTCTCGACCTCGGCTACAGTGATCCGCCCTGACTCTGCGCACTGGGGGTTGAAATTACGGGCTGTTCGGCGGTAGCGCAGGTTGCCAGAGATATCGCCAATCGCGGCGTGTACCAGGGCAACATCGGCAACAATGCCGCGCTCTAAGACGTAAGTTTTACCGTCAAACTCAGCCGTAGGCTTCCCCTCTGCAACCACGGTTCCGACACCGGTTGCGGTGTAGAAAGCGGGAATACCTGCGCCGCCCGCTCGTAGCCGCTCTGCGAGAGTACCCTGGGGGTTGAACTCAACATCGAGTTCGCCCGAGAGGTAGAGCTGCGCAAAGAGCTTGTTCTCCCCCACGTACGACGAAAGCACCTTTGATACCTGTCGACCCTCCAGCAGAACACCGAGGCCTTGCCCATCCACACCCATGTTATTTGACACTACGGTGAGATTGGTTCGCCCGGAGTCTCGTACCGCATCGATAAGGTCGAAGGGGTTACCCGAAAGGCCAAACCCACCCACGGCGAGGGTGTCGCCGTCCTTGATGAGCTCAGCCATCAGCTCGGTGAGGCTGCCTTCGTAAACCTTGGTGTTCTGCTCACTCATAGCTGCTTCCTTTACTTCAGGTCACCGGTTGCCGGGACGATGGTGCCCAGGCAGTCGCCAAAGTCAATGACGCTCCCCTCGGGGCCGGGTGCGGTAGCGGTGAGGCCAATGAGCTGACCGTCCTCTAAGAAGGTCATCTCATGCCCATCAGCCAGGGTGAGGGGTTCTTTGCCTCCCCAGGACAGCTCGATAAAGGAGCCGCGTTCGTCCTTTTCAGGGCCGGAAATCGTACCCGAGGCAAACATGTCGCCGGGGCGTAGGGGGGCTCCGTTGACGGTCATGTGCGCCACCATCTGAGGGGCTGACCAGTACATGTACTTATAGGGCGGGCGCGAGACCACTTCGCCGTTGACGGTAACGCCGAAGGTGATATCGAGGCCGTAGGGTTCCGCCTCAGAGTCATCGAGGTAGGACGCCAGGGGGTAGGTGCGCTCAGGAGTGGCAACGCGAGCTTCCTGCAGGGCGGCCCAAGGAACGACCCAGGTACCGACCGTTGAGGCAAAAGATTTGCCCAGGTAGGGGCCCAGGGGAACGTACTCGTAGTTCTGAATTCCGCGTGCTGACCAGTCGTTGAAGAGAAAAACCCCAAAGAGGTGGGAGTCAGCTGCGGTTTTTAGGTCTACTTCGCCCTTAGGGGCTGACCCACCCAACACAAAACCCAATTCGGCTTCGATGTCCAGACGCTGTTCGGGGCCGTAGGATGGCAGCCCTCCGTCCTGAGGCGGGCGCAAACCCTTGGGGCGAACAATGTCAGAGCCCGATACGCGGATGCTACCGGAGCGCCCGTGATATCCCACCGGAAGATGCTTCCAATTGGGTTTCAGCGGCTCTTCCTGGGGGCGGAACATATGCCCCAGGTTAGTTGCGTGGTGTTCAGAAGCGTAGTAATCGACGTAGTCTGCCGGGGTGAAAGCTAGCTGGTAGGTGACCTCGTCTACCGCAAAGCTGGTAGCGTGGACGGTCTGCTCATCGGCTTCGGTCAGAGTGTCGACGAGCCAGGAGCGCACCTCGGCCCATACGCTAGCGTCCTGCTGGAGCAGGGCATCGAGATTAGACGAGGCTACTGCCGTTGCTGCTGCCTCTGAGAGGTTTCCGGTAGCGACTGAGAGCTCACCCAGGTTAAGTACCCGGTCACCCAGTCGCGCCCCCAGATGAAAGGTCTTCCCTCCGTCAGCGGAAAATGAGCCGTAGGGCAGGTTCTCAAGGCCAAACCCCTGCGTTGAATGTGTCTGGGCGTAGCTCATAGCGGTTACTTTCCTTCCGGTGTAATGGTCAGTCGTTGTACGGTTTCAGGGCTCATCAGCCCCATATGATGCAGTGTCTCGGTGGGTTCAGGTACCGAGCAGGTACCAAATGATTGGAAGGCCTCTCGCCAGGTCGTATCGGGGGCGGTGATGTGTTGCCCCACGGCGTCCTGATCATCGCTTTCCAGCACCGCAAGTGCCGCCTGCTTGTCGCCTCCCCGCTGGATGGTATCTATAGCTGCTGCGATATTGGCAAACCCAAAGTGTTGGAAGCCGGTAACTTCATCGGTATAACGCATAGCCCGGTGTAGACCAGCGGTGAACTTGAAGGGTACTCCGTGCTCAAGAGCCAGAGCCATGACGTCAACAACCTGCTCACTGCTCGGGAAAAGGTCAGCGGTTACCCCGCCTGTGCGGAACTTGAGGCTGATCCCCTGATCTGCCAGCGAACTCAGCATCTGGTCGGTTACCTGCTCGTACGACAGTTCAAGGTAAAGGTCCAGGTCGGGGTGCTCTCGCTTGAGTGCCGCGACTTCGGCCAGAGCGTCTTTGGCAGATAGCCCACCGGTTTTTAGCTCTGCACCAACAATTGTCGAGGGCGCAATTCCTTGAGCCAGAAGCTGGTGTAATTCCTGTAGCTGATCGGCTGCGCCCACCGCACTGATGTCGATGGGCTCGGAGCCCGCCAACTCCGCAGCTTCAGCGATAGAGCTGAAGGGCAAAACCAGCGGGCCCACAAACCGATCCGCCACAGCGTCGTGTGCGCGCTGTATATGTTCCTGTACTGCCCGGTCCAGAGGAGCGAGCCCGGGAGGGAAAACAGCGGCATCATCGAAGAACTTGTGGAAGATGGCTTCGGTCATTACTTCTCGCCAATCCAACGACCGCCGGTCCAGGACGACTTATAGGCCGGGTCGTTAGCAGCTAAACCAGCTTCACCGAGCAGAAGGGGCTGGAAGGTATCGACCATGACGGCGAGTTCATCGAAGTACTCGGTGCCGATTGAACTTTCCATAGCCCCGGGCTGGGGGCCGTGGGGGTGGGCTGCCGGGTGTACGGAGATTGATCCCTCCTTGATACCCGATCCCTTACGAGCTTCGTAATTGCCCTCAACGTAGAACATGACTTCGTCTGAGTCAACGTTGGAGTGATAGTAGGGAACCGGGATGGCCCCTTCAGCGTAGTCCACCTTGCGGGGTACAAAGTTGCAAATCACAAAGTTGTGACCCTCAAAGACCTGGTGGGACGGCGGCGGCTGGTGCAGCTTGCCGGTAATGGGAGCGTAATCGTAGACGCTAAAGACGAAGGGGTAGAGGCAGCCGTCCCAACCCACGATGTCGAAGGGGTGCTCGGGGAGCACGTGTACTGATCCTGAGATACCGGACGGTCCGTGGCCGCGGTGCTTAATGTAGACTTCTACGTCCTGACCTTCAGCCAGCAGGGGTTCAGTGGGGATGCGGTAGTTACGCTCGAAGAAAGGAGCGTGTTCCAGGAGCTGGCCGTAGCGCGAAAGGTAGCGCTTGGGGGGAGCAATATGGGAGTTGGCTTCGATGAAGTAGAGACGAGCTTCTTCGCCATCACGGAGTACCCAGCGGTGAATCGTTGCACGGGGAATGATGATGTAGTCACCCTGAGACACTTCGAGAGCACCGAACATGGTCTCTACCAGGGCAGAACCGCGTTCTACGTACACGCATTCATCGCCTACACCGTTTTTATAGAGGGGGCTGGTGGCGTTGACCAGTGCGTACGAAAGTCGTACGTCGCTGTTACCCATCACTAGGCGACGGTGGCGCACTGCGTCAACCTTGCCGTCTTGCCCCTCAAAGGTGAGATCGTGCAGCTTCAGGTGAAGCGGCAGCAGGGGGTCATTGGGTGTCAGTGACTGATCGGGCAGCTCCCAGGGGCGAACGTCCACCAGGGCTGAGGGGATGTGCTTGTGGTAAGCCAGAGATGAATCAAGGGAGAAGCCTTCTTCGCCAATGAGCTCTTCATAGTAGAGCTTGCCGTCTGCGTCGCGGAAGGCGGTGTGGCGGTGCTTAGGGAGTTCACCTACCTGTGTGTAGAAAGGCATGAGCATAATCCTTTTTCATGGGAGCCGACAGATCTCATCGTTGAGACGTCCGATCCAGTTTTCTATGGTGTACATCACCCTAGTCAACACCCTAAAAGTTTGTCAAGCAATGAATCAAAAATATTTTCACATCAAAATAAACGCTCACCTGGGTGCATCATTGACAGGGAGGGCGACATCTGAGATGGGAAAAAGCAAGCAGATTCATAGTCGCTGCAACAAGGGCTTTATGTGCGCAAAGGCGACATATTCAAAACAGGCAACCGCCACAAATTTTAGCCAAACTGTGATTTACACCCCTCGCACCATGCTGTATGATGAGACAAATCACAAGCAGATTTAGTTAAACACTTTACAAATAAGGGCTGTTATTCCTACAAGAGATCACTCAGCTCCCGCCCTTTCTACCTCCCACTTCCACCCTTACATCAGCTAGGAGATTGCTATGCTCTTGGGTTTCATCGGGGTTATTCTCTCCCTTGTCTGTCTCATCTGGCTGGCCTATCGCGGCCACTCTGTCATCGCGCTTGCCCCCATCGCTGCGCTCATCGCCGTCCTTTTTTCAGGTGCCCCACTACTGGCGTCCTACACCCAAATTTTCATGCCAGCGCTCGGCACCTTCCTCATCAACTTCTTTCCGCTCTTTCTCGCCGGAGCTATTTTCGGTCGGCTCATGACCGTCTCGGGCTACGCTGAAGACATCGCCCGTTGGATCCCGACAATCTTCGGCCCCAAGCGAGCAATTCTGGTCACCACCGTTGTCACCGCGCTACTCACCTACGGCGGTGTCAGTGCGTGGGTGATCGCCTTCACCATTGTTCCCATCGCTAAGCCGCTCTTTAAGCACGCCAATATTTCGATGCGCCTCATGCCAGCTGCCATCGCCCTTGGAATCTTCACCTTCGCCACAGCGGCCCTTCCCGGCTCACCCCAAATTCACAACGCCATCCCCACCCGTGTCTTTGGCACCACAACGTTTGCCGCTCCGCTGCTTGGCATTATCGGCGCAGCCGTAACTTTTTCCCTCGGCCTAGCCTGGCTCACCTGGCGCCAGCGCCAGCTGCAAAAAGCAGGCGAAGGCTTTATCGATTTTTCTGCAACCAACGACAGCCCTGACCGTACCGCAGACATCGACAATGACGCCGATGTGAAATATGGAGCCCATGTTCCGGTAGCTGCGGGAGCCACCACACCCGATGCGCAGGCGTCCGGAACAGCAGCCAGCGCAGATGCCGCTATTGCCACCGCCACCAGCGTCTCTGCCCGTATGTCGATGCAAGGACGCCCCGCCCCGCTCATCGGCGGCGCTGCCAGCGAGCGCGGTTCACTGGCATCACGCGGCCTGCTAGGGCTACTGCCTGTGCTGGTGGTAGTTGGTGTCAACGCTGCTTTTGTTTACCTCATTGCGCCCCGTCTCGATACGTCCTACCTTGCAGAGGAAAAGTTTGGTGCAACCACTCTCCAAGCTGTGCTGGGTGTATGGTCGGTGACTGTAGCTCTGGTGGTTGCTGGAATTCTAATCTTTGCTCTGCAGCCGTCTAAAGCTAAGGACTACATTAACTCCCTCAACGAAGGTGCGCGGAATGCAGTCCTTCCCGCCTTCACCACCGCTAGTGAGGTGGGCTATGGTGCGGTAATTGCTTCGCTGGCAGTCTTCGCTCTGCTCAAGGATTCTCTCTTCAACGTCAGCGACAACCCGCTCATCATCGGCGTGATTGCAACTGCTGTAATCTCGGGTATTACCGGCTCCTCGTCAGGCGGTCTCTCGATTACGATGCAGTCATTTGGAGAGCAGCTAGCCCAGCTAGCATCATCTTCGGGTATCAGCGCTGAGGTCATGCACCGCGTCATTGCAATGAGTTCGGTGAGCTTTGATTCGCTGCCCCACAACGGCGCTATTGTGACCCTGCTATTGGTCTGCGGTATGACCCACCGTCAGGGCTACAAAGATATCGGTGTAGTCACGGTGCTTGTTCCCTTTGCCGGTGTCCTGACCGTACTGGGTCTGAGCCTAGCTCTGCCGGGTGTCTTCTAACACTATAGGTAGTTGAAGCAGGGTAGGGCTGATGATGTTCTACCCCGCTTCTTTTATGTCATGTTTTAAGCGAATACTGTAGGTTTATCGTGTAAGTACTGGCTTATAGAGGTCGAAATGTTTCATCGCTAAACCAGAGAACGAGTAATCTTAAAGAATGGAACCATCACCCCGTAACCACACCTACTGGTCTTTTATCGACCAGGTTACCGAGAACCTCGGTGAGCTAGAGGAGCCCGTCAACGCTGACGCTACGCTCCTAGCTATGTCACTCAACCGCGCTTCGGTTGCTATCACCCACGACTTTGAGTCCACCGTTCACCGACCGGTTGGTAGCTCTTGGGCAGCCTATCGGGTGCTCTTTGCCCTGTGGAACCTTGGCTCGACTTCGGCTAGTAGTCTTGCGAATATCACCGGGATGACGAGGGCTGCTGTCTCTAATATCAGTAAGCCCCTAGAAACAAAAGGATTAATCACTAAGGCCAAAGACCCCGATGACGGGCGTGGCACCCTCTTAGAACTCACGGACCGAGGCACCAGCTTTATCGAAAGTATATTTAGCCAGCAGAATGCGGTAGAAGCTCGGTGGGCGGAGAAGCTCACACCGGTTGAACGCACTGTGCTGGTTGAGCTCCTGCGTAAGCTCTCAGCCGAGGCCTAATTATCTGGCTTCTAAATCGAATCGGGCGCCGTTCTGCCAGTGCAGGGCGGCGTCGATTCTATCGAGCATGCGCTCGCTACAGTAGTCAGGCAGCTGGTCCACCGGTACCCAGCGCACCTGGCTCGATTCCTCGTCGTTGACCCGGGCTCGCCCCGAGATGTAGCGGCAGTAAAAGGTGTGATCGAGGAACTGGCAACGGTCCCCGTTATCGAAGGTCATGGGCGGGTCGGCTTTCAACTGGGCAAAGCCCACGACTTCGATAACTACCCCGGCCTCTTCTTCGGCCTCCCGCAGGCAGGTCAGGGCGGGGTTCTCACCGGGGTCGACAATGCCGGTGACCGGCGTCCAGGCCCCGGTATCGCTGCGACGAACCAGCAGAATATCGCCGTTGTCCCTCTGAATCACAGCTGTAGCGCCAGAGAGCCAGAGCATGTCGGAGCCAATCTTGGCTCGCAGGTCGGTAATAAATTGTGGGGTAGGCATATTTTCCTTTCGTGGGCAGGCACCCGGTGCGGACGCCCCAAGGGAGCAGGCGCACAAGGTGCGCTAGGTTGCGGGAAAGAGCAGGGCAACAGTGGTGCCAAGAAGCATGAAGGGACCAAAAGCTATGTGGGTGCGGCCTGTAGCCCGACGAGCCAGTATAAGCATAAGAGAATATAGGCCGCCGGTCAGAAAAATGAGCAGGTTGCCCCAGAGCAGGTTCAGGGGCGAGAAATAGGCGAGCAAAAGACCTAGAACTCCGGCCAGTTTCACATCCCCCAGGCCTAGCGCCCCGCGAGATGCCAGGCGCATGAGCGCATACAAGCCAAACATCATCGCTGCCCCGTAGGCAGTCTGCCGCGCCTGGGCAAAGGGGTCGGGGGCCACCAGCACGATGGCTCCAAAAAGAGGTAGGCCCACCAGGGCATACAGCGGTAAAACGATACGGTCGGGCAGGCGGTGTTCGCGCACATCAATAACCCACAGCCGAGCCGCTGCCACCAGGTAGCACACCAGCACCCAGGCCAACAGCAGGGCAGCTAAGGCCGCCTGCCAGCGTCCGTCTAGCCCTTCTGCCGCTAGGCTATATATCTGTTCGAGCATAGCAGCCCCGGCTATCCTTAGGAACCGAACCGGCGCTGACGCTGGGCGTAATCACGCAGGGCTCGCAAGAAATCAACCCGGCGGAAGTCAGGCCACAGGGCCTCGCAGAAATAAAACTCGGAGTAGGCCGACTGCCAGGTCATAAAACCAGAAAGGCGCTGTTCCCCCGAGGTCCGGATCAGCAGGTCCGGGTCGGGCATACCGCTGGTGTAGAGATGGCGGGAAATATCGTCACTGGTCAGACTTGAAGCGAGTTCTTCAAGACTCCGGCCGGAAGCTGCCGCCTCGCGCAGGAGGCCTCGCACGGCGTCCGTAATCTCCTGGCGCCCACCGTAGCCAACAGCGATATTGACCTGTAAGCCGCTCACAGCCGCTGTTTGCTCAACGGCCACCTCGAAAGCAGAGCGCAGGCTGGTAGGTAGAGATTCGAGCTGGCCCACCGGGCGAATGCGGGCTAGACCGCTGGCAGCTAGCTTTCCCACGAACCCCTCAATAACCTCAACCAGATCATTGAGCTCATCACTGCTACGCTTGAGGTTCTCGGTCGAGAGCATATAGAGGGTGACCATCGGAATCTTAAGCTCCGTACACCAGCCCAGAAATTCGATAATACGGGCAGCACCGGCCTCGTGGCCGTGCTTAGTGCTCTCCCCCAGCAGAGCAGCCCAGCGGCGGTTACCATCAACCAGCACACCGATATGCTGGGGCAGTTTCTCCGCTGGAATCCCAGAAATCAGGGACCGCTCATACACCGTGTACAGTGGCTGCGGTAGCTTCATGTGCTGCTCCTGGTTGTGGGGTGGCAGGTTGGTCTTTACCCTGCTCATTCTACCTGCAAGGCGGGCTCGGGCAGGCCCCTGCCCTCCTCTGCGCAGGTGGGCGGACGCCGCGCCCCGGCTCCCTGCCCGTTATTTCAGCTTCTAGCTACCCCCTAGACCGCGCTTATTTTGACCTGCCATACTAAATATATGGCTTCACGTGTTCACCGCTCCCAGACCTCCGGTTCATCAGCCGCACCCCACCAGGGCGTGCTTGACCGACTGACCGATGTGCAACGCGAAACCATCGATTTCTACCGTGAAAACGGCAAACCCCTACTCCGCGGCTGGATTCATGCGGGTTTCGCGCCCGTGGCCTTTATCGCCGGCATCGTGCTCATCGCTCTCTCCGGCGGCGGGATTGTCGGCGTCGGCTGCGCTATTTTTGCCCTCACCGGCGTCCTGCTCTTTGGCATCTCGGGTATTTACCACCGCGGTTTCTGGTCAGCCAGAGCCCGCATGCTCCTCAAACGGCTCGACCACGCCAATATCACCCTGCTCATCGCGGGCACCTATACCCCGGTAGCTCTGACCCTCCTTGAGGGCACCCAGCAGGCCATCCTGCTCTGGAGCATCTGGGGCTGCGCCCTCTCAGTCACCCTCTTCAGGGTCTTCTGGACCGGAGCCCCCCGCTGGCTCTACACCCCCATCTACGTTGTGATGGGCCTGATGGCGGTCTTCTACCTGGGCGACTTCTGGCAGGTCTCCCCCGTCGCTACCGTTCTCATCGCCACCGGCGGAGCCAGCTACATCATCGGAGCCATCTTCTACGGCACCAAACGCCCCGCCATGGCCCCGCAGATCTTCGGCTTCCACGAGCTCTTCCACGTCTTTACCGTGCTCGGCTTTATCCAGCACTACATCGCCGTGATGTTCTGCATCTTCCTCTAGACCGCGCCAACAGCCCCCATACCTCAAGAACGCCGCACCCGGCCGGGTGCGGCGTCCTTATTTTCTCTTCCCTTAAAAACCTAGTGGGGGCGGCGCAAATGATCCTGAGCCACCACGGCCTCATCGCGCACGGTGGCGTGTACGGGCTCCTCGGTTTTCCCCTGGGCCGCGGCCTCAGCAGCCGCCCGCTCCTCAGCCTCACGGGCAATAGCGTATTCGCTACGGTAGCGCAGACGGCGAGCGCGACGGGTCAAGTCAAGCCCCAGCAGTACGATAGCCAGGGCCAGGCAGAAGGTGACGATGAAGCCCACGATGCCGGGTGAGCCCCGGAAGGACCCGTCGGGGTTGACCGTGGTAATGACGGTGGGGGTCGCTTCGGCTGCGAGAATCGTAAGTGATACAGGGATTAGGGCTGACACTGTCAAGGTTTCCTCTGGTCTGGGTCTGGGGCGCAGGGGCCGCCTTTAGGCGGTCACCCCTATTCTACGCGGTGGGGCTGGGCCTTTCCTGTCTTTAGGAGCGGTAGTCGATACCGGTGGAGAAGCAGGTTTCCGGCACCTCGCTCTTCACCCGGCTGTGGGCCAGCACGTAGTCTTCGAAGGGCCAGATTTTACGCTGCATCTCGGGAGAGACGGCAAAGAAGGCTGAGTCTGGGGCGACCTGGGACTGGTGGGCGTGCAGGGCCTCATCTCGTTTTTCAAAGAAGTCTGCCGATGAGATCCGGGTGGTGGTCTGGTGGCGGGAGACCGGCGGACGGTGGCCCTCAATGTCTTCTTCCATCGACATAGCAACCCACTGGGCGAAGGGGGACTCCAGGCCTGCTTCTTCGAGATAGTGGTGGAAGGCCAGCATGCGGTCGTAGTTGAAGGCCCGGTCGTAGTAGATTTTGGACACTTGCCAGGGCTCGCCGGTGCCGGGGTAGGCGTCCGCGTCCCCCGCCTTCTCAAATGCCTCTACGGAGACCCGGTGGGTCATGATGTGGTCGGGGTGGGGGTAGCCGCCGATTTCGTCGTAGGTGAGGATGACGTGGGGCTTGAAGTCACGCACCAGGCGCACGAGCGGGGCGGACGCCTGCTCAAGCGGCAGGCTGGCAAAGGAACCGTAGGGCAGCGGGGGCAGGGGGTCGCCCTCGGGCAGGCCCGAATCAACGAAACCGATCCAGCGGTGCTCAATACCGAGAACCTCAGCTGCCTGCTTCATTTCGGCGCGGCGGACGCCCGCCAGGTCGCGGTGGGCGGCGGGGTTGCTGTTGACTGCCTCGTTGAGGATATCGCCGCGCTCGCCACCGGTCATCGATGCCACCATGACGCGGGCCCCGCGGGCCACGTAGGCTGCCATGGTTGAGGCACCTTTAGAGGACTCATCATCGGGGTGGGCGTGGACTGCCAGAATACGCAGGCCGGTGTAGTCGTCCTTGAGCGGCGCTAGCAGGGAGGGGTCAAAGCCGGATGCGGGTGATTCAGTGTTGCTCATGCAAAACTCCATTAGTGCGAAGGTGGCTCGAGTAATGTTTGGGGTATCGTAAATGAGGAAGGAACCCGCATTCAAAGACACTGGTCAATTCTACCTGGCGTGGTGGGGCTCCTCGTTTTCTCTATTACCCCGTATGAAAGGTGTGGGCTTGATGACCGCCCCTGACCTATCTGCCCGTTACGGCACCGTCCGCCAGCGTCGGGCCCTGCCCCAGTGGTTCTGGTATGTGCTGGCCCTGGTAGCGGTACTTGTGGGGGGCGCTTTTGTGTTCTGGGTGCAGGCTGACTCCAGCGACGAGCCTACCGGCCGCGACGTTGGCTTTACCCTGACCAGTGCCGACGAAGTCTCGATAACCTTTGAGGTCAGTAAACGGGCCGAAGATACCGCGGTCTGCGCGGTTAAGGCCCTTAACACCTCGGGTGCCCCCGTCGGCTGGAAAGAAGTCGCGATTGGCCCCTACGCCGATGAAAACGGCAACGGCATTTCGGTACAGACCGTTCAGTTCAGGGTACTGGGCGAAGCAACCACAGCCACCGTCGATAGCTGCTGGAAGGTTGACTAACTCCCTTTCTCTCTAGGGGTAAAGTTAGGGAGCTTACCCCGCCTATGGGTAGACTAGGCTCACGACTGACCTTTTACACGGGGCGTTCCGCTCCGTCCGCACCCACGGTCCCCAGCCGCACCGGCTGCGGGGCCTTGCTTACAAGGAGTAAACACATGGCAGAAAACGAAGGCGCATGGCTCACCCAGGAAGCCTACGACAAGCTCAAGGCTGAGCTTGAGCACCTCTCAGGCCCCTACCGCCAGGAAATCATCGACCGTATCTCAGCAGCCCGCGACGAAGGCGACCTGAAAGAAAACGGCGGCTACCACGCAGCCCGCGAAGAGCAGGGCAAGAACGAGGGCCGCATCAAGCAGCTGCAGCACCTGCTCGAAACCGCCCAGGTCTCAGACAAGCCCGCAGCCGACGACGGCGTGGTTGAGCCCGGCATGGTCGTTGAAGCGAACATCGCGGGCAAGACCATGACCTTCCTGCTCGGCTCCCGCGAAGTAGCCGACACCCTGGTCGGCGGCACCGACCTGCAGGTCTTCTCCGAGAAGTCCCCCATGGGCGCCGCTATCAACGGCCACAAGGTAGGCGACGAGCTTTCTTACGAAGCCCCCAACGGCAAGCAGATTCCCGTCAAGATTGTCTCTGCTAAGCCCTTCCAGGGCTAAAACCCGCCGGTAGATAAAACCGAAGCCCGGGCGTCCTTCCCCTCCTTCGAGGGGCGGACGCCCGGGCTTCGGTTTGCTTTCACACAGTAGTTAGTAGTGCGGCAGGCATGCCTCTGCCTGCGACCCTCTTGGCCGGTTCGCTTCGCGAACTAGCCAATTCATGCCAGCCCCAGGCCAGCAGGCTCCCGGCATGCCTGCCGCACACTGCTGTGCTTAGTAAACCACAATCGGCTTGTAGCCCTCAGCTTCCAGGGCTGCGATGACCTCCTGGCAGTGCTCTACGCCCTTGGTTTCCATATCGATGGTGATGGAGACATCGCCCATAGAAAGGGCGCCGCCCAGGCGGGTGTGGTCTACGCCGGTGACGTTAGCGTCATGCTCCGAGATGATGCGGGAGATGGTGGTGAGCTCGCCGGGGCGGTCGTTGAGCATGAGCTTGATGGTCATGTAACGGCCCGCAGCTGAGAGGCCTCGCTGGATGACCTTGAGCATGAGCATGGGGTCGATGTTGCCGCCTGAGAGCAGGCAGACCGTGGTGCCCAAATCACCATACTTTTCCTTGAGGGACCCGCTCATGACCGCCGCCACCGAGACCGAACCGGCCGGTTCAACGACCAGCTTGTTGCGTTCCATCAGGAAGATGAGGGCGCGGGCGATTTCGTCTTCGGAGACGGTGTGGACGTCATCCACCAGGTTCTTGATGATGGTGAAGGGCAGCTGGCCGGGGCGGCCCACCGCAATACCGTCGGCGATGGTGGAGACCTTCTTCAACGGCACTAGGGCGTCTGCTGCCAGGGAGGGCGGGTAGGCTGCCGCGTGCTCGGCCTGCACACCAATAATACGGATCTTTTTCCCCAGCTTTTCTTCCAGCGAGCGCACCGCGATAGAGAGCCCCGCCAGCAGGCCACCGCCGCCAACGCCCACCAAGATGGTGTCGACGTCCGGAACCTGCTCAAGAATCTCTAGACCCAAGGTGCCCTGGCCCGCGATGATGTCTTCGTTGTCGAAGGGGTGTACGAAGACGGCGCCGGTTTCTTCGGCGTAGCGCTTAGCTTCGGCCAGGGCCTCGTCTACGTTCACACCGTGTAGCACAACCTCAGCCCCGTGGCTGCGGGTAGCGGCGATCTTGGGCAGGGCTGCCCCCTGGGGCATGTAGATACGGGCTGCGATGCCAAGACGAGAGGCGGCCAGGGCTACGCCCTGGGCATGGTTGCCTGCCGATGCTGCCACCACGCCCACGGCCTTTTCGGCCTCGGTGAGCTTAGCCATGCGCACGTAGGCACCGCGTACCTTGAAGGAGCCAGAGCGCTGCAGGTTCTCACACTTAAGGAAGACCTCCGAGCCAATCTGCTCGCTTAGGGCACGCGAGTGAGCAATGGGGGTGCGTTCGATAACGCCGTCGAGTAGGCGGGCGGCATCTTCAATCTGGCCTAGGCTCACGGGGAGCTCAACCGGGGCGGGTGCTTCTTGCATCGTTACCTCGTCTTGTCTCTTATTTCTGGGCGCCGTTGTTCATGGCCTCTAGAGCATCTTCGTCGGCCTTTTCGGCTTCTTTAATGCGGTTGAGACGTTCCTTGACCTTCTCGGCGATTGCCTTTTTCTCGCGGCGTTTAATCTCGTGGGGGTAGAGGAACTCCTCCTCGCGAATATGGGGATCGTGCTCCCATTCGCGGCCGGCCAGGTAGCGGATCACGGTGTTGACCACGGCCAGGACGGGCACGGCGAACAGGGCGCCGACAATGCCGTAGAGCATGGAGCCTGCGACCACAACGATGACGACGGCCAGGGGGTGCAGGGCAACTGCCTTACCCATAACCAGAGGCTGAAGAATGTTGGATTCAATCTGCTGCACAATCAGAACCATGGCCAACATGATAAGAGCGTTGACCAGGCCGTTAGCGACCAGGGCTAGCAGGACGGCGATAACACCGGTCAGCAGCGCACCGACGACGGGAATGAAGGAGCCCAGGAAGACCAGGACGCCCAGGGGCAGCGCCAGGGGGACACCCAGGAAGAAGGCGGAGAGGCCAATACCGATGGCGTCAACGGCGGCCACGAAGACCTGCACACGCACATAGGAAACCAGTGAGGTCCAGCCGCGACGGCCAGCACCGTTGACAGCGCGGCGGGCGTTGCGGGGGAAGAGCTTGACGATGAAAAGCCAGATCCGTTCACCTTCCATGAGGAAGAAGATGAGGGTGAAGAGAACAATTATCATACCGGTACCGATATCGGCTGCGGTAGAACCTACGCTGGCTACCCCGTTGAGGATGCTGGAGGTGTTGTCCTGCAAGGTGGTGACCAGCTGGCTGATGTACTGGTCAATCTTGTCTGCCCCCAGGTCGATGGGCAGGTTGTTAAGCATGGCAACAATCTGGTTCCAGCCCTCGACAACCTGGTCAGACAGGGAGGAGAAACCGGCGGTTAGCTGCTGGCCTACCAGCGCTAGCAGACCAATGACGCCGGCGATAAGACCCAGTTCAGTGATTGCAGTAGCGATACCGGCGTGGATTCGGTTGCGACGGAGGAAGTAGACAACCGGTGACATGAGACCGGCCAGCAGGGCCGCAATCATGATTGAAATGACGATGAGGGAAATCTTAGCCAGCATCCAGTAGAGGGCTGCGGCTACGATACCTACAATCATCAAACGCCAAGACCAGGCTGCTGCCGTCTGCAAGGCAAAAGGCACCTGACGGTCAGATTCACTCTGCCGAGCAGGGGGTTCAGGAATAATGACACTCATACTTTCTATCTTCCCACGTTTCCCGGCTCTCCGCTCCATGCCCGCCCGTATCCCGGGCACAAGCGTGACCAAACTCGCCCCATGAAGCCGGGCGGGTGCGTCCTGCCGGAGCCGTATGCCCTTCCCCCGCAGCTGGGGCACGGCACAGAAAAGCCCGGGGCAGAAGCAGAGGTGCTTCTACCCCGGGCTGCGCTTCTTTCCTAGCGGGCCAGGAGAGAGCCTAGATTTTAGTCATCGGCCATAGAGCGTACGTAGTAGAGAACGCGCAGGATCTCGATGTAGAGCCAGACCAGTGACACGATCAGGCCGAAGGCAATGCGCCAGGATTCCCGCTCGGGGGCGCCCATCTTGATGGCGTCAGAAGCGTGGGTGAAGTCCAGCAGCAGGGAGTAAGTAGCCAGCAGCACTGCGAAGAGACCGATGATGAGGCCCAGGGGAATGCCCATTACCTCAACACCGCGGGCGTTGAAGTCGAAGAAGAAGGAGGCAACGAGGTTGACTAGGCAGAAGACGGCGTAGGAAATCGTTGCAATCATAAAGAAGCGGGTCAGTTTGGGAGTTGCCCGCACCTTACCGGAGCTGTAGAGCGCCAGGATGGTTGCAAATACGATGACGGTTGCCAGAACAGCCTGAACCACGATACCGGGGTAGGAAGCCTCGAACATTCGAGAGATACCGCCAACCAGCAGACCTTCCATGACCGAGTAGGTCATCACCAGGGCAGGTGAGACCTTCTTCTTCAGGGCGTTGACGAAGCCCAGCACCAGGCCGCCAATGAAACCGAGGAACATGAGGACGGGCATGTACCAGGCAAGGACAGCACCCACGACAACCAGACCCAGGTTCAGGCCGGTCTTCATGATGATGTCGTTGATGGTGATGCGGTTGGTATCAACCGGGCCAGCGGTACCGGCGTTGTACATGTCGTTGAGCTGGCCAGCCGATACCTGCTGGTTCTCGTAGCCATAGGGAGCCTGCTGGGTGTAGCTACCCTGCTGGTAGGTGCCGTAGGGGCTCTGAGCCTGCTGGCCATAGGGGTTGGCGGTGGTGGTGCCGCCAGCACCGAACTGTCCGAAGCGGGGATCGCCAGCGGGCTTCGTCATGTTGTTAATCAGGGGGTTACCTGCCACGGCTGTTGTCTCCTAGTGGTAATAAGTAGTCGTGGTAAATGTCTTGTCTTCTACCCTACCGAATCTTGGCCGGTATTTCTGCCCGTTTTTCTCAGGGCGTGAGTAGCTGCGGTTTAGGCAGTCAGTTCGGCTTCAAGAAAGTTAAGGACTGCCCCATCGTTATTCGAGCCGATGGTTAGGTCGGTGACCGGGGCGAGAACCGGGTCGGAGTGTTCCATGGCGATAGCGCGCCCGGCGTAGCTAAACATCTCAAGGTCGTTGCCAGAGTCTCCAAAGGCTGTGGTCTGCTCAGCAACCAACCCCAGGTGGTCAGCCAACCAGGCCAGGCCGTGACCCTTGTGGTTGCCCTCGATAATCAGGTCGATAGCACCAAACCCACTGGAGGTTGCCGCAACCCCTGCCGGCAGGGCGGCATGAAGTTTCTCAATGGTCTCATAGATACCCTCACCGGGGTCAGCGTTCAGGGCAATCTTCACCACGGTTTCGGTCATAGTGCTCGGATCATTGATGGCTTCCACATTGGGGTAGAAAGGACGGATGGCCGTAATGGGATCCTGCGGGTCCCACCCGGGTAAATCAATTCCCGCCTTGGTCACTTGTTCATACACTCGCCCCGCAATAGTTGCCAGGCGGTCGCTGGGCACAAAGGAGTGGTGGCGGCAGGACAAAATAATACCCAGGGCTGGGAAGCCTTCCAGGGCTGCCAGACACTGTTGAACCAGTTCGGGGGTAAAACCCCACAGGGCTAAATCAGTGCCCTGGTTATGGATAATGGCACCGTTCTCTGCAATGTAGTAGAGGTTCTCGTGATGCTCATGACCGGCCAGGTACTGCTCAATTTTCGGCATCTGATTACCCGTTGCTACCGCCAGGGATGAGCCCTGCTCAGCTAGCAGGGTCAGGACGCGGTCCAGCTGCTCGTGCTTGTAGGTTTTGTGGTCGGTGAGCAGGGTTCCATCGAGGTCAACAGCGTAGAGATGAGGTGTCTTCATAGCTTCTACTCTATCGAAAACCCTAGGAGCCGCAGATACTACTGCCGCAGCGTCCTTTTCCCGGACCTAGAACTTCACCCTACTCGTTCTCTCTTGACCCTATAGATTATCTCGGGGTCAAGAGAGAAAGAATAGGGTGAACAAAACAATATCTTGCTTGTGAGCCAGAGTCTCCCCCATTCTCGGGGGATGGGTGACAATCGCTGTCGTTCCCTATTCAATACTCAAGAGGTCGCCCGGCGAGCATTCTAGAACATCACAAATAGCAAGGAGCGTACTAAACCGTATCGCTTTCGCACGATTGTTTTTGAGTTTAGAAAGATTAGCAACTGTCACCCCAACCCGGTCTGATAGCTCAAGCAGCGTCATAGAACGTTGCTCCAGCAAAACACCCAGATTGCAATGGATATACTTACCGCTACTTTCAATCGAATCAGACAAGGTCATCGATCTCTTTCTGAAGCTCAACAGCCTGACGAATCGACCGCTGCAGCACGTAGAGCATTGCAAGCAACAGGAAGACAAGAACCATGACTGAAGTATTGGCGAGTAGACCACCGCTCCACTGGTCGTTTAAGCCAAGACGGTTCGCAAGGAAATTATTACCCATGCCTTCAATGCCACTGCCAACCAGCCAGCCGAGTACCGCATAGGCAACGACAACCGCACGTTGTGATGTCTCTTCGGTGTACAGCTGACCATTCTTAATGCGATTCAGCATGGACCACATCCCCCAAATGGCAACTAGCAGGCTCGCCGACTTGAGCACAAAACCTGCCATTAAGTATGCAAAGGGTCCGCCAGCTGCAAGGTCAAAGCTGACACCACCTTCAACTGCCGGGCTCAGGAAAGTATGAAATTTCTGATCGACAAATACATTCAGTACGTAAGTGACAAGAAATAGGGTGCACAACATAGCCAATGCAGTAACGTCAAACGACCAGAAGCTTTTCTTTCTAAGGGGACTTGTAGACACAGTCGCTTCCTTTCTGACTAATTGATGATTGTTCGCATGAACTCTCTCAACTGTTTACATATCGTTTTTCAATACTATCGTTTATCGATGTTATCGTTTATCGACATGTCGTGCAAGCCTTCCGCCTAAACAGAATTAATCAGGGGCGCCCAGTTCACCTAGGCTACAAAAAAAGAGAGTACGCCTGCGCTTCGCGCATTATGGCGTACTCTCTTTTTTGTAGCCCCACCGGGACTCGAACCCGGAACACAAGGATTTTAAGTCCTCTGCCTCTGCCAATTGGGCTATAGGGCCTTGAGCGGGCGCCCGCCGGGTGAACCCCAGCGAGCGCTATCGCTTATACATTTATACCAGAAAAGTTCCTAGAGCTTTGCCTTGGTCTTCTCGGGTGCGGTGCCGGTAGCCTGCTGGAAGGCACGGCGGGGTGAACGCTGGTGACGGATCGATGAGGTGTCACGGCCGAAGATCTGGTTCAGGGCCCAGGTGGCCATAACACGGGCGGTACGCTCGGTGGTGGGGATAGCGGTACCGTGGTAGCCACGGTGCATGAGCCAGGCCAGGGGGCCACCAATGGTCTTGCCCTTGAAGTTAGCTACACCCTTCCACAGGCCCAGGCCGGCGACAACGCCGATGGTCTCGTGGTAGTAGTCGGTCAGAGCTTCGCCGCGGCGCTTGGCCAGCAGGTTTTCTGCCAGCTTGAGAGCCTGGCGGGAAGCGTGCTGGGCGTTAGGTACGCAGAAGCCGCCGACGCCGCCACCGGAGAGGTCGGGTACAGCTGCGTTGTCGCCTGCTGCCCAGGCGTCCTCGATGATGCCCTCATCGCCAGCAACACGCAGGTCAGCCTGCACACGCACGCGGCCGCGCTCGTCGATGGGGAAGTCGGTGTCCTTGAGCATGGGGGACGCTGCTACGCCGGCAGTCCAGATCAGGGTGTCGGTGTCGAGTTCACCGGCGGGTGACTTGTCGCCCATGTTGATGAGCTGCAGGTGACCGTCGGTAGCGTCGGAGAGTGAGGTGTTAAGCAGGACCTCGATGCCGCGGGCGCGTAGTTCAGCGACAACCTTTTCGGCGCGGTCTGCGGGGACCTCGGGCATGATGCGGGGGGCTGCTTCGACCATGACGAAGCGCAGGTCTGAGATGCGCAGGCGGTCGTTGCGGTTGACGGCTTCGCGGGCCATGTCTTCAAGTTCGGAGATGGTTTCGACGCCTGCGAAACCGCCGCCGACGATGACGAAGGTGAGGGCGCGGCGGCGCTCGTCCTCGTCGGTGGTGAGGGAGGCGATTTCGATGCGCTCGAGTACCCAGTTGCGGACGGAGACTGCTTCTTCAACGGTCTTCATGCCGATGGCAACCTCGGCTAGGCCGGGAATGGGGAAGGCACGGGTGACGGCGCCTGCGCCCAGGACGATTTCGTCGTAGGTCAGTTCGAAGGTTTCACCGGCGTTGATGGGTTCGATGGTTGCGGTCTTGGTAGCGTGGTTGATTGCTACGACGCGGCCGCCGATGATTTCTGAGTCGCGCAGGTGCTGGCGCAGGGGTACGGTGGCGTTGCGGCCTTCCATGGAACCTGCAGCTACTTCGGGGAGGAAGGGCTGGTAGGTCATGTAGGGGTTGGGGTCGACAACGGTGACGACGCCGCCGGACTCCTTGATGACCTTCTGGATCTTCTTTGCGACGGTGAAGCCGACGTAGCCGCCGCCGACGATGAGGACGCGGGGGCGGTCCTGTGCAATCTTGTTGAATGCCATGCGAGTTAACTTCCTGTTGGTGTAGTGCCGGTGTTCCGGCAAAAAGTCTCCATGCTTATATTGCCACTTTTGCGGGGTTTAAGCATAGTTTTGGGCGGTGTATTTGCTGTGAGCGTTTCTTGCCCCTGCCGGTGTCTAGCCTTTCAGAGCGGGGTGAAGATTTGATGAAGGATAGATGAGGTGGGCTCGGGCTAGCGGCGACGGCTGCGTTTGATGATGTTGGTGAGCTGGTGGATGGAGCCGAAGGTGATGATGCCGACCCAGAGGGCGAAGGCGGCGAGCACGATGAAGGGTAGGATGCCGGAGTCTTCAACGGGGCGGACGGGAGTGGGGGCGGCTGCTTCTGTGATGGTTTCGCCGACCTGGTGCACGGGGGTTTCGCTGGCACTGGGCGCAGCTGAGGCGGTGTTTTTGCGGTGGACGTTGATCCAGTCGCTCATGGAGCCGAGCGGGTTGGTGTCGGTGTCGTCCGGGGTGGAGCTGGCCAGGGCGGCTTTGGGGTTGATGATGCCGTAGCCGTAGAGGGCATCGCGTCCGTCCGCTCCGGCGTCATCGCTGGAAGCAATGATGCGCTGAATCACCTGGTTGCCGGTCAGGTCGGGGTATTTTTCCATGATGAGGGCGGCAAGGCCGGCAACGATGGGGGCGGCTGCTGAGGTGCCTGACCAGGTGGCGTACTTGTTGTTGGGGATAGCGCCAATCATGGACTCGCTGGGGGCTGAGACCGCGATAGAGATGCCCTGCGAGGATGAGGACCAGGAGTCCTGCTTGTTCTTATCGACGCCGCCAACGGTGAGTACCCCGGGCATGGTGGCAGGTGCCCCGACCTGGGTGAGACCGGCACCGCGGTTGCCGGCAGAGGCGATGATAATGATGCCCTTTTCTTCGGCGTAGGCAAAGGCAGAGTCCCAGGATTCGGGCCAGCTGGTTTTGTCGGAGCCCACAGACAGGTTGATGATATCGGCCCCGTTATCGACGGCGTAGCGCACGGCGTCCGGAATCTGCTCGTCGACCGAGCGGGTAGTGGCGCTGGTGGTACCGAGTTCTAGAGAAATAGGCAAAATGGTGGCATCGGGTGCTACCCCGATCATGCCGGCTGACTCGCCGGGTTCGCCGGAATTAGCGGGAGTGATGCCGTCATCGTGGCCGTGGCCTGCAATCACAGAGGCAACCAGGGTGCCGTGTTCGGGTTCAACGCCCAGGCCCTTCCAGCCCTTATTCTTGGTCATTCCGGTCGAGGCGTCGTAGCCGCTTTCTACGTTACCGGCCAGGTCCTGGTGGGTGCCGTCCACACCGGTATCGATCACAGCCACCGTCACCCCCTTACCCGTGGTCTGCTTCCACAGGTCGGTAAAGCCGTACTGGGTCAGCCAGTACTGGCGGGCACGGATTGAGTCGCCCTTGGGGGTAGCGATGGTGGGTACCGAGGCCAGGGCGCTGGGGCTGGTGCTGGCCTTTGAGGTAGCGCTGGCTGACGCACTTGCTGTGGGGCTGGCGCTGGTGCTAGCCGAGGGGCTCGCCGTGGTGGCTCGGGCAGGGAGGACGCCGAGCGCCAGGGCGGTGGCTAGAGCCAGGCTGCTTGCGAGCAGGGCGGTGCCGGTGGGGAGTCGCCGAAAGGCCATGTGCGACTCCTAGCGGCTGGCGCGTTCGGCAACCGACAGGGCCAGACCGTCGAGGATGTCTTTTTCTGAGGCGATAGCGCTGGTGACCGTTCCCCCGGTGAGAGCGCTGATGCGCTCAACGATGCGGGCCCAGACAACCGACCCTGCGGGAATGACGTCCACCCGTCCCTCGTGCATGTAGGGCAGGGCGGCGCGCTCGGCGCTGGTCATAGCGACCATATCGGCAGCGGCCCGGGAGATGTCCTTGATGGCGATCTCGGCGCGGTCGATTTTTTCGGGGTCATAGGCGTCAAGCCCCATCACGTGGGCTGCCACGGTGGTGACGGTTCCCGCCACGCCCACAACGCGGCGGGCGGCAGAAAGGTCAACGGAGGCACTTGCGGTTGCGATAGCCCGGTCGGTATCTGCAATGACGCGGGAAACCTGGGTGACGTTGGCAGGGTCGGAGCTAATATGGCGTTCGGTCATACGCACGCAGCCGATATCAACCGAGCGGGCTGCGGCCAGGCCGTCCTTGTTTCCCAGCACGAACTCGGTGGAGCCGCCCCCCAGGTCAATTACCAGAGTCATCTCCTCGGTATTGCCCACGGACGAGACAGCCCCGGCAAAGGAAAGCTCGGCCTCTTCACGGCCGGTAATGACCTCGGGTTCTACCCCAAGAATCTCGCGGATTCCGTCGATAAAGATTTGGCGGTTGCCCGCGTCCCGGGTGGCGCTGGTGGCGGCAAAGCGTACGTGCTCTACCCCGTACTCGCGCAGCAGGTCGGCGTATTCGCGGGCCGCGGCAAAGGTGCGTTCCAGGGATTCTTTGGCCAGCCAGCCGGTGGCGTCCACGCCCTTGCCCAGGCGCACAATTTTCATGCGACGCTCAAGGTCGGTGAGCACAAAACCGTGTTCGGTGGCTTCGGCCTCGGCGATGAGCAGGCGAATTGAGTTGGTTCCGCAGTCGATAGCGCCAACGCGCATGGTTACTCCCGGTGACTCGTAGGGCAGGTATAGGTGATGTATGGGGGCGGACGCCGGTGGGCGACTAGTTACGCCAGGCGGGGTCGCAGTGGCAGGTTTCGGGGGTCCACCACTCGGCAATCAGGTCGAGGGTTGCATCCCCGTAGGGGTTGATGCCGCGGCCAACAGCTAGGGTGTGGCCGAGCACAGCGTGCAGGCACTTGACGCGGGTGGGCATGCCACCGGCTGAAACGCCCTCAATTTCGGGCACTTCTTCTAGGCCGGCCTTGACACGAATGCGTTCGCGCTCTGCCAGGTAGTTCTCGTGGGCTCCCCGGTAGGCGGCAGCCTTGCTCTCGTCGTCGGTGACTTCATCGGTCATCTCGTACATGGCACCTTCTGCTTCAAGGCGGGAAGCTGCGGCGGTGATGACGGGGTGGGCCAGGTAGAAGGTGGTGGGGAAGGGCGAGCCGTTGGCCAGGCGCGGGGCGGTGGCAGCGACCAGGGGGTTGCCGCAGACGCAACGGGCCGGGATTTCTACGACATCGCGCACGGTGCGACCTAGCTGGGCTGAGAGCACTTTCAGGTCAAGCTCGGTGGGGGTGAGGGTTTCGGCGGTGACGCCGAAGCCCTGGGGCTGGTGCTCGGTGTTTGCGGGTGTGGTCATGGTGTCCTTAGAGGGTGGTGCTGGTTTTTCTAGTCTACCGGCGCTAGCGGGTGGTGGCGGTAGCGCTAGAGCTAGCTGAGGGGCTGGCGCTGGGGCTGTTTGAGGTGCCGGGGGCCGGGCTGCTGACGGAGGTGTCTTCGGCGGCCAGCTGCAGGGAGCCCCAGAGTTTGGTGGTCCAGGAGTCTTCGGGGGCGGTTTTAGCGGCCGCACTGGTGTCGTCCGCCAGCTCGCTGGTGGAGTCCACGCCTACCACCAGGTAGGGGGTCTCCCCCGGTTGTACGTAGAAGAGACGGCTGCGGGCCTGTTGCTTGACGTAGTTGTCGTCCTGCCACCAGCTGACCTGGGCGTTCAGCGAGTCCTGCTCGGCTTGCAGGGCGGCGATGCTGGCCTTGGCGTCGTTGATTTCGTTTTGCTGGCGAAGGAAGGAGGTCAGCGGGGTGTAGACCGACAGGGCGATAATCACCAGCACGATGGCGAAGGTGATGAAGTGCCCGCTGAAGGAGTGGGCGGCTACCGGGGTGCCCAGCTCCTGCGAGGGGGTTTCTGCGGTGGTCTCGGTGCGCAGGGGCTTGGCTGCCCGGGCACGGCGGGGTTTGGCCTGCTTTTCCTGAGAGGGGGCGGACGCCGGCTTCCCCAGGCCGAAGCCAAAAAAGGCTGCGATGGGGTTGGGTTTCTTACCCGGTGTGCGTGCCATAAGTGCTCTTCCTGCCCTCTCGTCCGTGATTTTCCTATTTTACCGTCTGAACTGGGCACCCGCTGAACGGTTCCTGCCTTCGCCCTTAAAGGGCAGTGCCCCGGCCAGGGGCAACCTGTCCGGGGCACGGGCGTCCTTACTCTCTTACCTTAGAGAGTGGGCAGACAAGGCATATTGTCTACCTTGTTTCTTTGTTTACGGCAGTTGGTAGACAGCATCGCAACGTGAGATGAGCCAGTCATCGTGAGTTGCTACAAGTACCGTAGCACCGGCGTCTGCTCTTTGTCTGAGTAAGTCATATATTAGTTGGCTATTATGGTGATCTAGTGAAGCTGTGGGCTCATCAGCGTAGAGAACATCAGCCCTTTTATACAAGGCCCGGGCAATGCCTAGTCGCTGTTTTTCACCTCCAGAAAGTACGGTTGCGGGTTCTAGACTACGCCCTTCCAGCCCTACCTGGGTTAGGGCCTCTTCGACAGTCTGGCGGTTACGTTTAAAATCCCGGTCTGAGAGGGTTACATTTGCGCCGACTGTTTCATCAGTCAATGTTCCGTAATCCTGGTATATGAAGGCTGCCTTCTGAGCCCAAAACTGGGCCCGTTTCTTCTCTGGCCATGGGCTTGTGTCATGGCCATCAATAGTAACTTTTCCCGATGTTGGTGTTACGAGAAGACCGAGGGTAGCTAGTAGGGTGCTTTTACCGCTGCCGCTGACTCCTGTAAGCGCCGTAATCTGCCCCGGCATAGCAGAAAGCGAAACTTCCTGAATAATTTTTCTCTCTCTTATAACTACAGTGATATTTTGTGCCTCAAGGTGGGTCATGATTGTTCCTCTCGCAGTACAGCAGATTTGAATTCACGACGGGTAACAAAGATATAGGAAGATACCAGGAGCAGTAGATAGAGCCCTAGCATAAGGATGAAGGACTGTATTCCATCTATAGCAGTTGAATAGGAACCGATGCTTATAGCAAGGACTGCTCCAAGTAGCAAAGCTCCAGCACCGTACCCTACCTGAATACGTAGAGGATTATTTACGATTTTTTGGTAACGCTTACCGGCACAACGAAGAATAAAGATACTCTCGCGTTGAGACCGGGCCCAAGTAAGTGCTCTGGTGTAAACCAAGGCTATCAGTGAAACTACAAGCAAGATTCCTGATAGTAGGTAAAAGACTAGTTCCTGCCAAAACCCTTGGGCTTTGGTAAGAGAGTTGTCATTGATGCTGTCCGCTGAGTAAACACCTTGAGCATAAAAGGGGGCCGCTTCAAATATTTGCAGAGTCTCTTCTGGATCAGCGAAGAAGACATTCCCTGTGGTCATCAGAGGCATAAGAGCCCCATTCACTTGCAAGTATTGAACAGGATTATGAACTAGCACTACTAAAGCATCAGAACTTTCGACGGTCTTTCCCCCATAGTGAAAGTTTGTTCCCAGCCCCAGAACCATGTGATCTTCGGTAGGAGTATAGAAGGAGAAAGCCTGGTTGAAGGTTGAGGGGTCCTTCAACAGAATCTCTAGTTGGGGTTTCCAGAAGTCGATGAAACTCCCCTGAAGGATATCTTGATCCAGCTCTCTTATTTCTAGCCCTGGAGTAGTTCCGGTTGCTTCCAAATACTCAGTATTAACTAGGAAGATATCATCAAATGCGTCCCCGCTCGTAGTTTCCATTCCTTCAAAAGCAGTGCTGAAAGCGAGGGATAGGTAGAGGTTACCCTGCGCCTCGAGGGTATTGAGCGTTAGCTCCAATTGGTCGGAATTTTCTGGGTTGTCGAAATAACTTGAGTTGATATTAAGAGCATAGGCATCACCAAGGAGTTCAAGCTCTTTAGCTTGTGTCAGACTTCTGTAAGCAGCTTTACTAAGCGCCAAAGTATTCGCAGTTGTGAATGTAGTCAGCGCAAGAGCAAAAGTCGCTAGAAGTACTAACAAAAGTGTTACTTTTCGATAATTTTCCCGGCGTTCCCTCACTGCTTGAAGCGTCGGTTTGCAAACCCATGAGATTCCTCCGGTAAGGAAAAAAAGAATTACAAGGTAGAAGAGCACTGCTCCTGCTATAAACGGTAACAATGTATGCAGGGTTGCAACGTTTGTCATCGCGTAAAGCCCCGCAGCTGAGAAAACCACCCCAAGTAGAGCACCTATTCCCAGCGGGGGCACTGTCGCACCTATATCTTGTCGATGGATTTGACGGTATGTCATTCCGCCTAGATACCGGATAGAACGGCCTCGCATTTTACGGGCAAAGTAGCCTGTCATAAGTAGAGCAGTGGCTAAGGTTGTTGCTATGAGAGCTGCACCAGCACCACTTTGAGCGACCAAGCTTGCGTTTCTTACAAGGGGATTCAGTTCGTTACCTATTGCAACGTCTACTCCGGCCTGAGCAAGTGTTTCTTGTATATCCCTAATTAGTTCAGGATTATTTTTGAGTACATAATCACCACTAAGAGGGATTTCTCCTAGCCTGTCATAAGTGACGAGGGTTCCTGAAACCTCTGGCGCAGCCCACTGAATTTTTCCCTCTGCAATATGCAGGTCTGAAATTTTTTGAGGATTTCCAAAGACTACGAGGTTGCGTTGCGTTTCAGTGGTTTCAGATTGCCCACTGGTTATTTTATAAATATTGGTATCGTGCTTAAGAGCTAAATCGTTGAGAGTCTTTGTGAGAGTCTGTTTATTTTCAAGCTGACCTGCTGTGTTGAGCGAAAAACTGATATTACTGCCAGCGGGGTAAGAATACTGTAAACTCTGCATGGCCTGCCAAAGCGAAAAGGCAATCAAAATTGCAGCTAGAAAACTGAGAAAAGCCATACAACGCCGTATCACTTTCACCCATCCTTTCACACTTTAACTATGGTGAGAGACTAACCCAAAATTAGCCTCTCACCACTAGCTAGGCTATCGTCAACTAACAAATCCAGTAGTAGTAGCTAGGATTAAGGTTGGGAGAATTGATCGCCCAGATTTCTGCGATCGATTTATGGAGGCTTATTCAAAAGTAGACACGCACCCCACACCCACCAACTAGACAACGGCCCCACCCGCGGCAAAAATATGAGCGTTAAATCTCTACAAATAACCTCAAGCCATACCGGACAAGACCGTTGCTACACCAGCGTACAACCGGCCTCACAGCCACGCAATTCGCCACACTACACACAGCCCTCACCCATCACCTCACCTGGTCAAAACCAGGCGGAAGACCACCAGCGCTAACCCTCACCCAAGCCCTCAAAATCACCCTGCTCTACCACCGCCACAACCTCACCGAAGAACTCCTCGCAGAACTTTTTGCTGTCTCTCAATCGACAGTCTCACGAGCTATCAACATCATCGAAAAGGCCCTGGAGAAGATTCTCACTCCGCTGACTCAGCCTTTGAAAGAAAGCCTCAAAGCACCCGGGTCCTTAGTAGTTGACGGGACTCTGATACCCACGTGGAATTGGCGTTCACTTGGTAAAACAAATTTCTCTGGAAAGCACAAACGAGCCGGATTCAACCACCAAGTCATTTGCACCTTGGATGGAAAGTTGCTGGCTATCACAGACCCGGTGCCCGGGGCCAGGCATGATGCTTACGCCTTCAAACATCATGGCTTGGAAAGATATCTTGATGAGAGCACTGTGGCTGATAAGGGCTATATCGGGTTGGGGTTGGCTACCCCGGCCAGGCGCAAGCCGGGTCAGCGGCTGAGTCGGGAGCAGAGGCGGAATAATCGGGTGCTGAATCGGCTGCGGTCGGTGGTGGAGCGGGTTATCGCTCACATCAAGACTTGGCGGATTCTTCATACGGGGTTTAGGCGGCCGTTGGGGTTGTATGGGCGGGTGTTTGCGGTGGTGCGGGGGTTGGTGTTTTTGGCTGCGGGTGGGACTTTTGAATAAGCCTCATGACCTGAGGCAGTATTAACGCTACGTGATTCACGACCTGCCCCATCCCGCACAGTTGAGCCATGGCACTTGTTCACAGTGTAGTAAGAACGAACTTTTGCATTTTGAAAGCCATACTCCCAGGTACCACCTTCATCCGGGTGCTGAGATTTCATACCCAGTGCTGTCCACAGAGGGGCTATCTCCCTACCGAAATCTTCACCTACAGCCGCTGCAACTGGGACAGGTGCTACAGAATCATTGTTTTCAGCTGACGCAGGTGCCATAGCTACAAATGTCAGTACCGCAACTACTAGTGAAGATGCAAGTCTTACAGTTCGCATGATATATTCTCCTTAGTGATAATTCACTGTGATGCATGGATTGTAGGCCCAACCACCTTCCATGCATCTTTTTCTTTACCCCTCCTAACAGGTGTATAGCCATATTACCCCCCCTGGTGACATACAATACATTTTTAGGTTTTTAACCAAATTCTACTGGCCTGAAACTGCTCAGGAACTACAAAAAAACGAAGAACCTTATCTTTAGGTGATACCACCAGGTAGTACAGCAAATACGATCAAAGCTATCAGCTTCTTAGAAGCTTATTCATTAGGGCAGGTGGAGCAGGCTCACAGCGAAGCTGCTGGCTCGGATGAAGTGAGCGGGTGCGACAGCACGCAAGAGCGAACGGAATCCGCCGCAAGGCGGGGCGTGAGGGTCAGGCTTACCGCCCATTCCGCCCGCAGATTTATTTCCTCGCGCGCTCAGAATCTGCTGGGCTCCATCCAGTGTGAGCCTGCGAAACCCCTTATGAATAAGCCTCTTAAATACGCAAAGCCCCGGCCAGGGGCAACCTGGCCGGGGCACGGGCGTCCTTACTCTCTTACCTTAGAGAGTGGGCAGACTACTTTGCGAAGCGGGGGAAAGCACCCTTGCCTGCGTAAACAGCCTGATCGCCGAGCTCTTCCTCGATGCGCAGCAGCTGGTTGTACTTAGCAACGCGCTCGGAGCGGGCGGGAGCACCGGTCTTGATCTGGCCGGCGTTGGTGGCAACAGCCAGGTCAGCGATGGTAACGTCCTCGGTCTCACCGGAACGGTGGGAAACCATGCAGCGGTACTCGTTGCGCTGAGCCATACTCATAGCGTCGAAAGTCTCGGTCAGTGAACCAATCTGGTTTACCTTCACGAGCAGGGCGTTAGCAGCGCCACCCTCGATGCCCTGAGCCAGACGCTCGGGGTTGGTCACGAAGAGGTCGTCGCCAACAATCTGAACCTTGTCGCCGATTTCGGCGGTGAGGGTCTTGTAGCCGTCCCAGTCGTTCTCGTCCAGGGGGTCCTCGATGGAAACGAGGGGGTACTTAGCAACCAGGTCAGCGTAGTAGGCAGACATTTCAGCTGCGGACTTCTTCTGGCCTTCGAAGTCGTAGGCACCGTCGTTGTAGAACTCAGAAGAAGCGACGTCGAGAGCCAGGGCGATTTCTTCACCGGGCTTGTAGCCGGCCTTCTCGATAGCCTCGATGATCAGGTCAAGAGCTGCAGCGTTGGAGTCGAGGTTGGGAGCGAAGCCACCCTCGTCGCCCAGACCGGTGGACAGGCCACGGTCGTGCAGAACGCTCTTGAGAGCGTGGTACACCTCAACGCCAGCCTGCAGGGCAGCGGAGAAGGTGTCGAAGCCGATGGGGGCGATCATGAATTCCTGGATGTCAACGTTGGAGTCAGCGTGTGAGCCACCGTTGAGGATGTTCATCATGGGAACGGGCAGGACGTGAGCGTTGGGGCCGCCCAGGTACTTGTAGAGGGGCAGGTCTGAGGACTCAGCTGCAGCCTTAGCAACGGCCATGGAAACGCCGAGGATAGCGTTTGCGCCGAGCTTGCCCTTGTTGTTGGTGCCGTCCAGGGCAATCATGGCTGCGTCAACAGCGCGCTGGTCGGTTGCGTCGATGCCGATAACCTCTTCAGCGATTTCTTCAATCACTGCAGAGACAGCGCCGAGAACGCCCTTGCCCAGGTAAACAGCCTTGTCGCCGTCGCGGCGCTCTACGGCTTCCCACTCACCGGTGGATGCGCCTGAGGGAACTGCCGCACGGCCAAAAGCGCCGTCTTCGAGCAGAACCTCTACCTCAACGGTGGGGTTGCCGCGTGAGTCAAGAATCTGACGAGCGTGAACTGCGGTAATCAAAGCCATGAAAATGCTCCTTGAAGGATGAGAAATGAAAATGGCTATATAGCGCTACAGCCGGTTGCTGATCGGGCATTTTAGCCCGTGCGCGTTTATGCCCCCAGTCTACCAAAAAACCCACATAAGCACACAGGAATTCAACATTTCCAACGGTTTTCTTCAGCACTTCTGAGGTTTTGTGGGATTCTGACCAACGGGTCACAACTACCTTATGGCGGTGCTGGTGGGGTATCAGTCGTGTATTAGCCCTTGCACATACGTCCGCAGGGCCCGTTCCGCATCAAGCCCGGCAACGCGGGCAGAAACTACCAGCTCATAGAGGTAGGCGCCCAGCTCCTGCTCACTGGCGAAGGCAGGGAGCTGCTCACCGGCGTCCGCACCGGTGAGATTAAGCCCGGCAGCCTCTGCTTTTTCATCGACCTTGGCGGCTAGAGCGAGCGCGGGCAGGGCCGGTGGGAGCCCGTCGAAGGGGCCGGTGCGTTCGGGTTTTTCAGCTTTTTTGAGCCTGTCCCAGGCCTCGTAGATCTCGGTGGCGCTGAGCTTTTCACCTTCTGAGGTCTGGGGACCAAAGACATGGGGGTTGCGGTGTACCAGTTTGGCAGCGAGCCCGTCGATGACGTCCTGCACGGTGAAGCCGCCCTGCTCGGTAGGGGTTTCAGCGGCCATAGTGGCGTGGAAGATGACGTTGAGCAGCACGTCCCCCAGCTCTTCGCGTAGCAGGGGCAGGTTGACCCCGCCGGGAGCTTCAACGGCTTCGGCGACCTCGTAGGTTTCTTCGATGAGGTAGTGCATGATGGACGCGTGGGTTTGGGTGGACGTCCAAGCACAGCCGCCGGGGCCGCGGAGGGTCTGCATGAGCTCCATCAGGTGTTCAAAGCTGGCTCCGAGATTCCCGGGTTCAGCGCCAGACTCGGGCTGTTCTTCTATCGGCTGCTTCATTCGCCGCGCTGCTCTTCCTGGTTGTCCCCTGCCTGGCCCTGCTCTTGGAGGGCTAACTGCCCGTAGGCGTTCTGGACGCTGGTCAGCAGAGCCTGTTTTTCGTCGAAGGAGCAGAAGGCCCCGTTGATAGCGTTGTAGGTAACCTCGAAGAATTCGGGCAGGCCAAAGCCCTGGTGCTGGGCAAGCTCGGCAAATTCGCGGGTCATGCTGGTGGCGCTCATCAGGCGGTTATCGGGGTTGATGGTCACAGCGAACCCTGCTTGCAGGAGCAGGGCTGCCGGGTGCTCGTCGTGGCTGAGCGCCGGTTCAAAGTCTTTCTTTCGCCCCACGTTGCTGGCCTTTTCAGCGGCATCGGTTTGCAGGTTGGAGCAGGGGCAGGTTTCGAGCACGATACGGCGGTTTTTGACTGCTTCGGCGACCTCCCCCAGTTGCAGGATGGTCTGGGCCGGGTCAGCCCCGGGCATGAGGGAGCCATCGGGGTCGATCTCTGCCAGGGTGCGGGTGGTAATGTCTTCGGTGATACGGACGCCGTGGCCCAGACGCAGGGCACGGCCGGTGACCAGGGCCTCGCGGATAGAGGCCAGGCCGAAGGCTTCACCGGCGTGCAGGGTGACGGGCAGGAAATGCTCGGCGGCAAGGTTCAGGGCTTCTGCATGGGATGAGGTAGGGTGGCCGTCCTCAGGCCCGGCCAGGTCGAAGCCCACCACACCCAGGGCCCGGTA
Source organism: Rothia sp. 11254D007BW (assembly GCF_053548195.1). Classification (NCBI taxonomy): domain Bacteria; kingdom Bacillati; phylum Actinomycetota; class Actinomycetes; order Micrococcales; family Micrococcaceae; genus Rothia; species Rothia sp. 11254D007BW. The sequence goes on from NZ_JBPWPK010000001.1 coordinate 1,414,622, forward strand.
GGTCAGGGCAGTTTTGACGACCTCTAGGGACTTGTTCTGGTGACGCATGGCGCACAGAATCTGGTTGACCAGTATGCGTCCGCCTGCCTGAGCCACCTGTTCCATGCCGTCCATGAGCCCGTCGGCTACCGCTTCAACAGCCTGGGCCATGGTGAGCCCGCCGCGCTGGTGCAGCTCGGGGGCCCAGCGCACCTCACCGTAGATGACGCCGTCGGCGGCCAAGGTCAGCACGTGCTCGTGGGCAACTCGTCGCAGGTTTTCTTCGGTCTGCATGACGGCCACCGTGTGCTCAAAGGTTTCGAGGTAGCGGGCCAGGGAGCGGGAGTCCGCTGCCTGCTTGAACCACTCCCCCAGTTCCTGCGGGTCGGTTGTGGGCAGGGTGTGGCCTACCCGGTCGGCTAGCTCGATGAGGGTCTCGGGAAGCAGTCCACCGTCGAGGTGGTCGTGCAGGCAGACTTTGGGGAGTTTCTGGAGCCAGGTCAGGGTGGGCGCGGGTGCAGTCATGTGGAGAAGGTTCTTTCAGTAGTGGCCCGCCCCGAAAAGGCCGGGGCTCTTTCGGGGCGGGTGCATCAGGTGAGGGGTGAGTGGGCCTAGAAGGTCCAGGAGGCTAGGGCCTCGCTCATGTGGGCCGGGATGTTCTCGCCGGTGCGGGGGAACATGCGCAGCTCTTCAACGTACTGCTGGGCGGGCAGGTGCTCGGGGTAGCGCACGAAGGCTTCTTCATCGGCATAGTCGAAGGAGGCCTCAACCGGGGTGCCGGGGGTAAAGCGGATGTTAATGGCCAGGGGTGAGCCATGGCCTTCCTTGTAGGAGTCGGCCTTGAGCTGCAGAATCGCCAGAGTCTCTTCGGGAATCAGGTCGAAGGTGCGTACCTGCTCCCAGAAGCCGTTGCGGCGCACATGGGTCAGGGCGTCGTAGTAGGAGCCCAGGGTACGCACGCGGATGAGCACGGTGGACACATCGCGGGCGGTACCGTCTGCCCCGAACAGGGCCTCGTAGGCCGGAGCAAAGCGGGAGACAACCTCGGCTTCGGTCAGCACCAGGTTACCGCTGGCCTTCTCGGTGGCAGAGGGCTTGGGCTGGCTGTGCTCGGCGTAGGAGGGGGCGATATCGACGCTGGTGCCGGTCATGGGGGCGTCCAGGGTCGGGGCGGACGCGGGCAGGCTGCGGGCCTGGGCCGGGGCAGCGGACGCCTGGGGCTGATCGTCGGCTTCGAATTCGCTGTCGTCCAGGTGGGTGGGCAGCTGGTGGGCGTCATTCTCGTCGGCTGCGGTAGTTCCTTCTGCCGGGGCGGCGTCTTCGACGGGCGCTGCTTCTTCTGCCGGAGTTGCAGAGCGGACGCTCGCAGTCGCCGGGTAGTTCTCAGCGGCAGCAGCGGTTACGGCACCCTGCTGGTAAGCGGCATCTACTTCGGGAGTCTCCTCAGCGGCAGCTTCTTCCGCAGCAGCTTCTTCAGCGCTACCTGCTTCTGCCACGGGGGTCTCTTCCTGTGCAGGCTCTACAGCCGCTTCTTCAGCGGTATCGGAGGCTTCCTCAGCGGGGCTTTCTGCCGTCTCCGCTTCGCTCTGATCAGCCTTCTCCTGGGCGGTCTTCTCCTGCGCCGCCTTCTCCTGGGCCAGACGGGCCGAGATACGGCTCATGCGGTCCTCAGCCTGGGCTGCGGTTTCCCCCTGCCCTGCGGCGACCGGGGCGGGGGCGGCGTCCTTACCCTGCTCAGCCTCAGCAACCTGCTGGACCTCACCGGCCTGCTCAGCCTCACCAGCATGCTGAGCCTGGGCAGCGCCCATATCCAGGGCATAGTTGAGGTTGTGGGTCTTGCTGGTGGCGGTGTTCATGAAAGAAGCGTGCACAGCCGCATCGCTGCCAATGGCGGGGTTGACCACAATCAGGGCGCGGTTCCAGGCACCGCGCTCGCTCTTCTCTTCCTCAACATAGAGGTCAGCCACAGCCTGGAACCACTCGCTACCGGGAGTGACCAGACCAGACTCAACTTCCTGGCCACGCTGGTAGAGGGTGTACTTCATGTCGTTGGCGTTCTGGGTCAGGTTCAGGGTCACTTGGCCTTCTGCCTTGGCACGCATGAGCTTCACGACGGCCTTGAGGCCCTCACCTGCGCCCAGCCCGGTGGGGGCAAACTGGCCACTGGCAGGAGCGGCTGTTTCAGCAGTCTGAGTAGCAGCGGCCTGCTCGGCATCCAGGCTGGTTGCCAGGACGTCCCGCTGAGTGGAGCTCTCTACAGGGGCAGGTTCCTGAGTTTTTTTGCGGCTAAATAGGCCCACGGTTCTTCTCTTTTCTTGCAGGGGCGAAGGTAGGTTTACGCGTTGATTCTATCCAGGATCAGGTCGGTGGGGGTGTAATCGCCTCCGATAGTCCAGGCGTCCTTGAGGGATTCCAGGGCTCGTTCAAAGCGTTCGGGGGTGTCGGTCATCAGAGTCATCAGGGGCTGGCCTGCGGTGACGGTGTCGCCGGGCTTGGCGTGCAGGTTGATACCCGCTGCCAGCTGCACGGCGTCTTCCTTGCGGGCTCGGCCTGCGCCCAGGCGCCAGGACGCCACACCCACGGCCAGGGCGTCCAGGCGGGTTAGGGTGCCGCTTTCGTCGGCATAGACGGTGTGGGTTTCGCGGGCCTGGGGCAGGGCTGCATCGGGATCGCCGCCCTGGGCGGAAATCATTTCGCGCCACTTGTCCATGGCGCGGCCGTCCGCAAGAGCCTCGGCGGGGTCGGCATCGATGCCGGAGTTTTTGAGCATAACGCGGGCCAGTTCGACGGTCAGTTCGACAATATCGGCGGGCCCACCACCGGCGAGCACCTCAACGGATTCTGCCACCTCGTTGGCGTTGCCAACGGCCAGGCCCAGGGGGGTGTCCATGTTGGTGAGTAGGGCACTGGTTCTAACGCCGGCGCCCTGGCCCAGCTCAACCATGACCTCTGCCAGCTCGCGGGCGCGCGCGGCGTCCTTCATAAAGGCACCGGAGCCGACCTTGACGTCGAGCACCAGGGAGTCGGTACCTTCGGCGATTTTCTTGCTCATGATGGACGATGCAATGAGCGGGATTGCCTCGACGGTGGAGGTGGTGTCGCGCAGAGCGTAGAGCTTCTTATCGGCGGGGGCCAGGCCGGTGCCTGCGGCTGAGATAACAGCACCGACGGTACCGAGAATGTCGAGGGTCTTTTCGTTGGAAATGTTGGCCTGCCAGCCGGGGATAGCTTCGAGCTTGTCGAGGGTACCGCCGGTATGGCCCAGGCCGCGGCCTGAGAGCTGGGGTACTGCTACGTTGTAGACGGCGACCAGCGGGGCCAGAGGCAGGGTGATTTTATCGCCCACACCACCGGTGGAGTGCTTATCTGCGGTGGCAAGTTTTTTGCCGGGACCAATGATGGATGAGAAGTCCATGCGCTCGCCGGAGCGAATCATAGCGTCGGTCCAGCGGGCAATCTCTTCGCGGTTCATGCCGTTGAGGAAGATGGCCATGGCCAGGGCGCTCATCTGCTCGTCGGCTACAACGCCGCGGGTGTAGGCGTCGATGACCCAGTCGATCTGGTCGTTGGTGAGGGTTCCCTGGTCGCGTTTGGTGCGGATAATGTCTACGGCGTCGAAAGCTTCGGTGCTCAAGCGCTCACCTTCCCGGCAGGGTGCAGCTTCGCTCCCCTGCCCTGTTGTGTCGTGTTGTTCGGGCGTCTCTTCCAGTATGCCAGTTTGCGCCGGGGCTTGGCCTGAGCAAAGCGGTCAGTGAACGGGAAAGATAAGGACGTTAGGGGGCAGCTAGGCGGTCGGGGCCGAAGGCGTCGGGCAGCATCTGCTCGATGGTGAGCACTCCGCTGGTGGAGCGCAGGAGCATGCCGGGGGCGCTGTGTTCGTAAAGTAGCTGGCGGCAGCGGCCGCAGGGCATCAGGGCGTTGCCGTCCTTATCGACACAGGCGAAAGCTGCGAGCTTGCCGCCGCCGGTGCGGAAGAGCTCGGAAATCAGGGAGCATTCGGCGCAGAGAGTAATCCCGTAGGAGGCGTTTTCAATGTTAGCGCCGGTAATCAGACGCCCGTCGGTGGTCAGGGCTGCGGCCCCCACCGCGAAGTTGGAGTAGGGCGAGTAGGAGTTCGCCAGGGCTGCGGTGGCGGCAGCGGTGAGCTGGTCCCAGTCAATGGTGTGTGGAGTCATTGGTATCTTTCCTCGTATATGTTGTGCAAGGACGGGGTGGAGGTGGACGCCCCAGCAGCCGAAATTTAAGAACGTTAAGACAGCAGTGGCCGCTACCCTACATGAAGGTAGCGGCCACCTGGCTTAGGGGAGAAGGAGCTCAAGCGCCGGTAGGGTATGCCGCCTGCCGGCGCGTGGATCGGGCCTGGCGATGAATTTCGACGAGCGCCCCGCGCGAGGAGAAAGAATGGTTGCGCGGCGGCGGCATACCCGGATGGCGCTACTTATCTCCCTGCATCCGTCCGGACCTATTCCTTGACGTAGGGGGTACCGACGGCAGCCGGGCCGCGTGAGCGCCCGACCAGACCGGCTACCGCGAAGATGGTGACCAGGTAGGGCAGCATGGCGAGCAGTTCGGTGGGCACGCTGGTGCCCAGGATGGAGAGGACGAACTGCAGGTTGAGGGAGAAGCCGAAGAGGAGGGCGGCGGAGAGGGCTCCGATGGGGGTCCAGCGGCCGAAGATGAGGGCGGCGAGGGCGATGTAACCCTGGCCTGCGGTCATATCGGAGTTGAAGGAGGATACGGAGACCAGGGTGAAGAAGGCGCCGCCCATACCGGCTACGGCACCGGCCAGCAGCACGTTGGTGGCGCGGAGGCGGTTGACGTTGACGCCCAGGGTGTCAGCGGCCTTGGGGTGTTCGCCGACGGCGCGGGTGCGTAGGCCCCAGCGGGTCTTGTTGAGGGCGAACCAGATGACGGCTACCACGATGTACATAAGGTAGACCAGTACGTTCTGGTTGAAGAGGACGGGGCCCAGAACAGGGATCTCGGAGAGACCGGGAATGGCAAAGGCCGGCAGCTTGGGAGCTGAGTTGAGGGTGGACGCGTTGGGTTCAAGGACGCGACTGAAGAGGAAGCCGGTGAGACCTGAGACCAGGACGTTGACCACGACACCCACAATGACCTGGTCGACTAGGTACTTGATAGAGAAGAGGGCCAGCAAGGCTGAGACCAGCATGCCGCCAATCATGGCTGCAAGGAGGCCTGCCCAGGCGTTCTTCGTGATGGAACCTACCAGGACGGCTGAGAAGGCGCCCAGCAGGAGCTGGCCTTCGATGGCGATGTTGACGATGCCGGAGCGCTCGCAGAGCAGGCCGCCCATGGAACCGAAGATCATGGGGATGGAGAGCAGCACGGCGCCGTTGAGCAGGGAGACCAGGGAGAGTTCTGGCTTAGCGGTAGAGCCGATGGCCCAAATGAGTAGGCCGGAGGCAAAGGCGAACCAGAAGAGGGGGGCTACCCAGCGGCCCAGGGTCTTGCCGGCGTTGGTGGCAACCAGCGCGTAGCCTGCAAGGGCCAGCATGACGATGGAAGCTACCCAGCCATAGACCTGGGGGTTGATGTTCAGGGGTTCGGCGGAGAACCAGCTGACGCCGTCGCTGATGCTCATGCTGATGGTGCTCTTGGGGGCGCGCAGGGCGATGAGCAGGGTGCCGATGACGGCGAGTACCCCGTAGATGATGGGGTTCTTCCAGTTTTTGACGACCAGCTTTTCTTCTGAAGTGCTGGCGGTGGTTTCGGGAGTTGCGGTGACGCTCATGGTTATGCCTCCACGGCCTTCTTCTTAGCTGACTTCTTTTTCTTGGGCTTGCCGGTGGGGTCGGGCAGGCGGAACATGGCGCGAACCAGCGGGGGTGCGGCGATGAAGAGGACGATGAGGGCCTGGAGCACGAGGACGATGTCGATGGAGGTGCCGGTGGCGACCTGCATGGAGACGCCGCCTGCGCGGAAGGCGCCGAAGAGGAGGGCGGCGAAGAAGGTACCCCAGGGGGTGGAGCGTCCGAGCAGTGCTACGGTGATGGCGTCGAAGCCTAGGGTACCTGCGATGCCGGTGGTGAGCACCTTTTCGGTACCTGCGACCTGGGCGGTGCCGCCGAGGCCTGCGAGGGCGCCGGAGATCGCCATGACGATGATGTAGCCGGAGGCAACCGAGATACCTGCGGTGCGGGCGGCGTTGGGGTTAGCGCCAACTGCACGCAGGCGGAAGCCGATGGTGGACCGGTTCAGGAGCCAGCTGATGAAGAGGACGGCCAGGATGGCGAGGATGAAGCCCAGGTGGAGGCGGAAGGAGGGGCCCAGAATCTGGGGGAAGACTGCGTTTTCGGGCAGCTTTTCGGAGATGGGGTTGGAGCTGCCTTCGCGCTGGAGCAGGGGGGTCTTGAGCAGGTAGACCAGCAGGTTAGCCGCGATGTAGTTCATCATGATAGACAGGATGACTTCGTGGGCACCGGTCTTAGCCTTGAGGACACCGATGATACCGCCCCAGATTGCACCGCCTAGGATGCCGCCGAGGACTACCAGGGGGAGGGCGATAATGGCGGGAAGGCCGGCGTTGAGAGCAACCCAGCCGGAGACGATAGCACCGAGAATAATCTGGCCCTGGGCACCGATGTTGAAGAGACCTGCTCGGAAGGAGAGGGCTACGGCCAGGCCCGCAAAGATGAGCGGGGTGGCTACGGTGAGGGTTTCGGTGATGGGGCGAATCTGCTGAACAAAGCTCTTACCGTTGGGGTTGTAGATAGCGCCTTGTAGCAGGGCCAGGTAGGACTCGTAGGCAGCAGTCCAGCCCGCGCTGATGGTGTCCATGGGGCGGGCGAAGAAGTAGGAGGCCGCTTTCTGGGTGGCGGGGTCGGTTGCTGCAATCAGCAGGCCACCGACGATGAAGGCTGCCAGGGCTGCGCCGATGGAGAGGCCGACGTTGCCGCCTGCGATGCGGGCGAAGGTTGAGGGCTTCTCGGTTGCCACCAGCTGGGAGGGGACGTCCTGGGGCGGGGTTTTAACTGCCGTATCGGCAGCGAGGGCAGGGTCTACCTGCGGGGTTGCGGGCTTATGCTCGCTCATTCTCTTCTCCTTCTGCCCAGGGGGTCTCGGGGGTGGTGGCCATGTGCTTGGCGTGGGAAGCGCTGGGGGCTTCTTCTTCGTGTTCTGCAGCTGCTGCGAGGGCTTCTTCGTAGGTGGCTCCTGCCATCATCTGGCCAAGCACAGAGCGGGGTGTGCTGGGCGGGACAATGCCCATGAGCTCGCCGTGGAAGAAGACGGCGATGCGGTCGGCTAGACCGTAAACCTCGTCGAGTTCGGTGGAGACGATGATGACGGGCACGCCCTTGTCGCGTTCTTCGACGATGCGCTTGTGGATGAACTCGATGGAGCCGACGTCGACGCCGCGGGTGGGCTGGGAGGCGACAAAGAGTTCTAGCGGGCGGGAGAGTTCGCGGGCAACAACGATTTTCTGCTGGTTACCGCCGGAAAGGGTGGAAGCTGCGTGTTCCTTGGAGCCCATGCGGATGTCGAACTCAGCACCTGCCCGGTCGGCGTTTTCAGAAATCTTGGCACGGTTGAGGGTGCCTGCCGATGAGAAATCTTTGGTGTCGAAAAGGTCGAGGATCAGGTTCTCTGAAATAGAGAAGGAGCCGACGAGGCCGTCCTTGCTACGGTCTTCGGGCACGAAGCCGACGCCGGTGCGCAGGACCTGCTTGGTGGTCATACCCAGCAGCTCGGTGCCGTTGAGCTTCATGGAGCCGGTGGCCTTGGGGTGCAGACCGATGATGGATTCTGCCAATTCGGTCTGGCCGTTGCCCTGCACACCGGCAACGGCGAGAATTTCGCCGCCGTGCACGGTGAAGGTGACGTCCTTGAGCAGGGGCACGCCGTTCTCTGCAACCAGGGTGAGGTTTTCGACGGCGAAGGTCTGGTCGTTGGTCTGGGCCTCAGACTTATCGACGGTCAGCTGCACGGCCTTACCGACCATGAGGGAGGCCAGTTCGGTGGTCGACATGGAGGGGTCAGCGTGGCCCACGACCTTGCCGCGGCGGATGACGGTGATGTCGTCCGAAATTTCGCGGACTTCGCGGAGCTTGTGAGAAATGAAGAGCAGGGACTTGCCGTCCTTGCGGAGCTGGTCCATGATGCCCAGCAGCTGGTCGGTTTCTGCCGGGGTGAGCACGGCGGTGGGCTCATCAAGAATCAGAATCTCTGCGTCGCGCACCAGGGCCTTGATAATTTCAACGCGCTGCTGCACGCCAACGGGCAGGTCTTCAACGATGGCGTCGGGGTCAACCGCAAAACCGTAGCGGTCTGAGATCTCACGAATCTTACGGCGGGTGGTCTCAAGATCAAGGGTGCCGCCCTTGAGGGATTCGGAGCCCAGGGCCACGTTCTCGGCAACGGTGAAGACGGGGACCAGCATAAAGTGCTGGTGCACCATGCCGATACCTGCTGCCATGGCGTCTGAGGGGCCTGAGAACTCAACCGGCTGGTCGTCGATGAACAGCTGGCCTTCGGTGGGCTGGTAAAGACCGAAGATGACGTTCATGAGGGTGGACTTACCCGCGCCGTTTTCACCCAGCAAGCAGTGTACTGTGCCGGGGCGGACCACAAGGTCGATGCTGTCGTTCGCGGTAAAGTCACCGAAGCGTTTAGTGACCTTGCGCAGTTCGAGTTTCATGGGGTGGCTTTCTGTGTGAGAACCGGACGCACACTACGGCCTGGTGCAGGCTGCAGAGTGAAGGAGTGTTTGTGCCTAGTTTAGCGGTTTAGGCCCCTACCCTAAAGGCTGTCTGCAAGAGCGGGACCGCTGGCCAGACAAACGGCTCACACCTCTCGTTGCTGAGGGTGTGAGCCGTTGTGAGTAGCCCGAGGCTAACCTGCCTGATTAGGCGGTGGGGGTACCTGCGGTTTCGACCTTGATGGTACCTGAGATGATGTCTTCCTTGATCTTGTCGAGCTCATCCTTGGTCTCGTCTGAGACTGCTGATTCGAAGCTGTGGAAGGGGGCCAGGCCAACGCCGTCGTTCTCCAGGGTGCCAATGTAGGCGTCGGAGGTGAAGTTACCGTCCATGTCTGACTTGATGGTTTCGGTGATAGCGGCGTCCATCTTCTTCATGATGGAGGTCAGGATGATGTCCTGGAATTCGGGGTTGGTTTCAACGCCATCGGAGTCAACCCAGATGACAGAGGCGGGGTTCTCGGGGCTGGTGGCGTTGTATTCCTTGATAGCTTCGAGGGTGCCGGAACCTACGGGGCCAGCTACGGGCAGGATGATGTCTGCGCCCTGGTCCAGGAAGTTCTGGGTGTTGGTCTTGCCCTTGGTGGCGTCTTCGAAGTCACCGGTGAAGGTGCCTGACTGGCTCTCGGTGTTCCAGCCGAGTACCTCAACGTTGGCACCCTTCTGCTCGTTGTAGTAGGCAACGCCCTGAGCAAAGCCGTCCATGAAGATGGTAACGGTGGGGAATTCCATACCGCCGTAGGTGGCAACCTTACCGGTCTTGGTCTGGGCAGCGGCCAGGTAACCTGCCTGGAAGGCAGCCTGAGCGGTGTCGAAGACGATGGGGCGCACGTTGTCGAGCTCGATGGAGTTATCGTCAACGATGGTGAAGTGCATGTCGGGGTTAGCTTCTGCTACTTCCTTGGTAGCATCTGCCAGGCCGAAGCCCACGGTGATGGTCAGGTTGCAGCCTGACTGAACCATCTGGTCGAGGTTGGGGCCGTACTCGGTTTCGGTGGTGGATTCAGCTTCCTTGTACTCGATGCCGTATTCGTCAACAGCATCCTTCAGGCCCTTGTAGGAGTTCTGGTTGAAGGACTTGTCCTGGAAGCCACCGAAGTCAGAAACGATGCAGCCCAGGTAGTCGCTGCTCTCGCCGGAGGCTGAGGATGATTCTTCGGGGGCAGCGCCACATGCTGACAGCAGCAGGGCTGAGATACCCAGGATGGAACCGGTGGATGCAACGTGCTTACGTGAGAAAGCCATGAAGGTCCTTTTCGTACGGCCCTGAAAGCGGGCGGCGCATAGTCTACGCCAACTGTGTGTGAGTGGTGCTTTCAGAGAAAATTTGCGTAACACAACACATCTTAGTGTGATTCAGCTTCCCATTCACCCCCTATTTACTTCAAAAAGCGTGAACCGCGCAACAGGCTCCTGCTGTTTAATCACACAGAATATGTATTTGAGCTAATCACAGAGGGCAGGAGGCCACCCCCGGGAGCGGGAGCGGGCGTCCTGCCCTCGCAAAAAAATTTTCTGAAAAAAGTTACCAGCCGGTAACTTCCCGGAGGTTAGCTGCGAGGCAGCTCCGAGCGGATAGCCCGCAGCGCGGTCGCGGCCATAACCTGCACCCCGTACTCAATCGCGCGTTCGTCCGGAACGTAATCCCCCCGGTGCAGGTCGTAGGTCACCCCGCCGGGCACGCGGGTGCCCAGACGAATCAGGGCACCGGGAACCTCCTGGAGCATCCAGGCGAAGTCTTCCCCACCCATGGACTGCTCCACCAGCACCACGGAGTCCTCCCCCAGCTCCGCACGGGAGGCCGCCTCAATCATGGCTACCTCATCTTCGGTATTGACGGACGGCGGAACCCCCCGGTAGTGCTCAAGCTCAACCTCTACGTTGTAGGGGGCAGCGATCTGATCGACCACCTCATCGAGCATGGCACCGGCCTGCTTCCAGACGTCCGCATCCAGACAGCGCATGGTACCCGCCAAAAAAGCGGTGGACGGAATAGCATTGGGAGCTACCCCCGCCTCAATCTGCCCCCAGGCAACCAGCACGCCGGAGCGGACGTCCGTCTTGCGCGAGAGCACAGCAGGCACGTTGATCGCGATTTGGGAGAGGGCGTAAATAACGTCCTCGGTCAGGTGCGGGCGGGAGGTGTGGCCGCCGCGGCCCTTGAGAGTGATTTTGATGGTGTCGGAGGCGCTAGTAATGGCACCGATGCGGGTGCCGATTTTGCCCACGTCAACCTTGGGTTCGCAGTGCAGGGCGAAGGCCCGGGGCACGCCCTCGAGGATGCCCTGGGCAATAACGTCCACGGCCCCGCCGGGCAGCTGCTCCTCAGCCGGCTGGAAGATAATACGCACTGTGCCGCCCAGGGGAAGCTCCTGGTGAAGGCGGTGCAGGGCAATAGCAACCCCCAGCATGACGGTCTGGTGAATATCGTGACCGCAGGCGTGCATGACACCATCGACCTGCGAGGCGTAGGGCAGGTCGGTTTCCTCCTGGATCGGCAGGGCATCGATATCGGCGCGCAGGGCAGCGGCCATCGGGCCAGACCCCACGTCCACATAGCAGCCGGTACCCTTCAAATGCTTGGGCGCCAGCCCAGCCTCGGTGAGGGTACGGAAAATACGCTCGGTCGTCTTGTTCTCAAGGTACGACAGCTCAGGGTTCTGATGCACCTCGCGGCGAAATGCTATGAGTTCTGGCACCAGGGTGCGCAGACGCTGGGCAAACAAGGGTGAGCTCAGATCCAAGGAGCTTGCAGCAAAAGAATAGGACGACATGTATATAGAGTAGCCCCTCATACAAAAAGTCGCGCTCCACAGGGGATGTGGAGCGCGACTTTCTACCGACCTTTAGAGGGAGCGGGCCAGGATAGCCTGCTTGACCTCGGCAATCGCCTTGGTAATTTCAATACCGCGGGGGCAAGCCTCGGTGCAGTTGAAGGTGGTGCGGCAGCGCCAGACGCCTTCCTTGTCGTTGAGAATCTCAAGACGCATGTCACCGGCGTCATCGCGAGAGTCGAAGATGAAGCGGTGGGCGTTGACGATAGCTGCGGGGCCGAAGTACTGGCCGTCGGTCCAGAAGACGGGGCAGGACGAGGTACACGCGGCGCAGAGGATGCATTTGGTGGTGTCGTCAAAGCGGGCGCGGTCCTCCTGGGACTGGTAGCGCTCGCGCTCCGGCTCGTGGGTGTCGTTGACCAGGAAGGGCATAATCTCACGGTAGGCCTGGAAGAAGGGTTCCATGTCTACGATGAGGTCCTTCTCGCAGGGCAGACCCTTGATGGGCTCAACGGTGATGGGCTTGGACAGGTCAAGATCCTTGAGCAGGGTCTTGCAGGCCAGGCGGTTACGGCCGTTGATGCGCATAGCGTCGGAGCCACAGATACCGTGAGCACAGGAGCGGCGGAAGGACAGCGAGCCGTCGATCTCCCACTTGATCTTGTGCAGGGCATCGAGCACACGGTCGGTGCCGTACATGGTCAGCTTGAATTCGTCCCAGTGGGCTTCTGCTGACTCTTCGGGGTTGTAGCGGCGAACCTGCACAGTCACGTCGAAGGTGGGAATAGCGCCCGCTTCGCCTGACTCAGACTTCAGCTCAACCTTGGATTCGGGTTCACGTGCTTCAAAATCAGCCATTTTAGTACTTACGCTCCATCGGTTCGTAGCGGGTGAAGGTCACGGGCTTGGTGTCGAAGCGCAGGCCCTTGATGCCTTCCATCTCGGCATTCTCATCGAGGTAGACCATTGAGTGCTTCATGAAGTTGGCGTCGTCGCGGTCGGGGTAGTCTTCGCGGAAGTGGCCGCCGCGGGACTCCTTGCGGTGCAGGGCAGCCACAGACATAACCTTGGCCAGTTCCAGCAGGAAGCCCAGCTCGACCGCTTCAAGCAGGTCGAGGTTGAAGCGCTTGCCCTTGTCCTGAATCTGGATGTTCTTGTAACGCTCTTCGAGCTCAACAATCTTGTTGACGGCGTTGTGGATGGTTGCCTCGGTGCGGAACACCTGCATGTCGGCGTCCATGACGTCCTGCAGTTCCTTGCGCAGCTGGCCTACCTTTTCGGTGCCTTCGCCGTTGCGGATCTGGTTGAGCAGTTCCAGGGTGGCGTCTGCGGCGTCGTCGGGGACGGGCAGGAAATCAGCTGAGGCTGCGTATTCTGCCGCGTAGATACCGGCGCGCTTACCGAAGACGTTGATATCGAGCAGGGAGTTGGTACCCAGACGGTTGGAGCCGTGGACCGATACGCAGGCAACCTCACCGGCAGCGTAGAGGCCGGGGATGATGTCCTCGGAGTTGGAGTGTACCTCTGCCTTGATGTTGGTGGGGATGCCGCCCATGGCGTAGTGGGCGGTGGGGAAAACCGGGACGGGCTCGGTGTAGGGTTCAACGCCCAGGTAGGTGCGAGCGAACTCGGTGATGTCGGGGAGCTTCTCGTCGATGTGGGAGGGTTCGAGGTGGGTGAGGTCCAGAAGGACGTAGTCCTTGTTGGGGCCACAGCCTCGGCCTTCACGAACCTCGTTCGCCATGGAACGGGCCACAATATCGCGGGGGGCCAGGTCTTTAATGGTGGGGGCGTAACGTTCCATGAAGCGTTCACCGTCGGAGTTACGCAGAATACCGCCTTCACCGCGGGCAGCCTCAGAAACCAGGATGCCCAGGCCTGCAAGGCCGGTGGGGTGGAACTGCACGAACTCCATGTCTTCCAGCGGAATACCGTTGCGCAGGGCAATTGCCATGCCGTCACCGGTCAGGGTGTGGGCGTTGGAGGTGGTCTTGAAGATCTTGCCACAGCCGCCGGAGGCGAAGATAACGCTCTTGGCCTGGAAGACGTGGACGTCGCCGGTAGCCAGATCATAGGAGACAACACCTGCGGGGCGGCGGACGCCGTCCTCGTCCTCAACCATAACCAGATCAAGAACGTAGTACTCGTTGTAGAACTCTACGTTGTGCTTGACGCAGTTCTGGTAGAGGGTCTGCAGAATCATGTGGCCGGTGCGGTCTGCTGCGTAGCAGGCGCGGCGTACAGGAGCCTTACCGTGGTCGCGGGTGTGGCCGCCGAAACGGCGCTGGTCAATACGGCCCTCGGGAGTGCGGTTAAAGGGAAGACCCATCTTCTCAAGATCGAGAACGGCATCGATGGCTTCCTTAGCCATGACCTCAGCTGAGTCCTGGTCTACCAGGTAGTCGCCGCCCTTGATGGTGTCAAAGGTATGCCACTCCCAGTTGTCCTCTTCAACGTTAGCCAGAGCCGCACACATGCCGCCCTGGGCAGCACCGGTGTGGGAGCGGGTGGGGTAGAGCTTGGTGAGCACAGCGGTGCGGACGCGCTGGCCAGCTTCGATAGCGGCTCGCATACCTGCGCCGCCTGCGCCGATGATAACGACATCGTACTTATGTACCTGCATTGTGTGAATGCTTCTTTCTAAAATCTAGAGCGCCAATAGCTTACGGGGCGGTGCAGAAGGAAGGCAGAAGGTCTGCGGCTGCACCGGCGGGGCAGGGGTCAAAGGTGAAGATGACCAGGGTGCCCAGAAGAATCACGAAAGCGGTGGCAAGGAAGAGGGCTACCTTCAGGGCGAAGCGCACGCCATCCTTTTCTGCGTAATCGTCGATGATGACGCGGATGCCGTTAGCGCCGTGCAGCATAGCCAGCCACAGGAGCAGAAGATCCCAGACCTGCCAGAAGGGGTTAGCCAGCTTACCGCCAACAAAACCGAAGTCGATGCGGTGTACGCCTTCGCCCATCATGAGGTTGACGAAGAGGTGACCGAAAATCAGAATGACCAGCAGAACACCGGAGACACGCATGTAAAGCCAGGCGAACATCTCAAAGTTGTTGCGCTTGGACGAGGCTCGGTTGTATTTGACACCCGATACGGTGTTGTCGCGGCTGCGGGGAACCGAAATCTTGGTTTTCAGAGGAGTTGCCATGTCTTAGTGACCCCCAAAGACGAGCATGAAGTGACGGACGAGGAAGGGAACCATGACGACGGCCCAGAGCACCAGGACGCCCCAGAGCATAGCCTTCTGGTTCTTGGCACCGTTCTTCCAGAAGTCCACCAGGATAATGCGGATACCGTTAAAGGCATGGTAAACAATAGCTGCTACCAGAACAGCTTCACCCAGACCCATGATGGGGTTCTTGTAGATGTGCATGACGGCGTTGTAGGCCTCGGGAGAGACGCGGACAACGGCGGTATCAAGCACGTGAACCAGCAAGAAGAAGAAAATGGCGATACCGGTAATGCGGTGGGCAACCCACGACCACATACCTTCACGGCCGCGGTACAGCGTGCCCTTGGATGTATTCGGCACTGAATAACCTCCTGTGTGATGCGAGACGACACACCGATAGATTGAGCCCATCTGTGCGCCCACGCAACATACGTATTGTGTGTTCTACTCAACAGCAAGATTATCAGGTTTTGAGGTCACTTACTTACACCGTGTCACCATCTCTTAGGCCTTCATTCACGGGAAATAGAGAAGATTTTAATGCCCTTAAGCCAGCTATCGGCGCTATCATGCGGAAGGCGCCGCAAAGTTTTACATCAAAAGTGACCGGCGTCGTACAGCTTAAGGAAAAGATTTCATCATTATGACTTCAAATCTCGGTACACTGTAGGAACAATGAGAACACCACTTGAACGGTTCTACCCCCTCATTCCGGCCGGCGGCGTAGGGTCCCGCCTATGGCCTCTCTCTCGCGCCGTAGAACCTAAATTTCTGCTTGACCTGACCGGGACAGGTTCTTCCCTCCTTCGTGCTACCTACGATCGCTTGGTTGACCTCGCAGCTGATGGCGTCCTTGTCGTCACCGGCCAGGCCCACGCCAATGCCGTCACCCAGCAGCTCTCAGAGCTGCGCGGGTCCGATTTGGTACTCGAACCCTCACCTCGCGACTCCGCAGCAGCCATTGGCCTTGCCTGCGCTATTCTGCACGAGCGCGACCCCGAGGCCATCATTGGCTCCTTCGCCGCTGACCACATCATCAGCCCGGTCGAAGAATTCCAGGCCGTAGTACGCGAGGCCGTACACGCCGCGGCCTCCGGCAAGATCGTCACCATCGGCATCGAACCCACCGAACCTTCCACCGCCTTCGGCTACATCAAGGCCACCCAGAACCTGGGGCTGGAAGACGCCCCCAGCGTCCTTGCTGTTGAACAGTTTGTCGAAAAGCCCAATGAGGCCACCGCAACCGAGTACGTAGCCAGCGGCGACTACACCTGGAACGCCGGCATGTTCGTGGCCCCTGCAGCCCTCATGCTGCAGCACCTCGAAGCCAACGAGCCGGAACTCTACGCCGGCATCATGGAAATCGCCCGCGCCTGGGATACCCCCGCACGTGAAGCCTGCATGAACCGTCTCTGGGAGACCCTACCCAAGACCGCCATCGACTATGCAGTAGCTGAGCCTGCCGCAGCAGCCGGTGACGTAGCCATGGTTCCCGGTCGTTTCAGCTGGGACGACGTAGGCGACTTTGACGCCGTAGCCCGCCTCAACATCGAAAAGAGCGGTGACGACCTCTTCGTACTGGGCGACAAGTCCAGCGTCATCAGCGAAGAATCCACCGGTATCGTCGTCAACAACACCGGCCGTAAGATTTCGGTCATCGGTATCGAAGATGTTGTTATCGTTGACACCGCAGATGCCCTGCTTGTCACCGTGCGCGACGACGCCCAGAGCGTGAAAAACACCGTCAACACCCTGAAAGAACTGGGCCAGGACAACCTGCTCTAGCCCATCAGAGTTACACAAAGGCCCGCACCGTTTTCCCGGTGCGGGCCTTTTTGACACTCACGTTATGCAAATGATTCTCATTTAGTTTAGACTGGTGGGCATGCACAACACCTCTCGTCCTCTTTTCACCCTCATCAGCGCCACCCTCGCCCTTGCCCTTGCAGGCTGCGGGGCAGCGTCCGCCCCCTCCGCCACCTCAAGCAGCGACCAGGCCAGCGCCACCGCAACCGCAACCGCAGAACGCGCAGCCATCACCGAAGCCTCCACCCCCTCAGCCCGTATCGCCCTCACCTACGACGGCGGAATCATGATTGTGGATGGCAAGACCTTTGAGGTCATCGAAACCATCGAAAAAGAAGGCTTCCTACGCCTGCAGCCCGCTGGCGACAACCGTCACCTGGTCGTAGCCGACGGCGCCTCCTACACCATGCTCGACATGGGCGCCTGGACCCAGGCCCACGGCGACCACGACCACTACTACACCACCACCCCCACCCTCACCTCCCTGTCCTTCGCAGCGGACGGCACAGGCCACGTCATCACCGACTACGGCCGCTCAGCCATGTTCGCCGACAACACCGGCACCATCGAGGTCTACTCCCCCGCCGACCTGACAGGTGCTGACCAGTACACCGCCACCAGCGTCAGCACCGAAACCATTACCCTGCCCGATGCCCACCACGGCCTGGCCATCCCCCTCGAGAACAACCAGTACCTGGTATCGGTAGGCACCGAGGACGCCCGCACCGGCGCAGCCGTCATCAATGCAGACGGCTCGGTTGTCACCGAAAACCTCGACTGCCCCGGCATTCACGGCGAAGCGATCGCCGCTAACGACACCTTCACCGTCGGCTGTCAGGACGGCGCCCTTATCTACGCAAACGGCACTTTTACCAAGGTAACCAACCCCGAAGACCCCTACTCCCGCTCCGGCAACCAGGCCGGCTCAGCTGATTCAGCTATCGTGCTTGCCGACTACAAAACCGACCAGGACGCCGAGCTCGAACGCCCCGAACAGTTCGCCCTCATCAACACCATCACCAAGGAACGCACTAAAATCGCCCTACCCGAAGGCGTCTCCTACACCTTCCGTTCACTGGCCCGCGGCCCCGAAGGCTCCCACCTGCTGCTAACAACCGACGGCAAGCTCCGCTTCTGGGCTGAGGACGGCACCGAACTGGGCTCCGTAGATATCATGGACTCCTGGACCGAGTCAGAAATCTGGCAGGACCCCCGCCCCGCCATCTGGGTTGACGGCGAAACCGCCTACGTCACCGACCCCGTCACCAAGAAGCTACACGTTGTTTCCCTGGCGAAGATTGCGGACGGCACCGCCGAGGTATTTGCCAGCATCGACCTGCCCGAGGTACCCAACGAAATCAACGGTATCTCTCGCACCGCCGAACTGGTCACTACCACCGAAGTGGACTCTGACCACTAAAAACAGCTCACTCAAAAGGCCCTGCCTCTTCGCACTATGAGCGGAGAAGCAGGGCCTTTTGCTATAGCTTTACTGTTCCCAGCTGCTGCCAGCTGCCTGCACTGAATCGGTAGACTGTCAGCCGGTTCACGGTGAAATGGGCAAGCGCGGGTGGTAGGGTCGCAAAATCGCGCAAGGACGTCGCCAGGGCAGGGGCCGGGGCATGGTTGGCTAGGGTGAGGTGCGGCTCGTAGGGAAAAGGTGACGCTGACTCCCCTACCGCCTGCTGGCAGGCTGCATGAATCAGAGTGAGCCTATCTGCCCCGGCGACAACGGGGAGATAGGTTACGGGGGTAACCGGCTCAAAGGTTGCGGCCGGGCCCAGATCCACCTGCACGGGGCCGATGCCGGCCACCACCTGCTCAATGGAGCGCAGGGGGTCGCCGCCGGCGTCCTCACTAATCAAAATCGTGATGTGGCAGCTTTGAGCAGCGGGGCCCACCAGCCCCTGGCTCGCCCGCCAAGAGACCAGGTGCTCGGCCACCGCCGCAGGTACCTCAGCGACAATGCTGAGGTACCTGCGGTCGGGGTCTATCGTGGGTGAAGAAACCACCGGGCCAGGTGTCTAACTCTTAGAGGGCAGGCAGGAAGCCAACCGCGTCATACACATTCTTCACGGTCACAGAAGCAATCTCACGAGCCTTACCGGCACCGATGGCCAGCAGGCGGTCGAGCTCAGCGGGGTCGTCCATGAGTTCCAGGGCGCGTTCCCGAATGGGGGTCAGCTCCTCAACCACGATCTCAGCTAGGTCTACCTTGAGGTGGCCGTACATCTTGCCCTCGTAGTCGGCGACGATGTCGTCAATAGCCTTACCTGTCACCGCCGAGTAGATGGACAGCAGGTTAGAAACACCGGGCTTGTTCTCGCGGTCGTAAGAGATATCAGTGCCCGCGTCAGTTACCGCCGACTTAATCTTCTTGGCGGTCTTCTTGGGGTCATCAAGCAGCCAGATAATGCCCTTATCGGTGGTGGCTGACTTGCTCATCTTGGAGTCGGGAGTCTGCAGGTCGTAAATCTTGGCAGTCTCTTTGAGAATGACCGGCTCAGGCACCACAAAGGTATCACCGAAGCGGGAGTTGAAGCGCTGGGCCAGGTTGCGGGTCAGCTCCAGGTGCTGGCGCTGGTCTTCCCCCACCGGCACCACATCGGCCTGGTAGAGCAGGATATCTGCGGCCATAAGGACGGGGTAGGTGAAAAGCCCCACCGAGGCGTTGTCGGTGCCCTGCTTGGCGGCCTTGTCCTTGAACTGGGTCATACGGGCAGCTTCACCGTAGCCGGTAATGCAGTTGAGCACCCAGGCCAGCTGGGCGTGCTCGGGCACATGCGACTGCACGAAGAGCGGGGTCTTCTCGGGGTCGATACCGGCTGCGATGTACTGGGCCGCGGTCTTGCGGGTGCGCTCCAGCAGAACCGCAGGGTCCTGGGGCACGGTAATCGAGTGCATATCGGGAATAAAGTAGAGGCACTCGTGGTCTTTCTGCAGGTCAACCCAGTTATTGACCGCACCGATGTAGTTACCCAGGTGCATGGAATCCGCGGACGGCTGGGCGCCCGAGAAAGCGCGCGGCGCACCGGTTGCCGCGTTGGGAATCTTAGCCTTGATGTTTTCTTCGGGGGTGGTCTGCTGTGACTTGCTCACGGGGCGTCCTTCGCTGTGTTTAGGCCCCTTCACGGGCCAGTTCCATACCGTTCTTAGCGGTGAAGTTAATGGTGTCGATAGCGCGATCAATCATGTCGCGGGAGTTTTCGTCGTTGACCTCAAGCTGCTCAGCAATCACCTTTGACTGCACCAGGCAAATCTGGAAAGAGTGGGCGAGCTTCTCGGTGTGCACATCAGACTCGTACTCGGCGCGCTTCACGGCGTGCTCCTCGTAGGCCTTGCGCTGGGCTACCAGGGTACGGTTGACGTTCACCAGGAGGTAGGCTGCGATACCCAGCCAGGCTGCGATAATACCGGCCAGAATCCAACCCAGCACCGACTCTTCGCGGGCTGACTGGACGATAGCCCAGGCTAGCAGGGCAACGAGAATTGCCATGCCGATGCCCGCCCCCATGAGGACGACCTTAGTGTTCTGCTCTTGTGCTGTTTTTTCTGAACCGTTCGACTGCATGACCTCTATTATGTCAAAGGAAGCCAGGCCGCGCTGAATCGCAGGCCCAACTTAAGCGTAAAGTGGGGTACATGATGCCCTCATCACGTGAAACGAAGTACCAGCAGGTCGCCAGGCTCATCGAAGAGCGCTATATCTGCCCGGCCGATGAGAACATGCCCCTGCCCACAGAACGGCAGCTGCAGGATATCTTCTCCGTCTCACGCGACACCGTCCGCCGGGCTCTACGGGAACTAGCTGACGCCGGCCTTATCTACCATGTGCAGGGGTCAGGCACCTATGTTGCCCCGCGCAAGCACCCGATGCGGGCGCCGTCCTTGCGCTCTTTCACAGACGACATGGCCGCGCGCGGCCACCGCCCCCACTCCCTCACCCTCACCTGCCACCTCATCGAGGCGCCGCTGGCGGTTCAGCGCGATTTGTATCTGGACGCCGGTGCCAAGGTGATTCAGATTCAGCGGCTACGGCAGGCGGACGGCTCCCCTATCGCTCTTGAAACCGCCCACTTCCTGCCCGAGGCCTTCTCCCATGTGGAGCCCGAGCTGTCTGCCTCGCTCGATGCCCAGATGAGGGCGTCCGGCTTCCAGGTGGAAACCGCAACCGTGCGGGTGGTAGCGACCAACCTGACCCAGGCAGAAGCAGCCCGGCTGGGGGTTCCCCTCGGGGCAGCCGCCTTACGCGTTGAAAAAGTGGGCTACACCGTGCGCGGCCTGCCCGTTGAAAGCACCCAGACCCTCTACCGGGGCGACCGCTACGACTTTGAGATAGAGGTCAAGAGATAGTTCTTTTTCCGTGAGTGCATACGAGAATCGCCGAGTGCATACGCTCTTGGTAGGCACTCGGCGATTCTCGTGGACGCTTAGGCTGAGGCTGCCTGGCGTTCTGCGGTTTCTACCACGTTGACCAGCAGCATAGCGCGGGTCATGGGGCCCACGCCGCCGGGGTTGGGTGAGTACCAGCTGGCCTTAGCGGCGGCCTCGGGTGAGATGTCGCCGGTCAGCTTCTTCTTGCCGGTCTCGGGGTCCTCGATACGGGAGACACCAACATCGAGCAGGATAGCGCCGTCCTTGACCTGGTCAGCCTTCACGGCGTGGGCAACACCCACGGCGGCCACGATGATATCGGCATCGCGCAGGGCTGCGCTGACGTCCTCGGTGCCGGTGTGCACCAGGGTGGCAGTGGAGTTGACGTCCTTGCGGGTCAGCAGCAGGCCCAGGGGGCGGCCTACGGTAATACCGCGGCCCAACACAGCGACCTTCTTACCCTTCCAGGAGATACCGTGGCGCTCTACCAGCTCGATCACACCGTTAGGGGTGCAAGGCAGGGGCGAGTTCAGGGGTTCACCCACGTTGAGAACGAGGCGGCCCAGGTTCATGGGGTGCAGGCCGTCGGCGTCCTTCTCGGGGGCAATCTTCTCAAGAACGCGATTGGTATCGATGTGCTTGGGCAGGGGCAGCTGAACGATGTAGCCGGTGCAGGCCGGGTCGTTATTCAGCTTTTCGAGCTCAGCTTCAAGCTCTTCCTGGCTGATGGTCTCGGGCAGCTCCACCTTGATGGAGGCAATGCCGACCTCGGCGCAGTCGCGGTGCTTACCGCCCACGTAGGAGCGGGAGGCCGGGTCATCGCCCACCAGCACGGTCGCCAGACCGGGGGTAACACCCTTTTCTTTCAAGGTAGCTACGCGCTCGGCGAGTTCGCTCTTAATCTGGGCAGCGGTAGCGGTGCCGTCAAGAATCTGCGGCATGTTTACCACTCCTCGATACCGGAGTAGAGGGGGAACTTCTCGCACAGGGCGGTGACGCGCTCGCGCTGGGCCGCGACGTCGACGCCGGGCTTGAGGGTTTCGGCGATGATGTCGGCAACCTCGGTGAAGGCTTCAGCATCGAAGCCGCGGGTTGCCAGGGCGGGGGTGCCGATGCGCAGGCCGGAGGTAACCATGGGAGGACGGGGGTCGTTGGGCACTGCGTTACGGTTGACGGTGATGCCGGCTTCGTGCAGCAGGTCTTCTGCCTCACGGCCGTTGATTTCGGCGTCGCGCAGGTCGACCAGGACCAGGTGAACGTCGGTGCCACCGGAGATCACCTTAACGCCGGCCTCTGCCATGTCGGCCTGGTTCAGGCGGTCAGCCAGAATCTTGGCGCCTTCGAGGGTGCGGGCCTGGCGGTCCTTGAACATGTCGGAAGCAGCAATCTTGAAGGCGGTGGCCTTACCGGCGATAGCGTGCATGAGGGGGCCGCCCTGCTGGCCGGGGAAGACCGCCGAGTCGATCTTCTTCTTCAGGTCTTCAACACACATGATGAAGCCGGAGCGGGGGCCTGCCAGGGTCTTGTGGACGGTGGAGGACACCACGTGGGCGTGGGGAACGGGGTTGGGGTGCAGACCCGCTGCTACCAGACCAGCAAAATGGGCCATATCAACCCAGAGGTAGGCCCCAATCTCGTCGGCAATCTCGCGGAAGGCAGCGAAATCTAGCTGACGGGTGTAGGCAGACCAGCCGGCGATAATAACCTTGGGCTTTTCAGCCAGAGCCAGCTCACGGACCTCGTCCATGTTCACACGGCCGGTTTCTTCATCCACGCCGTAGGCAACAACCTCGTAGAGCTTGCCCGAGACGTTGAGCTTCATACCGTGGGTCAGGTGACCACCGTGGGCCAGGGACAGGCCCATAATCTTGTCGCCGGGGGTCAGCAGGGCGTGCATGACGGCGTTGTTCGCCTGGGCGCCAGAGTGGGGCTGCACGTTGGCGTGGTCGGCACCGAAGAGGGCCTTGGCGCGGTCGATAGCAAGCTGCTCCACCACGTCAACAAATTCGCAGCCGCCGTAGTAGCGGCGGCCGGGGTAACCTTCGGCGTACTTGTTAGTCAGAACAGAACCCTGAGCTTCAAGCACAGCGCGGGGAGCGAAGTTCTCTGAAGCAATCATTTCGAGGGTGTTCTGCTGGCGTTCCTGCTCGTGCTGGATAGCTTCAGCGACCTCGGGGTCTACCTCGGCCAGGGGCAGGTTGGTGACGTTGGGTGAAAGGTTGGTCATGCCACTTCCTTGAGTATGGTGGATCAGTTTCTTCTGCTTATCTGTACGAGGGGATACAGAAGATCACGTGATGCTTTAACCGAGCGGCGCGTGTGAGCGCACTCTACTTTTAAGTGTATGTGACCTAGCTAGCGAGAGCCCGCTGCCCCGGCAGATTTGAGATAATTTTCAGGTTTTTGCCCTCTCCGCTTTTAAGCTGCGCGGACGCCGGTGAGCAGCTCACCGGCGTCCACGCAGGAAAAAGGGAGGCTAGGCCTACTGGTAGGCGCTAGGAGCTGGCAAGGTACCGTTTAGCACGTAGGAGCCAAGTTCTGCCTGCTTGTAAGCCACAGGATCATGCAGGGTATGGGTGCGCACATCCCGCCAGTGACGGTCCAGCCCCACCGTTTTTTTGGTAGCCCGGGCACCCGTCACATCGTAGACCCCCTGAGTAACGTCAAGAGCTGTACGGTGAGCTGTAATTTTAGCTGTAACGATCTGCTCTGCAATGTGGGCCCGCTGCTCCTCTGTGAGCTGCTGCCCCTGCGCAAATCCCCAGTCTAGGGCATCTGTGGCCTGCTGTATCACGGCAGAAAGCGCCTGCACTTGAGCCACAAACCCACCATACTGACTCAAAATATAAGGGTCCTCTGTTGCCCGATCGACCGCAGAATGGAACCAGGGTCGGGAAGTCTCACGCGTATAGGTGAGAGCTTCAGATAAAGCTCCCTCAGCTGCCGCTAAGTAGACGGTAGAAAACAGCAGCTGGAAGGCCGGGGTAGAAAGGGTCTTAGCGGGTTCTCGTTCAGCGTCTGTGGCTGGGATACGGGCAATAATCTGCTCGTCGGTAATCAGCAAATCCCTATATTCAATAGAGTTGGTAGCTGTCAGGCGAGAACCGAGAACATCCCAGTCATCGTGGCGGATAACGCCATCCGCCTGGGTATCTATGAGAGCAACTAATCGGGTTCCGTCTTCTGTGATAGCACGAGAGAAGATACGGTCAGCCACGTAGCTACCTGTAGCAAATGGCTTCGTACCGTTAAGCACCCAGCCGGCCTCAGTGTGCTCTGCCTCTATCTGTTTCCCCTGGGGAGTTCCGGTGGATGCAAAGAGCCAGTGGTTGGCCAGTGTTTCCCGGGCTAGCTGCTCCGCTGCTTCGCCCTGAAGATCAAGATAGGGGAAGACCTGAAAGATATAGTGGTAGCCCAGTAACTGACCAATAGAGTTATCGGCTCGAGCAATTACTTGCACCAGTTCAAAACATTCATGCCAGCTCAGCCCTTCTCCACCTAGATGAGCGGGAATATTGAGCGGCAACAGACCGGATTGGCGGAGCAACTCCTTCTCTGCCAGTGGTGGCTGCCCAGCGCGGTCTCGTTCAAGGACATCGGTGCGCAGTGTGCGAGCAACCTGCTCTGCCACTTCTAGCCAGTGCTTGTGACGGGCAGGACGAGCAGGCGCCCCAAGAGGCGAAATAAATGAGAGAGTCATCGTACTTTCCCCTAGTGATTAGGCGTTCTTCCAGCTGGCAATGTCTGATTCGATATCACGGTCCCAGGGGGTTTCAAGCACTCCCCCGATATAGTTTTCAAACCATTCGCGAACCCGCTCAGAGTGGAAGGCTTCTTGAAGCACTTTAGCTTTTTCAGTACCGGCAAAGTCAGGGCGTGAAGCTACTACACAGATATAGGGCAGGGCATCTTCAGTCGTTTCAAAGGCAACGGCATCGTCGGGTGTTAGGCCGATTTCGGCAGCTAAACGCACAAAGAGAAAGCCGGCATCAACATCTTCGTAGGTCTGTGAGAGAGACTGCTGATCAACTTCAACAAATTCCAGGTTACGAGGGTTCTCGATGATATCCCGCTGGGATAGATGAATTACAGACTTCCCCTCGGTCAGAGTAAGCAGCCCTGCCTGTTCCAAAAGCTTAAGTCCTCGTCCGTTGTTCGAGGTGTCTACAGGTAGGGCAATCTTAGCTCCATCAGGCAGCTCATCGAGCGAAGCGTAGTGGGCGCTCCACAGGCCGGCGGGTGAGGTGTATTCGTAAAAAAGCGGGATATTATCTAGCCCTTTATCTTCGTTGAACTGTTCCAGGTAAGCCACATGCTGGAAGTAGTTGACGTCGTATTTACCCTGGGCAACTTCAAGGTTGGGCTGCACTATATCGGTCACGAAAGTGGGCTTAAGCTCCCAGCCCTGTTCTGCCAGAATTTCTTTAGCAATGTTGACCGGCTCCTGGTAGGGCGCTGATTCGGTAGCGACGATAGTAATGGTTTTATCGGTTGAGTTGCTGGCGCTCTGGGCTCCGCAAGCTGAGAGTCCCAGCGCGGTGGCGAGCCCGAGACCCGAGCCCAGTAAAGCCTGGCGGCGGGTCAGTGAGATTTGAGATGTGGTTGTCATGGTGAAGTCTCCTGTAGGTATAACGGTGTGGTTACTAGTGATGACGTACAAATAATCGTTGGTTTAGATGCTTGGAGCGAGGAAGGATTTGCCGTAGTGGTTCTCTGCTAGATACGGGTCGCCGGTAAGTTTTTGGCGCAGAGGGCCGGGGGCATAATCGCTTTGAGCCAGACCGCGCTCACGCAGAATGGGAAGAACCTGATCAATAAAGTCGGTGTAGGAGCCCGGTAGCAGGGAATTGATGATATTGATACCGTCTACCCCTGCGTCTGCCCACTCTTCAAGCCTGTCGGCAATCTGTTCCGGACTACCTACGATGTGCTGGGATTCAGCCCGATAGCGGGCTAAGTCTGCAAGGGTAGGGTTGCCGCCGGGTACCGAATCGGCAATTGCTTCAAGCAGTCCGACGGAGCCCTCAGTACGGATCTCACCCAGCGGTGTGTCTAGGGGAACTCCACCGAAATCGACCCCTAAACTACCTCCGATGTGGGCAATGATTGCCTCAAGATCCAGGTATTCTTTCTCCTGCTCATAAATTCGGTGAGCTTCTTCCTCAGTAGAGCCCACGGTAAAGGACAGACCAGCAAAGAGTTTGATGTCCTCCCGCTTCCGTCCTACTTCAGCAGCTGCCGTCTCTAACCGGCTTGAAACCTTAGCAGCGTGAGCCGGGTTAGGGGCAAAAATGAAGGTAGCCTCAGCATGGCGGGCAGCGAAGCGAGTACCTCGAGGGGAGCTGCCTGCTTGGAAAAGGAAAGGAGTGCGCTGCGGGCTAGGAGCTACTAGATGAGGTCCATCGACAGAGTATCGCTTGCCTCTGTGATTAATAGGCTTCACTCCAGTTGGGTCAGCAAAAATCCCAGATTCTTTATCTAGTTTCAGGGCGTTGTCCGACCAAGACCCTTCCCACAGCTTATACACCACATCTAGGTATTCTTCAGCTTCGTCATAGCGGCTATCGTGTTCAGGGATTGTTTCTGCCCCAAAGTTACGGTGGGCATTTTCGAGGGCACTGGTAACGATATTCCAGGCTACTCGGCCCCCACTCAGATGATCCAGCGTCGAGAGCTGGCGCGCGAAGGTGAAGGGGTGGGCCTGAATGGTGGATGAGGTTATAGCAAGACCCAGGTGCTCCGTAGTAGCAGCGAGCGCAGACGCTAGAACGAGCGGATCGTTTGACGGTATCTGCAGTCCCTTTTGGATCAGTGCGTCGCTATTGCCGCCGTAATCGCCGTAGACGCCTACAACGTCGGCCAAGAAGAGGGCATCGAACTTTGCTGTTTCGAGCTGGCGGGCTAAATCTTGCCATAGAGCAAGTTCGTTGAATCGGTGCTGTTCGGCTTCGGGGTGTCGCCAAAGACCGCCTCTGATGTGGCTTCCAGTATTCATAACGAAAGCACTCAAGAGCAGGCGTTTACGGTTGGGGGTGTGTGTTTTTGACATAGGTGTCCCCTTGGACTGTGAAAAATTTGTTTTTAGCGCTTGTCGAGGGCTCGAGATAGGCGAGAACCGCTGAACTGTACGAGAGAGACGAGGGCAATCATGAGCAGGATGGCGACAATCATGAGCGGTGTTTCGTAGCGGTAGTAGCCGTAGCGAATCGCGAAGTCGCCGATGCCTCCCCCGCCTACCAGGCCTGCCATAGCTGAGTATGAGATAAAGCTGACGGTCATAATGGTGATTGATGTGACCAGGGCAGGGCGGGCGTCTACAAGGAGGACGTCGGTAATGATGTGTCGAGCTTTTGCGCCCATGGCAAGAGCTGCTTCAACGGTTCCATCGCCTAGCTGGGTGAGATTCTGTTCGACAAAGCGGGCAAAGTAGGGAATAGCGTTGATGGTAAGAGGTACACAGACTGCGGCGGTACCGAGGCTGGTGCCTACCAGTAGACGGGTGAACGGGATGATTGCAATAAGAAGAATGAGGAAAGGGAAGGACCTCACGATGTTGACGGCTGTGTCAAGAACCTTGTGGAGAATGGGCTTGTGATGCAGTCCCTTGGGACCAATGAGGTAGAGCAAGATTCCCAGAGGGGTTCCGAAGAGGACTGCCAGGGGAATAGCCACCAACAACATAATGAGTGTTTGCCCCAGGGCTAACCAGATTTCGGGCGAAACTTCGATAATTCGCTCAAACATGGGTTAGCTCCTGTAGAAGGGCGTTCGCTGGGGGCGCGGGTGAGGTCGGGTCTGTAAGCACGATGTCGTCATTTTGTAGCAGTCGCCCGATTTCACTGGTGGGGGTGAAGGCTGGATCTAGAAGACGGGAAAGGTCAAAGCGTTCTACCAGCTGACCATTTTCAAGTACAGCCACGTTATGGGCTAGAGCCCTGATGACGTTCATTTCGTGGGTGACAATTACGGTGGTTATGCCCAACTCAGCATTAATCGTGCGTAGGTACTGGAGGATAGAGGTTGTGGTGCGCGGGTCAACGGCGCTCGTAGGCTCGTCGCAGAGGAGGACGCTTGGCTTTGTTGCTAGTGCTCTGGCAATAGCAACGCGTTGCTTCTGGCCGCCTGATAACTGACCTGGATACGCGTCAGCCTTATCGGCTAAATCAACGATGTTGAGAGCTTCCAGTGCCCGCACTCGCCGTTCTCGCGGTGGGATACCTGCGAACTTAAGAGAGAGCTCTACGTTTTTCACGGCGGTGAGGTTAGCGACCAGGTTGAAATGCTGAAAAATCATACCGATGTTGTGGCGGGTCTGGCGTAGTTGTGAGGCCGATAGATCGGTGAGATTTTGACCGTTGACCGTTACAGTGCCGCTGGTGGGGCGTTCAAGTAGGTTGATGGTGCGTAGCAGGGTAGATTTACCCGCGCCAGAGAACCCCACGATGCCCTGAATAGACCCGGGGGCTATCTCAAGGTTGACGCGGTCAACGGCTCGAACCGTTTCAGGCCCGCGGGTATATTCGACGCTGATATCCCGTAATGAAATCATGTGTCTCCTTGCAATGACTTAGTGCAGTATTGCGAGGGGATCCCGCCTCACTGAATAGCATCAGGGGTGGGTGTATTTCAGAGAGAAACGGAGAACCCATCGGTTCTGGCGGTAGCACCGTGCCCGGTGGGGCTGGTTGCTGCGACGTCTTCGAGCCAGATCTCTCGGTCGCTCTTGATGGTGATGTTGCTAGCCTATGGGTTAGGCGAAAGCTGTACCAACTTTTTAACCTTGTGCGACCTAATATGTCCTGTCTTACTTTTTATGACGCCTTATGCAACGACAAAGACAAACGGACGCCGGTGAGCAGCTCACCGGCGTCCGCGCAGGAAAAAGGGAGGCTAGGCCTGCCGCAAAATGGTGCGGGCAAATTCGAAGTAGCTTTCGGCGTCAAAGTCGCGCACGGTACTGGCCTGCACCACAAAGCCGGTCAGCACAGACAGGACCGCCGAGCCCAGCATCTGTAACCAGGTTTCTAGCTCCGAGGGGGAAAAATCTAGTTCTGTCGCAGCCCAGGCCCGGTAGCTCGCCACCACGCGGGAACGCAAGAGGCCCAGCTGTTCATCAACAACCTCAGCGACCTCAGGTACCGTTACGGCCTCTCCCCAGGTAATCGCCAAAAACCGAGTCAGCTGCTCATCAGCCTGCAGGGTCACCAGACAGCGTTCCACAAACTCCCAGGGCAGCTCATCGCTACGCACCTCAAACTGAGAGAGATCTACCCGGGCAGCCGCAGCCATAATCTCTGTTTTCCCCGAGAAATGGTTATAAATCGCCCCTGCAGATAAGCCCGAGGCAGCAATCACCTCGCTCATCGACGCCTGCTGATACCCCTTCTGCATAAACACAGCGCGGGCAGCCGCAACAAGCTCGGCACGACGGGAACGCATATACTCTTCACTGACTTTCGGCACCCTCCCATTTTAAAGCACAGCAGCCCACCACCACCGTCCTATAAACCCCGTCACCAACACCCCTTTCTTGCTACACTAAAGGGCGAACCAGCGGCGCTACCCAGCAGTAGTTAGCCGCGCATGCGAGTGCCTCATCAGTCGCACCTGCTGAGGGACCCCCGCTCGCACACCCCACCGCACAGCATTAGGGAAGAGGCACCCACCCCATGGTGAACACCGCCAAATCGCGCCGTCAAGAGCGTATTGAGAAGCAGAAGAAGAATAGCCGCAAGTGGATTGCAACCGGCGCTGCAGCCGTCATTTTGCTCTGCGGCGGCGCTATCGCCTACACCAACATCACCTCTGATAGGGAACAGTCAACGACCAGCGGCCAGACCGTTCCGGCTGCCTGCTCAACCACCCAGGCCGTCACCGTGGCTACCACCGAACCTATGGCAGCAGCGCTGAAGGCTATGCCCGTGGACGAGGACACCTGCATCACCCTCGACATCACCACCAATAAGACCGCCAGCGATGTACTCACCGAGTCAACCAGCGGCACAGCAACCACCAACCTCTGGATTCCTGACTCCACCACCCGCGCTGAGCTGGCCATGAGCGAAGCCAACACCGGCCTAACTCCCCTTGCTGAGTCTCTTGCCCAGACCCCCGGCGTCATCGTGTCAGAAGATAACACCAGCTACGGCACCTGGCTCGAAGCTCTCAAGGCTGAAGATACCGTCAGCATGGGTGACCCCAAGGAGGACCCCGGCGCTTTCGCGGCCCTGCTCGGGGGTATCTCTGAGGCGTCAGCGGGTACCGTTAGCGTTGAGGACCTCACCGGTGGCACTACGCTGCGTGCCCAGAGCATCGGTGTTACTGAAGCCGCCCAGAGCGCTACCGAGCTGCTGACCGATGTGGATAACGGCTCCAAGGACGCCGCAATCGTCACCGAAGCTGACTACGCTGCTTACGCTTCAACCCACGCAGATTCCGGGCTGACCGCAACTGTACCCGGCGACGGCTCTTTTGCCCTCAACTACCCCCTCTACCAGGCGTCCTCCAGCAACAACACCACTATCGATGAAGCTGCCCAGCAGATTATTGACTTTATGGCCAGCGACGAGGGTAAGCAGGCTCTTGCTGGTGCAGGTCTACGCACTGCGGATGGCCAGGAACTAGAGGGCGAATACGGCGTCGGAAGCTTTGCGGCGCTAGCTCCCAGCAACCAGGATGTACTCACCCAGGTGTGGACTTCCTACGCGCTCCAGTCTGCGCCTCTGAACGCTCTGGTTGTACTCGATGCGTCTGGCTCCATGCTACGCCCGGTAGCGGGTACCGATAAGTCCCGTATGGACATTACTGTTGAGTCTGTTCTGGCAGGTTCCCAGCTCTTCCCCGCCCGCGATTCCATGGGCCTGTGGAAGTTCTCCCGCGACCTTACTCTGCCCGACGGCACGGTTTCTGATTACCAGGAGCTGGTACCCGTTCGCGGTTTTGAAGAGACTGTAGACGGTAAGACCCAGCGCGAGCTGCTGCAGGAAGCTGGCTCAGGTATCGCAGCAACTATCGACCCCAACGGCTTTACCGCTCTCTACGACACCACCCTGGCTGCCTTCCGCTCCGCTAAGGAGAACTACGCCTACGGTTCGGTAAATGCCGTGATTGTACTGACCGACGGTGAAAACTTTGATGATGGTTCAATTAGCCAGGAAGAACTGATTTCTACCATTCAGGCTGAGCAGGACCCTGCTAACCCGGTCTTCATCATCATGATCGGTATCTCTGAGGACGCCGACATGAACGCCCTGACCACTATCGCCCAGAGCGTCGGCGGCGAGGCCCATATGGCGTCTTCCCCCACCGACGTGCAGCGCATCTTCACTGAAGCCCTCACCGGCGTCTCGGACGCAGCTGCGCAGCAGTAGGGTTCTTCACATAGCACGATAAAAGTCCGCCCCTCCGTATGTGGAGGGGCGGACTTTTATAAGCATTTTGGTTCCCGAAAAGATAGGGCAGGCTCATAGCGAAGCTGCTGGCTCCGGGGCTGGCGTGAATCGCGCGTGAGCGTCAGCGAACCTGCGAGAGGGTCGGCAGCGAGCATGAGCCTGCCCTATCTTCGTCACGAATAAGCTAACCTAACTCGTTTGGAAGCCCTAGTGGAAGAAGTGACGAGCTCCGGTGAAGTACATAGTCACTCCCGCTTCCTTGGCGGCAGCGATGACTTCTTCATCGCGGATGGAGCCACCGGGCTGCACGACTGCGCGGACGCCGGCGTCCAGGAGTACCTGGAGGCCGTCGGCGAAGGGGAAGAAGGCATCTGAGGCTGCGACGGAGCCGCGGGCGCGTTCTGCGCCTTCTGCGAGGGTGTTGGCGCGTTCGACGGAGAGGCGGCAGGAGTCAACTCGGTTGACCTGGCCCATGCCGATGCCGACGGCAGCTCCGTCGTTGGCGAGCAGGATGGCGTTGGATTTGGCGGCGCGTAGGGCCTTCCAGGCGAATTCGAGGTCGGCGAGGGTGGCTTCGTCGGCGGCGTCACCGGCGACGAGCTGCCAGTTTTCGACCTTGTCACCGTCGGCGTGCAGGCGGTCGGCGTCCTGGAAGAGGGCGCCGCCGGAGACCTGGCGGTATTCGATGGTGTCGCGGGCGAAGCCTTCGGGGAGCTGGAGGATGCGCAGGTTCTTTTTGGTCTGCAGGATTTCCAGGGCTTCGGGGGCGTAGGAGGGGGCGATAATGACTTCGGTGAAGATGCCCTTGACGGTTTCTGCCATGGCTGCGGTGACTTCGCGGTTGGCTGCGATGACGCCGCCGTAGGCTGAGAGGGGGTCGCAGGCGTGGGCCTTGGCGTGGGCGTCGGCGATGGGGTCGGCTGCGTCTGCTGCGCCGACGGCGATGCCGCAGGGGTTGTTGTGCTTGATGATGGCGACGGCGGGTTCGTCGAAGTCGTAGGCGGCGCGTAGGGCGGCGTCGCCGTCGACGTAGTTGTTGTAGCTCATGGCCTTGCCGCCGAGCAATTCTGCCTGGGCGATGCCGGGGGTTGCGGCGGGGTCGACGTAGAGGGCACCTGCCTGGTGGGGGTTTTCGCCGTAGCGCAGGGATTCGGAGCGTTCGAAGGCGAGTCCGGCGAAGGGGGGCCAGTAGTTGGCGTCTTCGTCTTGTTCGAACTGGGCTGCGGTCCAGGTGGCGACGGCGGTGTCGTAGGCGGCGGTGTGGGCGAAGGCGGCGGACGCGAGGCGGCGGCGTTCTGCCAGGTTGAAGCCACCGGCCTTGGCGGCTTCAACGACCTGGCCGTACTTGGCGGGGTCGACGACGATGGCTACGGCGTCGTGGTTCTTGGCTGCTGCGCGCACCATGGAGGGGCCGCCGATGTCGATTTTTTCGATGATGGCGTCCTGGTCTGCGCCGGAGGCTACGGTCTCAACGAAGGGGTAGAGGTTGACGACGACCAGGTCGAAGGCCTCGATGTCCATGTCTTTGAGGGTGTCGATGTGTTCCTGCTTGCGGCGGTCTGCCAGGATGCCGGCGTGGACGCGGGGGTGCAGAGTTTTGACGCGGCCTTCGAGGCATTCGGGGAAGCCGGTGATGTCGGAGACTTCGGTGACGGGAACGCCGGCTGCGGCGATGGTGGAGGCGGTTGAACCGGTGGAGACGATAGCGACGCCGGCTTCGTGCAGGCCCTTCGCTAGGTCTTCGAGGCCGGTCTTGTCGTAGACAGAGATGAGGGCACGCTTGAGCGGTACGCGGTCGAGCTCAATGAGACTCACAGATTAACTCCGTTTCTTTTGCTGCCGGGTTGGGCCGGGTCAGCAGGTGGTTACGTGGGTGTGAGTCGTTTTGGTAAGGAGCCCCGACCCTAGGCCCAGCCCCGTGGTGCGGGGCTAAACTTGTGGGTTAGGCGGGTTCGCCGTTGAGGTCTTGGGCCAGGCGGGCGATGGTTTCTACCAGGAGCACTCGCTCTTTGACCTTGATGCGCTCGTGCAGGGTTTCTTCGGTGTCGTCATCGAGGACGTCGACGGCGGCTTGGGCCAGGATGGGGCCGGTGTCGACGCCGGAGTCGACCAGGTGCACCGTGAGCCCGGTGACTTTGACCCCGTGGGCAAGGGCGTCGCGCACGCCGTGGGCTCCTGGGAAGGACGGCAGCAGGGCGGGGTGGGTGTTGATGATGCGGTTTTTGAAGCGGTCAACGAGCTGGGCGTCGACGATGCGCATGAAGCCGGCGAAGATGATGTAGTCGGCGCCGTAGCTGGCGATTTTTTCTTCCAGGGCGCGGTTCCAGGCTTCGCGGGTGGCGTAGCTGGAAGGTTCGACGAGGAAGGTCTCGATTCCGGCGGCCTCTGCTCGTTCGATTCCCAGGCAGGGCTTGTCGGCGCCCACGGCCAGGACCGTGGCGTTCAGGTCGCCGGCTGCCACGGAGTCAAGGATGGACTGTAAATTTGTGCCCGATCCGGACACCATCACCACAATGCGCATACAGGAAAGTTTATCGCATGCGAGCGCCAACACACTGCCGCGTTTTTATGCTGAGACACCGGTAGTTTGCGCTGTTCGAGGCTGGCGGCAGGGCGCGGTAAGGTGGTAGGTATGTCTGACACCGTGCGTCCTTCCACCCAGCTGCCCTCTGACCGTGTGCTTGAGAATATCAAGGTGTGGTCCCGCCTGTCGTTTTTGGCGATGGTTGCTACGGTGGCTAGCACCTCGTACCCGGGCTGGTTTGCCGCGGTAACAGCAGCTCTAGCGGTACTGACTTTCACTCTTGCCACGGTGACCCTGGTGAAAATGGCGAGGGCTAAGTTCCCCGCTTTTTCGGTGGTACTCATGGTCATGGTGATGCTCTGGTCGCTCTTTTTGGGCTTCGCCGCGCTGGTTCAGCTGATTTTTGTGGACGCCACCATCGCCTATGCGGAGTGCTTGCAGCAGGCTGTGACCCTGAGCCGCCAGCAGCAGTGCACCTCGCAGATGAGCGACGGCCTGCTGCAGCAGCTCATGGGGCAGTAGGTTTCTAAGTCTTAATTCGAGTAGAGGTATACCAGGCTCGCGGCGAAGCTGCTGGCTCGATGGAGTGAGCGGGTGCGTCAGCACACAAGAGCGAACGGAATCCGCCGTCAGGCGGGGCGTGAGGGTCAGGCTTGCGCCTATTGCGCCCGCAGATTATTTTCCTCGCGCGCTCGGAATCTGCTGGGCTCCATCCAGCGTGAGCCTGGTATACCTTTATCTATCTTTTACTGAGCTTCAGTTTCCTTGCCTGTACCTTCTGCCAGCTCTTCAAGGCGTTTTTGGCGGCGGGCACGCAGGGACTTAGGACGCTTCACCACGGGCCGGAAGGGCACAGCGGGTTCTTCAGTTTCAGTCTCGGGTGTAGCCTCTGCTTCTGCTTCGCTAGATGCGGGTTCTTCAGCTTCGTTTTCAGGCGCTACTTCCTCAGTCTCAGGAGCAGCTTCATCGCTCTCGGCCGGCTCGTCGCTCTCGGCCGGCTGGGTCTGCTCACGGTCAGCCATGATGCGGGCCAGCGCCAGCGCAGCGGCGCCCTTCTCACTGGAGGCCGCAACCGACCCACCCTCTGCGGGGGTCTTGCCACCCGCGTCCTGATTCTCTAGCTCACCCGGTTCTACGTCTACCTGCTCGGTGGCATCCGGCTGGGCAGTGTCCGGCTGGTCAGCCCCAGCCTTTTTTGCCTTACGCTCGGCGCGGGCCGCTGCCTTCTGTGCCTTGGCCTCGGCGCGGGCTGCGCGCTTCTGCTCGCGGGTGGGCTTGGCCTGGGCAAATCGCTCCAGTTCACCGGAGGTGTCGCGCACCAGCAGGTGGGCAAGGCCCAGCCCCAGCATGGTACCGGCAGCCAGCAGCACGGCAGAGAAGGCTCCAAAGATGAGGGGGTGCGGGCCGATAGCCGTGAAGCGTCCCAGCCCCAGCGACCCGTTAGCGGCCCAGCCCAGCAGGGTGGTCAGCAGGAAGGTCGGCAGCAGGGTCAGGACGGCAAGCCCCAGGGTAGAGAGGGGCCAGGACAGCCAGCGGAAGCGAATCTTGAGGGAAAGCCACTCGTCAAAGTGGTTTTCGCCTTCGCGGAAGAACCACCAGCCGCCCAGGGCACCGGCGGCTAGGGGCACGGCAAGAGCCAGGTAGCCCCAGGGTTCGGACGCGTGCGGCAGTGCCCCCAGCACCGGCAGGGAGGGCATGACCCCCACGTTGGTGCCGGTCAGGTCAACGGAGGTGCCGGTGCCCAGGGCAAAGCCCGCGCCGGAGCTCCACGCCATGGAGTAGACCACCAGGTTCACGAGCAGACCCAGCTGCAGCAGGGTTAGGGCTAGGCCGCCGACGGCACCAGCGTGCAGGGTCTGATAAAGGGAGACCACGTCGTCCCAGTGCCAGAAGAGGGTGACCACCAGCAGCAGGGCGCCACCGGCTACAAAGGCCAGTACGCTCACCAGGGCCGCCCTCAGCAGGGCCCAGACGTAGGAGCCTGCCCAGCGGGAATACTGGCTGAATTTCTTCACCCAGTCAGCCGCGTTCACACCGATCATGGCGGCTAGCGAGCGCGATTCGGCGTACCCGCCCAAGATGATGCCCAGGGTAGCTACCCAGAGGGGTACCAGTGCGGCAAGGACGGGTGAGGTGGAGAAGAAATCGTTGGTGGATAGCAGGCTCACCCCGGCGCCCACCACGGCGTAGGCGAGAAGACCACCGGCCAGGGGCTGCCAGAACTGGCCCTCGTAGCTGGCGCGGGCCAGGCGGCGGCCGGAGCGGTAGCAGAGAGCTAGGGGGATTAGGGTGAGGCCCAGGGGTACCAGGCTCATGGTTCCGGTCACCGCTGAGAAGACCCCCTGCTCAGGGATATTCATGTTCAGGGGAACGCCGTGAACCAGTAGCCACAGGTGCCCGGCCACAGAGACAGCACCGGCTAGGGTACCGCTGCTGTTGAAGCCGTTGGTGTACCAGACCGCCACCAGAAGCAGGACGACGGTGAGGTAAGAGGCCAGCGCCACGAGGGCAAGTTCAACTGAGCCCTGCAGCCACAGGGGCATAGGGAGGGAACGTTTGGGGTGAGCGGTGGTATTCATCGTCTTTCATCATGTCATGTTTCTCTGTTGTGTGCCTGATGGCTCCGGTATACAGGGTAAGAGTGCGGTGAAGATAACCGGCCCAGCTCGCCCCGGCTGTAGAGTGGGAGCCATGAGCAGTGAAACTTCGTATGTGATGATCACCGGCGCTTCGGCAGGTATAGGCGCCGAGTTTGCCCGCCAGTATGCAGCAGCCGGGTACAACCTGGTACTCACCGCCCGGCGGGTCGAGACTCTAGAAGACCTAGCAGGCCAGCTGCGCGACAGATTCTCGGTAGACATTGAGGTAATCCCTGCCGATTTGCTGGTGGAGCAGGACGTCACCCGCCTGGTTGAGCGCCTACAGCAGGTTGAGCACCCCGTTGAGATACTGGTCAATAATGCGGGTTTCGGGCTCGGCAAGAGCTTTGATGCAGCACCCGTAGAACGCCACCTTGACCAGGTCGACGTGCTGGCTAGGGTTCCGCTCCAGCTCATGCACACGGCGATTGTTGCCATGCTGCCGCGCGGGCGGGGTCGCATTATTAACGTCGCCTCGGTGGCAGCTTTTACCCCCGGAGGCACCTACTCGGCGGTCAAACGTTTTCTGGTGGTGGCCTCAGAATCGGCCCACCTACAGTATTCGGGCCGGGGTATCCATGTGACGGCCCTCTGCCCGGGGCTAACCCGCTCGGATTTCCATGACGCTATGGGCCAGGGTGAGCCCAGCCTACCGAACTTTTTGTGGCTGAGCCCCCAACGGGTTGTTGCCGAAGGTATCGCTGCGGTCACGGCAGGTAAGCCGATCTGTGTGCCGTCCTTACCCTACAAACTAACGGTCGCAGCCGCACGGGTGCTACCCCACCGGCTGGTGGCAGCCGCGATAGCGCGGACGCGAAATTACTAAAGGTTTTCCAGGCTCACGCTCGCTGCCGACCCTCTCGCCGGTTCGCTTCGCTCACAAGCGATTCACGCCAGCCGCCGAGCCAGCAGCTTCGCTGTGAGCCTGCAAAACCCTGGAGTAGAGCTATAACGTCTAGTCTTCCCAAGGGTCCACCGCCGGGACGCCCCAGGACTTATAAATCTCGGCCTTGCTCGAAATAATCTCAAGCTGGTGGACGGTCGCGGTGGCAGCCATCAGGCCCTCAAGGGCTGCTGTGGCGAGGGGGGCGGGGCGCTGCCCACCCACCAGGTGGAGGTGCTTCTCGGCGTGGCGTCCGGCCCACTCCAGTGATACCTTCGCGTCGACTTCTAGTACGTGAGAGTCGAAGCGGTCCATGAGCTCAGCGAGCCAGCGTTCGGTTTCTGGGTAGGGGTAAAGCCCCTTGAGTTCACCGAGGCTGAGCACCGAGATATACATGGTGCGGTAGGAGCGGCGGCGCAGGCAGTTCACTACCTGCGGGTGCGGGGTGGCCTTGCGGATTTCAGCAAGGACATCGGAATCGAGAAGCAGACCTACCTGGCTCATGCAGCTTTCAGAACACCGTACTCAGTTGCAGGGATACCGCTGGGGTTGGGGGCCAGCAGGAAGTTAAGGAATTCGCTGCGCTCGTTGGAGATGCGGGTGTAGTCCTGGATGCTCATTGCGGTGTAGCCGCCGCGGGCGGGTACAGAGGCAGCAGAGATATTCTTCTGAACGGTGATGTGAGGACGGTGGGCGTGAGGTCGAGCGTTTGACATGCCGTCGTTGCGCGTAAAGTGCGCATTCCTTTCGAAACTTGCTCTTGCCTGCACCAAACAGCGCCGAAATGCGCGATGCAGACCGCTTCGTCATCCGAGCCACCCGTGAACATGGGGTTGGCGTTCAACCAAAGTCGGAGCTTGACAGTTGAATCTCTTGAAGCTGGTAAAAGCATAACTCGCTGTTGGCGCTTCTGTAAACACCGGTCTCAGAAATTTTTCTTACTGTGACGAACCAGCCCGTGGGCGCTGTGGGTAAGGCGGTGCGATACGCTAGAAGACTAGGTATTTGCTCTGTTGTGAAGGTGTGCCTGTGTCTACTTCTTTCCCTGAAATCCCGGTGACAGCCCCCGCCATTATTCGTCAGGTGGGCTCTGGTGCCTACACGCGGGGGCAGCGGTATATGCGCGAGGGTAACGTCATTCGTTACACCTATGACGAGCAGTCGCGAGTGCTGGAGGGGCAGGTGGCTGGCTCTGGTTCTGCCCCCTACACCGCGCGGGTGGCCTTCCCCGCGGAGGTCACCGCGGGCTCCTATGCTTTTTCGGCGACCTGTTCCTGCCCGGTGGCCCATAACTGCAAACACGCGGTGGCGCTGATGCTGACCGCAATCGACCGTACGGCCAAGGCTAAGCGGGCTATGACGGCGTCCTCAAGTACCTGGAAGACCACAGCGAGCGCCGACGAGAAGGTACAGGAAATCCTGGAGATGGCCGATACGGTGGGCCTGCAGCGGGCTGCAGATCTGCTGAGGGAACACCGGGGCGAGCAGGCGAGTGCCGGTACCGAGGAGCAGGCGGACGCCGGTGCTCGGGTCGGGCAGTCCCTGCCGGCCTGGCGACGCTCTCTGGCTCATTCTCTTGCTGCCCGCCCCAGCTATGACAGCCGCAACCACCGGGTGACCGGTGCGCTTGATTTGCGCCTGGTGGTGCCCGGTAAGTACGGATGGACCAAAAATAGCGGGGCCCCTCGCGTCTCGCTGGAGGCCCGGCCCCTGATGATGGGGGCCCGCGGCAAGTGGATTAAGGGCGGTTTGAGCTGGGAGAAGTTCTCGGGCTCTGCCGCCGGGTCGGCGGGAACCGGTCTGCTCCCCGAACACGCCGCCTGGTTCAATGAGTTTTACGCGGTCATTCGCGGGTCCCAGTCCATCTACTCCTCCCACCGCGATTGGGCTTCTATCTCGAATGTGGACTCGTCCTTGCTCTGGCAGATGCTGGAATCTGCCGATGAGGTGGGCTTGACCGTCCTCTTGGACGGCAAAGAAACCGGTCTGACCATCGCGAGCGCACCCCAGGTTGAATTGGCCCTTGAACCGGTCCCTGAGCGGGGGTCGTCCGCCGATGCCCTACGTCTGACTCCCCTGTTGCGCTGGGGAGCCTACACCCTGCCAGCTGGTTTCACCCACAAGCTGGGCAATAACCGCCAGGGCTTTATTGCCCTGGGTGGGGCAGCCCAAGAAACCTATGTGAAAGCCGCAGCGGCAGCCCGCTGGGAGTCCACCCTGCCCTCGGCTCTGGCCCAGGCCGCCGATGTAGCACCCAATGACCGCCCCTCCTGGCTCACCGCCGACTCGGAGCTGGTACTCATTCCCTTAGCTGAGCCGCTGGATGCGGTTGCCGAGTCCCTGGTATCCGGGGAACAGGTGACCGTGCCGGCCGCCGACGTCCCCGCCTTTTTTGCCGACTACTACCCCGCCCTCACCCGGGCTCTGCCTGTCTCAACTGCCAGCGAGGAACTGGAGCTACCGGCCGTCCGCATGCCCACCCTCGTGCTCTCTGTGCACTTTGACGAACCCGGCCCGCCCTTCACCGCCCACACCGGCTGGCACTGGGAATACCCGGTCAACCCCACCGGCGATGACAGCGATTTTCTCAGGCTTGATGCCCTGGGCTACCCCGGCGAAGACCGGGCCGATGTGCGCGATACC
Organism: Rothia sp. 11254D007BW; assembly: GCF_053548195.1. Classification (NCBI taxonomy): domain Bacteria; kingdom Bacillati; phylum Actinomycetota; class Actinomycetes; order Micrococcales; family Micrococcaceae; genus Rothia; species Rothia sp. 11254D007BW. The sequence continues at coordinate 1,454,527 of NZ_JBPWPK010000001.1, forward strand.
GCCCACGAGTACCGGGTGCTCAAAGAGGTCAAGAGGATCCGCCCGGGCATTCCCTTCACACGCCACTACACCGAGAACTGGGGCACCCGCACCCTGCTGGAAACCTACCTGCCCGACTACGAGCAGATTGAGGGTGTGCGCGTTGATGTGACCGGGCCCCGCCCCGAATTCCGCGAGCTCGACGAAGCCCCCGAAATCATCGTGACGGTGGACGACACCCGCCGCCGCGACTGGTTCGGCTTGGGCGTTGCTATCAAGGCCGGGGACTGGCATGTGGCCTTCTCCGATGTTGTTGCCGCCCTGGCCAAGGGCCAAACCCACCTGCTGCTCGGTAACGGCCAGTACTTTGCGCTCGACCAGCCCGAGTTTATGAAATTACAAGAGCTGCTGCGCGAAGCCGCCCAGCTCACCGACAAGACCGGCCCGCTCGAAATTAACCGCCACCAGGTGGGCCTCTGGGAAGAACTCGAAGAGCTGGCCGCAGAAACCCAGACCGTGGCCGCCTGGGATGAGCAGGTCTCTGCCCTACTCAACCTCGATGACCACTCCCCCGCCGATGTGCCCACTACCCTACAGGCCACTCTGCGCCCCTACCAGGTAGAGGGCTACCAGTGGCTGGCCTTCCTCTGGGAACACGGCCTGGGCGGGGTGCTGGCCGATGACATGGGTCTGGGCAAGACCCTGCAAACCATCGCCCTCTTCCTGCACGCCCAGCAGAAAAAACAGGACGCCGCCAGCCCGCTGGGTGCCGCCCACCAGCCCGGCACACCAGAAAGCGGGGCGGACGCGTCCTCCCTCTTCCTGGTGGTCGCCCCCACCTCGGTGGTGCCCAACTGGGTGCGGGAAATCAAGCGTTTTGCCCCCTCCCTCACGGTGGTGGGGGTGGAAGAGTCGGTGCGAAAGTCGAAACGGCGACTGGCCGATACCGTTGCCGGAGCTGACGTTGTGGTGACCAGCTACGCCCTCTTCCGGCTCGATGAAGAACACTACTTTGAGCTGGGCACCCAGCAGCCCTTTGAGGGGCTGGTGCTCGATGAGGCCCAGTTCGTCAAAAACGCCAAAACCAAGGCTCACCAGGCCGCCCGCGACCTGCCAGCCCGCGTCAAGATTGCGGTCACCGGCACCCCCATGGAAAACAACCTCATGGAATTATGGTCCATGTTCTCTATCGCCGCCCCGGGGCTCTTCCCCTCAGCCCGCGCCTTTAAGGACGTCTACGCCACCCCCATCGAATCCGGGGAAGAAACCAAGGCCCTGGGCAGGCTGCGCCGCCGCATCCGTCCGCTCATGAAGCGCCGCACCAAAGAACTGGTGGCCGCCGACCTGCCCGAGAAGACCGATATGCGGATCGATGTGCCCCTAGCTCCGGCCCACCGCAAGGCCTACGACACCCACCTGCAGCGCGAGCGCCAGAAGATTCTGGGTCTGTTGGAGGATATCGATAAGAACCGTTTCACTATCTTCCAGTCCCTGACTACCCTGCGCCGCCTGGCGCTCGATGCCACCCTCATTGATGCTGAACGCTACGCCGGGGTGGAGTCTTCTAAGCTGGACTACCTGGAAGAAAACCTGCCCGAGATTATCCATGACGGCCACCGGGCCCTGATTTTCAGCCAGTTCACCGGCTACCTCAAGAAGGTCGCAGGCAGGCTCTCTGACATGGGCATCCCCTTCCTCTACCTGGACGGCTCCACCCGCAACCGCGGGGAGCTGCTCGAAGAGTTCGAGTCGGGTACCGCCCCCGTCTTCCTGATCTCCCTCAAGGCAGGCGGCTTTGGCCTGAACCTGACCAGCGCCGACTACTGCTTCATCATGGACCCCTGGTGGAACCCGGCTGCCGAACAGCAGGCCGTTGACCGCGTGCACCGTATCGGGCAGACCAAGAATGTAATGGTCTACCGCCTGGTATCGGCGGGCACCATCGAAGAGAAGGTCATGGAACTCAAGGAGTCCAAGGCCGCCCTCTTTGATGCTGTGGTCGATGAAGGGGCCTTCTTTGCCTCCCAGCTCACCGCTGCCCAGATACGCGACCTGCTGGCAGCCCCAGAACCAGACGCCGGTCAGGGCGCCGTCTCAGAAAAGACAGGAGAGTAAACCGTGAGCAAGATTCTCATGGACTTCACCCCGCTCACCTACTCCCCCGACTTCAGGCGCATCTGGCTGGGCGGGCTCTTTTCCACCATAGGTTTTGCGATCACCTCGGTGGCTATTGCTCTGGAAATTTACGCCCTGACAGGATCCTCCGGGGCAGTGGGTCTGGTGGGTCTGGTCTCTGTGGTGCCGCTGGTCATTGGCGGGCTCTACGGTGGTGTGATCGCCGACCGCTACGACCGGCGCAAGGTCGCCCTAGTTGCAACCCTGGGCATGTGGGGCGTTACCCTGCTCATTGCCCTGCATGCCTGGCTCAACATCCACAGCGTGGCGGTACTCTATGCCCTCATTGCCGCCGAGTCCCTGCTCCAGCCCATCAACCAGTCCGCCCGCGGGGCCATTATCCCCCGCCTCATCAAACCGCGCCTGCTCCCGGCAGCCAACACCCTCATGATGTCGGTAGGCACCCTGGGCATGAGCGCCGGGCCCCTCATCGGCGGCCTGCTCGTAGCCTCCGTCGGCTACCAGCTCACCTACTCCATCAACGTTTTCGCGATGACCGTTGGCATCTGGGCCCTCTATCGGCTCCCGGCCATGCTCCCGGAGCAGAGCGGGGCGGCGCGTCCGTCCGTCCTGACCTCAATCCGCGAGGGGCTGGGGTTCGTGCGGCGTAACACGGTCGTGGGTATGACCTTTGTGGTGGACCTACTCGGCATGTTCTTCGCCCAGGCCCGCCCGCTCATCCCGGCGCTTGCCGCCCTGACCTTCGGCGGCGGTGAAGCCGGAGCCGGCCTGCTGCTAGCTGCCGGCCCCGTAGGTGCCCTGCTGGGGGTGTCTTTCTCTGGCTTCCTCAAGGACGTCCGCCGCCAGGGCCGCTTCCTCACCCTCAGCTACACGGGGTGGGGGCTGGGGTTTATCGCCTTCGGGCTCATCGCCTGGGCTTACGAGGGGCGCCTGCCCAGCGCCTCCATCACCGAAAACCTGCTGCCGCTCAGCCTGGCTTTTGCGGCGCTGGCTTTCATGGGCTGGGCAGACGCCCTGGGGTCGGTCTACCGTTCCACCATTATTCAGGTAGCCACTCCCGACGCCCTGCGCGGACGCCTACAGGGGCTCTTCATCATCACGGTTGCGGGCGGGCCCAACCTGGGTATGGCCTTTGTGGGCGGGGCTGCCGAGCTGGTGGGCTCTCCCCTAGCCGCTGTGGTCGGTGGAACCCTTGTCATGGTCACTATTGCCCTAGCCACGCTGGCAGTCCCGGCCCTCTGGCGCTATGTGCCCGAGCCCATTCCTGAAACGCGGCAGCAGCCTATCGTTGATTCTTAGAAGTCGTAGCAGTCAAGGGGCTCCGCAGGGTCACGCTCGCTGTGACCCTGCGGAGCCCCTTGGGTAGCCTTTACTAGAAGTCGATATCCGCAGGGTCGGGGCCGATACGGCCTTCGGCTGATGAGAGCGCGTCAATCTTTGAAACCTCATCGCCGGTCAGGGCCAGCTTGAGGGACTCGAAGTTAGAGACGATACGCTCGGGGGTTACTGACTTGGGGATGGCAACGATGCCGTGGGCTCGGTGCCAGGCCAGCACAACCTGGGCGGGGGTGGCGTCGTGGGCTTCTGCAATCTCGCCAATGACGGGGTTCTCCAGCAGATCGGAGCGGTTACCCAGGGGGCTCCAGGCTTCAGTGACGATACCCAGTTCCGCGTGGACCTCGCGCAGGTTCTCCTGGGCGAAGTAGGGGTGCAGCTCGATCTGGTGGATGGCGGGCACAACGCCGGTTTCGGCGACGATTTCCCGCAGCTGCTCTTCGGGGAAGTTAGAGACGCCGATGGACTTGGCCTTGCCCTGCTTCTGCAGCTCAATCAGGGCCTTCCAGGTATCGACGTAGAGGCCCTGGGCAGGCTTGGCCCAGTGAATGAGCAGCAGGTCGACGTAGTCGGTGCCCAGGCGTTCCAGGGAAGCCTCTGCCGCGGCTAGAGCCTGCTCGTAGCCCTGCTCGTCATTCCAGACCTTGGTGGTGAGGAAGACGTCCTCACGGGCGACGCCGGAGGCAGCAATTGCCTTGCCGGTGCCCTCTTCATTGCCGTAGATTTTGGCGGTATCGATGTGGCGGTAACCGGCGTCAAGGGCTAGGCCGACGACCTTTTCGGCGGTGTCGTTTTCAACCTGCCAGACGCCGTAGCCCAGCTGGGGAATGCTGTTGCCGTCATTGAAGGTGAGGCGGGGTGACTCAGTCATATCTTGTCCTTTCGCGTATGCACGGTCACACCCCACTCTAGTCTTCCCTACTCTTAGCCCCTAGCCTGTTCGGTAGGGGTGAACGTAGGCCGGTCGCTATATTCAGGTGCGCCCAGGTCGCCTTCGGCGGGGTCGCCGCCGAGTCGGTGGCCACGGTCGAGGGCTTCGATAGCAGCGATCTCATCCGGTGTCAGTTCCAGCCCCTGCACCGCCAGGTTAGAGGCCATACGGGCCGGGGTTTCAGTCTTAGGAATTACGACGTTGCCCACGGCCAGCTGCCAGGCCAGCACCAGCTCAGCCACCCCAATACCGCGGCGCCCTGCCAGCTCTTTCAGGGTGGGGTCGGTAAGCACCAGACCGTTGCCCAGGGGGCTCCAGGCTTCGGTCAGGACGCCGCGGGCCGAGTTCTCTGCCCGCATACGAGTTTGGGTCAGGTAGGGGTGCAGTTCAATCTGGTTGACCACCGGGGTGACGCCGGTATCGCTGATGATCTGATCCAGCTGGGTATCGGTGAAGTTAGAGACACCGATGGAGCGTACCAACCCGCGCTCGCGCAGTTCAACCAGGGCCCCCCAGGATGCTCGGTAGCGGCCCAGGGCTGGCTGTGCCCAGTGGATAAGGTAGAGGTCCAGGTAGTCTAGCCCCAGTAGTTCAAGAGAGCGTTCTGCCGCTTCGATAGCGGTGTCATAGCCCTGGTCGGTGTTCCAGAGCTTGGTGGTGATGAAGAGGTCGGTGCGGGCCAGGCCTGATTCTGTCACGGCCTGTCCCACCCCGGCTTCGTTCTTATAGATGGTGGCGGTGTCAATATGGCGGTAGCCGGTCTCCAGGGCGGCGGCCACTGCTGCGGCGGTAGCCTCGGGGGCAATCCGGCAGGTGCCAAAACCCAGCTGGGGTATGGCGCGGCCATCGTTCATGGTGAGAGAGTGCATGGGGGATTCCTTATCTAGCGGCGCCGGCGTCCGCTTGTCTTACGTCCGCGAGGTTCTGGTTCTTCAAGGAGCAGGGAAAGAGAGATCCGTTTGCGAGCGGGGTCAGCTTCAACCACACGCACTTGCACGATATCGCCAGATTTGACGATGGTGTGGGGGTCAGAGACGAAGTCGCGGCTCATCTGCGAGACGTGGATCAGGCCGTCCTGGTGGACGCCGATGTCGACGAAGGCACCAAAGGCGGCGACGTTGGAGACGGTTCCCTCCAGGATCATGCCGGGAACGAGGTCCGCGATAGTTTCAATGCCTTCTTCGAAGCGGGCGGTGCGGAAGGTGGGGCGGGGGTCGCGACCGGGTGCAGAAAGTTCAGCGATGATATCGGTAACGGTGGGCAGACCAACAGTTTCACTGGTAAAGTCACGCGGGTTGAGGGCAGCTAGGCTTTCTGCGCTGACCTTGCCCTGGGTGAAGCCACCGGCAGCTGCCACAATGCTGCGGGCCAGGTCGTAGGATTCGGGGTGCACGCCGGAGGCGTCCAGCGGCTCGGACCCGCCGGTGATACGGACGAAGCCGGCAGCCTGTTCAAAAGCCTTGGGCCCAAGACGGGGCACCTTGAGCAGGTCGGTACGACGGGTGAAGGGACCGTGCTCGGTGCGGTAGGTGACGATGTTGTCGGCAATGGTCTTGTTCAGACCTGCAACTCGGGCAAGCAGGGCCGGTGAGGCGGAGTTCACGAGTACACCAACAGCGTTGACGGAGTCTTCGACCACGCCGTCGAGAGCCCGGGTGAGGGCTGCCGGTGAGACGTCGTGCTGGTACTGACCCACACCGATCGATTGGGGTTCGATTTTGACGAGTTCGGCCAGGGGATCTTGCAGGCGGCGGGCAATCGAAACTGCCCCGCGCAGGGAGACGTCCATGCCGGGTAGTTCGCGGCTGGCCAGTTCTGAGGCTGAGTAGACGGAGGCTCCCGCTTCGGAGACCACCACTTTTTCAAGACCCCGGTAGCCGTTAGCAGTGCACTGTTTGATGAGGTCACTGGCAAGTTTATCGGTTTCGCGGCTGGCGGTTCCGTTGCCGATAGCAACCAGTTCTACACCGTGGGTGCGCACCAGCTGGGTGAGGGTATCGAGGGACGCCTGCCACTGGTTTCGGGGGGCGTGGGGGTAGATGACGTCGGTGGCCAGCACCTGGCCGGTCTGCCCGATGACAGCGACCTTAACGCCGGTGCGCAGGCCAGGGTCGAGCCCGAGGGTGGTGCGGGAGCCAGCGGGTGCTGCCAGCAGTACATCGCGCAGGTTCGAGGCGAAGACGGCGATGGCGTCCTTTTCCGCCTGTTCGAAGAGGGAGGTTCGGGCTTCTGCGGCGAAGCGGGGTAGTAGGCGCTGACGCCAGGCGATGCGCACGGTCTTGGCCAGCCAGCCAACGACCATGGTTTCGTCGGAGACCATGTTGAGCACCTGGGCCCCGATCCCCAGAGCCTCAGCTACGGTACGTTCGTACCAGCTACGCTCCCGGTCGTATTCTTCAGCCAAAATTTCGGCAGCTTCGCGGGCGGCACCCTTGAGGGAGGACTTGGCCGGGGGCAGCACGTCCACGTCAAAACTGACCTTAACGGCACCTTCTTTTTCGGCACGGAGCAGGGCCAGCACCCGGTGGGAGGGGATGCGGCGGATCTCTTCGTTGAACTCGAAGTAGTCGCTGAACTTCGCCCCGGCGTCCTGCTGACCGGGAATCAGGCGGGAGGTGATAACGCCGCGGCGTACAAAGCGCTGGCGGAGGGTTTCGGCCAGGGCGGGGTCGGTCATGGCCTGCTCAATCAGGATGGCCCGGGCTCCGTCCAGGGCATTGTCGACCGAGGCGACGGTGGCTTCAACCGTACCGGGGTCGGCATCGGCCAGCTCAGGCTCGACGTAGGCGTCAGCGATGTCGGCGGTAGGGGCGAAAGGGACTTCCAGCAGATCTTCAACCAGGGACTCCAGCCCGGCTTCACGGGCGAGAAAAGCCAGGTTCTTGCGTTTGGTTTTGTGGGGCGCATAGAGCGCCTCGAGCTCGTTTTTGGTGGGCGCGGACGCCAGCGCTGCCGCTAGGTCGTCGGTGAGCAGGGCCCGCTCGTGGAGGGTCTGCACAATAGCTGCCCGGCGCTCTTCGAGTTCCCGCAGGTAGCGCAGGCGTTCAGCAAGAGTGCGTAGCTGGGCATCGTCCAGCCCGCCGGTGGCTTCCTTGCGATAGCGAGCAATGAAGGGCACGGTGGCCCCGTCATCAAGCAGGGCTACAGCCGAGCGCACCTGGCCGGGGCGGGCACCGAGTTCTACAGCGATACGTTCCTCAATTGAGGGAAGGGGGGCGTGGGGTTCTGCTACCGGGCCTGCGTGTGTCATAGTTTCTAGTCTCTCATACCGGTTTTACTCCCCGGTTCAGTGAAGCCCACCGGGCGGGGGTGGCCCAGCTGCCCAGACCGGTCTAACCGAGTGCGGGCGCCCGGTCATCTGCGTGTAACAGTTACGCTTGCAGTGGTCAGAGAGGGGTAGCAAGACCTAAAGTGGTGCTACAGGGTAGTCTCGAGCCCAGCCTAGACAGGCCTATCCACCGAGATTTTCCGCCCCGCCCACCATTCTTGTATGACCTTGCTTTGGAGAACCACCGTGCCAGATGCAACTAACCTTACCTATGCAGAGTTCTGCGAACGCTACGATTCCCTGCTGGGCGGGCTCGCACGCATGGGCTGGACCTCCTCTGAAGCTGTACACCGGGCGTCCGTGCTCTACCCCGATATCGATCGCGACCTACTAGATCAGGCCGTTCATTCTGGCCGCTGGCTCTTTAGCGGTAGCCAAGGGCAAACCCACTCAAATGTGCTCATGGCCTCGGCTATCTGGTACGCAGTAGCTGTCAGTTTTGATTTTGAGCCCGACTATGAGTACGCGGCGGTAGGTCTTGACCCAACCATCATCCAGGATCTTCCGCGTATGCTGGAGTCCTTTGCGGTCCCCGCTGAGGCAATTGCCGGAATTGTCGGGCGTATCGGTGCGGCCCTCAAATACATGGCGGAACACCCCTATACCGAGCTCGAAGAGCAGGCCTACGACGACTTTCTCACTCATCTGCCGCAGGAGATTGCCCATATCTCTCGTGGGGATTTCTCCTGGCCCCCGTCCCGGGCACTGATTGAGGACCGTCTGGGGGACCGTTCCTGGTCCAAGGCCCTGCTCAAGGTGGGGGCCTGCCCGCCGGATGCTGAGGGGCAGGGTATTAAACTCGAGGCTGGCACCCTGAGCGAGCGCACCTTCCGCAATACTCTGGGCGAGTTCCTGAATTACTGTATCCGCTACGACCGTAAACCCTCGGTTCTGCTCTACGGCAGCTGGGCTGAAGACCCTACCCGGAGCGGACGCGTGCCCCATCTAGGTACGGTACGAGCCAAGTACGGCTCTTGGCACCTGGCTCTGCAGGCTGGCCGCCAGATGCTCAACGACGCGATGGCCTTAGGTGGTTCACCCGCTTTGCCAGCTCGCCCCATTAACCAGCCCCCGGTTGACCCCACCGAGCCTCTCAACATTCAAGAGATTCAGGCCCAGGGTATCGGCGTGGTACAGCCAAAAGTGCTGACCGAGAGTGAGCGTACCGCCCGTGCCTGGCAGCAGCTCCTATCGGTCACTAAGCAGCGTCTTGATGAACTGCCCTGGACCCTTTCACTGCGGATCTACTACCTCTCTCCTGAGATAGTGGAAACGGAGGACGTCACTAACTTTGTGAGTATCTTCCGTTCGCCTGCGGGTTACTTCTGTGAGCTCACGTCCCCCGACGAGTTTGAGGCCATCGAAGTGGAGCTTGATACGGAGATGCTAGAAAAGGCCGGGTGGACGGCTCCCGCGCCGGGCGGCCGCTGGGCTCGAAATTTCCTGTCGGTTTCGGACGCCGCAGAAGGCGTCATTGAAGCCATGCACCGGGGCATGGGCTGTGACCATCCTGATTACTACCAGTCAGATGACCCGACGGGTAGCCTTTCGGTGAATACTGCCCACCCCAGTACCGGCTCTATCCCCATGGTGCCGGTGACCGGTAGCGGTTTCATATCAATTGACGATTTTTAAGGGGAGAGGTGCCCAGCTCCCAGCGCTAGAATGGGTTGCCTATGAGTGCCTCCCGTAAACGTCCGCCCGCTCCCCGTTTTTCTGCGCCCAGTGACCGCCAAATCCGCGCAGGCGTCCGCCTTGTAGCGGATCTGCCCCGCGGGCTGCGGCGAGCGCTAGCCCTTCTGTTGGTTATGGTCTTGCTGGTGGGCGGTGTGCTCTGGTTGCGCTCTCACGAGTGGAACGTCCGCGCTGCCCTCGATGATTTACTCAATCCGGCAGGCACCGCCGTGAGCACCGGTTTTGCTGGCTCCGGGGTGCAGACCTATTCCACAGCAAGTGAGGTGCTTGCTACCCTGACGGTAGCTGAGCCCTACGCCCAGGCCAGGTACAAGCGAGATGCCTACGGAGACCCGTGGGCCGATATTGACCGCAATGGCTGCGATCAGCGCAACGATATTCTCACCCGTGACCTGACCGATCTTGACGTTGCAAGTAACTGCTATGTGCTCTCGGGTAGCCTCGTGGACCCCTACACGGCTGAGACTATCGACTTTACGCGCGGGCCTAAGACCAGTGAGGCTGTCCCCATTGACCATGTAGTGGCCCTATCCAACGCCTGGTCTTCGGGGGCCTGGCAGTGGAGTGCAGAAGAGCGCGTCCTGCTCGCTAACGACCCTCTTAACCTACAGGCTGCGGGGCAGACGGCTAACACTGAGAAGTCCGATAAAAGCGCGGACGCCTGGCTCCCCCAGCCAGGCTATCGTTGCGAGTATGTGGCACGGCAGGTATCGGTCAAAGCTGCCTACCAGCTCACTGTCACCAGCGCTGAAAAGCGGGCTATGCAGGGCGTCCTAGCAACCTGCCCTGACCAGCCCGCTTACAGGTCTGCTTTTGCGGGCTAGTGGTGCTTGGACTTCTCCTCGGCACGGGCGGTGAGGGTCTGGCCGCGGTTCTTGCGGTAGATGAGCCACCAGCCAGCACCTAACAGGGCATACCAGACCGGCATGGCGATCAGGGCCTGGCGGGTGTCTTCGTACATAAAGAGCAGCACGATGACGCCCACGAAGAAGACCAGCACAGCGTAGCAGGTAAAGACGCCACCGGGCAGCTTGTAGACAGAGGCCTCGTGCAGTTCCGGGCGGGTCTTGCGGTACTTGAGGTAGGCAATCATAATCAGCGACCAGGTCACAACGGTCAGCACCGATGCCACCGTAGTGACCAGGGTGAAGGCGGCAATGAGGGAGTCACCCGCATAGAGCAGAATCAGACCCGAGAATAGCAATACAGTGGTCAGGAAAAGACCGTTGCGGGGCACGCCGTTTTTGGAGAGCTTGCCGAAGATGGCGGGGGCATTGCCGTTTTGCGCCAGGCCGTAAATCATGCGGGAGGTTGAGAAGATGCCCGAATTAGCGGACGAGGTCGCACTGGTGAGCACTACGAAGTTCACCAGGTGGGCGGCGAAGCCCAGGCCTGCCAGGGTGAACATCTCAACGAAGGGGCTCTGGTTGGGGTCGATGTTGCGCCAGGGGGTGACCATCAGAATCACGGCCAGGGTCAGTACGTAGAAGACGATGATACGCACCGGCACCGCGTTGATGGCCCGGGGCAGGGTCTTGGTGGGGTCCTTGGTCTCAGCAGCTGTAGTGCCGATAAGTTCAGCGCCCAGGAAGGCAAAGATGCCAATCTGGAAGGCCGCAAAGAAACCGCTTGCGCCCATGGGGAAGAAGCCCCCATCGTTCCACAGGTTTGCCACGGAGGCCTTGTCACCGTTGGGGGAGGTAAAGCCTGCAAAGACCATCACCAGGCCCACGATGATGAGCAGGACGATAGCCACAATCTTGATCAAGGCAAACCAGAACTCGATTTCACCGAAGTTCTTCACGCTGGGTAGGTTCAGAGCCAGCAGCAGGCCGATGAGACAGAGGGCTGGGATCCAGGCAGGGAGGTCAGGCCACCAGAAATGAACGTAGCTGGTGATGGCGATGATATCGGCAACACCGATGACGACCCAGGTAAACCAGTAGGACCAGCCCATAAGGAAACCTACGCTGGGTCCGAGCAAATCTGTGATGAAATCGTTGAAGGTCTTGTACTTGAGGTTGGAGAGCAACAGCTCTCCCATAGCCCGAAGCACCAAGAAAATAACAGAACCAATGATTGCGTAGACCAGGAGCAGGGACGGGCCTGCGAGCGAAATGGTCTTGCCTGAGCCCATGAAGAGGCCCGTGCCGATTGCACCGCCGATAGCGATGAGCTGGATATGACGGTTTGATAAACCTCGTTGCAGACCTTCGGTTGCCTGCGCATCAGGTGTGTGCTCGGCTGTAGCCATGAGCGCCCCCTTATAAGAGTCAAAGTCCTGCCAGGAGCGAACGCGACCCTTCATATTCGATGAGAACAGGGGGTAACGCGCCTTTCCAGACCGGTATTTTGTTATAGTTCAGCTCAAGTGTAGTCCTTCTAGCAGGGGTATTTGTTCCGTTAATGTTGATAGCTGCCCCCTTGAGAGTCGCTTAATCCCACTATCTAAGTGGCTCTCCACACGCTAGAATGTTTACACGGAAACAAAATTTCTCGGTTTGTTACCGCAGCCGAGCCCCACTAGGACAGGAATTCTCATGCCTAAGCTTTCTAACGCCGCCCTCCGACTCACCGCTGGTGCCCTTATTCTTGATCAGGGCATCAACAAGCTCTCCATGGACGAAGAGACTTACAGCCACCTCAAGGGCATGGCTGCCAATGGCGTCCCCCAGGTATCGAAGCTTTCTGACAAGCAGTTCGGCAAGCTACTGGCAACCAGTGAAACCCTGCTCGGCGCCACCCTGCTGACCCCCTTCGTCCCCGCAAAGCTGGCAGGCCTGGGCCTGACCGCCTTCTCAGCAGGCCTTCTGAGCATGTACTTCAACATTGACTCGCTCACCAAGGAAGACGGCGTACGCCCCACCCAGGAAGGCACCGCAATGGCCAAGGACGTCGTCCTGCTTGGCGCAGGCCTGGCCCTCCTCTTCTCCGGCAAGAAGAAGTAGCCCTCAGCTCCTCTATTACCTCACCGCCCCGCTCCTTCCAGGAGCGGGGCGGTTTTCTGCACCCGCATGCCACGCCAAATAAAAAAATCTGACAGATTCATCAACTCTATTCAACACACCCAGCAGCCACCCAAAAGGAAGGAAACTTACCCAGAAAAGTATTCAGAAGTCAGAACAACACACCTTCACAGGCACCACAGTTCACGCCCCAGGACCCCAAAGCATGACCACACATATGTCTTAAATATAAAGACATGAGTGATATTAAACACTGTTTATTAAAGGTAGATGGGTTTAGACTCGTCTTCTAGAGCCTCAAAGAGACTTTGGCCGCAATAGCGAAAATTTTCTAGGCTCCAAGAACCACACCATCTCTCATAGCCCCCACACCATACAGAGCGGTATGGCCTCTTGGTAGCGCCCTTTTAAGCTGATGCGACTCCCCCACCTCATCTCGAAAGGACCCCCATGTCAACAACACGCCGCTCTCTTGTTAAAGGTGCAGCCTGGGCCGCCCCCGCAATCGCAACAACTACACTGGTTCCAGCTTACGCAGCGTCAACATCTACCGACGACTACTTTGTCTGCCCCACCACCCTTCACGATCTCACTGAACAGCTTGTTGGCGGTGTAAGTTCCATCAGCGTAAGCAGCTACTACAATTCGGGAAGCTTCCTGGCTCCTTTACACCAAGACGGAAGCTCGATTCTATTCTCCTTTAGCACCGGGCGTATCAAGCCAGTTCCGGTATACGGCCCTGACGGCAAGCCCAAGGTCGATGACAAAGGCAATGCAATTATGACCACAGGAGCCTATTTCATTCCAGGTTGCGGTAAAACCACCTGTGTACCGGATGTAGATGGCGGCTTTAAAATGCCCACCGCTATCAATGAGGTTGTTATATACGACCGCACCGGCGCCCGCCATATAGGAACTATTACGGCAGGAACCCCTACAGGCTGCTCACCCGTTACCAATGCGGGCGTAGGGGGCACCTGGACTATCCATGCAGATTTGCAGTATTCAGGAAGCGCCTGCACCCCCGTTGTTGGCCCAGAAAACCTCATCCGACAGATTTCTCTTCCTTTTTCGCTCATGTATATCAAGGGGTTGACCGAAGCCGACAGGCTAAAGACGAAGGGCGGAAGTTCCTGCTGCTTCACCATGAATTTCTACTTCGATGATTCTGGTAACTGTACCTCTAGCGTCGATGCTATATCTGCTGATTACACCTCAGGGCTACCTGCTGCACCGCAGCCCGTTGAATATGTACCCCACCTCGCCGAGTGGTACCGCCTTAAAGACGGTAGCGAAACCAACAGCTTCAGGGTTTCAGCAGCTAACAATGAGTTCCATCTATCGGGTAGCGGATTCACCACGACCACTTCAGTTACGTGGAACGATGTTGAAGTGCCGTTTGAAATCATTAGCGACAATCTCATTAAGATTACTTTCCCCCTTAGCAGCTCCCACAGCAATGGCATCTTCTACAGCCTTAAGGTAACTAATGCAGTAGGCGTTTCTAGCAATCAGCGCAATATGGCCCGCTACTCATAAACCATCATTAACGGCACCCAGTACTTTCCTGCTGGGTGCCGTCATATTGCACCTATCAACCAGAATCTAGCCACGCGCATGATAGGTTAACGAGAGCTAGACCACAGAGAAAGAAGGGGTTAGAAGAGTGGGCGCCCTACAAGAAGCACTCGACACAGCCAGCAGCTTCATCTGGGGACCTTTTCTACTCCTTCCCCTCCTCATTGGCACCGGCATCTTCCTCACCGTCAGGCTAGGCCTCATTCAACTGAGACTCTTCACCAAGGCCATGAGCCTGCAGTTCGGACGGCGCTCCCGTCAGGAGGGAGCCAAAGGAGAAATATCCTCCTTCCAGGCCATGAGCACCTCCCTCGGCGCTACCGTAGGCACCGGCAACATTGTTGGTGTTGCGCTTTCCCTCAGCATCGGCGGCCCTGGTGCTCTTTTCTGGATGTGGATTACCGCCATTTTCGGTATGGCTTCAAAATATACCGAATGCTTTCTGGGTGTCCGCTTTCGCCATCGAGACAAGATGGGCGAACTCACCGGCGGCCCGCAAGCCTACCTCCAGCGCGGGATCCCCAACCGCTTCGGCAAATTCCTTGCCACCATGTTTGCCGTCTGCTGCGTCTTCGCCTGCTTCGGCATCGGCAACATGACCCAGGCAAACGCCATCTCAGCCAACCTAGAGCACTCCTTCAACATCCCTCCCTACCTCACTGCGGGCGTCCTTGCTCTAGGAACCGCGGCAGCCCTGCTCGGTGGCATTAAAACGGTTTCAAAGGTAACCGCCTTATGTGTACCCCTCATGATTCTGCTCTACCTGGGTTTTGGGGCCTACATTGTGGCCATCAACGCCCATATGCTTCCAGAGGTTTTCATCATGATTCTGCGGGGTGCTTTTACCGGCGAAGGCGCCCTCGGAGGAGCTGTCGGTGCCGGAATGATTTTTGCCTTACAGGTCGGCGCCCAACGGTCCCTGTTCTCCAACGAATCTGGCATGGGCACCGCGGCCATTCCAGCGGCCGTAGCCACCACCTCCCACCCTGTGCGCCAGGGCCTAGCTTCCATGACTCAGACCTTCGTCGACACCATCGTGGTGATCTCAATGACGGGCTTCATTCTGCTAACCACCGGCGCTTGGCAAGGTGATGACCCAGCCACCTCGACATCAGTTGCCTTTGCTACCGGTCTTCCCGGCGACTGGGGCGGTTACATCGTTACCTTCTGCCTGGTACTCCTGGGCTACTCCACAGTGCTCGGCTGGTCTTACTACGGTGAACGCGCCCTAGAGTCACTCGGCGGTGGCGCTAAAGCTATCGTGAGCTATCGGATGATTTTTGCCCTGGTCTGCGGGCTAGGAGCGATTGCTCCACTCACCCTGGTCTTCACTTTCTCCGATATTATGAACGGTCTCATGGCCATCCCCAACCTCATCGGCCTGCTTCTTCTATCCGGCCTCGTAGCCCGCGAAACAAAGAAGTACCTGACTCACGACCCCAACTTTGAAGCAACGGTCGACAACATCGACAGCTTCATGTACGGCCACCTTGGCGGCTTGGACGCCCAAATCGACCACGAAGTTGACCTCTCCCAGAAGAACCCGGTTCTAGAACACCCCGATACCACCAGCCTCAAAGTGGTGACCGAAAAAATGCTTGCTGACGAGGCCAGCCAGACCAACCAGCCCCAGCTCTACGACATCACCCTCGAAGAGGTCAACACAGGAAGTATCCCCCTACAGACAGGCTCCTTACCCATCATCCAGCAGGCAAAGCCTACCTTCGGCTCCCCCACCGACCCACGCGCTATCGACGACTCGACCGAGAGCACAAAATAGTTTTTCGTATCTATCACACATATTTAGCCCATAAAGTAGTACAGTTGGTTTTTAAAAAATGCATCGGGCAAATTCCACGCTGAACATAGCTTTTTTAAATTTTCCTTGATTCATCAAGTGTTATTCCGTTCCAGACCGGAACAAACGGGCCCGTCTCACCCTAAATACAGCACTCCACAGAGACAAACCAACCGCACCCCCAGAAGCACAATCCGGTTTTTCAGCACAGTAGAGCCCACAAGGCACCACCCACCCCACAGACTGCGACATAAGCGCACCCAAAATACCGCTAAAGTGGGGACAGAACTTTTCGCATTCTGAACATATCCCGCAGGATACTCACGAAATAGCCCACAAAGCTCTCGCGGTCTCCCCCAAGGCTTACGAGCACCACTCACTCGGTTTCGCACCTGTATATAGAAGAGGACACACCCATGTCATTTACCCCAAACCGTCGCTCAGCCCTAAAGCTGACCGCAGCTGCATCCGCCGCGTCCGCTCTGACCGCAGCAGCTACCACCAACGCCCACGCCAACGGCCAGAAGCGCATCGCTATCATCGGCTCCGGCTACGGCGGCGCTGTAGCCGCCCGCGCCCTGACCGAAAAGGGCTACACCGTCGACATGATTGAGATGGGTGCAGACTGGGAAAAGATGGCAGCCAAGTCAAACGGCTACAAGTTTGACCAGATGACCTCCCCCACCGAACGCTCCATGTGGTTTGAAGACCGAACCGACATGCCTCTCTCAAGCATCGCAGGCATGGACTTCGTTAACCGCTCCATCGGCCGTGCAGCCGGCGTACTCGGCGTTGAGCGCTTCGCTAACATGAAGGTCTACGTGGGCAAGGGCGTCGGCGGTGGCTCCCTCGCCAACGGTGGTATGGCCGTTACCCCCATCCGGTCCTACTTCCAGCAGGTCCTCCCCCAGCTCGACGCTGCGGAAATGTACGCAACCTACTTCCCCCGTGCCAACTCAAACCTTGGTGTCAACGTACCACCCTCCGACATCGTAGGTACCTCCAAGTGGTACCAGTTCTCACGCCTCTCAGCCTCCCAGGCAGCCAAGGCCGGCTTCAAGCACCAGCTCGTACCCAACGTGTACGACTGGAACTACATGCGCCAGGAAAACTTCGCCCGCGTTCCCAAGTCAGCTCTCGGCGGCCAGGTTATCTTCGGTAACGACTACGGCAAGAAGTCCCTGCCCAAGACCATCCTCGCCACTGCTTTCGCAACCGGCAAGGTCAACCTGACCACCATGACCGAGGTAACCTCCATTACCCAGCAGGCCGACGGCACCTTCTCCCTGGACCTGAAGACCATCGACTTCAAGGGCAACCTGGTCAGCAACACCAAGAAGGTCTACGACCGCGTTATCATGGCTGCCGGTTCCGTGGGCACCAACCGTCTGCTCCTGCAGGCCAAGAACTTCGGCACCATCAAGAACCTGCCCGCCACCCTCGGTACCAACTGGGGCCCCAACGGCAACATCATGGTTGCCCGTAATATGAACGCTGCGACCGGTGGCTACCAGTCCGGCATCCCTGCCATGGGTGTCTCAAACTGGGATAACTCCACCAACTCGGTCTTCGCTGAGCTGGCCCCCTTTCCCGCAGGTATCGATATGCGTATCGGCCTCTACCTGGCTATCACCAACAACCCCAACAAGGGCAAGTTCACCTGGAACAACTCAACCGGCTCTATGGAACTGGATTGGGACTCCGCCAAGGCAGCCCCCGGCGTTGCAGCAGCTAGGGCCTTCATGGATAAGATGAACGCCGCTAACTCAGGAACCAGCTACAACAAGGGTCTCTTCAAGGACGGCAAGACCTTCGCTGACTACTTCACCTACCATCCCCTCGGCGGTGCCGTCATCGGTGAAACCACCGACCTCAACGGTGAAGTTAAGGGTGTTCCCGGTCTCTTTGTTATGGACGGCTCCCTCATCCCTGGCAAAATTGGTGTTAACCCCTTCGTAACCATTACTGCTATCGCAGAACGAAACATGGACCGTCTGCTTGCAGCAGGCCGTTTCGCCTAAACAAGAAAGCACACACAATGACTGCGCACACTCCCAAACGCCGCACCGTACTGAAGGCTGGTGCCTGGGCGGCCCCCGCCGTCCTGGCTACCAGTGCTATCCCCGCTTACGCAGCGAGCTTCGAAGAGATCCCCCGCACCGATCTAGCAATTCTGCTCTCTGATCCCACTGTGGACTGGTCAACTTTTCAGCCGGTCTACGATAGCCCCATCTATCGTGGTCCGACCACAAGAACCAACGTTGCTGCCTACGCGTCTTTCCCCAACACCATGACCATCACCAACGTTGGTACGGTGCCCGCAGTGAACCCCAGCGGCACCCTACTGACCGACATGAACGATGTTGCTACAGACGCTACCGGTTCAAACCGGGCCGGCACCTACGTTAACTCAAGTGATCCGCTCGTCACCTTCGCGTACGCTGGACAGGCAGGCTGGGGTTCCCCCTCCTTTACCTGGACCTACTCCGGCGTCCTACAGCCCGGTGAGTCCGTAGAGATTCCCCTGCGCTATTACGTGAATTTCCCTTTCTGGAACGTCCAGTACGAGCTGTTCGTAGCAGTTACTGTCATCGATGAGATGGACGGCGATTCAGACGATAACTTTGAGCACATGGGCGTCACCCAGGGCCGCGTTATCTACTAAGTAGAACCGTCAGGGACCCTCCACCGGGGCAGGCTGTTTTCAGCCTGCCCCGGTGTCTATCTGTGACGATATACTTGGGGAAGTCTTTCTTTCCCCTACCGGCGGCACTTTGCGTTTCCGTGCGCGCCGGTTTATCTGTTTCAACCTCGTAAGGAGAGTTATGGAAACCAACAAGCAAAAGCAGGACCTGGCCGCTAAGGCCGAGCGTGCAGCGGCAGGTGAAGACCTGACCGCCCCCGTCCCCGAAAAATTCCACCGCCAACCCTACTCGTTCGTCCGCCGCGGTGACCGCCTGACCGCCCGCCGTCAGAAGGCCTGGGATACCTACGCCCCCACCCACGTCCTTGACCTGCCCCGCAACATCGGCGATACCTCGGTT
The DNA here is from genome assembly GCF_053548195.1 of Rothia sp. 11254D007BW. Lineage (NCBI taxonomy): Bacteria > Bacillati > Actinomycetota > Actinomycetes > Micrococcales > Micrococcaceae > Rothia > Rothia sp. 11254D007BW. The sequence continues at coordinate 1,473,317 of NZ_JBPWPK010000001.1, forward strand.
GCTGAGGGTGCGGTCTTTGATCAGCAGGCCCTCTACGGACGCGTTGACGCGCCCCTGGTCGTTGAAATCGGCTCAGGTCTGGGCGAAGCCATCGTCAACCGCGCGACCCAGGTACCAGAGGCCAACTTCCTGGCTGTTGAGGTCTACACCCCCGGCATCGCTGACCTACTGCTGAAAATGGGCCAGGCCGGAGTTGAGAACGTGCGTGTTGCCCAGGCTAATGCACCCGAGCTGCTGGATAACCTGCTCGAAGAATCCTCGGTGGATGAGCTATGGGTCTTCTTCCCCGACCCCTGGCACAAGGCCCGCCACCACAAGCGTCGTCTGGTTTCCCCCGCCTTTGCAGATAAGGTAGCCCGGGTACTCAAGCCCGGCGGTACCTGGCGTTTGGCTACCGACTGGGAGGAATACGCCCTGGTCATGCGCGAGGTACTCGATGCCCACCCCGATTTCACCAATGCCCACGCCGGGGAGAATACCAGCGAGGACGACCCCGTCGGCGGCTGGGCGCCTCGTTGGGAGGGACGCGTCGTCACCAGCTTCGAACGCAAGGCTGGCGAGGCCGGACGTCGCGCCCACGACCTAACCTATATTCGTCGCTAGAACTTACGCTAGGTAGATACAATAGGCGGATACCCGCTATCACACATGTGTGGCTGCGGGTACCCGCCTGTTTTTATGCGGTGAGGGTCTTCTTATTGACCGGTTTTCTCGTAGGAATCAACCGCTCCGGGGTGCCCCTGCATAAAGGCATCAATCTCTGTTTTGGAGGCGGTGAGCTTGGGATCGTTGGCCAGGTAGTACTTGGTTTCTCGAGCGATCAGTCCCGACATAAGGAGCAGGCCAATCAGGTTGGGGATGGCCATGAGTCCGTTGGCGATGTCTGAGAAGGTCCAGGCTACGGTCAGTTCCATGGTGCAGCCGAAGTAGACAATGACTGCAAAGAAAAGACGGTAGGGGGTGACGCCCCGGCGACCAAAGAGCCTTTCGATGCTGCGTTCGCCGTAGTAGGCCCAGCCCAGAATGGTGGAGTAGGCAAAGAGCACCAGGCCGATGGTCACGATCCAGCTGCCGGCGGGCCCAATCACCGACGCGAAGGCCTGGCTGGTCATCACGGAAGCAGACATTTGCTCGCCGGTTGCAGGGTCACTGGCGTGCCAGATACCGGTAACAACCAATACCAGGCCGGTGCAGGAGACCACGATGATGGTGTCGATAAAGGTCTGGGTCATCGATACCATGCCCTGGCGCACCGGGTGGGTGGTTTGAGCAGCTGATGCGGCGATAGCGGCAGAGCCCATGCCGGATTCGTTGGAGAAAATACCTCGGGCCACGCCGTACTGTACGGCGTACATGAGGGTGGAACCCACAAAGCCGCCGACCGCTGATGAGCCGGTGAAGGCGTCCGCAAAAATCTGGCCGAAGGCCTCGGGCAGGTCAGCGGCGTGCACACCCAGAATATAGAGGGCCCCGCCCACATAGAAGAGGATCATAACCGGCACAAAGGCGCTGGTCACCCGCCCGATAGATTTGATACCGCCCATCAGCACGAAAAGGGTGATAAGGGCTAGCACGATGCCGGTGAGGGCTGCGGGCAGGTGGAAGGTGTCTTCAAGGTTGTGGGCGATGGAGTTGCCCTGGGCGGTATTGCCGATGCCGAAGGACGCCAGCACGGCGGCTACTGCGAAGAAGAGGGCTAGGAATTTACCCAGGGGGCCTTTGATACCGCGCTGGAGGTAGTACTGGGGACCGCCGGAGACTTCCCCCTTGGCATCTGTGGTGCGGTAGCGCACGCCCAGGAAGGCCTCGGAGTACTTGGAGGCCATACCGAAAATAGCGGTGACCCACATCCAGAAGAGGGCGCCGGGGCCACCGATAGAAATCGCGGTGGCAACGCCGACGATATTACCGGTGCCCACCGTCGCGGCGAGGGCGGTGGTGAGGGACTGGAACTGGGAGATGTCGCCGCCGGTAGCACCGTCGTCCTTGCGTTCGAAGAAGGCTAGACGGTTAGCGACGAGTAGTTTGGTGAGCTGGATAAAGCCCAGCCGCACCGTCAGGTAGATACCGGTGCCAAGAAGCAGCGGTATGAGCACAAAAGGTCCCCAGATGAGGGAGCTTATAGCGCTCAAGACGTCTTGAAAGGTCATGTGGTGTCCTTGATACAGGTCGCTGCGGGCGAGGGAGCGCCGCAGCTGCGTGATGAATAAGGACGCCCCGCCGCAGGCGTGTGCACTGCGGTGGGGCGCCATTCAACTATAGCGAGTCAAGAACAGGAAGACCTATATCGTCTTACCCTGTGTACCTGCTGACTAGCCGGTATTCTCTACACCTTACTGGCGGCGTCCTTACTGCGCCTCGGCCAGCAGTTCACGCACACGCGGCATCACCTTGGTGCCGTAGAGCTCAATAGAACTCATGGAGTGCTCGTGAGCCAGAGCTCCGTTGGAGAACTTAAGATCAAAGCGGTTGATTCCCAGCTTCTGAGCGGTATCGGCAATTTTTTGCGCGACGGTTTCGGGCGAACCTACATATAGGGCGCCGTGTTCAATTTCGTGCTCAAATTCGCGCTCCCCCGCCGGGCCCCAGCCGCGCTCAGCGCCAATTTTATTACGGTTGGCAATCCAGTGCTCGCGTAGCTGCTTGCGAGCTTCTTCGTCGGTATCGGCGATGTGGCCGGGTGAGTGCACAGCAATGGGCAGGGTTCCGTTGCCCAGCTGCTCGTTGGCTCGGCGGTAGAGGTCGGTGTAGGGCTTGAAGCGCTCAGCCGGTCCGCCAATGATAGCGAGCATGAGCGGGGTTTTGTACTGGGCCGCGCGGGCAACAGATTCCGGGCTGCCACCAACAGCCAACCAGTGCTTGAGGATTCCCTCGGTCTTGGGGTAAATCTCCTGGTTCTCCAGGGGTTCACGATTGCCGGGGTTCCAGTTGAGGGGCTCCTGGGTGATGATTTTGGTGAAGAGGTCGAACTTCTCGGAAAAGAGGGAGTTGTAGTCTTCAAGCTTGTAGCCGAAGAGGGGGAAGGACTCGGTGAAGGAGCCACGGCCCAGTACAGCTTCGGCGCGGCCGTTGCTGAGGGCGTTGATAGTGGCGAAGCGCTGGTAGACGCGGATGGGGTCGTCGGAGGAGAGGACGGTGACGGCCGAGCCCAGGTGGATGCGGTCGGTGGTGGTGGCTAGCCCCGCCAGGATGGTGTCGGGGGCGCTGACGGCATAGTCAGGACGGTGGTGCTCACCTATGCCGAAGAAGTCGACGCCTACGCGGTCAGCGAGCTGGCCCTGCTCTAGGACGTTGCGAATCACCTGAGCGTGGTGCAGGCGGTTGCCTGCCAGGTCGGCGGTGGTGTCGCCGAAGGTGTCTAGCCCCATCTGAAAGGCGGTGTTATCAACGCTGGGCAGGCTGGGGCGCAGGTCGGGGGCGGTGCTGATGCTGGTCATTTCGTTTACCTTTCGGTGCTGTGTTGATCGTTTACAGGAGGTTCAACACCAGCCTACATTACTTTATTCCGAAAGTTTTTTGTGGCGCTGTGGTTAGCCATGTCTTGAATGTAGCGATAGTTGCCATCAGCGCGAATCTCTTTCGCGCAGATGGCAACCATCGTTACAGTCAGGGTCTAGGGGTCGGGTTTAGCGCGGCCGGTAGAGCACCACAGCCTGGGAGGTCTGGCGGGCCGCCGGACGCTTGCCCCGGGCCAGGTGCACAGCCCCACCTGAGGTTCCGGCAGCGAACACGCGGGAGCCGTCCTGCAGACGATTGCGCAGGGCCTCATTTTCAGCTTGCAGCTCGCGCATGCGGGCCCTCTGGGCCTCCACCTGGTTCTCGAGCTGCATAATGCGCTTAATACCCTCGAGGGAGACACCGGACTGGGAAAGTTCCTGAATCTCCTGGAGTTTCTGCACGTCGCGCTCGGAGTAGCGGCGGGCCCGCCCCGGTGCACGCTGGGGCTGCACCAGCCCTAGCCGGTCGTACTGGCGCAGGGTCTGCGGGTGCATACCGGCCAGTTCGGCAGCTACAGAGATAACGAAGACCGGGCGGTCAGATTCGAGAGCCATTCTTAGTCACCAGCTTTCCTCAGCAGGTCCTCACGGGGGTTGGCCTGGGGCGCAACCGCGAAGAAGGCGTCGAGAGCTGCCTCAGCTTCGGGTGTGAGGTTGGTGGGCAGCTGCACCTCAGGGATGACCAGCATATCGCCGGTGCCCTTCTTGGTCACGAAGCCGCGGCCCTTAGCGCGAAGTTTACGCCCGGCCGGTGAACCGGCAGCCAGGCGGAGTTTGACGCTCCCACCGTCGAGGGTGGGGGCTTCAATGACGCCGCCCCTAACGGCCTCTTCCAGGGTGACGGGTACACGCACGAGCAGGTTATCGCCCTCGCGGTCAAAAACGGGGTGAGAATCTACGCGGACGGTGACGATCAGGTCCCCTGCCCCACCGGCGCCGGGGTGCCCCTTGCCTCGGGCACGGATTTTCTGGCCGTCCTTGACGCCACGCGGCAGGCGCACCTGGGTCTGGGAGCCACCGGGGCGGAACACCGAGACCTCAGCACCGTCGTAGGCCTGCTGAATGGTGATGCGGGCGCTGGTGGTGGCGTCCTCGCCCCTGGGGGCTGAGAAGCCACCGCCGGGGAAGCCACCCGCGCCGTCAGGGAAACCGCCGGCGGAGCGTCCGGCCCTGCCAAAGCCACCGCCACCGAACATGCCTCCGAGCAGGTCTTCAATGTTGATGCCGCCAGCGCCACCGCCGGGGAAGCCACCAGCACCACCGGGGAACCCGCCCGGGAAGCCGCCGCCCGCCCCGCCGAAGCCGGCTGCACCGTACTTACGGATCTGGTCGTACTCTTCCTTCTGCTTGGGGTCTGAGAGCACATCGTAGGCCTCTGAGACCTCCTTGAACTTCTTCTCAGCAGCCTCGTCGCCGGGGTTCTGGTCGGGGTGGTACTTGCGGGCCAGCTTGCGGTAGGCCTTCTTGATATCTGCCTCGGAGGAATCCTCGGCTACGCCTAGTACCTTATAAAAATCTTGATGGAGCCAGTTTTCGCTCGCCATATGCCTCTCCTTCCGAGGTAGATCGTGTCTCTTTTAGGGGTGATGGTGATAGAAGGGGCGGGCACCTAGCCTGACGTATCAGGCCGGGTGCCCGCCCGCGTCCCTTATTCTGCTACCGCTACGGCTACCTGGGCGGTGCGGACCACGCGATCCTTCACCTTGTAACCATTGCGCAGGACCATGGAGACTGAGTCAGGCTCAACCTCGCTGGTGGGCTGCTGCAGTACAGCCTCGTGCACCTGGGGGTTGAAGGGTTCGCCGACCTCGCCGAATCGCTCAAGGCCCTGCTTGGTCAGGGTTTCTTCGAGCTTATTGGCAATCGCGGCGAAGGGGCCTTCTTCAAGGTCGCCGTGCTTGCGGGCGGCATCGATATCGTCGATGACGGGCAGCAGGGCGGCAACCAGGTCGGCGATAACAAAATCGCGCAGCTGGTCCTTTTCCTTGGCGGTGCGGTTCTTGTAGTTGGTGAACTCGGCCTGAAGGCGGCGCAGATCCTCAAGACGCTCGGCGGCCAGGGCCGCATCAGCGCTATCGGTTGCCTCTGCGCTATCGCCGGCCTCGGCTGCGGCAGATTCCTCACCTGCCGCAGCGTCAGCAGCTACACCTTCGGGCTCGGGGTGGCCTTCAGCAGCCGGGGCGGCGAAGGCTTCCTCCAGAGGGTCGGTACCCTCGGGCTGGTTGTCGACGGGCTCGTTGGTGTTCTCAGCCATGATTAGTTCTTCTTCTCGTCTTCTTCATCGATTACTTCGGCGTCAACAACGTCGTCGTCTTCAGCCTTGGCGCCTTCACCGGCTGCAGCATCTGCCTGAGCCTGGGCGTAGAGAGCCTCACCCAGCTTGGTCTGAGATGCCTGCAGCTTCTCGAAAGCGGCCTTGACGGCGTCATCGTCTTCACCTTCAAGGGCAGCCTTCAGGGCGTCAACGTCGGCCTGAACCTCGGTCTTGACGTCCTCGGGCAGCTTCTCACCGTTGTCCTTGATGAGCTTCTCGATGGAGTAGGCGGTGTTCTCAGCAGCGTTGCGGGTCTCGGCTGCCTCGCGGCGGGCCTTGTCCTGCTCGGCGTGAGCCTCGGCGTCCTTGACCATGCGGTCGATGTCTTCCTTGGAGAGGGAGGTGCCGCCGGTGATGGTCATGGACTGCTCGGTGCCGGTGCCCTTGTCCTTAGCGGAGACGTGCACGATGCCGTTGGCATCGATGTCGAAGGTAACTTCGATCTGGGGGACGCCGCGGGGTGCGGGTGCAATGCCGGTCAGCTCAAAGGTGCCCAGGTTCTTGTTGTCGCGGGTGAACTCACGCTCGCCCTGGAAGACCTGAATCGATACTGAGGGCTGGTTGTCTTCAGCGGTGGTGAAGGTTTCGGAACGCTTGGTGGGGATTGCGGTGTTGCGCTCGATCAGCTTGGTCATCACGCCGCCCTTGGTTTCGATACCAAGGGAGAGGGGGGTGACGTCGATGAGCAGGACATCCTTGCGCTCACCCTTCAGCACGCCTGCCTGCAGGGCTGCACCCATAGCAACAACCTCGTCGGGGTTGACGCCCTTGTTGGGCTCGCGACCACCGGAGAGTTCCTTGACGACCTCGGTGACGGCGGGCATACGGGTGGAGCCACCAACCAGCACGATGTGGGCGATGTCTGAAACCTTGACGCCGGCTTCAGCGATTACGTCGTTGAAGGGCTTCTTGGTGCGCTCGATCAGGTCTGCGGTCATGTCCTGGAACTTGGCGCGGGTCAGCTTTTCATCCAGGTGGATGGGGCCCTCGGGGGTGACGGACAGGTACTGCAGGGAGATGTTGGTGGAGGTTGCAGACGACAGTTCCTTCTTGGCCTGTTCTGCTGCTTCACGCAGACGCTGCAGGGCGATCTTGTCCTTGGAGAGGTCAGCGCCGGTCTTGGACTTGACCTGCTCCAGCAGGAAGTCGACGATGCGCTGGTCCCAGTCGTCGCCGCCCAGGCGGTTATCGCCGGAGGTTGCGCGGACCTGGATGGTGGAGAAGCCGTCTTCGTCCTTGCCAACTTCGAGCAGGGAGACGTCGAAGGTGCCGCCACCGAGGTCGAAGACCAGGATCAGTTCGTCTTCGTTACCCTTGTCGAGGCCGTAGGCCAGGGCTGCTGCGGTGGGCTCGTTGACGATACGCAGGACGTTGAGGCCCGCAATTTCGCCGGCTTCCTTGGTGGCCTGACGCTCGGCGTCGTTGAAGTAGGCGGGAACGGTGATGACGGCGTCGGTAACCTTGTCGTTCAGATAGGCTTCAGCGTCACCCTTGAGCTTCATGAGGGTACGGGCTGAGATTTCCTGGGCAGTGTAGGCCTTGCCGTCGATGTCCTGGGTCCAGGTGGTGCCCATGTGGCGCTTGACGGAAGCGATGGTGCGGTCGACGTTGGTGACGGCTTGGCGCTTGGCGACGTCACCGACCAGAACTTCGCCGTCCTTTGAGAATGCGACGACGGAGGGGGTGGTGCGGGCGCCTTCTGCGTTTGCAATGACGGTGGGCTCGCCACCTTCGAGGACTGATACAACTGAGTTGGTAGTACCGAGGTCAATACCTACTGCACGTGACATGTTTACTCCTTATGGTTTGGTTATCTGTACATCTTTCAAACAAGTTGAGTCGCATGGGCTCAACTCGTTTGTCTTGATATCTAGTTTGCCATGTTTTGAGCAGAAGTCAACAGAGTTGAGTCAAAAAGACTCAACTTTTTTGCGCAGTTCGAGTTTAAGCTAGTGGGGAGCGGACGGACCCCCGCCCCGCCCTTGCAGGGCAAGGCGGGTGGAGGTGTCCGCACCTTTTAAAACCCTGAAAGTGAACACAAAAAAGTCGGCACCCCGCAACAGCAGGTGCCGACTTGGCAAGGTTGCACTAGACCCCAGTGTAGCCAAGGGGCAATGCACTGCGTTCTAGAACCTACAAAAAGTCCCCCTAGCCCCCAAAGGCACCAGAGAGCACGAGCCCAACCAGGATAGCTATGGCAATGCCGATAGCCAACAGACCGCCGATAAGCAGGCCTGTATTTTTCTTTTTAGGGTCAGCGGGAGGCTGGGGCATAGGGCCGCCGATAAGAGTATCTGGTGCCTGGGTGCCGGGCACGGGTTGTGCAACACCATCAGTAGATGCTGCCTGCCCGGCGGGAGGCAGGTTGGGGTCCGGGGTAGTGGGCTGGTTGGTCATGGGGAATCACATCCTTCGCACATATAGTGTGTGCTAGCTAACTTTACCGATGATAATGGTCAGCTTGGTTATATTTCGTGCGGTGTTTACATTTTCCTGTGCTATCTCTAGGCTTCTTTGCCGTCAGTTTCGAGCTCAGCCCTGAGCGCCCGTTCGTGAACGCAACATGTTGCAGCCACCGCCACATGTGGTGGTGACACCGCCACATTTGGCGGCCAGCGCCACATGTACATGCGTACGGTTGTGGGAAGAAGGTTTTAGGTGAGGTACGCAAAAGCCCCGCAGGTGTGTGGCCTGCGGGGCTTTTGTCATCTCGAAAGAACTCAAGAAACTGAGTGTCTGGTGCTGCTCTTCTCAGTTCACTGCTGTATGAACCGGGCAAACCTTCTTGCCTAAGAGCCACCATCAAGTGTGTGTACCTGTAAGACTATACACAGGTTGCCCTAATTTTTCCGCCTTAGAGCGAACTTTTTGCCACTTTTTATTCAGCTTCTCTGCCCGCCCACCTTTTCCCGAAAGCTTCATGGGAACATAGTGAGCATGTATCGAATCATGACTGTATGCACCGGAAATATCTGCCGCTCCCCCATGGGCGAGTACCTCATCAAGCAGGCTGCCGCCCAAGCCGGGCTCGCCGTAGAGGTCGCCTCCAGCGGCATTTCTAACGAAGAAGAGGGCAACCCCATCGACCGCCGAGCCAAGAAGGTGCTCGATGAGCTCAACATCAATACCGACTCCCACCGAGCCCAGCAGTTCACCCGGGCCGATTTTGACCGCTACGACCTGCTTCTAGCCATGGATACCAACCATTACCGGGCGCTTAAGCGTATGGCCCCTAGCGACGAGGCAGCGGCCAAGGTTAGGCTCATGCGCGAGTTCGACCCGGCTGTCGCAGACCAGCCCCTTGACCGGCTGGGCATCTACGACCCCTGGTACGGCGATATGAGCGACTTCTACGAGACCTTCCAGATGATTCGGGACGCCGTGCCCGGAGTCATCGAGCAGATCCAGACCCACAGCAGTTAGCCTGGGCCGGGTAAGCGGGCAGGGGCGCCCCGGTGCGGTAGCCTGAGGGCAGTAGTTATGGCAAAGGCGAAGGAGGCCGGGGTGCTTGAGCTAACGGGGCTAGATTCGCTCGGTGAGGTGGTGGCGCAGGCCCACCAGCAGGTGCGGGGTGGGCGGCCGCTGCTGGTGGCGATTGACGGACGCAGCGGGTCGGGTAAAACCACCCTGGCTGCTGAGCTGGCTACCTGGTTGAGCAAGCGGGGTATCGTGGCCGAGGTCTTTCATTTAGAAGGCCTCTACCAGGGATGGAGCGGGCTGGCCCAGGCCGTCCTGGTCTGGCAGCAGCTTGCCGAGACAGTGGCGGACGGACGCGCCAGTTCCCCCGAGACTGCCCCGCACTGGTTTGGCTGGGATTGGGGTAGCTCTCAAACAACCGGCCCGCACCCCTTTACCGCTGCCCAGCAGGCGGCGGGCGGCGTGCTCATCGCTGAAGGGGTAGGGGCCCTGACCGGCACCCACGATGTGGGTGTTTTCGTGGAGCTTGATACCGCGCGCCGCAGGCAGCGGGCCCTAGCCCGGGACGGAGAAACCTACCGCCCCTACTGGGACATGTGGGCAGAACAAGAAGCCGACCTGCTGGCAGCCTACGCGAGCGCCTATGCTGGGGCGGGCGTCCGCTATGTTCAGCGGTAGGTCATATTTTTTCATTTCTGCAACATCACATTAGTTTCCCTATCAAATAAGAAACCGGGAGGCGTAGAATGGACGGGTTGAAAACCGCCCCTAAGAGGAAGACCCACCGCCGATGAGCTCAGCCGCCGCACCTAATCGGGGCCTGCCGCCGATTGCAATTATTACCCTGGCGTCACTCACGGCTGTGGGCCCGCTCGCCATTGATATGTACCTGGCAGCGCTCCCGGCTATCGCGGTTGATCTGGGTACCACCACCGCTTACGCCCAGCTCACCCTGACCGCCTTCATGGTGGGTATGGGCACCGGGCAGTTTATCGTGGGGCCGCTTTCTGACAAGACCGGCCGCCGTCTGCCCCTGCTTATCGGCGTAACCCTCTGCACCCTCTCAGCCCTGGTCTGCGTCTTCGCGCCGACTATTGAACTCTTCATCGCGGCCCGTTTCGTGATGGGCTTTACCGGTTCCATCGGCATGGTGCTAGCCCGCGCCATCGTGGCCGACTCCACCAGTGGCCTACAGACCGCCCGCCTCATGGGCATCATGATGATGATTAACGGCATCGCCCCGGTCGCCGCCCCGCTCATCGGCGGCTTCGTGCTAGCTCACGGTACCTGGCGCGATATTTTCAAGGTCATTAGCGTCATTATCGCTATTTCCCTGGTGCTGGTTCTCTTCTTTATCAAGGAGTCCCTACCGGCAGACAAGCGCCGCACCGGCTCCCTGCTCTCAGCCTATGCCGGCATTATCGAGGTGGCCCGAATCCGCCGCTACCGGGGGTTCATGCTGACCATGGTTCTGGCCTTCGGTGCCCTCTTTAGCTATATCTCCGGCTCGCCCTACCTGCTGCAAAACGTCATGGGTCTGAGCGAAACCCACTTCACCTACGTCTTTGGCCTGAACTCCCTGGCTATCGTCCTTGCCTCCACCGTGATGACCTCCCTGGTAGGCAAAGTTGCCCTGCGCAAGCTCCTCGTCGTTGGCACCAGCTCCCTGCTGACCGTCAGCCTGCTCCTGCTGGGCTACTTCCTACTGGGCACCCCCTCGCTTGTTCCCACCATGGTTCTGCTATTTGCCTTCACAGCCTCAGTCGGCATGGTCTTTGGTAACGCCTCAGCCCTGGCCCTGGGCGAAGCCCGCCATATTGCGGGCTCCGCGAGCGCCCTGCTCGGAACCGTACAGGCTCTGATGGGTGGCCTAGCCTCACCCCTGGTTGCCCTGGGCGGCAGCAGCGCCTATCTGCCCATGGCCTGCGCGATGGTGGGGTTTGCAGCCCTCAGCGCTCTGAGCCTGGCCACTACGCCGCGGGCCGAGAGCGATTACGCGATTGACCGACCCAAACCCTAGCGAGTATCTACCCCACCGTTAACCGCGCGCCAGGTAGCCCAGCAGTTCTTCGGTTAGTTCCTTATCGGTGGCCACGGGGGTTCCGTTGAGGTGGGTAACCGGCGCCAGTAGACGCACCGAGGACGCCAGCCACACGGCGTCCGCCTCCAGCAGGTCCTGAGGGTAGAGGGGCCCGTAGCCGAGCTCCCACCCGGCGGCGCGAGCACCCGCAAAGATAGCGCCCTGGGTTGTGCCGGGCAGAATACCGTGGGCCGGTTCGGGAGTGTAGAGCACCTTCTTCTGCCCCTCGGTCTTGGCAACGATCACCGAGGAGGTTGCCCCCTCAAGAATGCGGCGGTCGTCGGTCACCCAGATGGCGTCGTCCGCACCGTGTTTGCCCACATAGCGCAGTACCGACATGTTGATGGCGTAGGAGAGGGTCTTGGCTCCGGCCAGGAGCCAGGGATAGGCAGAGTCTTCGGCCGGGTCGTGGCCGCGCGGCAGGAGCATAGCTCGCACCCCCTGCTCGCGCTGACGCAGAATCGTGGGTGAGGACGGGGCCACGGTCACCCAGGCGTGGGGGCCGGCTTCAACGGTACCGCGAGAGATGATGATTTTGACGGTGTGCTCTTCACCCAGCACGGTCTGGGGCCCCTGGGCAGCGGCGTCGACGGCTAGCTGCACGGCAGCCCGCAGGTTATCTTCAGCGGGCAGGGGCAGGTCGAGTAGGCGGGCGGAACCGGCCAGGCGAGTCAGGTGGGCTTCAAATTTACGGACGCGGCGGTTAGCGGCCAGCATGGTTTCAAAGACGCCGTCGCCACGGGTCAGCCCCTGGTCTTCGATGTTGATGAGGGGGGCGGTGGCGTCAGCCAGCTCACCGGCGGGGTTTTCTTGGGTTAGCATCACAACGGTTGTAGTCATACTTCCAAGCCTAACCCTTAACGCTGATGCTCCCGCGGCAACCTGGCGTTAGGGGCTGCGGGGCGGGAGCACCTGATGCGAGCACCGCGTACGATGCGAGCGTTCTTCGAGCCCTCTGGTCGGAGGCTCGGAGTGGTTGGCCCGAGGTCATCCAGCGTGGGGCCTGGTGACCGGGTACACACTTTCACTCTAACGCGGGCGGTGGGGCTTTCTCAAAGATTTTTGGACTTTTTAGGTCATATTTTTACTGCCACACCCAGGTGAGGGTGCCAGCAAGGCCCGATGTCACGTAGCCGATGATGAGCGTTCCCAGACAGCACAGCAGGAAGGTTGAATCGTCCCTGCTGTAGACGGGAACGCGGGCCCAGGTGCGGGGCCCGGCACCGAAACCACGAGCTTCCATGGTGACAGCCAGGCGGGTGCCCCGTCGGATAGCTTGCACCAGCAGGGCAAAGGTCTGCCCGGCCAGGGTACGGACGCGGCGGAGCAGGGAGTCGCTTGCCCCCAGTCCCCGCGCCCGCCGTGCCTGCCCCAGGGTGTGCCATTCGCTGAACATGAGCCCCAGCAGGCGTAGGGCGGCCAGGGCTGCCAGGACGAAGCGGGCCGGCAGTTTAGCCGTCTGTGCCAGGGAGTCGCCCAGGTGGGTGGGGTCAGTGGTGGTGATAAGCAAGAGGCTGGGCAGAATCAGGGCCAGGCCACGAACCATCAGGGAGATACCCATGGCAAGGGAGTCGGTGGTAATCCAGATAAACCCCACCTGGAGCACCGTCTCCCCCGTTTTATCGGCAATCAGCGAGGTGGACCAGCCGGTGAGCAGGGTGCCAATCAGCAGGGGCCAGAAACGGGCCAACAGGGCGAACGGCTGCACACCCCAGGCTTTGAGCAGGGCCAGTTCAAGAGCAAAGACCACCAGGGCTGTGCCCCAGTCTTTGATGAGCAGCAGCCCTATCGATAGCAGGAAGGTAGCCAGCAGTTTGGTGCCCGCGTTGAGCTTTCCGGCGCGGCTACGGTGGGCAGGGCCTAGCGCGAAAAGGTCAAGAGCCATGGGTAGGTTCCGCTTTCTGCAGGGTCAGGCGCGTACCGCCGAGGGCAGCTACATAGTCTGTATCGTGGGTTACCGAAATAACGGCCAGCCCCCGGTCGAGCAGTTCTTTGATAAGGGTGACGAGCTCGGCCCAGGTAGTGGCGTCCTGCCCAAAGGTAGGTTCATCAAGCACCAGGACCGCCGGTTCGGTGGCCAGGGCTGTAGCTACCGACAGCCGTCGTTTTTCACCGCCCGAGAGGGTAAAGGGGTTAGCGTCAGCCAGGTCGGTAAGGCGCAGGCGGGCAAGGAGCTCATCGGTGCGGGCAGCCAACCGGTCTTCATCAATCTTCTCCTTGCGCACACGGGCCAGGTGCCGGGGGCCAAACTCTAGTTCTGCGCGCACGGTGGGGGCAAGGAACTGTTGCTCCGGCTCCTGGAAGACCAGACCGATGCGGTCGGCTAGCTCGGCAGCGGGCCAGCTAGCGGGGTCGGAGCTACGGTGCCGGGCGGGTAGACCCGCGGTGAGTGCCTCATGGGCGTAGACCTGCCCAGCAGCCGGGTAGATTAGCCCGGCAAGGGTCAGCGCCAGGGTCGACTTCCCGGCACCGTTGGACCCCAAAAGAGCCAGGTGCTCCCCGGAAGAAAGGGTCAGGTTGATTCCACTAGCCAGGGTGGGCAGATCGAGGGTAGGCACCTGCCCCGCGGCGATAGCGCGGGAGCGCTCCTTACGCTGGCGACGGGTAGGTAGCTGCCGGGTTAGGCTCACCTCGCGGGCCTCAAGCAGCGGGGAGGGCTCATCCGTACCCTGCCCGGGGCGGACGTCCGCCCCCACCTTCCTTGCCCGGGGCGGGTGGGGCACATAGCCGGGCGCCCACACCCCACCGGCAATGAGCTGGTCGCGGGCCTGTTCCAGCACCTGCGCAGGCGGGCCGTCGAAGCTGATACCGCCCTGAGCATCGAGCACCAGCACCCTGTCAACGTGCTCTGCCCAAATACCAACCCGGTGTTCAATAACCACCAGGGTAGCTCCCGAAGCGGCAGCGGCGGCCAGGACGGCGTCGCGCACCTCAAGCACACCCGCCGGGTCGAGGTTGGCGGTGGGTTCGTCCAGGAGCAGGGCACCGGGGTGCATAGCCAAGATACCGGCTAAGCCCAGCCTCTGCTTCTGCCCGCCAGAGAGAGCCGAGGTGGAACGGTCAAGGGGTAGGGGACCCAGGCCAACGGCGTCCAGGGCCCACTGCACGCGCCCCCAAATCTCCTCCCGGGGCACGCCCAGGTTCTCAGGCCCGAAGGCCACGTCATCGCCTACCCGCGCCAGTACCACCGAGCTTTCGGGGTCCTGCTGCATGAGCCCGCAGACCCCGCGGGCCTCGGTGGGGGGCTGCCCGTTGACGGTCAGCTGCCCCAGCTGGGTTTGGTCGTCCTCATCAACAAGCAGACCCGCCATGGCGTGCAGCAGAGTCGATTTGCCCGCGCCAGAAGGGCCCACCAGGAGTACCTTCTGTCCCGGGGCAATCTCAAAGTTCAGCCCCGAAAAGGCAGGGGTAGCCCGCCCGGGGTGGTGCCAGCCGAAATTACGGGCCACAAAGCGGGCCCCCTGCTCTATCTGCACGCGCTTGCCCCTGGTCTAGGCCTGGGAACGGGGTGAGGTGCTAGCCCGGCGGCGGGCACGGCCAGCGGCCAAAGAATCGAGCACACCGGTCGTCACCAGGGCGCGGGTGAGAAGCCACGACACCAGACCAGCCAGCAGGGTGCCGGAAATAATGCCGCACACCGCGTAGGTGACAGCCTTGGAGCCTTCAAAGACGCCCGCGTAGTAAATAAAGAGCTCAGAAATACTCATAAAGGCACCGGCAGAAGCACCCGCTAGCAGGGCGGTGCCCAGGTTCCAGACGCGGTAGGCAAAGAGCAGGAAGACCAGCTCAGTGCCCAGACCCTGGATAATGCCGGAGATAATGATCGCAACAGAGTAGCTACTGCCCAGCAGCATAGAAATCACCGCAGCCAGCAGCTCGGTGTAGAGGGCAGCGCCGGGCTTACGGATGATATAACCGCCAAGGACGCCCGCGATCAGCCAGGTACCGCCCACCAGCGAGGCGTACTCGGGGGCCAGGGCCAAGGCGGTTTGGGCCATGTTGTAGCCGCCGTTATTCCAGGCCCAGAAGAGCACAGCGCAGGCAACAGCCAGCACAGAGGCTACTACGATATCGTTAACGCGCCATGTCAGCGCAGTTTTCTTAGACATAAGCCTTCCTTTGGTGTGGTACAGCAAAGGGGGCATGCACAGGCAGGCGACAGCCTGCCGTTCTTTTCGACTCCCTAGCGCCGGTACTAACCGGATCAGGTTCGAGGGTCTGCATGTGCACTCTCAGCGCCCCGTGTGGGCGCTCCCCTGTCGTTTCCGCCGTGGGCGGACGTTCCTTCTGAACGCCTTTGTAGTATAGGCAGGTCGGCCCGGCAAAGAAAAGATACAAACTTTTATGACAGAAGCCGCTGCCAGCTGCCCACATTTACACAGTACTGATAGTGTTAGTGCCAGTAGCTCTCTGTAGAGCCTCCATCAGCTACCGAAAGGGAACCTCATGAACCCCCTCATCAAGATCGCAGGAACCGCTGCCTCACTCGGCGGCGTTGCCCTGGCCAACAAGGTCCTGGGTGCAACCTGGACCAAGATCACCGGCAACGAGCCCCCCGCCAATAACCCCGATGACGATGAGCGCTGGCGCGATATCATCCTCTGGTCTTTGATTACCGGCCTGGTCGGCACCATCATCAAGGTCAGCATCACCCGCGCCCAGCACAAGATTGAGGCAAAGGCTGGCTCCGGCTCCCAGGCTGAGGTCTAAACCTAGCTGGCAGACCTTCGCCCAAGGCTGGTTCCCTTCTTCGCTGAAGGGGACCAGCCTTTACTTTTACCCTGACTTAACCGTTTCACGGGCCCAAAGCGAGGGGCGGGCCGATAGCATATAGCCATGACCACACCAGCACCCGGTAGCCCCGGCGCCACTGCCCCGGCATCCCGCTCCACTTTCCTAGCCTGGACCCTCTGGGACGTGGGCAACGCCAGCTTCAACGCCATCATGACGACCTTCGTCTTCACGGTGTACCTGACCAGTTCCAGCTTTGGCAGCACCGAGCACACCTCGGCCGTCCTCTCTGCCGGCCTGACCATCGCCGGTATCTGTATTGCCCTCCTCGCCCCGCTCTCGGGTCAGCGGGCAGATATCACCGGCCGCCGTGGCCTCTGGCTAAGCGTCAACAGCCTGCTCCTAGTGCTCCTGATGGCCCTGTGCTTCTTCGTAGCCCCCTCCCCCGATTACCTGCTCTGGGGTGTGGCCCTGCTGGCCCTGGGTAACCTGGTCAACGAATTTGCGGTGGTTAACTACAACGCCATTCTGCCTACTATCTCCACCCGCGATACCATCGGCAAGATGAGCGGGACCGGCTGGGCAGCCGGCTACTTCGGCGGTATCGTAGCCCTGCTTCTTGTGCTCTTAGGGTTTATCTCCCCCGGCCTGCTAGGTATTACGGAGGACGGCGCCCTCAACGTCCGCGCTGTTGCCCTCTTCTCGGCGGCCTGGGCTCTAGTTTTCTCCCTGCCCCTGATTCTCAAGGTGCGCTCCCTGCCGCAGGCGGTGCGTCCGGACGCTCCCCGTGTGGGAATCCTTGCCTCCTACAAGCAGCTTATCGCCACCATCGTCAGACTCTACCGGCAGGCCCCCACCACCCTCTACTTCCTGGTCTCGTCCGCCGTCTTCCGTGACGGGCTCAACGGTATCTTTACCTTCGGCGGCATGCTCGCGGCAGGGTCTTTTGGCTTTAGCACCAACCAGGTCATTATCTTCGCTATTTTCGGCAATATCGTGGCGGGGGCCGGGGCCATGCTGGGCGGGTTCTTCGATGACCGCTTTGGCCCTAAGCGGGTCATTATCTTCTCCCTGGTAGCCCTCATTGCAGCAGCAGTCCCCCTACTGGTCTGGCCCTCCACCACCATGTTTTGGGTCTGCGGCCTCACCCTGTGTGCCTTCGTTGGCCCTGCCCAGTCGGCGGCCCGCTCCTATCTAGGACGCCTGGTAGAAGAAGGCCAGGAAGGTGAAATCTACGGGCTCTATTCCACCACCGGCCGCGCAGCCAGCTTCTTAGCCCCGGCTCTCTTCGGCCTCTTCGTCACCCTCATGGACAGCCAAATCTGGGGCATTGTGGGTATTGTTATCGTGCTCCTTGCCGGTCTGCTTCTGATGATTCCTATTAAGGACCCTCAGGTCAGCACAGCCAGGTAGGCTACTGCCTCTCTAGGTTCGGTTATCAGGGCGTGGTGTCTCCACAGGGCTATCTGGCTGACGGGTTACCTTCAGCATTTGCCCATCAACCATGGCCCGCAGAACTGTATCGAAATCAAGGCGGACAATCTCTCCGTAGAGCTCAACCATGGCCGCGTAGATAGTGTCTGCCCGCTGGGGTGTCTCCAAGAAAGACCAGATATCCCAGCCGATAATAGAAACTCGCGAAAGCCGCCCTGAGGTCGTCAGCAAGAAGCTATCTCCGATAGCCAAGCCCTCGGTACCGGCAGCCCGCTGGTAGAGCTTTTCGCCGCTGGTACCACCGGTGACAGGTTCAGGGGCACGCAGGTACTCAAAATCTGGTGCGAGCTGCGGAATATCCAGCTGCCCTGCCAGCAGATCACGGAAGAAGGGCAGAGTCTCAGTAATCTCACTGTAGGTGAGCTTGATAGCTCCGCCCACGCGGTTCAAGAGGCCCGCCAGTTCTGCCAGCCCCTGCGGCATCTGCTGTACCCCCGACGACTGCAAAACAATCGTAAACAGGGCTTCGTCCAGGGGCAGACGTTCCCAGCTTACCGACGCTTGGCCGGTCTTATCCCGGTCAAGGATTACCAAATGCGAAAGAGTGTAGCTCTGCTCGGGAGCAGCCACCTTGAGTCCCCGATGAGCCGGGTCGTACTGGACCTTCGGTGCCTGCTCATCTTCAATCACTGAAAGAGGCTTGGGATAGGACAGAATACTCAGGTCATCGGTGCTGACCACGGCTGTTTCATCACTGAGATAAGCGAAAGATGCTCCTAGCACACTGGCTGCTGTGGTCTTACCAGTACCAGAAGCTGCGACCAAGCCTACGGCCTGCCCACTCTCGGGGTCCCCCAGCACTGCGGCGTGCAAGAGGTGCTTACTACCGGCATGGGCCTTGAGCAGGTGCATGGTCACGTGAACCGTTAGACGCTCTGCCGCGAGTGCCTCATCGGCACTATCTATGGTGGTGGTTTCAATCCCCTTGGGGTAGGCGGTCACTACCTCGGCAGCTGACCGCTGGGTCAGCACGACCAGGCGGACGTCCTCAGCATCAGCATCGGTAACTGGGTCAATAATCTGCGGGGCAAGAGACCCCCAGGCTCGCAGCGATCCCTCCCATAATCGGTCTGAAGCGTCCTCAAAAACCACCAGTACCGGAACATCGGCGGGGTGAAGCAGCAAGCCGCGCATGGGGAGCTCCTTTAGCTGGTCGGGGTGTCGGTAGGAATAAGGGTCTTATGGAAGTTCAGGTAGCTGCGCGAAGCGGTGGGGCCGCGCTGACCCTGGTAGCGGTTACCGTAGGCTCCTGAACCGTAGGGGTGCTCGGTTGCGCTCGTCAGCTGGAAGAAGCAGAGCTGGCCGACCTTAGAACCGGGCCAGAGCATAATCGGTAGGGTCGCCATATTCGATAGTTCCAGGGTCACATGGCCAGAGAAGCCGGGATCAATAAAACCAGCGGTGGAGTGGGTGAGCAAGCCCAAACGCCCCAGAGAAGACTTACCCTCAAGCCGGGCAGCAATGTTATCGGGCAGGGTCACCTTCTCATAGGTAGAACCGAGCACAAATTCACCTGGGTGCAGAATAAAGGGTTCATCGGGTGCCACCTCTACCAAGCGGGTGAGGTCTTCTTGCTTCTGCGAAGGGTCGATGTAGGGGTACTTGTGGTTGTCAAAGAGCCTGAAAAAGCGGTCAATACGTACGTCCACCGAGGCGGGCTGAATCATTGACGGGTCGTAGGGCTCTAGGGCAATTCGCCCAGCATCAATTTCTTTGCGGATGTCCTGATCAGAAAATAGCACACTTCAAAAATACCGCACTTCAACAGCACCAGGCTGATGCCCTATATACAGCGTGGCGTAGTCCACCCTCTATTCTGTGGGAAAGAGACGTACTCTTAAAATCAAAGAATCTTCCCTCACTCGCATGAAAGCAGACTATGACCCCCCTTGTGCTATGCACACTCACCATTATTGTGACGCTGGCTGTGAGCGGTTACGCCAAGGCTAAAGAGCCCTCCAGCACGGTTACCGCCATCGTTAACCTCAAGCTAGATCAGTGGCTGCCGGTGAAGCCGATTGCCCGCGTCCTGCCCTGGGCAGAGCTAGCCCTGGCAGCCGTCCTTTTCTTTGCCCCCGGCATTATCCAGGTGCTCGCGGCCCTAGCCGCCCTGCTACTCTTTATCGGTTACTGGGCCGTTATCGCCCGCGCCGTTGTGCAGGGCAACACCGCCAGCTGCAACTGTTTCGGTTCAGCATCTACAGCCCCTGTGTCGGTCTATACTCTGGTGCGCAATACTGCCCTTCTGCTGGCTGCCTGCGGCGCCCTGATCGGGGCTCTAAACACCGGTGGCTCAGCCCTCACCATGCTCCTGGCCCTGGATGCCAACGGCTGGCTCTGGGTCATTGGTGCAGCCTTGGCTTCACTGACTCTCTGGGCTATTTACCGCTCGGAGTTGGTCCCGGTTGCGGAGGAAGAGAAGGCCGCACCGGCCCTGGAGTCCCCCGTGGACGAGGAGGGCGAGTACGTCCGAACCCCCGTTCCCTTCGCCCCCCTCTACTACCCCCACGACGACCGTTCGCTCCCCGCAGGTTCGGGTGAGCAGACCAGTCTGCGTGATCTGGCCCTGCAGCAGGCCCGCGTGCTCCTCTTTGTATCCCCTGGCTGCGGCCACTGCCACAACGTGATTGCCAAGATTGATGAGTGGCAGCAGCAGCTGCCTATGCTGGGGATTCACCCGGTGGTCTCTAACGACTCTGATATCGACCGTTTTAGCTTTACCGGTGATATTCAGGTCTTTGTTGATCCCGGCTTCAAGACCCAGCGCATCTTCGGCAATGGTACCCCCAGCGCTGTGGCCCTGGGGGCGGACGGTCTGCTGGCAGGTGGCCCGGTCTTCGGCGGCGGCAAGGTCATGAGCTTCGTTGAGGACATCATCGCTGAAATCAACGCCGACTACGAGAACCATGTAGAGGCAGATTCTGACGAAGATGAGAGCGACCTAGGTGCCGACTACGAAATCGTCGCGGATAACCGCCAGTAGTTCTTGTGTTTCCTCCTAGCAGCGAGGCAAAGGCCCGGAGTTCCCTGGTTTAGGGGCTCCGGGCCTTACTGTATACCGGCGAGCGCCGCCCTACAGGATGTTGAACTGTTGCAGGGTCTCTTCCGGTAGCACAGCGGCAACCGCCAGAGCAATGAGGAAGAGCAGGGAAATGACGCCCACGGTGGTGGACTTCCAGCCCGGGTGAAGCTCGTTGAAGGTGACCAGGCCGGGGTGCTGCTTGTTCATCTGAGTCACGTTGATGACCTGGTAGACGGTGGTCTGGGGAGCGATAGCGGTGGCAATGGCGCGCAGGGTTTTAGCGTCCCAGATACGCCCGTCCAGACGGAAGATGCGCTTGCCTTTAGCGTTGACGGCCCACAGCGCCGGTACGCCCTTGTAGCGCAGGGCTGCCATGCCGGTCAGTTCTTTGCCCGCTGCCTGGCGGGGAGTGAGGCGTTCAGCGAAAACGGTCTGGGAAATCTCGGTGAGGTCGGCTGCCTGCCAGCCGAATAGGCGCCCGCTCAACACGTGGGTTTCGGTTTTGACCACAATCTGGGGGCGCAGGGTGGAGTAGATAGCAAAGAGGGCCCCCAGGACGATGAGCCCCAGAATCACCATAAAGATTGGGGTGGGGCGTTTGGCCACCATAAACCAGATGCAGGCTAGGGCCAGGACGCCGGCGGGAACGCCCGCAATGAGGCGGCGGTGGTAGGAGTTGATACGGGGGTGAAAGATCTTGGTGACGGCCCCGTACTTATCGGGTACCTGGTGAGCGTGTTCTGCCATGGCTCTACTCTATCGGCAGACCCGCCCAAACGGGGCTCAGGCGCATGTGAGCTACATTTAAAGGGTGCATTTTAGATCTTCAGTAGACCGTGTCTTGGCCTGGTGGTTGTTGGGTGTCCTTGCGGCGCTTCTCATCGCCCTTGCTTCTTTAGCCCTCATCAACCGTCTGGTGTACGGGCCCCAGGGGCAGGTCCGAGCCTACTTCGCTGCTGTGCGCGAAGGGGACGGGTCGAAGGCCCTGGGCATCTTGGGTGCCCAGGTGCCTGACGCCAGCGCCGCCATGCTCGATGGGGACGCCTTGCAGACCTCCTTCGCGGGTCTCAAGGATCTCTCCACGGGCGCGGTTACCGTGACCGACGGTGGGGAACGTGCCACCGTCACCGTCACGTACACGCTTGAGGGGCAGCCCGGCAGTACGGATTTCCACCTTCACAAGGTGGGCTCCCACTGGGGTGTTTTTGACCAGTGGCAGATTGATGCCGGTGAGTTACCGACCGTTGAAATTACCTCGAATTCGGTGGAGGCAGCCACTCTCAATAACACTAAGGTGTCGGTTGAGGGCGGCGCCCGCGAATTTGCGGTGCTCTACCCCGGCTCTTACACGGTTACCTATGAGTCAGCGCTGTACAGCGCTGGGTCGCAGACGGTTCCTGTGACGGCTCCGGGTAGTGAGCCTTCCCCTCTTGCCGTTGAGCTTACTCCTTCAGAAGCTGCGGTGACTTCGGTGCAGCAGCAGATTAAGACCTACCTCGACACCTGCGCCGCTCAGAGCTCCCTTTACCCCACTGGTTGCCCCTTTGAGTATGACTTTTCTGGCCGAGTGGACGGCGATGTCACCTGGATGGTCACAGAGTACCCCCAGCCAGAGGTGACTTTGGCCGGGGGCAAGTGGGCCCTGGGTAAGAGCAACGGTAGGGCAGAGATTTCTTTCACCGAGCTTGACCTGTATACAGGAGAGACTCAGCAGGTCACCGAGACTGTCTCCTTTTCCTTGAAAGGGTCACTCTCTGCCAGCGGGGAGAGCCTTACCTTTACCCCCGCTGGCTAGGAGCCCTTCTTAGTTAGTTCACCCCGCGCAGGTCTAGCACCAGATCAGACTCGTCTGCGGCATCCCCGGTGACGATGACGGGTAGGCCCCAGTCCTGCTGGTAGAGGTGGCAGGCTGCGTGGTCAGGAATTTCGCCGCCGGGTTCACCGTCGCAGGCAGCAGCCCGGGCAGTAATGTGCAGGACGGCCTCGGTGATCTCGGGGTTGAGCACCAGGTGACGGGTCAGGCCCTGGGAGGTGCCCGCGCCTTCAAGGATGAAGTTCTCGGGGGTAGATGAAATCTTGAGCTGGGTGGGGTCGCCCCAGCGGGTATCGAGTTTCTGACCGGTGGGGGCACTAAAGCGGGCGGTGAAGTCCAGGGTTCCACCGGTTAGCTGGGTGGATTTACGGGTGACCTGGGAGGCGCCCTCGTCCACGTGCTGCATGGCCTCGGGGATGGCAACACGCACCAGCTGGTGGGCGTTGGCTTCCACCACGATGAGGCGGGCACCGCCGTCCTCGGTCTCCTCGACCAGCAGGTCGGAAGGCTCAGCGAAGCCGCGGTCCAGGGTGCCCAGGACGCCGGTCGCCGGGTCGAAGCGGCGGATAGCGCCGTTGTAGGTGTCGGCGATGGCGATGGAGCCGTCGGGTAGCTCTACCAGGCCGAGGCAGTGCTGCATGCGGGCGTCCTCACGGGGGCCATCGACAAAGCCGAAGTCGAAGAGGCCGATGCCCACAGCGGAGCTAACGGTCGCTGCACCCCTATCAAAGGTGATGTGGCGCAGGGCGGAGGTTTCGGAGTCGGCAACCCAGATGGAGCCGTCACGGGCTTCGATAATGCCGGAGGACTGGGCGAACCAGGAGTCGGCAGCCGCGCCGTCCTTAAGACCCTCGGCACCTGTACCCGCGAAAACAGCCAGCTGGCCGGTTGCGGGGTCGAAGCTGAAGATCTGGTGGGTGCCTGCCATGGCAATCAGGAAGGCGGATGCCTCACGGGAGTAGACCAGGTCCCAGGGGGATGACAGAGCGACAGAGCGGGGATCGGCGCCCTCGGCAATGACGTTGGGGTCGGTGCGGGCGGTGTCGCCGTCGATCAGGCGCTGGGCGCCGGAGCCTGCCAGGGTGGTGACGGTTCCGTCGGCTAGGCGCAGGCCGCGTACCCGGTGGTTGACGGAGTCGGCGATCAGGACGTCCGCGCCCAGGGTTTCGCGCAATTCGGCGGGGACCAGGGCCAGGCCCTGGGGTTCGTTGAAGCGGGCGGTGGTGGCGTCGCCGTCCGCGTAGCCCTTCTCAGGGCCACCGAAGCTAGCCAGGGGGGTTTCAAGGTCACCCTCGACCTGGACGAGACGGTGGCGGGCGGTGTCGGTGACCAGGTAGGTGCCGGTGCGGCCGGCCAGGTCTTCGGGTAGGGCAAGGGCCTTGCCGGGGAAGGCAAAGGTACCCTGGGGCTTGGGGCGGGGCACGTAGGGGCCGTCGCCGCGGTGCAGGGTGCCCTTGGCTTCGTGCTCTTCAACGAGTTCGCGCACCAGGGAGGTGAGGCCCTTGACATGGCCCTCACCAGAGAGGTGGGCGACGATGTAGCCCTCGGGGTCGACGACGACCAGGGTGGGCCAGGCGCGGGCGGTGTAGGCGTTCCAGGTGTCCAGGTTGGGGTCGTCGAGCACGGGGTGGGTGATGTCGTAGCGGTCGACGGCGGCGGCGAGCGCCACCGGGTCAGCTTCGTGTTCGAACTTGGGTGAGTGCACGCCGACGGTAACGAGGACGTCTGCGAATTCTTCTTCGAGGGGGCGCAGTTCGTCGAGCACGTGCAGGCAGTTCATGCAGCAGAAGGTCCAGAAGTCGAGGATGACGATTTTTCCGCGCAGGTTTTCGAGGGAAAGCTGCTTGTCGCCGGTGTTGAGCCAGCCTCGGCCGACGAGTTCTGAGGCGCGGACTTTGGTCTGGCGTGCGGCTGCATTCTCTGCCATGGTTCTCCTTCTGTGGTGCGCGGCTCAGGCGCAGGGTTCAGTTACCCACCAGCCTAGTTGGCTGTTAGGGGCAGGGTCATTTGTTGCGCTGTGTGTAGGTGGCGGCGTCATAGAACTCAACTGTGCGTAACACTTGCGTAACGGTTAGGATTATCTGCAGCTGCCACCGGGTGCGCGGGCGGGAAGTTTTTGCGGACGCCGGTGGTTAAAGCAGGTGCGCACATGTGGGTGCGCTGTATATCAAGAAGGTATGTGTGACGCTTACACGCGAGATAAAGCAGCCGGTATCTGATACCCGTTTGGCCCGGTCTTTGCAGCCGCGGCATCTGTCGATGATTGCTATGGGCGGGGCGATTGGTGCTGGCCTTTTGGTGGCTTCATCGACGGCTATTGTGACGGCGGGTCCTGCCGTTATTGTGACCTATCTGCTGGCTGGCACTGTATTGGTGCTGGTGATGCGGATGCTGGGTGAGATGGCTGCCCGTACTCCTGAGACGGGGTCTTTTTCTGTCTATGCCCGTCGCTATATTGGCCGGTGGGCTGGGTTCTCGGTGGGCTGGTTGTACTGGTGGTTTTGGTCGGTGACGGTGGCGATTGAGGCCACGGCGGCGGCCACTATTGTGAGTGGCTGGTGGCCGGCGGCTCCTCAGTGGCTGGTGGCTCTGGTGCTGGTTCTGGCTTTTATGGGTTTGAATCTGCTGTCGGTGCGCTCTTACGGTGAGGCGGAGTTCTGGTTTTCCTCCATCAAGATTGGGGCGATTGCCGTGATTATTGTGGTGGGTCTGCTGGCTGTGCTGGGGCTGATCCCTAACTCCACGGCGTCCTTTGCTAACTACACGGCGGGGGGCGGCTTCTTTGCTCACGGTGTGGGTGCAATTTTTACCGCCCTGTTGGCGGTGATTTTTTCGATGTTTGGGGCTGAGATTGCAACGGTGGCAGCCGGTGAGTCTAGTAACCCTGCGGTTGCTGTGGCTAAGGCGGTGCGGTCGGTGATTTTCCGGGTGCTTTTCTTCTATGTGGGGTCTATTGCGGTGACTCTGCTGGTGATTCCCTGGACGATGGTGACGGCGGGTTCTTCTCCCTTTGTGACCATGTTTGAGGCCCTGGGTATTCCTTATGCCGGGTTGGCCATGAATATTGTGGTGCTCACGGCCCTGCTGTCGTGCTTGAACGCTAGTCTTTATGCTGCCTCGCGCATGGTCTTTGCCCTGGCAGAGCAGGGGGACGCCCCACTCGCCTTCTCCCGAGTTTCGACTACCCGGGCGCCCCGCAACGCTATTGTGCTCTCGTCTCTTATCGGGGTGGTGTCGGTGGCCCTCAACTATTTCATGCCCGAACAGGTTTTCTCGTTGCTGGTTAATTCCACCGGTGGGGTAGGTATTTTTGTCTGGCTGATTGTAGCTGTCTCCCACTTGCGAAGCCGCAGGTTAGACGGGGGGCAGGGCACTGTCGTCGTTAATTACCTACTGATTGTGGGCCTGCTAGCCCTGCTCATCTATATGGGTTTCACCGAAGCCCACCGCGTAGAGGTACTGATATCGGTCGCAGTTGCGGCTGTGCTGGCCACACTGGGAGCCTTCACCCACCGTCATAGCACGACTGTTTCATCACCTAGCTAAAGATG
The DNA here is from genome assembly GCF_053548195.1 of Rothia sp. 11254D007BW. Taxonomy (NCBI): domain Bacteria; kingdom Bacillati; phylum Actinomycetota; class Actinomycetes; order Micrococcales; family Micrococcaceae; genus Rothia; species Rothia sp. 11254D007BW. The sequence goes on from NZ_JBPWPK010000001.1 coordinate 1,499,236, forward strand.
TTTGGGGGACAGGTCAGGGCTGCACAGCCCCGCTTCTGGCCAATCTAGGGGCAGCCCCCTCAGTAGCTTGTCCCCCAAGTAGTCATTCTTCAAGGGTTTTCCCAGGTAAAAGAAAGAATAAGCCTGTCTAGGGGTGGTTATATTTAAAGAGACCCCCAGGGGCGGGCAGAGATTTCCCAGCTCCGCTTAGCACCCTTCTGAAACCACCTTTACGATGTTTGGAGGCTTCTGATGACCCAGCACACTGCAGCTCCCTCGTCATCGAACCTGTTCGAGAAAATCTCTCAGATTTCCGCCCGACTAGAGCAGGTCAGCCCGCTCAGCGGTTCACTTCCCGCTGTACCCCAGCCAGGAAGTCAGCAATCCTCTGGCGGTACCCGTTTCGCAGCCCCGGCGCAGGAGGCCACCACTCCTGTTCAGCCCTGGAGCCAGGCGTCCTAACTTACCGTCTCTGAGGAAACAGACAGAAAAAACCCGGGCAAGAGCTACTTACCCGGGTTTTTCTCTGCCCTAATGAGCCTCTGAGCCTGGTCCGCCCTAGCGGCGGGCGTCCTTTTCTGCCAGCTGCGCAAACATGTCGTTATAGGCGTTGAGTTCGGCATCCCCATCGCGGTCAGCCTGGCGATCAATACGCTTTTGCACCTTCTTATCGTTCATGGACCACTGCACTGCCACCGCAACGGCAATAATCATGGTGGGTATCTCGCCGATCGCCCACATGAGCGAGCCACCTAGCTTCTGGTCATCAATGGCAGGTAGGCCCCAGGGGCGGCCCAGATTGCCGAACCAGGATGCCTGTAGCAGGGTGTCCATCTGCATAATCGAGATACCCACAAAAGCGTGATAGCCCAGGGTCGCAATGATCATAATCAGGCGCATGGGGTAGGTGGGTCGGTGGGGAATAGGATCGATGCCAATCAGTACCAGGCTAAAGATGTAGCCGGTAATCAAGAAGTGAATCAGCATAAACTCATGGCCCACGTGATAACGCAGCATGACCCCGAAGAGAGGGGTGAAATAGACAACCACAATTGACCCGGCAAAGTTCACCGCCGCAAAGATGGGGTGGGTGATGACCTTAGACCAGCCCGAGTGCACCAGACGCAAAATCCACTCACGGGGCCCGCGGGTGCCGTCCTGGCGGGGTTCAAGGGCACGTAGCAGCAGGGTAACGGGGGCACCGAGCACCAGGAAGATGGGGCAGACCATGGTCAGCAGCATGTGCTCTACCATGTGCACAGAGAAGAGCACCATGGAGTAGACGGCGAGGGCACCACAGGTGATATAGAGCAGCACCAAGAGCCCCAGGAACCAGGAGAGGACGCGGGCCAGGGGCCAGTGCCCACCGGCGCGGCGGACCTTCAGCAGAGCCCAGATGTAGGAGAAGGCGGCGAAGCTGATAAAGGCTACCCAGAACCAGTCAAAACGCCACTGGGTGAACCACTCGGCAAGGTGCGGTTCTGGCGGCATATCGTAAAGGGTAATGATACGGACGGGCTCAGCTCCGGCGTCCAGAGTTTCGGGGGCAGGGGGCGGGGTTCGGGAAAGCGAGACAGCCAGGCCGCTGGTGGCTCCCATAATCACCAGCTCGCAGGCGATGGCGTACCAGAGGCCGCGGGCTGCGCTGACCATGCCAGCCTGCATCATGGGAATCAGGCGCAGGCGGTGGATTACACCGAAGGCCCCCAGTACCAGGGTGAGCAGGAGCTTGGCCAGTACCAGCGCCCCATAGGTGGTCGTAAAAAGATCCCCCAGGCTGTTTATTCGTACCAGGGCATTGACCACGCCTGAGAGCACCACCAGCACGAACCCGAAAAGGGCCAGCACGGAATAGCGGCGCAGCACAGCCACAGCCAGGGGCACACGACGGGCGGACGCCGATGCCGCACCCCGCTGCCCCTCAGCCAGGGTGCCGGTGCCCGCGTCCTCGCCGGTAATGTCGCGGGAGATAAAAGCCAACACCATGAGCCCACCGCACCAGAGCACCACACCGAGCAGGTGCAGGCCCAGGGAGTTGACCGCACCCATGTGGTCATCGCCGCCCGATGAGTGGCCGCCCAGGGCCATAGCCACGATGCCAACCAGCGACAGGCCCAGGGTCAGCAGCAGGCCGGTGAGTGAGCGCACCGCAAAGACCAGGGTGGCTACAGTGGCAGCCACGATAATGCTGGTGGCCTCCTGCTTACCCGAATCGATGGTGGTGATGTAGCTGATGAGTTCCGAGGTGTAGTCGGCCCCGCCCGATGGCGACCGACCCGAAATATCGGCGTAGCTGAAAATGAGCACCGCGATGGCGGCGATAGTCCAGGTGATAGCGGCAGCGGAGGCCAGCGTCAGGGTCCGGGTAAAGGCCGGGTGTTCGGTGCGGTGCAGGTTCTTCTGCCGCTGGGCCGCATCGGTTGCGTGAGCCATATTGACATTGACCCGACCTCGCGCCGAATCGAGGAAGCGGGGCACTATCCCTAAGGCAAAGACAAGGGAGCCCATGGTCGCTGCCATCGAGAAGTTTTGCAGGCTCTCAGCTACCGGCAGGCCCCAGCGCACCAGGGCGCCGGCGTCCGCTAGGTCGGTACCGGCGTTTGAGCCGGTCACCAGCAGGCTCAAAACCAGAGCGACAAGGGAGGCTGCGGGGAAGGCCCATATCCAGCTGGGCTTGAGCCCGCGCTCCATCTCGTGTGCTGCCATGTCTATACCTTGATTCCTGTCGATGGTGATTTAGTTGAAGAGGCCCTCGCCCACGAAGCCACCTTCGCGAGCGCCGGCGGGTAGGGCGAAGACCGCTGAGCCGATGGGTACCGTCCAGGTGTTGAGCATATCGAGCTCGGCCAGGCGCTGCTGGATGGGGAGGAACTGCTTGACGGGGTCTGCCTGGTAGGAGCAGAAAATCAGGCCGGTAGAGCTCACTCCCCCACTGACCTGCTGGTGTTCTGAGAAGCCCGAGGCGTTCTGCACCGGCAGGTCGTAGTTGTAGCCCCGGCGCAGAATCTGCTCCACCCGGTTTTGGGCGGCGGCCCGGCGGATGTGGGCGTAGGGGGCAATGACGGTAAAGCCAAGGTCGTTCGTTGCGGAGAGGTCTGCGGGGTCGCGTTCTTCGGTGCCGGTCAGGGGGGCTCCGTTGGTGAGGTTGCGCCCTACGGCGTCCTCGCGGGCAGGGCGGTCGGCCTGGTCCCAAGTATCGAGGTTCATGTGGATACGGCGGATAACCAGGGAGGTACCGCCCTCTTCCCAGGGGGTAAGTTCCTCGTGGTTGCCCCAGACGTAGGACTCCATGGTTCCATCCCCGGTGGAAGGGTTGATGGTTCCATCGACCTGGCCGAAGAGGTTGCGCATGGTCATGCCGTCCGGCTCGCTGCCGTAGGCACGGCGGAAGCCCTCTTGCACCCAGCGCACCGAAGCGAAGCTGCGGGTGTTTTTGAGCAGGACGCGTTGGGCGTGGGCCAGGGTGAAACGGTCAGAACAGCAGATTTGGAGAAGCATATCGCCGTCGTTCCACTGCTCTTGGAGCTGGTCAATCTGTTCGAAGGCGGGCAGGGGGCGCAGCCAGGAGGGCTTCTTCTCGGGGGCTACGATATCGAAGATACGCTCGCCAAAGCCGAAGGTGATGGTGAGGTTAGCCGGTACGGTCGCGAGTTCCGGTTCTTGGTCGGTGATGGGGGCCCGCCCTGCGGTGAGGCGGGCGGCGTCGTCGGTGAGCACGGTGAGCAGGCGGCGGACGCCGTCGCGGTCGAGTTCCGTGTTGAGGGTCAGGGCTATAAAGACGCCGTAGCTGGGGGCGGGGGTGTCGATGCCCGCCTGGCGGGGGCCGTAGAAGGGGACGACGGCTTCTTGCAGGGGCGGGCTGGGAGGCTCTTGCTCCCCCTCTTTGTTCATAGCTGTTGCAGCATATTGGCCTGCCAGAGTGGCAGCTACGCCGGTACCCAGGCCCAGGGCGCCAGCAAGAGCTACGCGCCGGTTGGTCCCGCGGGGGTGGGCAGCTTGTTCTTGGTCGCCCGGCTTGTCTTCTAGCTTGGAGCCAGTTTCTGCACCGCTCAGGGCCCGGTTGAGGTCTTCGTCAAATGAGCTAGTCATGGTGTTCCTTGGGTGGCCTGCACCGTCGTCCGCCTCTCACACAGGGCGGACGGCGGCGCAGGCCGCTTGCTACCTACCGGCAGCTAGGGGTGGGTGAGGTAGCTGGTGCCTTAGTTGCACTGGGGCAGCACAGCGGCGGCTGATTCGCTGGCGCTGGCGTGGTCTGAGTGCATGGAGTGGTCGGTGGATTCGCTCGCTGCTGCATCAGCTGCGGTACTCGCGGCGTCACCGGGGGCGTATTCTTCCTGGGCACCGGCGTAGTCGCGCACGGTAGCTTCAAAGCTGACCTCGCCCGCTGAGGTCTGCAGGGTGATGATGTCACTGGTACCTGCGGCGAGGGCACAGTTCATACCCATGAGCATGATGTGGTCCCCGCCGGGGGCCAGTTCGAGGGTGGCACCGGGCTCGATGGTGAAGCCACCTTCTACGGCCTTCATGGTGCTGGTTCCGCTCGTCGGGTCGATGACGGTGGTGTGTAGCTCGACCATGCTGGCGGAGGTGTTGCTGGCACCCTCGATGGTGATGGGGGTGTCCCCGGTGTTGGTGAGGGTGGCAAAGGCTGCGGTCATATCGCCGCTGTTGGCCTTGATCCAGGCTTCGTCGACGGTCAGCGGGGCACTGCCCTCGCTGGCGGAGGCGCTAGCGGCAGCGCCGGTGCTCGCGCTTGCGGTGCTGGTTGCTGAGGTATCGGCGCTGCTGCATCCGGTCAGAACCAGCAGGGCGATAGCGGGCAGGGTAAGGGCAGGTAAAAATTTCTGTGATGACATGGTGCTTCTTCTTCGAATGCGAGAGGTGGACGGCTTACTTGCGCTTGGTCTTGGCCAGCACGACAACGAGGGCTGAGCCCAGGGCTGCTACTGCCACAAGGGCCAGCACAACCTTGAGGGGGGTTGAAAGTCCCTCTGATGCCTGGCTTACAGGGTCACTAGCTGCCGGGGTGCTAGTGCCGGTGTTTTCTGCTGAGGGTTCAGCCGCTCCGGTGGTTGCAGCCTGGGTAGTAGCGCTCGTTGCGCTGCCGCCCTGCCCTACGGTGTAGGTGAAGGTTCCCTGGATGGGGTGGCCGTCTGATGAGACAACCCGCCAGGTGACGGTGTAGGTGTCATCGGCAGCTGCGGTGGCCAGGTCCTGGGTGACCACGGTGCCGTCCACTTCGGGGTCTCCATCGGTGACGCTTTCACCGGCGGCGTTGGTGACGCGCACCTGGTTGGCCCCGTCCACGTCCATGATGTCGCCGCTATAGGTGAGTTCTAGGCTGGCGGGCGCTTCGGTGAGGGTTGCCCCGTCAGTGGGGTTGGTGGAGACCAGTTCATCGTGGGCAGTAGCCGGGTTCATGCCGAGCAGGCTAGCTGCGGCGAGGGCCGCTGTGGCCATCAGGGTACGGGTTGTGGGTGAGGCTGTACGAGCCTTAAACATAGGAGTGTCCTTGCTTGTCGAAAAGTGAATGGTGTTTCGGAGTTAGGCAAGGACGGGCGGGCCGCGGGGGGCGCGGCAGGTTCTGGCGAGCAGGCTGACCAGGTGGGCGGCGGTAGCGGCGACCGCCAGGACGGGGGCTTCTAGGAGCGGACGCACCCGCGCAGGTTCTAGACGGGCCCGCACATAACCCAGCAGGGCGCGGAGGGCCAGAAGTAGATGCTCCCCGTAGGCGAGCAGGGCAAAGGTAATAGCTGCCGCCAGGGTATGCCCGGCCCACATAGCGGGCCCGGCGTGGGTCAGAGGTTCAAGACCCACAGCGCCCGGAAGCAGCTCAACGCCGTGGTGATGATGTCCTACGGCAGCCGGAGCTAGGGGCTGGCCGTGGCTGTAGAGGGCGTGCAGAATACCCTGACCTGCCAGGACGCCGAGGGCCAGGCTGGTGCGGGGTAGTTTGAGTCTCGTCACGCCGAGGGTTAGCAGGGCTGCTAGGGATGTTGCAAGGGCCAGGACGAGCGGGTGGGGCAGGTGCCCACCGGCTAGCAGGTGGGAGGTGGCGCCTAGGCCGGTGGCGCTGCTGGCGATAAGCCAGGAGCGGGCTACCTGGTGCCCTCGGCGCATGGTTCCTCCCCTGCAGGTGTGTGCTGGTTGTATCTTGCCTGCCTATTATCTCACAGCCGGGCTGCTTTGGCTCTGCGGGTATAGCAAAAGGGCCACCCCATAAGCGGGGTGACCCTTTTAAAGTCTGTTCAAGAATTTACTTCTTGGTGGAGACTGCTGCCTTCAGCTTTGAACCTGCGGTCAGCTTAACACCGTGACCTGCGGGAATCTGAATGGTTTCGCCGGTCTGCGGGTTGCGACCGGTACGAGCTGCACGGTCAGTGCGCTCAATTGCCATCCAGCCGGGGATGGTGATCTTCTCGCCCTGTGCAACAGATGCTTCGAAGACCTGGAACAGTGCGTCGAGCACACCGTTCACTGCTGCCTGGCTGGTGCCGGCCTTCTCTGCAACCTCTGCAACGAGTTCGCTACGGTTCTTAGCCATTGAATGCTCCTCCTGAGACTTTCAAAAAGTGAGTGGCTGGGTTAGCCCTGTCCACAAGGCTAACCGTATCAGCTACAGATTACCAGCTTGACTTGGTAACACCGGGCAGCTCGCCACGGTGTGCCATCTCGCGGAAGCGCACGCGGGAGATACCAAACTTCTGGAAGGTACCGCGGGGGCGGCCGTCGATCTGGTCGCGGTTGCGAACGCGAACGGGTGAAGCGTTGCGGGGCAGCTTCTGCAGGCCTACGCGGGCTGCTTCGCGCTCTTCGGGGGTTGCGTTTTCGTCAACCAGGGTCTTCTTCAGTTCCAGGCGCTTTTCAGCGTAGCGTGCAACGATGACCTTGCGCTGCTCGTTGCGAGCAATCTTGGACTTCTTCGCCATTGTTTAGCGCTCCTCTCGGAAGTCAACGTGCTTGCGGACAACGGGATCGTACTTCTTGAGAACCATACGATCGGGGTTGTTGCGGCGGTTCTTACGGGTAACGTAAGTGAAGCCGGTGCCCGCAGTGGACTTAAGTTTGATGATAGGACGTACGTCCTTAGCCTTTGATGCCATGTTTAGATCTTCTCTCCGCGTGCAAGGATGTCAGCAACTACTGCGTCGATACCACGTGCGTCGATAACCTTGATGCCCTTTGCAGAGACGTTCAGGGTTACGTTGCGACGAAGTGAGGGTACGTAGTACTTCTTCTTCTGTACGTTCGGATCGAAACGACGCTTGTTGCGGCGATGCGAGTGCGAAATGCTGTGTCCAAAGCCGGGAACAGCTCCGGTCACCTGGCAGACAGCTGCCATAGTTTTCTCCTCCAAATGTTGACGAAATGACGGTACGCAGTTGGCGTTCGCCAGTTTTCTGGCGATCAGCAATGGGCGTCCCGTCACCTATAGGTAGAGCACCGGGTTATTCTCCAAGGCTAGAGTGTTTGAGACTCCGCATCGGGTGAGAGGCCGATGGGAATCCCCGCCGCGGGAAAAACGGTGAAGCTTAGGTGTACGAGAGGTGTTGCCACCACTACGAACAGCCTTAAAGTCTAGGTAATTACGGGATACCACGCAACCTATGAGGCCAATAAAAAGCTTGCGTCAGCCGGTGCTGGTGCTACCTGCTCCGGTGTGCGCAAGCTGCTTTTCATAGACTCATTGGTGCGTTTGAACCTCTATCAATTCTACCGGGCTTTTAACTTTTCGCAAGTCATCTCAGGCTTTAATCCGCGGTTTTCCGCCCCTGCCACGCAAACCTAGGCACCGGCGTCCGCCCCTGCCAACCGGGTAAATTACACGCGTGTAATCTTAAGTGTGATGTTAACAGCTTAAGTCTTTTAATCCCGGCACCCACCTGTTAAAGGGCGGAGTCAGCTTCTTCCGGCAGCACATCAAAGCGGGTCCAGGTGGGGTACTTGGGGCTGATATTGTCTCCGGAGCTGGTGCCGCGCAGGCGGCGGCCGATCCAGGGGACCACAAATTCCCGGGCCCATTTAGCGTTATCTAGGGCCTCTTGCACCCGGGTTTTGTGCAGGGGCGCGGGGATGACGGGGTCGCCGATACGAATGTTCTCAGCGCTCAGGGTTTCCAGCACCCGGCGGGCGGTCAGGGTATGGCCAGCGGCGTTCATGTGCAGGCGGTCGGGGGCCCAGTAGCGCAGGTCTAAAAGCTCGTGCATACGCCAGTAGTCCACGATGGTGACGCCGCGGTCGTCCGCTACCTCGCGCAGCAGCTCGTTGAAGAGGGCAACCCGGGCGCGGTTACCGCTGAAGAAGCCCTTGGGGCCGGGGTCAAAACCGGTCATGGTAAAGACTTCAATACCCTCATCACGCAGGGTCTTAAAGGCCGCGTCATAGCGCACCATCAGGGCGTCAACGTCAAAGCCCGGGCGCAGGGAGTCGTTGCCGCCGCCCACGAGGGATACCAGGTTGGGTTTGAGTTCCAGGGCAGGTTCTAGCTGCTCTTCGATGATGGGCACGAGCAGGCGCCCGCGGATCGCCAGGTTGGCGTACTGGGCTTGCGGGTCTGCCAGCATGAACTGCTCGGCCACCCTGTCGGTCCAGCCGCGCACCCCGTTGGGGCGGTCGGGGGCGTCGTCCCCCACCCCTTCGCTGAAGGAATCTCCCAGGGCGACGTAACGGATAGATTCGTCTTTTCCGAGAATCGACATCATGTGGACTAGGCCTTTCTCTAGTAGGTGGGTACCAGGCCACTCTACCCCTCGGTCTGCCCCGCCTTCCAGTACCCCATAAAAGAGATGCTTTCTTTGGGCAGCCCGGCTTCGTTCACGCAGATACGGCGTAGGGTTTTGACCACCGTTGATTCACCGGCGATTAGCACGTAGGTGCCGGTGGGGTTTTCTGCCAGGTGCCAGAGGATGCCGTCCGTCTCCCTGTCGTCGGAGGGAGCAACGGCTGGAGCAGGTTCAAGAGAGCAGGTCGTACGCAGGGCGCGGGTGAGTTGCTGCCCGCGTGGTTGGCCGGGGGTCCGGGCCAGCACGTGCAGGCGGACGCCCGGCACCCGCTGGGTTGCCTGCCGTACCTCGGGGAGGCGGTCGAGAGCGTCCTCGGCGCCGGGCACCTCAAGGAACACCGCCCCGGTAGCTTCAGTAGGTAGGGAACGCAGAATGGAGAGCAGGGCCGGGGCAGCGGTTTCGTCGCCGAGCAGGAGCAGGGAGGACGCCGCCCCGGGATTGTAGGAGGACCAAAGGGTAGAGCCGCGCAGGGGCGCCAGGATAGATACCTGCTGCCCCACCTTGGCTTGTTCGGCCCAGCCTGAGCCGGGCCCGCTCTTTCCCTCACTATCGGTGTGCAGCACAAAGTCCACGTCTATTTCGGGCTGCTGCCCTTCAGGCAACTCACGCGCCAGGGGTTCGAGGTCCGCTTCAGCTGCCGGGAGCATACCCAGCAGGGGTGTTTCGTCCAGCCCAACCGAATGCACCAACCGGGAGTTGCTGACGGTGTAGGTGCGCATGTACCCCCGCTCGCTTTCGGGAGCGGCCAGCCAACGAGAGCGCCAGGAGGTATCGAGCTCAATCATGGTGGGCCCGCTGGCTCCCGCCGGGGGAATCAAGAGTTTGATGTAGGCATCATAGACCTGCCCGGTGCCGTCAGAGATAGGGGCGGCAGCGTGCAGCAGGGAACGGCCGGTTAGTGAGACACGCACAAAGGAATCGGTCAGCTTCTCGACCCTCGAGACGGTGACGGGGAAGACCCCGTACTGGTTGATGGAGCGCTTGACTTCGCGGCGGGCAGAAGAGCGAGGTGCGGACGGGCGGGGCTTAGACAAGGCTCTGGCTTTCTAGGTTTTCTGCTGGGTGGGTTGCGGCACGGGCATGGGGCACTACGACGGTAGAGCCGTTCCCCAGGGGGTCAGCCACCGAGGCCCGTAGGCCGAAGATCCGGTGCAGGTTCTCCCCTGTCATGACCTCTGCGGCGGTACCGGCTGCGGCGATTTCTCCGCCCTTCATAGCGACCAGGTGGTGGGCGACGCGGGCAGCTAGATTGAGCTCGTGCAAGACCATGATCATGGTGGTGCCGCGGCGTTCGTTGATGTCGGCCAGAAGGTCAAGGAGTTCTACCTGGTGGGCGAGGTCCAGGTAGGTGGTGGGTTCATCCAGAAGCAAAATATCGGTGTCTTGGGCCAGGGCCATGGCGATCCAGACGCGCTGGCGCTGGCCGCCAGAGAGCTCAGTGACCTGCCGCTCGGCTAGTTCTAGGGTGTTGGTAGCTTCTAGGGCCCAGGCGACCGCGGCGTCGTCTTCCTTGCTATTGCCCCGAAAGAGCCCCTGGTAGGGGTAGCGGCCGCGGGAGACCAGGTCGGCAACGGTGATACCTTCGGGGGCGATGGGGCTCTGCGGCAGCAGGCCGACCATGCGGGCAAATTCCTTACCGCCGTAGGAGGCGACGGGCTTGCCGTCCAGGGTAATCTCGCCGTCGCTGGGCTTGAGCAGGCGGGAGATGCCGCGCAGCAGGGTGGACTTGCCGCAGCCGTTAGGCCCGATGATGGCGGTAATTTTTCCGGCGGGTATGCTCAGCGAGAGGTCCGGAACGATAGTGCTGTCCCCGTAGCCCAGGCTCACGTGGGAGACGGTCAGGTCGCGGGAAGTTACGGTTTTCATGGGCTTAGCTTCTTTCGGGTGAGCGGGTCAGCAGCCAGATGAGGGCGGGGGCGCCAAAGGCACCGGTGAGGACGCCGGCGGGCAGGTTGATGCCGCCCGGTATCAGGTTGGAGCCGATGAAGTCAGCGAGCACAACCAGGCTTGCACCAACCAGGGCGGCGGCGGTGAGGTTGTGGCGTCCGCCGGTCAGGGCTCGGGCTATGGGCCCGGCCATGAAGGCGATGAAGGCCAGGGGGCCGGTGGCGGCGGTTGCTACGGCTACCAGGAGCACGCCCAGGGCGATAAAGCCGGTGCGGACGGCGCGGGTGGGCACCCCCAGGCCAAAAGCTAGTTCTTCGCCAACCGCGGTGGCGTGCAGGGGCCGGTGGAAAAGGATAAGAGGCAGCAGCAAGGGTAGCAGGAGCAGGGCCAGTAGGCTGATGCGATCCCAGTTGGCTGTGGACAGGGAACCTGCCAGCCAGTGGGTAAGCGTCTGGGCGCTGGTGGTTGAGGTGCGAGAGAGCAGGTACTGGATGAAGGCAGCTCCCAGGGCTGAGATGCCCAGGCCTACCAGAATGAAGCGGTTACCTGCGCTACTGTCGCCCGCTGAGAGGGCCATAATCAAGAGGGCAACAGCCAGAGCAACGGCGATAGCCAGCAGGGTCAGCGGCAGCCCGCCCAGGCCCAGAAAGACGATACCGACAACAGCACCCAGGGCAGCCCCATTGGAGACACCGATAATGTCGGGGCTGGCGATGGGGTTGCGCAGAAGCAGCTGGAAGATAGCTCCGCCCAGGCCGAAGGCGGCCCCGGCCAGGGTACCCAGCACGGCTCTGGGGAGTTTTTCTTCCATGACGATGTAGCGGGCGCCCCGGGCATTCTCGATGCTTCCTCCGCCGAGAATCGTGAAGAAGTCGGGAATGGTGACCGTGTAGGAGCCCAGTAGCACGCGCACCGCGCAGGCTGCGAGTAGGGCTAGAATCAGGCCGATGACAGCGAAAGCCGGGCGGCGTCGGGCCCGGGCGCGGACGGACGCCACCGCTTGGGCGGCGTCCTGGGAGCGGGGGCGCGGTAGAGCCGACATTAGAGGTTAACCGCCTTCCCGCGTCGTACCAGGTAGATAAAGACGGGCACACCGAGAGCCACCATCATGACGCCCACCTGGATTTCCTGGGGCGGGGCGATGACGCGCCCGGCGGTATCTGCGAGGATCAGCAGGGCGGCGCCGAAAAGAGCAGAGAGGGGCAGCAGGGTGCGGTAGTCAGCTCCGGCTAGGGCCCGCATGGCGTGGGGGGCCATGAGTCCCAGAAAGGCGATAGGGCCGGCCAGGGCCAGGGCGGTGCCCACCAGCAGGGTGACTCCACCGGTAATGACCAGGCGGCGCACCGCGACGTTCTCCCCCAAAGAAGCAGCCATATCATCCCCCAGGGCAAAGCTATTGATAGTTTTTGCACCGGTGAGCACGATGAGGGCTCCTACTGCGAGCAGTGGAGCGGCCACTGCCATATCAGAAAGGTCGGCTCCGGCAACGGTTCCAATCTGCCAGCGGCGGAGGTTATCCAGGGTGTTCTGGTTGGTGAGAATCAGGGCGCTCGTTACCGCGCCTAAGCCGGCAGTGAGGGCCGCCCCCATCAGGGCTAGCTTGATGGGGGTCGCTCCCCCAGCTCCCAACGAGGCAAGGACATACACCGCGACCGCCGAAGCTACCGCCCCTGCAAAGGCCCAGAGGGCAAAGGCCGCAGTGGAATCAGCGGAGAAAAAGGTAATACCGGCAACCACAGCGCAGGCTGCCCCGGCGTTAATACCGAGGATCCCGGGATCGCCCAGGGGGTTACGGGTAATACCTTGAAGCCCAGCCCCAGCTAAACCTAGCGCCGCCCCCACCAACCCGGCCGTCAGCGTCCGCACCGACCTCTGGGTCAGCACCGCCGCGTCCGCCTCGGCAACCGAACCGCCAGCCAGGTAGTCCAGCAGGGTGGTCAGGCTGATGGGGCGAGCGCCCAGGCCGAAGCTAGCCAGAGCTGCAAGAGCGAGGAGCAGGCCCAGGGCCAGACTAAGCACGACCAGCCGCCGCGCTCCCCCGGCGGGGGCGGCGCGGCGGCTGCTAGAGGGCCGGACGGGAGCGACCTTCACAGGTTAGGACGCCTGGCTTGCGTCTACGGCGGCAGAGATCTTGGCCAGGGTTTCGGTCTGGTTAATAGCCCAGTCCAAAGACAGCGGTGAAGCCGCTGAGAGAGCCAGGGAGATAGCGGCGTCGGTTTCTACGACCAGGCCACCGTTAGCTACGGCGGGCATCTGGGAGAAGAGGGTGTTGCTCTTGATCGCTTCTTCGTCGGAGTCACTGGTGCCCCAGGCCCAGACCACGTCTGACTGAACCTCGGGCAGAACCTCACCTGAGATGGTCATGAAGAAGGCGTCAGCTTCGGTAGCGTTCTGCTCGATGTAGGGGGCCAGTTCCATGCCCAGGGAGGTGAGGAAGAGGGAGCGGGAGTCGCTGGCTACGTAGGCTGAGAGGGTCTGGGCTTCGAGGTCGAACATGCCTGCGACGAAGGTCTTGCCGGCCAGGTTAGAGTACTGGGCTGCGGCGTCGTCGATGGTCTTCTGGGTAGCCTCGATGAGGGCGGCACCTTCGTCGGTCTTCTGTAGCATGGCTGCGGCCTGGTTGACGACGTCTTCCCAGGAGGCTGCGAAGGCGCCGACGCCTTCGGGGGCGGCAACGACGGGGGCGATGGCGGTGAGCTTGTCGTATACTTCCTGGGTCATGTCGCCGTAGACGGAGAAGATGGCGTCGGGGGCCAGGGTGGCGAGGGCTTCGTAGTCGGGGCCGTCGGTTTCGTCATAGGTGACGGGGGCGGTGCCGCCCAGTTCGGCTAGTTTGGCGTCGAACCAGTCGGTGGAACCCTTGGCGTTAGCTCCGTAGGTGACCACAGGGGTGCCTGCGGGTACAACGCCGAGGGCTAGCAGGACGTCGGGGTTCTTCCAGAAGTTCACGACGGCAATTTTCTGGGGGACGGCGGTGAAGGTGGTCTCGCCGAAGGCGTGCTTGACGGTGTAGCTCTCACCTGAGGCGGCTGAGCTGGTGGTGCTGCTTGAGGTGTCGTTGGAGCCGGTGGTGCAGGCTGCGAGTAGGCCGGTGAGGGCGGTAGCTGCGGTGGCCTTGAGGAAGGCGCTACGGGTGATGGCGACCATGGTCTTGTGTTCTCCTGGGAAGGGTGTTCCGTTCTATAGGACTATCTATAGAACTGCTTAGGTGAGCCTAAGCCAGGAATAACACTATCTTTTGCTTGCGTATTTATGCAAACGCTGGGTAGCTAGGTGCGAACGGTGAGGTAGAGGTATCGGGCTCGCAGCGAAGTTGCCGCTTGCCGGGCTTGCGCAGGGTTCTTGGGCTGTGTGCAGACTTTTCTCTGCACACAGCCCAAGAACTCTGCACAGCGAGAGCGAGCCCGGATGCCCTGTATCTAGATAGTGGGTATTGCCCTGTTTTTGGGCACAAAGAGAGCCCCCTACCGGATTCGAACCAGATGAGGGAGCGGATGGAAGGCCCGGGTGCGAGCGTGCGAGCACTCAAGAGGGCCTGGAATCAGTTGAGCGTCAGCGAAACTGGCGAGCGAGGAAATAAATCTGCGACCGAATGGTCACCGGTTTATGGGTGTCCAATCGATCGCAGAGTTTATACAGTGGAGCCCCCTACCGGATTCGAACCGGTGACCCCCTGTTTACAAGACAGGTGCTCTGGCCAGCTGAGCTAAGGAGGCAAGACTTTTCAAGTGTACCCGATATCGCAGGCAGGTGCATGTTGCGGCTTATTCATCAACGCGGTGAAGCAGGCTCGCAGCGAAGCTGCTGGCTCGGCGGCTGGCGTGAATCGCTGGTGATGAGCACCGAGATTCCGAGCGCGCGAGGAAAATAAATCTCGGTGCGAATCTGGCGAGCTTGCGAGCCAGCTAGCGAACCAGGCGAGAGGGTCGGCAGCGAGCGTGAGCCTGCTGAACCCCTTATGAATAAGCTTCGTTACCAGCTCGTGCCGAGCTGGTAGTGGCGCAGGGGCAGGCGAGCTGTGAGGGCTTGGGTGAGTTGTTGGTCGTGGGTGGCGACGATAGCGCTGCCGCCTGCGGTGCAGTGGGCTGCGATGAGTGCTGCGACCTGCTCGAGGCCGGGGGCGTCTAGCCCTGCGGTGGGTTCGTCGAGGAGCAGGCAGGACGCCCCAGCGGCGAGTGCTTCTGCTAGGGCAAGCAGGTGCTGTTCGGCGGGGAGTAGGTCGAGGGGATGTGTTTCGCCGGAGCCGGTAGGTAGGACGGCGTCGCGCAGGGCTTCGCGGGTAGGGCTACTAGCCTTCGCCCCGTTCCCTAGCTTCATGTCAGCATCCACAGTGGAGGCCAAGAAGTGGTGGGCGGGGGTTTGCGCCACCAGCTGGGCGAGGGCTGCGCGGGCGGGGGCGTCCTGCCTGTGGGGCTGTAGCCCACCGATGGTGAGCTGCCCGGCAACTGGGGGTAGGAGCCCCGCGATGGTGCGCAGCAGGGTGGATTTTCCGGTGCCGTTGGGGCCGGTGAGGATCAGGCAGTCGCCGGGTGCTATCTCGACATTAATACCGGTAGCAACGGGGGTAGCTACCGGTTTCTTCCACCGGCGGCGGGCCGGGGCAACCGGAGATATAGCGAGGTCACGGGCCAGGACGTCTGCCGCGGCTCGGGCGGGCAAAGGCGGCAGAGACGGCGCCCCTGCAGACGGTGAGACACCTTCCCCTAGGTTTTCGACACTAGCGGCAAGGCTCTTTTCATCGGTCTGGGGCCTGGCTGAGGCCCAGGCCAGATCTGCCGGGTAGCGGGCAAAAGCGTTCAGCACCCGGGCCCGCATAGCGTCATCGAGG
Organism: Rothia sp. 11254D007BW; assembly: GCF_053548195.1. NCBI lineage: Bacteria > Bacillati > Actinomycetota > Actinomycetes > Micrococcales > Micrococcaceae > Rothia > Rothia sp. 11254D007BW. The sequence continues at coordinate 1,514,713 of NZ_JBPWPK010000001.1, forward strand.
CCGAGCAGGGGTTCGTCGAGGGCTAGGGCTGGCACAGCTGTCCCGTCGAGGTTTCCGTCCACCCACCCCAGCACCAGGTAGGCGGCCAGGGCTACCAGCTGGGTTTGTCCACCCGAAAGTTGTAGGGGGTGGGCTGCCAGTAGGTCGGTAATTCCAAGGCCAGCTGCAACAGCCCGTACAGCCCGGTGAAGCTGATTCCGGCCATCCACAGCCTGCTCTACCCCCAGGGCAATTTCTTCAGCCACGGTGGGTACCAGTCCCGTCATCAGGGCATGGGGGTTAGAGGGCACAAAGAGCCCGTCCCGTTCCCGAGCCCAGGCCTGTAGCCGGGCAGACTTTCCCGTCCCCCGGGCCCCAAAGACCAGCGTCCGCATATAAGTCACAGCAGCACCCCCGTATAGGCAGCAAGCACGAGCAGGCAGGCCAGCGGCAGGAGCACCCAGCGGAGGTAGCACTGGGTGCGGCTGTCGGCGTAGTCCTGCCAGAAAATTCTGGGCCCGGCCCGGTCAATCCCGCGCGCAGCCAGGGTTGCCCCTCGTACCTCGTGGTCGAGCAACAGCAGGTTGAAGAGGGCGGACGCCGTCCGCACCCCCAACCAGGCGCGGGCACCTCGCGACCCGTCGGCCATACCTCGGGCTCGGGCGGCCCGCTGCACAAGCCGGGAGTAGTGGGCCAGCTGGGCCGGGGCGTTGAGCGAAGCGACCAGCAGGTAGACAAGTCTAGGCGGCAGTCCCCAGACGGTCAGGGCATAGCGTAGGCCAGTAGCCCCGGTGGGTAGAATCAGCAGGGCGCAGGCCGACCCGAAGGCCAGAATCTGTAGGGCTAGAGCTAGACCAGCCCGGGCGCCCTCGGCTGTCACTTCGAACGCCATCCAGGGCACGGGTGCCCAGGTTGCCCATACGGTTTCTCCCCCTCGTGACACCAGCTGGATGATAAAAGCCATCACCGCAACCGGCGCCAGCCCTACCAGGACCAGGCGTACCCAGGGGGCAAGCGTCCGCCCCGCCCCGTGCAGGGCAATAAGCACAGCCAGCAGCCCCACCTGCCAGATCAGTGACAGCGGGGCAAAGGCTAGCAGGAGCCCGGCGCAGCCCAGGGTGACCCAGGTGCGGGGGTTCAGGACGGGGGTGCTCACCGGTTAGCGGCCGAACTGACGACGGGCGCGGGCGGGTAGACCCTTGATGATGAGCCAGACCAGGGCGAAGGCAATGGTCTTATCGAGCGGGTCGGAGAGCAGGGACTGCAGGGTTGTAGCGCCCAGCAGGGACTGGCCAGCAGCCTGCAGGGCCGCAACCACGGAACCGGTACCCACGCCCTGGCCGCCGCCAAAGACGAAGGCGGCGATGGGGGCGCCGACGAACCCGGCCAGGATGCCGGTGATAAAGCCCGCGAGCAGGGCTCCCCAGAGTTTGCGGAAGAGGCCCAGGCGGCCAGCGTAACCGGCAAGGAAGCCGATGAGGGCGGCACCGGCGGCAAAGGGAATGGTGGTGGGGTTAATGGTGAGGCCCCAGGCAAGGTTGGTGATAATACCGGTCATGGCTCCGGCGGCGGGTCCGGCCAGCACACCGATGAGCACGGTGGCAACGGAGTCAAGGTAGAGGGGAATACCCGAGAAGCCAATGAGCTGGCCCACGATGATGTTGAAAGCTGCCGCAAAAGGTATCAGGGCGATGGTGGCAAGGGGTAGGCGGCTCAGGTTAGCCGCCAGAAGCAGCAGGACGCCCGCGGTATAGCCCAGCATGAGCGGCAGGGAGATAGCGGCTTGGGCATCGCTGGTGCCTTCCAGGTAGCCCGCGTAGTTGGTGGCACCGCCTGCGGTGAGGACGGCCCAGGTGTAGGTTCCTGCGATCACCAGGGCGGCGAGTAGGTTGAGCACCTTCTGGGAGGTGGCGAGCGGTGTGTTGTGTTCTGGGTTTTTACCGAGGAGCCCGGCAGCTACCGAGGTCCTCTGCCCAGACGTTGAGGGCTCTGCGGTGGTGCGTGATGAGGGGGCCATGCCCACCCCTTTCTGTAGAATAATTGTTCTTTTTATTTTTTGAGGCGGTTCTAGCCAGTCCCCTTTGGGGCGTAGACAGCCCGGACGGTCTGGATCAGGTGCTCAAAAAATTCGGGGGCCCGGGCGCTGGTCAGGGCCTGGGCGTTGGGGTCTCTCCCCCAGCGTCCTAGCCAGTCAGCAACCACCTGGCCGCGAGTAAGGGTACCGGCAAGCTCAACGTCGAGCGTCACCGGTGTGGTCTCCCCGAGCTGGGTGTGGGCCCGGCCGTTCGTAGCAAGGGCCCGGTTTACCGCCAGGGCTGTCACGAAAGGGTCGTGCACGTGGGCGATGAAGCCCAGTTTGTCCCACTCGTGGAATTCCATGTAAAACTGCAGAGCCCCGTCTAAAGCGGTAAAGAGTTCTCCCCCACCGGCTAGGAGGCGCTCTCGCAGCTGCGGGGTCATGACGGCGTGCTCGGTGGTATCCAGGGGGCAGAGCAGGGGCGCGTAGGGCAGGTCCAGGTCGGCGCTGCTGTAGGCTGCCAAAACCTCGTGTAGGGCTTCGGGGTCAGAGTGCACGTTCCACTCGGTGGTGGGCATGGTGTTCCCCCGGTGGTTCAGGGCCCCACCCATGATGGTCAAGCTGGCTAGGTAACGGGGCAGCTCTGGATCCTGCCGTAGGGCCAGAGCCAGATTAGTTGAAGGCCCCAGGACGAGCCCGTGCAGCTTTCCGGGGAAACGGCGGGCAGTCTGCACCCACAGGTCTGCCCCTTCGCCGCGGGGACGCCCCGTGGGCCTGGTCTGCCCGGGGAGCAGGCCGTGGCCCGTGCCCAGCGGGCCGTGGGTTTCTTCGGTGGTGGTGAGCGGCTGGGCCAGCGGGTTCTCAGCTCCTAGAGCCCAGGGGGTACCCTGCCCGCCGAGCAGCTCCAGCAGACCTCGGACGTTGCGTCCTACCTGCTCTGTACTCACGTTCCCGCCGGTTGCCACGATACCCTCTACAGCAACCTGCGGGTGGGCAAAAGCGTAGGTAAGGGCAAGGGCGTCGTCGATGCCGGGGTCGCAGTCGATGAAGAAGTGCAGGGTCATGAAATCTTTACGGTGCTAGGTGGTCGGTTACTGGTGAGGGCAGGCTGGGGTACCCAGCGCGGGGCACAGAAAAAGGGGCAGCTACCCACCTTTACCCTGCTGTGAGCATGGGTAAAGGCGTGTAGCTGCCCCTACACGTTGTGTACCAGTTTAGTACACAGCGGCCAGGCCTTCTACAGCCTGTTTACTGGGTGAACTTAGGCGTTCTTCTTAGCTTCAATCTTTGCGGTGATCCAGGCGTTGAAGTCAGTTGAGTTGAAGACCTCGCCGTCAGCGAAGACGGTGGGGGTGCCGCTAATACCATTGGAGGCTGACTCGAGGGTGACGGTCTGGACAAGCGGACGCCAGGTGTTGTTAGCGACGTCGTCCTTTACGTCTGCACCGTACTTCTCAGCGATAGCAATGAGCTCTTCGTTAGAAAGGCCACCGGTGCCCTGGTGGGTGAAGATTTCCTTCTGGAAGTTCAGGAAGTCCTCGGTGGATACCTGGTTAGCTACGGAGTAGGCCACGTTGTTGGTGCGGGCTGAGTAGAAGGTGGGGCTGGAGGCATCCAGGAAGGTCAGGTTACGGATCTCCAGGGTGATGTCGCCACTAGCAACGAGAGCTGCGATGGTGTCTGCATTTTCAGTTTCGAAGGCTGCGCAGTGTATGCAGTTGTAGTCCTGGAAGATGGTCAGACGGACGGGCTCACCGTTATTGTCTGCTTCTTCGGGCAGGGCTACACCCAGGGGCATTGTGGCTTCGGAGCCGTCGGCTGCGGTGTAGGTTGCTTCTGAGGTGCCCAGGTCGTTGCTGTCACGGCTGGCTTCGGTGCTGGTGTTCCGCTCGATACCGTTAGCGGTCAGGACGATGCCGCCGTACTGGTTAGCTGAGGAAGGCACCGGGCCTGCATCGGCAATCTGGTTGCGGTTACCGTTGATGATGACGACTGCAACGATGGCTACGATGAGGGCGATGACGCCGAGGACGGTGAACTGAATCCAGCGAGTGGATGATTTTGAGGTTTTCTTGGCCTGCTGTGCCGCCAGCTGGCGGGCACGCTCGCGGGCGTCAGTGGAGGGGTTTCCCTTAGACACAGATGTGCCTCACTTTCGTACGTGCGTTCTTGATAGATTCAAGCCTACCGTGATTTGACGGGGATATCTGCCCTTCTACCGAACCTCAAACTACTTTCCCAGGAAACGATTAGTTTAGGTGAGGGCTGGTGCAGGGCGCTTAGCTCTTGCACCCGATAGGGTATATAAAGTGGGTATTGGATTTTTGATGCTTAAAACAAAAAGGCCCTGGACAATCTGTCCAGGGCCTTCCTGTATCCCAATCAAAAAACCGGCGGTGACCTACTCTCCCACACCGTCACCAGTGCAGTACCATCGGCGCAAAGAGCCTTAACTTCCGGGTTCGGGATGGAACCGGGTGTTTCCCTCTCGCTATAACCACCGTAAACCAACGATGACCACCCCACACACAACAAAGGGGGGCCAGCAATAACAAACCCAAAGGGTTGTTATCTCAAAACCATACAGTGGACGCAAACACACAAGCACACTAGTTATAAAGTGTAAGCCTTCGGACTATTAGTACCAGTCAACTCCACGGGCATTCCCCGCGTCCATACCTGGCCTATCAACCCCATCATCTATAGGGATCCTCACACAGCCTAAAGGCTGCCAGGAAATCTCATCTCGAAACAGGCTTCCCGCTTAGATGCTTTCAGCGGTTATCCCTCCCGAACGTAGCCAATCAGCCATGCACCTGGCGGTACAACTGACATACCAGAGGTTCGTCCGTCCCGGTCCTCTCGTACTAAGGACAGCCTTTCTCAAATTTCCAACGCGCGCAGCGGATAGGGACCGAACTGTCTCACGACGTTCTGAACCCAGCTCGCGTACCGCTTTAATGGGCGAACAGCCCAACCCTTGGGACCAACTCCAGCCCCAGGATGCGACGAGCCGACATCGAGGTGCCAAACCATGCCGTCGATATGGACTCTTGGGCAAGATCAGCCTGTTATCCCCGAGGTACCTTTTATCCGTTGAGCGACGGCCGTTCCACAACGTACCGCCGGATCACTAGTCCCGACTTTCGTCCCTGCTCGACCTGCCAGTCTCACAGTCAAGCTCCCTTGTGCACTTACACTCAACACCTGATTGCCAACCAGGCTGAGGGAACCTTTGGGCGCCTCCGTTACTTTTTGGGAGGCAACCGCCCCAGTTAAACTACCCATCAGGCACTGTCCCTGACCCGGATCACGGGCCGAAGTTAGACATCCAGAGCGACCAGAGTGGTATTTCAACAACGACTCCACACGAACTAGCGTCCATGCTTCACAGTCTCCCACCTATCCTACACAAGCCGCACCGAACACCAATACCAAACTATAGTAAAGGTCACGGGGTCTTTCCGTCCTGCTGCGCGAAACGAGCATCTTTACTCGTACTGCAATTTCGCCGAGTTCATGGTTGAGACAGTAGGGAAGTCGTTACTCCATTCGTGCAGGTCGGAACTTACCCGACAAGGAATTTCGCTACCTTAGGATGGTTATAGTTACCACCGCCGTTTACTGGGGCTTAAATTCTCAGCTTCGCCCACAAAGGGCTAACCAATCCTCTTAACCTTCCAGCACCGGGCAGGAGTCAGTCCGTATACATCGTCTTACGACTTCGCACGGACCTGTGTTTTTGATAAACAGTCGCTTCCCCCAATTCTCTGCGACCCATACACGCTCACCACCGCGCAGGTGGGTCACGCTCAAGGCTCCCCTTCTCCCGAAGTTACGGGGACATTTTGCCGAGTTCCTTAACCATGATTCTCTCGATCGCCTTAGTATTCTCTACCTGATCACCTGTGTCGGTTTCGGGTACGGGCGGCTAAAACCTCACGTCGATGCTTTTCTCGGCAGCATAGGATCACCAAATCCCCCAATAACGGGGTCCCATCACGTCTCAGGCCAACACCGGCGCATTTAACAACCGGATACCCTACACGCTTAGACCACGACAACCATCGCGTGGCTTGGCTACCTTCCTGCGTCACACCTGTTAATACGTTTACCTCCAAAAATCGGGTCCTGCAGTCCACCATAAGCTCCCCAACACAAGTGAAGGGGTTACAAACAGCTTCTCACAGTTAGCATCAAAATATCAGTATGGGCGGTTTTTCGCCGGTACGGGAATATCAACCCGTTATCCATCGACTACGCCTGTCGGCCTCGCCTTAGGCCCCGACTAACCCAGGGCAGATTAGCTTGACCCTGGAACCCTTGATCATCCGGCGCACGGGTTTCTCACCCGTGATTCGCTACTCATGCCTGCATTCTCACTCGCGTACCCTCCACCACTGGTTTACACCGCAGCTTCACTGGATACACGACGCTCCCCTACCCAACCAGTAAAAACTGATTGCCATAACTTCGGTGGTGTACTTGAGCCCCGCTACATTATCGGCGCAGAATCACTTGACCAGTGAGCTATTACGCACTCTTTCAAGGGTGGCTGCTTCTAAGCCAACCTCCTGGTTGTCTAAGCAACTCCACATCCTTTCCCACTTAGTACACGCTTAGGGACCTTAGTTGATGGTCTGGGCTGTTTCCCTCTCGACAATGAAGCTTATCCCCCACTGTCTCACTGCTACGCTCTCACTTACCGGCATTCGGAGTTTAGCTGACGTCAGTAACCCTGTGGGGCCCATCGGCCATCCAGTAGCTCTACCTCCGGCAAGAAACACGTAACGCTGCACCTAAATGCATTTCGGGGAGAACCAGCTATCACAGAGTTTGATTGGCCTTTCACCCCTATCCACAGCTCATCCCCTCCATTTTCAACTGAAGTGGGTTCGGTCCTCCACGACGTCTTACCGTCGCTTCAACCTGGCCATGGATAGATCACTCCGCTTCGGGTCTAGATCCTGCCACTCACTCGCCCTATTCAGACTCGCTTTCGCTACGGCTTCCCCACACGGGTTAACCTCGCGACAGAACACTAACTCGCAGGCTCATTCTTCAAAAGGCACGCTGTCACCCCAAAAGGCTCCAACGGCTTGTAAGCACACGGTTTCAGGTACTATTTCACTCCCCTCCCGGGGTACTTTTCACCATTCCCTCACGGTACTGATTCACTATCGGTCACTAGAAAGTATTTAGACTTACCAGGTGGTCCTGGCAGATTCACACGAGATTCCACGAGCCCCGTGCTACTCGGGTGGCACACACGCGGTCTAACACATTACGATTACAGGACTCTCACCCTCTCCGGTCGCCCATCCCAAGGCGTTCACCTACATGCTAGAACATCACGTCAACAGCCGGTTGAAACTGTTATGCGTACTCCCACAACCCCCATGATGCAACCCTCAACCGGTATCACACACCACAGGTTTAGTCTCTTCCGCTTTCGCTCGCCACTACTCACAGAATCATTAGTTATTTTCTCTTCCTGAGGGTACTGAGATGTTTCACTTCCCCTCGTTCCCTCCAACCAGCCTATACATTCAGCTGGTGGTAACAAACCATGATGGCTTGCTGGGTTTCCCCATTCGGACATCCTGGGATCAACGCCCTGTTATCGGCTTCCCCAGGCTTTTCGCAGATTCACACGTCCTTCATCGGCTTCTAGTGCCAAGGCATCCACCGTGTGCCCTTAATAACTTACACACAGATAAAATCAAAGATATTAACCTTGACTAACTAAGTACAAAATCAAAAGTATCAAAAGAACACAATCCAAAAATTGAATTGAGATTTCTTCAAATAAATTCGAAGATGCTCGCGTCCACTATACAGTTCTCAAACAACAACCCGATACCACTCGAGGCAACCAGACAAAACCGTCTGACCACTACTCTCATGCCGGGAACCTGAGAGCAACAAACCCTAATGGCTTGTTACCTCAAAACCCAAAAGCGCACCAACATTACACACAATCCTTATCAGCACACAGCACCAACTCCAAAGAGTAAGCACAGTACCTGAACTAACATTCCACCCATGAGCAAACCACCCAAACGACACTCGCGTCCGGCGTGGCTCAACTATTGTTGAAGCTCCTTAGAAAGGAGGTGATCCAGCCGCACCTTCCGGTACGGCTACCTTGTTACGACTTAGTCCCAATCGCCAATCCCACCTTCGACGACTCCCTCCCAAACGGGTTAGGCCATCGGCTTCGGGTGTTACCAACTTTCGTGACTTGACGGGCGGTGTGTACAAGGCCCGGGAACGTATTCACCGCAGCGTTGCTGATCTGCGATTACTAGCGACTCCGACTTCATGGGGTCGAGTTGCAGACCCCAATCCGAACTGAGACCGGCTTTTTGGGATTAGCTCAACCTCACAGTATCGCAACCCTTTGTACCGGCCATTGTAGCATGCGTGAAGCCCAAGACATAAGGGGCATGATGATTTGACGTCATCCCCACCTTCCTCCGAGTTGACCCCGGCAGTCTCCTATGAGTCCCCACCATTACGTGCTGGCAACATAGAACGAGGGTTGCGCTCGTTGCGGGACTTAACCCAACATCTCACGACACGAGCTGACGACAACCATGCACCACCTGTATACCAGCCCCGAAGGGAAACTCTATCTCTAGAGCGGTCCAGTATATGTCAAGCCTTGGTAAGGTTCTTCGCGTTGCATCGAATTAATCCGCATGCTCCGCCGCTTGTGCGGGCCCCCGTCAATTTCTTTGAGTTTTAGCCTTGCGGCCGTACTCCCCAGGCGGGGCACTTAATGCGTTAGCTACGGCGCGGAAAACGTGGAATGTCCCCCACACCTAGTGCCCAACGTTTACGGCATGGACTACCAGGGTATCTAATCCTGTTTGCTCCCCATGCTTTCGCTTCTCAGCGTCAGTTACAGCCCAGAGACCTGCCTTCGCCATTGGTGTTCCTCCTGATATCTGCGCATTTCACCGCTACACCAGGAATTCCAGTCTCCCCTACTGCACTCTAGTTAGCCCGTACCCACTGCAAACCCGGGGTTAAGCCCCGGGCTTTCACAGCAGACGCGACAAACCGCCTACAAGCTCTTTACGCCCAATAATTCCGGACAACGCTCGCGCCCTACGTATTACCGCGGCTGCTGGCACGTAGTTAGCCGGCGCTTCTTCTGCAGGTACCGTCACTTTCGCTTCTTCCCTGCTGAAAGAGGTTTACAACCCGAAGGCCGTCATCCCTCACGCGGCGTCGCTGCATCAGGCTTGCGCCCATTGTGCAATATTCCCCACTGCTGCCTCCCGTAGGAGTCTGGGCCGTGTCTCAGTCCCAGTGTGGCCGGTCACCCTCTCAGGCCGGCTACCCGTCGTCGCCTTGGTGAGCCGTTACCTCACCAACAAGCTGATAGGCCGTGAGCCCATCTAAAACCAGTACATATCCCTTTCCACCAGCATCCCATGCGGGAACTGGTCGTATCCGGTATTAGACCTCGTTTCCAAGGCTTATCCCAGAGTTAAAGGCAGGTTACTCACGTATTACTCACCCGTTCGCCACTAATCCACCCAGCAAGCTGGGCTTCATCGTTCGACTTGCATGTGTTAAGCACGCCGCCAGCGTTCGTCCTGAGCCAGAATCAAACTCTCCGTTGAAAAAATGAAGTAGTTGATGATCCTGGTCTCTGATTGTTAGCGAACCATTCACCACGGGGTGGTGTGGTTCGAGCTGACGAATCTGAAACCAATTGATTATCAAATTCTGTAAGAAACTCTTGGTTTCTCACATGTTGTATAAATATTTGGTATCAGTTCAATTTCCGCACTACCTGGTGTTCGTTGTGAACACTAGTGTGTAGTGTGGACGATAAGAATGTTATTTATAACATTGGTACGCTATTGAGTTTTCAAGCAACAAACCGCATTCTTAACCCTAGCTAGTGGAACCAGCCGGTGTTTCGTATCGGTCATTCTCAAGTTTTTGTGTTACCCGTTTGGGCAACTCGTCTAGTCTATCGCGTTTCTTTTCTGTGTGTCAACTCGGTGTTCCGTGTTGTGCCTCACAGTGGCTTGTGGCTGGATTGTTACTTCAAAATCTCACTCGTTCGAGTTGGGATTTCTCGGTTCCAGCCGGGGCCTGAATTCGCTATGTGACTAGGTGTTTTGTCGCTTGGCGGGTTTCCCCTGTGCCGTGGCGACTCGTAATACTCTACGCAGGTTTTTCAGAGCGCGCAACCCGAAAGAGACACTTTTGGGGCACTTTCAGCCCAAGAACCACCACCAAGAACAGCAAATGACCTAGTCAAAACCATAATTAACAGAGAAAAAGATTTTTTAAAGTTTTTCTGAATCTCTTCAGAAGGCTTGATTTTAGGGATTTTTTGTGAGCCAGACCCTTATTCTGGCTCACATAAGCCCTCGTGAGCCTGCGTCCCGCCCCTCAGACTAGATAAATCAGACTAGATAAACAAGAAGTGCTCCCCCGCTATCGCGGGAGAGCACTTCGTTCTTATAAGAAGCTTAGGCAGCTCGGCGGCGGGATACCTCGTAGAGGGAGATTCCTACTGCCATGGAGGCGTTGAGCGATTCCATCGCTGAGCTAATGGGAATCGAAACGATTTGGTCGCAGTTCTCGGTGACCAGTCGTGACAACCCCTTGCCTTCTGAACCAACAACAATCATGAGCGGTTCAGAGGCTAGTTCAAGGTTGGGCAGGTCTATGTCGCCGCCGCCGTCCAGACCGACGACGAAGATGCCGGCGTCCTTAGCCTGCTGGATCACGCGGGTCAGGTTAGTGGCCTTAGCTACGGGGATACGGGCAGCAGCACCGGATGAGGTCTTCCAGGCTGAGGCGGTCATAGCTGCCGAGCGACGCTCGGGAATGATGACGCCGTTACCCGAGAAGGCTGAGACGGAGCGGATGATGGCGCCCAGGTTGCGGGGGTCGGTAATGCCGTCCAGGGCAACGAAGAGCGGCGGGGTGCTCATCTTCTTGTCGTACCAGAGATCCATGGTGTCGAGAACCAGGTTGCCGGCGTCCGGGTACTTGTAGGGGGGAATCTGCAGAGCAACGCCCTGGTGGACGGCGTGGTCGGTCAGGCGATCCAGCTCGTTACGGCCGATTTCGAGCATGGGCAGACCCTGCTTGTTGGCTTCGGTCATGATGTCGCGGACGCGGTCGTCGACCTCGATGCGGGACATGACGAAGAGGGTCTTGGCGGGAATCTCGGTCTGCAGGGCCTCAAGCACGGAGTTGCGGCCGGTGACCAGTTCGTCGGAGGCTCGCTTGCCGCCCAGGCGGGGCTGACGGGACCGCAGGGTGTTCGTTGCCTTGCGGTTTTCGGCGGCCTTCTTCATCTTGTAGGCCTTGTGGTAGACGCGGTCTTCGGCCTTAGGGGTGTTGCCGCGGCCTTCGAGGGCCTTACGGCCGTGGCCGCCGGTGCCCTTGGTGGGGCCCTTCTTTTTGTTGGTTGCGCCGGGGCGTGAGCCTGCCTTCGCCATGGGGTGTGTCCTTTGTTTGATGTCTATGAATTGTTTTCTAGCTTACCGACCCCCTGCCCCCTGTGGGGCGAGAGATGGAGCACGGTAGCGGGAGGGCTATGAGGCCTAGAGGGACCAGGTGGAGCCGGATGCGCCGTCCTTGACGGTGATACCGGCGGCGGCCAGAGCGTCACGGATTTGGTCTGCGCGGGCCCAGTCTTTAGCCTCACGGGCTTCGGCACGCTGGGTCAGCATGGTCTGAATCAGAGAGTCAAGCGCTGCGTGTTCGCCGGGTTCGTTGGCGGCAGCCCCTGCCTGGCTGAAGGACATGAGCTCAACCAGCCCCAGCACCTTAGCCATAGCGTAGACCTGCTCGGCGGCGTCCTGGGCGGATTCACCGGCAGCCAGGGCTGCGTTACCGGCACGGACGCCCGCGTGCAGAGCAGCCAGAGCCTTGGGGATGTTGAGGTCATCGTCCATGGCCTCAGCAAAGGCCTCGGGTACCGCAGCGTCTTCACGATGGTAGTCGCGGGTTGCGGCCAAGAAGGCTTCAACGCGTTCAACGGCTACACGCGCCTCTTCGAGAGAGGTGGGGTGGTAGTCGAGGACGGAGCGGTAGTGGGCCTGGCCCAGGTAGTAGCGGACGACCAGGGGGCGGGCGGCTTCGAGCATCTGGGCGGGGGTGATGATGTTGCCAATGGACTTGGACATCTTCTCGCCCTCGTAGTTGACCAGACCGTTGTGCATCCAGAAGTTGGCAAAGCCGTAGCCGGCTGCCTGGGACTGGGCCATCTCATTTTCGTGGTGGGGGAAGCGCAGGTCGAGGCCGCCGCCGTGAATATCAAAAGTCTCGCCCAGGTACTTACCCGCCATGGCGGAGCACTCTAGGTGCCAGCCGGGGCGTCCCTTACCCCAGGGGGAATCCCAGGAGGCGGTGACGGGCTCACCCTCCTTATAAGCTTTCCACAGGGCAAAGTCGCGGGGGTCGCGCTTGCCGCGGGGGTCGGCGTCCGGCGCGTCCTGCATATCGTCAATCTTCTGGCGGGTCAGGGCACCGTAGTTCTCCCAGGAGCGCACATCGAAGTAGACGTCGCCGCAGCCGTCGGTCGCCGGGTAGGCATGGCCGCGGTCAATGAGGCGCTGAATGAGGGCAAACATCTCGGGGATATGCCCGGTAGCGCGCGGCTCGTAGGTGGGGGGTGCGATATTGAGGGAGGCGTAGGCCTGGCCAAAGACCCGCTCGAAGCGGTAGGCCAGGGCCCACCACTCTTCAGCCGGGTGCTCACCGGCATAGCCTGGCTCAAAAGAGGCAGCCGAGTTCACCAGAATCTTGTCGTCGATATCGGTGACGTTACGAACCGTGGTGACCTTGTAACCGCGGTAGGTCAGCCAGCGGGAGAGCTGGTCAAAGACCAGGCCCGAACGTACGTGCCCAATGTGCGGGGCACCCTGAACGGTGGCACCGCAGTAGTAGATGCGGGCCTCGCCGGGGTGAACCGGGGTGAAATCACGGACGCTTGCTGTTGCTGAATCATAAAAACGTAGAGTCACGCCTAACAGTTTACCGTGCGCTGTAGAACCGGTGCGAGGACGCTTGCCGCATGGTTAATCAGCAGGGAAAAATGTCCATCACTCGGCAGCTCGTGAATCTGAGCCCCCAGGCGGAGCCCTAAGTTGCGAGCGCGGGCGGGTTTGATGGCCAGATCGCGCCCGGCTACCCAGAGATGGACCGGGGCTTTAACGGTGGACTCTGCGAATCCCCAGTCGTCCTGAATTGCGTACTCGTCTTGCACCCCGCCTTTGATGGAGAACTGCAGGGCGTAATCGTGGGAGACCGCCATGCGGTAGGCGGCGGTGTGCCCCTGCACGTCTCGGCCCAGGGCTGAAGCTAGGGTCGAGGCCGACGCCAGCGGGCGACTGACGGCGCGGGCGGTCAGGTCTATCAGGGGCTTGGGGAACCAGGAGAGGGTCAGGTGCGACATGTGGACGCGCAGCGGAGTGAGGTTAAGGCCCAGCCGGGTTTCCCAGAGGGGATGGTGGGTGAAGGGGGCTAGCAGGATGAGCTGGTCTATCTTCTCGGGGTGCAGGGCTGCCAGGCTCATGGCGTGGGGCCCGCCGCCGGAAAAGCCCATCACGCTGAAACGGTCAAGCTCTAGATGGTCGATGATGGCTGCAACGTCCCGCTCTGCCCAGGTGCCCACCAGCCGGTGGGGTACGGCATCCGATGCTCCCAGCCCCGGGCGGTCCGGGGCGATAATGCGGATACCCAGTTCTCTGGCCGCCTCATCGAGGAAGAGGGCCTCATAACCGGTACCGGGAGTGCCGTGGCAGTAGATGACGGTAGCTGTGGGTGCTTCTTTCTGCCCAAATTCGTGCCAGGCGATGACGCGTCCCCCGTCCTGGCTTAGCAGGTGAGGGCGGGGTTCAAGGGGGTCGGCGTTCACAGGTACTTCTTTACAGCTTGGGGTGGTGTTAACAGGGACAGGCTTATTGTAGCGCTGACTGACCCCGCCTCTGAGTGCACCCGACGCTGGGCCTTGGCTCAAGCGTCCTTACGGTATACCAGGGCAACAGCGCTAGCTGCCACGCCCTCGCCGCGGCCGGTCAGCCCCAGCCCATCGGTGGTGGTGGCGGTGACGGTCACCGGGGCACCGGCGGCCTCAGACAGGACGCGGTTGGCCTCCTCCCGGCGCGGGGAGAACTTGGGCTTGTTGCCGATCAGCTGCACCGCAATGTTGCCAATCTCAAACCCGGCGGCCCGCACAATGGCAGCAGCTTCAGAGAGGATCCGCACACCGGAAGCACCTGCCATATCGGGCCGATCCACCCCGAAATTGGAGCCTAGATCGCCGGTGCCACTAGCCGAAAAAAGGGCGTCAGCAGCCGCGTGGGCCACCACGTCGCCGTCCGAGTGGCCTGAGAGCCCGCGCTGGCCCGGCCAGTGCAAACCTGCCACCCACAGTTCGGTGCCTTCTTCACCAAAAGCGTGCACATCAGTGCCGGTGCCAATACGGGGAATCATGATTCTCTCTTTTCGTCGTAGAGGGCTGTAGCTAGGGTCAGGTCAAGGGGGGTCGTAATCTTGAAGGCTTCGGCGGCTCCCTCGACGGTCGCAACCGGTAGCCCCAGGGTTTCAGCCAGCATGGCATCATCGGTGATGCTTTCGGCAACCTCGGGGGCCAGGGAGGCTACATCGCGGTGGGCCTGCACAAGGGTAGCCAGGTCAAAGCCCTGGGGGGTCTGCACAGCCCGCAGCTGCGCCCGGGCTGGGGTACCGCTCACGTACCCATGATTATCCACTGTTTTGATGGTGTCGACCACGGGCAGCACCGGAATTACAGCCTTCTCCCCCGCCTCAAGGGCGGCAGCCACCCGGTGGTAGACGCTGGCAGGGGTGAAACAGCGGGCGGCATCGTGCACCAGGACGCCGGTGGGCAGCTGCTCGGGGGCACCCGGCAGGGGGGCGGCGTCCGCAATCGCGGCCAGGGCGGCCGTCACCGATTCGGCGCGCGTTGCGCCGCCGGACACCGCCAAGGCACCGTACCGGGCGCAGATCTGTCGCAGCTCAACATCCTGCGGGGGCACCGTCACCACCAGCCGAGCTACCACGCCCGACGCTAGGGCACCGGTCAGTGCCCATTCCAACAGCGTGCGACCGGCCACCTCTACCGCAGCTTTGGGCACACCTGCGCCCAGACGCGAACCGGAACCGGCGGCCACAATAACAACAGCGAGCACCGAACCACCAGAAGTGGTTGCGGTGCCCGCTGTATCAGAAAAATCTAGAGTGCTCACAGCTAGTGAGCATACCCGAAAGTTTAGACGCCCTCGAGAATCTTATCGAGTTCGACCTCGGCAGCTTCTTCGTCGATGTCCTTAGCCAGGGCAACCTCAGACGACAGAATCTGACGGGCCTTAGCCAGCATGCGCTTCTCGCCAGCCGACAGACCGCGGTCGTTCTCACGGCGCCACAGGTCACGCACGACCTCGGCAACCTTCAGCACATCGCCAGATGCCAGCTTCTCAACGTTAGCCTTGTAGCGGCGGGACCAGTTTGCTGCTTCTTCGGTATCGGTAGCCTGGAGCACGTCGATGACTTCCTGCAGACCGCGCTCGTCAACGACGTCGCGCACGCCCACCATATCGACGTTCTCAGCGGGCACCTCAATGACCAGGTCACCGTTAGCGACCTTGAGTTTCAGGTACATCTTCTCTTCGCCACGGATCTTGCGCATCTTGATTTCTTCAATCGTTGCGGCACCGTGGTGAGGGTAAACGACTGTTTCGCCAACCTCAAAAACCATATGGATAAACCCCTTTCAGCCTACCTATTCTACCATGCAACGAAAGACAGCACCCTTAAAGTCTCAAAATAGGCCCGGTGCTCTCAGCGAACCAGTGTGCTTCATTTACGCCCTTTTGCCCCGTTGATACAGACGTATTGTCGTTAAACCAGATAGAATGTGACCTGAACAGACCAAAAATTCCGTACCTCGGCGCGGAGCACACACACTTTCTCTGCCCCACCGGCAGACTACATACCCCAACAAGGAGCTAGAGCTGTGAAGAACACCGCTTCTGTGACCGTCAAGCGCGCCAGCGCCCTCGTTGCCATCGCTGGAGCCCTGCTGGCCACCACCGGTTGCACCTACACCAACCAGCCCGCCACCACCATCGTCTACGATGCCAGCGACGGCGTTTCTTTCACCATGTGGCCCCAGGGTCAGCGCGTTGATATGCGCAATATGCTCGTTATCTCTGAGGGTGAAGGTCAGCCCGGTCGCGTGCTCGGCACCGTCTACAACATGGGTGAAACCGACCAGACCGTTACGTTTAACGTCGGTAACGGGGAGTCCTTCTCCGTCGCTGTTGAAGCCGGCGAAGTTGTCATTCTCGAAAATGACGCCAACGAAGTCATCATCCCCTCCACCCCTAAGGCTCCCGGTCTGATTATCGAAGCTGAGGGTATCATCGGTGAGAGCACCGAAGCATTCAGCCTGCCCGTTCTTGATGGAACCCTAGACGAGTACGCCCCCTACCTGCCCACCGCAGCGGCTACTCCCAGCGCTACTGAAACCGCTAGCGTCAACAGCTAAGACCCTTTCGCTTTAAAGAGTGGGGCGGGCCCTTCAGGTACCTGAAGGGCCCGCCCCACTGCTTTGCCCAGCTTAGGGTGCCGGTTTAGGGTTCAAACTTGTAGCCCAGGCCGCGTACGGTAACCACGTAGCGCGGAGACGAGGGGTCGGGCTCAACCTTGGAGCGGAGGCGCTTAATATGCACATCAAGAGTCTTGGTATCACCCACGTAGTCAGCACCCCAGACCCGGTCAATCAGCTGCGAGCGCGTCATCACGCGTCCTGCATTCCGCAGTAGCATCTCAAGCAGCTCAAACTCCTTGAGGGGCATGGCTATGGTTTCACCGGATACGGTCACCACGTGACGCTCAACGTCCATGCGTACCGGGCCACCCTCAATCGCCCCGGCGTCGTGCTCTTCGGGTTCGCCCTGGCGGCGCAGGACGGCGCGGATGCGGGCGATGAGCTCGCGGGAGGAATAGGGCTTGGTGACGTAGTCGTCAGCACCCAGTTCAAGGCCGAGAACCTTATCGATTTCTGAGTCTTTAGCGGTCAGCATGATGATGGGAACCGCGCTGGTGGCGCGAATCTGCTTACAGACCTCGGTACCGGACTGGCCGGGGAGCATGATGTCGAGGAGCACCAGGTCTGCACCGTTCCGCTCGAACTCAACCACAGCGTCCAGGCCGTTATCGACCACCTGCACCTCAAAGCCCTCACGACCCAGTAAAAAGGCCAGGGGCTCGCTCAGCGACTCTTCGTCCTCAACCACTAAAATACGGGTCACTTACTTTGCTTCCTTCGCAGTTTGAGCCGACCCCGCGGGGCGCGGAGCAGCGTTGGTGTTGTGGTCTGTTATCTGGGTAAGGGATCCCGTCGGCGGGTGCTCCCCCAGCAGGTCCTGTTCGGTTTCTTCATCGACAATGGGCAGGGCAATCGTGAAGGTCGAGCCGGAGCCGGGCTGGGACCAGAGGGTCACCTCGCCGCCGTGCTGGCCCACAATGTGCTTCACGATGCTCAAGCCCAGGCCTGTGCCCCCGGTTTGGCGGGAACGCGCCGGATCAACCCGGTAGAACCGCTCAAAGATGCGGTCCTGTTCGTCCTCGGGAATGCCCGGGCCCTGGTCTTTCACAGAAATTCTAACAGTGTCACCCTTCACAGCCATACCGATGCCCACCTTGGTGTTCTCGGGCGAATAACGAATAGCGTTCTCAATCAGGTTACGCAGGGCGGTGCCCAGCAGCTCGGGGTCGCCGTGGACCGGGCGGGGGGCCTTTCCGCCCACCAGAAGTTCAATGTTTTTGCCCTCGGCTGTGAGGCGGTTACGGTCGACCGATTCGGCAACCACCTGCTCAACATCGACCAGGGTGGAGCTCAGTACCATATCGGCTGACTGGAGGCGGGAGAGCTCGATGACGTCCTGCACCAGGGCTGCCAGCCGCTGGGATTCCTTCTTGAGCTTGCCCGAAAAATAGAGTACCGACTCTGGGTCGTCAGCCGACGACTCGATGGCCTCGGCCATGAGCCCCACCGCGCCCACCGGCGTCTTGAGCTCGTGCGATACGTTGGCGACAAAGTCGGTACGGACGGTCTGCGCGCGGGCGATCTCGGTACGGTCATCGGCCAGCACCAAGATGTACTCATCGCCCACCGGGGCCACGCGCAGGTCAATCACCAGGCGGCTCTGGTCGTAAAAACCGCGGGTTAAGATAATTTCTTTTTCGACGATGATGCCCTTGGACCGCACCGCGCCGATCATCTCTAGCAGCTCGTCAGAGACCACTGTATGCCCGCGCACCAGCCCTAAGGCGTAGGCGCCCGGAGAAGCCTGCACCACGCCGTCCACGGCGTCCACCACCATGTAGGCGCGGCCAATGACCGCCAGCACCTCGGCGGCGCCGTCGCTAATGGTCGGCTCTTCAACGTCGGCCCAGCGAGCG
Organism: Rothia sp. 11254D007BW; assembly: GCF_053548195.1. Taxonomy (NCBI): domain Bacteria; kingdom Bacillati; phylum Actinomycetota; class Actinomycetes; order Micrococcales; family Micrococcaceae; genus Rothia; species Rothia sp. 11254D007BW. The sequence continues at coordinate 1,533,185 of NZ_JBPWPK010000001.1, forward strand.
CGCTGACGCTCACTCCGTTGCACGGCGAGCATGCTCACCACGCCGATGAGGAGCCCCAGCACAGCGGCAGACAAAGCAATCACAGTAGGGTTCACATCTACCAGCTTAGAGCCTACCGGCCCTACCCCGCGCCCCGCAGACCCCCAAATATCCCGGGGTTCAACTAACGTTTACCCAACCATGTGCTTGTGTTCATGTGGCCTTGGCACTCTAAAGGGGTAGCTATGGGCAGGAGTCTGCCCGGCACCCCACACTTCCCCAGATGGAAAGGACGCGCACGTGCGCAAAGTCTTCCAAGCCGAACTACAGCACGTCGGCGAAGAGCTGATTCATATTGCTACCCTGGTTCAAGAAGCCCTCGGTCGTGCTTCTGACGCCTTCTTGCAGGCTGATATTCAAGAAGCCGAAGAGGTCATCACCAACGATGCCCGCATCGACTTCATGCAAAACGAACTCGATGAGCGCGCTATCGACATTCTGGCCCTGCAAGGCCCGGTAGCCTCCGACCTGCGCATGATTGTTGGCGCCCTGCGCATGAGCTCTTCCCTGGAGCGCATGGGTGACCTTGCCCGCCACGTGGCCCAGGTGGCCCGCATGCGCTACCCCGAGCACGTCCTGCCCGAATCCATCGTGCCGGTCTTCCGCGAAATCATCGAGCTGGATCAGAAAATCATTGCCAGCGTCATTAGCCTGTTGGAAACCCGCGAGCTCTCCCACACCCAGGACATCATCAAGAACAAGATGCGCATCAACGAGCTGCACGTTGAGGTCTTCAACCGTATGGCAGCTCCTGACTGGGGTCAGAACGCCCAGGTCACCGTTGACGTCACCCTGGCATCCCGCTACCTGGAGCGCTTTGGCGATCACGGTGTCTCGGTAGCCCGTAAGGTCACCTACCTGGTTACCGGCGACTGGAACGCGGTGCCCAGCATCTAGGCTGGTAGGTACCATCTCCGTCAGAAGGTACCACTTAAATCAGAAAAACCCACCTAGTTGGTGGGTTTTTCTGATTTAAGTGGTACCTACCGGGGATTTACTTCTTACCCTGGTTAGCAACAGCCTTGATGGCGTCCTTAGCAGCCTCGGGGTCGAGGTACTCGCCGGGGCCAACGGGCTTGAAGTTCTCGTCGAGCTCGTAGTAGAGGGGGATACCGGTGGGGATGTTCAGACCGGCGATGTCCTCATCTGAGATGCCTTCGAGGTTCTTGACCAGGGCGCGCAGGGAGTTACCGTGGGCAGCAACCAGAACGGTCTTGCCAGCCTTCAGGTCTTCCTTGATGTCTGACTCCCAGTAGGGCAGCATGCGCTCGAGGACGTCCTTCAGGCACTCAGTGCGGGGAGCGTTCTCGATGTCTGCGTAGCGGGGGTCGTTCGCCTGGGAGAACTCGTCGTTGTCGTCGAGGGCCGGAGGCGGAACGTCGTAGGAGCGACGCCAGGTCATGAACTGCTCTTCACCATAGGTTTCGAGGGTCTGAGTCTTGTCCTTGCCCTGGAGCGCACCGTAGTGACGCTCGTTCAGGCGCCAGTTGCGCTTGACGGGAATCCAGTGGCGGTCAGCAGCATCGAGAGCCAGGTTGGCGGTGTTGATGGCGCGGCGCTGCAGGGAGGTGTGGACGACATCGGGGAGGATGCCGCGTTCCTTCAGCAGTTCGCCACCGCGGGTGGCTTCGGCGCGACCCTTCTCGGTCAGGGCAACGTCTACCCAGCCGGTGAAGAGGTTCTTTTCGTTCCATTCTGATTGCCCGTGACGGAGCAGTACCAATTTGTAAGTCATACTCCCTATTATCCCACTCCCAACCCCCAAAGCAAAGATAAACCCACACATATTCACGGAAAACCCGGTCTTTTCCGGGGGTTTCTTCGTGAATATGTGTGGGTTTTTCAGACCTTAACGCAAGCTGCGGCTAGCGGCGGCGCACCGCTACGGCGGGGCGGACGTCCGCGAGGAATACGCCCACGGCGGTTGCGGCAATGAGCTGCATGAAGACAGACCCGCCACCGACGGCCATGGACTGCCAGACCATCAGTACAGAGAAAGCAGCCGAGGCAGCGGTCACGCCAACCCAGAAGCCCTTGGTACGTTTGAAGGCGCTCTGGTAGGCGTAGCTTGAAGCGCGGGCGGCCTCAATCAGCGCGAAAATCGACAGGGCGGCAACTACCAGGGCCAGGGCAAGGCCCACGTAGTAGGTAACCAACACAATCAGGTCAATAGGGGTCATGGCGTCCGTTCGTTACTTGAGGTTGTCGAGGGCCGCAGCTAGGTCGTTGTAGAGGTCATCGACGTTCTCGATACCTACCGACAGGCGCAGCAGCGACTCGGGGATTGAGTGCGGCTCCGAACCGTGGCGGCGGCGGCGTTCAATCAGTGATTCTACGCCACCGAGACTGGTGGCGGGCGTCCAAATGTTCAGGGCCTGCACTACGCGGTCAGTTTCTTCGGCAGTGGCGTCCAGGGTAATGGAGAGGATTGAGCCGAAGGTGCGCATCTGTGCGGACGCCCGTTCGAACCCGGGGTCGGTGGGCAGGCCGGGGTAGCGCACGGCCTTGACCGCGGGGTGGGTCTGCAGGCGCTGGGCCAGTTCGAGGGCGTTAGCGGCGGCGCGTTCTAGGCGGACGCCCAGGGTGCGGACGCCGCGCAGGCCCAGCCAGGCCTCGAAGGGTCCGGCGATAGCGCCGTTGGTGGTGCGGTGGGCCTGCATGGCTTCGCGCAGGGTCGGGTTAGAGGTGACGGTGATGCCCAGCAGCACATCGGAGTGACCGGCGATGGACTTGGTGGCGGAGTGGACGACCACGTCGGCACCCAGGGCCAGCGGGTTCTGCCCCAGCGGGGTTGCGAAGGTGTTATCAACGGCAGAGACAATGCCCAGACGCTTGGCGGCGCCGAGGACGGCGGGCAGGTCGGCGACCTCCATCATGGGGTTGGTGGGGGACTCCATCCACAGCAGCACCTTGGGGGCAGCGTAGTTGACGGTCTCGGGGGTGACGCCCGCGGTGGCAGCTGCCTTTTCGAGTTCGGCAATGACGGACTCGGTGTTTTCAATGTCGAGACGGACCACGGTGGTGATACCGCGGGCTTCGAGGCGCTTGGCCATAGACACAGATGCCATGTAGGTGTGCTCGGGCAGCAGAATAATAGAGCCAACGGGTACCAGGTCCTGCACCGCGGCAACGGCTGCCATACCGGAGGCAAAGACCAGGCCGGGCAGCGCAGCCCCTTCAAGGTCAGCGACGACCTCTTCGATACCGTCCCAGCTCTGGTTGGAGAAACGGGCGTAGGTGTTGAGGTCTGAGGGGCCGGTCTGGCGGAAGGTGGACGACATGGCAATCGGCGGGTTCACGGGAGCCAGATCGTCGTGGGCGGGGCGACCACCAGCCACCAGGCGGGTTTCGGGTGAGAGGTTCTGTTCAGTCATAGATTCAACGATACGCGCAGCACTAGGCCCAGTGCCAGGGGTACGCCACAGGGTGACATATGGGACGGGCTAGAGAGTAGTCTCGGGTAGACCGGACGGCAGGCGCAGCGCCTTGGTAGGCTTATACCCGTGACCCACGCACTTTCTTACACCCCAGAAGCCGACCCGGGCGTCCGCACCCTCCCGGCGGACGCGAGCAGCGCGGCCCGCCCCTACCCCGGCACCTTTATCGCCTTCGAAGGCGGGGACGGCTCGGGCAAAACCACCCAGATTAAACTCCTGGCCGACGCCCTAACCGAACGCGGCTACTCGGTGCTGGTCACCCGCGAACCCGGCGGAACCGATATCGGTGAGAAACTCCGCACCCTGGTTCTTGAGCACGGCAACGGTGAGATTGACCCCCACACCGAGGCCCTGATTTTTGCTGCCTCCCGCGCAGCCCACGCCCACCAGAAGATCCGCCCCGCCCTTGAAGCCGGGCAGGTGGTGCTCTGCGACCGCTACATTGATTCTTCAGCCGCCTACCAGGGGGCAGGCCGCGGCCTGGGCATTGACACCGTAGTCGACCTCAGCCGCTGGGCCACCTCTAATCTGCTGCCCGACACCACCATTCTGCTCGATGTGCCCCTGGCCGAAGGACGCTCCCGCGCAGGTGCCCGGGGCGCCGCCGACCGCATGGAGTCAGCAGATGACACCTTCCACCGCACCCTACACGCCACCTTCCAGCAGCTAGCCGACGCCAACCCCGAGCGGTACGCCCGCATTGACGGCGCCCGCCCCATCGAGGACGTCCACGCCGACGTGCTGGCAGCGGCCCTGGGGAGTATCGCATGAGCGTCTTTGACACCCTCACCGGCCAGCTCGACGTACGCGCCCAGCTCACCCGCGCCGCCGCCGAAGAGAAACCAACCCACGCCTGGCTCTTCACCGGCCCTCCCGGTGCGGGACGCTCCACCGCTGCCCTGGCCTTCGCCGCCGCCCTGCTCTGCGACCAGCCAGACCCGGCTGCCCGGGGCTGCGGGCACTGCCGCTCCTGCCAGACGGTGCTCAGCGGCTCCCACGCCGACTTCCTGCACTTCACCACCGAAAAGACAACCATCACCATCGAAGAAGCCCGTGACTTCGTGGTCAAAGCCCAGGATCGCCCCGCGGTAGGGCGCTGGCGCGTCATGCTCATTGAGGACGCCGACCGCATGCCCGAACGCACCTCCAACGTGCTACTCAAAGCTATTGAAGAGCCCCCGCCCTACACCATCTGGCTGCTCACCGCCCCCTCGCCCGCGGACGTCCTGGTAACCATCCGCTCCCGCTGCCGCCCGGTCAAGCTGCGCCTGCCCTCGGTGGCGGACGTCGCCGCCCGGCTCCTTGCCGACGCGCAGGCAAGCGGTACCCCGCTTGAGCCCCACCAGGCAGACTTCGTAGCCCGCCTGGCCCAGGGCAATCTGGAAGTAGCCCACAAGCTAGCCACCGACCCCGAAGCCCGCAAACGCCGCAGCACCGTGGTGCAGATGCCCATCACTCTGCGCTCCATTGCCGCTGCCATGGAGGCCGCCGACGACCTGATCACCATCGCCGAGGCAGAAGCCGAAGCGGACGCCGAAGCCCGTAACGAAGCCGAGCGTTCTGCCCTGCTCACGGCCCTAGGCTATGAGGACGGCGAGAAGCTCTCCCCCACCCACCGGGCCCAGGTGCGCCAGCTCGAAGAAGATCAAAAACGCCGCGCCAAGCGCATTCAAACCGATACCCTCGACAGGTTCTTGGCCGACATTCAAACCGTCTTCCGCGATGTGCTCACCGTGCAGCTCTCCACCGGGGCAGACATCATCAATGCCCACCTAGCCGATGACATCTACGCCTACGCCGAGCGCACCAGCCCCGAGCGCACCCTAGCCCACCTCGATACGGTCGCTACCACCCGCCGCCGCATCCGCACCAACGCCGGCGCCCGACTGGCCTTCGAAGCCATGATGACCAGCTTCATCGCCTAGCTCCCTGCCCTTCTCCTGCCAGAAAGCACCCACATGGCCCAGTCCGCTCCCCGTCCGCTCGACCACCTTGGGCCTCTGCAGCAGTTGCGCGCAGGAAAACTTGCCCTGCGCCTGCCCCTACTCGTGGTCGGTCTGGTAGGTTTCGGGGCCTCCTGTGCCCTACTCATTAAGGCTGGCCTGGGCGCCCTGGGCTGGGACGTACTCACCCTGGGCCTGATGGAAATCACCGGCATGAGCTACGGGGCGCTGACCATTATTACTTCTTTTGTGGTGCTACTCTTCTGGCTGCCCCTCAAAGAAATGCCGGGGCTGGGCACCCTTGCCAACGCTATTTTGGTGGGCCTATCGGCCGATGTAGCGATGGATATCATTCCCGACCCCGCCGGGGTGCTGACCCAGTGGGTCTATCTGGCGGTAGGCATTCTGGCCTTTTCCTTTTTTGACGCCCTCTACTTGGGCGCCCAGTTCGGTTCCGGACCGCGCGACGGGCTCATGACCGGGCTGGTGCGCGTCACCGGCCGCCCCGTCTGGCTAGTACGCACCGTACTAGAGGTGACCGTGGTGGCAGCAGGCATCGCCATGGGCGGCCACTTCGGTGTGGGCACCCTACTCATCGCTTTTTCTGTGGGACCCCTCATCGGCTGGTTCCTGCCCTACGTGACGGTGCCGCTCACCCCGCGTCCGCGCCCCTCATCAGGGGTAGGTACCACTTAAGTCAGAAAAACCCACCAACCAGGTGGGTTTTTCCGATTTAGATGGTACCTACTGCGGAGGTTAGTTGCGGAAGCCGTGCACCGGGGAGGGGATGCGTCCGCCACGGGCCACAAAGACCTCAGCCGACTCGGGGTGGGCAGGCATAACGGGGGCGCGGCCCAGCAGACCACCAAACTCCACCATCTCACCGACCTCCAGGCCGATCGCCGGAATGACGCGCACAGCGGTAGTCTTGTGGTTCATGACGCCAATCGCGGCCTCATCGGCAATCATGGCAGAAATGGTTGCAGCCGAGGTATCGCCGGGAATGGCCACCATGTCCAGGCCCACGGAACAAATCGCGGTCATAGCTTCGAGCTTATCGAGGGTAATCTTGCCGGCAGCAGCAGCTTCAATCATGCCGATATCCTCAGAAATCGGGATGAAGGAGCCCGAGAGGCCACCCACGTGCGAACAGGCCATGAGCCCGCCCTTCTTCACCGCGTCATTGAGCAGGGCCAGGGCAGCAACGGTGCCGTGGGTACCCACCGACTCAAGACCCATCTCTTCGAGCACGTGGGCTACCGAGTCGCCGACCTCGGCGGTGGGGGCCAGAGAGAGGTCGACGATACCGAACTCCACGCCCAGGCGCTCAGCGGCCAGGGTGCCCACCAGCTGACCCATGCGGGTAATCTTGAAGGCCGCCTTCTTAATGGCCTCAGCGCAGGCATCAAAAGACTCACCGCGCACCTTTTCGAGGGCACGCTTGACCACGCCGGGGCCAGAGACACCCACCGAGATAACGGTGTCGGCCTCCTGCACCCCGTGGAAGGCACCTGCCATGAAGGGGTTGTCAGATACAGCGTTGGCAAAAACCACCAGCTTGGAGCAGCCAAAGCCGTGGGCTTCAGCGGAGCCCTCAGCGGTCTCGCGAATGACCTCGCCCATGGTGCGCACAGCGGTCATGTTGATACCGGCCCGGGACGAGCCGATATTCACCGACGCACAGACCACATCGGTTTCGTTCAGGGCACGCGGAATAGAGCGCATGAGCTTCTCATCAGCCGGGGTAGCGCCCTTATCAACCAGGGCGGTGAAGCCACCGATGAAGTTAACCCCCACAGCCTTAGCAGCGGCGTCCAGGGTTTTGGCGAACTCCACGTAGTCCTCATCGTTCGAGGCACCCGCCACCAGGGCAATCGGGGTCACCGAAATACGCTTATTGATAATGGGAATGCCGAGCTCGGCCTCAATACCCTCAGCTACCTCAACCAGACGGGCTGCGCGGGAGGTGATTTTGTCGTAAATCTTCTGGCGGGCTACCTCACCGTCAGAATCGGCGCAATCCAGCAGAGAGATCCCCATGGTCACCGTGCGGATATCGAGCTTATCTTCCTCGATCATCTGCAGGGTCTCAAGAACGTTACCGGAACGGTCACTAAACATAGTCGGTAACTCCTAGAGGGTGTGCATGGCCTGGAAGATGGCGTCAGACTGAATACGAATCTGCACGCGCTGCTCTTCTTCAACCGGCTTCATAGCCTCTTGCAGGTCGGTAATCGACTGGGCAGAATCATCGAAGCTCCCCTGCAGAATCATAGTGAAGTAGCCCTGCATGAGGGTCTGCGACAGGTTCTCGATGTTAACCTTGCGCTCAGCGAGCTTGGTAGTGACACCGGCAATGATGCCTTCGTGGTCAAGGCCGGTGACGGTCAGAATGATTTTCATGGGCTTCCTTGTAGGAGTTATCGGCCCTTCCCCCGGCTGGGGATAGAGCGCAGGACGTCGTCCCTACCTACTTTACCCAGCTCTCCCCCGCACCTGCTCTAGATGACGGAAAGGCGCCGCGCGGCGGCGTCCTTCCGCCTTAGCGCTGGGCTGCGATGTAGAGTTCGCCTGCGCCGGTGACGGTCACCTCGGTGGGCTCGCCCACGTACATGACCGACTGGGTGCCGGTCAGGGTGAAGGTCTTGACCTCGTCGCTGACCACAACGGTGCCACCTGCACACAGGGCGGTGGCTACACCGGCCAGGGGCAGGGTGATGGTTTCGCCCTCTTCAACGACCAGGTGGGTGACAGACAGGCGTTCATCCCACATGGAGTACTCGGCGGCCTTCTCACTGGTGGGGGTAGGACGCTGGATGGTAGGTGCGCCCTGGCCCTCACCGAGGATCTTGATGAGTTCTTCCTCGTCAATGTGCTTGGGGGTAAGACCGGCACGCATGACGTTATCTGAGGGGTTCATCAGCTCAATAGCGGTACCCGAGACGTAGGCGTGCACCTGGCCGTCGGGAGTGTAGGCAGAGTCGCCGGGGGCAAGGTAGACCAGGTTCATGACCAGAGCGACCAGCAGGCCGCGGTCGCCGGGGTACTTGCTGTCAATCAGGATTACTAGCTCGGCAACACCGGCAGCGGTTGATTCAGCGCCGGGAACTTCACCGTTCTTGGCAATCCAAGCGCGTGCGGACGCGACGGTCTGCTCGACAGCTGCCGCGGCGGCGTCCTGCGGCATGCGGATAATGACGGTGAGTAGCTCCTTGGCGGTCTTAGCCGCGCCCAGAGCACCGGTGAGCCAGGGCAGGGAGAAGTGCTCAGCGATAGCGCGCAGCTCCGCGAACTCGCGCACACCGGTCAGGATGCGCATGGGCGACAGGGCGATAACGGTTTCGGGCTTAGAGAAGCGATCCTTGTAGTTACGGGCCGGGTCATCAAGGGCGATGCCGCGGGCGTTCTCGTCCGCGAACCCTGCCTGGGCCTGCTCGTCGGTGGGGTGCACCTGAATCGACAGGGGGGATTCAATGGCAAGAATCTTGAAGAGGAAGGGGAAGGTGTCGCTGGTGCGCTGCGGGTTGAGGAAGCGGGCAGGCTGCTCGCCCACCAGAACATCGAGCGGGAAGGAGCTGCCGTCTACGTGAGCTACGGAGGGGGCGGACGAGTGCGCGCCCACCCACAGCTCAGCCTCCGGCTGTTCGGTGGGGGCAGGGACGCCGCGCATGAGGGCCAGTGTCTCATAGGAGCCCCAGGCGTAGTTCTGAATCGGATTATCTAAAGAAAAAAGTTCACCCATAGGCACCATCAAACCATGCCCCGGGTTCACCACCCCGCAGTTTATAGCGCAGAAACCTGGTGTTTATCGCCATAAATCACACCGGAAATCTGTCTGGATACTGTCTAAACAGGTCACAGGGCAATTAGACTTACCTTTCGTGAATACTATTGATTTAACCGCATCTTTTAAGGCTTACGATGTTCGCGGCATCGTGGGCGAAACCATCACCGCCGAGACCGTTCGCGCAACCGGCGCAGCTTTCGTAGACATTCTCGGCCTAGCTGGCCAGGACGTTCTGGTGGGCGCCGACATGCGCCCCTCCGGCCCCGAGTTTATGGCCGCTTTCGCTGAGGGTGCCACCGCCCGCGGCGCTAACGTCATCAACATCGGCCTGATTTCTACCGACGAGCTCTACTTCGCCTGTGGCGTTGAGAACGCTGCCGGTGTCACCTTCACCGCCTCCCACAACCCTGCCGAGTACAACGGCATGAAGATGTCTAAGGCGGGCGCTGTTCCCCTGTCATCTGAGTCCGGGCTCTTTGATATTCGTGACCTGGCCCAGAAGTACCTGAACGAGGGTGAAATTCCCGCCGTTGATACCCCGGGTTCTGTAACTGAGAAGGACGTTCTCAAGGCCTACTCAGAATACCTGCGTAACCTGGTTGATCTCTCAGGCATCCGCCCCCTCAAGGTTGTTGTAGACGCCGGTAACGGCATGGGCGGCATGACCACCCCCGCTGTACTGGGCGATGCAATCCTGCCCGGCCTGCCCCTGGAGATCGTGCCCCTCTACTTCGAGCTGGATGGCACCTTCCCCAACCACCCCGCCAACCCCCTGGAGCCTGCCAACCTGGTTGACCTGCAGAAGGCTGTTGTTGAGCACGGTGCAGATATTGGCCTGGCTTTCGACGGCGATGCCGACCGCTGCTTCGTCATCGACGAGAAGGGCGAGCCCGTTACTCCGTCCGCTATCACCGCCCTGGTTGCTGAGCGCGAGATTGCCCGCGCCAAGGCTGAGGGCAACGACGAGCCCGTAATCATCTACAACCTGATTACCTCCAAGGCCGTGCCTGAGCTGGTTGAGAAGCTGGGCGGCCGCGCTATCAAGACCCGCGTGGGCCACTCCTTCATCAAGGCTGTTATGGCTGAAGAGTCTGGCGTTTTCGGTGGCGAGCACTCCGCTCACTACTACTTCAAGGACTTCTTCAACGCCGACACCGGCATGCTGGCCGCTATGCACGTGCTGGCCGCCCTGGGTGAGGGCGAGCAGCCCCTTTCTGAGCTGGGCGCCGCTTACTCCCCCTACGTCCCCTCCGGCGAAATTAACTCTGAGCTGGAAGACAAGGCCGGTGCTATCGCCCGCGTTGCCGAGTACTTCGGTGACACCGTTGAGGTATCCGACATGGACGGCACCACCTTCGAGCACAAGACCGAGGGCTGGTGGGCTAACCTGCGCCCCTCTAACACCGAGCCCTTCCTGCGCTTGAACCTTGAGGCCCCCGACCAGGCCACCATGGAGCGCGTGCGCGATACCATCTTGAAGATCGTACGCGAGGGCTAATCTCAACTACCCCTATTTTGTACCAGCTCCTGCCCACTTTTCAGGCTTAAGTAAGCGGAGTGCGGTACAAAAGGTAAAAACAAGGACGCCCGCCCCGCTTTCCTGCCATACGGCAAGGAAGGTGGGGCGGGCGTCCTTTTCTATCTTCCCTTAGGTCAGCTTAGGAGGCACGGGCCTGGTCGTGCAGCATCCACTGGTCAGGGCCGAAGATCTCGTACTGGATGTTGGTGCCGGGCACGCCAGCTTCGATCAGCTGGGAGCGGACGCCCTGCATGAAGCCCAGGGGGCCGCACAGGTAGGCAGAGGCGTTAGCGGGCACGTTCAGCTCAGCCACGTTGACGCGGCCCTCGAAGGTGCCCTCGCCAGCGGCCTCGATGAAGGAGACTAGGCGGCCGTTTTCGAGCATCTCAACGTAGGTGGTCATCTCATCGCGCAGGGGCCAGGTGGTGAAGGAGCGGTCGGCGTGCACCACGACGACCTCGCGCTTGGAGCCGGTTGCTGCCAGTTCGGACAGGAAGGCGATCATGGGGGTGACGCCGATACCGGCTGAGAAGAGGTAGAGGGGCTGGGAGTCGTCGTCGCCGAACCCACCCAGGGTGACGTCGCCGTAGGGGTTGGAGACCTCAACGATAGCGCCGACCTGCAGCTCGTGCAGGATGGGGGTCATTTCGCCGGCGGTATCGAGCTTGATGGCGACGCGGCGCTGGTTCTTCTCGGCGGGTAGCAGGGTGAACTGGCGGGCCTGGCGCAGGCCGTCCTTAGCCTTGGTGACGATAGAAACGTACTGGCCGGCAACGGCGTCGGTCATGGCAACTGCGTTGGCGGGCTCGAAGGTAAGGTCGAGCACGTTCTCGCCGGTTTCCTTGCGCTCTACCAGGCGGAAGGGGGCGAACATGACGTCGTTGGCCTGGGAGGCGTAGAGGCCCTTTTCGAGTTTGATGAGGGCGTCGGCCATGAGCCAGTAGACCTCGGTCCAGGCTTCTGCGATTTCGGGGGTCAGAATATCGCCCAGGTTAGCGGCGATAGCCTCGAAGAGGTACTTGTAGACGGTGGGGTATTCTTCTTCGCGCAGGCCCAGCGAGGCGTGCTTGTGGGCGACACGGGAGAGCACTTCGTCGGGGTACTTATCGGGGTTGGCCAGGATGTAGGAGGCGAAAACCGCGATGGAGCCGGCGAGGGCCCTGGGCTGGGTGCCTTCGAGCTGGGATGAGCGGGAGAACATGCCGTCGAGCAGGTCGGGGCGGGCGGCGAACATGCGCTGGTAGAAGTCGGGGGTGATGTCGTTAATCCGCTCGGCGATGACGGGGAGGGTTGCCTCGATGACGGGGCGGGACTTAGCAGAGAGCATGGCTCCTCCTTGGTGACAGAGTGTTGTTAAACCAACATCAATCTAGCATACAGAATACTAGTTTTGGGAGAAAAAGAACCGCCTCCGTGCTCGAAGTACGGAAGCGGCGATGAAACGGCTTATGAGGCAAAGGACGCCTGGGGCAACTTTTTCGTCTGGGCCAGGGGGCCAAGACCCAGTTCCAGGAAAACCGGCCCCATCTGCTTCTCGTTGGGCAGTTCAGAAATAACAACGGGATCAAGCACTTTGAAAAATTCTTCGCGGGCGTTAGCCAGAATTTTTTTCAGGGAACAGGCATGACGCATGGGGCAGTCATTAGCCCCGCCTTCACACTCCACCATGGGGATATCCCCTTCCGAGGCACGGAGCACCTGCCCCACGGTGGCTCGGGCGCCAGCTTCTGACAGGCGAACACCACCGGTACGCCCGCGGGTGGATTCCACCAGCCCCAGGTTGGCCAAAAAGGCCACCGACTTAGCTACATGGTTGTAGGGAGTGCCGACCCCCTCTGCAATTTTCTGGGTAGAGATCTGCTCCCCCTCTAGGCCCGAAAGCAGCATTAGGACGCGCAGTGACACGTCAGAAAATGCGGTAAGACGCACGGGCCAACTCCTTAATTCATCGGCGGGCAGATAAAGCTTTCTTTCACGGTACCGCTAAAAAGGTTCACGATTCAACCTTCAGTCTCATCACTGCTGTCACACCATTACTCCAGCGTCAGCAGATACCGGTTGCAAGTGCACTTAGGTGCAAGGAGCTTCACACGGCACACCTGTCCAGTCACTTGTAGCAGTTCGAGCCCCTGTGAGAGTAGTATTGATACTGTAAACACTCGCGGGCACGCACCCAGTCATCACACACCAGCTGAAGACAAGGGCTAGGCTGACCGCACCCACCGTCTCTTCACCTGTCGCTCCCCCGTAGCGGGCCGGTGCAGAACTAGACATAAGGAATTATCTTGTCACAGCTTGATACCTCCATCCAGGAACTCCTGTCCATTGAAGGCGCAACCGGTGCAGCTCTCGTTGATATCTCCTCCGGTATGGCTCTTGCCTCCGGCGGTTCACCCGGTTTCGACCTGACTGTTGCTGCCGCTGGTAACTCCAACGTAGTACGTGCCAAGCTCAAGACCATGAACGACCTGGGTCTGAACGGCAACATCGAAGACATCATGATTACCCTGTCTTCCCAGTACCACCTGATTAACGTGCTGAACGCTTCAGAGACCTCAGGCCTCTTCGTCTACCTGGTGCTCGACCGTAACACCGCTAACCTGGCTCTGGCTCGTCACAAGCTGAACGCCATCTCAGGCCGCATCTCCCTGTAAGTCGCAGGTAGAGGCAGTCTCTCAAGCCTGATAGCTCAAGAACCCCGGCAGATTACCTTGCCGGGGTTCTTTGTAGCGTTAGGACGCCGGTGGGCGGCTAGACCAGGTCTTCGCCCAGGGCCTCGCCCATGAGGGTGTCTTCGGTCGCGGCCTTGTTCTGCTGGATTGAGACAAGTTCGCCGGAGCGCATCACAGCGATGCGGTTGCAGAGGCCGATGAGCTCAGACATGTCTGACCCAATCAGGATAATAGAGGTACCCTTTTCGGTGAGTTCGGTCAGCATCTTGTAAATCTCGCTCTTAGCGCTCACGTCGATGCCGCGGGTGGGGTGGTTGAGAATCAGAATCTCGCAGTCGGTGGTCATCCAGCGGGCCAGGGCGACCTTCTGCTGGTCACCACCCGAGAGCTTACCGACTTCACCCTGAATATTGGTGGTCTTGATGCGCAGCTTCTGAATCTGCTCAGCTACCTCACGTAGGGCAGATACCTCGTGCAAGAAGCCTTCGGGGCTTTCCTTGAGGCCGGCGTTTTCCATCAGGGTCTTAGCGATGGAGCGTTCGTTGGCCAGGCCCAGCTCATCGTCATTATCTGACAGATAGCCAATACCGTGGGCAACCGATTCCTCGGGGGAGCCGATAGTGGCGTCCTCGCCGTTAATCTTGAGGGTGCCAAACTTGGCGGTCTCGTCCACGCCCACCAGAGCCGCTGCGACCTCGTTGATACCTGAGCGTCGCAGGCCGGTCAGACCAAAAATCTCACCGCGGTCTACGGAGAAGCTGACGTTGTTGAGAGAGCCCTTGGCGCTCGTCAGGTTCTCGATCACCAGCTTGGCGTCCTCGCCCACGAACTCGTCAGGGCGTCCACCCATCTCGATTTCACGGTTGAACATCTTAAAGGCAATTTCTTCGGCGGTCATCGTACCGGGGTTGATCTCGGTATTGATGGTGCCCTCAGAAAGGATGACAGCGCGGTTTGCCAGGGACCGGATCTCGTCGATGCGGTGGGTTATGTAAATGACCGCGCGACCTTCGGCGGCCAGCTTACGGGTCACCTCGTGGAGCTGGTAAATTTCGTAGTCGTTGAAGGTTGCAGCGACTTCGTCCATGAGCACCAGACGGGTGTTCTCGGCTTCCATACGCACAACTTCGACCAAGGCCTGCTCAGCACGGACCAAATCGCCCATCTTAGCGCGGGGGTCTACTGCCAGGCCAATTTCTGAAATGAGTTCCTGGGCACGGGCAACCTGAGCTTCTTCCTCTTCACCAGCGTGCTCGGTGGAGCGGAAAATCGCCTGAGCGACGGTAAGTTCGGGATCCACCTTGAATTTCTGGCGGATTGAACCGACACCGGCTTCAAGAGCTTCTTCGGGGGTGTGGGGGGCGTACTTTTCACCGTCTAGAGTGATCGTGCCACCACCGGGGCGATCCCAGCCACCCAGAATTGACAGGAAGGTTGACTTTCCTGCACCGTTTTCGCCGAGAAGACCTACGATCTCACCGGCAGCTACCTCTAAATTCACGCCTTTAAGTGCGCGAAGGTGCTCGTGGTTCTTGGTGAGGTTCTTGACACTCAGCAGATTTCCCACTCTGTTCTTTCCTTCCAACATGCGAGTGATATACCCATGACGCCGTGCACGAAGCTCTGTGGTAGGTCGGTGGCTAGCCGATGAGCTTGTGGGGGAAGCACAGCAAGAGTACACAGTATTCAGCCATTCTTAAGCATTCTACAGAATATTAAGTCGGCTTTACGTCCACTCTTTGGGGTCGTCCTACTACGCCCATGAGGTTAAGGAGGTGACCTGTATAAAAAGTTTTTATACAGGTCACCTCCTTAACCGTGTCGCTATTTTACTTTCGGTTGCAAGGACGCTGATAACAGTGCCCTACATGAGCGAAAGTCCGATATACCTTAGTTCAGCTCAGCGGCTAGGGCATCGCGCTGGGCGTGAATTTCAGCGGGCACCTTGTCGCCGAGGAAGGCCAGCCATTCGTCGATTCCGGGCAGTTCCTGGGCCCACTCGTCCTTGTCGACAGCCAGGGCAGCGGTGAGTTCGGTATCGCTGATATCAAGGCCGGTGAGGTCGAGGTCGCTCTTGCCGGGCACCACGCCGAGGAAGGTTTCTTGGCCGCTAGCCTTGCCATCCAGTCGGTCGAAAATCCACTTGACCACACGGGAGTTCTCGCCGAAGCCGGGCCATGCGAAGCCGCCATCGGGGGTGCGACGGAACCAGTTGACGTAGTAAATCTTGGGCATGTTCTCTTCGCCGTGCTTCTTGCCCAGGTCAATCCAGTGCTGGATGTAGTCACCGGCGTTGTAGCCGATGAAGGGCAGCATAGCCATGGGGTCGCGGCGGACCACACCCACAGCACCCTTGGCGGCAGCGGTGGTCTCGGATGAGAGGGTTACGCCACGGAAGACACCCTGCTCCCAGCTGGAAGCCTCAGCCACCAGGGGCACGGTGGTCTTGCGGCGGCCACCGAAGATGATGGCTGAGAGAGGCACACCGTCCGGTGCGTAGTACTCTTCAGCCAGCATGTCTGCCTGGGAAATAGGGGTGCAGAAACGCGAGTTGGGGTGGGCAGCAGGACGGCCAGATTCAGGCGTCCAGTCATTGCCCTGCCAGTCAATCAGGTGCTCGGGCACCTCGTCGGTCTTACCCTCCCACCAGACAGAGTTATCGTCGGTAAGGGCCACGTTGGTGAAGATGGTGTTGCCCTTGGCAATGGCGCGCATAGCGTTGGGGTTGGTGGACCAGCCAGTACCCGGGGCTACGCCGAAGAGGCCTGCCTCGGGGTTGACAACGAAGGGCTTGCCGTCGCGGAATTCGATCCAGGCAATGTCGTCGCCAACCATTTCGGCCTTCCAGCCGTCAATGGTGGGGTCCATCATGGCAAAGTTGGTCTTGCCACACGCTGAAGGGAAGGCTGCCGAGATGTACTTGCTCTCACCTTCGGGGTTGGTCATTTTAAGCACCAGCATGTGCTCGGCCATCCAGCCTTCGTCATGACCGATGGCTGAAGCAATACGCAGGGCGTAGCACTTCTTACCCAGCAGAGCGTTACCACCGTAGCCGGAGCCGAAGGACCAGATTTCACGATCCTCGGGGAACTGCACAATGTACTTTTCGGGGTTGCAGGGCCAGGGGACGTCCGCCTGCCCATCGGCGAGAGGCGCACCGACAGAATGCAGGGCCTTGACGAAGAAGGCCTCGGTTTCGGTCATCTTCTTCAGCACATCAGAACCGATGGTTGCCATGATGCGCATAGACGTGACGACGTAAGCAGAGTCGGTGATTTCAACACCGAACTTGGGGTTGGTGGCGTCCAGTGAGCCCATGACGAAAGGAATGACGTACATGGTGCGGCCCCGCATCGAACCTGTGAAGAGCTCGGTCAGAGTGCCCTTCATTTCGGCAGGGTCACGCCAGTTGTTGGTAGGGCCAGCGCCCTCTTCGGTCGCTGAACAAATAAAGGTACGCTCTTCCACACGAGCTACATCGTCGGGGTCAGAGAAGGCAACGTAAGAGTTTGGAAACTCATGGTCACTGAGCTTACGGAAGGTACCGGCCTCAACCAGTTCGCCGGCCAGACGGTCGTATTCTTCCTGCGAACCATCGGCCCAGTAGATACGCTCAGGCTGAGTCATCTGGGCAATATCAGCAACCCACTGCAGCAGTTCTGCGTGAGTGGTGGGTGCCTGTGCGGTTACGTTGTCGATTGAAATGTCAGTCATCTGACGCTTCCCCTTATAAATCGTTGACCTGAAACACTCCACTGTGCCTCAGGTAAGTATGCGCCGCTCCCCTAACTACCTGCCTACAGGCCGATAGAAACAGAAAAACGCGCCACCCATATCAATGAATAAACGCGTCGTGCGGTGCACTTTCACTTCATCGTGTGTTTCCAGGGTACATAGCTCAACCCGGTTTGTCCTCATTGGTATGTAAATATTTCGTTACAGACCCATAAGAATGTGGCCTGACCAACACCCAGGGCGCCCTAGTAAGTTTTTTCAACTTTCTTCACCCCCTATTTTTCCGCGTGTTTACGCGGTTTTCACCCCATCTTTAGCTTTTTTGAGAGCAGGGTCACCCATTTTCGATTTGCACACCGGTGCAAACCTGCGTAATGTATTACCTGTTGCCGCGACGGGCTGACACAGCCGGTCAACGCATAATGCGCCTGTAGCTCAACGGATAGAGCATCTGACTACGGATCAGAAGGTTGGGGGTTCGAATCCCTTCGGGCGCACCACATATCAAACCGGTCTCCTTCGGGAGGCCGGTTTTTTGTTATCTGCACCCGCCCATCGCTCAGCCTAACATCCTGTCACGGAGCTAGCGGCAGGCGTCCGCTCATCGTAGTTTTAACCACAAAAAGCGGGGTTAGATGGCCCGCCACCCATAAAATAGGGACAGAACCAAGACCAGCAGCCTCAGAGCTGCCCCCAGCACAGGAGAACACATGAGCGTAAACATCACGGTCACCGACGAGAACGGCACCACCAAGGACGTCACCTGGGAGCCCCACCAGACTATGCTTGAGGCCGTCCTTGCCGCGGGCTTCCCGGTACTGGCTACCTGCGGTGGCAACGCCTCTTGCGCCACCTGCCATGCCTTCATCGACCCCGAGCACATCGAGGCAACCCTGCCCCGCGAAGAAGCAGAAGAAGACCTGCTCGACATGATTGACGATATCGCCAACGAATGCTCCCGCCTGAGCTGCCAGACCGAATACACCGAGGGAATGGACGGGGCACACGTCACCCTGCAGCCCGGAATGTAGGCTGCATGAAGATACGCACCCCCCTTCTCCCCCTCGCAGCTCTAGGTCTGCTAACCGTTCTCACGGCGTGTGGTAGTGCCACCACCGGCACTACCACTGCTGAGAGCACCCCCAGCAGCTCATCTGTAGCGGCGGCATCGGCCCCGGCGTCCCCCACCGGCAGCCCAGCACCCACCAGCGCTTCTCCTTCTCCATCGGTCACAACACCTCAGCCAACCGTGCAAGAGGTTGAACCGACCCCAAGCGTCTCTGCAACCCCTGAACCGGTGCCTACCGGCACTGTCGTTACCGTAGAGCCAACCGCCAGCGCGCCTGCTCCGGCGGTCACAGGTAGACAGCTCGCTAGCTCGGCTGCCGGTGTAGCGGTCTGCGACTACGACCAGCTTTACATCGAAGCAGCTGTTGCTGAAGGTGGTGGTGCAGCTGGCTCTCGTTATATCACTCTGACATTCAACAACACCGGCAGCACCAACTGCACCATGAGCGGCTACCCCGCTGTGCACTATGTCAATGCTGCTGGTCAGCAGGTAGGTGCAGCAGCTGCGAACGCTACCGAGTGGTCGTCCTCGGGCGGTGTAATTACCCCCGGCGGATCTCTGACCGCTACCCTGCGTGAAACCCGCGCCCAGCTCTACGGGGACACCTGCCAGAGCGTTTCCGCGGCCGGTTACTCGATTCAAGCTCCCGGTTCCTCCCAGGCTCTGGTGCTGAACTTTGCAGCAGAGGCCTGCTCTAACCCTGCCGTCGCCCAGCTGTCGGTGGGTGCTGTGGGGGCCACCCCCTAAAACAGTGCGCCCAGCGTCCTCACGCTGAACCCCGGGCGTATCGATCAGTCTCACTAGGCTGGCCGATACGCCCGGCTCATTTTTTAAGGGGATAATGGGGGCTATGGCAGAACCCGTTACCTCCCGTGCCCTGAGCTTTTTCTCGGCCCCCACCCGCCGCTGGTTTGAGGGGGCTTTTTCTGCGCCCACGGCTGCCCAGGCGGGTGCTTGGGAGGCGATTTCGGCTGGTCACCATGCCCTGATTGTGGCACCGACCGGGTCGGGTAAAACCCTCTCGGCCTTTCTGTGGGCGCTTGACCGCCTTCACTTTGAGAATCACGAGGGCGGGGGCACCCGCGTCCTCTATATTTCCCCCCTCAAGGCCCTGGGTGTGGACGTTGAGCGCAACCTGCGCGCTCCACTGATCGGTATTGCCCAGACCGCCCGGCAGCTGGGGGTAGAGCCTCCACAGGTGCGGGTGGGTGTGCGCAGCGGCGATACCCCGGCTAAGGAACGCCGCCAGCTGATTTCTAACCCGCCAGATATTCTGATTACCACCCCTGAATCCCTCTTTTTGATGCTGACCTCTAAGGCCCGCTCGACCCTGACCAAGGTGCATACGGTCATTATCGATGAGGTACACGCGGTTGCCGGTACCAAGCGTGGCGCCCACCTGGCGGTGACCCTTGAACGCCTGGACCAGATTCTTGAGACCCCGGCCCAGCGGGTGGGGCTGTCGGCGACCGTGGAGCCGGTTGAAACCGTCGCCCGCTTTTTGGGTGGTAGTGTGCCGGTGCAGATTGTGCGCCCGCCCTCGGCCAAGGAGTGGGAGCTGACCCTTTCGGTGCCGGTGCCCGATATGACGGCTCTGGGTGGCCCCAATGCCTACGGGGAGGGGGATAACTCCTTCAAGCAGGGCAGTAGCCCCCGGCCAGCCCCAGCACCCGCCGGGTCGGGCGCCTACCTGGATAAGCTCACCGAGCGTACCCGCTCCCAGGTTCGCTCCCTGGACGCCACCGAGTTCGAGGACCGCGCTTTCGATGACGGGGCCGTGCAGGCCGATACCCTGGCGGACGCTGGCACCCGGCCGGAAGTCTCTGTGCGGCTGGCGGAGTCCCTGCCTCAGGGGGTAACCGTGGCCGAGGCCCTGGGTATCCACCCGGTGGCGGGCCCTGCCCTGGGCTCCCAGCCAGACGAGTCTTCCTCTGACTACTTTGACCAGCCCCTGCCTGCGCGCACACCCGGTAGTCAGGTGGGCGGTGAGCAAGCAGGCGCTGCGCAAGCAAGCACTGAGCAGACAAGCACTGCGCAGGCAAGTGCCGAGCAGGCAAGTGCCGAGCAGGCTCTGTGGGACGCTGTGGGTGTTTTCCCCGGTGAGGAAACAGAATCCGCTCCCCAGGCACAGACCCAAACTCAGCCTGCCCTCACTATCGAGGAGGTGCAGGTGGCGGCGTCCACCCCGGGCTCCGGCGCCGGGGGCGAAACCCCGAACCTTAACGGCTACCAGGCCTCCATTTGGCCGCACGTGGAAGAGCGTATTGTGGACCTGGTGGAGGCTAACCGCTCCACCATTGTCTTTGCTAACTCGCGCGGGCTGGCTGAGAAGTTAACGGCCCGCCTCAACGAGATTTATCTGGGCCGTCTAGAGGCTCGCGGGGAGCTGGGTGAGGTGACCGCGAGCGCCTCCACCGGTGCCCGCACCTACGCCTCCACCGGCGGGGAGCCGAAGGCCCTGGCCGATGTGCTGGCTGAGGCTCTAGCCAAGGATGCCCCCGCCCGGCTGGAAGCTGACGATGAACGGCTGCCGGGGGCGGGTGCGTCCTTACCCCTTTCAACTCAGCCCCCTGCCCAGATGATGGGGGGATCGCCCACAGCCACCGGTGCTCCACCGGTGTTGGCGCGGGCCCACCACGGGTCGGTATCGAAGGACCAGCGCGCCCTGATTGAAGAGGCTCTGAAGTCGGGCCAGCTGCGCTGTGTGGTAGCGACCAGTTCTCTGGAGCTAGGTATCGATATGGGCCATGTTGACCTGGTGATTCAGGTGGAGGCCCCGCACTCGGTAGCCTCTGGCCTGCAGCGGGTTGGCCGTGCCGGCCACCAGGTAGGCGAGGTCTCGCGCGGCTACCTCTACCCCAAGCACCGGGGTGATCTGCTGAATGCGACGGTGACCGTACAGCGCATGCTGGCGGGAAAGATTGAGCCGTTAGCTGTTCCGGCTAACCCGCTCGATATTTTGGCTCAGCAGACCGTGGCGGCCTGCGCCCTGGGGCCCATCAGTGTGGAGGCCTGGTTCGAGGCCCTGCGGGCAACAGCCCCCTTTGCGACTCTGCCCCGGGCGGCCTTTGAGGCAACCCTGGATCTACTGGCCGGTAAGTACCCCTCGGACGAGTTTGCCGAGTTGCGCCCCCGTATTGTCTGGGACCGGGACGCCGGGACGATTGAGGGCCGCCCCGGGGCCCAGCGCCTGGCGGTAACCTCCGGCGGTACGATTCCTGACCGCGGCCTCTTCCCGGTCTTCATTGCAGGGGCTGAGGATTCCAAGGCCCCCAAGCGGGTGGGTGAGCTGGATGAGGAGATGGTCTATGAGTCCCGGGCCGGGGACGTCATTGCCCTGGGTGCCTCGTCCTGGCGGATTGAGGATATCTCCCACGACCGGGTGACGGTGACCCCTGCCCCCGGCGTCCCCGGGCGCCTGCCCTTCTGGCACGGGGATTCACCGGGCCGTCCTGTCGATTTGGGGCGGGCTCTGGGGGCCTTTACCCGGGAGCTGGCCCTTGAGAACAGTAAGGACACCGGTGCCGCCCATGCCCGCCTGCGCGGCCTTGGCCTGGATCAGTGGGCCGCCGATAACCTGCTGGCCTACGTGGCAGAGCAGGCAGAGGCAACCGGCCAGGTGCCCAGCGAGAAGCACCTGCTGGTTGAGCGCTTCCGTGATGAGCTGGGGGATTGGCGTCTGATTCTGCATTCCCCCTTGGGTATGCCCGTCCACTCCCCCTGGGCCCTGGCCGTCGGCGCCCGGGCTGAGGAACGCTACGGGGTCAATGCCTCAGCTATGGCCGCTGATGACGGCATCGTACTGCGCATTCCTGCTATGGAGGCCGAACCGCCCGGGGCTGACCTCTTCATCTTTGACCCGGCCGAGCTCGAAGACATCGTGACCGAGCGGGTGGGTAACTCTGCCCTCTTTGCCTCCCGCTTCCGCGAGAACGCCGCCCGTGCCCTGCTGCTGCCCCGCAAGGACCCGGGCCGCCGCACTCCCCTGTGGCAGCAGCGCCAGCGATCCGCCCAGCTCCTGGATGTGGCCCGCAAGTACCCCACCTTCCCCCTCCTGCTGGAGACCGCCCGCGAGTGCCTGCAGGACGTCTACGACCTACCGGCCCTCACCGCCCTGCACAAGGACCTTGAGGCCAAAAAGGTACGCATCAGCGAGGTGGAAACCGAAACCCCCTCCCCCTTCGCCCGCACCCTGCTCTTTGGCTATGTGGCCCAGTTCCTCTACGACGGGGATTCCCCCCTGGCCGAGCGCCGCGCCGCTGCTCTGGCCCTGGATCCTGCCCTGCTAGCTGAACTACTCGGCAAGGACGAGCTGCGCGAACTGCTCGATGTTGAGGTCATCCGTTCCACCGAGGCTCGACTCCAGCGCACCGCTGCGGGCTACCGCCTGCGCGGGGTGGAGGGAGCCGCCGACCTGCTGCGCCTGCTCGGCCCCCTGACCGCCGCCGAGGCAGCCCAGCGCCTGCGGGTGCTCCTGGATCAGGGCACCGGTGAGGACGCGGGGGCAGGCTCCGGTGTGGACGCCAGCGCCCCGACTGCCGAGGCCGAGACAGGTCAGCCGGGTGAGCGCGTCCTGACCGAAGCCGAAGCCACCGACCACCTTGAGGCCCTGGTGAAAGCCGGCCGGGCCCTGCGCTTCCGCCTGCACGGGCGGGAACTCTACGCCGCCATTGAGGACGCCGCCCGCCTGCGCGACGCCCTGGGTGTGCCCCTGCCGATTGGGGTCCCCCTGGCCTTCTTGGAGCCGGTCGAGGCTCCCCTGGTTGACCTGGTAGCCCGCTACGCCCGCACTCACGCCCCCTTTACCGCTGCCCAGGCTGCTGCCGCCCTTTCCCTGGGCGTCTCGGTGGTCGATACCGCCCTGCGCACCCTGGCAGCAGACCGGCGGGTTATCTCCGGTGAGTTCCTACCCGAAGAGCTGCGCGCCGAGCTAGCCGCTGCCCGTACCGGCTCCACCGACCCCGCCTACCTGGCCGGAACCGAATGGGTGGACGCCTCCGTCCTGCGCACCCTACGCTCCCGCTCCCTGGCAGCCCTGCGCGCCGACGTCGAACCCGTTACCCCCGGCACCTACGCCCGTTTCCTGCCGCCCTGGCAGCATGTGGGCTCCTGGCAGGTCACCGAAACCACCGCCGCACCCGGCACCTTCGGGGCACCGGCCCAGCCCATCAGCGTCCGCCGGGACGAAAGCGCCATGCTCAGCGGCTACGACGGCCTACTCACCGTCATCGACCAGCTCGCCGGGGTGCGGGTGCCCGCCTCAGCCCTCGAACCGCTCATTCTTAGGGCCCGTATCAGCGACTACACCCCCGCCCTGCTCGACTCGGCTCTGAGCGCCGGGGACGTCATCTGGACGGGCGCCGGCCAGCTCGCCGGGGACGACGGCTGGGTCGCTCTACACCTGGGTGAGAGCGCAGCCCTGACCCTGCCCGATGAGGTAGAACGCACCGAGGCGCTCGCCGCCCTGGGAGCCCTCGAAAACACCATCTACGAGCTGCTAACCGGCGGGCTCTTCTTCAGCCAGATTCAGACCCAGCTCGCCGCCCTGGCCACCTCACTGGGTAACACGCCCCCGAACGCCCAGGAGATTTCAACCGCCCTCTGGAACCTGATCTGGGCCGGGCTAGTCACCGGCGATACCTTCGCCCCGGTGCGGGCCCTGATCTCGGGCGGGGCTTCGGCCCACAAGGTGGCCGCCCCCGCTCCCCGGGCCCGCTCCGTGGGAATGCGACGCGGGGCCTCCCGCCTCTCGGCCTCCCGCCTAGGGGTGGGCGTGGGCCGGGCCCCTGCGGTATCCGCCCAGGTCGCCCCTATCGACGGCGGACGCTGGGCCCGTATCGAGGCCGAACCGCTCGATGCCACCGTGGCAGCTGCCGCCCGCGCCGAACTGCTCATGGACCGCTACGGGGTGCTCACCCGCGGGGCCGTGGCCGTTGAGGACACCCCCGGCGGCTTCGCCGGGGTCTACCGGGTACTGTCGGCCGCCGAAGAAAAGGGCCTGACCCGCCGCGGCTACTTCATCGAGGGCCTGGGCGCTGCCCAGTTTGCCACCTCATCTACCGTCGATAGGCTCCGGGCGGCAGACGGCACCGCCCCAGCAAGTGAGGAAGAGCAGGGAAGCGCTGGGGGTGCGTCCTCGTATAACCCGGTGCGGCGCACCCGCCAGTCAGTGACCCTGCTTGCTGCTACTGACCCCGCCAACCCCTACGGAGCTGCCCTGCCCTGGCCTGCACCGGTGCCCTGGGATGCTGACCGCACCCCCGTCAAACACAAGCCCGGGCGTAAGGCGGGGGCCGTAGTAGTTCTGGTGGATGGGGAACTCACCCTTTACCTAGAGCGTGGCGGCAAAACTCTACTACCCTTCACCGACAGCCCCGAACGGGTGGAGGTAGCCGCACCCCTCATCGGCCAGCTGGTGCGGGCCGGGGTAGCCGACAAAATCGTTATTGAGACCGCTGGCGGGGTAGATGTGCTGAGCTCTCCCACGCCGCTACCACCCGCACCCGACCAGCCGGATGCATCGGGTGAGGCTAGTGAGCACCCCGTACTCGTACTGCGCAGAGCCCTGCTGACCGCTGGTTTCTACGCCACCCCGCGCGGACTGCGTATGCGGAAGGACTACACCTAGCTTTTAAAAGAACCTCCCCTGCCTGGGGCGCAGGGGAGGTTCTTTGTAGCTAGCTGTCTCTAATGGATTAGGCGGTGAGGTTGCACTCCACACCCTCGTAGCCAGCGCGGAAAGCGCGGACGCTGCGGGTAAGGTGCACGTAGAAAGCACCGAGAGACATCACAAGCATCATGACCATAACAATCATGAATACGGTAAAGAGCAGATTCATTGTTCTGACCTCCATCTAGGGGACAGGCGGCTGGGAGACCGCCTAAGGAGTCAGGGCCTACTCTAGCAACATCGCATGAGCCTGCCCTTTGTATTAAGTTAGTGCTGGGCCATAAACTTCAACGGTGAAGCATGACGTGAAACGACTATACACCCTTTCAGCAGGTGGCACGCAAGTTTTGCAGCAATTCTGGTCTACACTGTGAGCAGAGGGGCGCGCAGGACGTCATAGATAAGTCATATTAGACAGGTCACATTTTGATAACACGGAGGGGTGCTTAGCAGTGCCTGAAGGCGATACCGTATGGCGGCAGGCCCGCTCTCTCCACCGCGCCCTTGCCGGTAGAACAGCCCACACTACAGATTTCCGCTACCCCCAGGTTGCCGACATCAATCTAGCGGGTCAGCCCATTCACGGGGCCCTCGCCCGGGGTAAGCACATTCTGCTACGTATCGGTGAGATGACCGTGCACTCTCACCTGAAGATGGACGGCATCTGGCACCTCTATGGGCTAGATGCAGACGGTGCACGGGAGAAGTGGCGGCGCCCGGCTGATCAGGTACGGGCTCTGATTCAGGCTAATGCAAGGCTTGATAGCGACGGGCAGGTAGTGCCCGGCAGCCACCCGGTCGAAGCCGTGGGCTTTACCCTGGGGCTACTTGAGGTTTTCCCCACCAGCCAGGAGGCTGACCACCTATCCTACCTGGGCCCCGACCTGCTCGGCCCCGACTGGTCGGTTGAGCAGGCGGTAGCTAACCTGACCGCCCGGCCGGAGCGTCCCCTAGGGGTAGCCCTGCTCGATCAGAAGAACCTGGCCGGTATCGGCACCATCTACCGGGCTGAGACCTGTTTTCTCGCGGGCCTTGACCCGCGCACCCCGGTGGGGGCGGTGCCCGATATCGCTGCCGTGGTCTCCATTGCCCGCCTGCTGCTGGATGCTAACCGCGGGCGTCCGCACCGGGTCACCCACACCAGCGCCGAGCCGCTCTGGTGCTACGGGCGGGGTCAGCGCCCCTGCTACCGCTGCGGGGAGACCATCATCAAGGAAGACCTCTCAGAAACCGGCACCGGCGCCAACCGCTACGCCGCCGACCATCTCTACGCCCGCGAGGAAGACACCGACCGCATCAGCTTCCGCTGCCCCGGCTGCCAGGAGCTACTAAGCTAAGTTTCCGCGCCCCAAGAGTAAACTACTCACCATGAGCACCACCACATTTACCCCCGCCTATACCCCAGATGCAGATGTACAGGAGGCCCTGGCCGCCCGCTTTCTGCGCTACTCGGCGATTTCTAGCCAGTCGGATGCCTCAGCATCGGTCGTGCCCACCAGCCAGGGGCAGTGGGAGCTGGCCCACCTACTCAAGGACGAACTCACGGCAGCCGGTGCCCACAACGTGCACCTGAGCGACACCTGCGTGCTGACCGCCCGTATTCCCTCCACCCTGCCCGCGGACACTAAAGCCCCCGCCATCGGCTTCTGCACCCACCTCGATACGGTTGACGTAAACCTCTCCCCCGATGTTCATGCCCGCGTCGTCGATTACACCGGAGGGGATATATGCCTGAACACCGACCTCGACATCTGGCTACGCGAGGCCGAGCACCCCGAAATCACCCGCTACACCGGCCAGCGCATCATCGTCACCGACGGCACCAGCGTGCTGGGAGCGGACGACAAGGCCGGGGTCGCCTCGGTCATGGAGGCAGCCGTGCGGCTCTTAGCTGCGGACGCGGACGCCGCCGGGCAGGCAGGTGCCCAGGGGCAGGGAAGCGGGGCGGGTGCGTCCGCCCATCCCGATATCTACCTCTCCTTTGTGCCGGATGAAGAAATCGGCCTGCTGGGCGTGCGCACCATGGATCTAGCGCGCTTCCCCGTGGATTATGCCTACACCCTGGACTGCTGCGAACTGGGTGAGCTGGTTGAGGCTACCTTCAATGCCGGGCATGCCCGCCTGCACGTTGAGGGCGTGACCGCCCACCCCATGAATTCCAAGGGCAACCTGGTCAACCCAATCCTGGTGGCCCACGACTTTGTAGCGGCCCTCGACCGCACCCAGACCCCCGAGTATACCGAGGGGCGTGAGGGCTACCTCTGGGTCAACGGGATAGCGGGCAACCAGGCCACCGCAACCGTCGATATCAGCATCCGCGACCATGACCGGGCCGGCTACGAGGCAAAAAAGGACTTCCTGCGCGACCTAGCTGAGCGGACAGCAGAAGCAAACCCGCGGGCGTCCGTGCAGCTGGATATCTCAGATATCTACAGCAACCTAGAGGATGCCAAGACCAGCGTCAACGCTGTGGCGTCCGAGCGTCTGCGTGCCGCCTTCACCCGGCTGGGTATCGAGCCCATCAACCTGGCCATGCGCGGGGGCACCGACGGTTCTTACCTCTCCACCCAGGGAATCTACACCCCCAACTTCTTCACCGGGGCGCACAACTTCCACTCCAACTGCGAGTTCCTGCCCCTACCCGCCTTTGAGGCCAGCTACCGGGTGGTGCGGGAGCTGATGGCGGGCTCCTTTTAGCCGCCCTTGACGCACAATACAAAGCAGATAAACTGGTTTTATCTTAAGGATGACAGCAAACAAGGCGGGGCAACCCCGGTAGCCGCTTACTACCAGAGTCGCCCCTTGCTGTAGGACCTATCGAATGAACGGTTCGATAGCTTCCAAAAGCTTTGCTACAGCTCCGATGAGTATTGCAGTAGCGACGATTCTGACTGCAATCTTGTCGGGGCTGTTTTTCTTAGCCTTGCTTTTAGCCACAGCCATTACCTCCTCCCTGGTCTCACACTCGCGGAGATTTTTCTTAAGGATGGATGTACCGCGTGGAGTCCACGAGAGAAGCAGTTCAACTCTATCAAGCAGGCCTTGGGGTCTACCTGAGATAATAGAGCCCATGCGCCGAATCAACCGCCACCTTGCCCCCAAGCCCCTGCCCCAGCGCAAGGGGATTGACGCTGTCTCCTTTGTGCTGCCCGACGCGGGCAACCCCGAGGACGACGCCCTGGGGGCAACCACGGTGCTGGACTACCTGGTGGCCCGCTTCTACCCCCACGAGCGCTCCCTCTTCACCTCCCGCTTTGAGCGCGATGAGGTGAAGGACGCCGACGGGCAAGCGGTTGCCCCCGACGCCCCTTTGACGGGGCAAAAGATCTGGTACTACCGGGAACTGGGCATTGAGAAGCCGGTGCCCTTTGACATGCCGGTGCTCTACGAGGACGAGTGGGTACTGGCCATTGATAAGCCCCACTTCCTGCCCACCACCCCGAACGGCTCCTTTGTCGCCCACACGGCCCTGACCCAGCTGCGGGTTCGGGAGAACAACCCCGACCTGATTCCGATTCACCGCCTGGACAGGGCAACCGCCGGGGTCGTTCTCTTTGCCAAGACCCCCGAGGCCCGTGCCCCCTTTCAAACCATGTTCCAGCGGCGCGAACCCACCAAGACCTACGAGGCCATCGCGGCCCCTATCACCGGGCTGGAGGTGGGTGAGAGCCTGACGGTACGCTCGCGCATTGATAACCAGCACGGGGCTATGCAGGTAGCCCATACCGGTGTTGAGCTCCTGCCCGGTGACACCGGCCCCCTGCCGGTAGAGACCAAGGCTGAGCGGCGCGAGCGCCGCCGCTTGGGGGCGTCCTTTGAGGGGCTGAATGCCCAGTCACGTATTACCTGCCTGAAGGTATTTGAGGTGGCGGACGGCGTCCTGCCCGCTATATCTGAGGCTAACCCGGCCCTGCCCCTGCCGCAGGCGGGTACGCTCCTGGCCCACTATCTTTTGGAGCCGCATACCGGCAAGACCCACCAGCTACGGGTGCACCTGGCGGCAGCCGGGGCGCCGATTGTGGGGGATGTGGTCTACCCGGCCGTCCTACCCATAGCCGAGGACGAACCCGCCCTACCCCTCCAGCTACTGGCCAGGTCGCTGACCTTCCCCCACCCCTTTACCGGGCAAACCGTGACAGTGCGAAGTGGGCGGAGCCTGCGGCTCATCGAGGGAGCTGCCCACTAATGCCGAATGTGCCACGTATTCCCGAATGTCGGGGATAAACTCCCCCGCTCGGGAATACGTGGCACATTCGATACAGGCGGGCTGAAGCTAGTCAGCTACAGGAACAGAACTGCTCTCTTCTACCGACTCAGCGCTCCTAGCCGGCAGCAACTGCAGGCCCCGAATCACCAGGTAGATAGCCGCCAGTAGCCAAAGGCCAGCGAGTACCCAGGCCACCTGGTAAATCGTCACAAAGGCCAAAACCGCCGAGGTCGCCACCAGGCCAATCGGCCCGGCCACCTGGCTAATAGCCATAAAGATAGAGAAGGACCGGCCGCGAATCTGCTCGGGTACACCCTCGGTCACCAGCAGGGTCTGCAGGGGGTTCATAATACCCCCGCCCAAGCCGGAAATCCCCAAGCCCACGATGGCTAACCAGGAAGTTTCGAGCAGGGCCATGCCAAAGAAGGCCAGGGTATAGAAGACCATACCCACCACCCAGGCCCGGCGCGGGAAGGGAATAATCTTCCCCGCCACCATGCTGGTCACCATCATGCCCACGGCAAAGGCAGACATGGACGCCCCGTACAGCCCCGGCTGGTTAATCCCCTGGAAGTGGGCAGGCAGAAGCACCATCAGATAGGGCATTACCAGGACCATCGATAGCAAAGAATCCAGAGCCAGCAGACGAATCACCGGGTAGCCCAGGGCTTTCTTCCAGCCCGCAAGCCCCTTGAGGGGGTCTTCGGTAGGGGCTTCAGGGGAGGACGCTGGCACCTGCCCGTCCGCACCCGGTTGGGCGGGGGCGTCCTGACCCTCAGCAAGGACGTCCGCCCCTGCCTTCTGCAGGCGTAGGGAGGCGGTCAGCGCGGCGGCCACCAGGGAGCAAGCAGCCGTGATCCAGAGAACCTGCTCGATGGGCAGGGCCGTCATCAGCACACCAGCCGCAGCGGGTCCGACCAAGTAACTCACCCCGCTCAGGGCCTGATTCCAGCCAGAAATCTGGGCGACCTTCTTACCAGAGGTTTCAGCAACATCGCCGACCAGGGCAGCCCGGGCGCTCATACCGGGAATATCACCCACCGCACCCAAAATACCGATAACAATGAACCAGCTCAGCGTCAGCCCAAAAACCATATCAACCGCAATCACGGCCACCACCGACAGACCCGAAATAATATCCGAAATCACCGACACCGGTTTCAGACCCAGACTATCGACCAGGTTGCCCCCAAAATAGGCAAAAACCAGCGACGGCACTGCAATCGCAGCCGCCACGATACCGGCAGCAGCCGGGTTACCGGTGCGCTCTAGCACCAGCCAGGGCCAGACAATACCGGCAATAGAATTGCCCAGCATCGACAGGGCAGCAGAAGACAAATAAACCCAGACAGCAGAAACCCGCCCGGTGGAAGAAGAGGTATGCATAAACACAAACTCTAGCCGATACCCCCCCCCCCAGTGCCAAGAGGTGCCACTTACTCCCGAGCGTGGGGGGTTAGACTGCCCCGCTCGGGAATAAGAGGCGCATTCAGCGCAGACCCACTAGCCCCACCAGCCGGTAGACTAAAAACCGGCCCAGGCCACCGCCCACCGACGCGCCACAGAAAGAGACACCATGCGCCCCAAGCACCTGCAGCACTCACCCGACCAGCTCGCAGCGCTCACCGCCGAGCACCGCCAGGCGCTGGGGCAGCGGGCAGGTACCGCCGCCTACTCTGTGACACGACTCTTCGGGCACCGGGTCGCAGGCCTCCCCGGCACTCTACTAGGACGCACCCTGCACCCCGACACCCGCCGCCGCAGCCAGCGGCACGGCGAATGGCACTACTGGTGGCAGGCCCACCTACTCGACAACCTGGTCGATGCCGGCTTCCGCCAGCTCACCGCACCCGACGGGCAGGAGCAGGCCCGGGCGTTCCTCCAGCAGGCCCGCGCGGTGCTACGTGGCATTCAAGTACGCAACTTCGGCTCCTACCCCAACTCCTTCTACGACGACATGGCCTGGCTGACCCTGGCCTGCGAGCGCCTCAACCGGCTGGCGCTCGCGGTGGAGGGGAACGGAGATTCTGCTGCCCAGGACGCTGCCACCCGGCTCTACCGGGAGCTGGCAGCTGCCTGCACCCCTGAGGTGGGTGGGGGTGCCTTCTGGTCGAAGGACCACGATTTTAAGAACACCCCGGCAACCGCTCCCATTGCCCTGGCTCTCGCGCGGGCCCACCGGTATGACGAGGCGGCTGCCCTGCTGAACTGGCTGCACGCCAACCTCTTTGACGCCAAGCACGGCCTCTACCTGGACGGGGTCAAGGTGGCCGGGCGCGGGAATCGTGCCGAGATCTCCTCGGTGGAGCGTGGTCTCTACACCTATAACCAGGGGCCGGTTCTCGCGGCCTATCTGGCGATGCTTGATGCCGGTAAGTCTGAGCTGCTGACGGTTGACCCGGCTGAGCATATCGCCGAGGTTCTAGCCGGTATTGACCGGGAGTTTGGCCGCGATTTTGAGGTGTCAGAGGCAGAAACCCTGCGGGTTCTAGCGACCCAGGGCGGCGGGGACGGCGGGCTCTTCACCGGTATTTTGGTACGCTACCTTGCCGAGATTGCCGCACACACTGCCCTGCCGCAGGGCGTGCGGGAGCAGGCGCAGGATCTCGTCCTTGCAACCGCCGAGCTCTTGTGGGACGGACGCCGCGAGTTCGACCCCGACCTGCCCATGAACGAGCTCGGCATCGACCCGACCGAGATCCGCGGTGAGGCTGTCGCGCTCTTTTCACCCGATGTCACTCGGCATATTTCTGAGGTTCTCAAGCCAGCCCAGCCGGTTGATCTTTCGACCCAGCTTCAAGCCTGGATGGTGTTAGAAGCGGCGGCGCGGGTTTTCTAGGGCGGGCGCGGCCGCCTTATTCGCGCGGTAGAGGCCCCAAGATCCCAGCGCCCCCAGAAGCATCAGCAGCAAGCCCACGGTATAGCTTGAGGCAATCTCAGACACCGGGAAACTGAACCCTGACGGATACCAGAACATGCCGGTGACGAGGGGCTCTGCTACAGCCCCCGCGGGAACCAGATAGCGCAGGAGCTTCCCTGCGCGATCGTCCTGCGCGGACCTAGCGCCCAACCAACCCAGGGGCCCCGATATGATGACGGCTGCAATAAACCAGTGGTAGTTCTCAATCCAGATGCTGGCTTCCATGATGCCCAGCAGGTTCCCCAGGGCGTAGTGCCCAGCTAGGGCACCTAAGGACGCTGCTACCGCGGCTGCCACAGGCACCCAGAGCGGGGCGGGGGGCGTCTTACTATCGGACCACAGCCAGCCCGCGTAGAACCCCAGGGCTGCCCATAGGGTGCCCGAGTTGAGGAGCTTACTCACCACTTTACGCACATAGGTGATGGCCTCAGCTTGACCCGAGAGCTGGGCTTCTGTGGTGATATTGCTCAGCAGCGATGCAACCGCTATGCAGAGGACCAGAGCGACGCAGGTGAGCAAGGGTCGGGCTTTGAAACGCGCAAGAACCATACCCCTAATCTACTTGGTTCCGTCTGCCCGTGGAGGTGTTTCGGCCAGGTGCTCGGCCAGGGCGTCGAGTTCGGCTTTGAGGGCCAGGACGTCCAGGCCCTCGACCGCGCAGGCGGCGTAGATGGCCCCGGGGACGGACGCCGCACGTCCTCTCAGCTCCTGCCCGGCAGGGGTGAGACTGATGAGGGTGCGACGCTCGTCGCGGGCGTCGCGGGTCTTGGTCAGCAGGCCGTGGTCAATCAGGCGTTTGATGAGCGGGGTCAGGGTGCCGCTGTCGAGGTCGAGGCGGGCAGCGAGTTCTTTCATGCCCAGCCCGTTGGGGTTCTCCCACATGACCAGCATGACCAGGTACTGGGGGTAGGTCAGGCCCAGCTCTCCCAGGTGCTGCTGGTAGGCGCGGGTGACGGCCCGGCTAGAGCGGTAGAGGGAGAAGCAGAGCTGATTGTCGAGGGCGAGGCTGCTGTCTTGGTTCATTCCACCCAGTATAGGTTGTGGGCAAATTATCAGCCAACAATTTACTTGCACACAATCAGATTGTGTACAATCTAATTAAAACCTCATGAAAGGAAACCCCATGGAACCCCTCTACACCACCGAAGCCCTAGCAACCGGCGAAGGCCGCAACGGCCACGTCCGCACCGTTGACGGCGCTTTTGACGCCGATCTCGCCATTCCCGTTGAGATGGGTGGCTCCGGCAAGGGCCTGAACCCCGAGCAGCTCTTTGCCTCCGGCTACGCAGCCTGCTTCCACTCTGCCCTGCAGATGGTTGCCCGCATGCAGAAGAAGAACATCGAGGGCTCCTCCGTAGGGGCTAAGGTCTCTATCGGCAAGCAGGGCGAGGGCTTTGGCCTGGCTGTTGAGCTTGAGGTCGTCATTCCTGAACTTCCCCAGGACGAGGCCCAGGCGCTGGCCGACGCAGCCCACCAGGTCTGCCCCTACTCCAACGCCACCCGCGGCAACATCCCCGTGACCGTGACCGTCTCCGACGACTAAGCTCGCACCCCACACTCGCACCGAATATCGCCGAAAGCTTCATAGGTATGTTCTTCCTGCATACCTATGAAGCTTTCGCTTACCCTCAAGGAGCGGGGCCACAGCGTCCTTCCCCACTCACCCGGTAGACTTGTTCCCGTGCTCAATACCGAATTTTCTGATCCCACTTTTTCTTTTGAACTGGGCAACCGCCTGACCGATACCGCCCAGCCCACCGGCAAGCAGGTGGACGCCAACGGCGGGGCCTTCCAGGGCCGCACCGGCGTCATTCACACCCCCCACGGCGACATTGCCACCCCCGCCTTCACCCCGGTGGGCACCAAGGCAACCGTCAAGGCCGTGCTGCCCGAGGCCATGAAAGACCTGGGTGCCCAGGCCCTACTGGCCAACGCCTACCACCTCTACCTGCAGCCGGGGCCGGACGTCCTCGACGCCGCAGGCGGCCTGGGTAAGTTCATGAACTGGGACGGCCCCACCTTCACCGACTCCGGTGGCTTCCAGGTCATGAGCCTGGGCTCGGGTTTCAAAAAGGTGATTGATATGGGCACCGTGGCCGGAGCTAACGGCGCGGACGGCCGCCCCATCGGCGACGACGACGTGGCGGCGGGCAAGGAACGCATGGCCCACGTGGACGATGACGGGGTCAACTTTAAGTCCCACATCAACGGCGATATTCACCGTTTCACCCCCGAGGTGTCCATGCAGGTGCAGCACCAGATTGGCGCTGACATCATGTTTGCCTTTGATGAGCTGACCACCCTCTATAACTCCCGTGCCTACCAGGAGGAGGCACTAGAGCGCACCCGTCTGTGGGCCCTGCGCTGTATTGCTGAGCACCAGCGCCTGACCGCTGAGCGGGTGGGCAAGCCCTACCAGGCCCTTTTTGGTGTGATTCAGGGGGCCCAGTACGAGGACCTGCGCCGCAAGGCCTGCCGCGACCTGGGCGCTATGCCCTTTGACGGCTTCGGCCTGGGCGGGGCGCTCGAAAAGGAAAACCTGGGCACTATCGTGCGCTGGTGTAACGAGGAGCTGCCCGAAAACAAGCCCCGCCACCTGCTGGGCATTTCAGAGCCCGATGACATCTTCACCGGCATTGAAAACGGCGTCGACACTTTCGACTGTGTCTCCCCCACCCGTGTGGCCCGCAACGCGGCCGTTTACACCCCCGATGGCCGCTTCAACCTGACCAACGCCCGCTACCGCACCGACTTCTCCCCCATCTTCGAGGGCTGCGACTGCTACACCTGCACCCACTACACCCGCGCCTACCTGCACCACCTCTTCAAGGCCGACGAGCGCCTCTCAGCGACCCTGGCCTCGATTCACAATGAGCGTTTTATTGTGAAGATGGTGGACGACGCCCGCGCGGCGATCGACTCCGGGGAATATTTCGACTACCGCGATGAGTTCTTGGGTAAGTACTACGCCAAGAAGGTTGCCCAGCAAAAGGCCCAGGACGAAGCCGCAGCGCGTAAGGCCGCTAAGGACGCCGAGCGGGCAGCTGCCGCCCAGGCCCGCTGGGAGGCCAATATGAAGGCAAAAGCTGAGGCCGAGGCCCGCCGGGCAGCCGAGAAGGCGGCCCAGGGTCAGGACGCCGGGGCGGACGCGTCCGCGCAGCCTAAAACCGACCAGGCCGACACCACCAAGCCCACCAGCGACGAGAAGTAGAGCATGAACGACTTTAAGATTGACGACCTCAAACCCGAGGAAACCATCACCTACCGCCACGAGTTCGCGGCGACCCCGCAGCAGGTCTTTGAGGCTTTCACCAACCCCACGCTTTTCATCAAGTGGTTTGGGCCTGCCGACTGGAAGATCATCCCCAACACCCTGACCCTGGAACCTGTGATTGGCGGCCGCAAGCAGTTCGTTATGCGGCACAAGGACCAGGCCAAGTTCCAGGCCCCCATGTACATGCGGTTTGTGACCCTGGCTGAGCCCCACACTATCGAGTACCGGGAGGCCCTGCCCACCCCGTCCGGTCAGCCTTCAGATACCCTGATTGGTCTGCGCCTTGAGTTTGAGGCGGGCACCGCGGTGACCGAGGACGGCGTCGGCGAGGGTACCATCCTTAAGCTCACCCAGGGCCCCCTACCCGCCGGCGTACACGAGCAGACTCTAGCTTCCTGGCAGGGCTCCTTCGGCAAGCTGGCCAAACTGCTCGCACGCTAAGCGCCCTCGCTCTCGTCCTCTACACCCCCGCAAAAGTGCACATGCCTGTCATTTTTCACAGGGCATATGCACTTTTTAAGCGGTATCTACCCAACAAGGAGAATCCATGAACTTTGATTTTGGCACCATTGCCCCTGAAGAGGTCCTGACCTTTACCACGACTTTGAGGCCACCCCCGAGGCCCTCTACGAAGCCTTCACCTCGGCAGAACTGATGCCCCAGTGGTTCGGCCCCGAGGGCTTCACCGTGCCCCTCGATACCGTCGATATCGACGTGCGTGAGGGTGGTGCCCAGAAGTTCGTCATGGTCAGCGAGGAGAACCCGGAGTTCACTTCTCCCGTCAACGGCACCTTCCACAAGCTGGTGCCCGGTGAGCTGATTGAGGGCTACGAGGCTATTGGTGAGGAACTGGCTGAAGCCCATGGCATGGAGACTGGTTCTTATTTCCTCAACCGCACCGCTTTCGAGAAGATTGACGAGTCCACCACCCGCGTCACCATCACCCAGGGTCCGCTCGACCCGGCTATGCACGAGATGTCGGTAGCTGGCTGGAAGTCCTCTTTCAATAAGCTCAACCGCGTCCTCGCAGCCTAAAGACTCAAGCGCCATACAAAAAGTGCACGTGCCCTGCCAAAAGTGGAGGGCACGTGCACTTTTTAAAGGGCATCTGCGGTCTAGGCTGCCAGCTGCTCCCGCTGTTCGGCGCTCAGGCGCACCAGGGAGCCGGTCTCAACGTTAAAGAAGGCCAGGGTGGTGCTGGCTGAAACGCAGTGGACGCCGGTCACCGGGTCATACAGCTCGTAGGCAACCACCAGCGAGGCGGCCGTAACCTTACTGACCTGCATCTGCACCCGCACCGGCACCCCGCGGTAGGCCAGGGGGCTGCGGTACTTGACGTGGTTTTCAGCAACCAGGGCCTGGGTGCCGGCAGGCAAACTCTCAAAGAGGGGCAGGTGAGCGGACGCCCGCCCCACTTCCCCGGCAGAGCCCTCCCCTACCAGCGGGGCAGGTTCACCGGACGAGGGCGGCGGCCCAAAGAGGGCCACGCGGGCTTCTTCGAGCACCTGCATCATGGTCACGTTGTTGACGTGGCCGTAGGCGTCCATGTCGCCCCAGCGCAGGGGAACCTCGACCTCATAGACTGCACCCATACCTAGCCCCTGTCACCGCTGTGGGCTGCCACGGCGGCGTCCGCCTCGGCGAAGGCGTCCTCGTGCCCGGTGTGCACGCGCTTGACCACGCCGAAGTAAATCATGGTCAGAATCAGGAAGTAGGCGATGCCCATGGTGGCCGGAGCAGCGTTGCCGGTGCGAGCGAAGAGAGCCGCCCAGATGGCCAGCAGCAGGAAGATACCCAGGCCAGCGGTGATTCGCCCGCCCCACATGCGGAAGGCCGAAGAGTTACCCTCAACCCCCTTGAAGGCGATGTAGGCCAGCAGAATCAGAACCCATACGGTGAGGGCGCAGACCATAGTCAGGGTCATCATCAGACCAAAGGCCTGGCCGGGCAGGAAGAGGGCCAGCAGAATCGCCAGCACCACGCCCGAAGTTGAGGCCCACATGGCCAGCACGGGAATACCGCCACCGCTGACGCGGGCCAGGGGCGCAGGTGCCATCTTCTCACTCGCCAGGGAGTGCAGCAGGCGGGTACCCGCGTAGAGGTTGGCGTTGGCGGCAGACAGGGCGGCAACCAGAATAATGAAGTTGGTGATAGAGGCGATGGCCGGAACACCGACTTCCGAGAAGACTAGCACAAAGGGTGAGGCTTCAACGGAGCCGTCGAGCTGAGCGGCTGACTGCCAGGGAATAATCGATACCACGATAAAGAGGGCGACCACATAGATAGTAGCCAGGCGCCACATATTCGCCTTAGTTGAGGCTCGCACTGAGCGCACCGGGTCCTTCGCTTCGGCCGCGGAAATAGAGAGCATTTCGATACCGCCGAAGGAGAACATGACCACCGCGAGCGAGAGCCAGACCCCGTGGAAGCCGGTAGGCATGAAGCCGCCGTCGTTGGTCAGGTTGGTGATGCCGGTGGCCTCGTGACCGGGGAAGCCCACGAAAACCAGGGCCAGGCCCACCAGCACGAAGAGCAGCAGGGCGATGACCTTGATGGAGGACAGGAAGAACTCCATGGTGCCAAAGTACTTGACCGAGCGAATGTTCAGCAGCACGATCACCGCACCAAAGAGCACGATGCCCACCCACAAGGGCAGGGAGGGCCACCAGTACTGCAAGTAGGTGGCAACCGCGACCAGCTCAATACCGGTGATAATGGCGGTGACGGTCCAGTAGGCCCAGCGGGTCAGGTAGCCGGCGTAGGGGCCCAGGTAGCGGCCAGCGATGGAGCCGAAACCACCGCGCACGGGGTAACGCACGGCCATTTCGCCCGTGGAGGCGGCGATGATCGCAGCTACCAGCGAACCGATAGCGTAGGAAAGAATGACGGCCGGGCCCGCCAGCGCAATCGCGCCAGATGAGCCGAGGAAGAGGCCGGTGCCCAGGGCTGAGCCCAGCACAATCATGGTCATCTGCCCGTGCGTGAGTGAGCGTTTGAGGGTGGTCGCCTGGGCCTGCCCCTGCGAAGGTGTGTGTGCCACGGTAAGCCTTACTGTGAGAAAACGTCGTGTGCGGTAGCGGTGTTAATGCGCGGACGCCGGTGCGCAGCTCCCCTGCCGGGTGGCGGGGAGCGGGCTACCGGCGTCCTTGTGTAGACCTGCTACTGATTTTAGCGCTGTTTGGTGCCGTCGACGACGGGCACCTGGGTGGTGACGGTGCGGACCTCTTCAAAGGCGTCGTCTGAGGTGCTGATGTTCTTGTTGACACCGGCGAAGTAGATGACGGTGATCAGGCCGAAGAAGCCTAGACCCACCAAGACGGAGGGAATCATCGAGCCGCCGGCGAAGAACATGGCGATGAAGGTGGCGATCACGCCGGTCAGGCCAACCGCTGCGGTGGCGGAGCCGCCGAAGACGCGGAAGGGGGAGGCGTCGCCTTCGACCTTCTTGTAGGCCATGTAGGACAGCAGAATCATGGACCAGACCACCAGCACGCAGACGGTCACCAGGGCCATCATGTAGCCGAAGATTCCGCCGACGCCCGAGATGGCCATAATCATGGCGACCACAGCTCCCAGGGACGAGACGGTCAGGGCCAGGGCGGGGATGCCCGAGGAGCTAGTGCGGGAGAGAACCTTGGGTGCCATGCCCTCGTGTCCCAGGGCGTGCAGCAGGCGGGTGGCGGCGTAGAGGGCGGCGTTTGCGCCGGAGAGGGCTGCGGTCAGCAGGATGAAGTTGGTGATACCGCCGATGTAGGGAATACCCAGTTCGGTGAAGACCATAACGAAGGGGGAACCTTCGATGTCCTTGCCCAGGGTGGCTGCGCTGGTCCAGGGGATGATGGCGACCACGATGAAGAGGGAGAGCACATAGAAGGTAGCCAGGCGCCACATCATAGCCTTAGCCGAGGAGCGCACGGAGCGGACCGGGTCCTTGGCTTCTGCCGCTGAAATGGAGATCAGCTCGATACCGCCGAAGGAGAACATGACCACGGCCAGGGCGATCCAGATGGAGGAAAGGCCGTTGGGCATGAAGCCGCCGTGGACGGTGAGGTTGGAGACGCCGGTGGCGTCCTGGCCGGGCAAGCCGAAGAAGACCAGGGCCAGGCCGAAGATGATGAAGAGGACGACCGCGCTCACCTTGATAGAGGACAGGAAAAATTCCACCACGCCGAAGGATTTGACGCTGGTCAGGTTGAGCACGAAGATCGCACCGCCCGCGATGAGCACCCAGACCCAGAGGGGGACGTTGGGGTACCAGTAGGCCATGTAGGCGCCAACGGCTACGACCTCGGCACCGGCCAGGGTTACGGTGGTCATCCAGTAGGCCCAGCGGGTGAGGTAGCCCGCGTAGGGGCTGAGAAACTTACCGGCGATGGTGCCGAAGCCGCCACGCACGGGGTAGCGCACGGCCATTTCACCGGCGCAGGCACCGATAATAGCGGCGATCAGTGAGCCGATGGCGTAGGAGACGATGACGGCCGGGCCCGCGATAGAGATAGCTGCGCCGGAGCCCAAAAAGAGGCCGGTGCCCACGGCGAGGCCGAGGGCAATCATGGTGAGCTGGCCGTGGGAGAGGGCGCGGCTGAGGTTGCCGCCCTCCTGCTGGCCGGTGGTGGTTGATGCCACGGGTGCCCTCCCTTTCAAGAGAGTGTGGTGTATGCAATGAACCGAAAGTTTACACAGGTTTTCTGAGGGAAAACCGGTCTTCAGCGCTCACCATTATGCAGTGAGAGACACATCACCCTCTTGGCGGCAGGTGCAGGGCACTTGGCGGGCAGTGCGCGGCGGGCGGACGCCAGTGGCCAGCCGACCCCGCGCCAGGCCAACGGACGGACGCCAGCGGCGGCGGGCGTCCGCGCCTCTCCCCTTGGCTGTCTACGAGACTCTCGCCGTGCTTACGCCGCAGGTGGGCACTGCGCGAGTCTGGTGGGCACTTGCCTTAGCGGGTCAGCTGGTAGGTGGGTTCGTGGCGCTTGAACCAGCCGATAACGGGGTAAGTGATGGGCAACAGGAGGAACTCAACGGCACACTTGTAGATGTAGCCCACGATGACGTAGTTGAGGAAGTCGCCGAAAGTTGTAATTCCAATAATGGGGGCGGCGATCGCGCAGAAGATGAGGGTGTCAGCTAGCTCGCCGACCAGGGTTGAGCCCATGAGGCGTCCCCAGAGGTGGCGGCCGCCGGTGGCAGCCTTGAGCTTGACTAGCACCCAAGAGTTGAGTAGCTGGCCGGTCAAAAAGCCCAGCAGGGAGCCTGCCAGAATCTGGGGTACGGGGCCAAGGACGGTTTCAAGGGCGGCCTGGCCCTCGTAGAAGTCGGCTGCGGGTAGGGCAATGAGGATCCAGAAGCTAGCTGCGGCAGCTGCGGCGGCGATGAAGCTGGTGATAATAGCGCGGCGGGCTAGTTTGAAACCGTAGACCTCGCTGATGATATCGCCCAGCACGTAGGCAAAGGGGAAGAGGAAGAAACCCCCATCGGTGATGATAGACCCGAAGGTCACGCCCTTGGTTGCTCCGATGTTGGAGAGGATGAAGACCACGCAGGTAGCTGCCAGGAGCAGGTCGTAGTAGGTGCGGGTGGGGCGGGCAAAGCCGGTATCGGCGGTGGTGTGATGGGCGGACGCCGGTGAGCTGCTGGTGGGTGTAGACACAGTTATCCCCTGGGTTGAGTATCGGTTTGAAAGGTGCCCACCTGCCACCTGGGCGCCCACTAGCTTACCGATTTTTGGGCGGCGTCGCACGAGCCGCCGGGTGTGCAATGGGGTGCAGGGGGCGTCCGCGAGTGAGTTGATGGAAGGTTTTGCTGACAGTTTGCTGGGTTTTGTGGCAAAAAATAGGTTTTAGTGACAGATAGCGATAGGGTGTCATTATGCCTCGAATTACTGCCGCCACCAATGCCGCCCAGCGCGAGAACACCAAACGCGCCATCCTCGACTCTTTCGGCCGCCTGCTCTATGAGCACGGCCTACCCGGCCTCACCATGACCCACGTGGCCAAAACCGCTGGCATCGGCCGCACCGCGGTCTATAACTACTTTGCCGACATGGGCGAACTACTCATTGCCTATGCCCTGGATGAGACCGAGCGCTTCCTCACCGAACTGCGTGAGGCCCTGGCCGGAGTGGAAAACCCCATCGACCAGCTGGCTGTCTACGTGCGCCTACAGATTGAGGACCTTTCCCGCCGCCACATGCCCCCCGGCCCCGCCATGCGATCGGTCCTCTCCCCCGAGGCTTTTGCCAAGCTGGGTGACCATGTGCGCGAGCTCCAGATGGTCCTGGCAGGTATTCTGTCTGCTGCCATCGAGCGCGGCTACCTGCCCGAGAATGATATCCGCGAGCTGGCGCAGCTGGTTCACGGCTCCCTATCATCCAGCGCCGACCGCACCGACGAGGCCAGCGATAGGGCAGCCCGCGAACGCCACATTGAAAACACGATTCGCTTTATTCAACTGGGCCTGGGTGCGCGCTTCGACGAGAGCGGGCGACCCGTCCGCCTGGACGGCACCCCCGAGGTGCACCTGGTAGCTGCTTCCTAGCCGAAGCTGGCACCCCCTAACCCTGGGCCAGCAGCGAGGGGGCTAGGGCATCTAGGTCGAGCACGCGGGCGTACATGACGGCGCGGCGCTGTAGGGCGGTACGCAGGGCGCGGTGGACGCCGTCTTCAAGGTAGAGTTCACCCCGATAGCGGACGACATGCGGGAAGAGGTCACCGTAGAAGGTGGAGTCTTCGGCCAGGAGGGTTTCGAGGTTGAGGTTTTTCTGGGTGGTGATCAGGCGATCGAGGCGCACCTGTGAGGGGGCAATGGAGCCCCAGGTACGCTGAGTAAGCCCGTGATCGGGGTAAGGGCGCGTGTCGCCTACACCTTTGAAAATCATGCGGTCTATTGTACGCCGGGCGGGGGGGGCAGGGCCTAAGTAAAGCCCGGTGAGAATTGCCCCACCGGCACCCCAACGTGCCGCCGATCATATTCATGACACTCTATTACTTAAAGTCATGTTGACCTTATTTGCTTTGGTTGCCCGCGCGGTGTTTAATCGTGGCTATGCGCGGGCCACCAGCCCGCCTCAGCCCAAGGACACCATGCTTTACAAAAAACAGCTCACCGGCTCCCACGTGGGGCTTGTGGTGGGCAGCTTCGCTCCCCTGCACCGCGGCCACATTGACCAGATTCTGCGTGCCAAGAAGGAGAATCCCGGCGGCACCCTGGTGATTGTCGCCGGTTCCCAGCAGGACGCCGGTGAGCAGGCAGGCATGAAGCACACCAAGCGCTACCGCTATGTGTCTGAGCACTTTAAGAACGATCCCCTCGTCATTGTCGACTCCCTCGATGAAACCGATCTCACCAGCCCCGAAGCCTGGACTAAAGCCCTGGACGGCTTCTGGGCTACCCACGTGGCGGCGGGCGCTGAGCGCCGCCTCTACCTGCTCGGTGAAGAGCACACCTCCCGCTTTCGGGCAGGAAATCAGGACGCCGGCGGGCAGCCTACCTCCCGCCTGGCACCTTGCCAGCTGGCGGCGTCCGAACCGGACATCCGAGAAAACCCGCTGGCCCACTGGGACCTTATCGCCCCGCCCTTCCGCCGTTTCTTTACCCGCAACGTCCTGGTGATGGGGGCTGCCTCGGGCGGCAAAACCACCCTGGTGGAGGACCTCGGCAAGCTCTACAACGCCCCCTACTCCTACGAGTACGCCCGGGTCTACCAGGTCGAGGCCAATATCCGCGATGAGGACTATGACCTGCTGGACTACCAGAACGTCCTGACCGGCCAGTTCAACCTCAACCGGGAGACCATCGACAACCCCGGCAACCGGGGCCTTACCCTCATGGACACCGACGCCATGGTCACCAAGGCCTACGCCGCCATGAGCGCCACCGACCTCGCCAGTGAACTGAGCGAGAGCGACTACGCCAAGCTCCTACCCCTGGCCGATTCCCTGATTGCCAAGGCTCGCTGGGATTTGATTCTCTTTATCCCGCCGGTGGGGGCCTCCGGCTACACCCTCGACGGGTTCCGCTCCCAAACCAATAACTCCGATGACTACCTTGGCGAGATTTCCCGCATCATGCTGGCCGAGGTTGAGGCAGCCGGTCTGCTCGACCGCCTGGTCCTGCTGGACGGCGCGGGCTACGCTGAGCGCTACGAGCAGGCCAAGGCCGCTATCGAACGCCTCCTCCCCTAACTCCTACCCCAGTCACCCGAAAGATTCATCATGAGCGCATCCACCACCGGTCAGGCCCCGACCAACCCCCTGGCCCGTCTTGCCAAGGCCACCTACACCGACCTCTTCACCGGCTACACCCCCTTTGAGAAGGTCTTCTTCCCGGCGCTGATTCTGCTGCAGGTCGTGGTCAGCACCGTGGCCTTTGAGGGCTGGCTGAGCTTTATCACGGCCTTTGCGGGCATGGTCTGCGTGATTCTGGTGGGCAAGGGGCGCCTGTCGAACTACTTCTTCGGCATCGTGCAGAACGTGCCCTACCTGGTGCTGGCCTACCAGGCCTACTTCATCGGCGAAATCACCATCGCCGCCTTCTATGTGCTCACCCAGTTCTGGGGCCTCTACATGTGGCGCAAGAACATGCGGGCAGCCAAGACCCGGCCCGAGCTAGGCGGTGCCTCCTTTGACGGGGCAGGCCAGCTGGCCGGTAGCCGCGCGGTCAGCACGGGCGCGGACGCCGGTGGGCAGGGAGCGGCGTCCGCCCTAGCTAGTGCCGCCCAAGGCACCGCCCTGGATGTGCAGACCCGCCGCCTGACCCTCCCCGCTATCGCGGGCGTCCTGGCCCTCCTGGCAGCGGCTTCTTGGGGCTACGGGGTGCTGTTGAACGGCTGGGGGTCCAACCAGCCCTACGTTGACGCCTTCACCACCGTGATTGCCCTGATTTCGCAGGTGCTGATGGTCTACCGCTTCCGCGAGCAGTGGGTCGGCTGGCTGGTACTGAACGCCGTGCAGATCTACCTGTGGTCAACCGTGGAGGGCGGCGGCAACATGGCCATTATGGCCATGTACCTGGGCTTTATCGCCAACTCGGTCTACGGCTGGTACAACTGGACCAAGCTGTCTCGCAAGAGCTAAAAAGAAAAAGCCGGTTTCATCAAGTGGGCGATGAAACCGGCTTCAGCGGAGGATGGGGGATTTGAACCCCCGAGGGCGTGAACCCAACACGCGTTCCAGGCGTGCGCCATAGGCCGCTAGGCGAATCCTCCAGGCTGTTGCTTAGCTACTTACGCAGCTTCACGAAAGCGAACAGATACGAGCATACCCCATGCCCGGGCGTCCGCGCAAATTCATAGCTGCGGCGGGCGCGACCGTCCTCCCCTCGTCGCGCCCGGGAGCACCCCATCCTTACTTAAGAAGCTCTCTCTACCGCCCTTTGTTTTTCGCGGCGGCTTAGGGTACAGTTATTGGAGCCCCTTACGTGGCGTCATCTTGGAAAACTCCCCCAGGGCCGGAAGGCAGCAAGGGTATCTGGGCTCTGACGGGTGCGTGAGGGGTCTTTTTATGCCCGCTGGTAGCTGCCCGACCCTGGCACCAGCAGAACATGTTTCGCTGGCCATCATATGTGTGGGCTTTGCCGGAACATTTGAAGTTTTCCGGCACATGTGCCCCGACGCCGCCGCCGGGGCTTCTGCTGAGAGCGGGGGACGCTTAAAACGTCAGGCA
The DNA here is from genome assembly GCF_053548195.1 of Rothia sp. 11254D007BW. NCBI lineage: Bacteria > Bacillati > Actinomycetota > Actinomycetes > Micrococcales > Micrococcaceae > Rothia > Rothia sp. 11254D007BW. Next base: position 1,578,119 of record NZ_JBPWPK010000001.1, read on the forward strand.
CCCCCACTAGACTGTTAACCAGCCCTCCGGGTCCCCTGCGTGTGGCCCTGCCGTCCTACCGAAGGTTTCTTGTGAGCACTGCACTGTACCGCCGTTACCGTCCTGAGTCGTTTGCCGACGTTATCGGGCAGGAGCATGTCACCGAACCTCTCATGACTGCCCTTGAAAAGAACAGGGTCAATCACGCTTACCTGTTCTCGGGTCCGCGCGGGTGTGGCAAGACCACCTCGGCGCGTATTCTGGCGCGTTGCCTCAACTGTGCCCAGGGCCCTACGCCTACCCCCTGCGGTGTGTGCGAGTCCTGTAAGGAGCTTTCCCGCGACGGCGGCGGTTCCCTCGATGTGATTGAGATGGACGCTGCCTCCCACGGCGGTGTGGACCACGCCCGCGACCTGCGTGAACGCGCCACCTTTGCGCCGGTGCGCGACCGCTACAAGATTTTCATTATCGACGAGGCCCACATGGTCACCCGCGAGGGCTTCAACGCCCTGCTCAAGATCGTGGAAGAGCCTCCGGCGCATATTAAGTTTATTTTTGCGACCACCGAGCCCAACAAGGTACTGGGGACTATTCGGTCGCGTACCCACCACTACCCCTTCCGCCTGGTACCCCCGCAGATTCTGGGGGACTACCTGGCTAAGCTCTGTGCCGAAGAGGGCGTTAAGGTTGCCGACGGCGTGCTGCCGCTGGTGGTTCGTGCCGGTGGCGGGTCGGTGCGTGACTCGCTCTCTATTCTTGACCAGCTCATGGCGGGTGCCTCTGATGAGCAGGGCATCTCCTATGATCTGGCCGTTGCCTTGCTGGGCTTTACCCACGGCGAGCTACTGGATGAGGTCGTCGATGCTTTTGCTTCTGGTTCTGCCGCCGAGGTTTTTGCGTCGGTTGACAGGGTGGTTCAGACCGGTCAGGATCCCCGCCGTTTTGTCGAGGACCTGCTCGAACGTTTCCGCGACCTGATTATCGTCAAAGCTGTACCCGATTCAGCGGGTTCAATTCTGCGCGGCCTGGCCGCTGACCAGCTCGATCGTATGCGGGCTCAGGCTGAGCAGCTGGGTTCGGCGGAGCTGTCGCGGGCTGCGGACGTCACCAACGAGGCTCTCAATGAGATGAGCGGGGCTATGAACCCCCAGCTTCACCTGGAACTTCTGTGCGCCCGCATTCTGCTGGCCGCCGGGGAGCAGGGGGTTGGCAATCTAGCGGCCCGCCTGGATCGGCTTGAGCGCAGGCTGGCCTCGGGTCAGTTCCCTGCGCCCGCGGGCGGTCATTCTGCACCGGCAGGTTCCACTTCTGGCACCGGTGCGGACGCCGCCAGCCCCCTGGCGCGCGCCCGGCAGCAGCTAGCCCAGCAGGGTGGCGTCGAAGGTCGAGCCCCTGCTCAGCAGGCTCAGTCTCAGCAGACCCAGTCTCAGCAGCAAGCTCAGCCCCAACGTCAAGACCAGCCTAGCCAGCAGGGCCAGCCCGTTCAGCAACCTCAGGCTCCTGCCCAGTCGGGCGGCGCGCCTCTAGCCGGTACGCCCGGTACGTCCGGTGCCCCTTTGGCTGGGGCTCCTTTAGCGGGCGCTCCCTTGAGCGGTGCCCCGCTAGCAGGCCGGGGTGTTCCGCCGCTCGGTGGGCCGCAGCAGTCTGCCCAATCTCCCCAGAGCGCCCAGCCTGTCCAGACCGGGCAGCAGGCGTCCGCGCCTCAGAGCCCAGCACGTCCGGTGCCCGGTGAAAACACGGTCGATATGGTGGCGAACTCCTGGGCCGATGTAGTGGCTAAGGTGCCCGCCCCCTTTGCCCGGGCCCAGTTTGCCCTGTGTGAGCCGTCCAAGTTTGAGAACGGAGCCCTCTTCCTGCGGGCCGAGCTGCCCGTACTTAAGGCCGTCAAGGAGTACCTACCCCAGCTTCAGCAGGCCCTCTTCCAGGTGCTGGGTCTGCAGGTGCAGCTGCGCGGTGAAATCAAGAAGCCCAGCGACGGCGGCGATAACCCCGGCAGTGGGCGCCCTAGTGGCGGACGTCCCGGCGGCCCCGGCGGCTCCGGCCCGTCAGGCGGAAGCCCGACCCCCGCGCCTCAGGCTGCGAACAGGCAGCCCACTGCCGATGTTGCTGAGGGCCCGCGCGGTGGCGACCAGGCCTGGGCAGCGCACGGCCAGCCTCGCTCACCGGAGCCTCCCTCGTGGAGCCCCGATGACTGGAACAACCCCGTCACCTCCTGGTCGGTAGCAGCTATCCCCAGTGGCGATGCGGCCGAGACCCCCGAGGAACAGGCGCCATCAGCCCCGCGTCTGCGTGTGATTGAGGGTGAGGCCGACCCCGTTGAGATCGCCAAGGCCCAGCACCCCTCCCGCGGCCCCCAGGAACAGCAGAATATTGCCCTGGCACGCGACACTGCCCAGGAGTCAGAGGACGCCGACCCCGCCTCCCAGGAGCCCCACGAGGATAGCCCGCACGCGGTTTCCCTTGAGCCCGTCCCCACCAGTGAGGGTCTGGCCGAGCAGGGGCATAAGGACGCCGATAACGCCGCCCTCCAAGAAGAGGCCAAGAGCGAGAACAGCGCCATGCCCCAGGCTCAACACCAGGAACAGGCACCGGCTCAGGCCCCGAGCCAAGCACCGACACAGAACCAGGCCCCGGTAGCCTACGAATACGGTGACTACGACGGCGGCTACTTTGACGATGCACCCGAGGACGAGCCCGAGTACGTCGCCGGGATCGGCTACCTTAAGGCTGAGTCTCCGCAGGGTGCCCCAGCTCAACCAGCTGCTCAGCCAGCTGCCGAGCAGGCCACCGCCCAACAGCCCGGCGGTAAGAAGCTCTCCTTCCGAGAGCGCCACGCGGCGCAGATTGCGGCCGGCCAGCGGGCCGTCCAGCAGGCGCAGGCCCCCGCCCCGGCAGAAGCCCCCGAGGACTTCACCCCCAGCGACGACGACGCCGCCCTTGAGTCGTCCGTGCTGATTGGCCAGCGAGCCGTTGAGAAGATTTTGGGCGGCAAAGTAATTGACGAACAGCCCCTTCACCAGGGCTAACAAGGAGTTTTTGTGTACGAGAGTGCCGTCCAGAACCTGATTGACGAGCTGGGCCGCCTACCCGGCGTGGGCCCCAAGTCAGCCCAGCGTATCGCCTTCTACATTCTGAATGCGGAAAGCTCTGAGATGGCCAAGCTCACCGACGCTATCGCGCGCGTGAAGAAGACCGTGAGCTTCTGCGAAATCTGCGGCAATGTCTCTGAAACCAAGCTCTGCGCTATCTGCCGCGACGAGCAGCGCGACCCGGCGGTGCTGTGCGTGGTGGAAGAGTCCAAGGACGTGGTGGCCGTTGAGCGCACCCGCTCTTTCACCGGCCGCTACCATGTGCTGGGCGGGTCCATTAACCCTATGGCCGGTATCGGGCCGGAACAGCTGCGCATCCGCGAGCTGGTGGCCCGCCTGTCGGATGAGCGCATCACCGAGCTGATTCTCGCCATGGACCCCAACCTTGAGGGTGAGGCTACCGCCACCTACCTCTCGCGCCTGCTGGTGCCCATCGGTATTCGTGTGTCGCGCCTGGCGTCGGGTCTGCCGGTGGGTGGCGACCTGGAATACGCCGACGAAATCACCCTGGGTCGCGCCCTTGAGGGCCGCCGCATTATCAGCGAGGGTACCCGTGCCGAGGCCGCAAACCCCGCCGAAGATTTTGAGGCCGCCCTTGAGGCAGAAACCGAGGCCAAGGAGCAGCAGGCCGCAGCGGAGCAGGCAGCTAAGGGCCCGCGGGCCCGCTGGTCTGGTTCCATGTTCGATGATCTTGATAGCGAGGACGCCGCCACCCCATCCCCTGCCGAAGGGCAGGAAGGCGGGGGGAAGCGTCCGGACGCTACCCCCGCAGCTCCCAGCGAACCGTCCCCGGCTGAGGGGCAGCAGGGGGACCTGAACGAAGAGCTGTTGGAACAGGAGCTGGCGGGCATTCCGGGTGAGCTGTCTGCCGAAGAGAAGGCTGAACTCGCGGCGGCCGCCGCCTTTGAGGCTGAAGAAGCCGGTAAGGGCGTGCAGTCAGAAGAGCTGCGCGATGCCTACGAGGCCAAGCTGGAAGAGCTGAAAAAGACTCCCTTGCGCACGGTCGCTCCCGAGATTCCGCCGATTCCGGGTAAGACCTACGTGAACCCTTGGACCTAGTCGAACCCAGAGGACATCTATCAAACCACAAAAAGTATTGAAAATCACTTTTACCTGTGGAAAAATATAGACATGTCTAAAAAAATCATCAGCCTAGCGTTTCTAGCCGGCTCTCTTTTCCTCATAGGCCTCACCCCATCGGCACAGGCCTTTCCACATCCTATTCCCTGTGCGCTCCCTGCTGGCACGTCCCAGCCTTCGGTCGTTTGCGAAAACTGGCGTGACTACCTCGACCCACGCGATGTTTGCGACCCAAAGCTCATTATCTGTAGGCGTTAAAAATCATGCAATCGGAAGGAGGCACAATGCGCATCCGACTCGTTTTAATACCAATTTCATTAGCACTTGCAACCATAACTCAGTTCATTTTCTACAGCGGTCCAGCCCGTCATGTTGACCTGACCATTGTCAGCATGAGCCTTATATCCTTACTGTTAAGCCTTATTGCTTTAGCTCTATCCGGCACAAAAGACCGCGGCACTTCCCAGGTTTCTCGCCCTGTGGAAATAGCCATAATTTTTATCATCACTCTAGGGCTTATTTTTCTACAGAACGCTGTCTACAGCCTACTCGTAGCCTCCGCGCCACCCCTTCATTATCATTACGATCAATTTTTCTCTCAGCAGAGTGTTTTCTGGAGCCAAGCTCTTAACCTGACTCATATCTTTACCCTGCTTTCTCTCTGCCTTGCCACCACGCGATTTGTTCAAGAGCACACCCCCGCTTTACTCCCAGCGATTGCTAGCTCTATTTCTATAGCTGCCCTTCTTTCTCTACCCTTGGGACTACCGGGCTTAACAGCAGGCATCGTACTGGCTCTGGCAGTTACAACGGCCAGCAACTATATCCAAAGCATAACGGGGCTACTTCTTGCTTTTATCGCGCTCTTGGGTTGTGCCTGGGTAATTAGCCAGACATCAGTATCACAGCTGTATGCGGTATCGGACTACCTTTACCTCACCACAAACATCCTGGCAGTAGTAGCCGGCCTAACGGCCCTACTGGGTCTCTTCCGCTGGAATGCCAACCGAGCATCGCCCCTAGTAACACATAGCAAGTAGTTCAGCGTCTTTCTGGCATAAAACGTGGCTCCTCATACCTAGAGGAGCCACATTTTTATAGGCTAAAGCTCTTGCGTAATCTACCGTCACACACGTTATATTCCCGTCATGTGAGCAAAAATCGTCCAAGTGCGACACCCACCCCTACGATAGATTTAGGCCGGAAAATGCCCGGCACCTTCAACACCTTTGTACTGGAGAAGTTTCAATGAGCCTGATTGTCCAAAAGTTCGGTGGGTCCTCGGTTTCTGACGCCGAGGGTATTAAGCGTGTAGCTCGCCGCATTGTGGACACGCAGAAGGCTGGCAACGAGGTCGTCGTGGTGGTCTCAGCAATGGGCGACACCACCGATGAACTGCTCGACCTTGCGGCTGAAGTAACCCCCAACGCCGGCCCCTCGCGTGAACTCGATATGCTGCTGAGCGCCGGCGAGCGAATTTCTATGTCCGTCCTGGCCCTGGCTATTAACAACATGGGCGGCCGCGCCCAGTCCTTCACCGGCTCCCAGGCCGGCATGATTACCGACGGCGTGCACGGTTCTGCCCGCCTGGTTGAGGTTAACCCCGAGCGTATTCGCACTGCCCTTGATGAAGGCTACGTCGCCGTTGTCGCAGGCTTCCAGGGCATGAACCGCCAGACCCGCGACATCACCACCCTGGGCCGTGGCGGCTCAGACACCACCGCGGTTGCCCTGGCGGCAGCCCTGAATGCTGATGTCTGTGAGATTTATTCAGACGTTGATGGTGTGTTCACCGCTGACCCGCGTATCGTGCCGTCCGCCCACAAGCTCGATACCGTTACGAGCGAAGAAATGCTTGAGATGGCTGCTAACGGCGCCAAGATTCTGCACCTGCGTTCGGTGGAGTATGCGCGCCGTTTCAACCTGAAGCTACATGTTCGCTCTTCGTTCTCACAGCTTGAAGGCACTCTCGTTATCCCCGACAATGAGGGTATGGAAACTAATTTGAAGGAGATCCCCTTGGAACAGCCCCTCGTCTCGGGCGTCGCCCACGACCGTAGCCAGGCTAAGGTCACCGTTATTGGTGTACCCGACGTGCCCGGTTCCGCGGCCAAGGTGTTCGGTATTCTCAATGAGACCAACGTGAACCTCGACATGATTGTTCAGAACGTCTCAACCGACCGCCCCGACGTCACCGACATCTCCTTCACCCTGCCCCAGGACCAGGGCGCTGCCGCTCTGGCTGCGCTTGAAGCTAAGAAGGCTGAGCTGGGCTTTGAAGAGGTCCAGTACAACGAGTCCATCGGTAAGCTGTCGCTGGTGGGTGCGGGTATGAAGTCTAACCCCGGTGTGTCCTTTAAGTTCTTTGATGCTCTGAGCACCGCCGGCATCAATATTGAGATGATTTCTACCTCTGAGATTCGCATTTCGGTTATCACCGATATTGAGAAGCTTGATGAGGCTGTGCGCGCTGTGCACTCAGCGTTTGACCTTGATACCGAGGGTGAGGCTACCGTGTACGGTGGTACCGGCCGCTAGGTCGTGAACTAGGTTTGTCCGCGAGGACGCTCGGGCCCCGGGCTGGCAGTACCACGCTGCTGGCCCGGGGCCCGGCTTTTGCCCATTTCAAGGGCTTATAAAAAATTTTCTATATTTTCCACCCAAAGACTTGTCGGGAATATATAGACCAATATAGTATTGCTGTACATCATATCTTCTTTACCCCCAAATTCAGCCAACCGGCTGGTCAAGCACTAAAGGAGTATATCAATGCGCGAAGTAAGAAATATTACAGCAACTGCCCTGTTAGCAATAACATTTACCCTAACCACACTCGCACCTCCTAGCGCTGTTGCGCTCACCAAAGAACCTCAATTCTCCAGCCCATCCCACATTTCAAGCTTTCCTGACCCATATTCATACTCAAAGTTTATTGAGGCAGCCTCCCACGCAGGGTACACCAGTCAAGAGGTAAAAAATTTTGAAGAATTTTTCACACAGAATTACATATTAGAAGAAAATAGCCTAACCCCAGCATCAAACTACATTCCCAATGGATGCTCAGATCCCCGATCCTGGTCATCATACAAACAAACATTTCTCCCAGCGTGCAACACTCATGACTACTGTTATTCCGCACAGTATAATTTTAGGCGATCACGCGCAGAGTGTGACAATAACTTCTATAGCTCAATGCGCTCTATATGCAATTTTCTATACTCACCGCATTCTAGCAAAAATATAAGCTGCCTTAATGAATCGAATGTTTATTACTGGGCGGTAAGAACATTTGGGCGACCACACTACAAAGGCTCCGGCGATCCCTCATGATAAAAATATTTAAACTGAGCAAAATACCGAAAACTCTAGTAATTCTATGCTTTACTACATATATTTTTACAACTATATTCGCATTTATCGCACACATTAACAGCGAAGCTTACATCGGCGCAGGAGTTCTCGCCCTTCAATTTGGCCTACTCAGTATCGCTTTAACCGCTTGCACTCTTGTCATATGGGCAGTACGCTTTACTACTCATGATGAATAACCAACCCCACCACAGGGGTAACTAGGTTCGTCCGCGAGGACGCTCGGGCCCCGGGCTGGCAGCACCACGCTGCTGGCCCGGGGCCCGGCTTTTGCCCACTAGAATAGACCCCATGCCCCTCACCCTCCTTGCCCCGGACGATTGGCGTGCACTCGCGCGCGCCCACGAAGAACGCTCCGGCCGCTACGCCCTCCCCTTCGCAGCCCGCCGCGAGCGCGGCCAAGCCCACCCCGTTGAAGACTTCCTCTTCACCTACTACACCCTAAAACCCGGGCAGTTTATGCGCTGGCACCCCGGCGCGGGGGTCATTCTGCAGGACGCCGGTGAGCGGGCAGACTGGAAGTTCTACCGGGCCGCTACCCAGCAAGAATTGGAAGAGGCAGGCCTACCACCTGCCGAAGCCGCCGCGGCGGCGCAGGCGGGCACCAGCGTCCTTGTCGATACCGAAAAGTTTGCTGAGGCCCGCGCCTCAGCCATTGATTTTGCGCGGATTATCCTGGGTAAAACCGCGGCCAAGCCCGGTTTCTTTGGCTGTTTTGGCCTGCACGAGTGGGCTATGGCCTATAAGTCGGTGGAGAATAATATCCGCCACGACTACCTAGAACTGCGCCTGGGGCCAGAGGGCACCGACCGGGTGGTTGAGAGCCATAAAATTAGGTGCTCCCACTTCGATGCCTTCCGGTTCTTCATGCCCCAGGCGGTGCCCATGAACGAGCTACAGCCCACGCGCGAGCAACAGCGCAACCTAGAGCAGCCAGCCTGCCTGCACGCCAACATGGATATCTACAAGTGGGCCTACAAGCTCCTGCCCCTGGTGCCCTCACACCTGGTCATGGACTGCTTCGAACTGGCCTGGGACGTGCGCGAACTCGACATGAAAGCCGCCCCCTATGACCTAAAAGACTGGGGCTACGAGCCGGTTGCCATTGAAACCCCCGAGGGTAAGGCCAAGTACGTACGCCAGCAAAGACTCTTCGCCGACCGATCTGTGGCCCTGCGGCAGAGGCTGCTCGATGCTATCGAGTGCGTCTAAGCCTGTGGGCACGGGTTGCCTCTCGACCGCGAGGGGACCTGAAAACTTAAAAGGGACCGCGTAGTATGCGGTCCCTTTTGGGTTTTGCGATCCCCTTTCAGCGTGTTCAGCTTGCCGGAGCCTAGAGCTTGACCACCATCTTGCCGGTGTTCGCGCCCTGCATCATGGCAATGAAGGCTTCGATCGTGGAGTCGAGCCCCTCGTAGACGGTCTCGTCATAGGCGATCTTGCCGTCGGCAAACCAGCGGCCCATCTTTTCGCGGAACTCGGGGGCGACGTCCAGGTACTCCCCCAGGGTGAAGCCCTGCATGGTCAGGCCCTGCTTGACCATGTTGGTCATGTTGTCAGGGCCGGGGGTGGTCTCGTTGGTGTTGTAGGCCGAGATCGCACCGCAGAGCGCCAGTCGGCCGCCGCGGTTCATCACGTCGAGAGCTGCTTCGAGGTGGTCGCCGCCGACGTTGTCGAAGTAGACGTCTACGCCATCTGGAACTAGCTCGGGCAGGGCCTGCCGCACGGGGGCATCCTTGTAATTGAGGGCGGCGTCGTAGCCGTATTTGCTGGTCAGCAGCTCAACCTTCTCAGCCGAGCCAGCGCTGCCGACAACACGGGAGGCGCCGAGTAGGCGGGCGATCTGCCCGACGGCGGTGCCCACGGCGCCCGCTGCGCCAGAGACGAACACGACGTCGCCTTCTTTCAGGTGGGCAATGCGGGTCAGCCCTGCATAGGCGGTCATTGCCGTCATGCCCAGCATGCCCAAGTAGAGCGAGGACGGTGCCCCTGCAGGTAGTTCCGGCAGGGCGGTAAACTCGCGAGCGGCGCCCTGGGCGTAGTCTGCCCAGCCCTGCTGGTGCGATACGAGGGTGCCTACGGGCAGGCTTTCATCGTGCGATTCGACAACGCGTCCGACGGCCCCGCCGGTGATGCGTTCCCCCAGGCCATAGGGGGCTACATAGCTCTTGGCGTCGTTCATGCGCCCGCGCATATAGGGGTCAACCGAGATGAACTCGTTTTTAACGCGTACCTGGCCATCGGTGAGCTCAGGCAGGGTAACGGTGGCAAATTCGAAGTTGTCGGAGGTGGGCCAGCCGCTGGGACGGGAGGCAAGGCGGATTTCACGTGCTTGTGTCATGATTTTTCCTTTCGAAAGCTGTTTAACCAGTTCTACGCCTGTCGAGGGCGTTTGTTAAAGGGTTGCGCCCAGAGCGAGCAGAAGGACAGCGAGCAGCGGGAAGGCACCCTGCTTCATGGCGGCGGAGCGCTTGTCGGGTGAGGTGATGAAGAGGACGGCTGCGGCGGCCAGCATTGACCCGGTACCGGCGAGCATGAGGGCTAGGCCCACGGTGGGGGCACCGGCGAAGTGGGCCACGGCACCGGCGGCGGCGATGATTGCCAGGAAGAGGTTGTAGAAGCCCTGGTTGTAGGCCATTTCCTTGGTCTGTTCGGCTGATTCACGGCTCATGCCGAAGACGGGCAGGGCTCGGGTGGTCCAGGCGAAGGATTCGAGGTAGAAGATAAAAACGTGCAGGGCAACGGCGAGCAGTAGGGCGATGATACCGGCGACGGTCATGGGAAAATCCTTTCATAGGTTTTTGTAACGCTTATTCCAATATATACTAGAATGGTCAGTACACAATTTTGTTAGCTATGAAACGAGGCACACCATGGGGCGCGCAGCAACCTTCGACCGAGCGGACGCCGTCAGGGCAGCCCGTGGCGTCTTTTGGGACCGGGGCTACGAGGCAACCTCAATCCCCGACCTTGAACAGGCAACCGGCCTCAAGCGCTCCAGTCTCTACCACGCCTTCGAGTCGAAAAAGGGGCTTTTTGACGAAGTGGTAGAGAACTACCTGGCAGAAAGCGTCCGCCCGCTCCTTGCCCGCGTCACCAGCGAAGACGCAAAGCCCGATGCCCTCAACGACTACTTTGCAACCCTGGCCAGCTCTATTAGCTCTACCGATAGACACCCCGGCTGCTTACTCATAGCGGCAGCTAACGCCCCGGTGGGCACCGACCCAGTGGTCAGCGCAGCCATCAGCGGCTACTACGACGAGCTGTTTGCCGCCTTCCGCGCGGGGCTGGGCAGGGCGCGTCCGCACCTCACCGAGGCCGAAGCGGACGGCCAAGCCCGCGCCCTGGTTGCCCTCACCATCTCAGCCCTGACCCTGGCCCGCACCAGCAAGCCCCTGGCCCTGGCCAACCTGCACGCCGCACAAGAACTCCTGGCCGCCGAAAGCTAGGCACGCACACAGCGGTCCAGCCAGACGAGCGTGCGCCATATCGCCGAGCGTGCACCGGGCAGCCGCACGCTCAGCGATACAACGCACGCTCGTCATGATCGGATGCCGCAGAAAAGCCCTGCGCCCCGCCGTCTCACTTTGGGGCACAAGCCCCCACAAACCGGTAAAATGAGACCCGGCTCTATATAGATTCCAGCACCCAAGGAGTGCCCATTCATGGCCCGTATTGTTGTTGACGTTATGCTCAAGCCCGAAATCCTCGACCCCCAGGGCAAGGCTATCGCTCACGAGCTTCCCCGTATCGGTCTGAACAACTTCACCGATGTTCGTCAGGGTAAGCGTTTTGAACTGACCGTTGATGGTGAAGTCACCGAAGAACTGCTCGCGCAGGCCCGCCAGGCAGCTGAAGAGCTGCTGTCTAACCCCGTGATTGAAGACGTCGTCAACGTCGAAGCTCTGGAGGACTAAAAGACGTGGCAGAATCCCTCGCAGCAACCGAAGTGCCCCTGGTGGGCGACTTCTCCCAGACCACTCCCAACCCTGCCCTGGCCGATGTGCGCGTTGGCGTCATCACCTTCCCCGGCACCCTGGACGACCGCGACGCCTCCCGCGCCGTCCGCCTGGCAGGTGGCACCCCCGTACCGCTGTGGCACGATGAGGCAGCTCTACACGATGTAGATGCTGTGATTGTGCCCGGCGGTTTTTCGTACGGTGACTACCTGCGCGCAGGCGCTATCGCCGCTAAGGCCCCGGTCATGAGTAAGGTCGTTGAGGCAGCCAGCGCCGCTGGCACCTCCGGATCCGCTCCCCTGCCGGTGCTCGGCATCTGCAACGGTTTCCAGATTCTGACCGAAACCCACCTGCTGCCCGGCTCCATGATCAAGAATGATCACCGCAAATTCATCTGCCGTGATCAGACCCTGCGCGTTGAAACCAACCAGACTGCCTGGACCGGCGACTTTGAAGCAGGCCAGAACATCGTGGTTCCCCTCAAGAATCAGGACGGTCAGTACGTCGCCGACGCCAAGACCCTTGAGGCGCTTGAAGCTGAAGGCCGCGTGGTCTTCCGCTACGTGGATGTTAACCCCAACGGCTCTCGCAACGACATCGCCGGTATCTCCAACGAGCGCGGCAACGTCGTGGGCCTCATGCCCCACCCCGAGCACGCCGTCGAACCCGGCTTCGGCCCCTCGTCCTCCGGTTTTGGCACCGTGGGTCTGCGCGGTGGCGCGGACGGCCTGGGCGTCTTCACCTCCGTACTCAACCAGCTGGTTTCGGCCTAAACGCCTCGCATAAGGAATAAGAATTTTGAGCGAAAAGAAGTTTAACCTCGACACCGTTGAGCACGCCGCTGCCACCCCCGAGACCGAGCTGCCCTGGGCTGAGCTGGGTCTGAAGGAGAACGAGTTCGAGGACATCAAGAAGATTCTCGGCCGCCGCCCCACCGCAGCCGAGCTGGCTATGTACTCGGTCATGTGGTCAGAGCACTGCTCCTACAAGTCTTCCAAGGTGCACCTCAAGCAGTTCGGCGCTAAGGTCACCGACGAGATGAAGAAGGACCTCATGGTCGGTATCGGCGAGAACGCCGGTGTGACCAACATTGGCAACGGCTGGGCCGTGACCTTCAAGATTGAGTCCCACAACCACCCCTCCTACGTTGAGCCCTACCAGGGTGCAGCGACCGGCGTGGGTGGTATCGTGCGTGACATCATCTCGATGGGTGCCCGCCCCGTGGCCGTCATGGACCCCCTACGTTTCGGTGCCATCGACCACCCCGACACCGCCCGCGTCCTGCCCGGCGTTGTGTCTGGTGTTGGCGGCTACGGCAACTCCCTGGGCCTGCCCAACATCGGCGGCGAGGTCGAGTTCGACGAGTGCTACCAGGCCAACCCCCTGGTCAACGCCCTGGCTGTGGGTATCATGCGCCACGAGGACATCCGCACCGCTAACGCCTCAGGTACCGGCAACAAGGTGATTCTCTTTGGCGCCCGCACCGGTGGCGACGGCATTGGCGGCGCTTCCGTGCTGGCCTCTGAGTCCTTCGACGACGCCAAGCCCTCCAAGCGCCCCGCCGTTCAGGTGGGCGACCCCTTCGCTGAGAAGGTGCTGATTGAGTGCTGCCTGGAGCTCTTCAAGAACTCCATCGTTGAGGGCATTCAGGACCTCGGCGCCGCAGGTATCTCCTGCGCCACCTCCGAGCTGGCCTCCAACGGCGACGGCGGCATGCACGTCGACCTGACCAAGGTTCTGCTGCGCGACCCCACCCTGACCCCGGGCGAGATTCTCATGTCTGAGTCCCAGGAGCGCATGATGGCGGTTGTGACCCCCGAGAACCTGAGCCGCTTCGAAGACATCATGAAGAAGTGGGACGTCGAATACTCCATCCTGGGTGAGGTTACCGGCTCCGGCCGCCTGACCATCGAGTGGCAGGGCGAGATCATCGTCGATGTGGACCCCAAGACCGTCGCTCACGACGGCCCCACCTACGAGCGTCCTTACGCCCGCCCCGAGTGGCAGGACGCCCTGCAGGCCGACAAGTTCACTGGCTCGGACGCGGACGATGCCCGCCCCACCGGCGCTGAGCTGGGCGAGGCTATCAAGGCGTTTATGGCTGCCCCCAATATGTGCTCCAAGTCCTGGATTACTAACCAGTACGACCGCTACGTTCAGGGCAACACCGCCCTGTCCATGCCCGATGACTCCGGCGTGATCCGCGTGGACGAAGAGACCGGCCTGGGTGTTGCCCTGGCAACCGACTCTAACCCCCGCTTCACCAAGCTCGACCCCTACGAGGGTGCGAAGGCGTCCCTGGCTGAGGCCTACCGCAACGTAGCTACCGTGGGCGCCCGCCCCGTGGCTGTCTCTGACTGCCTGAACTTCGGTTCCCCCGAGGATCCGGACATCATGTGGCAGTTCGCTGAGGCCGTGCGCGGTATCGCCGACGGCTGTATGGAACTGGGCGTACCCGTGACCGGCGGTAACGTCTCCCTCTACAACCAGACCGGCGGCAAGGCCATTAACCCCACCCCCGTGGTTGCCATGATGGGCGTGATGGACGACGTCACCCGCCGCACCCCCTCCGGTTGGGCTCCTGAGCATGACGGCCAGGCCCTCTACCTGCTGGGCACCACCCGCGATGAGCTAGACGGCTCCGAGTGGGCCCGCTTTAAGGGTCACCTGGGCGGCCTGCCCCCCAAGGTTGATCTGGCTGCCGAGAAGCTGCTGGGCGACATGCTGGTGAATATGAGCCGGGACGGCATGATTGATGCTGCCCACGACGTCTCTGCCGGCGGCCTGGCTGCCGCTCTGGTTGAGGGCTGCCTGCGCTTTGGCGTCGGTGCCCGCGTTGGCCTGGGTGAGGTTGCTGAGCGCGACGGTATCGACCTCTTCACCCTGCTCTTCTCAGAGTCCCTGGGCCGCGTGGTTGTGTCTGTGCCCCGTTCCGAGGAAGTTCGCTTCAAGGATATGTGTACCGCCCGCGATTACCCCTTTGCCCGTATCGGCGTGGTCGATGCTGCCTCTAATGCCCTGGATATTCAGGGTGAGGTCGCTATCGACCTGGACGAGCTGCGCGAAGCCCACGAGGGCACCCTCGCCCGCCACTTCGGCGAGGTTGCCCCCAGCTAGTCTCTAGCTACTCTGGGTAAGGACGCCGCCCCGCCCCTCCCCTGCCTTCGGGCAGGCAGGTGCGTGGCGGCGTCCTTCTGTCTTAGCCTGTGCAGGTTTCTTGGGCTGTGTGCAGAGAAAACCCTGCACACGAACCAAGAAACCTGCACACCTCCAGTCTGGCTCACCAGACACCGGTCTCCCACAGCCGCTGCCGGAGAGTAGCAGGGTGCGACATCAGCTCCTTCCAGCGCGTACGCACCACCTTCCAGCCAGCCATCTCTAATTCGCGATGCCGCCGATGTTCCGCCTGAACTACATCGTCAGCGCGGCCATAGACTCCCGAATACTTCACCTCACCGTCGACCTCAAGAATGACCCCGAGCTCAGGCCAAGCGAAGTCAGCACGGTAGACACGGCCGTAGTGGGTGAATACCTCGAACTGCTCCTGAGGTAGAGGCAGATTCCACTCATAAATAAGGTCGCGCGCGATCGTCTCAGCCGGAGAATCTGCTAAAGCGCTCAGTCTCTGCCCCACGGCAAGCGCAGCTCCACCCGCCTCAGTCAGAGCAGTACGTGCCGACGCTACAGATATAACACCCTGCCGCAGAAAATAATCGCCAATCACCAGCGCCTCAACACGAGGTAAAGACAGAGCAACATCGCACAGAGTTTGCTCTGGTGCAGTAATACGGGCCCCTGTCACCAGCCGAGACTCGGGAACTACGTCCATGCGTCCTCGATGTGCCGTCACTGAAGGGCGGTGCTGCACAGAAGCTGACGCAAAACTCATATGCACCTTATTAGGTAGGGTCAGGAGTGGAGCCCCTAACCAAAGCGCAGCCGACTGGTGACTCAGCACCCCGCTCGGCACCGTTTTGATATGCGCAGCGTGGTGGGCTATGCATCTCTGGCGAGTGCCCCACTGGTTCCATATAGAAGTCTCAATATAGATCCCCTGCTTGATTTTGGTGTAGTAACCAGACCTAAAACGGGTCGAAGCCACAGAGGGGCTTACACCGATATCTTGTAAATCTTTAAGGCAGCGCACCTGCTGGTAAATCTCTGCAACATCATTCATAAGGGCAGTGTCACCGACCCCGTTCACCTCTTGCAAGGGGTGTGAACATCGCAGGCTCTTTTGGTTCACAAACAGGTCATATAGCAGCCAGGCCTGTGGATAAGTCGGGTGCGTTAGCGTGGCAGTTACCGACCCGGGGAGCATCCTTCTTTCTTAACCCTGTGCAGGGTTCTTGGGCTGTGTGCAGAGAAAACCCTGCACACAGCCCAAGAAACCTGCACACAGCATGGAGGCCCCTAGCTACACATCTATGGGGCTAGGCTCTCACCCAGCTGCGCAAACACACGGGTGTTGCAGTCGAACCCGACCAGGGCCTCATCAACCAGGGCGTCACGCTGGGCGTCCGTCAACGGGGCATCGTCCAGAAGACCCCGGTAGGAGTCCTTGAATACCTTGGGCTTCGGGAGCGCCTCAAACCGGTACATGCTCAGAGCCTCAGCGGGCACACCGTAGTGCCGGGCGACCAGGGCAGCCACGGCCTGCCCGCCCGACAGATCACCCAGGTAGCGCAGGTAGTGGTGAGCCAAGAAGCGTTCGGGGGCGGACGCTGTCGCCCGGATAGCTGCCGCATAGTCAGCGGTTGCCGGTAGCGGCTGGTCACTGGTGGGGCCGCCCAGTTCAGCTAGGTCAGCCTTGATAGAAGCAAGCCGATCAAGGCCCTCGAGCACGAAGGGGTCGGTGATGGGGGTGGGGTGGGCGCGGAAGCCGGCCGCTACTTCTTCGAGGGCCTCATAAATATAGACGTACTGGGTCAGCAGCATGCGGTAGGCCT
Source organism: Rothia sp. 11254D007BW (assembly GCF_053548195.1). NCBI lineage: Bacteria > Bacillati > Actinomycetota > Actinomycetes > Micrococcales > Micrococcaceae > Rothia > Rothia sp. 11254D007BW. The sequence goes on from NZ_JBPWPK010000001.1 coordinate 1,594,544, forward strand.
TACGGTCGAGCTTGCCGCCCATCAGGTCGGCCATGAAGCTGGAGTGTTCTGCCTGCTCGTGGCGGGCAGCAGTTTCTGCCTTAAGGCGGGCTGAGAAGGTAGGACGCTCGGTGTTGGCGAGAGCGGTGGTCATGGAGTCCTCCTTGGTTGGGGGCTAGATTAACACTATTTATTGACAGACTGTCACCAAGAAAGAATTAAGTCAAGCACTTGTAACCTATTTTTATTAGGCTTGCCTTAATGCTAATTTAGGCATGCCATTAAATTTAATAAGGCAGGGCATGTTGCGAAATATGCCCACCCTACACCACATAGTTTTCACGAGGATGCCCATGTCTCCCCAGCACAGCGCCCGGCGCTCCTGCGCCCTCCTAGCCACAGCCGCACTCACCCTGTCAGGCATGACCCTAGCCACCGCGTCCGTAGCTGACGCGGCGGACGCCACCAGCAGCACCGTCGCTGCCGCGTCCGCAACTCACGTCGCCAGCAATGCCCAGCTGACCTGGTCGCTCAAGGACTCCTTCATCCGCTACGTCACCGGCGCTTTTGCCGGTGGTAGCGTCGAGGTAACCGGTGGTCCCAGCTTCAACGGCTCCACCTTCTCCTGGCAAGGGGCCAAGGGCGAGTTCACCGGTGCAAACGGCACTATCTCCTACCCCGGTACCATCCACTTCACCGCCCATAAGGGTGAACTTGATATCACCTACGCCAACCTCAAACTGGTCGTCAACGGCAACCAGGGCACCCTGGTAGCTGATGTGAAGTCCAAGGGCTACAACGGTTCTCCCGATGTTGATGCCACCGGCGTCCGCTTCGCTACCGTAGACCTTTCTGGCGTCACTTTCAGCAACGGCACCGTATCAGCCACCGATACCCCCGTTACCCTCACCGCCGACGGCGCAGCCGCCTTCGCCGGTTTTTACAAGGCCGGCGAAGCTCTGTCCCCGCTCACTTTCTCAGCAGATATCACCGAGAAGCCTGCCGAGGCCCCGGCCCCCACGCCCACACCCGAGCCTACCGCTGACGACGTCACCAACGCAGCGGGTACCGTCACCTGGGGTATCAAGGATTCCTTCCTCAACTACCTGATTGCCCAGAACGCCGTTACTCCTGGCGAACACACCAGCCTAGAAGGCAACAACTTTGTCTTTGCCGGTGCAACCGCTCAGAAGACCGAAACCGGCTACTCCATTACCGTGCCGGGCAGTTTCTCTCTACTCGCCCACGGCGGGGTACTAAATATCAACCTGCATAGCTTCCGTGTGGTTACCGACGGTGCAAACGGCTACATCTACGCCACCGGCACCTCGGCTAACACCGGCGAGATTACCGATCAGCCCATCGCCAGCTTCGATGCGAGCGCCCTGACCACCGATGCCGAGGGCAATCTGCTCCTGAGCGGCGTCACCACCTACGCCACCGGGCACGCGGCAACCATTTTTGGGTCCCGCTACGCTGAGGGTCTGGAGTTTGACCCCCTCTACCTGCGCGTGGCTGCGCCGGTTGTTGAGGACGCTCCCGCCCCGGCTCCCAGCGAAACCCCGGCTCCTGCTCCGAGTGAGTCCCCTGCACCGAGCCCGTCCGCAGAGCCCACCGCCCAGCCGACCGTGGCCCCCTCAGCCCAGCCTTCTGCTGACCCGACGGCAGCCCCCTCTATCCAGCCGACCGCTGAGCCGACCGTCGTTCCCTCAGCCCAGCCCTCTACTAACCCTGCTGACCCGGCGCCCCAGTGCGTGCCGGTGACCGTGACCGAAACCGTGCCCGGCGCAACCACTACTCAGGCTGACGGGACCGTCTCAGCTGCTACTTTCGACTGGGGTGTGCGTTCTTCCTTCCGTAACTACATTGGTGGCGGTATCGCTAAGGGTGGCTGGGAACTGAGCGGCGTTACCTACGCTAACCAGGCCTTTGGCTGGTCCAACGGTACAGGCACCTACGCTAACGGCAAGGGCTCTGTGGCTTTCGAGGGCTCTGTCCGTTTCACCGGCCACGGCGGCACCTTGAACACTCTGATGGCTAACCCCCGCCTTGAGATCAACGGTTCTACCGGCACCCTCTACCTGACCGTAAGTTCTAATGACATGAAGGGGCAGACAACCCACCACGGTGAGGTGCCCTTCGCCAATGTCGATTTGGCTGGCCTGACTGTTAACGGATCCAGCATTAGCGTCAGCAGTGCTTCTGCCACCCTAACTGCTGAGGGCAAAGCTGCCTTCGCAGGCTTCTACCAGGCAGGTGAAGCCCTTGACCCCATTAGCTTCACCGGCACCCTGGGTTCAAAGACCGTCACCGGTGCTTCCCAGACCATTGAGAAGACCCAGTATATCTCTCAGAATGGCGCTAACTGCGATGCCCTGAACGCTGAGGCAGAGTGGAAGGCTGAGGCTGCCCGCGCTGCCGCCCAGGGTGGCAAGCTGGCGAACACCGGCGCTTCGGTGGGCACACTGATTACCGTAGGTGCCGCCCTGCTGGCTGCTGGTGCTGTGGTGGTAGCCCGCCGCCGCGCGTCCTAATTCTCCCTTCCCCGGGTGGGAGCCGGAATGTGCCCGGTTCCCACCCCCTTTCTTTCTCTTAGGAGGTTCTGGTGCTCACGCGCTCTTTTTCTTCCCTGCCCCTGCGCCGGGGTTTTTCTGTTCTGAGTGCGGCCCTGGTTCTGGCGGTGACAGCCTGCTCAGGGTCAGCAGATAGCGGGGCGGACGCCGCCACCACGGGCCCGCAGACAGGGGCAGCTTCGTCATCGGTTGAGGGCCTGGCAGAGTCATCGGCAACGGCCGGGGGCATCGAAGCGGCAGAGACTGAAGAGGTGCACCGCACCGCCCTGCAGCAGGCCGAGGACTACCTCAAAGCCAATGCTGTAGAGAACCCCAAGAGCCTGACAGGTCTAGCCACGGCGGCGTCCGTGCCCGACGTGCTGCCGATTGAGAACCCGCAGGCCCCGCAACTGCCGGTGACCGTCACCGATTTTCAGGGCACCGAGGTGACCGTGACCAGTGCCGACCGTATTCTGGCCCTGGATATGTACGGCACCCTAGCCCAGACCGTCATCGCTTTGGGGCTGGGTGACAACCTGGTAGGACGAGTCACGTCCTCGACCGAAACGACCCTGGCAGACCTGCCCCTAGTGACCCAGAACGGCCACGACATTTCGGCTGAGGCGGTTCTTTCTCTCGCCCCGACCGTGGTGCTCATGGACACCACCAACGGCCCCCTCGAAATTACCGAGCAGCTGCGCTCCGCCGGGGTGACCGTGGTGCATTTTGACCCCTCGCGTTCCTTGAGTCAGGTAGTGCCGCAGATTGAGGCGGTTGCGCAGGCTCTGGGAGTTCCGGACGCCGGCGCCCAGCTGGGTGCCCGGGTGCAGGCTGAGATTGATTCGGCGCTAGCCACCATTGCCGAGGTTGCCCCGCAGGATTCGGCGCAGAAGGTGGGCATGGCCTTCCTCTACGTTCGGGGTACTGCCGGTGTCTTCTTTATCCTGGGTGACGGTTCAGGGGCCGATGAGCTGATTACCGCCCTGGGTGGTCGCGATGTGGCCAGTGAGGGCGGGGCTTCGGGTACCGTGCCCGCTAACGCCGAAGCGCTCTCGCGGGCTAACCCCGACCTGATCCTCACCATGACCGGCGGGGTGGAGTCCACCGGCGGTATCGAGGCCTTCTTCGCCCGCCCCGGGGTAGCTGAAACAACTGCCGGCGCAAACCAGCGCGTGGTCGACATGGCAGACGGCCAGGTTCTCTCGTTCGGGCCCAACAGTGCTGCGGTGCTGCTGTCGTTGGCCACCGCTATCTACACCCAGCAGTAGGTTCTTGTGCAGGTACGTTCTTCTACCCTCACGGCGGTCTTTACCGCCCTGCCCCTCCTGCTACTCGGCACGGTACTCATATCAGCTAGCCTGGGCCAGTTTGAGATTCCCCTCCCCCAGGTTGCCGGGGGTATTCTGCGCAACCTGGGGCTGGCGTCCGCCGACCCTGCCATGCAGCTGGCAGATGCCACCCTCTGGAATATCCGCCTACCCCGCATTCTGCTGGGGCTGCTGGTGGGCGCCGCCTTGGGGGCGTCCGGCGCCCTGATGCAGGCGGTCTTTGGCAACCCGCTGGCTGAGCCGGGCGTCATCGGCATTTCAGCCGGGGCTGCGGTGGGGGCCTGCGGGGCTATTGTGCTGGGCCTGAATGCCCTGGGTATGTTCACCGTACCCCTCTGCGCTTTCGCCTGCGCGCTAGCCACCACCGCCCTGGTCTATCTCTTCTCCCGCTCCGGCGGGCGGGCAGAGGTACTGTCGATGATTCTCACCGGCATTGCCGTAACCGCCGTGGCTAACGCACTGATTGCCCTGATGGTCTTTATCGCCGACGACGCCAGTCGCGACCAGGTTATCTTCTGGCAGATGGGCTCCCTGAACGGGGCGACCTGGGCGGCGGTAGCCACCAGTGCCCCGATTGTGGGTGTCGGTATTATCGGTAGCTTTCTCTTGGCCCGGCAGCTCAACCTGCTCGCCCTGGGTGAGCGGGCCGCTGCCCACTCGGGTGTTCATGTAGAGCGCCTACGCCTGGCAGCTATCGTCTGCACCGCCCTGCTCACCGGGGCCGCGGTCGCCTACGCGGGCATTATCGCTTTTGTGGGTCTGATTGTGCCGCATCTGCTCCGCATGGTGGTGGGGCCCTCCAACCGGGTACTACTACCCGCCTCGGCCCTGGGCGGTGCCCTGCTCATTGCGGCCTCCGACCTCGCCGCCCGCACCCTGGTGAGCTTCGCCGACCTGCCCATCGGCATCTTCACCGCCCTGGTGGGCGGCCCCACCTTCTTTATCCTGCTCCGCCGAACCCTAACCAAGGGGGCCCTGTGACCGCACCTTTACTCGTCGCCGATTCGGTCAGCTACCGGGTGAACGGGCGGCAGATTCTGCACGATGTCTCACTTGAGGTTGCCCCCGGTGAGGTCCTAGCTCTTATCGGCCCCAACGGGGCGGGTAAATCGACCCTGCTGTCCCTACTGGCAGGGGATGCTGCCCCCAGCTCGGGGCAGGTTACCCTGGGCGGACGTCCGCTGGCAGACTACCGGCCGGTAGAGCTGGCCCGCACCCGTGCCATGCTGTTGCAGCACACCTCGGTAGCCTTCTCCTATACCGTGCAGCAGGTGGTCCAAATGGGCAGGGCTCCCTGGCGGGGTACCGAGCAGGCCCAGCAGGATCACGAGCTTGTCGCCGCTGCCCTTGCCGACACCGATACCGGGCACCTGGCGGGCAGGGACGTCCGCACCCTCTCGGGCGGCGAAGCCGGCCGCACCCACCTGGCCCGGGTCTTTGCCCAGCACACTCCCCTGCTCCTGCTCGACGAGCCCACCGCCGCCCTCGATATTCTGCACCAGGAGCAGACCCTCACCCGCGCCCGCGCCTACGCCCGGCAGGGGGCTGCTGTGGTGGTGGTCCTTCACGACCTCGATGTTGCAGCCTCTTACTCTGACCGGCTGGTGCTTCTTGCCCAGGGGCAGGTGGTGGCGCAAGGACGCCCGCAGCAGGTCTGCACCGCCGAGCGGCTCAGCGCGGTCTACGGCCACCCTATCGAGGTGCTTACCCACCCGGTGACCGGGCGCCTGCTGGTACTTCCGGCCCGCAACTGAGGCTGTTTTCATCCTTGAGACGGACGTGTACCCTCGGCTTCTCCCACTAGACTGGTTACTACCCTGACCAGCCCGACGCCCAAGGAGCCCCTATGTCTCACACCGCGCCTGCACACCGCGTGAATGTGAGTACCCCTCCAGACAGCGTCCTTGAGGCCGGTGGGCTCACCAGCGAGCAGGTCGCTGAGCGCACCTCTGCAGGGTTAGTGAATACGCAGAATAATGCGACCTCCCGCTCTACCGCCACCATTATCCGCACCCACCTGTTCACCATGTTTAACCTGGTGCTGGGGCTCTGCGGGCTGGCGGTGATTCTGGTGGGTTCCTGGCTCGATACCCTTTTCCTTTTGGCTGCTATTGCCAACGTGGTCATCGGCTTCACCCAGGAGTTCTCGGCGAAGCGTCAGCTAGACCGCATTGCTCTGCTACGCCGCGACCCCGCCACCGCCCTGCGCGACGGCAAGCTGGTGCCGGTTGCCCTCGATGAGCTGGTTCTTGACGACGTTGTGCTGCTCAAGCGCGGGGACCAGGTTCCTGCCGACGCCGTGGTGCTCACCAGCGACGGCCTGGACCTTGATGAATCCCTGCTCACCGGCGAAAACGACCCCGTCGGCAAGGTACCGGGGGACGGCGTCCTGTCGGCTTCATCCGTGATCGGCGGGTCGGGCAAGGTGCGGCTGACGGCGGTGGGGGCTACCTCCCGCGCCGCGAAAATTACGGCCGAGGCCCGCCAGTTCACCACCATCCATTCGGAGCTCCGGGCGGGTATGGAGCGGGTGGTCACCTGGATTACCTGGGCTCTGGTTCCCATCATCGCGATTGTGCTGAACGGGCAGATGCAGGCCGCTGGTGGCTGGCAGCTGGCCCTTGATTCCGGGGCCTGGCGTGATGCCCTAATTACCTCTGTCTCGTCGGTGGCCTCCATGATTCCCCAGGGCCTGGCCCTGATGACCACGATTTCCTTTGCCGTGGCATCGGTTAAGCTGGCCCGCACCGAGGTGCTGATTCAAGAGCAGCCCGCCGTTGAGGTACTGGCCCGCGTTGATACCGTCTGCTTCGATAAGACCGGCACCCTGACCGAGGGCGGGGTGCGCTTTGATTCGGTTCGCTCCCTAACCGGGCAGGTGCTCTGGGCAGAGACCGGGCATCAGGACGCCGCCGCCGCTTCCCGGGTTAAGGACGGCTGGGCTGCCGCCCTGGGCTGGCTGGGAGCCGACCAGAACGCCAACCCCACCGCGGCTGCCCTGAAAGAGCCCTTTGCTGAGGCAGCGGGCGCCGCAGCCCCTGCCGGTGCTAGCGCTCCGGCTGCCGCAGGCGTCCTGCCCTTCTCATCTGCCCTGCGCTTTAGCGGCGTTGAGTTCACGGGCACCGGTGCCTGGCTACTCGGTGCCCCCGAGGCACTTTTGCCCGAGGGATCTGCTACCCGCGACCTGGCCGGTGAGCTGGCCGAGAGCGGGCTGCGTGTGCTGGTGCTGGCCCACGCCCCCGCCCTTCTGCGCGAGCCTTCCGGCAAGGTAGCCGCCCGGGTTCCTGCCGGTCTTGAGCCCCAGGTGCTCGTGATTTTCCGTGAGCAGGTACGCTCCGAAGCCCCCGAAACCCTGGCCTACTTCAGAAGCCAGGGCATCGACCTGAAGGTCTTCTCTGGCGATAACCCCCGCACGGTAGCGGCCGCAGCGGCATCCGCCGGTATGGACGTCTCAGCAGGCGCGGTCGATGCCTCAACCCTGCCCGAATCTGGCCCTGAGCTGGTAGAAGCTGCCCGAACCCACGCCGTCTTTGGCCGGGTCTCCCCCGAACAGAAGAAGAACATGGTGCTGGGTCTGCGCGAGGCCGGGCACGTAGTAGCGATGACCGGTGACGGCATCAACGACGCCCTGGCCCTCAAGCACGCCGACCTGGGTATCGCCATGGGCAACGCAGCGCCCGCCACCAAGGCGGTATCGCGCCTGGTGCTTCTCGACGGACGTTTTGACCGCCTACCCGGCGTACTCGCCGAGGGGCGCAAGATTATCGCCAATATCGAGCGGGTCACCAACCTCTTCCTCACCAAGACCGCCTTCGCTATCCTGCTGGGCCTCACCCTGGGTGTGCTCTGCTGGCAGTTCCCCTTCCTGCCGCGCCAGTACTCCACCGCCGACCTGCTCATTGTGGGCGGTCCCGCCTTCTTCCTGACCATGCTGCCCAACACCCGTCGCTACGTCAGCGGCTTCTTGGGCAGGGCCCTGCACTATGCCCTACCGGCAGCCGTTATCATCACAGCGGTACTGGTCTTCGTCAACGGCTACGGGCACGCTCTCGCCGGGGTGGCGACAGCGGAAATTCAGACCGCCACCTTCATCGCCCTTGTACTCATGGGTATCTACAACATCACCACCGTAGTGCGGCCCGTGCGCGGCGTCCGCCTGGCTATCGTGGCGGCCATGTACGCTGGCCTGGCCCTGGCTCTGCTGCTTCCTCCCTCACTCTGGTACCACCAGTTCACCATTCCCACCGGGGCATACTTACTAGCCACTGTAGGATCAGCCGCCCTGGGCTGCCTAGCTATCGAAATCAACCTACGCCTGCACACCGCCTGGTTGCGAGCTAAACACCCCCAGGTACTTGCACAGGGCTAACATCAGGGAGTACGCTTGAGCACGAACGGGGTTAACACCCCACACTCTATGTAGTCAATCATCAGGATTGTTACTGGTTCAGCAGGCAAGACCTGAGTTGCTATCAGCTCATACGGCACCGGTGCACCCGCACCCACGCCGCTTCCATGAGCACCCGTCTACCCGCATCAGGGCACACGGTTCGATAGGCAGCTCGGGTCTTTTTCGTCTTAAACAACCGGCTAGCAGTCCGCACCCACCAGTAAGGTTCCACTCGTGAATAACTCACAGATGGGCGAAAAGATTCTCGAAGGCCTGGGAGGCCCCGAGAACATCTCGCACTTTACCCACTGCGCCACCCGCCTGCGCGTGACCCCCAAGTCCAACAGCGCCATCGACCGCACCAAGATCGAAAATATCCCCGGCGTGCTCTCCATCATCGAGCAGTCCGGCCAGACCCAGGTCGTCCTCGGCGACAAGGTCGAATCGGTCTACAACGAAATGGTCAAGCTGCCCGGCATGAGCTCCGTCGGCGAAAGCTCCTCCAAGGGCGCAGTAGCCACCGACGAGAAGAAGGCCGGCGCCCTGACCCGCGTCTTCGACGTGCTCTCAGACTCCTTCCGCCCCATCCTCTGGGCGCTGCTGGGCACCTCCATGATCCTGACCCTGATCGTCTTCCTGCAGCAGCTGGGCTACTTCGGTCAGTACACCGACCTCACCGGCCAGGTCGTTAACATCGACATCGTCAACGGCCCCCGCCTGGCCGACGCCGATGCCGCAGCCGCCATGCTCAATGAGTGGCGCGCAGCCTTCCCCTTCTGGTTCATCATGCTGGCAGCCTCCCTGTCAGTCCTGCAGTTCATGCCCATCATGCTGGGTGCAACCGCAGCTAAGCGCCTGGGCGCCAACATGTGGGTCGGTGCGGCTATCCCCGCAGCCCTCATGACCGGCACCTTCCAGGGCTTTGCAGACATCGCGGTGGACGGCGTCGTCCGTGTCCCCTTCCTGGGTCTCGACCTGCCCCTGTACGTCATGAACTACACCGGCCAGATCTTCCCGCCCCTCTTCGCAGCAGCTCTGCTGGCTCCCCTGGAGCGCTTCCTGAAGAAGGTCATCCCCACCATGCTGCACATGGTCTTCGTGCCCATGCTCTCCGTCATGATTCTGGTGCCCCTGACCGCCTTCCTCATCGGCCCTATCGGCATCAAGTTCGCTCTGGCTATCTCTGACTTCATCGGCGGCGTTAACGAAATCGCCCCCTGGCTGGTCGGTGGCCTCATCGCCGGTCTCTACCTCTTCATGGTTCCCCTGGGTCTGCACTGGCCCCTGAACGCCGTCATGATTAACAACCTGCAGACCGACGGTGTGGACTTCATCCAGTCCCCCATGGGCGCCTACAACTTTGCTGTCTTCGGCGTTGTCACCGGTGTTGCTATTGTGGCTCGCCGCAACAAGGAACTGCGCCAGACCGCTGTCGGTGCGGCCGCCTCGGGTCTGCTCGGTGGTATCTCCGAGCCCTCCCTCTACGGCATCGTCCTGCGCTACAAGCGTGTCTTCCCCCTGATTCTGGTCCCCGCCATCATCGGTGGTGCCACCATCTCAGCCCTGGGTGTTAAGTCCTACGCCTTCGCCTTCACCTCGCTGATTTCTATCCCCGCAATGCAGCCCTGGTACCTCTACATGATTGGTCTGGCCATCGCCTTCTTCGGCGCTATGGCAGGTGTACTGATCTTCGGCTACGAGTCCAAGGACCAGAAGGCTGAAGCCGCCGCCAAGGCCGCAGCCGTTGCAGAAACCGGCATTGGCGAATCCGCTGCCGAGGCAGCTACCCCCGCAGCCACCGAGGTTCGCAACGAAGCGGACGCCGCCACCACCTCAGCTACCCCCTGGGCCGCTGAAGAAGCAGCGGCTCCCGCAGCGGGCACCGTCCTGACCATGGCATCCCCCCTCGAAGGCCAGGCAGTTCCCCTGTCTGAGACCCCCGACCCCATCTTTGCCGCCGAAAAGCTCGGCAAGGGTGCAGCCATCGTCCCCACCGGCAACACCGTGGTAGCCCCCGCCGCCGGTAAGGTCTCCGTCACCATGCCTTCCGGCCACGCTATCGGCCTGAAGCTCGACAACGGTGTAGAACTTCTCATTCACGTGGGTATCGACACCGTCAACCTGAACGGCGAAGGCTTCGACGTGAAGGTTGAAAAGGGCCAGCGCGTCAATCCCGGCGACATCCTGCTGACCTTCGACCCCGAGATCATCAAGAACGCCGGCTACTCCCTGGTAACCCCCGTTCTGGTCACCAATACCAACCGCTTCGCTGAGGTTGAGGGCGCTACCGGCGCCGTCCAGCCCGGCTCTGAGCTGCTGAAGGTTACCACCAAGTAATCCCGCCGCAGCCTAGGCGTGCCGCCCCGTATCGTCCTTCCGGACGGTGCGGGGCGGCTTTCTATGCCTTTAAGCAAATCTCATAGTTACTGCCCGGTAATAAGCGCAGTTCAACGGGTTTTAGAATGACTGTATGTTTACCGTGAAATCCTTTTATGACCTGACTCTTGATGAACTCAACGAGATTTACCTGCTACGCGGGCTGGTCTTTGTGGTGGGCCAGAAGATTACCGAAGAGAACGAAATCGACCGGGCAGACCGGCAGGCCCTGCACTTCTTCCACGCCAATGAGCGCGGCGAGGTGCTGGCCTATCTGCGGCTCTTTGATTTGGCGACATTCTCGGACGAGTCCCACCCGGCAGAGCCCGGCGCCTGGACGCTGGGGCGGGTGGCAGTACATCCGGACGCCCGCGGCACCGGCCTGGGCCGCCGCCTTCTGAACGAAGCCATAGCCTGGATTGAAGAGAAGACCGAGGCTGAACGTATCTCTATTAGTGCCCAGGCCTACCTAGCTGAGGGCTATTACGGGGCGGCAGGCTTTGAAATCGTAGGTGAGCCCTACCTTGAGGCCGGTATCGAGCACGTGCATATGGTGCGCCCCATCCAGCGCTAGCAAAAGAAGAAAAGCCACGCCACTTCATGAGCTAATACGACGCTGTAACGTACTTTTTACATTTTTTTGAAGAGTTTTACATATAAACAGGGGTTTGTGTGGCACAGTTCCCCAAAAGTGACCTAGTATATACATTACACATCGTGTGACTCACCACACCCAAGAGCTGGGGAGGCTCCCGCCACCCCCGCACACACAGGGTGAAGATCGCGGACCACAACATACATTTCCCCTTTTCAGCAAGGAGACACCAATGCGTAAGACCCGCATTTCCTCAGCTCTCGGCCTCTCAGCTGTAGCTGCCCTGGCTCTCTCAGCCTGCGCCAGCTCCGACACCGGCGCCTCCAGCACCTCAGGCTCCGACGCAGCTGCATCAGACAAGTCAGTTTCAATTGCTATCACCAACGTTTTCTCCTCACTGAACGTAGGCACCGCTGAAGGTAACTCAGACACCAACGGCATCATCGCTCAGATGACCAACCGTGGCTTCTACACCATCACCAACACCTTCGACATCCGCCACAACGAGTGGTTCGGCACCTACTCCATGACTGAAGAGGGCGAAGGCATCAAGGTTGACTACAAGGTCAACGACGACCAGAAGTGGTCAGATGGCAACGACATCGACAAGGGCGACCTGCTCCTGGCATGGGCTGCTCAGTCAGGCCACTTCGACAGCGAAGACGGCGAACTCACCTACTTCGACTTCGCAGGTGAAACCGCTGGCCTCGGCGGCGCAGAGGTCCCCGTTGTGAGCGAAGACGGCCGCTCCATCTCCTTCACCTACCCCAAGGCTTTCGCTGACTGGGAAATCGCTTACGACATCGACAAGCCCGCCCACGTTGTTGCTGAGCTGGCTGGCATGACCGAAGACGAGCTCATCGAAGCTATCGAGACCGCAACCCCCGGTGAAGAAAACGAGCAGCTGCGCAAGATTGCAGATGCCTGGAACACCGGCTACAACACCACCACCATGCCTGCCAACGAGGCTCTCACCGTCGGTAACGGCCCCTACCTGGTCACCGCCGTTGAAGAGAACCAGTCAGTTACTCTGACCGCCAACCCCAACTACCAGGGTGACAAGAAGCCCGCTATTGGCGAAGTTGTGCTCAAGGTTCAGGGCGACGTTGCAACCCAGATTCAGGCTCTGCAGAACGGCGAAGTCAACGCCGTTGCCCCCCAGGCATCTATCGACACCGTCTCCCAGCTTGAAGCTCTGAGCGGCGTTGTCACCGAAACCCAGCCCGACCAGGCTTACGACCACCTCGACCTGAACGTCAAGGAAGGCTCACCCTTCGCTGACGAGAATGTCCGCAAGGCCTTCCTGCTGACCGTTCCCCGCCAGGACATCGTTGACAAGCTCATCAAGCCCATGGACGCCGATGCTCAGGTTCTGAACTCCCAGCTCTACGTAGCTTCCGACGCTGAGAACTACGCCAAGACCGTTGAGTCCAATAACTCCTCTGAGTACCCCTCAGACGACATGGACGCCAACATCGAGAAGGCTAAGGAACTGCTGGGCGGCCAGACCCCCACCATCCGCATCCTCTACAACAACAAGAACCCCAACCGCATCAACTCCTTCCAGATGATCAAGGAATCCGCTGAGAAGGCAGGCTTCGTGGTTGTTGACGCAGGTAGCGAGCAGTGGTCATCCCTGCTTCAGGGCGGCGACTACGAGGCATCCATCTTCGGCTGGGTTTCCTCAGGTGTAGGTAACTCCTCACTGGGCCAGATCTTCAAGACCGGTTCATCCTCCAACTTCACCGGCTACTCCAACCCCACCGTTGACGCAGCCGCTGATGAGATTATGACCACCACCGATACCGCCCGCATCGAAGAGCTGAAGAAGCAGGCAGACGGCGAAATCTTCAAGGACGCCTACGGTCTGCCCCTCTTCCAGTCCATCGCTGTTACTTCGGTTTCAGACACCATCACCGGTGTACAGCCTAAGCCCGGTCAGCAGCCCCTGACCTGGAACATCGAAGAGTGGGACATCGCAGAGTAAGTACAGTTACGCTCTAGTCACGCTACAGATGGCAACTAACAATCTGTAACTGCCCTACGGCGCGGACGCTCACGAGCGTCCGCGCCTCTGGCTGTTTTGAGAGCACCCTCCTATTCCCAGGGTGTACTCCCCTACCCATCAGGATTCATCATGCTCATGTACTCCGTGAGGCGCCTGATCACCGCAGTGTTCATTCTCTTCGGTGCATCGTTCCTCATCTACAACCTCGTAGCTATCGCGGGCGATCCCCTCGAAGAACTACGCACCTCAACTTCCCCCAACAAAGAAGCACTGATTGCCCAGCGCATCGATGCCCTCGATCTCGATGTCCCTGCCCCCCTGCGCTACTTCAAGTGGCTCGGCGGTGTGCTCGGCTGCTTCGCAGGTAAGTGCGACTTTGGCCAGAACCTGGCAGGTACCCCCGTTACCCAGCTTCTCTCCAACGCTGTCTACCAGACCCTCACCCTGGTCGTAGCAGCCACCGTGCTCTCCATCCTGATCGGTGTCAGCCTGGGTATTATCTCAGCCCTGCGCCAGTACTCAGGCCTGGACTACACCGTTACCTTCGCCAGCTTCCTCTTCTTCTCCCTGCCCTCCTTCTGGATCGCAGTTCTGCTCAAGGAATTCGTCGCCATCGGCTTCAACGACTTCCTCCGCAACCCGGTGGTCACCATACCCACAACCCTGCTCATATCGGTACTAGCAGGCCTCTTCTGGTACTCCGCCTCCTTCGGCAAGCAGAAGACCCGCTACCTGATGGGCCTGCTGGGCTTCGTCATCACCGCGGGCGCTATCGTCTTCGTTTCCACCACCAAGTGGTTCCTCACCCCCTTCCTGGGCATCCCCTTCATGCTGCCCCTGGGCCTGGGCGCCGCCGTCATTTTCACCATCCTGGTCTCCGGCCTGCGTAACCGCCGGGCCCTGGGTGCAGGTCTGACCATGGTCCTTGTGGGCCTGGCAGCCTACTTCCCCCTGCAGAACCTGCTCGATTTGGCCACCATGCTCATGGTCATTCTGATTGCCCTAGCCTTCATGGCTCTGGGCTGGGTTGTTGGCCTGCTCTGGGGTGGCTACGACAAGGGCCAGGGTGCCCGCGTCGGTATGCTCACCGGCCTGGTCATGGCCCTGCTGATTATCGCCGACCGCTTCATGCAGGCCTGGCCCGCCTACATCAGCAACAGCCGTATCAAGGGCCGTCCTATCCCCACCGCCAACGCTTCTACCCCCAACCTGCAGGGTGACTTCTGGATTCTGAACACAGATACCCTCACCCACATCCTGCTCCCCACCATCGCCCTGACCCTGATTTCGCTGGCCTCCTACTCACGCTACTCACGTGCGTCCATGCTCGAAATCATGAACCAGGACTACATCCGCACCGCCCGCGCCAAGGGTGTTTCCGAACGCTCCGTCGTCATGAAGCATGCCTTCCGCAACGCCCTGATCCCCCTGGCCACCATCATCGCCATGGACATCGGCGGCATCATCGGCGGCGCAGCGATCACCGAGCGTATCTTCGCCTTCAAGGGCATGGGTACCCTCTTCCTCGACTCGCTGGCTCACACCGACCCCAACCCCGTCATGGGCGTCTTCCTGCTTACCGGCATCCTGGCGCTCGTCTTCAACCTTGTGGCTGACCTCCTCTACTCAGCCCTCGACCCGCGCGTGAGGGTGAAAGCATAATGAGCACCAACGACAAGAACCTCAGCTCAGGGCCCGCTAAGGAGCCCACCACCGAGACCACCGCCCTGCGCTCCGTCGAAACCAACGTCGACATCCGCGCCCAGGAGTCCGTGGGTAAGACCCAGGGCCAGATTGTGCGCAAGCGCTTCCGCCAGAACACCGGTGCGGTCATCTCACTGGCTATCCTGGTCGCCGTGCTCCTACTGGCCCTCACCTCCATCGGCGTGGGCCCCATCCCCGGCTGGTGGAAGTACAACTACACCGAGATGAACCCCATCGTGAACGGTGCAGCCCCCAACGCCCAGCACTGGTTCGGCCAGGACGCCACCGGTCGCGACCTCTTCGCCATGACCATGCGCGGTGTGCAGAACACCTTCCTGGTGGTCATCCTGATTACCAGCATCGCCGGCTTCCTCGGTGTGCTCTTCGGTGGCCTGGCAGGCTACTACCGCGGCTGGATTGAAGCCGTCATCATGCGCTTTACCGACATGGTTATCATCATCCCCCTGATGCTGCTGACCGCCGTGCTCGGTAAGCTGGCCGGTAGCTACTTCCACGGCATCTGGAACACCATCATGTTCGGTGTAGTCGTGGGTCTGCTCTTCTGGTCCTCCCTGGCCCGTCTGGTCCGCGCAGAGTTCCTCTCCCTGCGCGAACGCGAGTTCGTGGACGCCGCCCGCCTGGCAGGCGCCTCAGACCTGCGCATCATCTTCAAGCACATCCTGCCCAACGCCATCGGCGTGGTCACCGTGAACGTGTCGCTGATGATGAGCTCCGCCATTCTGACCGAGACCGCGCTCTCCTACCTGGGCTTCGGTATCAAGGCCCCCGACTGGTCACTGGGTTCACTGATTTCAGCGAACCAGTCAGCCTTCTCTACCCGCCCCTGGCTCTTCTGGTTCCCCGGCCTCTTCATTCTGGTGATTTCACTGGCCGTCAACTTCGTTGGCGACGGCCTGCGTGACGCCTTTGACCCCCGCCAGAAGAAGTTCAACCCCAAGAAGGCAACCAAGCGTACCGCCCACTCAGCCGAAAACGGCGTGGGTATCGACGGTTCTGTAGCCGCCCCCGCGGCAGCTCCTGCCGCAGCAGGCACCGCCACGGTACACACCTCCCTTGCCTCAGAGGTAGAGACCCCGCACAGCACCCGCACCTCAGACTCCCTTGACCAGGATCTGGACGGCCCTGCGGGCTCACCCCAGAACAAGTAGCTCTCATCGCTCGAGGCGGTGAGCGCACCAGCACTCACCGCCTCGTTGATAACCGAATAGAGAAGGCAGAACCTCCCGGCTCACCCGGAGCCTAGAACACCAGGCCCCCCACAGCCGCCAGCAGCAGAAGGACGAAGACAGCCAACCCACGGGCGTCCACCCGCGACTGCTGAAGGGGCTCAACCGACCCCAGGGCGTCGTCCTCCACCAGCTCCTGCCAGTAGCCGCGCAGCACCAGGGCAACCGACCCCGCCGCCGAATTTGGCAGGTCCGAGGTACGCACTGACCGCTCCGCCCCGTAAGTAATCGTGGGTAGACGCTCAAGATCCTGACGATGGGCAGAAAGGGACGCCACCATCCCGCTTGACGGCACACCAAAGGCCTGAAAACGCTTGGTGGGAGTCACCAGGGTCAGATGGTACTTGGTTGAAATATCAATCAGGGCAGCATAGTTGACCCGGTGGGTCACAAAGGGGTTATAGATGGTGATGTCGTCGGCACCAGCAACCAGGCGGGATCGGCCCAGCACATACCAGACCGTATAGGCCATCCACAGCACGCCCCAGCCGCCGGTCAGCAGGGCCGACATGCCACCGCTAACAGCTAAGGCCACCAGCACACTCGCTGCAACCAGCACAGCACACCAGGTGTAAAAAGGGGCGGTCTTCACGCGAAAGGTAACCGGAGGGTTCTGCAAATACTGAGACTTCATAGTCTCTCGATTCTCTCAGATGAGACAGCTCCACCACACCAATCTTCTACAGAAACAACCAAGAGTTGGGAAAACCAGTGAATACACCAACCACTCAGCCAACCGGCGCCCAGCCGGTCCTCGAAGTCCGCGACCTCAGCGTTGACTTCGGCGTCGAACGTACCTGGGTTCCCGCCGCCATGAACCTCAACTACGAGGTGCATGCCGGTGAGGTCCTCGCCATTGTGGGTGAATCCGGCTCAGGTAAGTCCGTTTCGTCCATGGGTATGATCGGGCTACTGCCCAAGAACGCCCGCGTCACCGGCTCCGTCAAACTCAACGGCCGCGAGCTCGTTGGCCTTAGCAACACCGAGCTGCTCAGCGTGCGCGGTGAAGAAGTCGCCGTGATCTTCCAGGAGCCCATGACCGCCATGAACCCGGTCATGACTGTGGGCGACCAGATCGTTGAGACCCTGCGCCTGCACAAGAACGTCTCGCCGGCAGAGGCTAAAGAAGAAGCCATCAAGATGCTTGAGATGGTCGAAATGCCCGACCCCGTCAAGGCCTTCAACTCCTACCCCCACCAGATGTCCGGTGGCCAGCGCCAGCGCGCCATGATCGCCCAGTCGCTCTCCACCAACCCCAAGCTGCTCATTGCAGATGAGCCCACCACGGCACTCGACGTGACCGTGCAGGCAGAAATTCTTGAGCTCATGCGCAACCTGCAGAAGAAGCTCAACTCAGCCATCATCCTGATCACCCACGATATGGGCGTGGTCGCCGACCTGGCCGACCGTGTTGCCGTCATGCGCCGCGGCCAGATCGTTGAGACCGGCGAGATTCACGAGGTCTTCAACAACCCCCAGCACGAGTACACCCAGGCCCTACTCGGTGCCGTGCTCCACCTGGGTGGCGACGAAATCGACGTGAACGCCGCCATCGACGACGCCGCCGAAAACCAGCGTCCGGCCACCGCCCTGCTAGAGCAGGTAGCCCCCCAGCGCACCGGCGACGTCATCCTCTCCCTCAAGGACGTCGCCCTCGAGTACCCCAAGCAGGGGCGGGTTGGCCCCTTCCGCGCCGTCACCGGCGCCAACCTCGAGATCCGTGCCGGTGAGGTTCTGGGGCTGGTCGGTGAATCAGGCTCAGGTAAGTCCACCATCGGTCGCGCCACCGTGGGCTTCCTACAGGTTGCCGAAGGTGAGCTGAACGTCTGCGGCATTGATATGCGCAAGCCCAGCCGCAAGGACCTGGCCGAGGTACGCAAGCACGTAGGTATGGTCTTCCAGGACCCCTCATCCTCCCTCAACCCCCGCCTGCCCATCGGCGAATCCATCGGTGAGCCCATGATGCTTGCCGGCGTCGCCAAGGGAGCCGAGTTGCAGAAGCGTATCGAGGAGCTCCTGGACCGTGTTGAGCTGCCCCGCTCCTACCGCAACCGCTACCCGCACGAGCTCTCCGGCGGCCAGAAGCAGCGCGTCGGCATCGCCCGTGCCCTCTCCCTCAAGCCCAAGCTCCTCATTGCGGACGAGCCCACCTCAGCCCTCGACGTATCGGTCCAGGCCCGTGTGCTCGAGCTCTTCCAGGAACTCCAGGAAGAAATGGGCTTCGCCTGCCTCTTTGTCACCCACGACCTGGCCGTCATCGACGCCCTGGCAGACCGCATCGCGGTGATGCGCCGCGGCGAAATCGTAGAGCAGGGCCCGCGCGAGCAGATCCTGCGCCACCCCCGTGAGGTCTACACCCAGCGCCTGCTGGCCGCTGTTCCGCTGCCCGACCCGGATGCCCAGGCTGAGCGCCGCGAACTGCGCGCCAAGCTGCTGGACGAGACCGGCCACGTCGTCAGCTAAAGGCAACTAAAAGGAGCTCCACCAGATTCTGGTGGAGCTCCTTTGTGTACCTATACGTGTATTTCGGTGGCAGAGAATGCAAAGGACGTGCTAGCGCCAGCTGACCCTCTCGGGCTCGCGCTGGGGCGCTCGCCCGATTCACGCCAGACCCAGCCAGCTGGCTTCTAGCACGTCCTTTGCATTCCCCACGCTCAGCCGGTTCAGGTCAGGGGTGGGGTAGGGCGCTACGTCCGCTGGCTCGGGGCTGGCGTGAATCACGACGAGCCGCCAGGCGAGGAGTGAGAGGGTCTGCGGACGTAGCGCCCTACCCTACCCCTTAACTCCACTCCCCTAGTTCATCTTGTTGCGCCAGTCGGCGTCCTTGCCCGCGCGGGCATCGCGCAGGGCCTGCAGGTTCTGTTTGATGAGGGCTTCGGGCTCGACGGGGCGGCCGCCCGCTGAGTGGGGGGTGATGATGATGTTCTTGGCGTCCCACAGGGGGTCGCTGGCGGGCAGGGGCTCTTCAACTACAACGTCGACGGCGGCGCCGGCGATGCTGCCTGAGTTGAGGGCTTCAATCAGGTCTGCCTCGTTGACGGTGGGGCCTCGGCCCACGTTGATGACGTAGGCGCGCTGGGGTAGCTTGGCCAGGCGGGCGGCGTCGAGGGAGTTCTTGGTTTCCTCGGAGTTGGGCAGGATCATGACCAGGATGTCGGTGGTTTCTAGGACCGAGTCGATGTCGTCGGTGGCGACCACGGGGAAGCCCGCGCGCTCACCGGCGGAGCGAGCGATGCCGGTGACGTCGGCGCCGAAAGCGTCGAAGAGGCGGGCGGTTGCCTGGCCGATGGAGCCGAAGCCCCAGATGGTGACCTTGGCGCCGAGCAGGGTGGTGACCTGGTCGGCCGGGTGCAGCTCCTGGGGGCCGCCCAGCTCGGTGGCCCAGTTCTTCTGTGCCTGGTGCTCGGCCAGGGTGGGCAGGAAGCGTACAAAGTTCAGGGCCAGGGCCAGGGTGTGTTCGGCAACGGTCTTTGAGTGCAGGCCGCTGCCGGAGGCGATGACAGCCTCGGGGCGGAAGCCCGCGGCGCGTGCCTGGTCGGGACCTGCCAGCAGGGCCTGGACCAGCTCTACCTGCTGAAGGTGGGCGGCGGCGTCCTTAAGCTGGTCGTTGGTGTTGCCCCATGCCACCAGCACATCGGCGTCGTGGTGTTCGGGGGCGATGTTGACGGTGGGGTCGTAGCTGACCAGCTCGTCGCCGGCTTCAGCGCCTAGGGCGCTCTGGTCAAGGGTGATTGATGTGGGCAGAAGAATCTTCATGGTGTACTCCTTTGTTCCAAGTTTTAGGCGCGGGGGCACCCACTAGCCACTTTACCCCCGCAGGGCACTGCTGTTTCTACCCGTGACGCAGCATGACGGACGGGCCGCGGCTAGTCCTCGCGCAGCAGGTGGCGGAAGGTCTGCACGGCCTCGCGGATTATCTCATCACGTTCAGTGCTCTCGGGCACACCGCGAGTGTAGTCCATATAGCGGAGCAGGGCCGAAGTGATACAAAGGGCTGCACGCAGGCGGGGTTCTGAGGCCCCTTCTCCGGCTTCACTTTCAGGCAGGTAGGGCCAGGGGCCGCGGCGTCCGCTCGCGCTGAACTCCACCCAGTTGACGGTGCGCAGCAGGTCAGCCAGGGTCTTTTCACACTCGATATGGTGGGTTTTCAGGCGGTAGCGCAGCTCCGGGTATTCCTGCACCAGGGGGCGCACCTGCGGGTAGGTGGGGCTGTCGACCGATGCGACTATGATGTCGAGCATCAGGTGGGCGACGCGCTCGAAGATATAGAGGTCCTGGCGGGCAGCATCGCGCTGCAGGATGTCATCGGTGATGACGGGGGCGCGCAGGCCGAGCACGGCGTCCTCTTTACTGGCGAAGTAGTTGAAGAGGGTGCGGGGGCTGACCCCGGCAGCTTCAGCGATTTCGTCGGTAGTGGTGGCTTTGAGGCCCTTCTCAAGCACAAGCTTGAGCGCGGCCTCGTGAATCGCGGTGTGGGTTCGCTCCCGGCGCTGCTGGCGCACGGACTTCTCGGGTTTCTTCACACCACCAGTCTATTGCAGAGGTGCAGAGAACCTAAGCTAGGTGAGATATTACGGGCAGGGTACGAGCATCGCGCGTAGAGAGCTTTCTGACTATGTGGACAAGCCCCACCCCGCACTCGGACCCCGGGTAGACTTAGAAAGGTGAACTTCAGCCTACCTTTTCTCGATATCACGAACCTGCCGGATTGGCTCTCGATAACCCTGGTCGTTATCGATATCCTCATCCGCATCACCGTTATTTTCTGGTTGCCCTACAACCGTAAACCGGTGGTCGCGCTCGGCTGGCTGATGGCGATTTTCTTTATTCCCTTCGTGGGCCTGTTTGCTTTCTTGATTTTTGGTTCCAACCTGGTGCCCCGGCACCGCCGCAGCCGCCAGCGCAGCATGAACCAGATTATTAAAGACTCCATCGAGGGGGATGACGCCGTGCTGGGCGACCCGGAGCTCTCTGAGCCTGCACGGGTGGCAGCTAACCTCAACTACAAGCTCGGTGCCCTGCCCCTGATTGGCGGTAATGATTTCGAGCTGCGCCACGACAACAACGCGGCCCTGCAGGAAATCGCCAAAAAGATCGACCAGGCTAAGAAGTACGTTCACTTCGAGTTCTACATCACCGCCCTCGATAGCACCACCGAGCCCCTCTGGGACGCCCTGGTGCGCGCCCACCAGCGCGGTGTAGCGGTCCATGTACTCATCGACCATATCGGCTCCCGCAAGTACCCCCGCTGGAAGGAACTCCAGCGCAAGCTCAACGATGCAGGGGTGCCCTGGCGGCTCATGCTACCCCTCAAACCCTGGAAGGGCCAGTGGCAGCGGCCCGACCTGCGCAACCACCGCAAGATTGTGGTCATCGATGGCGAGTTGGCTTTCTCCGGCTCCCAGAATGCTATCGATAGAACCTACAATCTCAAGGGCAACATCAAAAAGGGCCTAGAGTGGAAGGACCTCTCCTTCTTCTGCACCGGCCCCGTGGTGCACGAGCTCAACGCGGTTTTTGTCTCCGACTGGTACGCCGAAACCAAGGAACTCCTGCTCGATGAAATCGACGCCGACATCGAAGCCAACGAAGAGGCAGGGCAGGAAGGCCAGCGTCCGCTCGCCCAAATCGTGCCTTCTGGCCCCGGTTTCGAAACCGAAAACAACCTGCGCCTGATCAACCACCTGATTTACAACGCAGAAGAACGCATCATCATCTGCTCCCCCTACTTCGTGCCCGAAGAAACCCTGCTGCAGGCTCTGACCAACATGGCACTCTCGGGTATCGACGTGACCCTGATTGTCTGCGAGAAGGGTGACCAGTTCCTGCCGATTATGGGGCAGCGCTCCTACTACGAGCAGCTGCTCCGCTCGGGTGTGAACATTCAGCAGTACCCCGGCCCCACCGTGCTGCACTCCAAGTTCATGATTGTGGACGACGAAATCACCTTCATCGGCTCATCCAACATGGACCCCCGCTCCTTTGCCCTCAACTTTGAGGTCTCCACTTTTATCGTGGGCAAGGCTATGGTGCAGGAACTCGAAGGCGTAGCCCGGGACTACATCTCCCGCTGCAAGCGCCTGCGCTACGACGAGTGGGTCAACCGCCCCAACCACCAGAAGGTTGCCGAAAACCTCTGTCGCCTGTGGAGCGCCCTGCTCTAACCGTCGGCACGGCATAAAGAAGATAAGGACGTCGCCCCGCACTCCCCTGCCCGTTGGCAGGAAGGTGCGGGGCGGCGTCCTTATCTCAGAAGAACTAGTGGCCTGCGGCCTCTGCCTTCTCCGCGTTCTCAATCGCTAGCTTGAGGAAGTCACGAGCCGGGGTGTCAGCAGCAGAGGGCTTGCCCGCGTAGGCGCCGCGGTACTTGGCAGCCGGGTGGCGCTCGTCCACATACTTGTTGCCCTCACCGAAGAGGCTCTCACGCAGGGTGGAACCCTCATAGGCGGTGCGGTAGCGGCCGCGCTTCTGCAGCTCGGGGACGACGAACTCAACGAAGTCCTCAAAGGAGCCGGGGGAAACATGGTAGGCCAGGTTGATGCCATCCAGGCCGCCCTCGTCAATCCACTTCTCCAGCTCATCGGCAACGGTCTGGGGGGAGCCCACCAGAACCGCACCCATACCGCCGGTAGCGCAGTGCTCGGCGATGTCCTTGCGGGTCCACTCCTTCTCCTTATCCTGCAGGGTGAAGGGGGTCAGGAAGGACTGGATAGACTCGGTCTCAACGTACTTGAGGGCCTCATCCTCATCGAACTGATCCAGGTCCAGGCCGCTCCAGCCGCCAATAATGCCCTGGGAAGCCTCAACATTCTGGTACTTGAGGTACTCGGCGTACTTGGCCTGGGCCTTCTCGTCAGTCTCGTCCACAACAACGGAGAGCATAGCCAGGATCTTGACGTCATCGCGCTTGCGGCCGGCCTTTTCAGCCTCAGAACGGATACGCTCGGTCAGAACCTTGGTCAGGTGGGGACGCAGGGCGGTGATAAAGATAGCCTCGGCGTGCTGGCCCGAGAAAGCCTGGCCGCGAGACGAAGCACCGGCCTGGAAAATCACGGGGGTGCGCTGGGGGGAAGGTTCACTCAGGGCGATGCCGGGAACCTGGAAGTACTTGCCCTTGTGCAGGATGGGGTGCACCTTCGAGGGGTCAGCGAAGATACCGTTTTCGCGGTCGCGGGGTACCGAGCCGTCCTCCCAGGAGCCCTCCCAGAGCTTGTAACAGACATCGAGGAACTCTTCGGCAATCTCGTAGCGCTCATCGTGCTCAATCTGCCCGGGCAGACCCTGGTTCTCAGCAGCAGACTGCAGGTAAGAGGTCACCACGTTGAAGCCCACACGGCCGCCGGTCAGGTGATCCAGGGTGGAGTAGGAACGGGCCAGAGTGTAGGGCTGGTTGTAGGTCACAGCGGCGGTCACGCCAAAGCCCAGGTGCTCGGTGACAGCGGCCATAGCAGAAATCTGCAGGAAGGGGTCACCCACAGGAACCTGGGCGCCGTCCTTCAGCACGGGAGCTACTGAATCCTTGTAGACATCGTAGACACCCACCACGTCAGCGATAAAGACAGCGTCGAACAGACCCTTCTCGCAGACCTTAGCCAGGTCGGTCCAGTACTTGATGGTGTTGTACTCATCCGCACGGTTGCGGGGGTGACGCCACAGGCCAAAGCTCTGGTGGCTAGTGGTGGTCATATCGAAGGCGTTGACGACGATGCGCTTCTTCTCGGTCATGAACCGGGCCCTTTCACAGGTGGTGCTTGGCCCCTCGCGCCCGTGCTGCCACCGGCGTCCTTACCCAAAAGTAAAAGGCGCCGAGCCTTCGCGAAGGTGGCGCCTGGTTGCGCCGTACTTGCATTACTGCCTGATCCTCATCTGGGGCACCCCGCTACGGGAGAGGGTTGCCGCCCAACTAGCCAGAGCTTCGCGTTGGGACTCTTGATCTTGAGATTTAGTGTAGCCCTCGCAGCCCGCCAAGAGGCAAGCATCTGAGGCTACGTTTCACATTGTGGCACGTGTTGAGCAGTGTTACGCTCACCTGCGAGTTCCGGTCAGTTTCACCCACTGCGTCACACTCGTAACCAGGCGAAATACCGCGTCATACTCTTGCCCGGCCGCGGCACCGGCCCCTAGCGTTGAGAGCGTCAACCATCCAGAGCGACCGAGAGACTTGGCTCAACGACGTCGCAGCAACCTCCCGCATTACAGGGGTCGGTGCTAACGCCAAGAGACGATGGAGAAAAGCATGAGCGCACCCACGCTAGAACGCACCCCCACCACCCTCACCGCCTGCGACATTGACTTCAAGGCCGTCGGCAAAACCTTCATCGGCGAGCGCGGCGAGACCCGCACCGTCCTGGAAAACGTCTCCTTCACCGCCTACCCCGGTGAGATTATCTCGATTATTGGCTCCTCCGGTTGCGGCAAATCTACCCTCTTACGGGCTGCCGCGGGCCTGGGCGCAGCGACCGCCGGTACCGTCACCATCGATGGCAGCCCGGTACGCGGCCTGGACTCCCGCGTGGCAATTGGCTTCCAGGAACCCCGCCTGCTGCCCTGGCGAACCGTTGAGAAGAATGTTGCCCTGGGGTTGCCCAAGGGAACACCCAAGGACGCCGCCCGCGAGCAGGTTGCCCGGCTTCTAGACCTCGTGGGGCTGGCAGACTATGCCCAGCACCGCCCCCGCGAGATTTCCGGTGGCATGGCCCAGCGCGCTTCCCTGGCCCGGGCGCTGGCGCGGAACCCCGGTGTCCTACTCTTGGATGAGCCCTTTGGCGCTCTGGACGCCCTGACCCGCATCAACATGCAGGACCTCCTGCTCGATATTCACGCCCAGGACCCGGCGACTATTCTGCTGGTCACCCACGATGTAGAAGAAGCCCTCTACCTCTCTGACCGGGTCATCGTGCTGGGCAAGCCCGAGCCGTCCGCACCGGCGACCATCGCCCGTATCGTCGATGTGCCCGACCACCGCCCCCGCGACCGCGGTAACCCGGCGCTTGCCACCCTGCGTAAAGAACTTTTGGCCGAACTCGGCGTCGAAGAACACTAGGAACATACATGTCACTCATTTCTCGTCTCACCACCACTTCTGCCCTGCTCGCAACCGGCACCCTACTACTGACCGGGTGCCTGGCAGGAGAAAACGCTTCTACCGCCGATACTTCTGCAGCAGCGGGCGACGCCACCGTCACCATCGACTACGCCACCTACAACCCGCTCTCCCTGATTATCAAGGAAAAGGGCTGGCTTGAGACCGCCCTACAAGAGCAGGGTAAGGACGTCGAGTGGGTTCAGTCAGCCGGTTCAAACAAGGCCAATGAGGCCCTGCGCTCCGGTGCGATTGACGTGGGTTCCACCGCGGGCTCAGCTGCCCTGCTGGCTCGCTCTAACGGCTCCCCCATTCAGGTGATTGACCTCTACTCCCAGCCCGAGTGGTCAGCTCTGGTGACCCGCACCGATACCGGTATCTCATCGGTGAAAGACCTGGCCGGTAAAAAGGTAGCCGTCACCAAGGGCACCGACCCCTACTTCTTCCTGCTCCAAGCTCTTGAAGAAGCAGGTGTGTCACCCGATGAGGTCACCATCGAGCAGCT
Source organism: Rothia sp. 11254D007BW (assembly GCF_053548195.1). Taxonomy (NCBI): domain Bacteria; kingdom Bacillati; phylum Actinomycetota; class Actinomycetes; order Micrococcales; family Micrococcaceae; genus Rothia; species Rothia sp. 11254D007BW. Next base: position 1,620,310 of record NZ_JBPWPK010000001.1, read on the forward strand.
ACAGCACGCAGACGGCCGCACCGCCCTCAACCAGGGCACCGTAGACGCCTGGAGCGGCCTTGACCCCATCATGGCCAGCGCCGAAATTGAGGACGGCAACACCCTCTTCTACCGCAACGTCGACTTCAACACCTACGGCTTCCTGAACGCCACCGAGGACTTCATCGAGAGCGACCCCGAAGCCGCCCAGACCATCGTTGACGTCTACGAATACGCCCGCGACTGGGCACTCGCCAACGAAGAAGAGGCCGTGCAGATTCTGGCGGACGGCTCCGGAATTGAGCTTGAAACCGCCCAGGTCGTCTGGGACCGCACCTACCTCGATATCGATAACGTACCCGGCGACAAGCAGCTCGCCGTGCTGGAGAAGGTCGGCCCCTACCTGGTTGAATCCGGCGACGTTGCCTCACAAGACGAAGTAGACACCGCCCTGGGCAGCATCGTCAACGATACCTTTGCCCAGAAGGCCGACCCCGCCCGCATTTCAACCCTGGTGGCTGAGTAATCATGTCAGTTACCTCTGATCTCACCACCCAACCGGCAACCCGCCGCCGTCTGGCGCGCACCGAAACACCGGCGTCCGCGAAGGTACCCCGCCGCCCCCTGCTCACCCGCCGCTGGGCACCCTGGCTCGGCGCCCTGCTTCCCCTGGTTCTGCTGGCGCTCTGGCAGTACCTGAGCACCGCCGGAGTCTTTAGCGCGGTGCAGCTCCCTGCCCCTTCGAAGGTGGTTGCCGCTGCCCTTGATTTGGCAGGACGCGGGCAGCTCGGCCTGCACGTTGCTATCTCAACCCAGCGCGTGGTTCTGGGCTTCAGCATCGGGGCTATCCTCGGGCTGGTGCTCGGAGCCTGGGTAGGGCTCTCCCGCTGGGCCCAGGTGCTCGCCGCCCCAACCATCGGCGCCCTACGCGCTGTACCGTCGCTGGCCTGGGTGCCGCTGCTGCTGCTCTGGATCGGCATCGGCGAGAACTCCAAGGTCACCCTCATCGCTATCGGCGCCTTCTTCCCCGTCTACACCACCGTCTCGGCGGCCCTAGCCCACGTAGACCCCAAGCTGGTTGAAGCGGCCCGCACCTTCGGCGTCCGCGGCATCAACCTCTTTACCACCGTGCAGCTACCTGCCGTTCTGCCCGCTGTGGTCTCGGGTCTGAGGCTGGCCCTGGCGCAGGCATGGCTCTTCCTGGTCGCCGCCGAGCTGCTCGGTGCTTCGATGGGGCTGGGCTTCCTGCTCACCGACTCCCAGAACAACGGCCGCACCGACCGCCTGCTCCTGGCCATCGTGCTACTCGCTATCCTGGGTAAGATCACCGACGCCCTGCTGGGTGTGTTCGAACGGTGGGTCAAGGCCCGGTTCCCCAGCAACTAGAAGACGAGGTGGGCGGACGCGCCGGGTTGAGGGGGCGAGGGCGCGACCATCCGTGAATGTAACCGAAAGCTTCATCTGCATGTTCTTTGAACACGCAGATGAAGCTTTTGGCTACCTACAGCACTGGTGAAGCTCCCCTGTGGAAAACAGCCCTTCAAGCGTCATACAAACGCATAGAGGTATAAACCCACACAAAACACCCCGAGTTATCCACAATTTATATATAACCCCTTGTCATGGACGAAACTATCGGAGACATTCATGGCATGGAACAATTCTTTACCGAAGTAAAAACCTCTGCGGAGCTGCGCCATCTCGGGAAGTCGTCCTCAAGCATCACCAGGGCGTGTCAGGGCGGAACCCTTCGTCGCATCTGCCACGGAGCCTACATCAAGACCTCCACCTGGAACAGCTGGGACGCCCGCGCCCGCTGCATCGCCCAACACGTAGGGTTTCTCAAAACCAGATCAGACTTCGTGCTCAGTCATGTATCTGCAGCACTCTGGTGGGATGCGCCCCTACTGCGGCTCCCCCGCAAAATTTGGGTCAGCCATCCAACGGAGACCGTCCGCTCTACCCCAAAAGTCCATGTCAGCCGTGCCCGAAAGACAGAGTGCTCATCTGCTGTCTTCCATCAAGGAGCTTTTGTCACTCCTCCCCTACAAACAGCAGTCGACTGTGCGCTGACTCTGCCCATACTTGATGCCCTGTGTATCGTGGACTTTTTTCTCAACCAAGGACTCATCGCCGCTTCTGATTTCACCAGTAGCATCACGGGTTTACGTTGCAAAGGGGTCAAAAACGCGCGTGAGGTCAGCCGTCTCATGAGCGAACGCTCAGAATCTCCTGCGGAAACGGTGACCCGCTATCGAATTGCGATGTGGGGGCTCACCCCGCCCAAGGAACAGGCAACCATTTGGGTGGGAAGTTCCTACTACCGCCCCGACTTTCTGTGGGAAGAGCTCAAACTCATCTTAGAAGTCGACGGTTACGTCAAATATGATGGCACCTACGGCGACCCTGGGGCAGCTATCCGCGCTGAGAAAAGACGCCACCGTGACCTTGAGAAACTCGGGTACCGGGTCATTAGGGTGCAGTGGGAAGACATCGTGCATCACCCGGAAAATTTACGCATCCTTTTGGTCAATGCCGGGGTGCGGTAACGTGGCGTGTGCTCGGCGAATGTCGTCAAAACCTTCATGTGCATGTTCTTTGAACGCGCAGATGAAGGTTTCGGTTACATTCGGGGGCGGACGCAGGCGGACGGACGCGCGTCACGCGGCGTCATAAACGTTAAGGGGCGTCACGGTTTAGTAGCAGTGGCTCGCAGGTGCTTACCCTGAAAGAGATTTTGTCCATCAAGAGCGATACGAGAGACCTGGCTCTACGACGATCGCAGCAACCACGCCGAACAAGCCGCCCACGGGCGTCCTGCGAGAACCGGCGCCGGTGCTACAGCCAGCTACCGATGGGAGATACCCTTGGGCGCACCTGCCGATTTCGTTTACACCGACCCTTCCACCCCAACTCCCAACCCGGCTCTGATTTCAGATGAGGCCCGCGTGCAGTTCTGGGCAGACCAGGCCAAGTCCCGCCTGACTTGGGGTGAGCTCTTCAATGAGGCCAACCCCCACACTTTCGCCAAGCCCCAGAGCCTGGGCCTCGATGATGAGGGTATCGAGCAGTTCACCGTACCCGAGATTAAGTGGTTCGAGGGCGGCAAGCTCAACGTTGCCTACAACTGCGTAGACCGCCACGTCGAAGCGGGTAAGGGCGATAAGGTGGCCCTCTACTTCGAAGGTGAACCCGGTGACCGCGAGGCCATTACCTATGCCGAGCTGCAGCGCCGTATCGCTAAGGCAGCCCACGGCCTGGAGAAACTCGGCATCGGCAAGGGTGACCGTGTAGTCATTTACCTGCCGGTGATTCCCGAAACCATCATCTTCACGCTTGCCTGCGCCCGCATTGGCGCTATTCACTCCCTGGTCTTCGGCGGTTTCTCGGCTGAGGCCCTGAAGTTCCGCGTGGAAGACACCGGCGCTAAGGTACTCATCACCACCGACGGGCAGAACCGCCGCGGCACCGTGGTTCCGGTCAAGGCCACCGCCGACGAAGCCTGCTCGGGTGAGAACAGTATCGAGCACGTTATTGTGGTTGACCGCACCGCTGGCACCCCCGAAGCCCATGCCGCTGTGCCCTGGACCGAGGGCCGAGACGTCTGGTACCACGACCTGGTCGATAACCTGCCCGACACCCACGATTACCAGCTCTTTGACGCTGAAACCCCGCTCTTTATCATCTACACCTCCGGCACCACCGGTAAGCCCAAGGGCCTGGTGCACACGTCCGCGGGCTACCTGACCCAGGTGGCCTACACCCACGCCCTGCTCTTTGACCTGCTCCCCGAGATTGAGGACGAGAGTGGCCAGCGCCGCGTGGACGAGCTATCAACCGTCAACGACCCCGCCAAGGTCGAGAACACCGTTCACTGGTGCACCGCCGACCTGGCCTGGGTCACCGCCCACACCTACGAAATCTACGGGCCGCTGCTCAACGGCGTTACCGAGGTGATTTATGAAGGCACCCCCAACACCCCCACTTTTGAGCGCCATTTTGAGGTGCTTGAACGCTACGGGGTGACCAACTACTACACCGCTCCCACCCTGATTCGTTCCCTCATGGGTGCCTTCCCCGACGGCCCACCCGCCGACAAGTACGACCTCTCGTCGGTACGTCTGCTGGGGTCGGTGGGCGAGTCCATCAACCCCGAGGCCTGGCGGTGGCTACGGACGCACGTGGGCGGGGGCACCGCGTCCTTCATCGACACCTGGTGGCAGTCCGAGACGGGCTCGACCGTCTGCTCGCCGCGTCCGCACGACCCCCAGTTCGCGCCCGCTGGCACCTTCGCGGACGACGCGCCCCACACCGCGTCCAAGCCCGGCTGTGCGACCCGGGCAGTTCCGGGTATCTCAACCCGCGTGGTCGATGAGCACGGGGTCGACGTGGAGCCCGGCCTGCAGGGCTTCATTGTGGTCGATAAGATTGGCCCGTCCATGGCCCGCACGGTCTGGGGCAACCCCCAGCGCTACCTCGATTCCTACTGGCGCCACTACGGCGAGCGCGGCTGGTTCCTGGCCGGTGACGGCGCCAAGGTCGATGACGAGGGCGATGTCTATATTCTGGGTCGTATCGACGATGTCATTAACATTTCGGGCCACCGCCTGTCGACCATTGAGATTGAGTCTGCCCTGGTCACGCATGAGGCTGTGGTGGAGGCCGGGGTCTGCCCGGTGGAGGACGAGCTGACCGGCCACCAGGCGGTTGCCTATGTGACTCTCTCTGAGGCCGGTCGTGCCTTGAGCGCCGAAGAGTTGAAGGCGGCGCTGACCGAGCACATCCGCCACGAGATTGGGCCGATTGCCAAGCCCAAGGACGTCATCGCGGTAGCTGATATCCCCAAGACCCGGTCGGGCAAGATTACCCGCCGCCTGCTCGGTGAGCTCTACCAGGGCCGGTCACTGGGCGATACCTCCTCCCTGCAGAACGAGGAAGCTCTCGAAGCTATCGCCCAGGTGCTGGCAACCCGCTAGAGGCACCCGAACCGCCCCGCGCGTCCGCGTCCGCCTGCCCACTCTGCGGGCGCCCCTTTGCGCAGGTGAGCGCCTACCCGACCTAAAATAGGGAGGGAACGCACTCACCTACCATCGGGAGATTCCATGCCAAGGTTCTCACGCGCGACCAAGACCGTGCTTGCCCTGCTTGCGGGCGGGGCAGCCATTATCGGTATTGGCGCTACCAACCACGCCGCCCCGACCCGTGTTGCGCCCCTGTTGGGCAGCTCGTCCTCGTCGTCGCAGAAGCAGGGCGGACGCTCCTCCACCAGTTCACAGATCAGCGGCAGCTCCAAGGAGTACGCCGAGATTTGCTACGACCCCGGCACCGGGCAGCGCCTTGAGAACTCCGAGTGCGAGGACGGCAGCAGCTCAGGTTCCAGCGGTGGCGGCACCGGGCGCTCCTACTGGGTGCCCTATTCTTCGTCATCGACCCTACCCAAGGTGGGTGAGAAGGTGGCAGGCGGGTCGGAGAGCCGCCCGTCCGATGGCACGATTTTCCGTAACCTGCCCTCGCAGGGCGGCGGGTTTGCCGAGTCTTTCCGCGAGTCAAAGAGCTCTTATACCGTGGAGAACTCGCAGGTGAAGTCGAGCCAGAGCGGGGACTCCTACGGCGGTTTCAACCAGGATGCCAAGAAAGACACCACCACCAAGAAGAGTCGCGGCGGCTTTGGCGGCGGGTCGAAGACCGGCGGCGGAACCAAGGGAGGCTAAGGCCAATGAGACGACTGTCCTTCCCCCTGGGCCGCCATAACTGGGAGCAGACTATCGCCGCTGAGGGGCTGGTCTATTCGCTCGAAGGCCCCGACGACACCGACCACTACTGGAACGAGTTTGCTGCCTACGAATTCACCGTGGCTGAGGCCCTCTGGCTGCAGGAGCAGGTCGAAGAGGCCCACCGCATGTGCGTTGCTGCCATCGACCACATCATTGCCGGCCCCCTCAAGTACAAGCTTGGGCTGAGCGACGCTGCGCTGAAACTGGCGATTGATTCCTGGCGCTGGCACGAATACGACTTCTACGGCCGCTTTGATTTTGTCTACAACCCCGAGACTCACGCGCTCAAAATTCTGGAATACAACGCCGATACTCCCACCGGCCTGGTGGAGGCGGCGGTCAGCCAGTCCACCTGGTTCAATGACCAGCGCCTGGATTTGCGCGGCTTCAAAGAGTGGAACGACCTGGGTAACGCCTTTGTCGCCCGCTGGGCGCAGATCCGTCAGCGGGTCAAGCACCCGGTTCTGCACCTGGCCTGCGTGAACGAAGACATCGACGAGCTCGGCGAGGACCTTGAAAACCTCAAGGTCGTAGCCCACGCCGCGCACATGGCGGGCTGGGAAACCCACATCATGCGCATCGATGACCTCTACTGGGACGCCGACCGCCGCATCTGGCTTGATCACCACGACCGGCAGGTGCACAACCTCTTCAAGCTCTACCCCTGGGAAGACATGGTTGAGGACGCCTACGGGCAGGTCCTCTTCGACGGCGGCTACGCTGCCATGGAGAACTGGTTTGAACCGGCCTGGAAGATGTTCCTCTCCAACAAGGTGCTGATGGTCGCCCTCTGGGAACTCTACCCGGGGCATCCGCTACTGCTGCCGGCGTCCTTGTCGCCCGGCCACGGCTTCACCAACTGGGTCAAGAAACCCATCTTTGGGCGGGAGGGCGACGGTATCGTGGTGAACGCCCCGACCCACGGGGTGCAGGTTGCCCACACCGACGGCTACATGACCGAAACCGCCGCCGACCACGAGTACATCTACCAGCAGTACGTGCAGCCGCCCAACTTCACCGGGGACGCCGGCGAACCCAACTACCCCATCATCGGGGCCTGGGTGGTGGGCGGACGCTCCGTGGGCTTCGGCGTGCGCGAATCAGACGGGGCAATTACCGACGGCTACTGCCGGTTCGTGCCGACGGTGCTCAAGTAAGCGAGTAGGTGAAGCAGGCTCGCGCTCGCTGCCGACCCTCTCGCTGGTTCGCTGACGCTCACAAGCGATTCACGCCAGCCGCCGAGCCAGCAGCTTCGCTGCGAGCCTGCTTCACCTACGCCTTCAATAAACCCAATGGGTACGATAGAGGCATGACAGCCCACCACCCCGTTTTTGTTTACGGCACCCTACGCCCCGGTATGAGCAATCATCACTGGTTCCGCGGGGCGGATGCCAACAGGGTCGATGCGACCATCACCGGCTACGAGCTGGTCACTAACGGCTCCTACCCTTATCTGCTCCCGGCGTCCGCCCCGGTCAGCACGTCAGCTGGTAGCGGTGATACCGGCGCGGACGCCCCCGCCCCGGTGGTGCGCGGCACCCTGGTTTTCGTAGACCCCGCCGACTGGGAAGCTGTTGCCGCCTCGCTCGACCAGTTGGAAGGAACTGACTCGGAGCGTCCTGTGCACGACGATAACCTCTACAACCGGGTGCTGGCCGAGGTGGTCACAGTTACCGGTGAGCAAGTCACCGCCTGGGTCTATATTCCGCCGGTGAGCAAGCAGGCGCAGCTGCGCGAGCGCTACCCCCTGGTGCCGGGCGGCGAGTGGACCGAGTAAATGCCCCCTTTTGATTTTGAGCCAGAGACCTGGTTCCGTGTGATTGATGTTGCCGCTATTGTCACCAACGGTCTGTTGGGTGGGGCGGTTGCTCGCGCCCACCGTTTTGATATTGTGGGGTTCATTATTTTCTCGGTCATTACGGCGATGGGCGGGGGCATTATTCGCGATGTTTTGCTCGATACCGGTTTTCCCGTTGCTCTGACCGATAGCTACTATTGGGTGGCTGCGCTGGGGTCTGCGGCCCTGGCCTATCTGATGGATTTTGGGTCCCATTGGGCTGACCGCACCCTGCTCGTGGCGGATTTTCTGGGCATGGGCTGTTGGACCGCCACCGGAACCATCAAGGCCCTCGCCCTGGGTCTGCACTGGCTGCCGGCGATTGCCCTGGGTGTGGTGACAGCTGTGGGCGGTGGGGCTCTGCGCGATATTATGGTCAACCGTATTCCGGCGATTCTGGGTGGGAGCCCGCTCTATGCCACGGTGGCTTTTGTGGGGGCTTCTGAGGTTGCCCTGTGCGTGGTTGTATGGGATCAGCAGGTGCTGGGCATGGCTCTTTCTATTGTGACCTGCCTGGTCATGGGTATTTTGGCGCGGTGGCGCCGCTGGCAGCTGCCGGAGCCGGTTCAGTTCAAGGTTCCCCGCCCCCGCTTGCGGTTAGGACGCCGCCGCTCAGGTTCACGCGACCGGTGGGTGCCCGGTGCCCCGCTGACCCAGGAAATGCGCATTATTGACGAAGAAACAGCCCGAGCCCACCGCGAGGGGCGGCTGTAAGGGATAGTTTTACGGTTTCCACAGTATAAAATGATGGGCCTAAGAAAGACCCCTTTGACCTAGTCAAAGGTAAATTGTGCCAGGGTCACGCAGCCGTAGCCCTCGACGGGATTGAAGCCCCTACCCCGGTAAAGGTCAATCACGTGCTGGTTGCTAGGGTGGGTGTCTGTGGTGATGTAGACCTGGCGGACGCCGCCGACGGCAGCCAGCGCCATGTCGAGCAGGCGGGAACCAAGGCCGGACTTCTGAAAGTCCGGGTTAATGAGTAAATCTTGAATATAGCTAATGCTGACCCCATCGCCGACGACCCGCACCAGCCCGGCGAGTCGGCCGGTAGTCTCCTCGCGGGCTACCGCCAGGTAAAGGCTACCGGTGCACATGGGCACCAGGTCTTCAGGGTGGTCGGTGTAAGCACTCCACCCAACAGAGGTATAGAGATCTACCAGTTCCTGCTGGCTAGGTACCAGACCTACTGAAAAAGTAAAAGCGGTGGTCATGGGCAAAACTTTACCGTGCGCTTATCCCTGAAAATACTGCCAGCTTTTTCATTACAGAAAGCAAGCCCAGAACAATATCCTATTGTTGAAAGTACAGCCGTTTGCCATACTGGAAAGCACAGTAAGGAGAGAACCTATGACCGTGCATGTTGAGTTTACAGCTACTGAAGAGGCACAGCTACAGAGTCTTTCTTCCGCTCTTGGTACGAGCACCGAAGAGCTAGTGCGTTCTGCTGTACTTGATTATCTTGAGCAGCAGGAAGAACAGGTATGGGCGCAGCAGGCGTTGGCGCGCTTCGAGGCAGACGGTCGTGAGACCCGCCCCGCCCAGGAATTGTGGGATGAGCTCGGGGTCTGAATGTGGCCTGGCAATTAGTGCTGGCAAAAGAGTTTGAACGATCGATTAGAAAGCTCGATAAGCCGGATATTCGTAGAATTAAGACTTACCTTGACCAGGTAGTTCAGTTAGATAATCCGAGGGATCGGGGAAAAGCGCTGACAGCTGACAAGATTGGCCTGTGGCGTTATCGTGTAGGAAATTTTCGAGTACTCGTAAAATTTGAAGATCAGCAGATGCAGATTATCGCTCTCGACGTTGGTCACCGCTCAGCAATTTACCGGTAGCCCTCTGAGATCCTCTGGTGTTAACACATCACCCCGTCCTTTCTCTCTTCGCCCTAGTGATTATCTCGGGGTGAAGAGAGAAAGGACGGGGTGAAGTCGGCTCTGCGAAGCTCAGGCAGGCATCGCTACGTCCAGGCCGTCTCTAGCGTCCCAGCGCCTTAGATCCGGTAGTCCGTCATCTCGAAGATCTGCAGGAAGCGCTGGATGCGGTCGTTGTCGGAGGCGAAGAAGGCTTCGGGGGCGCCGTTATAAAGCACATTGCCGCCGTCGAGGAAGACGATGCGGTCGGCGACCCGGCGGGCGAAGGCCATATTGTGGGTAACAACCACCAGGGAACGCTTTTCGCGGGCCAGGTCGATGAGCACGCGAATAACCTCGGCTTCAAGCTCGGGGTCAAGGGCGGAGGTGGGCTCGTCAAAGAGCAGGTAGTCGGGGGCAACAGCCAGGGCGCGGGCGATGGCGACGCGCTGCTGCTGGCCGCCCGAAAGGTTATCGGGGTAGGAGTCTGCCTTATGCCCCAGCCCCACCTTTTCCAGCAGGTCGCGCGCGAGCCGAGCTGCGGCGTCCTTACCCATCTTGCCGTTGAGCACCGGGGCCAGGGCCACGTTCTGCTCGGCGGTGTAGTGGGGGAAGAGGTTGAAGTTCTGGAAGACCATGGCCGAGTGCTTGCGGATGGTTCGTACCTGCTCGTCGCTCAGGCCGGCGGCGAAGTCCACCGAGTCGCCCTCGATGGTCAGGACGCCGGACTCGGGGGTTTCGAGCAGGTTCAGGCAGCGCAGCAGGGTGGACTTGCCCGAGCCGGAGGGCCCGAGAATAACCGTGGTTTCGCCGTTTTCGAGGTCGAGGGAGATGTCGCGCAGAATGGTGCTCTCGCCGAAGCTTTTGGTGAGGTTCTTCAGGCTAAGCATTGACTGTCCTTATGTAACGGCTGGTGCGCTTCTCTAGGGCGCGCTGGGCGATGGAGAGAAGGGTGAAGATGACCAGGTAGATGGCGGCTACTTCAAGGTACATGGCCAGCGGTTCGAAGGTGCGGGCGGCGACCTGCTTGCCGGACTGGAAGAGGTCGACCATAGAGATGACCGATACCAGGGAGGTGCCCTTGACCAGGTCGATTAGGTCGTTACCCAGCGGGGGTAGGGCGATGCGGGTGGCCTGCGGGATGACGACGTGGCGCAGGGTCTGCATCTTGGTGAAGTTGAGGGTGCGGGCAGCTTCAAACTGGCCGCGCGGAATCGAGGCGTAGGCTGAGCGGAAGGTCTCTGCCACGTAGGCTCCGGTGTTGAGGCTGAGCGCGATGATGGCGGCGGGCCAGGTGTCGAGGGTGATGCCGACGCGGGGTAGCCCGTAGAACACCAGGAAGAGCTGCACTAGAAGCGGGGTGCCGCGGAAGAACCACACGAAGGCTGTGGCTAGCCAGTTGAGCGGGTTGTAGCGGCTGAGGTTGCGGGCGGCGGTGGCCAGCAGACCCAGTACCAGCGCGAGGACGAAGGAGATGAGGGTCAGCGGGATGGTCACCTGCACGGTGGCCAGCAGCAGGGAGGGCAGGGATTGTGCCCAGAGTTCTAGGTAGCGGTCCATAGTGTTCTACGGGTTACTTTCGGTTCGGACGCCGGGGTTCGGCTTGCCGGGGCCGGGTTAGGCCTTGGGGCTGAGGTCGATGCCAACGTACTTTTCGTAGATGGCCTTGAAGTCGCCGTTCTCCAGGTGCTTGGCGATGGAGTCGTTGATGGCGGTCTGCAGGGTGGTGGCGCCCTTGGGCATCAGGATTGCGGACTGGGAGGCGTCGCCGAGCACACCGTCGAGCAGGCGAATGGGGGCGTCGGGGTGCTGTTCCTGATAGTAGGCGAAGGTGACGGCGTCGTTACCGCAGGCGTCTACACGGCCGGTGAGGACCTGCTCAATGGCTTCGTCGAAACCGGTGACGATGGTCATCTGGGCGCCTGCTTCTTCCAGCAGGGTGCGGAAGTTGGAGGTCTCTGATGAGGCTGCGGTGGCGCCGTTGAGGTCGGCGATGGTCTGCAGGCTGGAGTCCTGCAGGACGGCTACCTTGCCTTCTGAGGCGACGTAGGGGTTGGAGAAGTCGTACTTCTGCTTGCGCTCTTCGGTGGGTGAGACGTTGTTGATGACGATGTCGTAGCGGTCCGCGTCGACACCGGCGATCAGGGAGTCCCAGGGGGTCTCGGTGTATTCGGCGGTGACGCCCAGGTCTGCGGCGATCAGGTCGCCGATTTCCTTTTCCATGCCAACGAGTTCGCCGGCTTCGTTGTGGTAGTTCCAGGGGGCGAAGGTGCCTTCGAAGCCGATGCGGATCTTACCGGCGTCCTTGATGGCCTGCAGCTTGTCGGCTGCGGCAGAGGAGTCAGAGGTGGTAGATGAGGAGGAGCCGCAGGCAGCCAGGGCCAGGGCGAGGGCGGACGCGCCAGCGGCGGAGAGCGCGGTACGGCGGGTGATGTTCTGCATGGGTTTACCTTTCGGTGATTGTGTTTGTTGTGGGGAAGGCTTAGGCGGCGTCGAGGGCGCCGATGATGTCTGCGCGCAGGTCGTCGACGTCCTCGATGCCGACGGCTACGCGCACCAGGCGGGTAGTGAGGCCGGCGTCATCGCGGTCTTCTTGGGAGTAGGCGCCCTGGGTCATGGTGGTGGGTAGGCATACCAGGGACTCAATGCCGCCGAGGGAGACGGCGAAGGTGAAGACTTTGAGGGAGTCGAGGAAGGCCTTGATGTCGTGACCTTCCTTGACGGTGAAGGAGAAGAGGGCGCCCTTGCCGGTGGCCTGTTCAGCCTGGATCTGAGCTTCTTCGGCGCTGTAGGAGCCGGGGAAGTAGACGGTCTCTACGGCGGGGTGGGCGGCGACAGCCTCGATGATGGCTTCAGCGTTGGCCTGCTGGCGTTCCATGCGCAGGGCCAGGGTCTTGACGTTCTGCAGCAGGCGGTAGGAGTCGATGGGTGAGAGCACACCGCCGGAAATCAGCTGGGCCTTGAAGAGCTTGTCGGCCAGGTCGGCATCGTTGGTGGTGGCGACGCCAGCGAGCAGGTCGCCGTGACCGGCCAGGTACTTGGTGGCTGACTGCACGACGATGTCGGCACCCAGTTCCAGGGGCTTTTGCAGGTAGGGGGTCATGACGGTGTTATCGACGACCAGTAGGGCCCCGTGGCGGTGGGCCAGCTCGGCGACCTTCTTGATGTCGGTGACGCGCAGGGTGGGGTTGGAGGGGGTCTCAATAAAGACCATGCCCACGTTCTTGCCCTCAAAGTGGGCGTCGGAGAGGGTGGAGAGGTCGTAGACCAGTTCGTTGGTGACGCCGCGCTTGGGGAGTTCGATGGTGGCGAAGCGGTAGTTGCCACCGTAGACGGGCATGCCCATGATGAGGGTCTGGCCGTGTTCAAGGATTCCCATGGCTGCGGCGGTAGCGCTCATGCCGGAGGCGTAGAGGAAGGCATGCTCAGCACCCTCAAGAGCGGCGAGGGTGGTTTCCGCCTTGGAGCGGGTGGGGTTGCCGCCGCGCTGGTATTCGAAGGGGCCTTCGGTGCCGTCGGTAGGCTGGCCGAAGGTGGAGGCGGTGTAAATCGGGGGTACAACGGCCTGTTCTTCGTTAGAGTGCACGGCGTGGATTGCGCGGGTGGTAAAGCCTGCCACAGTAATTCCTTTCGGCGTCAAGAAAAAAGCGTATTTATAGAGCCTATACCTGCTATCTGCAAGGCAGAGAATTAATGTTACGCATTTATGACGTTACTCTTGGGCAAACACAAGAGATATAGCCAAGGGCACATCCGCACCAGCACACGAGCCTCACCGGCACACACTACCTGCTCCCGGCTGCCTCCAGCCGGTATTCTTAAAGAAGAGGTGCGAGCCCTGCGCCCGATCGTCCGCTGTCGCTCAGGGCCGTATTTACCTCACACACATCCCCTCAGACACCACACAAAGAGTTCTCTATGCCTGCCTCCCCCATTCATCGCCGCACCCTCATTCAGGGCGCAGCCTGGTCTGCCCCCACCATCATTGCCAGCTCGGCGGTGCCCGCCTACGCCGCATCAACGCCGTCCGCTGACCTTTTTGCCACCCTGGCAGCAGAACTGGGCGGTATCTCCTTTACCGAGTCACAGACCGTCTACGACTCGCTCTCACCCATCATTCGCTTTACCGACATCACCAACAAGCGGCTAGAGATTTCTCGCCGCACCGGGCGTCCTTTCAACTCCGTGACCGAGGCAGAGGCCCGTGCTGAGCTCCAGCCCGAGGTGCTCAAAGCTACCGGTCTTGAGAAGCAGTTCAACGTCTCAAAGCTCCTGGCCCAAAACACCCTCACCGCGATTGCCGCAAACCCCCTCTACGCCCACCTCTCAGAGGCAGAGCGCGAAACCCTCATCACCAACAAAGTGAGCGGGCGCAAGGAACAGTTCCTACTGGGCCTGGCCTACCTGCGGTCACTCTATTCTTTCGAGCTAGGTGGTGTGAATGTGGCAGAAGCCCTCATCACCAACCCTGAGCAGTTCGGTATCGCAGGGGTTGACCCTGTTGACTACATTCTCAACATCGGCTCCCAGCGGGCCAATGTGCTGGCCTTCAGCAACTCCCCCACCGCCCACCGCACCGTGGTGCGTCTGCCCGAGCTCACCAGCTTTATCGCAGATCGGGCAGGCACCAGCGACCTGGACGCCTGGATGCGAGAGCAGAGCGGGGCCATCATTGCGGACGACGCCGCCCCGCTCTACAGCAAGCTGGCGGCAGACCCTGCCTCCCAGCGCTTTATCCTGCCCCTGCTTTCGCAGGAGAATGACGGGGTCTATGTTGCAACGACCCCGGCCTCTATCACCTTCGGCCACACCTACACCTATATAGACCCCGCTACCGCAGGTAGCAGCACCGCTGAAAAGACCGCCTTCATCGACGAACTCAACCGCCGGGCAGCCGAGCAGAACGCCTTTGTGGAACTCTGGACCCGCCTGGCTCCCGCCTACGCGGGTGAGCTCACCGGTAACCGCCTAGCGATTGACACCTTCCAGGGCTACAAGGCCCAGAACATCTCAACCTCCTGGCTGCCTAAAACCAACCCCGGGGCTATCAGCGACTTCTTCGCACCCCTCAACCTCTGGGCACCCTACACTCAGGCAACCGCCCAGGCCGAGGGCACCGGCATGCGCTACTTCATGGGCAAGGCCATCTCTGCCAACGGTGTGACCACCTACGGCCACGAGATGACTCACCTCATCGACGACACCCTGCTCACCAACGGCGGTGGCCTGCGCGACGGTTTTGGCCCCGAAACAATCGCCCGCGGTATCTTCGAGGGCCCCGACAGCCCCACCTCAGCTATCGTTGGCTTCAACCAGTACTTCGACTGGACCTCGGTCGCCGACCGCCTGCACAACGGCAGCCCCGAGCAGTTCGCCACCAAGCAAGACCTCTCTGCCTACATGCGCCAGCAGCTCGACACCCTCTACCTGCTGGATGCCCTCGAAGCAGAAGCTATCCTGCGCCGCCCGGCCGAAGAGCGCGCCGTCCTGCTCAACCGCCTGAGCCAGACCCCGCGCGGCACCACCGGCCACACCGACGACACCTTCAGCACCATCACCGTGGACGAGGCCGCCGCTCTCTCAACGGTGGAAGACTTCACCACCCAGGGCCTGGTGGTATCCCGCTACCAGTGGCGCGGCATCAGCACCATCGGCACCGCACCGGCCAACAGCTACTACACCATCCCCCTCTTCGACCCCGCCTACGGCGCCTACACCCCCGCTACCGGGGCACCCGGCGATATTACCGTCCGCCGTCAAGCCTTCGACTTGCTGGCCTACAAGGGCTACGACGAGGGCATGGTCCCCTATATCTCTAACCAGTACAAGGCCGCTGCGGGCGGGGCCCTGTCGGATAGCTTCATCATGGGGCAGATCGGCATTGCCGACTACGCCGCCGACCGCGCGGCCCGCTACCGCCAGGGGCTTGAGCGGGCGGGGGCGTCCGGGGTCTTCCCCTTCACCCACCGCGGCCAGAGCATCGCCTCCCTCGACGACCTGCGGGCCCAGTTCGACCGGGCACTAGCCGCCGACCTGCCCTACCTGCAGCAGGCCCGGGCAGGCTCTACCAGCGCCATCTGGTCGGTGACCGCTGTGCGCGAGCTCAAGGCCTCCTTCTACCGGGCGGCCCTGCAGGGCTAGCAAAAAAGGCCCCGCTCCCTGGTGAGGGAGCGGGGCCTTTCTCAAGAAAAGACGCCTGAGGCTGTCTGCTTAGCTGTTGTAGCCAGCGGGGGTTACGAAGATCGGTGCGGACGCGGTGGGCAGGTTCACCGAGAAGATGGAGGTGCCCATGCCGTTCCAGCCGCCGTGTACAGCCTGGCCGTTGCCAATGTAAACAGCGATGTGCTGCTGACCGAAGCCGTTGGACTGGTAAAGAACCAGGTCGCCGGGCTGGGGGTTGCTGGTGACAGTACCCAGTGACATGTAGTCCATGGGCCAACCGTGGAAGTTGATGCCAGCGGCGCGCAGGGAGTTGGTTGCCAGCATGGTGCAGTCAGTCTGAGCATTGACAGCTGCAGCGGCCTTAGCGGCCGCTACAACGGCATCGCGCTTAGCCTGGTTGGTGGTGGTGGAAAGAGTGGGGGCTGCTGCGGGAGCAGGTGCCTGAGCCGCTGCGGGAGCTACAGTCTCAACAGGAGCGGGAGCAGGAGCAGCCTCTACGACCTCAATGGTCTCTGACTGAACTGCGACGACAGCTTCCTCTACGGGAGCTTCTACGGGTACCTCTTCAACAACCGGAGCTTCTACAGGAGCCTCTTCAACGACGGGGGCTTCCTCAACGGGAGCTTCCTCGATAACGGGGGTTGCTTCAACGGGCTTTTCGGGAGCTACGATGTAAGCGGGAACGCCCCAGCTTACGACCTTGCCTTCACCTGCAACGGCGAATGCCTTGAGCAGGGGGGCTGAAACGGCTGCACCGTTGTCTACGGTGGTCTGCGGGGCTTCATTTACCGATGCGTTTGCTGCTGCGAGAACAGCACCGGAGAGGATGACACCTACCGCACCTACTGAGAGTGAACGACGCAATGTTGTACCTTTCGTCTCTTCTTGAGATTTCGCAGCCGGGTTGCTGCTACTGCTGGGTGGCCCGTACGTGGGGTTGTGGGCTCCCATGCTTCCCTCGGAAGCTGATTGGACTTTGAACAGCCTATAACGATTTGGTAACGATGTATACCAAATCGTTATAAAAAGTTGATTTTTCTGCCCTATGTCACGTCTTAATGGGTCCCCCGAACAGCCTGGGAATCAGCTGTTAAGACTGGTCACAGCTGGTTACTGGCGAGTAACCTGTGCGGCAAGAACACACCGAAATAATCTGCGACACGGCAACGGCCGGGTCACGGTTTCATGACAAAGCCGCGACCCGGCCGATACCTTTCAGGTACTACACAAGCGGACGCGCGCCCGTCCGCCCCCTTGCCCGGGGCTAGTCGCCGCGCAGTTTCAGGCGGGCGTTGGGTAGCTCCGGGGCGGGAATGACGGAGGTGCGGGGCTTTTCGTCGTATTCACCGGGCAGGAGCACCACCCCGCCGAAGCGGGGGTGATCGGCGGTATCGCTCTGACCGGCGGCAAGGGCACCATCGGTCACAATGTCAGCACCAGAGGCACCCGCCGGGGCGGTGACGGCCTCGAAGCTCTCGGCCTGGGCGTTCCAGGCGGCGCGGGCTTCGACGATGTCTTCGTGGGAGCGGCCGATGAAGTTCCACCAGATAGCGATTTTTTCGCCGAAGGGGGCTCCGCCGAGCAAGATCAGGCGGGTGTCGCCGATTGCCTCGATGGTGAGTTCGGTGGTGCCGGGTTCGATAAAGAGCATTTCGTCGGCAGCTACCTGCTGGCCCTTAATAAGGAGAGCGCCGGTGTCGACCACGAAGCCGTGCTCGTACTCGGGATTGATGCTCAGGGTGATGGTGCGGCGCGGGGCGTCGTCTGCCGGGTTCTTGTCTGCCTCGGGGTCGGAGCCGGGGGCACCCACCAGAATTTCAGCGCCGAGTAGGGGCGAGAAAGTGGTGACGGGCGACGAGCCGGTGAGGGTCTGCCCGTCGACGGCCACACCCAACTCCCCCAGGAAGACACGGGCCTGCACCGGAGCCGGGGCGGACGCGTCCTGCCCACTCCCCTGCCCGCCGAAGGTGAGGGCATCGGGCACGAAGTTTTCGAAGGCGGGGGCGGTGTTCATGTCTTGGTGGGGCAGGGCGATCCAGAGTTGGATGCCGTGCAGCACGGTGGTGTCTGGCGTGGAGTATTCGGAGTGGTTGATGCCGTAGCCGGCGGTCATGAGGTTGAGCTCGCCGGGGCGCACGTCGGCGACGGTGCCGAGGGAGTCGCGGTGTTCGATGGTGCCGGTGAAGATCCAGCTGGCGGTTTGCAGGCCGGTGTGGGGGTGCGGGGCGACGCGCATGCCGCCGGTGACGGCGACGTCGTCGGGGCCGTAGTGGTCGATGAAGCACCAGGCACCGACCATGCGGCGGTCGCGGGAGGGCAGCAGGCGGCGGACGGTCATGGCCCGCAGCCCACCCAGGGGCACGGGGCGAGGCTCAATGAGTTTCATAGGTTTAGTGTACGCCGGGGCGGACGGGGGTGGGTGGGTTTGACCGGACGGCCGGGACAAGCGGACGGCGGAGGGCAGATACGCCGAATGCGACTCCTTTTCCCGAGCGGGCGTTGTTTTAACGTCCTGTTGGGAAAACGAGTCGCATTCAGCGGTGCACCCTAGGCAGAGAGGACAGTCTTGCGACGCTTTAGCTGCGTGCCGACGTCCTTCAGCCAAGTCCCACGATTAGAAACCGCAGGGACTTCCGTAGTGAAGGGGGCTATAGCCTGATTCTGCACGAACTCATGGATAGTGACCAACGCTTTTTCCTGACCTTTTTTCGTGGCAACAGTAGGGAGCTGATAGAGCAGCTCTGAGTTACCTACGCCCAGGTAGAAGGGAAAAACCGCAGGGAAGGCTTTTCGTCCGAGATAAGTGGAGAATCGTGGGCTACGCAGAGCCTGATCGATTTCTTCGGTACGGCCTTCGGCTGTAATACGGACAATAAATTCCGTATCTGCCAGGTAGGTGCGGTTGACGATAGATGTGCCACCCTGAGCGTCAGGAGTAAAAACTAGATTTTTAGCGCTACTAGCTTTCATCCCCTGAGCCAAGAGCAACCGACGCCGAAATTTCTCTTCACCGGTACGTTGATTGATGGTGTGGAAGTCATCTACGAAAATCGCTCTGCGTTCTTGTCGTACAGTAAAATGGATGCTTTCAAGCCAGGTCGGCATTTCATCATCACGCTTGTACCCCATAGCCCCTGCAAGAAGGCCACGAAGGCTACGTGGTGAGGGAATTTCCTCTGTGCGTACGATATTGCCGGTGACTGCTGCCCCTGCCCAGGACTGCAGAGGACCTGCCAATCTGATATATACAGAATCACTCACTGCTGAATCCATTCGACAACAGCATCAATAAACTCTTTGAGGGAAGTTGCCTTCAAATCACCGAATTTTCCGTCAAGTTCAGGGTAGGTACCGGTAAGAGCCTCAACGGGGCCAAAATTATCGGGGTCAAAACGGCGAGCCTGCGCATACTGTTCAGCCAACCTCTCGATACTGGGCTTCAAGTAACCACCTTCTGCGCTGTTGCGCACGGGGGTCTCGAAGTCATAGGCAGTGCGATACTGCTGTTCTTCAGCAAGGACGAAGGCAGGCTGAATATAAGGAGCCGTGCTGTTTTCTTTGCCACGAGGCAGACCATAAATAATTGCGGTAATAAGGTCGCGGAGGTTATCTTCTGAACGCTCTTGACCAAACCCAGTCCAGGATTCTTTGAGCTGTGCCTTATCGATACTAATAGTGCGATAGAAGATTCCATTGGTGTACTGGGCAACGCCAAGGAAAGTCGCACCGGTTTCACCCTTGCGCTCCTTCACATCATCTACCGTTGAGAAGTAGTCAGTTTCAATAGTAGCGGCGTGGGTTGTCACCCCAGGTGAAACGCTTAAAGCTGCCTCAGTGTTCTTCTGCGGAGCATTGGCGAACATGCGACCAAAGCTGGCTATTGCGAGGGACCCGGTCTTGCCTTCTTTGATAAAGTCAGCGTCGGTTTTATCCAGGATAGTTGTTGCGGCAGTAGTAATTTCTTCTTCACTGAGCCAAGAAGAACGTGCAGATCCACCTTCGTCATCCCCCTCTTTACCGCTGCCCTTAGTAAGCGTACCGACAAGAGTTTTCGCTGCTTTTAAGAGAGTTTTCTCATCTGTATCAGGAGAAATTTCCAGAGCCTTAGCTACTACCTCACCAACAAGATCCCCTGACCGTACAGAACGATCCAAGGAAGCATTTTCGTACGCAGTACGAATACCACGCTTAACTGACTGGGATGAATGAAGGGCGCGCAGGGCGCCGCCAACGGTAACGCGTTTGGGCGTGCCATTATCATCCCGGTTGAGATTGGAGTACGGGACGGAGGTCAGAATGCTGATAGTTAGATGGTTTGACATGGTCAGTTATCCTTACTGGTCATCGGCCGATGAATTTCCCTCGGCCTGTGAAAGGGTGTAGTTAAATGAAGAGTAGTAATCTCGAAGCACCTGGCGACGATTATCTTGCGAGGCTGGAGATAATCCGTTCCCCCAGTAAATGATGGTTTTTGCCAGGTTGTATTTATCGAGAGACGGTGGGTTTTGCAACCCATTAGCAAGAGCCAATAACCGCCTAATACTCAAAACAGCCTCCTCAAGTGACTGCGTATGAAGGTAGGCAAGACGTTGACCCACAACATCAGGCTTGTCAGGGTTTAGTACTGCTTGTTTTCCCTCTGCAAGATGCTTCGACAGGTGATAGCACCAGGAACCGAAGGAACGGTAGCCTGCTCCATTACCCCTATCAAATGTTGGAATATCCCTGTACTCTGCGAGCATCGCAGCAACTCTCAAAAGGGCTGTCTTTTGATCTGCAGACTTAAAATCTGTCGCATAAGGCAACACGTAAGGGTAGGCATAATGTTCAGTTATAGAGCTATTCCCACGACGCAAAGCAGAAATCTCTTTGGCATAACCGCTTTCTTGCTCTGCTATCCAGCTCACCTTTTTAATGAGGTGATACCAAACAGCTGGCTCTTTATTCACCATCGTCTTCCTCCTGACTAGGGGTTTCCTTGATAATGTTCATTGCTTTCCTAAGACGCGCATAAAGCTGCCCACGCACATATTCAATACGGGCCATATTTTGGTTACGGTAAGGCAAAACGGTTGCGTCATATGCCCCTATAGCCGCTCGCAACGCATCTTCAAGAAGCGAGTTTGGTAAATAGCCTCGATTCTCGCAGTCATGCTGAAGGAAACGTATATAGACGGGGGTAATAGCCCTCCAATAATTCTCAGAGGCATCCGGCCTGAGTTGCTCCAAATCATCAAGAACAACAGGCGCATACCCCTCTAGGGCACGTTTTTCATCTCCAGCATTTTTCCGCCTAAAAGGTGAACAGACAATAGCGTGCATCTGCTGCACCACACGAGCCTGTTCTTGGATAAGCTCCTGAGTATCTTCATTTTGTCCAAAAGCCCACCGCTCCGGATCCGGCGTATACACCTGTGAAGCACGAATGCTAGGCGACGATGCAGTTCCTTCAATCTGATGACGGATAAAAGCTAATCTCGATTCATCTGATGAGTAGAAGCAGTCATCTCGTCGCTCTTTAGCTACCACAGACTTATGCGCCGCTGCCCATTCGACAGCTAAATCTGTAGCATCTCTTCCTAAGTCAAGCCGCTGAGCTTTAAGGTCTCCTTGCTCATTCCTCATGTAGAGATACAAGGGATCGCGGGTATTGCGATGGTCCCACCAGTCCTTGCGAGTATCCTTATCTTGACCCATAGCAGGTAGATACCACTCCTGAGGAATACCGCCAATTCGCACACCAACTAAACGGTCACCTTCCCACAAGCAAGCTGCCGTGTTGGAGCTCCAGGTACCCGCCCACAGGGGGTGTTCCGTCCCATCATCCAGCAGGGCTGTAGCTCCCAGTCGATCGCACCAAGCTGGCAAGGCATCTCCCTGAACCCAAGTTTTAGGCAATGACTGCAGGAGAGTTGCCAACAGGCTTTTCTCTTCCCAGAAAATCTCTGTAGAGGTATTTCCCTTCCCGAGGAAACGAACACCTGGGGAGCCCATAGCGCACTTTTCACCATCATAGGTATTGTTTCCGGCCATGGAATAGTGATGGTGCACTGCGATATTTTGCACTGCTTCCACCAGACCCAAGCTAGCTTGCTGGGCTACTGATAGGTTCCAGAAATCTTCACCCTGATCTGCCGGCATAGCAGGAAGCAGTTTTTTAACGGGTTGCTTGCCAGGGGCAAGTAGCCGTGCAGAGTCTCTGGAAGATGTGGGCTCTAATGGTGGACGCTGCAAGAAGGGAAAGGTAGGTGAAAAAACATCTGCGCCGTCCTCTAGTTGTTTAAGCCCTTGATCCACGGCTGTTTCGCTTAACCCCTGCTCAAGAATCTTTTTCGCTAGTTTCTTTTCTTTTCGAGGTTCATACCCTTCTTCATGACGTAGTACTACAGCAAGGACGTCTCGGAGAATCCGCATCTGGGCTCCTAAAAGGTACCCAGGGATTTTTTTATCAAGGGCTGTTCCTTCTTGATGGGAAGACAAGAGCGTATCCCTTATAGTGACACTAGTCATGCCCTTATCCGTCTCAAGACGAATCCAGGGAATGTCAGTCAAAGCATTAGATAGCAACGACTACCTCCTTCGGTATCTGTATCTCCAGAGTAAATCATAAGAACAAACAATACAATTATATGTACAGAAAATTATTGCTCTTCTGTTCCCAGGTAAGTACACTGGAAACAGATTCCCCCGCAACTACGGGGAAGGCCTCGGACATTACAACTATATTGAACTACCCCGCCACTCGTCAGAAAACGTAGCAGGAACCCGAGCCAAGAATAACTTTACCAACCCCAGCTGATACAGCCAGAAAGAAGGCAAGCAACAGTGTCTCGCACAGTGTTCCTCACTAAGTACCCAGTCCATGAAGCGCTTATGGTGGATCATCCCTCTAAGCCCAAACATGGTTGGGATATCAACTCCCCTATTTTTCGACACCGAGCCACTATGCACCTTTTTCCTGAGCTTGCTGGCACTACCCCACGCGCAACTTCCAGTATTCTTTTCCGTCTGGATACTGTTGCCGGTAGCGCGCCCTACTTTCTCATCCAGTCTGATATCGCACCAACAGAGGGAAATCCGGTAGAGACAAAGCAGATTGAGCTTGTTTCACCTCCAGTAGGAGCACATATATCTTTCCGTCTGGCTGTTAACGCCATCAAGAGGAAGGGGAACGCAGCAGGTAGCAGTCGTAAAAGGGGGTATGGAGTCACTCCGATTCCTTTTGACGGCGATGCCGAAGCAGACGAACGGCTACCTCGCATGAGTGAGTGGCTAGCAGATAAGCTCTCCCCCGCCCTTGGTGAAGTGACCATCCTGAACCATCAACGTCAAGCTCTAGGCACTGACCGTTTCGGTCGATCACAAGTCAGCCCCTTCGTAGTACAAGTTGATACGATTGATGGCTTTGCCCGCGTCGAAGATACTGCGCATTTGGAATACCTACTGCTAAAAGGTGTCGGACGGGCAAAATCATACGGCTGCGGCCTACTCTCGATTCGCCCACTAGTCGACTAGGAAATACTCGTGAAGGCTCACCCTTACATCTGGTCGAAGCAGAACGGCCTCAACCAAACTTATCCTCTTTTAGCCCATTTACTTGATACTGCGGCAGTTGCCCTAGCCCTCCACGATCATTGGCTCAGGCCAGGTCTACAAGCTCTCCTTGCGGACGAGTTAGGTAAAGAAAGCAAAAAGATTATTCAGTGGATCGCAGGATCTCACGATGTAGGAAAAGCGTCTCCCATTTTTCAAGCTCAGCCTCGGTTCAAAAATCCTGAATGGGAGCAAATACGAAAATCCATTTCTGAGAATGAACCGGCCTGTGCTTTTCTTGATGAGAGAACCCTTGCAGACATCGCACGAAGCGGTAATAGATTCCTGCATAGGCATGAGCAAATAGGTGCTTTCACGCTCTCAAATGGAGAGCTGACAGATCGTAATGATGATGCATCAGACTTTTGGTTTGTTCTTCCGGCGCTAGGGCATCACGGCGCTTTCACTTTCCCGGATCGGGGAGATAACAAAGTCACCCGGCGAAGGTTCCAACAAGCACTTGCAGCAGGCTGGTCTGACGCGCAATCTGATTTACTCGATATTTTATCCGAGTCCTTGGGTATTTCCCCTGATAATTTCCCTGAAGAAGTCTCCCCAACCGTCATTGTCTTGCTCTCCGGTCTTGTTATTCTCGCCGACCGCATCGCATCGGGCACCGACTGGGTTACCCAAAACCAAGAACTTATGAATCAGGGGAAGCTCTCTCTCGATAAACCTGCGGCATGGGTTGAACTGTGTACTGGCCGAGCCCTGCAACGCATCAAAGATACGGTAGGTCTTTACCACGGCTGGGAAAGCACTGACGCAGCTCTTTCTTCTATTTTGGGGGACCATAGTCCACGCCCCCTACAACAAGAAGCCCTAGCTGCAGGCGAAGGTATTTGGAATGCGATGGCGCCAACCGGCAATGGAAAAACTGAAGCAGCGTTGCTCCGCCACTCACTCAAAGACGAGCGGCTTATCTTCCTTCTTCCTACCCAAGCTACAACGAACGCTCTTATGCGGCGAGTCCAAAAAGCTTACAAGTCCACACCTAATGTCGCTTCCTTAGCCCACGGCCTTTCTTCCATCGAAGATTTCTACACCCGGCCTATAACCTTATTCTCTGACACCTGCAACGGCCATGATAGTGGCGGACTCTACCCCACTGAGTTTGTTAAATCTGGGGCTGCCCGTCTACTAGCCCCTGTCTGCGTTGGTACCATCGATCAGCCGCTCATGGCATCTATCCCCATGAAATGGACCCATCTACGCCTATTAGCACTTGCTAACTCTCACGTAGTTATTGATGAAATTCATACTTTAGACCATTATCAGAGCGAACTGCTCGTCCCCTTGCTTACATGGTTTGGCCTAACTAACACTCGCGTGACCTTCTTATCCGCAACGTTCCCTCAATGGCAACGAGACCGCTTCATGCAGGCTTACACAGGAACAAATCCAGAACAGAAAGCCATTTTTCCTGCAGTTGAAGCCGCCAGTTCAGAGTCTCCTAAGCCTCAGCAAACCGTGCTTTCTGTACCTGAATACACTATTGACTTCACTTTCTCCGAACCAGATTTTACAGATTTAGAATCCACGCATATTCAATGGGCTAGCGAACAAAGACGCTCATTCCCTCTAGCAAGACTAGGCATTATCTGCAATACAGTGAAAAGGGCACAGGCTATTGCACAGGAGCTATCTAACCGGGGAGAGACAGTTCTTTTGTTACATTCGCGGATGACCGCAGAACACCGCAAACGTAACGCCGAAATTCTTGAAAAAACAATTGGAGCTGGCGGTCTGGGAACTTCACTAACTGTCGTTGGCACCCAGGCAATAGAAGCATCTCTAGATATCGATCTCGATCTGCTCTCGACAGATCTCTGCCCTGCTCCGTCCTTAATTCAACGTGCAGGGCGCGTATGGCGACGAGAAGACACCAGTAGGGAACAGAGAATACCTGGGGTGCCCAATCTAACGATTCACGTCATAACTCCTCACGATGCCGAAAGTTGGATGCTCAAGCCCTACTACGCGGCTGAACTTCAACGAACCTGGGAATTTCTGCAAGCTCACCCCCAGTTCTCTTGCCCAACGATGAACCAAGACTTCGTAGATGCTGCGGCTGTAACTCTCGAATCCATACTCACCTCAGAAGATTTAGACCAGTTCGCTGAGAACTCGGCAGCTCTCCGAAAGGGTAAAGATAAATCTGAGAAACTCGCCTCTGCTTTAAACCCGCTGAGCACCATCAAAGAGTTCAGCGATATGACAGACAAAAACTTTAACGACTCAGATGATGGCGCTTTTACCCGACTTATCAACAGCGATATCCGCCAAGTGATTGTTGGCGGAAACCCAGAACAGATTCCTGGTGCGTGGGAAGGCTCCTTAGAGAATCTGCTCTCTCTCGCTGCACACAACCAGCAAGAAATTCAAAAAGCACTACGAGCGTCCTTACCCATTGTTGTTTCTAAGAATAACCGTGAATATCTCAATGGCCTGCCTTCGCTCTCTGACTCTAAGACCCTCCTCAACCGCTATTACTATATGCAGGTACCTGAAGGCAACACATACGACCACGTTCTCGGCTTTATAGGAGTCAGCGAAGAATGAGTTACTCAGAAGAAGCCCTAGCGTTCTCTACCATTCCTACCGATCATCAAGTCAGACTAGAAGACCGAGTGTCTTTTCTTTACCTGGAATACTGCGTAATCCGGCAAGACAAAACAGGTGTTATTGCCTACGGGGGCGATACCGAGAAAGGCATTGTAGCTGGCAAAAGAGTTCAGCTACCTGTCAGTGGACTTTCAGTACTTATGCTTGGGCCAGGAACAAGCATCACTCAGCCCGCTATCACCTCGTGTACTCGTGCAGGAACAACTGTCATGTTCACTGGGGGAGGCGGAGTACCCGCCTATTCGCATGCTACCCCACTGACCTCGTCCGCACGCTGGGCAATTGCACAAGCCCGACTCATTGCTCAAGAAAAGAATCAGCGTGTCGCTGCCCTAGTCCTATATAAAAAACAACTCGGCATTGAACATATGCCCGGGGGAACTATCGCCACTATGCGTGGATTAGAGGGAAGAACTATCAGAAACCTCTACCGTGACACAGCCAAGAAACACAAAATTACGGGGTTCCGCAGACAAGTCGATGCTGACGATAACGTAAATATGGCACTTAATATTGCCAACTCTATACTCTATGGGTGTGCGGCAGCAGCCTGCGCCGCTATCGGAGTAAACCCGGCCCTAGGAATTATTCATCGAGGTGATGCCCGGTCTCTTCTTTTCGACCTTGCTGATCTCTACAAGCCTTCACTATCAATTCCTGTTGCTTTTGCATGCCATAACAGCACTAATCTCGCTGAAGACGTTAGGACAGGAGTCCGAAAAGAACTTGTCAAACAGCAGGTCCTCAAAGGTATGCTCCAAACATTAATGGAAGTGCTTACACCACATCTACCGAACAGAGATGATGATCGGCTTATTTCAGACCGCGGCGAAGAAGTCGACGGGCATACCCAATACGGAGGTGAATAATAGATATGTTTGTGGTTCTCTCTGCAACAGCCATACCTGAGCATCTGCGTGGGTACCTCAGTAGATTCTTATCAGAAGCATCCGCTGGACTGTATGTTGGTAACGTGTCAAAACGAGTACAAGAAAATCTCTGGATGAGATGTACCCTCGCCGCGAAGGAAGGATCGTTCACCATGATTACCAGTGACCGAAAGGCAGAGCAGGGTTTCACCATTCAGTCAGTAGGTGCCCAGAGCCGCCCTGTCATTGAACTAGATGGTCTCTCACTGACTTATCTTCCAGTACCTAAAAACAGCGAAAATTCAGATTTAAGCTGATAAAATCGCAAGTCAGATAGTCTCTTCCCCGCTCAGGCGGGGGTATTTCCAGGTATCTACGAATGAAAGAACTGACCCTCGCCTCTTCCCCGCTCAGGCGGGGGTATTTCCGTCACGTTCGGCGCGTTCGGACTCGGTGGCGTCTCTTCCCCGCTCAGGCGGGGGTATTTCCCATGTTGCAACGCTTGCAAAACCCCTCGAAGGCTCTTCCCCGCTCAGGCGGGGGTATTTCCAACGACAGCATCGTGCAGGGCGTGCCTGAAAACTCTTCCCCGCTCAGGCGGGGGTATTTCCAAATTGCTCTACGCTCAGGGCGGCGAACTGAACTCTTCCCCGCTCAGGCGGGGGTATTTCCAGCTTTGGAAAGGCCGAACCTTCCAAGGCTGACTCTTCCCCGCTCAGGCGGGGGTATTTCCCGAATGAGTCCGATGGTGGGCAGGAGTCCAATCTCTTCCCCGCTCAGGCGGGGGTATTTCCTGGACTAGCTCATGGTCTGCGCGCCCAATACCCTCTTCCCCGCTCAGGCGGGGGTATTTCCTAGCTGAAGCACACCGCTCTTGCACCATGCCACTCTTCCCCGCTCAGGCGGGGGTATTTCCGTCACCGAAGAATCGACCCTCGAAGCTGAATACTCTTCCCCGCTCAGGCGGGGGTATTTCCTGCGATACCACAGGTAGCAGGTGCTCACCGATCTCTTCCCCGCTCAGGCGGGGGTATTTCCTCACGCAGCGCGGTCATGCACATGAAGAAGACCTCTTCCCCGCTCAGGCGGGGGTATTTCCATACGAGGTGGGCAGCAACTACCGTTCCCGCACTCTTCCCCGCTCAGGCGGGGGTATTTCCTGAAGCCGCGTACACGCCGCCTCGGTGGCCTCCTCTTCCCCGCTCAGGCGGGGGTATTTCCGAGGTCACGCAGGTTTTCGCGGACGGTTTCGACTCTTCCCCGCTCAGGCGGGGGTATTTCCCGGGTCATCGTTGGGGACGTTTTTCAGTTCGTCTCTTCCCCGCTCAGGCGGGGGTATTTCCGGCCTGAAGGCATACGGCTGGAGATGGGCTGACTCTTCCCCGCTCAGGCGGGGGTATTTCCGCCGCGGATTGCTGGGCGGCATCCGAAGAGAGCTCTTCCCCGCTCAGGCGGGGGTATTTCCATCCGGCGTAATAGGTGGCCTCTCACCAGGCTCTCTTCCCCGCTCAGGCGGGGGTATTTCCCACTACAAGGGCGTAAAGCTGGCCGCATCTGACTCTTCCCCGCTCAGGCGGGGGTATTTCCGGCCCAGGCAGGGAAGCACGCGAGCACGGCGCCTCTTCCCCGCTCAGGCGGGGGTATTTCCGGCTGGCAGCTACGCGGCCTACTGATTGAGGGCTCTTCCCCGCTCAGGCGGGGGTATTTCCCTCGGCCAGCGCTACCTCGAAGGCAAGGAAGTCTCTTCCCCGCTCAGGCGGGGGTATTTCCTCGGAGATCTTTCCACCCTCGGGTACGATGCTCTCTTCCCCGCTCAGGCGGGGGTATTTCCTTGGAAGGCTTCGGCTTCGGTGAGGTGGGGGTCTCTTCCCCGCTCAGGCGGGGGTATTTCCCGACCCTATCGGCATGCTGACGGCTAAGGCTTCTCTTCCCCGCTCAGGCGGGGGTATTTCCTTTGGTGTGGATGATGGTTTCTTCACCGGATTCTCTTCCCCGCTCAGGCGGGGGTATTTCCGCACTAGGCGCACAGCTGCGCGCCATGCAAATCTCTTCCCCGCTCAGGCGGGGGTATTTCCAATGGTTCGACCGGTACACCAAAACCGTGGGGCTCTTCCCCGCTCAGGCGGGGGTATTTCCGCGACCTTTTGCGCGACCGTGCCCGCCGTCTGCTCTTCCCCGCTCAGGCGGGGGTATTTCCTAGCCGCCTTGAACCTGACGAAGTTCAAAACCCTCTTCCCCGCTCAGGCGGGGGTATTTCCGTCGTGGGTGTGGAATCATTCCCAGGCTGAGGCTCTTCCCCGCTCAGGCGGGGGTATTTCCATGCAGGCCATCGCCCAAGAAATCGCAGAATACTCTTCCCCGCTCAGGCGGGGGTATTTCCGATGTGCTGGGCCATTACCAGGCAGTCCTCTCCTCTTCCCCGCTCAGGCGGGGGTATTTCCGTTCGCGCCAATCTTCTTCATGCGGCGCGGAACTCTTCCCCGCTCAGGCGGGGGTATTTCCCAGAGCCCCAGAGGCGTCAGCTTTATTCTTGCCTCTTCCCCGCTCAGGCGGGGGTATTTCCGGGGTCATCGAATGGGCCCGCACCCAACGCAACTCTTCCCCGCTCAGGCGGGGGTATTTCCTGGGTCCCGGCGCGTTGCTGGACGACGTTGCCCTCTTCCCCGCTCAGGCGGGGGTATTTCCTACGTGAAAAGCAAATCCTGATGGGAGGAATCCTCTTCCCCGCTCAGGCGGGGGTATTTCCTGAACACCAACGGGCTCTCCAACCGCAAAATACTCTTCCCCGCTCAGGCGGGGGTATTTCCTTTTCTCCACCCGGTGTCCCCGTAAGTGACCTCTCTTCCCCGCTCAGGCGGGGGTATTTCCGGCTCCCTCATCGTCAACGGGAGTATCACCGGCTCTTCCCCGCTCAGGCGGGGGTATTTCCCTCAGCGTCGCCGGAGACCCAAGCGTTGCCGGCTCTTCCCCGCTCAGGCGGGGGTATTTCCAAAGGGCTACCGTCCGGGGCGAGGAACCGACCCTCTTCCCCGCTCAGGCGGGGGTATTTCCCTGTGAGGCTTATTATCACTCGACCGAATCCACTCTTCCCCGCTCAGGCGGGGGTATTTCCTTCTTCTCAGTCATGGGGTTTCTCCTTTGGGTCTCTTCCCCGCTCAGGCGGGGGTATTTCCGGTCTCGGGCGCATATGGGTAGACCCCCGACTCTCTTCCCCGCTCAGGCGGGGGTATTTCCGCCCTGCGATACATGCCGCCTGGCCCCGCGCACTCTTCCCCGCTCAGGCGGGGGTATTTCCACGCCAGGATCAACAGACCCCACCACACCCAGCTCTTCCCCGCTCAGGCGGGGGTATTTCCTAGCAGTTGAGAACCGTAACGCCCTACCTCACCTCTTCCCCGCTCAGGCGGGGGTATTTCCGGGCGATTTATCTCGGTTCCATGCCCAGGAATCTCTTCCCCGCTCAGGCGGGGGTATTTCCCTTGATAACCACGGTATCCCCAGCCAGGGGGTCTCTTCCCCGCTCAGGCGGGGGTATTTCCCACTAGCCACCAGTAGTTGCAGTAGGAGCGCCCTCTTCCCCGCTCAGGCGGGGGTATTTCCCAGGGTCAGCTCTCAGAAAAAATTGGTGTATCCTCTTCCCCGCTCAGGCGGGGGTATTTCCTTGGTGGCCATAAACTTAGCAACACTCCTTACCTCTTCCCCGCTCAGGCGGGGGTATTTCCGACGGCGAATCTCCTTCAGCTCAGCCTGATGACTCTTCCCCGCTCAGGCGGGGGTATTTCCGGGTGACTACGTCTTTGCAGGTGCCTGATGCGCTCTTCCCCGCTCAGGCGGGGGTATTTCCAGCGCCGAGCCTGCGCTAGCGCCATTGACCCACTCTTCCCCGCTCAGGCGGGGGTATTTCCCTGACCGCCTACGGGGCTGCACTGGTAGCCAACTCTTCCCCGCTCAGGCGGGGGTATTTCCCTGACCGCCTACGGGGCTGCACTGGTAGCCAACTCTTCCCCGCTCAGGCGGGGGTATTTCCATTATCGCCCACTATAGGGCGAACCCTTGCGACTCTTCCCCGCTCAGGCGGGGGTATTTCCATCCATGAGTCGATGGACACGCCCTCGGGAACCTCTTCCCCGCTCAGGCGGGGGTATTTCCTTGTGAGGCGGCGATGTAGCGGGGTAGACCTGCTCTTCCCCGCTCAGGCGGGGGTATTTCCAGCGCTCAGTTTGAGGTAGCCGAAGAATGGGCCTCTTCCCCGCTCAGGCGGGGGTATTTCCTTACTAGGGCGGCGCTAGGGCCACAGGTTCGGCTCTTCCCCGCTCAGGCGGGGGTATTTCCATCCTGCAAGGCTGCCATCACGTTGCCAATGTCTCTTCCCCGCTCAGGCGGGGGTATTTCCTGCACGGTACGCGGGTCACCGTTGATCTCTGACTCTTCCCCGCTCAGGCGGGGGTATTTCCTTTTTCCGCGAGCTACCGGGCAAGGTCAGCTCCTCTTCCCCGCTCAGGCGGGGGTATTTCCACCCCAGCGTTGTAAAACTCCCAAGGATCAAACTCTTCCCCGCTCAGGCGGGGGTATTTCCATGTCCCCCAGGTTTGGAAAGTTCAAGCTGTTCTCTTCCCCGCTCAGGCGGGGGTATTTCCTGCTTGTGGCTGTTGTGTCTTTGGTGCTGGGTCTCTTCCCCGCTCAGGCGGGGGTATTTCCATGAACCCTGGGGTGATTTCTTTCTGCGGCCACTCTTCCCCGCTCAGGCGGGGGTATTTCCGGCGTCCGCCTCATGAACCGCCTAAAAGCAGCCTCTTCCCCGCTCAGGCGGGGGTATTTCCCTGGTTAAAGACGTGGCACAGTCAAAGCTCGCCTCTTCCCCGCTCAGGCGGGGGTATTTCCCAGGTGGTCTCATCGACTGTCACCCCGTTATCCTCTTCCCCGCTCAGGCGGGGGTATTTCCTGACCGAAGCCGAGCAGACCGAACTCAAGTCCCTCTTCCCCGCTCAGGCGGGGGTATTTCCAAGTTCTAAACTTTGCATGGTTTAAGTATTGACTCTTCCCCGCTCAGGCGGGGGTATTTCCTCCTGCAAGCATGCTGTATCCGGCCATCGCGACTCTTCCCCGCTCAGGCGGGGGTATTTCCCTCAGATGATCTTACCTATCGAAGAAACCAGACTCTTCCCCGCTCAGGCGGGGGTATTTCCATAAGGTGTGTCCTTTCTACTACTTCTTAGGCCTCTTCCCCGCTCAGGCGGGGGGGGGTATTTCCGGGCAAGCCTGCCATAGAATGCACGCAAAAAGCTCTTCCCCGCTCAGGCGGGGGTATTTCCGGTTCTGAGTCGCGTATCCCCGCGCCCACTTCCTCTTCCCCGCTCAGGCGGGGGTATTTCCGGTACAACTCAGACAAGACCGCTATCCCTTCTCTCTTCCCCGCTCAGGCGGGGGTATTTCCTTCATCGGCGTCGAAATGGAATCCTCCGGCACCTCTTCCCCGCTCAGGCGGGGGTATTTCCAACGGCGAAAACCGCACCTACCCCCACCCCAACTCTTCCCCGCTCAGGCGGGGGTATTTCCCTGGTGAGCCTGGATGAAATCTGGCACTACGACTCTTCCCCGCTCAGGCGGGGGTATTTCCGGCGTGGAAATCTGCAATCACGGGGCGACCCACTCTTCCCCGCTCAGGCGGGGGTATTTCCGCTGCCGAACGGTGGCGCGACCTCGTTAAAGACTCTTCCCCGCTCAGGCGGGGGTATTTCCAGAGCCGCGGATAATCGCGCCAAAGAGATTGCCTCTTCCCCGCTCAGGCGGGGGTATTTCCAGCGAGTCACCGCCAGCGGTGAAATCTTCCGCCTCTTCCCCGCTCAGGCGGGGGTATTTCCGACGGGATAGGTGATGCGAAAGTGTGGGATGACTCTTCCCCGCTCAGGCGGGGGTATTTCCATCGCCGGGCGCCTCTTTAATTACGTCGTTTCCTCTTCCCCGCTCAGGCGGGGGTATTTCCCTCAACGAGATGAAATTCCCTGCCGGCTTCGCCTCTTCCCCGCTCAGGCGGGGGTATTTCCAGCCTAGTCAAAGCATTGGATGCGGCCCGTGGCTCTTCCCCGCTCAGGCGGGGGTATTTCCCTCAACGAGATGAAATTCCCTGCCGGCTTCGCCTCTTCCCCGCTCAGGCGGGGGTATTTCCGATGATAGGCGCGTCGGATGGCCCTTTCAGATCTCTTCCCCGCTCAGGCGGGGGTATTTCCGACCCCGTGTTTTTCTCAGGTGACTGGCAGCCCTCTTCCCCGCTCAGGCGGGGGTATTTCCGCCGGTGGTCTTATCGGGTTCCCACACACCAACTCTTCCCCGCTCAGGCGGGGGTATTTCCTGACCCGCCTTGCGTGAGCTCCATGAATAGGCCCTCTTCCCCGCTCAGGCGGGGGTATTTCCTTCCCGGGTTGCCATTCCCGGCCTCCTTTCTTCTCTTCCCCGCTCAGGCGGGGGTATTTCCTGAGAGGCAGAGGGGTACGCTGATGAGGTTTCCTCTTCCCCGCTCAGGCGGGGGTATTTCCATGTCCAACGTCAAGCTCGTTGATTCATCAGGCTCTTCCCCGCTCAGGCGGGGGTATTTCCGGTGCAGTATAGGCTCTTCCCCGCTCAAGCGGGGGTAGTTCTGTTGGTAACCACCACCTATGAACTCGGCTTAACCATTCTCCGCAAAAGCGGAGGAATGCCTTAGCGATACCCTTATCTGTACCAGACGCAGTGCAAAAAAGAGTTCAATGCTTTCAAGAAATACCCATTTAAACCAGAAATGACCACCTAGTTCGTGGTCATTTCTGATGTAGATGGTACCTACCCCAAGGGCTAGGCCAGCACCTGCCGCTTTGACGAAATCACGCCGGTTACGAAGCCGGCCAGGTGCAGGCCGCCGTGGAAGCGGGCGTGCTCAATCTTCACGCACCGGTCCATCACCACGTTCAGCCCGGCGTCCTCACCCAGCCGCGCAGCCTCCTCATTCCAGGAGCCCAGCTGCATCCACACCGTCTTCGCGCCCACCTCAATGGCCTCCTGAACCACACCCGGCAGGTCCTCGTTGCGGCGGAAAATCTCCACCAGGTCAGGGGCCTCCGGCAGGTCAGCCAGCGACGCGTACACCTTCTGCCCCAGCACCTCCTTACCCTTAGCCGCCAAAATCGGGTTCACAAAATACAGGGTGTAGGGGCTCGACGACTGCAAATACGTCGCCACAAAATACGAAGACCGCGAAATCTTGTCAGACATACCCACAATCGCAATAGACTTCGTCTCGTGCAAAATCTTCAGTCGCTCCGGCGCGCTGGGGCCTTCCCAGGTACGAATCTCAGTCACGGCTTAGGCCTCCTTCTTGGGTGCGGGAATTTCGCAGGCGGGCGCGGACGCCGGTGCGGACGTCCCAGCCCCCTCACGCGCTGCGCGCTCGGCAGCGTGGGCGGCGGCATCCGCCTCCAGCGCCTCCTTCTGGGCAGCTGCCTCAGCTTCGGCAGCTTCGCGGCGGGCCACCAGCTCGTCCGCACTGGCGGTGCCGACGAGCTCACCGGCGTGGTTGCGGCCGGAAGCAATAGTCAGAGCCTGGTCGAGGTCCCAGATAATGTCGACGGCATCTTCCAGACCCACCGAAATACGAATCAGGTCTTCACCCACGCCACCGGCTGCCAGCTGCTCAGCGGTCAGCTGCTGGTGGGTAGTTGAGGCGGGGTGCAGAATCAGAGTACGGGCATCGCCAATATTAGCCAGGTGCGATGCCAGCTGCAGGTTCTTGATGAACTCGGCGCCCACGTCGCGTCCGCCCGCCTTCTCGGTGCCGGCAACGCCGAAGGAGAAGACCGACCCAACGCCCAGCGGCAGCAGCTTCTGCGCCCGCTCATAGTGGGGGTGCTCCGGCAGGCCGGCGTAGTTAACGTAGGAGATGCGGGCGTCCTCGTTCAGCCAGGCGACGACGTCCTTGGCATTGGCCAGGTGAGCGTCCATGCGCTGGGGCAGGGTCTCAACACCCTGCAACAGGTTGAAAGCCGCCTGGGCTGAGAGGGAGGGGCCGAAGTCACGCAGCTGCTCCGAACGCAGCTTGGTGAGGAAGCCGTATTCACCGAAGTTACCCCACCAGGAAATGTTGTTGTAGGAGGGAATCGGCTCGGTCATGGTGGGGAATTTGCCGTTGCCCCAGTTGAAACGACCCGACTCAACGACCACGCCGCCCAGGGTGGTGCCGTGGCCGCCCAGGAACTTAGTGACCGAGTGAATCACGATGTCAGCGCCGTGTTCGATGGGGCGAATCAGGTAGGGGGTAGAGAGGGTGGCATCAACGACCAGGGGGATGTCGTTCTCGTGGGCCACGCGGGCCAGACCCTCAAGGTCAGCGACCTGGCCCGAGGGGTTAGCCACGATCTCGGTGTAAATAGCCTTGGTTTCGGGGCGGATTGCGGCGGCAAAATCGGCAGGGTCGGTGCCGTCCACAAAGGTGGTGTCAATGCCAAAACGACGCAGGGAAACATCCAGCTGGGTGATGGTGCCGCCGTAGAGGTTAGACGAAGCAACAATATGGTCACCGGTCTGGCAGAGCGCCGCAAAGGTAATGAACTCAGCAGCCATACCCGAGGCAGTCGCTACCGCACCGATACCGCCCTCCAGCGAGGCGATGCGCTCTTCCAGCACCGCCACGGTCGGGTTGCCCAGGCGGGAGTAAATATTGCCGTACTTCTGCAGGGCAAAAAGGTTGGCGGCGTCGTCCGCGTCCTTAAAAACAAAGGAGGTGGACTGGTAAATCGGAACCGCGCGAGCACCGTGCTCAGCGTCGGGGGTGCCGCCCGCGTGCAGGGCGCGGGTGCGGAAGCCAAAAGTATGCTCAGCCATGGACTCTCCTGATTGATAGGCATAGTTCTCTACCCTCCATAGTCACCCATGCCCGCGCGGCGGCGGTAACTTATTTCACGGTGTGAACAGGTTACGTAGCATTACCAGCTGGTGAAACGTCAAAAAGAAACCGCCCTAAGTCTTACTGACTGCGGTATATATTTGGGTCGCTTTCCACTAATCTTTATCCCGTATCGTACAAGCACCACTGGTAGAGTTTTACATGAATCCCCCTCCACATGTGGCTTCCCGTTCAGCGGTGTTTGCCGTGGAGGGGTTAATTTTTTGTGTACAGATATTTGTGTGATGTCGATAGTGACATCGGAATTAAGGGGTACTCCTCTCGCGACCTTCCAGATAAAGTGGCGTCCGCGCATCTTTCTACACCCGACAAAAGCCCACCAAACTCGCGTATAGCCCACCCCTCGCGTAAGCACAGCGCGATTCTAGTAGACGCTGAGCCCCACCAATCTAACGTGACCAAAACCCCCAGCCTCTCTACAAGCTAGCTCATAGGAAAACACAGGGTTCTACGAGAGAATAGAGAAAGTTTTGTCACCGGGCGGCTGCCCGCACTCGCAGAGAAAGGGCACTCGTGCTCCAGAACATTATCGACTGGGTTATCTCCGTCATGGAGGCCATCGGCTCCCCCGGAGTTGGCCTGGCCGTCTTCCTTGAGAACGTCTTCCCGCCCATCCCCTCCGAGGTCATCCTGCCGCTGGCCGGCTTCACCGCCTCCCAGGGCTCCATCAACGTAGTGGCCGCCTTTATCTGGGCGACCGTCGGCTCGCTCACCGGCGCCTACTTCCTCTACTACCTGGGTGCAGCTATCGGTGCCAACCGCCTGCGCAAGATCGCGGCCTGGATGTGGCTGGTGAAGGTTGAGGACGTCGACAACGCCCTAGCCTGGTTCGACAAGTACGGCAAGGCCTCCATCCTCATCGGCCGCGTCATCCCCGGCATTCGTTCACTCATCTCGATTCCCGCCGGCATCGACCGCATGAACCCGCTGACCTTCGGCCTCTACACCCTGCTCGGTTCTTCTATCTGGAACGCCCTGCTCATCTACTGTGGCTGGGTCCTGGGCGAAAACTGGGAAGCCGTTGAAGGCGTCATCGACCAGTACTCCAAGGTGGTCTACGCCCTGGTAGCCCTGGCCCTGGTGGCCGTCTTCATCTGGCTGCTGCGCCGCGCCCACCAGGAAAAGCGCGACGTAGCCTAACGGCGGGCGTCCGCACGGCTTAGCGGAGCCCCGCGCCCGCACCTGCCCCCTCACCCATGGGGACCTTAAAATTTAAAAGGGACCGCGTATTATGCGGTCCCTTTTAAGTTTTAAGGTCCCCTTTGAGGAAGTAGGGCACCCTAGGGCAGCGACCCCGCTACTTCCACAAACGATTACGGGCGTGCACCACCGACGGGCGGATCTGAATCCAGTCGCCGCAGGGCAGGCGCAGGGCCTTCTCACACCCAGACAGGGCGGTAATAATCGACTCGCAGCGCTGGTTGAACTCGGAAACATGCCCCTTGTCCACAATCTGCCCGGGGAAGTGCCGGTGCATCTTCGACACAGAATCCGACGACTCCTGCAGCCCGTGCCCGGTATGCCCCGGAATATGTTTGACCAGCACCCGGCGCTCCCGAATGGCCTCGGTCAGCCGCTCCATCTCGTCCAGAACCTGCTGGTTCTGCACACCCTCGGTAGCCCAAGTGTTGTAGACCCAGCGGTTGTGCGCCAGGCGCAGCACAAAGGTCAGCGCCCCCAGCGAATCGGTGTGAATAATCAGCTGCCGGCCACCGTGATAAAAGATATTAAAAGCAGCCAACATGGCCGAGAGCTCCCCGGTCATAATGTTCGTTGCATCGTAGTGGGAGTGGAAGAAGAAGCCGTCTTCGCTCACCCCGCCGATGCCCATGCGTCCGCCCTTTAAATACTTCTTATTGTTCGTTGACCTGTACGAACAGTCAGTAAAGACGCTGTACTCCACCAGCTTCTCAACCGGCAGCTGGGCGGTATTCTTCTCAAACTCAGCATGGGCCAGGCGCGAGGCCTCGTCCATGAAGTGGGGCATGAGCTCCCCCGCGGGAGTGCCAATCAGCTTCACGTGAATCTCCCCCAGCGAGTGCGACTCGTAGGGGTTCATCACCTTATCAATGGAGCGGTACTCCAGAAAATCGCGGAAGGCCGTGAACTTGCGGAAGAGCAGCTTCAGATAGTGCTTGTCGGCGGCCACGGTGATGAGGTTGGTCTTGTAGTCCTCGGGGATAGCCTCCATCGCGGCCAGGATAGCGCGGCCCAGCATGTCGGTGTGCACGGTGTCGCAGGGGTCCATGAGGCTGTGGGTCAGGGATTCGGCGATAGGCTCGCTCTCAATCACCTCACGCTCGCCGTTTTCACGCGAGATAAAGGCGAAGGACGTCAACCCCACATGGCAGTTACCGGCGGCTCGCACCTGGTCCATGACCACCACAATCACTGCCACGCCCTGCTCGGTGAACCCTGCCGGGTAAGAGCTGGTGTAGTCCGGCGGTTCCCAGGTCAGCTCACATTTTTTGATATGTGCAGGCGTAATTTCCACATTATTCATCTCCTAAGGGGTGTCTATAGTTGTTTTGCTTACTCTTTAAAGCTATACCAACTCCACGCCCTTTTGCCAACAGGTGAGGGGCATCGGAGCCTTCTTCACTCTCTCGGTGAACGCCCACCAGCTTCGCGGAGCGTCCACCCCGTGCGTAGGCACTGTGCGAGTCTGGTAAGCACTCGCGCGGAGCGGGCGAGCGGACGGACGCCGAAGCAGCCCGGCAGGAGACAAACCGGGCAGGACTACAGAACCCCAACACAGGGACGCCCCGCCCCGGCTTACGTAAGCCGGGGCGGGCGTCCTTATCTTGGGTGAAAACCGAGGTTTACTCGGGAACGATGCGCACTGCGCCCTTATCGGCGCTGGTGACCATGGAGGCGTAGGCACGCAGGGCGCTGGAGACCTGGCGTTCGCGGGGCTTGGTGGGCTTCCAGGGGGCAGGGCCCTTCTTGGCACGGCGCTCGGCCAGTACCTCGTCGGAGACGTTCACGCGCAGGATGCGATTGTGAACATCGATCTCAATCTCATCCCCGTGCTCAATCAGACCCACAGCGCCACCGGCAGCAGCCTCGGGAGAAATATGGCCAATGGAGATACCGGAGGTGCCGCCCGAGAAACGTCCGTCGGTAATCAGGGCGCACTTCTTACCCAGACCCAGGCCCTTGAGGTAGGAGGTGGGGTAGAGCATTTCCTGCATGCCGGGGCCGCCCTTGGGGCCCTCGTACTGGATGACGACGATGTCGCCCTCCTTCACGTTCTTCGACAGGATCTCGAAGACGGCCTCGTCCTGGGACTCCACCACGAAGGCCTTGCCGACGAAGTGGAAGAGCTCCTCGTCGATACCGGCGCTCTTGATGATGGCCCCGTCCTCGGCGATGTTGCCGTAGAGAACGGCCAGGCCGCCGTCCTTGGTGTAGGCGTGCTCAACGGCGCGGATGCAGCCGTTTTCGGCGTCGGTTTCGTGGCTCTCGTACTTGTTGGCGGTGGAGAAGGCCTGGGTGGTGCGGACACCGCCGGGGGCAGCCAGGAAGAGCTCCTTGGCGGTGTCGGTGGCGGCGCCGGAGCGGATGTCCCAGTCAGACAGCCACTGTTCCAGGGAGCCGGAGTGCACGGAGTGGACGTCGCGGTTCAGCAGACCGGCGCGATCCAGCTCACCGAGCAGGGCAGGAATACCGCCTGCGCGGTGCACGTGCTCGATGTGGTACTTGGTGGAATTGGGGGCTACCTTGGCCAGGCAGGGCACCTTGCGGGAAATCGCGTCGATGTCGCGCAGAGTGAAGTCGACGCCAGCTTCGTGAGCAATCGCCAGGATATGCAGAACGGTGTTGGTGGAGCCGCCCATGGCAACGTCCAGGGCCATAGCGTTCTCGAAGGCGGCCTTGGTGGCGATGGAGCGGGGCAGCACAGACTCGTCGTCCTGCTCGTAGTAGCGCTTGGCCAGCTCAACAATCTTGGCGCCAGCTTCGAGGAAGAGCTGCTTGCGGGCGACCTGGGTGGCCAGGGTGGTGCCGTTACCGGGTAGGGCAAGACCGATCGCCTCATTGAGGCAGTTCATGGAGTTAGCGGTGAACATACCGGCACAGGAACCGCAGGTGGGGCATGCATTCTTCTCAACCTGAGCCAGGGCGTCATCGGTGACATTATCGTCCACCGCCATGACCATGGCATCCACCAGGTCAAGGCGGTGCTCAACGACTCCCTCAATGCCTTCGCCGGACTCCATAGGCCCGCCGGAGACGAAGATGACGGGGATGTTCAGGCGCATAGCTGCCAGGAGCATACCGGGGGTGATCTTGTCGCAGTTAGAGATGCAGACCAGGGCGTCGGCGCGGTGGGCGTTGACCATGTATTCGACCGAGTCGGCAATCAGGTCGCGGGAGGGCAGGGAGTAGAGCATACCGTCGTGGCCCATGGCGATACCGTCGTCCACGGCGATGGTGTTGAATTCCTTGGCTACACCGCCTGCTTCGCGGATAGCCCCGGCGACCAGTTCGCCCATGTTCTTCAGGTGCACGTGGCCGGGCACGAACTGGGTGAAGGAGTTGGCGATAGCGATGATGGGCTTGCCGAAGTCGTCGTCGCCCATGCCGGTGGCGCGCCACAGTGCGCGGGCACCTGCCATGTTTCTACCGTGGGTTGATGTACGCGAGCGCAGTTCTGGCATCGTTAGCTCCCAAGAAAGTTTGTGGTTGGAGGTTTGGGTACTAGTCTACGCCTGAGCGCGGGTAGTCCACAGGGTGGGAAGCGGCGTTCTCACATAGTGAAGATAGGGGCGGACGGTCTCTCCTCCACTCCCCTGCCAAGGGGCAGGGACGGCAGGACGGGCGTCCGCGGGACACTACTCCAGTAAGCCTCGCATAAATCTCAGCGCATATTCCAGAAGCTGGGGGTGGCTATCGTCAACTAGGGTAAATCCAAAGCGCTCAAAGGCCCGTTGAGACTTTGTATTTCTGCGATCGATAGCGCAGGTCATGATGTCGCTAGTGAGGTCTTTAAATTTGGGGTGCTCTTGGGCTGTGATAACGCATTGCTGAATAAGCTGTTGTGCAATTCCCTGGTTTTGGGCGTGGGCGGCCGTAGAGATATAGGTAATGTCGAAGACATCATCATAGGGGCGATATGTAATGAGAGCGACAGCTGCTATCTGCTCCTCCAAGAAAGCTCCGATAGAGACCTTGTAGGGATCTCGGGCAATTTTCTGGGGCTGAGTTTCCCGGACGAAGCTTTGAACCTTTAGCTCCCATTCCGCGGGGTGTGAAGCGGTGTGGTAGTGCCGCTTGGCAGGGTAGGTGCAGACCCATTGTTGAAGGGCCGGTATATCGCTTGTGCTGAGCTCTCGAAAATACACGTAGGCCCCTAGTTTTTGAGGGCTAATCCTACTGGGGTAGGCTCGAGCTGCTCAAGGGCTCTACGATGCTGAGCCGAAAAAGCCCGGTTCTGCTGGGTTTCGTATTCCGATGCGAGGGTTTTTCGCTCTGTATCCGTTAGGCCGTCGTTCCCGATAGCCGTGGTGTGATGGCGCAGAACTTTTTGCAGGGTTTGACGGGCCGCTCGATGAGTGGGCTGCCAGCGAGTTGCATCTTTAGCGTTTAAGGTCATAGTTCTGCTCCTTTCCTTGGTCTTGTTGTTTCGAGTCTAACAAGTAGCTCTTGGGGATGACTAGGGGCGGACGGTTCCGCACCGCGCCCTCTCAAAGGGGACCTCAAAACCTAAAAGGGACCGCATAATATGAGGTCCCTTTTGAGTTTTGCGGTCCCCTTACGGTGAGGCAGGGGCTCATGACGCGCGTATGACGCGCATCCGTCACCGAAGTTCATTTTTGAAATATGCCGTCTTAGGGCCTGGAGGGCTTGGGGGCTCGCAAGGTGGGGGTGTTAGCTGGGTTTATGGCCGCTGACGCAAGCAGCCTCTACAGCCGTAGGACTACCCCAGGAGCAGATTATGCCCATCAATACCGACCGTATTCTGACCACTCACGTTGGTTCCCTGCCGCGCAGCCAGCGCCTGATTGAAGCAAATGCCACCCGCCGCGATGGCAGCATAGACGAGGCAGATTTCCAGCAGATTCTGACCGAGGAAACCCAGGCAGTGATTGACCGCCAGGTAGACATCGGTATCGACATTGTGAACGACGGCGAGTACGGGCATGCCATGAGTCAGGCCGTGGATTACGGCGCCTGGTGGCACTACTCCTTTGCCCGCACCGGCGGTCTAAAACTGCTGACCGAGGGCAACCCCGCTAACGAGGTACACCGTTCTGAGGCGGGCAAGCTCAAGTACACCAGCTTTGCTGACCGCCGTGACTGGACCCGTTTTCAGGACTTCTACACCGCGGAGCTCGATCTGGGCAACGACCCCGACCGCAGTTTCCCTGTTACCGTTGCCCCGTTAACCTACCA
Organism: Rothia sp. 11254D007BW; assembly: GCF_053548195.1. NCBI lineage: Bacteria > Bacillati > Actinomycetota > Actinomycetes > Micrococcales > Micrococcaceae > Rothia > Rothia sp. 11254D007BW. The sequence continues at coordinate 1,662,330 of NZ_JBPWPK010000001.1, forward strand.
GGGGCAGGACGAGGTGGGGCGGGACGTCCGCAACCTGGCAGCTGCCACCGAGGGCAAGGGGACGCACAGTGCTTTTGTTGCTGCCCTGTCACCCGGGTCAGCTGCCCGCGTGGGTAACCTCTACTACCCCACCGATAAGGAGCACATCTACGCCTGGGCCGATGTGCTGAAGGAAGAGTACAAGGCCATCACCGATGCCGGCTTCACCCTGCAAATCGACGACCCTTCCGTGGCTGAGGGCTGGGACCAGATTAACCCCGAGCCCAGCGTCCGCGACTACCTTGATTTTATTCAGGTGGCCGTTGATGCCCTCAACTACGCGCTGGAGGATATTCCGACCGAGCAGACCCGCTTCCACCTCTGTTGGGGATCCTGGCACGGGCCTCACAGCACCGACCTGGAATTCAAGCACCTGGCCGACACCCTGCTGTCTATTGACGCAGCCGGTTACACCTTTGAGGCCGCTAACGCGCGGCACGCCCACGAGTGGAAGGTCTGGGAGAACCTGGAGCTGCCCGAGGGCAAGTACGTGATTCCTGGTGTTGTCTCGCACTCGACCAACCTGATTGAGCACCCTGAGCTGGTTGCCCAGCGCATCGAGCAGTTTGCTCAGGTGGTGGGCAAGGAGAACGTGGTGGCGTCAACCGACTGCGGTCTGGGCGGACGCCTGCACCCCGACCTTGCCTGGGCCAAGCTGGAATCGCTGACGGCAGGTGCCCGCATCGCCAGTGAGCGCCTCTTCGGCTAGGGCTAGACCCCACCCCACCATTAAAGGGGACCGCATAACTTCAAAGGGACCGCGTAGTATGCGGTCCCTTTGAAGTTATGCGGTCCTCTTGCTGCGGGGCCAGGGGAGGCGAGCGGACGCTGGTGGGGGCCGCTTCTTACAACCCGAAAGTGCGTTTCGCGCCACATTTCCATCAGGGGTGCTCTCGTTAACCAGAGTTTTTGCAGGTCAAACTCGTACCCTCCTGGAAAAAACCGGCATGTCACATTCCTGTCTAACGTGTGACACACATTTACATGTGTGTCTCTCGCAAACACCCCGTGCGAGTCCTAGACTATAGGGAAACACAATCACCGTGTGAAACTCTCACTCCATCTCGCACAATGTGCTCTTGCACCTGTTACTTAGGGGAACCAAATGGGAAAGTTTGAACGCATCTACCACGATCTGGCTCGTGACATTGATGAAGGCAAGTACGGCGTGGGCGATTTGCTGCCCAGCGAAAAGAAGCTGACCGAAAAGTACAATGTCTCCCGTGAGACCGCCCGCAAGGCTCTGGCCATTCTGACCGACCGCGGCTACATTCAGCGCATCATGGGCAAGGGCTCCCTGGTCATCGACCACAAGCGCTACTCCATTCCCGTGTCTTCACTGGTGAGCTACAAGGAGTTTGCCGAGTCAGCCAGCCGCGACACCCAGACCGAACTGGTTGAACTGGAAGACGCCCTACTGCCGCATGTACCCTTCCAGGCCCTGACGGACGGCTCCGTAGAGCAGGTGCCCGTCACCCACATCATGCGAGTTCGCCACATGGACGGCGCCCCCGCCATCATCGACCACGACTACATCATCAAGAGCGTGGTTGCCGAGATCCCCCGCGAAGTCGCTGAGGATTCCCTCTACAACTATTTTGAGGGCGAACTGGGTCTGAACATTGTGTCATCTGCCAAGCAGATCACCATCGAGCAGGCTACCCCCAACGATGCCAAGTACCTGAACCTGCACGCTGGCGAGTACGTTGCTGTGACCACCTCTATCACTGTGCTTGAGGACGGCACCGCCTTCCAGTACACCATCTCCCGCCACCGCGCTGACAAGTTCCGTTACCTGGACTTCGCGCACCGCCGCCAGGAAATTCCGGTTTCTGAATAAAGTTCCACATCGGCTGTAACAACAGCCGAAGCACCTGTTAGACAGGTAAGGTTAAGGAGCGTATCCCGCTTTGACGGGGCACGCTTCTTTTCTTTTACCCCACCTAACCTACCGGGCGCAGCCACCCCAGCACCGGCGTCCTACCCTTTGGAGCACACCATGAGCTTTCACGATAAGGTCATCTACCAGGTCTACCCCAAGTCCTTCTACGACTCGAACGGCAACGGGGTGGGCGACTTACGGGGCATTATCGAGAAGGTCCCCTACATTGCCTCCCTGGGGGTGGACATGGTCTGGTTCAACCCCTTCTTTGTCTCACCGCAGAACGATAACGGCTACGACATCGCTAACTACTACGAGGTAGACCCCGAGATGGGTACCATGGCGGACGCCGAAGAGCTGATTGCAGCCCTGGGGCGAGAAGGAATCGGGGTGATGTTCGATATGGTGCTCAACCATGTCTCAACCGAGCACGAGTGGTTCCAGCGAGCTCTGGCCGGCGAGAAGGAGTACCAGGATTTCTTCTACCTGCGCCCCCTACAGGAGGACGGCTCCCTGCCGACCAACTGGGAGTCCAAGTTCGGCGGCCCGGCCTGGTCACAGTTTGGCGACACCGACCTCTACTACATGCACCTCTACGACGTGACCCAGGCAGATCTGAACTGGCATAACCCCAGGGTGCGTGAAGAACTCTTTAAGGTCGTGAATTTCTGGAAGGACAAGGGCGTTCGCGGCTTCCGCTTTGACGTGCTCAACGTGATTGGCAAGGCTGAGGAACTGCGGGATGCCGCACCCGGCGAGAACGACAAGCTCATCTACACCGACACCGACCGTGTCCACCCCTGGGTGCAGGAACTGCACCGGGCTACCTTTGGCGACACCGAGGGCACCGTGACCGTGGGCGAGATGTCGTCCACCACCATCGACAGCAGCGTGCGCTACACCAACCCGGCCAACCAGGAGCTGGATATGGTCTTCTCCTTCCACCACCTCAAGGTGGACTATGACGGTGCCGAAAAATGGTCTGATGTGCCCTTTGATTTCATGGCTCTTAAGGGCCTGCTGACCGACTGGGCGGTAGGTATTCAGGCGGGAGGTGGCTGGCAGGCGTCCTTCTGGAATAACCACGACCAGCCCCGCGCCATCAACCGCTTTGGTGATGTGGAGCATTACCGGGCTGAGTCCGCCACCATGCTGGCTGCCGCCGTGCACCTGACCCGCGGCACCCCCTACATCTACCAGGGCGAAGAGATCGGCATGGTTGATCCGGTCTATTCGTCCATGGATGACTACGTGGACGTTGAATCCCACAACGCCTTTGCCATTCTGCAGGAGCGGGGCGTGAGCGAGGCCGAGGCCTTCCGCATTGTCACCAAGAAGTCCCGTGACAACTCCCGAACCCCCATGCAATGGGATTCTTCCGAATTCGCCGGTTTCTCGCGGGTAAAGCCCTGGCTCATGCCCACCTCGCAGGCCGACATTAACGTGGAGCGCGAAGAGGCTGAGGGCACCATTCTGCCCTTCTACCGGGAGCTGGTGCGCCTGCGACACGAGTTGCCGCTGATTGCTGAGGGTTCCTACGAGCCCTTTGCCCGCGAGCACGAGAGCGTCTACGGGTTTGTACGAGAGTACGAGGGTCAGCGCCTGCTGGTGCTCTGCAACTTCTACGGTAAGGACGCCCCCGTGCAGCTGCCTGCCGAGTTCGCGGCGGGGTCGGTGCTCCTGTGTAATTACAAGAATTCTTCTGCGCTGGACGCCGCCACTGACGCAGGCACCCTTACCCTGCGACCCTATGAGGCGGTAGCGGTACTGGCTGGCTAGCCCTTGAGCTGCTCCACGACCTCGAGCAGGGCGTGCATATCGCCACTGAGGGCAAGGTTGGGGCGGGACTCACTACTGGCAACCGCCGCGTTGTAGTAGAGCCCGTCCCCCATTAGCAAGATAGCTCGTGCCACCGCATCCGAGGGCACCTCGGCCCGAATCATCTCAAACCAGCGGCCCTGGATCCTGTCATAGACCCCGGCGACCTTCTCGGCGGCGTCCTGACGCAGACGCGACGCGGCCACAAAAACCCGGACAAACGGGGTGTCCTGGTACATGGAGGTGCGCACATAGTAGGCGCAGGCCCCGGCAGGGTCATCTGCCATGGCCTTGAAATCCCGCTCAGCAAGCGCCCAGGCCCGTTCCAACAGCCCGTCGATTAGGGCGGTCTTATCGGGGAAGTGGTAGAGCAGGCCACCCTTCGACACCCCGGCGCGGGAGGCAATAGCGTTCATGGACGCCGCCCGCTCCCCCTCTTCAATGAGCAGGGCTTCGTAGGCGTCGAGGATTTTTTCGCGAGAACTCATGTGTTCCACCCTACCGGGCTGGCACTTGAAAACAAAACCGTCCAGACGGTACAGTAATCTGTGTTGAACTAAAGCTACCGACGCAACACCCGCACCCAGCGGGCATCCAACCCCAGGTAGCCGTCCTCACGAAAGAGCAGACATGCACCCCGCAACCGGCCAGATGAGAGTCGTCACCGAACCCACCACAGCACCCTACTCCCGCCGCTGGGCGGCCCTGGCCGTCCTTATGCTGCCGGTGCTCCTGGTCTCTGTCGACAACACCGTGCTCTCCTTTGCCCTACCCGAAATCTCAGCCCAGCTCTCTCCCAGCGGCACCCAGCTGCTCTGGATCAACGACATCTACCCGCTGATTCTTTCGGGCCTGCTCATCCCCGCAGGTAGCATGGGTGACCGCTTTGGCCGCCGCACCATGCTCCTGTTAGGCGGCTTCGGCTTTACCGTCATCTCGGCAGCCGCTGCCTTCGCGCCCACCGCCGCCTGGCTCATTGCCGCCCGCGCCGGCATGGGTATCTTCGGGGCTATGCTCATGCCCGCAACACTCTCGATTATCCGCAACATGTTCTCCGATGCCACCGAACGCCGCACCGCCATCGCTATCTGGGCGTCCGGCTTTGCTGGCGGCGCAGCCCTGGGCCCCGTCGTCGGCGGCTTCCTGCTGGAGCACTTCTACTGGGGTTCGGTCTTCCTCATGGCCGTCCCCGTCCTCCTGCCCATGCTCCTGCTGGGCTTCTGGCTGATCCCCAACTCCAAGGACCCCAACCCCGGCACCATCGACTTCGTCAGCATCGCCCTGATTATGGCGACCATGACCCCCTTCGTCTACGCCATCAAGCACTTCGCGCACGACGGCTTCGACCTGCTCACCGTCGTCCTGCTGCTAATTGCCTCCGCCTGCGGTGTTGCCTTTACCCGCCGTCAGCTGGCGCGCACCAACCCCATGCTGGACGTGCGCCTCTTCACCAACAAGCAGTTCACCGGTGCGGTTCTCACCAATCTCATGGCGATCTTCTCGCTGGTCGGCTTCCTCTACTTCGTCTCCCAGCACCTGCAGCTGGTGAGCGGCCACTCCCCCTTTAGCGCGGCCCTGGTACTGCTGCCCGGCCTGGTGCTGACCGTCATTGCAGGCCTGGTCGTGGTGTACATCGTCAAGGTGGTCAAGCCCTGGATTGTGATTGCCGGCGCCCTGCTCATGAACGCAGCGGCCTTCACCCTGGTCTTCTTCACCGCCGATTCTGGCTCAGACACCGGTATTCTGGTCGCCTTTGCCCTGCTCGGTGTGGGCATTGGCTTCGCTGAGACCCTGACCAACGACATCATCCTGGCCGCTGTGCCCCCGCACAAGGCGGGTGCGGCGTCCGCTATCTCCGAGACCGCCTACGAGACCGGCTCGGTTATGGGCACGGCGATTCTGGGGTCGATCCTGAACGCGGCCTATGTTGCCCACCTGGTGGTGCCCGAGGGGGTTAGTGCAGCGGACGCGGACGCTGCCCGCGAGACCCTGGGCGGGGCTGCGGAAACCGCCGAACGCATCGGTGGGGAAACCGGCGCTGCTCTGCTGGCTTCGGCCCAGCACGCCTTCGACTCCGGCGTAGTCTACACCTCTGCCATCGGCGTGGTGCTCATGCTGATTTGCGCCGTGATGGTGGTGCGCACCCTGCGCGGAGTGAAGATGTAGGGACGCACCGCCCCACCAGGGTAGGTACCATCTAAATCAGAAAAACCCACCAACTAGGTGGGTTTTTCTGATTTAAATGGTCTTTTCCGGGGAGTAGGCCAGCAGACCGCTAAAGCCATTCTTTCTTCTTAAAGACCACCCACAGCCCAAAGGACACCACAACCATCAGCAGCAGGGACGCCGGGTAGCCGAAGGTCCAGTGAAGTTCGGGCATCACGTCAAAGTTCATGCCGTAAATCGAGCCAATGACGGTGGGGGCCACCAGGATCGCAGCCCAGGCCGAGATTCTCTTCATGTCGTCATTCTGCCGCTCAGCCACGATAGTTGAGTTCACCGCCAGGGCATTCTCGAGAGAGGAACGCAGGTCGTCTACCCGGTCAACCACATGAATCACGTGGTCTTTCACGTCACGGAAGTGGCGGAGCAACTCAAGCTGGTGCTCATCGCCGGTCTCAGCCTGAATACGAATACGCCCCATGAGCAGGTCCAGCATCTGCCCCACCGGTTTGACCGCCCGTTTGAAGTCGCTGACCTCGTTCAGCAGGCTGTAGATGCGCTGCGATATCTCTCTGGCTTCGGAGTTATCGGAGAAGAGGGCGTCCTCGATTTCGTCACCGTCGTTTTCTAGCCCCTCAATGACGGGGAAGTAGCCGTCCACGAGCATATCGAGCACCCGGTGCAGGAAGGCCAGTGGGTAGGCCTGCATGGTGGGGCTCTCCAGTGCGCCCGAGAAGACCGCGTCCATGGTGCGCTGGGTGGTGTCGACAGAGCGCAGGGCATCTTTGACAAGCCAAATCACGAAGTTCTCGCCCACGAACATGTGGGTTTCACCGAAACGGATCTCTTCGGTGTCATCGAGGTAGATCGCCGGGCGGAGCACCAGGTAGTAGGTGCTGCCGTAGCGATCGAGCTTGGAGCGCTGATGGCCCTGCTCGGAGTCTTCAACGGCGAGGGGGTGCAGGTCGAAGAGGCCGGTGAGGGTGGTGAGGTCGTCGCGGGAGGGGTCAACCAGGCCGATATAAGCGCAATCGGTGCCGGGAGTGAAGGCCCGGGCAAGGTCGGCGAGGGAGTCGTAGCCGGTGACGGCCCCGGTGGTGTGGTTGAGTGTGTTGAGTAAGGGCATGGTGTCTATCGTAGTCCTTCTACAAAAAGACCATTTAAATCAGAAAAACCCACCTAGTTGGTGGGTTTTTCTGATTTAGATGGTACCTACCCGGTGCAGGGGAAGGGGCGCGGACGTCCGCCCTACTTCTCGTCCTCAATCAGGTCGCGCACCACGATGGTCTGCTCGCGGCCGGGGCCAACGCCGATGGCCGAGATACGGCAGCCGGAGATTTCTTCCAGCTTCTCCAAGTACTTGCGGGCGTTCTCGGGCAGTTCATCGAGGGTCTTGGCCTCGGTGATGTCTTCGGTCCAGCCGTCGAAGTACTCGTAGATGGGCTTGGCGTGGTGGAAGTCTGACTGGGTCATGGGCATCTCGTCGTGACGCACGCCGTCCACGTCGTAGGCAACGCAGACGGGAATCTTCTCTAGCCCGGTGAGCACGTCCAGCTTGGTGATGAAGAGGTCGGTGAAGCCGTTGATGCGCACAGCCTGGCGGGCCAGAACCGCGTCGTACCAGCCGCAGCGGCGGGGGCGGCCGGTGTTCACGCCGAACTCGCCACCGGTGGTACGCAGGAATTCGCCCATGTCATCGAAGAGTTCGGTGGGGAAGGGGCCAGCGCCCACGCGGGTGGTGTAGGCCTTCTGAATACCGATGACGCGGGAAATGCGGGTGGGGCCGACGCCGGATCCAACGGAGGCGCCACCTGCGGTGGGGTTAGAGGAGGTGACGAAGGGGTAGGTGCCGTGGTCTACGTCGAGGAAGGTAGCCTGGCCACCTTCCATGAGCAGGGTCTTGCCCTCGTCCAGGGCCTTGTTGAGCAGCTGGGTTGATTCAACGATCATGGGTGCCAGGCGGTCGGCGAAGCTCATGAAGTAATCAACGATTTCTTCAACCTCGACGTGGCGGCGGTTGTAGACCTTGACCAGCAGTTCGTTCTTCTGACGCAGGGCGCCTTCAACCTTCTGGCGCAGGATGGACTCGTCGAGGATGTCCTGCACACGAATGCCCAGGCGTCCTACCTTGTCCATGTAGGTGGGGCCGATACCGCGGCCGGTGGTGCCGATGGCACGCTTGCCCAAGAAGCGTTCGGTGACCTTGTCCATGGTCTGGTGGTAAGGCGCTACCAGGTGGGCATTCGCTGAAATTTTGAGCTTGGAGGTGTCAGCCCCACGGGCTTCAAGACCGTCGATTTCTTCAAAGAGAGCTTCGGGGTTGACGACGACACCGTTACCAATGACGGGTACAGCGTTTTCTGAGAGGATGCCGGCGGGAAGGAGCTTGAGCTCGAACTTCTGGCCGTTGACGACGACGGTGTGGCCTGCGTTGTTACCGCCGTTGGGCTTGACGACGTAGTCGACGCGGCCGCCGAGCAGGTCGGTTGCTTTGCCCTTACCTTCGTCGCCCCACTGGGCGCCTACAATCACAATTGCTGGCATAAGTCTTACTCCTGAATAGGGTGGTCACCTGCCGGGTTTCACGGCGGTGGGGTGGGGCTGCGCGGCCTGTGCAGACGGCGCGGACGCAGGGCACACCATTCTTAAGGATAGCAAGGGTGGTTTGTGTTTGGGCAGGTGTTCCAGGTTTTGCGCTACTAGCGGTAGAAGGTGGGCGGACGCCGGGCGGTACTTTAGAAGATGTGCAGGTGTGCTGGAAGGACTTAGGTAGAGGGCACCAATGAAGCACTAAGAAATAATATGACTTGTAGTCAGAGCTTACTCAGAATGTCTTTAAACTGGTAGGTATGAGCGAAAACCCATACACACCTAACACTCCGTCTTCTCAACCTGGTCAGCCCGAAGCGCCAGCATCGTCTGCCGGTGCTTATGCCGCACCGGGCCAGTACCCCTACCAGGACCCCTACGCCGCGCAACAGCAACCTAACGGCAAAAAGCCTAAGAATGTGGTTGGTCTGGTGGCTCTGGGCCTGGGCGTTCTCGGCTTTATTTTGGCTTGCATTCCCGCCGTTGCCGTCCTTGGCTGGCTCTTGCTGTTTGCAGCTTTTGTGACCGGCATTGTTGGCCTTTTCCAGAAGAACAAGGAAAAGGTCACCTCGATTATCGCCATTGCACTCTCGGTGATCGGGTCAGTGATTTCAGGTATCGTCCTGTTTTTCTTTGCGCTCAATACCATCGCCAACGATTCTGAGCTCCAGCAGAGCCTACAAGAGCTTGAGTCAGCGGTAGCTAGCCCGACGGCAACTGCTCCCATAAGGTCTACAGCCCCTGCTAGCCCTGCAGCCCCAACCACAACTACCCCGGCGACAACTGCCCCTGCGACAACTGCCCCTGCTGCTTCGAGCGCGCCGTCTACCGAAGCATCCCAGCAGACTAATTCTGCTAGTAGTGATGTCCCACGCGATTACAGCAATGCCCTTTCAACCGCAAACCGCTACCTCAGCATCATGGATTTCTCGTACGCAGGTCTCTACGAGCAACTCACCAGTGAATACGGTGAAAAGTTCTCACCTGAGGCGGCCCAGTATGCAATGGATAATCTCAACGCTGACTGGAATGCTGAAGCCTTGGGAAGCGCACAGAACTACATCGATATCATGCCTTTCTCATACGCGGGTCTCTATGACCAGTTAACTAGTGAATACGGCGAACAGTTCACACCTGAGCAGGCTCAATATGCGGTAGATAATGTCAAGGCAGATTGGAATGCTGAGGCTCTGGAGTCAGCCCGTAATTACCTAGATACTATGGATATGAGCACAGACCGTCTCTACGATCAACTCATTAGCGAATACGGTGAAAAATTCACCCCCGAACAGGCCCAGTACGCCATCGATAATCTCTAAAACTAGAAAATATCAAAGCCCGCTCTGCCCCTTTCTCTGAAATGGGGTCAGTGCGGGCTTTTGTGTGTGTAGAAGTTCTTGGCGGGCCGTATTATGGAGCTATGAGTTCTACCCCTCACGTTCTTTTTATCTGCCAGTCCAATAAGGGCAAGTCTCAGATGGCTGAGGCCCTGATGAACCTCCATGCGCAAGGACGCGTGCGGGCGACGTCCGCAGGCACCAAGGCTGCGGTGGGCAGCGCGGTTAACGCTGAATCTGCCGCTTCGCTCGCTGAAATCGGTGCGGATATGAGCAAGGGCGTACCCAAGTTCGCGAGCGCCGATGACCTGGCAGCGGCTGACCGCATTGTGATTCTGGGTGGGGCGGCCCAGCTTGAAACTACGGATGAGGCGGTTCTGGCTAAGACCGAACGCTGGAACACCGTTGAGCCCTCCCACGATGGAATTGAAGGAGCTGAGCGCATGAACCTGATTCGGGACGATATCGACGCCCGCGTCCGCGCCCTGTTGACTGAGCTTACCGCCTAGTCCGGTATAAAAGGCCGCCCTTTTCTCCTGCCTCCGAGAAATCTCACCGGAGGTAGGAGAAAAGGGCGGCCTATCTTATTGGGGTTGGTTTAGAAGGGGGCGATTTTCTCCGGGGCCGGGAAAATCTCGTCAAGCAGGGCAAGCTCGTCCGCGTCAAACCGGCGGACAATAGCTGCCGCGTTGGCGCGTACCTGCTCAGGGCGCGTCGCCCCGGCAATCACTGAAGCAACCGGTGCCTGCTGGGCCAGCCAGGAGAAGGCAACCTGCACCTCGGTTAGGCCGCGCTCGGCGGCGAAGGCTGAGAAGGCTTCAAGCTGGTCCCAGTTGGCACCCTCAAGGAGCTCGGGCTTGATGCGGGTCAGGCGGCCGTCGGACGGGGCTGTCTTGCGGCTGTACTTGCCCGTCAGTAGGCCGTTGGCTAGGGGGAAGTAGGGCAGGACGCCCAGGCCGAAAGCCCGCGCGGCCGGCAGAACCTCAAGCTCAGCGCGGCGGTCGAGCAGGTTGTAGTTGTTCTCTGCCGCAATGTAGCGGTGGCCTAGGGCCCGGCCTAGGTGCTCGGCGTGGGCGATTTGCCAGCCGGCGTGGTTGGAGTGGCCGATGTACCGCACCTTGCCCTGGTCGATGAGGGTGCCCAGGGCGGAGAGGGTTTCTTCCATGGGGGTGGCGGGGTCGGGGGTGTGGTGGAAGTAGAGGTCGATGTAGTCGGTGCCCAGGCGGCTCAGTGACGCTTCGACTGCCCGCATGATGTAGCGGCGGGAGCCTCGCACCCCGTGGTCGGTGCCGTTGGCCCCGCCCATGTCCATGCCGAACTTGGAGACAATCACAATCTCATCGCGGTCTATGCCTGTCTCGCGCAGGGCTTGCCCGAACATGGTTTCAGAGACGCCCGGTTCAGACCCGTAGATATCGGCGACATCGAAGAGGGTGATACCGGCGTCAACGGCAGCGGTGAGGACGGCGTTGGTTCCGGCCTGGCTTTCGGTTGCGGTTTTGGCCCGGCCTAGGTTGTTGCACCCCAGGCCGACGGTGGATACGGTCAGGCCGCTCTGACCTAGTTGGCGGTATTCAATGCTCATATCCCCTACCCTACGCCCACCGGCCTCCTGGTGCCAGGGGCCGGGGCGGGGGCGTCCTTTCCCTTCCCTTAAGGTGGTGCCCGGGCCGCAAACGTCCCGGGCACCACCCCTCACACACAAAGGGACAAGATACCTTGAAAGGAATTCAGATGGTTTTAGTTCAGCTGGGTGTCACGTCCATCTGAGAAGGTTCCGGCAAAATTCAGGCCGGTGGTGCGCTGGATCCAGGCGGAGGACTGGTTCAGCAGGGCGTATTGGGATCCGGCGTTGATGTTGGCTCCGGGGTCGTTGGTGTCGCCCTTGGAGCAGACGCCGACGACCCGGCCACCGACGATGAGGGGCCCGCCGGAGTCGCCATGGTTGGCGGCGCCTGTGACACCGTTGACCTGGGCGGCGGGGGGGCCGCGTCCTTTCAGAAAGACTCGGTGAAGAGACGTTTAGTGGGCCATCGGTGCGTGACCGGCAGCAGCCTTACCCCGGGGCACCAGGAAGGCCACCACAATAGAGGCTAGGGAGAGGAAGGCGGCCACCAGGAAGGCCAGGTGGACACCGGCCATGTAGGCCTCCACCCCACTCCCGCCGTGGGCGGCCATGCCAACCCCCATCAGGGCCACAAAGGAGGCCGTTGCCGCCGCACCTGATACCTGCTGGAAGGTCGTCATGGCAGAGGAGCCAAAAGCGTGCAGTTCATGCCCCAGCGAGGCCAGGCCCACTGACATCATGGGGGTGTTGATGAGGGGCAGGGAGAAGGTCATAAGCATGTAGGTGGCGATAATGTACCAGACCGGGGTGGACGCCGAGAAGGTGCTCATCAGCCAGATGGAGGCGCTGAAGAGCAGGGCCCCAGGGATCACCAGGGTACGGGCACCGAAGCGGTCCGAGAGACGCCCAACAAAGGGGCTGAGCACGGCCATCAGCACCCCACCGGGCAGGAGCATCAGGCCGGTCTGTAGGGCGGTCATGCCCAGGACGTTCACGGTGTAGAGGGGGATCATGATAGCGGTTCCTAGCATGACGCCCATACCGACTGAGCTCATAATGACGGTCAGGGTGAAGGGGCGGGCGCGGAAGATGCGCATGTCCATGAAGGGGCCGCGGTCTTGGAGTTGGATCTGGCGCCACACGAAGAGGGCGATGAGGACGGCGGCTACAACAACCACAACCCAGGGGTTAACGGGCAGGTGGGCGCCACCGTGGGCTGAGTCGCCACCCATGGACGACAGGCCCAGCACTAGGCCGCCGAAGCCCAGGGTTGAGAGGACGATAGAGAGCAGGTCCAGCTTCTGGGTGCTGGCCCCGGGGGCCTCCCGGGGGGCCAGGCGCAGACCAATGAGGAGCGCGATGATTCCAATGGGGAGGATGAGCCAAAAGAGCCAACGCCAGGAGGCGGCATTGAGGATGATGCCTGAGACGGTCGGCCCGGCTGCGGGTGCTGCTGAGATGACCATGCCGATGATGCCCATGGCCTGGCCAATCTTACTGGGGGCGACCAGGCGCATCATGGTGGTCATGAGCAGGGGAATCATCACGCCGGTGCCGCCTGCCTGCAGGACGCGCCCGACCAGGAGCAGGGCAATGCCGGGGGCGATAGCCGCTACCAGGGTGCCCAGGGAGAAGAGGGCCATAGCCGCCACGAAAACCGTGCGGATGGAGTAGCGGGAGATGATGAAGCCTGAGGCCGGGGTCACCACGGCCATGGTCAGCATGAAGCCGGTAGAGGTCCACTGGGCGGTGGATGCTGAAATGCTCAGGTCTGCCATGATGTCAGGCAGGGCAACACCCAGGAGGGTTTCGTTGAGGATGAGCACAAAAGCCGCAATCACCATGATGGCCAGCAGCAGGAACTCGTGGCGTTCTAGCTTGTGGGCCACGGGTACGGACGCGGTGCCCGGGCCGGTTGAGACTGTTGGGTTTGTGCCAGTTTCAGGGTTCTGTGAGTGTGTTTTCGTTGAAGACATAGGCGTTAAGCCTACTCCTGTCTTACCTTTCGCGCAATAGCTGTTTGCTCACAGATATAGGTCACAGCACCCCGGGGCCCGCTAGGTCAGGGCCCCGGGGGCAGGCAGGTTTACCGGGCTGCGCGGACGGCAGTTAGCAGCTGGGCCTTGGTCATGGCGGACCGCCCTGGGATTTCAAGGCCCTGGGCCAGCTTGTAGAGCTGGTTGCGGGTCATTCCGTCCAGGGGGTCAGCTTCGTCGACCAGCAGGTTCTCAACGGCTAGCTTCTCTTCCGGGGCGGACGCCGGGGCGGCGGGGTCGTCAGCCAGGTTGGGGCTAGTGAAGACCTCTTCGTAGGTTTCTTCGGCGTTATCTGGCTCGTCCGCCTCTTCAGGGGCCAGGCCCTCGGACGCCCCTACCCCGGTGATAGTTTCGGGCAGGTCTAGCTCGGGCAGGGTTGAGTTCTCTTCAAAGGCGTCGATGTCTTCGGGGGTGACGGCCTCGGCGTCCAGGATGTCCTCGTAGGTGATAGGTTCTTCAGCGGGGGCGTCGACGGTAGCTAGAATCAGCTCTGCCTCACGCTGGGCTGCGCTCTTCTTGGCTTTTTTGTCAGTCTTCTTCGGCTCAGCTTTCTGGGCATTCTTAGGATCTGACTTCTTCGACTTTTTCTGGTCAGCCTTCTTTTCTGCCTGTGCCTTGTCGGCCCCCTTCTTGGTCTTGCCAGGGCGGGCGGCGGCGTCCTGGTCTTTCTTCTTGGCCTTTACGCTAGGCCGGTCAGCTTTTTGAGTGTCTTTTTTAGTTTTCTTTTGAGTGACCTTGTCGGGCTGGGGACGCGCACCGGCCGGGGTTTGACCCTTACCTTTACCCTTGTTTTTCTTCTGATTTTCCTTGTGATCTGCTTGCTGGGGCTTGTTGTCAGATATCTTTTGGTACGCCTTACCGACCAGCTCATACTTCTCCTCGAGTTTCTTCTGGGCTTTCGTGTGAGCCTTCTTCACGTCGTCGTGTTTCTTGAGGGCTTTCGTGTAGGCCTTGATGTAGCGTTCCTGGGCCTTGCCCGTGGAGCGCTTAAGTTCCTTGCTGAGTTCTGGCTTCTTACCCATGACGGTGCCTTTCGACGGCGGTGTTCTCGTATTATCTAGCCTAGTCCTCGGAATTCTTGTTAAGTAGCAGCGGCACGTTCCCTTGTCTTTGGACCGGAATGAGCCCAAAAATTGCCCATTTTTACCCCTTTTTTGAGCCCCATATGGTCCAAAGGGGGTGAGGGATGGACGCTCACGCTCTTAGCCGAACCGGCGTGACCCAGCTGACGGGGGCGCGTCCTGCCCCCTAAACTAAGGGGCATGAGTAACACCGGTATTGACACTAGCTTCCTCGACCCCGCCACCAACCCAGCCGACGACTTCTTCCGCCACGTCAACGGCACCTGGTACGACGCCCACGAAATTCCCGCCGACCGCTCCCGCGACGGCGGCATGTACTTCCTCCGCGACGCAGCCGAGGAACACGTCCGTGACATCGTCGAAAAATTTGCGGCCGACGAACCCACCTCCCGCATCGGCGCCCTCTACGCCTCCTTCATGAACACCGACAAGATCGAGCAGGACGGCATCGCTCCGCTCCTGGCCGAAGTTCAGCCCGTCCTCGACGCCGCAACCGCTGATGACCTCGTAGCTGTCATGTCCCAGCTTGATATTCACGGCCACGGCGGCCCCATCGGCTGGTACACCAGCATCGACGCCAAAAACCCCGACAAGTACGTCCTCTACCTCACCCAAACCGGCCTGGGCCTGCCCGACGAATCCTACTACCGCGAAGAAAAATACGCCGACCTGCGCGACGCCTACGTCGCCCACATCAGCCGCATGTTCGAGCTCACCGGCCTCGCCGAAAGCTTCGGCCTCGAACCTGCCGACGCCGCCCGCGCCGTCTTCGCCCACGAAACCGAACTGGCCTCCCATCACTGGGACAAGGTCAAATCCCGCGACGCTAACCTCCGCTATAACCCCGTTGCCGCCGCAGACCTGGATGACAAGTTCCCCGGCTTCCCCTTCACCACCTGGCTAGCAGGCATGGGTATTTCCACCGACAAGGCCGGCACCGTCGTCGTCAACCAGCCCTCCTACTTCGAAGCCGTCGCCCAGATGTGGACGTCCGCGCCCCTCTTCATCTGGAAGCTCTGGTACATCTGGCACATGGCCCACGCCCGCGCCCCCTACCTCACCGACGCAATCTCAGCCGAAAACTTCGACTTCTACGGCCGCACCCTCTCCGGCACCGAAGAGCAGCGCGACCGCTGGAAGCGCGGCGTCGGCCTGGTCGAAGGCTCCCTCGGCGAAGAACTGGGCAAGGAGTACGTCGCTGTCCACTTCCCGCCCACCCACAAGGCTGCCATGATGGAACTGGTCGAAGACCTACTCGAAGCCTACCGCCGCTCCATCACCACCCTGGACTGGATGACCGACGAAACCCGCGCCCGCGCCCTTGAAAAGCTGGGCCAGTTCGTCACCAAGATCGGCTACCCCGACAAGTGGCGCGACTACTCCACCCTGGAACTCACCGATGACCTCTTCGAAAACCTGCGCCGCTCAGGCCAGTTCGAGCACGAGTTCCAGGTTGCCCGTATCAACGAGCCCGTTGACAAGACCGAGTGGCTCATGACCCCGCAGACCGTCAACGCCTACTACATGCCCCCGGCCAACGAGATTGTCTTCCCCGCCGCAATTCTGCAGGCCCCCTACTTCGACGTGGACGCAGACGCCGCCGTCAACTACGGCGCTATCGGCGGCGTCATTGGCCACGAGATCGGCCACGGCTTCGACGACCAGGGCTCCAAGTACGACGGCACCGGCGCGCTCAACAACTGGTGGACGGACGCCGACCGCGAAGAGTTCTCCGCCCGCACCAAGGCCCTGGTGGAGCAGTACAACGGCTACACTCCCACCGGCCTGGACCCCGAGAAGTTCACCGTCAACGGCGAACTGACCCTAGGCGAAAACATCGGCGACCTGGGCGGCCTCTCCATCGCCCTTAAGGCCTACCAGATTTACCTGGAACGTCAGGGCCTCACCCTTGAGACCGCCCCCGTCCTCGACGGGCTCACCGCCACCCAGCGCGTCTTCATCTCCTGGGCTCAGGGCTGGCGAATGAAGACCCGCCCGCAGACCGCCGAAATGTTCCTGGCTATCGACCCCCACTCCCCCGAGGAGTTCCGCGTCAACGGCGTGGTCCGCAACATCGACGAGTTCTACACCGCCTTCGACGTACAACCCGACAACGCCCTCTACCTGGCACCGGAGGAGCGCGTGCGTATCTGGTAGGTGCAGGGGGCTTTCCCCGGAAGGCGACTGGCTGGATGGAGTGAGCGGGTGCGCCAGCACACGAGAGTGAACGGAATCCGCCGTCAGGCGGGGCATGAATCGAGGGAGCGCGCCAGCGCGAGCTCGAGAAGGTTAGTCGCCGGAGGGGAAAGCCCCTGCACCCTTAGTAGTATGTGTGTGCCCGAGCGCTAGGACATTGCGGGGACGTCCCAGAGGTTCAGCACGGTGCCGATGCCCTTACGGACGGCGTTGCGGTAGACCACGGTGCCCCAGGCGACGTCCTCAATGGGCATGCCGCCGACGGAGTAGACGGTGATTTTTTCTTCGTCGTCCTCGGGGGCGGGGTGGTTGAGGGCTTCGCCCATGTCGCGCAGTTCTTCTGGGGCCATGAGGCCGTTGTGGATGCGGTCGTTGAACTTGCAGCCGACGATGGAGACGTAGTTGTGGGACTTGCCAGGTTCGGTTTCTTCGGCCCAGGCGTCGTACATACCGGCGTTGTCGACGAGTTTACGCACGTCAGGTTCGAACATGCCCTCGTCGAGGTTGCAGGCGGCGGGCATGGCGAAGAAGGCTCCGGGCTTGACCCATTCGCGGCGGACGGTGGGGTAGGTTTCGGGGTCGCCCACGTGGATTGAGGTGCAGAAGGTGACGATGTCTGAGTCGCGCACAACTTCTTCGAGTTCTTCAACGGCGATGACGTTCATGCCGGGGTAGGTTTCTTCGGCCCAGCTGATGAAGGTATCGATGCCTTTTTGGGAGCGGCCGAGCACCTTGATGGTTTCGACGGTGGGGCGGGCTTCGATGAGGGCTGCGACGGTTGCTTTGGCGATGACGCCGGGGCCCAGCAGGCCGAGCACCTTTGCGTTTTTGGGGGCGAAGCGGCGGGCGCCGACGCCGGAGGCGCAGCCGGTGCGGTAGGCCGAGAGCAGATTGGCGCTCATGTAGGCGAGGGGGGCGCCGGAGGTCGCGTCATTGAGGGTGAGCATGAGAATGGAGCGGGGCAGGCCAATCTCGCGGTTGTCGATGTTAGAGGCGTAGGTTTTGACGCCCATGGTGCGGAAGGAGCCGCCCAGGTAGGCGGGCATGGCAACGTAGCGGCGGTCGGGGCCGTCGGCGGGCATGCCCTCGTGGGCGGGGTTGACGGGGAACTGTACCTTAGCGCCGTGGGATTCGCCGTTGTGGCCGGCCATGCGGTAGTCGCCGCGGGCGTGCAGGGCCAGGGCTTCTTCCATGGCGTCGGTGCAGGCGGCGACGTCTTCTACGCCCGCTGCAATCATGTCGGCTTCTGAGAGGTAGCGGAAGTCGATGCGGGGGAAGACGGGGTTGAGTTCGGGGTCAACGGCTGCGTTGAGGTAGGCGTCGTGTGAAGTCAAGCGGGGGATCTCCAACTGTGAGTGTTAAAAGTTCAGACGAATCAACATAACACTTTTGCCGGGTGCAGATAAATGAGTTTTTGGGCATACCTGGCAGGTAGTAGGGCCCTTTTCCGCATGCTTTCGCCGTGGAGCAGCTTAACCTGATAGACAGGTCATTGAAGAATTCATGCGATGTTAAGCAAGAGGCGGTAAGGTCGTCTCTGTATGCGTCTCACCACGGTGGGTAGTAGCCCACCCGCACCAGTCCCGAGGAGGCCCCGTGAACCCCACCCCCAGCGTTCTTTTTATTTGCCAGTCCAACAAGGGTAAGTCGCAGATGGCTGAGGCCCTGATGAACCTTCATGCGCAAGGACGCGTGCGCGCGACGTCTGCGGGTACCAAGGCTGCGGTGGGTAGTGCGGTGAACTCTGAGTCGGCCGCTTCACTGGCCGAAATTGGGGCCGATATGAGCACAGGTACCCCCAAGTTCGCATCCGCTGGGGATCTAGCTGCCGCAGACCGCATCGTTATTGTGGGGGCTGCTGCCCAGCTTGAAACCGATGACCCTGAGATCCTGGCTAAGACTGAGCGTTGGGAAACCGTAGAGCCCTCCCACCAGGGTATTGAGGGTGCAGAGCGTATGGCCCTGATTCGCGACGATATTGATCACCGCGTCAGGGCCCTGCTCGACGAACTCACCCGCTAGGGCTTTATTTCAGCACGGTGAGGGTCATGGGGTAGGTGAAAACTTCACCGCTATTGGCCTTCACCGCTGCAAGAATGTGCACAACAATCAGGGCTACCCATACCGCGATGAAGACGATCCAGGTAAATAGTCCTGCCAGCCCGAAGGTCGCAAATGTCAGCACCCAGGCGGCGGTATTGATGATCCAGAGGGTGAAGCTGAAGTTAAAGGCACCGGCAGCAGCCACACGCACAAAGGCGTACCCCGGCTTATCCTTGTAAATTGCCCAGAAAATTAGAGGGCCCACAAAGCTCGCGAAAGATGCGGTCAATACCAGGCCCAGCAGACCTGAGAGGTGGGCGAACGTAGCCAGGCTCTTAGCATCAGCCGGAATGACGTTGCCGTAGGCGTCGTAGGTTGGGGTAGAAAAGTTAGGCCCTGGCCCATTCTGATTGCCGTAGTTACCGTAGGGGTTCTGGTTCTGTTCAGTCATGGTTGTATCTCCTTCGTCGTCAGTGTTCTACTTTTCACTGTAGTCAACAGACGGGCTCAAGTGGGTATAGGCAGATACATGCGTATGCGAGTTCATACTCTGGGTGGAGAGTTAACCGGTGCGTTACGTCCTAACGGTAAGACCGGGGCATGCCGGGCAGTAGCATAGAGTCATGCGCGATTTACAGGCTCACATCATTGAAGAACTGGGCGTGAAGCCCTCCATCGACCCGGCTGAGGAGGTGCGCAAGCGCGTCCAATTCCTCGTGGACTATCTCAAAGCCACCGGCACCCGCGGTTTTGTGCTTGGCATTTCGGGCGGGCTGGATTCTACCCTGGCCGGACGCCTGTGCCAGCTGGCTGTGGAGCAGCTGGAGCTAGAGGGTGTTGAGGCTGAGTTTATTGCCGTCCGCCTACCCTACAAGGTGCAGGCCGACGAGGACGACGCCCAGGCTGCCCTGCGCTTCATCATGCCCCAGCAGACCGTCACCTATAACATCGCAGAGGCTGTTGACGGCTTTGAGTCCGCTTTTACTACCGCGACCGGCCGCCCCATTGCTGACTTCAACAAGGGCAACGTGAAGGCCCGTGCCCGCATGATTGCCCAGTACGCCCTGGCGGGTGAGAAGAACCTGCTGGTGGTCGGCACCGATCACGGCGCTGAGGCTGTCACCGGCTTCTTTACCAAGTTCGGTGATGGTGGAGCTGACATCATGCCTCTCTTCGGTCTGAATAAGCGCCAGAACCGGGCCCTGCTCAAGGTGCTAGGGGCTGATACCCGCCTGTGGGAGAAGGTACCCACAGCCGACCTGCTCGACGGTAAGCCCGGCCGCACCGACGAGGACGAGCTGGGCGTCACCTACGACCAGATTGACGACTACCTCGAAGGCAAGGACATCGACCCGGCGGCAGCAGAAAACATCGAAGGTAGGTTCTTGCGGTCGCGCCACAAGCGCACCACCCCGGTCACGATTTTTGATTCCTGGTATAGGCAGTAAAAACGGCCAGGTGCACCAGGCAGGCGATTGCCAGGCCCAAGGCTAGGCCGCCGACCACGTCGGTAGCCCAGTGCACCCCCACATAGATACGGGAAAACCCGATGGTCACCGCGAGGACGCCGAGCCCTACTCCCAGAGCACGGCGTCCTCGCTGCATCAGGGCGGGGTAGGCGGTGAGGAAGAGGGCAGCGCAGAAGGCAGCGGTGCTGGTGGAATGCCCCGACGGGAACGAGAAGGTCAGCTCCTCAACGAGGCGGTGCGTGAGGGAGGGACGCGGACGGTCCACAAGGTTTTTGATGAGGGTGACGGTGAGCGGGGCCAGGATCATGGTTACGCCCAGGGTCGCCAGGGGCCAGGCAGAGCGGTAGCGCCAGATGAAGAACCCCAGAGCCACCAGCACATAAATCGTCATGGGCAGGGTGTTGAAGGCCTGGGTGAGCACCGAGAAAAAGGCATCGAGCGCACCCGTGCGCCAGGTCAGCGACGCCTGCCAGACGGCGTTATCCACAAGGTTAGTGAGGGACTGCGCGTTGACCAGCCACATTGCCACAAAAACCAGAAAGCCCGTGAGGCTGGCACGAGCCAGACGGGCCCGGAGCCCCGCCAACTCGCCGGGGGCAGGTGCGGGCGCGGGGGCGTCCTTGCTCGCAGCGGGCGGACGGACGCGCACCCCACCGGTACGGGGCGATTCGGGGATGTGGTTCACGGCTACCTCTCTTCACGGGGGCACCTCTAGATTACCGGCTCACCCCGGACCGTCCAGTCTAGCTGCCTGCTTGCTAGAGAGCCGGGCAAGTAAGCTGGTGCTATGTCTGATACACCCAAAGAGTTTTATCTCGATAAATCCGACCCGGCAGCCTGGGCAGCCTTTGGTGCACTGAGCAAGCAGGCAGGCGAGTCAGCCCGCGCAGCGGGCCTTGATGACCAGCTCATCGAACTGGTCTGCCTGCGTATCTCGCAGATTAACGGCTGCGCCTACTGCCTGAAGGTGCACACAAAGCGAGCCATCAAGGCGGGTCTGAGCGAGAACCGTCGGGCCCTGGTGAGCGTCTGGGAGGAAAGCAGCGAATACAGCCTCACTGAAAAGGCGGCGCTCTTCCTGGCTGAAACCGTTACCAAGCTCCCCTGCCCCGAGGACCGCGACTTTGCCCGCACCTACGCCCGGGGTGTGCTCACTGACGAGCAGTACAGTGCCGTGCAGTGGCTAGCGATTTCTATGAACGCAGCTAACCGGATTTCGATTATGTCGCAGCACCCGGCCTAGCCACCCACCCGGGAATACCTGAACGGGAACACGGTTGAAGTAGGTAGACCCAACGAAAGGACTTCCCTATGAACGCAACCCTTGAGAACCCGCGTGTTGCTGAGCGCGACGAGGACGGCCGCGGCGCCTACGAAATCTTTGCCGACAGCTCCGGCAGCCCGGTTGGCTTCACCCAGTTCTTCACCTACACCGAAGGCGGGGTCAACCAGCGTATCTTCCCCCACACGGTGGTGAAGGAAGAATTCGGCGGGCACGGGCTGGCATCCAAGCTCGTCAAAAGCGCCCTCGACCAGGCCATTGAAGCCGGGTACGAACCGGTCATTGTCTGCCCTTACATCAAGAGCTGGGTGGAGAAGCACCCCGACTACGCCGATAAGACCCGCAAGCCCGAACCTGCCCACCTGCGCTTTTTAGCGAAGGCAGTGCGTGGCTAAGACGCCTTCACTCAGCCTAAACATTTACGTAGAAGCGACGAAGGTTCACAGCGAAGCTGCTGGCTCGGGGCTGGCGTGAATCGCTGGTGATGAGCACCGAGATTCCGAGCGTGCGAGGAAAATAAATCTCGGTGCGAATCTGGCGAGCTTGCGAGCCAGCTAGCGAACCAGCGAGAGGGTCGGCAGCGAGCGTGAACCTTCGTCGCTTCTTTCCGTGTTAGACCCGGTAGAACCCCTCAATCGCGCGGGTCAGGTGGGCCATGTCGGCTACGGTGGTGAGTTCGCGGGCTGAGTGCATGGAGAGCAGGCCGACGCCGACATCCACGGTGCGCATACCCAGGCGGGTGGCGGTGATGGGGCCGATGGTGGAGCCGCAGGGCACGTTGTTGTTGGAGACGAACTCCTGGTAGGGCACCTTGGCCAGGGCGCAGGCCTGGGCGAAGATTCCGGCGCCGACGGCGTCGGTGGCGTAGCGCTGGTTGGCGTTGATTTTGAGCAGGGGCCCGCCGCCGGGCACGGGGCGGACGGTCGGGTCGTGGTGCCCGGCGTAGTTGGGGTGCACCAGGTGGCCAGCGTCCGAGGAGAGGCAGACCGACTCAGAGATAGAGCGGCGGTAGGCTTCGGCGGACTCGCCGCGGGCTTCGGAGAGCCGAACCAGGACGTCCTCAAGGAAGGGTCCGGCAGCCCCGGAGCGCGATTCTGAGCCGATTTCTTCGTGGTCAAAGGCGGCGAGCACGGCGGTCTGGGCTGACTTTACCCCGGCCTCGGCGTAGCGGATGAGGGCGGTGAGGCCGGCGTGGACGGAGCTGAGGTTGTCCAGGCGACCTGATGCAAAGAGCTCGTTGTTTTCGCCGAAGACGCGGGGTTCGGCGGAGTCGGCGAACATGAGGTCGTAGCCCACAATGGTTTCGGGGTCGATGGGCCCGCCATCGGCACGTTCGGCCAGGTAGGCGAGCACGTCGCCGGTGGAGTCGCCGAAGCCCCAGACGGGGTAGAGGTTGCCCTGCTTATCGAGTTTGAGGCCCTCGTTGGCGGCGCGGTCCAGGTGGATGGCGAGCTGGGGGACGCGGGCGATTGGCCCGGTGGCGACCAGGCGGGTTTCGAGTGCCCCGTCGACCAGGACGGTGAGGCGCCCGGCCAGGCGCAGTTCGCGGTCGAGCCAGGAGTTGAGGAGGGGCCCGCCGTAGACTTCGACCCCCACCTGGTTCCAGGTCAGGGTGCGTACGGAGGACTTGGGCTTGACCTTGAAGCCCGGGGAGTCGGTGTGGGCGCCCAGCACCCGGTAGCTTTCGTGGGCTTCGGTGCCCACCCAGGCGATGATGGCCCCGTCGCGCACCACAAAGTGCTTGCCGGTCGCAGCTGTGCTACCCCAGGCGTCCTGCTCGCTCAGCTCTGTGAAACCGGCAGCGGTCAGGCGGCGGGCGGCCTCGGCCGCCGCGTGGAAGGAGGTGGGGGACGCGGTGACGAAGGCGGCTAAATCATCAATGTTGGTTCGGGCATCGAAGGTCTGTGAAAGAGTCATAGACCACATTTTACCGGACAGGTTGCGGCTCTTCAGGGTGGCCTTCCTTGACCCAGACCAGGGCTGGGCGGGCGCGTTCCAGCCCGCGACGGTTCGCCGCCCAGATAACGACCAGCACGAACAGGCCGTTCGACACCAGCGACGAGATAAACATGCCCACGGTGGAACCTTCCTGCAGGAAGGGATCGGCCATGCCCAGCACACCGAAGCTCATGGCCAGCAGGTTGTTGACCACGTGCAGGGCAATCGCCGCTTCGAGCCCGCCGGTACGCCAGGTAATGTACCCGGCGGCAAGACCCATGACCAGTACAGAGAGCTGCCCCCACAGGTCGTAGAGGTGCCCCAGCATAAAGAGCGGGGCCGGAATCACAATGGCCCAGGCGGGGTGTTTCAGCCAGCGGCCGATGGTCTGCATGAGATAACCGCGGAAGACCAGTTCTTCAGCGTAAGCCTGCACCGGCACCACCAGGGCGATAGCGACCAGCATAGCGATGAGGCCGCTCACCGGCAGGGTCGTGCTGGGAACGTAGCGGGCCCCCAGAGCCGTATCAAAGGCGAGGGGCAGGGCCACAATGAGCAGGGCTGCTATCCCAAAGCAGGTAGCCAGCCAGCCCCAGCGCATACGCCCGGCGACCGAGTGAATCAGGCCCCAGGGCTTAGGCCCCAGAATCAGGCGGGCAAGCCAGAGGGCAGGGAACATGAGGGCTACAGACCCGAAGAGAAAGACGAACGTGGCGGGGCTCCGCAGGGCCTCTTGTTCAAGGATTCCCGGGCTCGCAGCGAGGATGAGGTAGCTGGGGTCAGCGGGCAGAGCGGGGTCAAGGCCCAGCAGGAGCACGAAGAAGAAGGCAACAACCAGCAGCAGGGAGAGCACCAGGTAGAGAGGCACCCCGATGACGGCTTCAACCAGGGGCTTCCACCAGGCACCTTTAGGGTCGGCGTGGGAAAGCCGGTGGTAGCCCAGACTCTGCTTCTCTTGCCGATAGCCGGGGCGCCAGCCGACCGGCGGCAGGGGCACCGGGTTCGGGTGGGTTGCTAGCGGGTGGGCGGACGCCGGCCCGTAGTCCGGTGCCACAGTCTGCGGTGGGTTGGGGGCGGGTGTCTGCCAGGGAATACGGGGGTCGTTGGGTGTGCTCATGCCTCTACCCTACAGGGCAGGTTTACAGAGAAAACCGAGGAAGGGCTTTCTTACACAGGTCTAACGCTCGAGAATTTTAAGCAACCGGTTAAGCGATTCAACTGACTCAGCATCTGAAGACGCACTCAACGAACCCTGAATTCCTTTTTTTAGTCGATATTTTTGTTTACCGCTTAACCCAACTATGCGTCTTCGCTCCGTTACACTGAGAACTTTACTCAGCAGAGCTATATCTGCAAGGTGACGGCTTTTATCAGTATCCCCATTATTCAAAAGTGCAGAGCATTTCCCATATAAAGCTCCTAATGCTGTCGGGCGGTTAACGGTGCCTTGACGCTCGTTCACCTGCACCAGCACCTTTTCGACATCAAATAAAACGAATTGGGCTCCCCGCGTGGGCAAAAGCTTGCCAAATCCCGGGTAGTTCCACGATAGCGTCCTCAAGCTCAACCCAGAGGGAACAAGAACATCAATCTGAGCTCGGCCTCGCACCCACCGATGGTTCTGCCCGCTTGCGTTATGTCCATCTACAGAAAAACCAACCCGGTCAAGAGCCTCATAAAACTCGGAGACATTTGCACGACGGGCTCTTACATCAAGCACAACGTCGATGTCGTTTGTTGCCCGCGCGCCAAGGTGCCGCCTTTCTTCAAGAAGAAGTCTCATGAGACTTCCACCGGTTATCGCCCACCCATCTGGCATTTGGAGGGCAATATCAAAGAGAGCCCACCAGGTCTCTTTTTCAGCTTCACTAAGAGCATTGATTTTAACGACGTTAGTCTCCATGGCCGAGTCCTTGTTGCATTACTTGCGCAAAAAGTTCCCGCGCACGAGTTTGTGAACGAGGAGTAGCATCCTCATAGAGATCAGCGGCAATATGCAGACGTGAGATGTTCTTAGGTACATCCCCTACTCTAAGCCGTACATTATGGTGTGCTTTCGTTGCTGGAGATAGAGAGTAGAAAAGTACGATATCTTCTAGCTGTTCCCTGGATACGTAGGCATCAACGAGAGTTCCGTTTATTCCTGCTAGCGGGTTACTAACGCCGGTGAGCTGTGAAGCAAGCTCTTGAGAAAGTTCAGCAATCTCCTGGTGGGAGAGCAAGAAGTACTGCACATCGAGATCTGTTCTACGAGCAAAACCAAGAAAACGGCTAAAGCCTTCTACTTTTAGCTGCTGAAGTCTTTGTTTAGCCCGGTGCTTGCGCTGAGGTGGAAGTTCTGGGGAAAAATTGTCAGCAATAAGAGCTAAGTCGTTAAAAGCCCGAGTTGAGAGGGGGCGACCAGCAGATAACTTTTCAGCAGGTGAGGGATCTTCTTCGATAACCCACTGATTTCCAAATTTATGTGCCTTTATCAGCCCACGCTGAGCTTTGGATCGCACTGCTCTGGGGGTTATGCCTGCTTTTTGGGAGTAAGCTTCAACGGTTATCATTTCATAATTGTACCGAAGCCGGCATAGTTATGAAATATCTCTCTCCGTTTAGGTTCCGCTTTCAAAGCGTTAAACCGCCTTACTCCCCTAAATTTCAGGCGTCCTTATGAAAACTTGCACGTCACACGGCCTTGAGGGCAGAAAACTAGCTGGCGAGCGCCCGCCGGTAGCGCACCGCAACCGCGACCCAGAGCAGCACCGCTGCGGTGAGGCAGATGATGGGGGCAGAGGACGCTGCCAGGGCGGCCTGGCTGAGCTCGTCGAGGTTGTGGGTGGTGGGGTCCAGGCGAATGCCAATGCGCATGGGCCCGTAGATGAGCCCGGCGAAGCCGATGATCGTTAGGGCACCGGCCAGTAGGCGAACCGCGCGGGGGGCGAGGGCGAAGAAGGTGGGGAAAGCATCCAGCCAGAAGGCGGCAATCAGCAGGGGTAGCCAGATGTTGTGGTGGGACCAAGAAATGGGCGACATGGCCATCATGAGAAACCCGTTGAGGGCTATCTGGGAGAGCACCATGCCGTGGCGGTGCAGCACCGGAATGAGGTAGGCTACGCCCACCAGCAGGGCCAGAATAAGGCCGTAGCGCAACGCCGAGAGCAGCGGCCCTTCAGCAAGTCCCAGGTGCAGAAGCCAGCCCAGGGTGGAGATGTTATCGACATAGGCGATGTTGCCCACGCGGGAGGGGTCTGAGATGGCGAAGAACCAGAATTCGCGGGCGGTGGCGGGCATGAAGATGAACCCTGCCGCGACCGTGGCTGCGAAGGTGACGCCCAGGGTAAGCACCCCCTTGATGTCCCGGCGCATGAGCAGGATTAGGCCGAAGGCCAGCGGGGTGAGTTTGATACCGCCAGCGATACCGATGAGCACGCCGCGGGGCACCCGGGTGGCTGGGCGGAGCAGGTCGATGAGCACCAGCAGCAGGATTAGGGCGTTGATTTGGGCTAGGCCAATACCGCGGTCCCAGGGGCTAAACATGGTGATGCAGGTAGCCATCACTACAACCGTCGAGCGGCTACCCAGCAGAGCCTCGCCGGGTACGGTGATTCCGCGAGCGCGCGCGTGGTTAAGAATCAGCACCGAGATCCAGAGGGCTGCCAGGACGGCCAGGAGGGTCATAGCCCCGGCACCGGCCCATAGGGGCAGGAAAGCGAAGGGGGCGAAGACCATGACCGCAAAGGGCGGGTAGGTGAAGGGCAGGGTGATGGGCTGCCCGTCTTCGAGGTAGTAGTTGTAGAGGGTCTTGCCGGGGTAGAGGTCGCCGAAGACTACGCCTGCGCCGGTGCGGTAAACCTCGAAGTCTTGGCCGTTGAGGATCATGGAGTGGCGGATGTGCCACTGCATGACCGCTAGGAAGAAGATGCCGGTGAGGGCCGGCCAGATGATGTGCCGGGCGGGCAGGCGGGTAGTGAGGCTGAAGAGGGGCACCTGGGGCTACTTTTCGGTGGGGGCTGCGGCGTCCTGATCTGCAGTTTTGCGGACGGCTACCAGGTTGGTGCCGCGCTTAGTTTTGGCGCGGCCGGGTAGGCGTTTGGCAGGACGTTCCTCGGCGGCTTTCTTGGGCAGAGCGGCGATGCGCAGGGCGAGTTCGAGAACGAGCAGGCCGAGGGCTGCGTAGAAGACGTAGTAGGAGGGGTAGAAGTAATAGAGGCTGGCGCTCCACCCGGCGATGGTGGCGCCCAGGGCTACGACGGCGAGGGCGGCGATGATGATGTGGGCGAGGGGGAAGGCGCCGTTGTTTTCTTTGTTGCGCCAGGTGATGTAGATGGCCATGAGCGCAAAGAGTACGGGGAAGAAGATTTGACCGGAGAGGGCCATGGTGTCTTCGGTGTAGCGGAAGATACCGAGGGCCTGGACGATGGCGGTGGCGGCAAGGATGAGGGAGGCAGGCAGTGTTTTCACGGGAAACCAGTCTACCGGCTAGGCGGTGATGAAGTAGGTGATGGCGCAGATAGTGAAGATGGTGCCGGTGGTGAGGGCTGCGGCGAGTTCGATGAGGATGCCGATGCCCATTGATTTGAGGGCGGCCAGGGTGCTGCGTGCTGAGGTGGCGATATCGCCCTGGCTGCGCACGGTTTCGCTGAGCAGCAGGGCTACCGCGAAGCCGACGAAGAGGCCGACGACGGGGATCACGAACATGCCGATTACCGCGCCGAGCACGCCCCAGAGAATAGAGCGGTTAGGAATGGCTCGCTGTTTGAGGGTCTTGCCGGTGAGTAGGGCCTGGGCGGCCATGCCCGCAATCATGATGGGAAGGCCTAGGCCGAGGAGCCACCAGCCTTCCGGCCCGCGCAGGGTAAGCCCCCAGAGCAGCACACCGCCGAGCACGGCGAAGGAGCCGGGCAGGATGGGGTAGACGATACCGACAATACCGACGGCAATGAGGACGACGGCGATAAGGGTCATCACGATAGCTAGGGTCATACTGTTCAGTTTACCGGTGCGGTTACTGGCAAGCATTGGGCATGCCGAAGCCTATTGGCCGGGGCTGGCGTGAATTGCGACGAGCCCCCAGGCGAGGAGCAAGAGGGTCGATAGGCAGAGGTATGCCCAATGCTTAGCTATCTCATCGTAAAACCACACTGATATAATCAGCATTACACATACAAGTTTTGGAGTAGAGATGCCAGATAAGGACGCCGCCCCCCGCCCCGGTTACCGCGAGCAGCTGACCCTGGGGACGCGTCCGCTCGATGCCCCCGGCGCACCTATCACCGACCGGCAGGCCCGCGATATCGCCACCGGCCGCCGCACCTGGCACCGCAGGGCTTCTAAGCCGGTGTCCCTGTGGATGTTCGCCCTGTTCATTGTGCTCATGACCCACCGGTGGGTTCCAGAGTCTCTTTGGCTGATGGTTCACATGGTCACCCTGGGTCTCATCACCAACTCGATTCTGGTGTGGTCCCAGCATTTCACCGAGGCCCTGCTCAAGCACAAGCTCCCCGACACCGCTCGACCGGTGCAGCTGGCCCGTATCTATGCCCTCAACGCCTCGATGGTGGTGCTGATGGTGGGTGTGGTCTTTTCTCTCTACCCGCTGACGGCGCTCGGATCGGTGGGCGTGGGCGCTGCGGTGACCTGGCACGGGGTTGCCCTGCTACAGCAGATGCGTGCTGCCCTACCTGCCCGCTTTGGGGTGACGATTCGCTATTACATTGCGGCCTCCTGGCTTCTGCCGGTGGGTGCTACTTTTGGTGCCCTGCTGGCCTATGACGGGTTGAGTGCCACCTGGCACGGTCGTCTTTTGCTGGCCCACGAGGCTATCAATGTGCTGGGCTTTGTGGGTATCACGGTGGTGGGTACCCTGATGACCCTCTGGCCTACCATGCTGCGCACGGTTATGGTGCCGGACGCCGTTGCCCGCTCTACCCGCGCCCTGGCAGGTCTGTGTACGGGGCTGGGGCTCACCGTGGCAGGTGCCCTTATCGGCCTTACCTGGCTGGCCGTTGCCGGTCTGCTTCTCTACGCAGCCGCCCTGGCGCTCGTCCTTACCCTGATGGTGCGCACCACCACCGCCAAGAAACCCTCCGACTACGCCACCTTCTCAGTAGCCGCCGGTATGATCTGGCTGACCGTCGGCGTCCTCTTCTCCGCCTACCTGGTGGCAACCTCCCCCTTTGACTCCCTGACCCTGCGCCCGGTCACCCCCATGTTTGTTGCCGGTTTTCTAGCCCAAACCCTGCTGGGTGCCATGACCTGCCTACTGCCTGCCCGTATGGGCGGCGGCCCCAAGGCCGTCCGCGCCGCCAACAAGGAGTTCAACCGTTTCGCGGCGGGCCGCACCGTCATGGTCAACCTCTCCCTGCTCATCTTCATCCTGCCGGTTGCTCTCACCGGCTCTTGGGTGCGCACCGGCGTCTCCCTGCTCGGAGCCTTTACCCTCTTCGCCTTCATCCCCCTCATGATGCGCGGGGTGCGGGCCTCCGTCAGTGCGCGCAAGGCCATGATTCAGGCCCGGGCCCGCGGCGAGGCCCCCACCCCCGACCCCGAGGCACTCACACCGACTCCCGTACCCCACCTGCGTAATGCCCTCATCGGTGCCCTGGCTGTGGCTCTGATCGTAGCCTTAGGGGTCGCGGTTGACCCGGCGGCACGCGCACGACTTGCCGCGCCATCGTCCGCCGGGAGTGCCACCGGCCAGACCACCACCCTGGCCGTCGAAGCCACCGCCGACATGCGCTTTACCCCCGACACCGCAGAGGTACCGGCAGGCAACCGCCTGGTCATTGAGGTCACCAACACCGACACCAAGAACGCCCACGACCTCACCTTCTCCAACGGAGCCACCACCGGCCGCATCGACCCCGGGGCAACCAAGAGCGTGGACGTCGGCATCATCACCGGTGACCTAGAGGGCTGGTGCTCGGTTGTCGGGCACAAGGCTATGGGCATGACCTTCACGGTGGTAGCAAGCGGGGCGGACGCCGCCCAGGCGGGCACCAGCGCCGCCGACAGTTCAGCCCACGCCGGGCACAGCACCGGCGGGGTGACCGACTCGGTACTAGCCCCCACCGATATTGACCTGCAGGGCGATATCTCTGAAAGCTACCAGACCCGCGACGCCACCCTGGCTCCCGTAGCCGACGGTGAAAGCATCGACGGTCGCACCGTGCACCGCCAGACCCTGGATGTGCAGGAGCTCCCCCGTGAAATCGCCCCCGGGGTCAATCTCAACGCCTGGACCTTCAACGGCTCCTACATGGGCCCCACCCTGCGCGGGCGCGTGGGTGATATTTTTGAAATTACACTCGTCAACAACGGGAGCATGGGGCACTCGGTAGACTTCCACGCCGGAACCGTCTCCCCCGACGAAGTTATGCGCACCATCGCCCCCGGTGAATCTCTCACCTACCGTTTTGAAGCCGTGCGCTCGGGTATCTGGCTCTACCACTGCTCCACCATGCCCATGAGTACCCACCTGGCAACGGGCATGTTTGGGGCGGTCATCATCGACCCCGCCGACCTGCCCCAGGTCGACCGCGAATACCTGCTGGTGCAGTCAGAGGTAGCCCTCACCGAAACCACGAGCACCCAAACGTCCACCACCGACCCGGGCGAGGGCGTCCTCACCGACATCTCCCCCGAAGGCCTCGCCGCTGGCACCCCCACCCTCACCCTCTTCAACGGCCACGCCACCCAGTACCTACGCGACCCGCTCACCGCCCGCGTCGGCGAGCGCGTGCGCATCTGGGTGCTCAATGCCGGGCCCAACGGGGAGCTGAGCTTCCATGTGGTGGGTAGCCAGTTCGACACGGTCTACAAGGAAGGCGGCTACCTACTACAGGACGGCGTAGACGCATTTGGTTCCAGCGGGGGCGGCGCCCAAGCCCTCGACCTTTCAGCCGCCCAGGGCGGCTTCGTCGAAATGGTCTTTGCCGAACCGGGCACCTACACCTTCGTCAACCACAACTTTGCCGCCGCCGAACGCGGGGCCCGCGGGCAGATTGTCGTCACCGGAGAATAAGAAAAGCGCGCCTGTGCGGGCAAGAAAGTTTTCCAGTAGTCTTGACCTGATGACAAGTGAACGCACCAAGCCCAACCTCGCCCTGCGCATCGGCGCGGGGCTGGTCGCGCACTGGCAGATTGTGGCATCGGCGGTGCTGATGTCGGCCGGTGTCGTGGGGCTTTCTGCTACCTACGAGGACTACTGCGGGCAGACCGACCTGACCTACGCCCCCACAGAACTGCGGGACGACATTGAAGCTGCCGCCCAGGTTTCCGGTTTCCGCGCAGGCGTGCTGGCAGCCCAGCTCGAAACCGAATCAGGCTGGGTCACCACCGCCCAGTCCCACGCAGGCGCTCACGGTCTAGCCCAGTTCACCCAAGACACCTGGGACATCTGGGGCGAGGGCGATATCAACAGCCCCGAAGACTCCATCGCCGCCCAGGGTCGCTACCTGGCCTACCTTTCGGAGCGCCTAGCCCCCTATGCCTCGGCTGAAACTTCGCTTCAGGATATTGTTCTAGCTGGCTACAACGCCGGGCCCGGTGCAGTCGAGGAATTTGGCGGCATCCCACCCTACTTTGAGACCCAAAACTACGTGGTCAAAATTGACGAGCTCGCCGCCACTAAATACGCGGTGACCTGCGCACCCGACCCCAGCTTCAAGCAGGCTACCCTGGTGCGCTAGGGGAGCCGTAAAATAAACATCTGTTATACATGTTTTGGCTTCTGTGGGCGATAATGGGAAAACCTAACCATTAAGGAGATTCCCGTGACCGCTTCGTCCGTTCCCTCAGATCAGCTCTTCCCGCAGGGCAAGCCCGCCCCTGCCGGTTCTTTCACCGGCCAAGCATATATGCACCCGCTGGCACCCAGCAGCCAGCTCCAGTCGCTAGCCGTTACCTTCGAGGCTGAAGCCCGCACCAACTGGCACACCCACGACGTCGGCCAGCTTATTGTGGTGACCTCCGGCATCTGCATTTACCAGCTCGAAGGCCAGGAACCCCAGACCCTCACACCCGGTGAGGCCTTCTTCTTTGAACCGGGCGTCAACCACTGGCACGGAGCCACCAGCGACGGGCCCATGACCCACATCGCCGTCACCCCCTTCAACGAGGAGGGCGAATTCGTTAACTGGGGCGAACCCGTCGACGAGGCCACCTACACCGGCTAGACCCGATACACCTTCAACAAGGACGCCGCCACCTGCTCCCCTGCCCTCAGGCAGGAAAAGCGGGTGGCGGCGTCCTTACTCAGAAGCCCTACCGGGGAAGCCTAGCGCTTCTGGTAGAGGGCCTTCTTCTGGAACTTGGGGTCAGAGGTGACCAGCATGCCCAGGGAGCGGAAGATTCCCTCGTCCACCGAGCCCAAGATGGTGGTGGTGTGTACGTCAGCGCCACGCAGGTTCTTAATCTGCTCAAGGGCAGCGCGGGCATCCTCGTCGTGGGCCGCAGAGGTTGAGAGGGCAATCAGCACCTCGTCGGTGTGCAGGCGGGGGTTCTGGCTACCCAGGTGCAGGGTCTTCAGGCGCTGGATGGGTTCCAGGGCCTCGTTCGACAGCAGGTGCTTGTTGTCGTCCAGGCCTGCCAGGTGCTTGAGCGCATTGAGTAGGGCAACAGCCGAGCAGCCAAGCAGGTCGGTGGTCTTACCGGTGATGATGGTTCCATCTGCCAGCTCGATCGCCGCACCGGGGGCGCCGGTGGTCTCTTCGCGCAGGCGGGCGGGGGTGACAACCGGGCGGTCAGTTGCCTTGATACCGGCCTTAGCCATAACCACAGCAGCGCGGTCTGACTGGGTGGAATCCAGGCCGCCGCGGGCCTCGTCCACCAGGGCCTTGAAGTAGCGGCGGATAATCTCCTGCTCAGAGGCATAACGGCAGGCGGCGTCATCAGTGATGCAGTTACCGGCCATGTTCACGCCCATGTCGGTGGGCGACTGGTAGGGGGTAGTGCCGGTCATCTTCTGCAGCAACACCTTGAGCAGCGGGAAAGCCTCAACGTCGCGGTTGTAGTTGACGGTGGACTCACCGTAGGCGGTCAGGTGGAAATGGTCAATGACGTTGGCGTCATCAAGGTCAACGGTGGCAGCCTCGTAGGCCAGGTTAACCGGGTGCTCCAGGGGCAGGTTCCAGATGGGGAAGGTCTCGAACTTGGCGTAGCCAGCCTTCACACCGCGCTTGTTCTCGTGGTAGACCTGCGACAGGGCGGTTGCTAGCTTGCCGGAACCGGGGCCGGGGGCGGTAACAACCACCAGGTTACGGGTGG
Source organism: Rothia sp. 11254D007BW (assembly GCF_053548195.1). Taxonomy (NCBI): domain Bacteria; kingdom Bacillati; phylum Actinomycetota; class Actinomycetes; order Micrococcales; family Micrococcaceae; genus Rothia; species Rothia sp. 11254D007BW. The sequence continues at coordinate 1,696,025 of NZ_JBPWPK010000001.1, forward strand.
TTTCAGCGAACTCGTTGCGGCCCAAGCCCTCCTCGCTCACGATCAGGTCGGTGTTGGTGGGGTAACCGGGAATGACGCGGTGACGCGAAACCTTCAGACCCAGACGCTCCAGGCGCTGCTTGAAGGCAACGGCCTTGGCGTTGTCATCCTCCATCTGGGTGAGCACCACGTGCTCGACCAGGAAGCCGCGCTCACGGAAGACGTCGACCAGGCGGAGCACGTCATCTTCGTAGGTGATGCCCAGGTCAGCGCGGATTTTGTTGCGCTGCAGGTCTTTGGCGTTGAGGCAGATGAGAATCTCTACCTCGTCGCGGATTTGCTCCAGCATCGCAATCTTGTTGTCGGGTGTGAAGCCGGGTAGCACACGGGAGGCGTGCATGTCGTCAAAGAGTTTGCCACCCATTTCGAGGTAGAGCTTGCCGCCGATTTCTTCGCGGCGCTCCTGGATGTGTCGAGACTGCATCTCGATGTACTTCTCACGGTCAAAGCCAATTTTGTTCACCATGGAATTCAAGCCTATCAAGCCCAAGGGTGCGGACGCTCGCGCCCCGACCGCGTGGCGGCGGTGAGGGCGGGCACGTACAGTACCCCGGTGGAATTTACTGCACGCTTTCTCTAGCTGTGGGTCAGTTGGTTAACTCTCTGATTTGATAGGCCGAGCAGCTTTGCCGTTTCTTTTTGGTTATACCCGCGGTCAAGAAGCCCTTGCACGGTCTGCCGAGCCAGCCGAGCCGCAATAGCTTGCTCCTCACGAGCTTTACGGTCGCGCTCTTTTGAGCCTTCCCAGATAATCCTGATATCTGCGGGCATGATGTAGTCAATGAGCAACCTGTAGCTACCGGGCTTCTGCTCGGTCACCAGCTCAATCACTTCCTGGGCAGCGCGCTCAACATCATCAAGTTTGGCAGCTTGACCTGCGCTGTCGAGGCTAGGGATATCAACCAGCCACCAGCGTCCGTCCTTACGGGCTGTTGCTTTAATTTCTTGCATTTTTCTACCTCCAGTCATGAGCCTCAGGCGGCAGTATTTTAATAAGCTTCTATCGCTTGCTCATTTTTAAAATCTATACCCCCTTGATTGAAAAATCAAGGGGGTATAGATGATTTACTTCTCTAGGTGCAACAGCCGCTCGGGGTAGTCGGTGAAGACGCCGGTGGTGCCCCAGTTTTTGAGCTCGTTGGCGCGGGCGGGGCTGTTGACCGTCCAGACGTTAACCTCATACCCGGCTTCGCGCAGGGCGCGGACGGTCGCGCGGGTCAGGCCCCGGTCTTCCAGGTGGGCGGCGCTGGCGTCGATGAGTTCTAGAACGGAGCGCCAGTCAGGCTGGAACATCTCGGTGACGAAGAGGGCCCCCACCGCATACTGCGGGGCGCAGCGTTTGAACTCGGCCAGGAGCAGGTGGTTGAAGGAGGAGACGATCACCTCCCGCTCCGACTGCAGGTGGGCTAGCTCTTCGATTACTCTATCGATGAGTAGGCGGGAACGCCCTGCCCCCTGCTCGTTAGATTTCAGTTCGATATTGAGGTTGAGCCCGCGTTCATTGGCCAGCTCAATCAGCTGGGCCAGGGTGGGCACCGCCTCCCCCGCCGTGTCGGGCGAAAACCAGGCGCCGGCGTCCGCCCCGGAAAGCTGCTCGGCGGTGTAGCCGTAGAGGGGGCCGGTGAGGTTGGTGGTGCGGTCGAGGTCGGTGTCGTGCAGCAGGACGGGTGTGCCGCAGGCGGCGATGTCAACGTCGGTTTCGACCCAGGTCGCGCCGGAGTCAGCGGCGGCAGTGAAGGCGGCGAGGGTGTTTTCAGGGCGGGTTCCGGACGCCCCGCGGTGAGCAAAAATACGCATGGCACCAGTATGGGGCAGGGAGGTTAACGAAAGGTGCCCCGCCATAGGCCTCTGTGCAGGGTTCTTGGGCTGTGTGCAGGGAAAACTCTGCACACAGCCCAAGAACCCTGCACAGACGAATGCGACCTCTTTTCCCGCGCGGGTGACGCTTGAACACCCGCTCGGGAAAAGAGGTCGCATTCGGCAAAGAACTCTAGCCCTTCAAAACCTCAGCAAGTCTCTTCACACCCTCGGTCAGGGCGTCCGGCTCGATGGCTGAGAAGGCGATACGTAGCTGGTTAGCGCCGGGGTTCCGCGAAACACCATCTGAACCAACCACCGGCTCATAGAAAGCCGAGCCGGGAATGAAGACCACGCCGGCCTCGATGGCGGGGGCGAGGGCGTCCGTTGCATCCTCGTACTTACCGCCGGCGGGCAGGGTCAGCCAGGTGAAGAAGCCGCCCTCGGGTACCGTCCAGGTGGTGCCCTCGGGCATGTACTTCTCGCAGGCGTCCAGCACGGCCTTGCAGCGGGCCTCATACAGGGCAGCGGTGGCGCGGGTATGGGACTCCCACAGGCCCTCGCTCATGAAGCCCAGCACCAGGCGCTGCGACAGCACCGACGGGCAAATCATCACGGCCTCACCCGCGATCTGCAGGAACTTCCGCACGCGGAAGGGGGCGACCATCCAGCCCACGCGCACGCCGGGCGAGAAAACCTTCGAGAAGGAGCCCAGGTAGAGCACGTTCTCGGGGTCAAGCGAGTAGAGGGAGCGGCGGCGTTCCCCGGTGAAGGAGAGCTGGCCGTAGGGGTTATCCTCAACGATCAGCACGTCAGCTTCACGGCAGACGCGCACCAGCTCGGCGCGGCGCTCATCCGACAGGGAAATGCCGGTGGGGTTCTGGAAGTTAGGGATGGTGTAGAGGAACTTAACCTGCTTACCCTCAGCCCGAATCGCCTCAATAGCCCGAGCGACGGCGGCGGGATCGAGGCCATCCGCATCCAGGGGTACCTGGCGGACGTCCGCCTGGTAGCCCTCAAAGACACCCAGGGCGCCCGTGTAGGTGGGGCCCTCCGCCAGGATCACGTCGCCGGGGTTGACGAAGAGTTTGGTGGCCAGGTCCAGACCCATCTGGGAACCCGCGGTCATCTGAATGTCATCGACGGCAGGGCGAGCGCCCTCAGATTCCATGAAGTCGCAGACTAGCTCGGCCAGGGCCTCAAGGCCGGCACCTGAGCCGTACTGCAGGATTTCCAGGCCCTCTTCTTCGATAATGCGGGCGCTCATAGCCCCAAGTCGGTCGAGGGGTAGCAGGTCTAGGTCGGGGTTGCCTCCTGCCAGGGAAATAATGCCGGGGCGCATGGCCACCTCAAAGACGTCACGCACAGCGGACGGGCGGAACCCGGCGGCGCGGTCAGCGAAGTGGCGCATGATGCGGGCTTCGGCAGGGTTGGCTTCGGCCAGTAGGGCTGCAATCTTGCTCATGGTTACTCCTTGCCGCCGTAGGTAATGTCGGCGACGCCGGACGCCGGTGAGGTCGGCTCAGCCCCCACACCGGCGGCGTGTAGGGAGATGAGTTCGTAGACGGTGTGGGCGGCGGCGATGCCGGTCAGTTCGGCGTGGTCGTAGGCCGGGGATACTTCCACCACCTCGGAGCCCACCAGGTTGAGCCCACGCAGGCCGCGCAGGATTTCCAGCAGTTCTCGGGAGGTGATGCCGCCTGCTTCGGGGGTGCCGGTGCCGGGGGCGTGGGCGGGGTCGAGCACGTCGATGTCGATGGAGATATAGAGTGGCTTATCGCCAATGCGCTCTCGCAGGAGCTCAACGACCTTCTGCACGCCCAGGTAGTAGACGTCCGCGCTGGTGACGATGCCAAAGCCGAAGCGGGCATCGTCCTCAAGGTCTTCGGTGCCGTAGAGGGGGCCGCGGGTGCCTACGTGGCAGAGGGCGTCGGTGTCGAGCAGGTCTTCTTCGAAGGCGCGGCGGAAGGGGGTGCCGTGGGTGTATTCGGCACCGAAGTAGGTGTCCCAGGTGTCCAGGTGGGCGTCAAAGTGCAGCAGGGCGATTTTGCCGTGTTTCTTGGCCAGGTTGCGCAGGTTGGCGAGCGCAATGGTGTGGTCGCCGCCGATGGTGACCAGGCGGGCGCCGTCCTTGGTCAGTTCGTGGGCTCCTGCCTCGAACATGGCAAGGGCTTCTTCGATGTTGAAGGGGTTGCCGATGATGTCACCGGCGTCGGCCACCTGGGCTTCCTTGAAGGGGGAGATGTTGGCAGCCGGGTTGAAGGGGCGCAGTAGGCGGGAGGATTCGCGCACGTGGTTGGAGCCGAAGCGGGCGCCGGGGCGGTAGGAGACGCCAGAGTCCCAGGGCATACCGGCCACGACGATGTCGGCTTTCTCGACCTCGTCTAGGCGGGGCAGGCGGGCGAAGGTGGCAAGGCCGGCCCAGCGGGGTACTTCGGCGGCGTTGACGGGGCCGACGCGTTCGACGCCGTCGGCTCCGGTGGCGATGACGCGGTTGGGGTCAGCTGAGAAGAAGGCTTGAGTCACGGGTTCTCCAAGAGGGTTAGGACGCGGGTAGCTGGCTTAGTGCGCGGGGCAGGTTGGGTGCGGGCTGGGCCCGGTGTTAGTGTGGCCGGGCGCACTAGAATCGCTACCACTATAACCCGCCTGCGGGGCAGCGGCGGGGCAGGTTCTCCAGCTGGCAGACATGCTCTACCGATACTTATTCAGGTGCTAGTAAAGCTATGCCAAGCCGCCGAGGGCACCCGGGCGAGGGCAAGCGTCCTTACCGCTCAGGATAGGGGCGGGGGTGCATAAATTTGCAGCAGGGCGGGCATAAAAAATATGAGGGCACTATGACGCAAAGTCCCACACTTTTATATGCAGCCGGTTTGCCCCTAGTCTTCTTGGATTCGCCACCAGCTGGTGTGGCTTTGGTGTGGTTCTAGTTCAATGAGGTCTGTGCCGCTGTTGAAGGCGTTTGCGGGGGCTGTCATGGGTTCAGCAGCAAGGGCTCGCCGCTGAGTTCCGTCTGTATAGAACTGCAACCATTCGATACCGTCTCCGATTGTTAGTCGGGTGGCTTCACCGTTGGGAGCGGTGAGGACGATGTGTGCTTCTCCAGCAGTTTTTTGGATTCCTCCAAAGGCGTGGTCGAGATTTATGCCCTTGAGGGGGAGTGTATCTGCGAGATTGAGGTCTTCGGTGAGGGGGAGTTCCTGGGTAGGAATCATGGATTCGTTGACCTTGAGGTAGGTAGAGACAGGAGCAGTGAGGTTCCATGAGTCGACTGCGCCGGGGGTTTCCTGTTCTGTGCCTGCCATGAGGTAGGGGTGTGCGCCGAGGGCGTAGGGGGCTGTTGTTTCTCCAGTGTTGAGTGCGGTGAAGGTTGTGGTGAGCCCTTGGGCGGTGAGGGTGTAGGTTGCGGTGAGTTTGAGGTGGAAGGGGTAGCCGGGTTGGGGTACTAGGTGGAGATTGGCAGTGACTGATGATGAGTCGGGGGTGTTAATTGCTTGGTTGAGTTCCCAGCGGGTCCAGTCAGCGAGTCCGTGGATTGCATTTCTAAGGGTGGGTTCATTGATGGGCAGCTGGTACTCGGCGCCCTTCCAGGTGTATCGGCCCTCTGCTATGCGGTTGGGCCAGGGGGCGAGGAGGGCGCCTCGGGCGGCTTCTCGTATTTTGTGTGGTGGGGCGGGGAGTACGAGCTGGCGCCCTTTGGGGGAAGTGAGCGATGAGAGGTTGGCACCGACTTCGGTAATTATTGCTTGGTAGCCGGAGTGTTTGAGGGTGACTGCGGCTCCCTGTGGCTGGTTCTGGGTGGAGGTGGACATGGGGGTCTTACTCCTTCTCCGCGGATCGGGAGGGGGTGGCTACCAAGAACTCTGGGGGGTTGAAGCCTTCACGGTCGAATGCTTCTGCAACTGCTTCAGCGAGGTTCGTCAGGTTTTCAGTAGGAACCAGTGCAATAGCAGAGCCACCGAAGCCACCTCCTGTCATGCGGGCTCCTAGTGCTCCTGCTTCGCGGGCAGCGTTCACTGCGGTGTCTAGTTCGGGGCATGAGACTCGGTACTGGTCACGGAGGGAGTCGTGGGAGGCGTTGAGGAGTTCACCGAGCTTTTCCCATACGTCATCGGCTGGTGAGTTTACGCTGTCGAAGAGGGCGATACATTCTTCAACGCGGGCAATCTCGGTCCAGACATGGCGTAGGGCATCACGGATTACTGCCCGGTCTGTTCCGTCGGGCAGGTTGTAGGAGTCTACGTTGTTATCCCACTGTTCGATGAGTTCTTGGGCTTCTTTGAGGGTGGGGGTTCCTTGGAAAGCGTCTCGGAGGTAGTTCACGCCCAGGGCTTCGCGGGCAACCTCGGTTGCTGCCCGTCGGGCGGCGTATTGCCCGTCGGAGAGGTTGTGGTAGGCACGGGTGTCTATCACGAGTACGGAGAGGTTGGCTGAGACGACGTCGATGGTAAGAGGGCGGGTGGAGAAGTCGCGGCAGTCGATGGCGAGGACGGAGCCTTCTTCTGCACGGAGGGAAATTGACTGGTCCATGCCCCCTGTTGAGGCCCCTGCGATGTCGTTTTCTGCTTGGATACAGGCTGAGGCCAGTGCGGCACGTCCCTGGTCGGTGCTGGCGAGAAGTTCTCTAGTGGGCTGTTGGGCGGTTAGCAGGTCGTCAACGCCGAGAGCTACAGCGCACTCTAGGGCAGCTGATGATGAGAGTCCTGCACCCAGGGGGACGGAAGAGTCGATGGCGATGTTGGCGCCGAACCCTTCCGGCGAGAAACCAGCAAAATCGCCCTGCTTTTGCTGTTGCATAGCCCAGGGAACACCTGCAACGTAGGAGAGCCAGCCGGAGAGGGGCTGGGTGCCCACCTCAGCAAACTGAACGGTTTCAGTATTGTTATCAGGGGCGGTTGAACCGGCATCACCCTGAGCGGTGACTGCCGTAATTTTTCCGTCTTGGCGGGGGGTCATTGCTACGAAGGTGCGTTGGGGGAGGGCAAAGGGAAGGACGGTGCCACCGCAGTAGTCGATGTGTTCGCCCAGAAGGTTGACGCGCCCAGGGGCTGAGTACACTCCGTAAGGGGCTTCCCCAAAGGAAGTATAGAAGCGGTCTTCGACGTTCTTGCGGAGTGTCTGTGCAGGTACGGTGTTCTTCCAGATAGCAGGCATGGTGTGTTTCCTTTATGCGTCAGAAGCAAGTTCTTTGAATCGGGTGGCGATACGCTCGGGTGTGGTGTCAGATACCCACGCGGCCATAGCGGATTCTGAGCCAGCCAGGTATTTCATCTTTCCGGGGGCACGCAGGAGGGAGAAAACGTGGAGGTACATGCGTGAGACGTTTTTTCCGCCGATGATGGGGGCCTGGTGCCAGGCTGAGATGTAGGGGAGTTTGTCTACCCCTTCGAAGAATTTGTCGAGTCGATGCAACAGGTCTAGGTACAGCTCGGTGAGTTCGTCTTTTTCTGCTTCGGTAAGTTCTGTGAAGTCACGAACCGGGCGTTTGGGCATGACCATAAGTTCTACAGGCCACTTGGCGGCATACGGTACATACGCCACAAAGGAGTCGGTTTTCCTAATGATTCGTTCTTCTGCTGCAAGTTCCGCAGCGAGAACATCTCCCAGAAGGTCTCCACCGGTTTCTGATGCCCATGCGTCTGCTCGCCGTGCAACAGAAGCTGTATAGGACGGCATGTAGGGGTAGGCGTAGATCTGACCGTGGGGGTGGGGCAGGGTTACACCAATTTCTTCTCCACGGTTTTCGAAAGGAAAGACCTGTACGACTCCGTCGAGGGCTGAGAGCTCCTTGGTGCGGTGGGTCCAAGCTTCTACAACGGTGCGTGCCCGTTCATAGCTGAGGGAGCCAAAAGAACCGTACTGGTCTGAGGTGAAGCTGATAACCTCGCAACGGCCGCCTGGTGTGGTCTCCTTGAAAAGGGGCTCGTCTCGGAGGGTCTCTAGCGGCCCTTGCAGTGAAGGGAAACGGTTTTCAAAGACAACAACGTCGTAGGATTCTTCCGGGATTTCACCGGGTACGGTTCCTACGCCAGCAGGTGCCAGGGGGTCCTCATCAGCAGGCGGCAGGAAGGTTCGGTTGTTGCGGTGAGCAGCGATAGCAATTGATTCGCCGGTCAGAGGGTCGGTACGCACGCAGGCAGCTTCGTGGGGAGGCAGAGTGCGAGGTTCCAGGGGGCGGGTATCGCGGATAATTCGGGTTTTCCGGCCTGAGACGTAGGGTTCAGAGTCATCGAAGAAGATGATTTCTCGCCCGTCTGCGAGGGTTCCTTTAGTAACTTTTACGTTGGTCATGCGGTAATCACCTTAGCTACGTTGTCGGATAGGAAGTTGTGTCGTTCCTGGGTGAGTTCGTCGGTGACGACGGTGTCGATGTCTGCCCAGGAGGCAAACCGGGATAGCCCAGCCACATTCCATTTACTGGAGTCGAAAACAGCCACGGTGTCGTGGGCGTTTGCGATAAAAGTTCTGTTAGTACTGGTCTCGTTCATGTTGGGGGTGTACATGCCTTTCAGAGTCACCCCGTGAGCACCCAGAAACAGAACATCGATGTTGAGGTTTGCCAGGGTTGCGTCCGCAAGCGGTCCAACGAAGGCGTCAGAGGGTGTGCGCTCACCGCCGATAAGGAGCACTTTGGGCTTGTTCTTTGTATCAGCTAACCCGTGGAAGAAGTCAGAGACGGGGAGGGAGTTCGTGACGATGGTGAGGTTCTCAAGCTCTGTGCGGGCAGCTATTTCTTGGGCAAGGCGTGCGCTGGTTGACCCTCCGCCGATTGCAATTGATTGGCCGCTGCGGACTAGCTGGGCTGCGGCCTTTGCAATTTTTGCTTTCGACTCTGCGTTGAGCGTGGTCTTCTCAGCAAAGATTGGCTCATGGGTAGATTCAGAGATGGTTGCACCTCCGTGAACCCTGCTCAGTAACCCCTGTTCTTCTAGTTCTGCCAGGTCACGGCGAATCGTCATCGCAGATACATTCAGCAGGCCAGCCAGATCTTGGACCTGAACAGTGCCTTTTTCCTGTACTTTTGCAACGATTGCGTTGTGGCGTTGTTGAGCCAGCACTTAAACCTCATTCCGGTTGTAACGACTTCTTCTAAACTGAACAATATCAAACAAAAACAAGCATTTCCAGAGCTGAAACATGCTCAAAATGAGTCTTTTGAACAAAAAGGAACGATTTTTTGTTCAGATATCTACAAAAAGCAACAATCTTGAACTAATATGAACACCGTAGGGCTTGAACCTCAGCCCTCTCGATAGCAACAGGACCCGAGGTTCAGCCAATTCCATCAGGAAGGACAAGAGAGCATGCACCCCACCAAGCACCACGAGAGCCTCAACGTTCTCCACGAGAACGTCCTCGCCCCCCGGGCCTACTACGTCCCTGCCTCCCATGACATGGGCCCGCTGGTGAACAACCGTGAGTCCTCCGACCGCTTCCTCAACCTCAATGGAACCTGGCAGTTCACCTACTTCAACGACGATTCCGAACTACCACAGGACTTCTACACTGCCACATACGCCCACACCGACGCGTCCCCCATCATCGTCCCGGGCGCCTGGCAAACCCAGGGCTTCGACACCCACCAGTACACCAACTTCAAATACCCCTTCCCTCTTGACCCACCCTTCGTACCCCACGAAAACCCCTGCGGTCTTTACACTCTAGACTTCCAGTACACCCAGGATCAGCAGGCCCCGCTCGCCCACCTCACCTTTGAAGGCGTTGATTCATGCTTCTACCTCTGGGTCAACGGAAGCTACATCGGCTACAGCCAGGTATCCCACGCAAGCAGCGAATTCGACATCACCGAATACCTCACCAACGGCTCAAACCGCCTCACCGTACTTGTCTACAAGTGGTGCGATGGCTCCTACCTCGAAGACCAGGACAAATTCCGCATGAGTGGCATCTTCCGAGACGTCTACATTCTCAGCCGCCCCCGCCACGCCCTCTACGACTACTTCATCACCACCAACCTCAACGAAAAAACCAGCGACGCGACCCTCAACATCGCGGCACACTTCCTCAGCCAAGAAACACACACCACACTCACCCTCACCAACGCTGAAGGCGAAGAGGTAGCAAGCTCCACGCTCACACCCAGTGCTGCCAACCCCAACTTCACTCACTCAGCAACCCTTCATATCCCTAACGCCCACACCTGGAACCCAGAAAACCCCTACCTCTACACCCTCCACCTAAAAACCCAGGACGAGGTCATCACCGAACGCGTGGGCGTCCGCACCATTCGCATTGAACACAATGTCATCCTGCTCAACGGCAAGCCCATCACCTTCCGCGGCGTAAACCGCCACGACTCCGACCCCGTCACCGGCCCAACCGTGGACTACAACCACATCAAACGCGACCTCGGACTCATCAAACAGCACAACTTCAACGCTATCCGTAGCAGCCACTACCCCAACTCCCCCTACTTCTACCAAATGTGCGATGAGTACGGGTTCCTCGTCATGAGCGAAGCCGACAACGAAAGCCACGGCACCCAGGTCCAGTACCTCGAAGATGGCTCCTTCGACAACCAGGTAAATCACTGGAACGAACGCATCTCAGACAACCCAGAATGGACTGAAGCAACACTCGACCGTGTCCAGCTCTGCGTGCTCCGCGAAAAGAACCGCCCCAGCATTGTCTCCTGGTCAGCAGGTAACGAATGCGGCTACGGCGTTACCCTCGAAGAGTCCCTCGCCTGGGTCAAGTCCTACGACACCACCCGAATCACCCAGTACGAAAGCGCCTACTACGACGACAAAAAGCGCCGCTACGACTACTCCAACATCGACCTCTACAGCCGCATGTACCCGCCCTTCGAGGACATCGAACAGTACCTCAACAGCAACCCCAATAAGCCCTTCCTCCTCGTCGAGTACGCCCACGCTATGGGCAACGGCCCCGGCAACCTCGAAGACTACTTCCAGGTCATCGACCAGAACCAGGCAATGTGCGGCGGCTTCGTTTGGGAATGGTGCGACCACGCCATCTACGCTGGTACCACCGAAAATGGCACACCCAAATACCTCTACGGCGGCGACCACGGCGAAGAAGTACACGACGGAAACTTCTGCATGGACGGCCTTGTCTACCCCGACCGCACTCCCCACGTTGGTCTCCTCGAATACCGCAACGTCTACCGCCCCCTCAGAGTCGTCTCCTTCGACACCGTATCCGGCTCCCTCACCCTCAAGAACTACCTTGACTTCACCGACGCACAAGAAGCCATAGAACTGAAATACACCTTCAGCCAGGACGGCATAGAAGTAGCATCAGGCACCTACCACTTTGAGCAGGCATTCCTCCCCCACCAAGAAACCACCATTAACCTTGAGGCACCTTCGCTCACCAGCGGACGCTGCTACCTCCACATCGAATACATTCTCAAGAAGGACCTCCCCCTACTTCCCACAGGCCTCTTCCTCGGCCGCGACGAAGTACCCGTCCACACCATCAACCCCACCCATGCCAAGGCACTAGATATTCTGGGCACCACCAACAACGCACAGAACCTCGCTGTAACCGAAACAGGTAAGCACTACACCGTCCAAGGCGATGGATTCACCTACACCTTCAACCGACGAACCGGTGTATTCGACCAGCTCTCCACCAAAGACCACAACCTCCTCACCCAGCCCATGAACATCAATATCTGGCGGGCACCCACAGATAATGACATGTACATCAAACTCAAATGGGCAGAAGCGCACTACCACCAGGCCTACTCAAGGGTCTACACCAGTGGATACACGCACACCGAAAACGGTGTCACCATCTCCTGCACCCTGAGCATGGTAGCCCCCACAGTGCAACCCATCTTCACCGGCACCGTCCTCTGGAACATCACAAACGACGGAAAAATCACCGCTCGATTCAACATCGAACGCGCCCCAGAATTCCCCGATCTCCCCCGCTTCGGAGTTCGCCTCTTCCTCGACAAGTCTTTTGCCGATGTTGAGTACTTCGGCATGGGTCCCCATGAAAGCTACAGCGACAAACACGAAGCAAGCTACCACGGCACCTTCCAATCTTCCGTCGAAGATCTCCACGAGGACTACATCATGCCGCAGGAAAACGGTAGCCGATTCGACTGCGACTACGTCCACCTATCAAGCCCCCACCATCAGCTCTCTGTAGCCTCCGAACACCCCTTCTCGTTCAGTGCCTCCCACTACACGCAGGAAGAGCTGACGAACAAAAACCATAATTTCGAGCTGGTCGAAGCCGACTCAACAGTCCTCTGCCTCGACTACGCCCACAACGGAATCGGGTCCAACAGCTGCGGCCCCGAAGTCTTAGACGAGTACAAACTCAACGCACAAAACATCAACTTTGGTTTCACTCTCGCCCCCACCCTATAGCGCGAGAAACAGGCAAAAGGTAACACAATGAAAGAAACAAAATACCTGAAATGGTACAACGTAGTAGGTTACGGTTCCGGCGATGTTGCCGGCAACGTGGTCTACGCCTTCCTCGCATCATTCGTGATGATTTACCTTACCGACACGGTAGGACTCAACCCAGGAATTATCGGCACCCTCATTCTTGTCTCCAAGATTTTTGACGGCGTTTCCGACCTCTTCTTTGGGGCAATGATCGACAAAACCAACACCCGCATGGGTAAAGCACGCCCCTGGATGCTCTGGGGCTACGTCGGCTGCGCCGCAATGATTATCGCCATCTTCGCGATTCCGCCATCACTCGGTGATTTCGCCCAGTACGCCTGGTTCTTCATCGCCTACACCCTCCTCAACGGCGTGTTCTACACCGCCAACAACATTGCCTACTCCGCACTCACCTCACTCATCACCAAGAACGGTAACGAGCGCGTACAGATGGGTTCAACCCGCTTCATGTTTGCGTTCGGCACCAGCCTCCTCATTCAAAGCATCACCGTTCAAGGCGTCGAAATGTTCGGCGGCGGCGCAGAAGGCTGGCGCACCATCGCCATCATCTACGCCCTCATCGGCCTCGCCGTCAATACCCTCTCCGTCTTCTCCGTCAAGGAGCTCCCCAAATCAGTCCTTGAAGAAGAAACCCAGGCTATCCCCATCATTCACGAGAGGAACAACCCTGTTCCCGAGAAGTACAGCTTCAAAGAATCCCTCGGCCTGCTCGGAAGCAACAAGTTCTATCTCCTGATTCTTGCAGTCTTCCTGCTCAACCAGATTTTCAACACTACACTGAGCATGGGCATCTACTTCATGACCTATATCCTGGGTGATGCCAAGCTCCTCGGCCCCTTCGCCTGGGCTATCAACGTCCCCCTCATCATTGGCCTGCTCTTCACCCCCATCGTGGTGAAAAAATTCCAAGGCATGTACAAAATCAACGTCATCGGCTACATCATCGCGTTCGTTGCCCGCGTTCTTGTAATCGTGGCAGCCTACATGGGCAATATCCCCCTGATGCTGGTCTTCTCCGGTATTGCCTCCATCGGAATGAGCCCCCTCCAGGGCACCATCAACGCACTCATCGCTGAAGCCTCGGAATACACCTTCCTCTCCAAAAAGAAGAGGGTAGATGGAACCATGTTCTCCGCAACCTCACTGGGCGTCAAGATCGGTGGCGGTGTAGGCACTGCGCTCGCTGGCTGGCTACTCGCTTTCAGCGGCTACGTCGCTAACGCACCGGAGCAATCAGAATCTGCACTACAGATGCTCTACATCATGTACCTATGGATCCCGGCAGCGGTCAACCTCATCATTCTTCTCCTGCTCACCCAGCTTAAGGTGGAGAAAGCCAACAAGGAACTAAGGGAAAACGCACCTATCAATTACACGGTGCTCGATAGGTAAAAGTATTCTGCTGAACCCCAAAAGCGTTGCACGCCATTCCCCTGGTGTGCAACGCTTTTATGCGGTTATTAGGTATTCCTCGTATCGAGGTCAGCGGGGGATCTACAAACGCCTTCCTAGGCTCACCAACAATTTCTATATGTGACAACCATCGCGTATGCTACATCACGACCTTAAAGCCGTATCACCACGAAAGGCGACCCATGAACCTCGCCATTATCCTGCTTTACCTCGGTGCCCTCGTTTTCTTCGGGTACCTCGGCAAGCGCCGCGCCAACAGTACCGAAGACTTCCGTGTTGCAGGTCGCCGCCTGGGCCCGCTCCTTTATACCGGCACCATGAGCGCGGTAGTGCTGGGCGGGGCCTCAACCGTGGGCGGTGTGGGCCTGGGCTACACCTATGGCCTGTCAGGTATGTGGCTGGTCGTGGCTATTGCGGCGGGCGTTCTACTGCTCTCCCTGGTCTTTGCGCCCATTATCTCGCGGCTCAAGATCTATACCGTCTCGCAAATGCTTTCCCTACGCTATGGGGTACGAGCAACCCAGGTTTCTTCTATCGTCATGCTGGCATACACCGTCATGATTGCAGTGACATCCACAGCCGCCTACGCTTCAATCTTCCGCGTGATGTTCGATATGGATCGCACCTGGGCTATTCTTCTTGGCTCCCTGGTGGTCATTGGTTACTCGCTACTGGGCGGCATGTGGTCTATTACCCTGACCGACATGATGCAGTTCGCGATTATGACAGTGGGCATGTTCTTGCTGATGCTGCCCTTCTCACTGAGCCAGGCTGGCGGCTGGCAGGGCCTCACTGAACGCTTGGACGCCGAGTTCTTCCAGCTAGGTTCTATGGGCATGAACTCCATCATCACCATGTTCGTGATTTACACCCTGGGCATTTTGGTTGGCCAGGATATCTGGCAGCGTGTCTTCTCAGCCCGCTCCCCCGAGGTCGCCCGCTGGGGCGGTGCGAGCGCCGGTATCTACATCGCCCTCTACGGCGTAGCCGGTGCGGTGATCGGTATGGCGGCTGCGGTACTAGCTCCTCAGCTTGAGAGCCAGGACGACGCCTTCGCGGCTATTGCGCAGAATTACCTGCCTGCGGGTGTGGGAGGGGTTGTCTTGGCCGCCGGTGTGGCCGCCATGATGTCAACGGCCTCGGGTGCCCTGATTGCTTCTGCCACCGTAGCCCGTGTAGATGTAATTCCCTTTATCACCGGGCGCCCTGCGCTTGAGGAAGGCGAGGAAACCGATGCCACTCTCAAGGCTGACCGCCTGTACCTGCTGGTTCTGGGCGTGCTGGTTACTTTTATTGCCATCTTCTTGACCGACACCGTGACCTCTTTGACCATTGCCTACGACATCCTGGTGGGCGGCCTGATGGTTGCAATCCTGGGCGGGCTGGTGTGGAAGCGCGGCACAGGTATGGGTGCGGCGCTTTCTATGGCGGCAGGCTCCCTGGTGACCCTAGGGTGCATGCCGATCTTTGGCGTGCTGGCGAACGAGCCGATTTACTACGGCCTGGCAGTGTCGCTGGTGGTGTATGTGGTAGCGTCCCTGGCCACCAAACCCACCTCACCCGAGGTAATGAATGCCTGGCAGGAGCGGCTGAATGGCTAGTGTGCAGCTAACCTTCTCCAGCGCCCCGGCCAACCACCGGGATCAACTACCCGACTGGGCGCAAGCCGTGTATTTTGAGGATTTCACGCGCGATAACCACACCCGCTGCCTACTGGCGCATAGCGATGGGCAGCTGGTAGGGATTGTTGCCTGGTGGACTGCGCGCGCCCACCGCACCCGCTATGAACTCCAGCTTGCGGTGACGCCTCATCTGCGGCGTCAGGGTATAGGTACTGCCCTCTACCAGCAGGCGCGGGCGCAGGCGTCCGCGCCCCTGCCCTTCTTCATGCGGGACTACCTGGGCGAACCGACCCTACACTTTGCCGATTCGCTGGGTGCCCAGACTATTCAGATGGTGCCACCTGCCACTATGCCCACCGACTCGGCGCAGAACCTGCGGGAGCACGCGTCCGTCCACTCTGCCCAAAACGTGAGCTACCCGGAATTTGAGCAGGCCTACGTCGATTTTTATGAGTGGACGCACGCCAGCTGGCACCCCGTCTCGGGCGACCATCGGCCGGTTCTGGCCCGCCACGCTACCAAAGCCTACGACAGCTACTCATCGGTTTCGGTGGACGCCGGTGGGCAGGTGTGTGCGGTGATAGCAGTTTTTCCCGGTGATCAGCCTGAACTCTGCGGGGAGACGACCACCCCAGCCCCTGATCAGGGGGAACTACTCCTAGAGGCCTGCCTGCGACGCTCTCTCGAAAAACTAGCAGACGCAGGGCACAGCACGGTCGAAGCTGACGGGCACATCTCAGACCCGCATCTATTCCCCGCCTGGGTAAAAACCGGAGCAAGCGGGCGCTGGTACCGGCTAGTGGAGATACCTGCCGAACCATAGCATCAGCTTGTGCAGGCATCCTGGGCTCTGTGCACAGAAAAACCTGCACAGAGCCCAAGAAACCTGCACACCCCGCCGTATTTACTGGTAGGTCACCACATAGGGTTTGGGAGTCAACGCGTACGTCTGGGCGGGGGTCAGAGTGGGGGTGTCCTCGTCGTAGAAGTTCTTCCACGAGGGCTTAATAGCCGGGTCAAGATCGCGGATGAGCTCCTGGTAGGTAGAATCTTTCAACTCAGGCGTGCCGTGGCCGTCCGCGTGCAGGGTAAGAGCCAACTCCGGGTGGCTCGTGTCAAGCGCCGCACGATTGGTAATCATGGAATGCGTGAACTGGTGCAGCACCACCATCTTCTGGGGCAGGCGGTGCTTATCGGTCAGCGCCGCCAGGTACTCCAGAGTTTCATTAATTTCTGAGGCATCCACGGTACCAATTTGTTGCAGGTGCACCTGCCCGGGGTAAATACGCCATTCGGGGTCAATGCCCAGACCAACGTGGGGTTCCTTGAGCAGCTCTTCATACTGTTTGACCTGCTCGGTGAAGGTGCTGCGGCCGGGCTGGAAGTCCAAGATAACGTAGACCCCGTTTTTGCGGGCCTCATCAATAAGCGGGCGCAGGCTTTCAATGGTTGCCTCATCGGAGTAATCGCCGTCAGGCCCGGGAGCTGAGCTGGCTACCGTGGTAATGATTTCAAAGGCGGGAATGACCTTTTCGTCGGTGTGCGCCTGGTATTCAGCGGCGAGATTTTTAACCCGGGCAACAGATTCAGCCGGGCCCTGCTCACCGAGCACTCCCAGGGACGGGCCGCCGGGGTTACCGTAGAGTGCCACGTAGCGGTGGGCAAAGATTTGATCACCGCCACCAAGCACCTCGCTCTTTGGTGCATTGGCACGTGAGGACTGCTCGGGAGCGGACGCCGTGGCGCTGGCGCTTACGGACGGGCTAGTCGTCGAGGGGGTAGAAACAGATGGAGATGCTGTTGCACTCGTACTGTGCGCAGGGCTGGCGCTTGCCGAGGAACTACTTGCAACCGTTGTCGGGGTAGAGGTTTCGCTTGTGGGTTCCTCAGTTGAAGTGGCTGAGCACCCTGCCAGAGCGAGGGCAGAGAGAGTCATAAGGGCAAGAAAGCGGGTGTGGCGAGTGTGCATGGTGTCCTGTGAGTTGGCTGTATGTGTTTAATCAGTCTACTGAACACCCACCATCAACGCCTTTCTATTACACAGAGTAAAATCCCAAGTCGGATACCCACCCCCAAGCTCGCCAGACCCGCCCAAGCTGCCACAGGCGTCCGCTCATAAACATACTGTGCTCCGCATAACATTTCAGGAGCGAAAATCCCGTATATCTATGCATTGACCCCGTATGCTAAAGCGGAAGCCCGCACCCCGCGCCCACGAAAGGCCACCATGACTCACCCATCACTTCCCGACCGTTCCGCTGAAACCACTGAGCCCCGCCGCAACGCCGGCTACGCCATTCTGGCAACTCTACGCAGCTACGGCATCGACACCGTCTTCGGCATCCCCGGAACCCACAACCTTGAGTTCTACCGCCATCTCGAAGAGCTCGACATTCACCCCGTCACCACCCGCCACGAGCAGGGTGCCTCCTACGGGGCGGACGGCTGGTCCCTGACCCGCGGCCTGCCCGGCGTCGTCATCACCACCTCGGGCCCCGGTCTGCTTAACTCTCTCTCGGGTGCTGCCACCGCCTACGCTGAGTCACGCCCCATGATCATCCTGTCCCCCGGCCGCCCAGTGGGGCACGAATTCCGCGACATCGGCGCCCTGCACGAGACCAAGAACCCCACCGGCGCCGTCAACTCCATCGTCGAGTTCTCCCGCCGCGTCAACTCTGCCGAAGAAGCCGTGGACATCATCCACAACGCCTTCCGCTCCTTCGCCCACAACCGTCCGCGCCCCATCCACATTGAGGTGCCCCTCGACGTGCTCGAACGCGACGTCGAACTCGACCCCGCCATCTTGCAGGCCCGTCCCCTGGGCAAGCCCCAGCCCGCCCCGGCTGACGACGTGCGCGAGGCAGCCCGCATGCTAGCAGAGTCCAAGAAGCCCATCATCGTCGCAGGTGGCGGCTCTATCGGGGCAGCAGCAGACCTACTCCGCCTGGCTGAAACCCTCGAAGCGCCCGTCATCACCTCGGTCAACGGCAAGGGCGCTATCCCCGAAAAGCACCGCCTCTCCCTGGGTGCTGACCTGCGCCTGAGCGCCGCCCACGCCTTCTGCCGTGAGGCTGACGCCATGCTGATCATCGGCTCCAAGATTGGTGAAGCTGAGCTCTGGGACGGCGACATCCGCCCCGCTGGCCCCGTCATTCGCATCGATATTACGCGCGACCAGATGCTGACCAACATCACCCCCGACATTGAGCTGCCGGGCAACTCCAAGGCCGTCATCCCCCAGCTGCTGGACGCCCTCGCCGAGCTTGGCCTGGCTCCCGGCTCCCGCGAACCCCGCGACCTGCAAAACATCTTCGATGCTCTCGATAACGAAGGCCGCGCCCTGGCACCCGAGCTGGCCGAGCTCAACGAGAAGATTATGGAGATCCTGCCCGAGGACACCATCATCGCCGGTGACTCCTCCCAGGTCACCTACATGGGCACCACCACCTTCTACCGCGCAGCCCGCCCCAACTCCCTGCTCTACATGGCAACCTACGCCACCCTGGGCTACGGCCTGCCCGCCGCTATTGGCGCCAAGGTAGCCGCGCCCGAACGTCCGGTGGTCTGCCTACTCGGCGACGGCGCCCTCATGTTCGCCATCCAGGAGCTCATGACCGCCGTTGAGCAGCAGCTTGACCTACCTATCATCTGTGTGGAGAACGGCGGCTACGGCGAGATCCGCCAGAACGAGCGCGACCGCGGCATCGCCCCTGTGGCAGTGGATCTGGTACAGCCCGACTGGGTCAAGCTGGCCGAGGGCTTCGGCGCTACCGGCTTCTCAGCCACCATGGACACCCTGGCAGAGACCGTCCAGCAGGCTCTTGCTACCAGCGGTCCCTCGGTCGTGCACCTAAAGATTGGTGAGACCCTGCGCTAGGCGCAGGTAGCGCACAGAAATAAGGACGCCGCCTCCCACTCCCCTGCCACAGGGCAGGAAGGTGGGGGCGGCGTCCTTGTTTTTATTCTCTTCCCTGAAAGAGGTGAGCTACTCGTAGCGCAGGGCGTCGATGGGGTCGAGCTTGGCTGCCTTGTTGGCCGGGTAGTAGCCGAAGAAGAGGCCGATAGCCAGGGAGAAACCCAGGGCTAGGAGGACGGCGCTGAGCGGCGGGAAGACGAAGGTGCCCAGCATGTTGGCGCCCAGCATACCCAGGCCCCCGCCCAGCAGGACGCCGAGAATACCGCCAACCAGGCAGACCATCATAGCCTCAACCACGAACTGTAGGCGGATTGCCCCTCGCGTTGCGCCTAGGGCCTTGCGGATGCCGATTTCGCGGGTGCGTTCGGTGACGGTCACGAGCATAATGTTCATGACGCCAATGCCGCCCACCAGCAGCGAGATACCGGCGATAGCCGAGATGGCTGCGCTGATGCCGTCCAGAACCGCGTTGAACTGCTCGGTCATGGCCGAGAAGTCCTGGATTTCGGCCATGAACTGGTCGTCGCTGCGGTACATACTGGTCAGGTGGGCCTGGAGCAGGGCCTTGACCTGGCCCAGATCCTTGCCCTCAGCCGGGCGTACGGTGATGCTGTTCCAGCCGTCGCTGTTATAGGAGTTAAAGTCGGGTTCCAGCGAAACCGGTAGGTAGACTGTGCCCGGCCCTGTGTAGGCGAAGATACCGCTGCCCACAGACTCGGTTTGATAGACCCCGACCACCATAAGGCCTCGTGAGGTCATGCCAAACTGCGCATCGATTTCACTTCCCACTGCCGCCTGGGGGTCGCCAAAGAGCTGGTACGCCTGATCAGTTGAAAGCAGGATGACCGGTCGTTTGGCATCCATGTCGGCTTGCGTCAGAGAACGCCCCGCCACCAGGCTGACCGGGTTGAGCTCCAGGTAGTCCATATTGACGAACTGGGCACTGGCGTAGGGAGCCTCGCTCTCACCAGCACTGAGGTCTACGCTGGTGTAAGAGTTTGCCCCGAGGGGAATACCCGCGATGTTATCACCCAGGGCCTCTTTGAGGCGGGCGATGTCATCCTCGTCGAACTTGGACTCAGCCGTAGGCTCGATGTATTCCCCGTTCGGCATACCCATGGGCATGGGGCCGGAGGTCAGCCCCGCTTCTTCCTGCTCCTCAGTGGGGCGCTGCACCACGCTCACCATCAGGTCGTTAGCACCGGAGCTCACAATCGACTCAGAGGCCTGAGTTTTCAGCGAATGCCCCAGGGTCAAAATCGTAATGACCGAAGCGATACCCACGATGATGCCGAGCAGGGTAAGGAAGGAGCGCATCTTATTGTTGCGCAGGCTCCCCAGGGCCAGGGAGATTGATTCACGCACGTTCATTGCGAGACCTCCTCTGTAATCCGACCATCGACCATGGTGACGATGCGGTCGGTCTCAGCAGCCAGTTCGGGGTTGTGGGTGATGAAGACGATGGTCTTGCCCTGCTCGCGGTTGAGCTCGTGGAAGAGGTCCATGACCATGCGCCCGGTTTGGGAGTCCAGGGCGCCGGTGGGCTCGTCGGCCAGGAGCAGGGGCGGGTCGTTGGCCAGGGCGCGGGCGATAGCGACGCGCTGCTTCTGGCCGCCCGATAGAGCCGCGGGGCTGTGATTCATGCGGTCGGCCATGCCCATCTGCTCTAGCAGGTGGGCGGCTCGTTCGCGACGGTCACGGGGGTTGATGCCGGCGTACATCATGGGCATTTCCACGTTCTTGAGGGCAGAAATACGGCCCACCAGGTTGAAGCTCTGGAAGATGAACCCGATGTTCTGGCTGCGGTAGTAGGCCAGTTCGTCGTCGCTGAGCGAGGGTATGTTCTCGCCCGCGAAGGTGTAGTAGCCGTAGGTGGCCCGGTCGAGCAGGCCGATGATGTTCATCAGCGTGGTTTTACCCGAGCCGGACTGGCCCACCACCGATACAAACTCACCGCGGTCGACGTGAAAGTCAACGCCGGGGAGCACCGTAATGGCACTGGGGGTGCCCGCGTTGAAGGTTTTAACGATGCCTTGCATATCGAGCAGGGTGCTCATGGCTACCACCCGAAGCTGGTGCCGGCATCGAGGGTGACGGTTTCACCCACGCGGTGGCGGTAGGCCTCACCGTAGGTGAGCACCATGTCGCCGGAGGCTACGTCGCCGTCGGTTATGGCAATGTCGAATTCGTTAGCCAGGCCGGTTTCAACGGAGCGCTCTTCGAGGGTGAAGGAGCCGTCGTCGTTGGGCACAGCTACCACGACGCTCTCGCTCCCCAGGTCGTTGGTGTAGACCGCGTCGAGGGGTACCGCCAGGGAGCTTTCTTCTTCAGCGGTGATAATGCTGGCCTTGACGGAAGAGCCCAGGTAGAGCCCGTCTCGGTTGCCGGTTACCTCGATGGTGACGGTGAAGGTGGGTGAGCCGCCACCTGGCATACCTGCAGCAGCGGCTTCAGGGTTGGCCTGCTGGGCTGAGTCAGCGATGGACGCAACCGAAGTAACGGTACCCGAGTACTCCTTGGTGCCGGTTGCCCCGGCGGTAAAGGTGACACGGTTGCCTTCCTTGATGGTGGCAACGTCAGCCTCGCGGACGCTGGTGGTGATGGTGAGCTTGGAATCGTCACCGATGGTGACGACGGGGCCGGTTGCCGGCGCACCGGGCTTAGCAACACTCATGACCACGCCGTTGATGGGCGAGGTGAGGGTGGCCGAGGTGAGGTCGCCCTGCAGGGCGCCGAGGGTCTGGTCGCGGGTGGTTTCTGCGCTGGTCAGGGCGGTACGGGCGCTGTTGAGTTCGGTTTCGAGGGCTGCGAGCTGGGTGTTGGCGGAGTTGCGAGCGGTGGTGACGCCGGTGTCTGCGTCCGCCTTTGCCCCGTTAGCCAGGCGCAGAGCCGACTCAGCGGCGGCAACTTCGGAGTTGATCATGGTGAGGTCTTCGCCGGCGGCAGCGGCCTGATCGCGCATCTGATACTTGGCGTTCAGGTCGGTGGCTGCCAGTGAGGCCTGTTCGTTAGCGGAGCGCTGGGTGGCGAGGGCTGCCAGAATTTCAGGGTTGGTGCCGTTGGCGATTCCCTGGTTGTACTGGTCGTAGGCGGTTTGCGCTGCGGTCAGGGCGCCCTGGGCGCTGGTGACGGCCCCGTCGAGCTGGGTGCGCTGGGTGTCGAGATCGCCCTGCACAGCGGAGGTGTCGATGGTGGCTAGGGTCTGGCCGAGCTCAACCCGGTCGCCAACCTCTACCTCAACGGAGCTAATGGGGCTGGTCAGATGGGTGGTGATGGAGCGGACCTCACCGGGGGCGATAGTGCCGTCCACCCGCACCTTGTTGCTGACGCCTTCGTCGCTCAGAATCAGGTAGTCAGTGGAGGGAATGGAATTCTGGGCGGTGTTGCTGCTGCCGAAGATGCTACCCACAAACAGCGCACCGATGGCGATGAGGGCGATGATGCCTACGGCGAGGCCGATGAGTACCTTGGTGAGGGTGCTCATTTTCTTTTTGGCAGGCGGACGCCGGTGCGCAGCTTCCGGTGCTTGGGTCGGAGGTGTGGGGGTTGTGCTCATGGTGCTGGCCCTTCACTAGCGGAGATAAAAGTGGTGCAGTTCTCTTTTAGTGTAAGCGTTAACCTGCCCAGACAACACCCGGTTGCTGCCCAGAAAACAACAAATCATACCCGGGTATGAGAAGGGGCGCAGCGAGCTCATCCTCTAGGCGAAGGCGCCGCTCACCCACATGATGAAAGTGATTGCCAGGAAGGCGATCAGGGGAATAGAAACTATAACGAGCACGCCCAGAATGAGGGCGATAATTGCGGTTATTTTTTCTCTGTTTTTCATAAAGAGAGCCCCTATGCCGAACCCCATGGCACCGAGCCAGGTAAACCCTGTGGGCAGAACTATTCTGAGTTCCCAGTTGAAAAAGATGAGGTTGATGAACCCTATACAGATCATGAGTAGCACCATCACGAGGGCGGTGAGGCCGTAGGGGTTGAGCCTGTTTGTCTCGTGGGGCGGGCGGACGCCGGTAGGCTGGGTCGGGTGAGCCGGGGCAGTGGGCAGCGGATAGGGCTGATGTTCAGAGTGCCAATGTGTAGTATTCATGGCACCAGTATGGGAAAAAATTTTGGCCCCCACTAGGCATTTTAGAAATCTGTGGATAACTCCGGGGTACCCGGCAGGTTTATGACCGAGCATTGCGAGAGTTATCCACAGACGCGCCAATGAAAGCTGGCCCCTGACGTTTCCTCTGTAGAATATGGTAAACGGACTAACAAGGAGGTTTTCCGTGACCACTCCTCTTTTCTCTTCCCCTGAGCCTATTCCAGGGGCAAGCCCCCTTCTAGCAACACGTCGTATGTTCGCCAAGACCTTTACCTTCTCGGGGCGGGCGTCTCGTAGTGAGTTCTGGTGGCCCAATATGCTTGCCTTGAGTGTGCTGATGGCATGCGATATTGCGGCACGACGTTACGACCGCTCCCGAAACCCTGGTTCCTATACAGGGCCTCACAATAAGGATGCCTTCTGGCCCTTCCCTGATCGACCGGCTCCCGGCGAACCCGAGACACAAGAAGAACAGGCAGCGCGTAAACAGCGTTTTAACAGAGCTGAGATGACTTCCTTGGCTTTTAGTGCTCCGGCGCTTGTAGCACTTGGCGTGCCTACGTTGTCGCTTTCGGTTCGACGCCTCCATGATGCTAATTTGTCAGGTCATTGGATGTGGATTCATGCATTCCCTTTTATAGGTTCCCTCGCAGCCTTCGCACTCTCAGCCCTACCCAGTAACCCCAAGGGTGAGAGATTTGACTAGAGCAAACGACTTTTAACGAGAGAAAGCGAGTCAATCAGCTCGCTTTTCTCAAACACACACATTTCTCGCGGCCCTCACGGGCGGGGGGAAACCCTATGCAAAGAAAGACTTCCCCTTCTGCACCTGCGAAGCCTCAAGAATAGCCGCCTGCTGCTCCGGAGTATAGGTAGCATCAACAGCACGAATGGCCTCACCCAGGTCGTAGGCGTCCTGCTCGGCCAGCAGCTGGGCAGAATCAGCCAGCACATCAGCGACCCGGGCCTTCAAATCAGCCGCACTCGCCAAGCCGTCCTCCTGCAGCACCAGCTGCTCACCGGCGTCCGCACCGTCGGTCTCAGAACCCGGCTCCGCGGCGTCCTCAAGCTCAAAGAGGGCAAAACCGTAGCGGCGCTCGTCCCCGATATAAAAAATGTTGAGAAGCAGGGTGAAGACGCGGCCGGTCAGGTCGATGTAGGTCTTCTCAAGTTCGGCGGTCTCCAGCCACAGGCCGTCAACCTCAGCCGGGGCATCGTACTCGAAGTCGTAGCCGAAGTCGGTAGCCAGGGCGTGGGCCAGCGGGCCAATGCCGTAGTCGGGGCGAGCCATAGGGGTTCCTTAGGGTAGTAGGGCGGACGGACGCCGGGCGGCTAGTCCATATCGCGGCCGGCAGTTTCAGGTACCGCAGCGCGTGTGAAGGTAATCAGGCCGACGCCGATAACGGCAAAGACCGCAAACGTCATACCCAAGCCAAGGGCGGCCACCATCTGCGGGAAGAAAAGGGAGACCATAAAGTTAGCGATCCAGGAGACAAAGGTAGCCACGCCCATACCGGCGCCGCGCACGCGGGTCGGGAAGACCTCGCTCATGAGTACCCAGGTCACCGGCGATACGGCACCCTGCTGGAAGACCAAGAAAATAATAGAGATGAAAAGGGTGGCCCAAGGCCGAGCGGACGCGTCCAGCAGCTGCGAGGTGGCGGCTAGCATGACCAGGGAAAAGGTGGTGCCTGTCAGGCCGATAGTCAGCACCAGGCGGCGGGGGAAGCGTCCTACAAACCAGAGACCAACAGCGGCACCCAGCACCGACAGCACACCGTTGGAGATGTTGGCGGTCAGAGCCGCGTCGGTGGAAAAGCCAGCCTCGCGCAGCACCTGGGTGCCGTAGTACATGAGGGCATTGACGCCGGTAGCCTGCTGCACAATACCGATAGCGGCGGCCAGCAGCAGGGTGGTGCGCAGGGCCGGGTCCCGCCAGAGCAACTTCAGGGCACCGCGTTCGGCGGTAGCCTCCCGCTTGTAACCCGGCGACTCGGGCACCAGGAACATACCCACAAACAGTACCAGGGCCGGAATGATTGAAATAGCGAACATGACCCGCCAAATCATCACCTGATGAGCAAAAACATTGCCAATCATCGCGTTGACCACGTAGGCGGTGAGCTGGCCGAAGACAATCATGAACTGGTTGCGGGTAACGATCGCGCCGCGGCGGTTGGCGGGGGAAATCTCGGCCAGGTAAATCGGTACGACCGCTGAGGCGGCACCGACCGCAAGACCCACCAGCACGCGAAAGACGATGAAGATACCCAGGCTGGGCGCAGCGGTAAGGCCCAGGGAGCTGGCGGCAAAAACTAGAGCCAGCACGAAGAGTACGCGGCGGCGTCCGAACCGGTCAATCAGCTGCCCGGCAAGGAGCGCCCCGAAAGCAGCACCCAGGGTCAGTGCGGACGTCGCAACACCCTCTGCCGCGGGGGACAGCCTAAAGTCCTGCTGCAGGAAGGGAAGGGCGCCGTTAATAATTCCGGTGTCGTACCCGAAGAGAAAACCGCCCACCGAGATAATCCAGGTGTAGAGGGTGACCCGGCGGGGGTCGGTAGCGTGTGTCATGCGCACTCCTTTGTAGACCTCAGCAATTCTAGCCCTCTTGCCCCGCCCAGGGAACAGGCCCGCACATAGTTGGGGCGGACGTCCGCGCCCCAGCAGGTACGCCCGGCAGGCAGCTGCGGCGGTAGGCTAGTGCCATGAGCACCCTACGTATTGATGTGAATTCTGATTCTGGGGAGTCTTTTGGCTCCTGGACTATGGGAGATGACGCTGCGATGATGCAGACCGTCTCTTCAGCCAATATCGCCTGCGGTTTTCATGCCGGTGACCCGTCGGTTGCGCGCACCACCGTGCGGGCGGCGCGGGAGAACGGCGTGACGATCGGGGCCCACGTTTCTTACCCCGACCTGACCGGCTTTGGCCGCCGCTTCATGGATATGACCGCCACCGAACTCACCGACGCGGTGATTTACCAGGTGGGCGCGCTTGAGGCGGTAGCGCGGGTTGAGGGCGCTGAAGTGCGCTACTGCAAGCCCCACGGCGGACTCTACAACGCTATTGTTCACCACGATGTGCAGGCTCAGGCTGTGGCCCGTGCCCTGCACGAACTCGGTGGCCTGCCGATTCTCTGTCTGCCGAACTCAGCTGTTGCCCGCGAGGCTCAGGCGCTGGGCGTTCCGGTTTTCTACGAGGCCTTTGCCGACCGTGGGTATACCCCCGAAGGTACCCTGGTGTCTCGCCGGGAGGCCGGGGCGGTCATCCACGACCCGCAGGCTGTGGCCGAGCGCGTGGTACGCATGGCGGTAGACCGCGAAGTTGTAGCCGTGGACGGCTCAGTTGTGCCTCTGCAGGCCGATAGC
This sequence comes from Rothia sp. 11254D007BW, assembly GCF_053548195.1. NCBI lineage: Bacteria > Bacillati > Actinomycetota > Actinomycetes > Micrococcales > Micrococcaceae > Rothia > Rothia sp. 11254D007BW. The sequence continues at coordinate 1,722,685 of NZ_JBPWPK010000001.1, forward strand.
ATCTGCGTGCATGGCGACACCCCCGGTGCAGTTGCTCTTGCCCGGCAGGTGCGGGCAGCTCTTGAGGACGCCGGTGCGAACGTCCGCGCCTTTGTCTAGGTAGGCGGGGGGCGGCGTCCTGCCCCTACTGCTCTGCCGAATGCGACGTGTTTTCCCGAGCGGGTGTTGCTTTAACGCCCGCTTGGGAATTTAAGTCACATTCGACGACGCGAGCCTTCACACATTCCAGCCCTCGCCAACTTTGCACGCAAGCGCTCAGGGTGCACCACAATGTCTTCCCACAAAGCGCGCACCACGGTATACCCCATACTCTCTAATTCGTGCTGACGACGGCGCTCGTTCTGAACCACGTCCTCTGCAGCCTCACCAAAAGTACCCGCATACTTGACCTTGCCATCAACTTCTAAAATGACCCGCTCTTTCTCCCACAAAAAGTCAGGTCGGAGAGTTCTTCCACCAACCCATAAAGGCACCTGTTCCGCAGGTGGCGCAAGACCCCACATCAGAATCCAATACCGAGCAACAGTCTCCAGCGGTGACTCCGCCTTCGTACTCATCAAACGAGCCACCTCACGCGCCGTACAAACACCACGACCGCTTAACTCCCTCAAGTGCTGGGCTAAAACCTCATAATCAACCAGTCGGCAATGCAAAAAGTAATCGGCAATGCAGAGGGCATCAATGATCGGAAGCGTCCGCGCGCAATCGATAGCCGTCTGCAGCGGCGACGTCACACGGGCTCCCCGGTGGAACACTGCACTGTCGCATTCCTTCTGCCGGTTGCGACTGACCTGCACCCGCCCTCGAGATTTGACTGAATCGTGCGGATGGCTCACCCATATTTTGTGCGGTAACCGCAGCACAGGGGCACCCCACCAGAGAGCGGCAGACACATGGCTTAACACGTACCCCCGATTTGTTTTTATGAAAGCCACATGCCCGGCTAGACACCTATCGGTATTGCTTAGCGAGTCCCATAAAGCTGTCTTTATATAGGCATTGTGACCGATTTTAAAGAGCTCTCCCCTGGTGCACTCACGGCTTACACCGGAAGTACTCTTACCCAGGTGTCTAAGCTCAACCGAAGTTTTGACAGTCTCAAACAAGTGTTCCATGGGTTAAAAATGCCCTATACGGTGCGTCTCTACTAGCCGTTTTCTACCATCTGTGGATAACTTTGAGGCCTAGCTGCGGAGGTTTGCTCAGGGCGAGAAGTATGACGTCAGTGCGTCAAGGTTTTCCACAGATATAGAGCCGTTGAGCGGCGCTTACCCCGGCACAAAGTATTCCAAAAAATGGCTTCATCACCGAATGCGACTCGTCTTCCCGAAAGGACGTTAAAACAACACCCTCTCGGGAAAACAAGTCACATTCGCCAGAGAGAACAGCCACAACGAAAGCGCAGCTTGCGTGGGCGGCGCCACATCTGCCAGAATTGTTGAACAATCCTGAGCGGTGGCGTAGGCCAAACCCCAGTGCGAGAGCCTGTAGCCCACCACTCCATCTTCACCGCAGAAGCTAGTAGAGAGGGGCGCCATGACCACCGCACATACATCCAGCGGGCGCACACCCAGCGGGCACGCCGCCACCATCTATACGGTCAAGCCCTTCGGCCTACTGGCCGTTATGGTTGACTGCCGAACTCTCGAAAACGCCCTGCACCTGCACGGCCACCTGCAGCAACACCCTACCGCAGGGCAGACCGAGCTGGTCCCGGCAGCTCAAACCGTGCTCGTCCGCTTTGAAACAGCCCGGCAGGCCGCTGACTTTCTTGCCGCACCCGACCTGCCGCAGGCGTCCGGAGATGTACGCACCCACGGCCGCACAGTCACCATCCCGGTCGTCTACGATGGCCAGGACCTCACCGATGTTGCCGCCCACCTGGGCATGAGCGAGCAGGCGGTAATCTACACCCACACCACAGGACACTGGTCGGTTGCTTTTGCGGGCTTCGCCCCGGGTTTCTTCTACCTGCACCGGCACGATAATGTGCTGGACGTTCCCCGCCGCCCCACCCCGCGCACCTCGGTTCCTGCCGGGGCTGTTGGCCTGGCCGGTGATTTTTCGGGTATTTACCCGCGCACCTCTCCCGGCGGCTGGCAGCTCATTGGCCGCACGGACGCTCCCCTCTGGGACCTCAGCCAGAATCCGCCCGCCCTGCTGGAGCCCGGTATGCAGGTGCAGTTTGAGGCGGTGCGTGAGCTGATTTCTGCAGGTCAGGCAGGGGTTCAGGACGCTCCCGCCCCGGCCCAGCAGCCTCGGGCAGGTTCGTGCCCGGTTAGCTCGTACCCGGTTGACTCCGAGCAGGCGGACGCCCCCGCGGTAGTTCCCGGCGAGGTTCTGGAGGTTAAAAATCCCGGCCTGCTCACCCTCTTCCAGGATTCCGGTCGAGCGGGTCTGACCCACTGGGGTGTCTCTCCTTCCGGCCCGGCCGACCGGGAAGCGGCAGCCGAAGCTAACCGTTTGGTCGGTAATTGCACGGGTGCTACCGTTCTTGAGAACCTGGCGGGCGGGCTAAAAATTACTGCCCTAGCCGACGTCGAGTTGGCCCTGACCGGAGCGGATACCCCAGCGCAGATAACCGAGGACGCCAGCGGGCAGGCCACGGACTCCGGACAGGGAGCAGCTCAGGCAGCAGGCACCCCTCTGACCGTCCACCCCTACGCCCCCTTTGCCCTAAAGCCCGGGCAGACCCTGACCCTGGGGGCACCCGCACGTGGTCTGCGTACCTACCTTGCGGTGCGCGGCGGGTTTGCCGCTAGAACCGAGGCGGCGAGCGCTTCCCGCGACACCCTGGCCGGGCTGGGGCCGAAGCCGCTGGCGGCCGGTGAGAGGCTCTCCCTGGCAAGCCTGCCGGTGGCGGTGGTGGCTGACCCGGCGCCCGTCCTCCCCCTGCCGGAACCGGGTAAGGTGCTGGAGATCCGCGCCCTGCCCGGGCCGCGTGAGGACTGGTTTACCCCCGAGTCTCTGGGCCGCTTCACCGAGGTGACCTGGGAAGTCTCCCAGTCCAGTGACCGTATCGGGGTCAGGCTGATTTTGGCTGACGTTGTGCAGGAAGCCCCGCTGGGGCAGGACGTCCTGAGCACCCCCACCGACGGGTCCGCAGCCCCCCAGCCCACCGACGTCCTCACCCGGGCTATAACCCGGGAGCTGCCCAGTGAGGGCATGGTGGCCGGGGCGATTCAGGTGCCGCCGAGCGGGGAGCCGGTGGTCTTCTTAGCTGATCACCCGGTGACCGGCGGCTACCCCGTGATTGCGACGGTCCACCCGGCTGACCTGCGCTTACTGGCCCAGGCCCCGCCCGGTACCCGGCTGCGGTTTGGCCTCCTGAACTTCCCCGATTCCACCCCTGCCCGCCCCTCCGAGACCGAAAAGTGAGCCCCATGCGTAAAGTTTTAGTTGCTAACCGTGGCGAGATTGCCGTCCGTATTATTGGCGCCTGCGCCGCCCAGGGTATCGCGTCGGTGGCGGTCTACGCCGACTCGGACGCCGAGGCCCTGCACACCGCCCTGGCCGATGAGGCCTACGCCCTGGAGGGCACCGGCCCGGCGGAAACCTACCTGGATATAGAGAAGGTGCTGGCGGTAGCGGTAAAGTCGGGGGCTACCGATGTTCACCCCGGCTATGGTTTTTTGGCGGAGAACGCCGACTTTGCCCGCGCTGTAATCGCTGCGGGGCTGACCTGGATTGGCCCTGCTCCCGAGACTATCGAGGCCCTGGGCGATAAGGTCAAGGCCCGCGAGCTGGCCCAGGCGGTGGGAGCCCCCCTGGCCCCCGGGTCGGATGGCCCCGTCGCCTCCCCCGAAGAGGCCCGCGCCTTTGCCCAGGAGCACGGCCTGCCCTCTATTATTAAGGCCGCCCACGGTGGCGGCGGGCGCGGTATGCGCATTGTGCGGGAGCTGGGCGAGGTTGAGGACGCCTTCGTCTCGGCTTCGCGCGAGGCTGTGGCTGCTTTTGGTAACGGGGAGTGCTTCATTGAGCGCTTCCTAGAGAAGCCCCGCCACGTGGAAGCCCAGGTGGCTGCGGATTCCCACGGGAATGTGGTGGTGGTTGGCACCCGCGACTGCTCCCTGCAGCGTCGTAACCAGAAGCTGGTGGAGGAAGCCCCCGCCCCCTTCCTCACCGCTGAGCAGCGGGCCCAGATTGAGCGGGCGTCCGCTGAAATTTTCCGAGCCGCCGGGTATGTGGGTGTAGGCACCGCCGAGTTTATGGTGGCCCTTGATGGAACCATTTCCTTCCTGGAGGTCAATACCCGTATTCAGGTGGAGCACCCGGTCACTGAGGAGGTCACCGGCGTTGACCTGGTGGCCCTGCAGCTTGATATCGCGGCGGGCAAGCCCCTGCCCTTTACCGAGACTCCTGAGCCGGTTGGCCATGCCTTTGAGTTCCGCATCAATGCTGAGGACCCGGCCCGGGGCTTCCTGCCCGCAGCCGGCCGTCTTGAGTCCATCACCGTGCCCTCTGGCCCCGGGATCCGCTGGGACGCCGGGGTGCGCCCGGGCTCTGTGGTCAGCGGTGAGTTTGATTCTATGCTGGCCAAGCTGATTGTCACCGGCCCCACCCGCGAGGTGGCCCTGCGCCGGGCCCGTTTCGCCCTGGCCCAGATGGAGATTGCTGGGGTGGCAACCGTCCTGCCCTTTGACCGGCAGGTGCTTGAAGCACCCGCCTTTACCGCTGAGGGCAGAGATTTCGGGGTCTACACCACCTGGATTGAGGACGTCTTCCTCCCCTCCCTTGCCCAGGGCAAGAACGCTGCCACCACCTCTACAAGCACCGAGGCTGGGGGCGGGGCGCAGGCGTCCTACCGTCAGCCCCTGCTGCCGGTGGGTGCTAGCGTCTTCCCGGGTACCGGCATCACCCGCTTCACCCTGGAAATTGACGGCACCCCGCACCGGGTGGGCCTGCCCGATTCGGTGTTTGCTTCTTTGAGGTCGGGTGCGGACGCCGCCACCCCCGCCAGCGGGCAGGGGCAGGCAGGTGCCAGGCAGGTACTGGCGCCTATGGGCGGGGCCCTGCTCAAGTACACCGTTGCTGTGGGCGATGAGGTAGCCGCCGGGGACCAGGTGGCCCTGCTGGAGGCCATGAAGACCGAGGTTCCGGTGCTGGCTGAAACCGCCGGTACCGTGGCTGAGCTCCCCGCCCAAGCAGGCGAGCGCCTGACTGCGGGCCAGGTGCTGGTGGTCTTTGAGTAAAAATTTTGATTAAAACTAATGACAAGGGGGATCAGCTTATTGCTACCCCAAACCTTGAATTTAGTACTACTTTTCGAGATACTAGAGGCAGTAGAGTTAGCCCTGGTGCCTAGAGCATCACAGCAACTCGACCCCCACTGTGGCTACGGCAGGTGGGGGTCATCTTTTTAAAATTCATACACTCGAGCTATGTCGCTAAGATACTTCTCAAAGTAGTGAGCTGTCATATCGCTGTGGGTTCGAGTACGCCGATAAGCCATGCACATAGCATCGGGAGCCCACAACAGTCTCTCATCCTGTGGAGACACCCATGCTGCTCCGACTTCATCGCTTAGAAGCCCTTCCTTTCGAAGGTATTTCAAGAAGCTTCTATCACGGTTATTATCTTTTCGCTCATGTCGGGCTTCAAAAATAAGTCCTCGCAATGAAGGCACTTCAGGAGTGTATTTTTCTACTAGGTTTTTCATGCAACGACGGCGTGCCTGCTCAAGATCATCGTCCGGGCCAAGATTAACATTGCAGGTAATAAAAGAAGGTTCTCGGTTATCAGAGAAATACTTCAGCACCTCTTCAAAAACTCTCTGCCCCTCATACGTTCGCAACGCCTCAGTGCTATGGAAGTAATCTCCATCCACAATATCCATTAGGTCAGTGCGGATTAGGTCCAATTCTGAGGCTCTAAATTGCACCGCTGTCAGCGCATAAAAACTATTCTCATGAAGCAGGTCGCCAGGAGAGGTGTAGGTCTCATCAAAATAAAGGAATTCACTGTCCAGAGCACAGTTATAAAGACGAACAAGGGATGGGTGAAGAGACCGTGACATAGAAACATTCTAATAGGGAAGAGTTTCGTTACAGCGGTATCAGGTTCTAACACCTAACTTCTACAGCATGCAGCTGTCGCCGTGACAAACCCTAGGGAGCAAAATAACAATTTGTATGGGTTCACGCCTAGTTTCGGGAGTCTCCCAACTACACTTGAAACGGTGAACCCCGAGACTACTAACATCGACATCACCCCGTCGTTAGCTGATATCGCCCGTACCCGGCCGAGCCACGCCCAGGCCACCGACTGGGCTGCTGATAGCCTCCGCACCGCCATGGACGCCGGTACCCTCGCCCCCGGATCCAAGCTCACCGAAGAGCAGCTGGCTACCGCCCTGGGGGTCTCCCGTAATACATTGCGGGCTGCTTTTACCCTGCTTGAAGCCCAGAATCTGGTTGAGCGTATTCCCAACCGGGGTGTTTTTGTGGCTAACCCCGGCCCGGAACAGGTTGCCGATCTTTTTATTGAGCGCTGGGCAATCCAGGCTGCTGCCCTTGATATAGCACCGGCAGGGCCTATCCCCCAGGCTCACCGTGCCCTGGCTCGGGCTGAAGAGGCACGAGAGCGCGGGTCAGTGACGGGCATGGCTGGGGCTAACCAGGACTTCCACCGGGCCCTGGTCGACCACGCGGGCTCCGCCCGTCTGACTCAGGCTATGTCGCGCATTCTGGCTGAAATGCGCCTGCTCTTCTTTTCTCAAGTCACGGTTCCGGGCTTCCACGCCCCCTACGTTGAGCGCAATGCCCACCTCTTGAATTTGATGGAAACCGGCCAGCGGGAGGCAGCCCGAACCTACCTGCGGAACTACCTGGCAGAGACCCGCAACTACTTCACACAGGAGTTGTAGTAGACGCAAGGACGCTCCCACCCCGCCTTTCGTACGGGAAGGCGGGGCGGGAGCGTCCTTATTTACCGGGGCCGAAACTTAGCCTGCCCAGAGGGCGGCGATACCGCTGAGGGACTTGTAGCCCAGGTAGATGGTCAGCAGCCAGGAAATCCAGCCGATTACGATAAGCCAGACGGGGTAGCGGTAGCCGCCCAGCAGGGTTTTGGCGCGGAAGGTTGCCACGAAGAGAAGCACCGCAAAACCTACCGGCAGGATGAGGCCGTTGACGGCACCTGCCACGATTAGCAGGGTGGCGGGGGCCTTGCCCGCAACGATGAAGACGACGGTTGAGACGACGATGAAGCCGATGGTCAGGGTGTTCTTGACGGTTACGGAAGTCTTGGCGGTGGTCAGGAAGGACACCGAGGTAAAGGCCGCACCGATGACGGACGAGATTGCTGCGCCCCAGAGAATCAGACCGAAGAGGCGGGTTCCAATCTCACCGGCAGCGATGCCGAAGGCCTGACCGGCGATGGACTTATCGGTATCGAGGGCTACGCCGGTAGCGACCACGCCCAGAATGGCGAGGAAGAGCAGGAAGCGCATGATGCCGGTGATGACGATACCGGTGACGGATGAGCGGGAAATGTCCTTGACGTACTCGGGGCCGTGGATACCGGCGTCCAGCATACGGTGGGCACCGGCGTAGGTGATGTAACCGCCCACGGTGCCGCCGACCAGGGTGGTGATGACGGTGAAATTCACTTCACTGGGAATAACGGTGTTCTTGAGGGCCTCACCAACGGGCGGGTTGGAGACAATCGCGACGTAGAGGGTTGCCAGAATCATGACGGCGCCGAGCACCACGACGATACGGTCCAGGGCGACGCCGGCTCGCTTGGAAAGGAAGACGCCGATAGCGAGGGCGGCGGTGATGATACCGCCGGTGGTGGCGTCCATGCCGAGCATGGAGTTGAGGCCCAGGCCGCCGCCGGCGACGTTACCGACGTTGAAGACGAAGCCGCCGAGGGCTACCAGGATAGCGAGGAAGATGCCGAGGCCAGGAAGGACGGAGTTAGCAAGTTCCTGGGCTTTCATGCCGGAGACGCCAATAACGCGCCAGACATTGAGCTGCACGGCGATGTCGATGAGGATCGATACCAGAATCGCGAAGGCGAAGGCTGCGCCCATCTGGTAGGTGAACTGGCCGGTCTGGGTGATGAAGCCGGGGCCGATGGCACTGGTGGCCATGAGGAAGAGGGAGCCGAGCAGAGCTGTACGGCGCCCCTTGGCGGCCTGGTCTTTGGGGGTGATCAGGGCGTTTGCGTCTGCCATGTCTCTCCTTGGGGGTGCGGGCACGCGACGGGGGGCGTCATAATGCGTGCTAGGTCATAGACATAGATTACACAATTGTTGAACAATCGCAAGAGGAGAGCTCGCGCACGCGCCATCGTAAAAGTGCAACTGCCCGTCACTTAGTGAAGGGCAGTTGCACTTTTAAGGGGGCGGGTTCAGCAGGGGGTTAGCGCTGACGGCGACGCAGCATCAGGACGCCCGCCCCCAGCGCCAGGGCACCGGCAGCAGCTACACCCAGCACCGACGCGCCGGTTGAGGCCAGGCTGCCACCACTGCCCGAGGCCTGCTGGCTCTGACCGGTGCCAGACTGGCCGGTGGCCGCCCCGGCGCCGCCACTTGTGCCGTCATTGTCAGCTGCGCGGACGCCGTCCGCCGGCTCCCCTGCCCCCGGCGAGGTGGAGCCAGGCCCACCCACCCCGGCGGTCGACTGATCACCGGGCTGCACAGAAGGCTGCCCTGAGGGCTGCGCCGTGGGCTGGGCAGTCGGCTGCTGGCTGGGCTCAGGGCTGGGGGCATTCTCAGCTACAGCCAGGCAGTCGTCAATCGCCGCGCCGCCTACAGCAAAGACCGCACGCTGGGTCTCGCTGCGGGCCGTGGTTCCGTTGGGCAGCGGGGCGCTGTAGTAGACGTCGAAGCCGTAGACCCCGGGGTCGGTAAAGACCCAGTTGGCGTGGGCGTGTGTAGCGAAATCAATGTCGATGGTGGTGTCCTTGGTAGCACCCCCGGCGTGCAGGGTGACGGCCCCAGCGAAGTCCTGTTCGTAGACACCGTAGGCAGCGCCGTCCGGAACCTCAACCGGCACCAGGTGCAGGGTGACCGGCCCGGCGAGCTGGGCGTAGTCAACGTCCTGGGTGTTCCAGCCGGGCCAGAGAATACCGGCCTGCTGGGTCTGCGGCAGGCCGTAGAACTCGCTACCGGCCTCGCCCAGGAAGTCCAGCTCGGGGGCCATCATCTGCTCCTGGCGGGCAAAGCGGGTGTTATCGCCCAGGCCCAGCACCACGTCATTGAGAGATCGCTCAGCAGCTTCACGGGTGACAGCCCCAGTCTCATCCTTCAGCGCCAGCTTCAGCGCCCCGCCTGCCAGGGATGCCTTGATATCGACGTGCCCGTCGGTGAGCAGGTAGCGACCTTCAAGCTCAGGAGCCTTGCACTGGCGGGCATCGGGCAGGGGCTGGGCGGGGGCCGTGGGGCTAACGGTCGGCTCCGGGGCGGACGGGCTCGGAGCCGGGTTGCTCGGTGACGGTGCGGGTGAGCTGGGCTCAGGGCTGGGCGCAGGCTGGCTAGGAGCTACCACGGGGTCGGTGAGTGTAAGGGAGCCGCTGGAGCTATATTCCTGGCCGGGCACATAGTCGCTGGTGACGGTGTGGCGGTCGGTGCGGGCGTCCATGTCGGGGTGGGGGGTGATGTTGAAGATGGCGTGGTAGCCCTTGAGCCAGCTGGCTGCGCTCAGGTAGCAGCTAGCAACCCCGTTATCGATGTGGGCGTAGCAGTTGGCAGCCCCCGAGGCGTCCTCGGCCCGGCGGAACATGCCACCTGAAACATAGCCGCGCACGGTGGGGTCAGCGAACTTAATCTGCACCAGGTTGTAGCCCTCGTGCTCTGAGGGCTTGATGGTGACCGTGTAGTCACCGCTGGTCAGGGAATGGTGGCCGGTGGGGAGCAGGGTGTTACCGGGGTCAGCGGCAGGGGCGGGCCAGCGTCCTTCACCCGCGTCTGAGCGTACGGACGCGCTCCCCCCGGGTGCGTAGGTCAGGGCGGGGGTGACCCACTTGGCGGCTTTGGCACCGGAAGCCGCCGCGGCGCCGTCCGGAATAAAGACGCCCTGAATCTGGGAATCTAGGGAACCCAGCATCTCTGACCAGGTGGCCTTTCCGCCCTCAACGCGCACGTCGGTGAGGAAGTAGCCCTGGTTGTAGAGGGTCAGGGTGCCCGAGACGTCGGTGCGCCCGGCATCGAAGGTGATGTCGGTGAGGGAGTCGTCGCCGTCCTTTTCAGGGTTCGCTTTGGGAGCCAGGGTGAGGCTGTAGTTTTCTGCGGCAAGAGAGGTGGTCAGAGCCTTGTTGTAGGTATCAATCAGGGGTGCCTCAGTTGCAACACCAGCGCCGTCCACGGGGCGGTTGCCGCCCACCTGCCAGACGGCGGTGGTGGGCTTAGATTCGATGGTTTGGCCGTCAAGACCGCGGGCGACGGTGCGGTAGGTGACCTCGTAGCGGCCGGGGCGGGAGAAGGTGGTGAAGTTGTGGGTGTGGGCGCCGGGGGTGAGCACGGCCGACTGGAAATCGGGGTCGGTGGAGCTGAGCATGCGGCGCACGTCGTTGGGGAAGTAGTTGGAGCGGTAGGTGAACATTTCCATGACGCCGGGGCCGTTGACGTTCAGCAGGTCGAGGGTGAAGGTGCCGTCGCGGAAGTTTTCAACGGGGATGTTGGTGTCCGCCCCGAAGCCGATCCAGGCCGGGTTGTGGTTGCCGTAGGGCAGGGAGGGGGCCATGTAGAGCTTGTCGCCGGGCTTGCCCAGGAAGCTGGCGTTGGGCGAATCGGGCACGGTGAAGATGTACTGGTTTTTGGCCTCGGCGCGGGCGGAATAGCCCTTGCCCAGCCAGAGAACCGACCGATCAAAGGGTACGAGGGCGTCATTTTTGTCGCCGTGGGGCATCTTGGCGTAGAGGCTGAAGCTGTTGTTTTCCCAGACGGTTTGCGGGGCGTCGATGTGAGCCTGGGTGCCTACGATTTTGCCGTCGTCGGGGCCTGCGGCGGCGGGCAGGGACGAGCCCACTAGGGTGGCGATGGCCAGGGCTGAGAGGGTGAGGGCGCGGTAGGGACGCCTGCGAGCTGCCGGGCGTAGTGAGGGAGCGGACGCGGGTGCTTGGGTCTGCATTGCGGTCTTTCTAGGTGTGTGCGGGGTTGGGGGCAGCAGCACCCCAACCAACTTGAGAATGATTATCATTAAAGATATTCTATATGTCGAGAAAAGCCAAACAACACACAGTTAGAAAGCACACTATGCACCAGTTCCCCCGCGCCCTCTCGGTTGCAGCCCTTTCACTGACCCTGCTTGCAGGCCCCCTAGCAGCCTCCCCAGCAGTAGCCGAACAGGGCAGCTCTGCCCCTACCGCCAGCCAGGCAGCCCCCACTGCGAGCCAAGAAGCCGCGGCGCGCACCGTCCTCGCCGTCGAGCACACCGACGCCCTGGCTATGGCCCTAGCCAACGGGCAGCTAGAACTCTTCACCTATGCCGACCTGCCCGGCGCACCCCGCACCCGACTAGACCCCACCCAGACAGTCTTCAACCTGCAAGACCGCGCTGAAACCAGGGTCAGTGTGCCTGCCGGGTTCGATTTTTTGGGCACTGAAGGGGCAACCATCTGGCTAGCCCCCCAGACCCAGGCAGCCGGGGTACTCTGGCCCGGCTGGAATACCGAGGGCATCCGCCCCGGTGAACTAGTCGGCGATACGCTGACCCTGGAACTTGTGAATACCAAGGCCCCCGATGGCGGCGCAGTTGAAGTCTTCCAGTCCTCCCCCTTTGGCACCCAGCGGGTCTTTAGCTCCCGCGAGAAGCTGCCCGCCCTTCAGCAGCCGGTGGGCTCCCACGTGCACGCCAATTGGGCCTTTACCGCCACCGGCACCTACGAACTCACCTTCCGCGCCAGCGCCACCCGGGCGGACGGCACCCCCGTCAGCACCGAGCAGACCTACACCTTTGTGGTGGGGCAGCTCCCCGCCGAACTGGGCGGCCCAACCGAGGCAACCCAGCCGACCGCCACCCCCTCCCCCAGCACGGCACCCGAGACACCTTCATCTACTAGCCCCGAGCCCAGCGCACCCGCACCGGTAGAGACAACCGAAGCACCGGCGTCCGCACCGGCAGCACCAAGCTACGCTCCCTTCAACCCGGCACCGGCCCCCGGCGGTAGCCAGGAAAGCGCTAACCCCCAGCCCGGCCAGCAACATTCAGCCCCGGCCGCAGGAAGCAACAGCCAGATTCACCGGGCACCGGCTGCCCAGAATCCAGCCCAACAGCACTCAGCTACAGGCGGTAGCGGGGGCACCGCGCCCCAGCAGTGCATGGCCACCGAAGAACTGGTCAAACCTGCCGAGCAGGCTCAGCAGGGTGAGGCAGGTACGGCTAACAGAGCCTCCGCGCGCACCCTGGATAAGCCCGCCTTCACCATCCAAAAAGCCGTCAACACAAGCACCAACAAAGCCACCAGCGGCCACTTCGACTTCGGGGCGGTGCTGAGCGGCGGCAACCTCTCGGCCCAGATCAAGGACGACCGCACCTCACCCGCCACCTGGAAGCAGCCCGGCGCCCTGACCTTCGTGCTGGGTGACGGCGCCAAGACCACCATGCCCGGCGGCATGGGCCATATCGCCCCGGCCGGGGCCGAAGTCTACCTAATCGGGGCAACCCAGCAGGCCACCGTGCCCTGGGTCGGCTGGAACACCCAGAACCCCGAGCTCGTTGCCCAGGCCTCTGGCCCGGCCACCCTCACACTGACCGACCTGCAGGGCCCGGGTAGGCTCTCGGTCTTCCTCTCCGGCAACTTTGGATCCGCCGGAACCACTGTCTTTAACGGGGTGGGCGACTCCTTCTCGGTTCCGCTCAACACCCACCAGCACGCCAACTGGGTCTTCACCGCCCCCGGCGTCTACTCCGCAACCCTCACCTGGTCTGTGCCGCTCAAGAGCGGCGGGCAGGCTTCGGCCAGCGGCACCCTGAATTTTGAGGTGGGCGATATTGCCCGGGCTGAACAGCAGCCCCAGCAGCAGGACGCCGGTAGCGGCTCTAGCTCCAACGCCCCCGCAGGTAGTGGACAGGGCTCTGTCGATAGCGCCACCGGCCTGGTCACTAGACCCGACGGTTCCCAGGTGCGCATTGTGGGCAAGACCGCCGATGGGCGCGACTGCACCCTGAGCGAGGACGAACTCGCCAAGGCCCAGCAAGCCTCAGCCCGAGGCGAGCTGGCCTACACCGGCACCTCATCGACTGGCACCCTCGCCGCAGCCGGTGGCCTGGCCCTGCTGGCCGGGGCGGGCGTCCTGCTCTTTGTTCGTCATCGCTCTGCCCGCCGTGCAGCGTAACCGTTTTCGCCGCTTCGCCCCACTCCTGCTGACCGCCCTGCTGGCCCTCACCGGCTGTGGCGGTGCAGGGGAGCGAGGCCAGGAGGGCCTGCAGGTGGTAGCCTCCACCCCCATTGTGGCCGACCTGGCCTCGGCTGTTGCCGGGGACAGGGCCCGGGTGAGCTCACTGGTTCCAGCGGGGGCTGACCCCCACACCTACGAGCCCTCCCTGCGCGACGTTCGCGACGTAGCCTACGCCGATGTAGCCTTCACCAACGGCCTGCTGTTGGAGCAGCAGAAGCTGGTGCGCACGGTCGACGCCAACCTGCCCGAGGGGGCGCTTTCGGTGGCGGTTGCCGAAGAGATTGAGAGCTACGGGGGCACCCTGATTCCGATTGTTGAGGACGCCTCCCTGGATTCCATCTGGCTGGGCCTGCGCACCTCCGGTGCCCCACGCGATACCGAGTCGGGTAGCGCTCTGAGCCGTGACGCCTCTGTAACCTTTAGGGCCACCGAGGCCAGCGGGCCGGGCCAGCTCGCCGCCTTTATTACCGGCACCTTCGGGTCAGTTGAGAAGGTAGCGGACTCCGGTGCGGACGGCGGCACACAGGCGGGAAACCTGGGGGAAACCGCCCTCCCCCTTCAGGCCCATACCCATCTTTCATGGGCATATACTCAACCGGGTATATACTCCCTGGAGCTTGAAGCCCAGGCCCGCGACGCTGACGGCGCGGCCCTGGACGGCCTCACCGACGTCCGCCCAACCACCGTGCACTTTGCCGTCGGCGTCTCCCCCGACGCCCAGGCACGCGCCCTACAGGAGGCCACCGGCCAGCCCGTCACCGTCCTCGATGCCGGGCATGCCGACCTCACCGCCCAGCTCGACACCGGACGCCTGGTGATTCGCACCGACTCCGACGGGCAGGTCACCGAACACGACCCCGCCACCACCGTCATTGCGGTGCCCTCCCGCACCCTGCAGGAGCTCCCCGCCGGGCCCCAGTACCGCTTCCTCGGCAAGCCCGGCGACCAGGTCTACCTGCTGGCCCAGGCGGTGCTGGGCAAGCACGTCCACGGCGAAATCGACCCCCACATCTGGCACTCGGTACCCAACGCCATGGCCGCAGCCCAGCTCATACGCGACACCCTCACCGCCGCCGACCCCGCCGGGGCCGCCACCTACCGGGCCAACACCGAAGCCCTGCTCACCGAACTGGCAGACACCGACCGGGAACTCCACCGCATCTACGGCCAGCTCCCCGATGCGGCTAAGAACCTGGTCACCACCCACGACGGTTACCGCTACCTGGCCTCAACCTACGGGCTCACCGTCGCCGGCTACGTCTCCCCCGGCGCGGGCGTAGAACCCAGCATCCAGCAGCGCGAGCGCCTACGCCGCACCATCGACGACCTGGCCGTACCCGCCCTCTACACCGAACACGGGTCCATGAACAGGACGCCGGTACTCCAGCAGGTGGGTAACGAGACCGGGGTGCGAGTTTGCGAGCTCTACTCCGACTCCCTCGACTCAGCTGCCCCCACCTACTCCCAGATGATGTTAGTCAATGCACGGGCTATTGCCGATTGCTCCACAGCTTCGCTGTGAGCCCCTAGCACCTGTTCCACCTAACCCAAGGATTTCCATGAAAATCTCTCCCCGATTCACCACTGCCCTGGCCCTGGCAGCCCTGCTGGTGCCGGCGTCCGCCCTGGCCCCCGCAGCCTACGCGGCCGAAGAGAACAAGAGTGCCGAAGAGCGCGCCCTGGAACAGACCCTCTCGCCCGACGAGCCGGTAGTAACCGGTCAGCATGAGATTGCCGCCGGGCACGTGGATATGGGCCCGGCATTTGTTGAGGGCTCCTGGGAGCTTATGTTCCGCGACGATTCGACTGCCGAGCCGGTCTGGCGCGACCCCGCCGATGTGGTGCTGCGCGGTAACGACACCGCTATGATGCCCGTGCCCGATGACCCTCGCTACTCCTTTGTGCAGGCAGCCGCCGGTGAACAGGTCTATGTGATCCCTCAGACCGAGCTGGCCGGTGTGGTCTGGCCCGGCTGGAACACCCAGAACCCCCAGGTGGTGGAGCGCCTGGGCCGCGGCGTTACCTTCACCCTTGAGGCGGTAGAGGGCCCCGGTGGGTTCTCCATGTACCTGGAAAACGGCACCTTCGGGGCGCCGGAAGTGCTGTGGACCTCCGACAGCACCGGCCCCCAGGACATCTTCGTTGAACCCAACGTTCACACCCACGCTAACTGGGTCTTCACCGCCCCCGGCGCCTACTACCTGACCGTGCGCGCCCACGCTGAGCTGGCCGATGGTACCGTCGTCAGCGACACCGCCCGCCTGCTCTTCGCCGTCGGCTCGACCGTAACTAACGAGCAGGTCTTTGCCGGGGCGGACGCCCTCGGTGCGGTTGACGAGGGCAGCGCAGGGGGCGAGGGCCAGGGGGAAGACCAGGACGCGAGCGCCCCTGCAACCGAGGCAACATCCACTGCGACGGTTGGCGATTCAAGCACCAGCAGTGAAGCAGAGAACAGCGACTCAACCCTGCCGGTTGGCCTCATGGCCGGTGGTGGCGCGCTACTTCTGGCCCTCATCGTCGGTGGTGTTCTCCTAGCCCGTCGTTCCGCAGCCGCTAAGGCTGAAGCCTTCGAGCAGTCCACCGGGGGCCGCGCATGACCACCGCCTCTCCTGCCCCCGTGCGAGAAACCGGCGCAGCGGCGTCCACCCCCACCGTCACCATCACCGACCTGCACGCAGGCTACCCGGGGCGGCCCGTCCTCACCGGCCTCAACCTAACCCTGCACCCCGGCGAATTCGTCGGGCTGATCGGGGCAAACGGTGCAGGCAAAACCACCCTGTTGCGCTCCCTGCTCGGGCTTGTACCCACCGGTAAAGGGCGCATCGATATTCTCGGCGAACCGCCCCTCAAAGCCCGCGCCCACATCGGCTATGTACCCCAAAAGCACCTCTTCCAGTGGGACTTCCCCATTACCGTTGAAAACGCCGTCATGAGCGGGCGCACCCGCGCCATCGGCTGGTTCCGCCGCCCCCGCCGCACCGACTGGCAGGCGGTCTACTCCGCCCTCGACAAGGCAGAGCTGACCGACCTCAAAGACCGCCCCGTGGGCGAACTCTCCGGCGGGCAAAAGCAGCGAGTCCTGCTGGCCCGCGCCCTGGCGTCCGCACCCAAGCTCCTGCTTCTCGACGAACCCTTCACCGGCGTGGACGCCCCCACCCAGGACTCCCTCAACCGCCTCTACCGGGCGCTAGCCGCCGAAGGGATGACCATTCTGATGTCCACCCACGACATGATCGCCGCCCGCACCTGGTGCACCCGCATCGTCGGGGTGCGCGGCCACCTCGCCGTGGACGCCCCCGCCCAGCAGCACAGCATCGAAGAACTCTACGCCTTCCTGCACGGCCAGCACGAAGGGTGTGAGAGGGATGCCAAGCATATAAGTTAGGCGCTCAGGACGCCCCCGCGCCGACTAACCTTCTTGCGGGTTCGCTAGCGCTCACACGCAATTCATGCCAGCCCCAGCCAGTCGGCTTTCGGGGGCGTCCTGAGCGCCTCGTATGATTCATCTCTAGATTCCCCACCGATACAAACACATGATTACTCCCTACGAATTTATCCAAGACCTTTTCAACCCCAACCTGGCTTTCCTGGCACGGGCGCTGGCGGCGGTCGTCCTTGCCTCCCTGATTACCGGGCTGGTGGGCTGCCATGTGGTCATGCGCGGCATGGTCTTTATCGGCGACGCTGTTGCCCACTCGGTCTTCCCCGGCCTGGCGGTGGCCTTCGTGGTGGGCGGATCACTGGTAGTAGGCGGGCTGGTGGCAGGCGTCATCACCGCTATCTTGGTGGCGATTTTTAGCCAGAACCAGAAGCTCAAAGAGGACTCGGTCATCGGCATCTTCTTTGCCGGTTCCTTTGCCCTGGGTATCACCATCATCTCCCTGGCCCCGGGGTATTCGGGGTCAGTGCAGGACTTTTTGTTCGGTTCCATCGTGGGTATTTCGGGGGCGGACGTCGCCCAGGCGGCGGCCATTGCTGCTGTGCTGGCGCTTGTGTTGGGGCTCTTCCATAAGGAGATTGTGGCGGTATCGCTCGATAAGGAGAGCGCCAAAGCTGCGGGTCTGCCGGTGCTAGCCCTGGATATTTTGCTCTACGTGGTGGTTACCGTGTCTGTTGTGATCTCCCTTCAAACCCTAGGCAATGTGCTGGTGCTGGCCCTGCTGGTGGTTCCGGCGGCGAGCGCCCGCCTACTCTGCTCTACCCTGGGGCGCATGATGGTCTTTGCACCGGCCTTCGGGGCGGTGACGTCCACGGTGGGGCTTTACCTTTCCTGGGCTTTTAACCTGCCCACCGGCGGCGTCATCGTGCTGACCATGATTGCCGGGTTCCTGCTCTGCTGGGCAGCCCGCGGGCGGTTCCCCCTGAAAAGTGCAACTTCCCGTTAAAAAGTGACAGGCATATGCACTTTTCGAAGGGCATCTTCATTACGGGAAGTTGGTCTCTGCCTTGCTTTTGCCTCTTTACCTCGGAAAGATAGTAAGTGAACTGTTATCAATCGAGTGAAGGAGCACCCGTGATTTTCATTGTTGTGAAGTACCAGGTTAAGGACGGCGACCGCGAGGGCTTTTTGGCCGCTACCCGCGAGTTCACCGAGGCTACCCGCGCCGAGCCGGGCAACAAGTGGTTTGAGTGGTCACTGAGCGTGGAAGACCCCAACGAGGTTGTTCTCGTTGAGGCTTTTGAGGACGACGCCGCGGCAGCTCACGTAGAGTCGGATCACTTCGCCAAGGGGCTAGAAGCCATGAAGCCCTGGCTGACCGAGACCCCCAAGATTATTTCCCGCACAATCGACGGCAACGACTGGGATGAGATGGGAGAGCTGAAAATTTCGTAGCTTGCGAGGCTGGAAAATTTCCTAGCTTTCCCCGCACTAGGACGCCGGTGGGCAGGTAGCTGCCTGCCGGCGTCCTTGTTTTTGTTCCCGGGCTTGTGCCCGGGGTGTTGGGCTGGGGTTATCTCTTGACCGATTGACTAGAATGGGTGTGGAGGTCGCCGTGGGGCGTCCTGATTTTTACTGCCTACGACCGGGGAGCCACATGACTTTGCCGAATGCCGCCCAGGCCCACCGCGATGAGCATCTTGATGCTGACCATACGTCGGTTTCGCTTGCTGTTTCTACCGTGATTTTGGCTCTGCGCCGCAAGGAGGGCGAGTCTCACCATTCGCTGTGGCTGCCGCTGGTGCGTCGTTTGCGTGAGCCCTATAAGGGTCAGTGGGCTCTGCCGGGTGGCCCGCTTCAGCCCGACATGTCGCTTGAAGAGGCGGCTGGTTATACCCTTCAGCGGGCGACCGGCCTGGTGCCGGGGTATCTTGAGCAGCTCTATGCTTTTGGCGATGTGCACCGCACCCCGGATTACAAGATTATGCGTGAGGGCGGTTCTCTGCCTGTTCCTGCTGAGGAAGATCGGCATGAGCGTGTGGTGTCGGTGATTTACTGGGCGTCGATTCCCCAGACCGAGGTGAACCGCACCCGCGTGCACGAGAACATCCGCTGGTTCCCGATTGACGAGCTCCCTATCCTGGCGTTTGATCACAATGAGATCGTTGAGTACGCCCTCTACCGCCTGCAGAACAAGGTGGAGTATTCCCGTATCGCCCACTCTTTCCTGGGTGAGGAGTTTACGCTCGCTCAGCTGCGTGAGGTCTACGAGGCTATCTTGGGCCGGGCGCTTGACCCGG
The DNA here is from genome assembly GCF_053548195.1 of Rothia sp. 11254D007BW. NCBI lineage: Bacteria > Bacillati > Actinomycetota > Actinomycetes > Micrococcales > Micrococcaceae > Rothia > Rothia sp. 11254D007BW. The sequence goes on from NZ_JBPWPK010000001.1 coordinate 1,741,709, forward strand.
CGAATTTCCGCCGTCAGATTGCGGCGTCCAAATCTATTATTGATACGGGAAAGCGCGTTGAGGGTACCCGTCACCGTCCGCCGCGTCTTTACCGCTACAACCACTCGCGCGCCTTTGCAGACCAGGGCCCCCTGGGCATGTACCGTGAAGCCGCCTATAACGCTGAGAAGGGTGATGCTTAATGAAGCGTGTAGCTCCTGTTCTTGCGGTGGCGCTACTGTCGCTCTCAGCCTGCGGATCTGGTGATACTGCCGGTAGCACTGCGAGCGCTCCGACGATTACTTACACCGACGGCATGACGGCTACGGTGGTGTCGGTTGAATCGGCTAATACTTTTACCGCCAGTTTTGATGGGGTTGAGAAGCAGGTTCGCCTGATTAATACTTCTGCCCCGACCGATAACGGTATCGCCCTGTCTGCTAACTGTCTGGTGGAAGAGTCTAAGTCTCTGCTGGCAGAGAAGCTGCCCGAGGGCAGCCAGGTAACTCTGAACTTTGATGAGTCCCAGCGCGGGGCAACCGGCTACGTTGAGGCCGCCGTATATGCAGGAGATGCCTTTATCAATCGTGATATGGCGCGGGCTGGCATGGTTGCTACCACTTTTACTAGCAATGCAGATGAGTTCTACGGCGAGATTTCTCAGGCTCAGCAGGACGCTGCCAATGAGGGTCTCGGTCTTTATTCCAAGGACACCGAGTGCACCATTCCCGCTGAAATTCAGGCCCAGCAGGCTAAGGTTGAGGACGCCCGCAGCTGGGAGATTGACACCTCAGCTGAGGCGTCGGTTGAGGATCAGAGACGAGCATCTGAGCGTGAAGCTATCTACCAGGAAGCATCAGCCTTTTATAACGAACTTGAGAAGCAGAAGACTGCTCCGGCCCAGTGGGTTGGCTCTATCGTGACGCTCGATGCTGTATCTAGTCAGCTAGACGGGTTTATGAATCTTCTCGGTGATGACTTCTACCCTGAGAACGGCACCAGCGTGAACCAGCAGAAGAAGGCTGAGGCTGAGGCCACCCCGGTGCGCCCTGGCTCTTAGGTAGAGCTTTCGGAGGGAGTATCCGGGGTTTCAGGTTGGGGCGCATCGACGGGCTGACCAGCATCTGAGGTCACTGGTGCAGGCTCTCCTTGAGGTTCTTCTATCTGCGGAGGGGCAGGCGTCTCGGGTTGAGGCTGCGGTGCTATCTCCTGGGTATTAGGTTGCTGAATCTCAGGCTGTTGGGGCACCTCAGGCTGACGTACCTCGGGTGGGGCGGGCTCTCCAGAGTGAGAGTTCTGCTCTGTCTGTTCGCGCGCTACCCTTTCGCGCTCTGCTTCTTCTGCCAGGTTGTAGACAATACGCTTGCTGTCACTGGCTCGAGTTAGAGCATCACGCTGGGTCTTGACGGATTGGGTTTGGGCAATTGCTGAGAGAAGGGGCAGGTCGTTGGCTGTCTCGTACTCATCGAGTCGACGGGTGAGGGTATCTGCTGCCTCTAAGGGGTCTTTGAGGTCAATCCCTTGAGCTTTATTGATATTGGTCAGGGCAGAGTCAAGGCGGGCAGGCAGGGTGCAGTCGTTGGTTCGGCTGTAGATACCGGCCTGCTGTTGGGCAGCCTCTTCCTGGGCTGCGCTAATTTTCTCGTGGAGGTCGGAGTTACCTTGGTTTATGGCTACAGCAAAGCCTGCACGAGTAACTTCGGTGTTCACCATGCGGCGGTCAGGGAGGGTAACTCCCGCTTGAATGGTGGGGGGTGTTTTATCGTCTGCTTCGCTGTCCCCCACAGCAGATTCGTGGGTGAGGGTGACCGGTGAGCCGATGGGCAGGAGCTTAGCTAGGTATTCTTTGGCTTCAGGAGCCATGCACCGCATATCTTCATTGTCGTGCTTAGCCTGGGGCGCGGCGATCCCCAGAAGGTCCACGTAAATAATTTCACCGTTACGGTCTACTTTAACGGTGTCAGGATCGATGATATCGACAATGCTGGCAGCAGTCCCTGTGCCCTCTACCGCAGTAGCGGTGGATTCGGAAGTTGCTTCATCACTACTGAACATTCCACACCCGGTGAGGGCTAAGATACCGGTAGCAAGCACTACGGGGGTTAGGGAGGTGCGCGTGTGCATTATGGTCTACTCCTTGTGTGTCGCACCCCATAATAGTCCTCTTCAGCCGAAAGTAACTACTATTACCGGCTCCCGCGCGCCTTTAAAACAAAGCCGGGTGCCGGCGTCCGCTCTGCTGAGAAGGACGCCGGCACCCGGCTTTTCACCTGCACACGGGGTGCGAGGGTTTTAGGCCTCGGGAATGATGAGACCCTTGGTCTGGGAGACAGCGCGGTCGAAGCGGGCTGCGACGTCTTCCCAGTTGACGATGTTCCAGAAGGCCTTGACGTAGTCGCCCTTGACGTTCTGGTAGTCGAGGTAGAAGGCGTGCTCCCACATGTCGAGCTGCAGGACGGGAATCAGGGCGACGGAGATGTTGCCCTGCTGATCGTAGAGCTGCTCGATGACGAGGCGCTTGCCGACAGTGTCCCAGGCCAGAATAGCCCAGCCTGAGCCCTGGATGGTGAGGGCTACGTTCTCGAAGTGGGCGCGGAAGCCGTCGAAGGAGCCGAAGTCGTTGTCGATTGCTGCTGCCAGTTCACCGACGGGCTTGTCGCCGCCCTCGGGTGAGAGGTTCTTCCAGAAGATGGAGTGGTTGGTGTGGCCACCCAGGTTGAAGGCGAGATCCTTGGAGAGCTTGCCGATGTTAGCGAAGTCGCCCTTTTCGCGGGCTTCTTCCATCTTCTCCAGGGCGGTGTTAGCGCCGCCAACGTAGGTGGCGTGGTGCTTGGAGTGGTGCAGCTCCATGATGCGGGCTGAGATGTGGGGCTCGAGGGCTGCGTAGTCGTAGTCGAGTTCGGGGAGAACGTACTTTTCTGACATGGTGTTCCTTTCGTTGAAGGCCCCTTCTTTGGGTCTTTCTGGGTTTAACTCTACACACTTGTGCCCTGTGGGTCACGGGAGGTTACTTGATAAGTCTGATATGTACTGGCTTCAGTTATGCGGTGCTCCCCAAAAGTTAAACCAGCCCCCCCCCCAACAAAACCAAACACAGGACCGAATCCAGTACATATCACTGAACACTTAAACTAAACTTAGCAAGAATCAATCTTCCAGCACCTCATTTCTCCACAATACCCACCGGTGTTAATCTTTGCTTCGCTTATACGTAACTGGGTACGTCGGTGAAGGGGCGTGGCTAGGGACATGACAACGTCATCAAATACTAGAGTCCCACAACGCATCATGGGGAGTTTTTCGAATCGGACATCATAGGAACCATCGTGAGCGGCTGATATCGAATTTACATCTAGGGCATCAGAGGCGACAGCCAACCCCATCTTAAGGGCTTTACCTACAGCTTCACGCGCTGTCCAAAGAAGCATCGATAGGTCAGCATCTGGAAGACCTAAGTTATGGAAGCGTTCACATTGATTTGGGTTAAGATTATGAACCGCCATTTCCACATTTATTCGCTCCTCCACATCAACGCCGAAGGGCCGTCCGCACTCAGAGACAAGTGCACAAGCAGTGTTGCCAGAATGGGCAATCGATAGCCCAGCCACACACATTTTGTCGATTATTGCTAACGGATAGCCCAACGCTACCCGAACAACCTCACTCTTCTAGCCAAGCGTGGGTAAGGTAGCCACCTGCCAAAGCACGATGGGAAACAGTTCACCCAAGACAGTAGGTATCGAAGCGGGCTGCGTGCATTTGTTGCCGAAAAATTGCCTTTTCCTCTGCTTCTTGAGTACCGACTCCGCTGCCCACGGAGGGCAGCCCGGCGCCGTGGCAATCGCGAGGAGACCACTAGGCTGTTCAAATTTTGTCATAGACTACTCGGGTCTACTCCAGCTACCAGACAACAGGTCGTCCACACATCACTGCCGATACCTGGAGCATAGCTCTCCCTCGAACTCTTACGAGGGAATCGGTTACTGACATACCTACCAAACAAATCGTTCTCCTGGGCCTGATGGACCAGCCATGCCAAATTCGACCCTGATCTACTAACGCTGTTTGCTCCAGGAAAACGCGTCAGAAGTGGAACCAGCCCAGCGTAAATACGTTTAATAAAGGCGGGGTAGTCACGGGCCAGGCCTGTCGCAGGCATCAGACCTGGATCAAACGCCACCGCATGTATTCCGCTAGGACTAAATAATCGGTTGAGTTCGTATGCAAGGACAATGCAAGCTAGTTTCGAGGTTGAATATCGAACCCTGCCGCCTCTAGAGGACCTATCAGTGACACTCCCCGGATTCAGATGATTTGCCATTCCATTCCAGTCCGCCGCTGGGAAACCGAATGCATATAGACCACCTCTGTGGGTCTCACTGCCGATAGTAATGATGCTCGTACTAGGTCTTAGATGAGGAAGCAGATGAGCAATGAGAGAGACATGCCCCAAGACGTTCGTCGCCATCGTCAGCTCGAACCCGTCTTCCGATACCTGAACTCCATTCACAATTTGGATGCCTGCATTGCAGATTATTGTGGCTGGGATGTTGCCCGCGTTCAAGGTCTCGTACGCAAAGAATAAGACTGTCGCCATGGGAGGCAAGGCTAAGCGCTGTCTCGTATCCCAGTCCACCGGTTGCTCCTGTGATAAGAATCAATCCCCTGGCCTTGGGCGATGCCTCAGTTCTTCGATGGCTCTAATGCCCGGTCATATGCGTCGCGTGCATCTTGGACGGCATCAAAGTATGTCTCCGACCATACTCGCAACGCGTTGAGAGGTTCGGATAGGGTTTGACCTAGTTCAGTGAGGTGGTACTCCACTCTCGGCGGCATTTCAGGGTAAAACGTCCTAGAAACCGCTCCGTCACGTTCCAGAGCTCGGAGTGTGTCTGTCAGTACTTTGCCGCTGATCCCCTCCACCGTTGCTTTGATCTCTTTGAATCGCAAGGGCCCATCCGACAACGCGATGACAATCATGGCCGTCCATTTATTCGCGATTCTCGCGAGTGAGGTACGCGAAGGACATTTCGCCATCATCACGTTCCAGTTCGTCGCAGTCATCAACATCCTTTCAACAATTCTCCTGATAGTTACGTTGAGGTAACAGGTAACTAATTGTTACCATAGGAAGGTCAGCAAAACAAATTTATTTCTTGGAGGAAAGATCCATGACTACGTCGACGACACCCCCTATTGAGGTTGTTTCCAAGTACTTTGGTGCATTGGCCGAGGGCCGTGTACAAGATGCCCTCAGCTACCTTGACCCTGATGTTAAGTGGTTCCAGCCGGGGGAAAACCGTTTCTCGGGTACCCACGTTGGTCCGGATGCTGTGTACGCCTTGATTGGCGAAATGATGGCTGTCAGCCAGGGCACCTTTGCTATTGCTCCGACCGGCCCGCTGATGGTCAATGGCGATCTTGTGGTTGTCCCAGTTCACTTCACCGGTGACCGCGGCGATGTCAAGCTTGACCAAGCGGGAACTGACCTCATTACCGTGCAGCAAGGCAAGATCATAGCTGTGCATCTGTTCTCGTCCGATGGTCCAGCAGAAGACGACTTCTGGGGCCCTTCCGAATCCGTGAATAACGGATAAATCGGGTTGATTTCCTGAGAGAGGACACAAGATAACCACGACGCAAACCACAGAAGCTTCCGCAGGCGTACCGCGTGAAGTTGTCATCATTGGGGCCGGCTTTAGCGGTCTTGCAATGCTCCAATCACTTCTAACGAAGAACATTGATGCGCTGCTACTAGAGGCCGGCACTGCGCTCGGCGGTACCTGGAGTAGCAATCGGTATCCCGGAGTCCGAACGGACTGCGAGTCACGGTATTACTGCCTAACTCTCTCAGGATGTCATTGATACCTGGAACTTGAAGGAACGCTTCCCGACGGGTGGTGAGGTGCGCGAGTATGCGGAGCACTTCGCCACCCGTCTCGGGTTGCACTCAGATATTCAATTCAATTCTCGTGTTAGTGCTTTGCAGTGGGACGAGGAAGGGCAGTTCTGGGATGTAACGGTCGACTCATTGAGCGCGACGCGTTCAACCGCTGAACTTCGACCCTGAACCCATTGTTGACTTTGATTATCCCTGTGATCAGAGCACGTGAAGGCCGGTTTTCCACTTAAGGGCAAAAAAGTTATCCACAGATGGGGATAAAACTGGGGATATTCGAATTACACGGCTGGGAGTTTCGAAGATGTTCGAGGAAATAGTGCAGAGGATAGGGCAAGGAGGGGTGTAGCCTTTCGAAAATACACCGGTGTTGTTCGAAAATCACACCGGTGTCACTTATCCACGGGTGTGGATAACCCCTGTGGAAAATTGTCTCCACAGAGCCAAAACTGCCGCTTATAGGCTTTTTTCATTGGCTTCATCCACAGGGGCTAGTAGTTTTCCACCTTTTAAGTGGATATTGTTCACAGACTTATCCACAGGTGGGGATAAAAAACCCAAAACTTCTTCCCCGCCCTCTTACACCCCCTGTCACCGGCCTTAAAACGATAAGCGCGCGGGGGCGCGTCCGCACCCTCCTGGGGATAAAACCTGTGGATAAAAAGAATTCCGCCCCTGACACCAGGAGCGGAACTTGAGGAATACCTAGCCGCGAGAAGGCACGGGATCGGCCATCACCTATTCTTCGTCGAAGAGTTCAGCCTTGCGTACATTGATAATTTCGCTGGGCTTATCCCCTAATACTGACTCCCCAATCTTGGCCAGGGATTTCACCTGACGGGCGTTGAGCTGATCAAAAATAATACGTCGCACAGCTTCGACATGACCGGGGGCAGCTTCCTGCACCTTAGCCAGACCGCCAGGTAGTAGGTGGCAGATAGACACACGGCGGTCTTTCTCCCAGATACTGCGTTCTACAAAGTTATCTTTCTCCAGACGAGTGACCACACGCGAAAGACGAGGTAGCAGGGTGTTGGTCTGCTTAGCAAGGTCAGTCATGGTGAGCTTGTGCTGGGGGGATTCCGAGAGCATAGCCAGCACCATGTACTCCACAAAGCTCAGGCCCGAATCCTTCTGCAGCTGGCTTTCAAGCTGACCGGGCAGGTTAAACATGATAGAGGAGATAAAGAGCCAGCCTTCGCGCTCTTCTTCGTTCAGCCAGCGGGGGCTCTGGTTAGCAGCTACAGGGGTTTCTTCGCTCATGGTTCCTCTGGTCGGTACTGTAGGCAAAAGTGGGGTTGTCTATACCTAGTCTAAGTTTCATTCAAAACAGTTTCTGCTTCTGGTGCACCCGTGTTGATGCCTTTTGCGAAAAATATCGATTATTTAGGGCTAGTTTTTCCCTCCACTCTTCAGCAGGGCCCCCTCAAGCCAGCCCCTTGCTAGTATGACTCGCGCCCAAAACCTACACCCACTCCCCTAATTCCTCACCAGGCCTTCATTTGATAAGCTAGATTACTAAGGTGTGCCGGGAAGACTGGTCGGCCCGCCCAACTCACCACAGCCCCACCTGAAGGTAGGCTCCCGCGGCGCTACAGGCGTCCGCACCAATCCCCCCCCTTCAGAAGCGTGTGGTGAGTAGGCGGTTTATCGTTACTCATCGACCTCAAAGAGCGTTTATGTCATCAGAAAACACCGTCCTATCGCGCGGCTCCTACAAGGAATCCCAGCGCATTTCAGAAATCCTTTCGAAGGAATCCACCGGCGGCATCATCCTGCTGGTTGCCACCGTCCTCGCCCTCATCTTTGCTAACTCAGCGGCCGCCGAGCACTACTTCGGCCTGCGCGACAGCTACCTGGGCGCAGACTTCTGGGGCCTGCACCTTAAACTCTCCATCGGCCACTGGGCAGCGGACGGCCTGCTAGCAGTCTTCTTCTTCCTCGTCGGCCTGGAACTCAAAAAAGAATTCGTCGAGGGCGACCTGCGCAACCCCGGCAAGGCCCTGGTGCCCATCGTGGCAGCAGCAGGTGGCGTTGCCCTGCCCGCCATCATCTACGCACTGGTCAACCTCAACAGCAGCTCTGAGGCCCTCGGGGGCTGGGCTATTCCCGCCGCGACCGACATCGCCTTTGCCGTGGCCGTCCTCGCCGTCATTGGATCCCACCTGCCCTCTGCCCTGCGTACCTTCCTGCTCACCCTGGCCGTGGTCGATGACCTCATCGCTATCACCATCATCGCCCTCTTCTACACCTCAGACCTGAAGATCGGCTTCCTGGCCCTCTCCATCATTCCCATTGCCCTCTACGCCCTGGTTGCCCGCAAGGGCGAGAAGCTCTTCCACCTCTCCCCCGCCGCGTCCTGGTTCATCCTGCTGCCCATCGGTTTTGTGGTCTGGGTACTCTTCCTTAACTCCGGTATTCACGCCACCATCGCGGGCGTCATCCTGGCCTTCATGATTCCCGTGCGCAAGAACAAGCGCACCGAAGCTGCGGACGCCCACCACGGCCTAGCCGAGGTTATGGAGCACCGCGTGCGCCCCTTCTCCGCAGGTTTCTGCGTCCCCGTCTTCGCCTTCTTCTCAGCGGGCGTCGCTATCGGCGGCTTCCAGGGCTTCATTGACGCGGTCACCGAGCCTATTGCTTACGGCATCATTCTGGCCCTGATTTTCGGCAAGATGATTGGCATTACGGTCTCTACCTGGCTCATTACCCGCCTGCGCCGCGCCAACCTCGATCCCGATATCGCCTGGATTGATGTCATCGGCGTGGCCACCCTGGCCGGCATCGGATTCACTGTCTCCCTGCTGATTGCCGAGCTGTCCTTCGGCCTGGGCTCCGACTACAACGACGCCGCTAAGGTCGCGATTCTGACCGCCTCGGTCACCGCCGCCCTGCTCGGTGCCATCATCCTGTCGATCCGCAACAAGCACTACAAGCAGGTTGCGCTCAAGGAGACTGTGGACGAAAACCAGGACGGCATCCCCGACGTCTTCACAGACAACACGGACGCACCCCGCCCCGGCGCCTAGCGTCCGCTCCCCGCTACCTCAAGGGGACCTTATTTCCTCAAAGGGACCGCATAATTTGCGGTCCCTTTTGAGTTGTGCGGTCCCCTTGAGTGAGATAAGGGGCGGACGCCGGTGTGCAGTTCTGCATCTCAGATTCCGGCATTAGCTGGGCTAAAGGAGCATAATGGAACCTGAAGCAAGCGAAGACACACCCAACCTAAGGAGAGGCATGACTGAAGCGCCTCACAAGGACCCGCTCTTTTCCCGCGGATCGTACGCCGAGACCAGCCGCGTCTCAGAGATTATGCGCAAGGAATCGGTGGGTGGTTTTATTCTGCTCGCCGCCACCGTGCTCGCCGTTATTCTGGCTAACTCCCAAGCCGCACATTTCTACGAGAGTGTGCGCGATACCGAGCTGGGCTTGAACATTCCCGGCTTCAGCCACCTGATGATGAACGTGCACCTGTGGGCCGCTGACGGCCTGCTCACGGTCTTCTTCTTCCTCACCGGTCTAGAACTCAAAAAAGAGTTCGTGGTGGGAGACCTACGTGACCCGGGTAAAGCCGTCGTCCCCATCGCGGCCGCCTTCGGCGGTGCCATGACCCCGGCTATTATCTATTTCGCCATCAACCACGGCAATGAGACCGCTGTGCACGGCTGGGCTATTCCCGCCGCTACCGATATCGCTTTCGCGGTGGCCGTCCTGGCCGGTGTGGGCACCTTCCTGCCCGCGGCCCTGCGCACCTTCCTACTGACCCTGGCTGTGGTCGATGACCTGATTGCCATCGTCATTATCGCCCTCTTCTACACCAGTAACTTCCACGCCTGGTACCTGATTATCTCTATCATTCCTATCGGGCTATATTTCTGGCTGACTCACAAGCACGAAAAACTCTTCCACGACCACAAGTGGGCGGCCTGGGTCATCCTGCTACCCCTGGGGCTTATCACCTGGGCCCTCTTCCTAGAGTCAGGCATTCACGCCACCATCGCGGGCGTCATTCTGGGCTTCTGCGTCCCCGTCCGCATGACTGCCCAGGCTAAGCAGGCCGATGCTCACGCCTCCCTGGCCGAGACCCTGGAGCACCGCCTGCGTCCGCTCTCCACCGGCTTCTGCGTCCCCGTCTTCGCCTTTTTCTCCGCCGGTGTAGCCGTTGGTGGCTGGGACGGCCTTAAGACCGCCCTGGCAGATTCCGTTGCTATCGGTATTATGGTCGGTCTGGTGCTGGGTAAAACCGTTGGCATCACCGGCACCACCTGGCTCATTACCCGCTTCCGCGGGGTTAATCTCGACCCCGATATTAAGTGGATCGATGTCATTGGTCTGGCGGTCACCGGTGGCATCGGCTTCACCGTATCGATGCTGGTTGCCGAGCTCTCCTTCGAGGCAGGCTCCCTGCATACCGAGGACGCCAAGGTCGGCATCATGATTGGCTCCCTCATTGCCGCGATTCTGGGTGCCGCCATCCTGTCGATTCGTAACAAGCACTACAAGGAAGTCGCCCTGAAGGAAAGCCTGGACGAGAACCAGGACGGCATCCCCGACGTCTTCACCGACAATACGGACGCACCCCGCCCCGGCGCCTAGCGTCCGCCCCCCGCTACCTCAAGGGGGCCTTATTTCCTCAAAGGGACCGCATAATCTGCGGTCCCTTTTAGGTTGTGCGGTCCCCTTCTAGAGCGAAGTCTAAGAGCGAAACGGCAACATCACACCGTACCTGTTTTGCACAAACGCAAGCGAGCTGTGAGAATTACCCCTAGTGTTCACCGCCCCTAGCGCCGGTGATTCTCCGCCCTTGCTGCCCACCGTGCCGCAGCTAAGGCGCCCCACCACGTGCCACCGCGCCCACCTATACCCCGGGCCGGCCCGGCCTCTTACCGATTTGGAGTACACATGGATACTCTGCTCAATGCAGTGAACTGGATCAACGAATCCACCGCTGGAGCAACCGAGGTTATCACCGGCATCTCAGACACGCTCTGGGCCTACTTCCTCATGTACGCTCTGGTAGCCGTAGGTCTGGGCATCACCATCGCAACACGAGGCGTGCAGTTCCGCCTGATTGGCGAAATGTTCCGCACCCTCAAGGACCCGGCAGGTACCGAGTACAACGGCAAGAAGAGCATCTCAGCCTTCCGCGCCTTTACAGTTTCGGCAGCCTCCCGTGTGGGTGTGGGTAATATCGTCGGCGTTGCCATGGCTATCATCCTGGGTGGTCCCGGCGCTGTCTTCTGGATGTGGGTCATCGCCTCCATTGGTGCAGCATCCGCCTTTGCAGAATCCCTGCTGGGTCAGCTCTACAAGCGCAAGGGTGAGGACTCCTACATCGGCGGTCCTGCCTACTACATGGCCCGCGGCCTCAATGCCCGCTGGCTGGGTCTCATCTTCGTTGCCTTCATCGTCATCACCTACGCCTTCGTGTTCGTGGCTGTACAGACCAACTCCATCGTGGGTGCGGCAGCTGGCTCCTTCGGTGTTGATATCAGCGGTACCAACGGCATGGGATTCCGCGTCACCCTCGGTATTATCATCGCGGTCATTGCGGGCTTTATTATCTTCGGCGGCATCCGCACCATTTCCTCGGTCACCGAGATCCTGGTTCCCTTCATGGCAGTTCTCTACCTGATTCTGGGTCTGATCATTGTTGCAATGAACCTGGGTGAGGTTCCCGCTGTACTGGGGGCTATCTTCGCCGGTGCTTTCGGTTTGGAAGAGTTCGTGACCGGCACCCTCATCGGTGTGATTACCCAGGGCATGCGCCGCGGCCTACTCTCCAACGAGGCCGGTATGGGTACCGCCCCCAACGCTGGTGCGACCGCGTCCGTCTCCCACCCCGCCAAGCAGGGCTTCGTGCAGGCCCTGGGCGTCTACTTCGACACCATGCTGGTCTGCTCCGTCACCGCCTTCATCGTGCTGGTAGCCGGCGACATCCCCTACGGCGACAAGAACTCCGCAGGCACCCTCACCCAGATTGCGCTCTCAAGCCAGCTAGGCCCCTGGGCGGTTCACTTCCTGACCGTAGCTATCGCCCTCTTCGCCTTCTCCTCCATCATCGGTAACTACTACTACGGCGAGTCCAACATCCGCTTCGTCACCGAGAAGCACCTGCCCATGAACATCTTCCGCGTCATCGTGATCCTGTTCGTGTTCTTTGGCGCTATTGCCTCCATCGACCTGCTGTGGAACCTGGCTGACCTGCTCAACGGCGGCATGGTCATCGTCAACCTGGCAGCGGTCTGCCTGCTCATGCCCCAGGTCATGAAGGTACTCCGCAATTACGAGGCCCAGCGCAAGGCCGGTCTTGAGCCTATCTTCCAGGCGTCAGACCTGCCCGAGATTAAGAACCTTGACGCCTGGGACGGCACCGACGAGCTCACCCAGCGCGAATACTGGGAGAACTTCGACCGCGAGCAGGCTGAAAAGCGCGCCGCCCGCGGCAAGTAGGCTCAAGGCCCCAGGTAGTTAACCCGCAAGGACGCCGTCGCCCGCCACCCTGCCCCTTGGCAGGGAAGGTGAGCGGCGGCGTCCTGGTTTTAAACCCCTATACTGAAAGCTGTTCTTAACCGCCACCGGGGCAGGCTGCTTACGCCTGCTCCACCGCAGAGGATGATCTTTAGCGACAATGACCAACGACTTCCGCCACAAAGGCCTCGCCGCAGGGCGCCTGGGGCTAGCTTCTTCAACCGTCATCGGGGTTGCGTCAACCGCCCCCATGTACTCACTGGCTGCCTCTATCGGCTTCATCGTGATAGCCGTGGGCTATCAAGCCCCGATAGCCCTGATTTTGGGCTTTATCCCTATGCTCCTGACGGCGCTCTCCTATAAGGAGCTGAACGAGGCGGTGCCGGATTCAGGCACGGTCTTCACCTGGGGCGCTAAAGCTTTCGGGCCTAAGACCGGCTGGATTTCTGGCTGGGGCGTGATTGTTGCGGGTGTGATTGCTATGGCGAATCAGACCCAGATTGCGGCTATCTACTTCTGGCTGCTGGTGGGGCAGGACGACCTGGCCCACAACAAGCACGTCATTGTGGCGACCGGTGTTCTGGTGATTACCCTGACCACCTGGATTTCCTACCGCAATATTGAGGCCGGTTCGCTGACCCAGTGGCTGCTGGTGGGTATTCAGTACGTGGCGATTGTTTTGCTGGCTCTGGGTGTCTTCAATTCCCTGGCATCGGGTGCAGTGACGGGCTTTGAGTTTGAGTCCAGCTGGTTTAACCCCTTTGAGGCTAGCTTTGACGGAATGATTCAGGCTGTTCTCATCGCTATCTTCATTTACTGGGGCTGGGATACCTGCCTGGCTATCGCCGAGGAAACCAAGGATCCGCACCGCACCCCGGGGCGCGCGGCCGTCCTTTCTAGCTCAATTCTGGTGGTCACCTATGTGTTTGTGACCGTGGTGGCCCTGATGTACGCGGGCGCTGGGTCGGGCGGCATTGGCCTGGCTAACCCCGATAATTCGGACGACGTTTTCGCCCCCTTTAAGGACGCCGCCCTGGGCTCTTGGGGTTGGGTTATTATTCTGGCGGTGGCTGTTTCTGCCCTGGCGACCTGCCAGACCACGATTCTGCCCTCTTCCCGCGGTATTTTTGCCATGGCTGTTTACCGGTCAATTCCGGCTAAGTTCGGCGATGTGCACCCTAAGTTCAAGACTCCTAAGACCTCTACCGTTTATATGGGTGTGTGCTCGGCTCTTTTCTACGCGGGCATGACCTACATCAGCGAGAACATGCTGGCCGATACCATCGAGGCTGCCAGTGTGGCTGTGGCCCTGTACTACGCGGTGACATCCTTCGCCTGCATCAAGTACTACCGGGGCGATATTTTCACTAGCGCCCGCAACGTGGTGTTCCGCCTGGTTATTCCGGCAACCGGTGGTCTGATGATGACCGCTATTCTCGTCATTTCGCTCTACAACATGGCTGACCCTGAGTACGGCTACACCCAGATGCTAGGTACCAGCGGTGTATTCGTTACGGCAGTAGCCTCCTTTGTAATCGGCTTTGGGCTGATGGCCCTGTTGATGGGCCGCGACGAGTTCAAGCCCTTCTTCCGCGGCGATACCCTGAACATGGATACCCGGGTGAAAGTGCCTGAGTCTGCTGACCTTGACGAGGTGAAATAGGGCGCTTGTGCCACCATGCCCTCTCTATCACCGGTCAAGCGTGTGACAGGGAGGGCAACACGCCATGAAGGTCTAGAAATTTTTTACAGATAGATAAAATTTGCACTATTGAGGGGTGGTTTTGTTTCACCTTGCCAAACCCAAAACAGGGGGCAAGGCCCCTCACCTGCCTGGTTTTTATCCCCTTTTATGCCCACAGAATCTCAGGTTTTGCTGAGGTTCAGGTGTCATACTTGGTGTAGTAGGTCTGGAAGAGTTTGGGCTGACAGACCTGCGATTCAGAGTATGAGTGTGTTTCAAATTTATCGTCTCTGATAGCTGCCCGCAGGGGTGTGGGCAGTAAACCGAAGTGGAGGCGGGCCCCCTGGGAAGGGCTCGTCTCCATTTCTCTTTATCCTCTTTCTTTGACTCGAAGTACAGTAGATACGAAACACCCGCCCCGGCAAGGAGAGTCAGTGGCTATTGACCCGCAGCATACCCAGATTAAAGAGACCGCTTTTGCGCTAGCCCGCAAGTTTGGCTGGGCCCTGGAATACAACGGCGGCCTGGAGCTAGACGGCGAGTTCCTTGATGATGCCGACCTGTCGGTAGAGCGCACCGAGGACGGCGTGCAGGTGGAGTATGTGCTCAATATCAGTTATGCCGATTCGACCGCCTACGGGTACACCCTCACGCGCGAGGCGGCGAGCGCCCCGGCGTCCGCTTTTGGAGTGGGCGCTTTTGGTCAGGACGCAGGCGGTGCGGCACCCACACCCAGCAGCTTTGGTGCGGGGGCGAGTTTTGGCCTAGGGTCTTTCGCCACGGATGGCTTGCCGGGTGAGAATGCGGTCACCTTGGCTGAGAAGTATTACATCACCACTTTGGCTGAGCTGATTGAGGCGGTGGAGGAGAAGCTGACCGCTCTGGCTCTCTAGAAAAGGTTTTCATCCCGTGTGTGCCTTCTAGGCATCGCACCGCCCAAAAGGTAAGGTTACTTAAAATTCCTTTGATTCCAGGAAGGTTGCCATGGCTGACTTTACCTACACCGCCGCTTACCCCTACGACGAAGACACCGTGCGCACCTGGTTTATGCGCCCGGGTGCCCTGACTCGGGCAACCCCTCACTGGGCTGGTTCCGTCACCGAAGAGGGCAAACCGAACGAGCCGGGAAGTACTGCTCGTACCAGGGTGGCTCTGCCGCTGACCTCGGGCCTGCTGACCCTCCCCTGGGCAGCCCGCCATACCCGGGCGTCCGCGGATTCCTTTACCGATGAGCTGGCCCGCGGCCCCCTTTCGGTCTGGGAGCACACCCATGATTTCCTGCCCACCCCGGGCGATACGGTGGTGCGTGACAGCATTACTTTTAGGGTGCTCCCCACAGCCCCTACCCCCGTAGAAAAGGTAGGGGCTGGCGCCGAGAGACTGGCTCAGGTGGCTGCTCAGAAACAGCTTGAGAAGGTTTTTGCTGCCCGCGAGCGCCGTATCCGCGCTGATCTTGATTTCCAGCAGCGCTATGAAAGTGACCCTTTGACGGTAGTGGTTGCGGGCGCATCGGGCATGGTCGGCCGTCAGGTGGTTGCCCTGCTGACCGGTGGTGGGCATACGGTGCGCACGCTGGTACGTCGCGCTCCCGAGGCGGAGCACGAGTTCCGCTGGGACCCTTCTGCCGGTGAGATTGATACTGCCGCTTTTGAGGGTGCGGACGCCGTCATCCACCTGGGCGGGGCCAGCATCAACCAGCGGTTTACCGAGGAGAATAAGCAGAAGATTCTTGATTCCCGTGTTGAGTCCACAACCCTGCTGGCAACAACTCTGGCTGAGCTTGTGCAGCAGAGGGGTGCGGACGCTGCCCCGCAGGTTTTCGTCTGCGCTTCGGCGGTGGGGATTTACGGTACTGACCGGGGTGATGAGGCGCTCACTGAAGAAGATAGCGCCGGGCGTGGCTTCTTGGCGGAGGTGTGCCAGGCATGGGAGGCTGCCTGTGAGCCTGCCCGCGAGGCTGGACTTCGAGTAGTGAACGTGCGTACCGGCCTGGTGCAGTCTGCCCTGGGTGGCATGTTGCGCCTGCAGCTTCCGGCCTTCTTGAGCGGGACCGGTGGCTGGGTTGGTTCAGGTGAACAGGTGCAGAGCTGGATCAGCCTGGACGACATTGCCGGTATCTATGTGCACGCGGTGCTGACCGAGAAGCTGGAGGGGCCGGTGAACGCGGTGGCTCCCACGCCGGTAACGGCGAAGGCCCTGGCCAAGACAGTAGGAAAGGTGCTACGCCGCCCCGTCCTGCTACCTATCCCTGCTGCCGTACCTGCCCTGGCCCTGGGGCAGGAGGGGGTTAAGGAATTAGCGCTAGCAAGCCAGCGTGCCAGCGCGGATAAGCTGCTGGCCAGTGGTTACGTTTTCTTTGAGCCAGAACTTGAGCAGGCCCTGGCCCATGAGCTCGTCCGCTAGTTTTCTAATTCACTGAAATGTCATCTAAAACAGCGACGGGAGGGCAGGAAGCGGGCTATTCTGTTGAATGACACACATCATTCACCGAGCGAAAGATTAGCATGTCTTCTTCTCTCTCCCGCCGTCTTGCTGGCCTGGCTGCAAGTGGCGCAACCGTTGTTGCCCTGGTTGTTGCCCCCGTTCCGGGCGCTGGTGCAGCCGATACCACTACTCTGACCCTGCTGAACATTAACGACTTCCACGGTCGTATTTCCACCAGCATCGCTATGGGCCTGGCTAACACCATCCAGACCGAGCGTGCAGCTGCCGCCGATGGCTCCCTGCTGCTCTCTGCTGGCGATAACGTAGGTGCCTCCCTCTACGTTTCCAGCGTGCAGAAGGACCAGCCCACTCTGGACTACCTGAACGCCCTGGGCCTTTCTGCCAGCGCTGTGGGTAACCATGAGTTCGATGCCGGCATGGATGACCTGGTTAACCGCATCATCCCCGCGTCCTCTTTCACCTACCTGGGCGCCAACGTCCTGAAGGCTGACGGCACCCCCGCCCTGGAACCCTACTACACCACCGAGGTTAACGGCACTACCGTGGCCGTCATTGGTGCTGTCACCACCGAGACCCCGCAGCTGACCGACCCGTCAGCGCTGGCGTCCGTGCAGTTCAGCGACCCCATTGAGGCCGTGAACAAGTACGCCGCGCAGCTCTCCGACGGCGATGCGAGCAACGGCGAGGCCGACGTCATCATCGCTGAGTACCACGAGGGCGTAGACACCTCAGCCCCCGAGTCAGACGCGATCATCAACCAGACCAGCGCCGCCGTGGACGCTATTTTCACCGGCCACACCCACGCCGAATACGTCATTGATGGCGCAGTTCCCGGCCAGGCAGGCAAGACCCGCCCCGTTATTCAGACCGGCAACTACGGCGATAACCTGGGCAAGGTTGTGCTGACCCTGGATGCCGAGAAGAACGTCACCGCCTACTCCTCTGAGCTGGTCAAGCGCATGAGCGCCCCCACCGCCGAGCAGATTGCAGCTGACCCCGTCCTGGCTAACGTGAACACCATCGTCACAGAGGCTAACGCCTACGCCACCGAGCAGGGCTCTGTGGTAGCTGGCCAGGTCAGCGCTCCCATCACCACCGGTTTTGACTCCGCCAAGGACACCCAGGGTGGCTTTGACATGCGCAACTACGAGTCCACCATGGGTCACCTGGTAGCGGATATGTACCTGGCTGCCGCTAACTCCACCGGCCGCACCCCCGCCGATATCGGCATCGTCAACCCCGGCGGTCTGCGCGATGAGCTGCCCGGCGGCCTGCGCACCTCACTGGGTCTGGCCGTGAACAAGAACGTGCGCGTCATGGACATCGTCAATGTGACCCCCTTCGCCAACAACCTCTGGACCACCGAGCTCACCGGCGCCCAGCTCAAGACCGTGCTCGAAGAGCAGTGGCAGCAGAACTCGGCAGGCGAGATGGCAACCCGCCCCTACCTGCAGCTGGGCTTCTCTTCAAACGTCACCTACACCTACACCGGCTCCCCCGACGCTGAGGGCTACGCAAGCCGCGGCTCCAACGTGCTCGATGTGTACGTCAACGGCACAAAGGTTGAGGACGCAGACACCTACACCGTCGCTATCCCCAGCTTCCTGCTGGGTGGCGGCGACAACTTCGGCACCCTCTCCCAGGGCGCTAACGCCAAGGACACCGCCCTGGTAGATTCGGACGCTTTCGTTGAATACTTCAAGAACGCTGGCACCGTTGACCCCAACTTCGCTAAGCAGGCTGTGCGCGTTGCTGATCTGGCTGAGAGCTACGACGTCAACGGCACCCTGGCCTTCTCCCTGTCTGACCTGAACGTCCGTAGCTACGGCGTACCCGCCCTGACCGAGCTGAAGGTGACCGTGGGTGGCATTGAGGTTGGCACCGTTGCTGTCGCTGAGGACGGCACCGCGGCAGTTTCCCTTGACCTGGCAGGTAAGGGCATCACCAACGGCACCCACGAGGTTGTTCTGACTGATGCGACCGGCGTTGCTGGCACCACCGTCCGCCTCTCTGCGAACTTCACCGGTGAGATTGCTGAACCCACCCCCGCACCCTCCGAGGAGCCCACTGCGGTACCTTCTGAGGACCCGACTGTAGCTCCCTCCGAGCAGCCCACCGCCGCTCCCTCTGCTGAGCCGACCGCTGAGCCCACCGTGGCTCCCAGCTCCGACAGCAGCGACATCAGCAATGCCGGCTCTTCACGCCAGGAGTCAAGTAGCTCTTCCTCTTCGACCGGCAGCTCACTCGCTAACACCGGTTTCACCGCTTCTATGATTGCCGGTGCAGGTGCCCTAGCCCTGCTTGCCGGTGGTGCTGCCCTGGTAGCTAACCGCCGCCGCAAGGCCTAAGAGTTGGCTTTCATAGGCTAGATACCGCGATTGCGCTAAAAATCTAGTCTGCCCTCACGAAGGGACCAGATTACTCTGAATTGTATGTGTTGAGTACAAGGACTATCGGAGGAATCTGGTCCCTTCTCTTTCTTCTGCCCACTACCATGGACACTATGCCCCTCGATTACTTTTCCACCCTCGCTCTATCGCCTACACGCACACTTGCCGCGGGCGTCCTCACCGCCGAGCAGACAGGAACCCAGCTCAGCCTCTTCGGCTGGTTCTTCTACCCCCTGCTCTTTCTCGCGATGGGTCTGGCCATCTTCTGCGTGCTCACCGTGCACCGCCAGCCCCACCTGAGTGAGACGCAGAAGCTCAAGTGGCTGCTCTTCACCCTCTTTATCCCCATCGTGGGCCCCCTCGCCTACTGGCTGCGCATGCGCGCTGACCGGCGTGAGCGCACCGACGGCACAACCGCTCACTCTGAGAGCGAACCGGGCGGGCTGTAGGTAGCGCAGCCTGCAGGCAGGCGTAGAGTGAGAGGTGACAAGAACACTTCGCCCAAGGAGACCCCCATGCCTATCACCGTCAAGGCCCTGCAAAAATTTGGCCCCGACCAGCCCTTCAAAGTCACCGAAATCGAGCGTCGCGACCCCCGCGAGGACGATGTCGTCATCAAGATTGAGGCAGCCGGTATCTGCCACTCCGACATTCACACCATCCACAACGAGTGGGGCGAAGCCCACTTCCCCCTGGCCGTAGGCCACGAGATCGCGGGCACTGTTGAGGCTGTTGGGTCTGCCGTCACCAAGTTCAATGTGGGCGACCGCGTGGGCGTTGGCTGCCTGGTCAACTCCTGCGGCGAGTGCGAGCAGTGCGCCGCTGGCTTCGAGAATAACTGCCTGAACGGCTCTGTGGGCACCTACAATTCCAAGGACGTGGACGGCACCATCACCCAGGGCGGCTACGCCCAGAAGGTCACCGTCAATGAGCGCTTCGTTCTGCGCATTCCCGACGCCCTGGATTTCGACGTGGCAGCGCCCCTGCTCTGCGCCGGCATCACCACTTACTCGCCCCTGGCCCGCTGGGGCGTTAAGCCCGGCATGAAGGTAGCCGTGATGGGCCTGGGCGGCCTGGGGCACATGGGCGTGCAGATTGCTGCCGCTATGGGCGCTGAGGTCACCGTGCTCTCCCGCAGCCTGAAGAAGGCGGACGCCGCCGCCAAGCTGGGTGCCGCCCGCACCCTAGCTACCACCGACGAGGGTTTCTTCACCGAACACCGCGGTGAGTTCGACCTGATCCTCAACACCATCTCTGCCCCCATCGACCTGGATTCTTACCTGGGCCTGCTTAAGCCCCGCGGCATCCTCTCGGTGGTGGGCCTACCCCCGGAGGCCCTGGAGATTCACATGAACCGCCTAATTGGGGGCGGCAAGGTACTCACCGGCAACAACATCGGCGGTATTCCCGAAACCCAGGAAATGCTGGACTTCTGCGCCGAGCACGGCATCGGCGCTGTGATTGAGAAAATCGGCGTGGACGAGGTCGATGCCGCCTACGAGCGCGTTGTCGCCGGCGACGTCCAGTTCCGCGTGGTGATCGATACCGCAACTTTCGACAGCGCTGAGGTCAGCGCCTAGCCGACCGCCGGCGTCCTCATCTTGAGGTAACTAGGGCCCCGCCCACCAAAGTGTGCGCGGGGTCTTAGCGCGCCCGGGGCCGCCGGGCAGTATTCTTAGGAACAACACAAACCTATTTGTTCCCCGAGGAGATTTCTATGGCCGGTGGTTTAGCGGCTCTCTTAGATGACGTAGCGGCTCTCGCCAAGCTGGCAGCCGCCAGCGTGGACGACGTAGCAGCGGCAGCTGGCCGTGCCAGCGTGAAGGCAGCCGGTGTGGTGGTGGACGACGCCGCCGTCACCCCGCAGTACGTACGCAATATCGAACCCAAGCGCGAGCTGCCCATCATCAAGAAAATTGCGATGGGCTCCCTGCGCAACAAGCTGGTCTTCATTCTTCCTGCAGCCCTGCTGCTGAGCCAGTACCTGCCCTGGATGCTCACCCCCCTGCTCATGCTGGGCGGCACCTACCTCTGCTTCGAGGGCGCCGAAAAGGTCATCGAGATGTTCTCGAAGAAGGAGCACGCCGAAGAAGAAACCCCCGCGGTGGTGCAGGGTGAGGACGCCGAGAAGAAAATTATCTCGGGGGCTGTGCGCACCGACTTCATTTTGAGCGCCGAAATCATGGTGATTGCCCTGAACGAGGTTGCTTCTGAGGGCTTCTGGGCCCGCGCCGCTATTCTGGCTGTGGTCGGTATCGGCATTACCCTGCTGGTGTACGGTGCTGTGGGCCTGCTGGTCAAGATGGACGACATCGGCCTAGCCATGGCTCAGCGTGAATCTGCCGGGGCGCAGAAGTTTGGCATGGGCCTGGTGAAGGCTATGCCCGTGGTCATGAACGTTATTTCTGTCGTGGGTACGTTCGCCATGCTCTGGGTCGGTGGCCACATTATTCTGCTGGGTCTTTACGATATGCACTGGTGGGAGGCTCCCTACCAGTTCGTGCACCACCTTGAGGAGTACGGCCACCACCTGCCCGCCCTGGGCGGAGTAGCAGCCTGGCTGATCAACACCTTCTGCTCTATGGTGATTGGCCTGATCTGGGGCAGCATTATTGCCGCTGTGGTCCACTTCCTGCCCGGCAAGAAGCACCACTAGGCTTTGTAACTTCTCGTGGAGGGGTTCTGCAGGCTCACGCTCTCCCCTATGAACCCCTCCCCCTAGTTTGTACCGTGCCCTGCCCGTTTTTAGTATCAAAAACGGGCAGGGCACGGTACATTGTGGAGAAAAGGACGCCTGTGCCCGACTGCTGGGCAAACGAGTATCACGGGGCCATTTTCGGGCACGAAAAAACCCGCTCCCCCTAGCTCTCACTAGGAAAAACGGGTTTTTCTTCACCGTGCGCAAGGGGGGACTTGAACCCCCACGATCTTGCGATCACTGGCACCTGAAGCCAGCGCGTCTGCCAATTCCGCCACTTGCGCATTATTCATTTTTTATCGTTGCTGAATGAGCAACGAAGATAACTATACACACACCTCCAAGAAGATGTCCAACCGCTCTTAAGTGTCCTCAACCACACACAAGCCTATAAGGCACCTAAAACTGGCGCGCGGGCGTCCGCGCACCACCCTAGAACCCGTGAGATAGCAGGGCTTTACCAGGTTTTCCCGGGGAGTTTTTACGGTTATCCACTAGACTAGAAGCTTAGGCTGTGCGCACACCCTGCGCAGCGAATCAGCTCGAGCACCCGCAGAACACGGCGCGGTGCGCCCGTAGTTTTGTGTTGAAGGAGGCAAGCATGGGGTTCATCGACAGACTTGAACAGGGCCTAGAAAAGGCCGTGCGTGGCACCTTCAGCAAGGGCGGCACTTTTGAGCCCGTAGATATCGCCAACCGGCTCCGCACCGAAATGGACAACAAGGCCTTCTCCGTCTCGTCCGGGCGTACCATCGCCCCCAATAACTTCACCGCCGAATTTTCTGCCAGTGACTTTTCCCGGGCCCAGCAGTGGGGTGTGCCACTGGCTGAAGAGCTCTGCGACGTGGTCATCCGCCACGCCCGCGACCAGGGTTACTCCCTGCGCGGGGCGGTGCGCGTGACCTTCTCGCTCAATAACGAGCTTGAACCGGGCAGCTTCGACGTCACCAGCGCGGTAAGGAAGATGCAGGCTCCGCAGGACGAGGCCGCCCCGGCCCCTGCCCCTCAGGCAGCACCCGCCCGCCCGGCGTCCGCACCCCAGTCAGTTCCCACGCGCATTACCCGCCCGGCAGCGCCACCGCGCACCGAGCCGGTGCCCGCCCACCAGCTACCGCAGTCTCGCCGCCCCGCCCCCACCCCCCAGGTGGTGCTCGACATCAACGGCGAGCGCGTAGTCGTGCGCGATCTGCCGGTTACTCTGGGGCGCGGGTCGAATGCAGATATCACCGTTGAAGATACGGGTGTCTCCCGCCGCCACCTCGATATTGTGGAGCAGGATGGTACCTACCTTGCGGTTGATCTGGGGTCCACGAACGGTTCTTACCTCGACGGTAAGCGCTTGCACGGCCGCGCTGAGCTGCGCAACGGCTCTGTGATTGAGATGGGCCGGGCCCGTATTGTTTTCCGTCTGATGGTTCGTAAGGGGTAGCTTGTGGCATCTGAAATTACCGTGACGGTTTTACGTTTCGCCTTCTTGGGCCTGCTGTGGCTGTTTATTTTTATGGTTCTGGCCGCGTCGCGCCGCGATCTGGGTGTGGGGCGTAATATCCGCACTGCGCGGGCTCAGTTTGATGAGGCGGCTGTTGATGCGCCGGTTGCTCCGGCAACTCCTGCCCACCCGGCACCGGCGGCTGCCCCGCCGGCCCGTCCGTCCCTGCTGACGATTGTTGAGGGTGCCCAGGCCGGGGCTACCATGCGCCTGGGCGATAGCCCGGTGACCATTGGTCGTGCCACCGATATTGAGGTCTCTCTTCAGGACGACTACGCTTCGGGTCGCCACGCCCGCCTCTTCCCGCAGGGGTCGCGCTGGTTCCTTGAAGACATGGGCTCAACCAACGGAACTTTTGTGGGCGATACCCGTCTGACCCGTGCTACTCCGCTTGAGGCTGGTCAGCTCTTCCGGGTAGGACGTACCACCATGCAGCTGAAAGCCTAGTGCATGAGTATCGCTTTCCGTTTTGCGGCCCGCTCCGACGTGGGGCGAGTACGCTCGAAGAACGATGATTCCGGCTATGCCGGCCACTACCTGGCGGTGGTTGCCGACGGCATGGGCGGGCATGTGGGCGGCGACGTCGCGTCGGCCACCACGGTGCTTGATCTGACTCCTCTTGACCGGGCAGGTTTTGAGGGTAATGCCGGGGTGTACCTGGCCGATGAGATCGTGAATGCCAATATCATCATGAATGAGCTGGTGGCGCTGAACCCGCGTTTGGCGGGCATGGGTACCACCTGCACGGCCCTGCTCATTGACGGGGACCGCATCGAGATGGCCCATATTGGTGATTCGCGCGCCTACCGCCTGCGCGACGGGGTATTTGAGCAGGTCACCACCGACCACACCTTTGTGCAGCGCCTGCTACAGGAGGGGCGTATTAGCCCCGAGGAGGCCGAGGCCCACCCGCACAAGAACGTGATTATGCGCGTTCTGGGCGATGTGGACGCCAGCCCCGAGCTTGAACTGCGCACCCTGGACGCCGTGGTAGGCGAAAAGTGGGTGCTAAGTTCTGACGGCCTGGACGCCGTGGTGCAGGTAGCTGAGATTGAGGCGGTCATGCGCTCCACCGGCGACCTGCAGCAGGTGGTCGACATTCTGACCGACATGACCTTAGAACGCGGTGCCCCCGACAACGTAACCGTAGTGGCCCTGCAGGTCATTAGCGAGGACTCCCTCTCAGCGGCGATTACCGCCCCGCAGCCGATTATCCCGGTGCGCAAGTACGGTAAGGACGGCGAGCTGGTGGGGGTTTACCCCACCGTGGAGCAGGAGGCCGCTGAGCCCGCCTCTAGCGACAGCGAGGCCGAAGGGGCGGACGCCGGGGAAATATTCGACGAGGACGGCGAGCACCGCGCCCCCTGGCGCCGCCGCATGCCCCAGCACGCCAAGATGCGCAACGCCCTGCGCCACGGCAAGTGGCGCGGTGAATCCTTCACCGACGGAGTGCTCAACACGATGACCGTCAAGGCCGGGGTGGACGCCGCGCCCCCCGCCAGCGGTGAGGGGGAGGACGAGCCGACCCCGGCGTCCGTCCTGCGCCATGAGCTTTCAGAGCGCCCCCACGACCTGGTGGGAGCTGCCGCCAATGCCACCCAGACCGGCATGATTCCGGCGGTCACGGCCCGCACCGCCCAGAACATCAGCACCCTCTCGCAGCAGCAGACCACCCAGACCCTGGAGCCTGCCGAGCTGCCCGAAGAGTACCGGGTTGCCCTGAGCAACGAGGTAGCTCCGTCACCGCACCGCTGGCCCATGCGTATCTTCGTGGCTGCCCTAACCCTAGCTGTACTGGTGGCCAGTGCCTGGAGCTTCTTCGCCTGGACTAAGACCCAGTACTACGTGGGCGTTAAGGACGACCACGTGACGGTGTTCAACGGCATCAACCAGTCCCTGGGGCCGGTCAGCCTGCACACCGTGGTCGATGAGACCGATATTGAGGTCAGCTCCCTGCCGGAGTTCTCCCAGTCGCTTCTGCGCAGCACCATCACCGCCACCAGCCAGGACGAGGCTGAGCAGATCGTGCAGAACCTGCGCGACCAGCTACCGGCTACGGTCACGCCGGGAACCGTCACCACGGCGGAGTCCACCCCGAGCGCCTCTGCCAGTGAATCGAGCGAGCCAACCCCGGCGTCCGAAACCAGCCCAACACCCGATACCAGCACAACCACCCAGGGAGGTAACTAGTGAGCACGTCATCTACCGCACCTGCGGTTGAGCTGCCCCGCTCCCGCCGCCTGACCGAGCTGATACTCACCGTACTAGCGGTGCTGCTCTGCCCTGCCGCTATGTACCTGGTAGACCCCGAAACTGCCCTGGCTAACCGCATGTGGGTACAGGCCCTAACCGTTCAAGGTGTAGGTGCCCTGGTGCTACACGCTGTCATGTATATGCGGGCCCGCTATGCCGACCCCTTCATCCTGCCGATTGCGGTAGCTCTGAACGGGTTGGGCCTGGCCATGATTTACCGTATCGACCTGACCACCACCGCCAACGCGGGAGCCGCCCAGCTCATGTGGACCGGGCTAGCCATGATTGCCTCAGCCGTGGTGCTCTTCTTCCTGCGCGACCACCGCGTACTACGCAAAGTCACCTATATCTCGCTGGTTGCCTCCATTGTCTTGCTCTTGCTGCCCCTGCTACCGATTATTGGTACCGAAATTAACGGTGCCCGCATCTGGATTTCTCTCGGGGGCCGCACCTTCCAGCCCGGTGAGATTGCCAAGATTACCCTGGCCATTTTCTTCGCTGGTTATCTCTCAACCCACCGCGACCTCATTATGCTGGCCGGTAAGCGCCTAGGCCCGGTACGTCTGCCCCGATTCAAAGACTTAGCTCCCATGTTTATCGCCTGGTTCGTTTCCCTGGCGGTGCTGGTTTTCCAGCGCGACTTGGGCTCGGCCATTCTCTTCTTCGGCATCTTCCTGGCCATGCTCTTCCTAGCGACCGGAAGCCTCACCTGGGTTGCCCTGGGCCTGCTCTTTGTAGCCGCCGGCGGCGTGCTGGCCTACAACTACATCTCCCACGTCTACTACCGCATCAACTCCTGGGTGCACGCTTTTGACCCTGAAATCTACAACCAGCCCCTGGGTGGCTCGGGTCAGATCGTGCAGGGCCTCTTCGGCTTGGCCTCTGGCGGCCTGTTCGGACGCGGCTGGGGCAACGGACGCCCCGACCTCGTCTCGTATTCCAACTCAGACATGATTATCACCGCCCTCGGTGAAGAGCTGGGTCTGCTGGGTCTGGGAGCGATTCTTATGCTCTTCCTGCTGCTGGTCTCCCGCGGTTTCCGTGCGGCCCTGGGCACCCGTGATGCCTTCGGTAAGCTCCTAGCTGCCGGTTTCTCAGCCCTCATCGTGATTCAGCTCTTCGTGG
Organism: Rothia sp. 11254D007BW; assembly: GCF_053548195.1. Lineage (NCBI taxonomy): Bacteria > Bacillati > Actinomycetota > Actinomycetes > Micrococcales > Micrococcaceae > Rothia > Rothia sp. 11254D007BW. The sequence goes on from NZ_JBPWPK010000001.1 coordinate 1,768,142, forward strand.
TCATTGGCGGCGTCACCCGCCTAATCCCTCTGACGGGCCTCACCACCCCCTTCATGTCCGCCGGTGGCTCCTCCCTACTCTCAAACTGGGTCATCGTAGCCATCCTGCTCGCTATCTCCCACACCGCCCGCGCCCCGCACGTGGTAGAAGAGTTCGACGAAGCAGACAGCATCGACTACGAGGGCTACGAGCCCGAGGGCGCCACGTCCGTCATCTCTAGAATTACCGAAACCAACCGTTCAGGAGGTGCTCGCGGTGAATAAAGCTATCCGCCGGGCATGGATTGCTGCGGCCTGCGTCTTCGTGATGCTGCTGGGCACCCTGACCTATATCCAATTCTTCGACGCTAAAAACCTGCAGGCCAACGCCTGGAACTCCCGCACCCTCTACGAAAGCTACGGCTCCCAGCGCGGGTCCATTGTGGTTGACGGGGTAGAAATTGCCTCGTCCGTAGAATCAAACGACGGCTACGCCTTCCAGCGCACCTACTCCCAGCCCGAGCTCTACGCGGGGCTCACCGGATACTTTTCATCCATCTACGGGGCAACCGGCCTGGAATCTGCCATGAACGACCAGCTGTCGGGCAACTCCGACGCCCAGTTCTACGACCGCCTGGCCCAGATGTTCACCGGCAACACCGCCCAGGGGGCCAGCGTTGAGCTGACCATCGACAGCGAGCTCCAGCAGCTGGCCTACAACCTGCTGGACGGCTACAAGGGCTCTATCGTGGCACTTGACCCCAAGACCGGCGAAATCCTGGCTATGGTGTCCACCCCCTCCTACGACCCCAACACCCTCTCGTCCCACAACGCCGAATCGGTGCTGGCCCAGTACGCGGCCCTCAATGAGGACGCCAACCACCCGCTCTACAACCGCGCTATCGCGGGCGACACCTACGCACCCGGCTCACCCTTCAAAATTATTGACGCCGTAGCCGCCCTCGAATCGGGTAAATACAATGCGGACTCGGTGATTCCCAACCCTCAGAACCTGACCCTGCCGAACACCACCGTCACCCTGCCCAACTACACCGGCAGCCAGTGCTCAACCCGCACGTCCGCCACCATCGAGTGGGCCCTGGCGCAGTCCTGCAACACCCCCTTTGCCCAGATTGCCATGGACCTGGGTGAAGAAACCATCGCCCAGACCGCCAGCAACTTTGGCTACGGGCAAGACCTCCAAATCCCTCTAGCTGTGTCACAGTCAGTCTTCCCGACCAACATGGAAGACAGCCAGCTAGCACAGGCGTCTATTGGTCAGTACGATGTGAAGACCACCCCTTTGCAGGTTGCTATGATGAGCGCAGCTATCGCGAACGACGGTGTGCAGATGAAACCCAACCTGATCAGGTCGGTTAAGTCCCACAACCTCAGCTCGCTGTATGAGTTCTCAGCTGAGGAGCTACGACGCTCCACCTCAGCCGATATCGCCAACCAGGTAACCGATTGGATGGTAAACGGCGTGAGCAACGGTATCGCCTCGGGCGCCGCGGTCAGCGGGGTCCAGGTGGCCGGTAAAACCGGTACCGCTGAAATTGGAGACACGGGGTTAAACAACTCCTGGTTCACCGGTTTCGCTCCAGCGGACGACCCGCAGGTAGCTATCGCGGTAGTCTATGAAGGTGTAGACGTCACAACAGGGGCGCAGCTTGCTGCTCCCGCAGGTAAACAACTTTTTGAGGCGGTGTTGAACAAGTGAGGCCTTCGGTAGATGTGACTCTTGGTGGTCGCTACACCCTGACCGAGCGTATCGCGATTGGCGGTATGGGCGAGGTCTGGAAGGCGCGCGATAAGGTCTTGGGCCGTACCGTCGCCGTAAAGATTCTGAAAGAGGAATATACGGGCGACCCCGGCTTCCTGGAGCGTTTCCGCGCCGAGGCCCGCCACACCGCCCTGCTCAACCACCCCGGCGTTGCCAACGTCTTTGACTACGGCGAAGAGGACGGCTCTGCCTACCTGGTCATGGAGCTCGTACCCGGTGAGCCGCTGTCTAACATCATTGAGCGCGACAAGCAGCTACCTGCTGACCGCATCCTCAACATCATGGCGCAGACCGCCCGCGCCCTGGCAGCCGCCCACGCCCAGGGGCTCGTGCACCGCGACGTGAAGCCCGGCAACCTGATTATCACTCCGGACGAGCGCGTGAAGGTCACCGACTTCGGTATCGCCCGCCTGGCCGATCAGGTACCCCTGACCGCCACCGGCCAGGTCATGGGCACCGCCCAGTACCTGGCTCCGGAACAAGCAACCGGCCAGCAGGCAACCCCCTCCTCCGATATGTACTCCCTGGGCATCATCGGCTACGAGTGCCTAGCGGGTAAGCGCCCCTTCACCGGTGAATCGCAGATCGCCATTGCCCTGGCACAGGTCAACGATCCGCCACCGCCCTTGCCCAAGGACGTCCCCGCCCCCGCAGCAGCGCTCATCATGTGCCTGCTCTCCAAAGATCCAGCGGACCGCCCCGAGACCGCCACCGCGCTGGCGTCCGCCATTGACGCCATCCGCCGCCGCGACATCCCAGCTGCCATCAAAGCTGTGCCGCCCCTGAGCAAGTTCCTGCCCCAGGGGGCAGACACCCAGGCCACCCAGGTCATGACGGCACCCACCGCTGTAGCCCCCGCGGCTGCACGCTTCGGTTCAGGAGCCCGCTACGAGCCCGAGCCCACCACAGCTCGCGTACCCAGCACCCCGGCCGCCGCCTACCCGGCAGCTGAAACCCCGGCAAAAAAGAAGAGCCCCTGGGGCTGGGTATCCCTGGTACTTGCCCTGCTCTTGATCGCCGCTGTTGTCTGGTTTGTACTAGCGGGAAGCAACCGCTCTAGTACCCCCAGCGACGGCACCCCCACTGCCTCGGGTACCGTCTCAACCGTCAGCGCTTCACCCACCACCGAAGAAGCCAGCGCGGCAGAGACCCCCACCCGCATTGAAATTGACTCGGCAAGCTACGAGGGGCGCCCCCTCGATGAGGTTGTCAACGAGCTCACCGCCCTGGGTTTCTCAACCCGCACCACCGGCGTCACCTCTGAATCTGCCGTAGACACGGTACTGTCTGTTTCACCTACCGGCAGTGTAGAAGTGGGCGAAACCATTACCGTACAGTACTCCACCGGCCCCAAATCAGTGACCCTACCCAGTAATCTGGAGGGTACAGACTCTGAAGAGGCCATCAACGCAATTACCGCCCTGGGCGTGAACGTGCAGATTCACTTCGAAGAAAGCAGTAGCGCCCGCGAAGGCACCGTGCTGCGCACCAGCCCCACCTCGGGATCCCGTGTTGAAGTGGGAAGCAGCGTAGACGTCTACGTGGCCAAGGCCCCCGCAGCCAGTGCGTCAGCGTCCGCATCAGCGAGCGCCTCAGTACCACAGTCAGATACCGCCTCAGAAGCAGCCTCACCGAGCGCTGATTCGACCGGCAACTAACTCCACCGGAAATGATGGGTGAATACATGGACCAGCAGGTTCCTGAAACTATCGATCAGCGCTACGAGGTCGGAGCCCTTATTGGCTCCGGCGCCATGGCGACCGTTTACGAAGCGGTTGATACACGCCTGGGGCGCAAGGTTGCGCTTAAGGTTCTACGGACTGAGCATGCTCAGGACGTTATCTTCCGCGCCCGTTTTCAGCGCGAGGCCGAGGCCGTTGCGGCTCTCAACCACCGCTCTATCGTGGGTGTCTACGACACCGGCTCCTTCGATATTCAGGTAGGTAGCTCTGAGGTATCGGTGCCTTTCATGGTGATGGAGCTGGTTCAGGGCACTACCCTGCGCGATGCTATGTCTCGCGGGCAGGTTGACCAGGCTCAGGCCCTGGCCTACGGTGTGCAGATTCTTGAGGCTCTCGATTACAGCCACAGCGCAGGTATTGTGCACCGCGATATTAAGCCCGCTAACGTGATGATTCTGCCCCAGACAGCAGAAGACCGTGAGCTGGGTGAGCCCGGTCAGATTAAGGTCATGGACTTTGGTATCGCCCGTGCTGCTGAAGAGGCCGGTGATGCCCTCACCAAGGCCAATACCGTCATGGGTACCGCCCGCTATATCTCACCCGAGCAAGCTCGCGGTGAGACTGTCGACGCCCGTAGCGACGTCTACTCGGCCGCCTGCGTCATCTACGAGATGCTGGCAGGGCGCTCCCCCTTCGACGCCCCCACCAACGTGGAACTGGCCGGTAAGCACCTGAGCGAGACTCCTCAGCCGCCCAGCGCTTACGCGAGTGAAGAGATTTCTCCCGCCCTCGATGCTGCTGTGCTCAAGGGCCTGGCCAAGAACCCTACCAGCCGTTACCAGAGTGCTGGGGAGTTCGCGTCCGCCCTGAAAGATGCCGAGGACGGCATAGTTTCTGGTGAGGACCAGGATCCCACCGAAGCTACCGCTGCCTTTAGTGCAGCTTCTATCGGCGCAGGGGCTGCAGCTGGCGCTGTAGCTGCCAGCTCGCGTGAGACCGAAGAAGCTGGCATTGGTAGCTTCTTTGACAATGCTCAGTCTGAATACACCGACGAAGAACTCTACGGTTACGGCTACGGCCAGGACCCGGCTAAGGCCCGCAAAAAGCGCCGCCGCAGCGCCTGGAGCAAGGCTCTCACCACTATGCTCATCCTCCTGCTGGCAGCTTTCGGTGTAGGCTCTGTGCTCTACTACCAGGCCAAGCTCAACGAGGTTCCCGTGCACGTGGTTCCTGCGGTTCAGGGTCTCACCAAGGAAGAGGCTGAAACCCAGCTGCGTAACCTGAACTTCGCGCTCAAGTTCGAAGAAGAGCACTCCGACACCATTCCCAAGGGTTCAGTTATCAAGACCTCCCCCGTGACCGGCCTCGAAGCTGAAGAGGGCAGTGAGATTGTTGTGACGGTATCGTCCGGCCCGGCTGTACTGACCGTACCTGCCAACCTTGAGGGCCAGAGTGAACAGTACGTGCGTGAGACTCTCACGAACGCTGGCTTCGTGCCCGGCCGCACCACCACCGTCAACAGCCCCACCATCCCCGCGGGCATGGTTGTTGGTGTAACCCCCGGCTCCGGTGAACAGGCCGATGCCGGCGCGACCATCGATATCATTCTCTCCAACGGTAAGGTTGAGGTCCCCAGCCTGGTCGGCCTGAGCCGCGATGCCGCTATCGCAGCACTGACCGCATCAGATACCCTGCTGAGCACCAATATCGAAACCGTCACCACCACCGCCCAGCCCGCTGGCACCGTTATCTCACAGAGTGCCACTGCCGGAACCCTGATTGAGCAGGGTTCAACCGTGACTATTCGCGTGGCGGTTGCCCCTGTGGCAACCAGCGCCCCCAGTGCGGCAGCTACTACCGCACCGAGTGCAGCGGCTACGGCCCAGGCCACCCAGCCTGCCGCTACGGCCACTGCCCAGGCAACCCCGAGCGCAGCAGCGAGCGCAAGCGGTAACAACAACGACTAGGTCGTGCTCAACCTATAAGAAAGCCGCCCTCCCCACGTGGGGAGGGCGGCTTTCTTATAGGGGTTTTTGGGCTATCAAGCTGGTGTTAGGCTGCCGGTTCGATGAGGGGAGAGAGGGTCGCACCCAGGGCTGCGGCCCCTTCTAGGCCTACTTCTTCGAGCCAGTTACCAAGCATGAGGTAGCCACCTTCTGTAAGTACCGATTCGGGGTGGAACTGTACACCGTGCAGGGGGGCGGTAACGTGGCGCAGGCCCATGATGATGCCGTTATCGGTGCTGGAAGTAACCTCTAGCTCAGCGGGCAGGGTGGCAGGTTCAACGGCGAGGGAGTGGTAGCGGGTGGCGGTGAAGGGGCTGGGCAGGCCCTTGAAGACTGACTGGCCGGTGTGGACCAGCTGGGATGTCTTACCGTGCATGAGCTCGGGGGCGTGACCCACTACCCCGCCGAAGGCTTCGGCGAGGGCCTGGTGGCCCAGGCAGACGCCGAGCAGGGGCTTGTTAGCAGTCTTGGCCCATTTAATGACGTCGATAATGACGCCCGCCTCGGCAGGGTTGCCGGGGCCGGGCGAGACGAGCACGCCGTCGTGCTCCTGGGCGAGGGCGATGGTCTCGTCAAGAGTCAGTTCGTCGTTACGGATAACGGTGGTTTCAGCACCTAGCTGCTGGATGTAACCGACCAGAGTAAAGACGAAGCTGTCGTAGTTATCGATGACGAGGATTTTGGTCATGGCACCTGCCCTTTCGTGATGGTGTCTTGATTCTATCGCACGGGGTGGGGCGGGCGTCCGGTACTTATTGCTCTATGGTCACGTCGGTGTTGAAGGGGCTGTATTCAGCGAAGTGGGGGAAGACGTATTCCATGAGCAGATAGACGGCGGCCGCTATCAGGGCGATAGCGATGATGATGCGTAGCCACAGGGGGCCGGGCAGGTGGCGGAAAATCCAGGCGTACATGGGGTTCCTTGGGGTGGACGGCGGTGGTTGGCTTTAGCCGGCGATGGCGGCGATTTCTTCGGGGGCACCCGCTTCAGCAGGCTGCCAGCTGACGAATTCGGCGTGAACGATGTAACGTTCAGTATCGCCGTAGCGGGGATGGCAGCTGGTGAGGGTGAGTAGACGGCGGTCAGCGTCAGCCGCTGGAGCTTCGGGGTTATCGGGGTTGGGTGCAATTACCTCAACCTGGTTGGGGAGAACGATTTTGTGCTCGTAGACCCGGTAGGTGTAGTAACCTTCGGCAGTGCGTACGTAGATGTTGTCGCCGCTCTCAAGCAGGTCGATGTTATCGAGTACGGCCCCGTTAGTTTGGCGGTGGCCTGCTAGAGCGAAGTTGCCGTATTCACCGGGCATCTGGGTGGTGGGGTAGCGTCCTAGCCCCAGGGTGTCGAGCACGTCGGTGCCGACGCCTTCAGCGAGGGGGCGGGCATAGTTTTCACCCAGTCGGGGTATATAAACCACCCCGTAGGCCTGCCCGTAGGCAGGCGGGGAGACTACCGGCGGATCAGCGGGGTCATAGTCGGGTACGACGTTTTCGGACGCCGTTCCTTCAGCGTCCGCCCCCTGACCGGCGGCAGCGGGGTTAGACCCCCCGTTACCGCTACTGCTGTTGAATTCTTGGATGAGACTGTCGACGGCCTGCTGCTGGGTGCGGTTGGCGTCGATGTTGGTCCACCAGAGCTGCCAGGCAACGAACAGGAGCAAGATAAGACCCGCCGTGATTAGAAGTTCGCCGACGATTTGAATAACCCATTGAAGGGGGGTGCGGCTAGCAGGGGGACGCGCGCGGCGGCTAGCGGTAGGGGCTGCTGTGGTCACATCTCACCTCGGCGTGGGACAGTTACTGGGGACTGTTTAATGTTAGAACTTTTTCAGGTACTACGGTTAAAATCGTGTCTAAACCGTAATTTTTATAATTTGCCCGGGAGCGCGCTCCCCTACTGGAGGAAAAGTGGCTGAGTCGAAGTCTATTCGTGACGAGGATTTTGAAGAGGCGGAGCTACGCCGCGTTGCTGAATCGATGTACAGCGACGATGATTTCCCGTCGCCGACCCCCCTCTGGTATCGCGTGATCATGTTCGCCATGATTGTGATTGGCGTGCTGTGGATTATTACCTTCTACATTTCCCAGTCGGTGTACCCGATTCCGGGTATCGGTAACTGGAATATCGGTATCGGCATTGGCTTCATGATGGTGGGTCTGATTATGACCACCCGCTGGCGCTAGGTGCCGCTGTGGCTGAGAAGAAACCTGAGACAACCAATCCCTCGAATCTAGCGCCGGTTGATCCGAACGAGACGCTGGATCAGCGTGCCGATATTCGTGCCGCCCGGTTTGAGACCAAGCTACGCCGGTGGGCGCTGTTTGGTGTGGTTGCTGCTGTGGCTATTTATTTTGTGTGGCAGGCGGTGGCGGGCTAGGCGTCCGCTCCCCTTCCTCTATCCCCGTTACCGGCCTACGGTAGCGGGGATTTTTGTGTGCGGTAGAGGGCCACCAGCACGGTAAGGGCTAGGAGCTCTACCAGGGTTTGGGTGAGTACCGCCAGGGGCATGAGGGCGGACGCCGGTTCGTCGGCTAGGGCGGTTGAAAGGCCGAGGACCAGGGGCAGTATCACGAGGGCATTCCGTGTGACGGCTGAAAAGGTGAGGGCGACCCGCTCGGGTGCGGGTAGGGCCCTGCCCCAGCGTCGCAGGAGGGAGCTAGAAAGTAACCCCATACATATAGCGTATAGGGCATATAAGCAGGCCAGGGGCATAAGATACGAGGCGAGCTGGGTGACGTGAACGGCATGAGCGGCCGGGGTGAGGGCAAGCACCAGCACCATCAGCGGCACCATTAAAACACTTGCTGCATCTTCAGAATATCCCTGCAGGTGCCCACCTACTCCCTGGATAAGGGCCGCACCCAGCAGGGGGACTACCACCACCGCCAGGGCGGCTGCCAACTGCGGCAGGGCCTGCCAGAGGGTGCCGTCAGCCAGAAAATCCCCCCGCCAGATACCGGCGGAACGGAAGAGCAGAAGCCACAGGGGAATAAGGCACATCTGCGCCAGGAGCAGGAGCGGGGTGCACGACAGGAGGCGCACATGGGCGCCTCCCGCAAGACCGGTAAAGGTCACCACATAATCTACACAGGGTGCCAGGAGCACAAGTGCTGCGGTAAACACCAGAAGATCAGGCACCTGAGGCACAAGTCGGTGGAGCCCCAGCAGAAGTAGCGCCACCACCAGGGGTGCTAGAAGAAAGTTGAGAGCCAGCAGGGTTTTAGTAAAACCGGTGAGCGCCCCGGGTTCCAAAAGGCCGCGGAGCGGAATCGTTAGGAAGGTGGCCAGGAGCAGCACACTAAGGGCCGGGGTAACCAGCGGCTGAGCAAGACCCGCAACCCCCGGCACAAAGGACGCCGCAAGCCCCATTGCCAGGGCAAGCAACCACCTGGTGTCTCTCCATGAAGCTGACCACGAGCGTCCTTTCTGTTAAAGCAACCTACCCTCCCCTACTGTAAGGCAGGGAAGGGCAGGGCTACACAACACCTATCAGCTCGAGTTCAGCTGATTTTGCACCTTGGCTTGGGCATATGCCTCAAGCAGTGTGCTTTATCTCGTCAGCGTTCTCACGCCGGGAGTCTGATTATGCTTCGGGAGCGGTGAAGGCTACATCGAGGTTGATGACGACCTTATCTGAGACCAGCACACCACCGGCTTCAACTGCGGCGTTCCAGGTGATGCCAAAGTCCTTGCGGGAGATAGTTGCTGAGACAGATGCACCGGCGCGGGTAACACCGAAGGCGTCGACGACTGCACCGGTGAATTCGCCGGTGAAGGTGACAGGGCGGGTTTCACCCTTGATGGTGAGGTTACCTGCGATAGTCAGGTCTTCGCCGTCGAGCTCAAAGGAGGTTGACTCGAAGGCCATGGTGGCGTGAGCGTCTGCATCGAAGAAGTCTGCGCTGCGCAGGTGGCCATCACGATCAGCATTGTTGGTGTTAACCGAAGCGATCTGTGCGGTTGCCTTGATGGAGGAGTCTGCGATGTTGTCAGCGATGACGAGCTGGGCATCGACCTGTTCAAAGGTACCGCGCACCTTGGTGATGCCTGCGTGGCGCACGGTGAAGCCCACCTCTGAGTGTGCTGAGTCGTAGTTCCAGGTGCCTGCGGTGAGTTCTGCCATGATTGTGCCTTTCAAGCGGTACGGTTTGTTTTCAACAGTTATTACTTTACAAGTAAAGTTTTACTCGCGCAAGCTGTGCGGCGAAAAATTTTACAAAGAAAATTTTAGCCGGCGGGGCTATCGCAGAACCCCTTCACCCGCGGCTGCAGCGTACACCCGTTCGCTCAGCCGGGCAAGCACGGGGGAGCTGATGTTCCAGTGCTGCCAGTAAAGTGGCACGTCAACCGGCTGGGGGGCGAGCTCCACCAGGTCGCCGGAGGCAAGGGCGTCAAGGGCCTGCACCTCGGGCAGAATACCCCAGGCAATTCCACCCAGGACGGCCCGCGCATAGTCGGGTGAGCTGGGCAGGTAGATGGTGGGTGAGCTCTGCCAGGAGTCAGGTTCCACCGCGAAGCGGTCGAGCAGCAGACCCCGGGCGGACGCGAGCCCAAAGTCCTTGCGGTCAAACTCCACTACCGGCGCAAGTGCCAGCTGCTCGGCGGTGACCTGCGGGTAGGCGGGAAAGTAGCGCGCCAGGTAGTCGCGAGAGGCAACCACGCGGTAGCGGATATCGCCCAGCTTCTCAACGGAACAACCGGCGATAGGTTCGGGGCTGGAGGTCAGGGCAGCCATGACTTCCCCAGATCGCAACAGGGCGGACGAGTGGTACTCGGCTTCTCGGCGCACATCGCAGAAGATGCGGTCGCGGGCGGCCAGTTCTGCAACGGCCGAGAGAAACCATGTGGCCAGGGAGTCAGCGTTGACGGCCACAGCTACGCTCTGCCCCTCTTCGCTACCGCCGAGCTCACGCTCCATTTCTGCGTGCAGGAATTCGCTTTGCCGAGCAATACGCAGGACGCTTTGCCCCGACTCGGTGGGAGCCACCGGGTTAGTGCGTTTAAGGAGCACCCGCCCGGCCAGCTGTTCCATTGCCTTGACGCGTTGTGAGATGGCAGAGGCGCTGACGCCCAAAATATCGGCGGCTGCGTCGAAGGTGCCGTATTCAATGACGGTGACGAAGGTTTGGAGCTGGTCGGTCGTAAAGCGCATCATAAGAACATCTTATGCTATTGAAGTTTCATTAGATAGCTTTATGAATGCTGGTCACCTACGATAGATTCTCGTGACTATCGCAGAAATCCTCCCCCACGTCCTCTTTGGCATCGGCACCTCGCTCTCACTCATTGTGGCTATCGGTGCCCAGAACGCCTACGTGCTCAAGCAGGGCATCATCGGCAAGTTCATCTGGCCCATTGCCATCTTCTGCATTCTTTCTGATGCCCTGCTCATCGGCTTGGGAGTGCTGGGGATCGGGTCCCTGGTGGACTCAGCCGCCTGGGTACTAGAGATTCTGCGCTGGGGTGGCGGAGCCTTCCTCGTCATCTACGGTGCCATGGCCGCGAAACGTGCCCTGCGGCCGTCCGCCATGACGGTCACCAGCGAAGACTCCGGGCCGCAAACCCTGGGCAAGGCCCTGCTCATTGCTGCTGCCATGACCTACCTCAACCCCCATACCTACCTCGATACCTTTGTTCTCATTGGTGGCATTGCGGCGCAGCAGGGCGACTACCGCTGGCTTTTCTACGCGGGCACGGTCACCGGTAGCGCTATCTGGTTTACCCTCCTGGCCTCGTGTAGCCGCTTCCTGCGTCCTGTTTTTGCCAACCCCCGTGCCTGGCGCGTGCTGGACGCCGGCATCGCCGCCCTCATGTTCTTCCTGGCCTACAAGGTCATGTTCGGACACTAAGGCACCTGCCCGACCTGTAGGTAGGTATCTGAAGTTTTTATCTCTACGCGTCTTGCTCCAGCTCGTAACGCCGAAAACGCAACTCGCGCTGGGCACCCCGCACGGACGAGCCCTCTAACCCAATCGCACCCCAATCCACAGAAACAGCAGCCGTGAGGGCAAGACGATGAGCAGACACCGCAGCTTTTAGGGGCAGACCAATGGAGTCAGCTAACTCCAACCAATGTCGGCGACGTAGGTTGCGCGTCTGCCCTGCTACAGGTAAAGCCAAAGAGTTATCACCATAAACCAGGGTGCACGGCACGTCATAGATTGGGGCCACCTCCCAACCGCCGCGAGCAGTCTCAAGCACGCCAATATTTTTACCGTGAAGGTCACCGTTACCCGTTAGCCACGCATAAACAAACTGCAGGTAGAGATTCCGCCTCGCAATAAGTGGTGACACAGCAAGGTCAGCTAAAGCCGATATAACGCGCTCTGTCTCAAGAGAGTACTTTTGCGCCGGGTGCACGCCTAGAACCTGAGTAGAGTCCTCAAAAGCATAGCGCGCGCCCCCTTCACCACGATCAAAACGAGATATCCAAAGGCCCTCCACACCCAAAGAATCACAGACCAACTGAGCCGATGCAACAGGCAGCTTCAATACTTGAGCTGCTCGCAGATGGGCGTATTCATTCTGAACGAGTTGGGGGTAGCTACCAGGATTTACTTTCACCAGGGCACTGGTGCCATCGCCCCCAGTAGCCGTCGCTGTCATCATTTGAGCGCTAGCCTTAGCCTGAACTCCGGGCAAGGCATGAGAATCAACTGCAACAAAGAGTTGAGAGAAATCAAGGGTTTCAGGATTACCAACAAGCAGAGCTGGAGTTTCAGATGGCAGCTGACCTGCGGGGACAACCTGGATATTACCCGGGGTGTCTTGCCCAACAGCTAGAAGAAGCGTAAACTCATCGTCCAGACTGGTTTTAGTAGCTGCTCTCAGTAGGGTAAGACGATATCCTTCTGGAAGAAGTCCGGCAAAAAAAGCGGGGAGGGCACCCGCAGGCGAAACCAACGGGGGCGCATCTAGTGGAAGAGTAGTTGCTACCGGACGCCCTCGATAACCGGGTTTGTAAGAAAAAGTTACTGTCCCTTGTTGGTCTTTCGTGAGGTGTGCGGCAAGAGTACCTGCCACGTATACGTCCGCAGCCCTCACACCTTTATAATCTTCAGGAATCATACGGACCTAGCAACCTCAAGATGAACCCCAACGGCAGCCGCAACCGCAAGTACCGTCGAGAACGAGGGCCCCGAGCGCCCTTTCTCAATATCCCGAACCGTGCGGTCACTGACCCCAACCAGTTCGGCCAACTCAAGCTGAGTAAGACGAAAGTGTCTACGGGCATCTCGAATAGCTGCACCTACAACTACTGCCGTCTCCACCACTTCACCTTTCGGAAGAATTATTCTGAAATGTACTTTCTTGCCTTCATTCTAAGCTGATTTAGCAAAAAACAGAAGAATTGTTCTGAATATAGAGCTGTGTTCGCTTGTCTCACTGCGGCACTTCTACTTCGTGCGAGCCCGGTAGATATTTCGCACCATCACCGTGCGCCGCACCTGGCCGATGGCAGGCTCCAAGAACTCCTCCGCATACCGGGAATCCGTGCTAGTCTGCGCAGCAAAGTTAAGGGCAGCAAAAGCCCCCAACACCATCGACACCTTCACTAGAACGTCCGTAAACGGGAACTGCACACCCAACAGGGTCACCTTAGAGGCCTCAAAACCCAGCCAGCTCGTAATGGTGGCATCAGGGATAGCGATCGTGCCAAACCAAACAAAAAACAGAAAAACAACCCCGGCAAAAAGTACAGCCTGAATCATCTGCACCACAATCGGAAGAAGCACCAGGTTATTCCACTCACCCCACCTAAAATCAGCCGGGCGCCCCAAGCCCGCAGCGGGCAAATTTTCAAGCTCATGACGCCACTTATCCCCAGCCTGAAGAGCAGCACCCGCGTACTCGGCGTCCGTAAACTCCTCCACCTTATCCCCTTTACGGGCACCCAGCAGTCGGCGGGTCTTCTCGGTTACTGTCGACGAAACAACCAGAAAGCTCAGCACCGTCAGGATAGCCACCACCTGCAGAGTACGCTGCATACTCAAAGCCGCAGCCACACGCCAGATATCGCCGTTCACAAAAAAGAAGAGCACAGCAATCATGAGCACCGGCAGCACCTTGACCACCATGCTTGAAAGAGCAGCCAACTCCTTCACAACCTGCCGAAGCGCCCAATAGCACAGGGAATCCAGGCCCAGGTAAACAGCAAGGAGCGTAGCTCCCAAGATCCAGAGCACGTCACCGGCAGCAAAGGCATCAGCAATATCTGCCAGCCCTATCCAGCGGGCAGTCTGCGGCAGCATGGAGAAAGCCGCTAGAGGCAGAAGCAACGCACCAATCAAGGTTTGGCGCCAGAAGGGCAGGGGCGCTAGTACACGCGATACCGCCCAGGGTACAACCAGAAGCAGAAGGGGCGGCACGAGGGCTAGGGCAATGAAGATGGGCGTCAGGACGCTGTCTGGCACGTCTACCGGCACACCTCCGTCCTGCGCCTCAACATCAAGCTGGGCTAGGCCCCACAGCAGAGCAAGATAGGTGAAGGAGGAAACTATAAGCCAGGCAGAAAGCGGGGCGGAACGGGCGAGAGTCCATCGCGCACGCTCTCGCGCAGGGATAACTAGCGGAGCCCCGGCGGCTCTGAACCAGGTGTGTGCTTCTTGCTCGGTGAGTGTCATACTCTGATTCTACGGGCTGAGCTGAGGGGTATTTTTAACCGCACAATATATAAAATATTTGTTCTATTTTTATAAAAAGCAGTTTTTGGGTACAAAAAAGCGAGGGGTTCTAGAGCGTTAGCTCTAGAACCCCTCGCTGATTCAACCCTTGGGTTGTTATCTCAAAACCATACAGTGGACGCAAACAAACAAACATACTCAGAAAAGTGTAAGCCTTCGGACTATTAGTACCAGTCAACTCCACGGGCATTCCCCGCGTCCATACCTGGCCTATCAACCCCATCATCTATAGGGATCCTCACATGGCACAAAACCACCAGGAAATCTCATCTCGAAACAGGCTTCCCGCTTAGATGCTTTCAGCGGTTATCCCTCCCGAACGTAGCCAATCAGCCATGCACCTGGCGGTACAACTGACATACCAGAGGTTCGTCCGTCCCGGTCCTCTCGTACTAAGGACAGCCTTTCTCAAATTTCCAACGCGCGCAGCGGATAGGGACCGAACTGTCTCACGACGTTCTGAACCCAGCTCGCGTACCGCTTTAATGGGCGAACAGCCCAACCCTTGGGACCAACTCCAGCCCCAGGATGCGACGAGCCGACATCGAGGTGCCAAACCATGCCGTCGATATGGACTCTTGGGCAAGATCAGCCTGTTATCCCCGAGGTACCTTTTATCCGTTGAGCGACGGCCGTTCCACAACGTACCGCCGGATCACTAGTCCCGACTTTCGTCCCTGCTCGACCTGCCAGTCTCACAGTCAAGCTCCCTTGTGCACTTACACTCAACACCTGATTGCCAACCAGGCTGAGGGAACCTTTGGGCGCCTCCGTTACTTTTTGGGAGGCAACCGCCCCAGTTAAACTACCCATCAGGCACTGTCCCTGACCCGGATCACGGGCCGAAGTTAGACATCCAGAGCGACCAGAGTGGTATTTCAACAACGACTCCACACGAACTAGCGTCCATGCTTCACAGTCTCCCACCTATCCTACACAAGCCGCACCGAACACCAATACCAAACTATAGTAAAGGTCACGGGGTCTTTCCGTCCTGCTGCGCGAAACGAGCATCTTTACTCGTACTGCAATTTCGCCGAGTTCATGGTTGAGACAGTAGGGAAGTCGTTACTCCATTCGTGCAGGTCGGAACTTACCCGACAAGGAATTTCGCTACCTTAGGATGGTTATAGTTACCACCGCCGTTTACTGGGGCTTAAATTCTCAGCTTCGCCCACAAGGGGCTAACCAATCCTCTTAACCTTCCAGCACCGGGCAGGAGTCAGTCCGTATACATCGTCTTACGACTTCGCACGGACCTGTGTTTTTGATAAACAGTCGCTTCCCCCAATTCTCTGCGACCCATACACGCTCACCACCGCGTAGGTGGGTCACGCTCAAGGCTCCCCTTCTCCCGAAGTTACGGGGACATTTTGCCGAGTTCCTTAACCATGATTCTCTCGATCGCCTTAGTATTCTCTACCTGATCACCTGTGTCGGTTTCGGGTACGGGCGGCTAAAACCTCACGTCGATGCTTTTCTCGGCAGCATAGGATCACCAAATCCCCCAAAAACGGGGTCCCATCACGTCTCAGGCCAACACCGGCGCATTTAACAACCGGATACCCTACACGCTTAGACCACGACAACCATCGCGTGGCTTGGCTACCTTCCTGCGTCACACCTGTTAATACGTTTACCTCCAAAAATCGGGTCCTGCAGTCCACCACAAGCTCCCACACCCGAAGGTGCAGGTTACAAACGGCTTCTCACAGTTAGCATCAAAATATCAGTATGGGCGGTTTTTCGCCGGTACGGGAATATCAACCCGTTATCCATCGACTACGCCTGTCGGCCTCGCCTTAGGCCCCGACTAACCCAGGGCAGATTAGCTTGACCCTGGAACCCTTGATCATCCGGCGCACGGGTTTCTCACCCGTGATTCGCTACTCATGCCTGCATTCTCACTCGCGTACCCTCCACCACTGGTTTACACCGCAGCTTCACTGGATACACGACGCTCCCCTACCCAACCTAGAAAACTAGATTGCCATAACTTCGGTGGTGTACTTGAGCCCCGCTACATTATCGGCGCAGAATCACTTGACCAGTGAGCTATTACGCACTCTTTCAAGGGTGGCTGCTTCTAAGCCAACCTCCTGGTTGTCTAAGCAACTCCACATCCTTTCCCACTTAGTACACGCTTAGGGACCTTAGTTGATGGTCTGGGCTGTTTCCCTCTCGACAATGAAGCTTATCCCCCACTGTCTCACTGCTACGCTCTCACTTACCGGCATTCGGAGTTTAGCTGACGTCAGTAACCCTGTGGGGCCCATCGGCCATCCAGTAGCTCTACCTCCGGCAAGAAACACGTAACGCTGCACCTAAATGCATTTCGGGGAGAACCAGCTATCACAGAGTTTGATTGGCCTTTCACCCCTATCCACAGCTCATCCCCTCCATTTTCAACTGAAGTGGGTTCGGTCCTCCACGACGTCTTACCGTCGCTTCAACCTGGCCATGGATAGATCACTCCGCTTCGGGTCTAGATCCTGCCACTGACTCGCCCTATTCAGACTCGCTTTCGCTACGGCTTCCCCACACGGGTTAACCTCGCGACAGAACACTAACTCGCAGGCTCATTCTTCAAAAGGCACGCTGTCACCCCAAAAGGCTCCAACGGCTTGTAAGCACACGGTTTCAGGTACTATTTCACTCCCCTCCCGGGGTACTTTTCACCATTCCCTCACGGTACTGATTCACTATCGGTCACTAGAAAGTATTTAGACTTACCAGGTGGTCCTGGCAGATTCACACGAGATTCCACGAGCCCCGTGCTACTCGGGTGGCACACACGCGGTCTAACACATTACGATTACAGGACTCTCACCCTCTCCGGTCGCCCATCCCAAGGCGTTCACCTACATGCTAGAACATCACGTCAACAGCTGGTTGAAACTGTTATGCGTACTCCCACAACCCCCATGATGCAACCCTCAACCGGTATCACACACCACAGGTTTAGTCTCTTCCGCTTTCGCTCGCCACTACTCACAGAATCATTAGTTATTTTCTCTTCCTGAGGGTACTGAGATGTTTCACTTCCCCTCGTTCCCTCCAACCAGCCTATACATTCAGCTGGTGGTAACAAACCATGATGGCTTGCTGGGTTTCCCCATTCGGACATCCTGGGATCAACGCCCTGTTATCGGCTTCCCCAGGCTTTTCGCAGATTCACACGTCCTTCATCGGCTTCTAGTGCCAAGGCATCCACCGTGTGCCCTTAATAACTTACACACAGATAAAATCAAAGATATTAACCTTGACTAACTAAGTACAAAATCAAAAGTATCAAAAGAACACAATCCAAAAATTGAATTGAGATTTCTTCAAATAAATTCGAAGATGCTCGCGTCCACTATACAGTTCTCAAACAACAACCCGATACCACTTGAGGCAACCAGACAAAACCGCCTGACCACTACTCTCATGCCGGGAACCTGAGAGCAACAAACCATCATGGCTTGTTACCTCAAAACCCAAAAGCGCACCAGCATTACACACATTCTCATCAGCACCACAAAGGCACCTGAACTAACATTCCACCCATGAGCAAACCACCCAAACGACACTCGCGTCCGGCGTGGCTCAACCAATATGTTGAAGCTCCTTAGAAAGGAGGTGATCCAGCCGCACCTTCCGGTACGGCTACCTTGTTACGACTTAGTCCCAATCGCCAATCCCACCTTCGACGACTCCCTCCCACAAGGGGTTAGGCCATCGGCTTCGGGTGTTACCAACTTTCGTGACTTGACGGGCGGTGTGTACAAGGCCCGGGAACGTATTCACCGCAGCGTTGCTGATCTGCGATTACTAGCGACTCCGACTTCATGGGGTCGAGTTGCAGACCCCAATCCGAACTGAGACCGGCTTTTTGGGATTAGCTCAACCTCACAGTATCGCAACCCTTTGTACCGGCCATTGTAGCATGCGTGAAGCCCAAGACATAAGGGGCATGATGATTTGACGTCATCCCCACCTTCCTCCGAGTTGACCCCGGCAGTCTCCTATGAGTCCCCACCATTACGTGCTGGCAACATAGAACGAGGGTTGCGCTCGTTGCGGGACTTAACCCAACATCTCACGACACGAGCTGACGACAACCATGCACCACCTGTATACCAGCCCCGAAGGGAAACTCTATCTCTAGAGCGGTCCGGTATATGTCAAGCCTTGGTAAGGTTCTTCGCGTTGCATCGAATTAATCCGCATGCTCCGCCGCTTGTGCGGGCCCCCGTCAATTTCTTTGAGTTTTAGCCTTGCGGCCGTACTCCCCAGGCGGGGCACTTAATGCGTTAGCTACGGCGCGGAAAACGTGGAATGTCCCCCACACCTAGTGCCCAACGTTTACGGCATGGACTACCAGGGTATCTAATCCTGTTTGCTCCCCATGCTTTCGCTTCTCAGCGTCAGTTACAGCCCAGAGACCTGCCTTCGCCATTGGTGTTCCTCCTGATATCTGCGCATTTCACCGCTACACCAGGAATTCCAGTCTCCCCTACTGCACTCTAGTTAGCCCGTACCCACTGCAAACCCGGGGTTAAGCCCCGGGCTTTCACAGCAGACGCGACAAACCGCCTACAAGCTCTTTACGCCCAATAATTCCGGACAACGCTCGCGCCCTACGTATTACCGCGGCTGCTGGCACGTAGTTAGCCGGCGCTTCTTCTGCAGGTACCGTCACTTTCGCTTCTTCCCTGCTGAAAGAGGTTTACAACCCGAAGGCCGTCATCCCTCACGCGGCGTCGCTGCATCAGGCTTGCGCCCATTGTGCAATATTCCCCACTGCTGCCTCCCGTAGGAGTCTGGGCCGTGTCTCAGTCCCAGTGTGGCCGGTCACCCTCTCAGGCCGGCTACCCGTCGTCGCCTTGGTGAGCCGTTACCTCACCAACAAGCTGATAGGCCGTGAGCCCATCTAAAACCAGTACATATCCCTTTCCACCAGCATCCCATGCGGGAACTGGTCGTATCCGGTATTAGACCTCGTTTCCAAGGCTTATCCCAGAGTTAAAGGCAGGTTACTCACGTATTACTCACCCGTTCGCCACTAATCCACCCAGCAAGCTGGGCTTCATCGTTCGACTTGCATGTGTTAAGCACGCCGCCAGCGTTCGTCCTGAGCCAGAATCAAACTCTCCGTTAGAAAAATGAAGTAGTTGATGATCCTGGTCTCTGATTGTTAGCGAACCATTCACCACGGGGTGGTGTGGTTCGAGCTGACGAATCTGAAACCAATTGATTATCAAATTCAGATAAGAAACCAAGAGTTTCTTACCTTGTTATATAAATATTTGGTATCAGTTCAATTTCCGCACTACCTGGTGTTCATGTGTGAACACTAGTGTGTAGTGTGGACGATAAGAATGTTATTTATAACATTGGTACGCTATTGAGTTTTCAAGCAACAAACCGCATTCTCAACCCTAGCCAGATGCTGGCCGGTGTTTCGTATCGGTCATTCTCAGTTTTTGTGTTACCCGCTTGGGCAACTCGTCTAGTCTATCGCGTTTCTTTTCTGTGTGTCAACCCGGTGCTCCGTGTTGTGCCTCACAGTGGCTTGTGGCTGGATTGTTACTTCAAAATCTCACTCGTTTGAGGTGAGGTTTTTCGGTTCCGGCCGGGGCCTGAATTCGCTATGTGACTAGGTGTTTTGTCGCTTGGCGGGTTTCCCCTGTGCCGTGGCGACTCGTAATACTCTACGCAGGTTCAAAACACTTCGCAAGTCGAAAATGACCCCAAAAACCAGCCACAGGCGTCCTTGCACCCCTTTTTGACCCCAAAAACCACACCCATCAAGAATGTTTTCCCTAGTCAGAAGAATTCAGTGAGGCAGGTCTATGGCTTAAATCTATGACCTACTACACCAAAAAATCCCTCAAAAATCTTCCTCAGGCCACCGTAAGGCCCATTTTCACCCCCTATCAAGGAATATCGCACCCCTCCTGACCGTTATGCCAGGCATACACAACCCCTATATACGGAAAGAAGTTTCAGTATGCCAGCCCTATCCCTGCTCGACTTTGCCCTGATTTTTCCCGGTGAGCGCCCCGCAGACAGTTTCAAGCGCTCCGTTGCCCTAGCCCAGCATGCAGAGAAACTGGGCTATGAACGTATCTGGTACGCAGAGCACCACAACATGCAGCGCATCGCCTCAGCAGCCCCTGCGGTGCTGATCGCACACGTAGGTGCCCAGACCTCAACTATTCGCCTGGGAGCCGGAGGCGTCATGCTACCCAACCACTCCCCTCTTACTGTGGCAGAGCAGTTCGGCACCCTGGCTGAGATGTACCCAGGCCGCATCGACCTGGGCCTGGGCCGGGCACCCGGCACCGATATGCGCACCCTCGCTGCCCTGCGCCGCGACCCGCAGGACGCAGAGAACTTCCCCCAGGACGTCCAAGAGCTCGCAGGCTACCTGAGCGGGGATACCCGTGTACCCGGCGTGCACGCCACCCCCGGCGCAGGCACCAATGTGCCCCTCTATATTCTGGGCTCCTCCCTCTTCGGCGCTTCCCTCGCTGGCGCCCTGGGCCTGCCCTACGCCTTCGCCTCCCACTTCGCTCCCACCCACCTGGAGCAGGCCATCAAGGTCTACCGCGAGCGCTTCACCCCCTCAGAGCAGCTTGAGCAGCCCTACGTAATTGCCGCTGCGAATGTGATTGCCGCCGACACGGAAGAGGACGCCCGCGCCCAGCAGGTGGTTGCGCACCGGCAGCGGGTGAAGTCCATGATGCGCTTAGATGACCGCGATATGACCGACGATGAGATGGATATGCTGGTCGCTTCACCCCAGGGCCAGCAGATCCTGGATATGCTGCGCTACACCGCGATAGGCACCTCGGAGCAGGTAGGTGACTACCTCACCCGCTTCGCTCATTCAGTGCAGGCCGACGAGCTGATGATCTCTAACCTCTCCCCCAGCACGGAACAGGCCCACCGCGGCCTTGAGGTGCTGGCGCAGGCCATGATTCAGAAATAGGACAAAGGAAGGTGTAGCAGGCTCGCACTCGCTGTGAGCCTGTTCCACCTTTTATAAATAGTTATCCCTCTAGAAAAGCCAAGACCGCGCGGACGCGGCGGTTGCCGGTATCGGCGGGCAGATCCAGCTTGTCGAAGATATTGCCCACGTGCTTAGCGACGGTGGCCGGGGATATAAAGAGTTCAGCTTCGATTTCTGCGTTGGATCGCCCCTGCGCCATGAGCCGCAGGATTTCTAGTTCGCGCGGGGAGAGCCTGGCCAGCTTACCCTCGGTGGGGTGGGCTGCCGCATGGGCGGTGTAAGGGGCGGACGCTCCCCCGGCGGCCCCTGCCCCGGGGGAGGAAGAAGGGGCGGGGGCGTCCGCACCGGAAGTATCGGCAGCGGTGCCCGGCAGTGCCCCGCGTACCTGCCCGGCGGTCTGCCCGCTAGAGGATGTGCCGCCGAGCAGGTGCTGGACGACGTCCGGGTCAATGACGGTGCCGCCTGCCACCACGGTGTCGAGGGCGCGGGCGAATTCTTCGACGTCTCCCACCCTGTCTTTGAGCAGGTAGCCCAGCCCCGCCGCAGAGCGAGCGAAAAGTTCGCGGGCGTAGGCGGTGGTGATGTACTGGGAGAGCACCACGATGGGCAGGCCGGGGTAGGTCTCGCGCAGCTGTAGGGCGGCTTTGAGGCCGTCGGAGGTGTGGGTGGGAGGCATACGCACATCGGTGATGACGGCGTCGACGCCCTCCCCCGCCATTGCTGCCTCAACGGCGGTGAGCAGGGAGGGGGCGTCCTCAACCTCTGCAAGCACGGAGTGCCCCAGCGCTCCTAGCACCATCGTCAGCCCCTGGCGGAGCAGGGCGGAATCTTCGGCGAGGATAATGCGCATGGGGCACCTTTCGTGACAACGTTTCACGTGAAACGCTACAGGGTTGTTGAGCCCTTGGGTAGGGGCAGGGCCAGGGTCAGGCGGGTGGGCCCACCGGCAGGGGAATCTACCTGCACCGTGCCACCCAGGGCAGCAGCGCGCTCTACCAGGCCGGCAAGTCCGGTACCGCGGGCAGGGTCAGCGCCGCCGATACCGTTGTCTTCTACCGTAACCACCAAAGACTCCCCCGCCACGAAGGCAGAGAGTGAGACAAACTGGGCCTGAGCGTGCTTGAGGGTATTAGTCAGAGCCTCATTGACGGTGTAGTAGGCGGTGCGTTCAAGGTCGCGGGGCAGGCGGGCAGGAGCGTCGTAGGTCAGGTGAACCGGCAGGACGCTATGGCGTACCAGCTCTTCTAGGGCAGCCTTGAGGCCGTGGTCTTCCAGCACCGCAGGGTAGATACCGCGGACGGTGTCGCGCAGGGTCTGCTGGGCGTGGGAGAGCTGGGTGCGGGCCTCGGTGACGTGGTTGAGCAGGGCGGCGGCGCGGGCGTCCTGGGTATCAGTAACCAGGTTCTTGGCTTCCATCTCGGCCAGGCCAAGGCGCAGGTTGAGGTTGACCAGTTCCTGCTGGACGCCGTCGTGCAGGTTGCGCTCGATACGGCGGCGCTCACCCTCGAAGGCGTCAACGATGGTGGCCCGAGAAGCGGTCAGACGAGCCAGCTGACGCTCCTGCTCCTCGGGACGAGGAGAAAGAATGAGCTTGGAGAGGCTAGCGCCGGTGGCGGCCAGCAGGCCGTTGACGTAGGCAAAGATGATGAGCAGGACGGGGATAGCTGCCAGGAAAACCCACCAGTACTGGGGTGTAACTTCAAAGATTTGGCCGCTTGCAGGAAGAAGACCCTGGTCGATGTAGTAGTTCATTTCCCCCTGGGAGTAGAGGGAAAGGTACTGCCAGTCGAGGTAGAGCCTACTGCCCGCATATAGGTAGGAGGCAACAGCAACCGCGGCACCGATCATCATGATCTGAAGGAAAAGGACGACACCGGCGAGCCAGCCCCAGACAGTGGTCAGGGCCAGGGAGCCGACCTCGCGCCAGGTGGCAATCTCTTTGAGGCGGAAAAGGGCACCCTCAAAGAAACCAGCCTTGGGGTAGTCCACGTGGCCGTTGGCGACGACACCGTGGCCGGTCTTGGCCAGGCGCCAGCGCTCATACGCGCCGAAGCCGATCGCAACGAAGGGCAGAACCAGGAGCCCAATCAGCGAGGCAGCCAGGCCGGATACCAGGGAGGCAACAATGCCCTGAGCCACCAGCACAGCAAAGGCAATCCAGGGGCCGGCAGTAAAGATATAGAAGGGGTTGGCCATACGGCGCCACAGGCTCTTGACGGGTTTGGGCTGCTTGGCAGAGTCAATGTCAAAGGACGCCGGTGCTTGGCTCCCTGCCGCAGGTGCGGCAGGTGCGGCGTCGTGCAGGGTGTAATCGGTGCTTGTCATGCTTCTATTCTTTCGCGCCAAACCCCCGAGCACAGTGGGGCGGTCTCTACTCTTACCTCACCTGCACCCCACCTGCCAGGTAGAGCTAGCTCTACCCCGGGCGTCCTCACCGCTTCTTCAACACCTTATCGGCACCCACCACTCCGCGCAGCAACTGCGGGTCAATCTGCACGCCCTCGCGCACAATCGACAGCTGGCCGGTAGCCTCCAGCACCACGCACTGCACCTGACTCAGCTGCGAAATACCCGCCTTACGCAGAGCCGCATACACCTCCGCCGGGGCCAGATGCGAGCGCTTCAAATGGCGCACCACAAACTTGCCGTGGGCCATAATCACCCGGGGCTTATGGTTGATATGCCGAATACCGGTGACCGACTGCACCGCACCAAAGATACTCTCCAGCAGCATGAGCGTGCCCAGACCCACCATGCCCGACGCCAGCGTCGGTGGGTGCCCAATAATCACACGGCCGGCCACCGCGCCAAACATAATGATGATGACCGCATCAAAACCGTTCCAGCCGCTCAGCACCCGCACACCGAAGATACGCACCAGCACCAAAAAGGTCAGGTAAATACCCAGGGCAGAGAGCATCACAATCGGAATACGCCAGGGCTCAATACCCAGATACTCAATCAGAGCAGGGCCCCACCCCTGCGGCGGCTCAAACACAGTCACTAGTCCCCTCTCGTCGTCTACCTGCTGGCGGCAAGGGCCGCGGTCAGCTCCTTTACCAGCGCCCCCAGACGGAAACGCTCAGGAGCCACAGGCACAATACCTACCTCTTCAAGAGGCTCAGCCGTCACCGGCCCCACAGCAGCAGCAATAGTTCCCGTTTTAAAAGCCTCAACCACCTGCGGCAACACACCCCGAGCAGACGCCGCCTCAAACAGGGCAGTCACCGCAGGAGCAGCAGTAAACGTCACCGCATCCAGCTCAGATTTCACCAGGGCATCAATCAGCTCATCCACCAGCTCAGGACACTCAGGAGCCTCCCACCGGTGCGGCACCACAGCCGTCACCCGCGCCCCCGCAGCCACCAGGCGTTCCTCCTGCGCCGCATCCGGCGACCCGTGCTGCTGCACCACCACATGCTTACCCGCAACACCGCGCTCCAGCGCCAAATCCACCAAAGCCGACGTACGCTCCTGCGCCGCCATACCAGCGTCCTCAAACCCCAAACCACGCACCGCACCCCGGCCCTTAGCGCCACGCACCAAAATCGTAGCCCCCGCAAGAGCCTGCCGCAGCTGCTCCTCAAGACCGCGCTCGCGGGCAGAATCAAACCAGCCGTTCAGGCCGTAACCGGTAGTGACCAGCAGGACGTCAGGGTGGTGGGCAATAATGTGGTCGGTGGCCGCGTGCAACTCGGTGTCGTCTGCTACCGGCACAATACGGACGGCGGGGGCCACCAGCACACGCGCACCCTGCCGCTCGAAAGCAGCAACCTGCTCCTGAATACGACGGGAGGCCGTCACGGCAATGGTCTTACCGACCAGCAGGCCGGCATCGGGAGCGGCGGACGCGCGGTGTGAAGAAGGTGAGGAAGTCATAACACCAGGGTACCGCCGGGGTGGAACACGCGGTAGAACTATCCCAAACGCTTAGAACCTTCACGCACGCTCAAAGGGACCATGCGGGTGCCGTGGCGGGCGATGAAGTCTGCAACCCAGGCGGGGTCGGTCTTGGAGTACTCGCGCAGGGACCAGCCAATGGCCTTATTGATGAAGAACTCCTTAGAACCAAAGTTGAGGGTGATGATTTCTTCGAGCAGGGCGGTGTTTGTTTCGGCCTTACGGGGGCGCTGGTGGTCGATAGCTACGCGGCGCACCCACAGGTTGGTGTCCTGCGCCCAGTCGAGAATAAGGGCATCGTTGGGGTTGCGCCAGAGGATCTCGCCGACCATGGTGTCGAGGCGGTCAACGGTGTCCCACCAGCTTTTCTCTTCGATGAGCTCGCGTAGCCAGTCGATGTCCTCGGGTTCAAGGTAGCGGCGCAGGGCATGCAGGTAGTCGAGGGCGGCGTACTGGAACTCGCGTTCCGGGGCCTGCCAGCAGGCCTCGACGAAGGTGCGGTCGATTCCTGCGGTCTTGGCTTCGGTGCGGGCCTCTGCTAGGAGGGGTTTGATGAGTTCCCGGCGCTGCGGGGTTTTAATTCCTAGGAAGGGGAATTGATTGCGCATGTAGGCGGCCATAGGGGCAGCATTGACGGGATTGGACGCCGATGTAAGGGTCTCATGCAGGGCAGAGAAATTCATGGGGGGGGTCTTTCAGGTGGTGACGGTCGGAGTGCTTGGAGCAGGTTGGTGCTTCTGTTGAAACATCTTAGATAATTCAACAGGTGAGGATATTATTCTACATCTGATGAATTTCATCTACGAATGAGGAATTTTTGGGTAGACTGAGCACATGGCAGCCCAGAACTCTACACCTTCCAGTTCACCCCGCGGACGACGCAGCGGCGGCACCCGCTCGCGCGAGGACATCCTCAACGCCGCGAGAACGCTTTTTGCTGAACGTGGCTTTGAGGGAGCATCCGTTCGAGCTATCGCCTCCCAGGCCAAGGTAGACCCAGCCCTGGTTCGACATTTTTTTGGATCGAAAGAAGCACTTTTTCTAGCTCTGCTCGATGAGATGGCGGACCACGCTGAGAAGGCTCCAGCCCTGCCTGCATCGGGTGCCGACAGTCAGGGGGTAACCCTTGTAACTGCCTACCTGCAGATGTGGGAGTCAGATGAGACTGGCCCACTTCTGAGAGCGCTCGTGCGTTCAGCGCTGGCCTCAACTGATGCCACCCCAACCATCAAGGATGCTCTAGCACGACACCTTACGCACAGCGCAGCTAGCCCTTTGCTACCCACCCTGGATGAGGCGTCCGCAGAACTCTTAGGTACCCAACTTCTGGGGCTAGCCGTGGGGCGCTACCTTCTACAGCTCCCCCACCTTGTCGCGCTCAGCACCGATGAACTGGCTGAACGCGCCGCACCGGCAGTCCAGAGCTATCTTGAGGGGAATTCTCGCTCCCGTAAGACCCGGCCCGCGCCGAAAAAGAAGAGCCCCCAGGAGCAGCTGTCGCTGTTTGACGGCCTCTTCTAACGAGAGGGCCGACTCCCGGGGGTTACTTTTAGGCTGGGGCTAGAAGGTTTCGGTGCCGGTGTAAGAGTCGTGCACCATGTTGGCAAAGCGCGAGTAGTGACCCTGGAAGGCGACCGCGATAGTCTTGGTGGGGCCGTTACGGTGCTTAGCGACGATGACGTCCGCCTCGCCTGCGCGGGTTGATTCCTTCTCGTAGTAGTCCTCACGGTGCAAGAGAATGACCATGTCAGCATCCTGTTCAATAGAGTTATGAACGGTGATGCCGTTGGCGATGAAGTTGTGGTTCCCTAGCACAGTGGCGTCAAAAACCTCTTCTTCCCCCTCATACTCGATAGAAGTGACGGTGTCCCAGAAAAGGTCATTGACCGCAAGCATGTCGAGCTCAGCGGCATCAAGGACGCTAGCTACTTGAGTCAGCACAGGAGCACTCGTGCGTACGCCAGCAGATGTAAGAGCATCAGCTACTCGGGTAGGCTCGCTCAAAACATCACCTACCTGCCCCCAGACCTGCTCATTCCTACCCAGCGGAACACCGGCGTCCGGAATCTCGATTTCTTGAATCTCAAAGCTAAACCGGACTAAATCATCCAACTCAGTCACAGACAGAGAACCATCTTCAACGACCGTTGAAATACCAAAACGTAGAAGCAGAAGGCTTACCTGCTCAGCAACCGGTCGAGGCAGATTTACCGTAACCGATGAATCTACAGTCTGTACGCCTAAGAACACTGAGCGCAGAAAAAGGCGAATCTGCTCTTTCGGTAAGGAAAATACCTCAGAGGGAACCCCCAGCACAGGCGCTGTGGAAGCAGCTTCGATGACCTGCTCGTCGCTCCAGTGCGTCCGGGCAGACGGCCCGTTAACATGGCGGGGTACGCCCAACCGATCGCCCACTGCAAGCTCACCCAGCCCCTTCCAACCTGTGTAGGTAAAAAAGGGGTGATTGGCGGTAGCGCGCAGGGTCTTACCCGATGCTAGCGTTAGACGATACACAGGTTTCACGCCCGTAGAAAAGACGTGGGTCAGGTGCCGCTCCACGAAACGCATGTCGTCCCCCAGGGACCATACCGGGACGTCCTGAGCGCCCTGCTCAAAAAGTTCACCCATCGTTGTTTCAGCTCCCGTATCAGAGCGAAGCACACGAGTATCGGCAGTCAGACAGCCCGACTCGCGAAGGTCCGATACCTGCGGCTTCTTATCGGTACGCTGCTCAGAGCCACGGTTCAGCTGTGAGAGGGCAATCAGAGGCACTTCGAGCTCCTTAGCCATCAGCTTGAGAGCACGCGAGAACTCCGAGACTTCCTGCTGGCGCGACTCAACCTTCTTACCCGAGCTCATCAGCTGCAGGTAGTCCAGAACAATCAGCTTGAGGTTATTCTTCTGCTTCAGGCGGCGGGCCTTAGCGCGAATCTCCATCAGGGTCATATTGGGTGAATCGTCGATAAAGAGCGGAGCGGAGTCCATCTTGCCCATGGCAGTAGCAATCTTGGCCCACTGATCATCGTCCAGCTTGCCCTTACGCAAATCAGACAGATTGATACCAGCCTCAGCCGACAGAATCTTCATAGCGATTTCGTTGCGGCCCATTTCCAGGGAGAAGAACACCGTGGTCATACCGTGCTTAATGGCAGCAGACCGGGCGATGTCTAGGGCAAACGTAGAATTATGGGTGGGTACAAAAGCGCGAGAAGCCAAGAAAAGATGCTGCTCGTTATCTACCTCAATACAGCGCACCGGCACAGAATCAACAGGCTCCACAGCAACAATGTAGCGAGAGCTTCGCTTAGCGGTCGGACGGGCATCGCGGTCACGGTGCATCTGATTCTTGCGAGACAGAGCAAAAACAGAATCAGAGGAAGAGAAGGTCAGCTTGTAGGCCGTCGACGTAGCCTCGCTACTGCCCTTGACCTTTTTCGTTGCCATACCCGTGCGGTACCCCAAAGAAAGCGCCAGCTCCTGGGTATCGTACGCCAGCTGGCGGTTCGTAACCGTGAACTGAATACACCCGGCATTTGTAACGGTGCCGTCGCTATCGAGCAGCCCTGCCAGCAAAGCTCGGCGCTGCGCTTCAGAGGCCCGCAGGTACTGCATAGGAATGTGCTTATTATTCAGAACGCCCAGAGTGCACAGGCTCTCAACATCTGGTGCCAGAGCAGTCGATTCATCACCTAACCAAATTCCCAGGGTGTAGGGGGCAACCAGCAGGTCAGCTTCGGGCAGCTGGAGCGGGCGGGCATTGGTAATAGAGTGGTTGGCTCGACGGTCAGCCGTCGCGCAGCGAACCGTCTCACGAATCTCAGCGGTGGTGCGCACCTGCGCGCCCACAGACATCCGCACACGCCCCCCGCCTGAACCCGCCAGAGCTGACGAGCGTGCCCGACGGGACGCGCGGGTTTCTGTGAGCCACTGGTGCTCGGCGTCCGCAATGATTTCGGTTCCGTCATCAAAAATGACCTTGAAGCAAGGACGCCCGGTCATCACGTCGGTAGCGTTCGTGACAGTCGTAGGGTGCCCGTCTGCGCCCAGAACGGTGTCGCCCACGCAGATATCGCCCATGGTGGTCCAGCCTGTGGGGGTAGGGATAGGGGTGTCAAGGGCAAGCGCTTTACCCATCGCCGGACGCGCGGCGATCACAATCATCTGCCCAGCCTGCAGGCCGGCGGTGAGCTCGTCAAACTCGATGAAGCCGGTGGGCACGCCGTGGATGCCGCCGTCGCGGGAGCCGTTGGCCTCAATCTCTTCGACCGTGCTATTCATGGCCTCAGAGAGGGGGACGTAGTCTTCCTTGGTGTTGTTGGCAGAGACGCCGTAAATCTCGGCCTGAGCGGCGTTGACCAAGGCCTCGGCCTCGCCGTCGCCGGAGTAGCCCAGCTGAACAATCTTGGTGCCTGCCTCAACCAGACGGCGGAGCATGGCGCGCTCGGCCACAATTTCGGCGTAAAAACCGGCGTTAGCGGCGGTGGGGACGCCCGCAATCAGGGAATGCAGGTAGGCTGCGCCGCCCACGCGGTTCAGTTCACCGCGCTTGGTCAGCTCGTCGGCTACGGTGATGGCGTCCGCCGGCTCGCCGTGCCCGTAGAGGTGGATGATGGCCTCATAGATCATCTCGTGGGCGGGCTTGTAGAAGTCAGCGCCGCCGCCGATGACCTCAACGACGTCGGCGATGGCGTCCTTGGAGAGCATCATACCGCCCAGTACCGACTGCTCGGCGGTGTCGTCGTGCGGCGGTGTGCGGACGAACTCAGACTGGCTCTCAGACAAGGCGGCCCCCTCGGTGGTGAAGAATATGATGAGCTTCTATCATCTCACCTGCGAGCGCCCGGAGACCACCGCTTCGCTGTGAGACTAGATGCTGGTGAGGTAGTAGTAGACGGCAAAGAGGGCATAGAGCAGTACCAGGGTGGGGGCAGTGACTGCTGCGATAAGGCGGGGTATGGAGGGGGCGCGGCGTAGGGCTGCGAGGAGGCAGAAGTAGCCGGGGGCTAGGGCCACGATAGCAAGAAGGACATTGGCGCTAAAGGGGTCGTAACTGTAGGCTACCCATTCTTTGGCGACGGGCATTCCTAGGACGCCGAGGGGAACAGCGAGCAGGTGCGCTACGGGGGCCAGGATGAGGACGACGCCGATAGCCGTCAGAACGGTAGCCGACTTAGCATTGCGGGGGTTGGCGATGTGAAAAC
Source organism: Rothia sp. 11254D007BW (assembly GCF_053548195.1). NCBI lineage: Bacteria > Bacillati > Actinomycetota > Actinomycetes > Micrococcales > Micrococcaceae > Rothia > Rothia sp. 11254D007BW. Next base: position 1,798,374 of record NZ_JBPWPK010000001.1, read on the forward strand.
CGGCGATGTGGGGTTGGGTGATGTCTGACATGGGATTCTCCTAGGGGTGCAGGGCTGAGCCTTGTAAGAGAAGAGCCCCTACCCAGGCGATGAGCAAGAGAAGGACAACCAGTGCGATGGGGAGCCAGAGCCCCCAGTGGAGTGCCGTCTTGGCCTGACCCCGGTAGATAGCAACCAGGCCAAGAATCAGCCCGAGGTTGTAGAGGGCAATTCCTATAAAGCCTGTGAGGGGGATGAGGATAAAAACAAGGGCCAGGTCAGGTTGGTAAAAGCCTAACGATGCAAACCAGGCAATGAGCGTGAAAGTCGCTAGGCTGAACCCGCCCCAGGTCAGCCAGCAGGCGGCCTTTCCCAGTGGGGAGCTGGTTGGGGTGAAGGTAGCTGTCATGGGTGCCTCCTTGATGTCACAACTGCATTGGTGTGATGGGCTTAACTTTATCTCGGTAGCATGGGTTCTAGCTAGAGTACTTATGTACTAGAGATTGAGCTGGCCAGTGCCAAGAGGGGCTGGTCGTAGCCAGAGAAAGGACGCCGGTGGGCAGCACAAAGAGCAAGGGCAAGGACGCCAAGGAGCAGCTCAAGGGCCTCAAGGCCGAGGTGAAGTACCTCAAGAAGGGGCAGAAGCAGCTGCTCAAGCGGGTGGAGAAGCTGGAAAAGGCGCTCGCCGCCGGGCAGGGGTCGGCGCTCGCGACCTCCCCTGTGCAGAACCCAACCCGCGCCTCAGATGCCGGGGGCAGCCGGGGCGGGGCGGGGGCGTCCTACCCGCAGCCGATGAAGTCGGGCAAGTACCGGGGCGGCTACTCCCACTACCGGGTGACCGAGGTGGGGCAGCTGACGCCCACCGTTATGCGGGTGGTTGCTGAGCCTGCTGACGGCAAGCGGGTTGAGGCCCAGGGGCTGGTGGGTGAGTACATCTACCTGGTGACCGGCAAGAAGGGGGAGGTGCTGCCCGCGCCGACCTTCGAGAAGGGCAAGGCGCGCTGGAGCCAGCCGACCACCACCGCCAAGTACACGGTCAGAAACTTTGACGAGCACACCGGGGCCCTGGAAATTAACATCATGCTGCACGAACACGGGGCTGGGACGACCTGGGCCCGCACCGTTGCCGTGGGCGATAGCGCGCATTTTCTGGGGGCGAAGTCGGGCTATTCCATCAGCGACGACTACGACTTCTACCTGCTGGCCGGTGACGAGAGTGGCCTGCCCGGTATGGCCCGCTGGATTGAGAGTCTGCCCGCGAGCGCCCGGGGCGCGGCCTTTATTGAGGTGCCCGGGGAGGCCTCGCAGCAGGTGATTGCTGCTCCTGAGCATTTTGAGGTGGTCTGGGTGGATTCCACCCGGCGCGGGGCGCTGGCTGAGGCCGTGATGGCTTACCCTCTGCCGGAGGGGTCGGTGTGTACCTGGTTGGCGGGTGAGTCCGGGTCTATTCACCCCCTGCGTATCTGGGCGCGGCGGGAGCTGGGCGTGCCCAAGGGCCACGGCTATGCCAAGGGGTATTGGAAGAAGAAGTAGTTTGGGTACAGGGTGTCATCAAACAAAACAAATTTTTAGGGTATCTTAAACAAAGATTTAGGCACACCTAACAAGAAAGTTTTACTCATGACACTCACCCGCGCATCCTTCCTCAAGCTCACCGCAGCAACCGCGCTCACCGGCGTCCTTTCCGCCTGCTCAACAGGTTCAGGCACGTCCTCTTCAACATCAGAAACCAGTGGGGGTAGCTATACCGTTGAGCACGCCTTTGGCAGCACCACCTTTGATGCTGTTCCTGAAAAAATTGCTGTTGTTCAGCCCTGGAAAAACCCCGATGCCCTTCTTGCCCTGGGTGTAGTCCCAGCAGGCACCCCCTATGTGAGCTGGGGTGAGAATGCCAACCGCTCCACCGACTGGTTCGACGCTAAGCTCACCGAACTGGGCGGCGAAGAGCCCACTCGCTACGACGAGACCGACGGCCCCAACTACGAAGCCCTTGCCACCCTAGAACCTGACGCCATTTTCTCCCCCTACGGCGACATGACCCAGGAGGTCTACGATAAGCTCTCGGGTATCGCCCCTGTAATTCCTGCCCCGGTAGGAGTAGGGGCCTACGAGACCAGCTGGCAGCAGTGCCTTGAGATGGCAGGGAAGATGCTCCAGCGGGAGGACGACGCCACTTCCCTTATCGCAGAAGTTGAGGGGAAGCTCGCAGAAGCAGTTGCAGAATACCCTGTTCTGAAGGGTGCAAGTTTCATCGCCGGCTACTTCGATACCGCCGCCAACACCTTTGGCGCCTACACCTCAGAGGACTCCCGCCCCCAGTTCTTCACCTCTCTTGGCATGGTCAATGCCCCCTACATTAGCGAGCATGAGGGTGAGGCCGAGGGTGTCTATATGACTATCTCTTCTGAGGTTCTTGACCAGGTTGAGTGCGACGTCATCTGGGCCTGGGCCAACTCTACTGAAGAAGCAGAGGCAGTGCGTTCCCATGAACTTTTTGCCCAGCTGCCTGCCCTTAAGAATAATGCGACGGTCTTTGAGACCGACAAGCAGAAGGGGCTAGCCCTCTCTGCTGCCTCGCCACTCTCAGTGGTATGGGCTCTCAACGAGACCACCTTGCTTGCAGACCTAGCAGGGGCTGTAGAGAACACGCACGCAGCTTCCTAGCGCAGGTGGGCGCTGGCGATGGTGGCCGCTAGTTCGTGGAGGTAAGGACGCGGGTTGGCCAGGGATTCTTCCAGGGTAGCGTGGGTGTCACCCACGACCGAGTAGACGGCGGTGAACCCGGCGGCACGGGCCTGGTCGGAGGATAGTTCGCTGATTCCGCAGACGGCAATGACCGGCAGGTTGCGGGCGGAGGCTTCTGCTGCCACACCTGCCGGACCCTTGCCCTGCAGGGTTTGTTCGTCGAACTTTCCCTCGCCAGTGATGACGATATCTGCCTGCTCAAGTGCCCGGTGGAAGCCGGTGAGCTCGAAACAGACCTCCACGCCGGGGCGCATGGTGGCCCCGAGCACCGACAGGCAGGCAAAGCCCAGGCCACCGGCGGCACCGGCGCCTGGAGAATCAGCGAATGTTCCACGTGAAACATTGAGGGTTTCTTCTACCGCATCGGCTAGTTTTTGCAGGTTCTGGTCAAGCTGGGGAACCTGCTCCTCAGTAGCCCCCTTCTGGGGTCCATAGACCGCAGCAGCGCCGGACGGGCCACACAGCGGGTTAGTCACGTCGCTCGCCATAATGATCTCTACCCCGGCTAGGCGCTCGTCAAGCCCGGTCACATCAACAGAAGCTAGCTGCCCCAGTGCCCCGCCACCGGGGGCAAGGTCGCACCCTGCGGCGTCCTGAAGTGTCACACCGAGCGCCTGCATGAGCCCCGCTCCCCCATCGGTGCTGGCCGACCCACCCAGGCCGATAATGAGCGTCCGCGCACCCGCGCCCACCGCGTGCAGAATCAGCTCACCGGCACCGAAGGAGGTGGCCCGCCAGGTGTCCAGCTGGTCTTCGCGCAGGCGGGCAATGCCGCCCGCTTCAGCAATTTCGAGGACGGCCGTGCGTTCAGCCTGCGAGTAGGCGTAGCGGGCGGTCACCGGCTGACCGGCAAAGGGGCCCGTGACGGTGCAAGTGACCTCGCTGTAGCCAGCGGCCAGGGCGGCGTCTACGGTGCCGTCGCCGCCGTCCGCTATGGGGCAGGTGATGACCTCACACCCGACAGCCTCCTCTAGCCCGGCGGCGAGCGCCTCGGTGAGCTGCGCGCCGGTGAGAGTGCCCTTGAACTTATCGACAGCGAGTAAAACCTTCATGGGTCTATTATGCGCCTGTCTCTCTAGGAGGTGACCTTCAGCCCCACAATACCCGCCACAATCATGAGCAGGAAGAGCACCTTAAGCAGGGAAACCGGCTCCGTGCCGGTCGCCATGGCGTAGAGGACGGTGACGGTTGCGCCAATCCCCACCCACACAGCATAAGCGGTGCCAGTAGGCAGCTCCCGCATGGCATAGGCCAGGCCCACCATGCTCAGCACCAGACCCACGATAAAGACCAGGGTGGGGGTCAAGCGGGTCAGCCCCTCGGACTTACCCAGGGCAGTTGCCCAGACAGCTTCGAAAAGGCCAGAAATAATCAGAATAAGCCAGTGCATAAGCACCCATTCTAGGCGCGCACTCGCACAGTTTAAAACGATGAGGCCGGGTCCCCCGACCCGGCCTCGTCCATACACACACATTTACACATCGGGGCTAGGCCCCATGCAAGAAACACACACTACTGCTTTCTTGAGATTCTCCAGGGCCACCCTGCGGGCGGCTGCTCTTTCGAACCTTGTACCTCTAGTATGGCGGAGCCTTCTTAAGCTCCTATATATCATTCCTGTGCACAGCCTGGGAATGTGGAGCGGCAGTCTGTCTAGGGTTCTTAGCTCGTGTGCAGAGAGAACCGTGCACACACGCCAAGAAACCTAGACAGCGCCCCAGGCGCGGGTGAAGCCTCCACCCCTCAGCTAGTTCAGCCCACCCTTGCCATAGGACATCCTGCGGTGCAGGGCCTCTAGCGGGCCGGGCTTGCCCGCCGCTTCAAGGGCCACCGCTACGAGAACCGTCACCAGCCACCCGCCTGTGCCAACCAGCAGGAGTACCGAGGCACCGGCGTCCGCAAAGAGCCCCAGGGCAAAGCTGCCAAAGACAACCAAGAAAATTACCGACTGTAGCACATAGCCGGTCATAGACCGCTTGCCCAGGGCGATCAGGGGTCGAAGCGGGGCAGGGACGGGGGCGCCGGCGTCCACACGCTCCTGAACCCCGGCAAGTGCCAGCGCCAGCAGGGCAATAAAGCCCGGGCCACCCAGCACGCCCAGGGTCATGGTGAGAATGCCAAAAATGCCGGTATGCAGCACGCCCAGGGCCTCAAGCCCGGCGGGGATGCCGGTGCCCAGGGAAGCCACCAGGCCCGCCCCGGCCAGCCAGACCAGTACCCGGCGGTGACGCGCGGGCTCAGCCAGCACGCCCTCTCGCGCCAGCACAAACCCCAGCAGCATCAGAGGGAGCAGCATGAAAGCCTGCAGGGGTACACCGAGGAGGCTGCCCAGCAGCACAATCAGGCCGTTAAGCAGTACCGACCAGTAACTTGTGACCTGCAACAAATCACCACTGCCGCCGTTCAGTAGCTCCTGGAGCTGGCCAGAGCCCAGCACCGCCTGAAGCAGGAGCACCCCGGCCAGGGCCACCAGGTTGGTCACAGCAAAGAGCGTTCCAGCGACCCAGAGCAGGACCTTGGTGCGCACCGCAATCAGGCAGGCCATGAACAGGCCAATCAGGCCGTAGGCCAGCATGATGTCGCCCCAGAAGAGAAAGACCATGTGAACAGCACCGAAAATCGCCAGCATGCCGTAGCGGCGGGCGATGACCCCGCGGGCCTTCGGTAGGGGGTAGCCGCGCCGGTAGAGGCTGGCGGCGATTAGCCCCACCCCAAAGCCCAGCAGGGTCGAGAACATGGGGAAGCCGCGGGCATGCACAAAGGAGGTGGTGAACATGATGGTCAGTTTGTCCCAGAAATTACCATCGACGACCCGCCCGGTCATAGACGCCGGGCCGCCCGCAAAGAGCACCCAGGCTGTAGCTACGTTGGCTACCGCAATGCCCCAGAGCATGAGCCCGCGGGCAGCATCGGGCACCAGCATACGCGAGCGGGTGGATGACGCCTGGGCCTGTAAGGGCTGAGGCTGCGGAGCCAAGGCATGCGTGGACTGAGCCTGTGGTGGCTGTCGATGAGAAGGCTGGGTGGGGTGCTCCATTGCGACCTTTCGTGTGTGGGTACCTACTTCTACCCTAGAGAAAACGGAGCTAGAGCGCATCCGCCGGACGGGTGAAAAGAGACCCTCAGCAGTGAAAACAACTTAAACATCGATGGCGAGACCCCCATACTGGTCTCGCCATCGGTGAGTGAAAGCCGGGTTCAGCATTACCCGGTTTTCGAAGCACACACACATTCGCTTCTTGTAGCCTTTCGAGCTGTTATATCCATATAACCGCACTAGGCTTGAACTGGGTTTTGAGTTGCCTGGGAGCAAGCTGGGTATTTTTGCGGACGTCCGTGGGCGCTTCCCGGGTGCGGGCAGGCACCGGCCACCCCGGGGAGCTTCTAGGAGAAGTAGCCAATCAGGAAGAACCAGAGCACCGGGTTAGCCAGCACAGACACCACCAGAATCACGATGAACCAGGCCGTGTGCCGGGCAAAGCGCAGCAGCCCCACCAGGGCCAGCACAAAGGCCAGGGTAGCCGCTACGACAGAAACAGCCATAAACCCCAAGAAGGTGGCCAGAACCGTTGAGGGTGACCCCACGTTCACCACAAAAGCCAACACCAGCGTCAGCACCGCCAGGCCCTCGGTCACCGCAGCTGCAAGCAGCATCTGAGTGCTCTGTGGGCGGCGGGTACGGGTAGAAGAAGGTGTTGATTGTAAAGCCATACCCTCTAGCATGCCAGACTCCCCTGTGAAACCGCACCCGCTGGCCCACGCAAAGACGCCCCGCTCCCCCACCAAGGGGGAACGGGGCGTCCTGATGCTGCTAGAAGCCTAGCGAATAACCCTCAAGAGAATTACTCAGCTACAACGTCCAGCTCAACGTTAGCTACAACATCTTCGTGCAGACGCACGGAAACGGTGTAAACGCCGGTGCGCTTGATAGCGGAACCGAGGTTGATCGCACGCTTGTCGACGGAGCCTGCGCCTGAACCCTCGATGGCGTCAGCAACGTGCTCAGCCTTGACGGTGCCGAAGAGGCGGCCGTCAGCGCCAGCCTTGTGAGCAACAACAACGGGCTTTGATGCCAGAGCAGCTGCGGTTGCCTTTGCTTCTTCGAGGTTAGCCTTGGCGCGAGCAGCGCGGGCTGCGCGGATGGACTCAACCTGCTTTTCGCCACCTACAGTCCAGGTGACTGCGAAGCCGCGGGGCAGCAGGTAGTTACGTGCGTAGCCATCCTTGACGGTTACAACGTCGCCAGCGGCGCCGAGGCCGGTGACTTCCTGAGTAAGAATGATCTTAGCCATGTTCTTCTACTCTCCTATCGATTTAGCGGCCAGCGCCTGAGTAGGGCAGCAGTGCAACTTCGCGGGCGTTCTTGATTGCCTGAGCGATCTTGCGCTGTTCCTGAACGGTCACGCCGGTGACGCGACGTGCACGGATCTTGCCGCGGTCGGAGATGAACTTACGCAAAAGTGCGACGTCCTTGTAGTCGATTACGGTGACGTCAGCAGCCTTCAGGGGGTTCTGCTTGGGTTTGGGCTTGCGGATTTCAGCCTTAGCCATCGTGGTGCTCCTTTTTCTGGTGGGAGCCCGCGGGATAAACCGCGGGATGGATGAATATTTTGTCTTGGTTCAAAGAAGGACGCCCGGCGTCCCTTTCCTTCTGCCGTGCAGGCGGTGCCTGCGCGGGGTTTAGAAGGGGGGTTCGTCGTCTGCGCCGGAGCCCCAGTCGTAGTTGCCACCGGACTGCTGGCCCCAGGGGTCAGCAGCAGGTGCCTGCTGGGCCGGTGCGGCCTGGGGGGCTGCTGCCGGTGCGGCAGGGGCAGCATTGAAGTTGCCCTGCTGTGCGCCACCGGTGTTACCACCGTAGCCGCCCTGGTTGCCGTACCCTGCGCCACCACCGTAACCACCCTGGTTACCGGCGTTGAAGCCGCCACCCTGCTGGTTACCGTAACCGCCACCGAAGCCCTGGTCGCCACCGAAGTTGCCACCTGAGCGCTGGTTGCGGGATACGTTAGCGGAGGCGAAGCGGAGTGAGGGACCGATTTCCTCGATCTCTAGCTCCATGCTGGTGCGGCGTTCGCCTTCTTTGGTTTCATACGAGCGAGACTTCAGACGGCCCTGCGCGATGACGCGCATGCCCTTCTTGAGGGTCTCGGCGACGTTCTCAGCAGCTTCACGCCAAACGCTGGCGCGGAGAAAGAGGGTTTCGCCTTCTTTCCATTCGCCCGATGCGCGGTCGAAGTTGCGGGGAGTCGAAGCGATTGTGAAGTTAGCTACCGCTGCCCCGTTGGGGGTGAAGCGAAGCTCAGGATCGCCGGTCAGGTTACCGATGACGGTAATGACGGTATCGCCAGCCATGTGATGCCTCCAGTCGTAATAAGAGTAAGTATTTGAAGTTTTGCACGGGGGTCTGACATTTTAGTGAACAGGGCCCCGTCTCAAACATTTACTTGGAGGAGATCTGCTGATCTTCCGGGCGGATGATCTTGGTGCGCATGACGGATTCGTTCAGGTTCAGAACGCGGTCCAGTTCAGCAGCAGTCTCGGGGGTTGAGGTGAAGTTAACGACGGCGTAGATGCCTTCGGACTTCTTCTGGATTTCGTAAGCGAGCTTACGGCGGCCCCAGATGTCCATGTTGTCAACGGTGCCGTTGTCCTTGGTGACAACTTCGAGGAACTTGGTGAGGGTGGGCTCTACGGCCTTGTCCTCTACCTCGGGGTTGAGGATAACCATCAGTTCGTATGCACGCATGATTAAACCCCTCCTTTGGGCTAAGCGGCTATGGGATTTCCATAGCAGGAGATTACGTACGGTCTGGCCGGTCTCAGGTGTTGGCCGAGTGCCAGCACAGACTTGACCAACTTTACCGCAGGACGCCCGGTTTGGGCAGGGGTGGCGCGGTTAAAGCGGTGTTGTTCACAGCACCATTAGTAGATGCGGCGGTTAGCGAGGGCGTTGAGGTAGCCGACGCGTACGGGGATGGTGAAGAGGTCCCAGATCATAACGATGACCAGGGGGATGTAGAAGATCCAGCCGATGAAGGGCACAGCCGCGGTGATACCGCCCGCGATGAGGTTACCCACGATGTAGAAGATGCCCATGATGGGCTGGCGCAGGTAGAACTTGTGGGCCCCGAGCCACCAGAGGAAGAAGAAGAGCAGGTAGGCCACCAGGGTGGACTTGGCCTGCACGATGTAGACCGGCTGGCCCTGCGCAAAGGAGCGGGCGCGACCGGGATTGTTAATGTAGGTGGGCTGGTAATGCTGGGGCTGTTCGGGCATGGTCTCCTGCCTTTAGAAGGTGGGCCTAGAGTGAGGCCACAAATTTTTGGAGGGTGGATTTGGAGGCTTCTTCCTCCACGATGGCTTGGCGTAGCTGGGCTTCGCTTTCTTCACTGCCACCAAGGCCCACGCTAATACTTGCTTGGGCTCCATCTGAGACTACCTCAGCGTTGATGTAAAAGGGGATGATTTCTCGTTGGGCTTTACCATCAGCGAGGTAGGTAACCTCGAAGGTCGCCTGGCGGTAGCGTGAGGCCCTCCAGACGCGGGGGTCAGTGCGGTCTGGCACCAGATAGAAGGCAGGGCGGTCGGTGAGTTCCCAGGAGACATCGCTGATAGTAGCTGTGGAGTCCTCCCCGTGGAGGATCGAGGCGGGGCAGCCCGGGGCATCCAACCGTCGAGCGCTTTCGCAACGCTCTAGCCAGGAGGTGATGAGGTTGTTGGTTTCATTCCACATGCGTGGGGACGGGCGCACGTCGAGGGTGAGCTCCTGAGTACTTGTTCCGTCGCCCGGTAGAGGAGCGGTAACGGTATGGTCGGCATGCCTGAGGGTGTAGTAGGAGCTGCTGGGCAGGGTGAATTCGTAGGTGCCAGGCAGGATGGGGATAACCCACTGATACCCGGCCTCTGTTTCTGTACGGCGCGTAACGGGAAGGTCGAGGGACTGGCCGTTGACCTGCACCCCGGCGAGCGCCACCGGCGCGGTGAGGGTGAGGTAGGACTGGGCGGGGGTGGCAAGTTGCCAGCTGTCATTGAAGGGCCCGGTGCGGGGCACCTGGGTGAGTGGCAGGGTGAGCTGGTGGTCTTGCCCGGCAACGGTGGCGAGGACGCTGGCTGTGACCTGCCCGGTGGCGTCCTTGCTGGTGCCGGTGATGGTGTAGTTTTCTACGCGCCCCTGGGCGGCGCGGTAGATGGAGTTGGTGAGGTAGGTGTAGGTGAAGTCGCTGTAGGCACCGCGGTCGATGCCGGCGATGTAGTCGCCGCGTTCGAGGGCGCTCATGTAGCGGTCCACGCTGTCTTCGGGGGTGTGGGTGAGGGAGAGGTAGTTGCCTACAGCGGCGACCAGTATGGCGAGCAGGGTGACAAAGAGGGTGGTGAGGGTAAGGCGGACGCGGACGGTGCGGGCGTCCTTGCGGGTTAGGACGCCGGCGGCGCGCCCGGAGAACTCCCCGACCTGGCCCGGGATTCGGCTTACTCGCTGGATGGAGGTGGTGAAGGTGTCGCGCACAGCCTCGGGACGGGCATGGGAGACGGCACGGGCCAGCCACTGTTCGCCGTCCTTTTTCTTGCGCTCAACCATGGCTCTATTGTAAAGCCAAACAATAAGGGTGGTGACTTCTTTCCCCTTGAGAAGAAGTCACCACCCATGCCAGTCAAGAACTAGCTAGTTTTAGCCGCGGGTATCGGTGAGAGTAAACCGCAGGTAGCCCAGCAGGGCGGGCACAGCGGCCCAGAGGGCAAACCAGGCGCCACCTTCCAGGTAGCCTAAGTCGGCATCTTCACTCAGGTTATAGGTCAAAATAACCCGGCCCAGACCTGACGGCAGGTAGTTGAAGGCATCCGCCACCCACTCAAACTGACCCATAAAAATACTGGCAATAATGGGCAGAATCAGAAGCAGGAAAACCACCAGCACAATACCGCCGGCGTTATTGCGGAAGAGGGCACCAAAGCCAAAGCCCATCCAGGACATAAACATGAAGTAAATACCTGCGGCGACCCAGTTCATCAGCAAACCGGAATTCATCTCCAGCGCCTCACGGATAGACTCATCCAGCACCGGGTAGCCAACCCAGAAAGCAATCGCAGCCAGGGCAAAGCCGATGACGAAAGCATAGAGGGAAATGACCAGGATTTTTGCCAGGTAGAGGGTGCTGCGACGAGGCACAACGGTCATAGAGGTATGAATAGACCGCGTGGCATATTCAGACCCGATGAAGACCGCAGCAATTGAAGCAATCAGCATATTTGCCATATCAATACCCGAAACACCCAGGGCATATGCCATATTGGCAATACTTTCAACACCGGCATTAGTGGACGCCATACCCTGCTCAGCCTGGGCCATGAGCTCCGGGCTGTCCATCATAGAGTTCAGCACCTGGGAATAGAGGGGGGCCATACCCACCATCACCACAGCCAACACCAGGGTCATCACCCAGTTAGTGGTCAGGGTACGGAACTTCAGGGCCTCAGACCGCATAACCCCCAGGAAAGAGAGCTTGCGCCCAGCGAACTGGGAGGCTGACGCAGGAGCAGAAAGGGTAGCAGTCATGATTAGTTCTCCTTAGCGTCGGTTGAAGTCTGGGTCCAGGGGGCTGCAGGGCCACTTGCAGGGCCTGCGAGCGCCGGGGTGGCGCCGTCCTGGCCGGTGGAGGGGGTGAACTCGGCTGAGTGGTATTCGACCTCGTCGCGGGTCATGTTCATGTAGACCTGTTCAAGGGTGGACTTTTGGGGGGTCAGCTCGTGGAGCAGGACGTCAGTGCGGGCAGCCAGCTGGGCCAGGGCGCGGGCGTCAGCCTGCTCAACCATGAGGCCGTCGGTGTCGACGGGGGTGAAGCTGTAGCCTGCCCCGGTGAGGGTCGCTGCGAAGGCGTCGCGGGCGTCGGTGCGGACCAGGACCTTATTGGAGTCGCCGATGGCGAGGAACTCTTCCATGGAGCAGTTAGCCAGGACCCGGCCGCGTCCGATGACGATGAGGTCGTCGGCGGTTTGGGCCATTTCGCTCATGAGGTGGGAGGAGATGAGGACGGCGCGGCCCTCTGAGGCCAGGTGGCGGGCCAGGTTGCGGACCCAGATGACGCCTTCGGGGTCGAGGCCGTTGACGGGTTCGTCCAGGATGATGTTTTGGGGGTCGCCGAGCAGGGCGGCGGCGATACCCATGCGCTGGCCCATGCCGAGGGAGAAGCCCTTGACTTTTTTCTTGGAGACGGCAGCCAGGCCGGTCATCTCGATGACTTCGTCGACGCGTTTCTTGGGGATTCCGTGGGTGAGGGCCAGGGAGCGCAGGTGGGCTACTCCGGAGCGTCCGGGGTGCATGGCCTTGGCGTCGAGCAGGGCACCGACGGAGGTCAGGGGGCTTTTGAGGGAGCGGTAGGGTTGGCCGTCGACGAGGGCCTTGCCTGAGGTGGGGTTTTCGAGTCCCACGAGCATTCGCATGGTGGTGGACTTGCCTGCCCCGTTGGGGCCGAGGAAGCCGGTGACTTTGCCGTTGGGCACGGTAAAACTGATGTTGTTGACGGCGGTTTTAGGGCCGTATTTCTTGGTGAGGTTTTTGACCTCGAGCATGGGTCTCCCCTTGATATGTGTGACTGTTTCACTTTTAACACTAGGGGGTCAGGCTAAAGAAAACATCAGTCTACGGGATGAGTTCTTCATACACCTTAGGAATGAAGCAGATATATGGACTACCGCAGGATCTCTACCAGTTCATCTATCAGGGCTCGTGTTTCAGACCAGTAGCCCTCACTGAGCCGCTGGCTCACGGCAGACTGACTTATCCCAAGTTTTTCAGCTATCTGCTTCTGAGACAACCCCTGACGAGCCATTTCTCCTGCCTGCTGGCGGGTTTCTTGCCGGTCTATTTCAAGACGGGCGAGCAGGCTCAGGGCTCTATCAACCAGCTGAGCTGACGCTACAGACCCAGCGAAGCAGCAGCGTCCTTTTGCTTTTTTAGCCCGCTCAACCGCCCTACGGGCGTACTCAAAAGCGGGCCCGGCCCCTGCCCGAGTTTCTGCAGGTAGCGGGGCATTTACCGGGCCTTCCCCTATGCCCACGTACCAGTGACCGGTACGCACCAGGGCAAGAGCGGTTACAAGCGCAGCAGCTGGGTCGTCGAACACCGCTTGGGCTTCGTCGCCTGCGGTGCGCTGGAATGGACGGACTGGGGCACCGCTACCCTCTAGCCCTTCGACAAGGGTAAAGAGGTCGGGGATTCGATCCTTATCACCGGATGAGCCCACCTGGTCAACAGTCAGAACAAACATAAGATAAGCATATAGCCTTATATATTTATATATAAGGCTATATGCTTATACTCAGGTTTCTGGCCTTACTTTTTGCTCCACTCCAACAGGCGGGCCGTTGCTTTTTCCTTGCCCAGGGCGCCTTCGTCCAGGCGCAGGTTGAGCAGGAACTTGTAGGCCTGTCCCACCTGCGGGCCGGGCTTGATACCCAGAATCGCCATGATTTCTTCGCCGTCCAAATCAGGGCGGATAGCGTCCAGTTCCTCCTGCTCGGCCAGCTCTGCGATGCGGCGCTCCAGGTCGTCGTAGGCGGACGCAATGCGGTTGGCCTTGCGCTTGTTGCGGGTGGTGACGTCCGCCCGGGTCAGCCGGTGCAGGCGCTCCAGCAGGTCCCCGGCATCGCGTACGTAGCGGCGCACCGCAGAGTCCGACCAGCCGGCGTCCCCGTAGCCGTAGAAGCGCATGTGAAGCTCTACCAGGCGGGCAACGGCCTTGATGGTGTCGTTATCGAAGCGCAGCTCGCGCATGCGCTTCTTGGTGAGCTTAGCCCCCACCACGTCGTGGTGCAGGAAGCTCACAGCCCCGTTGCTCTCGAACTTGCGGGTGGCGGGCTTGCCAATATCGTGCATGAGGGCGGCAAAGCGCAGGATGAAGTCGGGGCCGGGCACAGCGCCGTCTGCACCGGTTTCGAGGGCGGCAGCCTGTTCCATGACGGTCAGGGAGTGCTGGTAGACGTCCTTGTGGCGGTGGTGCTCGTCGGTCTCCAGCTTCAGGGCCGGGATTTCGGGTAGGACAAAGGACGCCAGTCCCGACTCCACAAGCAGGTCAACGCCGCGGCGGGGGGCGGTACCGCAGATGAGCTTGACCAGCTCATCGCGCACGCGCTCAGCCGAAATAATCTGAATACGGTCGGCCATATCGACCATGGCCTCAAAAACCTCGGGGGCCAGGTCAATATCCAGGCGGGATGCGAAGCGGGCGGCGCGCATCATGCGCAGCGGGTCGTCAGAAAAGGACGCCTGTGGGGTGCCGGGGGTACGAATAATGCCCTTCTGTAGGTCCTCCTGACCCCCAAAGGGGTCAACCAGTTCAAGGGAGGGCAGGCGCAGGGCCATAGAGTTGATGGTGAAGTCGCGGCGGAAGAGGTCTTCCTTCAAATCTGTACCGAAGGCAACAACCGGCTTACGGGAATCAGGGTCGTACTTTTCAGCACGGTAGGTGGTGATTTCAACCATCTCATTACCCTTGCGGATGCCGATGGTGCCGTACTCCTTGCCGATCTCCCAGGTAGCGTCGGCCCAGCCGTCCACCACAGCCAGGGTTTCATCGGGAGTGGCGTTGGTAGTGAAGTCCAAATCTACCGAGGTTTCCCCCAAAAACAGGTCACGGACGGGCCCGCCCACCAGGGCTAATTCAAAGCCCGCGCGGGCAAAGAGCTCGCCCGCTTCACGTGCTACCGGGTGGATGAGGGAGGTATCAAAAACATGCGCCATAACCCTTCAATCGTGCCAGCAAACCGCACAAGTTACCACTTACACCCTCAACTTTTAAAACATAGCCCCGATATATCGGTTAAGGTAGAGACATGACTTTTCCTATTCCCCGGGCACCGAAGAGGCGGGCTTTCACGCCCGTTGCTGCCATGCCCACGGTTGAGGAGGTCTCTGCAGGCGGCGTCATCGTCAACTTTGACGACCGCAACCTGCCCGTTGCTATCATCGCCCGCATCAACCGCGGCGGGCGCCTGGAATGGTGCCTACCCAAGGGCCATCCCGAGGGGGACGAGTCCAAGGCGGCAGCTGCGGCCCGTGAAATTGAAGAAGAAACCGGTATTTCTGGCGACGTGATTACTTCGCTGGGATCCATCGACTACTGGTTCAATGTGTCCGGGCACCGCGTGCATAAGACGGTTCACCACTTCTTGTTCTCTGCAACCGGTGGCGAGCTAACCACCGAGAACGACCCCGACCATGAGGCGGTTGATGTCGCCTGGGTCAACATCGATGATTTGGGGCGTAAACTCTCCTTCCCCAATGAGCGGCGCATCGCTGAGATTGCCCGTGAGTACATCATTCACCAGCTCTCCTAGCTGACTGAGTAGATAAGGATTCCCGTGGCACGTTCCGGTGCTTTATCCAGCGCAATTATGGCCGCTGGTACGCTCGTTTCGAGGGTTCTGGGCTTCGTCAAAACCTTCCTGATTACTGTTGCTCTCGGTGCCACCACTACCGTGGGCGATATTTTTGAAACCGCTAACACCCTGCCCAACCTGATTTATGTGCTGGTAGCTGGCGGTATTTTTAACGCCGTCCTGGTGCCTCAAATCATCAAGGCTGCCAAGCACGATGACGGCGGCTCCGACTACGTCTCGCGTCTGGTAACGCTGGCGGTCAGCGGTATCGCGGCAGTAACCGCGGTCGTCCTGCTCTTCTCCTGGCCCATTATTGCGGTGATGGGCAGCAAGTGGACGCCCGAGCAACAGCATTTCGGCTGGATTTTCGCCCTCTGGTGCCTGCCCCAGATTTTCTTCTACGGCCTCTACACGGTCCTAGGCCAGGTGCTCAACGCCCGCGGTGCCTTTGGCTGGTACATGTGGGCTCCCGTCCTCAACAATGTGGTAGCTATTGCCGCCCTGGTTGTCTTCATCGTTTCTTTCGGCCCCCAGGACGTCACCACCAACCCGCCCTTCCATAACCTAGAGAGCTGGACGTCTGCCCAGACCCTGGTGCTGGCAGGTTCAGCGACCCTGGGTGTAGCCCTGCAGGCCCTCATTCTCTTTATCCCCCTGCGTAAGGTGGGTCTGAAGCTGCGCCCGAAATTTGGTTGGCGAGGCATCGGCCTGGGCACAGCAGCAAACCTAGCAGGATGGACGCTAGCTACCGGTGCAATCTCTAACCTGGCTTTCATGTACCTCACCAAGGTCGCAGCCGGTGTAATCGGCGCCCGCGAGGACTTCCTCGCCATGGGCGTGCAAATTCCCGGTGTGCAGGCCCTGAACTACTCATCTATGCTCTACTCCCTGCCCCACGGCGTCATTGGCCTCTCCATCGCCACGGTGCTCTTCAACCGCATGTCAGCCGCCTCGCAGGACGACGACCATAGCTCGGTAGCCGCCGCACTCTCGTCCGGCCTGCGTACCGCATCTATCGCCACCATCTTCTGCGCTGTAGCCCTCATCGTCTTCGCCGGGCCCATCGGCATGATCTTCGGCGGCGGCTCCCAGCAAGCAGGCGCAGTGATTGGCCAGACCATCGCCGTCATAGCCCTGGGCGGCCCCTTCCTCACCATCGCCTTCATGATGGGTCGCGTCTTCTACTCCCAAGAAGACGCCAGAACACCCTTCTACATCCAGCTCATCTCAGCGGTTGTTATTGTCGCCATGGGCTTCACCGCCTCTCAGCTGGCTCCCCAATACACCATCTATGGCCTGGCCCTCACCTACGCCCTGCAGAACGTGCTGGCGGTCTATCTAAGCCACCGCGTCCTTGCCCGCCGCCTCGGCGACTACGGGGTGCGTGAACTCGTCTCAACCCACGCCCGCGTCTCCTTCGCATCCATCGGCGCAGGTCTAGCCGGTGCCGCCGCCCTCTACCTACTGGGTGGCTACACCTTCGACGGCTTCGCCTGGGCCTCACGAGGGAGCGCCTTCATCACCGTCCTTACAGGCGGTATCGTCATGGCGGTTGCCTACTACGCCATGCTTATGCTCTTCCGCGTACGCGAGCTCGATACCCTGATGAACCCGATTATGGCGAAACTCGGTATGCACCGCCCCACTGTCCGCCACAAAGGGTAAACTCAGTAACCTAACCAATCACTCACCCATTCGCAACGGGAGGCCCCACTTGACACAGCAGATTCCCCTCAACACCCTGCTGGGAGATCGCTACAAAGTCACCGCGCACCTGCTCGACACAGCCAGCGGCGACACCGTGCTTGAGGGCCTTGATACGGTACTTAACCGCAAGGTCTCCATCGTTGTGGCAGCCCCCGACCACAGCCGTCTATTGGTCGCCAATGCCCGCAATTCCAGCGCGCTTTCCCGTTCCGCTGTGCAGGTGCTCGACCTGGGCAACCACAGCGAGCGCACCTACCTAATCACCTCTCATTCCCGCCCTGACACCCTGCTCGATGTGCTCCTGACCGAGGGCGGCAGCAACTCCGCTGAAGAATTCGGCGAGGAAATCTTTGGTGATACCGGTTCCATGACCGCCCCCAATACCTACGTGGTGGCTAAAGAAAAGCCCGCTGGCCAGGGCCAGGACGCCGGCGCGGCAGCAGGTGCCGCAGCGGTAGCGGGTGCAACCTCCATCTCTGCCACCCGTAACCTCTCCACCGTAGAAGAAGAACCCGCCGACGAGTTCGAAGAATACGACGCCGAAGAAGAGGGCTACTACGAGGGGGACGAACCCACCGAACGCAACGGTGGCATGTGGGTCGTTGGTATCGCGGCCGTCCTGCTGCTCGTTATCGGCGCCGGAGCCGTCTTTGCCAGCCTCGGCGGCATGGTAGATTCTGACGCCTCAAAGCAGGTACTCGACGCCAACGGCACCGCCGTAGCCACCGCACCAGCCAGTGCCTCGGCAAGCGCCTCAGCGAGCGCGTCCGCCTCAGCAACCCCCAGCGAAACCTCCCTGCCCACCCCCAAGATTGAGGGCACCTTCACCCGCACGGTACCGTCCGCTCCCACCCTCATGGCTGAAAGCGATTCCCTGCTGGACAACCTGACCGATGGCAATGCCTCCACCACCTGGCTCTCCCTGGCCTTTGGCTCAGCGAACTTCGGTGGGCTGACCGATTCCTTCTATCTCTCAGCCAAGCTCGATGAGGCAACCACCGTCAACAGCATCACCATCAACCAGGTGTCAGGTGTGGGTGGCGCTTTCACCATCTATGCCAACGACTCAGCCTCCATTGAAGGAGCCACCGAAATCGGCTCCGGTAGCTTCGCAGCCACCGGCGACACCACCGTCCAGCTCAACAAGGACGCCCAGGACGGCAAGACCGAATACATCATCGTCCAGTTCACCAGCGCACCGCAGCTGAGCCAGCCCATCGTATCGGGCTACGTCTACGGCCTGCGACTGGCAGAAATTTCCGTCAAGTAACAGTACACCTACCGCCGGCGGGTGGGTTGGGAATAAACCCCACCCACCCGCCGTTCCATACCCATAGCGCACCAAACCAACACCAAGGAGAACAATGACCGACAACGCACTCGGAGGCCTCTTCGGCGGCGCTGCTGCCGGCATCAACCTGGCAGGAGCAGCCACTACCACTGCCCCCGACGCCACCGCCGAGAGCGGCGACCAGACCGTCCACAACGTCATCATCGTGGGCTCAGGCCCCTCGGGCTACACCGCCGCTATTTACACCGCACGGGCCAATCTCAAGCCCGTCCTTTTTGCTTCTTCTATCTCCCCCGGTGGTGACCTGATGACCACCACCGAGGTCGAGAACTTCCCCGGCTTCATTAACGGCATTCAGGGCCCAGAGCTGATGACCAACATCGGTGCCCAGGCCGAGCGTTTTGGTGCGGATATCCGCTACGAGGACGTTGCCGAGGTTGAGCTGGAGGGCGATGTTAAGAAGGTTATTCTGACCGACGGGTCAGTTCATCTGGCCAAGACCGTTATCATCTCCACCGGTTCTGAGTACCGCAAGCTGGGCGTGGATGGCGAAGCCCGCCTTTCTGGCCACGGCGTCTCCTGGTGTGCAACCTGCGACGGCTTCTTCTTCAAGGAGAAGGCCCTGGCTGTTATTGGCGGTGGCGACTCCGCCCTCGAAGAGGCCCTTTTCCTGACCTCTTTTGCCTCGAAGGTTTACCTAGTTCACCGCCGCGATTCTTTCCGCGCCTCAGAGATTATGGCTCAGCGAGCTCTGGCCCACGAGAAGATTGAGGTCATCTGGGATTCGGTTGTTAAGACTATCGACGGTGGCGAGAAGGTCTCCGGCCTGACCCTGTCGAATGTAAAGACCGGTGAGGAAACCTCCCTGGATGTTGAGGGTGTATTCGTTGCTATCGGCTCAGACCCCCGTACCTCCCTGGTTCAGGGCCAGCTGGACCTGACCGAAGCCGGCACGATCGCCGTTGAGGGCCGTTCTTCTCGTACCTCTATCCCGGGTGTCTTTGCCGCAGGCGACGTCATCGACCCCACCTACCGCCAGGCCATCACAGCAGCCGGTTCAGGCTGCGTCGCAGCCCTGGATGCCCAGCACTACCTCGAGGCCCTCTAAGCCTCCTCTACCCCCTCTACGAAAGGTTATTTATCATGGCACAGCAGGTTACTGACGCTACTTTTGCTGACGAGGTTCTGAAGTCAGACAAGCCCGTCATCGTCGATTTCTGGGCTGAATGGTGCGGCCCCTGCCGCATGGTCGGCCCTATCATCGACCAGCTCGGTGAAGAGTACGGCGACAAGGTCAAGGTACTCAAGCTCGACGTTGAGAACAACCCCGCCACCGCAATGAAATACGGTATTACCTCTATCCCCGCTATCTATGTTTTCAAGGACGGCGAGGTTGCCAAGCAGACCGTCGGCGCTAAGCCCAAGGCTGCCCTGGAGCAGGAGTTCGCGGAGTTCCTCAAGTAGGCTCTGCTTCTTCTCTAGACGCCCCTGACAAGCCCCTCAGCTTCCTGCTGAGGGGCTTGTTTGTGGCCACAGATGACTGCCAGAGACATCAGAAGAGGGTCGGAGTGTTTCACGTGAAACTCAGCAGATTGACCGCCTGATAACTAGGGACGAAGCGCGCAGGATACGAGAAAACGCATGAGCTGTGTTGCATTATCGCGAGTGAAGAGGGTGTCAAGCGCCTGGTTGAACTCTAGCCGTCGAGCAAAGGGAATATTGATGGCGTCAAAGCCATGCGACATTAGCTCTCCTGCCATCATCAATCGGGCGGTACGTTTGTTTCCATCAAAATAGAACTGAGATCGCACTGCGGAACAAAAGTAGGCAAGGGACCGCTCCCGAGGGTCTTCTATCTGGCTTAAGGCAGCCAGGAGGTTTGCGTAGTCTGCTAGAAGTTTTTCCCCGTTCTCACCGTGATCATCGCCGTCAATGACGCCACCTTGAGAGAGGCGCACATTTCCTCCGCCGGTCACAATTCCCTGACCTCGAAAAAGCCCGCTCTCGATAGCTTCATGCCGGGCAACAAGGGCATGAACCTGATTGGAGAACTCCCTGGTTAGTTCAAATGTTCCGGACTCAACATGCTCTGCAACGAAGTTGTAGCCCTCACTCAAGGCAAAAATTTGCTCCTCATCTTCAATGCTTTTCCCGCCCACCGTTACTCCATCGAGCAGGGTAATGACTTCTGGCAGAGTGAAAGCATTTCCTTCTAAGGCTGCAGTATTCCAAATCAGCTCGTTCAAATTGTGTTTAAAACGTGCCACAGCTCGCCCAGGCTCACTAGGCAAGATAGAGGAAGTATCTATAGGGCCGTTCCAAAAAATGCGTCCTGTCGTGTGCCGCTCATCTTGGGGAGCTATAAATCCTTCAGGTTGGGACGGCTGTAAAGGGCTGCCTGAAGGGTTACCGTTGCCCCAATGTATGCGGCGAGGAGGGAGACTCATGGTTAGTTTTCACCCCACTGGCTTGTTATCTGGCGGGCTAATGCTCCAAAGCTAAGAGAGTGCAGGTCAAGTATGCCTTGGACGGGGGAAACTAGGTTTATGCCTCCTTCATAAGTGGCTCCTTCGAGCTCATAGGTTTCAGCCTGCGCTAGAACAATTCCTGCAGGTTGAAAATTTGTGGCTTCGGCCAGGTTTAGAGAAAGATTCTGAGCTGCTAGTTCAAGGTTTTCTGCTACCCAGAGAACAATGGGAGCCAAAACAGCTTGCTTCCCCAAAAGGTGCGAGGCAAGGGGGGCACCAGAAAGAGCCCAGGAGGCTTTGCTTTGATCTCCTGCTGAAGCTACACGCAAGGCAAGTTCGGCTGGTGACATCGAAGGAGCTGGCGCATAGAAACGCACTCCCTGCCGCTGGGCCAGGTTTCCGTAAGGAGCGATTTTTTCAGCAATTTTTTCAGGGTCAAGGGGAGCTTCTGGGGTGGTGGGGATAATTTCCCACCGCTCATAGCGAGTTAACCATTGGGCTACTTCTGGACGAGTTTGAGGCAGGTTTTCTGGCAGGGTAGGGTCGAGAAGATAACGAGCTGCAGTAACAGCCCAGGGGTCTGAGGCTGGCCTGATGGAGCAGCTGAGATCATACCCATGAGCTAGTGCTATTTCACGCAAGGTCGCGGGTGTGGGCTCCGTTTTTTCTTGGGTTATGCGGAGCAAGGTTGAGCGAGCTATACCGGCTTTTCGAGCTGTTTGGGTAGGCTGTTTGACTGCTTCACTAATGAGTTCAGATATATCCACATGCCCCACCCTAAAATATCTGTTGCATACATGCAACAGACGGTGCACGCACGCAACACATATTTTGAAATATCACTCCATTCGTTTCACAAGAATCTTATTTTATTTTCTTTCCAAGAAGACTAAATCCCCACAATAAAAGCACCAGCGGTGCCAGCAGGGTTGATAGAGATGGATAACTTTTTACTACCGCACCCTCAGGGAGATTCTCCCATGTGCAGGTGTACCCTAAAGGAATAACTGAAAAACCTGCTTCACCATAAATGGAATCAAGATTAGTTGGGCACGAGGTAAACGTTTGCGAGAAAATAAACAATTCAGCGCCTACAGCACATATCCATATAAGAAGGGCTGCAAAAAATAATTTATTCGACATATTCCAATCTCTATTTTCAGTTGAAAGTCAGTGATGACTGAGTATATGAATCAGGTTCTGTTTCACGTGAAACGGAGGAATGACCTTTCAATTTAAACAAACTTGATTCTTTAAGGTTGTTTTTATGATTCTAGAGGGTCTTTACCGGGGTCATAGATTAATGAGCTCTCGCGTCCGCTTTTCTGAGATGCTTCATATCCAGCAGATCGGCCGGGAGCAAAAGAAGAACCATATAATTCCAGGGGCTGGGCTAAAGCATCACCCAGCGTCGATTTATTACCAGAAGATATATCACCCTCACTAGCGACAGATTTATTTTTAGAATTTCTCGCTTTAGGATTTTCTTTAATAACCACACGGCGCACAACGGCAACAAAGGCAAAAAACAGTAAGCCGTAAATAATAAAAACACCAAACCAGGCAATAAATTCATAGAAAAAAATTCACGATCACCACCTCCTTGTGATACACCCAGTGTAAAACATGCGGTATTCACATCACCACTTCTTTACGCCCACATTTCACGCCCTCACAGACATTTCACCGGGAAGCAGAAGATGAGAACCCCCTACCAGCAGGGGCCAGGCAAAGATCTGCTGAATGCAACGCAACAAAGAATTCATACGGTTTTGCGCTCTAGCAGCAAAAAATTGGAGCTCTAGAAGCCACTCTCAGCGCCTAACGCGACTTAACCGGCATCCAAGTAAGTTACACCCTCTTTAAGGCCCTCAGACGGCCGTACAGCGCTTTTTCACCTCCCCACAAGCCCAAAAAACCTAGATTTCCGCTCAGGGGCACCCATATACGTCATGTTTCACGTGAAACATAAAGAAGCGGTACCTGCGCTTCGAACAGGTACCGCTTTCAGGTCTCACGGGCAGGCCAGCCAACCCAAACTGACCGATCCCCTACTTTTTCTTGAGCTTGGGATCAATGATGTCAAGAATTCGATTGAGGTCGTCCACCGAGGCGAACTCGATGGTCATCTTGCCCTTACGAGCTCCCAGATTAATTTTGACGTTGGTATCCAGTTTGTCGGCCAAAGCATCGGCCAGATAATCCAGACGTTCTGAGTGGTCCTGCACCTTAGTGGTCTTCTGAGCACGCTCGGGGGCAGCAGAGCTACCAGCTGACACGAGCTCTTCAACAGCTCGCACAGACAGACCCTCATTGACGATTTTCTGGGCCAGAGTCTCAATATCAGCGGCCTTTTTCAGCCCCAGCAGGGCACGGGCATGACCCGAAGAAATGGTACCGGCAGCAACCCGGCGCTGAACCAGGGCAGGCAGTTTCAGCAGGCGGATAGTATTTGAAATCTGCGGGCGAGAGCGACCAATGCGTTGGGCCAGCTGTTCCTGGGTGGTTCCAAACTCTTCCAGAAGCTGCTGGTAGGCGGCAGCTTCTTCTATGGGGTTGAGCTGTGAACGGTGGAGGTTCTCCAGCAGGGCATCCCGCAGCAGGTCTTCGTCCTGAGTCTCACGAATAATCGCAGGAATGGTGGTCAGGCCCGCCCGCTGGGTAGCGCGCCAGCGGCGCTCACCCATGATGAGCTCGTACTTTTCAGCGCCGTCCTCCCGGCTGGGGCGCACAACAATCGGCTGGAGTACGCCGATTTCTTTAATAGAGTGCACCAGCTCCTGCATATCGTGCTCGTCAAAGTCGGTACGAGGCTGCTTACGGTTGGGGTGAATATCGGTGACGTTGAGGGTCGCAAAATCAGCGCCAGGAACAGGCACAAGGCCGTCTCCTGCTGCAGCGGTTTCGTCGCCGAAGAAGAAATCGACAGGACGCCGGGAACCGGTTGCGGTGCGCAGGGCAGCTCCCATGTCTGCCCGCTTCTTCTTTGATGTTTCACGTGAAACGCTCTTCTGGGCGGGGGCAGGAGTCTCTACACCTAGACCCAGATCTAGCTGTTCGCTCTCTACCGACTCGGTGTTTTTCTGCTCCACCGGGGGCTTAGCGCTCTCCGGAATGAGGGCTCCCAGACCCCGACCTAGACCGCGTTTTTTCTCTGCCACATTGACCTCCGTGCTCAAAAGTTTTCTCCACCCAAGTCTAGTGGAGTCAACTGCGCTGCGTAGACCAACGGCGCCCTGTGTAAACACAAGGCGCCGCTATTCTCGCTGAGCTTATCCGAGAGCCCCAGCAGGCTCACGCTCACTGCGAGTCCGCTGGGGCTTTCTGTAAATATTTGCTAAAACATCTTTGATACTGTGTTTATGCCCTTTTTGCCATCTCCATGGCGGCTTTCAAATAAGCCACAGCGCCGGGTGAGATAGGGTCATAGCTCATCACCGTTTGTTGATAGCTGGGGGCTTCAGAGATGCGCACAGACCGGGGAATAGCGGTATCGAGCACCTGATCTGGGAAGTGCTCCCGCACTTCGTCAGCGACCTGGGATGAAAGGTTGGTACGGCCGTCGTACATGGTGAGCAAGATGGTGCTAATGTGCAGCTCTGAATTGAGGTGCTTTTGAATCATGCCGATATTCTTCAGCAGCTGGCTCAGCCCTTCCAGGGCGTAGTACTCACACTGAATAGGAATCAGTACTTCACGAGCAGCACAGAAAGCGTTGATGGTGAGCAATCCCAGGGAGGGTGGGCAGTCAATGAAGATATAGTCCAGGCGGGGAAGGCCGGCTGCTTCGCGGGCTGCCGCGTAATCAGATACAGCGGTCTTCAATCGCGTCTCTCGGGCCACCATAGAGACCAGCTCGATTTCAGCACCCGCTAGATCGATGTTGGCAGGGGCGCACCAAAGGTTCTCGATATCTGGGCAGGGCTGCACAATATCTGCCAGGGGCTTATCGTCAATCAGAACATCGTAGGTTGAAGGAACCTCTACCCCGTGCTCAATGCCTAGGGCAGTAGATGCGTTGCCCTGGGGGTCATTGTCGATCACTAAAACATTCATGCCCTTGAGGGCGAGAGCGGCAGCTAGATTGACAGCGGTTGAGGTCTTACCGACCCCACCCTTCTGGTTGGAGATAGTAAAGATACGAGTCTCATGGGGGCGGCTGAGAGTCTCACTTGCCAGCGCTTCAAACTGTTGCTTGGCAGAGCGGGCCTGTTGGCTGATGGGGTTATTCTGGGCGGACGCAAGGTCAGCACGCTCTAGCTTTTCACGTGTTTCACGTGAAACATGTGAGCCGCGGTCGGGCTTTGCGGAGGCGTCCTGAGGTTCAGGTGGTAACCCAAAATCGGGAATATTGGAGATAGTAGACACCGGCTGTGCTCCCTCGGTAGGTGTGATGGTCTCGCTCATCTAAGGTTACCTGCTTACACCCGGCCGTCTGAATCACTAAATATTAAACACTATTTATAGGTTGTTTAAATAAATATTTCCCCACGTTTCACGTGAAACACTGCTCCAGTTCTATAATCACCAACCATGACCATCATTCGACCAGCCCGCCCAGAAGACGCCGCCAACCTGGCCGTCCTTTCAGCAGAAACCTTCTCTGAAACCTTTACCTACTACCCACCAGAAGACCTAGCCACCTATCTAGCCGAGGCCTACACAGAAGCGGGATATGCGCGTGATATCGCCAGCCCCGACTACGGCATCTGGGTAGCGGAGCAGGGCGGCAACCTCATCGGCTACATAGTAGCGTCCTCCGCCCATCTCCCCCACCCAGAGCTCAAAAGCACTGATGGAGAGATCAGGCGGCTCTACGTGCGTTCTGAGCACCAGGGGCAGGGTCTAGGCTCCCAGCTCCTTGAAAAGGCCCTCCAGTGGCTTCTCAAGGACAAGCCACAGCGCACCCTCTGGCTGGGTGTCTGGTCTGAAAACTATGGGGCTCAGCGCCTCTATAGCCGCTACGGCTTTAAACGGGTGGGCGACTACTACTTCGAGGTCGGCAGCACCCGGGACTTTGAGTTCATCTTCAGAAGGGACCCCCGCTAGGCCCATAAGAAAAAGCCCGGCTCCCCTTGAAAGGGGAGCCGGGCTGTGCCGTCCTCGGGTAAAGGTTAGAGGCTAACGCGCACTACAGTGGTGGGCTCTTCGAGCAGGGACTCACCGGCAACCAAAATTTCGGTCTCGCGAGCGCCGTACTTGTTGAGCTTCTTCTGAGCCTTGGTAATCTCGTCCGCCGCGCTGCGGCCCTTGAGGGCTAGCAGCTGGCCAGTGCCGCGCAGAATCGGCAGGGTGATGTCCAGCAGGCCAACGAGGGCTGAGACGGCGCGGGCGGTCACATAGTCAGCGTCAACCTGGCCTACGGCCTGCTCAGCGCGCGAGCGCAGGATTTCGACATTATCGAGCCCGAGATCGTCCACGACCTCGGTCAGCCAGATAACTCGGCGCTCCAAGGGCTCAATGAGGGTCAGCTGCAGGTCGGGGCGGGCAATGGCCAGACAGAGGCCGGGCAAGCCCGCACCGGAGCCCACGTCGGCGACGCGGGCGCCGTCCTCGATGAACTCCTCAACCACGGCGCAGTTGAGCACGTGGCGCTCCCAGAGGCGGGGAACCTCGCGGGGGCCAATCAGGCCTCGTTCGATGCCGCTGGTAGCTAGGTGCTCCACGTAGCGCTCTGCCAGGGGCAGGCGGTCACCGAAGATCTGGTCGGCAGCTACCAGGGTAGGGCCAGCCAGTTCGGGAAGGTCGGTGGTTGCTTCGTTCATGGTCTAGTCCTCCGCCGGCATGATGACGATATGACGGTCGGGACCAGCGCCTTCGGACTCGGAGTGGAGGCCGTGGGCTGCCACAATGTCGTGTACCAGTTTACGCTCGTAGGAGCCCAGGGGCTCCAGGTGCACGTCGTCACCGGTTTCTTTGACGCGGGCAATGGCGGTTTCAGCCATGTCCACGAGAGCCTTCTGGCGGCCGGCACGATGCTCAGCGATGTCCAGAATCAGGCGGGTGCGCTGGCCGGTGGCAGCCAGCACCGAGAGGCGCACGAGCTCCTGCAGGGCGTCCAGCACTTCGCCGTCTTCACCCACGAGGGCAGAGAGTTCAGTGTTATTGCCGTCCTCGGTTACAACCGAGAGGTAGGTGCGGCCGTTGCGCACCTCGATGTCGATGTCGCCGTCGATGTCTGCGATGTCGAGAAGTTCTTCGAGGTAGTCAGCGGCGATGTCGCCTTCGTCCTCAAAGCCCTGCTCTGCGGCGTCTTCAAGGACGCTGTCTGCGGCGGTTTCTTCGTAGGCTTCAGTCATGGGGTTCCTCCTGTAGCTGCCGCTATTTCTTCTTGTTCTGCTGCTTTTGGCGCTTCTTGCTCATAGGCTGCTGACGCTGGCCGCGGTTGGCACGCTCACGCTGGGCTTCGAGCTCAGCTTCGTGCTCTTCCTTGGTCTTACCAACGGGGGGCAGACCCTTGGCGGCGCGGCGCTCGTTGAGCTCACGCTCGGCCTGAGAACCGGGGGTGGGGTTGTTCTTGATGACCCAGTACTGCTGGCCCAGTGACCAGAAGTTGGAGACGGTCCAGTAGACGAGCACGCCCAGGGGGAAGTTGATACCCGAGATAGCGAAGACCAGGGGCAGCACGTAGAGCATGATCTGCTGCTGGCGGTACATGGGGGACTGCTTGGCGGCGTCCGACATATTCTTCACCGAGAGCTGCTTGGTGATGTAGAACTGGGTAGCGCTCATGAGCACGACCATGATGGCGGCGATGATGATGGTCGCTGCGTGGTTGCCATCGCCGGGGCGCATCATAGTGGAGAAGAGGGGGGCGCCGAAGATGTAGGCGTCGTTGAACTGCTCGACCTTGTCGTTGGAGAGCATCAAGATGCTCTCGTTGTTAGCAGCTGCGCTGGGTACACCGTTGAGTACCTGGAAGAGGCCGAAGAAGATGGGCATCTGCACCAGGATGGGCATGCAGGAGGCCAGGGGGTTGGAGCCGGTCTTGCGGTAGAGTTCCATCTGCTCCTGGGCCATGGCCTGGCGGGAGAGCTGGTCGGTCTTGCCCTTGTACTTGGCCTGGAGCTTGGCCAGTTCGGGCTGCAGTTCCTGCATGCCGCGCATGGCCTTGATCTGCTTCATGAAGAGCGGGATGGTGAGGGTTCGCATGACCAGGGTCAGGCCGATGATGGCCAGTACCCAGGTGACGCCGGACGCGGGGTCCATGCCGATGGCGGTGAAGAGTTCGTGGAATGCCCAGAGAATCGCCGAGACGATCCATTTGAAGGGCCAGAGAATGATGTCGAACATAGTTCTCTCCCTGGCTCGGGTGTGTGAGCCGGTTGTGGTGGACTGCAGCCAGTGCCTGTTAGTGGTTCAGGTGCTGGTGCGGGTGGTTTAGAAGTATTATTTTGGGTTCGGTGCCGGGGGCGAAGGTGCGCCGCCCGGGTGGAACCGGGTCGAGGCCTCCGGTGGCCCAGGGGTGGCAGCGCAGTAGACGGCGGACGGTCAGCGAGAGGCCGCGTATGGCGCCGTGGGTGGTGAGCGATTCGAGCCCGTAGGCTGAGCAGCTCGGATAGTACCGGCAGACGTTGCCGTAGAGCGGCGAGACGATGGCGCGGTAGACCTTGATGAAAGCGATGAGGACGTTCTGGGGCAGGGTGATAGCTGCCTGAACGAGGGTGGTGGGTACGACGAACTCGTGGGGGGCCTGGTTGAGCAGGACGTCTTCGTCCGTGTGAGCCCCGCTGGGGTGCTGATGGGAGGCGCTCATGGGTTAGAGCTCCTCTCGGGCGGTGGCACCGAGTTTTTTGAGGGTGGTGGCCAGCGCGCTGGTCAGGTCTGTTTCGAGGTCGGTGTAGGGGGCGGACGCTGCCGGCGGCAGGGCGCGCACAACCACCCGGTAGCCGGTGGGGTTTTCGGCGACAAAGGGGGCGATGATGTCGCGGAGGCGTCGCTTGGTTTTGTTGCGGGTAACGGCGTTACCGACGGCCTTGGAGACGATGAAACCGATGATGGTTGGTTCTTCGCCTGTTTTGGCTGTATATAGAACTAAGTTCCGACGCCCTGAGCGGGCGCCGGAACGTGTAGTTGCTGAGAATTGAGCCGAAGCTCGCATCCGGTGCTGTTGTGCCAGCACGTAGTCTCCTTTGTCTTTTCGGTCGTCTCTCGGCGGGCTGCGTGATCACGTTGGCCTGCACAAGGGGCTAGGCCGAGGCGAGGAGATGTGAAGCCTTATGCTGAGAGGCTTGCGCGGCCCTTTGAACGACGGTTCGCGAGGATGGCGCGGCCTGCACGGGTGCGCATGCGAAGACGGAAGCCGTGCTTCTTGGCGCGGCGGCGGTTATTCGGCTGGAAAGTCCGCTTGCTCATTTGGTTACTCCAAAAATGGTTGGTACGGGGGCCAACCTTTCAACAGTTCTTCGAACAGGTTGACGCTTCTTGCTCGTGTGTTAGCTCCGCCGTGTAAGGGGCGGATATCAGGCCTTAGATATAGGCATAGTCCTAGCACACTTTGACTAAACAACTCTAGAAGAGGTTGCGATATAAGGTCAAGCCCGCTAGGGGTAGGTCTTTAATCACAGGTATGTGGGAGAGTTTGCCCACACCTGTGGATAGCTTGCGAGCGCGCTCGCCCTAGCGAGAGTTATCCACAGGCACACCGGGGAAAGTTGTAAGTTACAAAAACTGCGGCTTTGAGCTAGCGGTGCGCGGTTTAATCACATACTGTAAACAGGTACTCCCCTCGTTAAATCACAAGTTTTCCACCCTGTGGATAACATGGTGATAAATCGGTGGGTCCTACGGCTAAGCTGTGGGTAAGTTTTTTGCGTGACCTGAGATTAAAGGAGAGCCAGTGGGCGATTATATGGACCCGGAGCTTCAGAAGAAGTGGATGCACCTGGTAACCCTGTTGCGGGCAGATACCTCGGTGGCTCAGCGTCACCGCGCGCATATTGGCCTGGCTCAGCCTCACGCTTTTATGGGTAATGTGCTGCTGATTGCGGTGCCGAGCGAGTTTACCCGCGATATTTTTCAGCACGAGCTGAAGGAGACCCTGCAGGAGGCTATTACCGCGACCTTTGGTCAGGGGGTGACCGAGGCTTTCATTATTGATACCAGCCTCGAGAATTCTCCCGAGAAGGTGGCGCTGCCCGCTTCCGAGCGTCCTGCTGCTCCGTCTTTCCCTGCGCCCGCTGAGCGGGAGCAGGCTTCCCGTGCCGGTTTCGACGACGCTGCCCACCAGCGTCCGGACGCCGCCCCCGCCTTTGGGCAGGCACCTGTGGCTCCCGAGTTTACCCAGGTCAACCATGAGGTAGAGCCCCTTGAAGAGCCTGTCGAGGCAGACGAGGTGGTTGAGGCTCCCGCGGAGCCGGGGGATGTAAAGACCTGGGACTCCACTGCACGTCTGAACCCCAAGTACACCTTCGATAGCTTTGTGATTGGCCAGTCCAACCGTTTTGCCCACGCGGCTGCCTTCGCGGTGTCCGAAACCCCGGCGTCTGCCTACAATCCCCTCTTTATCTACGGCGGCTCGGGTCTGGGTAAGACCCACCTGCTGCACGCCATCGGCCACTACGCCAAGAGTCTCTACCCCGGTTTGCGGGTGCGCTACGTGAATTCTGAGGAGTTCACCAACGACTTCATCAACTCTATTCGCGATAACAACGGGATTACTTTCAAGCAGATTTACCGCAATGTCGACATGCTCCTAATCGACGATATTCAGTTCCTGGCTGGGAAAGACAGCACCCAGGAAGAGTTCTTCCATACCTTCAACGCCCTGCACAACCACCAGAAGCAGGTGGTTATTACCTCTGACCTGCCGCCCAAGCAGCTGACCGGTTTTGCTGAGCGTATGCGCTCGCGTTTTGAGTGGGGTCTGATTACCGATGTTCAGCCGCCGGAGCTCGAAACCCGTATCGCGATTCTGAGTAAGAAGGCCCAGAATGAGGGTCTTGATGTACCCGATGACGTGATGGAATATATTGCCTCGCACATTTCCACCAACATTCGTGAGCTGGAGGGCGCGCTGATTCGTGTGACCGCTTTTGCCTCCTTGCAGGGGCAGCCGGTGGATATGCAGCTGGCGGAGCAGGTGCTCAAAGATCTGTTGCTGGACGACGGTGCCCAGGAGATTACGGCATCGCAGGTGTTGCAGGCGACGGCAGAGTACTTTGACGTAACGATTGATGACCTGCGGTCGAAGTCCCGTAGCCGCACTCTGGTGAACGCGCGTCAGATCGCCATGTACCTCTTACGAGAGCTCACCGATATGTCGCTGCCCCGTATCGGGCAGGAGCTGGGCGACCGTGACCACACCACCGTGATGTACGCAGATCGCAAGATTCGTAACCTCATGGCAGAGCGTCGACCTATCTTTAACCAGGTCACAGAGCTTACCAACCGTATTAAGCAGGGGTCTCGTGACGCATCCTAACCCTAAAAGGCCTAGTCACAGGGTTGTGGATAACTTTGAGACTTAAGGGGTTTTAATGTGGATGTTAAGTGCATGAATATGCAAAGCCTGTGCAGTTCATTATCTGCATAAATATCCATCCACTATTCATTCACAGTGGAGCTAGGTTTTCTGCACAGATCCCCCACAAGCATTTTGCCGGTATTCCGGGCTCAAACGGGGTTTTCCACAGTTTTCACAGGGGTTATTAACACTACGATTCTTAAAGAAAAAACGTCAAATAACAAAAAATCTACGCGCGCACTCTTGCCTGAGAGTCGGCTCTTGTAATTACAGATTTTCCTCCACGGCTCTTCGGTTCAGGGTCACGGCTTGTAATTACAGAAAACTGGCTATGGAGCTAGGTCAGTCCGGTAGACTGGACAACTGAACTGTGCCCGATTTAAGGGCTTCTCATGTTTAAAGCTTTGGAAGGTGCTCCAGTGAAATTTACTGTCGAACGCGATACTTTGGCCGAGGCCGTCAGCTGGACTGCCCGCTCCCTCTCCCCTCGTCCACCTGTACCGGTACTCTCTGGCCTGCTCATCAAGGCAGCAGCCGGTGAAGTATCTATCGCCAGCTTCGACTACGAGACCTCAGCTAAGCTCAACATCGCAGCGGATATCGCTGAAGAGGGCGAAGCCCTGGTATCTGGCCGTCTGCTTGCTGATATCTGCCGTTCGCTGCCTAAGTCTGACGTGCTCTTTGAACTGCGTGAGGGCAAGGTTCACCTCTCCTGCGGTTCTTCTAACTTCAACCTCTCGTCCATGCCTGTAGCCGACTACCCCGAGCTACCTGCCCTCCCCGCGGTATCAGGTACCGTTGAGGGCTCTGAGTTCGCCAAGGCTGTTACCCAGGTGTCGGTAGCAGCGTCGAAGGACGACACCCTGCCGATTCTGACCGGTGTGCGCATGGAAATCGAAGGTGACCAGATTACCCTGCTCGCAACCGACCGCTACCGTCTGGCCATGCGCGAGCTGACCTGGAACCCCGCAGACGCTTCTATCTCAACCGCTGCACTGGTCAAGGCTAAGACTCTTTCTGAGGTCGCCAAGACTCTGGGTGGTGCAGGAGAGCTGTCCATCGCCCTGTCAGATGCCCACGAGCTCATCGGCTTTGAATCTGACTCCCGCCGCACCACCAGCCTGCTGGTCGACGGCGAGTACCCCAAGATTCGTTCCCTCTTCCCCGAAGTCACCCCCGTGCACGCGATCGTCCGCACCTCAGACCTGATGGAAGCCGTCCGCCGTGTCTCCCTGGTCGCTGAGCGCAACACCCCCGTCCGCCTGGCCTTCAGCCAGGGCCAGGTCACCCTAGATGCTGGCACCGGCGAGGACGCCCAGGCAACCGAGGTTCTGCAAGCCCACCTGCACGGGGACGATATCACCGTAGCCTTCAACCCCAGCTACCTCTCAGAGGGTCTGCACACCTTCGCGGCTAACAAGTTCGTACGCTTCTCCTTCACCGACCCCCGCAAGCCCGTTGTGCTTTCTGAGCAGGAGGACTGGCAGGCTGAGGACGAGAAGAACTACCGCTACCTGCTCATGCCTATCCGCCTGCAGAACCAGTAAAACCGCAGGTCAAACCGCTATCTCAAGGAGGGCGCGCTGTACATCGACCACCTTTCGTTGATGGACTACCGCACCTACCAGCTCCTGACTCTCCCCCTCACCCCCGGCGTCACCGTCTTTCTCGGGTCAAACGGGGTGGGCAAAACCAACATTGTTGAAGCCATCGACTACACCGCACAGCTGGCTTCACACCGGGTGAGTCAGGACGCCCCGCTGGTACGTGTGGGCGCTGACCGCGCCTATATCCGCACCCGCACGGTTCGCGGCAACCAGCAGACCGTCCTTGAGTTTGAACTAGCCCCCGGTAAAAGCAACCGGGTGCGCATCAACCGGGCGGCGCCCGTCCGCGCCCGTGAAGCCCTGGGTGTCACCCGCACCGTGCTTTTCTCACCCGAGGATTTGCAGCTGGTGAAGGGGGACCCCGCCGGGCGGCGCCGTTTTCTTGATGATCTGGCGGTATCCCTGCGCCCCTCCGTTGCCGCCTACCGGGCGGACTATGAGCGGGTTTTGCGTCAGCGGAATTCCCTGCTCAAGTCCATGCGCTCGCGGCGCAGCACCGGGACCGAGGACGCCTACACCCTGGAGGTCTGGAACAAGCAGCTGGCGGACGCCGGTGCCCACCTTCTGCAGGCCCGGCTGCGCACCCTGGCCCTGCTTCTGCCGCAACTACAGAGGGCCTATACC
Source organism: Rothia sp. 11254D007BW (assembly GCF_053548195.1). Lineage (NCBI taxonomy): Bacteria > Bacillati > Actinomycetota > Actinomycetes > Micrococcales > Micrococcaceae > Rothia > Rothia sp. 11254D007BW. Next base: position 1,831,629 of record NZ_JBPWPK010000001.1, read on the forward strand.
GAGCTCACGGACGGCTCTAAGAGCGTGAGCCTGGTGTACGACTCCACTGTTTTCCCGCCGATTTCTTCCGCTGTTCTTCCGAGCGCTGCCCTGATGGGCGTAGACGATCTGCGAGAGGCCATGCTGCGAGGCTTTGCCGATAAGCAGCGGGAAGAGCTAGAGCGGGGCGTCACCCTGGTGGGTCCCCACCGAGATGACCTGGCTCTGGAGCTGGGCGGTATTCCGGTCAAGGGCTTTGCCTCCCACGGTGAAAGCTGGTCTTACGCCCTGGCTCTGAAGCTGGCCTCCTGGTACGTACACCTGGCAGATAATGACGCCCCCGGGGCCTCGCCGATTCTGATTCTCGACGATGTCTTCGCGGAGCTTGATACTGCCCGGCGTCATAAGCTGGGTGCTATTGTGGCCGGGGCTGAACAGGTGCTGGTGACCTGTGCTGTAGCAAGCGATATCCCAGAAGAACTGGGAGAGATTACCCTGGTAAGAGTCGAGCCCGGTAGTGCCCGAGTGGAAAGCTCCCCACTAGGTAATATTCCAAATAAGGAATAATTTGGCAGCGGGGTAAATATGGTTTATTCAGAATATGATGTAGAAGCAGTGGATGCTCCCCATGCCCTGCTCAGCCGCATACGAGCTGCGAAAGAAGCCCGCGGTGAACACCGCGTGCAGGGTGCAGCCGGGCGAAAAATCATCAAAGACTTCGGGCGGGTGATGAATGCTGAACCCGGCACTAAAGTCCGCCGCTATACCTCAACAGAAGCAAGCGGCCAGCTGGGTGGCTACACCGGGGCTGGCCCCAGTGCTCGAGACCCCCAGAGCCTGGGAGGTCTGCTAGATCGCGTCATCATGGAAAGAGGCTGGACCACTCCCCTAGCTGTTTCATCGGTCATGGCCCGCTGGGACAAGTTGGTCGGCCCTCAGATTGCCTCAAAAGCCACCCCCGAAAGTTTTGAAGACGGGGTCATGACCGTGCGCTGTGAATCCACTGCCTGGGCCGTGCAGATTCGCCAGATGAAGTACGACATTATGCGCCGCTTCAACGGGGAGCTAGGCGACGATGTCGTCAAAGATGTGCGTGCCTTTGGCCCAGCGGCTCCCTCCTGGAAAAAAGGGCGACGGGTTGCTCCCGGAGGGCGGGGACCCCGCGATACCTACGGGTAGCAGGTTGGGGAAGGTAAATTACAAAAATCGTTTCTGCGCCCCTGACCCCCTGCCCCTGTGAGAACCCACAGCATCGGGGGTTTGAGCGCTCTAGCGGCGCTCTAGGTATCTTCTGGCAGTAAGTGCCCCTCTAAAACATCACAAAACAGGTTCAAAAATTGCCCTGTGCGGTAGAATTGGGAGCAGAATACGCGCGCCTGCCCGTCCGTACAGCCCACCCTGCCCCGCCTCCCTGTGCGCGGCCGTCCGCGCTGAACGGCTGCCGGTGCGAGACCGACCATGCAAGGAGCCTAACTAGCAGTGGCAACTGAAGAAACCTCCCACGAATACGGCGCAGCCGACATCACGGTCCTTGAGGGCCTTGAAGCCGTTCGCAAGCGCCCCGGTATGTACATCGGTTCAACCGGCGAACGCGGCCTGCACCACCTGGTCTACGAAGTCGTTGATAACTCTGTCGATGAAGCCCTGGCAGGGCATGCTGACCTGATCGAGGTCGTCATTCAGAAGGACGGCGCGGTTCGAGTTGCCGACAACGGGCGAGGCATCCCCGTCGATGAGCACCCCACCGAGAAGAAGCCTACCGTCGAGGTCGTCATGACCATCCTGCACGCCGGTGGTAAGTTCGGCGGCGGCGGGTATGCGGTCTCCGGCGGCCTGCACGGCGTGGGTATTTCTGTTGTGAACGCGCTCTCGACCAAGGTCGAAACCGAGGTGCGCCGCCAGGGCTACAAGTGGCACATCAGCTACGCCAACGGCGGCCACACCGTCAAACCCCTCACCCGCGGGGAAGCAACCGACGAAACCGGCACCACCCAGACCTTCTACCCCGACCCCGACATCTTCGAAACCGTCGAGTTCGACTTTGAGACCCTGCGTGCCCGCTTCCAGCAAATGGCCTTCCTGAACAAGGGGCTGACTATCCAGCTGACCGACGAACGCGAGCTGCACGAGGGGGATGAAGTCACCGGCGAAGAGAAGCCCGAGAAGCTGCCCCTCAATCAGGTAGGTGCCGACGCCAACGGCCACAAGACCGTCACCTACATGTACAAGGACGGCCTCTTCGACTACGTGAACTTCCTGAATACCTCCAAGAAGCTCACCACGGTGCACGATGACATCATCGCCTTCGAAACCGAAGATACCGACCGCATGATGAGCCTGGAAGTGGCCATGCAGTGGACCACCGCCTACAAGGAATCGGTGCACACCTACGCCAACACCATCAACACCCACGAGGGCGGTACCCACGAAGAGGGCTTCCGTACTGCTCTGACCACCCTGATCAACCGTTTCGCTCGCGACAACAAGCTGCTGCGCGAGAAGGACGACAACCTCACCGGTGAGGACGTCCGCGAAGGTCTGACCGCCGTGGTGTCCGTCAAGATTTCCGAGCCCCAGTTTGAGGGCCAGACCAAGACCAAGCTGGGTAACTCCGAAGCCAAGGCTTTCGTTCAGCGCGAGACCATGGACCAGCTGGGTGACTGGCTGGAGCGCAACCCCAGCACCGGCAAGGAAATCGTCCGCCGCGCTATCACCGCAGCCCAGGCTCGCCTGGCTGCCCGTAAGGCCCGCGAAACCACCCGCCGCAAGGGCCTGCTTGAAACCGGCTCCATGCCCGGAAAACTCAAGGACTGCTCTTCTAAGGACCCCTCGATTTCAGAGATTTACCTGGTGGAGGGTGACTCTGCGGGCGGTTCAGCCGTGCGCGGCCGCAACCCCGAAACCCAGGCTATTCTGCCCCTGCGCGGTAAGGTGCTGAACGTCGAGCGCGCTCGCCTCGACCGCGCCCTGTCTAACGCTGAAATTCAGTCACTGATTACCGCCTTCGGTACCGGCATCGGTGAGGACTTCGATATTGAGAAGGCCCGCTACCACAAGGTCGTCCTGATGGCCGATGCCGACGTGGACGGCCAGCACATCACCACCCTGCTGCTGACCCTGCTCTTCCGCTACATGCGTCCGCTCATCGAAGCCGGCTACGTCTACCTGGCTCAGCCCCCGCTGTACCGCATCAAGTGGTCCAACGCCCCGCACGACTACGTCTTCTCTGACGCCGAGCGCGACGCTGCCCTGGAAGCCGGCTACGCCAAGAACCAGCGCATCCCCAAGGACAACGGCATCCAGCGCTACAAGGGTCTGGGCGAGATGGACTACACCGAGCTCTGGGACACCACCATGGACCCCGAACGCCGCACCCTGCTACAGGTCAAGATGGAAGATGCCGCAGCGGCTGACCAGATCTTCTCCGTGCTGATGGGTGAGGACGTCGAGGCCCGCCGAGAATTCATCCAGCAGAATGCAAAGGATATCCGCTTCCTTGATATCTAGGGCTTTTTAGTGTGAATTAAGCGCTATATAGCCAATATGGAATATAAAAATCAAGGACGAAAAACGAGGAACTTATGAGCGACGAGAACACCACCAGCTCACCCCAGCCCGTCGAGGGCGACATCATAGACAACCCGGTTCACACCGGAGGGAACGTTGAGGTCGTCGACCTGCGCTCCGAAATGGAACGCTCCTACCTGGACTACGCCATGGCCGTCATCATCGGCCGCGCCCTGCCCGACGTCCGTGACGGCCTCAAGCCCGTCCACCGTCGCGTCATCTACGCCATGTACGACGGCGGCTACCGCCCCGAGCGATCCTTCAACAAGTGCGCCCGCGTCGTCGGTGAAGTCATGGGCCAGTACCACCCCCACGGCGATGCCGCTATCTACGACACCCTGGTCCGCCTGATCCAGGACTGGGTCATGCGCTACCCCCTGGCTCTTGGCCAGGGCAACTTCGGATCCCCCGGTAACGACGGCGCTGCAGCCCCCCGTTACACCGAAACCAAGATGGCCCCCCTGGCCCTCGAAATGGTGCGAGACATCACCGAGGACGCCGTGGACTTCCAGCCCAACTACGACGGCAAGAACCAGGAACCGGTCGTCCTGCCCTCCCGCATCCCCAACCTGCTGGTCAACGGCTCATCAGGTATTGCGGTCGGTATGGCCACCAACATTCCGCCACACAACCTGCGCGAGGTCGCCGACGGTGTGCAGTGGTTCCTGCAGAACCCCGACGCTTCTAACGAAGAGCTGCTGGAAGCCCTCATCGCCCGCATTAAGGGCCCTGACTTCCCCACCGGCGCTACCATCCTGGGCCACAAGGGCATCGAGCAGGCCTACCGTACCGGCCGCGGCTCCATCACCATGCGCGCTGTGGTCAACGTCGAAGAAATCCAGGGCCGCACCTGCCTGGTCGTCACCGAACTGCCCTACCAAGCCAACCCCGATAACCTGGCCATCAAGATCGCCGAACTGGTCAAGGACGGCAAAATCACCGGCATCGCTGACCTGCGCGACGAAACCTCCGGCCGCACCGGCCAGCGCCTGGTCATCGTCCTTAAGCGCGACGCTGTGCCCAAGGTGGTGCTGAACAACCTCTACAAGCACACCCAGCTGCAGGAGAACTTCTCCGCCAACATGCTGGCGATTGTGGACGGCGTGCCCCGCACCCTTTCTCTCGATGCCTTCATCCGCCACTGGGTCAACCACCAGCTCGAAGTTATCGTCCGCCGCACCCGCTACCGTCTGCGTCAGGCCGAAGAAGAAGCGCATATCCTGCGCGGCCTGCTCAAGGCCCTCGACGCCCTCGATGAGGTCATCGCGCTGATTCGCCGCTCCCCCACCGCAGATGACGCCCGCACCGGCCTCATGGACTTCCTCGACATCGACGAGGCCCAGGCCCAGGCCATTCTGAACATGCAGCTGCGCCGCCTTGCCGCCCTGGAACGCCAGAAGATTCAGGATCGCCACGACGAGCTCATGCGCATGATCGACGAATACAACGCGATCATCGCCTCAGAAGACCGCCAGCGCTCCATCATCTCTGAAGAGCTGGCTGAAATCGTTGCCCGTTTCGGCGATGAGCGCCGCACCAAGATTCTCATGGGCTACGACGGTGACATGTCCATGGAAGACCTCATCCCCGAGGAAGAAATGGTCGTCACCATCACCCGCGGCGGCTACGTCAAGCGCACCCGCAGCGACCAGTACCGCTCCCAGCACCGCGGTGGCAAGGGCATCAAGGGTGCCTCCCTGCGCGGGGACGACGTCGTCCAGCACTTCTTCGTCACCTCAACCCACTCCTGGATCCTCTTCTTCACCAACCTGGGTCGCGTCTACCGCACCAAGGCCTACGAGCTCATGGAAGCCGGCCGCGACGCCAAGGGCCAGCACGTGGCTAACCTGCTGGCCTTCCAGCCCGATGAGACCATCGCCAAGGTTATGGAGCTCAAGTCCTACGAGGACGCCCCCTACCTGATCCTGGCCACCAAGAACGGCCTGGTGAAGAAAACCGCCCTGTCGGACTACGACACCAACCGTGCCGCCGGCGTCATTGCCATCAACCTGCGTGACGGCGACGAACTGGTCTCAGCCCAGCTGGCTAGCGCCGAGGACGACCTGCTGCTGATCTCCCGTCAGGGTCAGTCCCTGCGCTTCACCGCCACCGATGAAGCCCTGCGCCCCATGGGTCGCGCAACTTCCGGTGTGACCGGTATGAAGTTCCGCGAGGGCGATGAGCTGCTCTCAGCCAACGTCGTTACCGATGACTCCTTCGTCTTCGTTGTCACCGCAGGCGGCTACGCCAAGCGCACCCAGGTTGACCAGTATCGTGTGCAGGGCCGTGGTGGCCTCGGCATCAAGGTCGCCAAGCTGGCTGAAGACCGCGGCGACCTGGTCGGTGGCCTGATTGTGGGCGAAGAGGACGAGGTCATGGTCGTCATGCAGTCCGGCAAGGTCGTGCGCACCTCGGTCTCAGAAGTACCGGCCAAGGGCCGAGACACCATGGGCGTCATTTTCGCTAAGCCCGGCAAGAACGACGAGATCCTCGAAGTTGCCCGCAACTACGAGCGCAACATCGATGAGGCAGACGACACCGACGAAAACAGCGCCGAAAGCCCCGAAAAGCCGGCAGATGAAGTACCTTTAGAAAACAACACCACCCCGGCAGTAGCCGACACCGCAGACGCACTTGGAGGTAAGAGTGAGCACTAAAAGCACCGGAACCGCACCGCGGCCAGCGCCGCGAGCCGGCACCCCGCGCGCTTCTCAGGGTAAAGCGGGCCCTCAGGGTTCAGCGTCCGCAGGTGCTCAGCGCAAGCCGCTGGTGCGTCCCGCCCCCCGCTCCAAGATCCGTCGCGCTCGCCTGGTCGTTGCCAAGGTAGATACCTTCTCGGTCGCCAAGCTCGTCTTCCTGCTCTCGGTCGCCATCGGTATCGCTACTGTGGTTGCAGCCGTCATTCTCTGGCTCGTCATGCAGGCCACCGGCGCCTTCCAGAGCCTCAACGACCTGCTGACCCTACTCGGTACCACCGGTGACGCCGTAGACATCTCCCAGTACCTCTCACTGGGGCAGGTGGCTCTCTACAGCACCATCATCTCCGTTGTGAACGTCGTGCTCTTCACCCTGCTCGGCACCCTGGCAGCCATGCTCTACAACGTGGCAGCCAAGCTGGTTGGCGGCGTGGGCGTAACCCTCACCGACGAATAAACCAAAACCCCTGTTCAGCTTCGTGGCGCCCTGCAAACTCAGGGTGCCACGAAGCTTTTAAACACCCCTTCAGGGTATGTGTCTCAGAACACGCCATTTCGATTTGGCAAGGTGTCAAAACCTGTGTAAAGTTATATCTCGTTCTGATGAACACCAAGGGCGTATAGCTCAGACGGTTAGAGCGCTACACTGATAATGTAGAGGTCCCAGGTTCAATTCCTGGTACGCCCACTCACCTTGGTTGAAAGGTTGACATGAAGAAATTTATGGCAATCACGCTCGCTGCGCTGGCAACAGCGGTAGCAGCAAAGAAAGCTAAGGATTCTCAGGAGAATAAAAAAACTTGGGAAGAAGTTACAGATAAAATTTCATAGGTAGCACCCGATGGGGGCGTGGCGCAATTGGTAGCGCACCTGCTTTGCAAGCAGGGGGTTAGGGGTTCGAGTCCCCTCGCCTCCACTCTTCGGTGATTATAGCAAGAGGGAAACACCCGGTCCCATCCCGAACCCGGAAGTTAAGGCTCTTAGCGCCGATGGTACTGCACTGGCGACGGTGTGGGAGAGTAGGTCATCGCCGAATTAAATGTGGTAAGGAACCCCAGTCGAAAGACTGGGGTTCCTTTTTTGTATAGGCGCTTCTGCTCTGGGGCGGGTGGGGTGTGGAAATAGGGTTCAACTAAACCTTGAACTTTTGTGGCAGTTTATGAGTAACCCCACGGGGTCTTAAGATGAACAAATGGTAAACAACATCGCTCCGAGTGTGGGATTCTCGTGACGAGAGGCCCTGCCTACTCGGGGAAAACCATATAAAACCATATTCTTTTAAGGGGGAGCCTCACAGGGAATACCCCCTAACCAGGTGAAACGAAAGTATTTCCACCTTCGCCGCGGCGGGCGTCCTTGCCAAAAATATGCCTCTTGTGGGTTTTATGAAACTTAAGCAACATTTCACCCCTGCCTAACCCCTCAGTTGCCTGATGTTTCCAAAAACCTGCCTTGCCCACAAGAATAGAAACCGTGACTACAGAACTCATCATTCTGGTGATCGTAGTGCTGACCGCACTAGCCTTCGACTTCACCAACGGCTTCCACGACACCGCCAACGCCATGGCCTCATCTATCGCCACCGGCGCCCTCAAGCCCAAGGCGGCTGTCGCTCTCTCAGCCACCCTTAATCTCATCGGCGCATTCCTCTCCATTGAGGTAGCTAAGACCGTCGGCTCCGGCCTCATCGACCTTGAAACTGCCGGCGGCGGCCCCAGCCTCATGCTGATCGTCTTTACCGGCCTGGTAGGTGCAATCCTCTGGAACGTCTTCACCTGGCTGCTGGGCCTGCCCTCCAGCTCCTCTCACGCCCTCTTCGGCGGCCTGATCGGCGCAACCCTGGCATCGCTGGGTGCAAGCGGCGTGCTCTGGAACGGCGTGCTGATGAAGATCATCGTCCCCGCCCTGATGGCCCCGCTCATCGCTGGCGTTGTTGCCGGCTTCGGCGCTGCCATCATCTACGCGCTGACCAAGAGCGTGCCCGGCGACCAGAAAAAGAAGAACTTCCGCTTCGGCCAGATCTCTGCCGCTTTCCTGATGTCCCTGGCGCACGGTACCAACGATGCACAGAAGACCATGGGCGTTATCTTCCTGGCCCTGGTTGCTGCCAACGAAATCAACCCCGAAGCGGACATCCCCTTCTGGGTTCGCCTGGTCTGCGCCCTGGCTATCGCCCTGGGTACCTACCTGGGCGGCTGGCGCATCATCAAGACCATGGGTAAGGGTATCGTCGATATTGAAGGCCCCCAGGGCTTCGCGGCGGACGGCTCCTCGGCAGCTATCATCCTGACCTCCTCCCACTTCGGTATGGCCCTGTCTACCACTCACGTGGCAACCGGCTCCATCATCGGCTCCGGCCTCGGCCGTCGCGCCAAGGTGAGCTGGTCAACCGCCCGCCGTATGGTCATCGCCTGGATTATCACCCTGCCCGCCGCTGGCTCCGTCGGCGCGTTGACCTGGTTCGTGGGTAACGGCATCAACTCCATGACCGGTAGCGCCTGGATGGGCGAGGCAACCGTCTTCCTCATTCTGGTTGGTTTCTGCTTCTGGATGTGGGCCCACTCCCGCAAGAGCGCCGTCAGCCACATCGATATGCACTCGGGTGAGGCTGTCAACGCCCGCGAAGTACACACCGAGTCGATTCCCACCGTGAAGGCCGGTTCCTAAATGTTGATTGTTGATATCTTCCACAAGATTTACCCCGTCTTCCTGGCCGGTCTGGGCTTTGGTGCTGGCCTGCCGATTCTCTACGCCCTGGGTGTGCGCCTGATGAGCGGCACCGCTGTAGAGACCCCCGAGGGTACTGTCTACACTGAGCCTGCCCCTGTGGCCCGCACTGTCGCCTACGTGCTGTTTGCGGTACTGGCTTTGGCTGTTGTGAGCGGTATTCTCTGGATCGCCAAGGATTTTATCTATGCCTACACCGGCTTCAACTTCCTGGGAGCTGTAGGCTAAAAGGGTTCTGTATATAGACGGCGGGGGCTGGTGGTTTGTAACCACCAGCCCCCGCTGGTTTTAAGGGGCGGACGCCGGTGGGCTGGTGTCTTGTTTTGTGAGGGGAGACGCAGGCAGGGTGCGAAGTATGGTGCTCAACGACCTTCCCTTACGCAGTATCACCGCCCGTAGCGATTTTGAGCCGCTCACCGGTGTCCGCTATGTACCTGCACCACCTTGGGTAAACCGGGGTATATCGCCTATTTTTCAGACTTTCACCCTCAACCTGTGGCGGAGCTAACCGCGCATTTGGTAGAATTGGTTTGCGCGTGCAAAAAACCTGTAGTAAGGTAGAAGCATAACACCACGGGGGCGTGGCGCAATTGGTAGCGCACCTGCTTTGCAAGCAGGGGGTTAGGGGTTCGAGTCCCCTCGCCTCCACTCTTCGGTGATTATAGCAAGAGGGAAACACCCGGTCCCATCCCGAACCCGGAAGTTAAGGCTCTTAGCGCCGATGGTACTGCACTGGCGACGGTGTGGGAGAGTAGGTCATCGCCGAATTAAATGTGGTAAGGAACCCCAGTCGAAAGACTGGGGTTCCTTTTTGTGTGCGCAGTTCTTTTGGCGAGCGTGCATGATATCGCTGAGCGTGCGCAAAGTGGGTGCACGCTCGGCGATATGGTGCACGCTCGTGCCCGTCCGCCCCTGTCATAAATAGCCAGAGGTAGCCCTGTATAGGTAAACTAAACACTTCAAAAGTAAGTAGTGTTGCAATCTCTGTGATTGTAGGTGCAAGGACGCACCAGCGAGAACAAAGGCAAAACCATGTCACCACAAGCAGTTGGCTTCGCCCTCCTCATCCTCGGCGTAGCCCTTCTCATCGGCAAAATTATTCGAGTCAAAGTCGGCTGGGTGCAAGCCCTCTTCCTACCCAGCTCCATCGTGGCGGGCGTCCTTCTGCTCCTGCTCGGTCCCCAGGTGCTCGGCCGGTTCTCCGGACCCTGGGGCGAAAACGGCCTCTTTACCGACGCCATGCTCACCACCTGGGGAGCCCTCCCCGGCCTGCTCATCAGCGTCATCTTCGCAACCATGTTCCTGGGCCAGGAACTCCCCACCCCCAAGCGGGCTGTGCAGCTCGCCGGCCCCCAGCTCTCCTTGGGCGTGGCTCTAGGGTCGGGCCAGTACGTCGTGGGCCTGCTCCTTGCCGCCCTGGTGCTCGTCCCCGTCTTTGCAGCCTCGCCCATGACCGGCGCCCTCATCGAAATCGCTTTCGAGGGCGGGCACGGTACCGCTGCCGGTATGCGCGGAGTGATGGAAGATCTCGGCTTCGGTGAAGGTGCTGACCTGGCTGTCGGTCTGGCAACCGTCGGTATCGTGGGCGGTATCGTCATCGGTATTGCCCTCATCAACTGGGGTGTGCGCACCGGCAAGACCGAAATTCTCAAGGGCGATGCCAAGATGTCGATTGCCGAGCAGAAAGGCCTCTTCCGCGAGGACGAGCACTACTCGGCCGGCACTATGACTTCCCGCCCGGCGTCCGTCGAACCGCTCTCCCTGCACATGGCCATTATGGCGCTGGCGGTGCTGGTGGGCTGGCTGATTCTGGAGGGCCTGCGCTGGATTGAGCAGCAGACCTACGCCTCTATCATGCTGGACGAGAACACCCCGCTTGAAATCTTCGCCTATGTGCCGCTCTTCCCCATGGCCCTGCTGGGCGGCGTCATCGTGCAGATGGCAGCTAAGGCGGTAGGGGCTGCTTCTATCATCGACCACCAGATGATGCTGCGTATTCAGGGCTGGGCCCTGGACTTCCTCATCGTCGCCGCAATCGCCAACCTGTCCCTACAGGCTGTGGGCGAGAACCTTGCTGTCTTCGCCATTCTGGCGGTGGCCGGTATCGGCTTCAACGTGGCTATTTTCCTCTGGCTGGCCCCGCGCCTGATCGGCCGCTACTGGTTCGAGCGCGGCATCGGCGATTTCGGCCAGTCTATGGGCGTCACCGCCACCGGTCTGATTCTGATGCGCGTGGTTGACCCCAAGGGCGAATCCCCGGCCTTCGAAGCCTTCGGCTACAAGCAGCTGGTCTTCGAACCCTTCTTCGGCGGTGGCCTGGTGACCGCCCTGGCCGTCCCCGTCATTTATCTGACCGGCATCTGGCCCCTCTTCTTCGTCATGCTCGCCATCTTCATTATCTCCATCGCGGTGGGGCTCATCTTCCTGCGCCCCAAAGAGATGAAGGACCGCGAGCGCCACACCCAGCAGATGCAGCAGGTCAAGGCTAAGGACGCTTAGGCGCGGCCCGGGCGCCCCCGCCGCCTGGCCCCGCTGGGGTAGGCGGCGGTGGGGCGGGCGTCCTTTAGGAGAAGAACTTTTGGGCGTTGGTGGTGAGGATGGCGTCAGTGTCTTCGGGGGAGAGGGCTATGGTCTGATCTCCCAGGTGTAGGCTAGCGCCCTGCACGTATTCCACCGCGCGAGTGTATTGGGCGTCTTGGAAGTAGGGGTAGTCCGAGCCCATCATCAGCTGGCTCACTCCGTAGGCGTCAGCTGCTAGCAGTAGGGATGGGCCGTGGAAGTTCGCGGTATCAAACCACATGCTGCGCAGTGTTTGAGCGGGGGAGTGGTTGAAGGCATCCCAGTCGGTGTAGTTATCTTCGATGCGCTGAGCCAAGAAGGGCAGGTCGCCCGCTAGATGGGCGATGTGGAAACGAATCTTTGGGAAGCGGGCCGGGATATCTGCTTTGAGCAGGTGGAGCACCGCCACCGCGTCCTCAACGGGTGCGCCGTTGACCCAGACCAGGCCGTGCTCGGTCAGAAGGCCAGAGCTGGCCCCGCCGCCGGTGGCATGGATGTAGACCCTAGCGCCCAACTCGTTGAGACGTTCGTAGAGGGGGAGTAGCGAGTCGTCAGCGATGGATAGCGTGCCCTGAATGACGGTGGGAAGACCGACCCCGATGAAGCCCTCTCGGTCAAAGTATTCATCGAGTATGGTTAGGGACTCTGCCACGTGGGGGACGGGGAGTGCCAGGTAGGAGCGGAATCGTCCCGGGTAGCTCTGCATGGTCTCTTCGTAGATGTCATTGACCAAGCGGGCTGCCGCCAGCGCGTCCTTCGCATCTGCAAGCATGGGGACCTGCGGGGTCACCGAGAGAATCTGCTCGGCGACCCCGGCATCATCCATCTGCTTCAGACGGGCAGCCATCTCCTCGGGCTCATCGCTAGCCCGCATGTTCCGGGCAATCTGGGTGGTGGCGGGATCTACCCCGTGCTCCTCTAAGAAATCAAGGTAGCGGGCCGGGTAGAGATGGGCGTGGGTATCGATGGTGTTCACTGAATCCTCCTTGATCGGGTTTACCTTTCAGTTCCTGACTCTACACCTCGCCCCGACCGCTCACTAAGGCTCTGCTAGGCAGTGATATGGGTACCTCAGAATAAGCCCCCTACAGCAAAGGCCCCGGCCTCCCTGAGCGGGAGCCGGGGCCGGTCGTCCGCGCTCGCGGTGAGTGAGCTAAGGACGCGGGCTAGCGGTTTGTGAGGACTAGGCGGAGGGGGTCTTCCAGGGGTCCTCAACGGGGCGAGAAGCCTTGAAAGCAGCCGCCCCAGCGACAGCGCCAGCAACAATCAGGCCGAAGACCAGCAGGCCCTTGTTGCCGCCCTTAGCAGCCTTCTTCTGCTCCTTGGCGTAGCCCTTAGCAGCCTTAACGGCGGCCTTCTGAGCCTTTTTCAGAGCCTTCTTGTCGCCGGTAACCTTAGCGGCAACGGTCTCAACCTGGGTGGGAACCTCGGCGTCAGAGAGCTTGTCTGCAACGGTGCTTGCAACGTCGGCAGCCTTGACGCGGGCGGTAGCTACAGCGTTTTCAACGGCGGGGGTGACGTCGTCGATGGTGTGCTGAATCTTGTCAGCCAGGGTTGACTGGGCCTTCTCCAGCTTCTTGGAGCTGTCCTTAGCAACAGACTGGGTTGCCTTTGAGATGTTCTTACCCTGCTTCTCAGCAGCCTTCTGCAGCGCTGAAACCTTCTTGCCGGTCAGCTTCTCGGCGCGAGCAGCCTTCTTCTCGGCCAGGGCGGTCAGCTTGTCAGCCTTCTTGCCGGTGTTCTTAGCGGCCTTTGAGAAGAACTTCTCTGCCTGCTTCTGAGCCTTCTTAGCCTTGCTCTTCTTGCACAGTGCCATGGTTGTTTCCTCCATGTGTGGGGCTGCCCCCTAATCTAACTCGTGAGTTTGAGTAGAGTGCGGTGGCAAGCAACTTACATTTAGTATCAGCTTACTTTCTAAAACCGTAAAAGTGCTTTGAGACGGCACAAAAACCCTCGTGTTTCTCTGCCCGCTAAAGTTAAGAGCTTCTGAAGGGTGCGCGGACGCCGGGGATCGCCCGCGCGAATGCGACGTGAATTCCCGAGCGGGTGTTGTTTGAACGGACGCCTGGGACGGATAGTCACATTCGCGGGATATACGGTTCTAAATCTTTCTAAGGCGTTCTAAAATATTTTTTAGAACGCCTTAGAAAGATTTAGAAAGCAGCGAACGATGAATCAAGACCTCAATCCCTTCACCCCCGGAGCAGGGCTCACACCGCCTGAACTCACAGGTCGAGACCAAGAAATCATCGACTTCGACAGGCTCGTAGCCCGCAGCAAAATGCGTCTGACCGATAGAGGGCTTATGCTCTACGGTCTACGCGGAGTCGGTAAAACCGTCCTGCTTCGCAGACTAGAAACCCATGCAGAACGCTCCGGCTGGCTCACCCTCAGACTTGAAGGGAGCCTTACTTCCTCTGCCCAGAAACAGCTTCGTATCAAACTCGCACGAGATCTTGCCCAGCAGACCAGGGTAGCCACCCAGGGGCATACTGGAAGTGCAATACAGCGAGCAATCGCCTCTATTGCCGAACTATCACTGACGCTGGGCTTTGCCCAAGCCCGCCTAGTGCTCAAACCTAAGACTGACGAACCTGCCTTCACCACCGGCGTCCTCGATATAGACTTCCCCGAAGCAATCCTGAACCTGGCAGAAGCCCTCAAAGAACTTCCCCAGCCTAAAGCTATCGGTTTTTTCATTGACGAAATCCAAGACCTCGACAGCGAACTGCTCGATATGCTCCTGACAACCCAGCATGAAGCAGGACAACGGGAACTACCTTTTTACATCATCGGGGCCGGTCTGCCCTCAGTGCCCACCCGGCTAGGGGAAATCAAAACCTACGCCGAACGTCTCTTCAGCTACCGCGAAATAGGTGCTCTTACCCCGGAGGCGACCCGGCGGGCTTTCATCGAACCTATCCGCAGGCCCGGTGGCCATATCGTAGAAAGCGCCCTCGAAAAAGCAACCGTAGCCTCGCAGGGCTACCCCTACTTCATTCAGCAGTACGGGCAGGCTATCTGGAACTCTGCCGCCCAACAGACCATCACCGACGACGATGTGCTTGCTGGCCTTGCCGTAGGGCGAAGCGAACTAGATAGCGGTTTTTACCTCACCCGCTGGCAGCGGACTACCGATGCAGAACAGGACTACCTGGTTGCTATGGCCCGCGTGATGAAAGGTCAGGCCGCCCGTACCGGAGAAATCGCAGAGACCCTGGATAAGACAGCTAACGGGACCAGCGTGGTGCGTAAATCCCTTATTGAGAAAGGGCTGGTGTACTCGCCGGGTGTAGGCCAGCTGGCCTTTACGGTGCCGGGAATGCAGGACTTCGTGCTGAGACAGGCGGGGCAAGTGTAGGCCGCGCCCCGGCGTCCGCCCCTTTCACTCACCGCAAAAGCTCAGGTCATATCTAGCGGCTGCCCACCTGCCCGTGCGAGAATAGGGGCATGACTGCAACTGCAAAAGCAACTATTCACACCAACCACGGTGACATCGTCGTTAACCTCTTCGGTAACCACGCACCGCTGACCGTCAAGAACTTCATCGGTCTGTCTGATGGCACCCAGGAATGGCGCCACCCCCGCACCGGTGAAGTACAGGAAGGCCCTCTCTACAAGGACGTCATCTTCCACCGCATCATCCGCGACTTCATGATCCAGGGCGGCGACCCCCTCGGTCAGGGTATTGGCGGCCCCGGCTACCAGTTCAAGGACGAAATCCACCCCGAACTGAGCTTCAACAAGCCCTACCTGCTGGCTATGGCCAACGCAGGCCCCGGCACCAATGGCTCCCAGTTCTTCATCACCACCGTTGAGACCCCCTGGCTCAACGGCCGCCACACCATCTTCGGTGAGGTCGCAGATGAGGACTCCAAGAAGGTCGTTGACGCCATCGAAGGTGTAGCAACCGGCGCTATGGACCGCCCCGTCGAGGACGTCGTTATCTCATCCATCGACATCGAAGAACTCTAAACCTTCCACAGGTTAGTGCAAGGCCCGCCCCTTCCTGGGTGGGCCTTTGCTCTACCCTAGAAAAATTTTTTTGAGCGGCTAACGCCGCAGTTGAAAGGACGAGCGCGTGAGCGAGCAGGTCGGCAGGTACGGCTATTCCAGTGATGAGACTCCGGTATGCCCCCGCCACCCTGATCAGGTGACCTATGTGCGGTGCGGACGCTGCGGGCGGCTAGCCTGCGGGCAGTGCCAGGTGCCGCTTGAGGTGGGCATGATGTGCGTGGACTGCCTGGCAGAAGCGCAACGCTCGGCACCGCGTATCCGTTACGCTAAGGCCCGCCCCACTATTACATATGCTCTTATCGGTATAAATAGTGTGGTGTGGATTTTGCAGTTCTTCTTCGCTAGCATCACCACTTTCGGTATCTATAACCCCCTCTACGTGGAATACACGGGTCAGTGGTACCGTCTGCTGACCTCTGGGTTCTTGCACTCGCCCAACAACGTCACCCACCTGCTCCTTAACATGTTCACCCTCTACCTCTTTGGGCAGGCGCTAGAGCCGCTCATGGGAAAGTGGAAGTTCCTTGCCACCTACCTGCTCTCAATTATTGGTGGCTCCGTGGCAGTGCACCTGCTGGCATCTGTTCTGGGTGGCATGGACGTGAGCACCCTGGGAGCTTCCGGTGGCGTCTTTGGTCTCTTCGGGGCTTTCTTTGCACTGTCTCGGGCGCGCCAGCAGAGCACCAGCGGCATCGTAATTCTGGTGGCCATCAACTTTGCTTTCGGCTTCCTCATGCCGGGTATCTCCTGGGAAGCCCACCTGGGAGGTCTAATCACGGGTGCGCTTGTCGCTACAGTTCTTGATCGGATTCCAAACCGTTCACAGTAAAGTCGATGTCAGCAAAGAAGTGCGGGGCCGTCGGGATGACGGCCCCGCACTTCTTTTATTCACAGGTTTTATCCACAGCTGTTAATAACTACAGGGGTGTAATTCCACAGATGTTAAAAACCTGTGTACAGGGCTAAAAGGCTTTAAATGGAGCCTGTAATTACACCGGTGTAAGAGATTTCCCCAGTTTTATCCCCACCTGTGGATAACTTTCATCCGCAGGGTGTAGAAAACCTGTAATTTCAAAAAGGCGACTATTCAGCAGGTAATACTTCACCCGTGAGGGCATCAACCTTGACCGAACCCACGTCGTTGCCGCGGGCGTCCTCAAAATCAACCTCCCACACCAGGGCACCGTTTTGATCATCAAGATCAAGGTCGGTGGCAACCTGCCCGCCACGACCCTCAGCAGCGGTGCGGACGGCGTCCGCAGCTAGAACCTGGGCCGCAGCCGCACGCGCTACATCATCAGCATCGTCGCTGGTCTCTTCATCAGCTATAGAACCATCGGCGAAGACGGTGAACTCATGCTTGACCCCGTCCACCACTATGGCAAGGTCAAAGCTGTCTTGGGTCGCATCCTCTTCATCCACCTGCACCACGATGCCACCGGGGCGGGCAGCTAGACCCTGCTCAAGCGCAGCCAGCAGGGCCCCCGTTTCGGCAGGGCCCTCAAGGGTAGGGGAGGGGCTGGCGGACGTAGCTGCCTGGCTACTTGAGGTAGCTGCATCGGTGGTTGCTGTAGAGATTCTCGGGGCGCTGGTCTCGGCGCTCCCTGCTGATCCACAGGCCGTAAGTGCCAGTGCTACTACTGCCGCTGAAGAAGTAAAAACAGTCTTTTTCATAGAAAACATCATGCGCTCATTCTTTCAGGCCCACATGAAACCAGGATTAAACGAGGCTTAAGCCGCTACTTGCCTGAAGCCTCAATCAGCTCAGCTACGGTCTGCGGGGCACTCGCAGCTGAGGCAACAAAAGACCGCTCAGCGGTGCGGACGGTCGGCACTACGGCATTGCCGTCATTGACGCTCTTAACGTAGGCCTCGGCGTCCGCGTCCTCCCAGATATTCACCCAGAGGGCTCGCTCACCCACCTCGCCCAGGCCGGCGTCCAGGCGCTGGCAGAAGGGGCAGCCCGGGCGCCAATAAATTGCGACACCGCCCTCGGCGACAAAGGTTTCGGCGGCAGCGTGGGTGGAAGATGTGCTCGGCATACAATGCTCCTTTTGTGAAAATATGGCCTAGTGCCCGATATAACGCACTACAAGGGCAGATATTCCCGCTGCAGCTACTTGGGCGGGGCACCCACGCCCGGGCCTAGATACAAGTATCGCCGGGCCCCACGATTATCGTGAGAACCCGGCGATGTAGTGCCTCAATGGGGTGAGACTAGTCCTTCTTCAGGGAATCCTTGATGCCGCTGATGGCGTCCTTAGCCTTATCGACACCGTCTGAGATGGTCTGCTTAGCCTCATCGACCTTGTCCTTAGCCTGGGCCTGAACCTGGTCGGCCTTGCCCTCAGATTCGAGGCGGTCGTCGCCGGTCAGCTTGCCGCCGGCTTCCTTGGCCTTGCCAGCCAGGTTGTCGAGGCCGTTTTCAATCTTGTCTTCTGCAGCCATGGTGGCTCCTTTCATCTCTCGCCTGTGCGAGCCTGGAATACAGGGATAGTTCGCAGGCTTCCCTTATTAATAAGTTTACGCACTAGCCCTATAAAAGGGAACCCGGTAAGCTGAGAAAATTCTGACGACTAGCCCTGAACTAGCCAGAAGGGAAAGATATGTCTAAATATCCCGATCTGCCGGGAAGCCCGCTACCATCGGCAGGAACTCGGGGTCGGCATAGCCGTGCTGGGCGTAGGCTAGAGCCACCTGCTCTGCCGCCGACTCCAACAGGTGGGTCGGCAGCAGGGCCATTACGGCCCCGCCAAAACCGCCACCCACAATACGGGCACCCAGGGCTCCGGCCGCCAGGCAGGTATCAACCGCTAGATCAATCTCGGGGCGCGAAACGCGCAGCTCATCGCGCATCGACACGAAACTCTCGGTAAAGAGCCTGCCCAGCTCGCTCCAATCAACCTGCTCACCGGCGTCCTTGCGGCCCAGCAGGTAGGCCGCCCGCTCCACCAGGGTCATATCGTGCAGGGTGTGGCGCACCCAGCCGCGGGGGAAGGTGCGGGGTTGGCCGCTCTCTTCCAGGGCAACCAGGGCGCGGTTGACGGTCTGATCCACCAAATCCAGGCGGCACTGCTTAGCCTCGCGCTCACTCATACCGGCACAGGTGAGATCCTCAGGTAGGGCATTGCGCAGATAGTCCAGCCCCATCGCCTCGGTCACCGCCTCGTTCGCCTCGCGTCGGGCAGCAAACTCACCCCCCGCCAGCTCGTGGGGAGTGTTGGTGTTGATGACCAGCCAGCCTAGGTCAGCGCTTGCCACATCAACGGTCAGCGGGTTGATGGAGAAATCGCGGAAGTCCACCACCAGGGCCTTGCCCGGTGCCGAGCGCAGCGAAGCGGTCTGGTCAAGGCCGCCGGTGCGGGCCCCTGCCACCTCGTTCTCGGCGCGAATACAGACCTGGGCCAGGCGGGCACGCAGGGCGTCGTTAGCGGGGGAGAGGTCAGAGGGTAGAGCCTCAGTGCAGTCGCACCCCTGGCGTAGGGGGCAGGAAAGATCCAGCAGGGCCAGGGCTGTGGAGCACTCCAGGGCGGCAGAGGACGACAGGCCCCCGCCCACCGGCACCTGGGAGGTAATCAGCAGGTCAGCCCCAAAATTATGGGGTAGGGCGATATCCTTGCCGCCCTCCCGGTTCATGGCCCAGGCTACGCCCGCCACATAGGTGAACCAGCCCTTAAAAGTGCCCGGGGTGATCTCGCGAATTACGACCGTGCGGTCGTCCCCCGGCATCTGCAAGGACGCCGCCCGTAGCACCCCGTCGGTGCGCAGCCTGCCCGCCACATAGGTGCGGTAGGGCAGAGGCATGGGCATACAGGATCCGCCGAGAAAATCGATGTATTCACCGAGGAGGTTGAGGCGGCCGGGGGCTGACCAGACCCCGTCGGGCTCCACGCCGTATTTCTCGACAAAGGCAGCTCGGGCTGCCTCAACTTCGGCTCGGTGGTCTGACAGGGAGGCCCATGCGGGCTCAACGCGGAGGGTCACGGTTTTTCTTCTTTTCGGTTGGTTGGATGTCGGGGGGGCTTAGGCGGTAAAGCCCTTAATAAGGGCTGTGAGCGCGGCGGTGTAGGACGCCGGTGGTTCAGCTGGCGGGGTGCTGCCTGCGAGTAGGGCTCGGGTCTGCTCCTGCTCAATGAGGCTCAGGCAGGTATGCATGAAGATTTCAGCAGCTAGGGCCGGTTGTGGAGTGCCGGTGGCGGCTGCAAAGTCAGTTTCAAGGGCGTCGAGCAGCGCTAGCCTATCGGGGGTGAGCGTTGCGGGGTGAAGGGCCAGGGCTAGGCGGATGACTTCGGAACATTCCTTAACCGGAATAAGTTGCCGGTAGGTGTTTTCCCCGGTGATGAGCAGGGTATCGGGGGTGGCCGGGGTGCTGGGCCCTTCTACCGTTGCCAGCATGCGGGAGGCCAGCGAGGCTAGAAGCTCCTGCTTATTCTTCACGTGATAGTAGAGCGCACCGGGGGCCACGCCCAGCTCGGTAGCCAGCCGACGCATCGAAAGGTCGGCTAAGCCAAACTGGCGCAGCACATCAAAAGCGGTGTCAAGAATCTTCTCACGGGATAAAGCCACCCCCTCATTGTGACCTACTTTCGCTCCCGGCAACAGCTGGCAGTGGGCGCTGTTCCCTCGAAGAGGAGTAAATTTGAACCCATGACCCTCAACTTTTCAGATCTTGCTGCCCGCCTGCGCGCAGGCGAAACTGCCTCACCGGCCGACCTCCACGACGTACTGACCGCCAGCCCTGCCGCCACCTTCGCCCTCATGGACCTGGCTGCAGAACTACGCGCCACCCACTTCGGCTCAACCATTACCGCCACCAACCTGCTGGGCGCACCCGCGCGGCAGGTGGCGTCCTCCCTCGTAGAGGTCGCAGCCCCGCTCGACGCCGATGCCTTGGCAGCTACCCTGGCTGACCTGGCTGCCGACCCCGCGGTGGAGCGTATCGACGTGGACTTTGTGGGCGTACCCGCCCTGGCCCCCATGGAGGCCCTGCGCGTGCTAGCTGCCGCCCGCCTGGCCGCACCCGCAAAGAGCCTGCACCTGGGGGAGAGCCGCGAAATGACCCTGCGTTCCCTGCAACCTTTGGCGGTGGGCGCCCTGGATTCACTGGTGCTGACCGTAGACCCCGCCCAGCCCCGCCTGATTTTTGAGGACCTCAAGCTCATTGTGGGTGCCGGCCTCACCATTGCCGATGCGGGCGACCGCGACCTGGTAGCTGAGTATGTAGAGCACCTGCGTGCTGCCGGGGTGGAGGACGCGGACGCCTACGCCCAGGTCGCGCTGGAGGGCGCGGCGTCCGGCGGCGGCTGCGGTGGTAACTGTGCCTGTGGCTCTGGAGGCTGTGGCGCCTAGCGCTTTCCGCAAGGGGACCGCAAAACTTAAAAGGGACCGCAAAACGCGAGGTCCCTTTTAAGTTTTGCGGTCCCTTTGGGTGGTGGGGGTTGTGTGGAAAAAAGTAATAATTTGAACACTGTTCAAAATCGGTGTTGACTGGTTCCATGATTGACTTCTCTGCCATTGCCGATCGTGCCCTGGCCGGTCAGCCCGCAAGTCGCGACGAAGCGCTTGCCGCCCTGACCGCCAGCGACGCCGAAACCTTCGCCCTTGTCGACGCCGCCTCCCGCCTGCGCCGCCACTACTTCGGGAATACCGTCAAGGTGAACTACCTGGTCAACCTCAAGTCCGGCCTCTGCCCTGAAGACTGCACCTACTGCTCCCAGCGCCTTGGCTCCGAAGCTGAAGTGCTCAAATACTCCTGGATCAAGACCGACGAGGCCGTCAAACAGGCCGGCTACGGTATCGCGGGCGGGGCCTCCCGCGTCTGCATGGTCGCTTCCGGCAAGGGACCTACTGACCGTGACGTCGAGCGCGTTGCCACCATGGTCGAGGGGCTTAAAGAAGAACACCCCCAGGTAGAAGTCTGCGCCTGCCTGGGCATTCTCAAGGACGGCCAGGCCGACCGTCTCAAGCAGGCCGGGGTGGACGCCTACAACCACAACCTCAACACCAGCGAAGACCACTACGCCGACATCTGCACCACCCACACCTACCAGGACCGCTTGGACACCGTCGATAAGGCCCAGAGCGCCGGGCTCTCGGCCTGCTCCGGCTTGATTGTGGGTATGAAGGAAACCGACGAGCAGCTGGTCGATGCGATTTTTGCCCTGCGTGACCTGGGCGGCGACTCCATCCCCGTCAACTTCCTCATGCCCTTTGAGGGCACCCCGCTGGCTGGCACCTGGGAGCTCACCCCCATGCGCTGCCTGCGTATTCTCGCTACCGTGCGCCTGGTAGCCCCTGATAAGGAGCTCCGCATGGCGGGCGGACGCGAAATGCACCTGCGCACCCTGCAACCCCTAGCTCTGCACGTGGTTAACTCCCTCTTCCTGGGCGACTACTTGACCTCAACCGGCCAGTCAGCCCTTGAGGACCTCAAGATGATTCGGGACGGCGGGTTTGTCGTCCTTGGCGCCGAAGACCGTGACTTGGTCGCCGAACACGAAGACTACCTGCGCGCCCACGGCGTAGACCTCGCCCAAGAAACTGCTGTTGCGCCAGCGCCCTGCGGGGCGTCCGGTGGCTGCGGTGGGTGTAGCTCCGGGGACTGCGGGACCCACCCATCCGCGGGGGAGGTGGACGCCGGCGTCCGCCCTGTTGACCAGGGGACTCCTGATGTTCTTATACCCGAAATCCGCCGCCGCGGGGTCGGGACGGACGCCACCCCCAACTTCTAGCCCCAGCTGGCATCTCAAAACTGCACCTGCGGCACAGGTTCACCCTAGGTTGAGGTACTAGAGTTAAAAGCTGGTACATCAGGCTGGTTGTGAAGGGGTGGGCGTGGAAGTCCTCATTGTGATTGTGGTGCTGTTGCTGGCGACGGTGGTGCTGGTGAGTGTGGGAGACAGGCTAAACCTGCCCTGGCCCGTGCTGCTGACGCTGGTGACCGCCGTGGTCATTGTGATTCCGCAGATGCCCAGCCTACACATTGAGCCCGAGATTATTCTGCCCATCTTCCTGCCGCCCCTGCTGTGGGCTATTGGCCAGCGCGTCTCGTGGGGCATGCTGCGCAGAAGCTGGCGCAGCGTCCTGATTTATTCCATTGCCCTAACCGCTGTCTCTGCCCTGGTGGTGGGATGGGCTACCTGGATGATTGTGCCCGGCATCAGCATCGCCCTGGCGCTGGCTATCGGTGCGGCCGTCGCCCCGCCCGACCCCGTGGCGGTAGAAGCTGTGGCTGAGCCGGTGGGTATTCCCCGCCGCGTTATCTCCAATCTGCAGACTGAGGGTATCTTCAACGACGCCGTATCTCTGGTGCTCTTTCAAATCGCCCTCGCGGCCCTGACCGCTGGCACTGATCCCCAGCCCCTCTCTGCCCTCGGCAGTTTCGCCTATAGTGCTCTCGTTGCTGTGGCCCTGGGGTTAGCCCTGGGCTGGGGCGGTAGCCTGCTACGCCGCAACCTTTCCGACACCGTGGCCCGCAGTGCGCTAACTCTGGTCATTCCCTTCGGTGTTTACATCATCGCCGAGGAGCTGCATGCCTCGGGTGTGGTAGCCGTGGTCATTGCGGCAATCCAGATGGCCAGCTACAGCGCCGATCTCACCGCCGAAGAGCGCCTGGCTAACACCGCCTTCTGGAATGTTCTCGAAATGCTGGCGACCGGTCTAGCTTTCGGCCTCATCGGCCTACAGGCGGGTGAACTGCTCTACAGTGCAGACCGCAATGTGCTGACCATGGTGTGGCACGGTGTGCTGATCTCGGCCGTTGCCATTGGTACGCGCCTAGCCTGGCTGACCGGTATGTGGCTGTGGGGCCGCTGGCGGGGCTCCCGCCGCACCACCCCGCGCTCCTTTGCCGAGGTGCTGGTGATGACCTGGGCCGGTATGCGTGGCCTGGTCACTCTCGCTCTGGCGCTGAGTCTGCCCGAGATGGCTGACGGCCTGCGCACCGAGGCTGTCTTTATCGTGCTGACTGTCCTCTTCTTCACCATGGTCTTCCCCGGCCTGACCCTGCCCTGGCTGGTGCGGGTGTTGGGCGTGAGCGCCACGGCTGAAAAGGACGACCACGAGGAACAGGAACTCTTGCAGATTGCCCAGCGGGCCATGTGGAAGTCTATGTATCAAACCGTTGCTGAGAGCGGGGATTTTCAGTCCTTCGAGCAGCTCAAGCACGTGGTCACCAGCATGATGGACCGCATCGAGGAGGGCCAGAAGACCGGTGACTTCCAGGAGCGCTGGGCTGAACGCCAGCGTCAGCGCGAGTTCGTGAACCTGGTGCGGCAAAAATCGGTGTTGGCCGCCCAGGCTGCGGTGCTCGATGTGCGTAACAAGTACGACTACGAAGTGGTGAGCAACGTGCTCTACCAGATTGACGTGCAGGTGCAGGCTCAGGATGCCATGGATCAGGGCTCCGGGGCACTCACCATGTCACTGCCCAAGTCCTTCATCAACGGCGAGCACAAGCTGGATCGTGAGAAGGCAGAGCAGCTGTTCAAGACCACCGAGATGCGCATTATCTCGGCCCAAAAGGAGCTGGACGATGAAGCCCTGCGGGTGGCGACCCGTCAGCTGCCTGTAGTTGGGGGTGCGGACGCCCGCGAGCGGGAGTGATTCGAGGCACCGGCTAGGTGGCACTCAAGAAATTTGCAGAATCATCACCTACTATGGGTAAGTGCTTATTCTGATATAGGTCTATATGGATCCAAGGTTGATGAGGGTCTTTAGGGGCCGGTGGGCACACGCAATATATTCTTCAATCAGAATATTAAATTTTTTCACAGAATCAGGACCAATGGACACCAAAGACCTTTCCCCGGCATATCTCACCTCCCTCGCAGCCCTCTTTGTAGCAGCTTTGATGGTGGGTGCGAGTTCCACCTGGGTATCAGTGCTGGGCTGGGTTGTACTACTGGCTGGTGTAGGTCTGAACGTCTTTGCCACCCTGGTGATGGTACAGCGCCTCAAGGGCGGCCCCCTGCCCGCGATGATTACCGGCGCCGGTAGCGACGCCCAGGTAGAGTATGAGGAAGAAGAGGACGCCCCGGCTGACATCCACTTCTCTGAACCTGATGCAATTACAGAATCCCAGCCCCTGGTTTCAGCTGCAGCTCCCAGTGCTGCTGCTAGCGACGAGCGCATCTTCCGCTCTCGCGCCCCGCGCCCGCACGTCCGCTAACCACCGAGAGGACCCCATGGATACCCGCTTTCTTCTCTCTCCCGCCTACCTGGTTTCCGTTGCTGCCCTGATCGTTGGTGCGATTCTCAGTGGTACCGCCCTGATGGTGATTGGCTGGATTATCTTCATCATCGGCCTGGCCCTCAACGCCCTGGCCCTGGTGGTACTGGCTAACCGTGAACAGCTGTATAAGGCACAGCGGGTTGGGGTTATTCCGAAGGCACAGAAGGCTGATTCTGCTGATCAGCAGTAAAATCTAAAATTTTTTTCTCTGCCTAGCGGCAGAAACAAGATGAGGGGCGGACGCTTACAAGCGTCCGCCCCTCTATGTATCTTCTAGGCTCTTACCCGCCTGCGCTCGGGGTGGGCAACCTTACCGAGAACACTGCGGGAAAAGTGGGCCAGGGCCCGGGCGATATCGGGGTCTAGCCCCTCAAAAACCGTGCGCTGCACCTCGCGGGTATAGATCGGGGTGGCTTCTCTGAAGACCTGCCGCCCCTGCTGGGTGATGAGCACTCCCTTGCCCCGCTTGTCGCTGGGCACCGAGACCTTGGTGACCCAGCCGTTTTTCTCCAGCACATCAACCTGATAGGTCAGCCGTGATGCCGAGACATTGGTGGCGCGGGCAAGGTCGCGCATGCGCACCACGGGGTGTGCATCGGTGGAATCTGTCTGTGGTGAATCTATGATTGCTGCCAGAATCCTGTAGTCTGCCAGCTTAATCTTCACCTCTTCTTTCAGGCATCTATCGAGATGCAGATTAAGGGTTTCTAATGTGTTGGTATAGATCTTCCACAGATTTTCCTGTTCTTTGGTGAAGCGAGCCGGTGTGGGGGCTGTTCCCATAGAACCTCCTCTCCTCTCTACCGGGTGGGCAGGTGTGGTTCAGGAGACTTTACTCAGAAAATCTCTATTCGGTGCTAGCCTAACGCGCAGTGTCACCTGTATGGAATATATGTGGGAAATATTAAGACGGGTTAACGGGTCTGTGGGCCTTCACCAGCTAGGACTCCCTTTTGATTGCGCGGCAAAGAGGGTGATGATTTAGACATCTTAAAGAACAGGCGGGAGGGCATATACCCTCCCGCCTATGCGGTGTACTTATGACGAGGCCTAGGATCCCGGCATATTCCTTTTAAGTAATTCCTCGAAAGGGGTCACGGTTAAAGCCTCTAAGCCCGGTGCCTTGTAGGCTGGCGCAGGCGCCTTCCCGCCCCGCTCTTCCTCAAGAATCCCGAAGAAGGAGCCGGCGTTGGCGTCCTGAACTGCCTGCTGCTTGGCCTCGTCTGCCCCGCTTTCGCGGGTCTGCTGGGACGCCTGCTGCGAACCCTGCCCGGCAGGCGCTGCCCCGAGCGTCCAGAGGACCAGCTGGGCGAACTCGGCTGCTGCCTTAGCAACGCGCGGAGCCAGGTTGGCATCGGAGCCAAAATCATCTGTAGCGGCAAAGACGCCTGAGGGGGCTACGGTTGCCTTGAGGTAGCTAAAGAGCGGACGCATGGCCGTCTCCAGCATGAGGGAGTGGCGGGCGGTGCCGCCGGTGGCGGCAATCAGCACGGGCTTACCTGCCAGGGAGCCGTCCTCGACGAGGTCCCAGAAGCTCTTGAAGAGCCCCGAATAGCTGGCCTTAAAGACCGGGCTCACCACGATGAGGGCGTCAGCCTCCCGCACCTGATCCAGGGCGGTTGCCAGCTTGCCCATGGGGAAGCCGGTCAGGTAGTGGTTGGTGATATCGGTAGCTAGAGAGCGGAGCGAAATCTGGGTGAAGCTCGCCTCAACTCCAGCAGCGGCTAGGGCGCGGTCGGTAGCTTCACTGAGGTTCTCACCCAGCAGAGCAGTGGTGGACGGCTCGCCCAAACCCGCCGTGACAACAACGATAGAAGGAGTGCTCATGGGTCCTACTCCTTACTTGCCCTGCTCAGCCAGGTGGGCAGCGTAGCGGGGGTGGACGGGGGCCTCGGGCACACCGGCAGGGCGCAGCTTAGCGAACTCCTCGCGCAACACGGGCACAACCTGCTCACCCAGCATGTCAATCTGGTTCAGAACCTCCTTGAGGGGCAGGCCTGCGTGGTCCACCAGGAAGAGCTGGCGCTGGTAATCGCCAGCGTAGTCGCGGAAGGACAGGGTCTTCTCAATGACCTGCTGGGGTGAACCCACGGTCAGCGGGGTCTGGTCAGCAAAATCTTCCAGAGAAGGGCCGCCGCCGTAGACCGGGGCGTTGTCGAAGTAGGGGCGGAACTTAGCAACAGCGTCCTGGGAGTTCTTACTCATGAAGACCTGCCCGCCCAGGCCCACGATGGCCTGCTCGGCGGTGCCGTGGCCGTAGTGCTCGTAGCGCTCGCGGTAGAGGTTGATCATCTGCTGGGTGTGCTCCTTGTTCCAGAAGATGTTGTTGTGGAAGAAGCCGTCACCGTAGTAGGCGGCCTGCTCGGCGATCTCGGGGGTGCGAATCGAACCGTGCCAGACGAAGGGGGCGGTGCCGTCCAGGGGCTGCGGGGTTGCGGTGAAGGAGTTGAGCGGGGTGCGGAAGTTGCCCTGCCAGTTGACCACCTGTTCGCTCCAGAGCTTGCGCAGTAGGGCGTAGTTTTCGATGGCCAGGTTGACTCCCTGGCGGATGTCTTTGCCGAACCAGGGGTAGACGGGGCCGGTGTTGCCGCGGCCCAGCATGAGGTCCATGCGGCCGTCGGTCAGGTGCTGCAGGGTGCCGTAGTCTTCGGCGATGCGCACGGGGTCGGTGGTGGTAATCAGGGTGGTGGAGGTCGACAGCAGGATGTTCTTGGTCTGGGCTGCGATGTAGGCCAGGGTGGTGGTCGGTGAGGACGCGATGAAGGGCGGGTTGTGGTGCTGGCCGACGGCAAAGACGTCGAGGCCCACTTCGTCTGCCTTCTTGGCAATTTCAACGATGGCCTTTTGGCGCTCGTATTCGCTGGGGGTCTTGCCGGTGGTGGGGTCCATGGTGACGTCGCCGACGGAGAAGATACCGAACTGCATGGTGGTGACCTTTCGAGGTGGTGTTGTTGTTTTGATGTTTTTAATCTACCCTTAAAAACTTTCCTTGTAAAGTATTTATGTTGGTACACGTGTTGGAGTGGGGAGGTCTTCTGTTTAAGTCGTTTTGACTTGCGCTGAATGCAAAAGAGAGTAGTGTGAAGGGTGTAAGAGATACATTAATGAATTATCTGAAAGGTTTTCGACATGGCAACCATCTCAACCGCCCAGCAACTTACCGATGCCCTCTCAGCTGGCACAAGCGTCCTTGAAATCTCCGGCCGTATTATCGGCATGCCCTCCCTCAAACTCCCCGAAGGGGTTACCCTGCGCGGTACCACCGACGACGCCGAACTGGTCTTCGGCGCCAAGGGCCTACAGCTCACCGCCAACAACACCGTCTCCCACCTCAAAATCTCAACCTCGGTTCAGGAACTCGCTATCTTCAACTCCGACGATGTTGAAGACTTCGGCACCCTGCGCCTCGAAGATGTCCGTACCGTGGGGCAGGTCTTCCTCACCGCCGCTGGTGCTAACCGGGCAGGCCGCTTCGAAGCTGATGGTGTTCATGTACTAGCCGCTGATGTGCGCGGACGTACCCTGCGCCCCCACGGCTACGGAGTTGATGCCCTGCAAGGTGGCTTCACCGCCTGGAACCTACAGAAAGATGATTCCGTAGTCATCACCGCAGAACTACTGAATATCTCTGCTGGAACCGAAGACACCCCCGTCCGCGGCTCCGGCGTATTCGTTGGCGGTCAGGGCACTGAAGACGGCACACCGGCAGGTGGCACCCTCACTATCTCGAAGCTCACCACCGGCGACATCTACACCGACGGTGGTATTGCTCCAGGTACCCCTGACCTCATCTCTGGCGGTGTCTTCCTCATCTACGGCGGTATCGCAGACAAGGTCATCAACCTGGGCTCCACCACCACCTACGGGCAAAACGATATGGTGCTCGATAACTGGGGTAAGGCCACCGAATGGATCTCTGAAGGCCGCGTCACCTCTCATGGACCCTCTGGCATTGGCTTCGTCAACTTCGGTGGTATCGACACCCTCGACATCCGCCAGCCCATCCTTACCACCGGCAAGGGCGCTCGCGGCTTCAACCTCTACGACGGCTATCTCAAGCAAGCAATTTTCGACTCCATCGCTACCACCGGCGACGGGTCCATCGGCATTCAGGTCTCTAAGCCCCTACCGTCATTGACCGTCAAGCGCGACCTCACCACCGTCGGCGGCGAGGGTTTGAGCCTGGTACGTGGCGTCCAGGTCACCCTGCAGGCCATCGCCCTGTCCATCAAGGACGGCGGCGAGCTCGACTCCATCGAGGTCGGCGGTGAAATTTCAACTAGCGGCGACAATGTGCCCGCCATTGAGTCTGCCGGCTCCGTCAAGGCTTTTGCTGCCACCGCCGTCCGCGCAACGGGAGCTGGGGCGGACGCCGTCCGCTACCGTGCAGGCTCTCTGCCTCTAGACGGCCTTTCCCTCTACGCCCGTGACGGTCAAACTGCCGCCGAAATCTAAAGCAGTCCTCACCGCCCTATTCTTTCTCTCATGACCCTAGGGATTATCTCGGGGTGAAGGGAAAAAGAATAGGGCGTTCTTTGTGACGGTGCAGAGGCCATCTCGTGTCTTCTTGTCCACAGGCATCTGACGAGTGAAAATAAGGGTTATCCACAGGCCCATCTAGGGTCACTTGAAGCCCTCGCACCTTTTTGCCACAGTAACGGCATGGAACTCAACCTCTCACACATCTGTTCAGCGATGCACACTCACCGCGAACTCAAAGAAGCAGGCATGAGCAACAACCTCATCAGTGCGAAGCACCGTAGAGGTGAGCTTATACGTCTGACGCGCGGGGTCTATCTCAAAGGCGATATCGCACGACACTGCACAGACAGCGATCGAGCTAAAGCTGTGACGGTAGCCCTGCAGAAAACCCGCCCCACAGCCGTAGTAAGTCACCAGTCAGCCGCTCTGCTGTGGGGTGCGCCGCTGATGACCCTACCTTCTAAAGTGCACCTCTCCCTCTTGGGTATCAATAAGTCGGGGCACCCGCAAACAATCTTGCATAGCCATAAGGTAAAAGAATGTTCCCTGGCCACTGATTTAGGTGGAGTCAAAGTCACGGATCCGCTAACGACCGTCGTAGACTGCGGAAAAACTATGCCCCTGCAAGAGTCGCTAGCTATAGCAGATTTCTTTTTAAAACACGGGAATCTTGAACTCGATACTGCACGGGAAGAGATTGAACGCTGTGCGGGGCGAGGATCTCAGAAATTACGTGTTGTGGCTGCGCTGATGAGCCCGCTGAGCGAATCTCCTCTGGAGTCTTTTGCCAGACTTCGCCTCTATCAGGGAGGTGTCGAGCCGCCTATTCAACAGTTTGAAATTATTACCCCGTCCGGGCGCCTGTACCGTGCTGATTTTGCCTGGCCTCACCTCAAGCTACTTCTTGAGGTGGACGGTCTGCACAAGTATTACGGAGCCTACCGGGCAACCGATGAGCAGTTACGCAATGATGCGCTACGGCAACGAGAATTAGAACTGGCGGGGTGGACGGTTATCCGTGCCACCTGGGGTGACTTGGCTCAGCGCCCGGAACTGTTGATCTCGAGGTTGCGTCACCTCGGCGTCCGGACAACAGCCCAATGACCCTACTCTTTCTCTCATGACCCTAGAGATTATCTCGGGGTGAAGAGAAAAAGAATAGGGCGGACGCCGCTAGGAGGTGCCGTACTGGTCCCGGGCCAGGCGGGCGATATGAATCGTCAGATAAGTCAGCTCATCATCGGTCAGGTTCTGCTCCAGATGCATCTCAAGCACCAGCTTCACCTTCACCGCCGCAGCAAAGGCGCGGGGGTGGGCGTCCTTCAGGCTTTCAAGGAGCATAGGGACGCTCGTGCCCGCGTCCGCTGCCTGGGCGGCACCCGCGCGCACAAAGAGATAGCGCAGGTGCGTGACGAAACGGGCAGCGCTCATCAGCGACCGGTCCACCGGGCCGCCAAAGCCAGCCCCAATCACCTCAAAAATTTGAGAGAGCACCTCAGTCATGCGGTAGGTGCCGCCCATATCCTCAGAGGCAAACTGCGAATTAACCAGGTGCATAGCCAGCGGAATCGCCTCAATCTCGGGCAGCTCAACGCCCAAGCGCTCCTTGACCAGCTCCAGCGCCCGGCGGCCAAACCGAACCTCCTGCGGGTAAAGCTGGGACACCTCAAGAGCCAGCGGATAATCCACCGCCAGCCCCTCCCTGGCCCGAACCACCGCATAACTAATATGGTCAGCCACCGGCACAATAAAGGAATGGGAAATAGTAATACCCTCGGCCTTGACCAAAAACTCAAGCTCGGTCGCCAAACCCAGAATCTCAGACGGAATCTTCGCCAGCGACCCCGCCAAATGCTCATCGGGGGTGCCGTGCTCCGGCACGAAGGTCTGCTCAATGAGGGTGGGATCAACCATGTCGCCCTTACGCTTACCAAACGCTAAGCCGCGACCGATAACCACCATCTGCTCGCCCGTATAGGCCTGAGCCAGAGCCACATTGTTGTTATAAATACGTGAAATGCGCAACGTGACCCCCTTTCGTCTCAGGTATAAAACGCGCGAATATCCTTATCAGTCTACCGACCCACCGCCAACTACGGGATTACCTACCCGCAACCTGCCCAATAAACAGGAGTAAACTAAACCCTTTCGTACAAATAGAGAATTACCCGAACCTATGAACTCAGCACCCACCAAATCATCACCGCTCATCAGCATCGTGGTCACAGCCCTCATGCTGTTCTCCATGTTCTTCGGCGCAGGCAACCTCATCTTCCCCGCCATGCTCGGTGCAGAAGCCGGTGAAAACTTCACCCCCGCCATCACAGGCTTCCTGGTGACCGGCGTCCTCATGCCCATCTTGGCTGTTATCGCGCTCGCCGTCACCGGCCGCGACCTGCAAGATTTGGCGGCCCGCGGCGGAAAAATCTTCGCCCTCATCTTCCCTCCCCTGGTCTACCTCTCCATCGGCGCCCTCTACGCCCTGCCGCGTACCGGTACCGTCAGCTATGCCATGGCCGTAGACCCCTATCTGTCGGTGGACGGCATGGTGCCCACCCTCATCTTCTCTGCCGTCTTCTTTGGCATCTCCTACCTGCTGGCTATGAACCCCACCGGTATCGTCGACACCCTGGGCAAGTACCTGACCCCCGCCCTGGTGATCCTGCTGGGTGTGCTGGTCGTGATGAGCTTTATTACCCTGCGCACTCCCTCGGCTGCACCGACTGAAGACTACGCCACGGGTGCTTTTGCCACCGGCTTCGTCAACGGCTACATGACCATGGATTCCCTGGCAGCTCTTGCCTTCGGCATCATCGTGATTGCCTCCCTGCGTGAAAAAGGGGTGACCGGACGCAGCGAGATGCTCCGCAGCGTCGCCTTGGCCGGCGGTATTGCCGGCGTGTTGCTGGGTGCGGTCTACCTGGGGCTGGGCTATATTGGCGAGCATATCGCGGACGGCCAGGGATACAAGGACGGCGCAGCCCTGCTCACCGACGCCGCAGCCCAGACCATGGGCGGCCCCGGTGCCGTCGTATTCGGCCTCATTGTGCTGCTAGCCTGCCTGACCACCTCGGTGGGTCTCATCGGCGCAACCAGCTCCTTCTTCAACAAGCTGGTGCCCTCGGTCTCCTACCGCACCTGGGCTATCATCTTCACCCTGATTGCCTTCGCGTTGGCGTCCTTCGGCCTTGAAGGGCTGATGGGCTTCGCTATCCCCATTATCACCACCCTCTACCCTCCGGCCCTGACCCTGGTCGTCCTCACTCTCATTGAGGCCGCCCTGCGCGCCCCCTGGATGAACCTCACCCACCGCTTCGCCCTGCTGGTCTCGGTGATTTGGGCCCTGCTCATGACCCTCAACTCCCAGGGTCTTGGTTCAAACGTGATCGAGCCCCTCATCGGCTGGGCTCCCGCCCACGCCTACGACCTGGGCTGGTTCGTACCCACTCTGGTTGCCGCCCTCATCGGCGCCGCCATCGACCTGGTACAGCACCGCCGCGCGTCCGCCCGCTAAGCCGGGCACCGCCCCTGTATGAGGGCAAAAAGAAAGGGTCTTGCTCCCGCATCTGCGGAGCAAGACCCTTTGCTGTAGAGAGGCCCGCGCTGAGGGGAACCACAACCATCAACGCGAGCCCGTCTAACGAGTTGCGAGGTGGTTCATTCAACTCAAATTTAGAAAGCCTCTAGGCAACCCGTCATAAAGTTTCTTCAAAAATAAACAATTGACAGCCTGTTCAGAACTCTACCCGATGAAGTCCAGGAAATAAACCCGCGGTGCTCGTAAAGGCAGGTCTTTGTGAAACATTACATCTCTGTGTCATCCTCCTGACACTAAATGTTCTCTCACTTGCTCATACAAGACAGGCCCACCCCTCGGTTTGCTCCCGCTCACACTCGCATAAGAATCGCCTGTGAAAACAGCCCCCCCCATATCCCCTCAAATAGGGGTCAAGAGACCCCTAAACTCCCGCGGTTGGCTACCCTTAGAAGTATGAGCAGCACAGCAACCGATATCGCCAAGAACCTTCCGGCCCTTGAACACCCCGACGGGTCGCCGATCCGCGCCCTCGTAGTAGACGATGAGCGCATGCTCGAAGAGCTGGTCAGCGTGGCACCCAAAATGATTGGCTGGGAGGTTAAATCAGCGGGCGAGGGCCCCGCAGCCCTGGCTATCGCCCGCGACCGGCGCCCCGACGTCCTCGTTCGATATCATGATGCCCGGCTTCGACGGCGTCGAGCTGCTCTCCCGCCCGGGGCGTACCGAGTTTACGGTGCGTTTGTCCCTGCTGGGGGCGTAGGCTGGGGGAATGACCCCTACATTCCGCGCAACCTGGCTCGTCTTTCTGGGTGGTGGAGCAGGTGCCCTGGTGCGGGCCTTGCTTCTGGCTGCCTTTCCCGTCTCTGGCACCCTACCCGTGACCGTGCTGGTGGTGAACTGGGTAGGGGCCTTCCTGCTGGCTCTCTTGACGGGCGTCCTGCTTGCCGCTGCCCCGGGAGGGGCTTTATCGGCTCGTGCTGAGGAGCTCCGTCTTACGCTGGGTACCGGCTTTCTGGGTGGGTTCACCACCTATTCCACCTTTGCCCTCGCCCTGGCTCAGCTCGCCCTGGACGGGCGTTGGGGGGTGGCTGCCGCCTATGCCCTGCTCTCGCTGGCTGGCGGCTACCTGCTGGCCTGGGCCGGTTGGCAGCTCGGGGGCAGATGGGGGAGGATCGGACGCCCGCCCCACGCCGGTAGGCCAGCTCGTGGAACGGGGGAGTAGGGCATGGTCTACCTTTTAGTCTTTATCGCCGGTGGCGCAGGCGCCGCCCTGCGCCTGTGGGTTGATAGCTGGGTTAAGGCGCTCGTATCAAGGCTCTGGCAAGTATCTATGCCGCTTGGGACATTCTTTATTAATGTCACTGGATCCTTTCTTTTGGGCTGCCTTACCGGCCTTCTTGCTGCCCATATTGAGCCTATTCCCGGTGCGGAAACTTTTGTAATTACAGAAAACCTCACCCTCATTCTGGGGGTGGGCTTCTTAGGTGGCTACACCACCTTCTCCACCGCCCTGCTCGAAACCCTACGAGCCCCCGGTAAGCTGGCCACCGTCGTCCTTGCCCTCGGCCAACTACTTGCCGCAACCGCTGCCGCCGCGGCCGGGCTGACTCTGGGATTGTCTGCCTAGGCTCGTCCTGTTTTCTCTGTAAAGACCCAGCTAAGGCCGGTACACTCAATCACTCAGATTCTTGTTGATATATAAGGCTATGCGGTACTACTTCTACTTCTCGATTCCCGTGCTCCAGCAGGCGCTTTCCCTCTGGGCCCTGCTCATGGTGTTTATCGTGCCCGCCCTCTGGTGGTTTGGCCGCCACCTGCCTGCCCGCAGGCTCCTGCGCCGCATAGCTGCCACGGGCGTCCTGGTGCTATACGCTACCGGGGTCATCGCCTACACCTTCCTACCCCTGCCCGATAATGACGTCTTTGTCTGCCCCGACGGCTGGGGCAGCACCTACCCCCGCTTCTTCCTGGGATGGAGTATTGACTTCGCCATTGCCGCCAACGACGGCCTGCTCGGAGCCCTTTTTTCGATCTACGTGCTGCAGATGCTGCTGAATGTGCTGCTCTTTGTGCCCTTCGGCGTGCTGGCCCGCTGGCGCTGGGGAGCTAGTTTTCGCACCGTGCTCTTTGCTGCCTTTGGCACCTCGCTCGCGATCGAGCTGACCCAGCTGACCGGTATCTGGGGTTACTACGACTGCGCTATCCGAACCTTTGACGCCGAAGACATCTTCAACAACACCCTGGGTGCAGTGCTGGGCTGGGGTACCCTTGCCACCTGGCAGCACCGCCATACCCTGCCGGGGCAGCTGCGCCGCCTCTTTGGACGCTAGTGGGGCGGGGCGTCCGCCTCTGTTGCCCGCGTGGACGCCTGCCCCGCCCCTCGCCGTCTTAGCTGGTGGGCGGGGTTGGTGGGTGCTTGGTCACAGCGTTCGGGAGAGAGGGCGATAAACCGCTTAAGTGTTAGGGCACTTTTACCCCTAAGCCTTGCCGGGTAAAACCCAATCATTCACACTTAAAGCCAAGTGAAGCAAACTATGGGCTGAAGGATCCGGCACCTGCCTGGGCGTACTAGCCCCCGACACTTGCGGAGAAACACGTGAATACCATCAGCCCCTACCTCGCTGAATTCCTGGGCACCATGATTATGGTGACCATCGGTTGCGGCGTCATCGCCACCGTCGAACTGCGCCGCTCCAAGGGCCACGGCGACAACTTCTTCACCATCGCCTTCGGCTGGGGCTTTGCCGTTGCCTTCGGTGTCTACGCCTCCCACGCCTACTCAGGTGGGCACCTCAACCCCGCTGTGTCCATCGGCCTAGCCGCCTACGGGGAGTTCGACTGGGCCATGGTGCCCGGCTACATCATCGCCCAGGTCGCCGGTGCCATGGTGGGCGCGGGCTTCGTCTTCCTCAACTACCTGCCCC
Source organism: Rothia sp. 11254D007BW (assembly GCF_053548195.1). Classification (NCBI taxonomy): domain Bacteria; kingdom Bacillati; phylum Actinomycetota; class Actinomycetes; order Micrococcales; family Micrococcaceae; genus Rothia; species Rothia sp. 11254D007BW. The sequence continues at coordinate 1,867,350 of NZ_JBPWPK010000001.1, forward strand.
ACTGGAAGGCAACCGCCGACCGCAAGATCAAACTCGGCGTTTTTGCTACCGTGCCGGCTATTCACAACTACTTCACCAACGCCCTGTCTGAGATTATCGGTACCTTCCTGCTGGTCTTCTCGGCCCTCTACGTGGGGGTTAACTTCACCCCCGTCCTTGAAGGTTCAGCCCTGGCCCTCAACCTGAACCATGTGCTCAAGCCCCTGGCCTTTGGCTTCCTGGTCACTGTGCTGGTGATTGGTCTGGGTGGCCAGACCGGCTTTGCCCTCAACCCGGCCCGCGATTTCGGCCCCCGCCTCATGCACGCCCTGCTACCTATCCACGGTAAGGGAACCTCCCGCTGGTACTACGCCTGGGTGCCGGTGTGCGCCCCCATTGCAGGCGGCATGATGGGCGGGTCCTTCTTCAAGCTCTACTACGACGGCCAGTTCTCTATCTTCCAGGTGGTCGGCGTCGTGCTGGCTCTGGCCGTGCTCGGGTTTGGCCTGTGGGCTAACAAGCACATGTACCGGTCTAAGTCGGCTGAGGTGCTGCCCCAGAGCGAGGACACCGAGGCTACTGCCGCGTCCGCTGCTGCCACCTACGTGCCCACCGGCAAAATCCCGGTCGTGCAGAAGAGGGCCTTCTGGGAGTAACCCACTCGGCGCTGTGCAGATTTCTTGGGCTGTGTGCAGGGTTTTCTCTGCACCCAGCCCAAGAAGTCTGCACCGGACTATTTGCGGCTAGCCCACTCCAGCACCTTGAGCATGAAGCGGTCGCAGGCCTCAATCTGGGCCAGCTCAATCCACTCATTGGGGGTGTGGGCCTGGGCGATATCGCCGGGGCCGCACACCACCGCCTGCACCCCGCCGTAGAGGGCGAACTGCCCAGCCTCAGTACCGTAGGTAACCTTCTGGGCCTCCACAGAACCGGGGCGCCCCGCCCACTCATTGGCCAGGGCAATAATCTCAGCACCGTCAGCGGTACCCAGGGCAGGGACGGCAGCCAGCAGCTCATGGGTAATACCCACAGCGTCAACAAACTCACCGGGTGCAGCACCAGCCAGGGCCTCAGCGTCCGCCGCCCGCGCCTTGAGGGCGGGCAGCAGGTCGTCGGCAATCTTCGCCTCAATCTGGGTAATGACCTCGTCGGTGGTCATCTGGGGAACCGTGCGGAAGTCATACTCCAGCACCACGTGCTCACCCACAATGTTGTACTGAATACCACCGCGGGCAAAGTTCACCCCGCCGGTGGAATAGGGCACCACGAACCCCTCATCAAAGGGACCCTCAGCTCGCCAGGTACCGGCCAACTGCTCAAAGAAAGTAATAAATTCCGCCGCCGGTGCCAGGGCGTTAACCCCGTGAGGGCCCAGGGAGGCATGCTTGGCGATACCCTTGAAAGTCACCCGGCCGCGGTGGGCACCCTTATGGGCAGAAATAACCTGCATCATGGACGGCTCACCAATCACCGCAAAATCAGGGTTAATACCGCGGGCCTTAAAATCTCTGACCATGGCAGGCGCACCCACACAGCCAATTTCCTCATCGTAGGAAAAAGCGAAATGAACGGGCCTAGCCAGCTCCGCTTCACGCAACTGGGGCAGCAGCCACATAGCCGACCCAATAAAAGACTTCATATCCGACGCCCCGCGCCCGTAGAGCTTGCCGTCCTTCACCAGGGGAGTGAAAGGGTCGGTGACCGTCCAGGCCTGGCCCTCAACCGGCACCACGTCCGTATGCCCCGACAGCACCACACCGCCGTCCCTACCACCATCTGCGGCGGGCACGGTTACAAACAGGTTGGCGCGCTCGCCGTCCTCGCTATAGGTGTAGTGCGGGGTCAGGCCGTGAGCCTCAAACTCAGCCGCCAGCAGGTCGAGCACGGGGCGGTTGCTGGTCTGGCTGATGGACTGCGCGGCAATAAGCTTTTCAATCCAGGGAAGAGATGCAGGGAGTGTCATAGCACCAGTCTAAAACCCCGGGCCTGCCGGGGCGCTAGATTACAGAGCTGAGTGGTCACCCAGACCGTGGAAACGGCGGGCGTGGTAAACGGTGGGGGCTGCGTTGGCGTCGTGGCGGATGAAGTCGGTGACCTCAGCGGTAAAGACCACGGCAGGGCCCGCATTGAGGGTACCCAGGGGGCGGACGCGCAGCACCCGGCTTACCCCGTGTAGTAGGGGCTCGCCGGTGGGCAGGCGGTCCCAGGTGGAGGTATCGCCAAACTTATCGGCCTTGCTAACCGAGAAGAGCTTGGCGATCTCGATGTTATCGGCACCAATCAGGTGAATCAGGAAAGAGTCAGCGTCGATGATGCGGGCAGCCGAACCGGTGCGGTCCTTGAAAGAAAAAGACACAATAGGGGGCTCAGCAGAAACCGACGACAGGGACGAGATAGTCAGGCCACCCGGCAGCCCGTCAGAGCCTTCAGCGGTGATGATGGCAACGCCGGCTGCCTGGGCGCCGAAAGCCTCGCAGAAAAGTTCGGTGGCGGTTTTCTCGCTGATGTTTACCTGGGTGGTCATGGTCGGTTTTCCTTTGTGCGGCTGCTTGGGGACTACAGCGCTGGGAGCGCTTGGTCTTCAGCCTAGGACTTCAGATGCACCAAACCCTAGCCTTTCTCACATATTGCCCCTATGAGTAGAACTGTGACACTGTTACGCCAACCTGCTGTAACAAAGGGTAGAAGTCGTATGTCTTGAGTGCTTTGTGCATTCGATATACAGACTAAATGGGTGCACAATAATAGACATGACAACGGAAAACACACATCACATTGTCGTGATGGGCGTGAGCGGTACCGGCAAAACCAGCATCGCCCACGCCCTGCGCGACCAGCTAGGGTGGCCATTCGTCGAAGGCGACGACCTGCACCCTGCTGAAAACATCCAGAAAATGAGCGCCGGGATTCCCCTCACCGACGACGATCGCGCCCCCTGGCTTGCCCGCATCGCCACCTGGATCAAGGACGCGGACGCCCGCGGCGAGCACACAATCGTCACCTGCTCCGCCCTCAAACGTACCTACCGTGACGTGCTGCGCGAAGCCGCCCCCGGCGTCCTTTTCGTACACCTGACCGGCCCTCGAGAAACTATTGCAGAACGCATGAAGCACCGCGAAGGCCACTTCATGCCCACCTCCCTACTCGACTCCCAGTTCGCCACCCTCGAACCCCTCGAAGCTGACGAAGCCGGGGTGCTCGTTGATATCTCTGGCACCCCGGAACAGGTTGCAACCGCGGCACTGGCCGCCCTGCGTCCTACCCTATAAGCCCCACACGAAAGCACACCACTATGCCTCTCCCCGAAGACTGGGCTCAAACCCTCACTGCTGGGCCCCTGCTCGCTATCGCCGCCGGCGCAATCCTGCTCCTGCTGCTCCTCATCATCAAATTCAAACTCCACGCCTTCCCCGCCCTTATTATCGTCAGCCTGCTCACCGCAGTCGCCACCGGAATCCCCGTCGCCAGCGTCGTGCCCGTCATGCTCAGCGGATTCGGATCAACCCTGGCGTCTGTAGCCCTGCTCGTTGGCCTTGGAGCCATGCTGGGGGCTCTCATCCAATACTCCGGCGGTGCCCAGGTACTTGCCCACAAACTCATCTCGGTCTTCGGTGAAGACCGCGCCCCCATCGCCCTCGGCGTGGCATCTATGCTCTTTGGCTTCCCCATCTTCTTTGATGCCGGCCTTGTCGTCATGCTCCCCATCGTCTTCTCTGTCGCTCGTTGGGTTGGCGGCTCCCTTCTGCTCTACGGAATCCCCGCTGTGGGCGCATTCTCCGTCATGCACGTCTTCGTGCCGCCCCACCCCGGGCCGGTCTCCGCAGCCTCTTTCTTCGAAGCCAACGTCGGTACTCTACTGCTCGTCTCCCTCATCATCGCGGTACCGACCTGGTACCTTGCCGTTTACCTCTTCTCAAAGTTCATCGGTAAGCGCATCGACCTTCCCGTACCTGCCCTCATGGGCCACGAAGAAACCCAGGACGAGCCCCTCAACCCGCCCTCCTTCGGCACCGTTCTCTTCGTGCTGCTGCTCCCCATGTTCCTCATCTTCCTCAACACCGGCCTCAACACTCTGGCAAAGGGAGGTGTGCTACCTGAAAGCGCAGCAGATGAAACCTGGTTCCAAACCCTGCGCCTGCTCGGCGAGACCCCTGTTGCCCTACTCATTACCTCCCTCGTTGCCATGTACCTGCTCGGCTTCAAACGTAAGGATCACGCGCTGGGTATCCAGCAGACTATGGACGGAGCACTTCCCGCGGTCTGCTCCGTCATCCTGATTACCGGCGCCGGTGGTATGTTCGGTGGCGTGCTACGATCCTCAGGAATCGGCGATGCTCTCGCCGATGTGCTGGGTGACCTGGGTGTTCCCCTCATTGTTGCGGGCTTCCTCATTGCCGCAATTCTGCGCGTTGCCCAGGGGTCAGCGACCGTAGCCCTGACAACCGCCGCAGGTCTCATCACCCCCGGTGTTCTGGCTGCAGATTTCAACTCCATCCAGCTGGCTGCCCTTGTCGTTTCGGTCGCCGCAGGCTCTGTGGTGCTCTCGCACTTCAACGACTCAGGTTTCTGGCTGGTCAGCCGCTTCTTCAATATGGACGAGAAGACCACCCTCAAAACCTGGACGGTAATGGAAACCCTCATTGGTGTCGTAGGTTTTGCCGGTGCCGTGGCCGTGTTTGGGGTCGCTAGCCTGCTTTAGTTGCCTGTGGCCTATAGCCGGACGCGCCCGCCCCGCCTTCGTGCGTGAAGGCGGGGCGGGCGCGTCCTTGCGGGCTCTTGTACTACTTCTTCTTGTTGAGCTGGGCTGCCTGGGCGCCGAACTTCTCAAGCAGTTCGGGCATATCCATGGGTGCGGTGACTACCTCAATGAAAACCAGCTTGTCACGGTTCTCCTTAGCCACCCGGCAGGCCTCGTCGAACTCGCGAACCGTAGCAGCGCGTAGCGTGACAGCGTTAGAGTCTGTGCCGCCGAAGGCCGCCGGAATCTTCGACCAGTCGTAGGCGGTGATGTCGTTGTACTGGGCCTCGACGCCGTGAATCGACCGCTCGATAGTGTAGCCGTCGTTGTTGATCAAGAAGACCACCGGATTCACGCCCTCGCGGATAACGGTGCCAATCTCCTGAATCGTCAGCTGGGCTGAGCCGTCACCAACCATCAGCACGCCACGGGAATCGGTATCGGCCATAGCCGCACCCAGCAGGGCCGGAATGGAGTAGCCGATAGAACCCCACAGGGGCATGCCGATAAAGCGAGAATCGCGCGGGAACTTACGGGTTGCCATGCCGAAGAAAGAGGTACCCATATCGACTACAACGGTGTTCTTCTCATCCAGGTTTGATGAGAGGACCCGCCACAGGGCGTCCTGGGTCAGGGCTTCGTCGGTGATCTCAGGTAGGGGCTCGTCGGTGGTGGGTGCCTCAAAGGGGGTGCCTTTCAGACCGAGCTTGAGAGACACCTCTTTAATGATGTTCAGGGCGCTGGACATGGTGAGCGGGGCATAGTGACGATCGGCGATGCTGGTGCTCTCAGCACCGATGTTAATAACCCGCCCAAAGTCTATCTGATGTGAGTATATGCCGGTTGTGGTATCTGTAAATTCCACGCCAGCGCAGACCAAAACCTCGGCATCTTCTACTACCGCACGGGTATGTTCAGCCGACAGGCCGCCCACGTAGATGCCCGCGAAGTTGGGCTTGGTTTCGTTCAGTACGGCCTTGCCCCACATGAGGGACGCGAAGGGGAACTTGGTCTCGGTGACCAGGGCGCGGACGTCCTGCACCGCCCCCAGACGCTCAGCCATGATATCTGCCAGCACCGTCACGCTTTTGCCGCGCATGAAGTCGGCGACGGCGTCCTTGAAAAGGGCCTCAATGTCGGGCGAGGAAACGTGGCTATCCACATCGAGCGGCTGGGCTGGTGGGGTAGCGGGCATAGTTGAAACATCAACCGGCAGCATCAGGTAGCCGGGCTTACGGTGGATGACGGCGGTGCGAATGACGCGGTCAATATCGGTCGCAGCGGTCGCCGGGTGCAGAGCCGCAACGGCGGCAGATACCTCGGACGCCATACGCATAAAATGCTTGAAATCCCCATCGCCCAGAGTGTGGTGCATACGCAGGTGAGAATTCTGGGCCGACAGGCTGGGTGCACCCACAATGTGAATCACGGGCACATTCTCAGCGTAAGAGCCGGCGGTTGCGTTGATAGCTGACAGCTCACCCACGCCGTAGGTAGTCACCAGGGCACCCAGGCCTTTGACGCGGGCGTAGCCGTCCGCCGCATACCCGGCGTTGAGCTCATTCGCGTTGCCCACCCAATCCAGCTTCTCGTGCGCCAGGACGTCGTCGAGGAAGAAGAGGTTGAAGTCCCCGGGCACACCGAAAACCTTGTCAACGCCCAGCTCAGCCAGACGATCAAGAATGTAATTACCGACGGTATAGGTCATCATTGACTCCTTAGGAAGGTAGGAAAGCACAGCAGGTTTGTGACCTGTATCATTCATTTCTAGTCTAAAAGGGCGAACCCACCCCGGTTTGGGCGGTCAGTGTCACCACCTGGGGCGAGGGTGCATGAATCATGTTTGGAGGACTGCGCAAAGACACATGGGAAATAATGCGTGACCATCATGATTTCCCGGACTCGTACATGCTGCCCACTCGCCTCCTCAACCTGCTGCTACCTACTGTGCAGAGTTATGAACGCAGCCCTCTTCTCGTATCATCGAGAGAACTAGTTCATGGGTTGTCCTGTTTCACCTGTTGACCGGTAGAGCTTTCAGATGGTTGTATGCACCTCTCAATACAAATGGTTTGGGTAGAGGCGAGAGACTATAAACTAGAGTGCGATACAAAATGTGTAGGGCTAGACCATGTGATGTGGCAACCTGCTAGATGAAAAGAAAAGGGGTTCCTATGGGCGGCTGGGAAAACGTTACTACCCCCTTCGTGGTGTGTATTTTTATGGTTCTAGCACCAGGTCTTATGGTGGCGGTAGGTGCTCGTCAAAGAGGTATTCATGCGATAGGGCTTGCAGCGCCCCTGTCTATAGGTATTCTTGCCATAGCATCGATTGTTGCCCCCCTGATGGGTCTTTCATGGTCTTATGGGGTGGTTTTTGGCTTTGCTTTATTTTTTGCCCTTCTTTTTTGGGTGTTGACTGCATGTTTGTATAGAACAGAAGCATGGTTCAACGCTAGGTTTGCCCGGCAAGCTGGGAGTGCCGTAGAAGGTACCCGCCAACGATGGTGGTCACCTGGCGACCATTGGTGGTACATCTCAGTTGGTCTTGGCGTGTGGCTCATTATGGCAACCATGACCAGGGCTATTCGCACTCCTGAGTCGATTGGTCAGTCTTATGATGAAATTTTCCACCTGAATCTCGTTCGTTACTTTGTAGATACAGGCAACGCTTCATCGCTGGGGGCAACGGGGGTTACATCTGGTGATGAACCCGGGTCATTTTATCCCGCTGTATGGCATGCGCTCGTGGCTTTAGTCTTCCAGGCAACAGACGGGACCACCATCCCTATGGCGGTCAACGTTACCGCAGTTATAGTGGGAGCAGTCGTGTGGCCACTGTCTATGATGTACCTTGTCTACACCACTGTTTCGCTGAACCGAATGGCTGTTTTGACTGTCGGAATTTTTTCAGCCTCGCTACCAGCTTTCCCCCTGCTTCTCGTGCATTGGGGAATTCTGTACCCGAATAGCCTGGGAATCGCTTTGATTCCAGTCGGGATTGCCCTAACCGCTCAAGTTTTCCGGGTTTCACATAAGTTTTATGTGGGTGTTCCTCAAGGGCTTGCCCTGGGCCTTATGGTGGTCTTGGGGATAGCGGTAGCTCATCCCAGTGCCATGATGTCGATGTTAGCTATGATCACACCCATTGTTGTAGTTCGTATAGCCCTGCAAGTAAGAAATATTATCGATAGCGTAACCTCTCCATGGGTAGGAGGACTTCAAGTAGCTGGTCTTACTGGTTTGCTTATTGTTATCTGGATTTTGTGGGGAATTATCAGGCCCGCTCCTTACCTTAGCTGGGAGCCGCAGGCCAGTAGCGCACAGGCAGTCGGTGAATTTTTAACGAACGGCGTAATGGGTATGAATGCCTACTGGGTAACCAGTATCTTCATGCTTCTCGGTGTTTTCTTTGTGGTAAGAAACCGTGACCGCTCCCTATGGCTTGTTGGAGCATGGGCTGTAGTTGCCTATTTCTACGTTGTGGGACGGTACCTGCCTTACGATGAAGGTAGGAACGATATCACTGGTGTTTGGTATAACGATGTTTATCGAATCGCTGCACTTACACCTATTATGGCAGTGCTACTTGCAGCTCTCGGTGTTTCCCAAGTTTCTGATTTCCTAGTGCAGAAGATTAAAAAAATTGATTCTATTCTGCCTAAACTTCAACCAGTCCTTCAAAACCTTATTGCTCTGGCTCTTACCGGATTCCTTATTTTCCAGCTAGGTTCTAGTACACAGAACGCAAAGCCGTACCTCGACTATGTTGAGAAAGTGTCTAAATACTATGACCCTGAACTTAACAGCTGGCGGATTAGTTTAGATGAGCTTCAGGTGCTGGACTATGTAAAAGAAAATGTTCCCCAAGACAGTACTATTGTGGTTGATCCTGGTACAGGTGGTGCTTACGCCTATGCTCTTGCAGACCGAAAAGTAACAGCTGCCCATATGTTCCGGAATGAAAGCGACAATCAACATCTGCTGAACCTTTATTTTGATGACGTAGCAAACCACCCTGAGGTATGTGAGGCTGTGCGTGAAGAGAACGCCTACTACGCTCTTGACTTCGGTGAGGTTGGGCGCGAAGGTGAAAGTAATGGTATTGATCATTTGGCAAATCAGCCTGGGTATTCCGAGGTTTATCGGGTAGGGGATGCAGCCTTGTACCGGATTGATGTATGCGACTAGGAATTTATATTGCTACGGAGCGGGCTTTTTATAGCACTGGCACTGGCCTGTTAGACTGGGTAGGCATATAGCCTTGGGGTTTACCCGTGGGGCACTGTTTGACGAGGAGACAATCACTTTATGCCTCAGACACCGGCACCTGACGCAGAACTACGCACACTCATCATCATGCCAGCGTGGAATGAAGAAGAGGTTATTGGAGGCACTATTACGGAGCTCTACCGTATGATGCCTGAGGTTGATTTGTTGGTCGTCAACGATGGGTCGACGGACCGCACTTCAGAGATCGCCCGTCAAGCTGGTGCTTTTGTCATCGACCTTCCGTACAATATGGGGATTGGTGGTGCCCTTCGCACAGGCTATAAGTATGCCCGTCGCATGAATTATGACCGGGCGATTCAGGTAGACGCTGATGGGCAGCATGACCCGAAGGGCATTCGGACTGTTTTAGCTGGCCTGGACGACGGAACAGATATTTCCATCGGGTCCCGGTTCGCTGAGGCAACTAACTACAAGGTCAGCGGCCCCCGAAAATGGGCTATGGTCGTCCTTGCCTTCCTCTTCACCAAAATCTCTGGTGAGAAATTCACCGACGCAACCAGTGGTTTTCGTGCTGCTAACCGTAGGGCTATTGAGCAGTACTGTGAACATCTACCTGCAGAGTATCTAGGAGACTGCATTGATGCTTGCGTTATGGCAATTCGTGCAGGTTTGAGCGTCAAACAAGTTCCTGTGGAGATGCGTGAGCGCCAGGCGGGCACTCCTTCATCAAACCCGTGGAAATCGGCTATTTATCTCGTCCGTTCGTTCTTTTCCTTTGCAATGTCGATGACCCGCACGAAGACCATGGTGGGAGGCAAATAAAAATGTCAGCTAATTCATACATATTTTTTCTGGTTTTTGCTGCTGTTATTGTCTTGCTTGTTCTTGCCCAGGTGCGAAGCCAAAACATGAAGGAAAAGTATGCAGTGCTCTGGCTTATTGTCTCTGCAATTATTATTATTCTGGTAATTTTTCCGCGCCTGCTCCTCTTCTTTGCAGATCTTATCGGTATTGAATCTCCAGTAAACCTGCTGTTCTTGCTGTCGATTATCATGCTCATAGGGGTCAGTCTGCACCTGACAGCTGCCCTATCCAAGATGGGCGAAGATATTCGTATCCTTGCTGAAGAGGTAGCGATTTTGCGAGCCCAATTTGATGAGCAGCATGCAGATTCTGTAACTAAGCAATCTGTTCGCTCCCGCGACACTGACTCTCTTGAGGGGTAGCTGAGTGAACATCGCCTTTGTGGTCAATAACTACCCCCCTAAACGAGGTGGGGTGGAACAGCACGTCCATGCGCTAGGCACCCACTTGGTGCGACAGGGGCACCGCGTCACAGTAATTACTCTTGACGATACCCCCGGTAGGTCTGTTGAAGACGGTATTACCGTGTACAGGCTTAAAGAATATTTACGCGTTGAAGGTATTGTGGGATTTGCTTCCCCTGTCGGCCTATATAAGGCACTCCGGGTTCTCAAGAAAGAAAAAATTGACGTTATTTCTGTTCATACGCGTTTTTTCAGTATGAGCTGGTGGGGCGTCGTCTTGGGACGCCTCTTGAATATCCCGGTGGTGCATACAGAACACGGTTCGGGCTTTGTTGTCTCGGAGAAGGCTGTTATTCGCCTAGCAAGTCAGCTGGTAGACCGTACATTAGGTGTGCTGACACTCCGTGCAGCTTCTAAGGTGTTGGGTGTTTCTCAGCCCTCCTGCGATTTTGTTAAAAAGCTTTCAGGTGTAGACGCTGAGGTTTTTTATAACGTTTCTCCCCTGCCTATGGCTGCCCCTGAAGATGTTGTCTTCCAGCGGAAAAAGCTTGTCTTTTTAGCCCGTGTAGTTGAGGTGAAGGGCTGGCGGGCCTTTCTCGAAACTGTCCAGCAACTCCATGCAGAAGATGCTGAGATTACCGGTGTAGTGCTGGGTGCTGGGGTTGATTTAGAGAAGGCTAAAGCGTATGCCGCTGAGCTGGGTATTTCTGACGCAGTAGATTTCAAGGGCTTCGTCGATCACGCAACTGTAGCTCGTGAGCTTTGCGGGGCGACCCTGGTCAATCCCACTGTGGCAGCCGAAGGGTTCCAAACCACCATCATCGATGCTTACGTTTCACAGGCGGCAATCGTTACCTACGATGTATCGAGCGCCCGGGTGCTTAAGGACGCCGGGGTTCGGGTTCACATTGTCGGGCAGCAGGGCGTACCCCAGTTGGTAGCAGCCGTACGTGCTGAGCTCGCGCAGGGCCCCCAGGCGTACCCTGTAGAAGACCTCCAGCGGTGGGGCTGGGCTAGCCAGGGTAAGACCTATGAGCGAATTATTCAGACTTTTAGGCATAAGATTCCCGAGGAGTTGTAGTGGAAAAGATAGAGGGAACCCTTGCCGTTATCGTTCGTAGCGGGGAGCTTAATCGGTGGGTAGATGAAGCTATGAAGTCTGCCCTCCAGAGTGACAGTATTGATTTAAAAGTTGTTCTAGTTCTGAACGGACCTAATATCAGCCTTGATGCTATGCAAATACAGTCTGAGGAAGAACAGTATCCGTGGCTTACTGATAGCAGAGTCTTGGTGTTGCGCTTTAACCATTATCTGGGGATGAGCGGTTCAATTATTGAAGGTATTAAATATGTCAACACTGAATATATCGCTAATCTCGACGGTGATGATATTGTTCTGCCCCAGCGTTTTGCAAAACAGCTAGAGTACCTTCAGTCTCACCCAGACTGCGTTCTAGTGGGAGCACGCGCTCGTATAATTGACGAGGACGGTCAGCAAATTGGTGATTTGAAGTCTGTGGTATCGGATGATGTGCGTAAGAGCCTCTTCTTGTTTAATCCAATCCCTCATTCATCCGTCATGTTCCGTAAATCCGCGTATGACAAGATTGGGGGGCATACTCCCGGGCTAGACCAGTGTGAAGACTACGATTTAACCCTAAGAATTGGTACCTTGGGAAAAGTTGCTGTGTTGCCTGACTTCTTGGTGTTGTACAGAGTCCATACCTCCAATTTAAGCAAGGGTGCTTCGCCTCGAGGCTCTCATGTGGATTGTGTGACTCGTGGCCGCCGCCAGCTAGCGAAGACTCTTGGCGTTCCCGCCGTCCTGGCATTACCCCCGCACTTGCTGTGGCGCAGCGTCCAGTTTGTGCGGGCGTCCGGGCTTATTCGCCCCCTGCACGAGTACTTCACCTACTTCAAACGTTCTTAAAACATCGAGGGGCAGCTCAGCTGCCCCTCACGTTGTATGCACTGTTAGATGACTGGTGCGGACGTCTGTGTTCGGCTCAGTACCTCCATGCCGGCAAGGTGCGCTGCCGCACCGATGACCGGGCTAGCCATCAAGGCCACAATGGTTTTAGTTTCAAGATCTAACGGTAGCAGCAGACAGCCAAAAGCAACCACAACGGTAACTACCCAGCCTGCAAGGTAGATGCGGTGGGCGCCCATCGCCAGGGCCGCCGTGCCTGACAGCGTTGTCACCGCTAGAAGGGCCGCAGCAAAAGTGAGAGCCGCAAGGAAAGCACCGTCGAGCTGCCCGGCATACTTCTCGTAGATTTCATCGAAAAGCCAGGGACCCAGCAGATAAGCTGCTCCGGCTCCTACCGCCCCCAGAGCTAGCAAAGCCCCTACAGGTTTAAGCAGGGCAGCGGTAGGGCGCTGGGCATGGGCCAGGAAATAAGACACCGCGACACCCTGAAAAGCTTGCAGGGGCATCATGATGGGTGCGCGAGTGATGGAGATACCCAAAATAATCGCGGCCAGAAGTGCATCGGACTCTGTTTCAGCCTTCGAACTTGTTGCTTCCAAGAAGATAGGAAAGCCCGTAGACATAGCAGCCATAGCTACCGCGGTCCCCACAGCTAAAAGCATGCTCCGGTACGCCGCGCCTGGGCGTCCTACCAGACGCAAACGAGTCGCTGAGCGTACCCGGGGTGAGAAAGCCACAAAAATGAGCCAGAGGAAGGCCGTTGCCAAGAAAGAGAGCTGAAAGGCAAGCAGGCTGCCCCCAACCACAGATACAAGCAGGGTACACAGGAAACAGAAAATACCGCCGGTTGAAATCAACAGGGCATATTCTGTCCAGGAACGGGTGCCAGCCATCGCCCCAATGCAGTAGACGTGGCAGGCATATACAGCCGTCACCAGGGTAATCAGAAGTACTGTTCTCCAGTCCCCTGCTGGTAGAACGGTGCCGATCCACACCGGTGTAAGAGCTGCAAAAATGAGAGCACAGGTGAGACCCACCCAGGTCGCTACCACGAGCGGGTTGTAGGTTCTCTGACGGGGGACAGAAGCAGAATTGCCCTTGCTTAAATGATGAGAGCCGATGAGGCGCGCTGACTCTTGTTGAACCCCCAACAAAGTTGCGAACACCAAAGAAGTAAGAGACCAAAAAACCAAAAAATCTTTGTTGTCTTCGACCGTTAAAGATCGGGCAGCTAGCCAGGTCACCAAGAAAGTAGTACCCGCGCTAATAATGGATGAAGCCGTAATAAAAAGCGACTGGCCGCGACTAATCACAGCTTCGGTATGTTCTTCGCTCACGGAATCTCTATCTTCTATGCCGATAAGGAAAGTATCTCTAGCTTATCCGTCTTGCCACTCCAGAAGGCGTTCTAGGGTATGCCGTATGATGGTTTTGTGCCACACGCTTTGCACCGTTACCCCTGTACTCTCAATCGCTGCAATTGCGTCTAAAGAGAAGGCATAGCTTGGAAGAGGAGGTTGCTACCTTACCGGTTAGCGTTTCGGAGACCTAACCGGTGCCTGTGGTAGACTGCCCAAGTTGCCCAGCCACCGGGTAACCACCACACCACAGAAAAGCAACATAGATGAATCGAACCAGCCACAGACATAAGCCCTTGGGTAGCTTCATTGAACAACCCAAATTCAGACCAGAAGTGCAGGGGCTCCGCTCCCTGGCGGTTCTTCTAGTGGTCATGTATCACGTCTGGTTTGGTAAAGTCTCTGGCGGCGTTGACGTCTTCCTCTTTATTTCCGCCTTCCTGCTTTCCCTCTCGTCCTTACGTAAGATTCAGGATGGAAAGCCCCTTAAAGTTGTCAGCTACTGGCTCCATGTTTTTCAGCGCCTACTACCTGCCGCTGCAACTGTTATTGCAGCAACTTTGGTGGCCGCTTATTTCATCATCGCCCCCTCCCGCTGGGCATCCCTTTTAGCTGATGCCAAAGCAGCGCTCTTCTATTTCCTCAACTGGCGCCTGGCTTTCAACTCGGTGGACTACTACGCCCAAGATGCCACCCTCAAAACCCCCTTCCAGCATTTCTGGTCTCTATCTATGCAGGGCCAAATCTTTATTATCTGGCCTCTGCTGTTTGCTTTCGTAGCCTTCCTGGTGGGTTATCTGCGTCTGAAGGTTCTCCCCACCGCCCTATTTGTTTTTGGTACGGTCTTCGTTACCTCTCTTACCTTCTCCGTTATCGAGACTTCCACCAACCAGTCCTTCGCCTACTTTGATACTCGAACCCGCCTGTGGGAATTTGCAGCCGGCACCCTGCTCGCCATGCTGGTGCTGGCTTGGCGGGTGCCGTCCTGGCTCAAAGTTCCCATGGGCTGGTTAGGTGTTATCGGCCTTGTGACCTGTGGCTGGCTTCTGCCCGTGGAGAGGGCCTTCCCTGGTTACCTGGCTCTGTGGCCCCTGCTATCGGGTGCTTTCGTGATTGCAGCTGGTCAAACTGGCTCCCGTCTGGGTGCAGACCGCCTTCTCTCAGCTAAACCTCTCCAGAAGATGGGAGCGATTTCTTACTGCCTCTATCTGGTGCACTGGCCCATCCTCATCCTGTACACCACCGCCATCGGAGAACCGAAGGCGGGCTGGCTCGACGGCACCCTGGTTATTCTGTCGTCTATCGCGGTAGCTTGGCTCCTGCACAACGTTGTTGAGAAGCCTCTGCGTGCCTGGGAGAAGAAGCCCAGCCGCCGCGCTCTGCGCCACGCAAAGCGTAGTGAGGCTCCGTGGAACCGTAAAAAGCAGGACGCCCGAGGAAGTTGGGTACGCCCGGTGGCGGTCATCGCAGTATGTTTCACTCTGGTTGGTGGCCTAGATGTAGGAGCTACACGGTGGTTGAATGCACAAACCACCGTGTGGGAATATAATGCCTCGCTTGCAGGGACTCCTCAGTTTCCTGGTGCACTGGCTATAGGCGAGACCAAGAGATATCAGAATCCTCCAATCCCTGTCATCCGGGATCAAGGGTGGGTCGATACCTCTAATGGCGAACAGTGCAACTCCTACCCCGGTATGGAAAACTCAAGTCTTCACAATCCAGAAGCAGAGGAATATTGCTATGTGATGCAAACAAAGAGAAGCCCTGATGCGCCTACTTTTGTATTTGCAGGTGATTCGCATAGCCAACAATCACTGTCCTTATTTGAAGAAGTAATCCCCGACGATGCCACGGTGATTCTAATGATTAAACCTTGGTGCCGTTTGACTATCTCGGAAGAAAGCTACTCAACAGCTGGCCCTACAGCTGACGCTGCCTGTCAAAGCTATAATGCGCGAGCTCTTGAAGAAATTCAACAGCTGAAGCCAACCTATCTAGCATTAATCTCTACCCGGCCTCAAGATGGCATCCCTGATGAGCGGCTAGTAAACGGGATTGATGCTGTTGCAAATCTTGCGGAATCCTACGGAGGCAAAATCATATCTGTCCGTGATAACCCTCGGTTTGCTCAAAATATGTTTGAATGCTCTCAGCGTGAAAATACCTCGAGTTGTAGCGTTCCACGGTCGCAGGTATTAGCATCTATGGATCCTGCTCAACCCGTTCTCGACCGTTTCTCTAACGTCTACGAAGTGGATTTATCAAACTATTATTGCCCTGAAGGGTACTGCGTTCCTGTAATAGGAAATGTAGCTTTATACATGGATAACAACCACATTACAGCGCAGTATGGCAAGACTCTTTCGGGTGCAGTGATGCAACAACTTGAAGTCCAGGGCTGGGACCCCTCTGCTCCTAACCCGACGGACGAATAACCACCATACGAAATACGGGCGCCCCGGCTTTGACCAGCCGGGGCGCCCGCGCATACGCTCAGGGTACTACCGTACGCACACACGCCGGGCAGGGCTAGCCGAGCCGGGCGTCCGCACCCCTGCAGGAAAACTATGACCGCACCCGCAACCCCGCAAAAACGCCCGCGGAAGGCCGCGCTGGCCTCCTGGATCGGTTCCGCCCTTGAGTACTACGATTTCGCGGTTTTTGGCACAGCCGCAGCCCTGGTGCTTAACCGTATTTTCTTCCCCGAAGACTCAGACGCCGCCGGCATCCTCAAATCCATGATGGTGCTGGGCGTCGCCTACGTGGTTCGCCCCTTTGGCGCCATGCTGATGGGCCCGCTGGGCGACAGATTCGGACGCCGCTTCGTGCTGATGCTGACCCTCTTCATGATGGGCGGGGCGACCTTTGCCATTGGCTGCCTGCCCACCTACGACCAGGTGGGGCTGCTTGCCCCCGCCTTACTGGTGCTGTGCCGGGTCTTCCAGGGTCTATCTGCCTCGGGTGAGCAGGCGTCCGCTATCTCAATGTCGCTGGAGCATGCCCATGACCACCAGCGCGCCTTCACCACCTCTTGGACCCTGCATGGCACCCAGTTCGGTTCCCTGCTCGCAACAGCGGTCTTCCTGCCCTTTGCTGCCCTACCCGAAGAAGACCTCCTGTCGTGGGGCTGGCGCGTTCCCTTCTGGCTCTCAGCCTTCGTGCTGGTTGCAGCCTGGCTGATTCGCCGCCGCCTCGAAGAGGCTCCCTCCTTCGTTGAAACCCAGGCACAGCAGGTGGTCGACCCCTCCCGCCGCAAGGCACCGCTGGCTGTTGTTTTCTCCCGCTACAAGCGGGCGGTCGCCGTGGTAGCTGTGTGCGCCATGGTGAATACCGTGAACATGGTCTTCACAACCTTCTCGATCTCTTTCGCCACTAAGGGGCACGGCATTGACTCGGGCATCATGCTGTGGGTTCCTATCGCGTCTAACGGCCTGAGCCTGCTTGCTATCCCGCTCTGGGCTACGGTCGCCGACCGGGTCGGCCGTAAACCCATCTTTGCCACCGGAGCCCTGGTTGCTGGCGGCCTGATGTTCCCCTACCTGAACGCTATTACCAGTGGCAACGTGGTGCTGGTCTTTGTCTTCGGTGTGCTCATGCACGGGGCTTTTTACTCCATGGCCAACGGTATCTGGCCGTCCTTCTACGCCGAAATGTTCCCCACACAGGTGCGCGTCACCGGCCTGGCACTCGGCACCCAGATTGGCTTTGCCCTCTCTGGCGGTATTGCTCCTGCAGCCGCAACGGCTCTTGCAGGGGACGACTTCGGCAACTGGGTAGGCCCCGCCGCCTTTACCCTGGGCATGGCTGCTCTGGCAGCTACGGCCGCTTTAACTGCCCGAGAGACCGGCAAGCTTTCCCTGGCTGAGGTTGATCGCGTGCAGGAGCACTAGTTTTTCTGAGGGCACGTCCTTGTTAAGGGAGTTTGAGGCAATCTCAGACCATAGGGTCAGCGATATACTGGCCGATAAGCTGTCGTAATTCATTACGATCATGGACACTCAAACCATCAATATTCCTTCGTCTCAGATGGGCTCTCATCGTATGTAACTGGTGTGCTGTATCCCTGCGCAGACCAATAAGATTTTCCCGTTGAAGGCTCCAAGGAATGGTAGGGAATTGATCACGTATCAGCAGGAGTGATTTGAGATCCTTGAGGTCTCTGTCAAGATAGCCTCTGCTTAGGGCAGCAAAAGTCTTTAGGATGACAGCCTGTTCAACGGGAGGAACGCATACGGTAACCGTAGTGCTAAACGCTGAAAAATACACCTCAAGCAAGATAGGAGGAACAGTGAGAACATGCTCCAGCTCGAACAGAGAATCAAGCTGTCGTAAGTCACCTTCACGAGCAAGAGGAATTGGTGCAGCTCGAATCTCCCCCGCTTTTCGGCTGGCGTTGAAGGGCTGTAGAAAATTTACTTCCTGGTACTCCCGCGTACCATGCCGCCCTCGTGTGTATGCAGAGCCGCCTGCTCTAGTGAAACCTGCTTGCACGAGCTGCTGATCAGCCTTTGCAAGTAACTCAAGAACTGACCTGTTCTTTACAAGAGGCGTGTCAGTATTACCTAGAGCGGCATCTGTAT
Organism: Rothia sp. 11254D007BW; assembly: GCF_053548195.1. Lineage (NCBI taxonomy): Bacteria > Bacillati > Actinomycetota > Actinomycetes > Micrococcales > Micrococcaceae > Rothia > Rothia sp. 11254D007BW. The sequence goes on from NZ_JBPWPK010000001.1 coordinate 1,885,434, forward strand.
CGAGCGTGAATCTGGGTTCAGCGTGACCTGCTAAGGGGTAAACCTTTTGGAGAAGCATAACCATTTGTCCTCCAACAATTCGATAATCTGTTCTTCCGCTGTATGCTTGGGCAACGAGCAGTAGAGTTTCATGCGCGAGGAACTCAGCTCTACTTGACGGGGTTAGCGTAACTGAGAATATGGGCTCAGACATTAGCTCATTGCCCCTTCTAATATTTTGGTTTTAAGTATCTGAGTAGCTTCGCGGATATCTGATTCCTTGCTACAGGCCAGAGTTAAGTATGTGTCAACGGGGTCAGTGTAGATTCCAGGGAGCTCAGACTCCTGGCTCCACCATCGTGCGGTGGCAAAACGTGTGGGATCAGCTGGTATCGATATCTGCATAGTTGCTTTTTCTGGTGAGCTCTCGAAAAAGCCTTCTTCTTCCAAATCAGTGACTTTTGAAGCGAGCACTAGACATGTCTGGGGGTGCTTCCACGGTGAGTACATGTCACCAGCTACCACCCCAGCTACTGCTGATGAGATATCTGCAGACGATAGAACCTGACGAATAGTTTTAATTTGTTGAACAAGGGGTGCTGGAGAGAACCAGGATGTGACGAGGTCATGTCTGCTCGGGTAGGCGAATTCGAGCCAACGCAATAGGTCTGATTTGTGAGTGGTAGACGCGGAATCGTCATATTGTTTGAGAGTGTGACGAAGCAGGTTATAGGTGCGTGAGACGGTGGGCTGGGAGATGTTGAGTATATCGGCTAGTTCTTGTTGGCTTGGAGTTTGCGGAGAGAGGATATGTATTCGAGCCAGTGCGTAGAGATTCCAAGACCTAGGACGGTGCCCCTTCTGGGAATTTTGGGCTATGCTTTTCTTCCCGTAGAAAGTGCCATCGAGATAAGCAGAGCCCTGGTCGAGAGCAATATAACTGCTGCCCGTTTGTATGAGGTGTTCGCAGGCTCTGGGGGTAATGGTTGATGCGATAACAAGAATTGCTGAAGTTTCATCTCCACCGACGCTGCGGTGACTGTGGGACTCGTAGGGAGCTAGCTGGTGTACCTGTGCGGCTCCTACTGTTTCGAAAATATGTGTGGAGAAGGCGACAGTTTTGCTGTTGGGGAGCTCTAGCATCCAGTATTGGTGTGTGTGGTTGAGCGGCTGTTGAGGGAAAGCAGAAGCTTCGAGGAGAACACTGCCAATCTCTTGTAAGAAGCCGTGGATAGTGTATTTCGGCATTATTACCGCCTTTACGAGGGCATATACATGATACTAACTAAAATAAATATAGCGTATATGACAAATTTTATAATTTATGGTATATCAAGTTTTGGTGTAGCGCTAGGAGAGGTTTAGTTAGCTTTTCTGAGGGTAAGGACGTGCCCGCCCCGGCTTCTGTGAGCCGGGGCGGGCACGTCCTTGTTCAAGGGAGCTTGAGGTAACCCTACTTGCTTGCGAGCTTGGCGTCGATGGCCTTGCGGAGGGCCTGTGCTCCTTCGACCCAGGCGTCGAAGTCGCCGTTACCCTCAATGTCGGGCAGGGCGCCAGCTTCGAGACGGGCTGCGCGGAAGGCGCGGGCGATATCGTTGACCGAAGCCCCGTGCTTCTTCTTCATCTCGTACACGAAGGTGATACCCGCGTGGTTGATCATGCGGTTAGCGGCACGGGTTGCGATGATTTCGCTGCGCAGGGGGTGCTCGTCGAAGTAGGAGCCAAACTTCTCGGTAGCGGGGGCCGGGAAGTAGTCGGCCAGTACGTCACTGAGGTCAAGGTCGGGCTCATCGGCGTAGCCGCTGTTAACAAGGGCTGCGGTGAGGTCGATCTTTGCGTAGGCGGTGAGTACCGAGAGTTCGGGGCTGGTGAGGGGGACGTGTGCCTCTGCCCGGTCTGCCAGGTCGGCATCTGAGGGGAGCAGCTCAACTTCGCGGTCCAGGTGGACGGTCTCGGTGAGGTGGTCCATGAACTCACCAGCGATGGCATTGGTGTTGAAGGCTTCGGTGCGTTCGGCCTGAAGCAACACGTTCTGCTCGAGGTTGGAGCGTAGTACCCGGCGGCCCACTTCTTCCACCTGCTCAGCGATAAAGGCTGCGCGCTCGCTTTCGTCAAACTCACCTGCTTCGATAGCACGACCCATGAGAATCTTGAGGTTGACTTCGCGGTCTGAGGTTTCAACGCCGGCGGAGTTGTCGATCGCGTCGGTGTTAACGAGGATGCCACCTGCGGCTGCCTCAATGCGGGCTCGCTGGGTCAGGCCCAGGTTGCCGCCCTCGGAAATGACGCGCACGCGCAGCTCGGGTGCGGTGATGCGGAGCTTGTCGTTGGTGGAGTCCCCGACCTGGCTGTTGCTCTCTTCGGTGGAGCGCACGTAGGTGCCGGTGCCACCGGTGTAGAGCAGGTCAACGGGCGCCTTGAGTATAGCGGTGATGAGCTGGTCAGCAGAGAGAGTCTCTGCGGGTTCCTCGATGCCTAGTGCTTCCTTCGCTTCGGGGGAGAGCTCGATTGCCTTGTCTTTACGGGAGTAGACGCCGCCACCTGCCGAGATGAGCTCGGGGTTGTAGTCGGTCCAGTAGGCGCGGGGCAGCTCGAAGAGACGCTGGCGTTCCTTGAACGATACGGCTGCATCGGGATTGGGGTCGACGAAGATGTGGCGGGAGTCGAAGGCGCCAATCAGGCGGATGTGCTCTGAGAGCAGGGCACCGTTGCCGAACACATCGCCGGCCATGCCGCCGATGCCCACCATGGTGAAGTCTTCAGCCTGAGAATCGTGCCCCAGGGCAGCGAAGTGGCGCTTGACAGATTCCCAGGCGCCGCGGGCGGTAATACCCATTTCCTTGTGGTCGAAGCCGACTGAGCCGCCGGAGGCAAAAGCATCGCCCAGCCAGAAGCCGCGGTCTAGAGAGATGCTATTAGCGATGTCTGAGAAGGTGGCAGTGCCCTTATCGGCGGCAACGACCAGGTAGTGGTCGTCCTCATCGAGGGCTACCACCGCGTCGGGGCGCACGATGGTCTGCTGGCCATTGTCGGTCACCAGGTTATCGGTGACATCGAGCAGGGAAGAGATGAAGAGCTTGTAGGCAGCTACACCCATCTCGTTGTACTTATCCTGCTCAGCGTCGCGGTCGGGCAGGTTCTTGGGAACAAAGCCGCCCTTGGAGCCGGTGGGGATAATGACGGCATTCTTGGTGACCTGAGCCTTAACCAGACCGAGCACCTCGGTGCGGAAGTCCTCGGGGCGGTCGCTCCAGCGCAGACCACCGCGAGCAACCTTGCCAAAGCGCAGGTGCACACCTTCGAGGGCTTCACCTTCGACAAAGATTTCAAAGAGCGGCTTGGGGAGGGGGGCAAAAGAAACGTCGCGGGTTGAAATTTTTAGGGCGATGGTTTCTTTGCCCTGGTAGGCGTTGGTGCGCACGGTTGCGAGGACGACCTCAAGCAGCTTGGTGAAGAAATCCTGGGTTTCGTCGTCCAGCTTTTCGATATCGGCGCGCACCTCCTCAGCTACTGTGCGCTGGGAGATACGGCGGTCGTCCGCGTCCTTTTCGAGGGCGGGGTCGAAGCCGGTGCTGAAGATATCGGCAATACCTGCGGCGACACCGGGGTTGTTGGCAAGAGCCTGGGCCATGAAGTCTTCGCTGAAGTCGGCTCCGAGCTGCAGGAGATAGCGGGAATAAGCGTGCAGAACCTTTGATGAGAGAGCTGAAGTAGTAGTGGCTGACATCATCTGCCCTTCTAGTCGGGGAGGGCACCTTAGTGCCCTGGTGGAAATTCCAGCATAAGAGGGGTGAAGAAAGCTGGCGATACCGTTTTTGCAATGTGAGACTGTATGTCTCGAATGTGAAGAGCTAGCGGACGCTTGCTCCTTCCAGGGTGTTGAGGTTCACTCCCACGGGCTTCCCGACTACTATGTAAGTGGAACACACACCTGTGTTCCCAGATATCACAACGGAGTGACATCCGCCCCAGCGAAAGGCAAACCCTTGCTCACGAACGATCGTTCAGCCCACTGGTCCGGCAACGAAGACTGGATTAACGAATACTACCGTCACAGCTCAGCTGATGAGCTTGAAGGTTTGAGCGACCAGCAGCTTACCAACCTTGCCCAGGCGCACCGAGCCCTGGCAGAGCAGCGGGAAGCCGGTGAAGCCCTGATTTCGGTGAGCAACGACGACGCGGGCAGCACTCTCTATATCGTTGTAGACGACACCAGCTTCCTCGTCTCTTCTATCACCGCCCAAATTGCCGCTAACTGGGGCGGTATCTCGGGTCTGATCCACCCCACCTTCGTTGTAGAGCGCGACTCAAACGGCCACCTGACCAGCGTCACTGGCACCGGCTTTAAGCAGCCTGTGGCAAGCGGTGACACCGTCTCTATGCCCATTCTGCGTGACGCTGCCACCGGCAATATTGGAGCCGGTGCCACCATCGAGTCGTGGATTGCCGTTCGCCTTACCTCTCGCGTTGAGGGCGATAGCATCGCCCGCCTTGAAAACGAAATTCGCTCCATCCTGATCGACGTGCGCCGCGCCGCCCGTGACAACGACGCCATGGCCGCCCGCACCCTCGACATCGCCGAAAAGCTGGGTGAGCTCACCGACGTCACCCTGGGTGGAGCTGCCCACTACACCGGCTCCATTAACTCCGACGCCGACCCCATGACCCGCATTGAATCCGTCCAGGAATTCCTGCGCTGGCTCACCCGCGGCAACTTCCTCTTCATGGGCATTAAGGAACGCGACCTTTCGGGCCGCTCGGGTGACCTACTTCTAACTGATCGTGCTGGCTCTGGCCTGGGTATTCTTGCCGACACCGGAGAAGGTGACCCCATCGTCCTCACCGGCCTGGGCCTCGAAAACGCCCGCGACCCCAAGCCCCTCTACATCACCAAGGCCAACTCCCGCTCCACCGTGCACCGTCACGAATACCTGGACTACATCGGTGTGCGCGACTTTGACCGCTCCGGCAAAATCGTGGGCGAATACGTCATTCTGGGCCTCTTCTCCCGCCAGGCCTACTCCCTGCCCGCCGTCGAAACCCCTCTGGTGCGTGAGCGCGTTGCCATTATGCGCCGCCACCTGGGCTACCAGCCGGGCTCCCACTCCGACAAGACCCTGGCCGGTATCATCGAGGACTATCCCCGCCTCGAGCTGCTGCACGCCGATCTGCAGGAACTCACCGATACCTTCCGCGGCATCATGGGCCTGGAAGAGCGTCGCACCACCCGCCTCTTCCTGCGTCCGGACGCCTTTGGGCGCTTTGTCTCCGCCACGGTCTTCCTGCCGCGCGACCGCTACAACACCCACGTGCGTCAGCGCCTGGAAGCTGCCTTCCACGAGTTCATCGACATCGAAAGCCTAGACTTTGAGGTCTACCTCTCCACCTCGTCCCTGGCTCGTATTTTCTTCCGTCTACGCCTGACCACCCCTAACACCATTCCTGCCCTGGATGCCAAGGCGATTGAGCGCCGTCTGCAGGAAGCTACCCGATCCTGGGGCGAGGCAACCGCGGCTGCCGTTGAGACAGCAGCTGCCGGCGAAGGTTTGAGCGCCGAGGACGGCCGTGCAGCCGCCTCAGCCTGGTCTGAGGCGGTGCCCATGACCTACCGCGCCGACTACGAGGTTGAGAACGCTGTTGAAGATATCAGCATTTTCGAATCCCTGAGTGAGGCTCAGCCGGCTGCTATCCGCATGGGGGAGCGCCAGGATCGCACCCGCGTAAAGACCTACCTGGCCAGCGCCCACACCCTCACCGAGCTGCTACCCGTGATGCAGAATATGGGTTTGGTCGTTATCGATCAGAAGCCCTACGACATCACCCCGGCAGACGGCCGCAGCTTCTCCCTCTATGACTTCGGTGTTGAACTGCCCGAGGGCGTGGAGGCAGATAAGGTCGCCACCCTCTACGAGGATGCCCTGAACGCCTACCTGCTGGGCAAGCGCGAGTCCGACAGCCTAGACCGCCTGATTCTGGCAGAGGGGCTGACCTGGGAGCAGGTCCGCGTGCTGCGCGCCTACACCCACTACCTGGTGCAGCTGGGGCAGGTCTACACCGCAGAGTTCATGTCTGATACCCTGCTGGCTTACCCCGCCGCTACCCGCCTACTCGCCGACTACTTCGCAGCTAGCTTCGACCCCGATGCCGAGTTCGCAGGTGAAGAGCAGCGCGAGGACGCCCGTGAGCAGGTCTGGCGTGAACTGGGCGGCGTCCTGGATGCCATCCCCACCCTCGACGTGGACCGCTTCATGCGCTCCCTGGCCGCCGTCATGAAGGCGACCCTGCGCACCAACGCCTACCTGGACCGTCCGGCCCTGGCTCTTAAGGTGGCACCCGGCCAGATTGATTTCGCGCCTCTGCCCCGCCCCACCTTCGAAATCTTCGTTTATTCACCCCGCGTTGAGGGTGTGCACCTGCGCTTCGGCTCCGTTGCCCGCGGTGGCCTACGCTGGTCTGACCGCCGCGAAGACTTCCGCACCGAGGTGCTCGGCCTGGTCAAGGCACAGATGGTCAAGAACGCCGTCATTATCCCCACCGGCGCCAAGGGCGGCTTCTACCCCAAGCAGCTCCCCAACCCGGCCCTCGACCGAGACGCCTGGATTACCGAAGGTCGCGAGTCCTACAAGGTCTTCATCGCCTCCCTGCTCGACGTCACCGACAACCTGGCTATCGAGGCTGACGGCAGCGAAACCGTCGTACACAACCCCCGCGTTATCGCCCGCGACGGCGACGACTACTACCTGGTCGTAGCCGCTGACAAGGGCACCGCATCCTTCTCAGACACCGCTAATGCCATCAGCGCAGACTACGGCTTCTGGCTGGGCGACGCCTTCGCCTCCGGCGGCTCCGTCGGCTACGACCACAAGGCCATGGGCATTACCGCCCGCGGCGCCTGGGAGTCCGTCAAGCGTCACTTTGCTGAGCTGGGCATCGACTGCCAGAACGAAGAATTCACCGCCGTCGGCATCGGCGATATGAGTGGCGACGTCTTCGGTAACGGCCTCATGCGCTCCCGCGCCACCCGACTGGTTGCGGCCTTCGACCACCGCGACATCTTCCTGGACCCCAACCCCAAGGCCGATGTCGCCTTCAACGAGCGTGTACGCCTCTACAACCTGCCCCGCTCCTCCTGGCAGGACTACAACCCCGAGCTCATCTCAGCCGGTGGTGGTGTCTACTCGCGCGGCGCTAAGTCAATCCCGATCTCTGACCAGGTACGCGAAGTGCTGGGCCTAGACGAAGACGTAACTGAGATGGCTCCGCCCGAACTGCTCTCCGCCATCCTCAAGGCCCCCGTCGACCTGCTCTACAACGGTGGTATCGGTACCTACGTCAAGGGCTTCACCGAGACCCACGCCGCCGTAGGTGACAAGGCCAACGACGCCATCCGCGTCAACGGCCGCGACCTGCGCGCTCGCATCGTGGGTGAGGGCGGCAACCTGGGCTTTACCCAGCTGGGTCGTATCGAAGCTGCCCGTGCCGGCATCCTCATCAATACCGATGCCATCGATAACTCCGCCGGTGTTGAGACCTCAGACCGCGAGGTCAACATCAAGATTCTGGTTGATCGCCTAGTCACCGCCGGTGAGCTCTCAGCCGAAGAACGCGCAGGCTTCATCGAAGCCCAGCGCGAGGACGTCGGTGCTCAGGTGCTGCGCACCAACGTTGAGCAGAACGTGCTGCTGCAGGCAGAACGCCACGGTGTAATTCCCGGGGTCGAGGCCTACATCCGCCTGATTCACGACCTCGAAGAGAACGCCGGCCTCAACCGCGAGGTGGAATTCCTACCCACCGATGAAGAAATCCGCGAACGCTACGAAGCCACCGGTGAAACCCTCAACGGGCCTGAGCTGGCTGTTCTTGCTGCCTATGTGAAGATTCACCTCACCGCAGAGCTTGAGAAGACCGACCTGGCAGACGATCCCTACCTGGCCCGTGTGCTTACCGAGTACTTCCCACCCGCCCTGGTTGAACGCTTCGGCGAGCACCTAGAATCTCACCCCCTGCGCAAGCAGATTATCTGCACCCGCGTTGCCAATGAGATGGTTAATCTGGGTGGCATCACCCACGTCTTCCGCGCGGTGGAAGAAACCGGCGTGGGGGTAGACGCCCTGGCACGCGCCTTCTACGTTTCACGTGAAACATTTGGCATTGGCAACTCAGCGCGGTTGCATCGCGAGCTTCCTGCCTCTGTTCCTCTGGAAGGCTGGCAGGCTGTTATCAAGGACTGGCAGCGTGTGCTCGACCGCCTGGCCCGCTGGTTTGCGGCCGAACGTTCGGTGGTTGTGGGCACGCCCATCGCCGAGATGGTTGAGCGCTTCAAGCCCGTTGCAGAGCTCATTCCTTCACTCAAGGATTACTTCTCAGAAGATACTCGTGCCCGAGTTCGAGCCATGCGTGACCAGGCTGAAGAATGGGGCCTGCCCGAGGAGCTCATCGTCAACTGGATCCGTGAGTTCGAAGCCTTCGCCCTCATGGACGTAGTGCGTATCGCAGAAGCCAACGGTCTCTCCACCGAGCAGGTCGCCCGCGTCTACTACTCGGTCTACGACCGCTTCCAGGTTGACCTGCTACTGACCACCATCTCTAAGCTGCCTCGCAATGACCGCTGGGAGACCCTGGCCCGTTCATCCCTGCGCGATGACCTCTACGAGATTGCTGCCTCCCTGGCTCTCAACGTCGTCCAGGAAGTCGGCGAAGGCGTTGCCGCTGGAACCGAGAGCGGCGACGCCGCCCTGGCTCGCTGGGTAGAGAACCACCCCGTCCGTATGGGCCGTGTGGACTCCATGCTGGCTGAGATTCAGGACGCCGCCCCCGGCGCCGATGGCCGCCCCCGCCTGGCCGTCCTGCAGGTAGCCCTGCGAACCCTGCGCGGCGCCGTGAGCTAGAAGGGCTAGCCCAGGGAATCTGATGCCCCCGCTTCTCTGTCTGAGATATTCCAGACTGATACTAGAGAAGCGGGGGCATGTCTTTGCCCCGCATCAGTGGGTTTTAGATAATTACCTCAGCCTCTCAGCTCCCTTTGTTAGAACTGAGGAAGTAGGGAATCGGCGCTTACCTATTGCGGGGGCTGGCTGGTGGGAGCTGGGTGGCCTGCTAGCTCACCGGTGTTGTATCGAGTCAGTAGTTCTAAGAATAGGTTCTGGTCAGCCGCTGACCAGCCTACCAAGCGTTTTCTGATGAGCTTTGTCCAGAGTTCATCAGAAGTGGCAAGGACCCGCTGCCCCTCATCGGTGAGGGTGATGCGGTGCGCCCTGCGATTAGTGGGGTCGGTTTCGCGTTGCAAATATCCTTTAGCTTCAAGTGCGGCTACCTGGCGGCTAATTGTTGATTTGTCGGAGTGAAGAGCCTCAGCTAAAGCAGCTGAGCTTGCCCCTGCATGCTCTCTTACAAAACCCATGAGCAGGGATTCAACATAGCTAAACCCTGGGTCATGCCTTACCCGGGAGTTTCGATAGTCCTTAATGAGTACGCGCAGCTGGTGTAAGAGTGGGTCAAGCGTCTCATCTGCGGCCATTGATTTTTCCATCGGGTCTCCTTAGTATCAATAGTTGTATAATACAACTATCTTTGGGAATCTTATGTCAGTCATCAAGTCATCTGCCGGGGCTGTGCCGGCAATGCCTGCTTCTGCAACCAAGCACAAACACGCCCACTCGCCCATCCCCGGGATGCCTGCCCTGGCAGGCCATGCTCTGCTGAGTACACTGATGGCCTTTCTTATGCTCTTACTCTACCTAGGTGGCTTCCACCGACCGGCATCTCAAGATCTTAACCTTGCTATTGTGACCGATAATCCCCAGATAGCAGCTGCCTATCAAGCCGGGCTGCAAGAAGCTCTGGGGGAGGGTGCCCATATTTACCCTCTGGCATCTGCCGAAGAGGCAAGGATTCAGCTACAGAACCGGGAGCTCCAGGGGGCTTACATCCCCGAAGAAGGAAGGGCTACAGTCCTTATTGCTTCGGGCGCATCGGGGACTACTGCAGAAATCGTCAACAAGATATTCCAGAGTGCAGCCCAGAAACAGGGAGTAGCCCTCACCGTCGAAGACCTGGTACCCCTTGAGGAAGCTGACCCCATTGGCCAGAACTCCTTTTTCTACCTAGTAGCCCTATCCGTTGGGTCCTATGCTACTTCTCTTGCTATTGCTGCCGTTGGCATGCACAGTTCTCTCAAAGAGCGCCTGTTGATGGCGTTCATCGCTGCCCTAGCAATCCCCACCCTTTTCGTGCCGGCATCAAATTGGGGCTTCGGTGTCTTTGAGGGGCATTTAGGAGCGGCATGGGGCCTTTCCCTGGTTTATTCCGCGGCAGTTCTTATGATTGGCATAGGGCTGCGTCCCATTGTGACCCACTACAGCACCTTGCTGATGGCCACCCTCTTTGTCGGAATGAACTTCACCAGCTCGGGCGGTGTTTTCTCACCTGAGGTGCAACCTGCCTTTTTTGGCTTCCTCCACGAATTCTGGATTGGTGCTGGGTTTGTTGAGACGATGCGCAACCTGACCTATTTTCCTCAGCTTCCAAACGCCCACTCCCTCGCAGTTCTCTTCGGCTGGTTGCTTGTAGGGTTCATCTGTTTGATAGCAGGTAAGGCCTGGGAAAACCGTCAGCGGCAGAAACTACATTTTGCACACTAACCTGCCAGCAGGTCGCCCTTCCCTTACCACGTACACACATTGCCCCTCACCATGTGTGAGGGGCAGTTCTAGTCACTAAAAGAAAAGTACGTCTAGGCCGCTTTAACCGGCACCCAGACTTGCATCTGAAAATCATCAGCGGACGGGTCGCCCGGCCCATATGCCTCAAAGACCGGGCCATTGGGCTTAAAGCCTGACGCGGGCAGGAAGGTACCCATCAGGTGGTCCACCCCGGCCATGGTACTCATAGGCACCGGGCCCTCAACGGTCGTCACCGCGAACTCACCACCGTCCACCTTAAGGGCATTGAGCCCCAGGGCCTGGGCGGTTTCCAGGTTCTCCACCAGAATCCCCGCCATGTAGTCGAACTCGCCGGCAGCGTTCATCCCCACAATCACACCCATCGAGTGGACCTCAGGCATGGTCACCCCCCGCGCCTCGGCGTGGGCGGTGAGCTTCTTCCAGAGCTCACCAATGCCGGCGCCCTGCTTCACGGTCTCGCGGAAGCCCGCAATAAAGAACTCATCCTTGTGCTCTACGCGCGCACCAATCATCGACTACTCCTTAGAAAAATGTGTGTCGGCTCTATTTTAGTCGCCACACCCGCAGCCACAGCCACACGAGGCTTGCTTCGCAGGCTGCCCTGATTCGGTAGCGGCCCCCTGCGAAACCGGTGCAGAATCGTGGCCTCCCATCAGGTTGACCCGGTTGCCAATGTCGGGGCCTCCGGCAGGCTTAGGGGTCACCCCTGCCAGCACCGCAGCAAAGCCAGCCGGCTCCGCGGCAGGAACCGTCGCGGGGGCGTCCGCACCACCGGTACCGCAGGCCGCCGCGGCGCTAGCCTTGGGCTGCTTGACCTCACCAAAGCGGGAGAAACGGCGGAGCTGCTCAGCGGTGGGGTACATGTACGACACCTTGACCAGGCCCTCTACCAGCAAGATAGGCAGAACCTCGGCCCCGGCCATAGCGAGCTGATCGGCTACCGGCTCACAGTCGGTAAAAGCAGAGGGGTAGGAGTCGGTGGAGTAGACGGCAATATCTAGGCCCTCATCGAGCAGCTCCTGGGCCGCGGTGAGGAAGACGTCGCGCTGGGTGTCGCCGGGGTCGTCCGGATTTTCACCGGCAGCCGGGATGAAAACTTCAAGGGGGGTGCTACCCAGGGTGTCTTGAGAGGGGCGTGCCACTGCTGCTCCGTTCGTTGGTTGGTGTGCCCTACCAGCCTACGCCCGTAAACGCCTGCAGAAAAGGTCAGGAGGTGCACCCCAGTCGGGGTGCACCTCCTGTTATTCCTTGTCAGTTCGATGTAGGTGGGCTAGTCGCCGATAAAGAACTTGCGCAGGGCAGAACGCAGGCTGCGGTCGTCCTGCTTCTGCTCAGTCTCATCCATAGGCTGCTGGGGCTCAGTCGACTCAGCTGCCAGTGATACCTTCTTAGCCCGGGCAGCAATGCTGGGTACAGCGTCGGTATCGGTGGTCTGGTACTCCTTGCGCTCTTCGGGGGTGCCGAAAGCGAGGGTTCCTATCGTGTTGGCGATGTTCTTCTGCTCAGGAGAAGCAGGCACACGGGCCACCCCGGGGTCGATATCGCGGATATCCGGGGTTTTCTCATCGTTAGTTACGGGGAGGTCAGTGGGGAACGCTGCCGCTGCGTAGGCACTTGCTGCCCGGCTCAGAGGGCTGGCGGTGCTTTCGTCCTGCTCCTGAGCGGACGGCGCCGGTAGCGCCTCGGCCTCGGGTGAGGTGCCCGGTTCAGGGGTGGCAGTTGGCTCAGAAGCAGACTCATCTGCATCTGGAGTGGTGAAGAGGCTAGAGGCGTTTTCTGAGGTCGTGGTCGACTTAATAACCACCGGCGCTGCGGGGGCAATCACCGGCTCGGAGCTATTGGTCGGGGCTGGGGTAGGCTCGTCTGCCAGAGCGGGGGCTTCATCGCTCTTGGCGGGCTCTTCGGCTGCGGCAGTCTCAGGCTCAGCTGCTGATTCGGGATCAATTTCGGCTAGGACCGCGCGGTAACGGGCTTCGGTGGGGGCGAGCGTCCACCCCAGGAAGCCCGGGAGGGCGACTGGCTCAACGGTGCCCACCCAGGCGATAGTCTGCGCGAGAGTGGACGCCCCCGGTGCCACCCTGGGGGCAACGGCAGCTGCCGGGGCGGGGGAGTTGCTGCCGGCGTCCTGACCTACCAGCTCGCCGGTCACAAAATCTGCCAACGAGAGCGCAACCTGAACCGGCACAGAGGCCTCACCGCGCCTACGCGCAATCACCTGGCCCACGGTACCCTGGGCGCCGGGCGCCAGGTCAATGGCGTAGAGGTGGGTAGGGGAGTTTGCAATTTCGATCCACAGGGTGTGGTTAAGGACGGCCTGGACGGTGCCGTCCGTCTTTTCGGGCGCCTTCCAGGGAGCTGAATCGAGGGTGGACGCCCCAAAGTCAGCCTGCGGGGTGGAGGCGATAACGTTCTGGCCTGCGACTTCGGCAACTACACCGTTGCGTACTAGTGCCCGGTAGAACTTGAGTTCAGGGGTGAAGGTAAAGCCGCGCTGCTTCTCTTCGGCGGCAACTTCGGCAGGTGAATAGCCGGAGTTGTGCCCGCGGGCGAGCAGGGCAGAGCGCAACCGCAGCCCGTTATTTGAGACGGTAGACGCTGAATCAGGGGCAGGTGCCTCAGTGTGGTCAGTTTCATGTTCAGATGCGGAAGAGAGTGGCATCTGCTTGACGATGGTTTGACCACTAGGTGATGAGTTGATACGCACGTTATAGGAACCCTCAAAGTTCCCTGCGCGGGCCATTTCGTAGATAGCGACAGTGGCAGAGCGGGCGTAATCGGCTGGGGGAGCGGTGCCTAGAGAGCCGGTGACGGCGTAGGTAACGCTGTCTAGTTCGGTGTTGTGTACGGTAAAACGGACCTCCAGGGGCTGCTGATGGGCCTCTGAATGCCACTGGGTAAGGTGTGCGAGAGCTAAAAGGTGCGGGGGGAGCTCGGAGTGCGAATCAAAACTCATAGACTCTATTTTTGCACGGCTGGGCGGTGACGGGTGAGAAAGTGTGAAGGCCCGGTGGGTTGAGGGCGCGTTTGAAAGGTGTGCTGGGGCGTATGTATTAAAAATTCGCAAGGTTGTGAGCAGATTTAGCTGAAGAAAAAAGACAGGTTGCGACTAGGGTAAATAGACAGATTTGAGGGTTGGTGAACGCTTGCTTCTGCACGGTCTAGACGGGGCCGATATTTTTTGATTTAACTACTGGCAGAATTCCCGCAGGGTGCTACCATAAAAAAGATTTTTATTACTTTTAGGGGAAACAAAAATATGTCTCGCACACTTTCGCGCCGTAATGTGGTCAAGGGGAGCGCCTGGGCCGCTCCTGTCGTTCTTGCTACCGCAGCAGTGCCTGCTTACGCAGCATCATCCTTGGTCTGCCCGACTGATTACTTGGCCCAGCCTGTGTATGAGGAGCAGGCAATTGCCACCGATACAGCAGATGGCTACTACGTGATTGTGTACTCCTATGCTTTCACCTCTACCAGTAACTACAACACCATTACTTTTGTGGCGAGTGATGAAGTGGTGATTTTCGATTCCTTCGATGCTCAGAACTACACCATGAATGCTGACAACCGAACTATCACTGTGGTTAATGACGGAGCACTCGATGCCCTTGGATTTGATATCTATGTGAAGGTTCCTGCTTCGAAGGTCAACGATGCGGCATCGACCGGTGGTTATGTTTCCACTGTTAATTTCACTATTGATGGTGAATGTGCGACTGTTGACGGCTTCTCGGACTTCAGCGGTAGCACAAGGATGCGTGAATAAATGCCTTAAGGTATCCAGCGGTCTATACGATGGATAAGGATCTATAAGGTGGGGGTAGTCATATGACTACCCCCACCTTTTATTTATATCTATGCTGCGGATTTGAGCTAGAGATCCCACACCTTGACCTGCCCGAATAACCGCCCTGCCGGGCGCGGACGCCTGCCCCGGGGCGTGTGAGACAGGCTACCTGCCCGGCGGGTAGGGGGCGTAAGATAAGCAGAAGGATGGGCCTGATGGTGTGCCCATCACACAGATAGTTCACGAAAGGTGCACACCGGCTATGACCGTAGATGTGAAAGAACTCCTAGCAAAGGTACCTACCGGCCTGCTCATCGGCGGCCAGTGGCGAGACGCCTCAAACGGCGAAACCTTCGACGTAGAAAACCCCGCCACCGGTGAAGTCATCGCAACCCTGGCCTCCGCCACCGAAGAAGACGCCCTCGCCGCCCTCGACGCAGCCTGCCGGGCAGAAAAAGAAGCCGGTGAGCACGGTTGGGTCGCCACACCCCCGCGCGAACGCGCAGAGATCCTGCGCCGCGCCTTCGAACTCGTCACCGAACGTGCCGAAGAATTTGCCACCCTCATGACCCTAGAGATGGGCAAGCCCTACGCCGAAGCCCTCGGTGAGGTCAAGTACGGGGCCGAGTTCCTACGCTGGTTCGCCGAAGAAACCCCCCGCCACTACGGCCGTTCCCTCGACATGCCCGAGGGTACCCTGCGCATGATCACCCGCCGCAAGCCCGTGGGCCCCTGCCTGCTGATTACCCCCTGGAACTTCCCCCTGGCCATGGGCACCCGCAAGGTAGCCCCCGCCATAGCAGCAGGCTGCACCATGGTGCTCAAGCCCGCCCGCCTGACCCCGCTGACCAGCCAGTACTTCGCCCAGACCATGCTGGACGCTGGCCTGCCCGCGGGCGTCCTCAACGTCGTCTCGTCTAAGTCGGCAGCCGCTATCTCCGAGCCCATCATGAGCGATTCCCGTCTGCGCAAGGTCTCCTTCACCGGCTCCACCCCCGTCGGCAAGGACCTACTCAAAAAGGCAGCCGACAACGTGCTGCGCACCTCCATGGAACTCGGCGGCAACGCCCCCTTCCTGGTCTTCGAGGACGCCGACATCGACCAGGCCGTCGCCGGCGCCATGGCCGCCAAAATGCGTAACATCGGCGAAGCCTGCACCGCCGCCAACCGCTTCATCGTGCACGAATCCCTCGCCGAAGAGTTCTCCCGGAAGTTCGCCGAAAAAATGGGCGAACTCAAGCTCGGCAACGGCCTGGACGAAGGCGTCACCTGCGGCCCCCTCGTCGAAAAGAAAGCCCAGGACTCCATGGTTGCCCTCGTCGAGGACGCCGTTGCCAAGGGCGCCCGCGTACTCACCGGCGGTGAAAAGGGCGAGGGCGCAGGCTACTTCTTCAAGCCCACCGTGCTCGTTGACGTGCCCCTCGACGCCCGCGTCGCCCGTGAAGAAATCTTCGGCCCCATCGCCCCCGTCTTCACCTTCAAGGACGAATACGAGGCCTACGAGCTAGCCAACGACACCGAATACGGCCTGGCCTCCTACGTCTACACCGAATCCATCGACCGCCTCTACCGCGCCAGCGACCACCTAGAGTTCGGCATCATGGGCTTCAACGCCGGTGTAGTCTCCAATGCGGCCGCCCCCTTCGGTGGCGTCAAGCAGTCCGGCATGGGCCGCGAAGGCGCAGCCGAAGGCATCGACGAGTACTCCTCCATCCAGTACATCGGCATCCGCGACCCCTACGCCAACTAAGACCCAAACCCCGCGGACGCCCGCCCTGGCACCGTTGCCTCAGCACCGTCGCCCCAGCGCGGGCGTCCGCACCCCAACTTTTTGTAGTTACAAAAATCCATCACCAAAGGAACCCTCAACCATGGCCGACATCGCCTACCGCCTACCTCAGCAGATTAGCCTCCACGGCACCGTCCCCGGCCCCAAATCAGCCGAACTCGCAGCCCGCCGCGCCGCCAACGTCCCCGCTGGCGTAGCCTCCACCCTGCCCGTCTACGCAGCGGACGCCGACGGTGGCGTCATTGTCGACGTCGACGGCAACTCCTTCGCCGACCTCGGCTCCGGCATCGCCGTCACCTCCGTCGGTGCCTCCGCCCCCAAAGTCGTAGACGCCGTACGCGAAGCAGCCACCCACTTCACCCACACCTGCTTCATGGTCACCCCCTACGAAGGCTACGTAGCCGTCGCCGAAAAACTCAACCAGCTCACCCCCGGCGACTTTGACAAGCGCACCGTACTCTTCAACTCCGGCGCCGAAGCCGTCGAAAACGCCGTCAAAATCGCCCGCGCAGCCACCGGCCGCAACGCCGTCGTCGTCTTCGACCACGCCTACCACGGCCGCACCAACCTCACCATGGCCCTCACCGCCAAGGCCGCCCCCTACAAGAAGGGCTTCGGCCCCTTCGCCCCCGAGGTCTACCGCGCCCCCATGAGCTACCCCTACCGCGACGGTGATCTAGGTGGCAAGGAAGCCGCTGCCCGCGTCATCAACATGATCGAAAAGCAGATCGGCTCCGAATACGTTGCCGCAATCCTCATCGAACCCATCCAGGGCGAAGGCGGCTTCATCGTCCCCGCCGAAGGCTTCCTACCCGAGCTGGTCACCTGGGCCCGCGAAAAGGGTATCGTCTTCATCGCGGACGAAGTCCAGGCAGGCTTCTGCCGCACCGGCAGCTGGTTCGCCTCCGGCCACGAAGGCATCGAACCCGACCTCATCACCACCGCCAAGGGCATCGCCGGCGGCATGCCCCTCTCCGCCGTCACCGGCCGCGCCGAACTCTTCGACAAGGTCCAGCCCGGCGGCCTCGGCGGCACCTACGGCGGCAACCCCGTCGCCTGCGCCGCAGCACTTGCCACCATCGAAACCATGGAAGAGTGGGACCTCAACGCCCGCGCCGCCCGTATCGAAGACATCGCCCGCGAAAAGCTCGGCCCCCTCGTCGACGAACTCGACATCGTTGGTGAAATCCGCGGCCGCGGCGCCATGTTCGCCGTCGAATTCGTAGCAGATTCTGACTCCAAGGAACCCCACGCCACCGCCGCCAAAGACATCGCAGCAGCCTGCGCCGAACGCGGCGTCCTGATCCTCACCTGCGGCACCTACGGCAACGTCGTGCGCCTGCTGCCCCCGCTGACCATCAGCGAAGAACTCCTCGGCCAGGCCCTGGACATCTTTGTGGAAGAAATCCGCAAGGTCGCGGGGAACTAATCGCCTGTTTGCAGTTTCGTAAGGGCAGGGTAGGAGCGGGCAGGTGCCCCTGAGCCAGGAAACAGGCAGGAAATACCCTCCGCCAGGCTGACCCTCTCGTAGCTCGCCCTGGGGGCTCGCTACGATTCACGCCAGACCCAGCCAGCCTGGCTTTGAGGGTATTTCCCGCCCGAGGCTGGCCCCGCATCCAGCTTGTTGAGTTGTATCTAGGGGCGTCCGTACCGCACATACCCACAAACACAAAGGAACTAAACCCATGAGCTACCGACTTGAAGACCCCACCACCGGCGAGGTACTCGAAACCTTCGACACCCTCACCGACGAGCAGGCCGTTGAGGCTGTAGAGCGTGCCCACGCCGCCTACCTTTCCTGGCGCACCACCAGCGTTGAAGAACGCGCCGCCATCGTGAACCGCATTGCCGAACTCTTTGAAGAACGCAAGCAGGAACTAGCCGAAATCATCTCCCAGGAGATGGGCAAGCCCATCTCAGAGGGCATTGAAGAAGCCGAGTTCTCCTCCGCAATCTTCGCCTACTATGCCGGGATCGCCGCCGATCACCTCAAAGACGAGCCGATTCCCTCAGAGACCGAAAACTCCGAGGCCTACATCCAGCGCAAGCCCCTGGGCGCCCTGCTGGGTATCATGCCCTGGAACTTCCCCTACTACCAGGTTGCCCGCTTCGCCGCCCCCAACCTCATGCTGGGCAACACCATCGTGCTCAAGCATGCCGAAATCTGCCCCAAGTCAGCGCTCGTCATTGCTGAGATCATGAAGGACGCCGGGCTGCCCGAAGGTGCCTACGAGGCAGTTTTTGC
Source organism: Rothia sp. 11254D007BW (assembly GCF_053548195.1). Classification (NCBI taxonomy): domain Bacteria; kingdom Bacillati; phylum Actinomycetota; class Actinomycetes; order Micrococcales; family Micrococcaceae; genus Rothia; species Rothia sp. 11254D007BW. The sequence goes on from NZ_JBPWPK010000001.1 coordinate 1,903,913, forward strand.
TAGCCACGAGCAGATCGAGACCATGATTGGTCACCGCCACATTCAGGGTGTCTCCCTGACCGGCTCCGAACGAGCTGGCGCTATCGTTGCCGGTATTGCCGGGCGCAACCTCAAGAAGGCCGTGCTCGAACTGGGCGGCTCCGACCCCTACATCGTGCTCGACACCAACAATGTCGCTGAAGCTGCCGCCACCGCCTGGGGCTTCCGCATGTACAACACCGGCCAGGCTTGCAACTCCAACAAGCGCATGATTGTCATGGCTGACATTTACGACGAGTTTGTCGCTGAACTCGTCAAGCTGGCCGAGGCCATGAAGCCGGGCAAGCCCGCCGAAGCGGACGAGACCACCTACATGGCCCTCTCCTCCCGCTCGGCAGCCGAAGGCCTCAAGAAGCAGCTGGACGAGGCCGTTGCCGCCGGTGCCACCCTGCGCGTCGGTGGGCAGCTACTGGATGAGAAGAGCGCCTACCTCTCCCCGGCCGTCCTTACCGACGTGCCCGTCGGCTCCGAGGTCTACTACCAGGAGCTCTTCGGCCCCGTCGCCACCGTCTACCGGGTAGAAAGCGACGAAGAAGCCATCGAGCTGGCTAACAACACCCAGTACGGCCTGGGTGGCGCCGTCTTCTCCCAGGACGAGGCCCGCGCCCGCCGCCTGGCCCAGCAGATTGACGCCGGCATGGTCAACGTCAACACCCCCGCCGGTGAAGGCGCCGAAATCCCCTTCGGCGGCGTCAAGAACTCCGGCTACGGCCGCGAACTTGGCCCCTACGGCATGGACGAATTCGTCAATAAGCGCCTCTACTATGTAGCTGGCTAAACCAGATTCCCTGGCTGACAGGGGCCTACACCCTGCGGGGTGTGGGCCCCTGTGTTTATGTCGTGGAGGTCTAGAAGGTCAAGGAGGGTTCATTCCTTTTAGTCTTGTGGTAGTACGTTCACATTTGATATTGTGATGGTACGTTCACATTCAATGGTGTGTACGTGTTGACACATAACTTTTGTGGTGCGGGGGTAAAAATGGAGCGAAAAATCACCCATCAGAAAAATCTGGGAGCTTTTATTCATGACGCCCGCACAAAATCTGGTCTAACTCAGCAAGAGCTTGCCCAAAGGGCTAAGGTCTCACGCGAATGGATAAGTGGTATCGAACAGGGCAAACGCCCTAGAGCAGAGTTGGGTAAAGTTCTGGACCTGTTGAAGGTTCTGGGAGTTGATATTACCCTGTCCTGGTCTGCGGCAGAGGGGGCGCACAGCCCTAAAAAAACAACAGACGATATGCCCGATATTATTTTTCCTACGGACGACCAACTGAGTTACCTCTTCGGTGAGACTAGGCTGCAGCAAGAAGTACGTGCCACCCTAGAAGGTGGTAGAAAGTCATGAAACAACTCGTAGCCTACTCCTATGGTCAAAAAATCGGCACTCTTAGACAGTCAGGCGCAGGTAGTCTTTCCTTCCAATACTTTTCTGGTGTGAGTGATACTCTGCAGCTCTCAGTTGCTATGCCAGTGCGTGAAGCCCCTTACTCAGCAAAAGTCACCAGAGCTTTTATCGAGGGCCTTGTGCCAGAAGGCTACGGGGTGCGTGAGGCCTTGGGGCGGGAGTTTGGTGTTTCCCCCCGAAATCCTTTTGCCCTGCTTGAACACATTGGTGCTGACTGTGCCGGAGCGGTTCAGTTTTTCGATCCCGACAGTGAAGACCCCTCTCTGAACCTTACTGGTGAGTTAATCTCCTGCAATGAAGAAACAATATCTAACCGTTTGAGGAGCCTGACAGATTCGGGGCAGTCATGGATTCTTCCTCGGGAGCGGTGGTCCTTGGCAGGTGCACAGAGTAAATTTGCGCTACGGCAGGAGAACGGTGACTGGTTTGAAGCTAGAGGTGCAGAACCAACAACCCATATCTTTAAGCCGGGTATTCATACCCTAAAAGACCAGGCTCTTAATGAGCATCTCTGTCTTAAGGCCTTGGGTGAAGTGGGATTAGCGGTTGCTTCTACGGAGTACCGTACTTTCGATGGAGTACCGGCGATTATTGTTAGTCGTTATGACCGTTTACGCCTAGGTGATGGGCAGGTTATGCGTCTGCACCAGGAGGATTTCTGCCAGGCAACCTCTACTCTCCCGCAGAATAAATACGAATCCAATAAAGGGCCCAGCGCCCTAAAAATAATTGAAGTTTTAAGGCTGAACGGGGCGGCTGACTCAGAAGTTGAAAAATTCGTTCAAGGGCTTATCGGCAACTACCTGTTGGGTGCTCCTGACGCCCACGCGAAAAATTATTCGCTGATACACCTTCCTAACGGTCGCTTGGTTTTGGCTCCTTTTTATGATGTTGCATCAGCCTTACCCTACGAGCCGGGAGGCTCGGAGTTTGGCTATAGCGAAAACGATGGGCTTCCTGGGGTTTCTGACGAGCTGAGAAAGGCAGCTATGGCTATTGGCGGCGAACGACGCTTTGGCAAAATTTCCCGTAGACATTGGGAGAGGTTTGCAAGAGCGGCCAGCATAGACGCAGATTGGGTGGTAGCAACGGTGAGGGAGATTGCTGAGAGATTGCCGGTTGCATTAGAGACTGTATTCACTGCAGAGTCTTTGGCTATAGGAAGCAGTGCTTTGCCTGAGCGTCTGCACACGGAGGTTAAGCGTCTATCTGATGTGACGCTGACTCTCCTGGATCGTGGGCACTAGGTCATAGGGGCTAGTAGGGAGCTGGCTTTCTGGTTTTAGGTGTAGCCCTTGGCAGCTCTGCTTACCCGACTCAGCAGATTGACGTCGGCATGGACGAATTCGTCAACAAGCGCCTCTACTTCGTCCAAAAGTAGCGCCGTACAATAAACATACGTTGCAAGGACGCAGCCGCCCGCCACCCTGCCCCCGGCAGAGTAGGCGGGCGGCGGCGTCCTTAAAAATTCCCAGCGCACCCAGCGCGCACCCCTAGGAAAACACATGACACAACCCCACTCACCCTACGACGATGCGGTCTCGCCCGAGACCTCCGTCGGTATGCGGGTCAATCAGCACACCGCCCCACCCATCACCGGGGACGCCACCGTGCGTAAACTCCGCCCCCGCCACGTCACCATGATTACCCTTGGCGGCATTATCGGCGCTTCCCTCTTCGTGGGCTCCGGTAACGTGATTCGCTCCGTCGGCCCCGCCGCCCTCATCTCCTACCTCATCGGCGGCCTGCTGGTCTTCCTCGCCATGCGCATGCTGGGCGAAATGGCCGCTGCCCGGCCCGCTATCGGCTCCTTCATGGAATACGCCCGCGTAGGCCTGGGCAACTGGGCCGCCTACCTGGTCGGCTGGCTCTACTGGTACTTCTGGGTCGGAGTGCTCGCCTATGAGGCGGTGCTCGGTGGTGAAACCATCGCGGGCTGGTTCCCCGGCGTGCCCGCCTGGGCCGCCTCCCTCGTCCTTCTCGCTATCTTTGTGGGCACCAACCTTATCTCTGTGCGCACCTTCGGTGAAGTCGAATTCTGGCTGGCCTCCATCAAGGTGATTGCCATCGTGGTCTTCTTGGCCGCCGGCCTGCTCTTCGCCCTTGGCCTGTGGCCCGACTCCACCAACACCGTCAACTACCTGTGGAGCCACGGCGGCTTCGCCCCCAACGGCTACGGCATCGCCCTCACCGGCGTTGCCCTGGTGATCTTCTCCTACTTCGGTACCGAAATTGCCGTCATGGCAGCGGCCGAATCGGAAGATCCCGCCAAGGGTATCCGCCAGGCGTCCTCGACCGTTATTTGGCGCATCCTGCTCTTTTTCGTCGGCGCTATCGCCGTGATTTGTATGGTGATTCCCTGGGACGAACTACCCGAACCCACCAACGTGTCGGTCGCCCCCTTCACCCTGGTCTTCGAACGCCTGGGCGTGCCCGGGGCCTCAGTCATTATGCAGCTGGTTATCTTCACCGCCGTTATCTCGGTGCTGAACTCCGGCCTGTACTCTGCCTCCCGCATGGCAGCAGCCCTCTCCCAGCAGGGCTTCGGCCCCGACCTGCTGGCCAAGAAATCCCGCCGCGGCGTGCCCGTCTACGCCCTACTGGCATCCACCATCGGCGGAGTCATTGCCTCCATCGTGAACTTTGCCGCCCCCAACTCGGGTATCTTCGAGTTCATCATGAACTCGGCGGGCCTGGTCGCCCTCTTCGTCTACGTCTTTATCGCCCTGACCCAGTGGAACATGCGCCGCAAGATGACCCCCGAAGAAGTTGCCGGGCTCAAGCTCAAGATGTGGCTCTTCCCCTGGCTCAATATTGTGCTCATCGCGGGTATTCTCTTCGTGCTGATCGTGATGCTGGGCAGCGAGTCGGGCCGCACCCAGGTCTACACCTCGCTCATTGTCACCGTAGCTATGCTGGCCCTGTGGCCCCTGGCCCGTAAGAAGGTGGCGGCGAAGAGCTAGATCGCCTTTGCAAGGTATTCCCAACCCCACGCCCTGTCACGAAATTGCGCGGACGCCCGCAGCGGTTTGTGGCAGGGTGTGGAGTTGGGTGCCTTAGCGAGGGCAGCCTTGTTTTTTATATACCCCTGGGGGTATTATCTCTAGGGTGAAGAAAGAGAAAGAGGAACTGTGCTGTTAGCTCTTGCAGGCGGCCTGGCTGTAGGCCTGCTCATGGGTGCCCTGGGTGGGGGTGGGGCTATTTTAGCGATTCCCCTGCTGGTCTACGGGTTCGGGTTTAGCCCGACCCAGGCGACCCTGGCTTCCCTCGTAGTGGTGGGTATTGGCGCTGCCGCCGGTGTACTGACCCAAGCCCGCTCTGTTGACTGGCGTCGCGGCGCTTTCTTTGGGGCGCTTGGTTTGGCTGGCGCCTACGGCGGTCGAATGTTAGCCCATGGCCTCGATGGGCGGCTGCTCCTGCTGGCCTTCTCTGCTCTGTTGCTGGTAGTGGCCAGTCTAATGGTGCGCAAAGCGCGCAGAAGCTCTGTGCGAGCCCAGGGTATGGACGCCACCTCCCACCCCTCCACCTTTCGGCAGGGAGTTACGTTGGTGGGGGCGGCTACGGGGGTTGGTTTTTTGACCGGCTTCTTTGGTGTGGGTGGCGGTTTTGCTATCGTGCCCGCCCTGACTCTCATCTTGGGGCTCAGTATGGCAACTGCTGTGGGGACATCCCTGCTCGTTATCCTCATCAACAGCCTCGTTGCCCTCGCCCTGGGAGCTGGGGCTCTGCCGTCCTTGGATTGGTCAGCGCTCGCACCCCTGCTGGCTGCAACTGCGGTCGGTACCCTGGTGGGTACCTGGGGCGGCAAGAGGCTGCCCCAGCGGGCCTTGCAGATGGTTTTTGCTATCTTCCTTTACATTGTTGCGGTCTACATGGCAGCTACCACTCTCGTTGAACTGATGGCATAAGGAAAGGAAAAAATATGTCAGATACTACAAGCGTCCTCCCCTCCACTCTTGAGGTGCAGCAGCTGGCACAGAACATCAAAGACTCCCCAGCGGCCCTACTGCTCGATGTGCGCACCGCAGCGGAATACGAGGGTGCCCATATTCCCGGGAGTGTAAATGTACCCTTGGCTCTAATTGAAAAGCACCCCGAAGAGCTGAGTGCTTTCATTGATGATGAAGCTGTCATTATCTGTCGTTCCGGTGCTCGCGCTACCCGCGCCCAGAAGCTCCTGGCTGGGGCTGGTGTTACTCGCACCAGTGTACTCACTGGCGGTATGGAGGCCTGGAAGAAGGCTGACCAGCCCGTGAACGTGGGCCCGGCTCGCTGGGATCTTGAGCGTCAGGTGCGCCTGGTTGCAGGTTCCCTGGTGCTGGGTGGGGTAGTGGCTAGCACTATCTTCCCCAAGGCTAAGTATCTGGCTGGCGCTATCGGTGGTGGCCTAACCTTTTCAGCGGTCAGCAATACCTGCGCTATGGGTACAGCACTTTCCAAGCTGCCCTACAACAGGGGCGGGGATGTGACCCTGCGCGAAGCCAAGCGCCGCCTGGCTGCCACGGGTAATTCCCAGGTGATCTAGACTCCCGTTTTAAAGCAAGGACGCCGCACCCCGGCTCCTACTCCGCACCTAGTGGTGCTGGGGTAGGTGCCGGGGTGCGGCGTTTTGGTGTGCTGGGTGAGGCCTAGGCCAAGGAGAGGAACATTTTCTCTAGCTGGTCGGGGGTCATTTCGGGCTCATCTGCGGTGAGGCACTGCTGGAGGCCGCTGGCGACCACGGCAAAGCTGGCGCGGTCGACCGCTTTAGAGGCGGCGGCCAACTGGGTGACGATTTTTTGGCAGTCATCACCTTCTTCGAGCATGCGGATAATACCGTTGAGCTGCCCCTGGGCTCGCTTGAGGCGGTTGATCACGGGTTTCATCTCTTCGGGGTTGAGTTGCACGACTCCTGCTTTCTGGTAAAAACTTTTTCTCTAGTATACCCCCGGGGGTTTGTTTTTGGGTGGGGCTCTGTTATCTTTTAAATACCCCCAGGGGTATTTTTAAACGAGTGATACCGAAAGGACCTACCGTGCTCTTTGAACGCATCTACGAAGAAGGCCTCGCCCAGGCCAGCTACTTCATCGGCTGCCAGCGCAAGGGTGAAGCCATTGTGGTGGACGCCCGTCGCGACATCCAGGTCTACCTCGACCTAGCTGCCAAAAACAACATGAAGATTGTGGCAGCTACCGAAACCCACATCCACGCCGACTACCTCTCAGGAACCCGTGAGCTGGCGTCCGCAACCGGCGCCACCGTCTACTTCTCCGGCGAAGGCGGGGACGACTGGCAGTACGACTTCGACGGCACCCGCCTCTACCACGGCGACACCATCCAGCTGGGCAAAATCACTGTCACCGCCCAGCACACCCCCGGCCACACCCCGGAGCACCTCTCCTTCCTCATCACCGACGGTGCAGTGGCCGACGCCCCCGGCTACATGCTCACCGGCGACTTCGTCTTTGTGGGCGACCTGGGCCGACCCGACCTGCTCGATGAAGCTGCAGGCGGTATCGACACCCGTTTTGCCGGTGCCCGGGACCTCTTCGCCAGCCTCAAAAACATCTTCATGCCCCTGCCTGATCACGTGCAGGTGCACCCAGCCCACGGCGCAGGATCCCCCTGCGGCAAAGCCCTGGGTGCGGTTCCCTCAAGCACCGTCGGCTACGAAAAGGCCTACGCCTGGTGGGCACCCTACGTGCGCAATAATGACGAGCAGGGCTTCATCGATGAACTGCTCAACGGCCAGCCCGACGCTCACGCCTACTTCGCCCGCATGAAGAAGGAAAACCGTCTCGGCCCGGCCCTCATCGGCTACCCAGCCCCCGAACCTGCTGAACTCACCGCAGCCCAGGTGGCAGAAAAACTTGAGGCTGACCAGGCTATCTTCATCGATACCCGTAGTCAGCACGACGTGCACAGCGGCACGGTGGCTGGCTCGCTGAACGTCCCGGCAGGCCCCCAGGTCTCCAACTTCGCCGCCTGGGTGCTGGACCCCGACCGCGAAAGCCGCCCCCTGGTCGTCCTGGCTGATACTGAAGCCCAAGCGACTCACCTGCGCGATGCCCTCTACCGGGTAGGTATCGATACCGTGCGCTACTACACCACCGACATCGAACCCCTGGTGAACTTCACCCCGCCCCTGGTAGCGGTGGATGAGCTAGATACAGCCTCCCGCGATGCTCTGGTCGATGTGCGCGCTAAAAATGAGTACGCCGCAGGCACCATTCCCGGTGCCCAGCAGCTCTCAGGTGGTTCAGCCCTCTGGCGCCTTGATGAACTGCCCGCCCCCGGCTCGACTCTGCTGACCTTCTGCCAGTCCGGCGTGCGCAACTCGGTGGTTGCCAGCGGTCTGCGTCGAGCCGGTTACACCGTGCTTGAACTTGAAGGCAGCTATGCCGCCTGGGTGGCGCAGAACTAGCCGGGTGCGGGATGGACCAGGCTACCTTTAGGAGTTGGCGCGGGTGAGCGCGGCGGCGACGTCGGCCAGTAGGGCGGGCACGTCGTCCTTATCCATCATGACCTCCAGGAAAACCAGCTTGTCGCGTGTGGCCTGGGTCAGGGCGGTTGCTTCCAGCAGCTCAGCGGCGGTGGTCACGCGCAGCATGAGCACGTCGTCCTCGGTCGCCCCCAGCGCTGCCGGAATCAGCTGCCAGTTATAGCGGCGAATATCGTTGTAGGGCTGGGTGGGGCCGTGAATGGCACGCTCCACCGTGTAGCCGTCATTGTTGATCAGCACCACCACCGGGTTGGTCTTCTGCTCCAGCATGGTGCCGATTTCCTGGAAGGTTAGCTGGGCTGAGCCGTCGCCAATGAGCAGGACGCCGCGCGCACCCCGGTCTGCGATGGAAGCCCCCAGCATGGCAGGCAGGGTATAGCCGATCGAACCCCACAGGGGCTGGCCGATAAACATGGAATTCTCGGGGAAACGGCGGGAGGCCATACCGAAGAAGGAAGTGCCCTGGTCGGCCACCACAATGTTGCCCGGGGACAGCTCACGGGAGAGCAGGGACCAGAGGACGTCCTGGGTCAGCGGGGCGTCCATGTCGATGTCTTCGTGGGTTTCTTCGTCCCAGGGCAGTAGCTCCTTGGGGGCTGCACCCACTTCAAGGGCGACCTCGCGCACCAGGTCAAGGGCGGTATCGAGGGTGAGCGGGGCGTAGGTCTTGCGGCCAATCTTGGCGGTCTGGGCCCCCAAAAAGACGGTGTTCTCGGGCAGGTTCTGGGAGAAACCGGCGGTGGTGGTGTCGGTGAAGGTTACGCCCGCGCAGATCAGGGCTTCTGCCTGCTCCACGGCGTCCTTGGTGCGGGCCGACGACACCACCCCGGCGTAAATACCAGCAAAAGCCGGCTTGGACTCGTCCACCAGGGTCTTGCCCCACATCAGGGTGGCGTAGGGCAGGCCGGTTGCCGCCAGCATCTCGGTCAGGTTAGCCTGCGCACCCATGCGGTGAACCAAAAGGTCAGCAAGCACCGTGGTCTGCTTGCCCGCCAGCACTTCAGCCAGGTCAGCGCGGAAGGCTTCAACAGCACCGGGGGACGAGAGGGCCTTGGGCACCTCCAGCGGGCCGCTCGGCGGGGCCACCTCAACCCGGGCTACGTCGGTTGCCAGCAGAATGTAGCCGGGGCGCTTCTGGATCATCATTTCGCGCAGCACGCGGTCAATTTCGGCGGTAGCGGTGGCGTGCTCAAGGTTAGCAACCGCGCAGGACACCTCAGACGCCATACGAATAAAGTGGGTGAAATCGCCATCACCCAGGGTGTGGTGCATGGTCAGGTGGGCGGCCTGGGCGTCCTTCGACGGAGCACCCACGATATGCAGGACGGGCACGTGCTCGGCGTAGGAACCGGCCGTTGCGTTAATAGCGGAAAGCTCACCCACACCGTAGGTGGTCACCAGGGCGCCAATACCGCCCACGCGGGCGTAGCCGTCCGCCGCGTACCCGGCGTTGAGCTCATTCGCGTTGCCTACCCAGGTCAGCTGCTCGTGCGCAATCACATGGTCGAGGAACTGCAGATTAAAGTCGCCGGGCACACCGAAAATATCGGTAGCGCCCAGGGAAACAAGGCGGTCAAGCAGGTAGTCGCTGACGGTGTAGGTCATGGGTGGTGTCCTTACTGGTGGGTGCCCGCGGGGTGTTGCGGGCGTCACTGATTATCCTCTCTATGATAGGTGTGTCTAGGCTAGCTTCGCTAGACAGAGCGCCAGCCCAACAGGCGTAGACTGGGAGCCATGACACAGCCAGACATTCTCGGCGCCCCCTACACCGCCGAAACCATCGATCTGGGCCGCGACTCAGAAGGCCCCATCGTTGCCACCCTCGTCCACCGACCCGCAGATACTGGCGGGGCGGACGCAGCTCCCCACCTCCCGGCGTCCGCGCAGGGGCAAGACGGGGCGGCACAGCCCGCCGTACTCTACCTGCACGGCTTTGTGGACTACTTCTTCCAGAAGGACCTCGGCGACTGGTGGGCAGCCCGCGGCCACGACTTCTACGCCCTTGACCTGCGCAAATATGGGCGCTCCCTGCTACCGGGGCAGACCCCCTTCTACACCGAAAACCTCGACGACTACTTCGAAGACCTCACCGCCGCCTGGCAGCTCATCACCGGCCGCGACGGGCACCAGCAGGTTATTCTCATGGCCCACTCCACCGGCGGACTCATCGCCTCCCTCTGGGCCAGCCGAACCGCCCCGCCCGAGCTGGCTGCTGTCGTCCTCAACTCCCCCTGGCTCGACCACTTCAACAACCCGCTTGAGCGTGCCCTCATGACCGGGTCGGTGGCGGCGCTCGCGCGCTTCAAGCCGCGCGCCATCGTGCAGAAGGAGCAGGAGGACGCCTACGCCCGCTCCCTGCACGCTGAGCACGCGGGCACCTGGCAGTTCAACACCGACTGGAAGACCCTCAACTTCCCACCCGTCTACGCGGGCTGGCTGGCGGCTGTGCGCCGGGCCCACCGGCAGCTACAGCGCGGCCTCGACATCCAGGCCCCCGTTCTGCTGCTAACCTCGGCCCGCTCCGGCAAACTCAAGAACCCCACTGATCGCCACGACTTCGACGCGGTGCTCAATGTGCAGGGAATCCGCCGCTGGGGCCTGGGGCTGGGCAAGGACGTCACCAGCCGTGTCATCGACGGCGGAACCCACGACCTCGTCCTCTCACCCGAACCCGCCCGTACCGCCACCTACCGGGCTATCGGCGAGTTCATCGACCGTCTCTAGGTAGCCCAGCCTAGCCTCACCCGCCGGTTAAGCTCCGCCGAGCTAAGGGGCACTGTGGGCTTGCTGGAAGAAGCCTGGGCACAAGGGCTAAGGTAAGGGGTATGACGAACCAAGCGAACGAAACCGCCCCTCACTCCCACACCGGAGAAGCCCACAACATGGGCGGAGCCTACCAGGAAAAACTCAACCGCCTCCGCGCCTCCGTCCTCGGTGCTAACGACGGCATTGTCTCTGTCGCCGCCACCGTTGTTGGTGTTGCCGGTGCAAACACCAGCACTTCAACCATTGGTGTTGCCGCCGCTGCTGCTGTTGTCGGTGGTGCTATCTCCATGGCCCTGGGCGAGTTCGTCTCGGTCTCGTCCCAGGTGGATAGCCAGGAAGCCCTAATCGCCAAGGAAAAGGCTGAGCTGCGTGACATGCCCGAGTACGAGCTCGATGAGCTGACCGAGATTCTTGAAGAGCGCGGCATCTCACCCGAAACCGCCCGCAAGGCGGCTATCGAGATGACCGAGAAGAACGCCCTCAAGACCCACCTGCACTTTGAGCTAGGTATCGACGATGAGGATATCCCCTCCCCCTGGTCTGCTGCCTTCGCTTCGGCCGGTTCCTTCCTGGTGGGTGCCCTGCTCCCGACCCTGCTGATTCTGCTCTTCCCCGAGTCGATTCGTATTCCGGTGACCTTCGCCGGCGTGCTCGTTGCCCTGGCAATCACCGGTACCCTGGGCGCTAAGTGGGGCGGCTCCCCGCACTACGGCAAGGCCGCCCTGCGCGTCGTCATCGGTGGCGCCCTAGCCCTGGCCGTCACCTTCGGTGTTGGCTCCCTGCTGGGGGCAACCGGCGTGGTCTAGGCCAACGAGGCTGACGACCTCCCAGCTGAAGGCGGGGCCGGCGTCCTTACCGCAGGACGCCGGTCGCGGCGCTAGCTCGGTGCGGCGGGCGGTCACGACCCAGAAACGGCCGTCGCGGTGGGAGACATGGGCGGCGTGCAGGTCGGGTTCGGTGGCGGTCATTTCACTGGGGTTGAGGTCGTCGGGGCTTACCTGCTCACCGGCGTCCGTAAGGAGGGTGCGGACGGCTACCTCGGCTACCTGCTCAATGGGGGAGTGGGAGGAGCGCCCGCGCAGCCCGGTGAGTTCTACCCGGCCCTGCTGGGCACCCTGGGCTAAGGTCAGGGCCTGTTCGAAGGTTAGGCGCCCGTAGGTGTAGCCGGTGGGCAGGCTGATGGCGACCGGGGCGAAGCGGTGCCCACCGGTGTGGGAGCACTCCCAGACGCTGCCGTCCGCGAGTTGTTCGGATACAAAGGACGCAATGGGTCGGCCGCGTACCGCGCAGCAGCGGTCGCGCTTAGAGTGAGTGCAGACAAGGGTGAGTGTTTCACGTGAAACAACCGCACCGGGTATATTTTCGGGGGTTTCGAGGGGAAGGGAGAGCAAATCCTCCGCACCGGTTACCTCAAACGAGTAGAGCCTGGCGGGTGAAAAATCCCTACCCCCGGTAACCGCAAGAAAGGCGCGGCGGCGGGCGCCGACGTCCTTAACCTTCTGCCCCTCACGACCGGGCTGCCGAATCAGCAGCAGGCGGGCACCCACCTGCGCCATCTTCTCTTTAAGGGCGGCTGAGAGTTCTGCCCCAAAGACGGTTCCATCGAGAATATCGCGGCCCCAGCCGCCGGGGTGCTCCAGCAGAACCCAGAGCGTCTCGCGGGCAGCGGTGCCCGGTAGGTTCTCATCAACCGGCAGGGAGCAGGAATCGGCAGGAATAACGGGTGCGGTAGGGCTAGTCATGGGCATAAGTGTACGCCAGCGCGGGCTTCAAGGGGGCGGCGAAAGTGCATCATATCGCCGAGAGTGCGCACGACTGCTGCACGCTCAGCGATATGCCGCACGCTCACGCGGGTCAGGGCTGCTGGCAAAATATTGTTTAATCTATAGAATAAATATTCGTACAACATTCGAAACTTTGTACTATATTTAAGGCATGAAAGCCATAGTTGTAGGCCAGCTACACCCGGGGGTGCCCTGGCCTCTCCCTACCAGCCCCACCCGAATTCCTGCGGGCTTCCCGTCCCCTGCCCAGGACTACTCAGCTACCCACATTGACCTTAATGAGGTGCTTATTGCCGATCGCAACTGCACCTACATTCTGAGAGTGAGCGGGTCTTCAATGATCGACGCGGGCATCGCAGACGGTGACGAAATTATTGTGGATCGCTCCCGCCAACCCGTTGAGGGGTCAGTTGTGGTGGCAGCTATCGACGGCGAATTTACTGTCAAACGTTTTCACATTGACCGCTACGGCGCCGGGTGGCTCCTGCCCGAAAACCCCGCCTACCCACCCATCCCCATCCCTGCTGAATCGGAGTTCATGATTTTTGGGGTGGTCACCCGCTGCCTTCACAGGGTGTAGCTGTGACTAGGCGACAGGTAGTGCACGTTGATATCAACTCCTGCTACGTTTCGTGCGAACGTATCTTTGACCCCTCGCTCATGGGGCGGCCGGTAGTGGTGCTCTCTAATAATGACGGCTGCGTGGTTGCCCTCTCGGCAGAAGCGAAAGCCCTGGGGTACACCATGGGTATGCCCTGGTTTCAGATAGAGCACAGGGCTCGCGTGCAGGGGGTTATTGCCCGATCTTCCAACTACGAGCTTTACGGCGAAATTTCTGCCCGGGTGATGCGGGTACTCGCTTCACAGGCGGCCGAATTTGAGCAGTACTCCATCGACGAGGCTTTCCTGACTGTGCCGATTGAGCCCGCTGCTGCCCGTACCTATGCCCGAAGCATCAAAGACCAGCTGCTACGCGGCGTGGGGGTGCCAGTCTGCGTGGGGGTTGCCCCTACAAAAACCCTCGCCAAACTCGCCAATAAAACCGCCAAAAAGATTCCCACCTTGGCGGGGGTGTGCGTGTGGGGTTGTTTGCCCTTGGAACGTAAGGACGCCCTGCTGGCGGCTTTGCCGGTATCTGAGGTGTGGGGAGTGGGGCGGCGAACTACGCAGAAACTTGCGGCTCTAGGTATTACCTCGATTGCCGATTTGGCGGCAGCGCGACCCGACGTGATTCGAAAAAAGTTCTCGGTGGTTCTGATGCGCACAGTTTTGGAATTACAAGAAATTCCGGCGTGCGAGCTGGAAGAGCAGCGCCGCTTTAAAGACCAGCTCATCTACTCGAGGGCCTTCTCCCGACCCGTATCTGACGCAGATTCTTTACGCCAGGTACTCAGTATTTACGCACAGAAAGCTGCTGCCCGACTAGCCCGCCACGGCCAACTAGCCGGCCTACTCACCGCCTTCTGTGGAACCGCCGTTTTCAGCTCTGGGCAGCAGCATCACCCCGCCCTACAGATGCGCCTGCCGGGGTATACGTCCGACCCGGTCATCTTGACCCGGGCTGCTCATCAGCTCCTGGAACACGTTGACTTCTCAACTGTCGCCTATGCCAGAGCGGGTGTCATGCTGACGGATTTGCGCCCTGCCGGCGGGCAGGAACCCCTCTGGGGCATGGAATACCGTCATGAGTCCCGAGACATCGCGGGCCTGCTCGCTCGGGTGCAGGAGAGGTGTGGTGAGGGCTCGGTGGGGCTGGGGTATGCGGGCTTAGCTCGTCCGCCGGAATGGCAGATGAAGCGTGAGATGCTCTCGCCCAGGGCAACCACCCACTGGGACGAGCTGGTGAAAGTGCGGGTGGGGGAAGGCTTTGAATGGTCTAGTAGGGCTATAGGTTCAATGTAATCCTAAAGTAGAGGCAGGTCTGATATAAAATAATTTCTTCTTTTTAATATGAATAATATGGCTTTGACAAGTGAAAATTATAGAAAAACATTAAATGATAGAAAGACGTTGGTAAAATACTCTTATGAAACCTATTGGTCTTCCCTCCTTCTCCTTTGATTCACCGCTCGCAGAACATGTGGTGCGGTTAGAACGTGCTAGGAGCGCGCTAAAGGTGACCCAGGGGAATCTCGATGAGCCTATTTTGTATGAGCTTAGGACTCTTTTTCAGTACCTCACAAGTATGATGTCCGCACGTATAGAGGGTAACCGCACCACCGTTGTTGATGCTCTGAACAAAAAAGCACAGGGGGAAGAAGGAAACGATGGGTTGCAGGAAATTCTTAATCTAGAGAAGGCCAGCCTCTTTATCGATGAGGTAGTAGACCAAGAATTTCATTTCACAGAAGTGTTCGTGAGGGAACTCCACCGGTTGTCTGTGCAGGGTCTGGTACGTGAAGGTGACTCTGCACCGGGTAGCTACCGCACAACCCCTGTGAGAATCTCACAATCGCGGCATATCCCGCCTGGCCCAGAATCAATATCGGCAGATATGCGTCAGCTACTGGAGTTCATCAACCAAGACCTGCCCAGTCAATACCACCTACTCCAAACCGCCATCTCCCATCACCGCTTTGTCTGGATTCATCCATTTACCAATGGGAATGGACGTGTCTCCCGCCTACTTACCTATGCCATGCTGGTTAAACAAAACTTCACGTCTGCAGGTGGTTACAGAGCTTTAAACCCCACTGTGGTGTTTGGGGCTGACCGCTCAGCCTACTACGCTCATCTGGAGCAGGCGGACTCGCTTGAGAACGAAGATCTCATTGCCTGGTGTAGTTACGTTATTCAGGGGCTCGAAAAAGATCTCGAACATATCATGACCCTGAGTAATCACGATTCGGTGGTAAAAACAGTCTATTATCCTGCACTCAAAAGGGCCTATGAAGCATCGTTGCTGACACAGGCTGAGGTAGATATCCTCATGCGTACCGCTCAGTATGGGTGGATAAAGGCCGGTGACCTTGCAGATCTCATTCCTGGATCTGCATCAACGAGAAGCCAGAGGCTGGCAAAGCTTATCGGTCGTGGTCTGCTTGCTAAGGAAGAAGGAAAACGGCACTACAGTATCAAAATTATGGGTAATGTGGTTACCTTATTTGTTGTGCGCCAACTCGATGCCTTGGGGATGCTGCCTTCTATCCTGCGAGACTAGACGGACACTGGCCTGTTGGTGACGGTAGCCTAGATACATGACTTCACCCGCAGACTCAGCCCCCGCAGAGCCGCAGCCACCTGTGCGCATCGACGCCTGGCTATGGTCAGTGCGCGTGTTCAAAACCCGCTCACTGGCGTCCACCGAGGTCAAAGCCGGGCACGTGCGCATCAACAGCGAGCACGCCAAGCCCTCCCAGAAAATCAAACCCGGCGACACCGTCACCGTGCGCTACCCCGGCTGGGAGCGCGTACTTATCGTACGAAAAACCATCTCCAAGCGCGTCGGTGCTCCCGTAGCCGTCACCTGCTACAACGATATCTCCGCCCCCAAACCCGCGTACCTCACCAGCGGTGCCCTACCCCGTCGCGACCGGGGTGCAGGCCGTCCCACCAAAAATGAACGCCGCGCCCTCAATAAACTCCGCGGCTACGAGAAAGAATAGCCATGCCCCACACCCTGCGCCCGGCCGTCCTTGCCGACGTGCCCGCCCTCTCAGCTTTTGCCAGTGCCCACTTCCCCGACGCTGCTCCGCCCGTGGTTCCCCGCGAGTTCGTTGCGGCCTTTGTGAGCGAAAACCTAGATGAGGCGTCCTTCACCCGCTACATCGAAACCGGCGCCTACAGCTTCACCCTGGCCGTCAACGAAGCGGGCGACATCATCGCCTACTTCGGCATCGACCACGAGGCGCCCCAGCCCGCCGAAATTCCCGGCAAGGCTGCCTACCTGAGTAAGTTCTATCTCTCTGCCGAAACCCGTGGAACCGGTCTGGCTAGGGAACTCATGGATGCCGCTGTCGCCGCTGCCCGCGCAGACGGTAAAGACGGCCTGCACCTTGGCACCCACCAGCTCAACCACCGCGCCCAGGCCTTCTACGAAAAGATGGGATTCACCCGGGTGGGTGAGCGCACCTTCCAGCTCACCGACACCGAAGTTGCCCACGACTACATCTACCACCTGTCTATTTAAAACCTGAAGATTGTGCAGGTCGGTGCGGTATCATGACTCTACGCCTTGCCTTCCCCCACTCGCTCGCAGCGGCAGGGCTCGAGGAGAATAATGAATTTTGAGATCCGCCCACCTGTGCCCGCAGAGGCCAGAGCGTGGGAAGAGCTGCGCATGACGTCCTGGCGTCACGCCTACGCAGGCACATTTACCCCTAAAATGTTTGCCAAGCAGGAAGAGCAGCTGGACGCCCGCGCCAACGGATTTGCAGAGTGGCTAGATTCCACCGGCGGCACCGGTGAAGATATTCAGCAGCAACTGGGCCAGCACCGCCGAGCCCTGGTGGCGGTAGAAAAGGACGCCGCGGGCAAGTTACTGGGCCTGGCTTTCGCCTCACAGATGCCCTACGAGGTACAAAAACTTGAAATGCTCTACCTGCTGCCCGAGGCCTTCGGCACGGGAGTTGCCCAGGCCCTGCTGGGTGAGGTGCTCGACCCCGGCCCGGCTGAACTTGAGGTGCTCTCCACCAACGCCCGCGCGATTCGTTTCTATGAAAAAGAAGGCTTCACTATCGCCCGCTCTGACGAGTTTGCGGGCCGTAAAACCTACATCATGACCCGGCCCTAGCAGCCCCACTTTTGACCGTAACGCTAAATGCCATGTGCGCGGTAACGATTCGCGCACATGGCATTTATCGTTACACTCAGCCGAGGCGGAGCGGTGCGCGGACGCCGGTGGTAGGGTGAGAGGGTCAGGCCGGGTTGGCCCCGCTGTGAGGAGCCCGGCTCGAACCCTCACCAAGGAAAACACCCTATGACTAGCTCACCTGCCGCGCCTGGCCGTCCGCCCCTGAACCGCGACACCACCGTCTGCATTTCTCTCTCGGGCCGCCCCTCAAACCACGGCATCAAGTTCCACAACTACCTCTACGAAAAGTTTGGCCTGGACTTTCTCTATAAGGCCATGACCACCACCGACATTGAGGCCGCTATCGGTGGCGTGCGGGCCCTGGGAATTCGCGGGTGCTCGGTGTCCATGCCCTTCAAGCAGGCGGTGATTCCCCTGGTCAACGAGATGGACCACTCCGCTGAGGTCATCGGTGCGGTCAACACCATTGTGAATACTGACGGCTACCTCAAGGCCTACAACACCGACGTGATTGCGGTGGCCTCCCTGCTGGCCTCCCACCGGGTAGACCCCGCCCTGCCTTTCCTGCTGCGCGGCTCTGGCGGCATGGCGGCGGCTGTGGCTGGAGCCTTCTATGATGCGGGATTCCGCACCGGCACCATCATCGCCCGTAACGAAGAGGCGGGTCGGGCCCTGGCCGAGCGTTACGGCTACACCTGGGCCGCTGAGGTGGGCGAGCTGACCGCCCCCGTCATTGTGAACGTCACCCCCATCGGCATGGAGGGCGGCCCCGAGGTTGACACCCTGGCCTACCCCGCTCCCGCGATTGAGGCCGCCCAGGTGGTCTTTGACGTGGTCGCCATGCCCGTTGAAACCCCGCTGATTCGCGCTGGCCGGGCTGCTGGTAAGGAGGTCATTACCGGCGGTGAGGTCATTGCCCTGCAGGCTGCTGAACAGTTCAAGCTCTACACCGGGGTTGAGGTGAGCGACGCCGATGTGGCCGAGGCTGAGGCCCAGGCCAACTAGGTTCTTGAAGGTAGCCGAAACCTTCATCTGCGCGTTCTTTGCACACGCAGATGAAGGTTTCGCTTACCCATACGGACGCCGGTAGGGTGGTTTTATGCCCTCTACACCGTCTTCTTCACCCCGGCAGCCTTCGCTCAACCGCCAGATTCTTGCCCTGGCGGTGCCTGCTTTTGGTGCCCTCATTGCTGAGCCCCTGCTGGTGCTGGCCGATTCTGCCATCGTGGGCCATCTGGGCAGCGCTCCATTAGCTGGCCTGACGCTGGGCTCAACCGTGGTGCAGACCCTGGTGGGCTTCATGGTTTTTCTGGCCTACTCCACCACCCCGGCGGTGGCCCGGGCCGTGGGGGCAGGCGATACTCCCAGCGCTTTTGCTGCCGCCCGCAACGGCCTGTGGGTGGCTGCTGGCCTGGGTCTTTTCTTCGCGGTGCTGCTGGCGCTGACCGCCGGCCCCCTGCTGCGTGCACTGGGGGCGGGCGGGGACGTCCTGACCCACGCCACCGCCTACCTGCTACCCTCCCTGGCGGGCTTGCCCGGCATGCTCCTGGTGCTGGCGGCGACCGGTGCCCTGCGCGGTTTCCAGGACGCCACAACCCCCCTCTACGTTGCTACCACCGGCGCTGCCCTCAACGTGCCGCTGAGCTGGGCCCTGGTCTACCCGGCAGGCTGGGGCGTGGCTGGCTCGGCGGTGGCAACGGCGGTGGTGCAGTGGGGCATGGCCCTGGCACTGACCTATGCGGTAGTGGCGCGGACGCGGGCACCCGGCTCTACTGCCCGACCCTCCGGCTTATCAGTGCGGACGCGGGTGCCCGGCTGGCTGCCTGACCTCGCCGGTCTTAAGGCTGTTTTTAGGGTGGGGGCCTGGCTAATGGTGCGGGCCGCCTGCCTGCGGATTGCCCTGCTGGCTACGGTCTTTGTGGTGACCAGCCAGGGGGAGAAAAACCTGGCCGCCTACCAGCTGACGATGGCCTTCTTTAACCTGCTGGCCTTCGCCCTAGACGCCCTGGCCATTGCTGCCCAGGCCCTGCTGGGTAAGGAGATGGGTGCGCAGGATCTTTCAACCCGGCAGGGGCAGGGCGCGGTGGTTCAGCTCAAAAACCGCCTGGTGCGGTGGAGCCTGGCCTTTGGTCTGGTCACGGCCCTGGTCTGCCCAGTGGTCGGGTTTGGCCTGGCCTGGGTGTTTACCCCCGACCCCGAGGTGCAGCGCCTCTTTGCTCTGTCGTTGCTGGTGCTGGCGGTGGGGCAGCCCCTGGCCGCCTACGTTTTCATTCTGGACGGCGTGCTCATCGGCGCCCAGGACGTACGCTATCTGGGTCTAGCAGGGCTCTTTACCCTGGTGGCCTATCTGCCGGTGCTGGCTGGGCTGTATCTCTGGTTCGGTACCGGTGCGGACGCTCCCGCCCAGTTCGCTGGGGGCACCTCCTGGGGCTGGGGCGGTCTGTTCGATGGCCCCACCCTGGCCTACCTGCTGCTCTGGTGCTCCTACGCCCTGTGGTACATGGGCGCCCGCGCCCTCACCCTGGGTCTGCGCGCCCGCAGCGGGGTGTGGCTGCGCTAGCCCGCCATAAGCTCAGCCAGCAGGGCTTCGACGCGGTGCTCCTGGCCGGTAGCGCGCAGCAGCTCAATGCAGGCGTCCAGGGCAGCAGCACGGGACTTCTTCAGTCTCAAAGGCTCAAAAAACTCCGCCGCCAACTCGTAGCGGCCAATCGCCAACTCACTCTGCCCGGCGGTAGCCGCAGCTTCAGCGGCAACCATCAGCAGGCGGGCTGCCCGCTCCAGGCACTCGTTCTCGCGGTAGGTTTCTACCAGCTCATCCACGAGCTGCTGGCTCGCAGAGTCATCGGCCGCCAGTGAAAGACGGGCAGCGAGATCCTGAGCCTGCATCACAGTCAGAAGGTCGGGGTGGGCCGCCTGCCGAGCCAGCTCCTGTAGCTCATTGACCGGGGTGCGAAGGGCTTCAAGGTCATTCACCCGTTCGGCAACCGGTGCCCACACGCGCACTACCTCGGCCAGCAGGGCGGGGGCGGCACCGCCGTCCGCCAGCAGAGGCCAGGCCGTCTCAAAGAACCCGTGGGCCTCAAGCGCCTGCGCCCCAGTGACAGGCCCACCGGCCAGCACCAAGAAAGCAGCCTCGGCATAGGCCATACCCGCCTCAAGGGAAGCCCCCGCCGCCTCATGCTCGCGGGCCACCGCCAGGTAGGACTCCACCGGGGTAAAGGACAGGGGAGTAGCGTCGGTCGCGCTCGCACCACCGGTCTGGGCACCTTCGGCGGCGTCCGCTTCGGTCAAACTAGCCGAACCAGCCCCGTCCGCCCCCGTAGGCAGCACAATGGGTACCAGGGCGGGCAGCTCGGTGGCGGCCTCCAGGGACTCCGAGAACCGGGTGTTACCCGCCCGGCGGTCAAAGGCCTGGGCCAGCGGCCGGGACTCATCCAGCGCCCAGTCGTAAAGCTCCCGCAGGGTCGCCCGCGATGTCTGACCGGCAGGCCGCAGGCCGGTGGGCATATCCCCGTGGTCCTCTAAAGCCCAGGCCAGGCCAGCGACGATATAGCGCAGGAAGTTGCGGTTATCGCCGGGATCCCCTGCCAAGTCAAGGGCACGTTTACCGTGGTCAGCGAGCAGGTCAAAGGCCGCCTGAAGATTCTGGCCGCGGGCCAGCACCTCAAACTCAACCCCCAGATCGTCCGGGTCATACTGGTCGCGGTTAGCCGCAGCCCGCAGCAGGTGCCGGCCGGCAGCTTCGCCGTCCTCCACATGTAGGTAGGCAAGGGCCAGCTGCCGGTGGGAGGCCGCAGGTTCCCGGTTACACAAATCTTCGGTGGGGGCACCCATGCGGATAGCCGCCTCAAACTCCCCGTCGGTCACGTGGTCGCGCAGAATCCCGCCGTGCCTGCAGGAGCCGCAGTCCATCTCGTCCTCACCGTGTGCAAGCCAGCGGGCGCGCCAGGTCTCGGCGGCCTCGTCCTCGCCAATATGGGCAGCCCACATGTACTCGGCCCGGTCAGGGGCCATCTCGCCCATGCCCGCCAGGCGGTAGCGGCGGCGCATCTCATCGAGCAGCTCGCGCGCCTGCGCCTTAGAGATCTGCGGGTAGGCGGTCATGTCGCCAATAATCCACTTGAACTGCCAGAAGAGGGTGCGGGCGGTGAACTCGTCAAAGTGCTCGGGGTGGGCGTCGTAGAGGCGCAGCAGCTTAGAGAACACCGCAAAGGACGCCGGGGTCGGCTGCCCAAAAACATAGGCCTCCACCAGGTTGAGGTAGGCCTCGGGCAGCATGGATTCGGGGCCCTCCCGCTCAAGAGTGCGGGTGATGTACTCCATGGCGGCGGTGCGGGCGCTACCGTAGGGCAGGTCGCGGATCGCGGCAATTTTCTGGGCGGCTTCGTGGGTTGACCACACAGTTTTCTCCCTTATCAGTAGCTAGTTTAGGGCTGGCGCAGGGCAGCTTCGAGCAGCTGGGCCAGGCTGTCGCTGAGCAGGTTGGTTTCGGCCCCGCGTAGGCCCTCACCGGCGAGCATGAGGGCTGAGAGGTAGAGGGTTGTCAGGCCCGGTTCAAAGGACGCGTGCTCCGGCTGGTGCAGCAGACGGCGGGTATTTTCGTTGGCGTCGTTGAGCACCAGGGTGCGGGTTGGCTCGGTTGCCGCCTCGGTAAAGGAGCCGAGCAGCCCACCCCAGGCGCCACCGGCGTCCTCGGCCTCTTGGGCTAGGTCGCGGGCGCGTTCGGCGTCCGCATCGCGCAGCAGCACCGCGGGTACCTCGGCGGGGTCAAAGGTGCGCAGAAGGACGCCGCAGTCCTGGGCGGCGAGCACAGCCCGGGCACGCTCCAAGCCGCGCAGCACCTCGAACTCGCGTTCCATCTCAACGGCTGCCAGGGTCTGGGTGACGTCCTTGCTGGTCAGCTCGGTGACCTTCCAGCGGGGGCGGTCAGCCAGCTTAGCCAGCAGGTCAGCGTCGTAGACGTAGCCGCCGTTGACCACCCACAGCCCCTGGGCCCGCGCCACCGGAGCCACCCGGCGGTAGGCCTCGGTGGTGGGGGTGTAGAGCACCTGCCCGGTCTCTTCAATAACCTGGGCCAGCGTGGCGATACCCCCGGTGGTTTCAAAGGGCAGGGAGGACGCCACCACATCGAGCATGTCGTCGCTAGCCAGGGCCACTGCCCGCAGGGCCAAAGAATGGGTCTCGACAAAGCGGTCACGCAGGGCGCTGGGCTCAGAAAGGGTAGCGGTAATCCAGGTCTTGAGCTGCTCACCGATCGCCTCGCGGGTGAGCAGAAGAATCTCGTCCTCGCGCAGCTGCTCGCGGGAGGCCGTTGGGGTCAGGGACTCCGAGTTCACCACGGCCCGCACGAAGAAAGCCCAATCGGGCAGCAGGGTGTCTTCGCGGGTATTCACCAGCATGTTCTTCACGTAGACGCGGTGGCGGCCTGAGCCCGGTGACACCGCCTGAGGCAGCACATAGGCCACGCCGGTCGTACCGGTGGCGGGCACGTCGAGCTCAAGAGCCGCCAGGGGAGTGAAGCCCAGGGTCTTCTCGGCGTAGTTAGTCAGGGCCAGGGCTCGCTCGTGCTGGTTGGGCTGGTGCTCACCCTCCCCCTTCGCCCAGGGCAGGGCAGGCAGGGAAATACGGCGCCAGAGACGCTGGCCGGCAGCCGTCACCCGAACCGCCACCTCAACCGGCAGCATATCGGCGTAGTCGCTCGCCAGCGTCACCACCGTCTCCTCGGCAACCCAGTGGGCGGCGTCCGCCCGCGCCTTCAGGCGAATCGTCGTGCCGACCTCGGGAACCTGCCCGGTGGCGTCCTCACCGCCGGCTAGCTGAAGCACCTCAAAGGTGCCGTCCGCATGACCCAGCCAGCGCACCGGGGCAGCCCCCGGCAGCACGCTCTGCGAGGTGACCTCAACCGTATCGGCAATCAAAAAACAGGCCAGCAGGCCAATACCGAACTGGCCCAAAAACTCGGCGCGACCCTCGTTAAAGACCTCATCGCGCTTAGAGGTACGGCCAATCGTCGCCAGAAACTCCTCAGCCTGCTCAGCCGTCAGACCCACACCGGTGTCGGTAATGGTGATGCCGGTGCCGTCCTCCCAGGGCTCAAGGAGCACCCGGGCGGGGGCGTCGGCGTCCTGCTCCCGGCGGGCAGTAATAGCGTCAACCCCGTTCTGAATCGCCTCGCGCAGGTAAACCTGCGGGCCCGAATACAGGTTCTTCGACAGCAGCTCAACCAGGCCACCCAAATCAACTTTAAAGCGCTGTGACAAGGCTACTCCTCCCCGCCGAAGGTGGAGGCCACGGTCTCGAAGTACTCCAGCGAAGTCTGCAGGGCAGCGCGCAGGTGCTCGTCAATCTGGGCGTCCGTTGCCCCGCCCGCGTAAACCATGCTCAGCTCAACCGGCAGCACCACAAACCCCTGACCGTCCTCTTCAACCCGGTAAGGGAAGACCTTGGGGAAGAGGTTCTGCTGGTTCCAGGCATTGGTGAACTCGTTGAGGGCAGGCAGTGCCTCCAGGGGGAAGGTACCACGGTAGCTACCGCGCACGCTCAGCAGATCCCGGGCGGGGGCGTTAGAGAGGGTGTAGTAAAAGTAGCCCCGCTCAAAATGGAACACGGCGGTGCCGTCGTCGCCCAGCTCGTAATCCACCTCAAGGCGGTCAAGAGCCTGCAACATACGCTCGTTAGTGATCGGCGTGAGTAGCTGCGCGGCAGACTGGACGGAGTCAAAGTACCCCATGGTTCCTCTTTCAGCGGTGGAAGATAGTGGTGCGGTTCCTTCTATCCTATAGGTTCGGGCGAAGGTGGGGTTGGGGTGGAGGGCGGATACGGACGCTGAGATCTGTCGAGACCGCCCTACAGGTTGGTGATAGCATTTGCTATCTTAAAACTATGGACACCGTGCAGTTATCCGAGGCGGCTCACACCGCCCAGCAAAAGATAGAAGAAGGACGCCAGCAGCTCGTGAACGCTGTGCGTTCGGCTTATCGGGCGGGCATGTCACAGCGGGCTATCGCTCAAGTCGTTGGGCGAAGTCAACCAGAGGTCTCCCGTATCATTCATTTTCATGGATCCTCACCTCACGGCCGCGTTCTCAGAGAGCGCCGGGCAGAGCTCATAGACTATTTCGAAGAACACGGGGTAGATAACGTGAGGGTCTTTGGGTCTGTAGCAACTGGTCAAGATAAACCCACATCAGATATCGATCTGCTTGTCACAGCGCACAGGCCTCTCGGCTTACTTGCACAGAGCCGTTTGCAGGCTGAAGCTACACAGATTCTGGGCGCCCCTGTTGACATTGTTTTTGACCATGCGATTCGCCCCGATGTGCGTGACCGAATTGTGAATGAAGCGGTGCTCTTATGAGTAGAACAGTTCAAGAGATACTCGATGAATCTCTACTGCATCTTGACTACGTACAAAGATATGCTGAACGAGACTTAGAGGACTCTCTCGTGCTTGACGCTATTGCCCTGAGGCTCTCTGCGGCCATTGATGTGCTCAATCGGTTGCCAGGAGCTATTAAGGATGATTTGTTCGGGGCAACCTGGCCACTTATGTATGGCATGAGAAATAGAATCGCTCACGGCTACGCCCTTATTGATAGTGCCATGGTTCAGGTAACTGTTACCGAGGAAATTCCCGACCTCATCGCCACCATCACCGCATATAGGCAGAGCCTTTAACCTTCTACGCCCCTTCGTTCCTGCCTCCGGGGTGATACACCGGGGCAGAACGAAAGGGCGTAGGTTAGAGGCCTTGATTCTTTAGGCGCTCGCCAGGGCGCTGCGGCGGGCCTGGCGTTCGGCCTCTGCCTTATCTTCGCGGCGGTGGCGAATCCAGATGCTCAGGGCAGTGCCCGCAACAGCCAGAGTAATCCAGCCCAGCAACCAGACAATACCCGTTGCAATACCGATGGAGCCACCGGCAATCAGGGAGCGGAAAGCCTCCAGTGCGTGAGTCAGCGGCAGCCAGGGGTGGATAGCCTGCAGGAAGGCAGGGGCTGTCTCAATCGGGTAGGTACCGCCTGCCGCACCAATCTGAACCACGGTCAGAATCAGAGCGATGAAACGGCCGGGAGCATCCAGCAGGGCGATGAGGGCCTGGTTGATAGCCAGGAAGGTGATAGAGGTCAGAATAGCGAAGCCGGTCAGGCCCCAGAAGTTCACCTCTTCAATGCCCACCCAGTAGTGGATGATGAGCGACATGACGGTTCCCTGCAGAATACCCATGAAGAGCACCGGCACCAGGGCCCCGCGCAGGGTCCGCAGGCCGGAGTGGCCGCCACGGGCGAACTTGCTGGAGATCGCCGGGTACATCATGAAGTAGGCGATAGCGCCAACCCACAGGCCCAGGGTCATGAAGTAGGGGGCCAGGCCGTGGCCGTAGGTGGGCACCTCGTTCAGGCGGGTTTTCTCAATGGTGACGGGGTCGCTGGTGACCGCGCTGAGTTCGCTGGCCTGGTCGGTGGTGTAGCTGGGAACCTGCCCCACGGCGTCCCCCAGGGAGGTCGCTAGCTCGCTGTTACCATCGTTCAGGTCGCTGAGGCCGTTGGAGAGGCTGGTGGCTCCGTCAACGGCGGATCCTGCGCCTTCGCCCAGGGTCTGGGTGCCGTCGGCGAGGGTTCCTGCGCCGGACGCCAGGGAGTTGGTACCGTCGGCCAGGGTTCCTGCACCGTCGGCGAGGGTTCCTGCGCCGGACGCCAGGGTGCTGGTGCCGTTAGCCAGGGTTCCTGCGCCCGATGCCAGGGAGCTGGTTCCATCAGCCAGGGTTCCCGCACCGGAAGCCAGGGAGCTGGTTCCATTAGCCAGGGTTCCCGCACCGGAAGCCAGGGAGCTGGTTCCATCAGCCAGCGTCCCCGCTCCCGATGCCAGGGAGCTGGTTCCATCAGCGAGGCTGTGCGCGCCGGAGGCCAGGGTACCTGTGCCGTCAGCCAGGGCAGAGGCACCGTCATTGGCCTGAGAAATTGCGGTGGCTAGCGAGCTCAAGCCGCTCGCCATAGAACCGGCCTTGTCATTGAGGGTTGCAGCCCCGCCGGCCAGGGTGTCGGCCCCGTCAGAGAGGGAGGTTGCGCCAGCGGCGAGCTGTCCGGCTCCGCTTTCAAGGGATGAAGCGCCGGCGGCAAGCTTAGTCAACCCGCCCGATTCGTTGCCGACGAGGGAGGATGCACCGGTAGCGAGGTCGCCTGATGCGCTATCCACGGCGCTCGCACCCTCCGAGAGGGTGGTGGCACCGGCGTTAATCTGTTGGAGCGCGGCAAGCCTTTGAGCGTCGCTGAGGGAGCCCCAGTTATCGATGAGCTGCTGGGAGCTGCTGGCTAGATCACTCGCGCCGGACGCGAGGGTACCGGTGGCGGTGTGGAGAGCTTGCGTTCCGTCGGCAAGGGTTTGTGCACCCTTGACCGCCGCGTCGGCGCCGTCAGAGACTGCGGTGCTTCCACTGACGAGCTGCCCGGCGGCGTCCTCAAGGTTCTGAGCGCCGGTGGCGAGGTTGCTCGCGCCGGACGCCAGGGAGCTCGTTCCGTCGGTGAGGGCTGGTAGCTGGGAGGGTAGGGCAGAGACGCCGTCATTGATTTGGTTCAGGCCATTAGCGAGGGTTGCGGCTCCGCTGGCGGCACTATCGGTACCGGATGCGAGGGATGAGGCTCCGTCGTTGACCTGGGTTGCACCGGATGCGAGGGACGAGGCTCCGTCGTTGACCTGGGTTGCACCGGATGCGAGGGACGAGGCTCCGTCGTTGACCTGGGTTGCACCGGATGCGAGGGATGAGGCTCCGTCGTTGACCTGGGTTGCGCCGGATGCGAGGGATGAGGCTCCGTCGTTGACCTGGGTTGCGCCGTCCGACAGGGACGCTGCGCCCGAGGCGAGGGAGGTTGCGCCGTCATTAACCTGGGTCGCACCGTCCGCCAAAGAGGCTGCGCCCGAGCTCAACTCGCTCGTACCGGACTTCAAGTCGGTCAGGCCCACCACGAGCTCGTCGGAGCCTTCCTTGGCGCTGGTGGAGCCGTCAGCGAGCTGGCTGGCGCCATCGGCTGCCTGCCCCAGGGAGTCGTGGATATCGGTGAAGCCCGCGTAGATGTTGTTGAGGTATTCGGTGGATACCTTGCTGGCCAAGGTGTCGGTAACCGCCGTGCCCAGGGAGCTGGCGATATTGCCCGAGATGATGTTGGAGCCGTCATTGGTGGTGATATTTAGCTTGGCGGTCTGGGCTGCCGCCGCGTCGTTTTCAGACACTGACGCGACGTTCGCAGAGAAGTCAGACGGAATCGTCAAAATAGCCTGGATGTCACCGTTTTCGAGCTTGGTCTGCGCTTCGTCTGCGCTCATGGTCGACCAGTCAAAATTCTGTTTACTGTCGTTGCTCAGAAGCTCGTCGGTGAGGTCTTGGCCCAGGTTAAGGGTGCTGCCGGTGGCTGTGGTTGCCGGTGAATCTTCGTTCACAATGGCAGCCGGAACGGCGTCGATGGTGTCCGTGGGGTCATAGTTAGCCCAGGTTAGAATGCCTGAGTAAATCGAGGGGATGATAATGACGGCCAGCAGCACCAGGTACTTCATGGGGCTGAAGCGATGCGGGTGCAGCTTGGGGCGTTTAGCGCGTGTTGAGGGCACGGGATCTCACCTACTTTCGGGTTGTTGGGATCGTGAAAAGTCTGTTTCTCGGGTTAGGAAATCACGGCTTGCATCATCTGGGCCAGGCGCTCGCCGGTGGCTTCTGCGGTGTGCTCGCCGGTGAAGTCGGTGGCCAGCCAGCGGACGGCCAGCCAGGCGACCCCGGCGGCAACGAACTGGACGTAGTCGCTGGTCAGATATGGGTTCTTGGCGATGAAACGTTCGGCAACGGCCGGTCGGCTGAGAAAACGGTGGCTGAGGAAGTCGATGAGCTCGGCGACCAGGGAGGAGTTGCCCGAGATAGCCAGCACATTGCGGTAGAAATCCGCGTCGACCTGCAGCTGCTTGAGCAGGTTGGTGCTGACCTCGCTGGTAAAGACAGCGACGGGCGCAGCGGGGTCGGCTGGTAGTAGGGCGTCGAAGGCGGCGCTGAGTTTGGTGAGGGCCGCGGCGTGAATGAGCTCGTGCACGTCGGCGAAGTGCTGGTAGAAGGTGGGGCGGCTGACCCCTGCGGTCTTGACCAGGGTTGTGACGCTGAGGTTGCCGGGGTCGCTGGTAGCCAGGGCCTCGGTGGCGGCGTCGATGAGGGCTGCGCGGGAGCGGGCCGGACGCGGGTCGGCGGCGCGGGCGTCCTCTGCGGCGGGTGCCAGGGTGGGGGTCATAGCGGGTATCCTCTACCAACAATTTTTCTTACAGATGTAAAGTTTACACTTGTAAAAAATATCGGCAAGCGGTGGGCGTGTGAGATAAGAAATAGCTGTCTAGGTAGATTAGAAACATGAGCACACTGCCCCGCCCCCTCGCCTTTGCCGCCCTGGCCTGCGGTGCTGCCGCAGCCGCGTCCGCCCTCTATCACCGCTACAAACCCCTGCCAGCTGGCCTGGATGTTACCGGGCCCTGGCGAAGCGGGCAGGTAGAGCTGTTGGCAGATCTCACCTATACGGCCGACGGTGAATGCCGCTCTGACCAGCAGATTTTCACCGCTGTTGAGGGGGTCATTGAGCGGGCTACAAGCTTCTTGGTGCTCGATATGTTCCTCTTCAATAGCGACTATGACCGCTCCAGCGGGCGCACCTACCCGGCCCTCTCCCAGCGCCTTACCGCGGCCCTTCTTGCCAAGCGGGCCGCCGCCCCCGATGTGCCCATCGTGCTCATCACCGACCCCATCAACACCTTCTACGGCAGCTACCCTCTGCCTCATCTAGAGCGACTGCGGGCCGCCAGGGTACAGGTGGTTGAAACCCGGCTAGAAGCTCTGCGCGACTCCAGCCCCGCCTACTCCGGCTTCTACCAGGCAGCCCTGGCGCACCTGCCGGAGCTCCCCGCCGTACTGCCCAATGCTCTAGCACCGGGTGGGCCGCGCGTCTCTGCCAATGCCTACGCCAGGCTCTTTAACTTCAAGGCCAACCACCGCAAGGTGGCCCTGTCTGAGGCCGAGGCTGTGGTGGCGTCTGCCAACCCGCACGACGCCTCTGCGCCTAACTCCAACCTGGGTCTGCGGGT
Organism: Rothia sp. 11254D007BW; assembly: GCF_053548195.1. Taxonomy (NCBI): domain Bacteria; kingdom Bacillati; phylum Actinomycetota; class Actinomycetes; order Micrococcales; family Micrococcaceae; genus Rothia; species Rothia sp. 11254D007BW. The sequence continues at coordinate 1,933,241 of NZ_JBPWPK010000001.1, forward strand.
CACTGGTGCTGTGGTGGATGACCTGCTGGCTAGCGAGCTGGCGGTTCTAGACTTTTCTGCTCCCGACCTTGCCCGTGCCCTGCGGGGGCTCAGGTTTGCTGGGGGTGTTGAGTTCCCGGGGCAGGCGTCTGAGGTGCAGCTGGTGACTGAGGGCGGTATTCGCACCGCGGTGCTGGAGCTGCTGGCTGGTGCCGGCGCGGGGGACAGGGTCTGCCTGGGTATGTTCTATCTATCGGAACGCGCTGTCATTGCCGGGCTTAAGGCTGCCGCAGCTCGTGGCGCTTCGGTGCAGGTGGTGCTCGACCTCAACATTGACGCCTTCGGCCGCACAAAAACCGGCCTGCCCGCCCTGCCCGTTGCGCGAGAGCTGGTACGCGCCGGGGTTCAGGTGCGCTGGTACGCCACAGGGGGCGAGCAGTTCCACCCCAAGTATCTGGCGGTTCACCGAGGGGCGGACGCTCCCGCCCCGGCAGATTCTGGTGGCTTTGAGCTCCTGAGCGGGTCGGGTAATTTCACCCGCCGAAATATGTGTAATTACAACCTGGAAACCAGCCTGCGGGTGCGAGCTGAGAGCGATTCAGCCCTGGCTCAGGAGTTCGCCGGCTACTGGTCCCTCATCTGGAACAACGAACCTGTGGGTGGTGCTCCCGCCCTCTTTACCCTGCCCTATGAGACTAAGGCGGGTGGCGGCGTCCTCAAACCTGCCCTGCACACCCTGGCCTACCGCGCCCAGGAGGCGACGGGGCTGGGGACCTTCTAGGTGAAGACAGCGCAAAAGCTTGTAATAAGTGCAATAAAGGAAAATGCTTGCACTTATTTCACTTAATCGATAGTCTGAGGGTGTATAAATCCAAGAACCTCTACCATCAAGGAAGACGATGACCGCGCAGACTCTCAAAAACACTGCGACTATCGAAACAAGCCAAGCTGTGGCTCAAGAGGCTCATAACCTTCTCACTCATCTTGAGAAGTCACCTGCGCTGTCTGTGTCGTTGACTGTATCTGGCGAGGCAAGTGAAGTGCTGGGGCCAGAGCTGGTCGCAGCGTTGAAGGCAACCCTGTCAATCATCAGTCAAGGAGGTCAAGCGCAGGTTGTCTCCGTACCCAAGGATCTGACCACGACTGTGGCGGCCCGCCGCATCGGAGTTTCTCGCCCAACTCTTATGAAGCTCATTCGTGAAGGTCAGATTCCTGCCCATCAGGTAGGTACCCACTGGCGTGTTCGTACGGCAGATGTTGATGCTTACAGAGCGCAGCTGCTTGCTGTGAAAACTGCTGAACAGAAAGCCGCCTTCGAAGAGCTTATGAAACTTGACGAAGAGCTCGGAATTTTAGACTAAACAAAATAGAAACATCGCTACTTGTGCTACCCCACATCTTTAGGATGGGGTGGTATGAGTAGCGATATCTATCGGATAGTTCTCGACACCAACGTGCTGATGAGTAAGACGTTGAGAGACTGGATTTTCCTTACCTGTTTGGAGACAAATAATCTTTTTTATCAGGTATATCTTTCGCAGGGTATCTTAGATGAGTTCGGTTATCACTGGCGTAAACAGCATCCACACCATGATGATGCCGTAAGGCAGCGCTATATGAAGCAGATTATGGGTAGCGCGACGGGCATTGTGGAGGGGTTTAAAGTAGAGACTCCCGCCGGATATCCTGACGAGCATGACGCCCATGTTCATTCGGCCGTGCTTGCATCTACAGCGGATGCTCTCATAACCGATGATTCTAAACTGATAGCTTTTGGCCAAAGTTATCAGGGGGAGGACGCCCTACCCTATGACACCATGAGTGCGGATGACTTTCTCATGCAGATGGCTCACTTCATACCCCCAGAGATTCTCGACTCGGTGTACCTAAAACAGGAAGCCTATCTTGAACGTAGGAACCCTGATGCAACTGTACCTAGTTTGCTTCGACAAGCAGGGGCTTTGAATTTTGCTCGTCACCTTCAAACGGTTGTAATTCCGCGTTTATGATGTGGGACCTGGTCTAGATGAAAACCTTATGACCTACTCTTCGGTGGACTCATGCGGGCCTAGTCTGCGAGACTATATGGAGTTTTCCCTTACCCTCTTTCATCCTGCCGGGGGAACTCTTTTGTCAGCAGGCTTGCTATGCTGGCGGTGAGAGCAGGTAAAGACGCCTGCTACCCGACGCCAGAAAGGACGCAGCCGTGAACCCTCGAACCGACATCACAAGCCCCCGGATCCAGAACAAGAAGCCGCCCCGCAGGCTCTCTGCCCTGCCCGCGCTAGCGGCGGCGGGCGTCCTTACTCTTGCACCCCTTGCCTTCGCACCGGCTCAGGCAGCAGACCTGCCTGCCACCCCGGCCTCCGGCAATATTCGGGACGACGCTAACCTGCTCACCGACACCGAAGAGGACAGCCTCAACGACCTCATCGACCAGAAAAACCGCGGCACCGACCGCGCCCGCTTCGCTATCTACACCACCGACCAGAGCCCACCTGACCTGCCCGCTTACGCCACCGACCTAGGAAACGCTTGGGGCGTTGGCGACCAGGGTAAAGATAACGGGGCTGTGCTGGTCATCGATATGGAGGGCCGTGAAACCTTCATCGCGGTCGCAGACGGCGCCGGGGACTACATCAGCGATTCCGAGGCAGAAACCATCGCCAACGACGTCCTGGGCCCCTACCTCACTGACGGCAACTACGCCGCCGGCTTAGAGACCACCATCGACGAAATCTATACCGCCGCAGAAACCGAGAGCGCAGATAGCAACCTGATCCTGTGGGGCATCCTGGGAACCCTGGGTGCTGTTGCAGCAATTATCGTCGGGTGGGTTTTCCACGACTACCGCAAGGTCAAGCGGGCTGCCGAGGACGAGATGCGCCGGGCCAAGGAGGAGAACCCCGGCCTGAGCATTCCCGACGATATGCGCCGTGACTACATCAAATACCGCTACGCCAACCGCACCGCCCCGTCAGACCCCGACCAGCGCGAGGCCGAGCTCGCCGAGCAGGAAGCGGAGAACAAGGACACCTACACCCGCTACGCCCCCACCTTTAGCACCTGGCTGCCCCTCTATGCGACCATGCCCCACCTCTACTCGGGCAGCAACCATGTGCCAGAAAATTCGGCAGGATCAGGGGGTAGCTTCTCGGGCGGTTCCTCCTTCGGTGGCGGCGGGGGCTTCAGCGGCGGCGGGGGAGGCGGACGCTTCTAGCCACGGCAGCTCAGCCCACTCATGCTGAAGGTAATCGAAAACTTCATCTGCGCGTTCAAAGAACACGCAGATGAAGTTTTCGATTACCTACAAGAAGCGAGTAGAAACTAGGGCGCCTCCGCCCGGCTGGCCAGGCCCAGCAGGGCCCGGTGCACGGTGGTGTCGCCGGTGAGTTCCGGGTGGAAGGAGATACCCAGCAGGTGGCCCTGCTGCACCCCGACCACCTGCCCGGCGTGACGGGCCAGTACGGTGACGTCCGCCCCCACCCGGGTGACAATGGGTGCTCGGATGAAGGCGGCCTTCACTGGTACCTGCCCGCCTGCATCGGTAAGCTGACCGGAGCCGTCCGCCCCGGTAGCGCCCCAGGCCAGCTCGGCCTCAGCCGAATCCACCTGGGAACCAAAAGCGTTACGGCGCACGGTCACATCGAGCAGACCCAGGGTTTGCTGGCCTGCCGCCGGGTCCTCAATTTCCCGAGCCAGAAGAATCAGCCCGGCGCAGGTGCCCAGGGTGGGAAGACCACCCGCGATAGCGTCAATCAGGGGCTGGCGCAGGCCAAAAATTCTGGTCAACCGGTCAATAGTCGTAGATTCCCCACCGGGAAGCACCAGGGCGTCCAGCCCCTCCAGCTCCTCGGGGCGCTTGACCAAAACCACCTGCGCACCCAGCCCCTCCAACAGGGATGCATGCTCAGCGACCCCGCCCTGCAGGGCAAGGACGCCAACAACGGGGCGGTATCCATTCATGGGAATCCTATCTCTCAAAAGGTCTAGAGGCGCTCGCTGAGCTCGCCCTGTCTTCGCCTCGCCGCTACGCTATGCTCGGCGGTAAAAATGATTTTTTGATTCGCCTGGGGGCGAAAAATCATTTTTACCAGCCACGCTCCGCCAGGCGGTGGGGGGCGGGCAGGTCTGCCACGTTGATACCGACCATGGCCTCGCCCAAACCGCGGGAAGCATCCGCAACAGCAGCCGGGTCGTTGTAGAAGGCGGTTGCCTTGACGATGGCCTTGGCACGGGCCTCGGGGTTGCCAGACTTGAAAATACCAGAGCCGACAAAGACGCCGTCCGCACCCAGCTGCATCATCATGGCCGCATCTGCCGGGGTTGCCACGCCACCAGCGGTGAAGAGCACGACGGGCAGCTTGCCGGTTTCGGCCACCTCGCGTACCAGCTCGTAGGGGGCAGCGAGCTCCTTGGCCTTGACGTAGAGCAGGTCGGGGGCGGTGGCGTGCAGGGCCTGCAGCTCGGCAATCTGGGTCTTGATGGTGCGGATGTGCTTGGTGGCTTCAGAGACGTCACCGGTGCCGGCCTCGCCTTTAGAGCGAATCATGGCAGCGCCCTCGGTGATACGGCGCAGGGCCTCACCCAGGTTGGTGGCACCGCAGACAAAGGGCACTTTAAAGGCGTGCTTGTCGATGTGATTGACGTAGTCAGCGGGGGAGAGGACCTCGGATTCGTCGATGTAGTCAACCTTGAGGTGTTCCAGAATTTGGGCTTCTACGAAGTGGCCTATGCGGGCCTTGGCCATGACGGGAATAGAGACAGCGTCGATGATTCCCTCGATCATGTCAGGGTCGCTCATGCGGGCAACACCACCCTGGGCGCGGATGTCGGCGGGGACGCGTTCGAGGGCCATGACGGCTACGGCGCCGGCGTCCTCTGCGATTTTTGCCTGTTCGGGGGTGACGACGTCCATGATGACGCCGCCCTTGAGCATGTCGGCTAGGCCGCGCTTGACGAGGGGGGAGCCGGTAACGGTGGTTTCTGCGGTGTTGTGTTCAGTCATGGTTTCAACTGTGCCCGCCGATGTGGTCTAAGAATAGGGCCAGTTTCTAGCAAAGTTTTTAGACCACAGGTAGCGAGGCGGACGCTCGTCAGCACGTTTTAGGGGGCAATTTGTCCCCAAAAGCTAAAATTTTGCCCCCTCCATACCGAAGGGTGAAGAGGTTTGGGGGACAAAACTGCAGCAAAATCTTTGAAAAAATGAGCTGATTTGCCCAAAAAACCCGACCTTGGGGACAGGTTCAAAATTTTTTCCGAAAAATTTTTTTGCCGGACAAGCGAACATCTACAAGGGGAAATAAAATTGCTTGACCGAGAAAGTGCTAATTTTGTCCCCATCTCGCCTTGTTTTGTCCCCCAAACGTCCTATAAAGTTTTCAACCGAAGCACAAAGGGCTAACCCAAAGCTCACAGGCTCCACCCAGGAGCCACACGAACCCACCCAGGGTTCACCCCGAGATTCCCCAAGAATCTCAACCACCCCAGCTCTCCCCAAGAGCTTCCCATCCCAAACAAGTACACACGAAAGAGACCCAAGCCATGCTTTCTGTATCCCGCCGCAACTTCCTGTCACTGACCGCCGCTACCGCCGTTGCAACCGCGCTGACCACCCAGGCTGCGCACGCAAACACCGGTATGGTACTCAACGGTGAAGGCCTGAAATCAGGCGTCCTGCGCTTTACCCCCCTGGCAGACGTCAACTACACCTCCCCCTTCGCTCAGACATTCACTGACGCTCGTGCCTTCACTACCGTAGGCACCAAGCACTCAGACGCCCTGGTGGAAGCAACCTACACCACCTCACGTCCCGCAGCTGGCACTGTTTACACCCGCGTTATTGCCCGCCGCACTTCGACCGGTCGTGACTACTACACCGCGATGCTCTCCATCGCTAACAGCGGCGCAATGACCCTGCACATCGAGCGTGTGATCAACCACCGCACCGTTGTACTCGGTCAGAAGGTTCTGGCAACCGCAGCCCCCACCGCCGCCTTCTCCTACGAGCTGGCTCTGTCGGTGCGTGCTACCCGCCTGGTTGCCCAGGTGATTGTCAATGGCCAGGCTGTTGAGAACCTGGTTTTCAACGACAACCAGGTCCCCTTCCACGCAACCCCTCAGGGTGCCGGCACCGGTATTAGTGCTTATGCAGGTCGCACCGTTCCCTCTACCCACCTGGTCAAGGTTGAGAAGTCCAAGGCAGATAACTGGGGCGAGCACCGCGGTGCCCTGACCTCCTCAGGCTGGGGCAAGCTCATCTTCGAGGACGACTTCAACAACGGCGCTATCGACGGCACCAAGTGGCGCGTGCGCGATAAGTCCTACGTAGGCTACGATTCCGGCGTCAACCTCAAGGAAGCTGTCACCATGGGTGACTCCTCCACCAAGATCTGGCTGAAGAAGCTGGCTACCCCCGTCACCTACAAGGACGGCAAGCTGCGCGAATGGGCCACCGGCTACATCGACACCATGGGCAAGTTCTCCGCCGAGAGCTTCCGCCTGGAATACCGCGCTAAGCAGCCCGCTTCAAACCCCACCCACATCGGCGCCTGGGGCGGCATCTGGATGCGCCCCAACAACACCGCTCTGCTCGGTGAAATCGACATCTCCGAGTCCTACGGCTACGCTTCCGGCAAGCAGAAGGTTGATATCTCCAACCGCTCTGAGGGTACCGTGCACTACGGCCAGCAGCAGGGTAACAAGGCTAAGAAGAACGCCCTGATTCCCGTACTGGGTCAGAACCTTGCCGACGAATACCACACCTGGGCAGTTGAGAAGACTCCTGCCGGTATTAAGTTCTTCTTTGACGGGGTTGAATATCTGTTCGTCTCGTCAGAGGATCCTCGCTACCAGGCCGCACTGCCTGCTGGTGAGAAGTTCAACATCCGTTTGTGCATGCAGGCAGGTAATGCCTACTGGGGCGGTCTCGCTGAGACCACCGCAGACTGCGCAATCGAGGTTGACTACGTACGCGTTTGGGAGTACGTAGGCTAGTCAGATTCCCTGGGAAGAATCTGATGCGAGAGGGGGTACCGGCGCCAGCAGCCCGGTGCCTCCTCTTCGTTTTGTTTGGGATAGGTGCCCGCCGCGTGTGCTTCGCGGCGGGCATTTTTCGTGGTGGACATGTTTCGTGGGGTGCGGACGCCGGTGGGCTAATATCGGGGGAGCGCGGCTTTGATGTCAGGGGAGGGTAACGTGGCGGAGTATTCACGGTTTGATCAGTTGCCGGTGAGCGTATCGCGGTCGGCGCCGGGTTCTTTGCCGTCGCAGGTGGCTGAGCAGATTCGCACCCTGGTGTTGGGTGGTTTTCTGGTGGCGGGTGACCCGCTGCCTTCTACCCGTGCACTGGCTGAGCGGCTGAATGTTTCACGTGGAACGGTTGTTTTTGCGTATGAACAGCTGGTGGGCGAAGGGTATTTAACCAGCGGACGCGGGGGCACCCGCGTAGCTGACTACCTCACCCTGGGTGCCGCGGGGGTTTCTCAGTCGGCGGTGCCGGTTTGGGGTGTGGGCTCCGCGCGATTGCTGCCTGGGGGCAGGGAGGGAGGGCAGGCGTCCGTCCCTCTGCAAGGTCCGCAGGGTATATCTCCCTATCGTGGCGACCCCTCGATGATTGATCTTCGCCCTGGTAGCCCCGATACTTCTCTGGTGGCAAGTGCTACCTGGCGGGCTGCCTGGCGGCAGGCGGCTGCCACTCCCGGTACGGCCTACCCGCCTGCTGGCTCCTATGAGTTACGGGTGCAGCTGGCTGAGCACCTGCGGCTGATGCGGTCGGTGCTGCGCACCCCGGACGACCTACTGGTAACTGCCGGTGCCCGCGACGGCTTCCGTCTGATTCTTACCGCCCTGCGGCGCCGGGTGCGCAACCGTCCGCTTCGAATCGCGGTCGAGAACCCCGGCTACCCCTCCCTGCACCGCATCCCCCTCGCCTTCGGGCACGAAATCCTACCGATTGAGGTTGATGAGCAGGGCCTCAACCCCGCCCACCTGCCTACGGGGCCTCGCCGGCCCGACCTCGTCCTGATAGCTCCTAGCCACCAGTACCCCCTGGGAGCTTCCATGCCGCTGGCGCGCCGTCTGGAACTGCTGGCCTGGGCGCGCACCCACGACGCCCTGCTGGTTGAAGACGACTACGATTCTGAGCTGCGCTATGTGGGCGACCCCCTACCGGCTCTAGCTTCTCTTGACCGCCCGCCTCTGCCGGGCGGGGCTGAGGCCCACCCGGCCCGTTGGGCCTCCGACCGGGTGGTGACACTGGGGTCTTTTGCGAAGATGCTGGCTCCCGGCCTAAACCTGGGCTATGTGGTGCTGCCCCGGCACTTGCAGGCTGACCTGCTAGAACTGCGTGCCGACTTGGGCAACCCGGTGTCGTCGGTCGTGCAGGACGCCATGGCGGCCTTCCTCGCTGCGGGCGGGGTGCGCCGCCATACGGCGCGCATGCGCCGGGTTTACCGCGGACGCCGGGAGCAGGTACTCACCGCCCTGCAGGGTTTGGATGCTGCTCGGGTGCTACCCATGGACGGCGGCCTGCACGCGGTGCTTCACCTGCCCGGCATTGATTCTGCCCGGGGGAGGGACCTTGAGAGTGAACTGGTTGAAGCCGTCCGCCTAGAAGGCGTGCTTGTGGCCCCGCTGGGGGATTACTGGTCAGCGCGGGCTGAGTCGGGCGAGGCCTTATACGGCTTGGTGCTTGGGTTTGGGGCCGTCAGTGACCGCAAGCTGGCTCTCGGTCTAGAGGGTTTGCGGCAGGTGTTGGAAGGTTACTCTGCTGGTCTAGGTGCCCATTCTGGCCGCTAGGACGTAACAGGCTGCCTGTGGCTCGGCGGCTTTCAGCTTGGCTGGTTAGACTGGTGGGGTGACTTTTGATTCTCAGCACTCCAATTCCCGGCACTCCGATTCCCAGCGCACCGATTCCGAGCCCTCTGGCTCCCACCTGGCTGCCGGCGGGCAACAGACCGACCCCAAGCGTCCTGTGGACCCCGTTCTGGCAGCCGCCCTCACCGGCCCCACCCTGGTGCACGCCCTGGTTTTCCTGGCCTTCGGCCTCACCACGGTCTTTTGGCAGCAACCGACCCTGGGCGTCATTACTGTCATGCTGGGTCTTTACATGCTGGGCTATGCGGGGGCGTCCTACCTGACGGCCCAAACCCTGCGCCGCGTAGGGGACGCCAGCTCGGCCCAGGCCTTTACCTCCATCGCCCTGGTGCAGGCGGCCGGTGGCGTGCTGGCTTTTGTGGCCCCCCGCGGGGAGTTCTGGCTAACCCTGGTTGCCGCCTGCGTGCTGGGCTTGACCGGTGTGCTCAAACTGCTCGCCGGCATGCGTACTAAGGAGAGTAACCCGGCGGCCCGTGATTGGCAGCTTGAGGGCGCTATTGTGACGCTTTCGGCGGCAGCCCTGCCTGTGGTCTCTGAGATTGGCGATAAGGCCATTATGGGAACCGCCGGTGGGGGCGCCCTAGTAGCCGGTATTTTCTTGGTGATCGGTGCGCTGTCTTTGCGCGCGGACACCCGTCACGGCTAGGGGCTGTCGGGCAAAAGTGGTGCTCACCCCGTAGACTGGTGGAGAGTTTGTTTTCAGGAGGAATGGTCTTGGCTCAGAAGAGTGAATCACCCAATCGTGGGTTTAAGGCGCAGGTGCGCGGTCCGCTGATTATTGCGGCGGTCTTGGCCCTGGTGGCTTTCTTGGGCATCGTGGTTTTTGCAACCGGCGGTACAAATAACACCCCGAATGTGGTGCTGGCTTTGACCGTTGCCGGTGCTGTTTTTGTGGTCACCCTGGTCATGTGTGCAACCCTGATTCTGGTGGAGCGCCCCAACGACCCCGAGCTGGGTGAGGGTACGGGTATCAACCGGTCGTCCGCCAAGCTGTACGCTGAGGCCCGGGCCCGCCGAGAGGCCGAGACCAAGCGCCGCGAGGCTGAAGAAAAGGAACGCCTGGCCAAGCGTATTGACGAGGCGAATGCAGCTCAGAAGAAGGGCGAATCTGACCCCTCGGCATAGGCGCCGGTAGAAGACGGGAGCTACCCTGCGGGTAGCTCCCTTCTTTATGCCTGCTGTGTGGGAAGGTGTAGATTTCACGTCATATAAGAAAAGCCTGCTGACTATGTGGCTGTGCCCCGGTAGCATAGGGCAAAAGCCCCGCGCCCACCGACGTGCGCGGGCATGAGCTATGTGAAAGGGCCTGCCATGACCTACACTGTCAGCACCTATCTGCTAGATCGCCTAGCTGAGTGCGGGGTGAGCCACCTACTGGGTGTGCCCGGCGACTTTAATTTACGCTTTCTTGACGATGTTATTGACCACCCAAAGGTTAGCTGGGTCGGCAACGCGAATGAACTCAACGCAGGATATGCGGCGGACGGCTACGCCCGCGTCAACGGGTTCGGTGCGGTGCTGACGACGTTTGGGGTGGGAGAATTATCAGCCCTCAATGCCCTGGCGGGGGCCTATGCCGAGTACGCGCCGGTGCTCCATGTGGTGGGCGCTCCCACCCGGCAGGTGCAGGAATCGGGGAAGGCTATTCACCATACCCTGGGTGATGGTGACTTTACCGCTTTCCGGCAGGTTGCAGAAAAAGTATCGAGCGCTGTGGTTGAGGTGCAGCCGGCAACGGCGGCTCACGATATCGATCGGGTGCTTGCTGAAATTGCCCTGCGGAAGCGGCCGGGGTACCTGTTGTTGGCTGACGATGTAGCGGTATTGCCCTGCATGCCGCCCAGTGAGCCCCTGAAACTGCCGAGCCCCGCCTCTGTTCCCGGTGAGAAAGAACGTTTTAGGCAGGACTTCACTGAGCTTCTGCAGCGGGTGGGTGAGCGGGCGAACCTGACCCTGCTTGCTGATGTTCTTGTTCAGAGAATGGGGCTTCAGACTGAAATACGCGAGTTGGTGGATGAAACCGCTCTGCCCTACTCTACGTTGAAGTGGGGCAAGGGCCTGTTCGATGAAACAGCTTCAGGGTGGCGCGGAATCTATACCGGTGAGGTGTCGGAGGCCGCGACCCGGCAGGCGGTGGAAGAGGCAGATGTGTTGATCTGTGCGGGGGTAGTGCTCACCGATACTATAACGGCCGGTTTCACCCATGCCTTCCCCGAGCACACTGTCTACCTAGAGCCCCAGCAGGTGGTTATGGGTGATACGGTATATGCCCCTTTGACCCTGGCTGACAGCCTATCGGTAGTTCTCGGTGCGCTCTGTGATGCAGGGTGGCAGGGGCCTGAAGGGGAAGGTAACAGTGAGAACGCAGTGGAGAGCGGCTTGATAGGGTCTTGCAGCTCAGACTTAGATGCGGCAGACCTTCGTGCCCCGCTGACGCAAAACACGCTGTGGCAGATAGTAGCCTCCAGGATTCCCCAGGGTGCCACCGTAGTGGTGGATCAGGGTACATCTTTTGCGGGCATAGCGCCCCATCCACTGCCCTCGGATGCGCGGTGTATAAGTCAGCCCCTATGGGGTTCTATTGGCTATAGTCTGCCAGCTCTACTGGGGGCTCAGCTGGCTGCCCCTGAGTCTCGCGGGGTGTTGCTCATTGGGGACGGGTCTGCTCAGCTAACGGTGCAAGAGCTGGGAACATTGTTGCGGCTGGGTCTTACCCCCATTATCGTCCTGGTGAACAATGAGGGTTACACGGTTGAGCGTGAAATTCACGGACCTACCCAACCCTACAATGATATACAGCTGTACAACTGGTCCCTGGTTCCTGCGGCTCTGGGGGCAAAGAAGGAGCAGGTGCTGACGCTCCAGGCGGCAACCGGTGCCGACCTGTGTGAGGCTCTAGAGCGCGCGGTAAAAACCACCGACCGCATGGTACTTCTCGAGGTTCTGGTGGATCGTCACGATGTGCCCGACCTGCTGGAGGAGCGAGTGGAAGCCCAAAAGTAAGGGGGGTATCTTAACTTTTCCCTACGGATTTTCTGTCTGTCATGCGCTAATGCTGCATATTCTGCGTAACAGCTCATCTGCCTCTAGGCACCCGTCTATTTTTTCTGTATCGTGTGAGCTGATGCACAGAAGTCTGTGCGCCCTCACGGAAGGAGGCTTCGATGACGAAGCAGTTAACCCACTACGTCGGCGGCGCCCATCGCCCCGGAACCTCAGGTCGTTTCGCCGATGTCTACAACCCCAGCACCGGCCAGGTGCAGGCCCAGGTGCCTCTGGCGTCCGCTGATGAGGTGCGCGATGTTATCGCCAACGCCGCAGAAGCCCAGGCCAAGTGGGCTGCTACCAACCCCCAGAAGCGCGCCCGTATTCTGCACCGCTTTGTGGACCTGGTCAACCAGAACGCCGACGAACTGGCCGAGATGCTTTCGCTCGAACACGGCAAGACCGTAGCTGACGCCCACGGCGATATCCAGCGCGGCCTTGATGTCGTCGAATTTGCCACCGCCGCCCCCCACCTGCTCAAGGGCGAATACTCCGACTCCGTAGGCACCGGCATCGACGTGTACTCCATGCGTCAGCCCCTGGGCGTGGTCGCTGGTATCACCCCCTTTAACTTCCCAGCCATGATTCCCCTCTGGAAGTGCGGCCCCGCAATCGCAGCCGGTAACGCCTTCGTCCTTAAGCCCTCAGAGCGTGACCCCTCCGTGCCCCTGCGCCTGGCTGAGCTCTGGACTGAAGCCGGCCTGCCCGACGGCATCTTCAACGTGGTCAACGGCGACAAGGAGGCCGTTGATACCCTGCTCGATGACCCCCGCATTAAGGCCGTCGGCTTCGTGGGCTCCACCCCCATCGCCCAGAGCATCTACGAGCACGCCGCTCGCACCGGCAAACGCGCCCAGTGCTTCGGCGGTGCCAAGAACCACCTAATCATCATGCCTGACGCAGACCTCGACCAGGCGGCCGACGCCCTGATCGGCGCAGCCTTCGGCTCTGCCGGTGAACGCTGCATGGCTATCTCGGTGGCCGTGCCCGTCGGCCAGGCCACCGCCGACGCCCTGGTTGAAAAGCTGGTCGAGCGCACCAAGACCCTCAAGGTCGGCCACGCCCTTGACCCCGAGGCAGACTTCGGCCCCGTCGTTGCCGCCAGCGCCCTCGAACGCATCGAAGGCTACATCGCCGCCGGCGAGAAGGAAGGCGCCGAGCTACTGGTGGACGGACGCGGCGTCAAGGTCGAAGGCCACGAGGGTGGCTACTACATCGGCGCTACCCTCTTCGATAAGGTCACCACCGATATGTCCATCTACCGCGAAGAAATTTTCGGCCCCGTCCTTTCCGTGGTGCGCGTCGATGACTTTGAAGAGGCCCTGGCCCTGCCCACCAACCACGAGTTCGGCAACGGCGTTGCCATCTACACCCGCGACGGCGATACCGCTCGCGAATTCGCCCGCCGCGTCGATGTGGGTATGGTAGGTGTGAACGTGCCGATCCCCGTGCCGATTGCCTACTACACCTTCGGCGGCTGGAAGGCCTCCGGCTTCGGCGACCTCAACCAGCACGGGCCCGACGCCTTCCGCTTCTACACCAAGACCAAGACGGTAACATCCCGCTGGCCCTCCGGCATTAAAGAGGGCGCCAGCTTCGTTATGCCCACCGGCAACTAAAGGAGGCCCACCGTGACCGATACGCCCGGCACCCAGCCGACTGAGAGCGTCCTGACCGAAAAACGCGGCAGCCTGGGGGTTATCACCCTGAACCGCCCACGCGCGGTCAATGCCCTCAACGCCGAGATGATGGAGCTGATGAACGCAGCCCTGGACGACTTCGAACAGGATGCCGACATCGCCGCCGTGCTCCTGCGCGGCGCCGGTGAACGGGGTCTTTGCGCAGGCGGTGACGTGGTAGCCCTCTACAAGGCCACCGGCGAAAACCCGGATCAGGGCGTGGACTTCTTCCGAGTGGAATACACCCTGGACCTGCGTATTTCCCGCTACCCCAAGCCCTTCATCTCCCTCATGGACGGCCTGGTGCTGGGCGGCGGCGTGGGCGTCTCAGCCCATAGCTCCCACCGCATCGTCACCGAACACACCCGCACCGGCATGCCCGAAACCGTCATCGGCTTCTGCCCCGACGTGGGCGGCCTCAACATCCTGGCCCGCGCCCCGCAGAACCTGGGCACCCTCATGGCCGTCACCGGCCTGCATGTGACCGGGGCGGACGCGCTCGCTGTCGGCATGGCTGATTATTTCGTGCCGTCTGAGAAGCTTGATGACCTGGTCGCTGCCCTTGAGAAGGTCGAGGGTGCGGACGCCGTCACCCGCGTCATTGAGGGCTTTGCGGCTGATGCGCCTCCCTCCCCGCTCGTGGAGAACGCCCGCTGGATTGAGGGTGCTTTTGCCGCCGATACCGTTGAGGAAATCCTTGAGAAGGTCCAGGTGGTGGCTGATTCGGGGGCGGACGGCGCCGAGTTCGCCGGTACGGTTCTGGCGGCCCTGCAGAAGAACGGCCCGACTGGCATGAAGGTGGCTCTGGAGGCTGTGCGCCGAGCCGGTAGCCAGAGCCTGGCAGAGACCCTGAATCAGGATTTCATCACCTCTTGTAATGCCCTGGCACATCACGATATGCGTGAGGGTATCCGGGCCCAGGTGGTCGATAAGGACCGTAACCCACAGTGGTCCCCTGCCAGCCTCGCGGAGGTCTCGCGCGAGAGCGTCCTGGCCTTCTTCACCCCCACGAAGGCGGGGGAACTGGGTCTAGCCTAAAGACGCAGTCACCCCACCACGAATGTGACTCATATTCCCGAAAGGGTGTTGTTTTAACGCCCGCTTGGGAATATGAGTCACATTCGTTGTAGAGAAAGATAGCTTGCCTACTAGCTCTTGAGGTCCGGGAAGTCCGTGTCGGCGAACTCGTGGCCGTAGCCCTCGGTGGTGGTGCGGGCGGCCAGAGCTGCGGCGCTCTTCTCGCCGTGGCGGCCGTGGAACTCGTTCTCACGGGCTCGCAGTTCCACGCGGCGAATCTTGCCCGAAATGGTCTTGGGTAGCTCGTAGAACTCGATGCGGCGCACCCGCTTGTAGGCGGCCAGGTGGTCGCGGGCGTACTTGAGAATATCCTTCGCGGTCTCAGCCGTCGGCTCGTGCCCAGCGGCCAGCACAATGTAGGCCTTGGGCACAGCCAGGCGGATCTCGTCGGGTGAGGGAACCACCGCAGCCTCAGCCACAGCCGGGTGCTCAATGACCACGGATTCCAGCTCAAAGGGGGAGAGCTTGTAGTCGGAGGCCTTGAAGACGTCGTCGGCGCGGCCCACATAGGTGAGCACCCCGTTCTCGTCCCGCTCGGCAATATCACCGGTGTGGTAGAAGCCCCCGCGCATGGTGTCCTCAGTCTTCTCGGGGTCCCCCTTGTACTGGGTCATCAGGCCCAGGGGGCGGGCATCGCCCAGGCGGATACAAATCTCACCTTCGGTCTCAGAAATCTCGTCAGTGGCCGGGTCAATCAGCACAATATCGTAGCCGGGCAGGGGCTTGCCCATGGCACCAATCTTGATGGGCTGGCCGGGGGTGTTGGCGATCTGCACGGTGGACTCGGTCTGCCCAAAGCCATCTCGAATATCTACGCCCCAGGCGGTTTTCACCTTGGAGATAACTTCGGGGTTCAGCGGCTCACCCGCGGCAACGACCTTGGTGGGCGGGGTCGCCAGCTGATTCAGGTCAGCCTGAATGAGCATGCGCCAGACGGTGGGCGGTGCGCAGAAGCTGGTGACCCCGAACTTCTCCATATTCTGCATGAGGGCAGCAGCGTCAAAACGGGAGTAGTTGTAGATGAAGACGGTTGCTTCGGCAATCCAGGGGGTAAAAATGTTGGACCAGGCGTGCTTGGCCCAGCCGGGTGAGGCCACATTCAGGTGCACGTCGCCGGGGCCCATGCCAATCCAGTACATGGTCGAAAGGTGGCCCACCGGGTAGGAGGTGTGGGTGTGCTCCACCATCTTGGCCCGTGAGGTGGTGCCCGAGGTGAAGTACCAGAGCAGGGGCTCGTCGCCCCGGGTGGGGGCGTCCGGGGTAAAATCGGTGGGAGCGGACGCCGCATCCAGGTAGTTCAGGTGGGGGTGCTTGGTCAGGGCCCCCTCGGTCTTACCGTCTGTTTCGATCACGGTGAAGTTGCCCTCAACCCGCTCGAATTTGGGCACGTTCTTGCTGTTGGTAATGACCCATTCGACCGTGCCACGGCTGATGCGTTCATCGAGGTCAACCGGCTCAAGCATCTCGGTGGAGGGCATGAGAATAACGCCCAGCTTGATGCCGGCGAGCATGAGTTCCCAGAGCTCTACCTGGTTGCCCAGCATGAGAATCACACGGTCGCCGCGCTTCACACCTACCGACCGTAGCCAGTTAGCCACCTGCGATGACCGCTGAGACATTTCTGCGTAGCTCACGCTCACGCTGGAACCGTCCTGCTCCGCGATAATCAGGGCGGGGGCGTCCTTGCGTTCCTCGCTGGCAGCTACCTGGTCAAACCAGTCGAGGGCGAAGTTGAAATGCTCAAACCGGGGCCAGGTGAACTGTTCGCGCGCGGCGGCATAGTCCTCGCGCAGGGCGACAAGCTGATCGCGAATGGTGCGGAACTCTTCGGTAACGCTCATGAGTAACCTCTTTCGGCAATAAACCACACAAAAATAGTGGCATGGGTCACGATAGGGTGCTGTGAGTCACTATAGGGGAGGGGTGACACCCCTGCCAAGACCCTGTGGAAAAATCAACGAATGCAAACCTGTCTGCGCGTAACGAACCGATTAATTCCCCCAAAAGCTACCCGGCGGCCCCCAAGGTGGAGTACATTCAGAGCTAAATATGGCTTGACTCACACAAAAAGTGCGGGCGAACCCCGCCCGTGAGTTGCACACGACGACGTTGCACAGGAGAGCTACCCTATGAACACCCACATCCGCGGAATGGTCAAAAACCCACCCGAAAAGCCCCTGCCCTTCCCCGACATCGACCCCTTCGGCGTCCTTAACCTGCTGCCCGACCACGAAAAAGAGTGGTTCTTGCGCATCCGCACCTACCTGCAAGAAGAAGTACGCCCCCACATCGTTGACTACTGGAACACCGAAGAATTCCCCCTCCACCTGCTCGAAAGCATGGCTGAGGTGGGCCTGGCCCGCCTTGAAACCAGCGGCACCTCCTGGCTCTTCCGCGGCCTGGTCTACGCAGAAGTGACCCGGGTGGACGTCTCGCTCTCAGCCCTGGTCGGCATTCACAACGAGCTGGTGCTCGGCATGATCAACATTCTCGGCTCTGACGAGCAGAAAGCCGAGATGCTCTCGAAACTCGAAAGCTTTGAACTCACCGGCGCCTTTGCCCTGACCGAGCCCGACCACGGCTCCGATATCGCCGGCGGCCTCGAAACCAGTGCCACCTTTGACGGCGAAAACTGGGTCATCAACGGCGAAAAACGCTGGATCGGCATGGGCACCATCGCCGACTTCGCCCTGGTCTGGGCCCGTGATACCGCCGACCAGCAGATCAAGGCCTTCATCGTACCCACCGACGCCCCCGGCTATGAGGCTGAGAAGATTCGCAACAAGATCGGCCTTCGCGTCATGCAGAACGCCCACATCACCCTCACCGACGTGAAGGTGCCCGCTAGCGCCCACCTGCCCGGGGCCATCAACTTCGACGCCGCCAACGAGATGCTGCGCAACTCCCGCGCCTGGGTGGGCTGGCAGGGCTACGGTATTCAGCTGGGCATCTTCGATATCGCCCGCGACTACGCCCTCACCCGCCAGCAGTTCGGCAAGCCCCTGGCTAAGTTCCAGCTCATCCAAAAGAACATCGC
The DNA here is from genome assembly GCF_053548195.1 of Rothia sp. 11254D007BW. Classification (NCBI taxonomy): domain Bacteria; kingdom Bacillati; phylum Actinomycetota; class Actinomycetes; order Micrococcales; family Micrococcaceae; genus Rothia; species Rothia sp. 11254D007BW. The sequence goes on from NZ_JBPWPK010000001.1 coordinate 1,950,935, forward strand.
AGAAATTATGAGCAACACCCAGGCAGCCCTGGGGCTCATGATGAACTGCGCCCGCATGCAAGAAAACGGAACCCTCGACATGGTTCACGCCGCCATGGCCAAGGCCACCACCACCAAGCTGGCCCGGCAGAGCGCCTGGCTGGGCCGGGAAATCCAGGGCGGCAACGGCATGACCACCGACTACGAGATGGCCAAGTTCTTTGGGGACGCCGAAATCCTCTACACCTACGAGGGCACCTACGAAATCAACTCCCTCATCGTGGGCCGGGCCCTGACCGGCTACTCAGCCTTCGTCTAAACCCCTCACCTCCCACCTGAAAGAGAGCACCATGGATTTCACCAACACCACCGCCCTGGTCACGGGCGCAGCCTCGGGTATCGGGGCAGCAACCGCCCGCGCCCTGGTTGCCCGCGGCGTGCACGTCTACGGCCTCGACCTTCCCGCCGGTATCGAAAAGGCCGGGGAGGTTGAGGGCGTCACCTTCCTGCCCGGCGACGTCACCGACTACGCTGCCGTTGAAGCTGCCTTCGAACGGGTGGGGCAGGACGAGCGCCCCCTGCGTACCGTAGTCAACTGCGCCGGTATCGCCCCGGGGGCCCGCGTCCTCTCCAAAAGGGGGCCGCACGACCCTGCCCTCTTCGCTAAAACCGTCAGCATTAACCTCAATGGCACGTTCAATGTGCTCACAGCCGGGGCAGCCCTGATGGCCACCCAGGAGCCGGTGGAAGGCACAGCCGGGCGGGGCGTCATTATCAACACCGCCTCTATCGCCGCCTATGAGGGGCAGATTGGTCAGATAGCCTACGCGGCATCAAAGGGCGGGGTCGTAGCCCTGACCCTACCCGCGGCCCGAGATCTGGCCAGCTCAGGAATTCGCGTGAACACTATCGCCCCGGGCATCGTGGACACCCCGCTCATGGCTGGCATTACCGAAGAGTTCCGCGAAGAACTTGCTCAAAACGTGCCCTTCCCGCAGCGCCTCGCGGCCCCCGCTGAATACGCCGACCTGGCTGTTTTTATCGCCGAGCATGACTACATCAACGGCGAAACAATCCGCATGGACGGCGCCCTGCGCATGGCCCCCCGCTAGGCCGCACCCCGGAACCGACGAGACAGAATAGCCCACCTTATAAGGGAGAAGAAGATGACCACCACACCCGCTATCGCTTTTATCGGCCTGGGGCACATGGGCGGCTACATGGCAGCCAACCTGGTTTCTGCAGGCTACACCGTGCACGGCTTCGACCTGGTGCCCGCAGCGCTCGATGCCGCCCGTGACCGCGGAATCCAGGTCGCTGCCAGCGGTGAAGAGGCCGCAGCTCAGGCCGATATCGTCATCACTATGCTGCCTGCTGGCCAGCACGTTCTGGGAGCCTACGGCGGACGCGAGGGGCAGGGCGGTCTGCTGGCTGCAGCCAAGCCCGGCACCCTCTTCATGGACTGCTCCACCATCGAGGTAAAGCACGCCCGCCAGGCAGCCGACCTAGCTGTGCAGGCCGGCATGCGGGCCGTCGATGCCCCGGTCTCCGGCGGTATGGTGGGAGCCGAACAGGGCACCCTCACCTTCATGGTGGGCGGCACTGAGGCGGACGTAGAGCAGGTGCGCCCCCTGCTTGAGGTGATGGGCAAGAAGGTGGTGCACTGCGGTACCAATAGCACCGGCCAGGCCGCCAAAATCTGCAACAACATGCTGCTGGGCATCACCATGGTGGGCGCCTCCGAGGCCTTCGTGCTGGGCGAGCGTCTGGGGCTCGACGCCCAGGTGCTCTACGACGTCATTTCCACTTCGTCCGGCTACTGCTGGGCGGTCAACGTCAACTGCCCGGTGCCCGGCCCCGTGCCCGGGTCGCCCGCTAACCGCGACTACGAACCGGGCTTCGCTACCGCCCTCATGAGCAAGGACATGGGCCTGGCAGTTGCTGCCCTCGACACCGCAGGGGTCAACGGCGAACTCGGCAAGCACGCCGCAGATATCTATACTCACCTGGTAGAAGAAGGGCGCGGCACCAAGGACTTCTCAGACGTCATTAACGCCATTCGCGAGGCCGACGGCTCACCCGTCTCAGGTATCTAACCCGCCTACAGCAAGGAGAAACACCCGTGACTACCTACGAGAACATTCTGGTTGAAACCCGCGGCCGGGTAGGGCTGATTACCCTCAATCGCCCCAAGGCCCTCAACGCCCTCAACGACGCCACCATGCGTGAGGTTGTTGCCGCCGCAACCGACTTTGACCGCTCACCCGAGGTGGGGGCCATCGTCCTGACCGGTAGCGAAAAAGCTTTTGCCGCCGGTGCCGATATCAAGGAGATGTCGTCTCAGACCTACGCCAGCATGTACGCGGCCGACTGGTTTGCCCACTGGGACAACCTCACCCGCCTGCGCACCCCCATCGTGGCTGCCGTCAACGGCTACGCCCTGGGTGGCGGGTGCGAACTGGCCATGATGGCCGATATGCTGGTTGCCGGGCCCTCCACCAAGTTCGGCCAGCCCGAAATCAACCTTGGGGTCATCCCCGGCATGGGTGGCTCCCAGCGCCTTACCCGCGCTGTGGGCAAGGCTAAGGCCATGGACCTCTGCCTGACCGGGCGCTTTATGGGGGCGGACGAAGCCGAGCGGGCGGGGCTGGTATCCCGCCTGGTGGAGCAGGACGCGGACGTCCTTCCCACCGCCCTTGAGATGGCAGAAACCATCGCTTCTAAGTCAAAGTTTGTGGCCCAGGTCTGCAAGGAGGCCGTCAATGCCGCCTTTGAGACCACCCTGGCCCAGGGTGTTGCTTTTGAGCGCCGCACCTTCCACGCTCTTTTTGCAACCGAGGACCAGAAAGAAGGCATGGCTGCCTTCGTTGAGAAGCGGGAGGCTGATTTTAAGCACCGCTAAAGCTTCATGCCCTCCGAAAAGTGCAAGTGCCCTGCCAAAAGTGACGGGCACTTGCGCTTTTCAGGGGGTATCTTGAGGGTATGAATAAGACCCGCCTAAGCCCTACCGCTCCCGGCCTGTATACGGCGTCCGCGAGCGTCCGCTCCACCAACCTTGGTGCCGAGATGCCCAACCCTACAGGTAAGGGCACCACCGGCATCAATAAGCAGCCAGTAGATTCCCTGGAGGTTTTTGCCCCGGCACCCGGCTATGGCAACGGCTCCGGCGTGCGCGGGGATTTTGTGGGGGACGCCAAGCACCACGGCGGTGCTGACAAGGCGGTTTACGCCTTTGCCCGAGAGGAACTGGATTACTGGTCAGAACGACTAGGCCGCCCTCTGGGGAATGGGCAGTTTGGCGAGAACCTCACAACTTCCGGAATTGTTTGGGCACAGGTGCTCGTCAACCAGCGTCTGGCGGTGGGTTCCGCTGTGCTTGAGGTTTCTGTGCCGCGCCAGCCTTGCCGCACCTTTGCCGACTGGCTGGGTCAAAAAGGCTGGGTAAAAACCTTTACCGAGCATCAGGACGCCGGTGCCTACCTCCGGGTGATTGAGCCGGGTACGATCACAGCCGGGGATACTATTACTTTTCTACCTGCCCCCGATCACAAGGTGACTATGGGGCAGGCCTTTGCAGCCGCTATGGGTGACCGTGCCGCCATGCAGGCGGTGGTAGAAACAGGCTGCTACCCGCCTTTCTACCACGACCGGCTACTGGCTAAGCTGGGGCGCTAGCTGACTCGTCTGCCTACTTCATGCGGTTTATTTTTTGACTTAGCCTTTGATGCAAAAAATGCCTTGCAACCCTTCGAAAAGTGCAACTGCCCTGCCAAAAGTGACGGGCACTTGCACTTTTCCGATGGCATCTCCCTATCATCCGCAATGCTTTCTTGGTAAAGTAATTCCTGTAAGGAAAATCAACCTGAAAGGCATACAATCGTGGCACCTAAAATAGGCTTCCTCTCCTTCGGCCACTACGGCGACTACCCCGGCTCTAAAACCCGCACGGGCGCCGACATGCTCCACCAGGCCATTGACCTGGCCGTCGGCGCTGAAGACATCGGGCTGGACGGGGCCTTCTACCGCGTCCACCACTTTGCCCAGCAGCAGATGTCCCCCTTCCCCCTACTGGCCGCCGCAGGGGCCCGCACCTCCACCATCGAGCTGGGCACCGGCGTCATCGACATGCGCTACGAAAACCCGCTCTACATGGCAGAACAGGCCGCCATGGTCGACCTGATTGCCGGTAACGAGCGCCTGCAGCTGGGTATTTCCCGCGGGTCACCCGAAACCGTCTACAAGGGCTTTGCCCACTTCGGCTACCTACCCGCCGAGGGGGAGGACGAGTCTGACATGGCTCGCCGTCACACCGCCCTCTTCCGCGAGGCCATCGCCGGGAAGGGAATCGCCCAGAGCGTTTCTGACCCCACCCAGCTTGACCCCATCACACCCCAGTCACCCGGCCTGCCGCGTCGTATCTGGTGGGGCGCTGGTACTCGCGATACCGCCCGCTGGACCGGCGAACAGGGTATGAACCTTATGTCCTCCACCCTGCTGTTGGAAGATACCGGTGTGCCCTTTGACCAGCTCCAGGCCGAGCAACTACGTATCTTCAAGCAGACATGGGTGGACGCCGGGCACGAGGGTGCCCCGCGCACTTCGGTCTCGCGCTCGATTATCCCGATTATTGATGAGCAGAGTAACTACTACTTCGGCCTGCGCGCCCAGGCTGAGGGGCAGGATCAGGTCGGTATTCTGGACGGTGCTGTCTCCCGCTTCGGCAAGAGCTACATTGGCGAGCCCGACAAAATCGCCGAAGAACTGGCCCAAGACGAGGCTGTGGCTGAGGCAGACACCCTGCTGGTGACTATTCCCAACATGCTAGGAGTGGACTTCAACCTGCGCCAGCTGGAGGCAATCGTCCGCGATATTAAGCCCGCCCTCTAACCGGGTAGGTACCATCCCAGTCAGAAAAACCCACCTCGTTGGTGGGTTTTTCTGATTTAGGTGGTACCTACCGTGAGGGTGCCTTACCGGGTGCTTTTAATTTCAGACTCCGTGACCCACTTATGATTCTTCATGGTCATGCCGGCCGCGGTGAAGTCCACCATATACACGGTCTCATCGGTTGATGATTCAACGCTACCCTCAGCTCCTTTCATGCCGGTCATATGCTCAGCCTCGATGGTCACGGGAGCGCCGTCAGCAAGACGCTTGCTCCCGGCGTCCGCAAGTTCTTCCTGCACAACCCACTTGTGGTCAGTCACGGGGTCAGACCCGTCAGTGGGGGTGTAATTCACCGAGTAAGTGTAGGTCTGGTAAGCACCAACGACGGTGGCGGTCGCCCCGTCCATGCCGCTCATGTGGTCAGCAGCAAGAACTACCTCGGTGCCAACAGGGTAGGTGGGGTCGGTAGCTTCGGCGATGCCGGCAGGGGCAGGCCCGCCATCTGCCGGGTGGTTAGCGTGATCAGCATGGGCAGCTGCGGCCGATGACACCAGGGCCTCGGCTTCACTTTTAGCCGTGGAGTCGTTGGAACCACAGGCCGTCAACGCTAGCAGCGATGCAGCGGTCAGGGCGAGGACGCGGGCAGTCGGGATTTTCATGGGGACCTCCTGGGGATGGGGTGGAGTTTTAGGAGAAACGGAGCAGGCGGGTGGAGTTGAGCACCACGAAAACTGATGAGAAAGCCATGGCCGCTGCCGCAATCATGGGGTTGAGCAGGCCGGCTGCTGCCACCGGAATGGCCACCGTGTTGTAGGCAAAGGCCCAGAAGAGGTTGCTCTTAATGAGGCGCAAGGTGGCCCGCGAGAGTCGAATGGCTGTCGGCAGTGAGCTCAAGTCGCTGCGCACAATGGTCATATCGGCAGCCTCCATAGCCACGTCGGTGCCCGATCCCATGGCCACGCCCACATCGGCCTTGGCCAGGGCGGCTGCGTCATTCACGCCGTCGCCCACCATGGCGACCCCGGCCCCGCCCTTCTGCAGGCGGGTGATGGTGGCTAGCTTGTCGGACGGGCTGACCCCCGCGTAGACGTCCGCTGGGGCAATACCCACTTCGGTTGCCACGGCGCGGGCGACGGGCTCGGCGTCCCCGGTCAGCAGCACCGGGGTAAGACCCAGGGTCCGCAGCTCGGCCAGGGCCTCAGACGCCCCGGCCTTGGGGGTATCGTGCAGGGCCAGTAGGGCAGCGGGCTGACCCCCGATAGCAAGGACGACGGTGGTGCGCCCGGCCTCCTGCTCGGCAAGCAGGGCGCGGGTGTGGGTTTCACTCAGCTCAATGCCTTCAGAGACAAGGAAACTGGGCTGGCCCACCAGCACCGAAACCTCCCGGCTCTCACCTGTGGAAACTTCTTCGTGCAGGGTAGCCCGCACGCCCCCGCCGGGGGAGGACGCAAAATCAGTGATCTGCGGCAGGGCCTGCCCCCGCAGGTGGGCCTCAGCCTGGGCCGCCTGAGTAATAGCCCGCGCAATGGGGTGCTCCGAGCGAGACTCAGCCGCCCCGGCCAGCGCCAGCAGGCGGGCGGCGTCCTGACCCCCAAAACCTGCCAGGGGAATCACCTCGGCCAGAGCCAGGGCCCCGGTGGTCACGGTGCCGGTCTTATCGAGCACCACGGTGGTTAGGCGCTTGGTGGACTCAAGTACCTGGGCCGATCGAATCAAAATACCCAGCTGGGACCCGCGCGAAGTACCCGCCAGCAGGGCCGTAGGGGTCGCCAGGCCCAGGGCACAGGGGCAGGCAATGACCAGCACCGACACCGCCGCGGTAAAAGCAGCATTGACATCGCCGGTCACCAGCAGCCAGCCGACCAGGGTTGCCAGGGCCAGGGCAATCACCACCGGCACAAAAACCGCAGAAACCCGGTCAGCCAGGCGGGCAATAGGGGCCTTAGTAGACTGGGCCTCAGCCACGGTACGACTCATCTGGGCCAGCACAGTATCGGCCCCCACGCGGGTCGCCCGCACCGTCAGCGAACCCGATGTATTGACGGTCGCGCCAACAACGGCGTCCCCCACCCCAACCTCAACCGGCACGGACTCACCGGTCAGCAGGGAAGCGTCCACCGCCGAGCGTCCCTCAACAACCTCGCCGTCCACCGCAATTTTCTCGCCGGGCCGCACCAAGAACAGGTCGCCGGGGAGCAGATCCTTGACGGGAATCTGCACTTCCCGCCCACCCTGCAGAACCGTGGCAGACTTAGCCCCCAGGTTCAGCAGAGCCCGCAGGGCCTGCGACGAGCGCCGGGCGGTGCGGTGCTCAATGGCGCGCCCAGCCAGTAGGAAGAGGGTAATCATGGCGGCGGCATCGAAGTAGAGCATGTGGTCCATGCCGTGCCCGCCTGCGGACGCCCCGTGCCCGGCATGGGCGGTCATAGCCGGATCCATGGCCAGCTGCCAGAGCGAAAAAGCGTAGGAGGCAACCACACCCAGAGAAATGAGGGTGTCCATGGTGAAAGAGCCGTGCCGCAGGTTAATCCAGGCCGGGCGGTGGAAGGGCATAGCCGCCCAGGTGGCCACCGGCAGGGTCAGGGCTGCGACCACCCAGCCCCAATGAGGGAACTGGAAGGTCGCAAACATAGAAATTAGAAAGACCGGCAGGGTGAAGAGTGCCGCTACCCACAGTCGCGGGGCGAGCGAATCCTGCCCGGCCTCGTCTGCCTGCTCCACGGCGTCCTGCTTCAAACTCGCCGTGTACCCGGCCTTCTCAATCGTCTCAATCAGCTGCTGATCAGTGACCGAAGCAGGCGCAACCACACGGGCGGTTTCCAGCGGAAGGTTAACCGAGGGGTCCACCCCAATTTTCTTGAGCTTGCGCTCCACCCGCCCCACGCAGGACGCGCAGGTCATACCCCCCACATTTAGATTCACGATGCGGGTGTCACCGGTGAAAACCTCAGCGGTGGATTGGGTTGGCATGATGCCTTCTTTCACTTGATGTGTTTGTTGTGTTCGGTGCTTATAGGGTGTTTGGGGGGCGGACGCGCGTCGGCAGCCAACTGGCTGGGTCTGGCATGAATCGCGCGCGAGCTTGCGAGCCCGCGAGAAGGTTAGTTGGCAGAGACGCGCGTCCGCACCCCATAGGGAGAGGTGCTTGCCCCTGGGCAAAGCCGCCCTCCAAAGCCCTAGAAAAATGAGCCGGCAGAGCGCGCTAGAAGATTAGCCGACGGGGGTGAAGCCGGCTTCTTCGATGGCGGCTGAGACGGCGGTGGCGTCCAGGTCGCCGGTGTGGTTGATGGTGACGGTGGATTCGCCGCCATTGACCACGTCGACCTCTACGCCGGTGACGTTCTCAATTTCTTCGATTTCTTCGCGCACGCTCATGGCGCAGTGGTTGCAGGTGAGGCCGGTTGCTTTGACGATGGTTGCTGACATGGGTTTTCTCCTTGTGGGTGTGGGGCGCGGACGCCCGTACTTGGGTCGGCGGGAGCCGGTTGACTCCCTGCCGGGGTCTGGATTCTAGCTCTTGATGAGGCGGGTGATGGCTGCCATTGCTTCGCTGATTTTGTCGTCGAGGGGGGCGGTGTCGCCGGTGGCTTTTGCCTGGGTGGCGGCGTCGACGACGCAGTGCCGCACGTGGTCTTCTAGGAGCTGGATGGAGACACTGTGCAGGGCCTTGTTGATGGCAGAGACCTGGGTGAGGATGTCAATGCAGTAGACGTCCTCGTCGACCATGCGCTGGATGCCGCGCACCTGCCCCTCGATGCGGCGCAGGCGCTTGAGGTAGGCGTCCTTGTCGGCGGTGTAGCCGTGGTGGTGTTCTGCCTGGTGGGTTGCGCAGTGTTCTTCGCTCATGTCTTTAACATATACCCCCTAGGGGTATGGCCACAAGAGGGTAAAGCCCCGAATGTCATCGAAATTTTCATAGGTGCGGGCAAAGAACGCACTTATGAAACTTTTGACTACCTTCAGCGCCACCGGCCGATACTAAGCGCCCTGTTAGACTGGTGGTATGGCTTCTTTCATCGAGGATTACGCCCTGCTCTCAGACATGAACACCGGCGCACTGGTTTCCCGCACCGGTTCCATTGACTGGTTCTGCGCCCCGCGCTTTGACTCCCGTGCGGTCTTTGCCGCCCTTCTGGGGGAGCGGGAGCACGGACGCTGGTTGCTGGCCCCCCTCGAATCGGTCAACCCCGCCCCGGTGGAAGAGATTCGCACGGAGCGCTCCTACCGCGAGAACACCTTTATTCTGCAGACTGTCTGGTTTGTGGGGGACGCGTCGGTGCGCGTCACCGAGTTTATGCCGCTTTCGGGCGGTACTACGATTGTGCGCAACGTGGAGGGATTGACCGGTGAGGTCACTATGTATCACGAGCTTGCCCTGCGCTTTGATTACGGCAAGACGATTCCCTGGGTTACCCGCTATGAGGGGGTGGACGCCGCTGGCGCCCCCGACCCGTCCGCCGACATGCTGGTGGGTATGGCTGGCCCTCATGCCCTGGTCTTCCGGGGTGATTCCCTGCCTGAGGGCGACCCCGAATCTAAGGCCGAAACCTTCACTGTTTCTGCTGGTCAGAGCTATACCTTCACCCTGTCTTACTTTGCGTCTAACCACAATCCGCCTGCCCCGGTGGACTACCCCACGGCCTTGACCTACACCCAGGAGCAGTGGCAGGAGTGGTCCGACCTCTACAGCCCCGCAGACTCCCTGCCAGAGGCTGAAGATGAGGACGCCACCCCCGCCCACCTGCCCGAGGGCGGGCAGGTGCCCACCGGCGTCCGCGCATCTGAGCAGACAGAGCAGGCGCCCGCTACTATTTCGGCGGTGCGCGAGGTTGAAGAGCTAGAAGAAGCTAAGACCTCATCAATTCTGCTGGAAACTGGCTCCAACACCGCCGCCCCCGAAGTCGATGAAGCCACCTACCATGAGCTGGCCCAAACGGCTGCGAGCCAGGTGGTTGCCCCCACCGCCGAGGGCCACCGCGAAGAGGCCAACGCTCGCTACCGGGAAGCCCGCCTGCGGTCCCTGCTGGTCCTGCGCGCCCTGATTTCCCGTGAAACCGGTGCCCTGGTCGCCTCTGTGACCACCTCCCTGCCCGAAGTTATCGGGGGCAAGCGCAACTACGACTTCCGTTTCACCTGGCTGCGCGATGTCGCCATGGCCATGGACGTAACCCTCACCCACGGCCACGAGCGTGAGACTGCCCAGCTGCGTAACTGGATCCTGCGAGCCCTAGCTAACAACCCGCGCCGCATCCACGCGGTCTACGGCCTGGCCGGCGAAAAGGACGACATCGAGCGCCGCCTCGCCCTGCCCGGCTACGAGGGGTCTCAGCCGGTGAGAAGCGGCAACGGCTCGGGCGACCAGTTCCAGGGGGACGCCCTGGGCCAGGTGCTCGTCACCTTCGCCAACCTGCGCGAAGCGGGCGTAGCAGAAGACCATCTCTCCTGGCCTATCCAGAAGGCCCTGCTCAACGCCGCCACCGAACGCATTGGCGACACTGACCGCTCCATGTGGGAGACTTTCGGGGAACCTGCCGTCTACACCCACTCCCAGGCCATGCTCTGGGCAGCCTTTGACGCCGGTGTTTCCGCCGTGCGCGACTTCGGGCTCGACGGGGACGCCGCCACCTGGGAACACTGCCGCGACGCTGTTGCCGATGAAATCCTGAGCCGCGGCTTCAACGCCGACTTGGGCTGCTTCGTCTCAACCTACGGCGGCACCGCCGTGGACGCCTCCCTGCTGCAACTACCCCAAATCGGGCTCGTAGACTGGGACGACCCCCGCATGCTAGCAACCGTTGAACGTATCGAAGCGACCATCCGCCACTCCTCGGGCATGATTTACCGCTACGACAACTCCGACTCTCAAGACGGCTTTGAGGGGCAGGACAACCCCCACTTCATTTCCTCCCTCTGGCTGGCAGAGCAGTACATCCGCTCCGGACGGGAGGCGGACGGACGCGCCCTCATCGACACCGTCCTGGACTGCGCCAGCGACCTGGGGCTGATGAGCTCCGAGTACGACTTTGAGCAGCAGCGCCTCACCGGCAACTTCCCCCAGGCCCTAGCCCATATCTCTCTGATCCGGGCGGTGGAGGCGCTGGGGCTATAGGCAGGTTCCACCCACCCCTGGGTAGGTACCATCTAAATCAGAAAAACCCACGAACCAGGTGGGTTTTTCTGATTTAGATGGTCCTTTCCGGTTATGCACACAGCCCAGGGCGCTCTAGAGCAGCTTATGCGCCGCCTCCACCAGAATCAGCACGCCAAAGACCAGGAGCACTGACCCCGCGATGCCGTCGATGGCGAGGGTGGCGCGCGGGTGCAGTAGCCATTTCATGGCCAGTGAGGCCAGCGAAATAATGAGGGTAAACCAGAGCACGTTAATGCCGCCGTGGATGAGGGCTAGCAGGCTTCCCATGATGAAGGGTTGCACGCTGGCGACCATAAAGGGCGGCACGCTGGCGATGTAGAAGACCGCGATTTTGGGGTTGAGAATGTTGGCGATGAAGCCCGCGAGAAAATCCTTACCCACCCTGTGTTCGCCAGCGGGGGCGTCCGCTCCGCTAACTCCGGGTAAGGACGCCGCGGGTGCAGGCAGCGAGGCCAGGGCGGCTTGGTCGGTTTTGAGGGCGGTCACCTGCCCCCAGCGCCTGAGGTTGAGCAGGAATTTGATACCCAGATAGATCAGGTAGAGGCCGCCAGCCACGGTGATGAGGTCAAAGACCAGGGGAGCGGCGGCCATGAGCACGGCTAGGCCGGTTGCTGCGGTGACGCCCCAAATGAGCAGGCCCGCGGTGATGCCAAAGACACAGGCGTAGGCGCTTCGTCGTCCGCCCGCGACCAGGGAGCGCAACACCAGGGCGGTGTCTGTGGCCGGGATAATCGTGATGAGGAAAGCGATGCCGGCGAAACCCATGAGGGCCTGGGTGAGAGTCATGGACTCCACTGTAAACTAGGGGTAAACCCGGTTCAATTCCATGAGTTCAAACAGTATTCATGGGATTTATCAATGAATTGGAGTGAGTGTGTACGACTCCCGCCGCCTTGAAATCTTCTACGAGCTAGCCCAGCAGGGCTCCCTGGCCGCTGCCGCCGATGTGCTGGGCTACGACCCCTCAACCGTCTCAAACCACCTGGCCAAACTCCAGGATGAGGTAGGGCATCGGCTCTACGAGAAGTCCGGCCGCGGCGTGGTGCTCACCCCGCGCGGCCTGGAACTTGCCGACTATGCCGGACAGATTCTCTCGCTCATGGAGCTCGCCCACAACGCCATGGCCAGCGAAACCAGCCTGGCCCCGCGAACCCTCAAGGTGGCGTCCTTCAATTCGGCAGCCCGCTATATGGTGCCGCGGGTCTTCGAACTGCTTGAAGAGCGCGCCCCTCACCTGAGTCTGGAGCTCACCCAGTTGGAGCCCCAGCGGTCTATTACCGAGCTGACCCGCCACCAGTTTGACCTGGTCATCGCCGAAGAATACGAAGGACGCCCGGTGCAGCTCCCCGTCACTCTGGTGCGGCGGGAGCTCTGGGAAGACCCCATCGTGCTGGTGGCTCCGGCGGCTATGGTGCCACCGCAACCGCTCGATTCTCTTGCCTGGGCTGAGAGCGCCCCCTGGTGTATGGAACCTCCGGGAACGGAGCTCAGGGCCTGGTCGGACGCCTATCTAGCCGATGCCCAAATTGCACCCCGCCCGCGGTTCATCTCAACCGACCTGAGCTGGCAGCTGCACTCGGCCTACGGTGGCTATGCGGTAGCCCTGCTGCCCCATCTGGTGCTTGATGGCCTCTATCGGTCAGAGGCCCCGGCTCCTAGCGGGGCTGAGCCCTGGCGGCAGGGAACCCGCACCGGAAACCTGTGGGTGAGTGAGCCGCTGGGCCGCCGCCGGGTTTTTGCGGTGCTTCGGGCAAGTTCGGAGCAGGACGCCGCTGCCCGCCTGCTCATTGATATTCTGCGGGAGCTGAACCCGGCGTCCTCAATGTGAAAATCGGCCGTCATTGCTAACCATGATGGCCATTTTCACCATGATAGTCACCATGATTTTCGCTATGAAGCTTGAACCTGCCTGCCCCAGCGGGCGGCCTTGGCAGCGCAAATCATGAGCTGAACCTGGTGGAAAATCATGAGCGGCAGAATGAGGGCACCCACGGCTCCGCCCCCGAAAATTACCGCTGCCATGGGTAGGCCGGTTGCTAGGGACTTCTTCGAGCCACAGAACTGCACTGCGACCCGGTCGCCGTAGCTAAAGCCCAGCCTCTTGGCCACAACCCCGCTGAGCCAGAGCAGGAACTCAACCAGGGCAATAGACAGAAGAACCAGGAGCAGAATCTGCCAGGGGCTAATGCGGGTCCAGATACCCTGCACAATGCCGTCCGAAAAAGCCGCGTAGACCACCATGGCAATGGAGAGACGGTCAACGTGCTTGGTGAGCTTGTTCTTAGCTATGTCGCCCACCCAGCGGCGCAGGAGCTGGCCCATCACAAAGGGTAAGAGCAGCTGGAGCGCGATATCACCAAAAACGGAGCCTGAGATGGTGAGCTGATCGCTCTGCATCAGCAGCATGACCAGCAGGGGAGTGGCTATCACGCCCACGATATTCGAGGCACTCGCGCTAACAATTGCCCCTGCCACATTGCCCTTGGCGATAGAGGTGAAAGCCACTGAGGACTGCACAGTGGATGGCACCAGGGTCATAAAGAGCAGGCCCAGGTAGAGCTCCCGGCCGATAATGCCCTGCACGGGGTAGAGGGCCAGGCCAATGAGGGGAAAGACCAGGTAGGTGAAGCCCAGAATGGTGCTGTGAAGCCGCCAGTTTTTCAGGCCCTGCAGGGCTTCTTGGGGTGAGAGCCGGGCACCGTAGAGGAAGAAGAGCAGGCCGATAGCGATTTTGGTGGCGACGCTGAACCCTTCGGCGAAGTCTCCGCGAGCTGGGAAGATGATCGCCAGGGCAACGGCGAGCAGAATTAGGGTAATCAGCGGGTCGGGGCGCCAGGAGCGCAATTTCTGGGGTAGGGCCATTTAGCCCATTCTACTCTTTGCCTTTTTCAGCCTCGTACCATTTAGCGCCGCCGCGCGCGGCCAGAACCAGGGCAACAATACCTGCGATAGCGTAGAGAAAACCCACGGGGCTCACCTTCTTCGTTGAGGGCTAATAAACCCCACCCTAACCCATGCCTGTGATGTGGGCAATAGGTTGGGGTGGGGGTTTTCGTGTCGAGGGTTAGCCCTGGTCAGTGGGCGGGTTGCTCGGAGCGGACGCCGGGCGCTCGCCTTCCCGAGGCGTAGCACCTGGGCCGCTACCGGCGTCCTGACCCTGCTGCTCAGGTGACTGGCCAGGCGCTTGCTGGGGCTCCTGCGGTGAGAGGGCTCCGAAGCTGTTCCAGGGAGTGCGCTGGCGGTACTGCGGGGGGACCCAGCCGGTGTAGAGCATATCGCCCACGGTGCGGTCGCGGTACTGGGCGGGGCGGCGGTAGGTGGTGTTGACTGAACCCCAGTGCTGGTTATCGGCCCGCTCGGGGTAGGTGGCCAGGTGGTCGGTGGCCTGTAGGGGGTCGGCCCAGGCTTCGGCAGGCTCTGCCGCCGGAATCATGGACAGCGGGTAGGGCGGGTTGTTCTTGGGTCGCCAGACGAGGCGGCCGGGTTCGGTGCGGTCGCGCAGGGCATGGGCACGCCAGGTGACCGGCGGGTGGGTGGACCCGATGTTTGCGAACCAGGTGAAGAAGCCGCGCTCGTAGACGGCCCGGTTGGCCAGTTCGTGGAAGTTCACGTCGTTCATCAGGTACTTACCGGCGGCGAGTACGGTGGTGGTGGTTTCGGCGCCGTCGGGGGCGTAGCGGTAGCCGAAGTTGTCGGCGGTGTATTCCTGGGTGCGGGAGAGCAGGTTGCCGAGGATCGGAATCTGCATGAAGAAGCTGGTGAAAATCAGGCGGAAGTAGCTGACGTGACCGGCAGCGATATGCCCCACCTCGTGCCCGATGATGAAGCGTAGGGCTTCGGGGTTGCGGGCTGCGCCACCGATTTCGAAGAGGTCGGAGTAGATGGCGATGAAGCGGCGGTGCCCGTGGCCCGAGGCGAAGGCGTTGATTTGGCCGTTGCCGAGTACGACGTAGGCGTCGGGTACGCGGCGCAGGCCGGCGGCGTGGGCGGCTTCAACAACCATCTGGTAGGCCTCGGGGAACTGGGTGGGGGTAATGCGCACCCCGCTGAGGCGTAGCTGGCCGTACATGGCACCGCGTACGAAGAAGATGCCCAGGGGCAGGTAGATAGCGATGGCGATGAGTTGGCCGACCAGGTTGCTGATTTGGTAGTTGACGAAGTCGTCTCCTAGCACGCTGCTGAAGAGTGAGTAGATGAGGTAGATACCGCCGCCCACGTAGAGCATGATGGTGAGCGCGTAGGCCATGACGACCAGGGGCAGTTCTGCGGGGTGGCGCAGCGCATTGAGGAACTTGAAGGGCAGCAGGGATTGGAAGCCGAAGAGCTTGGGTGCGGGCAGGGGCGAGAGGGGCCGCTGGCGTATGTCTTCGGGCAGCCAGCCGCCGCTGAGGTCGTTGGGTAGGGGCTGGGCGAGGCCCTGCTCGTTGATGTGCGCGGACGCCTGTGGGCCGGGCTGCTGCGGGTAGGGCGGGGTGGTGCCGGGGTTGTTCTCACTCATGCGATTTCCTGCTGGTTAGGCGGTGTGTTTTGGTTCCACAGTAGCAAGAAAGTTGGTGAGCGCTGTGTTCTGGGCGAGCTGGTTGAGGGCCGTTACTTGGCTACGTGGGTGGGATGGATCCTGAGGGTGCAGGTTTCTGCCTGTTGCTGACGAGATCTGCCGGTGTTGAGCTGTGCTCTGTGAGGGGGGACTAAAAATTCATATAATGTTTTAAATAACCTCTTGTACGCGATTTGGATCGGCGGTAGAGAGCGAATCATGAGGATATCTCCTGATACCGAAGTCTCAGCCAGAGACGGCTGACCAAGCACTCCGGGAGCATCAAATGAGAGCCATCTCAATATCAAAAGTTGTGGCGTTAGCGTTTATTGTATCTACGACGTTTGGATATCAAGGTATCCGTGTAGATAAAAATGGAATAGTTGACACCTGCGGGTCGTAAATGTTTGAGATAACACGATTAGAAATTATCAACAGCGGAATTTTGTTTCTCCTTGCTTTTGCTATTGCATACAGATTTATCCGCTCGCAGCCCAACGAAAAGTAGTAGAACCTGTGCCACTAGAAAATGTTCAGTGGCACACGTCTCCTTTGCCAAATAAATTTTTGTATAGGTAACACTAGCCCTTAATTCTGAGGTTCTGATTGCTCCTGGCAGCGGGGTGGCTGAGGCTTTTCTAATGCTGTATCTGAGGAGACTTGATTTTTATTTCTATCGCTTATCTGTCGAACTACATCTGGTGCATCGTTAATATAGGCGTAATTCATTTCCTTTTCTTCTGGTGATTCTGTGAGGGATTTTTCTATCTCTGAAAAATCCCTAAAAGATGATGTGTGGCAGATGATGTCGTAGTAGCTATCGAACTGTTCTTTGCTGAGGTTTGATAGGGCCTTACTCTCATCAGCTACCGGTTTATATTGGCGCAGGGGTGGCGCAGTGGCTTGGGATTTTGTGTCTGGAGATTCTTCTTTGATAGTTCCCGTTCCGCAGCCGCTTAGGGTTAAAGCCCCTAGAATTACCAGAGTTCCTATTTTCTTCATTTTAAAATCGTTCCATTTAGCATTATTTAATGATGTTTTATCCGAATCAGTTCTTCTTATTGGGCAAGGGAGTACCTTTTAATTTTCTCTATACTTGGATATACCCTGCTTGAATAGTGTGTCCTGTATGGCATCTCAAACTCCTGGTTTGTATTCTCGCGCCACACTGTCCAGACTTTTTGCTGTAGGTAAGCCTGACTCTAGTGAATGATACATAACCCGTCCCTTGCCAAAGCCGGGGGAGACTGTTTTGGCAGAGCGAACGTTTACATCGAAGACCCCTTTTTGTCTAAAATGAAAAGTTTCACCAGAGGTATTTCTAATCTGGTAGGTATTTCTCAGTGATGATTGAGTTTTGTTCAGTATGCGATTCTGGAGTTTTCATGTACGCTTTGTGCGCGATATCTATGGGTAATGATCTGCTGTGTTTCTGTTGTTTCATCATTTTGATTTTTAACAAAAACGGGGAGGGCTTTTAAAGCTTCCTTTTGTTGGTGAATAATCTCTTCACTGTACCCCATTTCCTCTAGTTCTTGTGGTGAAATGATATAAGCTGATTCGCTTAGAATTTCACTATAATAGCTGTTTGTGGTACTTATATTTTCAGAATGCTCTACTTGTGAGGAGATTGGAGTAGCGTGTGCGGTATGCGGCACTAGAAAAGTAACTGTAAAAAATAAAACAGAAATCTTACCGAAAAATTTAGCTTTCACTTGGTTCTCCTTGAGTGCTTGGTCAGCCGTCTTTGGCTGAGACTTGGGGATCAAGAGTGAGTTCTTGTGCTTCTGACTTTAATACCTTGTTTAGGGCCCAGGCAAGAACCTATCTAAAAATACTGAATAGATTGTTCGGCTGCTTCTTCGTAATGGTGTAACTCTAGCCTGTGGGTCTTGCTGTCTAGCTAGCAACGAAGTGCAGGGTCTTCTTTTAGGGTGCCCCCTTAAAATCTGTGTATGACGTGTAATACGATTGAAGCATGACAGTAGAAACAACGGCTCGGAAAGGGCTCACCTTTCGCCCCTCTCACGATGTGCGCCAACGCCTTGAAGCGCTCTCGCACAAAACTAATCGCCCTGTTTCCTTCTACATCAACACCTTGTTAGAAGAACACCTGGCTGAATTAGAACATGCCTTTACCTTGAAGGCCGATGCTGAATCAGTGCGTGCAGGTAAACAGAAAACATATAGCCTGGATGAAGCTCGCGCGGAGCTCGGTCTGTGAGTAACACCTGGAGGCTAGAGCTAACTCCTCGAGCTCTCAAACAGCTGAAAAAGCTGGATAAGCCAGTTGCCCAGCGTATTTTAGAAGAACTGGAAAAACTAGAGGGTTTTGAGCACCCGCAGAGGGACTGTCAGGCCCTGACCGGCAACTATTCGGGGCTGTGGCGCTATCGAGCAGGCTCCTACCGAGTGATTTTGGATATTGATCAGGGTGCCTTGGTCCTTTTGGCCTTGGAAGTTGGGCACCGTTCTGCTGTTTATCGGTAAGCGCGTGATTGAAAGAGTAGAAAGTAAAGGGCTGCAACCCGGTGCATTGGGTTGCAGCCCTTTGCTGCGCTCTAGAGCTTATAAGGCTTAAGCATAACCAGGGCATCAGCTCTATACAAACCCTTGTTCAGCTGCGACTTCCAGGTATTGGAGGAAGCCCACATCAGTAATGTCACCGGGTCTCATGTAGGGGCCTTCTTCGGGGTCTTGTGGGCGTTTGGTTGGGAAGCCTATCCAGCCTCTAAGGTAGCGATCTAGGCTATTGCCCATACCACGGGAGCCGTACATTTTATAATCAGTGGTACGCCCATTTTCTGCTATGAGGATGAGCGAGACTCTGTGTCCCAAACTGTGTTGAGTTGAGATAATGCGGTATTCAAGAGGAATATTTGAGTTGCATTGATCGAAGAGTAACTGCATTTTCCATTCTGCAATTTCAGCTCTTTCTTCTGCGGTTTCGGTATATCCTCCGTCGAATATTTTATCTGTTTCGTAAGTATCTAGGGGTCAGGATATTGTGTTGAGCGTGATGGGGTGAGTGATGGTGTATAGGGAATCTACTGTGTCTGCTCGTATTTCTTCGTCACGGTGGTAGCCGTCTGGTTCCATATAGGCAAGGGGGAGTTGGTAGGCACCGTATTTTTCTTCAAGGAGAATGTAGATCTCTTCTTTGGTGGGTTGTTGGGGGTTAGCTTTGAGCCAACGGCTGAGCAGGTTTGTTTTTTCTTCTGCTGTTAGCAAGGTCTGCCTCTTTTCTGCGGAGCTCATGCGAAGAACTTTTCGTGAAACCTTCTTTGTCTTCAACTTAGAGTTGGGTAAAAGCTCTGTAGCTAAAATTGTAAGGCACGTCACCTAAGGGAAAAATAGTAGTTGAAGCATTTTCAACGGGAAACTTACGTGAGACTTAGCCCGGTGGGTCTTGCTACCTGGCCAGAAACGAAAAGCGGGGTTTCCTTCGAAACACAGTAAAGAACCGTAGTTCGAAAGAAACCCCGCCCTATCAGCGGTGAGGCCCTAAAACTTAGGCGACCAGGGCCTCGGTAGCCTCAGCGATAGCCTTTTCCTCGTTGGTGGGAACGACCAGTACGGGGATAGCTGAGTCCTCGGTGGAGATGATGCGGGGCTCGTCGCTACGTACCTTGTTGGCTTCGGCGTCCAGCTTGATGCCCAGGGCGCCCAGGCGCTCAACAGCCAGCTTGCGGAACTGGTGGGAGTTCTCACCAATACCTGCGGTGAAGACCAGGGCCTTAGCGCCACCAACAGCCACATGGTAGGCGCCAATGTACTTAGCCAGGCGGTAGGAGGTCATGTCCAGGGCCAGCTTGGCGCGTTCGTCCCCAGCTTCCATAGCCTCAACCACGGCGCGCATGTCGTTGTTGCCAGCGATGGCGAGCAGACCTGATTCCTTGTTGAGGATGTGGTCCATCTTCTCGGGGGAGATGTTGCCGCGCTGCATGACGTTGGTGAGTACTGAGGGGTCGATGTCGCCGGAGCGGGTGCCCATGACCAGACCAGCCAGGGGGGTGTAGCCCATGGAGGTATCGAGGCACTTGCCGCCCTGGACGGCGGTGATGGAGGCGCCATTACCCAGGTGAGCGATGATGCCGTTGAATTCTGAGCGGTCAATGCCGAGGAATTCGGCGGCAACGCCGGTGACGTAGTCGTGGCTGGTGCCGTGGGCGCCGTAACGGCGTACGCCGTACTTTTCGACGAGTTCTTCGGGGACGGCGTAGCGGTAGACGTGCTCGGGCATGGTGGAGTGGAAGGCATTGTCGAAGACCGCGACCATGGGGACGCCGGGGTAGGTTTCCTGCGCTGCACGGATGCCGAGGACGTGGGCGGGGTTGTGCAGGGGTGCGAGGGGTGAGAGTTCATCAATCTTGGTGATGACATCTTCGGTGATGACGACGGGTGCTGAGAAGACGTCGCCGCCCTGAACAACGCGGTGGCCGATGGCGTCGATGTTCTTGCCGTGCAGGGGCTCAACCAGGGCCTTAGCCATGATGTCGAGGGCTACGGTGTGGTTGGGAACGTCGGCTGATCCGACGTTTTCGACCAGACCCTTGGCGATGACCTGGTTCTCTTCGCCGGTAGCGGTGGTGTCACGCACCTGGTACTTCACAGATGAGGAACCGCAGTTAATAACGAGTACGAGCATGAAAGTGTTTTCCTTTAGTTGCTTACTTAAGTTCGATGGAATGAGGGCGCAGGCGGACTCCCCGAAAGGCGACTGGCTGGGTCTGGCATGAATCGAGCGAGCCCCAGCCAGTCGGCTCCAAGGGCGTCCGTGTGCCCCTGGAAATCGCGGAACCGGGTACGTCCCCTCCGCCGCTCGACCCTCTTACTCCTCGCGCAGGGCGCTCGTCGTAATTCACGCCAGCCCCGCGCCAAGCGGCTTCCGGGGACGTAACCGGTTCCGCCAACAACCCCGCGCGTCCGCGTCCTATTACAGGGTCTGTGCCTGGATCGCGGTGATGGCTACGGTGTTGATGATGTCATCGACGGTAGCGCCGCGGGAGAGGTCGTTGACGGGCTTGCGGAGGCCCTGCAGGACGGGGCCGACGGCTACAGCGCCGGAGGTCTGCTGCACAGCCTTGTAGGTGTTGTTGCCGGTGTTCAGGTCGGGGAAGATGAACACGGTTGCCTGGCCTGCGACCTCTGAGCCGGGGAGCTTGGAGGAGGCGATGGACATGTTGGAGGCTGCGTCGAACTGGATGGGGCCTTCGAAGGCGAAGTCGGGGTTGGATTCGCGCAGTTTTTCGGTGGCTTCGATGACGATGTCGACGTCGGCGCCGGAGCCGGAGGTGCCGGTGGAGTAGGAGAGCATGGCGACCTTGGGGTCGACGCCGAATTGGCGGGCGGTCTCTGCTGAGGCCTTGGCGATGTCGGCGAGCTGCTCGGAGTTGGGGTTGGGGTTCACTGCGCAGTCGCCGAAGACGAGTACGCGGTCTTCCATGAGCATGAGGAAGACGGATGAGACGACCTTGACGCCTTCGCGGGTTTTGATGAATTCGAGGGAGGGGCGGATGGTGTTGGCGGTGGTGTTTACGGCGCCGGAGACCATGCCGTCGACGATGCCCTTGTGTACGAGCATGGTGCCGAAGTAGGAGGGGTCCATCATGCGGTTCTGGGCGCCTTCGAGGGTCATGCCCTTGTGGGCGCGCAGTTCGGCGTAGGTGGCGGCGAAGTCGTCGGTGTATTCGTTGTTGTCGAGGTCGATGATGGTGACGCCGCGCTTGCCGTCTTCTGCGATGGGCAGGTCGATGGATTCGCGCTGGCAGATTTCTGCGATTTTTTCGGGGTTGCCGATGAGGGTGAGGTCGCAGAAGTCGCGGCGGACGATGATGGAGGCGGCGCGCAGGATGCGGGGGTCGTAGCCTTCGGGGAGGACGATGGAGCGGCGGTCGCTGCGGGCCTTTTCGATGAGGTTGTGCAGGAAGCGCAGGGGGGTCATGGTTGCGGGGCGTTCGAGTTCGAGGCGCTCGAAGAGTTCCTTTTCGTCGACGTTGCGGAACCATTCGCCGAGGGCGGTTGCGATTTTGCGGGGCTGGCCGAGGGCGAGCTGGCCGCGCACCATGGAGACGGCGCGGCCGGCTTTGAAGGTGTCGAGCTGGGTGGAGAAGACGGGGAAGGGGGCCTTTTCGACCAGCTGGCCGATGGCGGTGTCGCCCTTGAGTTCTGCTGCGAGGCCGCCGGTCAGTAGCATACCGGAGGGGGCGGGGAAGCTGGGGGAGAGCGCGGACGCGAGGGTTGCGACCATGATGTCGGAGCGGTCGCCGGGGACGATGACGAAGTCGCCGTCGGTGAACTGGGAGAGGAAGTTGGAGACGGTCATGGCCGCGATCTTGATGTCGTGGATGTCGCGGTCCAGGAAGTCCTGGCTCATACCGTCGTGGTTGAGGCCGAGGTTGTAGACGACTTCGGCGACGGTGGGGAGTGAGATTTCGGGGAGTTCGGGTAGGACGTAGACGGGGCGGTTTGAGGGGCCGCGCTTGACGTTCTTGAGGATTTCTTCGCGCAGTTCGGGGCGGGCACGGTTGACCATGACGGCCAGGACGTCTACCTTGGCGCCGTGGAGTTCGGTGCGGGCGACGTCAACGGCGTTGACCACATCTGAGACGGTGGATTCCTGGGCGCCGACGACGGCAATGACGGGGGTGCCGAGGTCCTTGGCGAACTGGGCGTTGAGGTCGAATTCTACGGTTGCTGCGTTGTGGGAGAGTAGGTCGGTGCCGTCGACGATGATGGCGTCGCAGTGCTTGGCCATGTCGGAGTAGACGGAGACGGCGATGGAGGACATCTCTTCGTGGTCGCCGGAGGCCAGCAGTTCGCGGCAGCGTTCGAGGGAGACACCGCCGCGGGCCTGGGCGTCGCTGAGGTTGTACTTGGTGCGGAGCAGACGGATGAGGGGGTCTTGTGACTCGATTTCGCCGCTGAAGACGGGGCGGAAGAAGCCGACGCGGTCGGTTTCTTTGAGCAGGGAGTCGATTAGGCCGATGGCGATGAGGGACTTGCCTGAGCCCTGGTTCATCGCGGAAATGTACATGCCGTTGGTCATCTGGGTCTACATCCTTGTGGCTGTGTTTTTGTGGGTTACGGTGGCTGTGGGGCTACCGTATGTTTACTTCTGAGTTTATTCCTTTGTGTGGGCTTTAGGGGCGGAGCGGCGTGTGTTTGTGTGGTATCTCATGAGGTACGGACGCTTGCTGACAGTGTGTGCCCGCGGTGCGCGCGGGTGGGTGGTTAGGCTGGGAGAAGCAGTATTTTTTGAGGAGAGTCTTATGTCTGTGAAGCTAACCCGTCGTGCCCTGGTGAGCCTTCTTCCGGTTGTAGGTCTGGTGGCCTGTGGTGGTTCTAGCGAGACTGCCGGTAGCGCTTCTGCCGCCGCAAGCGGGGAAGCTGCGGCGGGCGTCCGCACCGATGATGGTTACCAGCTCAATGCGGTGACCGACGGCGCCCCCACGGTGACCCTCTACACCGATTTGCAGTGCCCCTATTGCGCTAAGGCTGACCCCAAGTACCGTGAGGCCGCTGCCGAGTTAGAGGGCACCATGAACGTGACGGTGCGCCACTTCCCGCTGCCGATGCACGCCAACGCGGTTCCCGCTGCCCAGGCTGTGCAGGCTGCTGAGGCCCAGGGCGCCTATGTGGCGATGGCTGACCACCTCTACACCCACCAGGCTGACTGGAAGGAAATCACCGATACCGCCCAGTTCGCCACCCTCATGGGTGACTACGCCGAGGCGCTGGGCCTGGACCGTGCCCGCTTCGAGTCTGACCTGCCAAGCGAACAGGCCCTTGCCCTCATTGAGCAGGAGTATCAGGACGGCGTCGCCGCAGGTGTGAAGGGCACCCCGAGCTTCGTGGTGGAGGGCACCAAACTTGAGAACGTCGACTCCGCAACCAGCACCGCCGACATGGTGGCGGCCTTCAAGCAGGCGGCCGGGCTCTAAGCGCGTTAACCTGGTCACCGCCAGCTGCGCCCTCTAGAGTTGAAGGTATGAAGATAGCTCTCGCCCAGATGCTCAGTACCAAAGACGTTGCCCGCAACATCGAGACGATTCGTGAATACACGGCGCTCGCGGCGGAGCGCGGTGCCCGCCTGGTGGTCTTCCCCGAGGCGGCCATGCTCAGCTTCGGCGGGCGGCTGTATGACGATGCGGCCCAGCACGAGCTGACCTTCCGCACCGCCCTCGCTAACATCGCGCGCGAGAACTACGTGACCGTGGTGGTGGGCGGCTTCGCCCCGGTGCAGCTAGCTGACGAATGGAACCTGCGGGTCTACAACAACCTCTACTGCTTCGACCAGAACGGGGTAGAGACTGTCTACACCAAGATGCACCTCTACGACGCCTTTGGGTTTAAAGAATCTGAGGGGGTTAAGGCCGGTGAGCAGCTGGTGACCGTCACCGTGGACGGCACCAAAATTGGTCTGGCTACCTGCTACGACGTGCGCTTCCCTAAGCTCTTTGCCGACTACTCCCGCGCCGGGGCGAAGGCGACGGTGGTGGCGGCGTCCTGGGCCGGGGGAGAGGGTAAGGTGAGCCAGTGGCAGATTCTGACCAGCGCTCGCGCCCTGGATTCCAATATGTTTGTGCTGGCTGTTGACCAGGCTTCCCCCACGAGCGCTGACCCGCGGGCAGATATCACCCAGCCAACCGGCGTGGGTTATTCCCGGGCGGTTTCTCCCTTCGGCGTGCCCCTGGCTGAGGCGGGTGAAGCCCCCGAAATTCTGGTGGTTGACCTTGACCTCTCTGAGGTAGACCGCGCCCGCTCCGCCCTGCCCGTTCTGGCCAACGCCAAGCTGGACTACTAGAGAAAGAGCACCTGACATGGGTTTCTTTGACATCTTCACCGATAAAGCCCCCGCCGAACCTGCCGAGGCCCAGCTTATGGCCACCGCCTACGGGCACGTGCAGGGTGTGGGCTTCCGCTGGTGGGTAGCCGGTATCGCTAAGCCCCTGGGGCTGGTGGGCTACGCCAAAAACATGGATGACGGGTCGGTTGAGGTTATCGCCCAGGGCAGTGCGGACGCCTGTGAGCAGCTCCTTGCCGAACTGACCGGCGGTGATACCGCTGGTAGGGTTGATCATGTTGACTCTGACATCACCCAGCCGGTTGGCTCCTATAAGGGGTTCGGCATCTACTAGGAGGGCGCAATGGGCCACTCGCACGGCCACTCCCACAGCCATGCCCACGGGCATTCCCACGGCAGCGGGGCTAACGAGCGCCGCCTCATCATCGTGGTGGTTATTGCCTGGTCACTGGTTGCCTTCCAGCTGGTTGGGGCCTGGCTGACCGGTTCTCTGGCCCTGCTCTTTGACACGGTCCACGTTTTCACCGATGCCCTGGGGGTCAGTGTTGCCCTGGCCGCCGCGCGTCTGGCCCGCCTGCCGGCGTCCTCGCGCCACACCTGGGGGTTCCGCCGGGTCGAGGTGCTCTCAGCCATGTTCCAGGCCGCTGTGCTGCTCGGGGTTGGTCTCTTTGTGCTCTATGAGGCGGTGCAGCGCCTGCTGGAACCTGCCCCCATACCCGGCCGCGAAGTGCTGATTTTCGGCGTCATTGGCCTGGTGGGCAACATTGTGATGATTGCGGTGTTGGTGGGCGGCGACCGCACCAACTTCAACATGCGGGCCGCCTTCCTGGAAGTGCTCAACGACGCACTGGGGTCGGTGGCAGTCATTATCTCGGCCCTCATTATCTGGCGTACCGGCTTCTACCAGGCCGACGCCCTGGTGGCTGTGCTCATCGGTCTGCTGATTATCCCGCGCACCGTCAAGCTCTTCCGCGAAACCGCCTCGGTGCTGCTGGAATCAACCCCGCGCGGGCTCGACCTCGACGAGGTACGCCGCCACCTCGAAGGCCAGCCCCACGTGGTTGCCGTGCACGACCTGCACGCCACCCAGATTTCCTCCGACCTGCCCGTGCTCACCGCCCACATCGTGCTGGACGACGAATGCTTCACCACCGGCCACTCGGTGGAGATCCTCAAGAACCTGCAAAGCTGTGTGGCCGACCATTTTGAGGTCTCTATTAAGCACTCCACCTTCCAGATGGAGCCGCGTTCCCTGGCCGCCGATGAAGACCTGCGGCACCTGCACTAGGTAACAGGCACTAGGCTAGAGAGCATGTCACGCACTATTCAGCTGTCCTTCTCTGGCCTGAGCGCCTCTGTTGCTCCCGACGGCTTCTCTGAGACCGGCCGTATTCTTGAAATCGGTGGGGCTGAGCAGTCTCACGTGGATCTAGCCCACCCCGACTTCATCTTCTACGAGTACCTGCGCCGTATCGGTAATCTGGTCGACCTTCAGGGGGTGCCGGGGGAACCGATAACCGCCGCCCACCTGGGGGCCGGGGCGCTGACCCTGGTGCGCTACATTCAGGCCACCCGCCCCGGTTCTGCCCAGCTGGCTGTTGACATCGAGCGGGAGCTGCCCGGTTTTGTGATGGAGCAGCTACCCCTGCCAGAGGGTACTAACTGCACAATTTTGATTGAGGACGCCGCTGCGGCCGCTCCCCGTCTGAAAGCGGAGTTGGGCGCGCCGGGTGGCCTTGACCTGGTCGTCCTCGATATTTTCTCGGGCTGGGAGGCCCCGCCCCACCTGACCACCGCTGAGTTTTACACCGACCTACGCGATTCCCTGGCTCCGGCAAGCGGCGATAGCGCGGGCGGGCTCTTGGCTGTGAACGTGGGGGATGACGCCGGGCTGAGCTTCTTCGTTGCCCAGGCCCGCACCCTCCTCGATGTCTTTGAGCACGTCTGGTGCCTGGCCGACACCACCATGCTGAGCGGACGCCACGCGGGCAACCTCATCCTGGTGGGCTCGCACGTGGCACTCACCCAGGACGCCACCACCCGCCTGGTCGGCGCCGGGCCGCACCCGGCGTCCGCCCTGGGCACTGACGAGCTGGTGGAGCTCCTGGGGAAGCTGGGCTAGGGCGCGTCTACCTGAGCAATCGTGCTGGTGACGGGAGCGGGTTCGCCCGCTGCCCGCTGAGGGCGTGAGGTGACGGTGATGCCCATGGACGCCACCGTCAGCAGCAGAATTGCCGTCCAGCGTAGAGCCCCGGTGTCTTGGGCGAGCAACAGCCAGCCGCCGATAGCCGCGATGCCGGGCTCCAGGCTGAGCAGAATAGAGAAGACATTGTTGGGCAGGCGGCGCAGGGCCGCCAGCCCCGTCGATGAGCCTGCCCACGCGGGAGCTCGCCAGAATATAGCAGGCCCAGAAAAAGCCTGCGACCAGTGCAAAGACCAGGCCCTGGGTGGAGATATGCTCGGCCCCGAAGGCCTTTTCAACTCCGATGAGGGCCATGCCGATGGTGGCTAGCCCGATCCAGAGACCGTCAATGAGACGGTGGGAGAGCACCGCTGCGAGTACGAGCGGGCCGATGAATTCTACAGACACCGCCAGCCCCAGCGGCAGCAGCTCGATGGCGTGATAGAAGGCCCCGTTCATGAAGGCAAAAGACGCCCCGAGTAGGGCGACGGCAATCCACTGGGGAAGATTCCAGGCCCAGAAACGGGGCCGGGTAAGAGCGCAGATGACCAGGGCAGCTACCCCTAGCCGCAGGGTGGTCACGCCCCAGGCACCCAGCTGGGGGAAGAGCTGCACCGCAAAAGCCGCGCCTATCTGCAGGGAGATACAGGAGCCGATCACGAGAAGCACACCGGTGGTCTTATCGGAGCCGGTGAAACGAGAACGAACTGCCTGCACGGGTGCCTTCTTTCGCGAGGGGTACTGCAAACAGTGTAGGTGGCTGCCTGTCGTAGGGGTGGCGCTGACCGCCAAATGTTACGGTGCCGCTCACACATGTGGCGGCCGGTGCCACAGTTGCCACCGTGAGCTACCGAAGCCCGCCACGCCTAGGGCGTACACAATAGCAAGCACACTGTGTTTACAGCTATTTGCCGGTAAACTAAAAGCTATGTTCAACTTCAACGCATCTAGCGCTTTTGACGCTAACGGTCAGCCCAAGCCCGCGGTTACCCGCACCGTAGATACCGTGCTGAAGGTTCAGCGCCCCCTGATTGTTTCCATGCTCAAGAAGATGCGTGAGAAGCACCCCCACGAGACTCCCGACCAGATCGCCAAGCGCCTCGAAAAGGCCTACCTGCGCGATGTGACGCTCGGTGGCGGTGCCGTGGGCGCAACCGCTTTTGTGCCCGGTCTGGGTACTGCGGCGTCCGTCGGCCTGTCTGCCCTGGCGGTGGGCGGCTACCTGGAACGTACCGCTATCTACGCGCAGGCTATGGCTGAGCTGCACGGCGTGCACGTTGATGATCCCGAAAAGTCCCGTCTCATGGTCATGGCGATCATGCTGGGTGAGGACGGCTCCGTGCTGATGAACTCGATTCTGGCCCACACCGGTAAGACCGGCGGTGTCTCCCGTAAGTGGGGCATGATGATGGGCTCCAAGGACTCCGGCAAGATCTTCAGCATTGAGCGCACCATTCGCAATATGTTCATTAAGCGTTTCTTGACCCGCCAGTCCGGCGCCCTGCTGGGCCGCGCCCTGCCCTTCGGTGTAGGTGCTGTGGTGGGTGGCGGTGCCAACCTGGCTCTGGGCAAGAACGTGGTCAAGTCGGTCGAGCAGACCTTCGGCGCCCTGCCCGCTGTTTTCCCCGATGCCCTGAACCTTGACCGCGCCCCCAGGTTTGAGGGTGGTCAGGACGCCGGCACCTCCGAGGGTGCGCAGGGTGAGACTGCGCAGCTTGAGAAGTAATAGAGAACTGTCATGGGTTTTAACGACAACCTGAATAATAACTACTCCCAGCGTGGCTCTTCTGGGGGTAACGGCCGCTCCGGCGGTGGCGGCGGCACGAACCCGCTCATGATGATGCTGATGAGCAGTGTGGCCCGTAAGTTCGGTCTTCCCGGCGTGCTGATTGTTGGCGCTATCTTCCTGTTTGCCTCAGGCGGCCTGGGTGGCCTGACCGGGGGTTCTAGCTCCATGTACGGCACCGAGGCCCAGCAGGACCAGGTCACCGGCGCCGGGAACTTTGACCACTGCCAGACCTATGAGGACGCCAACCGCTACGACGACTGCCGTATTCTGGCAACCGGCGTGAGCCTCGATATGGTGTGGGAAGAGAAGCTGCCGGCCGAGGCCGGCATCTCGTACACGGCACCCGACCTGGTGCTGGGCGAGGGGCAGCTGTCAACCGGTTGCGGTACCGCCAACATTTCGCAGACCGGCCCCTTCTACTGCCCGGCTGACCAGACGGTGTACATGTCGGTTCCCTTCTTTGACCAGCTCAAGGCCATGGGCGGTTCCAACGGCGATTTCGCGGTCATGTACGTGACCGCCCATGAGTTCGCCCACCATATTCAGCAGACCATGGGCACCCTGAAGTACTCCAACTACCAGGACCCGGGTGCTGACTCTGGCGCCGTGCAGGTTGAGGTGCAGGCCGACTGCTACGCCGGTGTCTGGGCTTCCCATGCTGACAAGGGTGAGAACGCCCTGCTCGACCCGCTGACCGAGAGCCAGATCCAGCAGGCGATCGATACGGCCCGCGCCATCGGTGACGATGCGATTCAGCGTTCTTCGGGCCAAGAGGTTAACCCCGACCTGTGGACCCACGGCTCGTCAGAACAGCGTGTCAGCTGGTTTACGAAGGGCTACACCGAGGGCACCATGGCGGCCTGTGCCCAGCCCTTCAACTCCTAGCTAGTAGCAGGTAGAGTGCTCGCGGGCACGTGCCTGTCTCTACAGTAGGGACCAGATTCCTCCCAAAGTACCTAACGTCCACACGGTATACGGGAGGGATCTGGTCCCTTCTTTTAACCCTTAAAACGAGAACGGGCGCGGACGAAGGCGCGTGCAGCTATGCGGGCACCCTTGGCGGTTGCCCCGTCGGCTGCCGCCAGTTCCGCTTCGGTGCTGGGCCGTACCTGAGTTTCGGTCACTACCGGGGCCGGTTCTTCAATGGCGGACGCCGTCACCGGCTCGGGTGCCTCAATCTGGGAGGGCTCGACCGGCTCGGGCTCTTCCAGAGCAGAAGGCGCTACCGGCTCAGGTGCTTCAATGGCACTGACCTCTTCGGCAGAAAGTTCTAGCAGGTCAGCGTCATCATCGGCGGGTACCGAGCCCCCGCTATCCTGCCCCGACTCGTCGACTGGGCTGCCGGCGTCCTGCCCGCTGTTCAAGACCGTGAGGGTGCTGGCAGGTAGCTGGTCAGGAGCTGCCCCCAGGTTCTGGTCTACCTGGGCGATAATCTGCTGGGCAAAATCCCGGCGCATCTTCTGACTAGCGAAAACAGCGCCTCCCGTCTTGACTAGCTGTTCGCCTGCCTTGACCAGCAGCAGGGTCTGAGGGTTGCGCAGGCCGATGGCGGCTACGGCTCCCAGAATGTTCATCTGCTGGGTGGCTCCACCATCGCGGGGGGCCTCCTGCATCTGGGTGAGAATATCGTTGACTTCGGCTCCCAAGATAGCGGTTGCGGCCTCGTCGCTGCTTTCAACGTGAAGACCGTGTAGCAGGGCCATACCGTGCAGGTAGGTTTTGACGGCCTGGGCACTGCCCACGTGGGCGGTGGTGTTAATGCCCTTGTTGGCGGCCCGGCTGTAGGTGGCCATGCCCTGCTGCACCGCGCCCAGGTGGGCAGCTGCTTGGGTGAGCCCGGCGACGCGGCGGTTGCGGGTGACGCTGCCGAGGACGTTGGGGGTCAGCTCCTGTGCCCCTGCCTGGGCTGACCCAACCAGGGTGAAGTCGCGCACGAAGATTCCGCCTAGGCGCTCTGCTAGGTCGGCGGGGGTGGCTTCGGGGTAGCGGGTGCGGAGCTTGCGCAGGCGGCGCACCGCTAGCGGGGTTTGCTCGGGCGAGCTGTCTGCGGGGCGGGAGTTCTCGGTCATACCTTCTATCCTAAAAGTGAAAACCTCTCGGGGGAGTAGAAAACCCCGCCAGGTATGACGGGGTTTTCTTATGTGACCTGCGCGAGTCAGCCTTTAGCGGGTGGCGTGCTCTAGCAGAGAGGGAGCCAGGCCGATGTAGGTAGCCGGGGTGAGCTCAGAGAGCCGGGCTTCGGCGTCCGCACTCAGACCGAGTTCAGCGACGAATTCCTTGAGGCGGGCGGCATCGACGCGGTGGCCGCGGGTCAGCTCCTTGAGGCGCTCGTAGGGGTCCTCCATGCCGGGGACGCCCGCGATTGCTTCGGCGCGCATGACCATCTGGATGGCCTCGGCCAGAACTTCCCAGTTCTCGTCCAGGTCTTGGGCGATGACATCGGTGGCGATGTCTAGGCGCTCCAGGCCCTTGACCACGTTTGAGATAGCCAGTACGGAGTGACCGAAGGCCACACTGATGTTGCGCTGGGAGGATGAATCGGTCAGATCGCGCTGCCAGCGGGACTGCACCAGGGTTGAGCCCAGGGTGTTCAGTAGGGCATTGGAGATTTCGAGGTTGGCCTCGGCGTTCTCGAAGCGGATGGGGTTGACCTTGTGGGGCATGGTGGAGGAGCCGGTTGCGCCCGCAACGGGAATCTGGCGGAAGAAGCGGATAGAGATGTAGCTCCACACGTCGGTGCAGAGGTTGTGCAGCACCTGGTTGAAGTGGGCGATGGAGGAGTAGAGCTCAGCCTGCCAGTCATGGTTTTCAATCTGGGTGGTCAGGGGGTTCCAGTCCAGGCCCAGGCCGGTCACGAACTCTTCAGAAATCTTCTGCCAGTCGGCGGTGGGCACAGAGACGACGTGGGCGGAGTAGGTGCCGGTCGCACCGTTAATCTTGCCCAGGAACTCGGCGTTTTCAACGTGCTTAATCTGGCGGTTCAGGCGGTAGGCGAAGACAGCTAGTTCCTTGCCCAGGGTAGAGGGGGTGGCGGGCTGGCCGTGGGTGCGAGAAAGCATGGGCACGTCGCGGGCCTCTTCTGCCAGCTTCATGATCTGCTCAACCAGGCCGCGGGCGGCGGGCAGCCAGACGTTGGTGACGGCGTCCTTGATGCCTAGGGCGTAGGAGAGGTTGTTGATGTCTTCGCTGGTGCAGCCGAAGTGGACCAGGGGCTTCAGATGACCCAGGCCCAGGGGCTCGAGGCGGCGGGCGATGAAGTATTCGACAGCCTTGACGTCGTGGACGGTGACGGCTTCGATTTCTGCCAGTTCAGCGGCAGATTCTTCGGTGAAGTCGGTGACGATGGCGCGCAGGCCGGCCCGCTGCTCGTCGGTGAGGGGTTCGAGGCCGGGCAGGACCTGATGGTCACAGAGGTAGATGAACCATTCAACCTCAACGTGGATGCGGTCGCGGTTGAGGGCGGCTTCTGAGAGGTAGTCAACCAGGGGTTCGGTGGCGGCCTTGTAGCGTCCGTCGAGGGCGCCGAGGGCAAGGCCTGCGCCGGTGAGGGAGTGACGGCCAGAGGGCAGGGTGGTGCAGTTTTCGCGATGAGACATGACTCTAGTTTCTCACGGCTAGGTGGGGTGGCGCACGTTTTTGTGGGGGTGTGAGATGGGCTTTTACGGGTAGGTGGTGGCTGCCGTCAAGGGGTGTGAACTCGCTGCGTCATCTTGCGTCACGGCTGCACCAATTGTGGGGCGATGTGCGCGGACGGCCGGGGCGGGGCTTATCCACAGGCGGGCGGACGCTGGCGCCCCGCCGGGTGCTGCTTTTAGGGTGTGGGCTAAGGAATCGCCCGTGAAAGAAGTGAGGAGGAAAAGCGATGCCTTCGGTGTATGAGCTTGTTGCGGCTGCGGGCAGGGTCGGCCTGGGGAGCCAGGGAGCTACGAGCGCGTCCGCGGGTGCACTGGGTTTGGCTCAGCGGGTGCGGGAGTGGTCTGCTGCGCTGGCGCAGCAGGTGCTGGGGCAGGCGGACGCCATCGGGCAGGCCTCTGG
Source organism: Rothia sp. 11254D007BW (assembly GCF_053548195.1). Taxonomy (NCBI): domain Bacteria; kingdom Bacillati; phylum Actinomycetota; class Actinomycetes; order Micrococcales; family Micrococcaceae; genus Rothia; species Rothia sp. 11254D007BW. The sequence goes on from NZ_JBPWPK010000001.1 coordinate 1,983,301, forward strand.
GCAGGCTTTAGCTGCGGGGCAGGTGCAGTGGGATTCTGTGGCTGGCCGTGCCTTTCAGGGGGCTTTAGAGGCAGAAGGGGGTGCGGCTAGGGCTCTGCAGGGGGAGTTGGAGGCCGGTGCCCAGGAGGTGCGGTTGGCCGGTGAGGCTGTTGCTGCTGAGCTTGAACTGGTGGCTTCTGCTATCGGTGCTGCCGGGGCTGCTTTTGATGCCGCCTTAGCGGGTATGGCGGTGCTGGAGGATATCGACTTCGATGATTTTATTGTGCACGCCGAGCGGGCTAACCTACCTGCCCTGTACGGGGCTCTCACCTCGGCTATGGGCAACCCTCTGCTTTCCCGAGTGAGCTCTACTTTGGCAGGAGAGGGGTGGTAGGCGTGGTCGCAGCATATGTTTCTGGTGCCCCGGGGGCAGGGTCTTCGGGTGGCCGTATCTCGGTGGAGTTCTTTGAGCTAGAGCCCCTAGCCCACCAGCTTGCTGCCGTGGCTGGGCGGTACGAAGAAGCGAGCCGGGAACTGGGCGGTCTCACCGCGCCTGTGGCTCTTCTGGCCTCCCTTGACCTGACGGGGGCAGGCAGCCGCGCCCTGGCGTCCTTGGGTACCAGCGCCCTGACACTCACCACCCTGGTGACGGGTATGCGGGGCCTAGCCCGAGGCGTGCAGAGCGCCGCTGAGAACTACCGGCAGGCGGAGGACTTCGCCAATCGGGTTATTAACCAGACGAATCAGGCTCAGACCCTGGGCATGGCGGTGCTGCGTGGCACCCAGTCGGCCTTCGGCTACCGGGTTGACCTGCTTAAGCTGGTTGTTAAGCGGGGAGCGGTGCTGGCGGTGGTCTACGCGAAGGACGCCTTCTTGCTGGCTCGCACTACTCCCGATGGGCGTAAGATCATGCAGGATACGACTAAGGGACTTAATAAGCTGGCGCAGGTAACGGGTACGACCGGGCGCTTGCGGGCTACCCGCGACATGACGGATGTGCTCAGCCCCAGCCTGCGCGTCGATAACCTAGACCCCGGTAAGAGTATCCCCCGGCTTGAACCCAATGGAGCCGGTCGGGAACTACCCCTGAGCGCCCGCGGAATCGCCGAGCACTTCCAGCGCATGGAAGGCATAGAGAGCCGGGGCGATGAGCTCTTTGAAGCCGCCCACTACCAGGGCGCCTGGGACCACGTCATGGTTCAAACCCTCTACAACCCAGAAACCGGTGAAACCCAGTACCTGGTCACCATTCCCGGGACGGACGGTGACGGCGAGCGCGAGGATTTCTTGCAGCCCTGGCGCGGGGGCACAAACACCTGGGCTGGCACCGCCGGGAGTGCCACCTCGGGGTATGGCTCCGACCTGACCCCGAACCAGTACACGGCTCTGATGACCCAGGTAGAGCGAGCACTAGAGCAGGCAGGGGCGGCTGAGGGCAGTGGCGTGATTCTGGCCGGGTTCAGTCAGGGTGGACTAGCTGCCGGTGCGCTCGCGGCCAATACGTCCTTCGGTTCCCGCTACCGGGTCAAGGGGCTCATCACCCAGGGCAGTCCGGTGGACGAGATCAAGGTACCTGCCTCGGTGACCCACGTTGATACCCGGTATAAGGGTGACCCCGTCCCCTACCTTCAGGGTGACCGCCCCGACTACGCGCCCGATGCGTCTACCGTGATGCAGCACAGACCTGCAGATGCCTCGGTTCACGGGGCTGCGGACTACGTGAAGATTGCGGGCGCAAACCCCGGTACGGAGCGGGTGATACCCGAGCTGCAGGGTTTGATGGGCGGCTACAGCGTGGTAAAAACGACGATTACCGCCGGCACGACCCAGAAGCCCGACATCACCCGCACCGAACAGGAACAGATGGCTATAGCGGGAGTTGGTAACGCTGTGCACGCGGGGGCTCAGAAAATAGGGTTGGGCAACCGCTTAATCAATAGTTCCAGCATTAACCCCTCTGACCTCTACCAGGACGCCGACTCAGCCCTGCGCACCTTCGATACCGAGGTGATACAGAAGGGGGACATCTGGCTTGATACCCAGCTCCGCAAGGTAGAAATTGGCAGCGTGCAGCTCTATAACCCCACCATCACCCTGCCAGCGGTGGGGGAGCAGCCGCCTGCGCCTGTGCTCGATAGCAGTATCCGGGTGTATGAACCCACCGCCCAGCAGCAGGTACGCAACCTGACCAACCTAGCTGGGGTGGGTGACCTCATCAGCGACGAAGCAATCGATGAGGGGGTGAGAGTCTTTTTGCCCGCCAGCTCGACCCCGCCCGAGTGAAGTACCGGGGCGGAGCCAGGCTAGGAGGCGGACGAAGCGGCGGGCTCTTAAGCTGCCGGGTAGAGGGGGTTATGGCCGGACGCTACTCGCTCGGCTTCCCGTACCGGGGCAGGGGCGGTGGCGCCGGCGTCCGTATCGAAGGGGGAGCCGCCTAGCGCCTCACGCCCGTGCGGGGTGAGCCAGCCGGCCAGGTCAGGGCCGGCGGGCACGATGCCGGTGGGGTTGATGTCTTCATGAACAATAAAATAGTGTTCTTTGATCTGCTGGAAGTCCACGGTATCGCCAAACCCGGGGGTCTGGAAGAGGTCGCGGGCGTAGCCCCAGAGATTGGGCATGGAAGCCAGGGTCTGGCGGTTGCACTTGAAGTGACTGTAGTAGACCGCGTCAAAGCGTACCAGGGTGGTAAAGAGGCGCACATCTGCTTCGGTGATGTGGTCCCCCATGAGGTAGCGGCGGGTGGCCAGGCGCTCTTCAACCCAGTCTAGGGCCGTCCAGAGGCGGTCGTAGGCTGCCTCGTAGGCCTCCTGGGAACCGGCAAAACCGCAGCGGTAGACCCCGTTGTTGATTTCGGTGTAGATACGCTTCATCACCGCCCGCATTTCCTCTTCGAGTTCAGCAGGCCAGAGGTCAGGGGCTCCCTCGCGGTGGTAGGCCTTCCACTCTTTCGAGAAGTCCTCGGTAATCTGCGGGAAGTTATTGGTGATAACGCCACCTGATTCAATATCGACGATGGCGGGCACCGTAATGCCGCGGGGGTAGTCGGGGAAGCGGGCAAAGTAGGCCTGCTGCAGGCGCTCAATGCCCAGTACCGGGTCCTTGCCGTCTTCATCGAGGTCAAAGGTCCAGGAGCGGGCGTCGTGGGTGGGGCCGGGTAGGCCAACGGAGAGAGCATCTTCGAGACCTAACAGACGGCGGACGATCAGGGTGCGGTTAGCCCAGGGGCAGGCACGGGCGGCTATCAGGCGGTAGGCGCCGGGCTTGACCGGCCAGAGCTGGTGGTCGGGGTCAAGCTGGGCAGTAGCGGCGGGGTCTGCAACAATACGGTCTTCGATGTAGGTGGTGTCGCGGTTGTATTCTTCCCCGGCGTGCACGTAGGAGCCGCGGGTGGAGTGTTCTGTCTGTTCGGTGGTGCTCATGCTTCCACCCTCTCACACAATACTTTCAAAGTAAAGTATTTTGTGGGGGTGGAGAAAGGCTTGAACCCCTCTATTGCGAAGGCAGTGTCAGCCCGCGGTACATACGGGCTGTTCGAGCGGGATCCCAGGCGCCACCGCAGTCGATGGGGAGCCCCTCGTCCTCAAAGCCCCGGCGGCTATAAAACTCCCGAGCCCGCTCATTGCCCACGATGTACCACAGGTAGGCGGGCTCATCAGGGTAGAGAACAGCGTCAAAAAGAGCCGCCCCTAAGCCCGTGCCGTGTGTCGAGGCAAGAGTATAAAGGTGGGTGAGCTCCCGCGTCCCCTCATTAACCGAGGGCAGGCCAATCTCTAGCTCCCAGGCCAGGGGGCCGGGGCGGGACAGCGCAAAACCGACCGGGGCGTCCCAATCAATCTCGCCTCCCACCGCACAGCTCAGACCACCGGCGGGCGTCCATGCCGGATTCTCGTAGGCAAAAAAGGCGCGGGCACCGGGCGCTGCGATATTCTCAGCAAACTCTTCCAACCAGCCGTCCCGCTCAGCCGCCTGCCGGGCCCCAAAATCGGGGTCTACCAGCCCGTTATAGGTCTCCGCCAGGCACCGTAACTGCAGGTCAACATACTTCTCGGCGTCCTCAGCGCCTACCGGCGTCACCACATACCTGCCATTAGCTACAAAACCCACGCGCGTCCGTCCTTTCACATCACTGTCACTGCCCTCTCACTCTAGCAAGCCCTCCAGCACCCGCCCCACCCACTAGGCTAGAGGGGTGGCAAAACGCAGACGAACCCCCAAAAAACAGGTAGAAACCCCCGAAGCCCTCGTTGAAGGCACCTACCCCATCGACACCGGCATCGCCGAACTCATCGAAGACGACTACACCCCCGGTGGCTGGGTGCTTGAAATCAACGGCATGGAATCCTCCCACATCGTGCTGGGCCAGCCCCGCGAACTCGACTTCGAATACATGCGCTGGCTAGCGGCCGTCATCGAACCCTTCGTCGACACCCACCTCGACCCGACCAAGCTCCGCATTACCCACCTGGGCGGCGGGGCCTGCTCCATGGCCCGCTACCTGGCCGACGTCTACCCGGCCTCTCACAACACCGTCGTCGAACTCGACGGAAAACTCGCGGCCTACGTGCGCGAATGGTTCGACCTGCCCAAAGCCCCCACCATCAAAATCAGGGTGGGTGAAGCCCGCGCCGTCACCGAAGGGTTCGCCCCGGCCTCGCGCGACGTCATCATCCGCGATGTCTTCGCCGGTTACATCACCCCGGAGCCTCTCACTACCCTCGAATTCACCCAGCTGGCCGAGCGCTCGCTAGCCCCAAACGGGCTCTACATTATCAACTGCGGCGATGACCGTTCCCTGGCCGGTGCCCGGGCCGAGGCAGCCGCTATCGCCCAGGTCTTTGAACACACCTGCATTGTGGCCGACCCGGCCATGCTCAAGGGGCGGCGTAAGGGCAATGTCATTATCGCCGGATCCCACGCACCCCTGCCGGTAGCCGGTGACCTGGCTACCGCCGCCATCACCAAGCGCCTGCTGGGCGGCGGGGTACCTGCCCAGTACAAGGACGACGCCTGGGTGCGCGACTTCGCCCGCTCGGCTACCCCGCGCCGCGACGCCCAGCCAGAGGCCGACCTAGCCCAGCTGGACGCCCAACTTCGTGCCGATCAGTAATATTCAGCTTCGCGCCGGACAATAAAGTAATCGCCCTATTCCTTCTCTCTTTACCCCGAGATAATCTCTAGGGTCATGAGAAAAGGGATAGGGCGAAGAAGTCTGCCGGGGCTAGCTGACCTCACCATCCACGTAGTACCAGGCCCCGCCGTCCTTGGTGAAGCGGGAGACCTCGGTCTGCACTCCGCGCACCCGCTCGCCCTCGGGCGTCCCCGGCACTGACCGGTAGTAGGCGGCGAACTCTACGCCGCCGGTGCTGTCAAAGGGGCCGCCTGCTGTGCTGAGAATGTCGAGTCGGTACCAGCGCAGGCTGTCGTCGAGGTGCAAGGACGTCGGCCGCGTGCTCGGGTGCCAGGTGGCCAGTAGGTAGTCGGGCAGGCCCACCGCAAAGGCGGTGAAGCGGGAGCGCATCAGCGCCTCGGGAGTCGGTGCAGTGAGTTCGCCGGTCTGGGCAAACCGGGAATGGTAGCGGCCGCAGCAGGCGCCGTACACTTCGCCGGTGCCGCAGGGGCAGCGGGTATCGGGTTCAAGCATGCCTCTATTAAAACAGGTAGGCAGGTGGTCAACCCGTCCTCTTTAAAAGCAAGTACCCCAGTTTTTGCGCAGGCACCCCAGGTAAAAACCGGGGTAACTGCGCCATAACTGGGGTACTTAGGAAAGGGGAGGGTTAGGCGTGCAGCCAGCCCTCAATCACGCCCATGCCGAAGAAGACCAGGAAGGCGGCTGAGACGATGTACATAATCGGGTGTACTTCCTTGCCGCGGCCCTGTACCAGGCGGATGAAGGTGAAGGCGACGAAGCCGGCACCGATGCCGTCCGCGATGGAGTAGGTGAAGGGCATCATGATGATAGTGAGGAAGGCGGGAATGCCCAGGCCCCAGTCAGTCCAGTCGATGTGAACAGCCTGGCGAACCATCAGGAAGCCAACGACCACCAGGGCGGGGGCTACAGCCTCGAAGGGCACGATGGATACCAGCGGGGAGATGAATACAGCCAGCAGGAAGAGGGCACCGGTGACGATGTTAGCGAAGCCGGTGCGGGCACCTTCACCGATGCCGGTGGCGGATTCCACGAAAATCTGGTGGGCTGAGGACGATGAGCCACCACCGAGCACGGAACCGGCGGCGTCAATCAGCAGAACGCGGTCGATGTTCTCGATCTTGCCGTCCTCATCGATGGTGCCAGCTTCAGAGGCCAGACCCACGGAGGTGCCCATGACGTCGAAGAAGACAGCTAGCAGGATAGCGAACATGAGCATGGTTGCGCCCAGGGCGCCCAGGGATGAACCGGAGAAGGCACCGACCATATCAACGGAGCCCAGCAGGGAGAGGTCGGGGTGACCGATCCACTGGGTGGGGATGCCGGGGATCATGAGGGACCAGCCGGTGGCTGAGTCCATGGATGAGCCGGAGGGCCAGACCTTTTCCAGCACGATTGCCAGGATGGTTGAGGCAACTACACCGATGAGAATCGCACCGCGCACGTTGCGGATGAAAAGGGCGATGATGAGGAAGAGACCGAAGAGGAAGACGAAGATGGGCCAACCCTGCAGGTGGCCGCCGGCGCCGAAGGAGACGGGTACGGTGGTGCCTGCGGCATCGGGCATACGGCGGACGATACCCGCGTTGACCAGGCCAATCAGGGAGATGAAGAGGCCGATGCCCACGACAATGGCGGTCTTGAGCGATTCGGGGACGGCGTCGAAGACGGCGCGGCGGAAGCCGGTGAGCACCAGAATAGCCATGACGATACCGGCCCAGACGACCAGGCCCATAATCTGGGGCCAGGTCAGGTTGGGGGTGGTTGCGATGGTGGAGGCTAGCAGGGCGTTGACGCCCAGGCCCGCCGCCATGGCGAAGGGCTGCTTGGCCCAGAGGCCCATGATGATGGTCAGGACGCCCGCCACGAGCGCGGTTGCTGCAGCGACGCGCTCGACGCCGAGGGTGTTGCCTGCGCCGTCGGGGCCGAGGCCCAGGATGAGGGGGTTGAGCACCACGATGTAGGCCATGGCGAAGAAGGTTGCTAGACCGCCGCGGACTTCGGTGGAGAGGGTGGAGCCGCGTTCGGTGATTTTGAAGTAGCGGTCGATGGCGCTGGTGGGCGCTGAGGGTGCGGGTTTGTGAGCCGCGGTGTTCTCAGAAGACATTCGTGAAAATCCGTAGATACTCGTGTGGGTTTGTGTGGCCCAGAAATGAAAGTGCGCCGTCTTTGGTGCGGACGGCGCTGATGTACCTGTCTAGTGTACGCCCGTGTGCCGGTTTCTGGCGAGAGCGGCGGGTGTGACGCTGTGCAAGGGGAGGGCTTGGAAGTGGCTGCCCCTGAGGTAGTATTTTAGGTAAACCTAACTTATAAGAAAGGCTAACCGTGGATTCTGCCTCCTACCCCTCCATCGACACCCTGGCCGTCCGCTCGCGCGCCGTCGTCCTGACCGACCGCCCCGCCCGCTATGCCAAGCAGCTCGCTAGCCACTTCGGGCATAAGATTCTGGCTGAAGAGATTGAGGGTGGCCACCGCCTGACCTTCAACCGTGACGGCAATTTCGATGGCTACGGCGATGTGCTGGTGCAGGAGGTTGACGGTGTTGAACACCTTGTCCTGCTGACCTACGCGGAGACCCCCGAGAAGCGTGAGCGCCTTGAGGGTGTGCTGGGCCGCCATCTGGAGCGTTTTGGTGAGAAGGACGGTCTTGCCGTCACTTTCGTAGCCCTCTAGGCTCTTGCGGTGTGCCGGTGTATGTTTGAAACTGAAATTTTTTCCCGCTGCACCGTTGGAGCGTTATGAGCCAGAGAGACCCTCGCGACCTTGAGGTTGCCCGCGATTTTCTTGCAGAGTTGGCCACCCGCCTGAATCTTGACCCTGCCCTGATGGAGCAGGCCATGCCCCACCTTCTGGGTATGACCAAGCATGTGGCGCACGGGGTGGTGCGCCCGGCAGCGCCCCTGGCAGCTTTTTTGGTGGGGTATGCCGCTGCCGGCGGCGAGGGGGAGGACGGCATCCCCGCACCCGAGCGCGTCCTGGCGGCTTTGGAACAGGTGGAGGCCTTGATCGAGGAGTACCGGGAGAACCATGGGCAGGCTTAACCGTTCTGCCCCGGCCACCCGCTATGTGCTGAAAGATGACGGCACCTTTTCGGTAGACCGCCGGGCTGATGCCCTCACTGCCGAAGAGCCCCTCGAAATCAGGCTAGATGGCCAGACCGTCACCACCACCATGCGCACTCCGGGGCACGATATTGAGCTGGCCCACGGGTTCCTGCACGCCGAAGGGCTGATTAGGAGCGCCGCTGAGATTAGCACCGCCCGCTACTGCGCGGGGGCTACCGGGCCGGACGGCGCCAACACCTACAACGTGCTTGACCTGAGCCGCGCAGTCCCTGAAGCTACGCACCCCAGCCCGCCGGGCGGCGTCCTACCCCTCTTTGAGAAGGCTGCACCCCTGCGCCTGACCGTGACCAACTCGGCCTGCGGGGTGTGCGGGTCGGCCTCGATTGACTCCATTATGGGCAAGGCCAGTCGCCCCATACCGCCCACCGCGCTCACCCCCGAGCAGGTGCTGGAACTGCCCTCCCGCCTGCGCGACCACCAGGTAATTTTCAAGAAAACCGGCGGTATCCACGCGGCCGCCGTCTTTGAACCGTCCGGCGACCTGCTGGTAGCCCGCGAAGACATCGGCCGCCACAACGCTGTGGACAAGGTGGTGGGCCACCTGCTCATGAACGACGGGCTGGAGCCCCCAGCCCCCGGCCTACCGGGGCGGACGCTGGTGGTCAGCTCGCGGGCGTCCTTTGAGCTGGTGCAAAAAGCGGTGCTGGCCGGTTTCTCGGCGCTCGTGGCGGTTTCTGCCCCGTCCTCTCTAGCTGTGGATCTTGCCAAGGAATCGGGCCTCACCCTGGTAGCTTTTGCTCGAGAACGACGTTTTAACCTGTACTCGGGTCAGCTGGCTCAGTAATCTGTCACACATCACGCTAAACTGGGGTGTATGAGCACGGTAAGCAAGCACGAAGACGTCCCTGTTGTCAGCCGCGTGAGCGAAGAAGCCACGGCCTTTGATAACCCCAAGATTGGCCACCGCACCAAGGTCGCAGCGGGCCCCGGTGGTGTGCTGCACGCTATGGCCCACGCAATCCCAGCCCGCGGTCTGCTCCCCCTGATTAATATGAACCAGCACGGCGGCGTCGACTGCCCCGGCTGCGCCTGGCCCGAACCCCACCAGAAAGACATGAACGTGGTGGAGTTCTGCGAAAACGGCGCCAAGGCGATTGCCGAGGAGACCACCCCCGAACGCGCGGGTGTCGACTTCTGGGCGCAGTACTCGGTCACCGAGTTGCGCGACAAGACCGACTTCTGGCTGGGTAAGCAGGGCCGCATCACTCAGCCCCTGCTCTACGACCGCTCCAGCGGCGACGACCACTACCGCCCCGTCACCTGGGCGCGTGCCTTTGAACTGATTGCCGAGCAGCTCAAGAAAACCGACCCCACAAAGGCCGTTTTCTACACCTCGGGCCGCGCCTCCAACGAGGCAGCCTACGCCTTCCAGCTGCTGGCCCGCCGCCTGGGCTCTAACAACCTGCCTGACTGTGGCAACCTCTGCCACGAGTCCACCGGCGTCGCCCTCAAAGAGGTCGCCGGCCTGGGCAAGGGCTCAATCACCATGAGCGACCTCGAAACCACCGACCTGCTCATCTCGGTGGGGCAGAATCCCGGCACCAACCACCCGCGTTCGCTGACCAGCTTCAAGAAGATGAAGGAAAACGGCGGCAAGATGGTGGTGCTCAACCCCATGCCCGAAACCGGCCTGATGGCCTTCCGCGAACCCCAGTCGCCGGTGGGCATGATTGTGCCCGAGAAGCTGGCGGACGAGTACCTGCAGGTGCGGCTGGACGGTGACCGCGCCTTCTTCCAGCAGCTCAACAAAGAGCTGATTCGGCGCGATGCCATTGACCACGTTTTCATTGAGAAATTTACGGACGGCTTTGAGCAGCTGCGCGAGCACCTGTTGGGCTTGGATGACGCCGAGCTGGAACGAGGCTCTGGCATCTCGGCTGCCCAGGTGGCGCGGGTTGCCGACCTGGTAGAGGCCTCCGAAAACGCGATTGTTTCCTGGACCCTGGGCGTCACCCAGCACCGTGAATCGGTGGGTACCCTGCGGGAGATGATGAACTTCCTCTTCCTCACCGGCAACATGGGCAAGCCCGGGGCTGGTTCAGCCCCCTTCCGCGGCCACTCGAACGTGCAGGGCAACCGCACCGTGGGTATCTGGGAGAAGATGCCCGAGCCCTTCCTTGCGGCTCTTGAAGATTACTTCGGCTTCCCCGTCCCCCGCGAGCACGGCCTTGACACCGTGGATGCTCTGCGCCAGATGCGCGATGGGAAGAACCAGTTCTTCATGTCCCTGGGCGGTAACCTGGTGCGCGTTGCCTCAGATACCACCGCCTGCGAGAAGGCTATGAGCAGCCAGGAGATGACCGTCCACCTCTCGACCAAGCCCAACGGGTCGCACGCCTTCCCCGGCGAGAAGGCCCTGATTCTGCCCGTCCTGGCTCGTACCGACCGCGATGTGCAGGCGTCCGGCCCGCAGAAGATTACCGTGGAGAACTCCTTCGGTATCGTCTCTGCTTCTATCGGCAAGCGCACTGCTAACGATGACCTCGACCTCAAGTCAGAGGTAGAGATTATCTGCTCGGTGGGTCGTGAAACCTTTGGTGATGATTTCTGGCAGCCCATGATTGACGACTACGGCGTGATTCGTGAGGCTATTGAGGGCACTATCCCCGGGTTTGAGCGCTACAACGAGCGGATTGAGAAGCCCGGTGGTTTCTACCTGCCGAACGGTCCGCGTGAGCGCGTCTTTAACACCGAAACCGGCAAGGCCCGGCTGACGGTCAATGAGACCAATGTGCTGGAGGTCCCCGAGGGGCACCTGCTGCTGTCGACGGTGCGTTCGCATGACCAGTTCAATTCCACGATTTACGGGCTGGACGACCGCTACCGCGGCGTGCGCGGTGGTCGCCGCGTGGTCTTTATGCACCGGGACGACATCGCCGCCCTGGGGCTTGAGGACGGCTCCCTGGTGGATATTGTGTCGGTCTGGGAGGACGGCGAACGTCGGGCTCCTAATTTCCGCGTGGTGGAGTACGACCACGCTCGCGGCTGCTGCACCGTCTACCTGCCCGAGGGGAACGTGCTGGTTCCGCTGGATTCGGCGGCGAAGCGCTCGAACACTCCGGTGTATAAGTCGGTGCTGGTGCGCCTGGAATCGCTGGGGCGCAAGGCCTAGTTTCTGCTTTTATGGTGAGGACGCCCTCGCCCGCCTTCTGTGTAGGAAGGGTGGGCGGGGGGCGTTTTTGGTTCTTTACCCCGCGATTTTGGCGGAGAGTAGGCGGTTGAGGCTTACTCCCTGTTCTTGTGCTTCGAAGGCCACACGGCGGTGAAGTTCGGGTGGGATGCGAAGGGTTAGCCTGCCGGTGTATTCCCTGTCGGCAAGGGCTTCTGGTATTTGTTCTCCGTTGCTTAGCATGTCTGCTGCTACCTGGGCTACGAGGTCTTTGATGCCGCGTAGAGCTGCGATTTCGTCGGTGTCTAACCAGGAGAGGGACGGCATTTCGAGGACGCTAGCCACATACTCTTGATCTTCGGGCGACCAGGTAACGCGGTAGGTGTAGTGCTCAATCATGGTGGCCTCTGTGGAGTTTATCGATGGCTTGCAGAACCTGCTTGAGCTCTTCTCTGCCCATAGATTGATGGTAGCAATAATGACACCATAGGGGAAAGGACGGAAAGTGAGCGTTGATACTTGCGCCTGCAGGCGGCAGAGTCCGCCTTATGCCCAATGTATGAGAAACCTTCACCGGCATGTGGTGACTTCATGCTGGTGAAGGTTTCCCTTATATTGGGGAACTCTTATTCTGTTGTGCCTAGGGGGAGTTAGACGAATCTTTCTGCAGAACTGTTATCTGCTCGAATACAGTATCGCTACGTGGATTGGTGATGGTAAGAGAAATTTGTGTGTCGCCTTCAAACGCTGATGAGAACTTTAGGGCGTAATTTGAATCTTGCCCCAGCTCTGAAAGGTTCAACTGATTTTCGCAGATACGATTGAGCTCCTGGATTGTTCCAAGGTACTTGCCTTCTGATGTGGTAGTAGTGGCCTTAGATTGATGATGTTTAGTAGCGCATAGCCCTACGAGGTGCGATGATTGATTGAGCCAAAACTTAGCATTGCTGGAGATGGGGTCGCCGTCCAGTCGCAAGACTTGATTTTGGTACGATAGAGTACTTGAAAAAGAAATGTCGTTATCTAATAAAAATGTACTCTTTTCTAAAAACTCTTCTTTTTCCCAATCAATTGCAACCTGCGCATCAGAAGTTGATGTGATTCCGGGAGTCTTTTGGGTTGTATGAACAAGATAATTTTTCATATTTCTCACCATGTGTGTCGACAAACGTTGTGACAGGTCTTAACTTTGCTTCCGCAAATCGCGGTCATGCACGCTAGGACCGCAGCCATATGAATCAGCATCCTGCATCGGGCTGCCTGCACGCCACAGTTAGCCCCAACGCAGAAGGCTACGCAACCAAAGTATTCTGTCGCACCCATTGGCAGTGTCTCATAATTAGCGGGACGAGTAATTTTTAGTGCAGACCCAGCGTTGCTTGCGGTTGTAACTCCAGTAACAGTACCTGAGAGATACTCTAGTGAAAAATCGTATGCATTATCTTTAATGAAACAGGAAATCACCGCTGCATCAGTCTTGGGTTGCTGACTGTGTTCCATGAAATAGAAGAATAGATATCCTCTATCGTGTCGAATCACTACGTATTCTGATTTCTGTTGGGAGTACCCATCCTTAGTGGCTTGGTGTGAAGCGGCTAGGAAGTATGGATGATTGGTTATAGTGGTGTGAAGTGTTGCCTGTTCACGTGCGGGTACGTGTGAACTATCTGCAACCGCAGGTGACCAAGACGCTCCAGTGAGAGCGATTCCAGCTGCTGCCGCAACACCGGCAATAGTGTTTCTTCTGCTTACTGCTGGACTCCTCATGGCAGAAGCAAGGTCGGAGAAAATCCGCATTGCCCTTTGTGGTCCAACAAGTTTGAGGAGCTTAATAGACATCGCCGGCCCAGTATATACACTTATAACTGAGTTGTCTATAACTTCAACAAGCGAGGGCTTTGATGAGCTGATTTCAGTCGAGAACCTATTTTTAAAAGAATCAATTGTGATCGCCTTTATAGCTCCGCCGCTCTCATGCTCTATAGATTGTGAAATGTTGGAGCATGGTGAGCATATTCCTTTGTAAGTAACGTAAAACATGATGTTCTCCAATAGAAGGCTGATGAATATACGTGTTTTCCTTACTTGTATGTTATTTTCCTGTTATGGCGAAGGCAATAGGTCTGAGAATGTTGAGTACTTAAGTACTTTGTGTAGTGTACGAAAGTACTGTGATATGTACTGGGTTTAGTTCCGCTCCCGTAAATTTAGAAACAAACAAAAAGAGCAAAGGAGGCTTATTCAAAAGTCCCACCCGCAGCCAAAAACACCAACCCCCGCACCACCGCAAACACCCGCCCATACAACCCCAACGGCCGCCTAAACCCCGTATGAAGAATCCGCCAAGTCTTGATGTGAGCGATAACCCGCTCCACCACCGACCGCAGCCGATTCAGCACCCGATTATTCCGCCTCTGCTCCCGACTCAGCCGCTGACCCGGCTTGCGCCTGGCCGGGGTAGCCAACCCCAACCCGATATAGCCCTTATCAGCCACAGTGCTCTCATCAAGATATCTTTCCAAGCCATGATGTTTGAAGGCGTAAGCATCATGCCTGGCCCCGGGCACCGGGTCTGTGATAGCCAGCAACTTTCCATCCAAGGTGCAAATGACTTGGTGGTTGAATCCGGCTCGTTTGTGCTTTCCAGAGAAATTTGTTTTACCAAGTGAACGCCAATTCCACGTGGGTATCAGAGTCCCGTCAACTACTAAGGACCCGGGTGCTTTGAGGCTTTCTTTCAAAGGCTGAGTCAGCGGAGTGAGAATCTTCTCCAGGGCCTTTTCGATGGTGTTGATAGCTCGTGAGACTGTCGATTGAGAGACAGCAAAAAGTTCTGCGAGGAGTTCTTCGGTGAGGTTGTGGCGGTGGTAGAGCAGGGTGATTTTGAGGGCTTGGGTGAGGGTTAGCGCTGGTGGTCTTCCGCCTGGTTTTGACCAGGTGAGGTGATGGGTGAGGGCTGTGTGTAGTGTGGCGAATTGCGTGGCTGTGAGGCCGGTTGTACGCTGGTGTAGCAACGGTCTTGTCCGGTATGGCTTGAGGTTATTTGTAGAGATTTAACGCTCATATTTTTGCCGCGGGTGGGGCCGTTGTCTAGTTGGTGGGTGTGGGGTGCGTGTCTACTTTTGAATAAGCCTCAAGGAACCTTCACCCATGCCCACCAAATACCCCGCCGAACTCAAAACACGAGCCCTACGCCTACTGACCGACCACCTGGAAAACAACCCCAACACAGGCATCTACACTGCATGCCGAAACATTGGAGAACGCCTCGGCATCGGCCCCGAAACCCTACGAAAATGGCACAAACAAGCCGCCATCGACCAAGGAGAAACCCCCGGGCCCACCAGCGATATGGCAGCAGAAAACCGAAGACTTCGCAAAGAAATTGCTGAACTACGCAGAGCCAACGAAATCCTGAAAGCCGCTTCGGCTTTTTTCGCAGCCGAGCTCGACCGTCCGGCCCGATGATGATCCGTTTCATTGATACCCATAAGGATCTCTTCGGGGTCGAGCCGATTTGCCGGACTCTCGCTGAGCATCTAGACGGTGGATTCATCACCTCACGTGGCTACCGAGCAGCAAAAGCCCGCGTGCCAGCAGCTAGAACACTCAGTGACCAGTTGCTGATCCCCGAGCTTCTGAGAATCCACCAGGAAAACTACGGAGTCTACGGGGTGCGCAAGATGTGGCAAGCCATGAGACGAGCAGGCTGGGCTATCGGCCGGGATCAGACCTACCGGCTCATGCGTGCTGCTGGTATCCAGGGGGTACACCGGGGTCGTAAACCGGTGACTACCAGGGCTACCAAGGCTCCTGATAACCGCCCTGACCTCGTCAACCGCCAGTTCACCGCTGATGCCCCACATCGCCTGTGGGTAGCAGATTTCACCTATGTTCGTACCACCAGCGGCTTCTGCTATACCGCTTTCATCACTGATGTCTTCAGCCGGAAGATTGTCGGTTGGGGTGTTTCCTCAACCATGCATACACTCGGGATGCCTTTGACGGCTTTGAAGCAGGCTCTTTTCGATGCTCGTAAGTGTGGGTCTGTTTTGACTGAGATTGTGCATCATTCTGACCGTGGGCCCAGTACGTGGCTGAGGATTACACGCGTGAGCTTCGGGGCCTGGGTGTGCAACTGTCAGTTGGGTCAAGGGGCGATTCGTACGATAATGCTTTGGCTGAGTCGGTTAACGGTGCGTATAAGGCAGAGCTTGTGCGTGGCCGGTTCTTTGAGTCTGTTGCTCAGTTGGAGGTTGAGACGGCGGGTTGGGTGTGTTGGTGGAATGAGCAGCGGTTGCATTCGTCCCTTGGTTATCGGACTCCGCAGGAGGTGGTGGATGGTGTTGTGAGTCTCGTATGATGGTAGGAACTAAAGCCAGTACATATCAGTCTAGTTGGTAGGGGTTCATGCTTTAACCCCCTTATGAATAAGCCTCTGTTCTTGGTGAGGTGGCTTTACTTTTAGAAGAGTTTTTCTTAGTCGCCCAGCACCGGGAAGTTGTGGTGGCCTGCGTGCACGAGTAGCTGGGTGCGGGTGGTCACGCCCATCTTCTGGTAGATGCGGGTGAGTGTGTTTTTGACGTTAGACAGTGAGTAGTTCAGCTCGTCAGAGATCTCCTGGTTGGTGTACCCCCGGCAGACTAGTTTGGTGATGTTCTGTTCGAGGTCGGTGAGTTCGCTCCAGGGGTCGCCCTGTGGCGGGTGGGTGAGGTTCATGGAGATTACTAGGGACGCCAGAGCCCGCCGGTCGATGATGGCTCGCCCCTCAATGGCTGCGGTGATAGCTTGCTTAATCTCTTTGACCCGGGAGTTTTTCATCAGGTAGCCGTGCACGCCGAGGGCCAGGGCCTGGCTGACGTATTCGTAGCTGTCAAAGGTGGTGATGGCGATGATTTTGATGTCTGGGTGGGCTGCCAGAATCTGGCGGGTGGCTTCGAGGCCGTCCATCACGGGCATGTTGAGGTCCATGAGAAAGACCTCTGGGTGTAGTCGGTTGGCTATGTCGATGGCTTCTTGCCCGTTGCGGCCTGTGGCTACGAGGTTGAGGTCCTCGTCGTTTTTTATGTAGAGGCCGAGGAGTTCGTTGAAGGCGGGGTCGTCTTCGATGAGGGCGAGGGTGTGGGTGCTCATGGTGGGTGCCTTCCTTTAGACGACGAGGGGTAGGTGGATGGTGAGGTTCCAGGTTCCGTCTGTTATCCCATAGTTTATGGTGCCGCCGAGCCTGGTGATGCGTTCGGTGATTCCGACTAGGCCGAATCCGGTGCCGCGGGTGTTTTTCTTGTCCTTTGGGGTGGGTTTGGCGGGGTTTGAGGTGGTGATGGTGACGCCGGTGAGGTTGGGTTTGGCGGTGACGGTGATGGTGCTGCCGGGTTGTGCGTATTTGGTGGCGTTGTGGGTGATTTCGTGGATGAGTTTGTGGAAGGTGGGGCGCACACCGTCGGGTATGTCTTTGAGTTTGATGGTGATGGTGTCGTTGAGGGTGAAGCCGTGGCGGGTGAGGTGGGCGCGGGCTTCTTCGAGGTCGTGGCGTAGGTCTACGGTGGGTGCGGACGTTTGTGGCAGGCTGGTGGGGTCGTGGTCGCCGCGGGCGGTGCGGATGAGTAGGCGCATGTCGACCAGGGCCTTGTGGGTGTTTTCTTCAATGGTGTGTAGGGCGGCGTCTTTGTCGTCTGTGGTGGGGGAGATGAGGCCGCGCTCGGTGGTGAGGCCGATGACGCTGATGTGCCGGGCTACGGTGTCGTGGAGTTCGCGTGCCAGGGCGCGGTTGGATTCAGCGACTTGTTCCCTGAAGTCTTCGTATTCCTGGGCTAGGGTTCTTTTCTGTTCCCAGGAGGTGCGTAGGGCCAACGGAATTCCAATAAAGAGGAAGAGACTGATGCTGAGTGAGAATACGTTGAAGGGTTGTTGCAGGGTGTAGGCTGTGACGATCTCTCCAACGATGTGTGCAGTAGCTAGTAGAAAGATACCTTTGGTGGGAACAGTGAGAATAGAGAGGAAGGTACTAGCAAGGATAAAAAAGGCTAGTAGGCCGGTTCCTTGGTCGTAGTAGGCGGCTGCGAGCAGTATGAGTGCGGTGAGGGCATAGACGGAATACTGAAAGGCTGCGTAATAGATTACTGCCCAGGTGACGATGAGCAGACAGAAAGCAATGTGTAGGGGTAAATTGCTTGCTGGTTGAGATATGGCTTGGATGAGGTCTACGGTGGCTGTCGCGAGAGAGCTAATCAGCGCTATGAGCCGGATGCGGTGGGGAGGGTATGGCGCTGGAAGGTGTCGTAGGTTGGGCGATAGCTGGATCACGGGTGTACTTACTTGCAGAAGCGCGGCTTGTTATTGAGGAGCTGGCAGATAAACATAGGTTGTGCTGAATGAGCTGTGGTGTATTCAGTCTGTGCTGATTGTTCGCTGGCTAGAGCAGGCGAACTGAGTAAGACGTTATTGAGCGCCAGAAGGGCTATTGCCGTTGCTGTGACGGCAATTGAGCGAAGAGATTTCATGTGGAACTCCTAGTCACCTGGGTTCTTCTACGCCTAGAAATACAGGGTTCTTGGGCGGATTTCAAGAGCTGTGGGCGAATTGAGTACTTAAGTACCGACTCTTCGGTACTTAAGTACTGATTTTCTTGCAAGGTCTGGCGGCTGGTGGCGCTGAGCAGTAATCTTTCACATAAGATAGATATTTCTATCTAGGAATTTTAATTTCATTAAAGTTTTGGCTTGGTTTGCGTAGCCAGATGTGAGAATCTAGCCCATTTATAAGTATTTTAATTGAATAACCTTTGATAAATTCTCAATGATGTGAATCAAGTCTTTAAAAATATATTCTATAGGAGTAGTTATGTATGACATGAAGTTTTCTTCTTTCTCTTCTTGGAAAATGACTTTAGCATATGATTCTTCGTGTAGCATGTGTGTTGAAACGGCTAGGTCTATTCGAGATGTATCTGAGGGTAAACTTGATGTAGTTCCTCTAAATAGTGATTATGTGTCGGCTGCATTTGCATATCTGGGCAAAGAGGTCAGGTATGATAAACCCCTGATTGTTTTAGAAAAAGAGGGGGTTTATAAAATCTATGATGGCTATAGATTTGGCCTGATTTTTGCGAAGTGCTTGGGTCCCCGGAGGGCCTGGAGGGTTTTGCAAACATTTGGTGATCGAAAAAATTATGCAAACTCTGGATGGGGCGTATCGCGTAAGTCTTTCCTTAAAGGGGTGGCTGGAGCTTTTGGTGCCGCTGCAGTTCTTTCGGGGGTGCGGCCCGCCTCGGCGGCTAATAAAAACCAGAGTCCTCTACGAGTGGAATGGTTTGAGAGAGCGCGTATTCAGGATTCCACAGAGATGAGTGATGTGGACTCGCTAAGGGTTGTGACATTTTTGCTACGGGTGATATGTCAAAGAAACTTGGTCTAAATGAAAATATTTTGAGGCAACCAGATTGCACTATTAGGGGTGTTTTGCACAATACGGTTGACGGAAATGTTATTAAAGCAGTTTCTGTTCAAATTCCGCAGCGGGTCTATTTCCTTTATGAAGGAATTGGGTTTGCAAATGATACACTTCATTCATCACGGGTGCTTGAGATTGACGGTTTAAGTAGAGAATCTGATATGTCAGTTAATCTTGTTGCTACCTCTGAAGGGGGCTCTGTTACAAAATTTGAACCCCAAAATTCAGTAGCTTCATCGAGATGTAACTCTGCAGAATGTAGAAAGCGAGGCCGCTGCTATGGGTGTGCTTGTACATCTTGGAATCTGAAATGTTTAGTAAACTGTTGCGGACCATGCGCATTTGCGTGTGGAAATCCTTGGTCATGCCTTGCTTGTGTAGGTATCTGGTGTGTCGTGTGTTCTAACTGGTCAAACCCCTGTTGTAGGGCATCGGGGTGCCAATACATAGACCGATCCACCTGTTAAATCGACTGAGATTGGGTGAGCACTATGACGAATTGTAAATGGAAGATATTCTGCTCAATAGGGATAATGTTCGTTGCACCTGCTATGATTTGGTCAAATCCTGCAGCCCCTATGATTTACTATGTTTTACTGGTCCTGCTTGGGACTGCTGCTGTTGTTTGTATGTGGAGTGCAAGCCCAGAAAGTCTTCTAATTTTACGAGTAATAGTTGCTCTATGTTGTTCTGTTGCTATAGGGGTCATGATGCTAGGTACTCGTTTGACAGTAATACAAATAACTCCCTTTATATTGAGTATTGCTTTGATATTTCCAAATTCTGGATGGATGCGTAAAAGGAGTGAGGAGGATTGATGATGATATCAGAGCCCCTCAGCTCTCTTCTGAGTTTCATCACGTACGGTGGTGTGGCCGCCACTCTTCGTGTTGTATCCGTGACCCTGTATAGACACCGCAAAGCTCAATGAGAGAATCGATAGTCAGAAACTAACAGACCGGCACCTCATTCGCCCTGATATGAGGTGCCGGTCCCGTGCTTCTCACTGTTTAACTGTTCAATAAGATCCGTTGGACTAAACAGCGCAACCTGCCACAAATTTTCACCAACCCCTTCCCCCTCCCCCGGGTGACCCATGTTATAAAAAAGTATGAAAAAGCAACTTCTTCTCCCAGTACTTCTCATCCCGGCTCTTGCAGCCTGCTCCAGCGGCGCGTCCACCACCGCCGAGGCACCCAATGAGAGCCCGAGCGTCCGCACCACCACTGTGCCGCCACCTGCTACTACAGCAACCGCCAGCCCCGAAGAGCTGGCAACCCAGGGTCCCACTATTTCTAACGAAGATATTCAGCGGGGCATCGACACCGGCAATATCTACGTGCTTTACTCCGGCGTCATGTGCTTCGGTGGCACACTAGCTGACCCCACCGAGTTTGCTGAGCAAGAACTAGCCAGTGACTACATGAGCGAGGAAGAATACCAGCAGCACTACAGCCAGATCCCGGCAGAAGTCCTTGCCCAGAGCGAGAACAACAAAACCGGTATCTTCACCGCTCCCCAAGAATGCCTAGACGCTGGCTGGTCCCAGGCCGGAGCCATCTAAAAACAGCTGCACCCCCGCTCGCATCTGTTACCTCTGTTACGACCAGCCCCAACCCGCGCGGTAATCCCAAGACTTACTCTGTAACCGGGGCGACGGCGTCCGCCCCAAACTCGGTAGACTAGAGCAGAACAAAAGTCCCAACCCGCCGTGCCCACCTACGCCCGGCGCCGAAAGGAAAACCCGTGTCAACCGAAGCCCCCCGCGCCCTGCGCGTCGCCGTCATCGGTGCAGGCCCCGCAGGTATCTACGCCGCAGACATCCTCACCAAAAGCGAAGAAGTCCGCACCGGAGCCGTGCCCGTAGCCATCGACATCTTCGACCGCTACCCAGCCCCCTTCGGCCTGATCCGCTACGGCGTAGCCCCCGACCACCCCCGCATCAAGGGCATCATCAACGCCCTGCACAAGGTGCTCGACCGCGGCGACATCCGCTTCTTCGGCAACGTCAACTACGGCACCGACGTCACCCTGGCCGACCTGCGCAAGCACTACGACGCCATCATCTTCGCAACCGGCGCCATCAAGGACGCCGACCTCGACATCCCCGGTGTTGAGCTCACCGGCTCCTACGGTGCGTCCGACTTCGTCTCCTGGTACGACGGCCACCCCGACGTGCCCCGCACCTGGCCGCTGGAAGCCAAAGAAATCGCCGTGCTCGGCAACGGCAACGTAGCCCTCGACGTCGCCCGCGTGCTCTCCAAGCACGCCGACGACCTGCTCGTCACCGAAATCCCCGACAACGTCTACGAAGGTCTCAAGGCCTCACCTGTCACCGACGTGCACGTCTTCGGTCGCCGCGGCCCCGCCCAGATCAAGTTCACCCCCCTCGAACTGCGCGAACTAGCCCACTCGCGCGACGTAGACATCGTGCTCTACGAAGAAGACTTCCAGTTCGACGACGCCTCCCGCGAAGCCATGGAAACCAACGCCCAGACCAAGGTCATGATGAAGACCCTTAACGGCTGGCTCGAAGAGCAGAAGGAAAACCCCGGCACCGCCTCCCGCCGCCTGCACTTGCACTTCCTGCAGTCACCCGCCGAAATCCTCGGTGAGCACGGCAAGGTCACCGGTATCAAGATGGAACGCACCGAGCTCAACGGCAACGGCGGCGTTACCGGCACCGGCGAATTCATCGACTACCCCGTGCAGGCTGTCTACCGTGCTATCGGCTACTTTGGCTCTGAACTGCCCGAGGTTGGCTACGACAGCGAACGCGGCGTCATCACCAACGTTGAGGGCCGCGTCATCGACGATAGCGACGTACCCGTCCCCGGCCTCTACGCCACCGGCTGGATCAAGCGCGGCCCCGTCGGCCTGATTGGTTCCACCAAGTCAGACGCCCTCGAAACCGTCACCCACCTGCTGGAAGACCGCGACAACCTCTACACCGCCGAGGCCGCCGACCCCGCAGCGATTGAGGCCTTCCTCGACGAGGCGGGCGTCCGCTACACCACCTGGGAAGGCTGGCACCGCCTGGACGACCACGAAAAGGCCCTGGGCGCAGAAGCCAAGGACGCCGCCGGCGAGCCCCGCGCCCGCATCAAGGTGGTTGACCGCGACGAGATGACCGCAATTTCACGCGGCGAGTAGCGTCAGGTTCTTTCAGAAAAGACCATCTAAATCAGAAAAACCCACCAACTAGGTGGGTTTTTCTGATTTAGGTGGTACCTACGGGGGCTACCGCATGAGCACCCAGTCCAGGTAGGGGTTGAGGAAGAGGCCCGACGGGTCTAGCTCTTCGCGCAGCTCCACGAAGTCGTTGAAATGGGGGTAGAGCTGGGCGAGGGCGTCCGCGTCCTGGGTGTGGAACTGGCCCCAGTGGGGGCGTCCGCCGTGCTCCTTGAAAACCCCTTCTAGCACCCCGAAGAGCTCGGCGTGGGGCTGACGCCAGTAGGCGCGGGCCGAAACGTAAAAGGTTTCTCGCCCGTAAGCCTGGGAGAGCCAGATATCATCGGCGGCAGCGGTGCGCACGACCAGGGGGTAAGCCATCTGGCTGCGGTAGGACGCCAGGTGGGCGCGCACATCGCGCATGACGTCGGCAAACTGCGACATATCGAAGGCGTACTCCATATTGTTCTGCCGCACGGTGCGGTGGATGGTGAAGACGCGGGCCGAATAATCGGCGTAACGACGGTTGCCCTTGCCCCAGTTCGACACCTTATTCAGCACCGGCTGCGCTGCGGGCACCTTGGACCCGGCGTAGCTAAGAGCCGAGAACACCCCGTTGTTGAGCAGGTGGTCGCCGCCGTAGCGCCGGGCCTGGCTCAGGGCAGCGCTGGCGGGCATGTAGCCCTCGGTCAGTAGAGCCAGGCGGGTGAGCCTGCGGGTGCGCACCTCACCTGAGCCAGGGAACCAACTGAACTCGTAATGGTCCGCCCCGCGGGAGCGGTCTTCAAAAGAATGCACAATGGTTTGGTAAGAATGGCCCCGCTCTGCCGCGTGCAGGCGGAACTGGGGCACCACCTTAAAGGTCAGCTCCACGATGATGCCCAGCGCCCCCAACCCGCACAGGGCTGCCGAAAAAATTTCCGGGTTCTGCTGGGAGGAGCAGACCAGCAGGTCACCGGTCGCGTCCACCAGCTTGAGCTCAGCCACCTGGGTAGCGAAGACACCGTAGGTCAGGCCGGTGCCGTGAAAACCGGTTGAAATAGCCCCGGCCAGGGTCTGCTCATCGAGTCGCCCCAGGTTGGTAAAGGCCAGGTTGTAGTGGCCCAGCAGGCGGTTGGCCTCGCGCACGGTGGTGCCCGCCAGGAAGGTGGCGGTGAGGTTATCGGGGTCCACCCGCACCAGGCCGGTGAGGTGCTCCAGGGTCAGCATGGTGCCGACCGGCTGCCCAATGGCGGACGCGCTGCGCCCCCGCCCCACTACCTTGACCCGGGTATCTGCCGTGGCGGCGTCCTGAATCTGCCGTTGCAGCTCGGGCACTGACCGGGGCGCAAGGACGCCGGTGGGCTGCACGGTGTGTTGGCGCGCCCAGGTGCTCCACGAGGGGCTTGTCTGCGGGGTGTCGGCCATGATCTACCTCGATTCTTGCTCGTTCATGCATATTTTCGCACGAAGAGGTGGGTGCTGGCTGTGAGTCTGGGCGGTCGGTCACAGCCCGGTAACAGTTGGCTCACAATTCGATCAACCTGCCTGTTTTTGCTTGCCCGGGCCAGGGTGGCTGTGATGGGGTGGAAGTACTGGAGAAAGGAAGGTATAACCACCATGAACAAGTCTTCACTCCGTATTTTTGCCCGTTGCGGTTCGGCTGCGCTCGCCCTCGGGGCGCTGACGCTCACGGGGCTTGCTCCCGCCCAGGCCAGCGAGGCCGGTACCGCGGAGCAGCCGCCGCTGGTCACCAGCTCAAGCGCCGGCACCCTGCCCTGGGCCCCCGAAGATTACGCCTGGCTGGGTGCTCCCACCGATGAGGGTTTTATTGCTCCCGGTACTCCTGGTGCCCCCGGTTTTATGGGTCAGAACTTTAACCGCGGGGCTGTGTTCTATAACGAGGTAACGGGTGCCCATGCTGTGCACGGTGCTATATATGACCTATGGCGTTTTGGCGCGGTGACGGTGGGTGACGGCTCTGCCCTGTACAACCTGATTCCTGTGACCGACGAGCAGCCGGTGGGCAGCGGCGTGCGCCAGAGCTTCGCCCAGCCGGGTCTGGCTAGTGGTAACGTCTTCTGGTCTGAGGCTACTGGCGCCCATTTTGTTGAGTCCGGAACCCCTGCAGGGGACTACTTCAATGCCCACGGCGCTGTAGATGCCTTTGGCTTCCCGGTGTCTGAGGTGCAGCAGGTAGGGGATGCCTCGGTGCTGTACACCGAACAGGGCGTGCTGACGGTGACCGCCTCCGGCGCTGTGTTTAGCCCCCTGGGTTAGGTGTTTCTCAGCGAGCGTGCGCCGTATCGCTGAGCGTGTGCATGGCTACTGCACGCTCGGCGATATAACGCACGCTCGTTGGTGCAAGGACGCCGCCACCCACCTCCCTGCCCAGCGGCAGGGGAGTGGGGTGCGGCGTCCTTACCTTATCTAGTTCAAAAATGAATAAGTGCGGTAATGAGGCGAAATAAGTCACGCCGCTCACGAGGGGAGGACTAAACTAGAAGTAGGCCCCGGCAGCAGCGCCGGCAACCCGGCTGGCAGAGCGGGGTCATCATGAATCTAAGGAGATGACCATGACCGAACACGCTCTCACCTTCGGTGAAAAAGCAGTAGCTGCCCGCAACGATATCGCAGAAGTAGCCAACGCATCCGGTGAAATCATCGTCGGTATTGACGGCTCCGAGCAGAGCTACGGTGCCCTGCGCTGGGCCGTGCACGAGGCTGAAATCCGCAAGGTGCCCGTCCGTATGGTCACCGCCTACTCCCTGCCCGTCTTCACAGGCACCGGTTTCGATGCCGGCTACTCCATGGTCGATGAACAGGCCCTCACCGATGGCGTAGCCCAGATCCTTGACGAGGCCCACTCCCGCGTTGGCGAAACCAGCGTTGAACTTCGCGCAACCGTCGAAACCGGCGATGCCACCGCTGTGCTCCTAGAACTCTCCAAGAAGGCTGAGCTGATGGTGGTTGGTTCCCGCTCCCACGGCGGCTTCCTGGGTCGTCTGCTGGGCACCGTTTCCACCTCCCTACCCGCCCACTCACACTGCCCCACCGTTGCAGTTCCCCACTCCTACGCTGAGAAAATTGAAGCCGACCCCGGCATCTTGGGCAGCGGCAAGTCGGTGGTTGTCGGTTCGGACGGCTCCGATGAAGCCCGCCTTGCCATGATGCAGGCGGCGGACGAAGCGAGCCGCCGCGGCGTCAAACTCACCCTGGTCAACGCGCTCGCCCCCTACACCGGTGCCCTGAACTGGGTGCCCGCCGCTGTTGACTTCGAGGCCCTCTACCGCGAAATCGCCGACCTACAGCGTAAGGCTGCCGAATGGATTCGCGGCTACTTTCCCCAGCTGGAAATCGAGTTCAAGCTCATCGACGGCTCCCCCGTGCAGGTTCTGCTAGAAGCGGGTAAGGCTGCTGACATGATTGTGGTTGGTACCCGCGGCCGCGGTGGTATTGCCGGCATGATTCTGGGCTCCACCTCGCAGGGCATCCTGCACAATACCCAGGTGCCCGTGATGATTGTTCCCCAGATCGAAGACCCCCGCATCGATCAGGCCCCCGATGCTGGCGTTACCTGGGGCTAGCCAAAACGTAAAAGCACTCTAGTCAGCTTCTCTCGCAAGGAGTAGGCTGGTTGTAAGACAAGGCAGGATGGCTCCCGCCGAAGCTCCTTTTCAGGCTGAAAAGGGCTCCGACGGCGCTATCCTGCCGTCTTTTTTAAAAAAGTTCAAAAAATTTTTGGTACGGACGCTTGATGCGGCAATATCGGTTCTGGCTAGGTTGTTTATGTGTATTGCCGGTTACTTTTGCGTGAATTTTGTGGTGCAGGGCACCCAGCTTTTGACCCAAAATGTCCCGAATGGGCAGTTTTCGATTTGCGCGCCTGTTTGAACTCGCGTAATGTATTACTTGTTCGAGCGACGGGCTGAGGAAACAAAGCCGGTCACGATACAGCGAACTAGCCCCTATCGTCTAGCGGCCTAGGACGCCGCCCTTTCACGGCGGTAACACGGGTTCAAATCCCGTTGGGGGTACTGTGAAACCTTTGGTTTCACGGCCATGTAAGAACTTCGGTTCTTGCGTATGGCCCCGTAGCGCAGTTGGTTAGCGCGCCGGCCTGTCACGCCGGAGGTCGCGGGTTCAAGTCCCGTCGGGGTCGCTCCGACCGCGTAAGTTCTCACTTGTGGGAAGACGCGGTTGTGGCATATCTAAGGGTATGCCTGGCTCTGTAGCTCAGTTGGTAGAGCGTGCGACTGAAAATCGTAAGGTCACCGGATCGACGCCGGTCGGAGCCACGAAATCCACTCTCTAGGCTTCTACATGAGAGTGGGTTTTTTGTTTTAAAACAAAAACAGCCCCAGCCTGTGGGTTCACAGGCCGGGGCTGTTTTTAGTTAATCTCAACAATCACCGGGGCATGGTCTGAGGCGCCCTTGCCCTTGCGCTCTTCACGGTCAATCTCAGCGCCCACAACCCGCTGGGCCAGCGCGGGGGAGTAGAGCTGAAAATCAATGCGCATCCCCTCGTTCTTGGGGAAGCGTAGCTTGGTGTAGTCCCAGTAGGTGTAGGGCGCGGTGGTATGCTCACGAGCCACATCAACCAGCCCCAGAGGCTCTTCAAGAAAAGCCCTAAAGGCCGCCCGCTCAGGCTCGGTCACGTGAGTCATCTGGTTTTCCCTAAAGAAGTCGATATCCCATACATCCTCATCGAGCGGGGCAATATTAAAGTCCCCCACCAGGGCGAACTGTGCCGCGGGGTCCTGCGCTAGCCAGCTGGCGGCGTCCTTGCGGAGCTCCTCAAGCCAGGCCAGCTTATAGGGCATGTGCGGGTCATCGATACCGCGGCCGTTGGGCACGTAGAGACTCCAGACCCGAACCCCGCCGCAGGTGGCCCCGATTGCGCGGGCCTCAACGACGGCGTCCTCACCCGGCTTGCCAAAAGCCGGCTGGTTGGTGAAGGTGCGCTGAATGTCCTCAAGCCCCACGCGGGAGGCCAGCGCCACCCCGTTCCACTGTGACAGCCCAAAATGGGCCACCTCATAGCCCGAGTACTCAAAAATCTCGTAGGGGAAGGTCTCGTCGGTGGCCTTGGTTTCTTGGATGGCTAGGACGTCTACGTCGCTGCGCTCTAGCCAGTCTTCCACGCGGTCGGCGCGGGCACGGATAGAGTTCACGTTCCAGGTAGCAATTTTCATGTCACTAGCCTAGCAACCCACCTACCCCCCTTAAAGTGCAGATGCCTGTCACTTTAAGCAGGGTATCTGCATTTATGGCAGGGTACTTGCTGTTTAAGAACTGCCTGGAATAGGGTGGAATTCGTGGGCGTTAGGTTGCTGAAGCAAAACCCGCCCCACCTCAAACGAAAGAGCAAGTATGGCAGCGGCCCCCGCTATTGAATTCCGGTCTGTCACCAAGAAATACGGTGACACGGTGGTGGTAGACAACCTTAACCTCAGTATTCCTCGGGGGAGCATCACGGTTTTTGTGGGCCCCTCGGGCTGCGGTAAAACGACCTCCCTGCGCATGATTAACCGCATGGTAGAACATACCGGCGGGGAGATTCTGGTGCGGGGAGAAGCCAACACCTCCCGCCCAGCCCACGAGCTGCGTCGCTCTATGGGCTATGTGCTGCAGCAGGCTGGGCTTATGCCCCACCAGAGCGTGCTCGATAACATCACCACCGTTCCCCGCCTCAAGGGGGTAGCCAAGAAACAGGCTCGTGCTGAAGCCCTGGAACTTCTCGACACGGTGGGCCTAGATCGCGCCTCTGCTAGCAAGTACCCGGCCCAGCTCTCGGGTGGTCAGGCCCAGCGCGTGGGTGTGGCCCGCGCCTTGGCAGGCCAATCAGACATACTCCTGATGGACGAACCCTTTAGCGCTATCGACCCTGTTGTGCGTGCGGATTTACAGCAGAGCCTTTTAGACCTGCAACAGAAACTTCACCGCACCATCGTCTTCGTCACCCACGATATCGACGAGGCTGTGCTCCTGGGTGACTACATCGCTGTTTTTGCACCTGGCGGCACCATCGCCCAGTTTGGCACCCCCGAAGAGATTTTGCGGGCTCCGGCCTGCGATTATGTTGCTTCTTTTGTGGGGCGCGACCGCGGCATGCGCCGCCTGACCTTTGCTGGGGCGGGGAACGTGGCCGTCCGCCCCCTGCAGGCCGCTGAGGCCGAGGGCTGGCAGCTGAGACTAGCGGACGGACGCCCCGACGGTTGGCTGACCGGCGGCAGGCACCTGCCCGGCGGCTCCCTTTTCGTGCGGGGAGGAACCCTGCGCGATGCCCTGGATTCGGTACTCTCTTCTCCCTCCGGCTGGGGCGTGGTCGTAGATGAGCAGGGCAAGGCTATAGGCCTGCTGGAAGCTGACAGTGTGCTTGAAGCAACCCGCCAGGAGCGCTACCTGCGCTACGGCCTAGAAGCTCCGTGGGCCCGTGCGGAGAGCGCTGACTCCGGGCAGAACTCTGCGGACGCGCCGTCCGACGGCGGGGCGTCCGCATGAGCTGGTTTCTAGCGAACCTGCCCTACATCGGGCAGCTCACCACGCTGCACCTGGCGCAGTCGGTCATCCCGGTAGTGGTGGGCTTTGCCCTCGCCCTGCCCCTGGCCCGGCTGGCCCTGGGGAGGCGGGCGGACGGACGCTCCACCGAGGCCTACACAACTGCCGGCCGGGTGCGTAAAGGGGCGGTCGTCAATGGCGCTGCCCTGCTCTACACCGTGCCCTCACTAGCGCTGTTTGTGCTCATGCCCCTGGTGCTGGGAACTTCTATTACTTCCCCGATTAACGTCTACGTAGCCTTGACCGTCTACGTGCTAGCCATGATGGTGCGCAGCGCTGTAGACGCCTTCGAATCGGTCTCACCCATCACCCTCGAAGCCGCCACAGCCGTAGGCTACACCCCGCTGCGCCGCTTCTGGCAGGTTGAGCTACCCCTGTCGCTACCCGTCATGATCGCCGGTTTACGCGTTGCCCTGGTCTCGAATATTTCTATGGTGTCGGTGGGCGCTGTTATTGGCATCCAGTCCCTCGGCACCCTCTTCACCGACGGCCTGCGCCGGGACCTACCGGCTGAAATCATCACCGGAATCCTGCTCACCCTCGTCCTTGCCCTCGTGCTCGACCGCCTGCTAGCCCTGGCCGGCGCCGCGCTCACCCGTTGGAGGAACCCATGATTTTTCAGGACGTCTGGGCCTGGTTCACCGCCCCCGGCGCCTGGGCGGGCACCGGCGGTATCTGGCAGCGTCTTGGCGAGCACCTGGCCTACTCCGGCCTGGTGCTGCTGGTCGCGGCAGCTATCGCCCTGCCGCTCGGTGCCTGGGTGGGGCACACCGGCAAGGGGCAGAACCTGGTCGTAGCTCTCACAGGAGCCCTGCGGGCCCTGCCCACCCTGGGCCTGCTCACCCTCTTCGCTCTCTGGCTGGGACTGGGGCTGACCGCCCCGGCGCTTGCCCTCGTCATACTGGCGATCGCCCCGCTCCTGGCGGGCACCTACGCCGGTATCGCGGCTGTGGACCCCGTTATTAAGGACGCCGCCCGCGCCCAGGGTATGACCGGCTGGCAGGTACTCACCCGGGTAGAAATTCCCGTGGCCCTGCCCCTCATCTTCGGTGGCATCCGTAACGCGGTGCTGCAAATCATCGCAACCGTCACCGTGGTCGCCTACATCAACCTGGGCGGGCTAGGGCGCTACCTCATCGACGGACTGGCAGTGCGCGACTACACCCGCATGGTCGCGGCCGTCCTACTCGTTGCAGCCCTCGCCCTAATCGTCGATGCTCTACTCGCCCTTGTGCAAAGAGCCCTCACCTACCCCGGACTAAGGTAAACACCCATGACATCACCCCGCCTCACCCGACGCTCCCTCTTCACCGGGGCAGGACTCGCCGCCGGGGCTCTAGGCCTTTCCGCCTGCGGTCTTGACGGCTCCACCGCCTTTGGCAGCGGGAGCACCACCGGCACCATTACCGTGGGCTCAGCCGACTTCACCGAATCACAAATTATCGCCGAAATCTACGCCGCAGCCCTGCGCGCCCGCGGCCTAGACGCCACCACCAGCCCCGCCATTGGCGCCCGCGAAGCCTACCTAGGGGCCCTCCGCGAGGGCACCGTCTCGGTGGTGCCCGACTACTCCGGCAACCTCCTGCTCTACTTCGACGCAGAGACTACAGCCGTCACCTCCCAAGACATCGTGCAGGCCCTCCCCGCCGCCCTGCCCGACGAGCTGGGCGTTCTGGCAGCCTCGCAGGCAGAAAACAAGGACTCCCTGGTCGTCACCGCTGCCACCGCCGAAGAACACGCTCTGACCAGCCTGGACGACCTCACCACCCTCAGCGGCCAGCTCAGCCTAGGAGCACCCCCGGAATTCGCGGAAAGAGCCTACGGCCTGCCCGGCCTAGAGCGCCTCTACAGCTTCACCCCGGCGTCCTTCGAACCCATCAACGACGGCGGCGGCCCGCTCACCGTCTCAGCCCTGGCCGACGGCACCGTCGACATCGTGGACCTCTTCTCCACCGACCCCGCCATCACCGCCAACAACTTCGTGGTGCTTGAGGACCCCAAAAACATGATCCTGGCCCAGCAGGTACTACCCGTCATCAACACCCGCCAGGTTTCGGTCGCAGCCGCCCGCGTCCTCGATGAGGTATCGGCCCTGCTCACCACCGAGACCCTAATCGAACTGAATACGCGCGTCTCCGGCGCCGAAAAAGCAGCCCCCGCCACCGCCGCAGAGGACTGGGTGAGCGAGAACTTCGCGTAAATCGTGACTCACCACCGTGCTGCAAAAGGGGCAGGGGCATAGGCTACCGCCAGCGACCCTCTCGCTCCTCGCCTGGCGGCTCGTCACGATTCACGCCCCGCCTTGCGGCGGATTCCGTTCGCTCTTGCGTGCTGCCGCACTCGCTCACTTCATCGAGCCAGCTGGCTCGTAGCCTATGCCCCTACCCCTCCCGAACGTGCGGCGGGCGTCCGCGCTCTTAGATCGCTGCGGGGAAGCTCTGCAGCTTACCGCCGATCATGGTCTCAAGCACGCGAATTACCTGGCAGGAGTAGCCGAACTCGTTGTCGTACCAGACGTAGAGAATGGCGTTATCGTCACCGGAGGTGATGGTGGCCAGGCCGTCCACTACACCGGCGGCGCGGGAGCCCACGAAGTCGGTTGACACGACCTCGTGTGAGTCGGTGTAGTCAATCTGGCGGCGCAGGTTGGAGCGCAGGGAGCGTTCGCGCAGCAGGTTGTTGAGTTCTTCCTTAGACCCGACGGGCTTGTTGAGCTGCAGGCTCAAGATAGCCATGGAGACGTCGGGGGTGGGGACGCGAATAGCGTTGCCGGTCAGCTTGCCCTCCAGCTGGGGCAGGGCCTTAGACACGGCCTTGGCCGCGCCAGTTTCGGTAATTACCATGTTCAGGGCAGCGGAGCGGCCGCGGCGATCGCCCTTGTGGAAGTTATCAATCAGGTTCTGGTCGTTAGTGAAGGAGTGCACGGTCTCAACGTGGCCGCGCTTGACGCCGAAGACCTCGTCCATAACGGCCAGTACGGGGGTGATGGCGTTGGTGGTGCAGGACGCTGCTGACAGTACTGTGTCGCTATCTTCGATGATGTCGTCGTTGACGCCGCAGACGATGTTCTTTACGCCCTTGCCGGGAGCGGTGAGCAGGACGCGCGCAGCCCCCTTGGCCTGCAGGTGGCGGGAGAGGCCGTCCTTGTCGCGCCAGCGGCCGGTGTTATCGACCACGATAGCGTTCTCAATGCCGTGGGCGGTGTAGTCGACCTCGGCCGGGTCAGAGGCGTAAATGAACTTGATGGGGGTGCCGTTGGCGATGATGGTGGAGTTCTCTTCATCCACGCGGATGGTGCCCTTGAAAGCACCGTGGACGGAGTCGCGGCGTAGCAGGGAGGCGCGCTTGTAGAGGTCGTTGTCGGTGTTCTTACGAACAACAACCGCGCGGAGCTTGGGGCCGGCGCCGGTGGAGCGCTCCAGCAGAATGCGGGCCAGCAGGCGGCCGATGCGGCCAAAACCGTAGAGTACGACGTCCTGTGAGGCAGCTTCAATCTGCCCCTTCTTACCGACCACGGGAGCCAGTTCTTCCTTCAGCCAGGCCTCAAGATCACCGGCACCAGAAGCCTCAAACTTGCGCTGCAGGCTGGCCAGACCCAGCGAGCAGGCACCCAGGTCGAGGGTGCTCACAATTTCAAGGATTTTCAGGGAATCAGCCGGGTTCAGCTCAACATCATCAATCTGGCGGGCAAAACGGTGAGCCTTCAAAATCTGGATAACAGACTTGTTGATCAGGCTGTGGCCGTGAATAGAGACAACCACGTTGTTCTCTCGATTCAGCTTGCCGATCAGGGGGATCATAGCTTCGGCTTCAGCCTCAGAGGCAAGCCACTGCTCGTGAGCGTTGTCGGCAGAAATAGTCATGGTGTGACCTCTTCCTCGATGAGTAGCGTCATTGAACTCATCGGTTAGCAGCGCGGCGGTGCGCTGGTAGCTGGTGACTGGCGGCCCACACCCCGATTCATGCACGGGCACGACGAGCTGGTGGGCACTACAGACCTAAGTTTATAGTTTGTTGTCTCACATGTGGAGTTTGTGACGCGAAACTTATCTGAGGTCAGGGCCACAACCGGTAAAATAAGGGCATGCTCACTGTCATTGGCGAAGCCCTCGTAGACGTCGTTCAGCGCCCGGGGCTCGAATCTCATGCACATCCCGGCGGTTCCCCCATGAACGTTGCCGTCGGCGTCTCCCGCCTGGGCCATGAGGCCCAGTTCATTGGCCGCTACGGCAAGGACGCCTACGGCGACCTGATTGACGCGCACCTGCGGGCCTCGGGCGTCCTGCTCCCTGTCGGTGCTGACGCCAAAAAGACCTCCGTTGCCCAGGCAACTATTGGCGATACCGGCGCCGCGGAGTACGAGTTCGATATTGACTGGTCACTCGACGCTGCCCAGGCAGCTCTCGACGAGGTGGGCAAGAACGCCACCGCCGTGCACGTGGGTTCTATCGGCGCCATGCTGGAGCCCGGCGCGTCCGCTGTGCTCAACACCGTCAAGCAGGCAGCCCCCCACGCCCTGATTTCTTACGACCCCAACTGCCGCCCCTCCATCGTGCCCGACGCCGCAGAAGCGCGCGCCTGGGCTGAGAGCATCGTGCGCCACTCGGACGTGGTGAAAGCTTCTGACGAGGACCTTCTGTGGCTCTACCCCAACCGCACCCTGGAAGAATCAGCGCGGGCCTGGCTGGAGCTGGGGGCCTCCCTGGTGGTTGTGACCCGCGGCGAGATGGGCCCCTGGGCTATTACCCGCAAGACCTCGCCCGACGGCATCGCCCTGCCCGCCTACCGGGTAGAGGTTGCCGATACCGTGGGTGCCGGCGACTCCCTCATGGCAGCCCTCATCGCGGCTCTGCTCGATCGCGACATCAAGGGCAAGGGCGCCCGCGCCGCTATTGAGCTGCTGAGCAAGGGCGACCTCAAGGAAATCCTGGCTTTCGCAGCGGTTGCAGCCGGCATCACCGTCTCCCGCGAGGGCGCTAACCCGCCCAGCCGCGACGAACTGAACGCTGTGCTCTACCCGCAGGGCTAGTTCCGCCGCTCCCCGAGGGGACCGCATAACTTCAAAAGGACCGCATAATACGCGGTCCTTTTTTGATTTTCAGGTCCCTTTTCGGCAGGGGTGATAGTCAGTAGACTGGGTAGTACATGGTCACAGCCAATCAAGGAGGATGAAGCCCCCATGCTCAACCGCGAACCCTACGCAGACCTGCCCGACCTACCCACCTTTACGCTGACGTCCGCTGATATCAGCGAAGGTGAGACCCTGCCCCGCGCCCAGGTTTCCGGCATCATGGGTGCAGGTGGTGAGGACGTCTCACCCCAGCTCTCCTGGAGCGGCTTCCCAGAAGAAACTAAGTCCTTTGTGGTCACCTGCTTCGACCCGGACGCACCCACCCCCTCAGGCTTCTGGCACTGGACGGCCTCAAACATCCCCGCCTCAGTCACCGAACTTGCCACCGGTGCAGCCGAGAACCTACCCGAGGGAGCTCTGGGGCATCTCAATGACGGTGGCACCCGCGCCTTCATCGGTGCCGCCCCGCCCGCAGGCCACGGCCCCCACCGCTACATCTTCTGTGTCACCGCCGTTGACGTGGAAAAACTCGACATCGACGAAAACGCCAGCCCCGCAGTGGTTAACTTCAACCTCTTCTTCCACGGCATCGCCCGGGCCTTCTTGACCGCCACCTATGAAGAAGAGAACTAGAGGGCTTGCCTAAAGATAGATGAAGCAGACTCACAGCGAAGCTGCTGGCTCGGTGGCTGGCGTGAATCGCTTGTGAGCGTCAGTGAACCAGTGAGAGGGTCGGCAGCAAGCGTGAGTCTGCGGAATCTTTCTAGCAAGCCTCTAGAATGTAAAGCATGATTAAACTGATTGCCAGCGACCTGGACGGCACCCTCATCGGGAGTGACTTCAGGTTCCGTCCCCGCACCCTGCAAGCCCTGCACGCGGCGGCGGATGCTGGCGTCCGTATTGTCTTTGTGACCGGCCGCCCGCTGCGCTGGATGGAACCCGTGCTAGCGCAACTGGGGCAGGAATGGAACGGCGAGAATTCCTTTGCCTTCTGCTCAAACGGCGCGGTGACCTACGATATTGCCCGCTCGCAGGTGGTCGCTACCCGCACCATGAGCGGGAGCGAGGTACAGGCCCTGCACGCCGATCTAGAAGAGGCCTTCCCCGGTGCTCTCTATATCGCTGAGACCCTGGAGCACGTCTATGTGCAGGGCACCTATGAACCCCATGTTCAGGAAGACACGAGCAAGATGGTGGAGGGGCCCCTGAGCCAGATTCTGGCATCTGATGCTGAGGTCGTGAAGTACCTGCTTTTCCAGGGAGGCGCTGTTCCGTCTGACCTGCTGGCACAGGTTCAAGAAGTGGTGGGGGAGCGGGCCTCTGTAACCAGGTCAGCCCCCTACCAGCCCCTGGTTGAGGTTGCCCAGCGGGGGTTGAATAAGGGGCGGGTGCTGGCAGATTTTGCCCAGTCCCTGGGCATTGCCCCCGATGAGGTGGCGGCTTTTGGTGATATGCCCAATGACTTTGAGATGCTGGACTGGGCCGGCCACGGCTATGTGATGGCCTCGGGCCTGCCGGAACTCAAAGACCGGGTGGGGCGTATCTGCCCGGGGTTTGAAGAGGACGGTGTTGCCCAGATTATCGAGCGCATGCTGGCTGAGCGCGAGGGTCGCCAGGCCTAAGTTACTGGCCGGTAATATACTGGTTCTTATGCCTTCACACGCATCTGCACCTTCTTCACCTGACCGCACCCAGATTTACGCCCACAGGGGGCTCGCTGTAGGGCAGGCTGAAAACACCGAGGGATCTTTCCGTCGTGCCCTCGATGCTGGAGCCCACTGGCTCGAAACCGACGTGAACACCACCGCTGACGGCCAGGTGCTGGTTTTTCACGACCCCACCCTCAATCGTTTAGTGGGTCGCCCCGGCCGGGTGGCTGAGATGACCTGGGACCAGCTGCGCGACCTGAGCCTGGTGGACGGCGGTCAAATTTCCCGCCTGCGCGACATGCTCGAGGCCTTCCCCGAGACCCGCTTCAATATTGACCTTAAGGACGCCGGTTCGGCGGCCGAGGTTGCGCGGGTGCTGGTAGCTGCCGGTGCGGTAGAGCGGGTGCGACTGGCGTCCTTTTCGGAGCGCCGCCTGCGGCAGGCGCACCGGGTGGCCCAGAATCTAGGGGTGCAGATCCCCCTGAGTGCCTCGCAGTCGTCCTTCACTTTTTTCTATGCCTTATCACGCATACACCCTAGCCTGTGGAGTTTTCTTAAGCCTTTGACCCGTAGGTTTATGCTTCCCTTCGACGCGGTTCAGGTGCCGGCCTATCATCGGGTGGCGGGCCGCCGCCTGCGCATTGTTGACCGCAAGCTGGTGGCTGCCGCCCGCCGGGCCGGGGTGGAGGTGCACGTGTGGACGATTGACGATGAACGCACTATGCGGGAACTTATCACCCTGGGGGTCGACGGAATCGTCACTAACCGCGCCGACCTGCTCGCGGGCGTCCTCGCTTCCTCCCGGTAGGTACCATTTAAACTAGAAAAACCCACCAACTAGGTGGGTTTTTCTGATTCAGATGGTACCTACTGCCGGTTGAGGGCCTAGTGGACGTCTCCCTTAGCCTCGGTCGGGGTCAGCGGCTCCGGGTGGGCCTTCGACGCCTTATTGAGTGCCGCCATCAGGTGGTAGACCACCAGGGTCGCGGCGGTACCCAGGGCAATACCGGCGAACTGCAGGTCGCCAATATCCCAGGTGTAGTCAGCAATACCCACAATCAGGGCCACGGACGCGGCGGTCAGGTTGACCTGGTTTGAGAAGTCCACGCGGTTCTCAACCCAGATACGCACACCCAGCATTCCAATCATGCCGTACAGCACGGTGGCAGCGCCGCCCAGCACACCGGCAGGCACAGACGCCACGGCAGCACCGAAAACCGGGAAAATCGAGAGCAGGACAGCGAAAATCGCAGCGACCCAGTAGGCGGCGGTGGAGTAGACCTTGGTTGCCGCCATAACACCGATGTTTTCAGCGTAGGTGGTGGTACCTGAACCGCCACCGGCACCGGCCAGGGTGGTGGCCAGGCCGTCG
Source organism: Rothia sp. 11254D007BW (assembly GCF_053548195.1). Classification (NCBI taxonomy): domain Bacteria; kingdom Bacillati; phylum Actinomycetota; class Actinomycetes; order Micrococcales; family Micrococcaceae; genus Rothia; species Rothia sp. 11254D007BW. The sequence goes on from NZ_JBPWPK010000001.1 coordinate 2,019,913, forward strand.
GCCATAAGGGCGCGACCGGAGTATTTGTCGAGGTTATCCCCGGTCATCAGCGCAACGGACTTCACATGGCCGATGTTTTCAGCAACCAGCACCAGAATGACGGGGATGAAGAGGCCAGCCAGGTTCCAGTGGAACTCTGGGTGCTGGAAGTGGGGCAGGCCGATCAGGCCCTGCTCAGCCCAGGTCTTTTCGATGGCGGCAAAATCGACCTCGCCGCGCAGTACGGCGGTGATGTAGCCGATGATAACGCCCAGCAGAATCGACAGGCGGCCGATCATACCCTTGAAGAGTACGGAAATCAGGATGATGGAGCACAGGGTCACCAGGGCGGTAACGGGCGCTTCCATGAAGTTGTTCTTAGCGGACGGGGCCAGGTTGAAGCCAATGAGCGCCACGATGGAGCCGGTCACTATCGGGGGCATGAGCTTGGTCAGCCAGCCGGTGCCAGCGACCTGAACAATCAGACCCACAATGAAGAGGGAGACACCGGCCATGACGATACCGCCCAGGGCCCCGCCGGGGCCGTACTGGTTGGTGGCAGCTGCTAGGGGTGCGATGAAGGCGAAGGACGAGCCCAGGTAGGAGGGTACGCGTCCTGCGGTGATCAGCAGGAAGAGCATGGTGCCGATGCCCGAGAAGAAGAGGGTGGTCGCGGGCGGGAAGCCGGTCAGCAGAGGCACCAGGAAGGTCGCACCGAACATAGCAACCACGTGCTGGGCACCGATACCGATGGTGCGGCCCCAGGTAAGGCGTTCGAGGGGGCGGACGACCCCGCCCGGGGTGATATTTTTGCCGTCGCCGTGCAGGGTCCAGGCGAGGCCAAGCTGTGAGCCCTTTTCGGGCTGGGAACCGTTAGACATGAGATGCTTTCGCAGTGTGTGGGTAAATCGTCCTTATTGTACGCCTCCGGTAAGAGGGTGGACGGGTGGGGTGGGGGTGGGTAAATGTGATGTTGGCTTTGGTGCTGGGGCTGGTGGGCACTGAGCAAAATATGTATCAGGGTTTGTACCGCGCGAACCGTGCAGAAATAAATGAAATATTACACCCCTTATGAGATGGGGGTCATCGACAGGTAAACTAAGTATGCCTACTCTTTAAAGGAGAGACTTCTGCCGTTCTAGCCTCGCGCCTGACGGTTCCCACCGCCGCCTATCCTAAGGGCCGATACGTGACCATAGTTCTAGCGCTTTTCCTGCTTGTGTCCATAGTGACCCCCTGGCTTTACCGCCGCATGGGCACTTCCACCTTCTACCTACTAGCTGCGATTCCTGCCGCTGTGTTGGCTCTGGTGCTGACCAAAACCGGCCAGATTCTCGGCGGTACACCCTGGAGCGAGAGCTACCAGTGGATTCCCGAGCTGGATATGGCGCTGACCTTCCGCATGGACACCCTCTCGTGGGTCATGAGCCTGCTGGTCCTGGGTGTAGGCTCCCTGGTGCTTTTCTACTGCGCCAGCTACTTCAAGCACTCCACCGGTGATAACGGCCAGTTCGCGGCCTACCTCTTCGGCTTTGCCGGTGCCATGTTTGGTCTGATTACCGCAGATGACTTCATCCTTATGTTCATCTTCTGGGAAATCACCACCATTCTCTCCTACCTGCTCATCGGCTATTCCCGCCACCGCCTCTCAGCCCGCCGTTCTGCCCTGCAGGCCCTCACGGTCACTACCGCTGGTGGCCTGGCCATGCTGGTCGGTATCGTCATGCTGGGCTACAGCCTGGGCACCTACTCCCTGGCTGAACTCGTGGAGCGGGGCCCGAGCGTCCTTGCCGCCGCCCAGGAGGGGCACGGCCCCCTGACCATGGGCATGCTCTCTGCCGCCCTCGTGCTGATTCTCTGCGGTGCCCTCTCCAAATCAGCGATTTTCCCCCTGCACTTCTGGTTGCCCGGCGCTATGGCTGCGCCCACTCCGGTTTCCGCCTACCTGCACGCGGCGGCGATGGTCAAGGCCGGTATCTACATCCTGCTGCGCCTGGCCCCCGGCTACGGTGAGGTGGCGATATGGCAGAACGTCCTGATTATCTTCGGCGCCTTCACCATGGTGTTCGGCGGCTGGGCCGCCCTCAAGCAGACCGACCTCAAGCTGATTCTGGCCTACGGTACCGTCTCGCAGCTGGGCTTCCTGGCCCTGGTGATCTCGGGGGGAACTCCGGACGCCATCTACGCGGCTATGGCGCTCATGGTGGCTCACTCCCTGTTCAAGGCAACTCTCTTCCTCTCGGTCGGTATCATCGACCACCAGTCCGGCACCCGCGACATCCACAAGCTCTCAGGCATCTACCGCCGTGCCCCTAAGCTGGCTATTGTCGCCACTATCTCAGCGGCCTCAATGGCGGGTATTCCGCCCCTGGCAGGTTTCGTGGCCAAGGAAGCGGTGCTCGAAACCTACCTCTCCCACACCACCGGCTGGCAGGGGGCAACCACCCTGATCGCCATCGTCCTGGGCTCTATTCTCACTTTCGCCTACTCAGCCCGCTTTGTCTGGGGTGCCTTTGCCGTCAAGCCCTACGCCTACATGCACAAGGAAGGCGTCAAGTACTGCCGCGTAGAAAAGGGCACCGCCGACTTCGAAGAGGTCGACAACGGCGATATCGATATCAACACCCGGGCCCTTGCCCGCAACCGTCGCGGCCAGAAGCTCAGCCCCGATACGGCCTTCCACCCGGTCTCCTTTACCTTCCTCTTTGCCCCGGCGGTACTGACCCTCCTGACCCTTGTTTACGGTCTTTACCCCGAGCCGGTGCACCTCTTCGTCAAGCCCTTCCTGAAGGCCTTCCCCGAAACTGCCGCCGAACTTGAGCTCCACCTGGCCCTGTGGCACGGCGTCACCCCCGCCCTGCTGACCTCCCTGGTCATCATGGCCATCGGTGCCCTGCTCTTTATCTTCCGTAAGCAGATTGAAGAGCTGCAGGGTATTCTGCCCTCGGCTCCCAGCGCCTCTATCGTCTACCGCGACGTGATTGATGCCCTGGACCGCCTGGCCGTGTGGGTCACCGGTATGACCCAGCGAGGCTCCCTGGGCTTCTACCTGGGCGTCATTCTGATTACCGCGGTGGTGGTGCCCTTCGCGGCCCTCTTCGTCAATGAGACCCCACCGCTGGCCAACGTACGCGTTTCTGAGTCCCCGGCTCAATGGGCTATTGCCGTGGTCATGATTGTGGCTGCCCTGGTCGTGGTCTTCGTGCGCAAGCGCTTTTTGGCTATCATGATGGTCTCGGTGACCGGCTACGGCATGGCTATTCTCTTCGCCCTGCGCAGCGCCCCCGACCTGGCCACCACCCAGCTGCTGGTTGAAACCATCGTGCTGGTAGCCTTCGTGCTGGCTATGCGCGTGCTGCCCCGTCAGATTCCCCGCATCCGCTCCAAGGACGGCAAGGACGGGGCCCACAAGACCCTGCGCGTCATCATCGCCCTGGGCTTCTCGGCCCTGATGATGGCCCTGGCCATGTTCACCTTCTCGTCCCGCTCCCTCGACCCGATCTCACTCGAGATGCCTCGCCTGGCCTACGAAATTGGTCACGGCTACAACGTGGTCAACGTGACCCTGGTCGACATGCGCGGCTGGGACACCTTCGGTGAAATCTCGGTGCTGGCCCTGGCCGCCACCGGCGTTGCCTCCCTGCTCTTTATCGAAGGACGCGCCGACTCGGCGTCCGCGCGCAGGCTCGACACCCAGGCCATGAAGAAAATTGAGAGCTCTTTCGCCAAGCGCACCCAGATCACTGTGGCCCAGCGCGTGGCCGGCCAGTTCTCGTCGGTCGAGCGTGACCCCTTCATCGTGGCAGGCCGTACCCTGCCCCCAGAATCCCGCTCGATTCTGCTGGAGGTTATGACCCGCCTGCTCTTCCATACCCTCATCATTGTCTCCTTCTACATGCTGATTGCCGGTCACAACCTGCCCGGCGGCGGTTTCGCAGGCGGCCTGATGGTGGGCCTGGCCTTTGCCGTACGCTACCTGGCCGGTGGCGGTGCGGAACTGCGGGCGGCGTCCCCCTTCTCCGCCGGTACCTTCCTGGGCGTCGGCCTGGGTATTGCTACCCTCTACGCCCTGGCCCCGGCCCTCTGGGGCGACCCCATCTTCTCCAGCTACGTGCTGGACTTCTGGCTACCGGTCTTTGGCGACGTCCACTTCGTTACCGCCACTATCTTCGATATCGGCGTCTACCTGCTGGTGATCGGCCTGGTCCTCGATATCCTGCGTAGCCTGGGTGAGCGCATTGACCTCAAACTGGTAGCTGAGCGCCGCAAGAGAGAAAAGCAAGCCCGCGACAAGGCACGAAAGGCATAAACCATGATTATCGACCTCAGTCTAATCCTGGTCATGGGCGTGCTCTACGCCGTGGGGGTCTACCTGATTCTTGACCGCTCCATGACCCGCGTGCTCCTGGGCCTCATGCTCATGACTAACGCGACCAACATCCTGATTCTGCACGCGGGCGGCCCTGCGGGTCTGGCCCCCTTCTACAGCAAAGACATTGCCGCTGAAGACTACTCCGACCCGCTCCCACAGGCCCTGATTCTGACCGCTATCGTGATCTCCTGCGCGGTGACCGCCCTGATTCTGGGTATTATCTACCGCTCCTGGCTGCTCTCTAAGGCCGATGAAATCACCGACGACGCCGAAGATATTCGCGTGGCGGAGCAGGACACCTTCGATAAGGAAGAAGACGCCGCCGCCGAGTTCGATGCTTCTGAATTCGACGCCGATGAAGCGACCCGCGAAAAAGAGTTCAACGAAGCAGAAGAGAAGAAGAAAATTAGTCAGACAACCGCTCAGCCGACCGTGTCAAAGAAGGGGGACTAGCCCGTGGATATCGCTATCGCCCAGCTTGCCCCTCTCTGTATCATCATTCTCTTCCTGGCCGCCGCTATCACCTTCGTCTCGAAGAAGGACAGCGTGCAGCGCGTCATCGCCTTCGCCGCGGTAGCTATCACCCTGGTGTTTGAGGCTCTACTGCTGGCCGCAGTGTGGGACGCAACGCCCCAGACTGTGCACCTGGCAGGCTGGGAGGCCCCCTTCGGCATCACCATGGTGGTTGACCAGCTTTCAGCCCTCATGCTGGTGGTCTCCTCGACTATCTCGCTGGCGGTGCTGGTCTTTGCTACCGGCCAGAACCTGCAGGATGAGGACGACGAGGTGCCCATCTCGGTCTTCTACCCCACCTACCTGCTGCTACTGGCGGGTGTGTCGAACGCCTTCTTGGCGGGCGACCTCTTCAACCTCTACGTGGGCTTCGAGATCCTGCTCATGGCCTCCTACGTGCTGATTACCATGAACGCCAACACCCCGCGTATTCGTGCGGGCGTGACCTACGTGGTGGTTTCGGTTGTCTCGTCCATGCTCTTCCTCACCGCCATCGGCTTTGTCTACGCCTCGGTGGGCACCATCAACATGGCAGACCTATCGCTGAAACTGGGCACCCTGCCCGAGGGCACCCAGATGCAGCTGCACCTCATGCTGCTGATTGCTTTCGGTATCAAGGCTGCGGTCTTCCCGCTCTCCCTCTGGCTACCTGACTCCTACCCCACAGCCCCGGCACCCGTGACCGCCGTGTTCGCAGGCTTGCTCACCAAGGTGGGCGTGTACGCGATTATCCGAACCGAAACCCTGCTTTTCCCCGAAGGACGCCTGGATACGCTTCTGGGGGTCGTGGCAGGTCTGACCCTGCTCGTGGGCATCTTAGGTGCCCTGGCCCAGGGCGATATCAAGCGTCTGCTCTCCTTCATCCTGATTAGCCACATCGGCTACATGATTTGGGGTATCTCGCTGGGTAACGAGCTGGGTCTTACTACCGTGGTCTTCTACATCGCCCACCACATCGTGATTCAGACCGGCCTCTTCATGGTGGTTGGCCTCGTAGAACGCCGGGCCGGTTCGACCAACGTGCGCCGTTTGGGCGGCCTGATGAAGACTGCCCCCGTCCTGGCCCTGCTCTACTTCATTCCCGCCATCAACCTCGGCGGTATCCCGCCCTTCTCCGGCTTTATCGGTAAGGTCGGCTTTATCGAGGCGTCCGTAGAGAACGGTAGCGCCCTGGCCTACATCAACGCGGGCGTGGGCGTCCTGGTCTCCCTGCTGACCCTGCTGGCCCTGGCCCGTGTCTGGAACAAGGCCTTCTGGCGCCCCGCCAAGGAAGCCGAAGAGCCCACCCCCGAACTGGTCATGGCCGAGCACTCCGACGACCCCGCCCATTACGAGACCAAGCCGATTCCGGCGTCCATGATGGCGTCCACCGTCTCCCTGGTCGTGGTGGGTGTGCTGATTACCCTCTTCTCAGGCCCCCTTTTCCAGCTGGCAGATAACGCCTCAGACAACCTCTTCAACCCCGACGTCTATATCAGCTCGGTCTTTGGCCCCGACGCCCCCAGCCGGGCCGAGTACCTCGAACAGCAAATCGTCGATAACAACTCCCAGGAGGTGAACCAGTGAAAAAGCCCAACCTCTCACGTGAGAGCCTGATTCACGCTATCCCGCCCTTCCTCTGGCTGGTCTTTGTCTGGTGCGCCCTCTGGCAGGACTTCTCCCTGCGTTTCATCGCCTTCGGCGCGGTGCTGGCGGCTCTGACCATGTCGGTCTTCCGGCTGCCGACCCTCTACCTGTCGAACCGCTTCAACATCTTCTACGCGGCGCGTTTTGTGGTGGAACTCTTCTGGAATATCGCCAAGGCCTCAATTGAGGTTATGTGGCTGGCCATGACCTTCCGCCCGCCCCTGCGCAACTCGGTGGTTGCCGTACAGCTGCGCACCCACTCCGACCTGCTGCTGACCGCCGTTTCGCACACCATGTCGCTGATTCCCGGCTCCGTGGTGGTTGAAGTGGATCGCTCCCTGTCGGTGCTCTACTTCCACGTGCTCAACACCTCCACTCCCGAAGAAATCGAGCGCTTCACCCGCCAGGTGGCCTACTTCGAAGACCTCATCATCAAGGCCGCCGGTAGCCGCGAAGAGTACGAAGCCCTCAAACAGGACGAAGAAGCCGACCGCACAGCCAGCCGAAAGGAGCACGCATGACCTGGGCTATCTGGGCCACCGGCCTGATTCTCACCCTAGCCACCTGGGGCACCGTCTACCGCATCTGGAAGGGCCCCGCCCTGCTGGACCGCGTGCTCGCCAGCGACGTGCTGCTCTCAATTCTCACGGCCGCGCTCTGCGTGCTCATGATTTATACCGACAGCCAGTTCTTCCTGATTCTACTGGTGGCCCTGGCCATGATCGGCTTCGTGGGGTCGGTGACCGTGGCCCGCTTCGCCGATAACTCCAAGGCGGACGAGAGCACCCCGGTCTCCCGTCTGCACGAAGGACGTTCCCGCCGCCGCTCCCGGAAGAAGGGGAGCAAGTACGCCCCCGGGGAACTGGCAGAAGATACTGACAAGGACGGGCAGGAAAATGCCCACCCCGTGCGTGCCAGCAAGGATCTGGGGGAGTAAACCATGAATCTCGATACCGTTTTTGATGCCCTAACCATCATCTGCATGATTCTGGGTGCCCTCATGTCGCTGGGTGCGGCTATCGGTCTGGTCCGTTTCCCTGACCTGCTCACCCGCCTGCATTCGGGCACCAAGCCCCAGGTCTTCGGCATGATTCTCATGTTGCTGGCGGTGGCTTTCCACTTCCGCTCCCTGGAGCTGCTGCCGGTGCTCATAGTGATTTTGCTGCTGCAGATGCTTACTATCCCCATCTCAGGGCACATGATGGGCCGCTCCGGCTACCGCAACAAGCACTTCCGCAAGGACGACCTGCGCCACGATGACCTGCGCTCCCTGGTCGACGAGGTGGAAGGGAACTAGGGGACTAGCCCACGGGCGTCCGCCTGCCCCTATTCCCGCAAGGGGACCGCAGAACCAAAAAAGGACCGCGAAATATGCGGTCCTTTTTTGGTTCTGCGGTCCCCTTTCAGAAGAAGTGGGGAAGGGCAGAAGGTTAGGAGGTTACGGCGTCCTTCTTTGCCTTGCGGTAGAGGGCCCAAATAACCAGGATGAAGACGACCGGGGCCAGGTAGTAGCCGCCGCCCTCGACCCACTGGTCACTGAAGACACCCAGGATATCGGGGTTGCCCGCCGCCGCGATAATACCGGCGTTGACCACGCCCCACAGCGACTCGCCCACAATCATGCCGGTTGCTACCAGCACGCCCATACGCTCGGCACCCTCAGCGTTGCGCTGCTTGGCGGCCCAGCGGTTGTAGAGGAAGCCCAGCAGGGCACCGACGGGAATGATGAGGGTCAGGGCGATAGGCAGGTACATGCCCATACCGACAGCCAGGGCAGGCAAGGAGTACTTACCCTTGGTGGTAGCGGTCAGAACCTCGTTGATGGCAATAATAACCACGCCGATAATAGCGCCGAGGCCCAGCAGTTCCCAGTTGAGGGAGTTGCCGAAGATGCCCTGAGCCACACTGGAGAGCAGGGCAGCCTGAGGGGCCGAAAGGGCCTCCTCACCAGCGCCGGGGGAGCCTGCGAAACCGAAACCGGTCAGGAGCAGCTGCAGAACGGGCGGGATGATGGCAGAGCCGAAGAGAACACCGACAATCAGGGCAACCTGCTGCTTCCAGGGGGTAGCGCCGACGAGCTGGCCGGTCTTGAGGTCTTGCAGGTTGTCGTTAGAAATCGTGGCAATACCGAAAACCACGGCAGCGGTGAAGAGGGTGTAGGCGACCAAGGAGGCGGTGTCTGCGTCGTTGCCGATGACGGTCTTGATGAGCAGGGCCGCAGACAGGACGACGATGATGCCCACACCTGAAATGGGGGAGTTCGATGCGCCGATCAGACCTGCCATGTAGCCGCAGATAGAAGCTACAATCAGGCCCACAAGCAGGACGTAGACGATGGAGAGGACGATGAGGGTTCCGGTGTGGTGGGCAATGGCGGTGTCTTTGACGAAGAGCCAGAGCAGCAGGCCGACCGGGATCATGGCGCCGATGGTTACGCCGGCGACGGTGGAGAAGGGGATATCGCGCTCGGTGATGTCAACGGTCTGGCCAGCCTGGCGGGCGCGGGAAGCTACCAGGGAGTCCTTGATGCCCTTGATGATGGGGCCGATGATTTTGACGAGGGTCCACACCGCTGCAACTGCCATGGTGCCCGCGCCGATGAAGCGGACGTCCTGGGAGAAGGTTGAGGAGACGACGTCTGAGATATCGCCGGACGCCGGCAACAGGCCTGCGGTGCGCATGGGTAGCAGCACGCCGTAGGAGATGAGCAGGCCAACGATCATTGAGATACCGACGGCCAGGCCAACCAGGTGGCCAACGCCGATCAGAGCCAGGGAGAAGGAGGTGCTGACCATGGTGCCACCCGCGCCGAGGCGGAAGAACTGGGTGAAGCCGCCTGCTACCGCCTTCAGCGAGGTCAGGATGGCGAAGCCAGCAGATGCCAGTGAACCCCACACAATCATGCGCAGGCCCTTCTGGTTTTCTTCTGCAGAACCCTGGTCGTTACCGACCTTGAGCACCTCAGCCGCTGCAACACCTTCGGGGAAGGGCAGGTCTGAGCCGGTGACCAGCGCACGGCGCAGGGGGATGGAGTAGGTAACACCCAGGACGCCGCCGATAGCGCAGACAAAAGCGGTGGTCCAGTAGGGGAAGCCTGCCCACCAACCAATCATGACCAGGCCGGGCAGCACAAAGATAATTGCAGAGAGGGTACCGGCTGCCGAAGCGATGGTCTGCACAATGTTGTTCTCCATGATGGAGTGGTTCTTAAAGTTGCGCAGAATTGCCATGGAGATAACGGCAGCAGGAATAGAAGTGGCGAAGGTGAGGCCAACTTTGAGGCCCAGGTAGACATTCGCAGCGGTGAATACCAGGGTGATAAGACCACCGAGGATAACAGCGCGGAGCGTAAACTCGCGGACGGGACTGGAGGAACCAGTGGGGGCTGGTGCCTCTACTTTACGTGAGGACAAGATCAACTCGTTTCCAAAAAATATGCCAATGCGGTGCGTTTCAGGTGGGGCTGCTTCTGAAACCAGCCTCAACAATACTCCTGTTACTTAGCATATTTAAACTTCAGAGTGCATATATTTAAAGATGCAAAGGTAGGGTCCGTACCTGCTGGCGTTGGGTGAAACGGCTAGCCATGCAGAGCTATCTAGGGCTAGAGTAAGGGGCAGAATAACCAACTGAAAGGTACCACTATGAACGATGATCTCCGCCAGGTAACCGTGGATGAAATCCCCGCAGACGCCAAAATTCTGGACGTGCGCGAAGACTACGAGTGGGTAGAAGGCCACATCGAAGGCGCCCAGCACATCCCCCTGGGTGAGGTGCCCGAGCGTTACGGCGAAGTTCCCCTCGATGAGGACGTCTACGTCATCTGCCGCGCTGGTGGCCGCTCCCTGCGCGCTGCCGCCTACCTGACCCAGTACGGCTTCGACGCCATCAACGTTATCGGCGGTATGGGTGCCTGGCAGGACGCCGAGAAACCCATGGTCTCAGAAAACGGCGAAACCCCGCAGGTTCGCTAGCTGCCCGCCAGCCTCACTAGCTCGATGGTGGGTAACTACGGTTTTACCTGCGCAAGCCACCCTTAACGCCAGCCCCGAGCCAGGCTTGCTCAGGTAAAACCTCCGCCCCGCCCCTTGGCGTCCGCCCCCAACACACCCGCGCAGGTAAAACCTTCGCCTGTCTCGTTACAATAAGTCGGTGACCTCTCTAACCTGTCGTACCCTGAACTTTCCGGTAGAACCCGCCACCGCCTTTCCCGTGCTGGCTGGCGGTTCTTCCTATGCTTTTTGGCTGGATTCAGCCCGCGACGAGTCGCCTATGTCCCGCTACTCCTACCTGGGGGCGCCCCTGGGTGGGGGAGTGCTGCGCTACGCGCAGCCGGGGCAGGTTGATGTGCTCGATGTGAGCGGACGCCCGTACCAGGTTTATCGTGACAGTATTTGGCAGGTGCTCCCCGGCTTCCTAGAATCCGCGCCCCGCCCCGAACTCGGTGAGGGTCAGGATGCCCCGCCCGCTGACGTCCTGCTGGGCGGCTATGTGGGGTTTATGGGCTATGAGGCCCACGCAGACCTAGAAGTCACCGCCTTCCACAGCGAACACCCCCAGCGGGTGGCCCGCACCCCCGACGCCCTCTGGATGCCCGCCACCCACTACCTGATGTACGAGCACGATAGCGGGAAAGCCTGGCTGGTTGGCCCCGCTGACTGGGTTGAAGAGACCGCACAAAAACTGCTTAAAACCAGCACTTTACCTGAATCTATAGCCGGTCAAGAATATGCTTCGCGGGTAGTTTTACCCGACTTCCCCCTGCCCGATCGAACGGACTATCTAGCTGCTATTGCCACCGCCCAGGCCGAGATTGCTGAGGGCAACAGCTACGAGGTCTGCCTGACGGCTGAGACCTCCCAGCAGCTGCCCACCCCACTGGGTGCCGATGAACTTCTGAGCCTCTATCTGGCCCAGCGGCAGGCTAACGCCGCCCCCTATGCCGCCTTCTTGCGGTGCGATGACTTCACGGTGCTCTCATCCTCGCCCGAGAAGTTCTTGACCGTCACCGCCGGCGGCCGCGCCGAAGCCAAGCCCATCAAGGGCACCGTGCCGCGGGGCGCGTCCGCTCATGAAGATGCCCAGGCGGCCGCCTGGCTCGCACGTGACCCCAAAACCCGGGCCGAAAACCTCATGATCGTGGACCTGCTCCGTAACGACCTCTCCCTGGTCTCCCACCCCGAGAGCGTGCGGGTGCCGGTGCTGATGGGGGTGGAATCCTACTCGACCGTGCACCAACTGGTCTCGACCATCGTCTCCCAGCTGCGTCCGGGCATCACCGCCCTGGACGCGGTCGCCGCCTGCTTCCCCGGCGGGTCCATGACCGGGGCACCCAAGGCCGCCACCATGGCTATTATCGACCGGCTTGAGGGCCGGGCCCGCGGGGTCTACTCCGGTGCCCTGGGCTACTTGGGGGCGGACGGCTCAGCCGCCCTCTCCATCGTCATCAGGACGCTGGTAGCCCACTCGGACGGCCTGGTCACCCTGGCCGCTGGTGGGGCGATTGTCGCTGACTCCGACCCGGCCGCCGAATATGACGAGATGGTCACCAAGCTCAAGGCAGCTGTGCCCAGGTAGCACCTGGTAGGGGCTGCGATAAGGTAAATAACCCTGTGAGCTGTGGGGTAGGCGGAAGCCTGCCCCTCTTTTTTTAAAAAACTCTTGCGCTTCCCCGCTCTGCAACTTAGGTTAATTACATGAGTAACTAACCAACTAGCCTGCCCGCTGGGCAGGTTAGGTAACCACACAGAAGGAGGTGCTCATGCTGACCGGTGACAAGCCGATCTTCCAACAAATTGCAGACCATATCAGCAGCGAAATTCTGGCAGGAACCTATGCCGAAGAAAGCCAGGTTCCCTCCACCAACGAATTCGCTCTCTTCTACCGGATCAACCCTGCAACCGCCGGTAAAGGCGTCAACCTCCTGGTCGACCAGGGCGTTCTCTACAAGAAACGAGGTATAGGCATGTTTGTGGCAACGGGGGCACAAGACATTCTGCGCACTAACCGGCGGCGCGACTTCATTGCCGGCTACATCACCCCGCTCATTGATGAGGCCCGTACCCTGGGCCTGAGCCAGGACGAGGTTCTCTCGGCCCTCCATGCTGGGTTTAACGCCGATGGGGTCGGGGGAGCGAAGGCCCATCTGTCCTCAGAAGGAAGCGGTGAGCAGTCATGACGGCAGTAGTACGCACCCAGGGCCTCACCAAAATCTACGGCTCCACCGCAGCCCTCTCAGACATTAACATCACCCTGGAGGAGGGGCTTATCTACGGTCTGGCCGGGCGAAACGGCTCCGGTAAGACCACCTTGCTCGCTGCCCTCGTCGGGCAGGTCATCCCCACCAGTGGTTCTGTTGAACTCTTTGGTACCAAGCCGAGTGGGCGCGTCCTTGCCCGCACTCACTTTCAACGCACCCACCTGGCCTACCCCGACGGACTGAAAGTGCGGGACGTCCTGAGACTGGCAAGCCTAGCGTATCCGGCCTGGGACGAAACCCTGGCTGACACCCTCATCAAGGACTTTGCCCTCAACCCTGCGGCCAAGGCTCGCAAGCTATCCGATGGGCAGGCATCCGCCCTCGGAATCATCGTTGCCCTCGCCAGCCGGGCAGAACTCACCCTCATGGACGAACCCTACTCCGGCCTGGACCCTGTCGCCCGCACCATTTTCTATGACCGGCTCCTAACTGACTTTGCCCTCAACCCACGCACCATCGTCCTCTCCACCCACCTGCTCAATGAAATTGCGCCCCTGCTAGACCGCGTGCTGATGCTCCGTGACGGCGCCCTCGTACTCGACGGGTCCCACGACGAGGCTGCCACCAGCGCCCACGAAATTGCCGGTAGTCAAGACGCTATCAACGTCTACCTAGCCCGTACTGGACTAGTGGACGCCGTCGCCCGGCAGCGCGCAATCGGTTCGCTGGTCACAGCCCTACTCGCCGCCCCGCTCACCGAAACGAACGAACAGCTTGCGGTCTCGCTCGGAGTTCACATTCAACCCGTCAGCCTGCAGGACTCCCTGGCCGTACACAGCGACGCCACCTACTCACCCCTACTTGAGCCCCAAGGAGGTCGCCATGACTAGCACACTTCACGCTGAGCCCCTCTACCCAGCTCTACCGGAAGCACAGCCCACCCGTACCGGGGGAGGTACTCGTACCGTCTTCCGTATGCTCCTGAGCGAGCGGGCTACCAGCACTCTGCTTCCCCTGTTCCTGCCGCTCGGTGTTGCAGTACTTATGCTGGGACTCGCTTGGGTTCATGCGGTTCTGACCGGCCACCCGCTGGCGGACTACAGCGGCTTCATTAACCACAACTCTATGCAGGTCATTATCCTGCCCCTGGTTCTGGGTGTGACTATGCTCCTCAGCTACCGGTCACATGCCCGGCTCATACTGGGGATGGGGCTAGGGCGCTGGGACTACTTCCGTGGCTACCTCTCCTTAGCTCTCTACCGGGCAGCCCTTGCCACACTGGTCTACGCTGTAACCCTTGCCCTCGAATTGCTGAACAAGGGCTATGGGCGCGGGTGGCAGGTGTTCAACCAGGACTTCGATACCTGGTCGTTTGCCTTTGATAAGACCTACAGCACCCTGGGGCGTACATACGCGGTAACAGATTACCTAGCTACCTGGTTTATCGTCCTGCTGGCTGTGCAGGTGGCAGCCCTCTTTATTGCCATAGTCTCCCTACGCTGGGGGTCTCTGGCGATGTGCCTGATGCTGTGTGTAGTGGTCCTGCTCATCTTCAATATTTCCCGTCAGCTCTTCGGTGCAACTGCCTGGGATATGGGTATTGGCACCCTCTGGGGCCAGTTCCATTCCGATTACGATACCTACAACGTCTGGGAGCTAGCTGCAGCTCAGGGCGGAGTCGCTGACCGGGATATCTCTGTATTTGATCATCCTCCCCTTGAGTTGATCGTGTGGAAGTACGGTTTGCTCGTCTTCCCCCTCTGCGCCGCCTACCTGCTCTCCGCTGTGAGCTGGGCCCGAGCGTCCCTACGCTAACCTGCCCTGCCTGCTACCCCCTAAAAAGTGCAAGTGCCTGTCACTTTTCACGGGGCACTTGCACTTTTCGCGGGGTAAATATCTGCCGGTCTACTAGACTAAAAAGCATGACTAACCTCTCCACCCCCCTCCCCATCGAAGAAGCCCGCGAACGTCTGCGCGAGCTCATCAGCGAACTGGCCGTCGTGCGCGGCAAGGTCACCCTGGCCTCCGGTAAGGAAGCCGACTACTACGTTGACCTGCGCCGCATCACCCTGCACCACGAGGCCTCCCGCCTGGTTGGCCAAGTCATGCTCGACCTGCTCGACTCAGCCGGAATCGAATTTGACGCCGCCGGCGGTCTGACCATGGGTGCTGACCCCGTCGGTCACGCCATTATGCGCACCGCTGGCGACCAGGGCCGCGCCATCGACACCTTCGTGGTGCGTAAGGCTCAGAAGTCCTACGGCATGGGCCGTCAGGTTGAGGGCCCCTCAGTAGAAGGACGCCGCGTGGTAGCTGTCGAGGACACCTCCACCACCGGTGGCTCCGCTCTCACCGCCGTCGAAGCCCTGCGTAAGGCTGGTGCCGAGGTGGTAGCCGTCGCCGTTATCGTTGACCGTGCAACCGGCGCCAAGGAGCACATCGAAGAGGTTGCGGGTGTGCCCTGCCTCTACGCCTACTCCAAGACCGACCTGGGCCTGGACTAAGTGGCAGACCTAGAAGCAACCGAGCCTGAAACCGAGAGCCCGGAGCGGGAAATCGGCGTCGGCCCCTGGGAAGGCGAATGGCCAGAAGGCGACCACTGGGACCCCGAGCTGCTGCGCGAGGGCGACCGCCGCAACGTCCTTGACCACTACCGCTACTGGACCATGGACGCCATCATCGCCGACCTCGATACCCGCCGCCACTCCTTCCACGTAGCCATCGAAAACTGGCAGCACGACCTCAACATCGGCACCGTGGTGCGCACCGCTAACGCCTTTTTGGCGAAAGAAGTGCACATTATCGGCAAGAAGCGCTGGAACCGACGCGGGGCTATGGTGACTGACCGCTACCAGCACGTGCGCCATCACCCCACCGTCGAGGACTTTGTGACCTGGGCGAAGGGTGAGGGGCTTGCCATTATCGGCATCGACATCTTCCCCGACTCCAAGCAACTGGAAACCTACGACCTGCCCAAGGACTGCGTCCTGGTCTTTGGTCAGGAGGGGCCCGGCCTGTCAGAGGAGATTCACGCGGCCGCCGAGGCAACCCTGTCTATCGAGCAGTACGGCTCCACCCGGTCTATGAACGCAGCAACCGCTGCCGGTATCGCCATGCATGCCTGGATCCGCCGTCACGAGTTCGGCCAGCGCGTCAGCTAGCCCTGGGAGCGGCCGCGCGCCCCGCCGGCGTCCGCTGGTGGTGAGTGTCCATGAAAATCGCGGAGTGCCCACATGTTTCGTGGGTACTCCGCGATTCTCGTAAGCACTTGCATTTCTGCAAAAACTTTCCCGCTGAAGTATTTTATTAATGTACTACCGGGTCTAGAATGGCTATGTACGCTAAAGACGAGAGCAAAGAGGTGCAGTATGAACACAAGGCCAGAGCCCGGTAACACCCATGGAGCACCTGACGCCCAGCTGCCCGCCACCAGCAGCCCCCGCAAGCTCCTCACGGCTCTACTCACCCCGCTCTTCATGGCCCTCATGGCCATCTCTGTCGTCAACGTCGCCCTCACCCCTATCGGGCACTCCCTCAATGCGGGATCCAGCCAAACCCAGTGGGTCGTCTCCGGCTACGCCCTGGCCTTCGGCGTGCCCCTGGTTGCCGCCGGACGTATCGGCGACGCCACCGGCCGCCGCCGCATGTTTATGATCGGGGTTTCCTTCTTCACCCTGGGCTCCCTGCTCAGTGCCGTCGCACCCACCATCGAAATCCTTATCGCCGCCCGCGTGCTCCAGGGCCTCGGTGCAGGCTTCTTCAACCCCCAAACCACGGGCATCATTCAGGCCAACTTCACCGGCCAGGCCCGTGCCCGCGCCTACGGCATGTTCGGTACGGTGGTAGCGCTCGCCGTCATCGTGGGGCCGGTACTTGGCGGCTTCCTCATCCAGATTTTCGGAGATTCCCTGGGCTGGCGCATGATGTTCCTGGTCAACGTGCCCATCGGTCTTGCCGGGTTGCTACTGGCCCGTCTCTGGGTACCCAACGACCGGCCGTCCGCCCCTTCGCAGCGCGCCCGCCTCGACCTAGACCCCATCGGTATGATCGTCCTGGCCCTGGCAATCTTCGCTGTACTCTTCCCCTTCGTCGAGCGCAGCGGCAACCCGCTGGTCTGGGCGGTTCTACCTGTAGGGCTTGCCCTCATCGCCTTCTTTATTGCCTGGGAAAAGCGCTACAAGAAGGCAGGCCGCCCGCCCATGCTCGATATCGACCTGGTAACCAAGCCTGCCTTCCGCAACGGCATCATGATTGTGACCCTCTACTTCTTGGGCAACACCAGCGTGTGGCTGGTTATCCCCATCTACGTGCAGAACCACCTGGGCCAGAGCGCGCTGACCGCCGCGCTGATTACCATTCCCTCATCCCTGCTGTCTGCGTTTGCAGCTCCCTGGGCAGGACGCCGCGTGCTGGCTATGGGGCGCCGTATGGTGATGCTGGGGTTTGGGCTGTCGCTCACCTCGATTGTGGCCACCATGCTCACCGTGACCCCGGTGGAACAGGGTCTGCTACCGGTATGGGCCCTGGCTGTGCCCCTGATTCTGATTGGTGCCGGTGGTGGTCTGGTGATTTCTCCCAACCAGACCCTGACCCTGGCGTCTGTGCCTCCCGCCATCAGCGGCGTAGCGGGCGGCGTGCTCTCCCTCGGCCAGCGCATGGGCACCGCTATCGGTACCGCCATCATTCCCTCAATCCTCTACGGGCTGGTAGAGTCGGGCGCCCACTGGAACGTCGGGCTCATAGCCTCCTTCGGCGCTATCGTGCTGACCCTTTCCCTGGGCCTCACCTTCACCATCGCCGACCGCCGCCGCGAACTGCGCGAGGGGTAACACTCGCCCGCGCCCGCTTCATAAAAGTGCTTATCAGGTACAGTAAAAACATTCCCTGTACACACATTCCGCCTAGGCCAGCCGTTTCTTTTTCGTAAACAGCAACCTGCGGCATCAGCACACAATGGAGTGAGGTTGATATGGACAAGCCCCACATCACGGGTGACCACCTGCAAAAATACAGTGCAGCTCCCACCCAGGCCATAGACCAAATTCACCGCTCGCGCGGCTCCCAGGCGCCAGAGGTTGAAGCCAGCGAACGCAAAAAGCGCCTCATCGGTCTCTTCGGCGGCCTGCTTGCAGCCGCCCTGGTCTACGTCATCATGCCCGGCGACGTACCCGACGCCGCGCGCCTGACCGCAGCCACCGCCGTCCTGATGGGTGCCTGGTGGATGACCGAGGCCCTGCCCATTCCCGCCACCGCCCTGCTGCCGCTGGTGATTTTTCCCGTCTTCAACAGTGAAGTAAAAATCAACGACATCGGCGCTAGCTACGGCAACAACATCATCTTCCTCTTTATGGGCGGCTTCCTGCTGGCCCTGGCCATGCAGCGCTGGAACCTACACCGTCGCATCGCCCTGCTCACCCTCAAGGTCATGGGCACCAAGCCCTCCATGATGGTTGCGGGCTTCATGGTAGCCACCGGCTTTCTCTCCATGTGGGTCTCGAACACCGCCACCGCCGTCATGATGATCCCCATCGGCGTCTCCGTGCTCATGCTGATTGCCCAGGCCAGCGGCACCACCGAAATTAAAATTGAGGACGGCGCATCCCCCGACGACCAGGCCGTCAAGGACGCCGTGATCAAGTCCGACTTCGGAACCGCCCTCATGCTGGGTATCGCCTACGCCGCCTCCATCGGCTCCCTCGGCACCTTGATCGGCACCCCGCCCAACACCCTGCTTGCCGGTTACATGGCAGACACCCACGACGTGCACATCGGCTTTGGCCAGTGGATGCTGGTGGGCGTACCCCTGTCGGTGATCGTGCTCTTTGTCTGCTGGTTCCTGCTCACCAAGGTACTCTTCAAACCCGAAATTAAAGAGATTCCCGGTGGTAAGAAACTCATCGCCAACGAATACGCCAAACTCGGTGCCATGAGCTCGGGCGAACTGCGCGTGCTCATCATTTTTATCGCTGCCGCCTTGGCCTGGATTTTCGTCCCTATCATCTGGTCTAAGTCACCGCCCATCACCGATGCTGGCATCGCCGTCGCCGTTGGCCTGCTGCTCTTTGCACTACCCGCCGGTGGCACTGCCAACAAGGGCGTGCGCCTCATCGACTGGGAAACCGCAACCAAGCTGCCCTGGGGCGTCCTGCTCCTCTTCGGCGGCGGCCTAGCCCTCTCCGGCCAGTTCACCAGCTCCGGCCTCACCCAGTGGATCGGCGACTCCGTCGGCGCCCTCGGCACCCTGCCCATCCTCGTCATCGTGCTGCTGGTGACCACCGGCGTCATCTTCCTCACCGAACTCACCAGTAACACCGCCACCGCAGCCACCTTCCTACCCGTCGCCGGCGGCATAGCCATGGGCATGGGCTACGACCCCATGCTGCTCGCCATCCCCGTCGCCCTCGCCGCCACCTGCGCCTTCATGCTCCCCGTAGCGACCCCGCCCAACGCCATCGCCTACGGCTCGGGCTACGTCACCATCGGGCAGATGGTCAAGGGCGGCCTCTGGCTCAACATCTTCTCCATCGTGGCGATCACCGCCGTGACCATGACCCTGGCCATGTGGATCTTCGCGCTGTAAACCGTATTCAAAAGGTTTGGCAGGCTCGCGCTGGCTGCGATCCCGCTTCACTCACCTTTTGAATACTCCTCACTAAACCCATAAAAACCCAACACCCTAACACCGGCAAGCACCAAAAGCCGGTGTTAGGGTGCTTAAGACCCCCAGAAACACATGGTTTTCTGTGGGTTTATGTCCGAAATTAGTGTGGGAAACCTACCCTTTCCCGCCGCGCCCTTGGTAAACTGAAAAGCAGGCAGGCGCTCGCCCCACCGCGTCCTTACACGCACCGGGTGCAGCACCAACTCACACCAGGCCACCAACCGGGTGGCCCCACCGACAACCAAGGAGTCAGCATGCCTATTGCAACCCCTGAAGTCTACGCAGAAATGCTCGAAAACGCCCGCGCCAAGGGCTTTGCGTACCCCGCAGTCAACGTCACCTCTTCACAGACCCTGAACGCAGCTATCCGCGGCTTCGCAGAAGCAGGCTCAGACGGCATCATCCAGGCCTCCACCGGTGGCGCCGCCTACTGGTCAGGCCCCAACAAGAAGAACATGGTTGTCGGCTCCCTCGCCTTCGCTGCCTACGCACGCGAAGTTGCCAAGCAGTACGACGTCAACATCGCCCTGCACACCGACCACTGCCCCCAGGATAAGCTCGACGACTTCGTGCTGCCCCTGCTCGCAGAATCAGAGAAGGCTGTAGCCCGCGGCGAAGACCCCATCTTCAACTCCCACATGTGGGACGGCTCCGCTATCTCCCTCGAAGAGAACCTCAAGATCGCTCAGGAACTGATCGAGCGTACCTCCAAGAACCACCAGGTTCTCGAGGTCGAAATCGGCGCTGTCGGCGGCGAAGAAGACGGCGTTGAAGGCGCTATCGATGACTCCCTCTACACCACCGTTGAGGACGCCATCAAGACCGTTGAGGCCATCGGCCTGGGCGAAAAGGGCACCTACATGGCAGCCCTGACCTTCGGTAACGTTCACGGCGTCTACAAGCCCGGTAACGTTCACCTGCGCCCCGAACTGCTCAAGGAAATCCAGACCGAGGTCGGCGCCAAGTACGGCAAGGGCGAAAAGCCCTTCTTCCTGGTCTTCCACGGCGGTTCAGGCTCCACCGAGCAGGAGATTGCAGATGCAGTTTCCTACGGTGTTATCAAGATGAACATCGACACCGACACCCAGTACGCCTACACCCGCCCCGTTGTGGACCACATGTTCCGCAACTACGACGGCGTGCTCAAGGTTGACGGCGAGGTCGGCAACAAGAAGACCTACGACCCCCGCGTATGGGGTGCAGCTGCTGAAGCTGGCATGGCCGCTCGCGTGGTTGAAGCTGCCCAGCAGCTCGGCTCCGCTGGTACCTCCGGCAAGTAAGCCCTGTAGCTAGGTCCGCTAGCCTAGAGCAAAGGCGCCGGACGCTCCCGCTTGTGCGGGTGCGTCCGGCGCCTTTGTGCTGTGGTGGTGAATGTGCCCCGTGATGTGCGGACGCCGGTCCCGGCTAGACGATGGACAGGAAGGTCATGATGTTCACCAGGTTGGTGAAGTCGATGAACATGCCGCCGACGATGGGCAGGATGAAGAAGGCCAGCTTGGAGGCCTTGTATTTGGTGACCAGGGAAGCCATGTTGGCGATGCCGTTGGGGGTTGCGCCCATGCCGAAGCCGCAGTGGCCGGCGGTGAGGATAGCTGCGTCGTAGTCTGCGCCCATGGCACGGAAGGTAACGAAGTTAGCCCATACCCACATGAGTGCAATCTGGGCTAGCAGGAGCACGATGAGCGGGATAGCCAGCTCGGCCAGCTGCCAGAGCTGAATATTCATGAGGGCCATCGCCAAAAAGACGTTGAGGCCGATGTTGCCCAGTACCTCGACCTCCTGCTCGGGGACGAGCTCGTGGTATTCCTTGGAGTTGCGGCGGTCGCTGATGTAGCGCAGGGCGATGGCGATGATCATGGGGCCCATGTAGCTGGGGAAGGCGGCGCGGTCGGTGAGCTGGCCGACCAGGTAGTTGAGGGCTTCGGTCAGGTAGCTACCGATGAACATGGCGACCAGGATCATGATGAAGCCGTGCAGGATGCTGTCGGCGTCGAGCTTGCGGGGGCGTACGGTCAGCAGGGCCGTATTGATGTTGACCTGGTGGGAGGGTTCCTTCTCGAGCAGGTTGTGCTTGATGATTAGGCGGTTGGCGACGGGGCCACCCATGAGTGAGCCGGCGATGAGGCCGAAGGTTGCGGCGGTGTAGGCGACGGTTTCTGCACCGGTGACGCCGGAGGCTTCAACGAGCGGGGCGATACCACCGGAAACACCGTGGCCGCCGGTCATGGGGGTGGAGCCGGTCATGAGCGCCAGGGCCGGGTCGACGTTGACCACGGGGGCGACCAGGACGGCCACGATGTTCTGCGCGATACAGAGACCCGTTGCGACCAGCAGGAAGAGGCCTACCTTTGAGCCGGCTGACTTGAGCACCTTGAGCGAGGCACCGTATCCGACCGAGGTGAAGAAGATGACCATGAAGAAGCTCTGCAGGGTGGTGTCGAACTTGATGGTCAATACCCCGGTCTGGTTGAGTACCAGGTTGACCAGGGAGAAGAGGAAGCCGCCGATGACGGGCGAGGGGATGGCGAACCGCTGGAAGAAGTAGAAGCGGTTCTTAATCCACATACCGAGCAGCAGCAGCATTACTGCCCAGCCGGCGGACTGAACCATGGTGAGTTCAAGCGTCATAGGAGTCTCTCTGTATCTATGTGATCGTGTGTGTTTTCCACTTCGTCGGCGAAGTTGACCTCTCACACTATACGGGACACCTCGGTGTGGTGCGGCTGGGTTTTCGTCACAGCGGGGTGCGCGGACGCCTGCCGTCGGCAGGCATGGGAGTAGCTGGTGGGCGGCGCGAGGCTTAAATACAAAAAAGGGTGTTTTTGGGAGTTAGAGGCGTTTGGTTGTGGTTCTATCTCCCAAAATGGGGTGTTTTTGGGAGATAGAGTGGCATAGGATTGCCTGTAACTACCAAAAAGATGAGATTTTGGGAGATAGGGGAGCATGAAAAAATACCGGAGCCTCAAATCTATTTTTCACCAGTTCGACCGGCAGACCGCTGAAAGGTTCGCGCAGGAACGCCGCGATATGGGGTACGAAACCAGCTTTGTTCTGGGCGACCACACTCTGTTTTACACAGTGACCCCCCAGCTGCTCCTTCTGCAGGAACAGATCCTGCTGAATGAGAGAACTCTTGAGGAACTTGCCGCTAGTCTTCCCGCGACTGCTCGGGCAAGTTACCTGTATGAGCTCATCACCCAGGAAATTTCAGCGACGAACGAGATTGAGGGCGTGCGGTCAACCAGGCAGGAGATCCAGGAGGCCCTCGACGCTGAACCCTCTGATAACAAGAAGTTTAGAGAGATTGCTCGGCTCTATCTTGAGCTATCGCAGGGCAAGGTTGACGTTCCGCATACCCTGGAAGAAGTACGAGCTACCTACGACCGCCTTTTTGGGTCAGAGATCGCTGATGAAGACCGCCCTGATGGCAGGCTTTTTAGGGCTGGTCCTGTCTTTGTGCATGATGGGGCAGGCAAAATTATTCATACTGGTGCTCGCGACGAAGAGGCACTTGAACAGCAGCTACGGGCTATGTTTGACCATCTTGAGAACACCGAGGTGCCCTTTCTTCCTTCTAGAGCTGTCTCGCACTTTATGTTTGAGGCGGCCCACCCCTTCTATGACGGCAATGGACGCTTCGGGCGTTTTTTCTTAAGCGCCCAGCTGCAGGAGGTTCTCTCTACCTACACGGTGCTTGCCCTCTCGCACCTTATAAAGCAGAAAAAAGAGGAATACCACAGGGCTTTTACCGAAGCTGAGGAGCCGCTTAATTATGGTGAAGTCACACTATTTGCCCATGTAATACTTGGGTTCATACGTGACGCACAGCTTGAACTCATTGATGATTTTGAGGCAAAGAAACAGATGATGCAGTTGCTGCATGAGCGTGTCGACGGGCTTAAGTCAGGCGAGTCTGAGCTGTCGGCTGGCGCGCTTGATGCGCTGTTTATTCTGGGTCAGGCTCATCTTTTCAGCGGGGGCCGCGGAATTGAATGGAGCGATTTAGCGCAGATTCTTGGGAAGTCGCGAAATACGGTTCGGGCCTATCTTGTTGAAGTGGAACAAGAAAGACTGGTTGAGCGCACCTCGTCCCGTCCCCTGCGCGTGCGGTTGAGTGAGGCAGGCAAGGCCCTCCTTTTCCCCGGGCACGCGTAGACTTTTTGTAGTTACAAGAATTTGAGTTGAATGGAGTACCCATGTCACTTGCCGGTAAGAACCTGCTAGATGGCCCCGCCCCCACCCTGCTGCCTGAAGAGCCTGAGCTGACGGCCCGCGTCCGCGCCGGTGAAGCTCCTGCCGACCTTGCGCAGGCCTTCCCCAAGTCGTCGCTGGCCTGGGCCCTGCTGGCTGAAGAAACCCTGAGCGCCGGTAGGACTCTTGAAGCCTACGCCTATGCGCGCGTGGGCTACCACCGCGGTCTGGACGCCCTGCGCGGCAATGGTTGGCGCGGGCACGGCCCGATTCCGGTGAGCCATGAACCGAACCGGGGTTTCTTGAAGGCCCTGCTGATTCTGGGTCAGACCGCAGCAGCGATCGGTGAGACGGATGAGGCTGAGCGTATTGAGAAGTTCCTGAACGACTCCGACCCGGCTGCCGCCGCCGAGCTGGCCTAGGTTGTATCTAGGTTCTCCAGTGGCTCTAGATGTTGAGTAGATTACCTTGAGCAGGCTCAACACTTGAGCAGAAATCGGGTAGACTATAGAGCAACATTCATCCCCGTTGCGTACGGTCCTTTGTGACTGGCTGATCCGTTAGCCGTGTACGCTACGGGGATTTTTCTATAAAATTTAGACATGATTCTGCCTTCAGACCTGGCACCAAAACACCCTCCGCAACGTACCAAACCATGGCTTGATATAGACCAACAGGTAGCCAAACTAGAGATGCGTGGGTTGCCTTTAGACGATTCTCAGCGGGTTCTTTTGGCCAACTTCCTTGCGCACCAGAACTACTACCGTTTCAGCGGTTACTTTAAGCAGTTTATGGAACCTGCTCCGGCTGATGAGTTCAAGCCGGGAACGACTCTCGAACAGCTTCTGACGGTCTACTCGCTTGATGATCAGATGCGGCTACTGGTTTTTCGTGGTGTGCAGGTGATTGAACCAATTATTAGAACACGGGTAGCCTTTCGCCTGGCAGAAGGGGCAAAGAACGGGCCTACCCGCTATCTTTTGAGAAGTGCATACGAGCCCTCCCGCCCTAGTAACCTGCCGCCTCGTGGAATGCCCTTAGATGCTTGGCAGGCTAAACACGCGGGTCTTACTCGCAGCCGTGAATCTTTGATGAGAAGCATTGAAGACACCCTGAATCGCGAGGAGCTGTATCTTCAACACTTCGTGAATCAGGGGCAGCAGGTTCCTTTGTGGGCAATGGTTGAGGCGATGTCTCTCGGGGATCTCTCAAAGATGGTGAGCACCTGGAAAGATACCAACCAGATACAGCGTCTGATGGATGATTTAGGGTTTACACGAGCTGAGGAACTACGTCGAGCTATTGGTAACGTAAATTTCTTTCGGAACCTAGCTGCTCACCACAACCGATTGTGGGGTAGGCGTCTTACTCGTCCTGTTGCAAAGTCACCGTGGAAAGGAGCAACAGGTTTAGAGTATTCGGGATTACCGGTGGAAGCTCCCGCTCATATTCTGCGTCTGTTGTCTGATTGGGTGGACCATATTCAAGGAGACCAGACGTACTCAACTGAGCTATGGCAGCTTGTCAGTAGCGATGCAACATATGAAGAAGGAATGCTTTTCCCCTCTCTATAGATGCCTTCAAATCTTCGACCCGGCTGCCGCCGCCGAGCTGGCCTAGCCCCTGACCGCCCCAGATTTTCTTAGAAATATGAGGAAAATTTGGGGCGGGTTGTTTTTGTTCAACAAAAGGGCGTAGGCTGATTAACGCAACAGTTTTCAACGACGAAAATGAATGGGAGACCCCCTCATGCGCATTGGCGTACCCCGCGAAATCAAGCCCCAGGAACAGCGCGTTGGCCTCACCCCCGACGGCGTGCTGGCTCTTGTTCAGGCTGGCCACGAAGTACTGATTGAGAAGGACGCCGGGCTCGGCGCAGGCTTCTCCAACGAGGAATACGAGAAGGCAGGCGCTACCCTGGTCAGCCAGGACGAGGCCTGGAACCAGGCTGAACTGCTGGTGAAGGTCAAAGAGCCGATTGAATCCGAGTACAAGTACCTGCGTGAGGATCTGACCCTTTTCACTTACCTGCACCTGGCCGCTGACAAGCCCCTGACCGAAGCTCTGCTGGCTGCTAAGACCCGCGGTATTGCGTACGAGACTGTGCGTAACGGCCGTGCCCTGCCCCTGCTGCTTCCCATGAGTGAGGTTGCGGGCCGTCTGGCTGCTCAGGCTGCGACCCAGTACACCATGGCTACCGAGGGTGGTCAGGGTATTCTGCTGGGTGGCGTGCCCGGTGTTGCCCCCGGCCGCGTGGTGGTTCTGGGTGGCGGTAACGTGGGTACCCACGCCGCTAAGCTGGCTGTTGGTGCTGGCGCTGAGGTGACTATTCTTGAGGGTTACGGCCCCCGTGTGCGTGAACTGTCTGACCTGTTTGGGTCTACTGCGCGCGTGCTGAACTCCACTCCCGCGAATATTGAGCGTGAAATCGCTGAGGCCGATGTGGTGATCGGTTCGATTCTGGTTCCTGGCGCTAAGGCTCCTAAGGTTGTGCGCCGTGAGCACCTGAAGACCATGAAGCCCGGTACCCTGCTGATTGACGTTGCGATTGACCAGGGCGGTTGCTTCGAGACTTCCCGCCCCACCACCTATGCTGACCCGATTTTTGAGGTGGACGGCATCCGTCACTACTGCGTTGCTAACATGCCCGGTGCTGTGCCCCGCACTTCGACTATTGCCCTGACCGACGCCACCTTGCCCTACGTGCTGAAGCTGGCTGCTGGCGTGGACGAGGCCCTGGCCAACAACCCCGACCTGGCTCTGGGCCTGAACACCGATGCTGGCAAGATTACTTTCGCCGGCGTTGCTGAGGCCTTCCCTGAGCTGCCTGCTGCCTAGGTTTTAGAGGTAGCTTAAGGGTGCGGACGCCCGCCCCACCTTCCTGCCCTGCGGCAGGGGGGGTGGGCGGGCGTCCTTTGTATATTTCCGGGCTACTTGCTGTGCTTGCCCGTATATGGTGGGCGCACCGGCAGGAGCCTGCGCGCCAAGAGGTAGAGCATGTACGCTAGCGCGGCGTTGAGGGACGCTGTGCCCCACACTGTGAGCGCAAGTGATTCCGGTAGCAGGGTGTAGAAGAGGAAGGTTCCTAGCATGGTGCCTGCCAGGCCGAGAAAGAGAATCCCGGCCCCGTGCCAGGCGTACTTGCCCTGCCAGGGAACACGAGCCATTTCGAGGCCGACTCCGCCGAGGAAGATAGAGACGAATCCCAGCCAGTTGCTGTCGGCATATATGCCCCAGGCTATAGACCCGTAGCCTAGGCCAATGACCAGAGCGGCTGCGGGAGAAGCCCCGATTATGATGGGGTCTTGGCTTGGTTCGTGTGCCGGGGTGTTTGTCATTCCTGCTCCTGGCTGAGGGGATGGTAGCCGGGGGTGACAAAGCGGTGGAAGATGAAGGTGGTGACTGCCAGGAGGGGGAGGCGCCAGGTGGCGCTGGCGGGGTCATCCAGACCAGGAAAGAGCAGGGCAAAGACGGCCACTGCGAAAACAGTCTGGGAGGCTAAACCATAGCTGATAGGCAGGGTTCTTTTTGCTGATGCTCGACGACGGCTAATGTAAAAACCGAACGCTACACAGCAGAAGATAAGAACCATGGTGAGCAGGTGGGCCTGGAATATGAGACTGGCTGCGAGAGCCGTGAAGAGGGCGGTGATGGTGAGGGCTTGTGGCCAGCTGCCGCCGATACGTTCCTCGTAGAGATAGGGCGCGGACGCCTGCTGCACGGCTGGCCGGGACTGGATGGTCTGTTCGGTCATGAGAATCTCCTCCTTGAGATTTCTACCATTGTAGAACTGGGGGCTCTAGTCAGGCTAGGGTTGCCCGCTATTTGTTGTTGGGTATGGCGGTAACCTCCTTGTTGTCTGCCTACTCCACCCAATTATATCATTGCTTACTATTTGGGTGGATAGAGAAAAGGTCGCAACCTTTTGGTTGCGACCTTTTCTCATACACACACATTTCTTTCGCACCTATCCCCTAGGGGAGGAGCTTCAGAGGTTACACACATCTCTCTGAAAGAGGTGACTCATCGTCACGGTGAGATTCTCAGTCTCTTGAGGTTGCGAGGTTTTCTCTCCTCGTCCTCATGTCTTTAACTATGGCACCCTAACCTTTGAACTCAATTCGGGGAACCTGTGCGAAACCTAAGAAAATACTTTTCTTGTGAAGTTTCTTGGGTGAGGGGCTGGGTTAGCCGCTGGTGCAGCCCCAGGCGTCCGCACCTGTAGCGCAGTCCTCGGCAACCAGGCCAACCTGTGTGCGCCAGACTCGCACCAGCTGCGGGTCGCTGGTACGGCTGACTGTACCGTCGATAACCTGCCAGGGCCCGCCATCGACGGAGTATTCACCGCGGTAGGTGGTGGTCAGAGCGAAGTAGTAGTCGCCGGGGTCTGTGTAGCGGTGGGAGGTGTCGGTGGGCTGGTCCCAGACGTCCGCGCCGAGCTGGTAGCCGGGGTAGGTTATTGGCCCGAGGGCGGCGCCGTCTCCGTAGTCGAAGGTGTAGGAGATGGGGGTTGCGCGGAGTACGACGTTTTGGCCGTTGATGGTGCGCGTGAATTCTTGGGGGTTGGGGTCGGCCCAGAAGTTGGTGTTGTAGTTTTTTAGGGTGTGGGGTGCGCGTTCTTGCTGGGGTGTGGCGGCTGCGATGGGGAAGGTGTCGAAGTCGTGGGTGGTGAGCGTGACGCGGATGGTGCGCAGCACGGTTTGCCCGTTTTCTTCGGCGAGTTCTAGGCCTGCAGCTTCGAGTTCTGCTGGGGTGAGGGGGACGCAGCCGATGGGACCTTGGGGAGTGTTGTAGGGGGTGTCTGCACCGTCGGCCCAGTCGGCTGGGACGAGGGAGAGGACGCCGAGGTCCCCGTCGCTTGCCAGGCAGTAGGTGCCTGGTGAGGGTGCGCCTCCTACTTGGAGGGCTGCACGGTTGGGGCCTCGGGGCTTATCGAAGTAGATAAGCTGGACGGCCGCTGCTGCGTCGGTAGAAGGGGCGTCGATTGGTTGAGGGATATCTCGGTCCTCTTCATAACCTTCGTGGGCTATAGCAAAATTATTAATATCTTCTAGGGACACATAAAAATTATCTCCCTCTGTGCCGCTTTTAGTTTCAGCACTAGCGGTATATGCTGGGCCGAATGCCAAAACAGAGGCTAGAGTAAATGCTAGATACTTTCTGCGCATTTTAGCTCACTACCTTAGCACTTACTATTTTCCAGGAATTATCAATAAATTTTAGACGAAGGTCAATTCCCTTATAAATAGAGTCTGAGTTATCGTACGCTCTTGCTTCGTTGTTAACCCAGAGCACAGTATTTTCGACTTCGAAGTTCGAACCTATTGAGTACTCACCATTACCGTAGGAGATAAGCAAATCCTTATTGTAGTGAATAGTCCGATTTCCTCCGATGACCCATCCACCTGATTCATAAATCTTTTGCAGGGAATCGTAGTATTTTTGCTCTTGTTCAAAAGACTCATCGACCAAGCTTTGGATACTAGAAATATCGCCTGTTTGGTTGGCGTAGTTTCGCATCTCGTTCCAGTAGTTGATGAACAGGAGCATGGCATCGGTGCTTTCCACGTTCATGCCTTCTGGAGCAACCGGCTTAGGTACGTTCTGGGCGGGGCCGTGCTCGTCCGCAGCGCGGTATTCACCTTCGGGTGCTTTTGAGCCACCCGAATAATTGGTTTCTTCTGCGCTGGTAGTTTCCTCCACGGCGCTCGCAGAGGTGGCTGCTACCGCGGAAGTTGTGGTACTTGAATCCGGTTCGGGAACTGAGCCTGTTGCCTGCGCACCGCAACCTGTAAGAGCTAGTAGCGCGATAGCTGTTAGAGCAAGATTACGGGTGGGAGTGTGTTTCATAAGGGTCTCCTGGTGACATCTTTGTGACTAGGTCTTATGTGTGTTTATAGTGCTGGGTTTGTGCCATGGCAAGAGTTTCGGCCCGCTTGCCCGGTTTTTGACAGCAGATTACGCTGAAGACGGCCAGTTATCCACAGGTCTTGCGTCTGACGTGGGCTAATAGGCCTACAGAGAAGGGCCTATGAAAGCATTTGAGCAGGTAAGAAAGCAAGCGGGTCAGGAGGAAGCTGAACCTGTTGTTCATCCTGTTTCTCTATCTAACAGTGCTCCAAAATATAACGAGCAAAGCGCCCCTCACATGGTGGTGTGAGGGGCGCTTGTAGTAATTAGGGCATTGGCTAGAAAAGGGTGTCGGAAGAACTATCTACCGTATTAGTGAGAGATGCATTCTCGCGCTCTAGCCCGTAGTGGCGGCGATTGATAGCCTTGCCAAGTGCGTTAGGGATGCCCACGACTAATGCGTTGCCCATGCAGAAAGCACGATGTCCATCAGTTAAGCCCGCATCAGTCCAGCCCTTGGGGAAACCCTGAATCTGATCTAGTTCATCGGGAATAAGACGGCGTAGGCGACCTGATTTCGTCTTCACAACATGTTTAAATCGTGAGGCACCTGCTCCGCCCTCGCCGGTCAAAATGGTGCGTGCCGGGCGGTCGAGGGGGTCGGGGAAGGACATACTACCTTCTGAGTAGGTGTACTTGAATCCACTAGCTTTATTAATGCGTTCTTCCTTTTTTCCACCCTTAAGGTATTCCCAGGCCTGGATTTTGCTAGGTTCAATAAAGAACTGGTCTGGCACTTCGGTTTCGTCGACCACGATATCGCCGAGAGTAAGACATTTGCCTGTGTACAGAGCTTCTGGCTTCGCGGTATAGATTTTACCGTGCTGCATTACGCCGGCATCTTGGAACCGTGAGGTTTTTGCACCTAGACCAAAGTTTTGAGTCACTTCAAAGGGGTCAATACTAATGCTGAAGTTATCTTCGCGAGTCAGGTTCTGGGTAATAGGGAAGGCCTCAGCAAAAACCCCTTCGGTACGCAGGGTTGTTTCTAGGTTCCACGTTGTGTCGGTAAGTTCTGCATAGATATATACACGTTTACGCTTCTGGGGGTGGCCATAGTCAGCTGCGTTAATAACGCGCCACTCAACGGAATACCCCAGCGAGTAGAAGCATGAAAGAATAATTGCGAAGTCACGACCACGCTGTTTCGAGGGTGATTTCAGTAGTCGGTCTACATTTTCGAGGACAACGTAGCGAGGCTTCTTCATCTCTAGCGCACGGTAGATATCCCACCAGAGTACGCCCTTTTTGCCTTCAATGCCGTGTGATTGAGATAAGGGCTTGGAGACAGAGTAGTCTTGGCAGGGGAAGCCGCCAACGAGCATATCTGCGTCTGGAATAGTGATTTCACCATTCTCGGCCATGGTGAGAGCTTTATTGATGTCTTCGTTGAGGAAGTTTTCTTCACCAAAACGTGCAACATAGCAACGGGCAGCAAACTGCTTGGTGGGTGTTCCTGGGGGTTCCCACTGGTTAGCCCAGACTGTCTCAAAGCTGCCAGCTGAGGGCAGGGTAAACCCATCTTTGTTGTAGCCTTCGAAGCCCAGGCGGAAGCCGCCGACACCTGCAAAGAGCTCGATGATACGAATCGGCTGGTCTGCCACGGTTGAACCTTCCGCTTGGAACTGTAGGTCTTAAGAGTATAGATCAGAATAGGTGTTCTGATCAATTCTATGTGATAAGCATCTATAATTTAGGTGCTTTCTGCTTTCGTCGAGCGAAATGAGTTTAGAGAATGGCCAATGAATTCACCAGGGAGTCTTTGGAGTCCCTCCTAGATGCAGCTATGGGCAGGACGCTGGGGGAAGTTGACAGCAAGCGTCTTATTGATCGTTATGTGGAAAGCCGTCCTGATCGCGTGGTCAAGGGGGTTCCTGGCGATGTCATCGAACAATCTGTCCTGGGCCTCCCCAAAGATTCTCTCCAGAAAGCTGACCTCTTGGTTGACGGGATTCCAACGGAGCTGAAGGTGACTGGGGTCTACAAACGCGGGGAAGGGGCGAAGGCTGAGTATCACGCCAAGGAACGTCTTACGATAACTAACGTGAACTACTCTGGAGTCGTTCAAGAGAGTTTCATAGACTCCCATCTGTGGGAGAAGATCCAGAATATCTTGCTGGTGTACTACCAGTATGGTGACACCCGTGCGCTCTCGACTGAAGACTATAGAAAATTCCGATACTTGCTTTACTCAAATCTTCACTTTAGTGATGAAGAAAGAGAGATTATCAAGTCAGATTGGGAGCACGTCCATGGTTTCTTCGCTTCTGAGCGTGGTCAGCATGTTATTAGACAGCTTCAGGACTCTCAAACCGATGACGAAGAACGTCGAGCTCTGAGGGCAGAGCTATCCGCTGCCCTTGGTGGGCTGATGTATCTAGAGGTTGCTCCTAAATTTCCTCGTGCCCGGTTGGCTATAAAAAACTCGTACTTCAAAGTAAAGACAAAAGAAATATTTAGCGCGAAATCATCGCAGCAGAGACTGACAGGGGTTTCCGATTATTCGGACCTGCTCCAACAGATATCTAAGTCTGTAGCACCTTATGTTGGTATGAAGCTAGGGGATATTGCTAAAGAAGCGGCAGAAGCTAAATCTTCTACTCTTGCTGACCAAATCAGCAAAGGGGCAACCAACTACATACTTGGGTACATGCTTACTGGAGATTACGTTAAAGCTAGTTCTATTGAAGAGCTCGCTAAAGCTGGCTTCATCGTTAAGGCAATACCCATTAAGGGCACCGGCCATAAGAAGGAGGATTCTAAACTTACCCCGGTCGTATTCTCAGAATTTGAGGACGATACAGCTTTCGAAGATTCAACACTTTTTGATTACCTTTTTAGCCACAGGTTCTTATGCGGGGTCTTTGAACGTCATCAGGGGAAGGACAGAAGCCTAGATATCTTCAGGGGCGTTAAGGTTATTGAATTTTCAGACAGCATGTTTGAAGAATCTGCCCGGAGAGTTTGGGAGACAATGCGTCGCATGTACCTTCAGCAGGAGATGACCACTCACTTGGCTCTGCGAAAAGATGGAACGGTTATCTATAACAAAAACGGTTTCCCAAAGATGGGGAACAACCTACCTAAGTCCAAAGAATATGAAATCTTTATCAGGGGTACGAGCGGAAATTCATCGAAGAAACCGTTAGTCCTTAACGGACATGCCTTCTACAATCTGGATTATTGGATAAAGGGTTCCCTCATGGTTGAGCTACTCAATCAATCTGAGTTCCTTTAGGGAGAGTGATTCAAAAAACTGAGGTGAAACAGGCTTACAGCGAAGCTGCTGGTTCGATGGAGTGAGCGGGTGCGAGCATGCGAGCACACAAGAGCGGACGGAATCTGCCGCAAGGCGGGGTGTGAATCTGGTGAGCCAGTTAATGAACCAGGTGAGAGGGTCGGCAGCGAGCTTAAGCCTGTTTCACCTCTTTCAACCTTCTGGTCCCGCTATATGGGCAGCCCCCGGTACAAACCTCCCCTAACCCTCCGGCAAGAAGCCGGGGTGCTGCGTCCACCCGCTAAACTAGACCCCATGCGCTACACCTACCTCGGCCCGTCCGGAACCTTCACCGAAGCAGCCCTCCTCACCGTGCCCGGTGCCCCCGACGCCGAACGCATACCCGCAACGTCCGTCCCCGCAGCCCTCGACGCCCTGCGCGACGGCACCGCCGACGCTGCCATGGTACCCATCGAAAACTCCGTTGAAGGTGGTGTGACCGCAACCCTCGACGCCATTGCAGCTCTCGACGGGTCCCTGCGTATCGTTCGCGAAGTGCTGGTACCCATCACCTTCGTGCTGGTTGCCCGCCCCGGCACCACGCTAGAGAACGTCAAAACCATTTCAACGCACACCCACGCCTGGGCGCAGGTGCGCCGCTGGGTGGCAGAGAATAAGCCGGACGCCGGCTACCTGCCCGGCTCGTCCACTGCTGGCGCGGCCCTTGGCCTGCTCAACGATAACCCGGGTTACGAGGCCGCCGTCTGCTCACCGGCAGTCGCTCAAGCCCACCCCGAGCTAGAAGTGCTGGCCCACAATATCGGCGATAACAAAAACGCTGTCACCCGTTTCGTGCTCGTCGCCCGCGACGCTGAAACTCCCGCACCGACCGGGGCCGACAAAACCACCCTGGTCATCCCGCTACCCCAGGACCGCCCCGGCGCCCTGCTTGACCTGCTCGAACAGTTCTCCACCCGGGGAATCAACCTCTCCCGCATTGAATCTCGCCCTACCGGCGAATTCCTGGGCTCCTATTTCTTCTCCATCGACATTGACGGGCACCTCTACGACGCCCGTGTGCGCGATGCCCTGCGCGGTATCCACCGGGTCTCACCCGGCGTGCTCTACCTGGGCTCCTACCCGCGAGCCGACAAGCGCCTGGCAGCGGTAGACCCCATGCACGATGAAGAGTCCTTCAACGCTGCCCGCGACTGGGTGGAAACCCTCTTCCCGGGCGGGCGGCCCGAGGCGCTCAAGCACAATATCTAGAGCCGCAAGAGCCTCTGCCACCAGCGGCGGTGCTGCTCTACTAGCTCCTCGCGGGCGTTCACAAAATCACTGAGCGAACGAATCTGCATGTCATCAGGGTAAACTTGCACCTTCACCGCGGCGGGGAGCACCTGGGCATGAAAATCGCTGA
Source organism: Rothia sp. 11254D007BW (assembly GCF_053548195.1). NCBI lineage: Bacteria > Bacillati > Actinomycetota > Actinomycetes > Micrococcales > Micrococcaceae > Rothia > Rothia sp. 11254D007BW. The sequence continues at coordinate 2,054,001 of NZ_JBPWPK010000001.1, forward strand.
CGTCACCGAGCACGTCCCCGTCCACCTCAACGGGCAAGCTGGTATTGGGGAAGTAGACGCGGACGTCCGTACCCACAAAGTGCTCGACCACCGGGTAGCGCACCCGGGTGGGGCGCAGAATAAACTGAGCCGCCATACGCACCCAGCTACCCAGGTTGCGTGGGGTCAGCACAATCACCTCAAGCTGCCCATCGGACAGCTGAGCTGTCTGCGCAAGATTCACCCCACCCTGAATCTTGCCGGTATTGGCAACCAACACCGCCCGAATCTTGCGGCGAACGGGCGCACCGTTATTCACCGTAATCACCGCTGGGCGGCGGCGGGTGAACATGTGCCGGGTGCTAGCCTCAACATAGGCCAACCAGCCGATGCGGGCTTTCAAATCTTCTCGGGTGTCGGTCATAATCTGGGCGTCAAAACCTGCCCCGCCCATGACCACAAAATTGACCGGTGGAAGCTCCTTCTCGCCCTGCATCTCCATACGAATCATGTCGATGGTGCGGCTCTGCCCGTGCAGAGCAATATTGATGCAGGCGTGCAGGTCATTGACGTCCATGTCGAGGTTGCGAGCCAGCAGATTACCCGTGCCCAAGGGCACAATGCCTAAGGTGGCAGTGGTGCCCGCCAGGCCGTCCGCCACAGCGCGTACGGTGCCGTCACCGCCCACAGCCAGCACAATCTCAGCCCCGTCCGCCGCAGCCTGCTGGGCCATACCAAAGCCGGGGTCGTCCGCCTCAGTCTCATAGAACCTAGCCCGAGGCCAATCAGCCAGGCCCAGCTCGGCTGTAATCATGCGAATCACCGAATCAGCCCGATCCTTGGTGGGGTTATAGACCACCGCGACCTGCTTCGGTTCACCCGGTTCCAACATGCGATGCAGGGGCCGGTAGACCGGGAAAAGATCAGGACGCTCCCGCCTGCCCTTGCGCACAGACAGCGCCACCCCACTCAGGGCAAGAGCAGAAGCAGCAGTAAGGGATACACCGAGAGTTGTACGCGAAACCATATCACCAGCATACTGAATAAAACCCTTCCCCGCCGACCCCGGCTCCCCAGCACCTGCCCCTCCACCACCCCAGCGGACGCACCCCGCCGCTCCCAGCGTCCGCACGCCTGACATCGCAGCGGCAACTACGGTAAATTTAGAGGCATGATTGACATTAACCTCCTGCGTGAAAACCCCGACGCCTTCCGCGCCTCCCAGCGCGCTCGCGGCGCTGACGAAACCGTCATCGACCAGATTCTCGAAGCGGACGCCACCCGCCGCACCTCCATCAACGAATTCGAGAAGCTACGCGCCGAACAGAACGTCTTCTCCAAGAAGATCGGCAAGGCCGCCAAGGAAGAAAAGCAGGCCCTGCTCGCTGAGGTTAAGGAACTCTCCCAGAAAGTCTCAGAAGCCAAGGCCGCCGCTGACGCCGCTGCAGCCCGCCAGGAAGAACTGGTCGCCAGCGTAGGCAACCTGATTATTGACGGTATTCCTGCCGGTGGCGAGGACGACTACGTGGTCGTCAAGCAGGTAGGCGAACCCCGCAACTTCGAAGCAGACGGCTTTGAACCCCGCGACCACCTTGAAATCGGCGAACTGGTTGACGGTATCGACATGGTACGCGGCGCTAAGGTTTCAGGCTCCCGCTTCTACTTCCTCAAGGGCCATGTAGCCCGCCTGGAGCAGGCTCTCATGTGGATGGCCCTCGACCAGGCCACCGCCAACGGCTTCACCATGCTCACCACCCCTACCCTGGTGCGCCCCGAAACCATGAACGGTACCGGCTTCAACGTCGAACACGATGACGAAATCTACCGCCTCGAGCGCGACGACCTCTACCTGGTCGGCACCTCCGAGGTCGCTATCGCCGGCTACCACGCCGACGAAATCATCGACTTCGAAAAGGGCCCCAAGAAGTACCTGGGCTGGTCCTCCTGCTACCGCCGCGAAGCCGGCTCCGCAGGTAAGGACACCCGCGGTATCATCCGCGTACACCAGTTCAACAAGGCCGAAATGTTCGTCTACTGCCCCGTCGAGCAGGCAGAAGACATGCACGCCAAGATGCTGGCCTGGGAAGAAGAGATGCTGGCCAAGTGCGAGCTCTCCTACCGCGTCATCGATACCGCTGCGGGTGACCTGGGCTCGTCCGCCGCCCGCAAGTTCGACTGCGAAGCCTGGGTACCCACCCAGGGCGCCTTCCGCGAACTGACCTCAACCTCTAACTGCACCACCTACCAGGCCCGCCGTCTGAACGTGCGTGAGCGCATGCCCGACACCGTCACCGCAGACGGCAAGACCAAGAAGGGCGGCACCCGCACCGTTGCCACCCTGAACGGTACCCTGGCGACCACCCGCTGGCTGGTTGCAATCCTGGAAACCCACCAGCAGGCAGACGGCTCCGTGCGTATCCCCGAGGCCCTGCGCCCCTACATGGGCGGCCTTGAGGTTATCCCCGTAGCAGCCTAACCCCGTAAGGTACCATCTACTTCGGAAAAGACCACCTCGTTTGTGGGTATAATCGACGTAGATGGTACCTTCTGCTTTTAAGCGTGACCGAGGAAGGGAGCTCCCATGCCCAACCGTACCCGCGCCCTACTGGCCAGCGTGCTGGTGCTGGTGGCAGGCGTCCTTTCCGCCTGCGCCCCGAGTGCTACCGGGCAGGACGCCGCCGGGCAGGCGTCCGCGCAAACCGCAATTCAGGGAAAACCCCGGGTGCTTGCCACCTTCACCGTGCTCGCAGACATGGCTAGCGCCATCGGCGGAGAGCACGTTGAGGTTGAATCTCTCACCAAAGCCGGGGCTGAAATCCACGGCTACGAGCCCACCCCATCGGATGTGCGCAAGGCAGCGGACGCCGACCTGATCCTCGCCAACGGCCTCAACCTAGAAGCCTGGCTTGAGCAATTTTTGCAGGACGCCGACGCCCCGGCTATCACCGTCACCGAAGGAATTACGCCCCTCAGCATCGCCGAAGGGGAGGGGGAGGGCTACCCCAACCCCCACGCCTGGATGAGCCCGGTCGCCGCCAAAACCTACGCCGATAACATCGCGGCGGCCTTGGCCGACCTCGACCCGGCCCACGCCGACAGTTACCGGGCCAATGCCGAAGCCTACAAGCAGGAACTCAGCCAGGTACACCAAGAACTCATCTCCGCCATCAGTAATCTCCCCCAACACCAGCGGCTTCTGGTGACCTGCGAGGGCGCCTTCTCCTACCTGGCCGCCGACGCCGGTCTCGATGAAGCCTACCTTTGGGCAGTGAACTCCGACGGCGAAACCGGTGCCCGCCGCATGATGGAACTCTCCGACCGGGTAGCGGGCAGCGCCGTGCCCGCTGTCTTCTGCGAATCCACCGTGCCCACCCGCACCATGGAACAAATCGCCACCGACACCGGCGCAACCTACGCCGGAGCCCTCTACGTCGATTCCCTGTCTGACGCCGACGGCCCCGTGCCCACCTATCTCGATTTAATCCGCTACGATACCCGCCTCATGGCTGAGGCCCTCAGCCAATAACCGCCCTAAACTGAGGTTCTATGACTGCACCACCGCTGCTCCAGCTCACCGATGTAACTGTCACCTACGGGGCACCCGGCTCCGGGGCCGTGCGTGCCCTGAACCGGGCGTCCCTGCACGTTGCCCCCGGGAGTATCTGCGGGCTGGTCGGCATGAACGGCTCTGGTAAGTCCACCCTCTTCAAGGCCATTATGGGCGTGGTGCCCGCATCGGGTAGCGTCCGGATTGACGGGCTTGCCCCGCGCGAGGCCCGCAAACAGGGCCTGGTCAGCTACGTACCCCAGAGCGAGGACATCGACTTCACCTTCCCGGTTTCGGTGCGCGACGTGGTCAGCCAGGGACGCTACAGCCGACTGGGCATCACCCGCCGCCTGGGTGCCACCGACCGGGCCGCCGTCGATACCGCCCTGGAGCGGGTCGGGCTCACCGAGCTGGCCCACCGGCAAATCGGCAACCTTTCTGGCGGCCAGCGCAAACGCGCCTTCGTTGCCCGTGGCCTGGCCCAGGGCGCCCGCTTGCTGCTGCTCGATGAACCCTTCGCCGGCGTCGATAAAAAGAGCGAAGCCATGCTGGTGAGTCTCTTCAAAGAGCTGCGCGCCGACGGCGCTGGGATACTCATCTCAACCCACGACCTGGCCAACCTGGCAGACCTGGCCGACACTGCCGTCCTGCTCCGTAACGAAGTGCTACTCACCGGCGACCCCGCCACCGTGCTGGCCCCCGAAAACATCGTGCGAGCCTTCGGAATGAACCCGCTGACAGGGGAGAACTAATGTACGAACTCTTCATCGAACCGCTCACCTACGGCTTCATGCAGCGCGGCCTGCTGGTGACCGTGCTGGCGGCCCTGGTCTGCGCCCTGCTCTCCTGCTGGCTGGTGCTCATGGGCTGGTCGCTCATGGGCGACGGCATCTCCCACGCCGTACTTCCCGGCGTGGCCCTGGCCTACATTCTGGGTGCCCCCTTCGCCCTGGGCGCCCTGATTGCCGCCCTGGTGGCCGTCGCCCTCATCGGGTCGGTTGCCGCCCGCGGGCGCGTGCGCGAGGACGCCGCCATCGGCATTGTCTTCACCGTTATGTTCGCCCTGGGGTTGGTGCTCATCTCGGCCTTCCCTTCCCAGGTTGATCTGCACTCGGTCATCTTCGGTAACGTGCTGGGTGTGTCGTGGGCGGACGTCTGGCAGATAGGCCTGCTGGCCGTACTAGTTGTTGCTGTGCTGCTTATTAAGCGCCGTGACCTGGTGCTCTACGCCTTCGACCCCGGCTACACCCACGCCATCGGGCTCAGCCCCAAACTGCTCTCCGGGCTACTGCTGGTTGCCCTGGCCCTGACCTCTGTGCTGGCTCTTCAGATCGTGGGCGTTGTGCTGGTTGTAGCCCTGCTGGTGATACCGGGGGCAACCGCCCGCCTGCTCACCGACCGCTTCACTACCATGCTGCTCATCTCGGCAGGGGTCTCCCTGACCGCTGCCCTTGCTGGCTTCTTCATGGGCTACCTGCTCGACGTCTCAGCCGGCGGCACCGTGGTGCTGGCCCTCGGCGTCCTCTTCGGCCTGGCCTACCTCTTCGCCCCGCACCACGGCCTGCTGGCGGTTGCGCGGGCACGGAGGGCGTCATAACACGGACATAAATAAAAGGGCTACCGCTTATGACTAAGCAGTAGCCCTCAATGCATACGGGTTTTAAACCGTTTTATGCCTACCATTATCCCATAGAGCTCAAATCAACAGCAAGACCTGCCGGAGGCAAAGACGCCAATGAAGGAATCAACTGAAAATATTATCGCTGCACAAATAGGTTCGGCCAGACTCTCTACCTACCTCACTCAGGCGCAGGGAGACCGTAGCAGAGCACTAGCCCTTTATCTATGGAATCTTGAATCATCCGCTGCCGTTTTATCAACAACCGCGATGGTGGAAGTGCACCTAAGAAACACGGTTGATTTGGCCCTAAAGTCATGGAACGCGGCACAGGATTACACTGCTGAACCTGGCCGAGAGGGGCCTTACAGCCAAGAGTGGATTGAAGACCCAGCTCCACGCATTAGAAACATCGTGGCCCCTGCTCGACGAGTCTCGCTCAAAGATAAAAGTCGGTCCTCGATGAAAGACATTAATAATAAAAACACTAAGCCGTACCCCACTCACGATGACTATGTAGCGGGGCTGACCTTTGGAACCTGGACTAGCCTACTTCCGCACCCCGATGCAGGAAGTAACAATATTCGAGTAGCTATCTGGGAGACGGAACTTTCAAAATATTTTTCTAAGCACCGCAACGTTGTGTATTACTGGGCTCAGCATCTGCGATATGCGCGAAATCGAGCTTCGCACCTTGAGCCTCTACTCGATGTCAGGGAACTTCAGCACTATCACCGGTGCGCAGTACGTCTGCTCAATGCGCTTAATCCAGTCGCGGCGTCCTGGCTAGCGGGGCAAGCATTTATTCCACGGGCTCTTAGCAAGAGGCCTTAGTCTAGGGACAATTCAAAGCTATCGAGCCTGTTCGTGGGTGCAACATGTTGCACTAATCCCCAAATGTGGCGGCGGCACTGCCACATTTGGCGGGCAGCGCCACATCTGCACAAGGCGCATTGAGCAGGTGCCCGGCGGGCGGCGTCCTAACCGCTAGGCTTCACGCGGCGCTCACCTTGCCTTAACCCGGCTTTTGTATAGTCTGGTCTACACGAGAGAAAAGAGACACCGATGATTTCAGAGATCAAAGACATGCAAACCCTGCCGCTTCGCCGCTCTGCCTGGCAGAAAGAAGAGGGCGCTAAGTACTTGGTTGCTATCGACGTTGATGGCACCCTGGTCAACCACGACGGGGCCATGAGCGAGGCCGTCAAAAAGGCAGCCCAGGATGTTGTGGACGCGGGCCACCACGTGGTCATTTCCACCGGACGCTCCCTGGGTGCTACCCTGCCCATCGTTGAGATGATTGGGCTGACGCGCGGCTACGCGGTGAGCTCCAACGGCGCGGTTACCCTTAGCATCGACCCCTCCCTAGAAGCTGGCTACCGCATCATCGACAAGGTCAGCTTCGACCCCTCCAACGCCATCACCCTGCTCAAGGCCAAGCTGCCACACGCGTCCTTGGCCCTGGAAGCACCCGACGGAACGGTCTATGCCACCGATAACTTTGAGGACTGGTCCTTCGGCGTCAACACCGTGAAGACCACCCGCACCGAGATGGCTGCGATGAAGTCGGCCGTGCGTGTGGTGGTCTGCTCACCCACAGACACCCCTGATGATTTCAAGCGTGCTATCTACGATTCGGGCCTGCATGGGGTGAACTACGCGGTGGGCTGGAGCGCCTGGCTCGATGTGGCTGCGCACGGGGTTTCGAAGGCGACCGCCCTGGAACAAATCCGCCGCAAGCTGCGCGTGGACCCCCGCCACACCATCGCCATCGGCGACGGCCTCAACGACAAGGAAATGATCCACTGGGCAGCCCGCGGCGTTGCCATGGGCCAGGCCCTACCCGAGGTGGCGGAGCTGGCTACGGACGTCACCGGTTCGGTCTACGAGGACGGCACGGTGCCGATCCTGCGGGACCTGCTCTAAAATTCAGCAGATTCGAATGCGACTGATATTCCCGAAAGTACGTTAAAACAACGCCCGCTCGGGAACAAGAGTCACATTCGTACTTGGTTTACTGTCCCAGCACACCGAAAGGCCCACCGTGAGCAACTCCCTGCCCGCCACCGGCGTCCTACTCTATGACCCCGACTGCGGCATCTGCCAAAAAGCCGCCCGAGTACTCACCCACCTGGGCCTAGCCGCCCGGGTGCAGGCCGGGCACTACGACCGTCTACAAGAGTACGGCGTCGACCTCGAACGCTTCATGCGCCAAATCCCCTTCATCACCCCCACCGGGCAGGTGGCCTACGGGGCGCTCGCCATCGCCCTAGCCCTTTCCACCAGCCGGTACGCGCCCGTGCGGGTGGCGGCGTCCGCCCTGAAGAACCCCCTGCTGCGCCCGCTGGCTGAGCGAGTCTACCTGCAAATCTCCACCAACCGCTCCACCGCCTGCCAGCTCAAGCCCTAACGGCTCGACGGCAGAAAGAAGCCCAGCATGCTCGCAGTCCTCGAAGGCTTTACCATCATCGCGGTAGTGGTGGGCGTAGGCTACCTGGTCGCCCGCCTCGACATTCTACCGCCCAACTCTGGGCTCTCCCTCAACCGTTTTGCCTTCTTCGTAGCCCTGCCCCCGCTCATGTTCGTGACCATGGCCGGGGCTGACCTGCACGTTATCTTCTCCGGCCGCCTTCCCGTGGCTATCTTGAGCTTCGCTACGGTCGCCCTGCTGTTTGCCGTCATCGCCAGGTTCCTGCTCAAAAAGGACGCCGGCACCGTCACCGTGGGTGCCGCCGCCAGCGGCTATATCAACGCCAACAATATGGGTCTGCCCGTAGCAACCTACATCGTGGGCGACGCCGCCCAGGTAGCCCCTATCCTGCTCTTCCAGCTCCTGATCGCCGCCCCCATCGTGCTTTCAATCCTGGATGCTATCTCCCACGGCTCGGTTTCCATGAAAGCCGTTGCCACCCAGCCCATCAAAAACCCGCTGATTATCGGTTCAGCCCTGGGCCTGCTGGTCAACGTGTTCAACCTGCAGGTTCCCGACGTGGTAATGGAGCCCTTCCGCATCTTGGGCGGCGCGGGCGTACCGCTGATCCTGGCAGCTTTCGGCATGTCACTTCGGGGCTCCAAGGCGCTCGATACTCCCGGCCAGCGCCTTGAAACCGTGCTTGCCGCCAGCTTTAAAAACCTTCTGATGCCGCTGGTTGCCTACCTGCTGGCCCGCTACATTTTCCACCTCAGTGAGAGCGATATCTTCGCGGCCACCATTCTTGCTGCCCTGCCCAGCGCCCAGAACATGTATAACTACGCGGTGCGGTACAACGTAGCAACCACGCTCTCCCGCGATATCGTGCTGCTCAGTACCCTGGGCGCCATGCCCGTGATTCTGGTGATTTCACTCCTCTTGCACTGACAGTTTGCCGGTATCCGGCCTACTGCTCCTGACCCTCCAAGCCCTCAAGCAGCTCGGCGATGAGCTCGCGAGAAGCCAGCTCCTCATGCCAGTAGGACCGCACCAGGGTCTTGCTCACCGCCTGGGAGGTAATTCCCAGAGCCTGGGCTACCGCCTTTTGCTGCCCGCGCACACCGGGCACGAGCAGGTCAAGCACCCGCCACTCGGCTTCGGTACGGGCGGACGCCACCCGGTAGAGCAGGCGCAACAGACCGGTCACCTGATCCGCCCGCACCCCCTGGCCAGCTGCATGCACACAGATACCGCGCGGCGGGGCCCCGGTCTGGGCTTGTTCCACGGCCGAGCGTGACAGGCTCAAAGCAGCACCGGAACACTCCGGGGTAGAAATTGCGCCCAGGGCCGCTGCGAAGCGCGGCCGCACCAGTTCACCGGCCCCGATACCCACCCAGAAACCACCAAAACGAGCCCCGAGCAGGGCGGCGGCGAGGGCGTCCTCGGCCTGATCGAAAGCCCCCTGCACCTCATCAGGGTAGGTGCGGGTAAAAGCAACAGTGGGAGCCAGCTGTTCGAGACGGTTCTCCAGGTCGGCGAGGTGCTCCTGCACCGAACCCTGGGATGAGCGGGCAATGAAGGTCAGTACAAACATGCTTCTCAGTATGCCCTAGAGTCACCGGGCAGAAAACTAGCCCTCACCCCAGAGCAGGGTTTCGGCGTCCACCCCGGCAAGGAAGAGCTGCTCCTGTAGCGGCTGGGCACACTCAATCGGCAGCCGGACGCTACTGCAGGTCAGGTCATAGCCCAGATAGGCGGTGGCAGAGTCGAAGCCGGATAAATCGTGCCCCAACTCCCGGCACAGGTGCACCACCTGTTTGAGGTCGGGAGCCGACCCAAAGACCCAGAAATAATCGGGGCTCGTGAGCTGGAAGAGCCCCAGGGGTGCGCCCGCACCGGACTGATCCCGCACCCGCACCCAGCCCCCTGCCGGGTCTAAGTCGCCGGGGCCGTCCTGCGGGGCTAGAGGGTCAAGCGTCCAGGCCCGGGTGCGCTCTAGCCAGTCGGGCAGCTGGGGCATATAGAGGGTGTCGCCCTCCCCGCCCCAGGGCGTAGCGTCAAAGCTGCGGGCATACATGGCAGACCAGAACTCGCTACTGCTACACGAAACCCCCACGCTGTTGAGCTGGGCCGGGTCGCTCGGCGCCGCAAACTGGCCGTGCTCGGCATCCTCGGGGCTTGACGCAGCCAAATCAGCTAGGTAGGCCTGATCCCAGTAGGTGGGCCTGGTGGCGTACCCCTGCTCGCGAAGACGCTCGTCGATACGCTGCAAGTAGCGGGGCTCACCCAGGGCCACGGTCTGCCCATCAAAGTGAAAGAGATAGGGGGAGCGCTTACGGTGGGTGGGGGAGAGGGGCATGCTAACTCCTAACGGTGGGGGTATCGGGGCGGACGCCCGCCTCCCCCTCATCGGGGAAGGGCAGGGCTGCCCGCTCAAGGCGGATAAAGGCACCTAGCAGGGCTAGCGCCTCGGGGCTGGTGGGCAGAAAGTCGGTAAACCGGGTTGAGCACACCACCACCGCTGCCCACATACCGCGGGACAGGGCAACATTCAACCGGTTGGGCGAGAGCAGAAAATCGGTTCCGCGGGGGCTATCACCGGCACTCGAAGCAGCCATCGACACCAGCACCACCGGAGCCTCCTGCCCCTGGAACTTATCAACCGTACCGACGCGCACACCCCCGCCGTCGGAGTCCGCTAGCCCCGCCTCCAGCAGAGCCGCCCGAATCGTATCAACCTGGGCGTTATAGGCTGCCACCACAATAATGTCTGAGGGTGCTAGGGGCGCTGCCTGCTCGGGGGCAGCCAGGTGGGGAGTCCACAGGTGCCCCAGGAAGCCGCGGGCCAAAGCCACAATCTCATCAGCCTCTTCGACTGAAGCCGTTGAGTTACCCCGGTGTTCTATCGTGCGCAGGTAGACCCCGGGCTCCCACCCCTCCAGGTGCCTCTCGGTGCCCGAGGGGGCGGACGCCAGCCGCCCCTCATACGATAGGGCCGAGACCGGGGCGCACAGGGCCGGGTGCATACGCCAGGTGACATCGAGAAAATAGCCAAACTCTTCAGGCAGCACCGTACGGCCCACTGAAAGCCAGCCCAGGGCAGACTCGTCCACCGGGTAGGGGTGGGTGCCCTGCGTGACCTGGGGTAGCTGGGCCGGGTCGCCCAGGAGCAGCAGGTTCTTGGCCGAACGGGCCACCGCCAGTGTATTGGCTAAGGAATACTGACCCGCCTCGTCAATCACCAGAAGATCAAGCCCCTCAAACCGGAACTTGCGGTCAGAGGCAAAATCCCAGGCCGTGCCGCCAAAAATACGGCCACCGGGTTCATCCATGAACCTGGAAACATCGGGGTTGCGAACCTCGCGCCAGGGGAAATTCGGGGTCTGGCTCTTGCCCGCCCCCTTAGCGATCTGGTCAGGGTCTACGCGGCCATTACTGATACAGCCCAGCAGCATGTTCTCAACTACCGCATGAGACTGGGCCACAATACCCACCTTCCAGCCCGCAGCCACAAGACGGCCAATCACATGAGAACCCACGAAAGTCTTACCCGACCCCGGAGGGCCCTGCACCGCCACATACGACCGATCGAGCTGGCTCACCGCCTGATAAATAGCCTGCACCGTCGCAAGAGAACCGTGCGTCTCTACAAAATCCTGCGGACGCGGCAAAACACCGCCCCCGACCAGCCGCGGCGGAACACGACGAATCACATCGGTACCCGCCGACGCCGGTAACTCAGGTAGCACCCGGGCGGTACGCGCCGCCAATTCAAGTAGAGCCTGCTCCTGGGCCTGCGTCGGAATAGGCTGCCCGGGAGTGAGCGCCATCGGCAGATGCGAGTAAGGCTCAGCTGGCTCACCGTCTGAGGTCTTCAAACTCTCCCGCACCGTAATCCGTACCAGATTGGGCTGACCCGCTTCATGCTCCGGAATCTCTTCCAGCTCCACAATCTCGGTATTAAAGGCGCCGGCCCGCTCGGCCTCCACCGGCAGTACCCCCTCATGCAGAGCCGCATAGGTTAAAGCCTGCTGCCGAGCCTCCCGCTCCAAAAAGGGCGGAAAAGGGCGAGCATACATGGCAAAGAGGTTGCTATCGCCCACCTTCACCGACGAGCCCGGAGCGACCCTCGCCACCCCGCTCAGCAAACGCACCGTGGATCGTGCCCGCTCCGGACGATGCCAATCGGCAACCACCTGCAATCGCCCCAGCAAAACCACATCGCGGGCGTCCTCCCAATCCTCACGGGGAGCCATAAGCCGATTGAAATGATCCCACCAGAACTGACGGCGCTCGCGACGATGGTAGCCCGTCGCCGTAGCCACCATAGCAACAGCCTGCTTCTGCGGCTCCAACTCGCCACCGGCGTCCAGAGCCTCAACAAACCGGCGTAGAACCCGCTCAGTATCCGTCTCGTCTTCAGCCCTACCCGCCTGCACCAGCAGCTCATTCAGATCGGCCAGGGGAGCGGGCTGCACCAGCTCATCGTCGACCGACCGGCCCGCCAACCCCAGCAACCAGGCACGCAACTGAGACAGAGACAGACCCGTGCGATACAGACTACGAGCAAGTGCAGAGCGCATAGCTTCGGCCTGCTCAGCACGCCCTTCCTTTTCTGCCTCGGCTACATCAGCAAAGGCCGTCACCGGAATATCAAGGTCAGGCTCAAGCCCCTGAGCGTAGAGGGGCTCAATAGCGGTCAGTGCCCGGGTGCCCTCGCTCAAACGCATCGACCGGCGCAGCACCTCAGAAAGATCGACAAAAACACCCTCCCGCTGCATATCGGTGAGATAAGCTTCGCCAACCCCGTGCACCGACGCCAACTGCTGAAGAGCAGCCACAACAGACGCCCCAAAGTAATAGACCCGCAAGCCAGGGTTCAGCTGACGCTGATGGTGCAGCATACCGAGAAAATCGGCTAACAGCCGCCCCTCCGCCGCCCGGTCAGACGCCCAAAACTGGCTAAAGAGGGGCTCCTCGCTGGGCTGATCAGCCAGGTGCACAGCACCCACGAGATAGGTTAAACCCCAGGCAAGAGAAGGGTGAGCTGCCTTCCCATCGCGCCAGAGCGGGTCAGACCGAAGACTCATAAAAAGGTCGCCCGCGCTCGCCCGCGGAAGCATACGTAAAGAGTGCCGGGGCAGGAGCTTGTAAGAGACAGTATATTCCTGCCCCTCTTTCTCAACCACCACTGCCCCGTCAGGCTCCGACACACCGGTCTGTAGGGCTGCCTGCTCCGCATAGCGGCGCACCAGCCCAGGGAGCTGGGGCTGGCCCGCTAAGGAAGCTAGCTCGTCGATACTTTGCACACCACAGCGCTCGTAAATAGCTTGCCGCGACCGCGATGTCATGCCGGCAGTCAGCAGCATGTCGCGATGCTCTCGCACCATCACCTGGCAGGTGTCGCAGCGCCCGCACCGGGTAATCTCTGGGCTATCGGCTTCTACAAACCAGCTCACCGGGGCAGCCCCCGGCTCCCGATGGGCGGTGAGGAGCTCTACGAGGCGTTGGCGCTTCTGCTCGAAGACCGGTGCGAGGGTAGCAAGCTCGTGCAGGGACTCAATATTGTTACCCAAAATGAGCGAGACGTAAGGGTCACAGGGGATGCTCTCGCGGTGGAGCTGGTCGGCATAGGCAGCGACCTGAAGTAGAGCAGGGACGCGGGCTGTACGTGCCAGCTTAGTGTCAACCACCCGGTAGCTCCCGTCGGACTGCTTTACAAGGAAGTCGGCACGCCCGTGAAAGGAACCGTCAAAGAAGCTGGCCTGGAAGACAACATCGGCTCCTGCACGCAGAGCTTCGAGGGTCTCTACCCGCTTCTCTTCAAGGGCCTGCCGAGTGTAGGTACGCGGGGGCTCAACCTGATACACCCCCCGGCCCGAGGCTGGGTCCCAGCTGCCGTAGGTTTGGAGAAAGTCATCGAGGACGCGCTGTTCGTGGGCTTCACCCAGGGCCGCAGCTCTGCGAAGCTGAGGGTCTTCAATGCGCTCTAAGCGGGGCACCCTGCCTAACGCCTGGTCAAGAGCATAGAGGGCGGCAAATTGGCACTGGGCTGAGAGCACCAGGTCAGAGGCTGAGTAGACCAGCGATTTACCAAGGGGTTCAAGGCCAGACACTAGCGGCGACGGGGCGGAATCTGCATCGATGAAGAACATGGGGCTCCTAGAGGTTGCTGTCTTCAAGGCTAGCAAGGGAGGCTGACATTTTAGGGCGATCAGAGTCAGCACATTCCACACGCAAATGGTTCGTACCAATAGATTTGTTTAGAACATTTATTCTATAAGTTACTACTGGGTATAGAACAAAAATCTTATAGATGTAATCTACATCACAGATACAAATTTTAATCAGATTGGACTTCAGGGTTTTTGGTGCTGTGCTGATTAACAGGGCTGGCCTGCTGATATATATAAATAAGTAAACTTTATATTTTTTCAGCATGAGATTCGCGTCGAATTTAATCCAAAAAAACATCACAAAATGGTCAAAAATAGGTCACGATTCTATAAAGTTGTGTTCAGCAAACTCCCCTTTGCGCCATTACCACTCGATTACCACTCGAAAAAGAGGAATCTGCATGAAGAGCATTCTTGAAACCACACGAGCTGTTCGCCCCACTCGCCGTCAGGCGGCCGTCCTGACCCTGACCGGCCTGGCTACTGCCACCGCCGTCACCGCCGCTACCGCAGCTGCTTCAGACATTCGCACGGTCTCAGCAGCTCAGCGTGCCGCCGACCAGCAGACCCTGCTCAACCTCATCAACGCCTACCGTGCTCAGAATGGCCTAGGCGCTGTTAAGCATTCAGCCACTGTCGCATCGGTGATGGAGGGTGAGGCTATCCGCCAGTTCAAGGCCGGGTATTATTCCCACGGCACCGAGTTCCTCTACAACTCCAAGGTGCAGGGCTACAGCTTCGTTCGCGAAGTTATCGCTCTTTCCTACAATGACGACCTCAACCAGCTTCTCAACTTCTGGAAGAGCTCCCCTCCCCACCGTGCAGCCATCTTGGCTCCCCAGGCAAATGTCATTGGTATCGGCTTCTGCTACGGTCACGGTACCTCCCTGCCCTGGCGCGTACTCGGCAACGTTGGTATCTACCGCTACGAAGCAGGTAAGGGGCCCAATGACTATGTCTCTACCATCTCAAGCGTCAACACCCTGTCTAATGCGTTTTCTGAAGTAAGCGCCTATGCGATTAGCGATAAACTTTCTGACCACTACTACGCTAACGGTGGTGCGGATACCTTTGGCTTACCTACAGGTAATCCTTTTGCCTCAGTTAACGGTGGCATTATTCAGAACTTTGATAAGGGGCGCACCATCTACTGGACCGCATCAACCGGTGCTCACAATGTTTACTGGCCTGGCGCTATCGGTGGCCGTTATGCGGGCAGCAACTTTGAGCGTAACTGGGGCTACCCCATGAATTCTGAACATGCCTTCTCGGGGGGGATGCGCCAGGACTTCATCAAGGGGAATGGCATCATGTCTGTTTACTGGACCCCCTCCACGGGTGCCCGCGTTATCGTTGGAACCGGTGCTATTTCAGCTCGCTGGTACGCCCTGGGCGGCCCCGCAGTGCTGGGCTTCCCTGTAACCGACGAGATCCGTTGGGTTGATGGGGTAACCCGTGTGACTTTTTCCAGCGGTACCACCATTAACTGGACCCAGGCTCGCGGTACCTGGGTAAGCTAACTACCATCTTCTAGGTTCAGACACCTAGACACCGACACGAACGGCGGCTCCACACCTGTGGAGCCGCCGCCTTTATAGCTATCTATGTTTACTGGTTACTGAGAGTAGCTGCAAACCGATCGATAGTGTTCTTGGCGGCACCGGTGTCTTCAAGGTCGTTCATGATAATCGAGAAGACTACTACCCGCCCGGATTCTGTGACGGTGTAGCCGGTGAGTGACAGCACGGAGTTCAGGGTTCCGGTTTTAGCGCGGACGACCCCGCGCCCACCGGTTTCGTCAGCGTCGTTGAAGCGGCTGGCGAGGCCCAAGGTTCCGCTGTAGCCGGCTACCGGCAGGCCCTGCAGGGTGAGGCGTTCGCTGGTGTTTCCCTTGACCGCGCGCAGGGCAATGCTGGTGAGCAGTTCGTTGCTGACCTTGTTGTTCATGGAAAGACCGCTGAGGTCAACCTGGGTGTAGTTGGTGGGTAGGCCGGCGGTAGAGAGAGCCTCGCGTACGGCGGTAACTGCCCCTTGGGTAGAGCCATCGCCGCCTGTGAGGGCAGAAAGGTTTCGGCCTAGGGTCTCAGCCAGCGAATTATCCGTTTCCTGCATCATGAGGGCCGATTGCTCTGCGGCGGTGGCTGACTGCACGGCCGCAATCTCGCGTCCGCTGCTGGGGGCTGTGAGCTGCTCGCCCGCGGTGAAGGTGAGCCCGGCGTCCGTTCCTAACCTATTGAGAGCCTCTACCAGCACCTGCTGCACTTCTGCCGGGGCGTTGCTGGGGCGGCTGCCGCTTGATGCGGTTCCGTCGCTGGTGGGGGAGTAGTGGGAGTAAAAGGCGAGGGGGGTAACAGCACTGATGAAGCCGGAGTCGATATCTTCCTGGGCCCACTCGGGGTTAAGGGAGCTGCCGGAAAAGATAGTGGTGTCCAGGTTGAGGGTAAGGGCCTTGCCGCTGATGCCCTGCTCTTTAAGGCCCTCGATGGTGCGTTCTGCTAGGGTCTCGATGCCGGCGTACCCCATCACAGCTGTGGGGTCGGAGTGCCCAGGCACCAGTAGGGTATCGCCGCCGGCAACCAGGGTAAGGGTTGAGTCGTCGTTGAGGTCGACGGACGTGGTGAAGCGGGCTTGCGGTGCAGTGGTCAGCAGGGCGTAGTCCACGAGCAGCTTCATGTTGGACGCCGGGGTTCGGCTCGCTTGGGCCTCACGGGAGTAGAGGCTCTGACCGGTTTCTGCATCAAGAACCTGGGCTGAGAAAACCCCCTGGCCTAAACCGTCAAGGACGCTATCGAGCTCTGCGCTCAGGGCCGCTGAATCGAGGGCAGCACCGGCGCTTGCTTCTGTCACCGCAACCGGCGAGGCCGTGATATCAGGGGCTACCGAGGATTCGCGGAGGTCCTGGGACTCCTGCCAGGCCGGTACAGCCCAGGCTCCTGCTACTGCACACCCGGCTGCGAGCAGGGCAGTAACCACCCAGGCGGTCAGGGGGCGTCGGTGAGAAGTGGCCATGAAACCTCCACAGGTTAGCTCTCGGGCGAAGGGGTCCTTCTATATAGGGTATATGCCTGACCTTGGAAGCAGAGGCATGTAATACGTGTGACACTGGCGCGCCTGCCCTGTAAAAGGGGTGCAGCCTGCCGGTTCTCGGTTAGACTAATATGCCGAACCACTCGCGCGCAGCGCGAGTCAAACACACCACTCAACCAGGAGGTTCCCCTTGGAACTCGACGTCACGATTGAAATTAACCGCGGCTCACGCGTCAAGTACGAAATTGACCACGAAACCGGTCGCCTGCGTCTAGACCGCGTGCTGTTCACCTCCATGCAGTACCCCACCGCTTACGGCTACTTTGAGGACACCCTGGGCGAAGACGGCGACCCCCTCGACGCCATGGTTATTCTCGATGTTGACGTTGTCCCCGGCGTCCTGGTTGAAGCTCGCCCCATCGGCGTTTTCCGCATGACCGACGAGGCTGGCGGCGACGACAAGGTTCTCTGCGTTCCCGCAGACAAGCGCTACGACCACATCCAGGAAATCGGTGACGTTGCCGACCAGCTCAAGGAAGAAATCAAGCACTTCTTCGAGCGTTACAAGGATCTGGAGCCCGGTAAGTGGGTTAAGGGTGAGGGCTGGGAAGACCGCGCCTTCGCTGAGAAGCTGGTAGCTGAGGCTCAGGTTCGTTTTGAGAAGTCTCACTACGAGTCCGCTGCTGAAGCTGAAGCAGACGATAACTAAAGACTTGGTGGGGTAGCGAAAGCTAACTAGTGCCCCCACCGGGAAAGAAGGCTGGGCTCTGCACGGGGCCCGGCCTTTTCCCCTTTAAAGGCGCGGACGCCGCCGGTTGGCTGAGGTAGGCCGGAGCGGTTAGGAGCCGGTAGAGTGGGGTGCCATGAGCTCTTCATCCTTGCCCCTGAATTTTTCTTTAGCCCATAAGATTGCCGGTGTGCTGGCTCCGGCTGGCCCCCGCGCTGAGGCTGCGGCTAAGCGCCGGGCCGTTGAAGAGATGCGCTATGCGGCTACTGCCGCGGTTGATCACGTGCACGCTATTACGCAGCTGGCGGCAGCTGAGAACCTGCACGACTCTGAACTGCTGATTGTTGATAGGGCTACCTGGGTGAAGGCTAATACCCAGTCATTTGACGTGATGCTAGGCCCTATTGCCCAAGAGGTGCTGGGTCAGCGCCTGGCTCAGCTGTCTGATGCCGAGCACGCTGTGACTGAGATTGGCGGGGCGGCAGAAATTGGGGGTGTGCTGGCCTTCCTGTCTACCCGCGTCCTGGGCCAGTACGACCCCTATGCGGCGCTTGCCGGCCACGGGGCACCCGGCGGCCGCCTAATGATTGTGGCTCCCAACCTGATGAAGCTGGAAGAAGAGCTGAACCTCGACCCGGCTGACTTTCGTCTCTGGGTGGCCCTGCACGAGCAGACCCACCGGGTACAGTTTGCCGCTGCCCCCTGGTTGCGCGACTACCTGCTTGACCTGATGCACCGGCTGGGTCGGGAGCTGGGGGAGACCACCGATAACCTACCGGAGCGTATCGCCGCAGCTGCCAGTGGCGCTGTGCGCGGTATGAAGAAGCAGGAAGCGCCGGGGGAGAGCGCTGAGGCAGCCCGCCCCGCTGGTGCTGCCCTGCTGCTCAGCGATGAGGGCAAGGACCTGCTCGACCGCATCACCGGTGTGATGAGCCTGCTCGAGGGCCACGCCAACGTGGTGATGGACGCCGTTGATTCCTCAATCGTCCCTTCCGTTAAAACCATCCGCCGCCGTTTTGAGCGCCGCAGCCAAACCCAGGGTTTCTTCCCCCGCTTTATGAGCAAACTTCTGGGCATGGACGCCAAGATGGCCCAGTACAAGAACGGCCAAAAGTTCGTGCAGGCCATCATCGACGAGGTAGGCATGGAGCGGTTCAACCGTATCTGGCAGGCCCCCGAGAACCTACCCACCGTAGCCGAAATTCACACCCCTTCCCGCTGGATTGAGCGGGTACTGGGCGCAGACCTAGAGGAAGAGAAGAACTAGTGCAGCAGCGTAAAACCCGTCTGAACCCCCTGGTGGGAGCTGCCCGCCGCGAGGTCGCCGGTGTGCTGGAGCAGGTATTTGGGGCAGGTACGGTTGCTCCCACCGGTTCGTCAGGACGCCCGGGCGCAGGCCCAGAAGCAGGGCAGGTTCCCCTGGTGCTGGCTGCCGTATCGGGTGGCCCCGACTCCTTGGCCTTAGCGGTTCTGTTGGCCCACTTCAACCGGCGGCAGGACGTGCGCGTGGGGGCGGTTGTGGTGGACCACCAGCTCCAGGAGGGGTCAGCCCAGGTGGCCGAGCGCACCGCCCAGATTCTGCGGGAGCTGGGTCTTAGCCCGGTGCTGGTAGAAACCGTGACCGTTGAAGAGGGTAAGGAGGGGCCCGAAATGGCCGCTCGAACCGCCCGATACGGTGCTTTCGCCCGGGCGCTGGCCGCAACCGGGGCGGACGCCGTTGCCCTGGGCCACACCCTCGACGACCAGGCCGAAACCGTACTGCTGGGCCTGGCTCGGGGCTCTGGCACCCGTTCCCTGGCGGGTATGCCCGTGGACCGCACCGAAGACCACCCCGCCGGCCCTGTACGGGTCATCCGCCCCCTGCTCACCCTGCGCAGGTCAGACATCGAAGAGATCTGCGCTGATGCGGGCCTCACCCCCTGGCAGGACCCCACCAACACCGACCAGTCGCTCATGCGCGCCCGCGTGCGCCACAGCGTCCTGCCCTACCTTGAAGAACACCTGGGCGGCGGCGTAGCTGTATCCCTGGCCCGCACCGCGACCATTGCCGGTGCGGACGCCGACTACCTGGCGTCCGCCGCCCGCCAGGCCCTGAATGACATACTGGTGGACGCGGACGCCCTCGCCCCCGCAGGCACCGATGTCGCGGGTCTGCTCGGGGTGGAGCCCAGCAGGGACATGGTTCTGCTCAACCGCGCCGCGCTCGCCGCCCTGCACCCGGCCCTGCGCACCCGCGTCCTGGCCCTAGCTCTCGAACAAGCCGGCGGCATCGCCCCGGGCTTCGAGCGTCTTGCCGCCCTCGATGCTTTCGCTGGCGACCACTCGACTGCCGGCCCCCTCCAGCTGCCCGGCCATATTTCTGCCTACCGCCGCCGCCCCGGTACCACCATCACCCGGGCAGGTCAGAGCTACAACCTCAAGAAAACCGGCCTCATCGTTTTACTCAACACCGCCCCATAAACCATACTTAAAGGTGAACACGCGCTTTGCCCTACCCAACAGGGCAGGGCGCACACCCTTTGAACCAGCAGAAAGCGATCAACCGTGGACGCACTCGACGTACAGAACGACATCAAGCACGTTCTCTTCAGCAAAGAAGAAATCGACGCCAAGATTAAGGAACTTGCCGCCCAAATCGACAAGGACTACGAAGGCCGCGACGTACTGCTGGTCGGCGTACTCAAGGGCGCCATCATGGTCGTAGCCGACCTCTCCCGCGCCCTCAAGGCCCACTACACCATGGACTGGATGGCCGTCTCATCCTACGGTTCAGGCACCAAGTCATCCGGCGTCGTCCGCATCCTCAAGGACCTCGACACCGACCTGACCGGCCGCGACGTGCTCATCGTCGAAGACATCATCGACTCCGGCCTGACCCTCAAGTGGCTCCAGCAGAACCTGGTATCCCGCGGCGCCAACTCGGTCGAAATCTGCACCCTGCTGCGCAAGCCCAAGAGCGTCAAGACCGACGTTGAGGTCAAGTACGTCGGCTGGGACATCGAACCCGAATTCGTAGTGGGCTACGGCCTGGACTTCGCCGAGCGCTACCGCAACCTGGACTGCATCGTCACCCTGGCACCGCACGTCTACTCCTAAACACCGAGCACCTGTCAGAGAGCCCTGGCAGACTCCCCTCCGCCGACTAACCTTCTTGCTCCTCGCCTGGAGGCTCGTCGTAATTCATGCCAGACCCAGCCAGTCGGCTACGGGGAGCCTACCAGGGCCATGCTTCGTTGGTCCTTTAGCCCTGAGGTGAAAACCTTGAGGTATCAAGCAAGCACTCAGCAACTTTAGGTACATTAGATAGGTCTAGGCCCAACTGCACCCACTGCCGGGTGCTGGGGCTACCTTTGTGCGGGGCGCACACGGCGCCCCGCCCCGTTATTTTTGTGGAAGGCGCGGCTGTGCAGAATACGGATAATACCCCCGACCCCAAGAAAAAGGGGTTCTTCGGCAAGCTCATCTCAGGGCCCTGGTTCTGGGTCTTGCTGGCAGTTCTCATTGCCGTGCCCATGATCTTCGCAAACTCCCTAGCAGCCTCAACCCGCGTTGATACCAACGTGGGTATTAGCCTGCTGAATGACGAGAAAGTCGTCAGCGCCAAAATCTTCGACGGCGACCAGCGCGTAGACCTGGAACTCAAGGAAGACTACGTGAACGCCGCCGGTGAGAACCAGGGCAAGAACGTGAGCTTCTACTACGTACAGCCCCGCGCTACCGACGTTGTCGCGGCCATGGACAATGCCAACCTTGAGTCCTACACCGATCAGCCGGTGCAGACCAACTGGTTCACCTCCATGCTGTCCTTCATCCTGCCTTTCGTGATCCTGGTGGCCCTCTTCTGGTTCCTCATGTCACGCATGGGCGGCGGCAGCAACCAGATTATGAACTTCTCCAAGTCCCGCGCCAAGAAGTTCAACAAAGACAACCCCACCGTGCGTTTTGCTGATGTCGCCGGTGTTGACGAGGCTCTAGCTGAACTCGAAGAAGTCCGCGAATTCCTGGCTGAACCCGAGAAGTTCACCCGCCTGGGCGCCAAGATCCCTAAGGGCGTACTGCTCTACGGCCCTCCCGGCACCGGTAAGACCCTGCTAGCTAAGGCTGTAGCCGGTGAAGCGGGCGTCCCCTTCTACTCCATCTCCGGCTCCGACTTCGTTGAAATGTTCGTGGGCGTGGGTGCCTCCCGCGTGCGCGACCTCTTCAAGGAAGCTAAGTCCAACAAGGCCGCTATCATTTTCGTCGACGAAATTGACGCCGTCGGTCGTCAGCGTGGCGTCGGCATGGGCGGCGGTAACGACGAGCGCGAGCAGACCCTCAACCAGCTGCTGGTTGAGATGGACGGCTTTGACGGCACCTCTAACATCATCGTTATCGCGGCAACCAACCGCCCCGACGTGCTTGACCCGGCCCTGCTGCGTCCTGGCCGCTTCGACCGCCAGGTCGGTGTAGACGCTCCCGACCTCAAGGGCCGCCAGCGCATCCTCGAGGTGCACGCAACCGGCAAACCCATCGACCGCCGCGTTGACCTAGCCTCCGTTGCCAAGCGCACCCCCGGCTTCACCGGTGCTGACCTGGCCAACGTCATGAACGAAGCGGCTCTGCTGACCGCCCGCGACGGCGGTAACGTCATCGACGAACGCGCTATCGACGAGGCAATCGACCGCGTCATGGCAGGCCCCCAGCGCTCCTCCCGCATCATGAGCGAGCACGAGCGCACCGTCACCGCCTACCACGAAGGCGGTCACGCCCTGGTTGCAGCTGCCCTGCGCAACTCAGCACCCGTCACCAAGATTACGATTCTGCCGCGTGGCCGTGCCCTTGGCTACACCATGGTCATGCCTCAGGACGACAAGTACTCCACCACCCGCCACGAACTGCTGGACCAGATGGCCTACGCCATGGGCGGCCGCGCAGCCGAAGAGCTGATCTTCCACGATCCCTCAACCGGCGCATCCAACGACATTCAGAAGGCAACCGACACTGCCCGCAAGATGGTCACCGAATACGGCATGAGCGCCAAGGTCGGCTCAGTACGTCTAGCTGCCAAGGAATCCGACCCCTTCCTGGGCGGTGGTGCTGGCGGCGGCAACAACTTCTCCGACGAGATGGCCTACCTTGTTGACCAGGAAGTCGCAGCCCTGCTGGAGCAGGCCCACGATGAGGCCTACGAGATTCTGCGCGATAACCGCGATGTACTCGATGCCCTCTCCCTAGCCCTGCTCGAGAAGGAAACCCTGCTCGAGAACGACCTGGCAGAAATCTTCGCGGGCGTGCGCAAGCGCCCCGAACGCGACCACTGGTACTCCAAGTCCAACCGCGAGCCCTCTGCTCTTCCCCCGGTTAAGGTGGCTAAGGCAGAAGCTGATGAGGCTCCTGCCGCTGAAGAGCCGATCGTTCAGCAGCCCACCGTTGACCCCATGGATCCCGGTAACCCCCACCCCGGTGCCGCAGGCCCCGCAGGTAACCCCGATGTTGACCCCCTGGGAGGGCCCCGTTAATGGCAGTTGACCAGCCCCGTATCGAGGCCGCTATTCGCGAGATTCTGCTGGCTATCGGCGAAGACCCGGACCGTGACGGCCTACTCGATACTCCGGCCCGTGTGGCCCGTGCCTACGATGAGATGTTTGCCGGTCTGCACCAGAGCGCCGGCGATATTCTGGGAACCACTTTCGACATTGACCATTCCGAGCTGGTTTTGGTCAAGGATATTCCCTTCTACTCGACCTGCGAGCACCACCTGGTGCCCTTCTTCGGGCACGCCCACATCGGCTACATTCCCGGTGGTGACGGTAAGGTCACCGGTCTCTCCAAGTTGGCCCGCCTGGTGGACGTCTACGCCAAGCGCCCCCAGGTGCAGGAGCGTCTGACTACCCAGGTGATTGAGGCTCTCGAAGAGCATTTGCAGCCCACCGGTGCGATTGTGGTGATGCAGGCTGAGCACATGTGCATGTCCATGCGCGGGGTGCGGAAGCCGGGAACCAAGACGGTGACGAGCGCCGTCCGCGGGGCCCTGCGCGATCCCGCTACCCGTGCCGAGGCGATGAGCCTGATCAACGCCTCCTGATTTCTCCCAAGGGGACCTGATTTCTAAAAAAGGACCGCATAATATGCGGTCCTTTTTTGGTTTTGCGGTCCCCTTAGCTCAGGCGAGCAGGTAAGCGAGTGCTAGCCTGGGTGCATGACCCTTCCTCACGCCCACGGTTCCTTCGCCAACCTGCCCACCGACCGCACCCTGATCATGGGGATTCTCAACGTCACCCCCGATTCCTTCTCAGATGGTGGCTTGCACGCGGACGCCGCCACGGCAGTTGCGCACGCCAAGACCCTGGTTGCCCAGGGGGCAGACATTATTGATGTGGGGGGCGAATCAACCCGCCCCGGTGCCACCCGTGTTGACCTGGCTGAGGAGCAGCGCCGCGTCCTGCCTGTTATTGAAGCTTTAGCTGCTGAGAACATCGTCATGTCGGTTGATACCCTCAACCCCGAAACCGCCCGTGCCGCCGTCGCAGCTGGCGCCCACATCATCAACGACGTTGCTGGCATGAGCCTGCGCGAAGACATGATTGAGACTGTCGCTGAGCTGGGCGTGCCCTACATTCTCATGCACTCGCGCGGTACCTCCATCACCATGGACTCCCAGGCCGTCTACACCGATGTTGCCGGTGAGGTCTTTAGCGAGCTCTTTACCCTGCGCGAGCGACTGCTTGCCGGGGGAGTGGCACCCAAGCAGATTATTCTTGACCCCGGCCCCGGCTTTGCTAAGCAGGGGGAGCAAAACTGGCAAATTTTAGCGGGTCTGCAGGCCCTGACAGCTGAGGGGCACCGGGTGTTGGTGGCTGGTTCCCGCAAGCGCTTTATCGCCCGGCTTTTGCAGGAGCAGGACGCCGCAGCCTCCGGCCTGCCGGCAGAACAGGTTACTGAGCGCCCGGCTACTGAACGGGATGTTGCCAGCGCAGCCCTTTCGGTGATGGCAGCTGAGGCAGGAGCCTGGGCCGTGCGCGTCCATAATGTGCAGGCGACCGCCGATGCCCTGGCCGTGCGCGCAGCCTGGCGGCGAGCGTCCGCTCTCTCAAACTAGGTGGCGCAGGTAGCCATGAAACAGAAGCGTCATAAATGAAAATGTCTTTGTGACTTTAAGCGCTTTAGAGGTGGTACTTTAGGCCCGCTTAAGTACTACCCTTCCCAGCAAATACCCGGGTGAGACTATCTTTCGGCATGTCGAAGGGCACACATAACGGTCACTAACGGTTGCTCCCGCTGCGTGGATAATGGCTACAAAGCACCGGCGCTTCAACTCTGAACTCCCACCGGTGACCAGACTCGGTGAAAGGTGACCATGCACGATCACAGCTCATCGGCAGATACGCGAGACTACTCGCGCGCTGACCGCATAACACTCACAGGTGTGGGTAGCGTGGGCTACCACGGGGTGCTCGACTCGGAAAAGCAGACCGGCCAGCCCTTCTTCGTCGATATCACCATGTTCACCGACTTTACCCGGGCCGCTGCCACTGACGATGTGGCGCACACCGTCAACTACGCCGAAGTAGCTGAGGTCATCCGCGAAATCGTCACCGGTGAATCCCTGGATCTCATCGAAACCCTGGCTGAGCGTATCGCTACCGCTGTGCTCGAGAAGTTCCCCCTGCTGGCGGTTGAGCTGACCGTACATAAGCCCAAGGCCCCTATCGAGGTGACCTTTGCCGATGTGTCGGTGACGATTTTTAGGGAGAAGCATGCCGGTTAAAGCCATTCTTGCCCTGGGCTCTAACCTGGGCAATAGCGAAGACACCCTGATTAAGGCAATTGGCGATATCTGCTCCCACGAGAAAATCGCGGTGACCAAGATTTCCCCTATCGCTATCACAGCTCCCGTGGGCGGCCCTGTCGGCCAGCCCGATTACGCCAACATGGTGGTTGAGATTGAGACCAGCCTGCGGCCCTTCATACTACTGGAATATACCCAGCAGATTGAGCAGAAGCACCACCGTACCCGCGATGTTCGCTGGGGCCCGCGTACCCTGGATATCGACATTATTGACATCGCCTCCCTGGAGATGGACGACCCCGATCTCACCCTGCCCCACCCGCGGGCTGCTGAACGGGCCTTTGTGCTGGAACCCTGGGCCCGTATGGACCCCGCTGCCCTCCTTTTGGGTTTATCGGTGCGCCAGCTGGCAGATGATGCTGCGGACGCCGGTGGCATCCGCGAGTTCCACCCCGCCCCGGTGGTCTGCGCGTGAAACTGCGAAGCCGAGCCCTTGCCCTCCTAGCGGCTGTCGGGGTTGCAAGCGGTGCTGTACTGAACTTCCTGAGCGTGAGCTCTGGCGGGCCGGAGCTCTCCCTGCCCGCCTTGACCGTAGTAGCGGCTCTGATTCTCGGCTCCCTGGCCCTCTACTTCGCCCGGCAGGTGCTCAAATTCAGCCGGGTTGAGACTCGTAAGAATGCCGGTTCCATGAACCCCCTCATGGCCGCCCGTGTAGCGGTCTTCGCTCAGGCTCTTGCCCTCACCGGTGCCCTGGTGACCGGCTGGCAGGTGGCTATCCTGGTCTACCAGCTGGGTCTACTGACCTCCCGTGCTTCGGCGCAACCGCTGGTGGAAAGCTCTGTCGCTTTAGCCGGCGGACTGGTGATGCTGGTTGCCGGTATCGTCGCCGAGAACTGGTGCAAAATTCCTCCGGGAGATGAGGACGCCGGTGGTGGGGTCGGTGAGGTCAGCCCGCAGACCGGCCCCTTGGCTCGTAATAAGCCGGACGCCTCGTCCTAAGGTAACCTTTGGTTTAGCTTTCTCACCTCCGTGCCATAATGGTGTAGACCACACCCTGACATGTATACGTAACGAGAGAGCACCATGAACGAGCCGCAATTTACACCTACCCTGCCCCCGCTCGACCTGGATGGCCTGGGCAAGCAGACTATAGATCTGCCCGAGGTCAGCTGGAAGCGGGTCTCGCCCAAGTACGTTCGGGTTAAGCTCATTACCTCTTTGATCTGGTCTCTTATTCTGTTGGGGCTGGCGTCCTTGCCGCTTATCATGACGCTTGTGGTGGAGAGCTGGAACTGGGCCCCTTGGGCCTACTGGGGTCTGTTCGGTCTGGTGCTTATCTGGCGCGTGTGGGCTCTGGTGCTGGTTAAGCGCCGGGTGCAGGCAATCGGCTACAGCGAACGCACTGACCACCTGCTCAAGCGTTCTGGTCTGCTCTTCCGCTCGGTCACCGCCGTGCCTTACGGCCGTATCCAGTACGTCGATGTTTCCTCTGGCCCCCTTGAAAACGCGCTCTCCCTGGCCAGCGTTGAGGTAAAAACCGCAGCGAACAGCATCACCATTCCGGGCCTGGCCAAGAGCGATGCTGACCAACTGCGCGAGGTACTGACCGACCTGTCGGATGCAAAGATGGCGGGTCTCTAAATGAGCGAACAAGCACCTACCTCAGAGTCACCGGCGGTTTCCACCGATATCACCGCTCGCGAAGAAGCAGCCCTCACCTGGCGCCGAGCCCACCCGCTCTCACCCCTGGTACGGGCCTGGCTGATTATTGTCGTTTTTATCTACACCATCGCGAACAACCTGGTCGATGACCTCTTTACCGGGGAAGAACCCCTTGACCTGCGCGAGCTGGGCGAGGTCGGCCCGCCCGACACCGTCTTCCTCTCCTGGACGAGCATCTTCGGGGGCTTCTGGTTCCTGGGCGTGCTGGCCGTCTTCTTCCTCCTCTTGTTACTGCCCTTCCTCTCCACCTGGTTCTTTTACCGTTTTGCCGTCGATGACCGCAATGTCTACATCAAGAGCGGTATGCTCTTCAAAACTGAGCGCAAAGCCCGGCTGGATCGGGTGCAGTCCATCGACGTGAACCGCCCGTTCATGGCTCGCTTACTGGGCTTAGCTGAGCTTAAGTTTGATGTGGCTGACGGTGATTCCTCAGCCCTGCGCGTGCAGTTCCTCAAGTACTCCGAGGCCCGCTCCCTGCGTGAGCGGCTGCTGGCTCAGGTGCGCACCCTCAAGGAGGGGTCAGCAACCTCCCCGGCGGCGTCCGCCCCTGTTGAGCAGCCTGCCCACCGCGATATTGCAGACCGCCTGGGTGACCATCTCACCGAGAATTTTCTGGGGGTTAAGGACGCCGGCGAGCAGCTGATTGTCAAGGTACCGGTAGCGCGGTTATTAGGGTCCATGGTGCTGAGCCTGGGCTGGCTTGTGGGTCTTCTCTTCCTGCTGAGCCTGGGCGGCCTCATGCTCTGGGCAGAGATGTCCTTGGGCGCTATATTTGCCTCGAACGCGGCTGTTATCCTGGCTATCGTCTCGAGCACCTGGAAGCGCTTTAACACCGGTTTTAACTTTTCGCTCTCCACCAGCCCGGACGGGCTGAAAACCCGCTTTGGCTTTACCGATACCACCACCCAGACCCTACCTGAGGGGCGCGTCCAGCGTATTTCGGTGGAGCAGCCCCTGCTCTGGCGTATAACCGGCTGGTACCGGGTCAAGGTGACCCTGCTCGGTAAGGGCGAGGGACAGGGTGAGTTTGCCGGTGAGCTGCTCCCGGTGGGCACCCTTGATGACGTGATGCGGGTGCTACCCCTGGTACTCCCTGCCCAGCAGGACGGTGGCGTGTCACCTGACCAGCTCTTAGCTGGCCTGGCGGGAAGCGGCACAGATCAGGGCTTTACGGTGTCCCCGGCGTCTGCCCGCTGGTTTGACCCGTTCACCTACCGTCGCAACGGTTTTGCGGTGACCCCTCTGCTTCTCTTGGTCCGCTCGGGTCGCTGGGTGCGCCGTCTAACCTTTGTGCCGCACCGTAAGGTGCAGAGTTTTGAGCTGGCCCAGGGGCCCCTGCAGAAGAAAGCCGGGCTGGCCCACCTGTCCTTGCGGGTCGCCGGGGGAACCCTGTCCTCCTCCGTGCATAATGCGGACGCCGAGGTCGCCCGCGCCCTGACCGTCCGCCTGGCCCAGATGGGGGCTGCGCCTGAATCACCCTATTCTTTCTCTCTTCACCCTGAGACAAACTCTAGGGTAAAGAGAGAAGGAGTAGGGTCTTAGGGAGTGAGCAGCACGGTGCCCCGGTAAACTAAGCAGGCAGGACGCAGACAGAAAGGGCCCCATGCAGAGCACCAACCACCTTAAGCCCGCCCGCCTGGGTATCGGCGTGATTTCGGCAGGGAAGGTAGGGGCCGTACTTGGCGCAGCCCTCCGCGCCGCCGGGCACCTGATCACCGGCGTCCACGCTGTCTCAGAAGCTTCCCGTACCCGAGCCGAAGCCCTGCTCCCCGGCGTCCCGGTGTCCACCATCCCCGAGATCATTACCACCAGCGAAGTGGTGCTCCTGGCCGTACCCGACGACGCCCTGCCCGACCTGGTCAAAGGTATCGCCGAAACCGATGGCTGGCGGCCCGGGCAAATTCTCATCCACACCTCAGGACGCCACGGTGTGGGCGTCCTAGCCCCGGCTACCGCCCAGGGCGCCATCGGCCTAGCCATCCACCCGGCGATGACCTTCACCGGCCTCTCCCTCGACCTACCCCGCCTCGCCAACACCAGCTTCGGCGTCACCGGCCCAGCCCCCTTCACCCCCATCGCTCAGGCCCTGGTCGTTGAGATGGGGGGAGAGCCCGTCCTGATAGCCGAAGGCGACCGCCCCCTCTACCACGCTGCCCTTGCCCACGGCTCCAACCACCTGGTTACCATCATCGGCCAGGCCCTCCAAATCCTGGCCTCCATCGGCATCGAGAACCCGGCCCGCTACATCGAACCGCTGCTGAGAGCCTCCCTCGACAACGCCCTCGCCAACGGCGATAGCGCCCTCACCGGCCCCGTCGCCCGCGGAGACGCCCACACCGTAGCCGCCCACGCCCAAACCCTCGCCAGCTACGCACTCGAAGAAAACGCAGACGACATCAAGGCCGCCTACCTGGCCCTCGCCCGCGCCACCGCCGAACGCGCCCACAGCCGCGGAGCCCTCACCGATGAGAGCTACCATGCTGTGCTTCAAGCGCTCGCCGGGTAAACTGGGAGGGCGCAAAACACGAAAGGACCCCTCACCACCGTGACGAGTCAAGCCCCTATCGCACACACCATCACCGATCTTGGCAACGAAATGCTCCTGGCCCTCACCACCGCCAGTCGCCGCCGAGACACCGGTGAAACCCCCGCCGCAGAGAAGCCCCTCACCGTAGGCTATGTAGCCACCATGGGCGCCCTGCACGACGGGCACGCCACCCTGATTCGCCGTGCCCGCGAACAGAACGATGTTGTGGTGCTCTCTATCTTCGTGAACCCCCTCCAGTTCGGGCCCAACGAAGACTACGACCGCTACCCCCGCACTCTTGAAGCGGACGCCGCCCTGGCAACCCAAGCGGGCGTCGACGTCATCTTCGCCCCCACTGTTGAAGAAATGTACCCCGGTGGCGACCCCAAAATCACCGTTGTTTCAGGCAAGCTGGGCACCCTCTTTGAGGGCAAGACCCGCCCCGGCCACTTCGACGGCGTGCTCACCGTGGTCAATAAGTTCTTCAACATTCTGAAGCCCCTGGTAGGGGAGGGCACCCTTAACGCCTACTTCGGGCAGAAGGACGCCCAGCAGCTGGCCCTCATTCAGCGCATGGTTAAGGACTTCAACCACCAGGTGACCATCAAACCGGTGCCCGTGGTGCGCGCGGATGACGGGCTGGCCCTCTCATCACGCAACCAGTACCTGAGCGCTGAAGAACGCGAAGCAGCCCTGGTTCTGTCCCGAACCCTGGCCACCCTGCGCGAAAAGTACATCACCGGTAGCTTCACCGCTGAGGATATCGCCCAGGCCCGTGCCACCATCGACAGCACCGACGGCGTACGCCTGGACTACCTAGAAGTGGTCGATACCGACACATTCGAGGCCCCCCAGAATGAACAGGCACGTGTGCTAGCGCTCGTGGCAGCCTACGTTGGCTCCACCCGCCTCATCGATAACATGGAAATTAACTAAGACCTCTACACCCAACCTAAGAACAGGTACATCATTGACTGAACAGGGCAACACCCCCGCAGAAACCACCGGCTTCGACCACGGCGTCTCAGAGCAGATGCAGATCCGCCTCGAAAAGCGCGCCAAGCTGCTTGAATCCGGGCGCGAAGCCTACCCCGTGGGCGTCCCCGTCACCCACACCATCACCGAAATTCGCGAAAAGTACGACGGTACGCTCGAAGCTGACCAGACCACCGGTGACATCGTGGGTGTCGCCGGACGCGTGGTTTTCGTCCGCAACACCGGCAAGCTCTGCTTCGCCTCCCTCCAGCAGGGCAATGGCACCCGCATCCAGGCCATGATTTCCCTGGCCAGCGTAGGTGAAGAATCCCTGGCAGACTGGAAGGCCCTGGTTGATCTGGGCGACCACGTCTTCGTCAAGGGCGAGGTTATTTCTTCCCGCCGCGGCGAGCTCTCCATCATGGCCGAAGAATGGCAGATGGCATCCAAGGCCCTGCGCCCTATGCCCAACCTGCACTCTGACCTTAACGAAGAGACCCGCGTGCGCCAGCGCTACCTCGATTTGATGGTGCGCGATGAAGCCCGCGACCTGGTGATCAAGCGCGCCAAGATTACCCAGACCGTGCGTAACGTCCTGAATGACCACGGCTATATTGAGCTGGAAACCCCCATCCTGCAGCTCATTCACGGTGGTGCGGCAGCCCGCCCCTTCGAAACCCATCTGAACGCCTTTGACCAGCCCATGACCCTGCGCATCGCCACCGAGCTCTTCCTCAAGCGCGCCGAAGTGGGCGGCCTGGAACGCGTCTACGAAATCGGCCGTGTCTTCCGCAACGAGGGCGTAGACTCCACCCACAGCCCCGAATTCACCACCCTGGAATGCTACGAGGCCTACGCCGACCAGTTCGTCATGGCCAAGCGCATGCAGGAAATCATCATGGCCTGCGCCGACGCTGTGGGCGTACACCAGATCGAAACCGAAGCCGGTACCATCGACCTGACCGGCGAATGGAAGTGGCTGGGCGTCTACCCCGGCCTGTCCGAGGCCGTAGGCGTTGAGATTACCCCCGCCACCACCGCAGAAGAACTGCGCGCTATCGCCGAGAAGCACGAGGTCCCCGTTGACCCCAAGTGGGACGCCGAGAAGCTGGTTGTTGAACTCTTCGGTGAAATCGTTGAACCCACCCTCATCAACCCCACCTTCGTCTACGACTACCCGCCCTCAGCCCAGCCTCTGGCCCGCCAGCACCGCTCCGAGGCCAACCTCATCGAGGCCTGGGACCTCATCATCGGCGGTATGGAGCGAGGCACCGCCTTCTCCGAGCTCATTGACCCCGTGATTCAGCGTGAGCGCCTCACTGAGCAGTCCAAGCTGGCTGCCGGTGGTGATGACGAAGCCATGCAGCTCGACGACG
The DNA here is from genome assembly GCF_053548195.1 of Rothia sp. 11254D007BW. NCBI lineage: Bacteria > Bacillati > Actinomycetota > Actinomycetes > Micrococcales > Micrococcaceae > Rothia > Rothia sp. 11254D007BW. The sequence continues at coordinate 2,085,853 of NZ_JBPWPK010000001.1, forward strand.
ACTTCCTGCGCGCCCTTGAATACGGTGCGCCCCCCATGGGCGGCCTGGGCCTGGGCATCGACCGCCTGATTATGCTCTTCACCGGCGTAGGTATCCGCGAGACCATTCTCTTCCCGCTGATGAAGCCCGAAGCCGAGTAAAGCGTCCTAACGCTCTTGTGCCCGCCTGGCAGCCTGCCAGGCGGGCTTTTGTTTGCCAGCCCCTCTACACCGCCGCCTAGGGTAGATTGGAGGGAGCATAAACCCGAGAAAGGTAGAGAAGAGATGGAATTCCTGATTGGCCTGGTTCCCTCCATAGGCGCGGGCCTGGTGCTTTATTTTATTTTGCGCTGGATGAATCGTGCTGACCGCACCGAGCGTGCTGCCCGCCGGGATATCGAAAAGGACGCCGAAGCCTGGTACCGCTCTGTAAAAAACGCGGACGGAACCCGGGACCCTTTTGGAACATCAGAAACTAAATAAAAGTCTTTTTGTTCTCTGAAGCGTGACTTTATTTCCTTTTTGAGAAAAGAATATGTACTATTTATTTTAGTCATCAAGGGTGACTAACTCGATTGCGTACCCCACAGAAAAGGGTAGAAGGCGGATTATCCTCTTATATGTCCTTCCCTGCCCAAAAACGCGGTTGGGTTCATATTCCCTAAACAGCCTCATCCAAGGAGAACATAATGGCTCAGAAGGTCAAGATTATTCTTGAAGACGATCTCGACGGCGGCCCCGCAGAAGAAACCGTACGTTTCGGTCTCGACGGCGGCCAGTTCGAAATCGATCTTTCTAGCGCTAATGCTGCCCGTCTGCGTGACGCCATCCGTCCTTTCGCTGCTAAGGCCCGCCGTGTTCAGGGTGCCCAGCGCACCCCCGGCCGCCCCGCAGGTTCACGCACCACCGCTAAGCGCAACCCCGAAATCGCTGAAATTCGTAAGTGGGCCCAGGAAAACGGCTACGAGGTTTCAAGCCGCGGTCGTATCCACCAGAACATTCAGGACGCCTACTACAAGGCTATGGGCAAAGAAAGCAAGTAAATAATCTTCTTCTTGTCTCTATGAGGCGGAACCCGCTCAGCGGGTTCCGCCTCAATTATTTATAAGCGGCCTATAAAGCATGCGTGTAGAAGAAAAATTGGGTGATTTTTCGGCAGGTCTTATCGAGTAAATGAAGCTTATTCAATAAGTGCGGGTGAAGCATGCTCACAGCGAAGCTGCTGGCTCGATGAAGTGAGCGAGTGCGAGCGCGCGAGCACACAAGAGCGAACGGAATCCGCCGTCAGGCGGGGCGTGAGGGTCAGGCTTACGCCTATTCCGCCCGCAGATTAATTTCCTCGCGCGCTCGGAATCTGCTGGGCTTCATCCAGCGTGAGCATGCGGAACCCCTGATAAATAAGCCCCATTCATTCCGTGGCGAACAGCGCCCCGCGGGGGTGAAAACGCGCGTAATCTTTTGGGTAATAGTAAGTTTCCAAGGAGTGTTCAATGTTTGAACGGTTTACCGACCGCGCCCGCCGCGTCATCGTGCTTGCCCAAGAAGAAGCACGCATGCTGAACCACAACTACATCGGTACCGAACACATTCTGCTCGGTCTGATTCACGAGGGTGAGGGTATTGCGGCTCGCGCTCTTGAGTCGCTCGGTATTAATCTCACTGCCGTGCGCGACCAGGTGCAGGACATCATCGGTTCTGGCCCCCAGGCGTCCAGCGGTCATATTCCCTTTACCCCGCGCGCTAAGAAGGTTCTTGAGCTGTCGATGCGCGAGGCTATCCAGCTGAACCACGGCTACATTGGTACCGAGCACATTCTGCTGGGTATGGTGCGCGCTAATGAGGGTGTGGGTAACCAGATTCTGACCAAGCTGGGTGCTGAGCCGGCTAAGGTTCGTCAGACCGTGATGGATCTGATTTCTGGCTACCCCGGTAATAACAACGGTGAGGGTGGTAAGGAGACCGCCGGTGTGGGTGCGGGTAACTCCCGCGAGGGTACCCCGGCTGGCTCTGCCATTCTTGACCAGTTCGGACGCAATCTCACGGCTGCGGCGCGCGAGGGCAAGCTTGACCCCGTGATTGGTCGCCATAAGGAGATGGAGCGCGTTATGCAGGTGCTCTCTCGCCGTACTAAGAACAACCCCGTGCTGATTGGTGAGCCCGGTGTGGGTAAGACCGCTGTTGCTGAGGGCCTGGCCCAGGCGATTGTGCACGGTGATGTGCCTGAAACTCTGAAGGACAAGCACCTTTACACCCTGGATTTGGGCTCTATGGTGGCGGGTTCCCGCTACCGCGGTGACTTCGAAGAGCGCATGAAGAAGGTGCTGAAGGAGATTCGCAATCGCGGTGACATCATCCTCTTCATCGACGAAATTCACACCCTGGTCGGTGCAGGTGCCGCCGAGGGTGCTATCGACGCTGCCTCAATTCTGAAGCCCATGCTGGCCCGCGGTGAGCTGCAGACTATCGGTGCAACCACCCTCGATGAGTACCGCAAGCACATTGAGAAGGACCCCGCCCTGGAACGCCGCTTCCAGCCCATCCAGGTCGATGAGCCCAGCCCCGAGCTGGCTGTTGAGATTCTTAAGGGTCTGCGCGATAAGTACGAAGCTCACCACCGCGTGACCATCTCAGATGAGGCTCTGGAGACCGCCGTTAACCTGGCTCACCGCTACATCTCTGACCGCTTCCTGCCCGATAAGGCCGTTGACCTGATTGACGAGGCCGGTGCCCGCCTGCGCATTAAGCGTATGACTGCCCCGCCGGAAATCAAGGTACTTGAAGAGCGCATCGCCAAGCTCAAGGGCGAGAAGGAAGAAGCCATCGCGGCTAACGAGTTCGAGAAAGCAGCTGACCTGCGCGACAAGGAGCAGAAGCTGGCTGCTGAGAAGGAAGAAGCCGAGCAACAGTGGCGCAATGCCGGCGATGCTTTCGGTGAGGTAACCCCCGAGGTTATCGCCGACGTCCTGGCCTTCTCCACCGGCGTTCCGGTCTACAAGATTACCGAGGAAGAATCCGGCCGTCTGCTCAAGATGGAAGAGGAGCTGCACAAGCGCGTCATCGGCCAGGAGAACGCCATCAAGGCTCTCTCCCGTTCAATTCGCCGTACCCGTGCTGGCCTCAAGGACCCCAAGCGCCCCGGCGGCTCCTTCATCTTCGCCGGCCCCACCGGTGTCGGTAAGACCGAGCTGGCTAAGGCCCTGGCTGAGTTCCTCTTTGGGGATGAGGACGCCCTCATCACCCTGGATATGTCGGAGTACCAGGAGAAGCACACCGTGTCCCGCCTCTTCGGTGCCCCTCCCGGCTACGTTGGCTACGAGGAGGGCGGCCAGCTGACCGAGAAGGTCCGCCGCAAGCCCTTCTCCGTTGTGCTCTTTGACGAGGTTGAAAAGGCTCACGCTGACCTGTTCAACTCCCTGCTGCAGATTCTGGAAGACGGCCGTCTGACCGACTCCCAGGGTCGCGTGGTGGACTTCAAGAACACCGTCATCATCATGACCACCAACCTGGGCTCCCGCGAAATGGCCCGCCGTGTACCCGTGGGCTTCCAGCAGGTCGGCGACGACCAGGGCTCCTACGAGCGCATGCAGGGCCGCGTGATGGAATCCCTCAAGGAGCACTTCCGCCCCGAGTTCCTCAACCGCGTGGACGACATCATCGTCTTCCCCCAGCTCTCCGAGTCTGAGATTCTGCAGATTGTTGACCTCTTCGTTGCCCGCCTGGCCAAGCGCCTGGCTGAGCAGGATATGTCAATCGAGCTGACCGATAAGGCTAAGGCTCTCATGGCAGCTAAGGGCTACGACCCCTCCATGGGTGCCCGCCCGCTGCGCCGCGAGATGCAGCGCAACCTGGAAGACCCGCTCTCTGAGAAGATCCTCTTCGGTGAGATCAAGTCCGGCGAGAAGATCACCGTGGACGTTGAGGGCGAGGGCGACCTGGCCAAGTTCACCTTCTCGTCAGCTCCCCTGGGTGAGCTGGACGCCGAGGCCTTCGACAAGGCCTTTGGCGAGGACGAGAAGGAACTCCCCGCAATCCCCGAAGCTGAGGTAGCTAACGAGACTGCCGAGCAGCGTTTCGAGGCTGAAGAGGCCCGCGAGGCCGACGAGCGCTAAGCCGCTTCTGCAAGCGCAAGCCGCCTGCGGCGTCCTGATGCCAAGGACGCCGCAGGCGGCTTTGTGCTGCACCGGGTAGTTTTGTGGTGCGCTGGCTGGTTCTGTGATGCTTTTGTGATGGGCAGTCAAAAATGTAACCAAAGCTTGACCAACCTTTCAGCTTGCGCCCAGCTCTTTAAGGCTTGCGCTCAAGGCTGGCTTGCCATACTTAAGTCATACGGTTCGACAGAGCCCCTGAAGCGATAAAGCCCCGGTGTGTGGGGCAACTTTAGGACAAGAAGACTCTTGTGTGTATGTGTGTGTAATGATGTAAATCAGCTCCCGCGCCGGTTGGCGGTCGGGGGCTGATTTATTGTTTAAGCGGCTTCGCGTCTCACGGGGCTTTGGCTCCCGGGTGGGCAGGGCAGTAGCCTTGAGGAATGACAGATGTGACCGTCCGCCCCGCCACCGTGCACGATGTACCCGCTATCCAAGCCCTGGTGCGCCCGCTGGCACTTGAGGGGATCCTGCTTGATAAAGAAGCTGTGGCCTACTATGAGGCTATCCAGGAGTTCCTTATTGTTGAGGACGCCGCCGGGCAGGTTCTTGGCTGCGGGGCCCTGCACGTGATGTGGCAGAATATCGCTGAAATTAGGACGCTGGCGGCAGCTCCTGCTGCGCGCGGTCGGGGAGTGGGGCACGCCCTGGTGGCCGCTCTGGTGGAGCGGGCTAGGCGGCTGGGTGTTGCCAGTGTTTTTTGCCTGACCTTTGAGGTAGATTTCTTCAAGCGCCAGGGGTTTAGGGTGATGGAGAATCAGGATCAGATTGACCCTGAGACTTTTATGGAGCTGCTGCGGTCGCACGATGAGGGTGTGGCTGAGTTTCTTGACCTTGCCCGGGTGAAGCCCAATACTCTGGGAAATACCCGGATGATTCTGGAAATTTAGGGGGAGGAGCTGGAGGTTTTCCTTCTACAGGTCTAGAATATGCCCGGCTTTTAAGGTAATCTAGTTCACAACTTCTGAAAGGTGTGAACCATGAGTCGTCAGGATTTACAGGGAACATACCGTCAGAAAAAGCGACCCGGCATCGTTGCCGGCGCCGCACTCGGCTTGAGCCTCTTGCTCGCCGTTGCTGCCTCGTTTTTCCTGGCGGGAACTTCAACTTTAGGGCGCTCACCGAGCAGTGAGCCTATTGAACACATTACGGTGACCCGTAAGGCAGCAGTACCCGGCTATTCAGACGCCCAGTGCTGGCAGGCTTTCACCCGCGTGGCCGAAACAAATATTCTGGGCAAGGAGCTTCTGGCCCATAAATTCTCCGTTATCTGGTGTGCGAAGGACGGCGGCATCGTCTACCAGCAGGACGCCACCACGGTTGACTACGAGGGCCCTAACATGCGCTCAGACCCGCCTGCTAACCCCGATTATTCACTGGCCTATGAGCTGGATTCCCTCGAGTCATACCGCACGGTTATTAGCCGCATGGTGAATAACAGTAGCGGCCTGCCGAGCTACGGTTTCGAACGGTGCGTGGCCTTTACCCTCGATGCTGAGGGTACAGCGGAAGGAGAGCTCTCATGCGTCCCCAACTAGACCTAGAGCAGGTACCAGGTACGGTTCTGGCTGAGAACGGTCGCCCGGTCTTTGTGCAGACAGTACCCGGCCTCTTTGCGACCTGGGTTTATCCTCTGACCCTGCTCCTGCTTTTGCTCGTAAATCAGCCCCTAGCCCTGTGGCTGGTGCTAGCCGCTGGCGTTTATACCCACGGGGTGCGCTACCCCAGGGTCTATGAGGTCTTTTACCCGGTCTACTTCTATCTTTCAGTGGTGCTTGTGGCCCTCCTGCCCGTGGTGCACCTGGTGCTTACCTTGGCGACCGGGGTGAGCGTGACGGACGCGCGCCCCTAGCCCCAGTGAGAAAGCGAGGAGAATCATGAAAACGAGGCATCACACCATCTTGCTAGGGCGGGTATGTACCGCCATGTTGATTATTCTGCCCCTCTTACTGGGCTGGCTTGTCTCTAGCCAGCAAATGAAGAACTGGGACCACATGCAGAATAATGACGGTGCGCTACTTGTATCGGTGAGCCTCTGGAGCGTCAGTAATCTGGTGACGGGATCAACCCGCGATAAGATTACCGAAAAAGAAGCCGCTCTCTATGCAGGCCATCAGTGCTGGCAGGCGAGTACCCCGGTGACAGAAGAAAACCTGCTGGGTTCTGACCTGACCACCACGGTTTTCTCCTTGGGATGGTGTACCGACGGCTCTGCCATCACCTATCTGAGCAACCTCACCTACACCTCATCTAGCTTTTCCCTGCTTGGCGATAACTCGGTCTACGATAGGGAGCCTGAGATATGGGAAGAAAAGGGTTCGACAGCCCGGGTATCGGTGGTGCGGGAGTTCAACCGCACCAGCCTCAACAGCTATGGCTACACCCGTTGCGTGAACTTTTCCATTGACAGCGAGGGCACCGCAGAAGCGAGACTGACATGCTAAAGAGAACAGACACCCACTACGACACCACCGGCCGTCAGGTCTACCTCAACTACCGGCCGGGCTTCTTCGCCCAGCCCTGGTACCCGGTACTGGTCTTTGTGCTCCTTATTCCCTCCGCTCAACTCTTGTCTCTTATTCTGCTCATCGCAGGCACATACGCAAACGGGGTGCGCTACCCCCGCCAGCACGGGGTCTTCAAGCGAGGCTACTTCCTCTTCTCCTTCATCGCCGGAGTGGTTATCCCCTTCGCAGCGATTCTCTTGGGAAGTGCGGCGTAGTGAATTTAAGAACCAGCTAGAGGCTGACCCTGCCGCCCTCAACCTGCCGGGCGAGGCCGTCCGCCAGGAGCCCCGAGAAGCAGCGCTCAACCTGCTCCGGCGGGGGAGTGAGCGCCCGCAGCTTCGCAACAGCAGGAACAAGGCCCTCGGGAACAACCATATCTACCCGCCCCACACTGGTCAGCAGCTGGGCCGGCACCGGCTCCTGGGCGGCGCGCAGCACGCCCATCATGGCACCCCGCAACTGGCGGTCGGTACCGGCCCAGGCCTGGCCCTTAGGTACATAATCGGCCTCGGGGCGTCCTGCCGCAACCCAGGCACAGGAATCCACCACCGGGCAGCGCTCGCAGCTCGGGGATTTAGCGGTGCAGACGAGCGCTCCCAGCTCCATGACCGATACATTCCACAGGCAGGACGCCGCCAGATCGGCGGGCATGAGCTCGTCAGCTAAACGGGTTTCGGCTGCTGTGAGTGCCTTAGACGGCAGCGCCTTGCCCGAGATAAGGCGGGCATGGACCCGGCGAATATTAGTATCAATCACCGTGGCCCGCGCCCCAAAGGCAAACACAGATATAGCCGCAGCGGTATATGAACCTACACCGGGTAAAGCCAGCAGCTCCTCGTAGCTGCCGGGTACTTGGCCACCGTGCTTCTGAACGATAGCCTGGGCCGCAGCATGCAGCCGCAGGGCTCGGCGGGGGTAGCCCAGGCGTCCCCAGGCACGCACAGCCTCGCCCGAATCTTCAGCCGCCAAATCAGCCGGGGAGGGCCAGCGCTCTAACCAAGTTTCCCAGACCGGCAAGACCCGCTTAACCGGAGTCTGCTGCAGCATAAATTCGCTGACCATCACCTCCCAGGGAGTATTGCTCCCGGTGCGCCAGGGCAGGTCACGGCGGTTCTCTAAATACCACCCGTTAATCTCGGTGTGCAGGTTCTCAAGTTCCTGGGGAGTCAGCTGGCTCAGCGGCAAAGTAAAAGACACCCCAACACTCTAAAGCACCGGCCTTCACGCAAGCTAATACGGCGCAAAAGTTCCGCAGGCGGCATAGAAAAAGGTACTCTAGATGTATGTCTGAAAACGTTGATTCACAGGTGGAAGAGGTCTCACCCGAGGTCTACCGCCGCCGCCGCATTGTTGCCCTGCTTATTCTGGTCCTAGTTCTGCTCCTCATTATCGGCCTCATCAGCTGGTTAGCAGGTCGCGGTAACAGCTCCGACAACGCAACCGCCACAGCAAGTACCTCCACCAGCGCTGAAGCCTTCAGCGACTTTAGTCAGCGCGCTACCGAATCAGCGACCCCCTCAGAAAGCGCTGAGCCCAGCGACTCCGCAAGCGCCACCGAATCAGCGTCAGCCGACGCAAATGAATCAGCCACCGCCAGCGCAGAGGCTACCGAATCAGCCGAGCCCACCGCGTCCGCTGAGCCCAGCGAATCAGCTGAACCCACTGCGTCCGCCTCACCCACCGAGGTTGTTGCGGCCGCCTGCACCGCAGCCGACCTACAGGTAAGCCTAACCGCCGACCGCAACAGCTACGCAGCGGGCCAGAACCCTGCCCTGGCCGTTACCTACACCAACACCTCGGGTAACCCCTGCATCGTGACCGGCGGCGCCAACAACGTAGACGTTAACATCACCTCCGGCCCCGCCCAGGTCTACAACTACGCCCAGTGCTACGCCAACCCCGTAGAAGACGCCGAAGTTGCCGCAGGTGCCACCAACACCACCGCCCTGACCTGGAACCGCTCCCTCAACGTCCTGGGCTGCAACACCTCAGCAACCATCCAGCCCGGCTACTACTGGGCAACCGCAACCGTCAACGGCGTGACCTCACAGCCCGTCCGTATCATCGTCACCGGCTAAGAACCTTAGCCTCACAGACCGCTACCGTCCCGGCCCGCCCTGCGCGTGCCGGGGCGGTGCCGTTTCTAGCCCCTCTGTGCACTAAAATTGGTGGAGTGCTAACGGTTTATAGTGAATCTCTGCTGAAAACAATCGCCCAAATCGCCCCCGGTACCGAACTCCGCGAGGGCCTGGAACGAATCTTGCGCGGCCGCACCGGTGCGCTGATTGTGCTGGGCAGCGATAAGACCGTAGCGCAGATGTCATCGGGCGGGTTTGCTATCAACACCGAATTCTCTGCCACCCGCGTTCGGGAGCTCGCCAAGATGGACGGCGCGATTGTTTGCGACAAGGACGCTTCCACCCTGCTGGCGGCAGGAGTGCAGCTGCTACCCGACCCGTCCATCGATACCAATGAGTCGGGTACCCGCCACCGCACCGCAGAACGTGTGGCAAAACAAACCGGCTTCCCCGTCATCGCGGTGAGCGCGTCTATGTCCCTGATTTCGGTCTACACTGAGGGAATCCGTTACACGGTTGAAGATACCCAGTCGCTCATGAGCCGTGCCAACCAGGCGATTCGTACCCTTGATAGCTACACTGAACGCCTAGAACAGGTGCTCCATCAGCTCTCTTCCCTAGAAATCGAAGCCAACGTGACCCTGCGTGATGTAGCGAGCACCCTGCAGCGCATGGAGATGGTTCGTAGAATCACCGTTGAAGCGGGCCACTACGTGGTGGAGCTGGGCAACGTGGGTCGCCTGGTTGCCCTGCAACTGGAAGAACTGACGACCCATAACCTGCCCGCCACCTGGGTTGTACTGCGCGACTACCTCCCAGCAGATACAACCCCTGAGGAACTTCAGGCTGCTGTAGATGCCCTGATTCAGCTCGATGATAAGGAAATCATTGACCCCCTGACCATCGCCCGTACCGCGGGGCTGGGCGAAGAGCTGGATGCACCGCTACACCCCCACGGCCATCGCCTACTGGCCGGTATCAAGTCCATGCCCGGGGCGGTTGCTGACCGCCTGGTCGACCGCTTTGACGGCCTGCAGTCGCTCATGGCCGCCAGCCTCGATGACCTGCGGGCTGTTGAGGGCATCGGTGAACAGCGCGCCCGCGTGATTCGAGAATCCCTCTCCCGCATGGCCGAAAGCTCGCTCTTAGAGAGATTTATGTAGGCTTTGGCTACTGGCGGTAGCTAGCCGTGCTTAAAGTGTCAGCCACCGGCCTTATGCTGTTGATATGGCTACCCGTAAAACAACCCGCTCACGCTCCGCTAACGCCTACCGCTGCACCGAATGCGGCTGGACCACCGCTAAATGGGTGGGGCGTTGCGGCGAATGCCAGTCCTGGGGCACCGTAGAAGAAGCCGTCGGACCGGTCGCCGCGAAAACCACCGTGGCATCGAGTGTGCAGACGCCCGCCCAGCCCATTGGGCGGGTTGATTCCACCGTGGCTCACTACATGAGCACCTGCAACCCGGAGTTCGACCGTGTCTTAGGCGGCGGCCTGGTGCCCGGGGCAGTGATTCTCATGGCCGGTGAACCCGGCGTCGGTAAGTCCACCCTACTGCTCGATGTAGCCGCTACCTTTGCCCGCGGTGAGTCAACGGGAAAGCCCCACAACGTCCTGTATGTGACCGGCGAAGAGTCTGCGGCCCAGGTCAAGCTCCGCGCCGACCGCATTGGTGCCCTGGCCGATACCCTCTACCTGACCAGCGAAACCGATCTCGGCACCGCCCTGGCCCATATCGAACAGGTCAACCCTGACCTGCTAATTGTGGACTCGGTGCAGACCCTGGCCTCATCTGAGGTCGAGGGGAGCGCCGGTGGCGTCACCCAGGTGCGAGAGGTGGCCGCCTCGCTGATTGCCGCCGCTAAACGCCGCAACATGTGCACCCTGCTGGTGGGCCACGTGACGAAGGAGGGCACTATCGCTGGCCCCCGCCTGCTGGAGCACCTGGTCGATGTTGTCTGCCAGTTCGAGGGCGATAAGCACACCCCTATTCGTATGCTGCGGGCTATCAAGAACCGCTTTGGCCCCACTGACGAGGTGGGCTGTTTCGATATGCACGAGGACGGCATCGCCCCCGTCACCGACCCCTCGGGTCTCTTTGTCTCCCGCACCCCGCACCCGGTCTCGGGCACCTGCGTTACCGTCACCATGGAGGGCCGCCGCCCCCTGCTCGCCGAGGTTCAGGCCCTGCTCGACACCAGCGCCACCCCGCAGCCCCGAAGAACCACCAGCGGTCTCGACAGCTCCCGCATCTCTATGCTGCTGGCTGTGCTCCAGAAGCGGGCCGGGTTCAACGTGGGCAAGCTAGACTGCTATATCTCAACGGTGGGCGGGGCTAAGATTTCTGAGCCGTCCGCCGACCTGGCCTGCGTCATCGCCCTGGCCTCCGCCGCCCAAGACAAGCCTCTGCCCCGCAAGCTGGCGGTCTTTGGCGAGGTCGGTCTAGCGGGTGAGGTACGAGCTGTTCCCGGCATCCGCCAGCGGATTGCCGAGGTCGGCCGCCTGGGCTTCACCCACGTGATTGTGCCCGCATCACCTGCCGGTGTGGGTGACGTGCCCGCCGGAGTATCGGTGCGCGAGGTCGCCTCGCTGGGGGAGGCCCTGGCTCTGCTCTTCCCCGGTCAGGGCTAGTTGCCCTTCTCCTTCTTGAGGTTCTGTTCGATCACGGTCAGCTGGGCCGTGTTCAGAGCCTGCTGCTTCTCGACTCTAGCGGCGCTCTCACGTAGCCCGGCGGACGCGTCCGCCCCGTTTCCTGCCGGCGGTACGGCTGGCATACTGCGGGGGTCCCTCACCGAGGCCTCCCGAATCTCCCGAATCGGAGCCCGGTCTTTGGCTCGCAGCACCGTGGTGAGCTGACGGGTGTCGTCTCGATGCTTCTGCTCCACCCGCTGCTGGTGAGAGCCCTGCTGACCACCGGCGTCCGCACCTGCCTGCACCGGCAGAATGGTCGTGGCGGGGGCGTGCTCCGTCATGGAATCCCCCAGGGGTACCAGCATATCCACTGCCTGCTGGTGGGTCAGCCCCGAAGCCTCCAAAAGATCAACCACCAGGGGGCGAAGCATCAGCACCAGGGCTTCGGCCTCCATCGTGCGCACACCCATCAGGTGCGGCTCTAGCTGCCCAGCCAGCTGCGATAGGTCCTGGCGGGCCTTGACCTTGCGCTCATTACGGACGCTCGCATCAGGGGCAGACATACCCTCACCCAGCACCTCCACCGCACCACCAATGCTCTTGAGGGCCTCAGCGATAGAAGTGATAGCCTCCTGCGAAATCTGCACGTTATTGATGGTTGAAGCGAGTCGGCGGTTGAGCACCCGGGTGTTGCGGATAGCGTAGTCAATCTTGCTCAGGGCCTGGGAATAGCGGTCGAGCTCCTTCATATGAGACCGGCCCGTCCAGGCCAGCTGGGCCATGCCCTTTGAGGTAATAATGTCTTTCTCACAGGTGTTATAGAGAGGCTGTAGACGACGGGCAGACGCCAGGGCATGCCAGGCCTCCTTGCCGTCGTAGTGCTCCATGGCCTCACCTGCATCGCGGAAGACCGCAGCAAAAGAACCCATCATGGTTTTAGCGTTCTCACGCGGGGTGCGACGCGGGTCTTTCGGGAAGAGGAACATGAGCAAAAAAGCGCACAGGCCACCGACAATACCGTCTAGGCTTCGGGCAAAAGGCCCGTCAATATTCGGCGGGAGCAAGACCACCAGGCAGGACTGCAGACCCATCTGAATCGTGAAAATAATACCGTTATCCAAAAAACGGGCCAGCATAACAGACAGGAACATCACAAGCCCTGCCTGCCAGATGCCCCGACCCAGGGCGAGCATCATCATATCACCCATCAAGATGCCCAGGGTCACACCAAACGACACCTCTAGGATGCGGCGGGCATGGGTAGCGCCGGTGATATAACCCAGAGAAACAATGGCAGCGGTTGCCGCAAAAATTGGTTCGGTATGCCCCAGCACCTTCTCCGCAAAAAGATAGGCCCCGATACCCGAGACCACAATCTGAAGAGACTGGAAAAAGCCGTCCTTCATACGCTGCCAGCCCAGGCGACTATGATTCCGAGCTCGCTTCTTTAAACTTTCAACCTGCTGACCAAAACCCATACCCACCATTCTAAACCTGCGGCCTCAACCCGACCGCCAGCGTCCTTAACCCTAACTGTGCGCCCCCTGTTCACCCACCGTTCACCCACTGCTAGCCCACCTGCTACCTAACGCTCCTAAAGTCAGATGCGTTAGACACCGTTCCCTTCCTACTCACCGTCTCACACAGTTCTCACACGAGACAGGGTAGGGCACACAAACTCAAAGGAAATCACCTGTGAAGGCTAAGTCACTTGCTCGTTGGGGCTCACTTGCAGCTGTAGGCGCACTCGCATTCACCGCTTGCGGTTCAGACAATGCAACCGGCACCGCCACCTCCTCAGACGCAGGCTCCAGCGCAGCTTCCCTGCCCTCCACCCCCCTGACCGGCGTCGGCGCCTCATCCCAGCAGGCAGCAATCACCGCTTGGGAAACCGGTTTCGCTAACCTGGGCGGCACCGTACAGTACTCACCGGACGGCTCCGGTGCAGGCCGCGAGGCCCTGCTCGCTGGTGGCGCTAAGTTCGCCGGCTCAGACCGCGCTCTCAAGGCCACCGAATGGGAAGAATCAAAGGCAGTCTGCGGTGACGGCGGCGCCATCAACATCCCCGTCTACATCTCCCCCGTAGCCGTAGCCTTCAACCTGCCGGGCGTCTCATCCCTGAACCTGGACGGCGAAACCATCGCCAAGATCTTCAAGGGCGAAATCACCACCTGGAACGATGCAGCTATCGCCTCACAGAACGAAGGCGTTACCCTGCCCGACACTAAGATTACCGTTGTCCACCGCTCGGATGACTCCGGCACCACCCAGAACTTCACCGAGTACCTGGCTGCCGCCTCTAACGGCGCCTGGGACGTAGAGGCAGACGGCAACTGGCCCTCCCAGTACGCCGGTGAATCCAACAAGGGTACCTCCGGTGTTGTCTCCACCACCTCATCCACCGAGGGTGCTATCACTTACGCGGACGCCTCAGCCATCGGCGACCTGGGCAAGGTCAACGTCAAGGTCGGTGACTCCTACGTTGAACTCTCAGCAGATGCCGCTGCCAAGACCGTTGAACTCTCAGAGCGCGTCGGCGGCATGAACGAGAACGACATGGCGATCAACATCAACCGCACCCCCAATGACTCCACCGCCTACCCCGTTGTTCTGGTCTCCTACCACATCGTCTGCTCCGGCTACTCCTCAGAAGACGACGTCACCCTGGTCAAAGCCTACGAGAACTACGTAGTCTCCGAGCAGGGTCAGCAGGACGCCGCCGATGCAGCCCAGTCAGCCCCCCTGACCAGCGCCCTCATCGCTGATGCTCAGAAGGCTATCGAATCCATCACCGTTACCCAGTAACACCGCGTTCATCAAGGTGCGGCCAGGTTTCCCACCCGGTCGCACCTTGACCCGCGTCAAAACGACAAAGGTTTCACATTCCCATGTCAACCACAGCAGCACCGCAGTCGGGCACCAGCAGCGCCCGCGCGAAAACCAAGGACCTTCCCGATGTAGGAAACCCGGCGGCAGATAAAATCTTCTCGGGTATCTCCCTCGGCGCCGGCGTCCTTATTCTTATCGTCCTGGCAGCTGTCGCTATCTTCCTGGTCGCCCAGGCCCTGCCGGTTTTCACCGCAGACCCAGCAGACCTCACCAGCGGCAGCTTTATTCAGTACATCATCCCGCTGACTATCGGCACCCTCATCGCCTCGACTATCGCCCTGCTCCTGGCAACCCCCATCGGCATCGGCGTGGCTCTGTTCATCTCCCACTACGCCCCCCGCAAGCTGGCTAAGGGTATCGGCTACGTCATCGACCTGCTGGCCGCCATCCCCTCCGTTATCTTCGGTGCCTGGGGCGCTTCGGTACTGGCCCCCAAGATCGTGCCCTTCTACGACTGGCTCGCCGCCTACCTGGGCTTCATCCCTATCTTCGAAGGCCCCGCCTCACAGACCGGTAAGACTATTCTGACCGCGGGCATCGTCCTGGGCATCATGATCTTGCCGATCATCACCTCCATGTGCCGCGAAATCTTCATCCAGACCCCCACTCTGCAGGAAGAAGCAGCCCTGGGTCTGGGTGCCACTCGCTGGGAGATGATTCGCATGACCGTCTTCCCCTTCGCCCGCACCGGCATCATTTCCTCCGTTATGCTGGCCCTGGGTCGTGCTCTCGGTGAAACCATGGCAGTGACCCTGGTGCTAGCGTCCGGCCCGCTGACCGCCTCCATCATCAAATCCGGCAACCAGACCTTCGCCTCAGAGATCGCCCTCAACTTCCCCGAGGCCTACGGTCTGCGCATGTCAGAGCTTATTGCCGCAGGTCTGGTGCTCTTCGTCATCACCCTCATCGTCAACATCCTGGCCCGCATGATCGTGGCCCGCTACAAGGACTTCTCAGGAGCTAACTAATGTCTGTAGCTACCACCTCATCCCGCTTCGCCAGCCGCCAGGCCCCCAAGTGGCTGCCTCTGGCCGTCGGCGCAGGCTCCCTGATTCTGGGCGCCGCCGCCAGTGCCCTCACCGGCTTCTCCATCGCAACCTTCGCCCTCTTTGCAGGCATCATCTTCGTGATTGCCGGCCCCCTGGCCGTCACCTCCTTCGAGGGCAAGCGCAAGGGCCAGGACGCCTTCGCCCGCTACCTGGTCTACGGCACCTTCCTGGTAGCCCTCATCCCCCTGGTCTCGGTGCTCTACACCGTACTCGCCAAGGGTATTCCTGGCCTTTCAGGCAGCTTTCTGAGCACCTCCATGAAGGGCGTCACCGGCGTCCACGACAACGCCGCAGCCGCCGGTGAAGGTCCCGTATTCGGCGGTATCTACCACGCCATCATTGGTACCCTGGAAATCACCCTGCTGGCCACCGTCATCTCGGTCCCCATCGGCCTGCTCACCGCTATCTACCTGGTGGAATACGGCCAGGGCAAGTGGCTCTCCAAAGCCATCACTTTCTTCGTGGACGTCATGACCGGCATCCCCTCCATCGTGGCGGGCCTCTTCGCAGCCTCCTTCTTCGCCCTGGTATCAGGTAACCCCATGAACCGTATGGGCCTGGTGGCTGCGGTCGCCCTGTCCGTCCTCATGATTCCCACCGTGGTGCGTAACGCCGAAGAAATGCTGCGAATCGTGCCCAACGAACTGCGCGAGGCGTCCTACGCCCTGGGCGTCCGTAAGTGGCGCACCATCATGAAGGTCGTTATCCCCACCGCTATCTCGGGCATCGCATCGGGCGTGACCCTGGCTATCGCCCGCGTCATCGGCGAAACCGCCCCCATCTTGGTGACCGCAGGCTTCGTCACCTCCATCAACTGGAGCGCCTTCAGCGGCTGGATGGCAACCCTGCCCACCTACATCTACTACCAGATCATGACGCCCACCAGCCCCACCGCCGCCTCGGTCTCAGAGACCCGCGCCTGGGCTGCCGCACTGATCCTGATCATCATCGTGATGGTACTCAACCTCATCGCCCGAGCCATCGCCAAGATCTTCGCCCCCAAGACCGGCCGATAAACCCAGCAGCGCACCAGCCTAGCGTGCCCACCGGCCCCCACAAGACTTTTAGAAAAAGGAAAAACTCCATGTCAAAGCGCATCGACGTTGAAAACCTGAACGTGTACTACGGCGACTTCCTCGCGGTAGAAGACATCTCCATGGAAATCGAACCCCGCACCGTCACCGCCTTCATCGGCCCCTCAGGCTGCGGCAAGTCCACCTTCCTGCGCACCCTCAACCGCATGCACGAGGTTATCCCCGGTGCCCGCGTTGAAGGTAAGGTACTGCTCGACGGCGAAAACCTCTACGGCAAGGGCGTTGACCCCGTGGTCGTCCGCTCCCAGATCGGTATGGTTTTCCAGCGCCCCAACCCTTTCCCCACCATGTCCATTCGTGAGAACGTGCTGGCGGGCGTCAAGCTCAACAACCGCAAGATCTCCAAAACCGATGCAGACGAGCTGGTCGAGTCATCCCTGCGCGGCGCCAACCTCTGGAACGAGGTCAAGGACCGCCTCGATAAGCCCGGCTCCGGCCTCTCCGGCGGCCAGCAGCAGCGCCTGTGCATCGCCCGCTCTATCGCGGTCAAGCCCGATGTGATCCTCATGGACGAGCCCTGCTCCGCCCTCGACCCCATCTCAACCCTGGCCGTTGAAGACCTCATCAACGAGCTCAAGGAAAACTTCACCGTCGTCATCGTGACCCACAATATGCAGCAGGCAGCCCGCGTCTCAGACAAGACCGCCTTCTTCAACATTGCGGGCACCGGTAAGCCCGGCAAGCTCATCGAGTACGCCCCCACCCAGGAAATCTTCAACAACCCCAGCCAGAAGGCCACCGAAGACTACGTCTCAGGCCGCTTCGGCTAAGCCTAGCGCCCCGCTAGCCGCCCGCTATAAGCGGGCATACAAAACTTCCCTCACCCCGTAGCTGTGCGGGGGAGGGAACACCATGGGAATGTGTGTACCGCCCGGCCCCGTAACTCCTTTCGCTGCTGGAAAGGACGGGGTCGGGCGGCTTTTAGTGTGGCACCCCGGCTTATACCGGGGTGCTGCGTATCTGCCGGTGCTTGGCTACTCGCCGCGCATCTTGCGGCGCATCCAGCCGCGCAGGGTGGCGTTTTCTTCGGCCTCAATGAGGGAGTCAGCCAGCTCGGCGTTACGACGCTCTAGCTCGTCGGCACGAGCCTGAGCTCGGTCGCGCTGGAGTAGACGCTGGTAGTCCCAGGAGAGGGCCCGGTCGGTTTCGGCGCTGGCACGGGCAGCAGCCAGTGAAATGTCTGCGATATCGTCGCGCACCAGCAGGTTGGTTATGTTCCACTCGCCGGTAAAGATGGTGGGGGTGTTGCCTAGCTCGCGGACGGCCGGGGCAGCCTGCCCTGCCCCGTGCAGGAGGACGTGGGAGGCGGCGTCCCACCAGCTGGCGGAGAAACCGCGCAGCTGCTCGGCTCGCGCCAGCAGGGTTTCAGAGAGTTCATTGCGGAGCTGAATGACTTCGTGCAGGGCTTCAGCCGGAGCATCAGAATTGAGCAGAGCCAGGGGAATAGCGTAGTTTTCAGCCCCGTACTGCTCCATCATGCCGCGTACCCGCATGTCGGTGAAGGCATCGGGCAGTAGCGCCACGAAGGGAACACCTGCTGAGAGGGAGAAGACACCGGGGTGGTAGCGGGTAGAGACCGCGATGAAGGCACCGCGGTGAACCTGTACGGCGTCGTCCGTGTGCACCATGGGTAGCTGCACGGGATCGGAGAACATGTGTGAAGCGATTTCGGCGTGCACTGCCACATCGCCCTGGTCGGTCAGGGGCTCGCCCATGTGGGGCAGGAAGACGGTGCGCAGGCCGTATTCGCGGTGCATATCGTCAAGCAACTGCCCGATAACCCGGGCCTGCCCCGGGTTAAGGCCCGAGAAAGTGGCGCAAATATAGTGTTCGGGTAGGTCTACGACCGGACGGCCCGGTAGGGAGCGCTTCTGATGCTGATAGAAGGTGGCATCGTCCACAATCAGGTGGGCTTGAACGCCCTGCTGGGTAGCCCAGGTGTAGGAGGATTTTTCCCGCATACCCACAAGCTGGGCAGAAGAAAGCATGTCGCGCAGGGTATCGGAATCGGCCTCTGTAAGTACCGGCCCCACCGACTGACCAGAGATCACCAGGGGAATCTCATGCTGACGGGCGATGAGTGCATAGGCCGCCCGCTCGTACAGGAGCCAACCGTAGGTTGAGTTCATATTACCGCCACCGGCGATCACGATGCCGTCCATATCGGCAACCTGGCGCACAAAATCAGCTATTTCAGGGCGGGCACTGTCACCGGCGAGGTAGGCCTTGAGGTCGCCCAAAAAAATTTCGCGCTCTGCAGGCGGCCAGGGGAATTCGAGGGTTTTAATGTAGCCAGTAGCGGAACCAATGTAGGCCTGGGAGTGCTCAACAGAGCGGGTAGCGATGTAGACTTCGTAGCCGCGGCGGGTGAGCTCAGCGGCGGTTGCGATGCCCATAGCTTCGTCGCCAACGTGGTACACAGACTGCCCTAGGTCTGCGAGCACAAGAATGCGAGGCATGATTAGCGGTTTCCTTTCACAAAGCGTGTGAGGCGAGACTTGAGAGACAACGCCCGCTCGATGCGTTCGAGCCGCTCTGAGGTGGTGCGAGTGGTTTCTTCTATACGGTCTAGTTTGACACTAATCGTCCTCAGCTCGTCAAGAACACGGTGGGTGAGGTCGATGTTATGCCCCACGCTGCCATCAACCTGGTTTGCGAGATGAGCCTGATAGAGGTAGGAACCGAGGTGGCCGTTGTTTGCTAAATCATCACGAATAGCCTGCGCCCGCACACGCCCGTCGTAGATTCCGTGCAGAACTTTGCCCGCATGAACGCTATTAGCGAGTGCGCCCTCTGTCTGGTCAGGGCGTTGCGACCAGTGAGCAAGTAGCTCGTCGATAAACAGAATGGGGTATCGGGCCGCGACGCGTAGATTGAATTCCCAGTCGCCTACCACGGGTAGGTTCTCATTATAGAAACCAAGTTCATCGTGGAGGGACCGGCGGTGCAGGATTGAGATAGGAACTGCGCGGTTGATACGGGTCAAATCTTGAACTGTGATGTCCTTAAGAATTGCCCAGAAAGGGCGTGAGTCGATGAACTCGAATGTTCCGTTGTCGGTAATGCGTTCAAAGTATTCGTCAGTGCGTACCGTTACCATGTTTTCCCCGGTTTCTTCGAGGCGGTGAACGGTTGTTTCGAGGAAAGTGGGTTCCCATAGGTCATCGTCATCATGGATGGCGATGTAAGTGGACTGTGTAGCTTGAATGCCTTGGTTTGAGGCGGCCTCCATGCCTCGTGACTCTTCATTGTGAATAGTCAGCAGCTCTTTGATACGGGGTTCTTGGGCTATGACGCGCTCTACGGCTTGTTGGTTGCCACCGTCATTCACTACCGCAACAACATAATCGGTAAATGTTTGTTCCGCGATGTTAGCTAGGGCTCGCTGGAGGAAGATGGGGCGGTCTTTTGTGCGAACAATGATTGAAACTGTAGGCATGCTGCTCTTTCACGTGGACGGTGCGTAGTCTTAGTCCCCAATATATCGAAGAGGTGGCTTTCTTGCCGAGAGCGCGCCGGAGCAGGTAGGAGCGCTACAGCAGGGGGGAGAGCGCCAGAAAGAGAACAGCGGCGAGCAGAAAACAGGCTGGCATGGTGATAAACCAGGTGAGGATGATGCGGAGCACGATTTTGTGGCGTACCGCGGCGAAGCGCTGGTTGACTCCCGATCCGAGGACGGCGGAGGCTGCCAGATGGGAGGACGAGACCGGGGTGTTGAGGAAGAACTGGAGAAATACCAAGGCCAGGGCTGTTGAGCTTTGGGCAACCGCCCCGCGGAAGGGGTCAACTTTAACCATTTGGTGGGCGAAGGTGTAGCCGATGCGGGAGCTACCTCGGGCTGTGCCGAAGCCCAGCACCATAGCAAGGAAAAGGGCGGAGATGATGTAGGTGGTGGGGTGAACTTCGAGTCCGGCAGAAAGCAAAAGTACGGCGTAAATAACGACGGCTCGTTGCCCGGTTTGAATGCCGTGGATGAGAGAGATGAGGGAGTTGGCTAGGGAGAGGACGCTGCGGGAGAAGCGGTTGACGGTTGAGGGGTAGGAGCGTTGTAGGAGCCCGTAGAAGGGGAAGACCACTGCCCATGCGAGGACGAAGAGGACGATGGGGGCCAGGATGAGGGGCACGAAAAGGAAGGTGGCAAGGGGCTCAGAGAAGGGGCTGAAGCTGCCTAGATCGGTTGAGCGTGCGGCCCATGCTGCCCCGGCTAGGCCGCCGATGAGGGCGTGGGTAGATGAGGACGGGATGCGGAACCACCAGGTGATAATGCCCCAGGCTACCGCTGAGATGAGGGCGGTGAGTACCAGACCCAGGCCAGTGTTGTTGTGGGGGACGGTGAGCCAGTGGGTGGTGACTGAGCCTAGCATGATGCCGGTCATGGCCATGCCGACGGCGTTAAAGAGGGCGCTGGTGCGTAGGGCGATTTTGGGGGTGAGGGCCCTGGTTTTCACGGGTATGGCGGTGGCGTTGGGGGCGTCTCGAAAGCCGGTGACGAAGGTAAAGGCAATCAGGGCTAGGCAGCCAAGGGCAAAGAGGGCAAGAGTCAACTAGGACTCCTGCACGATAATGCGGCCGATTTCGGTGGCAACGGTACGCATAGCTTCGGAAGCCTCGATGAGCTTACGCACGAACTGGGTGGTTTGCAGGTAGCGGGTCTGCTTGTAGCGGTCCTGAATGTCGGCGTCGTATTCTTCAGCTATGCGTACGGCCTGCTTGGCGATGCGGAGCATAGTAATCCAGTAGTCGTCCAGGTCGCGCAGGGTGCTGAGTTTGGGGATGATTTCGGTGGTGAGTACAGCCTGGCGCTGGATGAGGTCGAGCAGGGTCGCTGCCTTGGGCGAGAACCGCACGATGTGGTAGAGGTGCAGAATGTTGGCGGCTGAGGTCAGCTTCTCAACGACATTGTTGAGTGAGACAGCCAGGGTGTAGATGTCTTCGCGGGGGATAGGAGTTGAGAAGGAGCTGCGCACAGCGGTCATGGTGGTGTGCAGCATGTCGAGGGTGGCAGCTTCGTGGGTGAGAGTGCGCTCGAGTAGCTCGGGGTAGCGGTCTTCGGGGGAGCCCACCATTTCTGAGAGCAGGGCTGCAGCACCTGTAACCTGCTCTGAGAGTGTGGCTAGGGCGGTCAGCGAGGTGTTCTCTTGGGGGAACATACGTTGAAGCATGGGCCAGCTCTCCTGGGTGTGGGCGGTGGGCAGGTGATGAGCTTATGGTACCGCGCCAAGGTTAACGGGGGAGGGCTCGGTAAAATCCCCGGTGCGGACGCAAGTGCCGGGCTACCTGCCTCATAGAAAGAGAGGCGGAGCCCGGCACCGCGATATGAAGTTTAGCGATGTCAGGCTGGGAGCGCCTCTCGGCGGAAGGCCGCTCGAAGCGGCTAAAGATTTGGAGCCCGGGGCTACCTATTAGCAGCCTGACATCTTGGTATCCATCATTCTCCTGTTGGAGTGGGATGTCAACCCTGGGTATGAAAATGGTTTCCTTGAAGAGACTTTGAGTTGACATGGATGGATATCTCATATTGTGACAAGTTATATAAAAATTTCGAGCAAAATCCGGGTTGGGTATTGACCAGTAGTTGTGATGTGAGTCATGGTTGAAGCACTCGTAAATTTAGCGGTATACACCACAACGGATCACTTGGATAAAGGAAATCCTTCCATGACGAAAAAATACACACCCAAGAAGGTAGCCCGCAGCGGTGCGGCCTCCCTGCTTGGCCTCGGTATGGTTCTCTCTATGGGCCTGCCTGCGGCTAACTCTCTGACCGATGCTGACCTGTTCCAAAGTGCTACTCAGACCATGAACGAACAGGTGCTCACTCCTTCCATGAAAGCGGCTGAGGGTACCGTTAGCGTATTTGTCCAGTTCAAGGGCAAAGGTGCCTATGAGAGCACCCAGCCTGCCGCCGTCCTGCAAGGTAAGCAGGCTCCTGTCGATGCCCAGGCAGAAGTTCAGGCCATTGCTGCGGCCGTTGAGCGTCAGGGGCGAGCAGTGGCTGCTGAAACTGGCGCAAGCGTCCTCTATACCGCTCATAATTCCGTCCGCGGTGTAGCAATTCGCGGTGACGCTGAGAAGATTCGTGAACTGGCTTCTCGCAGCGATGTTGTCATGATTTCCCCCATCGTGTCGAAGACCCCGTCCAATACCGGCACCGTCATCGATACCCAAGCCATCGCAAGCTGGCAGCAGACCGGCTACACCGGTAAGGGTGTCAAAATCGCTATTATTGATACCGGCGTTGACTACACCCACACCCAGTTCGGTGGCCCCGGTACCGCTGAAGCCTACGAAAAGGCTTCCAAGATGACCGATATGCCGGCCGCTGACTCTGGCCTATACGACCCCGAAAAGTACCTCGGTGGCTATGACCTTGCCGGCGACAACTACGACTCAGGTAGCGACGCTGCTGATGCCTTGCCTCAGCCTGATAATAACCCGCTTGACTGCCGCTTTGCAGGGCACGGTACCCACGTTGCAGGTACCGCAGCGGGCTACGCCGTCAACGCTGACGGCAGCACCTTCAAGGGCGACTACACCAAGATCACCGAAGAAGAGATGAAGGGCATGAAGATCGGTGCTGGTTCAGCTCCGGGCGCCCAGATCGTTGACTTCCGTGTCTTTGGCTGTGAAGGGTCCACCGACCTCACTGGCCAGGCCCTCGACCGCGCCCTAGACCCCAATAACGACGGTAAGTATGACGACCGCGTTGATGTAGTTAATATGTCCCTGGGCTCTGACTACGGTGCTACCGACGACCCCGAAAACGTCATTGTTGACGCCCTGACCCGCCAGGGTGTCCTCTCTGTCGCTGCAGCTGGCAACTCCCGTGCGGCTAACGGCAACGGCGATACCTACTCTATTTCCGGTAACCCGGCTAATGCCCGCTCAGCTCTGGCTGTTGCTAACTCCATCGGTTCTACCGCCGCTATCGACAAGGCTAAGGTTCATTCCCCTGCAGGTCTTGCCGGTGACCTCAGCGGTGACTACTCTGTCAGCTTCGATTACTCAGCTGCTACCCCTGAGCAGCTGATTGGTGAGGTCGTCAAGAGCACCCCCGAGAACCCCTTCGGTTGTGATGCCTACCCCGAGGGCACTGACTTCGGCGGCAAATGGGTTTTCATTGACTGGACCGATAACTTTGAAACCTTCCCTTGTGGCTCGGCTGTCCGCTTCAACAACATTGAAAAGGCAGGCGGTAAGGGTGTAATCCTTGCCTCCAACCTGGATTACGAGACGATTGGTATCGCAGGTAACTCAACCATCCCTGGCATCCGTCTGGTTGCTCAGGATGCTGAAAAGGTTCGTGCTGCTCTCGATGCCGGTGAAGAAGTCAAGATTGAGCTGAAGAACGAATGGATTTCCTCCGTTCTGGTTGAGCACGGTCTCTTTGACCAGGTCAATACTTCAACCGGCCGTGGTGTTCACGGCACCGTCGGTTACACCAAGCCGGACGTTGCCGCCCCCGGTACCGGCATCGGCTCAGCTGCCGTTGCTGGCGGCTCTGATAAGGCTGTAATGTCCGGTACCTCCATGGCTTCTCCCCATGTCGCAGGTATTGCAGCCCTGGTCTATGAAGCCAACCAGAGCTACTCAGCTCCCCAGGTCAAGGCCGCTATCATGAACTCAGCTGTTCATGACCTGAAGACTGAAGACGGCGCTATCCACTCTGTAGAGCGTGTGGGCTCCGGCCGTGTTGACGCCCTGAAGGCTGTCAACCAGAAGGTTCTGACCTACAGCGCTGATCACCCCGATCAGGTCTCTGAAAGCTTCGGCGTGATTGAAGTTCTCCCCGATGCTGGTGTTCAGACCTTTACCCGCAAACTCACCGTCGATAACTCAGACAACAAGGCTCATACCTACGAGGTTTCATTCGCTGCTTCCTCCGACCTGCCCGGTGTTGAGGTATCGGCTCCTAAGACCGTATCTGTTGAGGCTGGTGGAAAGACCACCTTCGTCGTTACTGTCACCGTTGACCCCTCCAAGCTGGAAAAGAAGCTTGAATCGGCCAGCTCAGCCCAGCAGCTGGGTTACGATCGCCAGTTTATGAGCATTGAATCTGGCCGTCTCCTGCTGACTGAGAATGGTAACGAGATGCGTCTGCCCCTGCAGATTGCACCCAAGCCTGTATCAGATATGAAGGCTGCTGCAAGTACCGTTGAATTCGGGGAATACAGCCTTAAGAGCACCATCGACCTTGAGGGGACCGCCGTTAATCAGGGTGGTTATAAGTCTCTGGTCGGTGCTTTCGAGCTCGGTGCTGTTTCTGAACGCAAGAAGACCTCTACCCTGGGTGCTGTTACCAGTCAGCGCGTTGACCTTCAGTACGTCGGTGCTTCTACCAACGTTCCTGCCCTGCAGGCAACTAGCGGAGATGTCGCCAAGGACGGCATGATGAGTATCGGTGTCTCCACCTGGTCCAACTGGGAGAACCTCACTAACCCCACCAGCATTGAAGTAGCTTTCGATGTTGATGGCAATAACCGCGCAGACTACTACGTCTACACTAACCGTGTTGCTGGTCTTGACTACCCCGTTGCAACCCTGGTTGGCTATGTCAATGGTAAGCTGACCGCCCTGGACCACCAGCCCATCAATGGGGCTTTCGGTAGCGTTGATACCAACACCTTCGACAGCAACGTCCTAGCCCTACCTGTACAGCTATCCAAGATGGGTATTACCGCTGATAACGCTGGCGACCTGCGCTACAAGGTAGACACCTACTCCTGGTACGAGAACGGCCGCCATACCGATGCAACTGACTGGGTTTCCTTCAATCCCCACAGCCCCAACCTGTGGTTCGAAGGCACTGCGTCTGACGCAAGCGGTTTGTTCATTGACGCCCCCGAGGCTGATATCACGGTTAACCGTGGCAGCGTCAACGTCAAGGATGCTCAGGCACTGCTCCTGCACATGCATAACGGTACTGGCGACCTGAGTGGCGTCAAAGCCGGTGAAGACGGCGGCAAGGCTGAAATCGTATCACTGGTTCAGGAAGAAAAGATTCAGAACCCCCGTTTCAAGGACGTCAGCCCTGACGATCAGTTCTACAAGGAAATCGCTTGGCTGGCTGAGCGCGGTATCACCACCGGCTACCCCGACGGCACCTTCAAGCCCCTAGATAATGTAGAGCGTGGCGCTATGGCTGCCTTCTTCTACCGCTTGGCCGGTAGCCCCCAGTTCACCGCTCCGAGCGAGTCTCCCTTCAAGGACGTAGCTACTGACCACCAGTTCTACAAGGAAATTGCCTGGATGCACGCTTCTGGTATCAGCACCGGTTGGGCAGATGGCACCTTCCGTCCCCATGATTCCGTCAACCGTGACGCTATGGCTGCCTTCTTCTACCGTTTCGCAGGTGAGCCTGAATATGTGGCACCCCAGGGTGGCCAGTTCTCTGACGTTGCTCCCGACACCCAGTTCTACAAGGAAATTTCTTGGCTGGCTGAGTCTGGTGTAACCACCGGTTGGGCTGACGGTACTTTCCGTCCCGTTACCCCCATCGCCCGTGATGCAATGGCTGCCTTCCTCTACCGTTTCGACCAGAATGTTTCTCCCCGCTAAGGTCGGTGGTGAAAACTTCATCTGGGTCCTGTAGCTAGGTTTCTAGCAAGACCTGTTGAAACAAGACTCGGCCCCTCTTCCAGATCGAAGAGGGGCCGAGTTTTTGCTATTGGGCCTATATTAGTCCAGGGTTCCAGCCCGCCAGTTGAGGGCGGCTTCTTCGAGCTCGCGCGCGGTTCCGGTGAGCCTACGGGCAGCGGTTCGCAGGCGGACGGCCCGCGCAGCGGCCTCGTCACGCACCTCGGCTGAGGGGCGGTGTAGCTCGGTCACCTCATCGGGGTGCCCGCCCCTGGGTGAGACCCGCTGGCCGTGCCTTAGCTCCAGGGCGACATCGTCCTGCCCCAAAGCCAGCACGCGGCAGAAAGCCGCAAAGCGGTTGAGGGCAACGTCGAAGTCGCCGGTGTAGGCGCCTGCCAGAATTGCATCGACGGTGGCGCAGATTTCGTCAGCAGTAGGCGGCGAGGGCACCCCGGCCAGGGCCTGAGCCAGGTAGCTGGAGTGCATGCCGCGCTCGTAGTAGTGGCTCATGAGCTGGGAATTAGCACGAATGACGCCGCGCAGGGCATAGATACGCCAGAGGGCCCCGGCAACGGTCACGGGGGCTGCCCGCGACCAGAGTTCAGCTACGGCTTCGATACCGAACTCGTCGGTGTAGTGCACCAGGCGTTTGGTGACGGAGGGGTCTTCGTTGGCGCGTCCGCGGGCTAGCAGGGCGCGGGCGGACGCCTGGGCAGCCGCAGCTAGGTCCTCTGGGCTGCCAGCACCCTGGTAGCGTTCAAACTTTTCGGTAGAGAGGCGGACGGGGCGGTGAAAGCGGGCGTCAGAAGGCATGCCTACCAGTGTAGAACTGCTACGGGACGAGGGAAAGGCTATGCGCTGAGAGGTAAAACTCGGGAGCGCGTGATGACGCTGGTGAGCATCAGGGCGATGACGGCGAGTTGCAGGCAGGCCCGCAGGATAACGATATAGGGCTACCAGCGGAGCTGAATCTTTTGGGCAGCGAGCAGGGCCGTAGTGAGGCCGACGAAGAGCAGCAGGGCTGCGGCGTAGTGGGTGAGGGGGCTGTTCAGTAGGGCGGTCACACAGCTATTAGAGCACGGTGGCGGCGCGGACGCCCGTTGAGGCCGGGTTTTTGGAGCTTTGCGTCACGGGGTGTATAGTGGAAGGCGCTGAGTTTACTCAGTGGATGCGCCTTTAGCTCAGTTGGTAGAGCATCGGACTTTTAATCCGTGGGTCGTGGGTTCGAGCCCCACAGGGCGCACATCTTCATCAGATTCACCCCGTTCCGGCGATGCCGGGGCGGGGTTTTCTGCGTCTTCACTGGTAAGGGGTGAGTCTACGACTGACCCAAGCAACTGCCCAAGAGTAATCCCCAGGTACGCAGCAATTACCCCTAAATCATTGATAGTAAAAGCGCTCACGCCTCGAAGTCTTTTGGAAAGCGCAGAATGTGCCATTCCTATTTCATCTGCTAACTGTCGGGCGCTTAAGCCACGTCTTCCCATCCAGGACTTAACTTCTCCAGCAACGGCTAACTCAAACTCAGAAACTGGGCCACTTGTCCAAGTCTTAGGCATCATGCCTCCTTCATCTGGAACGTTTATGTTCTACAAAGTAGCACAGCTAGTCCAAAAAGTCTCTATTTGTGTCTAAAACGAGCACAAAAAGCTTGTATTGTAGCCATTAAAGTTCTAGTGTGTCTTTTATGGACACGCAAATGAATATATCTACTGAAGTCGGTCTCAATGTTCGCGCGGAGCTAGCGCGTTCTGGGCAAAGCATTACTGGAGCTGCACAAGCTCTCGACCTGAGCGCTCCTGCTTTTAGGCGGAGGCTAAAAGGCCAGGTTCCGTTTAACGTCTACGAGCTGGCCCAGCTGGCGAATCTGCTAGGAATCGCTTACGAGCAACTTGTAAACCCTACGAGGTGAATTTGCATGACTGCTCTAGTAGCCAAGACTTATGGACTCACACCGATAAAACCTAAGACTCGAGCACAGGCTCTGCAACCACAACTCAAAAAACTGCTTACAGACCCCCATCGAGAGCAAAAGCTAACAGCTCTTGAGGCCAACCAGCAGCTCCCCAAACTTTCCGGATCACCTTCAGCTCCCTACCCCCGAGAAGCCCGCTATCTCTTCATGACCAGCGGAAAGCAAATCCTCCCCGAAGCAGCCAGATCCCTCACTGAGCCAAGCATCTGGTACGCACTAGCAGGAATGAAATAAGCCATGTCACTAGAAATGATCACATGGGCCCTGAGACAAGACGTCAAGAACTCCCAGTTCCAGGTCCTCATAGCCATAGCCAACGAAGCCGACTCGGACGGCGTATGCTTCACCGGCCAAGCCAAACTTGCTTACAAAGCCAATGTCACTGACCGCACCCTCAGAACCTGTATTGCCCAATTTCGAGAGATGGGCCTGCTCCATACCGAACGACGCACTATGACCTTTGGGCGGGGACGCAAGACAGACGCCATCGTCCTCCACCCCGAAGTCACAGGCTACGAAAAAGCCCCTTACCCCCACGCCGAAGAAGACCGCAAAAAGGCTGCACGGAATCGCAAAAAATACGAAGTTATCCCCAGCTATGAGCCTGTGGATAACTTCCACGATGACCAACCGGAAAAATTTTCCGGTAGAAAAGAAACCCCTAGTCAGACTCAAGCGGAAAAATTTTCCGGTAGAACGTTCAACCGGAAAAACCATGCTGACCAACCGGAAAACTCAGGTATTTCAACCGGAAAAATTCAGCAAAGTGCCTTTAATAGGAACGCGCGCGCGTTTAACCCGTTAAAAGACCCATCAGTCCCTCAGTCAGTCAGCAACGGCACCTCTGTGGATAACCAGACTGACCGACCGACCGAAGAGCCAGCAAAAAAATCTTCCCCAGCTGTCACAAACCAGCTTCCAGCTAGTTCTCAGACCCCAGGTCTTTCACCCCGGATTACCCACGGAGTCAACCACACCAAGCTCCGCCAAGACCTGCACCAGGCACACCTGGATACATCCACCATTGACGATGATGTGCTTAGCCAAATCATCACCATCGTTTTCTCCCGTGCCACTCAGCCAGTGCGTAGCCCCCAGCGATTCGCCTACTCCTGCATCACCCAGGAGTTCCATGAGCTCATTTCCCTAGCCCAATCCACCCAACGCCAGCAGAACCTTCCTAAGCGCCTGACCTGCCCAATACACAACCTGGACTATTCAGCAGGCGGAGAGTGCCGCAGTTGTGCAGCTGACAGAAAAGCCGCCCCTCCAGAAGAGCACTGGAACCCTACAGGGCCTCAAAACTTCCCCAGCGCACCCAGATTCCACCGAGAGAACCAAACAGCCTAAGAAAGAACCCCAGACCTCAAACAACCCCACACGCTAGGTTCCCCCACTCACCACACCTAGCCCTCCCCCATAAAGTCCCAAACCCAAAAAATTCCCATATGCCTTCAACCCCTGCCGATTTCCCCTCACCACCGGCAGGCAGCGAAAGCAGGAGAGAGATCCGTCATGCAAGACAACAACATGCAAAACCACACCTGCCAATGGACACCAGAACGTCTAGAAGCCTGGAAAAACACCAGCAAAGTCATCTACTCAGTTCTGGCAAAATTCCCACACATCAGCGACCTACACGGAGCCATCGAAGACACCCACCAAGAAACCTTCCTGGCCGCCCACAAAGGCCTGCATACCTTCGATGAGGCTCAAGGCGATTTTGGAGCCTGGATCCGCAGCATCGCCGTCAGGTGCGCCTATGCCCACCTACGACACCTCAAAAGCGATGACCGCACCCAAGCAGAAATCACAACCGAAGCAGCCCTCACAGGCTTGACCGCAGACTCAGCACTAGAAACCCTGCTGGCCCTAGGCCACATGGAAGAAAAACTTCAGGACCTAGCAGCGGTGCTAGGTATCGCAGTCAAAGCACTAGGGGACATCGAACCCATCACCCGAGTGCTGAATCTGATTCTGACTGAGGAACCGCTGAGCTACCGAGCTACAGCTGAGGTGCTCGGTATCGCTGAGAAAACCCTCTACAAGTCCAGCGCCAAAGTACTCATGTACACCGAGGTTATTTACCGGGCTTTGCTGATTCACCGATACCGAAAGGAAGAAGGGCTAGAGACAGCGCCGGTACTCATGCAGGAGGTCATCTCCTGCCTGCCCCAGAGCAAACTAGGCAAGTCTCCGCACTTTACGCACAGCGTTACTGAAGCCACCCTGGACGCCGGGCACGTAGACGATATTGACGTGGTAGCCCTAGCCGAGATCTGCAACTGGAGCTATGCCTACGCCCAGCGGTGCATTTCCACCACCTGTGAGCTTTTCAACCTAGCCCTCACCGTCATACAGCAAGGAGATATCTAGCCACCACATGACACAACAGAACAATGTGCAATAGAACTAAACAATTGTGTTCTGTTTAGTTCTATTGCACCCCCTAGAGGGCAACGTGCTCGAAAAAACTTCCCCGTTCTGCTCTCAAAACATCCCAAATCCTCATATACACCTGTGGGGAGGCACCTAGCCTCCCCACCAGAAAGAGAAAAGAGAATCTATGAAGCCCGCAAAGCTCACTGGCTCAGCCGCAGCCCTGGCTGTAACTTCCATGCTTGCTG
Source organism: Rothia sp. 11254D007BW (assembly GCF_053548195.1). Classification (NCBI taxonomy): domain Bacteria; kingdom Bacillati; phylum Actinomycetota; class Actinomycetes; order Micrococcales; family Micrococcaceae; genus Rothia; species Rothia sp. 11254D007BW. The sequence continues at coordinate 2,116,402 of NZ_JBPWPK010000001.1, forward strand.
TAGCCCCCTTGGCCTTCGCTGAGGACGCCAAGCCCTCAGCAACCCCGAATACGCTCCGTCTAGCAGCTATCCAAGCAGCCGAGGAAAAACCAGCCGAAACACTCGACGGCGACCAGCCCGCTGCTGAAGAGACCCCTGAGCCTATTGAGGTCGTCCCTGTTCCGACTGCTAGCCCCACTGAAGCTCCCCAGCCTACCGAGGAACCCTCACCGGAGCCTAGCGAATCAGCAGAGCCCACCCCTGAACCAGAAGATAGCGAAACCCCTGAGCCTATTGAGGTCGTCCCTGTTCCGACTGCTAGCCCCACTGAAGCTCCCCAGCCTACCGAGGAACCCTCACCGGAGCCTAGCGAATCAGCAGAGCCCACCCCCGAACCTGTCGAGAGTGAGACTGTCCCGGCAGAACCTACTGCTGCGCCTGTCGAGCCTTCAGCTGATCCCAGCGAGCCTGAAAACGCCCCGGTGCCGGTAGAAACCATCGCCCCGACACCCAGTGCCCCCGCTGAAGTTATCCCCGTTGAGGTAGACGCTGAGCAGAACATTTTGCTCACTGGCACCGTCACACAGGAGCAGACCACTGAGACTGGCGAAACTGTTGTGGTGACTGAAGAAGTCACCGCAGCAGGCGAACATGTCACCACTGAATTTGTGGTTAACCCAGCAGAAGGTCAGACTACCGTTACTCAGACCGTGACTAACCCTGTTACCGGCGAGAAGAAGACTACTGAGCGCAAGGTGCCTGCAACCACCTTCAAGGCAGGTGGCGCAGCATCTATCGAAGCAGCCCCAGCCACAGACCGCAAGAATACAGCGCCCCTTCTTCTAGGCGTTGTAGGTGCAACCGGGGTAAGCCTGGCCGCAGCAGGAATCATCCTCTACCGCCGCCAGGCAACCACCGCTTCCTAAGAAGCTATAGAGAAAGCCGGGGGTGCTATCGCCTGCGAGAGCACCCCCGGTTCCTCCCCTCCCTTCCCCTTCCCTCTCTGAAGACAAAAGGCTAGAGCCCATGAAAAAATATCAGGCACTTCTACTCACCGGCACTGCCTTGACCCTAGCGGCAGGAGGCGGGCTCGTACTCACACAGGCATATCAGGAGCCAGCCCCAGCCGTCGTGCAAGAAATCGCCCAAGCGCCAGCACCTGCTAGCGAGTTCATGGACTACCAATGCCCACCACCAGAGCAACTACCGCAGAATCTAGACCTAACACCGGGCAGCTGGTACTCACCGGTGCTAGAGGTGGGAGCCAGCTTCAACCCCAGCGACTATCTACCGGGTGAATCCATCGGCGACGATGGAATTATCTACGCACCCTCAGAAGCTATTGAATCCCCCGAGGGGGCGTCCTTGTTGGTCGGCCATGTTGATTTACAGCCGGGAGTCAAAAGCCCTCAAGGTGGTGAACTCACTGCCTGGGGTAACCTGCATAAGCTCCAGGCCTGCGATGTGATCTATACAAAGGCGGGGGATGGAACCTTAGTTATCTCTCAAGTAACCAGCGTAATTGTTGCCCCTCAATTTGACCCAAGCCTTGAAGCCAAAGTAGCTGCAAACCCATCCGACTCAGCCCTGGCTGAACAGCTGCGTGAACAGCAGGAAATTGAATCACGAATCTTCCGAGCAGCAGGGGATAAGCGCATTGTCTTGATGACTTGCTCAGGGCCGTCCGTTGAGGATGTCGGGGGAGAGTTCCAGTTCCGCTACGCCGACAACCTCATCATTGAAACTACTCCAGTCAGTCTGTAAGCCGCCACTGTTCACCATTACATAGAACTCAACAAAACAAAATTGTTTTGTTCTGTTGTGTTGTGTTCTGTTAATTGTTAGGATGGAGCCATGATTTTACTAATTGCTCACCACAAAGGCGGGGTTGGCAAGTCCACTCTCGCTGTCAATCTAGCCGTAGCTTTTCAGCAGCTCGGTAAAAAAGTTCACGTCTTGGAGACCGATCCGTCAGTGCGTACTGCTTCCCGTTGGGCAGACGATCGAGAAGAGCTGGGGCATGCCCCGGTTATCACCACCCGCAAAGAAGGCAAGCTCTCAGCCACTCTCAAAGAGATGGACGAGCAGAACGATATTGTCATCATCGACACGGCGGGTAAGGACTCCAAGGAGACCCGATCAGCTATGATCGCAGCCGATATTCTTCTGGTGCCCACTGGCACCTCCCAAGCTGACTTAGACTCTACTCTTGACCTGGCAGACACCATCGACACTGCACGAGACTTTAACGAAGAGCTCAAGACTCTCATTGTCATATCCAAAGCATCGACTCATGCTTTGAGCGACGAAATCCAAGAAGCACGAGACTATCTAGAGGACTTCCCCCAAGGTATCGAAGCTGAGGTGGCCGATGTGGTGATCTATCACCGCAAGGCTTATCAAAGTGCCATGAGTGAAGGTATCTCTGTGGTGGAAGCTAAAGATGCAAAGGCTAAGGCAGAGGTGCAGCTGCTGGCCCAAGAAATCCTGACCCTGAAAGAAGGCCACTAATGGTTCGTAAACGCAGCGCTGAAAAAACTGCTGATGACTTCATTGAGGCAGCAGAAAAAGATGCCAGCTGGAAACAAGAAGAGACGCCAGCAGCTATCAAGAAGGTTGTTAAGACCCAGGCGGTAGAGATGCCTGCTGATACCAAAGATCGGGTCAAAGCCCGAGCCAAAGCCAGCCTCAAACGTGGCATCTACACCATCCAGGCCACTGAAAGCCAAAAAGAGCTGATGAACTACGCAGCAGAGCAGCTGGACATTAGCAAGGCAAAGCTCATGGAGCGGTACTTCTTCACAGCTTTAGAAGCAGAGTTCGGGGCTGAAGTTCCTATCACCAAAGAAGTGTAAGTTGATATGAATCGTTACCCGCCCCAGTACAGGAAACCACCACTGAGACACCGGCTCTGGGAGTTCGTGCGGGCAGCCCATCAGGTTATCTGGATGATGGGGCTGTTCGTGGGGATTCCTGCGGCCATGATTCCTGTGCTGGGGAGGTTCCCCCAGATACGCCAAGCTATCGGATATTGCATCCTCTGGGGCCTGGCTATAAGTTTCATCGTTTACCTCGTTCGTTCCCTCATATCAGGTGAGAGACCATCGGGGGTATGAGACACCTGGGGAGGGAGAGAGATTGAATTATCCCGTACAATGGGTGCTGGCGCTTTAGGCGCTAGTAAAATCATGGCACTTACTCTGATTCTCTGGTGTTTTCAAACCCTTTCTTGCATGAGGGGCTCTCTTGACACCGGGGGAGAGGGGCTAATGCCTACAATTGCCTGATTCTTGTGGTGAGATGATGGCAGGAACGCCGCTCTGTTTCTTGGAAGCAGGGCGGCGTTTTCGTTTCTTGACGTGGTTATGATGGCACTATGAGTAGCTGGAATTTACCGAGGGAAGTAGTTGCCCTATCCTGTGCTGGCGATTTTGAGTCAGCCCGGTATGAGTGGGATTTGGTAGACCGGGATATTGACCCTGATTGCTTGCAAAGCTGTGTTTGCGGCAAAGAGAATTTGAAGTATCTCTTCACTATCCATAACCGTGAGACCGAGGCAAAGCTCTATCCCATCGGCTCTAGTTGCATTAAGCTGTTCGGGCGTCAGGACCTGGACCAGCAAGTTAGCGTTGCTAGGCAGATGTATGCGGTCCTTGCAGAGTATAGGGAATCTGGAACCTTGGCACTCAATGGCGGAGCTATCTCAAGAGCCGTGCTGAAGAAGCTATATGAGGAGGGTTGCTTTGACCCTAATTCATATAATGATGGCAACCCTGAGGCTGATTATCAGTTCTTGGTCAAGATGTTCAATCAGCGTAATGAGCCTACTGAAGGGCAACGGAAAAAGATATGGGTGCTGCTCAATAAGACTGTTGGCCCCTATCTGGAGCGCACATTAGGTTCCTAGGCGTTGCGGTTCTTTGCTTTGAGGCGCGTGATAGTGGATCGCGAGACCCCTAGTGTGGCAGCTACTTGGTTCTCACTCATGCCGTTGTCGATAAGGCGCATCGCTGCTTGCTGTTGGTCTTCGGTGAGTTTAGGTGGACGGCCACCAATACGCCCTTGGGAACGTGCGTGTGCCAGGCCTTCGCGGGTGCGTTCTACTATCAAGTCACGTTCAAATTCGGCCATTGACGCGAGCACGGAAAGAACGAGTTTCCCAGCAGGGGTGCGGGTATCAAGTTTCGTATCAAGAGCTTCTATTGTGATGCCTCGACTGGTGAGTTCTTGAACGGTTCGGAGGACGTCGATGGTGGAGCGTCCTAGTCGGTCAAGGCGGGTGACAACGATGCTGTCATCTTTTCGTGCGTAGGCAAGTGCAGCAGTGAGGCCCGGGCGGTCTGCTCGGGCCCCTGAGATTTGGTCTGTAAAGATTTTTTCGCAGCCGTAGGTCTTGAGTGTCTGGTGTTGAGCTTCGAGAGAGTCTTGTTGTTGGTTAGTTGAGACGCGGGCGTAACCAATTTTCATCAGCTGATTCACTGTCTAGTTGTTTCAGAGCTTGTGGCTCTAAGATCAATCCCCATGTAGATGTTGTTGGGGCGGTATTCGGGGCGCATTATTACTGGGCCTACTCCGGTGAAGTACTCTGTAGGCAGGGTGTGTTTGAAATTTTGAAATCCAGCATGGGCAAAGAACTCCCGTGATTCAATTTTTCGAGCAGCTAGAGAGAACTTCGTGACCTGATGCTCTTGGAAGTAGTTGTAGCAGGCCTGGAGTAATTCTTTGCCAATGCCTTGACCTCGGTAGTTCGGGGTGACGGCAAGTTCTTCGATGAAGGCAGTATTTTCACAGCAGTAGCGAATTGATTTGAGGGTTTCTTTCTGTCCTGGGGTATCGAGCCGAAAGAAGCTGTTGATGTCCCAGTGATACAGGAAGCTGGTGGCGTGGATAGCACCGATTAGCTGGTTGTGGTCGAAAGCGCCTAGCCACAGATCATGTACCTCTGGTGCATCGAGTCCTGCTGCTGTGAAGAGGTTGCGCAGCTTTCGACGTTGTAGTTCATCTTCTTTGTACTTGGTGAGATTTGTTGGAGTAATGAGCTCGTGAACCATGAGTCGAGCTGGTTTTTGTTCTCGTTCAGTCTTGAGGGTTTTCAGTTCCATTGAGTCTTCTTTCTTGCCCTTTTAGGACTGGGTAGCCGTGCAGGGGAGTTCTTGGTTGAGTCTTTAGAGCGCTGACTCATAATTGAACGTTTTTGACGCAACCTAGTCTACCGGCGTTGCGGGGGAGTGGGAAGCCCTCTTTCTTGCGTCAGAAGTCTGAGTCAAAACCTGAGTGAGTCATAACCTGTCAGTGAACATTTTTGACTCAGTTCCTGCGCGGCTATTTACTGTAGTCGTTTATTCGGCTACAATATAGGTATGGCAGTTGAATTTACCCCTAGCGCAAGCAAGCATGGCATCTCACAGCAAGATGCGATCTACGCGATCTTGCACCACGAGGTAGCAGTAGACATCCCCGGTCGTGATGGATTCAAGCCCGCCACTCTATATATCGGGCACCCTCACGGTCAGACTGACCGGTATATCGAAGTTATCGCAGAGGTAATCCCACCAAGGGGTCTGAAGATTTTTCACGTCATGCCCCTGGGGTCCAAGTATCGCAAGTACCTTTAAAGAAAGGAAGGAAACGATGACCTACGGAACTAACGAATACTACGAAAACTACTCACGAGCTATCGAGGCAGGCGAAGTTGAAGCGGACCCCCGCACCATCCGCCGAGATAACGCTGGGGCTCTTGAACTGATTCTTGCAGCTACTGGCGCATCCAGCGAAGAGGAAGCTCTGGCCATGTTCGCCCCTGGTCGCCCGCAGGTAGGGAAAGAGCGTGGAGAGTCTCCATCTATCCGTGCACGCGTCCCCCAGCAGCTCAAGGATAGTGTGGCTATTCTGGCAGCACGCCAAGGTAAGAAAGAATCTGAGATTGTACGTTTGGCGGTTGCAGAGTACGTCAAGGCACACGCTGCATAAAGCTGATGGACGATAATTGGCCGGTGTGGACATCTACACCGGCCAGAACTCTTTTAAGAACGTACAGAAGCAGCTACAGTAGAGCCATGAGCACAGAAGAACAACGATTTTTCAACCACGTTGTCAAAGGGCCTGCACCAGAATCCTGCTGGATATGGACTGGCGCTATCAGCGACGACGGCTACGGAATCTTCTGGCGAAAAGACACCACCACCGGCAAGGACGCACCCATGCGTGCTCACCGCTACGCACTCTCCCTCATACATGAGAACCTCACTGATCTGCACGCCCTGCACCGGTGCGATAACACCCTATGCGTCAAAGCAACGGCTCAAGCTGACACACACTTAACCGCTGGAACCAGGGCAGAAAACATGGCTGACCGCTCTAGAAGAGGCCGATCCAACTTCCAGGGCAGGCCTACCAAATCAAAAACTGACCGAGCGGAAGCTGCACGCACCCTGCGCGAAATTACCCTTAAGGACGGCTACAAGCAGCAAGCCGTTGATGAACTCATGAAAGGCATACCGGCAGAACAACTTTCACTCTTCTAGAACGAATGGTGGCTCTACCCTCACTGGGTAGAGCCACCATTCTTTCTATCTATACCGCAGTATCTGAACGGGAATCTTCGCTGTCATTCGTAGAAGATCCTTCACTTTGCTGGGGAGCCATCTTCAGAAGCCTACGCGCTTCAGAGGAAGAAATTGCCAAACGCTGAGCAATCTCACCCACAGCAATACCTTCAGTTTTCATCCGAACAACTACGGCAGCCTGTTCAAGCTGTGAGCTTTCCTGTTGCTGATTAATCTTTTCGCGCAGTTGCTGAATTTTTACTTCTAAATCCTCAATCTGCTTCTCCAGATCACTAACACCGTTCTTCTCAGGAATAGAGAAAAACTCAGCTGCAAGTTCCAACAAGCGATCCTGTTGTTGCTGAAACTTTAGAGCAGCTTCTGCTGCCTTCTTCTGTGCATTAATGGCTGTGCTACTTTTACGGCCTGCCATAGTTCCTCCTCATAGGGTAATGAAGTTCTCTTGCTTCTAGACTACCTGAGAGCCTTCTTCTTTAACAGAGCTTGCTGATTTTTAGGCGCAAGAAAAGGACATCGTCGCTGCCGCGCCGCTGGCTCTGCTAGCTTCACCGCAGGATCAGTAGCGGCTTACTTCCAGCCAAAGCTTAAGTCCTATTTGCAAGGCCGCTACTGATCGCGGTGATAGTAGGTGCCGGTTGCCTACGACAAAGATACTGAGCCAAGAAAAAATGCAACTGCTCGCAAGCTCGCAGCGGTGGTTATCCCCTTTTTCTTCGGCGCTACGCTTATTTCCTCAGAAAAAGTGGTGCCCCACCGCCCTAAAGGGTTGCCATTTTTTCTTTGACGGCTCAGTTCTCTTTGCTTCGCCAACCGGCACAGGGCGGGCTCCCAGCCACACATCTAACCCGCCCCTCTCACCTAGCGAATGGAGAACATCATGGTTCAGGTAGGCGATATTTTTTACACCTCTTGGGGATACGACCAGACTAATGTCGAGTTCTACCAGGTCATCAGAGCCACCGAAAAGACTGTGTGGGTACGCGAGATTAGCGGAGCAAATTCCGGTGATTGGTGGAGCGGACACACCGAGCCAGCTAAGGACAGTTTTATTTCAGATAAGGTTCTCAGGCGCAAGCTCAAGGGCGGAGACTCACCGTTCTTTTCGGTGAACGCAGTGGCAGACGCTTGGCCCTATGAGGGGCAAAAGCTCTACTACTCAAACTACGCCTAGAGCTTGTCGTTAGAGATAAGAAAAGCGCCAGGACACTTAAACAAAGTGTCCTGGCACCCAGAAAATCTTAGGTTCAAGTTTTACCGGCTTTACCTAAGACCGTATAGAAAGGATACCGCCAAAATGGCAACCTCAGCAAGTACCGAAAAGCTCATGACTCGCATTATGTTTGACGAGGAAGGCACCGGGGCAGAAATTGCATACTACCTGGAGACTGAGTCGACCGAGCATGAAGTACATCAGCCCTCACAGGGAATCTGTATCTACATTCCTAAGAAGTATGTTCACCTGGTGACTTGCTTTGTGAACTGGAAGAAGCCTACCAAAATGCGGGGCTGGTGCTCATTTGAGTTAGTACGCGATAAGGGCGGGCAGGACATTCCCAAGTATCTTCCTGAAGAAGTGCGATACCACCTACTCATGACCAGCGCCGGAGTTTTTGAGTACCTGGCGGATATGACCAGCTAAGCAGAAAGGTAAGTGCCCCCGTGACCACCTAACGGTCACGGGGGCACTTCGCGCGCCGGGCAAAGCCCGGCGTACGGTTTTACACAATCGGCACGGATACGCAAACCTAACGTGCTGACTCAAGCATTATTGCTCGTACCTTGCGTGCTTGTCGAGTCAGCACTGTGTTTGCTACTTGTGGAAAAGCTGTGCACAGCTAAAGTCTCCTCCGCAGGCTCCCCCGACTTTACCTGCGGTCAACTTTCCCACAAGAACCTCAGCCCTGATGCACAGACCTGCCCACAGATTCCTCCGCAGGCTCCCCCATCTATGGACAGCTCTGTACACAGGCTGGCCTCATGTGCAAAACCGCGGCAAGTCTGCCGGACGAAAAGCCACTAGAACGTTTCAGTTGCCTCTTCCTCCGCAGGCTCCCCCAGAGACGAAACTCCTGTTCTAGCGCCCATTTTTTCGTCAGACGGCACCCTCTGGATCTGCGCCGCAGCGCTCTACGTTCTCTGCGCCCTCCTGATGATCCGTGAGACATGCGCCTCACGGCGATCTCGATAACCGCGCTAAGGTGCCATCCCGATGCGACGGGATCGCTCTGCCACCAGTCAAGTCTCCCGTAGCCGGTATGAGCTGACAAGCACGGATATGGTGACTCGCTCGGGCAGGTCGTCGTCCGAGACCTCTGCCGGGGTGATGTGCCGCGCACTCGGCGTCATTCCGAGCAGATCGCGAGCCGTTTGCGGTTCAATCTCTGCGATGTAGCCGACGTGTTGATCTCGCTCCTGTTCGAAGAACGGTGCCAGGGCGTCATGCAGGCGTTGCTCCTTGGAAACATCGATAGTCACCGAGTCGGGCACATCGCGGCGCAACTCGGCCAGGTGGTCGACCGTCGGACGCACCACGATCAGGCTGCCGTTCGGGCGGAGGACCCGGTGAAACTCGCCGGGGTTGCGCGGAGCGAACATGTTCAGCACAGCATCCACCGACTGGTCGGCCAACGGATACGGGCGGAACACGTCCCAGCTCGCTGCGGCTGCTCGCTCGTGGACGCGCGCAGCGACCCGCAGCGCACGCACCGAGGAGTCAAGCCCCAGGCCGCGAGCCCCGGTCACTTTGTCGAGCGCACCGGCGAGGTAGTAGCCGGTACCACAGCCAACATCGAGAACTATGCCATCACGAGGGATCGTATGAGACACCATCGTCGAGACGGCCCGGCGTATCGGCTCGTAGGCGCCGGTCGCGAGGAAACGTTCTCGAGCTTGGATCATCGGCGCATCATCCCCGCTGATCGCATTAGTCCCAGACAGTAGGCTGACGTAGCCGTGCCGAGCGATGTTGAAGGTGTGTCGCTGACGACAACGCAGTGCCCCCGGTGTCAGTTCGAGGCGACCGGCGCAGATCGGGCACCGGAGTGAGTCACGGATAGCGCTGAGGCCAGGTGCGGCCAGGGCTGACATGATGGTCTACCTCTCTTCGGTCGAACGACGGTGTCAAAGACGATCTCGGCCTTCTGGGGGCGAGACAACGACTCTCACACAGTCATCGGCGGTCTTGTGGGATCCGGAGTTGGAAAGTTGGTTGAAGTCTTAGGAGCCGTCTTGCACATTTACGGGTACAGGACTGCCTTACACGGGGTATCCGTAGCGAAGTAGCAAGATGATTCCGGACGCAATCGCGAAGACGAGAAACGTCAAAGCAATCCAGGGGCATGCCCAGCGGCTGGTCGCATACGTACCACGACATGCTGAATATCTTCCAGGAAGGACTTGGTCACGCGAGTATTCCACAGGTAGAGAGCGTCGGGATCCGAGTGGAAGCTGTAGGTTTTCATCCGCTCGGATGAAAACCAAGCCTCAAGATCACTAACCGGATTATTCTTGGATGACATACGTACCAGTGTTACACTTGGAACCGAAGGCCCCGGAGCGATCCCTGCGTTTTAGACGCACATCACCGGGGTTATTGATTTTTCTTGGCCCGCCTCCCCAGAGGAATTCTCCTCTCGGAACTATTTCCTCTGTTTGCGGCGTCGCGGCGGAACTGCCCCACGGCTTTCGAAGAGGCTGACCATCTGAGCAACAGACAGGTCAGAGGGCAGCTGATGCGAATGCACACCGGACCGCTCGGCCCATTTCCGCGCCGCCTGTCGAGAGGGAAATATCTTCGCTTGGGTGACGATATCGACGATCCCACGACCCTTCCCCGTATAGACGGCGTGCACTAGAGCTTGGAACGCCTTTCGCTTTCCAACTGGTACCAACATTTTAGGACGGCGTCGGATGTGCAAAACGCCACCATCCACACTAGGACGAGGGGTAAACGCCTCCCGGCTAACACGTTCTCCAAGCTCAAAAGTGAACCACGGAGCCCACTGGGCGGTCATCATGGTTGACGCACCGACGCCAGCACGTCGGCGGGCAACCTCCCACTGCATAAGCAGCACAGCGTCGGTCCAGCCTGGGGCGCGAAGAAGGCGCCGCAAGATGGATGTGGTGATATGAAACGGGATGTTACCAACAATCACATGAGGGTGGGCTGGCAGACGGTATCTCAGAAAATCTTCGTTGATGACAGTCACAGCATCGTCAAGTTCCCGCCGCAGCGCACCTGCCAGCGCGGGGTCAATTTCAACAGCTGTGAGAGATCGTCCCGTACAAGACAACGGATGAGTCAGCGCTCCTTGGCCGGGACCAATCTCAATCAAGGGGCCGCTAGTGCTTCCCACACGCTCCAAGAGAGAGGCGATAACGCGGGAGTCAGTGAGAAAGTTCTGGCCGTTTTCGTGACGACCACGAGAATATGCAGACATGGGATGCTCCGAAAAGAAGAGTTTTGGAGCCGGGTATGGCAAAATGACAGCCCGGCTTAGTGACCGGAGCGGTGACCACTACTGGAAGGTCAACCGCTGTTAGCGGTTGCGGCGCAACCGCATCGAAGCAGTTCCTAAAATCAACATGTTCTCGACATTAGCATCCGTTGTATTCAGGGTCAAGTCCGACGGAGTGGTGTTTCTGCCTTTCGTTGAAACAAGCAGTGTGATGGCGCCCCAAACCTTCATAGCTATAGAAGCAGCTTTCTTCTCTCCGAGAACTCGACCCAAACGAGGATCAATCGGCTCGATGTTATACATCTTCTAATCCTTACTTTCGTCCCTTAGTCAACGCTTGGCACGAGTTTCCTTCGGAGGCTCTGTTGCAAAAATCGTGAAGCTTGAGCATGCTTGGCGGAGATTGGACGGACGGAACGATGACGGATTTCAAGTGGCGCCATTTCCAGGGTGATGTGATCCTGTGGGCGGTGCGCTGGTATTGTCGCTATCCGATCAGCTATCGCGACCTTGAGGAAATGCTGGCGGAACGCGGCATTTCGGTCGACCATACGACGATCTATCGCTGGGTCCAGTGCTACGCCCCGGAGATGGAGAAGCGGCTGCGCTGGTTCTGGCGGCGTGGCTTTGATCCGAGCTGGCGCCTGGATGAAACCTACGTCAAGGTGCGGGGCAAGTGGACCTACCTGTACCGGGCAGTCGACAAGCGGGGCGACACGATCGATTTCTACCTGTCGCCGACCCGCAGCGCCAAGGCAGCGAAGCGGTTCCTGGGCAAGGCCCTGCGAGGCCTGAAGCACTGGGAAAAGCCTGCCACGCTCAATACCGACAAAGCGCCGAGCTATGGTGCAGCGATCACCGAATTGAAGCGCGAAGGAAAGCTGGACCGGGAGACGGCCCACCGGCAGGTGAAGTATCTCAATAACGTGATCGAGGCCGATCACGGAAAGCTCAAGATACTGATCAAGCCGGTGCGCGGTTTCAAATCGATCCCCACGGCCTATGCCACGATCAAGGGATTCGAAGTCATGCGAGCCCTGCGCAAAGGACAGGCTCGCCCCTGGTGCCTGCAGCCCGGCATCAGGGGCGAGGTGCGCCTTGTGGAGAGAGCTTTTGGCATTGGGCCCTCGGCGCTGACGGAGGCCATGGGCATGCTCAACCACCATTTCGCAGCAGCCGCCTGATCGGCGCAGAGCGACAGCCTACCTCTGACTGCCGCCAATCTTTGCAACAGAGCCGGTGCGAGGGCGGCCATGAGTTCAAGGCATAGATGGTTTTTGAAGGTAAGTAGTGCTTCGAGGTTGGAGAGAGTGGTGTTCATCGTCAGTTTGCCTCCCTGTCGGTGTTCTCGAAAAAGGCGCTTAAGATTTTTTGGACGATGAAGGTTGTGGCAACGGTGTATCTGTAGCTTGGGTCTTTTAATCCGTGGGTCGTGGGTTCGAGCCCCACAGGGCGCACAAGAAAACCCCGCTTGACTTGGTGAAACAGGTCAGGCGGGGTTCTTTTTGCTACAGGTCATGCAGTAAGGCGCCTGACATACTTCTTAATATTTTCCCTGTAAAGCTTCCCTTCCGGAATAAGTAGACGTATTATTTATTACATCAATGAAATGCAACTTCGAAGGAGAAGATGACCATGTCACGCGAATTCAAGACCGTAGCTGTTCTGGGTACCGGCGTCCTGGGCTCACAAATCATCATGCAGGCAGCCTGGCACGGCAAGAAGGTATTTGCTTACGATGCCTTCCCCGAAGCCCTCGAAAAACTAACCGACCGCTGGGCCTGGATTCGTCAGGGCTACGAACAGGATCTTCCCGACTACACCCCCGAAAAGTTCGACGAAGCCATCGCCCGCATTGTACCCACCAGTGACCTCAAAGAAGCGGTCGGCGACGTCGATATCGTCATCGAGGCTGTACCTGAAAACCTCGACCTCAAGCGCGAAACCTGGGCTAAGGTAGGGGAGCTGGCTGATGAGCGCACCCTGCTCGCTACCAACACCTCGTCCCTGCTGCCCTCTGATTTTGCAGACGCCAGCGGCCACACCGACCGCTTCCTGGCTATCCACTACGCCAACCGCGTCTGGATCCGCAACACCGCAGAGATTATGGGCACCGCCAAGACCGATGAAGAGAACATCAAGGACGCCATCCGCTACGCCGAAGAAACCGGCATGGTTCCCGTCCACGTCCGCAAGGAACAGCCCGGTTACCTGCTGAACTCCCTGCTCATTCCCTGGCTCGACGCCGGTGCGAAGCTCTACGTCAATGGCGTAGGCACCCCCGAGGAAATCGATAAGGCATGGACCATCGCCACCGGTACCAAGTCCGGTCCCTTCGCCGCCTACGATACTGTAGGCTTCAACGTCGCCTCCCATATTGCCTCAGCGAGTGACGATGAGACCGTGCGCGAGTTCGGTGCCAAGCTCAAGGAAGCTCTCGACGCTGGCTTCAGTGGCGTTGCCGACCGCAAGGGTTTCTACCTCTACGACGAGGACGGCAACATCACCGGCGCCAACGACTACTGGACTGAAAACTTCGGTCAGTAACCTCAAATCCCTCTCCTCTGCACAAGCTGCCCGGGAGGTCCTGACACAGGATCTCCCGGGCAGCTTTCAGTGTTGGATTCAGTTGACCATGCGGTTAGCGTTCAACGGGGCGCAGACCGGCGGGGTCCTCTGCGCCCCATTCAGTCCAGGAACCGTCGTAGACAGCGAGCTCGGTATAGCCCGAAACGTAGGCGGCCAGGGCGTCGATACAGGCAGTGACGCCAGACCCGCACGAGAAGATGAGGGTCTCAGCATCCCCGGCGACGGCGTCAACGGCAGCCTTCACCTCTTCGGGGGCGCGGAAGCGCCCCTGTTCATCGAGCAGAGACGTGAAGGGCAGATTGACTGAGCCGGGAATATGGCCAGCCCGAAGACCCGGACGGGGCTCGGGGGCAGTACCGGCAAAGCGTTCGGCGCTACGGGCGTCAATGACGGCGGCGTCCGGGCGTTCAGCTAAGGCCTTGGTGGTCAGGGCGTCCACAAAGAGCCCGCGGTCTTCTGCCACGAATGAACCGGGAGTAAAAGGCCCCTCGTTGAGAGGGAGTTGGCTGAACCCAGCTGCCTCCCAAGCGGGTAGGCCGCCGTCAAGGACGGCCACGTTGTCGTGCCCCATAGCCACAAACATAAACCAGCCGCGAGCGGCAGAAAACATGCCCTGGCGGTCATAGACCACGATGGCGGCGTCCTTGCTGATACCCAGAGCGCGTACCTGAGCTTCAAAGTCCGCGGCCTCCAGCATGGTGTGTACCCCTTCGGGTGCGCTGAACTGTCCGTCAATATCGAAGCGGCGGGCTCCCGGAATGCCCGTGCTTGCCCCGGCGAACTCGCCCACTGAGGCGTCCAGAATAACCAGGTTAGGGGCGGCGATATTAGCCGAGAGCCACTGGGCTCCCACGATGGGAAAGCGCAGATGAAGAGCGGAAGTTTCGGGCATGATCAGCCTTTCAGTGAGGTGTTGTTACCATCCCATGCTACTGACATGGCAGCTGCCTGTGAAAGGCTGCGCCCCGGCGTCCTGCCGTATCGAAGGCAAGGACATCGGGGCGCAACTAGCCGGGCAACCGGAGCTTGGGTCTGGGCGGCTTAGAAAATGCCGGTAGCCTTGCGGCCGGTGTCGGTCAGGGTAATCTCGCGGGAGTCACGGTTCTGGTCGTTGCCGGTTGAGGTATCCCCGGCGATGCGGCCTACCTGGGTGACGGTGATGTAGTTGCGCAGGCGGCCCTCTGAGGTGAGGCCATCACCGAAGTTGAGGTTTGCGACCAGCTGGGTTTCACCAACCTTGATGGGGTTGGCCAGGGTGACCAGGAAGCTGCGGGTTGAGGTGGCAGCGTTGAAGCCCAGGTGCCTGACTGAATATCTGCCTGACTGAATATCTGCACTGGGTAGGTGTATAAGCACGTAGACCTTGACGGGGTTAGCAAGAGTGCTTTGGGGGTAACTATCTCGTCGCTGTCGTTTTCACTAGCTATGACGGCAGGTCATTAAAAGTAAAGAACCGCATACCACTCTGAAGAGTTGGTATGCGGTTCTTTATAAAGTCATCCGGTTACTTTTTCTGTTGCTTAGAGTCACGGCTATTCCAGAGGAACCAGCCCAACCCAACAAGCAATGTAAACAACCCGAATAAATAACTTACGAGAAACTCTTTCAATGCAGCGGCAGAGCCGTGCAAAATACCTTCAACGCCAGTCAATGCCAACGCTAGAGGAAGAGGAAGCACAGCAAGGACAAGTACGGTAACGACAGTGGAAGTTAGATTCTTATTTTTCACTAAATAAACTCTTTGGTCGGGTTGGCATAAACCGGTGTGACAGCCGTCCCAGCAAACAAGGTCGCGGAGATAGCGATGCATAGAGTGGTAGCAAGACCACGGTAGGGAGCTTTCATAGGGGGCCTCCGAGGGGAGTTAAGAGTGAGCTATGTGTGACTTTAGTCATAGTATTCTCTCGGCTCCTAGAGGTTGTCAAGAGGCTTTTTCAGATTGGCAGGGCTGGACCAGAGTGAGGGTAGTCTCGTGGCAGACGGACGGAACCGTAATACCCTGATTAAGCTCCGTAAGTGTCGCCCTAGGCTTAGTTCCAGGCTTGCTGCACTGTTCTAACGTTTAAATTTAATTTTTCTGCAATCTGCTTCTGTGTGTATTCGGCCTCTTTTAAAGCCTGAATTTGTGTCTTGCGCCCAATACTCTGGGCGCTATGAACAGCCCTAGAAGCATTCGCACCTTTAGCTAGCGCATAGCTCTGTGCCTCGGTCTTTCGGCTGCCACCCTTACGCCCAATCTCAGCCATAAACTCACGCAAGGCATCAGGCATAGGCTCCCGCCCCTGGGAACCTGTTTTCGGGGTGTACTTCTCACGCATGAACTTCTGAACACTCCTTACGATTCCAGCGACCTCAGACAAGGTTAACGGCGGATTGCGCCGTTCGTGCAGCTCATAGGCTTGGGCTTCAAAGCCCCCGCCACGGTAGGCAGTACGCCGAATGGTCTGAAAAATCGTCTCGTTACGTTGACCTGCCTCTAACTCGCCCCAAATCGGCGTAGGACGCGCTAGGTGGCTCTGGGGGTCTTCAGTCGCTAGAAAGGCTCTCAGGGGCTCTGAGAAGGCTTTGAGGGCATAAGGCTGGCAGTCAGCCAGAAAAACCACATCAGCACCCTCATAGAGCGGATTACGGTACTTGGAGGGGGGTAGCGGGTTCACCGCGTTATCGCCCTGGCGGACCTGGCGCAGAAGCTCTGCAACGTCCCTCGCGAACTTGATAGGCGTACAGTGGGCTTTGGCTGTCAGAAGGACGCCCTCAATGAGCAGAAAGCTTGTACGCCTTGAGCGGTAAAAACTAGGGCGTGGGGCTGGATTTCAGAGGGCAGATCAAAGACATAATTTGCGGCGAAAATGTGGTCGATGTCGATAACCGGGTGACGACTTTAAGGTTGTATAGACTTGACGTTTTCGGGGTAAAATTTTGTGGCCCACCTTACTTTTCCTGGTGTTTACCGAACCCTCGCACGACCCTGTTCGCTATTGGTGAAAGTTGCGGGGGTGCTGAGCTACCGTTTCGCCCACTGAGCCAGCCGCGGGCGTCCGCTTGGCCCTCCACTAGACTTAGAAACAAGACCCCCCCAACCCTCAAGGAAGCCATGCCCATCAACAACGCAGAAACCGTGACCATCCTGACCACCGGCGGCACCTTTGACAAGGTCTACTCCGTAGCCGGTGAACTCGAAATCGGTGAACCCTCAGTACCCGAGCTGCTCAGCTACGTGCTTACCGATACCGCTTTTGAGGTTCAAAGCGTGCTCAAGCTCGACAGCCTCGATATGGTTGATGCTGACCGCGCCGTGCTGACCGAGGCCCTCGACGCCGTGCAGAACGACCATGTCATCATCACCCACGGCACCGACACCATGCCCGAAACCGCCCGCTACCTCGAAGCCAACGCCACCCTCGGCAACAAGGTAGTTGTGCTCACCGGGGCCATGCAGCCGGCGTCTATGCGAAAGTCCGACGCCAGCTTCAACCTGGGTGCAGCCGTCGCCGCCCTCAACCTGCTCGAACCCGGCGTCTACATTTCGATGAGCGGCCGTATCTTCCCCGCTTCAGCCGTCAAAAAAGACCGGGCCCGCGGCATCTTCGAAATCGCGTAAACCCTGGTGAGCGGGGCTATTGGCCGGTAGGCTTAAAATAAGCATCGGCCACCCACTGACCAGGAGGACCCCGTGAGCCAGTACCCCGGCAACGACAACACCACCGGTAACTACCAGCCCCAGCAGCCCCCCACCTACCCCAACCAGGCCCAGCCCCCGGCCTATTCGGCAACCCAGCCCGGCTACTACACCGAGCAGGGCGCCTACGCCGGCTACGCCCAGGCTTACGGGCAGGGCCTCCCCGCCCACATGGATGCCCCTGAGCGCCCGCAGGCCCTCAAAACCGCCAGCCTCATCATGTACGTGATGATTGGCCTGGGCGTTCTGGGGTCTATTCTGAGCACTATCTTCTACCAGGAGATTCAGCAGGCAACGAGCAACAGCATCCTCTCCCTCTTCAGCGGGATAATGACCGAAGAAGACTTCGCTGCGGCGGAGGCTGAGATAACTGCGAGCGCAGATGCAGGTTTCGCTACTGCCGGCCTCATTATGGGTCTGGTCTTTGGTCTTATCTGGTCAGCCCTGCTCGTCTTCTTCACCATCATGATGAACAAGGGTCATAACTGGGCCCGTATCGTTCTGACCGTTGTGGCGAGCATCCAGATTCTGACCCTGCTCATGGGTGCGCTGACCCTGCTTCTGGTCTTCCACTGGACCATGCTGGTAGACCTGCTCGCTGGCGTGCTAGCTATCGTCTTTTTGGTCTTCGTCTGGAAGAACCCCGTCTCAACCTACATGCGTCAGATTAAGGCCTACCAGCAGTGGAAGCTGCAGCAGGCCTACCTGGGTGCTGACCGGGGCCAGCGCTAGTGCCCCTGCCCCAACAGCCAGACCCGGTGGCGGGCGGCGTCCTTTCGCCCGGGAGCTTGCGAGCCGAGGCCACCGAGCTTCTTGCCCGCTTGACCGGTAACCCCGCGGCCGCCTTCCACCCCGGCCAGTTCGAGGCCATTGAGGCCCTGGTGCAGCAGCGCCGCCGGGCCCTGGTGATTCAGCGAACCGGCTGGGGTAAGTCAGCGGTCTACTTCCTCTCCGCTCTGCTTCTGCGCAGGCGGGGGAGTGGCCCTGCCCTTATCGTTTCGCCCCTGCTGGCTCTCATGCGCGACCAGGTAGAGGCTGCTGCCCGCGCCGGGGTGCGGGCAGCTATGGTCAACTCGTCGAACGTGACCGAGTGGGACGCCGTGCGCGCCCAGCTCGCTGCCGGTGAACTCGATGTGCTGCTGGTGGGCCCTGAACGGCTCAATAACCCCTCCTTCCGCTCAGACTGGCTGCCCGAGCTGGTGCGTACCTGCGGCCTGCTGGTCATCGACGAGGCCCACTGCATCTCTGACTGGGGGCACGACTTCCGCCCCGACTACCGCCGTATCCGCGACCTAATCGCAGCCCTGCCCGCCGACGTCCCCGTGCTGGCTACCACCGCAACCGCTAATGAGCGGGTGGTGCAGGACGTCGCTGAGCAGCTCGGCACCCGGCAGCAGGGTAGCGCGGGCTCCGCTGACGACGTCTTTATTCTGCGGGGTCCGCTGTCCCGCGACTCGTTACGCCTGGGCGTCCTTACCCTGCCTACCGCCAGCGACCGCCTGGGCTGGCTGGCCACCCACCTTGGCAGCCTGCCGGGCTCTGGCATTGTCTACACCCTGACCGTCTCGGCAGCTGAAGATACCGCTACAGCCCTGCGAGCCGCCGGCTACGAAGTGCTGGCCTATACCGGTAAAACCGACCCCGACGAACGGCGCGAGGCCGAAAGTGCCCTGAAAGAAAACCGGGTCAAAGCCCTGGTCGCTACCAGTGCCCTGGGGATGGGCTTTGATAAGCCTGACCTGGGGTTTGTGGTGCACCTTGGGGCGCCCTCCAGCGCTGTAGCCTACTACCAGCAGGTGGGCCGAGCCGGTCGTGGCGCTATCAAGGCTGATGTGCTCCTGCTACCCGGCAGTGAAGACAGGGAAATCTGGGACTACTTCGCCACCGCCTCCATGCCGACCGAAGAAAACACAGGTGCCGTGCTGGCAGCGCTGACCGAGGCAACCGCCGCGGGCACAGAACTGAGCGTGCCCGCCCTCGAAACCCGAGTCGATGTTAAGCGCTCTTCTCTTGACCTGCTCCTTAAGGTCTTAGCGGTGGAAGGGGCTGTAGAACGCGGCTCCCGCGGCTGGGTAGCCACCGGTAATCCTTGGCACTATGACGCCCCGCGCTACGCCCGAGTGCGCCAGGCCCGTCAGCGGGAACAGGACGCCATGCTGGCCTACCAGCATACCGACACCTGCCGCATGGTCTTCCTCGCCAGCGAACTAGACGACACCACAGCCCGCCCCTGCGGCATCTGCGACGTGTGCGCTGGCCCCTGGTACCCCACCGGCTTTAACCCGGCTCTGACTGAGCAGGCAGGGGCGGCCCTGGCCCGCGTGGGCGTACTCATTGAGCCGCGCGGCATGTGGCCCACCGGCCTTGACCGCCTGGTTCCCCAGGCGGTACATGAAGTCACCGGCAAGCCCCTGCGCGGCAAGATCGCCGAGACTGAACGCGCTAGTGAGGGCCGGGCACTAGCCCGCCTGACCGACCTGGGCTGGGGGAACCGCCTGCGCGAGATTTTTGCCCCCGGCCCCGACGGGCAGGCTGCGGACGGTCCCGTCCCCGCCGACCTGGGCCGAGCCAGCCTGCAGGTGCTGGCTGAATGGGGCTGGGAAGATCGCCCAGTTGCCGTTATTGGGCTACCCTCGCCGGTGCGTCCACAGCTGGCATCCTCGCTGGCCCGCGGTATCGCCGCAGCCGGACGCCTGGCCGACCTGGGCGACTTTGAACTGGCGGACGCCCCCGCCCACTTCGGCGGCAACAGCGTCTTCCGCTGTGCCGGGGTACTGAACGCCTACCGCCTACCACCGGCGGCGGCCAACTATCTGGCGACCAACCCGGGCCCGGTTCTCATCGTCACCGATAGAATTGACTCTCGCTGGTCAACCACCGTCACCGCCCGTACCTTGCGGGCAGCCGGTGCGACCGCCGTCCTGCCCTACGCCCTGGCCCTCACCAACTAAGCACGCGCCGAAGGAACCATGCCCCGATCCGCCCTGCCCACGCGTCCGCGCAACCCGCAGCACGAAGCCCTCATGCGCCAGGCCATTGACCAGGCACAGCTGGCCCTAGCCAGTGATGATGTGCCCATCGGGGCGGTGGTTGTGGACGCCGCCGGGCAGGTGATCGGGCGCGGCTACAACCGGCGCGAAGCCGATGCCGACCCCACCGCCCATGCCGAAGTCATCGCGATTCGGCAGGCCGCAGAACACCTGGGGAGCTGGCGGCTAGAGGGCTGCACCCTGGTTGTTACCCTCGAACCCTGCCTCATGTGCGCCGGGGCTATCCTGCTGGCCCGCCTGCCCACCGTGGTGATGGGGGCCTGGGAAGAAAAAACAGGAGCTGCCGGGAGCGTCTACGACGTGCTGCGCGACCGCAAAGTCAACCACTGGGTAGAGGTCTACCCCGGCGTGCTTGAGAGCGAATGCGCCGAGCTGCTGACTACTTTCTTTAGAAAACATCGGTAGAGAGAAAATAGCTCTTCACACGAGTGATAGAAACCTGCAACCCTGCCCCGCCATCATGTATCTTTGAAAAAGAAACATTATTTTTTCAAATACGGTAAGGGGAAGGTGTGACCACGCAACAGGTAGAAACGGTCGTCTATGCGCACCAAACACCGGTGGTTGAGGCGAGCACACGCCGCCCCGGACGCACAAATAAGACCCAGCTCAAACTCTTTGAAGCCGCCATGGACATCATGAGCGAAGGCGGCCCCACCGCGACTACCGTAGAAGATATTGCTGAACGCGCCGGAGTCTCAAAGGGCACGGTCTACTACAACTTTGGGTCGAAGAAGACCATGATCGACCAGCTCCTGCAGTACGGTGCCAAGCTGCTGCTGGCCGAGATGACCACGGTCGCCAGTAAGCATGACGACCCGCGAGAAGCCCTGCGGAGTGCCCTGCACGCCGCCATTATCTATCTGAGCGAGCACCCCGGCTTCGCCCGCCTGTGGGTCTCTGAACTCTGGCGGGCCGGTGCGGACTGGTCGCCCACCACCGACCTGATCCGTGCCGATATTATGCGCTTTATCCGCGAGCTCATTAGCCGTCTGGCTAC
The DNA here is from genome assembly GCF_053548195.1 of Rothia sp. 11254D007BW. Lineage (NCBI taxonomy): Bacteria > Bacillati > Actinomycetota > Actinomycetes > Micrococcales > Micrococcaceae > Rothia > Rothia sp. 11254D007BW. The sequence continues at coordinate 2,137,722 of NZ_JBPWPK010000001.1, forward strand.
CCGCTACACCGTGCGTACAGACCGCTCCATTGAGGGGGTTTCCCTCATTATCTTTGGTGCTGTTTTCATGCTCTCCATGGACGAAACCCGCCACGGCGCAGAACGCACCCCCGAAGAGGGAGCCGAGCTCGCCATGCTCACTATCGACGGGTATATCCAGGGCTAGAACCCCGCCCGCAAGTCCCATTGAGTTGAGTGACCGGGGTATCTAGGGTAAAATTTCCAGAGTTTGGTGACGTGTCCGAGCGGCCGAAGGTGCAACACTCGAAATGTTGTGTACGGTAACCCCGTACCGAGGGTTCAAATCCCTCCGTCACCGCCAACGATAAAAACCCGTTTCCCCTAGTGAGAGCTAGAGGAGGCGGGTTTTTTCGTGCCCAAAAAAGGCTCCGCCACGTAAATACCACGTAAATTTGTTGAGCAACGTACCGGCGCGGGGGCTAGTTTGCGTGGCTGCTGCGTGACGTTGCGGGCCGGGTTTCGAGGTGCTGGCCGAGGGCTGGGAGGGAGTCGGCGAGCGCGGGCACGGTGTGCGAGGTGGGGACGCTAGGGGCGGCGTGTAGGCGGTGGGCTGGTGCTGCTGGGCATACGAGGGCGGCGGACGGCGGCGGGTGTGGGCAAGAACCAAGAAAATCTTGGTGGTTGCTGTGAGTGGCGGTGGACTGGTGGTCTTGTCGCGGTGGTGAGAGGTGCGGGGTAGCTGGTGGCCGGTGGTGGTGTCGGCTTGGGGTGCGCTCGCTTGTGGGGTGCCCCCTTGGGGTGATGGGTGTCCATGAGGTCAAGGCGCGGGTTACTGGGCGGTGTGGGTGGCGGGTGTTTGGTCAGTGATTTATTGGGTTCGCCTGTATAGACCTCATAAATATGCGAACTTGGTCGAATGTTTTTCAGGGTGCGGGGGGAGAGGATAGGAGCGCCCCGGGTAGTGTCCGTGGGCTGCGGTGCTAGAGATTTTACCGCCCCCCCTGGGGGTGCTGGGGGGTGCTGGTTAGGTCGTGGGCTTGGTGTGGGGCTGGCTGTGGCTGTCTGGTGTACGGTTCTCGTACTTCCCTCATGGGTTGCCCTGAGCGTGCGGGGGCGTGAAAAGGGGGTCAGTGGAGCTTATACCCTTGCCTGTTCTATGGGCAGGTGCGGGTGTGTCTTAGGTGTATGCACAATCTGCATGCCCTTGTTGGCGGTGCCGCCATTATCGGCGCAACTAGGCAAGATGGGGGGCGTATGTCTCTCGTCCCTTGTTTGTCCTCTGGGGTGTAGGGTGGTTCCTTTTTCCCAGCGCCGGGAATATGGGTGTGACTAGGTGCGGTGAGGGGGTGGCTTTGAGTCACCCCCTTTTTGCTGGTGGGCTTGTAACCCGTACACGCCGCGGCTTGCTATGTACGGGCGGTAAGACCTGTTGCCGGTTTGGGGGGCTACCCCCTGCCCCCTGGTGTCAGGGTTCAAAACCGATTAGTTGCCGGTTTCGAGGTTTTGCTTGGCCGGGTAGGTGAGTGCTGTGGCGCTGGGCCGGTGCTCCCTGTTCCCGATGCAGGGCTGTCACTTCGCGGGTCTTCCCGGACGAAGCAACCACCGAGATTTTCTTGGTAGTTGCCCATGACCTGGCCTCTGGCTCCCGGTGCTGTGTGCTCTTCTGCGGGGCTGGAATAGGGTGGGGTGACTCATTCCCCGTAGGTGCTGTGTTCGGGGCTGTGGGGGTTAATTCTGGCTCATAGGCAGGGGCGCTAGGGCTGGTGACGTGAGACTGTGAGACGCGGTAAGAGCACCCGTGAGAGAAAGTCACTATACCCGTAGGGGGTGACGGGTGGGGGTGGGGGCACCCCCCGGGGTAGGGCTTACTTTTTACTCGAACGGGTAAAAAGTCCCCCCAGGGGCACCCGGGATAGGGTGCGGCTAGGCGCTGGTGTCGCCGTGTTGCTGCTGGCAGAAGATGGAGCAGAACGGGGCCGGGCTATCCTCTGCTACGAGGTCAGCACAGACCGGGCAAGTATCAAGGCGGGCAGTTGCAAGGGCGGCGAGCGCGGCGCGGTCACTATCGGTCAGTTGGATAGCGGCGGTAATGGACTCTAGGGGCGTGTTGGTGAGGGTGTCGAGGGCAGCGCGTAGGGTGGCGGTCTTATCCTGCTGCGGGGCCGGTGCTGGCTGGTGGTGGGCTAACACGGTTCTCACCTGTTCTAGGGTGGCGGGTGCGTGGCGGGTGTGGGGTGCGTAGTAGGGCTGTGAGCGCCATAGGACGGACGCGGCCAGCAAATCGCCGGTACATTCTAGGTGGGCTGCTGCTGACTCCCAGATGTGGGCCTTGATTGAAGCTAGAGCGTCTAGGGCGGTGCGGGCAGCTGCGGCGCGGTAGGCGGGGTGGGCGCTGGTGGTGTAGCCGGTCAGGGCGGTAGAGAGGTGGGTTAGTTCGGTATCGGTCAGAGCCGGGGCCGGTGGGGTCTGCTGGCTGGTGGTGCTCATGGTTCCCAGATTAACAGGGGTGGGCGGAATTGTGTTCCGGTCATGGCACCGGCTGGGCTAGGGCTATGAGCTGTGGGGTATTGCCCATTCTTCGAGCTGCTGGGCTATCTGCTCAAAGGTCAGTGAGTGCTCTGCTACCTGAACAACAAACTGTGCTTGCTCATTATCTTCAAGCACCTCTAGAGGGAGAATATCCCAGCCGTTCAGGTACATGAAAAGGACGGTGCAGGTGTAGGCGGTGCGCTTGTTGCCGTCCGTAAAAGGGTGATTCTGTACCAGCGCCTCTAGGAGGGCTGCGGCCTTGTTGAAGATACCGGGGTAAAGTTCGTGGCCTGCGTAGCTGGTGGCAGGGCGGGCTAGGGCGCTTTCTAGCAGGTGCTCCCCGCCGGGTTTGAGGTGCTGGCCCGGTGCTAGGTGGGCGTGTACTGCTAGGGCTTCAGATAGGGCCACATATCGCATAGGGGGCGGGCGGGTGCGTTACTGAGTAGCCAGGATAGCGTTTACACCCTCTAGACGGTCGAGGACGGTTTCTAGCGCGTCTTGGAAGTCCTGGGCGGTGGCTTCGGTTTCGTGAGCGGTTGCGGTCATGATGGGGGCGCTCCTTTTGCTGTTGGTCTGCTGGTGTGGGTTAAGCCTAGCGTTAAGGGCGGTGCGGTGGCTAGGTGCTGGTGGTGTGTCTGCGAGCGCTCGCCTATGGTGGGGGTCTGCTCTGCTCGTTGCGGTGGCTTTGGGGGCTGGTGGCTGGTCGAGGGGCCGGGGTAGCTGTGGGCAGGTGTCTGTGCGTTCCATAAGCCGGGGCGTGCGGTGCTGGCCGGTAGGTGTGGGGCTGGTGGCGCTCTTCATCGTCTTAGGCCCTTTCGTTGGGGGAGTGGTGGCGCTGGTGCTGGCCGGTGGTTGTGGTAGCTGCTGTGGTGGGGGTGCAATTCTTGCAGGTGCAGATTTTGCACCGGGTGCAATTTCTGGCCCCCCTCCCCCTTAGACCCCCGCCCCCTGCGCCGGTCAAGTACCGTCCGGAGCGTTCGGAGAGACGCGGGGCAGGACGGCAACGGCACGGCAGAGGCGGGGGTCTTCCTTTTTCTAATTCCCTTTTTAAAGAACCTTTTTAACTTCCTCTTTAGTAGCTCATTCTGATACCAGCTGAGGTATCAAATTGATACTTTTGCGGGAGTGGGTGGTGTCAGATTGATACTTTTGCGAGGTATCAAATTGATACTTTTGCATAATTTGGGGCTGTCTAGCTGGTATCAGAATGATACTTTTGCACGGTTTGACGTACGTCAGGGGTGACGTATACGTCAAAATGACGTAGCGGCGTGACACTGTTGTCAGGGGGCGACAATTTGTCACCTGACACAGGTGTCATGTTCCCCCAACTGACTAGGCTATTTACTTCCTGCGAGGGGTCGCATATTGCGAGGGTCGCGCCCCTGCGAGGGGGTTGCACAGGTGCGAGCGCCTAACCTAAACCTACGGCGGGGCAGGACTTAACAGGGCATAGAAAAGCACCCCCTGAAACACGTTCAAGGGGTGCCCTACTCAACCACGCTAGGCCGATTCCTCATAACGAGCCAGGGCCGCTAACTGCCTAGCCCGCTCGTCCTCTAAGTCCTCAGACTCAAACCACGGGTGAGACTTCTCGTTATTCTGCTGGCTACCACTGACCAGAGCAACAGACTCTACCGGCTTCGAGGTGTCAGCTAGAGACAACGGGGGTAGCTGTTCCGAGGTGGTTTCTTCGAGGTCTGGCAGGTCGCCCGCTGGTTCTACCTGCTGGGCCGGTTCCTCCCACACCTGGGCGGGCGGCTGCTCCACAGGCTCACGATAACGCACCCGATTTGATAGAGCCGCTTTAACCTTTCCCTGATGGATAGTGTCACGCCTGCACTCTTCAACAACCATTGCAGCAAACTCAGGGTCACACTGTAGTTGCAGCTGGACAAAGTTGGGGTACAGCTTTCGAGATTCAGTCTTAGGCGGGGTCTTCGAACCTGGCGGCGCGGGGTGTACTCTCGTATAGCTAATAAGCTTGCGAGCCAGCAGAACTTTAATAGCCCGCTTCGTGGTCGGAAGGCTTACCCCTGCCTCTTTCGCTAGTACGCTCTGAGAAGCCCAACAGGTGTACCCATACTTAGGCCCTGCTATGCCCACAATAACCCCGAGCACTAACTTTTCGCTTGGGCTAAGGTCGTATACCCTCATAGCTGCACTGACACGGCAAAACGGGTTGTTTTCCATTTCACCATCTGTCAGTTCTGCTATCTCTTTTCTGAACACCCTTACACCTCTCTTTCCTGGTTACTCATTCGGTTGATTCATGGGCTAGTTTCCTTTCTGCTGGCCCGCTGGTGTCTTTTGGTGGCGCTCGAACGGGTGGGCTGCTGCTCTATTTGTTTCCAAGGGTGTGTTCGTGTTCCCCGGGGTGGGGCGCTCGCTGGCTGGTGTGGCCGGTCAAGCGCCCCGGGTATCGAGTGCAGGGGGCCGGGGTGCCTTACCTGCACCCGTGCTTATGGTGGGGGCGGTTATTCCTCCCCGGCGAACAGGGTCAGGTGGTATGACGAGAGATTGCCGGTTGCAGCGTCTTCCATCGGGCAGATAAGGCCAGCGTCCTCTAATGCCTTGTAATCGTCCTCAGATAACAGCGCGTCCTCCAGGTACTCAATAGGGGTGAAGTCGCTCTGATACTCCCGGGCTGAGAAGATAACGAGGTACTGGGCGAACAGGTGCCCGGCAACATTTGCCCAGTTCTCTGAGTCTGTTTTGACGGCGTACTCTTCGATACGGTCGGCAGCTTCCAGCAGGTGCAAGGCGATATTGCGGGGGCGCTCGCTGCTGCGCTGCGCTTCTAGCTCGTCTGTGACCTGGTGCAGGTAGCCTAGTAGCGCCTTAACCCCCTGAGTATCGAGGGTCATATCTTTGGTGACTCCCAGGACAACGGACGCGCCCCCGGTGGCCTTGTCGTAGTCGATATGGTGCAGCAGGTAGCGGGGCACATCATTGGGGGCGGTCTTGTATCGGTCGTAGAACTCCCGGGTATCGGCTGCGATAGGGCGGGACTCTGTGGCGGTTTCGGCTTCGAGTAGGTCGCGGTGCAGCATAAGGGCGTTGAAGCGTAGAGCTTGCCCGTTATCGGGTTCGGTCTTGTGGCGCTTGGTGAACCATTCGCCGGGGGCTACTGGTTCCAGGTCTAGCCCGTAGCCGTATACGGTTTCTTCAAGGTCTGCGAGCGCGGTCAGGCTGTCGAGGTTATCGGGGGTCGTGGCTGCGGTGGTCATTTGGGGGTTCTCCTTAATTAGTTGCTGGCTTCGGGTTCGTCCAACTGGGCATAGACCGCTAGGTAGTAATCAGTGTCGCCGGTCTTGGTCGGGGCAGCTTCGATAACCCCGGCACGTTCGAGGTCTGCAAGGTCAGCTGCTGGCAGGTTCAGACGGCTAACGGTGGCGGCGTTGGTGTAGTTAGTCCACGGTTCCCGGTTCAGGAATACGGTGGTGTATGCCTGTAGGAGCTGGGCGGCGCGGGCAGGGCTGGGCGTTATCGCTTCGATGTTTTCCAGGGCTGCGGCGTAGTGGCGAACTATGTAGTCTGCGGCGTTCATGCCTGCACAGTAGGGCGCTTCCTTGGTCTGGGCTTCGGTCAGTGGTTCGCCTGCGGCAAGTAGGTTGGTGATGTGCTGGCGGGTCTGGTTTGCGGTGGTGGTCATTATTGGTTGTCCTTTCGGGTGAGATGGGTGGGCAGGGTTCGGGGTGCTGGCGAGATAGGCAGCGCGTCCCCGTCCCCTTGCAGAGCTTCGAGATGGTCGAGGATAACGCGGGCAGCGGCTAGGCGGTTGTGGGCCTCTTGCTCCATACCTGGGAGGAGTGCCCAGACCCCTACCGGCCCGCCGTGGCGCTGTCTGCGGGTAGAGCGGGTGTAACCGGCATGGCGCATAAGAGGGCGAACCACAGGGTCAGCAAAAGCACCGCCCCAAAGTCGGGAATTGGTTGGTTCCCCTACACGGTGCAGGTTGTCAGCTACACAGGTGCCGGTGCTGGTCAGGTCTTCCAGAATGGCTACCTGTACCCGCGCTCGCCATAGGGTCAGAGCGTCCGGCGCTACAGGCTTCGGGGGTGAGTCTGGGGTAATCGTCATAGGCCGAGGTTCCTCTCTAGTAATCGGCGTTAGCGGTGATGGTGTGCTGGGCTAGAACCTGCTCCACATGCTCCCGGTCGTAGAGAACATGGCCTCCTATGCGGTGGTAGTCGAACATAAACTTTCGGTGTCGCCACTGGGCTAGGGTGCCCTTGGGTATTCCGGTGAGTTCGTGCAGCTGGTCGGGGGAGTAGAACCGGGCGGGGTCTGCCCTGCGGGTGGGCCTTTTGCTGCGGCGCTCCCTGCGGTTCGGTGCTGGCTCTGCAACATCTGGCAGGGCAGCAAGGGCAAGAGCTGCGGCGGTCACTGGGCACCACCTCCCACAGGCTTAGAGGCTGGCAGGTAGGAATAACGCACCTGACAGGCCGGGCATAGCTCAAACTGCGGGGCCAGTTTCCCGACTGCGGTATAAGCGGTGGTGCCGGGCCGGTAATGGTGCTCCCAGCTCCCGCCGTCTGGCATGGTGCCACACAGGGCCGGGGCCGTGGGCTGGTGTCTGTGGAAGTAGTGCAGCAAGGTCACACCCTGCGCCGGGGTGGGGCTGGTGCGTAGTTGGTTCAAATCTTCTGGGGTCAGCTCATGGACGGTCACGGGCTAGGCTCCTTTCTTCTGCGAGGTTTCGGCATGGTGGGCGCGGTCGTGGGTCACGGCAGCGTAGTAGGCGTTGATGGTGGCTACGAACTCATGAAGCTGGTCGATGGTCATTCCGTCCCCTACCTCTGGTGTGTCTACGATGTAGCGCGGTTCTTCCCCGTGGGTGCCGATGATGGTTTCACAGACGGTAGCGCCTCCCATGAAGAGGTGAGCACCCCAGTAGGCGACACTGTGCCCGTCTGTGTCGGGGCGGGGCTGGAATATCGCGCCGGGTAGGTCGGGGTGGGTGATGGTAAGCTGGTTGGTGTCAGTCATGGGGGGTGTTCCTCCTTGGTTGATGGTTTGATTACCGCGCTCGCTTTGGTCGGCTGGTGCGCGGTCTTTTTTCTTCTGGCCCCGGCTGCTCTGTGAGTGGTCGGGGCAATTCTTTTAAGCGGTGGCCGTCTGCTGGGCTGCTGCGGCACGGCGGGCGGTTTCTTTCTCTACCTGTTCCCGCTCCCAGCGCTCTACATCTTCGAGCAAAAAACGGATATTGCGGCCAATACGGATAGATGGGGGCAGGTCTACCCCGGCTTGTAGTTGGGCGCGTACCGCGTCAGGGGTTAAGTCATAGCGCTGGGCTAGCGTCTTGATAGTGAAAGACGGCTTAAGGGGTTCGGTGACTGTGGGAGTCAAGGTTTCAACACCTCCAAGTGTCCAGATTTGGGTAATCTTGTTCCAAAACAAGGATATACCTTAAACATGGGCAAAAACAAGACGAAATTGCCCTATTCTGGACATATGGAAGAAAAGACCGCAAAAACGGCACAAGAACAGTGGCGTAACGAGTACACGGAAACTATTGGCCGCAACGTCCGGGAGTACCGGGACAGGCTAGGCATTAGTGCCCAGCAGCTCTCAGACCGTACAGAAAAAGCAGGGTTCAAGATTCCCCGTAGCTCTATCGCTAATATCGAGACGGCGGCAAAAAAGTCTTACCCTATCCATGAGATGGTGACGCTAGCGAGCGCCCTGGGCTTACCGCTTAATAACCTGCTAGCTAACCCATATCACCCCACCGAACTTATTAGGCCCCTGGGTAATTCGGTGCCGCTTCCTGCCTACTTGTTGGGTGGTAGTCAGGGTGAACTAGACATGATTTATAACTCTGGGACGGCAACGGATATTACGACTGCTGCTCAGATAGTTGCTGATTTGTCACAGGCTTACACCGAACAATGGCAGTACGAAAGATTGAATCAAGATGTAAGGGAACTGCTGGACTCCCCAACGTTGCCCCCTAATGTGAATGCAACCCGGGAAGACCTGCAAGCTCTTTCCAGAATGTACTCAAATCTTGCAGAAACTAGGAGTCTTGTGGCTGGCGAGACGGTAGATATGTTTATCGATAGGGCAATGGAGTGGTGGGAATATGAAAATCATGTCGTGCCCCCTGCCCTTAAACGAGCAGAGCGGGTCTTGCCGATTTACGGGGTTAAGTCCTAGTCATGGCTTCGGTGTATAAATACCTGGTCAAAGGGGGAGGCAGCGAGCGCCAGCGCACCCGCTACCGCGTTCAGTTCAAGAACGATAAAGGCCGGTGGACTCAAAAATGGGGCTTCAAAACCAAGGCAGAAGCTGACCAGTACGCCAGCGGCGTTGAGGTCGCCGTTTCTCGCAACGAGTATGTGACCCCCTCAGATTCCCGCGCCACAGTCGGGCAGCTGGCCCCGGCATGGCTACACAAGAAAGAAACCAGTCTCAGGCCCTCTTCATACCGGCCCCTAGAAGCTGCATGGCGCAACCACGTCGCCCCCGTCTGGGGCAACCGCACCATAAAAACTATCCTCCCTACAGAAGTAGAAGCATGGATAGCAGACCTACAGCGCGGCACCACCACCAGCGGACGTAAAGCCGTAGGCGCGTCTATGGTCATACGGTGCCATGAGATTCTAGCCGGGGTGCTAGATGACGCGGTGAAAGACAAGCGCCTACTCACCAACCCGGCCCGGGGCGTGAAGCTCCCCAAAAAGTCCAAGCGCTCCAACGTCTACCTAAGCCATGAGCAGATAGCCGCGCTCGCCGCTGCGTCCGGTCGGCCTGAACTCATTTACACCCTGGCCTATACCGGCATACGGTGGGGTGAAGCCACGGGGCTACAGGTGCAAGATGTTGATTTCATGGCCGGGGTGCTGCGTATCTCTCGCAACCTGGTCGAGCTGACCCCGCACAAAGTCCAAGAGGGTGCCCCTAAGAGCGGTAAGGCGCGGCTGGTTCCGTTCCCGCCGTTTATGAGCGAGCACCTGCGGGCAGCGTGCCGGGGCAAGATAGGGGCCGCGCCGGTGTTCACCGAACCAGACGGCAGCCTGTTAAAGCGCCCGCAGTCTCAGAGCGGTTGGTTTATCAAGGCCGTTGCCGCTGCGGGTATCGAGAAGCACATTACCCCGCACGATTTAAGGCACTCTGCTGCGTCTTTCGCGGTGGCTTCGGGTGCGCCGGTGAACCTGATTCAAAGAATGTTGGGCCATGAGTCGGCGGCTATGACCCTTGATGTGTACGCGGACTTGTTCGAGTCTCAGATAGGCACGGTGTCGGCTGCTATGGACGCGGCTTATAGGGCTGCTACGGCCCCGGCTGCGGGTGGTGGGGCCACGTAAGCGCCACGTAAATACCACGTAAATGTGCATGAAAACAGGCGAATTTGGTGTAAACCCTTGTAATCATTATTCCTAGTCAGAGCGGTTTTTAGGGGTCTGGCAAGGTGGGGTATTAGAGTTCAAATCCCTCCGTCACCGCCAGCGATAAAAACCCGTTTCCCCTAGTGAGAGCTAGAGGGAGCGGGTTTTTTCATGCCCAAAAACGGCCCCGTGACAAAAATCTGACATAAACCTGTCAAGCGGTGATACCCGTGTGATACTCGTTTGCCCTCCAACTCTTCACGGACTGGCGCCCAGTGGTAGCTTTTAACTATGCGTATTAAAGTTCTGGACCACCCCCTGGTTGACCACAAAATTACCGTTCTTCGCGATAAGAACACCCCCTCCCCGATTTTCCGCCAGCTTGTTGACGAGCTCGTCACCCTGCTGGCCTACGAGGCTACCCGCGAGATTCGCGTTGAGCCTCGCGAAGTTGAAACCCCGGTTGCTACCACCGTCGGCTCGCACATTGCCAACCCCCGCCCCCTGATTGTGCCGATCCTGCGCGCCGGTCTGGGCATGCTGGAGGGTATGACTCGCCTGATCCCTACCGCTGAGGTGGGCTTCCTGGGTATGGCCCGCAACGAGGAAACCCTGGATATCGTCACCTATGCTGAGCGTCTCCCCGAGGATCTCACCGGTCGCCAGGTCTACGTGCTTGACCCCATGCTGGCAACCGGTGGCACCCTGATTGAGTCCATCAAGTTCTTGCGCGCTCGCGGTGCTGAGCACATCACCTGTATATGCGTACTGGGTGCCCCTGAGGGTATCGAGGCACTCGAGAAGGGCGTTGATGGTCTTGAGAATGTTGACCTCTTCCTGGCTGCTCAGGATGAGCGCCTCAATGAAAAGGCATACATTGTGCCCGGTCTGGGCGATGCTGGTGACCGCCTGTACGGGGTTGCTGAGTAGGGTTTACCCACTGCTTTAGTTGAGGGGCAGCTCGCCGGATGGCGGGCTGCCCCTTGTGTTGTAAGGGGGCGGACGGCCCCGCGCGGGGTTGGTGCGTGATGGTGGATATATTGCATGGTGAGATTCCCCCGTCAAGGGGTATTGACAAATAGCTTTTGGGTGTTCTAGTTGTCCGGTTTTTTCATTGGGTAAAAATATGCAGAAAACCGGGCTTTAGGGTGCCTTATCTGTACTTTAGGGTGTAAAAATATGCCGTCGAATGTAAGGATTTTCATGTTTGCTGACACCCGCCCAGAGGCTAGACTCAGATAAGTTGAAAAAATACGCGAATATTACTTGCTTTAAATACAAATTCGGACAACGATTAAAAGTAGACAGCAGGCCCACCCGCACACGGGGTTTGCTTTCTAGCGGAACCACACACTAATGCTCGACTCATACAGGGAGAAGGTAGGCAAAATGTCAGGTGCACCGGGGTATGTTCACATCTCGCAGCGCAACCGTTCTGCCGCTCAGCGCCAGCAGGGTGTAGCCGGTCATAGCCGTGGTATTGCAAAGCAGCAGCCCGCTAATCTTCGCCCTATGACCTACAAGCCTGAGCCTCCGCGCGCAGCTGCGCAGGAGAACGAAGCTCGCGGCTTCGTCATTTATGTTGGCCTCAGCGAAGAAGCTGCCGCTAACCACGGAACCTCTTTGGTGCGAATCGTCCAAGATACCCGCGCCTACGTGCAGAACCAGGTGCCCGGCGCAGAGTCCTACGCCGCTGTGGCGCTGGCCCCTGCCGATGCGCAGGGTAGCGACCTTGAGGTCGTCCGCAATGCTCTGGGCGATCCCACCGCTGTGCATTACCAGCCTGAGGCGGTACCGGCGTCCGCTCATCACGGTGGCGAGGACGCCAAGCCCACCCACTCAGTGGGCGTGCTGATTGATCTTTCCCGCCGCGAGGTTTACCTGGACGGCGAACTGCTCAACCTCACCTACAAGGAGTTTGAGCTCCTCAACTACCTGGTTGAAAACGGCCAGCGCACCGTTGCCCGTGAAGAGCTGCTGACCAGCCTGTGGCGCGACGCTGAGGAAATCCCCAACGAGCGCACCATCGATGTTCACATCCGTCGTCTGCGCTCTAAGCTGGGTCGCCTGTCGAACACCGTGCGTACCGTGCGCGGCCAGGGTTACCGCTTCTACGAGCATCCCGAGGTTGTTGTCTGGGCAGCACCGGAATACTCCATCTAGGCTCACACCGATCAGACGGGAGCGCCGCACTCAGCTATGCAGGCTGGGTGCGGCGGTCTTTGTGTGCGCGGACGCTCCCGCCCCGGCTGCCTGCTGCCGGGCGAGCGGGCGGTAGTAGAGTAGAGGGCATGACTGTTCCCTCTCTGAAAACTTCTCTTGTTGGCTCTGGCCCCCTCAAAACTGTCTTTCTGCACGGCCTGTTGGGGCGGGGTAAGAACTTCACCCGTATTGCGAAGGGGCTGGGTGAGGGGGTGCAGACCCTGCTCGTTGACCTGCCCAACCACGGGGCGAGCTACTGGACAGAGAGTTTCGACTACCGGCAGATGGCAGATCTGGCGGCTGAAGCCGTTGAAAAATTCGGGGCTGGGGAGCCTGTGGTGCTGATGGGCCACTCGATGGGTGGCAAAATCGCTATGCTGCTGGCCCTGCGCCACCCCCACCTGGTGAGCAAGCTGGTCGTTATCGATATCGCCCCGGGGGAATCTAAGGGTAGTTTTGAGATTCTCATGGATTCTATGCTGAACCTGCCGATCGACACCTACACTACCCGTTCCCAGGCCGAAGCTGACCTGGCAGTCAATGTGCCAGCTGCCGGCACCCGAGCTTTTCTTCTACAGAATCTGACCATGTCAAAGGCTGGTAACTCCTGGGAGCCCAACCTGCAGATGCTCCGTCGCCACCTGCCCGAGATTATGGGCTGGCCGGGGGCTGACGGAGTTTTTGAGAAGCCTGTGCTGTGGGTTGCAGGCGGGGACTCCCCCTACATCACAGATGCTGACCTTGAGCCCATGAAAAAGCTCTTCCCCCTGGTACGCCGTGTGGTGATCAAGGGGGCCGGGCACTGGGTGCACTCTGAGAAGCCCGAAGAGACCATTTACCTGCTCAAGACTTTTCTGGGCGTTCGGTAGAACCGTTGTCATAGAGGGCAACCTTGGGTGGTCAAGGTGAATTGGGTGGCTTCTCAGAGTAAAGTCATAAATCAGTAGACTTACTGCATGAGGAGAGCTATGACCCCGCCCCCTGCCCACCAGCCCCCAGAGAACTCAACCGAAGCACAAGCGTCCGCACCGACTGCTGCCCCCTCCACCCGGAGATCCCGGGCAGGACAGCTCATTAAGGACGTCATCTACCCCCACAATATCCACCCCGCGCTCGTGCCGGGCGTCTCCGTCGATGACCAAAAGATACGATACGGACTCGATAAACCACTCTTTACTGTTGTCGCTCTGCTGATTATCGGGTTTGTCACCTGGGGCGTCATTAATCCCGACCAGGTGCTTGCCTACTCGACAACCGCCCTGACCTGGGTGATGACTAACCTGGGCTGGGTCTTTACCTCACTGGCTGCCGGTCTAGCTGTTCTTCTACTGCTACTTGCTTTCTCCCGCTACGGGCGCATCCCGCTAGGCCTTGACGGCGAAAAACCCGAGTACTCAACAGCCTCCTGGGCCGCCATGCTCTTTGGCGCCGGCATCGGTATCGGCATTATCTTCTTCGGCCCCTATGAGCCTCTCACCTACTATCTTTCCCCGCGGCCAGGAGCTTACGAAGCCGCTAGCCCCGAAGCGATCACCGGTGCCATGGCCCAGTCCGCGCTACACTGGGGAATCAATGCCTGGGCTATCTACGCTATCGTTGGGCTAGCCGTCGCCTACGCCTCCTACCGCCGCGGGCGCGTCCCCCTGATGAGCGCAATCTTAGAGCCCCTCTTCGGCAACAAAACCGGCTCACCCTGGTCACGTCTCATCGACGGTCTTGCCATTGTCGCGACCCTCTTCGGCACTGCGGCGTCTCTAGGTATCGGGGCGCTTCAAATCGCCCACGGTACCCAGCTCGTTACGGGCTGGAGCACCACCGGAAACACCCTAGCGCTCATCATTATCGTGGCGTTGACTATCGGCACCATTATTTCTGCGGTATCGGGCGTATCGAAGGGAATTCGGCTCCTTTCCAACATCAATATGGGCCTGGCGGTAGGTCTCGCTATCTTTATCTTTGTCGTGGGCCCTACCGCTTTTCTGATGAATATTATTCCCGCGACCATTATTGAGTACGTGGGCACCCTGCCCGATGCCCTGTCAGCCAACATGGCTGAAAGTGAAGAAATGCAGGCCTTCCTCTCAGCCTGGACCACCTTTTACTGGGCCTGGTGGGTCAGCTGGGCGCCCTTTGTGGGGGTTTTCGTTGCCAAGATTTCCCGTGGGCGTACCATCCGCCAGTTCATCTTAGGCGTTCTTTTTATCCCCTCTACGATTATCATCCTAGCCTTTACTATTCTCGGCGGTACGACGATCTGGCTCCAGCGGGAGTCAAACGCTATTGCCCCTGACGGCACCGCAGCGAGCATCCCTCCCGCTCAAGAAATATTCTTCGTGGTGCTTGATCAGCTACCCGGTGCCCAGTTCATTGCCCCCTTGGTTATCGTGATGCTGGCAATTTTCTTTATCACTACCGCTGACTCTGCATCGCTGGTTAATTCTCAGCTCTCCCAGCGCGGCAACCCCGCACCCCGGCGATTGATTACTGCTTTTTGGGCGCTATGCATGGCCGGGATTGCGGTCGTCATTTTGCTCACCGGCAGCGAGAACGCGCTCCAGGGGCTACAGAACCTCATCACGGTTACTGCCTTCCCCTTCGCTATTATTCTGGTGCTGATCTGCGTTTCTTTCTTGAAAGAGCTACGCACTGACCCGATGGTAATTCGCCAGCAGTACGCCCGAACCGCGGTAGAGAACGCAGTGCATCACGGAGTCAATGACTTTGGTGATAACTTTGCTCTGGCGGTTGAGCCGACCGACCCGTCGAGTGAATATGCCACCGGCGCTGATTTTGACTCAGCTGCTCCAGAGGTTACTGACTGGTACGTGCGGCGAGACGAGGACGGCAACGAGGTGAGCTACGATTACCAGCTCGGTGAGTACACTGACGAGATCCCGGTGGTGCCGGCTCCCGAGGATGCCCCCTGGGCGGATCAGGACGAGGGCGCGCGCCCTGGTACGGCAAAGGGTGGAGCCGAGTAGGATGGTTCTATGACCGATTTCGCCCTTCCCCGTCACGATGCCCGCACCCTCATTATCATGCGTCACGCTGAGGCTGACTGGGGGCTTGATGACTTCAACCGTCCGCTGACCCGCCGCGGGAGCGAGCAGGCTCAGCGGGCCGGGGAATGGCTGAAAGAGAAGGGGCTGATACCCGAGATGCTGGTCAGCTCAGCGGCACTACGTACCAGGCAGACCACTACCTGGGTTTCAGATGCCCTGGGGGAGAAAGCACCCACTGCCAGCCTGGACGAACGCCTCTATAACGCGCCAGCCTCAGCTCTGCTCACAGCTATCAATCGCACCCCCGCCGGGGTGCAGTCCCTGATGCTGATTGCCCATCTACCCGGGGTTCAGGACGCCGCCCTGCAGCTGGCCCGCCCCGATTCAGAATATGAGGCGCTCATGGATGCCTCCTACGGGTATGCTCCGTCGTCCCTGACCGTTTTTGAGGTAACGGGCGACTGGGGCCAGCTGATTGAGGGGGAAGCCCGCCTCACCCACTTCGCGACCTTCTAGCGGACGTCCGCGCGGGTGGGGCGTCCGTACCTGTGGCGCTAACCGCCAAATGTGGCGGCGGCATCGCCACATTTGGCGGTTAGCAGCACACCTGCCAGCAGAGTGCCGTGAAGGTACAGAAAAACCCCGGTCAACCAAGGTTAGCCGGGGTTTTGTGGCGGAGACGGGGGGATTTGAACCCCCGGTCGAGTTTAACCCCGACCCTTCATTAGCAGTGAAGTCCATTCGGCCGCTCTGGCACGTCTCCATAGTCTGTGTAGAGGCTCGTCAACGTGGCCTAGCAACACAGCTCTACCCATACTAGCGACAAAAATAGCGGCGGTCAAAACCCCTCAAGCAGGGGTGGGGCTGAGAACCGTGAATTTACGGGGTCACGGGTCGACCAAGAAGAAGACAAGCATGAAAAAACCCGCTCCCTTACGGAAGCGGGCTTCGTGGCGGATGGTGTGGGATTTGAACCCACGAGACGGGGTTGCCGCCTACTGGTTTTCAAGACCAGCTCCTTCGGCCGCTCGGACAACCATCCAAACTGTGCTGAGCACTCCTACCATGGTACACAGTTGCCGCCCCAAAGCAAAATAGTGGTCTTTGTGCCCTTGCTCTCGTTAGGCTGAGGTGTAAGGGTGGGAGGTAAGCGTCCGTCCGCCTAACTGCCCCGGTAAGGGGCAGAAAACCCTGTGAGAAAAGGAGTCCCCATGCGCGCCATCCTCGAAGAAGAACACGGCGGCCCCGAGGTGCTGATCGTGAGCGAGCAGCCTACACCGACACCCGGCCCCGGCCAGGTGCTGCTGCGTGTGGCGGCCAGCGGGGTAAACCGGGCGGACGTCTCCCAGCGGCAGGGCTTTTACCCTCCGCCCCCTGGGGCTAGTTCCATCTACGGTCTGGAGGTCTCGGGCACGGTGGAAGCCGTGGGGGAGGGTGTCGACGAGGGCTACCTGAACCTGGAGCGGGTCGCCCTGCTCGCTGGCGGTGGGTATGCCGAGTACGTGGCGGTGGATCTGAGCCATACCCTGCCGGTGCCTGAAGGCACCAGCCTCGAAGACGCCGCCGGCCTCATTGAGGTGGCTGCAACGGTCTACTCCAACCTGGTTCTTACCCTGGGAGTTGCACCCCGCCCCGAGGGAAACGACGGTAAAACCCTGCTCATTCACGGTGGTACCGGTGGCATCGGCACCCATGCTATCGAGCTGGCCCGAGCCCTGGGGCTGCAGGTTTTTGCCACCGGCGGTAGTGATGAAAAGTGCGATTTTATCCGGGCGCTGGGTGCTGAGGCTATCAACTACCGCACTCAAGACTTTCGCGAAACCGTCCGCCAGCTGACGGACGGACGCGGGGCCGACTACATCCTGGACGTTGTGGGTGGAGCCTACCTAGAAGAGAACATTAAGACCCTGGCGGTAGATGGCTCTATGGCCGTCATTGGCCTGCAGGGCGGGCCCAAGGGGCAGCTCAACCTGGGCTATATGCTCCCGCGCCGCTTGAGCGTGCACGCCACTTCCCTGCGCTCGCGGTCGACTGCTGATAAGGCCCGCATTGTGGACGGTGTGGGGCAGTTCGTGTGGCCCCTGATTGAAAGCGGGGAAATCTCGAACCATACCAGCGCCGTCTTCCCGCTTGAGCGGGCATCAGAAGCCCACGCCCATTTAGAAGCCGGGGAGCACCGCGGCAAAATTCTGCTGACCCCCTAAACCGCGGGCGTCCGCGCATCTGCCCACTGATTGGGTAGGTACCATCGCAGTGAGAAAAACCCACGAACTAGCTGGGTATTTCTGACTACGATGGTACCTTCTCTGGGGAACAGCGATATTAGGGTAACCTAAGTATGTAGACCTCGTGAAAGGAGTAACCGTGGGTATCAAAGACTTCCTGCAGAGCCGCAGGGACGACGCCGAACTCGGCAAAGGTCTCTGGCGTCGCGCCCACGACCGCTTCGTCCGTGGCCTCGATCGTTTCCACCAGATTCTTGAACGTGTGCCCGCCGGGCCCACTCTTGAAGAGCTTGTCCCCCTGGCTAATGACCTGGCTGACCTGCTGCCGCGCGTCCGCACCGTTGCCGCTGAGGCCCAGCGCCTGGCGCCCAGCGAATCAAACGATATCCCCGCTTCTCCCACCGGGGTGTACTCCGACCTGCACCGGGCGCTTTCCAAGGCGGGTAATTCCTTAGCCCTTTGCGCTGAGGCCCTGGCTATGACCCGTTGTGCCGGTGAGTGCGGCACCGACTGCACCCGCACCGCCACTATCGCCCACCGGGTTGAAACGGTGCAGCAGCACGTTGCGGACGCCGAAGCCCGCCTGGATGCCGCCCGGCAGGAAGCCCTTGCCCCGGCGTCCTAACCGGTTCTGTCATCCATATCGCGTAGCTATCCCCTAAAAAGTGCCTGCCCGCATGTGCCGCTAGCCGGTAAGGTAGGTGGGTGCCCGTTCGCGCTTTCTCAGGGCACCGCCACACACCGCACCTGATTCAGAGGGGATTTCTACGTCATGAACCGCTACGCCCACATTGATGCAATGCGCGCTTTTGCGGTGCTTTTGGTGGTGTTTTCCCACGCCGGGCTGACCTTTGTGCCGGGCGGGTCGGGTGTAACAATTTTCTTTGCTATCTCGGGCTTTATCATCACCTACCTGCTGCTGCGGGAGCGTGATAAGACCGGTAGCTTCGACCTAGCAGGCTTTTATATTCGCCGCCTGCTCAAAATCGCACCGCCCCTGATTCTGGCGATTGTGATACCCACGCTGGTTTATCGGTCGATGGGTGGGGCGGTCGATACCCTGGACTTCCTGGGGCAGGTCTTCTTCTTCTTTAACCTGCGCTACCTGGACTCGCAGATTACTGTACTGCCGGGTACGCACGTGATGTGGTCCCTGTCGATTGAAGAGCAGTTCTACCTGGTCTTTGCCCTAATCTGGCTGGTACTGGTGCGCTGGACCGCTTACCGGCGGGCCCTGACGGTACTGGGTGTAGCTGTGGTGCTCTACTCGTCGCTGTCTCGTTGGGTTCTGCATGACGCCGGTGCTAGTGCCGACCGCATCTACTTCGGCACCGACACCCGCGTGGAGGCTATTGCCATCGGCATGCTCACCGCCCTGTGGTACCACCGCTACGCCGCGGACGAGATGGTGCTGGGGCGTGAGGTCGTGGGCCGCCGCTACCGGTCGGGGGCCCTGATTCAGGACGGACGCACCATCCCGCTTCTGGGGCGCAACTGGGTGCTTTGTGCCGCCCTGGGGGTCTACCTGCTGACCCTGGTGATTCGTGATGATACCTTCCGCGATACGGTGCGCTATTCACTCCAGGCCTGGGCGGCGTCCGCTGTGATGCTCTGGGGCCTGGTTGCTTCGCGCCAGCCACTGGGTGCTACCGTGCACCGCTTCTTGGCCTGGCGACCCCTACAGCTGATTGGCCTGTCGAGCTACAGCATTTACCTGGTGCACGACGTGCTCTTCAAGGCCCTGGAACCCCACCTGCACGGGCTGCCTACCCTGGCCCAGGTTGCCCTGCTGGCCCCTCTGGGCGTGGCCGCCGGTGTGGCGATGTATCTGGTGGTCGAAGTGCCGGTAATGCGTTTTAAAGACCGCTACTTCGGGGCGAACTGGAAGAAGCAGGCAGCAGCGACCGATACCCCCGGCCCCATGGGAACCAAGAGCTAGCGGGAAGTAAGAGCTAGAGCAGCCCCTCGCTCCGGGCTGCCGCGATAGCTGCCGTGCGGTTATCGACGCCCAGCTTGGTGTAGATATGCACCAGGTGGGTCTTCACCGTGGCCTGAGAAATAAAGAGGGCCTCAGCCAGCTCCTTATTGGTAGCCCCGGTAGCCAGTAGCTTGAGCAGCTCCATCTCGCGGGCCGACAGAGAAATAGCGGGCCGCTGCATACGCTCCATCAGGGCCGCCGTGATCTCAGGCGACAGCGTCCGCTCACCCCGCGCCGTCGCCAGCACCGCCGCCTGCACCTGCTCGGGCGGGGCGTCCTTCAGCAGATAGCCCAGGGCCCCTGCCTCAATAGCAGCAACGATATCGCCCTGGGTGTCAAAGGTCGTCAAAATCAGCACCGGCGGCCCGCCCGCAGCCTTGAAAGCGCGGGTTGCCTCGATGCCGTCCATGGGCTTCATCTGAATGTCCATAACCACCACATCCAGCGCCGCCCCAGCCCGGGCCTGCTCCGCGGCCACGGCGAGCGCCGCCGACCCGTCAGCTGCTTCGGCAACCACATCGATACCTTCAAAGCTTTCGAACATGGCGCGCAGGCCGGCGCGCACAACGGGGTGGTCATCAACGAGTAGGGCGCGGACGGTCACTGGGCCTCCTGGTCGGGTCGGTGCTGGTTGGTCTGGTTGAGGGGGATACGGGCGGTGAGGACGGTGCCTTCACCGTGGGTGCTTTCAATGTCTAGGCTACCGTCGAGGTGGGCAACGCGCTCGCCGAGGGAGGTGAGCCCGTAGCCGGTTCCGGTTTCGCTGAGGGGGCCCGCTGCTAGGGGAGTGGGGGTGAAGCCGCGGCCGTTGTCGAAGACGTCGAGGGTGACTTCGCCGGGCCAGATGCTGAGGGTGAGGGCTGCGCGGCTGGCTTCGGCGTGGGCGGCGACGTTGGCCAGGGCGCCCTGGGCTACGCGCATGAGGGTTGCCGAAACCGCCTCGGGTAGGGCGTTGGCTATTTCTTCCTTCCCTTCGAGGATAAAGGCGCAGGTGAGGGATTTCCCGGCGGCTTTTTGGGCGGTCTCGGTGGACGCGGCGAGAGCCCTGAGCGCTGACACCAGGGAGTCATCCAGGGCAGGGGATGAGAGATCCCGAATAAAACGGCGGGCCTCAGCCAGGTTGGCGGCGGCAGAGTCCTGGATAACACGCACCTGGGCGGCTGCGGCGTCCGCCTTTCCCTCCTGAAGCGAGGACGCCGCTGCCCGGGAGACCAACACAATAGACGAAAGCCCCTGGGCCAGGGTGTCGTGGATTTCGCGGGCCAGGCGCTCGCGTTCTTCGAGCTTACCGGCGCTGTACTGCTGCTGGACGAGTTCGGCCTGCACCGCGCGAAGCTGCTGGGCGAGCTGGTACTGGCGGGCGGCGTCGGCGCGCAGAGCGCGGTAGGTGAAGGAGATGACGATGGCGAGCAGGGCCCCCAGGGTGGGGCCGATGAGGTAGCCGGGGGCTAGCCCCTCGGAGTGAAGGTAGTCGAGGCCAAACCCGGCAGGCCCCACCAGGGGTAGGGCAATGGCCAGGGCACAAAGGACGAGGGTGGCAGCTACCCCCGCTACGGGGGCGAGCAGGTGCAGGTAGAGGAACATGATGGGGAAGACCATCCAGGTGAAGGAGCTATCGAGCGCCATAAGCCCCAGCCACAGCAGGGTAATGATCAGCAGCCATAGGTGGGCGGGGGTAAACCTGGCTGCCTGCCGGTAGCGGGCGGACGCACCCGACCGGGGGAAGAAGTCGGTGAAGGTTGCAGGCAGCCCCCGCCGGTTCTCGTAGACCGTACCGGCCAGATAGATGCCACCGAGTGCCAGCGAGAGCACCCCGATAACGGTATGCCGCACCTGATAGACGCTGCCGACCACGGCCAGAACGGCACCAAAACACAGCAGAAAAGCGAACATGACGTGCAGGCTCACCCGCAGAATCTTGAGCACCAGCAGGGTCTGCTGCGAGGAGGTAGCGGGGAGGGGGCTGGGCGCGGTCGTCATACAAATTCACTTTACCTTTAGCTGAGGCGGTGCAGGGTTTTTGGGCTGTGTGCAGAGAAAAACCTGCACACGCACCAAGAACCCTGCACAGCTAGCGGGGGAGCGCATCAACCAAATGGTTGATTCCAGGTTCAACCCTTACCCCGATGTGGGTAACCCCCGGTGGGAGCTTGAATAGAAGTATCAAGTTTTCCTGTGTTTGAAAGGTAGTGCAGTCATGTTCGTTGGTTGGCGTGACATCCTCTTCGCTAAGGGCCGTTTCACCCTGATTGGGGCGACGGTAGCCCTGATTACCCTGCTGCTGGTGATGCTGACTGGCCTGACCGGCGGGCTGGGTAACCAGAACACCGATGCCCTTGAAAAGGTGGGGGCTGACCGCTTCGTATTCGCCCCATCTGAGAGCGGAGGCAAGGCATCCTTCACCGACTCTGCTGTCACTGCTGGGCTGCAGGACGAGTGGCAGGCAGCCGGTGCCAATGCCACCCCGGTCGGTTTCCTCACCGGCAAGGTTGAGGGCAACGGAGCCGCTTCGATGAGCCTCATCGCTACCCCTGCCGGTTCTGACCTGGCTGAACACACTGCGCCCCTGCTCCAGGGCACCGAGCCCGGTGACGGCCAGACCGCCCTGCCCACCAGCGTCGCTGAAGAGATCGGCGCGACCGTGGGCGATACCGTTACCTTCTCGGGTACCGACGTAACCGTCTCAGGCATCACCGAAGACACCTTCTACTCCCACACCAACACAGGCTGGGCAACCACCGCTACCTGGCAGAACATCACCCACCAGCGTGAAACCGAAGGGCAGGACGCCGTACTCGGCACCGTCCTGGCCGTAACCGGTAGCGCAGACTACGCAGCCACCGCAGATGCCACCGGAACCCAGGCTTTGACCACCCGCGAGTCCTTCGCAGCCCTGCCCGCCTACTCCTCCGAGAACGGCTCCCTCAAAACCATGCAGGGCTTCCTCTACGGTATCTCTGCCCTAGTCATTATTTCTTTCTTGACCGTCTGGACCATCCAGCGCACCCGCGACATCGCCGTCATGCGCGCCCTGGGTGCCTCCCGCGCCTTCCTCACCAAGGACGCCCTCGCCCAGGCCGCCGTGATTTTGGCAGCCGGTGCCGTCCTGGGTGCCCTGGTGGGCTGGGGCCTGGGAACCCTGGCTGCAGAAGCCGTGCCCTTCCAACTCTCCGCCCTTACCATCGCTGGGCCTGCCGCCGGCATCTGGGCCCTGGGCATGGGCGGCGCCCTCATCGCCTTGCGCCGCGTCGCCATAGTAGACCCTATGATTGCCCTCGGCGGCAACTAGAACATTTTGCCTAGAGGGAGCGGGCGCGCTTTCGCCTGCCGACCCTCTCGGCACTCGCGCCGGGGCGCTCGGCCGATTCACGCCCCGCCTTGCGGCGGATTCCGCTCGCTCTTGCGTGCTGGCGCACCCGCTTGCTCCATCGCAGCCAGCAGGCTCCAGCGCGCCCGCTCCCTCTATCTAAACTCGCTTACTGCCCCTGAAAGAGACTATTCATGACTGACCTACTCACCCGCCCCCTGGCTGAGGAAACCCTGGTTGCCCCCAGCGTCCTTGAATTGCGCGACATCGTGCTGAACTACCCCGACGGTGTAGACGCCGACGGTACCCCGCGTACCATGCGCGCCCTCGACCACGTGAACCTCACTGCCAGCCGCGGCGAGTTCATCGCCCTAACCGGGGCATCCGGCTCGGGTAAGTCATCCCTGCTCTCGGTCGCCGCCGGGCTCATCACCCCCACAGCCGGGGCCCGCCTGATCAACAGCACCGACACCACCGCCTATAAGGACGCCGACCTTGCGGCCCTGCGCCGCACCGACATCGGCATTATCTTCCAGCAACCCAACCTCATTGCCTCCCTCACCGCCGCCGAACAGCTAGAACTCACCGCCCGCATCAGCGGCACCCGAGGAGCAGAACTCAAAGCCGCCCGTGCCACCGCCGCCGACCTGCTCGACATGGTGGGGCTGGGCGAAGCCGCCAACCGCCGTGTACACCAGCTTTCCGGCGGTCAGCGTCAGCGCGTCAATATCGCCCGCGCCCTCATGGGCTCGCCCTCCCTGCTCCTGGCTGACGAGCCCACCAGCGCCCTTGACGCCGAACGCTCCGCCGCCATCGTCGAGCTCCTGGCCAACATCACCGCCGAGTTCAAGACCGCAACCCTCATGATCACCCACGACCTCGAACAGATCCAGCTCACCCACCGGGTAGAACACATGGTTGACGGCCGACTCCAGGCCTGACCGGAAGCCTAGGTTTTACCCAGAGAGACAGCCCTCCCGGGCCCCAGCGGGCAGGGTAAACTTGAAGAGGTCAAAATAACCTTTACAAGGACACACCCGTGATTAACTTTCACCGCAACGAACGCGCCGCCTCCCTGCCCGCCCGCCTCTCCCGCTCCTGGCTGCTGGTCTCAGCCGCCGCCAGCGAAGAAACCATTGCCGCAGCCCTAGAATCTGAAGCTGACTCGGTCATCATCGACATTGAAGACGGCTGCCCCGAGGAGAAGAAGGACGAAGCCCGCGAGCACACTATCGAGATGCTCAACCAGGGTGCCTCAGCCTGGGTACGTATCAACGGCATTGAAAGCGACCACTGGGCCAAAGACCTTGAAGCCCTCAACCGGGCAACCGGGCTCAAAGGCGTCATGCTAGCCATGACCGAACACCCCGACCACGTCACCCGCACCGCCATGATGCTCCCTGCTGGTACCCCCGTCATTGCCCTGATCGAAACCGCCCTGGGCATGGTCAACGTGGTACGCATTGCCAAGGCCCCCGGTACCTTCCGCCTGGCCTTCGGCGTAGGCGACTACCGCCGCGACACCGGCGTCTCCGCCGACCCCATCGCCCTGGCCTATGCGCGCTCGCAGCTGGTGCTAGCCTCCCGTGTTGGCGGTCTAGCCGGCCCCATTGACGGCCCCTCCGTGGGCAAGCACGGCGGGGATCTGCTCAAGGACTGCGCGGTGACCACCAGCCACGGCATGACCGGTAAGCTCACCCTCGACCCCGGCCAGACCGAAACCATCAACGTTGGCCTAGCTCCCAGCGCCGATGAAATCGAGTGGGCCCGCGAGCTACTGCAGAAGAGCGAGGGGGACTCTGTGCCCAAGGACGGCTCCTACCTGCCCCGTCTGGCCCGCGCCCGCAAGGTCTCATCCCTGGCCAAGACCTACGGCCTGTGGCGTAGCTAGAAGAACTCCCAGGTGACAGCGATAGGATAGGCAGCGTGAAGAAATATCTCGGTTTTCAAACGCGCAGGACGCCCAGCGGCGGCTTCTCCCGCGGTTTCTTGCTGCTCTTTGCCCTGCTCCTCGTGCCCTCATTGGCTCTCTGGGGCTTCTATCGCTGGCTTTTTGCCAACGACACCCACCTGCTGGTGGTACCTTTCTTGGCGGTTATTACCGCCTGGATTTGGGCCTACCTCATCGGGTACGGGGCCGAAAACCACCTGGACGAAGGCTAGCTCACCCGCGCAGGCTCGGGTGACGCCGGAAGCGGGTGGACGCGTCCGCACGGACGGTCTATAGACAACAAAAAATCTCGCGGCTCGCACCTGAACCGGTGCGGGTCGCGAGATTTTGTTGATGGAGCCCCCAGTCGGATTTGAACCGACGACCTTTTCTTTACGAGGGAAATGCTCTACCCCTGAGCTATGGAGGCCTGTTCCTACCCCTTTATCAGGGGCGAACGAAAGAAAACTTTACCAGAAAGAGAGGGCTGCAACCACCGGTTGCGTGCACCGCTGACCAAAAGAGCGGTCCCCCAACCCTAGATTTTGTGGCCTGCGACACTAGAATGGATGGCATGACAAGTTCACAGCGTTCCGGGCTACACCCCCGCCCGGTCTTCAACCAGCTTCCCAAATACTCCGCCGGTAAACCCCCGGTGCCGGTTGAGGGGCTCACCCAGTACAAGCTCTCATCCAACGAGAACCCCTTCGGGCCGGTGGCCTCGGTAGCTCAGATTCTGGCTGAGTTTGATACCGTCCACCGCTACCCCGACCCGCTCTCCACCGCCCTGCGCACCTCCCTGGGGGAGCACTTGGGGGTTGACCCTAGCGACATCGTCACCGGTGCAGGCAGTCTGGGTGCTCTGACCCAGATTCTGACCACCTTCGCAGGAACCCACGCCGACGGTGTGCAGGATGAAGTAATTTACGCCTGGCGCTCCTTCGAGGCCTACCCCATCTGCGTTGGCCTAGCGGGTGCTAAGAGCGTGCAGGTGCCCAACCTGCCCAACGGTGCCCACGACCTGGATGCCATGGCCGCAGCTGTCACTGACCAGACCCGCGTCATCCTGATTTGCACCCCCAACAACCCCACCGGCCCCGCCGTCACCGAGTCGCAGGTGCGTGACTTCCTGGCCAAGGTGCCCAGTGACGTGCTGGTGGTCATCGATGAGGCCTACTTCGAATTCTGTGCGGCCTCCGAGATTCCTGAAGGGCAAGAGCCTCCCGTCAATGGCCTGGACGTCTACCCCGACTACCCCAACGTCGCTATTTTGCGCACTTTCTCCAAGGCCCAGGGGCTGGCGGGTTTGCGCGTGGGCTACTCCATCACCCACCCCGAGGTCACCGCCCACCTGCGCGTGGGTGCGACCCCCTTTGCTGTAAGTGCCCTTGCCGAAAAGGCCGCCGTGGCCTCCCTTGACCATAACGATGAGGTTATGGAGCGCGTGGAGCACCTGGTGGCTGAGCGTGAAAAGGTCGTCGCCGGTCTCAAAGATCTGGGCTACTGGGTGCCCGAAACCCGTGCAAACTTCGTCTGGCTACCCCTGGGTGAGCACTCGGCAGCCTTCGCTGCCCTGGCTGAAGCCAACGCCCTGTCCGTGCGCGCTTTCGCCGGCGAGGGCGTGCGCGTGAGCATTGGCGAGGATGAAGCCAACGCCCGCCTGCTCAAAATCGCAGCAGAGTTCGAAGGACGCACTGATAAGCCCCTCTAGGGCAGGCGGACGGTAGGCGGACGGGGCCATCTGACCGCCCGCCTACCTCAACTTATTTGCAATTAATCCCTCAAAATTCTAAAAATAGGCCCTCTCTGCCCCTGAGCAGGCGTAGGGTTAAGAAAAGGTAGTAACAGAGCAAGACCGGAGACCCCATGTCACAGACACAAACCCCAGGTAATCCCTGGGGAATACCAGAGCGTATCCAGCTCATGAACGAAGCGGGTGAGACCACCTCCCACACCAGCTTCTCAGCCTACGCCGACGAACTCACCGGCGAAGACCTCAAAGACATGTACCGCACCATGGCCCTGACCCGCCGTTTCTGCGACGAAATGACCTCCCTGCAACGCCAGGGGCAGCTGGCTCTCTGGGTTCCCTCCCGCGGGCAGGAAGCTGCCCAGGTGGCGTCCGCTCGGGCCCTTGCCGCCAACGACTACATCTTCCCCTCCTACCGCGACCACGGGGTGCTCCTTGAACGCGGTATTACTCCCGAAGAAATCACCCCCCTCTTCCGGGGCTCAGGCACCCTGGGCTGGGACGCTAAAAAACACAACGTGCACTCCTATACCCTGGTGCTGGCCGCCCAGGTACTCCACGCCACCGGCTACGCCATGGGCCTGAACCTCGACGCCGAGATCCAGTCAGAAACCGGTCAGGCCCAGACCGGCCAGGGGCAGGGAACCGACCCCGAACAGGACGCCGAGAAACCCGCCGTAGCGGTCTACTTTGGCGACGGGTCAACCACCGAAGGCGACGTACACGAATCTATGGTCTTTGCGGCCAGCTACAACGCGCCCGTCCTGTTCTTTGTGCAAAACAACCACTGGGCCATCTCTGTGCCCTTTAGCGTGCAGTCCCGCGTGCCCATCTCAACCCGCGCCGCCGGTTACGGTTTCGAGGGTCTGCGCGTGGACGGCAACGACGTGCTAGCCGTCTACGCCGCCACCCGCTACGCCATGGACAAAATCAGGGCGGGGGAGGGGCCCGTGCTGATTGAGGCAGAAACCTACCGACTCGGCCCCCACACCACGGCCGACGACCCCACCAAGTACCGCCCCGAAGACCACGGCGCCACCTACGAGCCGCTCGACCCCATGGTGCGCCTCGAAGCCTACCTGCGCTCAACAGGCCAGGCCGATGACGCCTTCTTTGACGAGGTCACCGCCTACACCAAAGAGCAGGTGAAGGGCGTCCGCTCCTACGTTCTTGCCAGCGAACCGGACACCTTCGAAACCTACCTGGACCGCGCCTACGCGGCCCCCCACCAGCAGGTTGAGGACGACCGCGCCTTCTACCGCGCCTACAACGACGGCTTCGAGGAGGACTAAACCATGTCAGACCAGACCCCTCAGCAGGGCACCGAAACCCTCACCCTGGCTAAGGCTATTACCCGCGCCCTACACGATGAAATGACCGCCAACCGCAAGGTTCTGGCCCTGGGCGAAGACATCGGCAAACTCGGCGGTGTCTACCGCGTAACCGACGGCCTGCAAAAAACCTTTGGCCCCACCCGCGTCATGGACACCCCCCTGGGCGAATCCGGTATTATCGGAACCTCCATCGGCATGGCCCTGCGCGGCTACCGGCCCGTACCCGAAATTCAGTTCGATGGTTTCGTCTTCCCCGGCTTCAACCAGATCACCTCGCAGCTCTCTAAAATGCACGGCCGCACCCACGGCCAGTACGAGGTGCCCGTTACCGTCCGTATTCCCTACGGCGGCATGATTGGCTCGGTAGAGCACCACTCGGAGTCCCCCGAGGCCCTCTTCACCCATACCCCGGGCCTGCGCGTGGTGACCCCCTCGTCCCCCCACGACGCCTACTGGATGCTCCGCAAAGCCATCGCCCACCCCGACCCGGTCATCTACTTCGAGCCCAAGCGCCGCTACTGGATGAAGGGCGAGGTCAACTTGGCAGATACCGACTTCGACCCCTTTACCGCCCAGGTAGTACGTGAGGGCGACGACCTCACTATCGCCACCTACGGCCCGCTGGTTCCGGTGGCCCTGGCTGCCGCCCAGGCCGCGGTTGAGGACGGCCGCTCCATCGAGGTCATCGACCTGCGCTCCCTCTCACCGCTTGATATCCCCACCATCGAGGCTTCGGTGCAGAAAACCGGGCGTCTTGTGGTGGCCCATGAGGCTCCCGCCTTCGGCGGTATTGGCTCAGACATCGCAGCCGCCATAACCGAGCGCTGCTTCTACCACCTCGAGGCCCCCGTGATCCGCGTGGGCGGCTACCACATGCCCTACCCCGTCTCCCGCGTCGAAGAAGAGTACGTGCCCGGCATCGACCGCCTGCTCGAAGCCGTCGACCGTTCCCTGGCCTACTAAAGCCCGAAAGGCACACCATGTCACAGATCTTTAACCTGCCCGATGTGGGCGAAGGCCTCACCGAGGCAGAAATCCTCAGCTGGAAGGTAGCCCCCGGCGACACCGTCGAGGTCAACGACGTGCTCGTTGAAATCGAGACCGCCAAGTCGGTCGTTGAGCTGCCCTCCCCCTACGAGGGCACCGTGCAGGAGCTCTTGGTTGCCGAGGGCGAGACGGTAGAGGTAGGCACCCCCATCATCGCTATCGCCGGGGAAGGCGCCGAAGATGGCGGGGGGAGTAGGCCTGCGGCAGAGCGTCCGGACGCCGCCCCCCAGCAGTCTGCCGCACCGGCAGGGGAGCAGGGCGGCGGCAACGCCCTGGTAGGCTCAGGCCCCAAGGCCGACCCCGTCAAGCGCCGGGCCCGTAAGAAGACAGCCGCTACCCACCCGGTTGCTGCCCAGCCCGTCGCCGTCCCCCAGCCTGCGGCAACCGCTGGTACAGATACGTTCGCCCCTGCAGCGGCGTCCGTACCGCTGAGCACCGACAGCCGCCGTCAGCTGCTGACCGGCCTGCCCGCCCGCGCAGGCAAGCTCCTGGGCGAAGGCGGCAAGGGAGTGCTCCGCCGCCTGGGAAGCCACGAGCTACCTACAGAAACCGGCACCAGTGAGGTACCCCGCCGCCAGCCCCTCGCCAAGCCCCCCGTGCGTAAAGCCGCTCAAGACATGGGCATTGACCTAGCTCAAGTGACCCCCACCGGTGACCAGGGGCAGGTGACCAAGCGAGACCTGCTCAACTACGCAGCCCACCTAAGTCTCAGCGAGCAGGCCAACGTCACCGACACCACCGACCCCACCAGCTTCTGGATCCCGGCAGGTGTTGGCGGCGACCGCATCGAACGTATCAAGGTCAAGGGCGTCCGCAAGGCCACCGCCAAAGCCATGGTCGAATCTGCTTTCAAGGCCCCTCACGTCTCTATTTTCGTGGACGTGGACGCCACCCGCACCATGGAGTTCGTCAAGCGACTCAAAAAGTCCCCCCAGTTTGAGGGTGTTAAGGTTACCCCGCTGCTGATCCTGGCCAAGGCCGTCATTTGGGCTACCGCCCGAACCCCTCAGGTTAACGCCACCTGGACCGACTCTGAGATTCAGATTAAGCACTTCATGAACCTGGGGATAGCAGCTGCCACTCCACGGGGTTTGATGGTGCCTAATATCAAGGACGCCCAGACCATGAACCTGCGCGAACTAGCCCTGGCTCTTAACGACCTGACGACCAGGGCCCGCGAGGGGAAGACCCAGCCCGCCGAAATGCAGCAGGGCACCATGACTATCACCAACATTGGTTCTCTGGGGATTGATACCGGAACCCCGATTATCAACCCCGGTGAGGCTGCCATTATTGCCTTTGGCACCATCAAGCAGAAGCCCTGGGTTGTCGATGGTGAGGTCATCCCCCGCTGGGTCACTACCCTAGGTGGCTCCTTTGACCACCGCGTCCTTGACGGTGATCTCTCCGCTAAGTTCTTAGCCGATGTGGCTTCGATCCTAGAAGAGCCTGCCCTGCTTCTGGATATGTAAAACGCTGGGAAAGCACAAGGCCCGGGCACTGTAAAAGAGTGCCCGGGCCTTGCAGCACACGGTAACCTCGCTGGCTCCGTCGAAAGTTCAACCTGATGGCTAAAAACCAACGGAACGAGTGTGAACAGAGTGAGGCTCCCGCCGGTTAGGGCGGGAGCCTCACAACGCCAAGGTACGAAACCTGGAGCATAATCCGAATTATCTCCCCCAAGAAATCCGAATCTATGGGCACTGAGCCCACATGGGTTCAGGTCTCGTAGGTTACCTTATGCCCTTGAAAGAACTTCTCTTGATAAGCTCTGGGTCAGTCCCCCAACGTCGCCAGAACACCGAGTCCCCCGACTCGATGCAAGAAGCATTCAAGGTACTTATATTTTAGCTAAGGTTATAGGCCGCTGTATGTCCTCATATAGGGCGACACTAGGTCTTAAGCAGGGGGCAACCGGTTGAGGGCTTCCCTTAAAACGTCCACAAGATGGCCCCACCGTGGTGCAGAAGACCCAGACCGCAGGAGACTAGAAACGCTCAATCACACCGGTTTGAGAGATTTCGATAGCGCTCGGCTCTTCGTCCTCTGAATTGCCATCGTGCACTAGCATCACGGCGGTTTGGTCGTCGGCGGGGAAGGCGCGCACCGTGATAGTACCGCCTGAGGCGTTGTCAAAAAGATCAACCGCACACTGGGTAAGCGCCAGCGATACGCGGGAGGGTAGGGCCGAGCCGCGCTCGTCCAGAATATCGACCTTGACCCCGCGCTGGCGGGCCAGCCAGGCGGCGTCCAGAATCTCCTTATTCACGATGTAGCGACCGCGAATCGTATCGCGCAGCTGCGCCTCGGTGAAGCGGAATTCGTCCATCTCGGCGCGGGTCACCGGTGACTCGTTATAGGCGATGCGGTGCAGCATATCCTCGGTCAGGGCGCGGACCTCCTGCACACGCTGGGTAGCGATAGCGCCCATATCGGTCTCTTCGGCGCGCCCGGCGTCCGCGATAATGCGCATACCGCGGGCCTGCCTGGTCTTAGAGACCGCCTGCTCAATCTGCTTGGGCACAATCATGCTCACCAGCATGAGCAGGAAGGGGATAGCAAACTCGGTAGAGAGCGTCAGGCGGGTATCGAAATAGTTGGTGTGCCAGCTCAGCACCAGCACCACAAAGCCACAAAAGAAGAGCCAGCCAAAGAAGGTATGACGGCGCAAGACCAGCCCCGCAGCCAGCAGGGTGTAGGCCATGAGGGGCCAGGAGAGATTGGAGAAGGTAATCGAGTGGCTGATAGCGCTCAGCGTAGTATCAACCGAGTTAAGCCCCAGCACCATGATGATGGGCATCATGACGTCGGGCAGGGCCAGACGCTTGGTGGGAAGGAAAACCGGTAGTGTAGCCAGGGCGTAGAGACTCAGCAGAATCGCCCAGTGGGGGGCGCGGGTGACGGTGTAGTGGTTGTACCAGAAGAAGAAAGACCCCAGAATCAGCAGGGTGACGGTACCCAGAATGAGGGTGAGGATGCGGGAGCGATAGTACTTAGCCAGCATTGGGTTCCTCATGGGGCCACTGGACGACGACGCGGGTGCCCTTCTCCGGTGCCGAGGTAATGGTGACCATACCACCGGCGTCCTCCATCGATCGAATCATCGACACGCGCACGCCCAGGCGGCGGAAATCGATATCGCTCATCGAGAAGCCCTGGCCCTTGTCTGAGATGGTGCAGAGAATGTAGGGGCGCACCTCGTCGGAGCGGGTGGAGTTGAAGGGGCGGCGCATCTCGGTACGAATCGAGATCTGGGTGGTGCGGGTGCCCGAGTGGCGGGCAGAGTTAGATACCGCCTCGGTGACGGCGTGGGTGAAGGCCCTTGCTGCGGTGTAGGGCAGGGTGGAATCGGGGCTGGCGAGCGGGTGCTTTTCGATGGAGTCGGAGACAAAGCGCAGGCGCTGGTTCCAGGGCTCCACGCCCTCTGCAATCTGCTCGGTTAGAGCCTGGAAGGTGATGGGACGCTGGGGCTGGGACTTGAGAGCCTCTTCTTCGAGCACGCCGATGGCGCGGCGGGCTAGCAGTCGGGTGCGCTGGGGTAGCTCGCCGGGGTTACGGCTGGCGTCGAGCAGGGCTGCCATCACGTTATCGTGGACCAGCTTATCGAAGTCTTGCAGCTCCTTGGCGTAGTCGCGGGAGCGGTTGAGCAGAAGCTGGGCAGAGAGGGTCTCGTAGTAGGTCTTATCTGATTCGCGGACGGCGTTGAGGGCAAAGCGGGCCAGGCCGGCCAGCAGGGCGCAACAGAAGCCTAGATAGGCCACACGAATGAGAAGCTCGGTGGCGTCGAGGGGGGAGCCTTTGATCACGTGGGCAGACACCGAGCTGATGACCAGTAGCACCGGGAAAACGATGCTGTGAATGATGCTCTCTCGCGGGCTTTCTTCGAAGACCGGAACCAGCATGGCATAGATGCCAAAGAGCCAAGACCAGGGAATTGCGGAGTGTTCAGCCCCTACCGTGAAGGGCCACAGAAGGTAAGAGCCGTAGGCGATCGCCAGCATAAAGCTCACAACCTTAGCAGAGACCTCCTTGCGAATGCCGTTGAACATCAGCAGGGCAGCGTGGGCTACTAGTAAGGGAATGATCGCCAGATACCAGTAGGAGTCACCCCCGCGAATCTCAGAGATGTTGGCAAGCGACTGGAATAGCAGACCTACAGCGATGAGGGAGTAGATGATTTCCAGGGTGCAGTAGAGGCCGAAGGAGCTCGGCCCCATGAGTCGCTGCTGCCCTGTGGTGAGGGAGAGTGACTTGAAGGAGAAAGAACGGATGCGGTCTGCCCGCGACGGTTGTAGCGCGTGGGCTAGGTCCCGGGAGGCGCCGCCGGTGGTGGTAGACAGGGTGCGTCCTTAGGTCTTCGCGTCTTAGAGGTTGCGGTCTGCGGTTGAGGTGTCTTCCATGGAATCAACCAGGCCGTCTTCGATAGCGCGAATACGCAGGTCGATCTTGGTGGGGGCGGGGCGGCCGACGCGGGCGTACTTCTCGCGGATACGGTCGATATTGGTCTTAACAGCGGACTGCTTGATGCCCATGCGGCGGGCTACCTGTACCTGTGCGAAACCTGAGGCGTAGAGGCGCAGGGTTTCCTGCTCGCGGGGGGAGAGGTTGGCGCGGGAGAACTCGTGGTCACCGTCGATTGCTGCTGCCAGTTCCTTGGTGACAACGGCCCTGCCTTCGGCGATGTTCTTGGCTTCTGCCAGCGCATGTTCGAGGGGCTCTGACTTGCGCACCAGACCAAGGGCACCTGCCTTGAGGGCTTCACGAATCAGGCCGGGGTTTTCTCCGATGCTGAAGATGAGCACCTTGATGCCGGCACGCTGCAGGATGTCGACGTTTTCTGAGGGGCGGGACTTATCTTGCAGGGAGAGGTCGAGCAGCACAACGTCGCAGTCGCGCTTGAGCTTGCCCAGGTCAGCGGACGAGGGGTCGGAGAGACTGCGACCCAGGGCAACGAGAAGGTCTGCCGCGGTGGGTGCTGCGGCGACCAGTTCGATTTCGCTGGCGCCTGCTGCGACGGCTCGCATGCCCTCACGGACGACTTCGTGGTCATCGACAATGCCTACGCGTACTACGCTCATGATCCCTACTTACCTCGTGTGCTGGTGCAACCTTCACCTGTGGGCGGTGGCTGCTCGTCGGTTGCTGTGTGTGGTGCGGTGAGCAGACCGGGGTGTTTTTCTTACGAAAATATTTTACAGGCAAAGTGTGCTTCGTGGGCTGAACTATGGGCGCGGTGACGCGCTCTTACTGTTTTAGCGGCTGTGGGCGTCCGCGGTAGTCAGGGCACGGTGGTAGCGCAGGCCTAACCCGGCTCCCGCGAGGGCGGCAAGAAGAGCTAGGACACCGGTGGCCAGGACGGTCAGGGCACCGATAGGTAGATCGGGGGCCAAGAGGGGCTGGAGGGCGTAGGCGGGTGCTAGGGGGTGTGTGAGCTGGGCGGTTGCCCAGGTGAGCAGGGTGGCAAGAAGTACGCCCAGGGTGCTCATGGCAAGGACGCCCACGGCCTGTTTGCTGGGGGCTAGGGCCGTCATGCGCGAGGCGGTGTAGCCTGCAAAACCAAAGGCCACCGAGATAAGGACGGCGACCGTGATAAGCCAGGGCAGGGCCTGGGTGCGGCTGGCGGGTGTGGTAACAGCTAGAACCGTTTCGGTGAGGCCGCTGTAGATAGATACTCCCAGCAGCCCCATGAGAGTTCGAGCTAGGGCCAGGCCCCCGGTGGCCAAACCGTAGGCAACCAGCGCACCGCAGAAAGCCGGGATGAACTGCACCCGTTTGAGGGCGGCAACGGGCACCGTCACGCCCAGATTCGCTGCCGGGCGGGCGGACGCCGGTACCGCCTGCAGAGGCTGGGCAGGAGTTGCCGGTTCAGCAGAATAAACCTGCTGCGTGGGCTGGGGCTGCGCCTGGGGCGGTGCGGTCTGCTGGTGGTTCTGCTCTGCGGGCGGGACGCGCTGGTAGCGGGTAGCCGAGACCTCGGGGTCTGCTGGGGTGGACGCCTGGCTGCCGCGGGCGTCCTGCCCAAAGGTACGCGGATCGAGAACCCGGGTGGGGTCGGAGTCTTCAAAGACGGCATCCCACTCATCAAAGTCGCGGCGGTTCTGGGACGGCTCGGTCACCGGTACCCCTTTCTGTAGTGGAAATACTTAGGCTAGCCCCAGAGCCTGGGGGCTGTACTGGTGGGCCGGGTCGGCGGGGCGCTCATCGGCATTCACATACTTAATGACCCGTGCGGGGTTGCCGACAGCCACAGCGTTGGCCGGAACATCTTTGGTCACCACCGCACCGGCGCCAATCACGGCGTTCTCACCCACGGTGACGCCCGGGCAGAGAATCGCCCCGCCGCCAATCCAGACGTTACGCTCCACCGTAATCGGCAGGCCACCTTCCCATAGGGCCTCACGGTCTACCGGGTTAAGGGGGTGGGTGGGGGTCAAAAACTGCACGTTGGGGCCCACGAGGACGGCATCGCCAAAGGTAATGGGGGCCACGTCCAGAAAAACACAGCCAAAGTTAAAGAAACACCCCGCCCCGATATGGGTGTTCACTCCATAATCAAAGGAGACCGAAGGGCGAATCATCGACCCCTCACCGAGAGAGCCAACGATCTGTGCCAGTACTTCCTGCTTGCGGCTATCGCGAGCCCGGTACAGACGGGTGTACTCCTCAACCAGCTCCACCACCCGGTAATGGGTATCGGCACACTCCTGATCGGGGCGGTAGGCAAAGCCCGCCGTCATCTGCTCAAAGACGCTCTTACCGGCGCGCAGTTCATTCCAGTTCGTCATGCTAGCTCCCATACATCAGGGTCATTAGAGCAATAATCGCCAGACCAACCCCGATTGCAATGAGACCGGCAATAATCATGCGCTTGTTAATCTCTCGCATGAGCTCCCGGAATTCTTCGGGGCTAATATCGTCATTTCTACGTCGAGCCATACCCCTAAGTATGTCAGCTCCACCGCCCCTGTGGCACAATCGTGTGTATGCAGTCAGCCGAAAATTCATCCCAGACCGACACCGACTTCCCCTTAGCCCACCGCCCCTGGGTTAAGAACTACAGGCCAGAAAGCAACAGAGACGTTGCTCTGCCGGAAACCTCACTGAGCCACCTCATGGCTGAAGCCGTGCGCACCGTTCCCCAGAAAATTGCCCTGGAATTCTTCGGCGCCACCACCACCTACGGTGAACTGGGTGACCAGATTCTGCGCGTTGCCGAAGGCCTACGCAAGGCCGGTATTCAGCACGGTGACCGCGTGGCCCTCGTCCTTCCCAACTGCCCCCAACACATCGTGGCCTTCTACGCGATTCTGCGCCTGGGCGCTGTGGTGGTTGAACACAACCCCCTCTACACCTCCGCCGAGCTGCGCCACATGTTCGAAGACCACCGCGCCAAGGCCGCCATTGTCTGGGACAAGATCGCAGACAACATCACCTCCCTGCCCGCCGATATCCGCCCTAAGAATATCTACGCGGTCAACATGATCGAAGAGATGCCCTTCACCATGCGTACCGCCCTCAAGCTGCCTATCGGCAGCCTCAAGGCCTCCCGCGAAAAGCTCGAAGGCACCGCCCGCGGCACCACTCCCTGGCGTCAGTTCATGAAGAACAGCCCCCTTGCCGCCGACCACCACCGCCCCACAGCCCACGACCTGGCCCTGCTCCAGTACACCTCGGGCACCACCGGCCTGCCCAAGGGCGTCATGCTCACCCACCGCAACCTCGAATCCAACGGACGCATGGGTGAGGAATGGATCCAGCCCGGCAACGACGAGGTCATCTACGCCGTCCTGCCCCTCTTCCACGCCTACGGCATGACCCTGGGCCAGACCATCGCGGCGGTCTGCAAGGCCCGCCTAGTGCTCTTCCCCACCGTAGATATGGACCTCATCTTCCGGGCCATGAAACGAACCACCCCCACGATTCTCCCTGCTGTGCCCCCGGTCTACCGCCGTATGCTCGAAGAAGCTAAAAAGCGCGGTGTCTCCCTGAAAGGCATCCGCTACGCCGTATCCGGTGCCATGCACCTGCCCACCGACCTGGTCGCTGAATGGGAAGAAGCCACCGGCGGCATGCTGGTTGAAGGCTACGGCCTCTCTGAGTGCTCACCCCTGGTCTCCTGCAACCCCCTGAACTCCACCCGCCGAGCAGGCTCAATCGGCGTGCCCTTCCCCTCCACCGACATCCGCGTGGTCGACCCCGAAACCCTCAAAGACGTTCCCGACGGCGCCGAAGGCGAACTGCTGGTACGCGGCCCCCAGGTCATGCGCGGCTACTGGAAACGCGGCGAAGACACCAGCAAAACCCTGCTACCCGGCGGCTGGCTACGCACCGGCGACATCGTGCGCCTGGACCACGACTACTTCATCGAAATCGTTGACCGCATCAAGGAAGTCATCATCACCGGCGGCTTCAACGTCTCACCCACCGAGGTTGAAAACGTGCTCAAACAGCACGACTCGGTAGCGGACTGCGCCGTAGTTGGCCTACCGGACGGCTCCGGCGGCGAAAAGGTTACCGCCGTAATCATCCCCGCCGAGGGCCACGCCATCGACCCCGAAGAGCTCAAACAGCACTGCTACGAGCGCCTGACCCGCTACAAGGTACCCAAGAACTACTACGAGGTCGACGAACTGCCCCGCTCCATGCTGGGCAAGACCCTGCGCCGCAAGGTGCGCGAAAGCCTCGAAGCCAAATACAGCTAGGCTATGCAGGCTCGCGCTTGAAACACGCCCTGCAGGGAGCCGTCCGCCCCCAGCAGGGCGTAGCTGTCTGCGGGCTCTGCTAGGCCGAGGGCAGCGGCGGGGACGCTGGTGGCAGCCCTGGCTGCTTCGGTGAGGGGAATGCCGAAGGCGACAGCCTGCTCTACCGCTCGCGCTAGGGTGAGGGTGCTCCCTGCAATCGTTTCGGTACCCCTGATGCGGGCAACCGAGTCCTGCACCTCTACCGCCAAAGAACCCAGCCGGTAGGGACCGTCCGCGCACCCGGCAGCGGCCATAGCGTCGGTGACCAGGGCTACCCGCCCCGGTGCCAGGGCGAAGGCGGCCCGCACCATGGGCCCGTGTACGTGGACCCCGTCGCAAATAACCTCCAGAGTAACGTGGGAGCTGTCTGCGGCAGCGGCCACCGGGCCGGGCTGACGGTGGTGAAGGGGTCGCATGGCGTTAAAGGTGTGGGTCAGTAGCGACGCGCCCTCGTCGAAGGCGGCTTTAGCCTGGTCGTAGGTGGCGTCGGTATGCCCGACCGCTACTTTGATACCCAGCTCCACACAGCGCTGCAGAGTGGCCAAGCCGGGGTCGGTCTCGGGTGCCAGGGTAATCTGCAGGAGCCTACCTTCTGAGGCCTCCCAGAGCTGTTCCAGGGCATCGGGTGTTGGGGTGCGCAGGGCCTCGGGGGCGTGGGCCCCCTTATGCGCCGGGGAAATGAAGGGCCCCTCAGCATGAAAGCCCACCAGACGGGCCTGCCCCGGCACCTTTTGATCCATCAGAGGCAGGAGCTGGGCCATGCTGGCCTGCATCTGCTCTAGCGGGTTAGACACCAGGGAAGCTACCAGGGCGGACGTCCCCGCCTGACCGTGCACGCGCAGGGCAGGGGCAACGTCAGGGGCATCTTCAAAGGCAGTGCCGCCCCCACCGTGACAGTGAATATCGGTAAAGCCGGGGGCCAGGAGCCAGTCGTGGGCCTCGCGAACCTGGGTGGAGGCCAGCTGATCTGCCGTCAGCTCCTCCCGCCAGCTCTCACCTTCCCCCATGGCCAGCAGGCGCTCGCCCTCCACCAGAACCCAGACTGTGAGGCTGCTCTGCAGGGTGAGATGGCGAAGCGAATGAAAAAGAATGGTGCGTGGCATCAGTGCCCCTATCAATACCTCATGTACTTACTGATCGTACATGGCGACCAAGCAAAGCTGCGGAGCGTTCACGGTAAACCAACTTTCCTTTTATGACGTTTTATGACGACGTAACTTTTTGTTGCGGTCATACACGTGACATATGACCCAAAAAGAAGCCGCATTGGGGAGCGGTGGCGCCACAGTGTTCTAATAGAAGAGGCGTCTAGCCTGGACGCCCGAAACCACATCAGCACACAGCGCTAGAGACGGTGCCGCTGAACCGTGGCCGCACACACCACTATTTCTCAACAGAAAGATTCATAGCCGTGAAGAAATTTGTTGCCACTCTGGCTCTCGTACCCCTTGCATTCGGTCTTGCAGCTTGCGGCTCATCCTCCAGCGACGACGTCGTCAAAATCGGCGTAGTGGGCACCGACCCCTCCAACGACAAGCTCGTTGAGGTCGCTAAGGCAGAGGGAATCAACATCGAAATCGTTGAATTCTCCGACTACACCCAGCCCAACCCCGCTCTGAGCTCCGGCGAAATCGACCTCAACTGGTTCCAGCACATCGCCTACCTCTCCAACTACAACGTAGAAGCAAACGACGACCTGCAGATCGTAGGCCCCACCGTTATCTACCCCATGGCGCTGTTCTCCAACAAGCACGATTCCATCTCCGCCCTGCCTCAGGGTGCTGAAATCGCCATCCCCAACGACACCGTCAACGAAGCACGCGCCCTGCTGCTGCTTGAAGCTAACGGCCTGGTCTCCTTCACCTCAGAAACCACCAGCCCCACCGTTGACGACCTCGACACCGCAGCCTCCAAGGTCACCGTCACCCCCGTTGATGCAGCCCAGACCGTTCTCGCTCTCGAGTCCGTTGACGGCTCCGTTATCAACAACGACTTCCTCAAGGACGCCGGCCTGAACCCCAAGGACGCCCTGGCCCAGGACGACCCCGCTAACGAGTCAGCCCGCCCCTACGTCAACCTCTTCGTCTCCACCGCCGATAACGCCGACAACGAGACCTACAAGAAGATCGTAGAGCTCTACCACACCGAAGAAGTTCAGGCAGTGGTACAGGAAGACACCCAGGGCACCGCAGTTGAAGTCACCACCGACGTCTCCGAACTGCGCTCCACCCTGGCAACCCTCGAAGAGCAGAAGCGCAACGGCTAAAACACTAGGTGAAAGCTCACCCTTGAGCTAGCTCACGCACCCCATAAGCGGCAGCCAACCTGCGGTAGGCTAGACACTTCGGCTCCGTCCGGTGCCCAGCTCTAGCCCCGCAGCAGCTGCCGCTTTGTGCACCCACCCCAGCAGGTGCGTCCGCCCGCAGCCACAGTAAGCCCCCAACCGAAGAAGAAGACATGACCGAACAGCGACTACAGCCAACCGGGCCCCAGCCCATGGTCGTGCTGAACAACGTGACC
This sequence comes from Rothia sp. 11254D007BW, assembly GCF_053548195.1. Lineage (NCBI taxonomy): Bacteria > Bacillati > Actinomycetota > Actinomycetes > Micrococcales > Micrococcaceae > Rothia > Rothia sp. 11254D007BW. The sequence continues at coordinate 2,177,582 of NZ_JBPWPK010000001.1, forward strand.
AAAGAGTTCAAGGTCGGCAAAAAAACCGTCACCGCCGTCAACGGTGTAGACCTCACCATCAATAAGGGTGAAATCTTCGCCATCATCGGCTACTCCGGTGCCGGTAAATCAACTCTGGTTCGCCTGATCAACGGCCTAGAAGCCATCACCCAAGGCTCACTCACCGTCGACGGCTTTGAAATCGCAGGTAAACGCGAATCCCAGCTGCGCCAGGTCCGCACCAACATCGGCATGATCTTCCAGCAGTTCAACCTCATGAACTCCCGCACCGTTGCCGGCAACGTCGAATTCCCCCTCATCATCGCAGGCTGGGACAAGGCCAAGCGCGCCGAACGCGTAGCCGAGCTGCTGGACTTCGTGGGCCTGGCCGACAAGGCCAAAAACTACCCCGACCAGCTCTCAGGCGGCCAGAAGCAGCGCGTCGGTATCGCCCGCGCCCTCGCCACCTCACCCTCCCTGCTGCTGGCCGACGAATCAACCAGCGCCCTGGACCCCGAAACCACCGCTGAAGTGCTCGACCTGCTCAAAAAGGTCAACGCCGAGCTGGGCATCACCGTCATCGTCATTACCCATGAAATGGACGTCGTCTCCACCATCGCCGACCGCGTCGCCGTCATGGAAAATGGCCGTGTGGTCGAATCAGGCAACGTCTACGACGTCTTCTCCAACCCGCAAACCGAGGTCGCCCGCCGCTTCGTGGGCACCACCGTCAAGTCCCTGCCTGTAGGCGACGAAGCTGCCGACCTCAAAGCCCGCCACAAGGGCTACCTCATCAACATCGAAATCACCGAAGGCAACAACGGCATCGGCAAGGTCCTCTCTTACCTGGGCTCCCGCAACGTCTCCTTCAACATCGTGCAGGGCGGCCTCGAAACCCTGCAAGGTAAGAGCTACGGCAACCTCACCCTCGAACTGCTGGGCGACGTCACCAGCCTCGACGCTGTGGTCGCTGAACTCAAGACCGTCACCCGCGTGCAGGAGGTACGCTAACCGTGGACTCAACCTTCGTCACCGACAAACTCATCCCCGCCCTCGGCGACACCCTCTACATGGTCTCACTGACCATGCTGGTCGCCGGTGCCCTAGGCATGATCTTCGGCCTGCTGCTCTACACCACCCGCCAGGGCAACATCCTGGCTAACCGCTTCGTCAACATCCTGCTAAACGTCGTGGTTAACGTAGTACGCCCCATCCCCTTCATCATCCTCCTCGCAGCCCTGGGCCCCCTGACCCAAATGGTGGTCGGCACCCGCCTGGGTGTCAACGCCGCCATCTTCGCCATGGTCTTCGGCGCAACCTTCGCCATTGCCCGCATCGTCGAGCAGAACATGGTATCGATTGACCCCGGTGTTATTGAGGCCGCCCGCGCCATGGGAGCCTCCAAGATGCGTATTCTCTTCACCGTCATGATCCCCGAAGCCCTCGGCCCGCTAATCCTGGGCTACACCTTCCTGGTCATCGGCGTAGTCGACATGTCGGCTATGGCCGGTTACATCGGCGGTGGCGGCCTGGGTAAGGTCGCCCTGGTGGACGGCTACCAGCGCTTCAACGAAGTCATCACCTGGTCAGTTGTCGCCGTCATTATTATTCTGGTGCAGCTCATCCAGCTGGTGGGCAACATGCTGGCCCGCAAGGTCATGCGCCGATAAGGCAATTTGGAGGACGTGCGGAGAACAGGGGGCTGGCAGGCACGCTTGCGTCTGCGACCCTCTCATTCCTCGCCTGGGGGCTCGTCATGATTCACGCCAGCCCCGTGCCAGCAGACGCCGCGCATGCCTGCCAGCCCCAGCCAGCCGGCTCCCAGCGCATCCGTGCGTCCTCTTCAGCCAGTCAGCCCCGTGCCAGCAGACGCCGTGCATGCCTGTCAGCCCCTTCTACTAAGTACCCCAGTTTTGGTGCAGATACCCCGGGTAAAAACGGGGGTACTTGCACAAAAACCGGGGTAGCTAAGGGCCGGTTCCCCGTCGGGCGCCGGCCCTTTTGCTGTCTAGTCGTTTTTCTTGCCGCTAATCCAGGACGAGTCGTAGAGCCCGCCCAGACCTGGCCCGTCCCCGCCCTTTCGGTCGGTGCCGCGTTCAAGCTCCTGCTCATAGAGGAACTCCGCAAAATCGGTGGGGCGCATGAGCCGCTCGTCGTCCTCATCGTCGTGGTCGGTGAACCGGGAGAGGGCAAAGATTCCGTAGAGCAGGGCAGCAAAGAGTAGGAAGAAGAAGGCAAGCTCAGCCCACATAATTACATAGTTACGGCGCAGTTCCGGGGTCGCGTCGCTGTAGATAGAGGGCACCACCAAGAAAGATGCCACCGCCAGCATCACCGCCAGGATAGTAAGAGAGTGCGGTAGCCAGTACCAGCGGCTGCGGGGCCTTGCACCCCGCTGGCTGTCGGGGTTCGTCCGCGCTGGGTGGGCGGTGGTGCCTGACCCGAGCGGTGCGGACGCCTGCCCCGGCACCTGCTCTTCAGCCCCCTGCTGCCCGGTCAGGGCTTGGGGCGGGAGGAATTCGCGGTAGTAGGCGCGTTCGTCGTCGCTGAGGTCTTCGAGGCGGCGGCCGTAGCGGGAGGGGCGCGGGTTCTTCTCGGGGTCTATCACTGCTCATCCTTGAGAAGGTGGTGAGGGTTAGCGGTCGCGGTCGGGCAGGTGCCCTACCCAGGCGTCGAGTTGGGCGAGGAAGGCTGGGTCGGTGAAGGAGCTAAACCGCCCGATACCTGCTGTCAGTAGGGGAGCGGGGGTGGCCGCGTCCGGCTCGACCTGGTAAATCAGGCAGTTGGTGCCTGCGGCGGTTGCGGCAGTCATGCCGGTGACGGAGTCTTCCACGGTGAGGGCCTGCTCGGGGGCAAAGCCCAGGCGGCGGGTTGCTTCGAGGTAGATGTCGGGGGCGGGCTTACCTTCTTCGACGTCGTGGAAGGAAACCCAGGTGTCCAGGTAGGGGGCGTAGCCGAAGTGGGTGAGTTTTTTGGTCAGTAGCTTGTCGCCGGAGTTGGACGCCACCGCCACGGGAATCTTGGCTGAGAGCAGCTGAATGGCTCTGAGAGCGCCGTCGATGGCGGTGACGCCGCGGTCGATGATGTCGAATTCGGTGGTGGTGATGGTGGTGTAGACGCTGTCGCGGAAGGCTTCGGGGGAGCCGTTGAATTCGGACGCCAGCGGGGTGAGGGCTGAGAGACGGTCGGCAAGATCCCCAGCTGAGATGCCGACGAGGGAGGCCTCGAGTTCAGGGGTGAGCTCTACCCGGTAGTGTTTGAACATTTCGGCCTGGATTTCGCCCCAGAGGGTTTCTGAGTCGAGTAGGACGCCGTCGCAGTCGAAGACGGCGCATGCGGGGGCAAAGTTCGCGGGGGCTGAGTGAAGTTCAAACATAGTTCTATGCTCTCATACGAGGCACTCCGCTAGCCTGCTTTTGCTGCGGGGTAGGTTTGGGCTGTTGAGGGATCGCCCTTGAACTCTGCTAGGCAGATAGTGCCTGCTTCTATGGATTCACCGCCGATACCTGCGGTGTAGACCACGGTGGATCCGTCGTCTAGGTCGGTGGCGATTTGCATCATGCCTTTGCTAGCGCCGACGTTGCGGACGGTGAGCCCGTGTGCTTCCCAGGTGGTGCGGACGTTTTCTATTTGTTGCTGGTAGTTTTCGTTGTGGAGGTTTAGGTCGTAGGTGGTCCCAGCCATTAGTTCTAGTTTTCCTTGGCCGTTGTCGCAGGGGAAGACGGTGACATCGGCCCAGGATGCTTCTTGGTGGGGGAAGGGTTGGGTGTTGTTTTTCCAGCGGAATTTTGTTTCGTTGCCGTTGGCTGAGGTGGCGAGGGTGATGGTGGTGTAGAGGTTGTGGAAGACCTCGTTAGCGGTGGGTTCACTGTCATGATCGCTAGCGTTACACCCGGTGAGGGCTAGAGCCAATAGGAGGAGGAGTGGTAGCGTGCGAAGGTAATGTCGTTTCATGGTGTGGCTTGTGCTGCGGGGTAGGTTTGGGCTGTTGAGGGATCGCCCTTGAACTCTGCTAGGCAGATAGTGTCTGCTTCTATGGATTCACCGCCGACACCTGCGGTGTAGACCACGGTGGATCCGTCGTCTAGGTCGGTGGCGATTTGCATCATGCCTTTGCTGGCGCCGACGTTGCGGACGGTAAGTCCGTGTGCTTCCCAAGTGGTGCGGACGTTTTCTATTTGTTGCTGGTAGTTTTCGTTGTGGAGGTTTAGATCGTAGGTGGTCCCAGCCATTAACTTTAGTTGTCCTTGGTCGTTGTCGCAGGGGAAGACGGTGACATCGGCCCAGGATGCTTCTTGGTGGGGGAAGGGTTGGGTGTTGTTTTTCCAGCGGAATTTTGTTTCGTTGCCGTTGGCTGAGGTGGCGAGGGTGACGGTGGTGTAGAGGTTGTGGAAGACCTCGTTAGCGGTGGGTTGGGAGTCGTCTTGAGAAGTGGTCATGGAACTACAGCCTGTCACTACAAAAATAATTACGAACAAAAAACTATATACACTACGCTTCACCGTAGTACTCGCATAAATCTTCATTGTGGGTCTCCATCCTGAATACTCTCCCACTCAATACCGTGAGCCCGGGCATATTCCTTGAGTTTTTCTAAGTCCTCAGCAGAAGACATGTTCTTGCGTTCATTAGCAGGCTCATAGCCGTAGATATCAGCACCCCGCCATGCAACCTGTGATATGTACTGGCTTTAGTTCCGACAATTATAAGACCACTAAAGCACCATCAACCACCTCCTGCGGAGTCCGATAACCAAGACTCTGATGCAACCGACCAGCATTCCACCAAGCAACCCAAGACGCAGTCTCAACCTCCAACTGACCAACTGAAGCAAAAAGGCGATTCCTCACCAGCTCAGCCTTATAAGCACCATTCACACTCTCAGCCAGAGCATTATCATACGAATCACCAGTAGAACCGACTGATAACTGCACTCCTAGTTCTTTCAAACCAGCAGTGTAATCCTGCGCAATATACTGCGAACCACGGTCAGAATGATGCACAATCTGCGTTAGATCAGAGCCACCCTTCTTCGCTTCAAAAAGCGCCTGCTTCAACGCCGTCAAAGGCATCCCCAGAGTATGCATGGTCGAAGAAACACCCCAACCCACAACCTTCCGGGAAAACACATCAGTAATGAAGGCCGTATAGCAGAAACCTGAATAGGTTCTGACATAGGTAAAATCTGCTACCCAAAGGCGGTTAGGCGCATCAGCGCTAAAGTTACGCTAAACCAAATCAGGACGGTCATCAATCACTGTGGCCGCTCTGGTGGTCATAGGTTTACGACCCCGATGAGCACCAGCAACACCGGCTATTTTCATGAGTCGGTAGGTCTGATCCCGACCAATATCCCAGCCGGCAGGCCTCATGGCGTGCCACATCTTGCGCACACCATACACGCCATAATTCTCTTCATGGATTTTCACCAGTTCAGGAATCAGAAGTTGGTCCTTCAAAGTACGTGCTGCAGGAACACGAGCCTTAGCGGCGCGGTAGCCGCGTGAGGTGATGAAACCACCAGCGAGGTTTTCTTGTAGTGCGGTGCAGATGTTCTCAACCCCGAAACGGTTCCTATACCTATCGATATAGCGGATCATGATCGGGCTGGACGGTCGAGTTCTGCCGCGAAAAAAGCTGATGCTGTTCGTAGAATCTCGTTGGTTCGCTTGAGCTCGGCGTTTTCTTTGCGCAGGCGTCGGTTTTCGGCTGCCATATCAGTGGTGGTGCCGGGGGTGTTACCAGCATCGATTTCGGCTTGTTTGTGCCATTTTCGTAAGGTTTCAGGGCCGATGCCGAGGCGTTCTCCGATGTTTCGGCAGGCGGTGTAGATGCCTGTGTCGGGGTTGTTTTCGAGGTGGTCGGCCAGTAGGCGTAGGGCTCTTGTTTTGAGTTCTTGGGGGTATTTGGTGGGCATGGGTGAAGTTCCTTTGCTCTTTTTTGTTTGTTTCCAATGTACGGGGTCGGAACTAAACCCAGTACATATCAGCAAAAAGTTCTGCGAGGAGTTCTTCGGTGAGGTTGTGGCGGTGGTAGAGCAGGGTGATTTTGAGGGCTTGGGTGAGGGTTAGCGCTGGTGGTCTTCCGCCTGGTTTTGACCAGGTGAGGTGATGGGTGAGGGCTGTGTGTAGTGTGGCGAATTGCGTGGCTGTGAGGCCGGTTGTACGCTGGTGTAGCAACGGTCTTGTCCGGTATGGCTTGAGGTTATTTGTAGAGATTTAACGCTCATATTTTTGCCGCGGGTGGGGCCGTTGTCTAGTTGGTGGGTGTGGGGTGCGTGTCTACTTTTGAATAAGCCTCAAGGGCGCAGAAATTCTTGGAGAGCGTTTTAAATAATTATGCTTGCTAACCTTTCAATCCTCACCCTTATAATCGGTACCAGTACCACCTGGTACCTCTTCACCCACCCCAGCATCCGCACCTACCCCAACAACCAAGACGGTATCAACCCTTTTGATACCTACTCGATCCTTTTGCAGTGGATTACCGCTTCCTTAGTGGGTTTCTTCTGTGGGTTTATTTTGTTCGATACTGGTCTTACTGGTGGTTTTTGGGAGTTTATCTCTTCCCTTGCTGCGGCTCTTGCTGTAGGTGGGTTCTTCATCGGCCTGCTACTAGCTACTATCTCTGGGCTAACCATCCCCTTTCCTGGATATCGCCGGCCGTGGTGGAAGGAGATTTATGTGTGGCATCGAGCTAATCACCAATCCACCAAAAACCTCTCAAAAGCTGCATCTGACCCCACTATCACGCCCAATCCCCGGGCACTTGCTGATGCGAACAAAGCGGCAGCTTTACGTTCTTTTCCCCTACCGTCTCAGGCTGCTACAGAAGATAGGCAACCTGTAGCGTTTGAGCACGTTTCTTGGTCTTTAGCATCTAGCGACCAGGCTAGGCTTGGTCTTGCTCCTTATAACAACAAGGAGAAACTGCGGTTACGCGGTACTATTACCGGTCCCTTTACGTTCACTGGGGTGCCGCCTGAGAATGTTCAGCTTTTGCGGGGGTTTCAGAAGTTTTATCCTGTTGAGCCGAATCTTGTTCCAACGCGTGAGCGGGTGGTGGATTTGATTGTGGATCATCGGGTGGTGGTTGCCGCTCAGGTACATGAGGAGGATTTTGTGCGTCGGCATAATTGGGTGTTTGGTGTGGTGAATATTGGGGTTGAGGATATGGTGTTTGGGGTGAATGAGGGGGGGTGTTCCGACGTTGAGTTTTGGTGTTGGTGATGAGTCTTTTGTGTTTACTCCTTCTGGTCGGTCGGTGCGGAAGTTGACGGTGGAGCGTGTGGAGGATGCGATGCTTGATCGGGGGTTTGCGGGTTTGGGTGTGTTTTTGCCTGATGGTGGGAATATTGGTGGTGTTTCTGATTTGGTGGTGGAGGATACGGTGGTGGCTGTTCAGGGTGAGTTGGAGTATTACACGTTGGTGCCGGCGTATGGTGATATGTACTGGGTTCAGTCCACACCTTCCACCCACACCCCACCGGAAGGAATAATAAAACCATGCCCAACAAATACCCCCAAGAATTCAAAGAACGAGCGGTACGACTCGTCGGTGACCGACTGAACCACCCCGACGCCCCGTCCATAACCGCAGCAATCAAAGACATCGCCCCTCGGCTAGGAATTTCCCACAACACTCTGGCCCGCTGGTGCAACAACGCCGCCCTCGACACCGGCAAAGAAATCACTACTACGAGTGACGCGGCGGCCGAAATCAGACGCCTAAAACGAGAAAACGCGGAACTACGCAGGGCCAACGAGATTTTGAAAACCGCCTCAGCTTTTTTCGCAGCCGAGCTCGAGGCACCGGCCCGATGATGATCCGATTCATCAACACTTATAAGGATCTTTTCGGGGTCGAGCCCATTTGCCGAGTCCTATCCGAGCATCTTGATGGTGGCTTCATGACGGCTAGCGGCTATTACCGCGCAATGAGCCGTGTCGCTTCAGCCAGGTCACTCTCCGACCAGCTGCTCATCCCCGAACTGGTAAGAATCTACCAGGAGAACTATGGAGTCTATGGTGTGCGCAAAATGTGGCAGGCCATGAAACGGGCAGGCTGGGCTATTGGCCGGGACCAAACCTACCGGCTCATGCGTGCAGCTGGTATTCAGGGTGTGCATCGGGGCCGTAAGCCTGTGACCACCAGGGCTACCAAGGCTCCTGATCACCGCCCTGATCTGGTCAACCGCCAGTTCACCGCTAAAGCGCCGAACCGCTTGTGGGTCGCGGACTTCACCTATGTGCGCACAGGTAGTGGCTTCTGCTACACGGCCTTCATCACTGATGTGTTCAGTCGAAAGATTGTGGGTTGGGGTGTTTCCTCGAGTATGCATACGCTGGGGATGCCGCTGATGGCTTTGAAGCAGGCTTTGTTTGAAGCCAGGCGGTCAGGGTCTGATTTGACGCAGGTGGTGCATCACTCGGACCGTGGTTCGCAGTATCTTGCTGATGATTACACGCGTGAGTTGAGGCGGCTGGGTGTTCAGTTGTCTGTAGGATCTACTGGAGATTCATACGATAATGCTTTGGCTGAGTCGGTGAATGGGGCTTATAAAGCTGAGCTGGTGCGTGGCCGGTTCTTTGAATCTGTTGCTCAGTTGGAGGCTACTACGGCGGGTTGGGTGTACTGGTGGAATCAGCGGCGGTTGCATGCGTCTCTTGGTTATCGGACTCCGCAGGAGGTGGTTGATGGTGCGTTAGTCGATGTTGCGTAAAGTATGTGATTTTCTTGGGTGGTGAGTGTGACCGAAACCCAGTACATATCATATTCTGAGGCTTATTCATAAGGTCCCACCAGTCGCCAAAAACACCAACCCCCGCACTACCGAAAACACCCGACCACACAAGCCCAAAGGTCGCATGAACCCGGTATGAAGAATCCGACACGTCTTCACCTGGGCAATCACCTGCTCAACCACCGACCGCAACCGGTTCAGCACCCGATTATTCTTCTTCTGCTCCCAATTCAAACGCTGCCCAGGCTTACGCTTAGTCGGGGTAGCTAGCCCCAGCCCCACGTAGCCCTTATCCGCCAAAATCGAAGAACCCAGGAGCTCACCTAGCTTGTGAGCTCTGAATGCATGGGTGTTATGTCTAGATTCAGCTTAGTGAGCGCTCTTTCGATAGTGCTGATGGTTCGTGAAATCGCGGGCTGTGAGACTTCGAAGAGGTGAGCTAGAGCTTCTTGGGTGATGTTATGCCCGGTAGCTAATTAGTGTGATTTTTAGGGCCTGGGACAGGAGAGCTTACGGGGGGGCTGGTTTGGCCCAGGTGAGCTGGTGGGTGAGGGCTTTTAGTAATGTAGTGAATTGCGTGGTGGTGAGCCCGTTCGTACGCTAGTGTGGCAACGGTTCTTCCCGGTGTGGTTTGAGAATATTTGTGATGATTTATCCTCAAGGTTGCCTGCTGGGTGGGCCGTTGTCTAGTTGGTAGGGGCTCATGCTTCAACCCCCTTATGAATAAGCCTCAAAGTGCCGCAAAAGCGACAGGGAGCTTTTTCATGATGTCCTACTTAGAAGTTGTGTATGCCGAAATAGCTATGTGTCGTATAGCTCACTAAATACTCTAGCAGGTAGAGAAACGGGCACTACCGGGTGGGATAATAGACCCCATGCCTAGCGTACTCATTCGACACGGACAGACCGACTGGAACCTCGTACACCGCCTGCAAGGCTCCAGCGACATCCCCCTCAATGCCACCGGCCGCGACCAAGCCAAGGTTGCCGCCGCCAACGTCCTACAGTACGCCCGCACCCTGCAAGCAACCGACCCCAGCTTCATCTGGCACGGCGTCGTCACCTCACCCCTCGCGCGCGCGGTAGAAACCGGCGCCATCATCGCCCAAGAACTCGGCCTGCCCGTCCTTGGCACCTACGCCGGCCTGGCAGAACGCTCCTTCAAAGAGCTCGAAGGCGTCACTAACACCCCCGCCCTCTGGGAAACAATCGAAAACGAAACCGCAGACATCGAACCCCTGTCAGACTTTCTAGCCCGCGTTGAAGACGCCCTCGACCAGGTTGAAGCAGACCACCCCGGGCGTAACCTCATCATCGTGGCCCACGGTATGCTCATCTCCCGCCTGCAAACCGCCCGCACCGGCCAGAAAGTGCCGGTGCCCCACAACGGTGAGGTGGTGCCCCTGGCACCTGCCCGCCGGGCGTCCTCTATCATGCTCATCCGCCACGGTCAGACCGACTGGAACAAGGCCCACCTCATGCAGGGCTCCAGCGATATTCCCCTCAACGAAACCGGCCGCGCCCAGGCCCACGAGACAGCTGCCTCTCTTAAGGCTCGGGGTTTTGAGTTCGACGTGGTGGTTTCGTCCCCGCTCTCCCGCGCCCACGAGACCGCAGAGATTATTGGCGCAGCCTTCGGTCTGACCGTCAACCGCACCTACGATGACCTGATAGAGCGCAGCTACGGCGAAGCCGAGGGGCTCGATATTTCAGCAGAAGCCCGTAAAGAACCCGACGCCTACTACAGCGGCGTTGAAAGCGAACGCTCCGTCTACTTGCGCGGCATTAGGGTGCTGCGCCAGATTGCCCGCGACTACCCGGGCCAGCGCGTCATTGCCGTCTCTCACGGCTCCCTGATTCGCCGTGCCCTCTCTGCCACCCACGGCCGCGAATTCGGCACTATCGCCAACGCTGAACCCTTCGAGGTTGACCTGCCCGGTTTGGCCCACTGGCTAGAGGTCAAAGAACCCCTGCTGGTAGGTAAGCCCTAGTGGGGCGTATCTTCCTCTGGGGCATCACCTGCCTGTACGTAGCTGCCGTCGCCTTCATCGTTCTCTGGCCCACTCACGTTGACTCCGGCGAGTCCGGCGAAACCCTAGCCAGGATACTTGCGGACGGCCACGCCCGCGGCTGGCTGCCCGGTTGGTTTGGCTACGGGCAGGTGGAGTGGCTGTCGAACGTGGTCATGTTTGTACCTGGCGGCTTTCTCTTTACCTGGCTGCTGCGCCCGGCCCGCCCCTGGCTCGTACCCCTGGGCGGTCTGGCCTGTACCCTGGCTATCGAAACCACCCAGCACTTCATGCCCGGGCGCACCAGCTCGCCCCTGGACGTCCTCGCCAACACTCTCGGGTGTGCTATCGGTTGGGTTTTGGCACTAGCCCTAGTGAAATTGACCGAAAAACCCAACCAAAACACCGAAATACACCCGTAACCGTGGGTTTTACATTGACGTACCCACAGAAACCCACATAAAATCAACTATAGATAGGGTCACCCGACCCACCTTCCAGTTGTATAAGGTGATAAACACATGTTCGCTGAAGAACGACGTGCCGAAATAGCGAAGCTCGTAGCTTCCGCACGCCGTGTCAACGGCGCAGACCTGGCTAGACGCTACGAAGTCACGATGGAAACCGTCCGCCGTGACCTAGCAGCCCTCGAAGCTGACGGTAAGCTGCGCCGTGTGCACGGCGGTGCCGTAACCGTAGAGCAGTCGACCTCTGTAGAGTCGTCTATCGCCCTACGTCAAAACATGAACACCCCCGAAAAGCAGAAAATCGCTCTGCGTGCCTACGAGCTGCTGCGCGATTCGGACGCCGGTGCGGTAGTTCTCGACGCCGGTACCACTATCGAAATCCTCGCCGACCGCATTGCTGCCGCAGATTTCTCCCTCAAGTCAGGTGCCGACCGCCTCATCATCACCCACGCCCTTCACATCGCCGTGAAACTGGCTGAAGCCGATGGCGTGGTGCTCGATATGGTAGGCGGCCAGCTGCGCAAGATGACCTGGGCCGCTGTTGGTACCCGCGCCGCTGCCCACTTCGAAACCATCCGACCCGACATCGCCTTTATTGGCGTGAACGGCCTGGACGCTGAATTTGGGCTCTCCACCCCCGGTCTGAACGAAGCCATCGTCAAGACCGCCATCGTCAAGTCAGCCCGCCGCGTGGTGCTCCTGTGCGACTCCGCCAAGTTCGGCCAGGAGTCCCTGGTACGTTTTGCCGGGCTTGAAGACATCGATACTCTCATTACCGATAAAGCGCCCGAAGGCGACCTCGCCGCAGCGCTTGAAGAATCCAACGTAGAGGTGCTTATCGCATGATCGTTACCCTAACCGCTAACCCCAGCATGGACCGCACCGTGGAACTGAACCACGAAATCAAGCGCGGTGCCGTTCAGCGTGCCGTCGCGGCGGCGTCCGACCCCGGTGGCAAGGGCGTGAACATTGCCCGCGCCCTCAACATCTCCGGCTTCGAAACCGTAGCGGTGCTGCCCGGCGACAACGAAGACCCCGTACTGGCCAGCCTCAAAGAGGCAGAGGTGCCCTTCGTTAACATGCCCATCGGCGCGCCGATTCGCTCCAACATCACCATCGTTGAGCCCGACGGTACCACCACCAAGATCAACGCCCCCGGTGAGCCCCTGAACGATGTAGCCCAGCAGCAGCTGACCCGCCTCATGATCAAGGAAACCATCGAGGCCTCCTGGCTGGTGCTGGCAGGCTCCCTGCCCGCCGGCGTCCCCTCCGACTACTACGCCGTTGTGGGCCGCTCAATCCGCGAGTCCCTGGGCGAGAAAGCCCCCCGCATCGCCGTTGACACCTCCGGCGCAGCCCTGCGCGACGCCCTCGTTGGCCTGGACGGCATGCCCAACCTCATCAAGCCCAACTCCGAAGAACTCGCTGAGCTGGTCGGCAAAATCGAGATGGCGGACGAGCTTGAAGCCAGCCCCGAACTCACCGCAGCTACCGCCAAAGAACTGGTCGACCGCGGTGTCGAAATGGTCCTTGCTACCCTCGGCGGGGGAGGGGCCGTGCTGGTGACAGCAGAAGGCGCCTGGCACGCCATCCACGCCCCCATCAAGGTGCGCTCCACCGTGGGCGCAGGCGACTGCTCCCTGGCAGGCTTCCTGATTGCCCACGAGCAGGGTAAGACCCTGCCCGAATGCCTGGTGCAGGCCGTAGCCCACGGTTCAGCAGCAGCCTCCCTGCCCGGCACCCAGGTGCCCACCCTAGAATCAACCACGCCCGAAGCAGTCACCCTGCGCGAGCTGGCCCTCTAAACCCCAACCGAACCACATTCTCAAACCCCTAAAACACAATCCGAGGAGGAGCACATGTCTGCTCTCATCACTGCGGATCTCATCAGCCTCGATGAGAACCTCGGCGAGACCCGCTTCGATGTCATCGAACATCTAGCTGGTGCCGTCGTAGGTGCTGGCCGCGCCACCGACTTTGAGACCCTCTACGCCGCTGCGCGCGCCCGCGAGGAAAAGACCGACACCGGCATTCCCGGTGGTATCGCTATTCCCCACTGCCGCAGTGAAGCAGTCACCGAGCCCACCCTGGCTATGGCCCGCCCCAACCCCGCCGTTGACTTCGGCGCTAAGGACGGCCCCGCCGACCTCATCTTCTTCATCGCAGCTCCCGCAGATGGCGACGAAGCCCACCTGAAGATTCTTTCTCAGATGGCTCGCTCCCTCATGAAGAAGTCCTTCACCGCTGCCCTGCGCGAAGCCAAGACCGCTGACGAGGTCGTCGTCCTCGTTGAAGAGGCCCTGGGCCTGCGCGAAAAGGCAGCTGAGGCACCCGCTGCCGCTGCCGCGTCCGGCTCCGTAGCCGCTGCCGAGGCAGAAGCCCCCGCCCGCCGTAAGAAGATCGTGGCTGTGACCAACTGCCCCACCGGCATCGCCCACACCTACATGGCAGCCGATGGCCTCAAGTACGCCGCCGAAGAGCTGGGCTACGACTTCAAGGTTGAGCCCCAGGGCTCATCCGGTGGTGACAAGCTCACCCAGGCCGAAATCGACGAAGCCGATGCCGTCGTCTTTGCCGTTGCCCTGCCCGTCCGCGGCCGCGAACGCTTCGCCGGTAAGCCCTACGTCGAAGCCCCCGTCAAGCGCGGCATCGACGAGCCCAAGGCCATGATCGAAGAAGCCCTTGCCGAAGCTGAGAAGCCCAACGGCAAGCGCGTCGCCGCAGGTGCAGCTGACTCCTCAGAAACCGCTGAAGAAGGCGGCTCCTGGGGCACCCGCATCTACAAGGCCCTGATGACCGGCGTCTCCTACATGATTCCCTTCGTGGCAGCAGGCGGCATCATCCTGGCTATCGGCTTCATGCTCGAAGCGATCACCATGCCCAACCTGGGTGACGTAGACACCGAAGCTATCCTCTCCGGTGCCTCCCTCACCAACCTGGGCGACACCCCGCTCTCCCTCTACCTGGGCGCTGCCCTGCACACCATCGGCGCCTTTGGCCTGGGAGCTATGGTCCCGATTCTGGCAGCCTACATCGCCTACGGCCTGGCCCAGCGCCCCGGCATCGCCCCCGGCTTCATCGCCGGTTCTGTCGCCGTTATGGTGGGTGGTGGCTTCCTCGGCGGTATCGTCGCCGGTCTGCTCGCAGGTCTGTGTGCCTACTGGCTCTCCCTGCTCAAGCTGCCCCGCTGGCTTGCATCCATGATGCCCGTGGTCATCACCCCGCTCGTAGCCACCCTCTTCGCAGGCGGCCTCATGTTCTTCCTGCTCGGTGGCCCCCTCGCCTGGGTTACCACCTCTCTTGAGAACTGGCTCAACTCCATGACCGGTGCCTCAGCCATTCTGCTGGGCATCATCCTGGGCGCCATGATGGGCTTCGACCTCGGCGGCCCCGTCAACAAGGCAGCCTACCTTTTTGCCACCGCAGGCCTCTCCGCCGGTACCCTGGCCTCCCAGCAGGTCATGGCAGCCGTCATCATCTCAGGTATGGTTCCCCCGCTGGCTATGGCCCTGGCCACCGCCGTCCGCCCCAAGCTCTTTAGCGCTCCCGAACGCGAAAACGGCAAGGCAGCCTGGCTGCTGGGTGCCTCCTTCATCTCCGAAGGTGCCATCCCCTTCGCCACCGCCGACCCCCTGCGCGTGATCCCCTCATCCGTTGTCGGCGCAGCCGTTGCCGGTGCTATCTCCATGGGCGCAGGCGTAGCCTCACCCGCTCCCCACGGCGGTGTCTGGATCATCGCCCTGGTTGAGAACCCCCTCATGTTCCTTGTGGCCGCCATCACAGGTACCGTAGTGGGCGCTCTCATGTATATTGTTCTCAAGTCACTTGCAGGCCGTAAGGCCGAGGCAACCGCCTAAATCACTTCAACCTCTTAGAAGGAAAACACTATGACTACCTACAAGGGTGTCGGCGTCTACGCCGGCCGCGTTATCGGCAAAGTCCTTCAGATGCCCGAGCCCATCAAGGCTCCCTCATCATCCCTGAAGCTCTCAGCCGACGAAACCCCCGAGCAGGCCGCCGAGCGTATCAAGGCCGCAGCCGAAACCGTCAAGAACGGTCTGCTGGAGCGCGCCGAGCACGCTAGCCGCGATGGCAAGGCCGTGCTCAAGTCCACCTCCCAGATGGCAACCGACCGCGCCCTGCTCAAGAGCGCCATCAAGATCGTTGAAAAGCAGGGCAAGGCCCCCGAACTGGCAGTCTGGGAAGCCGCATCAGCCTTCGCCGACCAGATGGCAGCCCTCGGCGGCTACATGGCCGAGCGCGTTACCGACATCCACGACGTCCGCGCCCGCATCGTTGCCGAGCTGACCGGCCAGCAGGCCCCCGGCATCCCCGTCTCAGCTGACCCCTTCATCCTGGCAGCTATCGACCTGGCACCGGCAGACACCGCCACCCTCGACCCCAAGCAGGTCATCGCCCTCATCACCTCAGACGGCGGCCCCCAGGCCCACACCGCGATTCTTGCTCGCGGTCTCGGCCTGCCCGCTATCGTTGCCGCCAAGGGCGTCACCGAGATCGAAAACGGCACCGAAGTCTACATTGACTCCAACGAAGGCACCGTCAACACCGAGGTCACCGACGAGCACCGCGACCTGGCCGAAAAGTACGCCAACCGCAAGGAACTGCCCGACTTCGACGGCACAGGCGCCATGGCAGACGGTACCCTCGTGCCCCTCTACGCCAACGTCGGCGACGGCAAGAGCGCAGAAAAGGCAGCCGGCCTCAAGGCCGAAGGCGTGGGCCTGCTCCGCACCGAATTCGGCTTCCTGGGCCACGACGCTGAACCCTCAGTAGAAACCCAGACCGCCAGCTACAAGGCCGTCTTCGACGCCTTCCCCGGCCAGCACATCGTCGTCCGCACCCTCGACGCAGGCGCCGACAAGCCCCTGCCCTTCCTCAACGTCAAGGAAGAAGAGAACCCCGCCCTCGGCGTCCGCGGCTACCGCACCGACTGGACCGTACCCGGCGTCCTCGAACGCCAGCTCGAAGCCATCAAGGCAGCAGCCGACGGCTCCGACGCCGACATCTGGGTCATGGCCCCCATGATCTCAACCACCAGTGAAGCCCGCCGCTTCAAGGAAATGGTTGATGAAGTAGGCCTGGCAACCCGTGGCGTTATGGTCGAAACCCCCGCAGCAGCCGTCAACGCTGAAGCGATCCTCGGTGAAGTCGACTTCGTCTCCATCGGCACCAACGACCTCACCCAGTACACCATGGCAGCAGACCGCCTGCTCGGCGACCTGGCCCACCTCAACAACCCCTGGCAGCCCGCCGTCCTTAAGATGATCAAGCTGACCGTCGAAGGCGCCAAGCGAGCATCCGCCAAGGCTGGCGTCAAGAAGTACGTCTCCGTCTGCGGTGAAGCAGCAGCCGACCCTGCACTGGCCGTCGTCCTCGTTGGCCTGGGCGTTGACACCCTCTCCATGAACGCTGGCGCCATGGCAGCTGTCTCCGCCGTGCTCAAGTCGGTCACCCCCGAAAAGGCCCAGCAGATCGCCAACGACGCCCTCGACCAGATCTCCTCAGCAGAAGCTAAGGAAGCAGCGCGTAAGCACCTGCCGATTCTGGACGAGCTCGGCCTCTAACCTCCACCGTCCACTACTGAATAAATCACACCAAAATAAGCGGTTAACACGCGCGAAACATACGCACCTGATTTAGACTCAGTAGTGGACAACAAATCCGCACCCCCTTTATAAGGAGAACACCATGGCAGAACGTATTGCCACCATCGCAAGCCGTGTTGGCCTGCACGCCCGCCCCGCAGCGATCTTCGCTGAAGCAGCAGGCGACCTCCCCGTTGAAGTCACCATCGCAGCTGAAGGCGAGCCCGCAGACGAGGCAATGGACGCAGCATCCATCCTGTCCCTGATGTCACTCGGCGCTAAGCACGGCGACAAGGTCGTTCTGCGCGCAGAGGGCGAAGGCGCTGAAGAAGCACTCGACACCCTGGTCAAGATCCTCGAGACCGACCACGACGCCGAGTAATACGGTTTAGTCGAGCAATCTCAGCCTAACGGTTTGAACATGAAGCCCCCGCTTACCGCAAGCGGGGGCTTCACTGTGCCCGGGTAAGGGGCGACAGAGCCGATACCCAGTTACACCAGACGAAACTCACGGCGCCCACAGGGTGCATAGCCCGCCCACTCTCGATAGACTGGGAAGCTGAAACCTTTCCCGCGCCCACGCGCGCACGAAAAGAAAAAGAGGGACCTTGCGACAGTTCACAGCCCGCTTCGCTACCGACGCCGAAATCGCCTCCTGGGATGACCACGTCATCGCCAGCCCCGGTGGCGGCAACCTGCTGCAGTCAGCGTCCTTCGCTTCCGTCAAAGCCAAGTACGGCTGGAAGCCTCTCTACCTGGTCTACGAAGGCACCACCGTCCTTGACGGCGCAGAGGCCCCTTTTGCCAGCTACAACCTGGTGCTCGAAAAGTCCGTACCTGCCCTCGGCAAAATCTGGTACATGATCAAGGGCCCCGGTGTGAACTCTGTTGAAGAGATCCCCGCGATTCTCGATGCCAACAAGGACTTCATCAAGCGCGAGAAGCTGGGCGTCTTCGCGGTTAAGATTGAGCCCGATATCATTGCAGACGACTCTATCAACGCTTTTATGGCCAAGACCGGCCTGGTCAAGAGCTGGAACATCCAGCCTAATGACTCCACCGCGATTCTTGATACCGATAAGAGCGAAGAAGACGTGCTCAAGTCCCTCTCCTCCCGCGGACGCAACGCCGTGCGCCGTTCGCTGCGTGAGGGCTGCGAGGTTGAGCGGGTGCCTCTGACCGAAGAGAACATGAAGAAGATGTACGCCCTCATGGACACCGTGGGTCAGGGCAACGCCAACGTGCATCTGCGCTCCTACGACTACTACCGCGATTTCTGGACCACCTTTGAACAGGCTGGCCAGGGCCGTCTCTACTTCACCTACGAGGACGGCGAGCCTTCCGTAGGCGCCTACGTGATTCGCTACGGCGAGAAGGGCACCTACAAGGACGGCGGTTCTAAGCCCCGCCGCAAGCAGTACGGCGACTCCCACCAGGTACAGTGGACAGCCCTGACCGACCTGATGAAGGAATTCGACATCAAGAGCTACGATTTCTGCGGCACCCCGCCCAAGAGCGAGCTCAAGAACAAGGAACACCACCACTACGGCCTGGGTCTCTTCAAGACCTCCTTCACCAAGGACGTCATCGACTACGTTGGCGTCTGGGACCAGGTGCTTTCACCGGTCAAGTACAAGGCCTGGAACCAGGCTGTTGAGAAGGTTATGCGCCAGCTCTGGGTCCGTAAGACCGGCCAGCCTTTCTACTAAACCGACCCCGGTTCAACTTGGGTACAGCGGACGCTGTGCCTGAACAACTTTCACCGTAAGAGGCGGAAGGAGTAATCCCTTTGACCCCCAGCAAGACTCCCTTGCAGCAAAAGGCTTACCCTTCCGCCTCTGCTTTTGATATGGCTCCCTCTGATGAGGGCACCGGGGCCGGAGCTTTTGGACAGACGGCCCTGCTGCCGCGCATGGCATCGGGCGAAAGCCCCGCGACTGGGCAGGGGAGTGCCGCGAAGCAAGCACAGGGAGCGGACGCCGGTGGGCAGGACGCCCCCGCCCCCTCGTCCTCTCAGGCTTGGGGGCCCCTGCCGGTCGTATCCCTCGACGATGTGCGGGACCCACAGCTGCGCAACCGCCTGGCCCACCTGGGGCAGGGGGAGAGCGCCTTTGATACTCCTGCTGAAACCGTAGACTCTACAGCTACCGGGGTAGCTGAATCGCGGGCGTCCGCTTTTGATCTGGCAACCCCCGCCACCTATCAGGTGCCCTCAGCTTTTGGCCCGGCTACCGACCTGAGCCTGGGGAGAGCCGATAGCGACAGCGACCCTGGCCCGGTAACTGCGGGAACCCCCACCGTTAACGAGGCAACCGGTCTGCAACAGGCCTCCTACCCCTCGGCTGCTGGGCCCCACACCGTTGCCCTGCCAACGACTCCCCGCCCGTCCGTCAAGCGCCCCTCGAGGGTGCGCTCATCCCTCAAGTCTTTTGTGAGCACCGACCAGTCGCTCACCAAACCCATGCGCGGCATTGCCCGCCTAGCCCAGCGTCCTTTCAATATCGCTGCAGCCCACCGGGCTGAGTACGTGCGTGAGAAAGAAGAGGCCCGCGAGGTCCTCAACTTCTCCCTGCGTCTAGCCGAGACTATGTTCCACTACGGGGCAGATACCGTCGATGTGGACTCGGCGATTGTGGCCGTGTGTGCAGCCTACGGTCTGGACGATGTAGAAATCGATATCACCAACCAGTCGGTGATCATTAACTACGTCTCTGATATCGACGAGGTCGATGATCGTACGCGGGCTATTAACCTGAGCGAGCCCGAAGACTCCGCACCCGGTAAAGAACGGTTTAGCCACACGGTTATGCGCGTGGTGCGGTCCTGGTCAGAGAACTACGCTGCCCTGGACGACATCTACAAGCTCATTAACGACATCACCGCGGGTGGGTTGCCCCGCCACCGGGCCGAGCGTCGCCTGCACAAGATCAACACCGCTAAAAAGCCCTACTCGCCCATGATTATCATGCTGGCTAACATAGTGGCGGCCTTCTCGCTGGTTCTGGCCCTGGGCGGGTCCCTCGCAGCTGGGGCTGTGGGCGGTATCGTTTTCCTGGCGATTCACTTCGTCAACAGCCTGATTTCTAAGCTCAAGATGCCCGGATTCTTCAACATGGCTGCGGGCGCCGGTGTGGTTACCTTCGCCGCTATTTATATATCGGATGAGGCATCTATCTTCTCCCAGGTGGGCTTTCACGTCTCGGCTCCCCACATCGTGGCGGCGGGGCTCATTATGCTCCTGCCCACCGCCCGGTTGGTTTCAACGGTGCAGGACGCCCTCAACGGCTTCCCGCTTACAGCGGCGGGTAAGTTCGTGTCAACCGGTATGTCCTTCCTCGGTATCGTGGTGGGGCTGGCTTCGGCGGTAGCGGTGCTGTCGGTACTGGGGGTGAGCGAGCTCGATATCACCGAAACCCGATTTGTGGGTGCGGGTCTGGCGGTCAGCTACACCTTCTTCATGCTGGCCTCTCTTGCCTTTGCGGTGACCACTCACGCCCGCTGGCGAACCCTTCTGTGGATACTGCTGATCGCTACCTGCGGCTTCTGGGTCTACCAGGGCTATACGCTCATGTTTGGCCCCGGGGCAGGGCGAGCCAACACGGCTTTTGCCGCTCTCGTGATTGGCCTGATGAGTACCTTCCTGGCCTATCGCCTGCATGCCCCTGCCTCCATCTTCTACGTTCCTGCCCTGACCTTCCTACTTCCCGGTCTCTCGGTCTTCCGCGGCCTCTACCTTTTTACGGTCGAAGCTAACTCCGATGCCGGTGTGCCCGGTATGGTAGCGGCTATCGCCATTATTCTTTCTATGGCATCTGGCGTAGTTCTGGGGAGCTACCTCATGCAGTACATCATTCAGCGCTATCTGAGCCCCTCGGTTGAAGGTAGCGAACAGAAAGAAAAACGTGACCGCTAGCGGCGGCTCCCGTGATACGCACGGCTTTTCTGAAAAGCCCGCTGCCGCCCAGCCCTTAGCCAATCAGCCGCCTGCACAGGTGGAGCTGCCGCAGGCGTCCTACCCGGCCACCGCCCCCGCGCCTCCGGTTTCTTCGCGCCGTCGGGCAGCTGCGAGCCTGCGCTCTTTTGCCCAGCCTCAGCAGGCTCTAACCGTACCTATCCGCGGGATCGCCCGCGTTGCCCAGCGTCAGGTTGCGCAGGTTGCCTTAGCCCGTTACCGCCAGCGGGTCAGACAGAAGGAAGAAACCCGCGAAATCCTGGCTTTTACCCTGCGCTTGGCCGAGACCCTCTTCCACTATGGTGCCGACGCGGCAGATGTAGATGCTGCGGTAGTGACCGTATGCGCCATGTACGGTATTCACGATGTAGAAGTTGATATCACCTATCAGTCCATCGTGATTAACTACGTCTCTGAGTTCGACGAAGCGGCTAGCCGCGGGCAGCTGCCCGAAGCCGGAGGGTTGGAGAACGAAAAACTGGGCTTGACCCTGGTGCGGGTCGTTCGCTCTACCTCCGAGAACTACTGGGCTCTGCACCAGCTCTACCGACTGGTGCACGATATCGCTCAGGGGACCGTGAGCCGGGCCCGGGCCGAACGCCACCTAGCTCGGGTCAACGCTCAAAAGAAACCCTATTCACCGGCCGTTTTATTGGCGTGGAACCTGCTGATCGCGGGGGCATTTACCCTGGGGGTGGGAGGGTCTTGGCGGGCTGCGGTTACTTCTCTTGTGGTGTTTACCGTGGTGAACTTCGTACTGGTGTGGGCGGGGCGTTTGCGCCTGCCCAGCTACTTCATGATGGCCCTGGGCGCTGCAACGATTACGGTGCTGGCCCTACTCGTATCAGATCCCTTAGGGTGGCTGTACAGTAGAGGGTTTTACGTTTCTGCCCCGCACATCGTGGCAGCCGGGCTGATGATGTTCCTTCCCACTTTCCGCCTGGTTTCAGCGGTGCAGGACGCCCTTCACGGCTTCCCGCTGACCGCCGCCGGTAAATTCGTGGTGACGGGAGCAAACTTTACCGGTTTGATTGCCGGGATCTCGGTAGCGGTAACCCTCATGAACTATTTTGATGCCACCAGTCTTGACGTGCAGCAGTCGGTCTTTAGCCCCCCGCCCTTGTGGGTTTCTATTGCCGGTATGGTCATCGGTAGTGCTATGTCTGCAGCTGCCTGGCAGGGGTCAGCGCGCACTATTGTGCTGTCTGGACTGGTGTCTTTGGTGGGGCAGCTAGCCTACTACGGGGTAGGGGCGGTCGCCGGTGAGGACGGCGCCCGTCTGCAGGTGCTGGCAGGGGCAACAGCCGTAGGGCTGAGTGCTGGCTTCCTTGGGTATCTTCTCCACAGCCCAGCGTCGATTTATTATGTTCCGGGCATGATGTTTATGCTGCCCGGTCTCACTATCTTCCGCTCTTCCTACCTCATCTTGAACGGGCAGGATACGCTGATGGGGTTGCAGGGGCTCACTCTTGCTGGTGTGACTGTTTTGCTGATGGCAACAGGTATTGTGTGCGGCACCTATCTATGGGACGCTCTGACAGAGCGGTTGCGCACCTTGGCAAAAAATTAGGTATATGCCTTCATAGCTATGAACTGAATAGGCTTCTGACAAGCGGATACTGCGTTTGTGGCTATCGGGGGAGCTGCCAGTTAACGGGATCTGCCCCCTGCTGAACCAGAAGTTCGTTGACCCGGCTAAAAGGGCGGGAACCGAAGAAACCCCGCGAGGCCGAGAGCGGGGACGGGTGCGGGGACTCCACACAGGGGTAGCCGCCAAGCAGGGGCCTGCATTTGCGGGCGTCCGCACCCCAGAGCAACCCCACCAAGGGCATGCCCCGCTGCGCCAGCGCCTCGATGGCAGCGGTTGTGACCTGCTCCCAGCCCAGATTGCGGTGCGACCCCGCCTGACCTGCCCCCACCGAAAGCACCCGGTTCATGAGCATAACCCCCTGGGCGCTCCACGCCGTGAGATCCCCGTGGGCCGGAGGTACCAGCCCGGTGTCGGCCTGGAGCTCCTTATAAATGTTCTGCAGCGACCGGGGAATCGGGCGCACCTCGGGGCGCACCGAAAAACTCAGACCCATCGCGTGACCGGGGGTAGGGTAGGGGTCCTGCCCAATCACTAGCACCTTCACCTCGTTCATGGGGTAGGTAAAGGCTCGAAAAATATCGGCTCCAGGGGGAAGAGTTGCCCGCCCGGCCTCGTGCTCTGCGCGCAGGAAGTTACCCATAGCTCGAATCTGAGGCTCCACCGGGGCGAGGGCTTGAGCCCAGTCAGGGGACATAATCTCATGCAGGGGACGGGCAGGCACAGTACTCCTTGAAAGGGATGCGGTATTCTCCCTACTAAGACTAGACCACTGAAAGTTAAGAGATGAGCAGCGAGACCACCGAACCCGCAGAGGGCTTGAGCGAGCTTGAGGTAGCTATTCTCAATCTCGAGAAAAAACGCTTCAAATACCAGGGCAGCAAAGAACAGGCTATTACCCGTACTCTGGGGCTTACCCCGGTTGCCTACTATCAGCAGCTCAACGCTCTGATCGACAACCCCAAGGCAGTTGCCGCCGAACCCGCGCTCACCCGCCGCCTACGGCTCAAGCGCGATGCCCTAACCTAAGCCTCTTAGCCGGTAGGGAGCGTGAGCCCGCTTCACCGGCACCTAGCGTGTACCCTAGTAACTAAAAGCCCGCCACCGCGCACAATCATGAGGACGCCCGTGAACAGCTACCCCCGCGATGAGTTTGACGACATCGATGAGAACAACGCCCGCCGCGGCGCCTATCGCGGTGCTGTTAACGATACTGCGACGTCCCGCGCTGGTCTGCTCGCTATTATTGTTAGCGGCGTGCTGGCCCTCATCGTGGGTGGCACCATGTACGTGATCTCTCCGCGCACCGCCGCCCCCGAGGCGTCCGGCTCAACCAGTGCCACCGCTACCGCATCGGCGAGCCCGAGCGCTGAAGCCACTCCCACCACTAACCCTTCTAGCGTGACCGTTGAGGTGTATAACTCCAGTGCGCCTGCTGGCGCTGCTGCCCAGGCTACCGCAGCCCTCGAAGAGGCCGGCTACACCGTTACCTCTACCGCTAACTGGGCAGGAGCCTACACAGCGGAGTCTTTGGTGTACTTCGCCACAGGGGCGTCCTCAGAAGCCAACGAAATAGCCGACACCCTGGGGCTGCCCACCATCGCCCAGGACTACCAGGCTGAGACCGGTCTCGTCTACGTGGTGCTCGGAGCCGACTTTGACCCCACCAGCCTGCCCGGGGCGCCGTCCTCACCTTCAGCTACTGCCCAAGAAACTGCCGATAGCGGCACCGGAGCGGCAGAGATAGGGCCTAACCCCGGTATACCCACCTCCGTTGATCGCTATAGCTATGACCCGGCCACCGCTACCTTCTATCTAGACCCCACCGGTAACTACATCTATGACTCGGCAACCGGTACCTACCAACTAGGCTAGGGACGCTTACTCGCGGCCAGCGGACGTCCGCCTACCACCTGCCCGGCATCTCTTGTGCGCTGTGGGCGATTAAGGCTCAGCTGGGGGAGCAATAGGTTTGCGCCCCTAGAGCTCAAGTGCCAAGATTGGTATTAGCACTCAGAGGCTTCGACTGCTAAATCATGTGCTAGGTTTAGCCGCCGAACCGCTCTTGAGTAAAACACCTGAAGCGATGCTCTGGTGAGGCGCACCCTACTCGCCCCGACGGCGAGAGATGGGCTGCGCCGTCCGTCGCGGGCACCGAAGAATCGCGCTCACCCCGAATGTTCCAGAAGGAGCGAAAGCCATATGGCAAAGCTGATTGCTTTTGATGAAGAGGCACGCCGCGGTCTTGAAAAGGGTCTGAACACCCTAGCAGACGCAGTGAAGGTAACCCTCGGCCCCCGCGGTCGCAACGTTGTACTGGAGAAGGCCTGGGGCGCACCCACCATCACCAACGACGGTGTTTCCATCGCCAAGGAAATCGAACTCGAAGACCCCTACGAAAAGATCGGCGCAGAGCTGGTCAAGGAAGTCGCCAAGAAGACCGACGACATCGCCGGTGACGGCACCACCACCGCAACCGTCCTGGCTCAGGCTCTCGTCCGCGAAGGCCTGCGCAACGTTGCCGCTGGCGCCGACCCCCTCTCCCTCAAGCGCGGCATCGAAAAGGCTGTAGAAGCCGTCACCGCCGAGCTGCTGGAGTCAGCCAAGGAAGTTGAAACCGAAGAAGAGATCGCCGCAACCGCATCTATCTCAGCCGGTGACCCCGAAATCGGTAAGCTGATTGCTCAGGCCATGGAAAAGGTCGGCAAGGAAGGCGTTATCACCGTCGAAGAGTCCAACACCTTCGGCCTGACCCTGGAACTGACCGAGGGTATGCGCTTCGACAAGGGCTTCCTCTCCGGCTACTTCGTCACCGACGCAGACCGCCAGGAAGCTGTCCTTGAAGACCCCTACATCCTGATCGTCAGCTCCAAGATTTCAAACGTTAAGGATCTCGTTCCCGTCCTTGAGAAGGTCATGCAGTCCGGTAAGCCCCTGCTGATCGTCGCTGAAGACGTTGAGGGCGAAGCTCTGGCTCTGCTGGTTCTGAACAAGATGCGCGGCTCCATCAAGTCTGTAGCTGTCAAGGCTCCCGGCTTCGGCGACCGCCGCAAGGCCCAGCTGGCTGACATCGCCATTCTCACCGGCGGCCAGGTCATCACCGAAGAGGTCGGCCTCTCTCTCGACACCGCAACCATCGACCTGCTCGGCCAGGCCCGCAAGGTTGTTGTCACCAAGGACGAGACCACCATCATCGAGGGCGCCGGCGATGCCGACGCTATCGAGGGTCGCGTAGCCCAGATCCGCGGTGAAATCGCTAACTCTGATTCCGACTACGACCGCGAGAAGCTGCAGGAGCGCCTGGCCAAGCTGGCTGGCGGCGTTGCAGTTCTCAAGGCAGGTGCCGCTACCGAGGTTGAACTCAAGGAACGCAAGCACCGCATCGAGGACGCCGTCCGCAACGCTAAGGCAGCCGTTGAAGAGGGCATCGTCCCCGGCGGCGGCGTAGCCCTGATTCAGGCCGGCGTTAAGGCCTTCGAGAAGCTGGAACTTTCCGGCGACGAAGCAACCGGTGCCAACATCGTCCGCGT
This sequence comes from Rothia sp. 11254D007BW, assembly GCF_053548195.1. Taxonomy (NCBI): domain Bacteria; kingdom Bacillati; phylum Actinomycetota; class Actinomycetes; order Micrococcales; family Micrococcaceae; genus Rothia; species Rothia sp. 11254D007BW. Next base: position 2,203,456 of record NZ_JBPWPK010000001.1, read on the forward strand.
CGCTATCGATGCCCCCCTTAAGCAGATCGCCTTCAACGCAGGCCTGGAGCCCGGCGTTGTTGTCGACAAGGTCCGCAACCTGCCCGCAGGTACCGGCCTGAACGCTGCAACCGGCGAATACGAAGACCTCATGGCAGCAGGTATCAACGACCCCGTGAAGGTTACCCGCTCTGCCCTGCAGAACGCTGCCTCCATCGCCGGTCTCTTCCTGACCACCGAGGCCGTCGTTGCCGACAAGCCCGAACCTGCAGCAGCAGCTGCTGCCCCCGACATGGGTGGCATGGGCGGCATGATGTAATTACGTCCGCCTGAGAAAACCGGTTCATTTCCGGTTCCTCACGTGCTGTAAGCTCCGCCACTTCTTGCCCCTGGTAAGGAGTGGCGGAGTTTTTACACCCTTCTGAAAATATGACTAAAAATTTTAGATAATAGTATTGCACTTCACACCAGTCTGTGGGTATGCTTTAAATCACTAAAGAGGTCTTCTCTTACTTTTATTCATCAGTATCAAAGGCGAAACTGAAAGGTGTGAGGCATATGGTTACCATTGTCGATCTTGTTCTCTACGCAATCATCGTGGGGCTCTTGGCAATGTTGCTTGTTGCCTACGCATCCGACGGCTGGACCAAGCTCGAGAAGAAGAGCGCTGAGGCTCTCCATCGCGATCTTGCATTTGGTGCAGGTGGCTAAGAGTTAATAGTGATTGTGTTTTCCTGGAACCGGCGTCTCGGCAACGAGGCGCCGGTTTCTCTATACCCAAAGCTCCACCTATACGACCGGTGGCAGGGAGCTGTAAAATAGTGAAGTTATGCGTTGCCACTACTTCGATGCCGGCCTCTGCCGCTCATGCTCTCTACTTGAAACCCCCTACACCAATCAGTTAGCGGGTAAACAGCATGACGCCCAGACCCTGCTCGAACCCTGGGCGAGCCTCAGCTGGCTCCCACCTGTAGCAAGCGCAGACCAAGCCTTCCGCAACAAGGCCAAGCTGGTTGTAGGAGGAACCTCCCAGCAGCCCACCCTCGGTATTCTCGACAGGCAGGGGCAGGGCATTGACCTCACCGACTGCCAGCTTTATCTGCCCGCAATTAGCCGGGCCATACCCGTCCTTGCTGACCTGATCCAGCGGGCTGACCTTACCCCCTACAGCGTTCAGAAGCGCAAAGGGGAACTTAAAAACATTCTGGTGACCGCTTCCGATAGCGGCGAACTGATGGTCCGCTTCGTTCTGCGTTCCAAGAAACTCATTGTTGCGCTCAAACGAGAACTGCCCTGGCTTCACGAACAGTTACCTCAGCTCGCGGTAGCGAGCGTCAACCTGCTGCGCGAACACGTTGCTCTGGTCGAGGGTGATGAAGAGATTATTCTGACCGAGCGCACCACCCTGCCCATGCAGGTTAACGATATGACCCTGCATCTGCGCCCCCAGAGCTTCTTCCAGACCAACACCCCCATCGCAGCTTCCCTGTACCGTCGGGCTCAGACATGGGTCAGCGAAGCTGCACCGGCCAGCCTCTGGGACCTCTACTGCGGGGTAGGGGGCTTCGCCCTGCACGCTGCAGCGGTCATGCCAACGGGGGCTACCGTAACCGGTATTGAAATTAGTAGCGAAGCTATTGCCTCTGCCCGGCGCACCGTCGCTGAACGCGGACTTGCGGGTTTACACTTCATTGCCCAGGATGCGCCCGACTATGCCACCAGTAGCGGCCAGGTACCCGAGATGCTGATTGTGAACCCGCCCCGCCGGGGGCTGGGGCCGCAGCTTTCTCACTGGATCGAGGGCAGCGGTATCGACCAGGTGATCTATTCGAGCTGCAACCTGCGCTCTCTCGTCAAAGATCTCAAAAGCATGCCGTCGATGGAGCCCGTGCAGGGGCAGGTAATGGATATGTTCCCGCACAGCAACCACTACGAGACGATTATGCTACTCCAGCGTAGCCGCTAAGTGCGCCACCATTTTTAGGTTCTCATCAGGCCTGTGTACTAGGGTGAAAGAAGCCCAACTCCGCTCCCCGAATAAGTGTGAAAGAAAGTAAAATGCCTCAGTTCCCTGCCCTGCCTTCGCCTTTTATGCTGGCTGAAGGCACTACCGTAGTGCGGGCTGAAGGTGCCCTGACTCCGGTGAGCGAGGCAGACGCTCTGAGCCTGGCCCAGCGCCGGGGCTCTGCGGTGGTGGGACTGATACCTTTTGACCCGGCCGCTCCGGCCCAGCTTGCTGTCCCTGACCGCTGGGTGCGAGAAGATATCCCCCTACCCGATGACGATACGGTGGATCAGCCGGATCCTGCCCTGGTTGAGGGAATTGACAGCGACGTGTACCGGGCAGCCGTCGCCCATGCCGTTGAGCTGATGAACCGGGGCCAGCTTGATAAAGTCGTCCTGGCCCGCCTGCTACGGGTGCAGTACGAGCAGGAGCTCAACCTGCCCCATCTTTTTGATACCCTGCGTGCCCAGCAGCAACGGGCTACCGTTTTTAGTGCTCAGCTGCCCAACGGTAACTACCTTATGGGCGCCTCGCCCGAGCTGGTGTTTCAGACGGAGGGGAGCGCGTTTCGAACTGTCCCCCTGGCTGGCTCCGCTGCCCGAACTGCCACCCCGGGGAGCACCGACGACGCCCAAATCGGTGAGGCCCTCATGCGGTCCGCTAAGGACAGAGCCGAACACGCAACGGTGGTCAATGACATCCGCCAGCGGCTAGAGGCCCTGACCGTGCAGATGGATGTGCCCGCCGTACCTTCACTTATTTCTACACCCCAGCTCTGGCACCTCAGTACGCCGGTCACCGGCCAACTGCTGCCCGGTGTCTCGTCGCTGCAGGCTGCCCGTGCTATTCACCCCACTCCGGCTATTTGCGGCACACCTACAGAGGTGGCCCGGGGGCTGATTGAAGAGCTAGAGCCTTTCGACCGGGGCTTCTTCGGCGGCCTGGTGGGCTACATGGACGCCCACGGGCAGGGGAGCTGGTACCTGGTTTTGCGCTGTGCCGAGGTTGCTCCGCTACAGGCTACCCTTTTTGCTGGCGCCGGTATTGTGAAGGATTCAACCCCGGCCGGTGAGCACGCTGAGACCGCAACCAAGCTGGGGACCTTCGCCCGGGCCCTGGGGCTTAATCTGGGCTCCCTAGAGCGCTAGTGCATTTCTTGCTCTAGCGCCCGGCGCACCATGAGCGGCGCCGTAACCCTGTGGCTCGTGAGGGCATGGGGCTGGTCACTGGCAATAGCTAGTAGGTAGGTGCCTTCGTGGACCTGCCAGGTCACCCAGTAGGTGCGGGGCTGGGCCTCACCGGGTAGCTGTACTGAGGCTCTAGCCGTAAGCCCGTGGGCATCTTCCAGAGCGGCGGGCAGGGGCGGCAGAGCCAGCATAACGGTGCTGGGCGCTAATGCCAGGCCGTAGCCGGTAGCCTTGAGTACCGCTTCTTTGGCGCCCCAGAGTAGGTGCCTTGCCAGGGCTGCCTCCGCCGCAGGTAAGGACGCCACCACCCGCTTTTCGTAGTCGGCGAGGGCGATGCGGTCGAAGCTATCATAATAGCTACCGCGCACAGTAATGAGATCGAGCCCTATACTGAGCCCTGCCGGGCCGGTTACCCCTGCCGTCAGCCCTAGGGCCCTTGCCATGCTCAGGTTGACCCCCTCAATACGTGGCTTGCCGTGGGGCTGCCCGCTTCCGCATAAAAGGCAGGTGCGGTCTACCGCGATGTCTGCGGCCGCCGTCGCCTTAACCCCGAGCAGGGTTGCCGCCATACACCGCATGAGGGTGTGCTGGGCAGCAAAAGCAAGTGCTTCGTCCGGGTTCTTGAATTCAGCGGCTCTTACCTGCTCCTCAATACCGACATAAGCCAGCCAACTCACCCCGTGACCCGTGCGGAGGATCTCTGCGGGCATGCTAAAAAGGGTGATCTGGGCGCTCGCTGACCCGGCGGAAGCTGAAGGGTGAACCATGATGACCATTCTAGCGGTGACGCCCCAGGTGAGGCGGCGCGTAGAATAAAAGGCGCCTGCAACCTGAAAGTTCGAGGACTATGACCGAAAAAATCATCGCTGCCGCCGATGGCTCTGCCCTGGGTAATCCCGGGCCCGCTGGCTGGGCCTGGTATATCGATAGGGACAACTGGGCTGCCGGTGGCTGGGAGCACGGTACTAATAATATGGGTGAGCTCAAAGCGGTGCTTGACCTCTTTGAATCAACCGCAGACCGGGCAGATGAGCACCTGCACGTTATCTGCGATAGTCAGTACACCATCAACTCCATCACCAAATGGATGCCTGGGTGGAAGAAAAAGGGCTGGAAGAAAAGCGACGGTAAGCCTGTGCTCAACGTCGATTTGATGCAGGCCCTCGACCGGGCTATTCAGGGGCGGAGCTATTCCTTTGAGTGGGTGAAAGGGCATACCGGCCACCCTCTGAACGAGGCCGCTGATGAACGGGCCAACCGGGCAGCCCAAGCCTACCGCGACGGCACTCCGGTAGAGACCGGGCCAGGCTTGGGATCTAATCGTGGTCTTAGCTCCGCGAACAGTGCAAGTCTTGAGCCGTATAGTAGGGACTTGGAACAGAGTCTGGCGCCACAGGCTTCCGAGAGCGATTTAGACCCCGTAGCCGAGGCCCTGGCTCACGAAGAGCAGATGCTCAAGCCCTCTATCTACGGGTCAGAAAAGCTTGTGGGGGCTCTGATGCACCCTGAGCTTACCTGGGTCGTCCCGACCGGCCAGGTAACAGATCGGGCAACCGTCCTGGCCTACCGGGAGCGGGCCTGCGCGGCAACGGGAACACCTGAGATTCTTTCCTCGGTTGCCCTGGGGCAGGACGCTGCCCTGCTGGTATCGAAGGTACCTACGGCACGAGGAACCCTGCTCCGCTCAAGCACCTGGGTGCTCGCCGGCGGCAGCTGGAAGCTCCGCTACCGCCAGGACACCGCGACGAGAGACTAGCCCACAAACATGGCAGCGTTCGCCATTTCGGTTTCTGAATAGTTCACGCCTGCTCGTGAGAGCGCTTCGTTAATCTGGGCAATCGACTCTTCCACCTGGTGCTGGGTAGCCCGCCAGTGGGCGAGCACGCCCTGGAAATTGGCGGACGCCGAGCCCGTCCACGACCCCTGAAGGTCCTGGAGCGAGGCTGTGAGGGCATTGACCTCTGAAACGATGGTCTCTACCTGGGCGCGGGCCTGGGCTGATTTGCTGGCAATGAGGTCTGCATCGACATTGAACTGGGCCATGGGGCTCTCCTTTGAACAGGGGGATATGAGGGGTACCAGGTGCCGATAGGGTGAGCTACCTGATGCCTTTGAGCCTACGGGGGAGCTAGCTCTGGCCGGAAGAAAAAGAGCACCTGTGGAAAACCCCGCCCCGTCAGTCGAGCTGCCAGGGCGGGGTTTTGCACACCTCTAGAAGAAAAATATGGTGCAGTGATGACGTCTCTATGACGGCTTCTAGCGGCTATCCACAGGGGCTCTGCACCAGCGGCTCTGCACCAGGGGCGCAGCAAGCTGCCGAGGGCAAGAAAGTCCTGACCAAACTTCTAGAGCGTCAGAATAAGGCCTGGTCTAGGCCTGCTCACCTGCTGCAAGCGGAATAGGGCCGGTGTGGTCACTGTACTGGGGAATACGAATAGTGAAGGTAGCTCCGCCGCCTTCTGTCTCTTCAACCCGCACCGTTCCGTCATGCTGGCCTACAATCGCAGCGACGATTGCTAGCCCCAGACCGGTTCCACCCGTCTCACGGGTGCGTGAGGTATCAGCCCGGTAGAAACGCTCAAAGACGCGCTCGGCGTCCTCACCGTGAATACCCGGGCCGTGGTCACGGACCTGGAGCACGGACGTCCACGTGCCATCAACGCCCGGCACCGACCCGACCGCAATTTCAATCGGGGAGCCCGCTGGGGTGTAGCGCAGGGCATTGGTCATCAGGTTGGCGATGACCTGGCGCAGTCTTTGCTCATCGCCCCAGACCAGGGAGGTAAGAGCTTCTGCACCCTCTAGCCCCACCACCTCGATGGTGCGGTCGGGGGCCGAGGCGAAGGCGTCATTAGCGGCGTCCGTAGCTAGCTTCAGCAGGTCTACCGGGGCGTTCTCGGCAACCCGGCGCTCGTCGAGACGAGCCAGGGTCAAGAGGTCTTCTACCAGCTGGCCCATGCGCTTCGACTCTGACTCGATGCGGTCCATAGCCATTGCCACGGCCTCATCGTTGGGCAGGCCGCCCATACGGTAGAGCTCAGAATAACCCCGAATCGATACCAGCGGGGTGCGAAGTTCGTGCGAAGCGTCGCCCACGAAACGCCTCATCTTCACCTCTGACCTCTTTTGGGCGTCAAAGGCCTCTTCAATGTGCGAGAGCATGGTGTTCAAAGAAGTGGTCAGATGACCAATCTCGTTGTAGGGGCTGTAGTTCTCAATACGCTGGGAGAGGTCGCCTGCGGCAATCTGGGCTGCAGTCTGTTCCACGCGGGCTAGGGGTTCAAAGGCCCTGGTGACAATTACCCAGGTCAGCGCGATGGAGGCAAGAAGGGTGGCCACACCAAAGAGCATGGTGAGGCCGCCCACGATAGCTACCGTCTGGTTGATCTGGGTCAGGGGGGCGGCGATGACCAGGGTCTGGTTGGTGTCCTCAACCGGGAAGGCGATCAGCCGCCATTCTGTGTGGCCGCTGGCTGACCGTACCGTCAGTGCAGCCTTGTTGTAGCGCTTGACGTTATCAGCGGTCAGGCCAGAGATGACGGGGGAGGACGACTCATCGGCCAGTGTTGCCACCGGGCGTACGATATTTCCGTCGCTATCTAGCAAATATGCTTCATAGGGAATGAAAGTCCCCTGGGTCTGTGAGAGCTGCTGGTCGGCGTAGACCGCGGTCACCAGGTAGCTGTAGCTGGCAGTAATCTCGTCATCGAGTTGGTCCATCATCTTGGCTCGAATCGCTGAAATCGCGACCAGAGACATCACAGAGATAGCCAGGGCCAGCAGCATAGATGTTAAAAGCACGAGCTGGGTTCGCAAGGAGAGCGAACCCAGCCGGTGCACAGAGAGACGAGAGCGCAAACTCGTAACCCCTTAGTTTTTGTTAGCGGTACGAAGCAGGTAGCCGACGCCGCGCTTGGTATGAATCAGCGGGGGTAGGTTCTGGTCGTTATCAATCTTGCGGCGCAGGTAGGAGATGTAGGACTCCACGATGGAGGCATCGCCGTTGAAGTCGTATTCCCATACGTGATCCAGGATCTGTGCCTTGGAGAGTACACGGTTGGGGTTGAGCATCAGGTAGCGCAGGAGCTTGAACTCGGTGGGAGAAAGATCGATTTCGCGATCGCCGCGGAAGACCTCGTGGGCATCGTCGTCCAGCACCAGATCATCTACGCGCAAGCGGGAATCTTCTTCGATGTGGGGCTGGGTGCGGCGCAGAACGGCGCGGATGCGGGCAACAACCTCGTCCAGGCTGAAGGGCTTGGTGACGTAGTCGTCGCCGCCTACGGTGAGGCCGGTGACCTTGTCTTCGGTGTCGTCCTTAGCTGTCAGGAAGAGGACGGGGAAGAGGCGGCCGGAGCTACGCAGTTTACGGGTGACGGTGAAGCCGTCCATATCGGGCAGCATGACATCGAGTACGGCCAAATCGGGCGACTCGGTCTCAGCCTTCTCAAGAGCCTCACGGCCGTTGGCAGCGGTGACAACCTCAAAGCCCGCAAAACGCAGGGAGGTTGCGAGGAGCTCTAGAATGTTGGGTTCGTCGTCGACGACCAGCAGTTTTGCTTCAGGTTCTTTGGTATTCACGCTTTTAATTGTGCGCTTACTACCTGTGCACTAGCTGTGTGCAGCTGTATGTTCTGCTGAGTTTGCTTTAGCCATGCTGGGAAAAGGCAGTAAATACGCCGTCAGCTAAAGGCCGGTTTTTAGCTAGCCCGGCGGCGGAGCAGGGTAAGGAAGAGGGCACCTAAGAGGGCCAGAAAAGCCAGGGGTAGGGTGAGCAGGGGAGCTAGGCTCAAAAAATTGGGTGCCTGCCCGGTAGCCCACTTGAGCAGGAGCATGGTGACGCCGCAGACAGTTCCCACCAGCATGAGGACGCCGGCGGTAAGCCCCAGCGCCCGGATAGCTCCGCCGTAGGGCAGCTCTGGAATTTCGGTTCGTTCAGAAGACATACCTCTACGCTATCAAGGCCAGCTATACCTACCTAAAGAAGCAGCGGTATTACGCCGCGAGGAAGAGCGGTGACCACACCTCCCACCGGCCTGCTTTAATAGGAGTATGACTGAAGAGGTAAAAGACGAGCTAACGGCCCCCGGCGCTTCGAGCGCAGAAAGCTACGAGCAGCCCGGCCTTGAGACTGCCGAGCAGGCCCCGGCGTCCGCCCCCGAACCTACCCTGGGCGAGCCCACTCGCCGCCGCCGTACCAGCAAGGTCGACGCCGTCCTTGCCGCTGCTAAAGATGTTGCCCTCGCAGGCCTAGCCGATATCGCACCCGAAAACTCCATCGGCCCCGTCCACCACCTGCGTGGTGAAGAAGAGCGCCTGACCACCCACCTCTTTGAGTGCACCCTACCGGGCTACCGAGGCTGGTTCTGGTTTGCCACCCTCTCACGCGCTCCCCGGTCAAAGGTCGCAACCGTTTGCGAAATTGGCCTCCTGCCCGGCGATGACGCCCTGCTTGCCCCGGCCTGGGTACCCTGGGCCGACCGCCTACTCCCCGAAGACCAGGAAGAGCAAGACTACGACCACGAGGACGTAGATTATAGTGACGTGTCCTCAGAGAAGGAGGACAGCACTGAAGCTGCCGAAGAAAACTCCGCTGAAGATACCCAGGACGGTGCCAGCGCTGAATGACCTCCACCCAGAGACGAGAACCCCAGCCCATGAACGGAAGGAATAAAACCTTCCGCTCACTGTGGATTTTTAACTACCGTCTCTGGTTTATTGGTGCCCTTGTCTCTAACATCGGCACCTGGATGCAGCGCACTGCCCAGGACTGGTTGGTCTTCAACGACCTTTCAAGCCATGACTCTACCCAGATGGGTATCGTCATCGCTTTGCAGTTCGCCCCGCCCCTCTTCCTAGCCCCCTATGCCGGGGCACTTGCCGATAGGGGCGATCGGCGAAAAATTCTCCTGTGGACCCAAAGCATCATGGGCCTGCTGGCCCTCGGGCTGGGCCTCCTGGTGCTATCGGGCCATGTTGCTATCTGGCACGTCTACCTCTTCGCGCTAGCCCTGGGCATCGTCTCAGCTCTGGACTCCCCGGTACGGTCAACCTTCGTCTCAGAACTTGTCTCAGACGCAGACCTGCCTAATGCCGTAGCGCTCAACTCCATGTCCTTCAACGTCGCCCGCATGATCGGGCCGGCGGTTGCCGGCCTGCTGGTTGTTGCGGTGGGCACCGGGCCGGTCTTCCTGCTGAACACGGTGACCTTTATAGCTATGATTCTGGCAATCATCGCTATCCGTGAGAATGAATTACGGCAGTTGCCACGGTCGTCCGCCGCTCACAACCGGGTGCGCGACGGCCTTACCTACCTCAAACATCGCCCCGACATCATCGTGGTGATGGTGGCAGCCTTCCTCATTGGTACTTTCGGCCTGAATACAGCCCTCAATATTGCTGCTATGGCCACCACCGAATTCGGGCAGGGCGCGGGTGAATTCGGGCTGCTGAACTCCGTTGTTGCCATCGGCTCGGTGACAGGCACCCTGCTAGCTGCCCGGCGGGATACCCCACGCATGCGGTTCATGTTTGCCTCCTGCCTGGGATTCGGCGTGGCAACCCTACTGGCGGCACTCGCCCCCAACCTCTGGCTGTTTGCCCTGGCCCTGATTCCGCTCGGGCTCATGGCACTGACCATCATCACCTCAGCAAACGCCTACGTGCAGGTAACAACCGAGCCTGCCATGCGAGGGCGGGTTATGAGCGTGTACATGGCTGTATTCATCGGCGGTACCCCTATCGGCTCACCCCTGGTCGGGCTGGTCAACGACGTCTTCGGCGCTCGCTGGGGCCTGGGTGTTGCCTCTGCCTCCGGTTTTCTGGCGGCCCTGATTGGGCTGATCTGGATCATGAAATATAAGCACCTGCACTTGCACTACGACAGGCAGGCCCGTACCCGCCTGGTGCTGCGTCCGCGCCCTGAAACCGCTGAGAGCCCTGACCGGGAGCCGCCCCCGGTCACAGCAGCAATCGACCTGCAAGAACCCCGCTAAAGTTTAAGAAAAGAAGGACGCCCCTCCCCGCCTTCCTGCCCGGTGGCAGGTGAGCGGGGGAGCGGCGTCCTTATCTTTGCGCAGCTACGACTACTTGAGCTTTTCAACCACGTAGTCGATGCAGGCAAGCAGAGCCGAGACATCCTCGGGGTCAATAGCGGTGAAGGTGGCAATACGCAGCTGGTTGCGGCCCAGCTTGCGGTAGGGCTCGGTATCGACGATGCCGTTAGCACGCAGGGCTTTGGCAATAGCAGCTGCATCGATGCTCTCATCGAAATCAACGGTAGCGATGACGTTGGAGCGCTCAGCAGGGTTAGCCACAAAGGGGGTGGCATACTCGCTAGCCTCAGCCCAGGCATAGACACGACCCGCAGAATCAGCGGTACGGGCTGCTGCAAAAGCCAGGCCGCCCTGCTCGTTCATCCACTTAATCTGCTCATTGAGCATAATCATGGTGGCCAGAGCCGGGGTGTTATAGGTCTGGTTGAGACGGGAGTTGCTAATAGCAGTAACCAGGTTCAGGGAATCGGGAATCCAGCGGTCAGAAGCGGCGATACGCTCAGCGCGCTCAACCGCTGCCGGTGACCAGAGCCCCAGCCACAGGCCGCCGTCGGAGGCAAAGTTCTTCTGGGGTGAGAAGTAGTAGACGTCGGACTCGGCCACGTTAACATCCAGGCCGCCAGCAGCACTGGTAGCGTCAATCAGCACCAGGGCATCATCGGCGATACCGGCAGGGCGGGCTACCGGGGCAAAAACACCGGTTGAGGTTTCGTTGTGGGGCCAGGCGTAAACGTCTACGCCCTCTTCAGCACGGGCCTCGGGCCGGGTACCGGCTTCAGAAGAAATAACGGTGGAATCAGCCAGGAAAGGGGCCGCCTTGGTGGCTGAAGCAAACTTAGAGCCAAACTCACCGAAGGTCAGGTGCTGAGCCTTGTTCTCAACCAGGCCGAAGGTTGCGGCATCCCAGAACGCGGTGGCGCCACCGTTGCCCAGAATCACCTCGTAGCCATCGGGTGCAGAGTAGAAAGCGCGCAGGCCCTCGCGAATCTCACCGACCAGGTTCTTGACCGGGGCCTGGCGGTGGGAGGTACCTAGCAGGGTAGTGGCAGCAGCTGATACGGCGGCAACCTGCTCGGGGCGTACCTTAGAGGGGCCAGCACCGAAACGGCCGTCGGCAGGTAGCATCTCGGTGGGAATCACGGGAAAAGTGGTCACTGAATATCTCCTAGACATGAGCAGCACATGTGCCGTGGCGGCTATGCGTTGATGTGAGGGAGGGGGTGCCGCCGGCGTCCTGCTGTTTCTATTGTGCAACCTGCGCGGGCCCCGCGGCCCTCAAGTACCCCGTACCGGCCCAAAATGTGGGGAATAAATTTATATAGTGAGATGGTCCTGGGGTGTAGCCGTTGAGGTGCGGGCGCAACAATTTCAGCTCTTGAAGAGAGTAAACGCTTCCCTGACCTAGTAGCGCATACAATTAAGGTCAAAACCACTGCACCTAACAACCCGTGCACCGTGCGGGCTGGCCCAAGGAGATTCGAGAAGGCATGACAGACCTCATTGATACCACCGAAATGTATCTGCGCACCGTGCTGGAGCTTGAGGAAGAGGGCATCACCCCCATGCGCGCCCGTATTGCAGAGCGCCTAGAGCACTCCGGCCCCACCGTTTCTCAGACCGTCGCCCGCATGGAACGCCACGGTCTGCTCACCGTCGCTAGCGACCGCTCCCTCCAGCTCACCGAAGAAGGACGACAGAAGGCAGTGGAGGTGATGCGCAAGCATCGTCTAGCTGAGCGCCTGCTCGCCGACGTCATTGGTCTTGACCTGGAATACATCCACGAAGAGGCCTGCCGCTGGGAACACGTCATGAGTGAACGTGTGGAGCGCCGCCTGCTGGAACTGCTCAATGAGCCCAAGTTCTCCCCCTACGGCAACGCGATTCCCGGCCTGGAAGAGCTGGGTGCCGAGAGCGAGGAGAACGACGGACGCACCGTCACCATGTCGATTGCGGGCCGCGACTCATCTGAAGATGACCGCTTTACCGTGTCTCGCCTACCCGAGTTTATTCAGACCGACGTGCAGCTGCTGAAGCGCCTGGGTGATGCGGGCATCGTCTATGGTGCAACGGTGTCGATTCTGGGTAATAAGGACGGCTCCGTGCTGGTTCACGCGGACGGCGAGGACGAATCACTCACTCTCAGCGCCGAAGTAGCAGAAGCGATTATCGTTAAAAGATAACAATTTGGTAACAAAATTAGAGCTCTACTAGCCAGTGGGGCTCTTTTTTGTTGTCAAATCGTGATGTTTTTGTGGGTGAAGGGTGCCTGCTAGATCTGCCGTAGAGGGCTTGATGGGTGAATTTAAGGCTCTGCAGAGGTCGACTTTGCCCCAACAACCCTTAAGTGGTGGGGTTCTCAGTTAAATTAATGCTGGCAAAACCCTGATAGTGGGAAGTTGTGCTGGGGTTTTTGAGACGCGACAGAACCCCTTTATATCCCCTTGTCAAAACCAACTCTATGTGCCACATAAGCCCCAGCTGGACGCGTCCTGAAAGCCAAAAAATCAATCACCCTGCTTTGCATTCCGGGGGCCTTGCAACAAAATCGTGACCAAAGCGTGACAAACCAGCCCAGGCTGTGTAATGTTCTATTTCGTGCTCATCGCTGGTCGGATCAGCACCCTACGAACAGCACCGCCTAGTTCTGCCACTGTTCACAGGAAAACAAACAAAATAACATTACGGCAGAAGCGGGGGACCCACCTTTCGGGCTCTCCACCGAGAACCCTAGGGGTTAAGTCGCAGACTCTGCGGCCGAGCGAACTTCATGCTCGAACCCGACAGCTCACCTCGTTCGGCAATGGAGGAAAACAAAATGGCTAAGTCAACCATCGTACGCACCGCAGGTATCGTTGCAGCATCAGGCGCCATGCTCGCCGCAACCGTTGCACCCGCAAACGCATTCGCAGTAGCTGAAGTATCAGCACCCGCCCACTCAGCACCTGCCCTGGCTTCACACTCTTACAACTACAACACCTGGGGCTACGAAGCTACCTCAACCACCACCGTTGAGACCACCTCAACCGTCGCTCCCCAGGCAACCGCAACCGCTGCAGCTTCCAGCAACGTTGACCTCTCAAACGCTCGTGAAACCGTTCTGGCAGCTGCCTACGACGGCATCGGCGGCTCCTACGTTTGGGGCGGCAAGTCCTACAAGGCTTGGGACTGCTCAGGCTTCGTCTCCTACGTTTACGCACAGGCTGGCATCAACCTGACCGCCTACACCTACACCATGGCAACCGAGCTGACCCCCACCTCAAACCCCCAGCCCGGTGACATCGTCTTCACCAACGGCTACGCACACGTAGGCATCTACGTCGGCAACGGCCAGATGATTTCAGCTCTCAACCCCTCACAGGGCACCCAGCTGACCGCTGTTGACGGTGGCGGCTTCATGCCCGTCGACGGTTACTACACCGCTGGCATCTAAGACTTCTCACACAGTATGGGGCAGTCACTACTGCCCCAGCCGGTGACGTTCACTCAGTAGCTGGTCACTTTCCTACTGGAAAACGAACACAAGAATTCCTACCACACATCACACGGTATGGATCCCCCGCAAACATTACGTTTGTATATGCGCACCAGACGACCAGCTGGGGCGTATTTTTTATACCCACTTTTCGACTCCGGTAGAAGGCACAGCTAGGATTGGAACTATGTCGCAGAAGTTAAACAGCCCCCAATTCGAAAGCCCAGCCGGTTCATCCGACCAAGAATTCACCTACATGGCCATCGGAATGGTAGCCGGCGCCGTACCCGGTATCGTCCTTGGCCTCATCATCGCCATCTTCGTCGGGCATGCAGCCATGTGGATCTCCATCACCGGCGGCATCGGCATCGTCCTCGGCCTCATTACCTCCCGAGTAGCCTACAACAAAAAGAAAACCCGCAACTAGCCTCCAACCGGGCACAAAAAGAGAGGGCATGCCAGCGCTCCGCGCAGTATGGCATCAGCAAAGCTAGCTCTAAAACCGGCTAAATCCGGCCTGGGGGCCGTATTTTTAACGCCGGGCACAAAAAAGAGGGTATGCCAGCGCTTCGCGCAGTATGGCATACCCTCTCTTTTTGTGCCCCCGAGACGATTCGAACGTCCGACACCCGCTTTAGGAGAGCGGTGCTCTATCCCCTGAGCTACGAGGGCGCAACTCCACCAGTTTACACGAAAACCTGTACGCCACCCGAAAAGTGCAAGTACCTGTGGATAAGTCGACGGCATATGCACTTTTCCTGCGGCACTAAGACGCGCTAACCGGCCCCTGCGTCCACAGGGCTAGCGTCAACACCCCTGATTCAGTCACCCTATACACCATGAGCCAGCACCTATATAACTCAGTACTTCTTACCGGTGACCTACGACTACAGGGACTAACCAGTCGCAAAATTAGTGACGCAGTGCGGTCCAAAGAGCTCGTCCGTCTCAGACAGGGAGCCTACATCAAAACCCAGACTCTCGCCGAGGCAACCCCTACCGAGCGTGCCCTGATACACCACATAGCGGTGAGCAAAACCCGCTCACACGCCGTCCTTACACGCACGTCCGCTGCTCTCGCATGGGGAGCACCCCTCCTTGAACTCCCCTCTCATATCTACCTCGCGAGTTCCTGGCGCGATCGCGGCAAACAGCAGGGCATTCGCCGCTGTGTCACTCCTGCTGAAGCAATAAATAGGGCGCAGGAGTACCAGGGCCTTACGGTTCTCTCACCTATAGACACCGTCCTGAGCTGTATCGGTCACCAGCGGGCGCTCACCACGGTGACGGTTGCGCATTATTTTCTCCACCAGAACCTGTGCAACCAGTACCTGCTGCACGATGCGCTACTGGCCGTCTCAGACCGCGGCGCGAAGCAAGCTCGTACTCTGGCACGGAGCCTGACGACCGAGCTCGAATCACCGTTAGAATCTCAGGCGTATTTTCTGATGGTGCTTGAAAATCTTGAGCTACCCGCCTTGCAGCGGTGGGTGGTTACGAGTAGCGGCCGCCGCTATCGTCCTGATTTTATGTGGCGGCACCTCAGGCTTATTCTCGAGGTCGACGGCCGTATCAAGTACACCGGGGCTTATCGGTCTTTTGACGAACAGCGACAGCACGATCTCTTCCGGCAGCGCGAGTTAGAGAACGAGGGCTGGAAGGTCTTGCGAATCACCTATGAAGACCTCTCCTACCGCCCGCAGCACGTGGTTCATCTGTTGCTACAGCACGGGGTGCGGCGACTAGCTGCCGCTTAAAAAGTGCAAGTGCCTGTCACTTTTGCACAGGCACTTGCACTTTTCGGGGGCGGACGCGGGCGGGTGGGACGCTAGCCCAACTTCACTGCCCCGGCAGCTCACCGCGGGCGAAGGCATCCATCTTGCTTCTGACCAGGCGCAGTGCCAGGTAGCCCAGCTGCGCCAGGCAGAGCACGAACAGGGCCCAGCGAGCGGTCATGAGAAGAGAAGCAAGCCCGGTAGTGCCGCCCAGCGGGTCAGCGAGGGCCGAGTCAACCGCAAAACCACCGGCTATAAAGACCAGTGCGTAGGCCACCGGCAGGGTCAGCATGAGCCTGCCGACCAAGAGCTCAAACTTCGAAGCCCGCACCATATTCCACCAGGTGAAGGCAAAAATCAGGGGCAGAATCAGGCCCGTTGAGCGGTGGAGCACCTGGTAGGCCTGCAAGCCCTCTACACCCAGGCCCGCCGCTACGGTTTGCAGGTGCTGGGCATCGAAGCGCAGCATGAGTTCCGGGGCAGTAGCACCGGCAGCCGCCGACACCCCCGGCAGCAACATGAGGTAGTAGTAGAGCAAGAACAGCACCGTCACGACAAAGGCAACACCCAAGAAAATGTAGGAGCCCCCGCCCTTCTCGGGCTCGGCGGCGAGTTCTGCCCGGCTGTAGTCGGTGACTACGCGCGGCCCTGCCCCTTGGCTGCGAGGGGGCGCGGACGTCCGCCCCGCCTTGGCTGCTGACGGTGCGGGGGAGTGCGCTTGCGTGTTCTCGCCGTAGAGACGTTTCTTCTGACCTTTTGAAAGACCCATGCTGTCTATCTTATCTGTCAGCTCAATCGGGTGTGGGCTGTGGCTCTCTCACCTAAAATGGGGAGTTGACGGTTGATTTCTGGAAGGTTCTCTTATGTTTGATGACGACGATTTTATGCCCGCACCTGCCCCCAAACGGTCAGCAGAAC
Organism: Rothia sp. 11254D007BW; assembly: GCF_053548195.1. NCBI lineage: Bacteria > Bacillati > Actinomycetota > Actinomycetes > Micrococcales > Micrococcaceae > Rothia > Rothia sp. 11254D007BW. The sequence continues at coordinate 2,219,847 of NZ_JBPWPK010000001.1, forward strand.
CTGAGGGCGACCCCTTCTTTGACGAACCTCCCTTTGATCCTTTCTACGACGCGGCTCCTCCTGCTGATGATTTTGTGCCGCCTGCCTATCAGCTGGGTGGGTTTATGCCTGAGTTTGAGGACGTCCGACCCGCTCCCAGCGTCAATCCCGAGACGCTGGTGGCGGGCCTGAACGAGCACCAGGCTGAGGCGGTAAAGCATGCCGGTAGCCCGCTACTTATTGTGGCGGGTGCCGGGTCGGGTAAAACCCGCGTGCTGACTCACCGTATCGCCTACCTGCTGGCAACGGGGCGCGCCCACCAGGGGCAGATTCTGGCGATTACCTTCACCAATAAAGCTGCCGCCGAGATGAGGGAGCGCATCACCGCCCTGGTGGGGCCGCGGGCGCAGAGCATGTGGATTTCAACCTTCCACTCCTTCTGTGTGCGCGTACTGCGCCGCGAGGCGAAAGCCCTGGGTCTTAAGTCAACCTTCTCCATTTACGATTCGGCTGACTCCCAGCGCCTGCTGACCCTGATTATCAAGCAGATGGATCTCGATACCAAGAAGTTCACCGCCAAGGTCGTGGGCAACCGTATCTCTAACCTCAAGAACGAACTGGTCAGCGCCAAACAGTTCGCAGCTGAAACCAGCCCCACCGACCCCTGGGAAGGCGTGATTTCGAAGGTCTACACGGCCTACACCGAGCGCCTGCGGGCCGCTAACTCCCTGGACTTCGACGACCTCATCTTTGAAACCGTCAACCTTCTGAAGAACCACCCCCAGGTAGCCGAGTACTACCGCCGTCGCTTCCGCCATATCCTGGTGGACGAATACCAGGACACCAACCACGCCCAGTACCAGCTGGTGCGACAGCTGGTGGGGGGCGCAGCGTCCTTGCGTGCTGAGGCCGGCCCGGCCGATAACGGCCCCTACCCCGACGCTTACCCGCCTGCTGAGCTGACCGTGGTGGGTGACTCTGACCAGTCGATTTATGCCTTCCGCGGGGCTGACATCCGTAACATCACCGACTTTGAGCAAGACTACCCGGCTGCCCACACCATTTTGCTGGAACAGAACTACCGCTCCACCCAGAACATCCTCTCGGCAGCCAACGCTGTGATTGAGCGCAACAAGGGCCGCCGCCCCAAGAAGCTCTGGACGGCCAGCGGCGACGGCGCGAAAATCACCGGCTACGTGGCAGAGTCCGAGCATGCTGAGGCCCGCTACATTGCCCAGGAAATTGACCGCCTACGTGATGAGCACGGTACCGCCCCCGGCGATGTGGCTATCTTCTACCGCACCAATGCCCAGTCCCGTACCCTCGAAGAGATGCTCATGCGCGTGGGTCTGCCCTACCGCGTGGTCGGTGGTACCCGCTTTTACGAGCGCAAGGAAATCAAGGACGCCCTGGCCTACCTGCGCGTGCTGGTCAATCCCGACGACGACATCAACGTGCGCCGCGTGCTCAACGAACCCAAACGCGGAATCGGAGCTAAGTCTGAAAGTGTGGTCGCCGACCACGCGCGCGCTACCGGTATCTCCTTCATGGCCGCCCTGCGTCAGGGCAGTGAAGTGCCCGGCCTGGGAGCTGCCGCCGTGAAGAAAATGGCCGCTTTTGCCCAGATGATCGACGATCTCGCCCAGCTAGCTGCCACGGAGTCGGCAGCCACCTGCCTCGAAGCCGTACTGGAGCAGACCGGCTACCTGGCGGCCCTACGCGAGTCCAAGGATATTCAGGACGAATCCCGCGTGGAAAACCTCTCAGAGCTGGTGGACGCCGTGCGCGAGTTCGAAATCGACAACGCAGGTGCCACCCTGGAAGACTTCCTCGAACACGTTGCCCTGGTCGCTGACGCTGACCAAATCCCCAACAAGCCCAAGTCCGAGCAGGAGGGCGGGCCGTCCGCCGCCCAGATTGCCGCAGAGGTGGCCGAAGCCCGCTCCCAGGGCGTCATTACCCTCATGACCCTGCACACCGCCAAGGGCCTGGAATTCCCCGTGGTCTTTCTCACCGGTATGGAACACGGCCTCTTCCCCCACCAGCGAGCCCTCACCGACGACTCGGAGATGAGCGAAGAGCGCCGCCTGGCCTACGTGGGCTTGACCCGCGCCATGGAACGCCTCTACCTCACCCGCGCTGAGAACCGCTCTATGTGGGGCCAGAGCCAGTTCAACCCGCCGTCGCCCTTCCTCGAAGAGATCCCCGAAGAACTCATTGACTGGAAGCGCACCGGTTCATCCTTTGGCGGCTATTCCGGTAGCGGCTACGGGGGTGTTTACGCGGGCGGACGCGGCGGCTGGGCAGGCAACCGCGGCGGCAGCTCTGTGAGCGGGTACGGTTCTTCGTACGGGTCTTCCACCTACTCCAGCCGCTTTGACGAACCGGCCGAGCGGCGGCGTCCTGCCGAACCGTCCACCAGCGAAGTCAACGGGTCTTCCACCTACGGACTCAAGGCAGCAGCCCGGCAGGTCTCCCGCGTGCAGCAGAACAAGGAAATTCCGGCGCTCGCGGTTGGCGACCGTGTTGAGCACACCAGCTTTGGTGAGGGCCGCGTGACCGCGGTTGAAGGGGCCGGCGATAAAACCGTCGCCAAGGTGCGTTTCGCCAAAGAAGAGAAACGACTCCTGCTGCGCTACGCGCCGCTGACTAAAAAGACCGACTAAGATATAAGAAGCCCGGTACCGCCCGTGGTGCCGGGCTCTTTTCTGCCCGATTCACTCAAGGATGACCATGGATCACGACTCTAACCTTCCCTCTATCGCCGAAGAATTTGTGGAGGCAATGGATGAGGTGACCGACACCCGCGTGCAGCTTCAGGAGATTTCTGATCTCTTCCTTTTTCGTATTGAAATTGACCCCTCGACCGATGCTGCCCGCCGCATTGAGAAGGTGCTGGGGGCTGCCCTACCGACTACTCGCGGTCAGGTGACGGGCGATGCGACCGCCCTGCATCTGCTGTATGGCACCCGCCAGGTCGTGGCCTGCCTGTATGTTGAAGAGGGCGTGTACCTGGTGGTGACCAGGGTGGACGCCGTAAAACTGGGGCGCGCGCTCACCGCGGCCCTGGGGCGCGACGAAGGGCTGGTGCTCGATGTATCGGTCAACCGCACCGTGCTGAACCTGAGCGGGGTCGCCGCGGCGGACGTCATCGACGAGGTCGTGCACTTTGACTTCCCGCCGGACTTCTTCGACCCGGGCAAGGCCCTGTCCTGCACCGTGGCTGAGGCCCGTATCATGCTCTGGCGTATCGATGAGCTGGAGTACCTGATGGTGCCCCGCGCCTCCGATACAGCCCCCTTCCTGGTCAATATTCTGGACGCCTGCGAGAAGGTCAAATAGGCTCGGTGGGGGAGCGCCGGTCATAACTGACAGGTTTGTTTCATTCAAAGGGAAATAAGTTCGCACCCCTATAGGCAAGTACGCTAAAGTTTCTTTGTGGAGAAGCTTTGTGTGCTCCAGCTCTCGCAATGGGGCGGGCACCGAACTTCGTACATGTAAACGCCGGGAGCACCGCTTTCTGGCATGACTTCGACGAAGAAGGAACCCCTGTGGACCTGTTTGAATACCAGGCACGCGATCTCTTTGAGAAGCACGGCGTCCCCGTGCTCCAGGGCATCGTAGCTACCACCCCTGAAGAAGCAAAGGCAGCAGCTGAGAAGATCGGTGGCGTCACCGTAGTCAAGGCCCAGGTTAAGGTGGGCGGACGCGGTAAGGCCGGTGGCGTGAAGGTCGCCAAGACCGCTGATGAGGCTTACGAGTACGCCCAGCAGATTCTGGGCATGGACATCAAGGGCCACACCGTCCACCGCGTGATGATCGCCCAGGGCGCAGACATCGCTGAAGAGTACTACTTCTCCATGCTGCTTGACCGCGCTAACCGCTCCTACCTGGCCATGTGCTCCGTTGAAGGTGGCATGGACATTGAGACCCTGGCGGCCGAGCGCCCCGAGGCCCTGGCCAAGGTTGAGGTCAACCCCATGGACGGCATCACAGCCGAAAAGGCTGCTGAGATTGTTGAGGCTGCTGGCTTCGCTGAGGACGTACGCGAGGACGTCGCCGCCGTACTGGTCAAGCTGGGCGAGGTCTACAAGAAGGAAGACGCTACCCTGGTTGAGGTCAACCCTCTGGTTAAGACCGGCGACGGCAAGATTCTGGCCCTGGACGGCAAGGTCTCCCTCGACGATAACGCTGAGTTCCGCCAGCCCGAGCACGAGGCCCTGGTTGATAAGTCAGCCGAGAACCCCCTCGAAGCTAAGGCCAAGGAAAACGACCTCAACTACGTCAAGCTCGACGGTGAAGTCGGCATCATCGGTAACGGTGCAGGCCTGGTCATGTCTACCCTCGACGTCGTTGCCTACGCCGGTGAAAACCACGGCAACGTCAAGCCCGCTAACTTCCTCGATATTGGTGGCGGTGCGTCCGCTGAGGTGATGGCAGCTGGCCTCGACATCATCCTCAACGACGAGCAGGTGAAGTCTGTTTTCGTCAACGTCTTCGGTGGCATCACCTCCTGCGACGCTGTGGCTAACGGCATCGTCAAGGCCCTGGAAATCCTGGGTGATAAGGCGACCAAGCCCCTGGTCGTTCGCCTGGATGGTAACAACGTTGATGAGGGACGCCGCATTCTCTCTGAGGCTAACCACCCGCTGGTTCACCAGGCAGAGACTATGGACTCCGGCGCAGACAAGGCAGCCGAGCTGGCCCACACCGCATAAATCACCGCTGATTATTACTAGAAGGTTTTTACAATGTCTATCTTTTTGAACAAGGACTCCAAGGTCATCGTTCAGGGCATCACCGGCGGTGAAGGTACCAAGCACACCGCCCGCATGCTCGCCGCAGGCACCCAGATTGTGGGCGGCGTTAACGCCCGCAAGGCTGGCACCACCGTTTCCCACAAGGACGCAGCCGGCAACGATGTCGAGCTGAACGTCTACGGCTCCGTTGCTGAAGCCGTCAAGGAGACCGGTGCAGACGTCTCTATCGTCTTCGTTCCCCCGGCTTTCACCAAGGACGCCGTCATCGAGGCTATCGATGCTGAGGTTCCCCTGGTTGTTGTCATTACTGAGGGCGTGCCCGTAGGCGATACCGCTGAGTTCTGGGCCTACGCCAAGAGCAAGGTTGATGCTGATGGCAAGCAGATTACCCGCATCATCGGCCCCAACTGCCCCGGCATCATCACCCCCGGTGAGTCCCTGGTCGGTATTACCCCTGCCAATATCACCGGTAAGGGCAAGATCGGTCTGGTTTCTAAGTCGGGTACCCTGACCTACCAGATGATGTTCGAGTTGCGCGACATCGGTTTCACCACCGCTATCGGCATCGGCGGTGACCCCATCATTGGCACCACCCACATCGATGCTCTCGAAGCATTCGAGGCTGACCCCGAGACCGAAGCTATCGTCATGATCGGTGAGATTGGTGGTGACGCTGAGGAGCGCGCTGCTGAGTTCATCAAGGCTAACGTCACTAAGCCCGTTGTTGGCTACGTGGCAGGTTTCACCGCTCCCGAGGGCAAGACCATGGGCCACGCAGGTGCGATTGTCTCCGGTTCATCTGGCACCGCCCAGGCTAAGAAGGAGGCCCTGGAAGCCGCTGGCGTGAAGGTGGGCAAGACCCCCTCAGAGGCTGCCCAGCTCATGCGCGAAATTTTCGCTAACAAGTAAGCTAGTGTCCCCTAGCCGGTAGGACGCCGGTGGTCACGCAGGTGCGTGACCACCGGCGTCCTTGTGTATAGGGGGGGGCAAAATATTTCATGATGCAAGTGTTTTAGGAAAAGTCTGATGCTTAGGTGAAAATTTACGGAAAACTGGATGGAAGCTGTTAATCTGGACAATTCTTGTAGGTATTTATGGGGGCAAATAATGATGCAAGATTTATATATCTGACTTAAAATAATAGACATATAGTGTCTGGTTGGTGTGTTTAAGCGTTTTGTTTTTTATGACGGCATAAATGGGTGAAATAAGTCTCCTTGGTTTAAGTGTGAGCTCGGAGTAGTGTTACTGATGAACTAAAAAAGACTATCGCAGTCTTTCAAAAAGATTAGGGGAAACATTTATGACTACTGCTATCTCGCGCCGTACCCTGGCTAAAGGGGCTGCCTGGAGTGCTCCCGTTGTCGTTGCCAGCGCAGCTGTGCCAGCCTATGCGGCGTCTATGTCGCGCCAAAGCGGTATTCAGGCTGGCTTATTTGTCTCGGCGGCCCTGAACGGGGGTAACGTGGGATATGTGCAAAGCCAGGAGTCAACCGGCTGGCCGACAACCCCTCAGAGCTACTTTGAAGCAAAAGCTGCTGGTACCAACCCCGAATCTGACTTCAACTGGGACGATTCGCGTGAACGCGCCCAAGACCTGTCGAGCAGCTGGATCGCGAACGGGGAAGGTTCATTCACCCCGGTCACCAACAGTGGGTCTGGAAAGCCCGGTGCCTATGCAAACTCTAGTGGCTTCTGGTTTTCCGTCCCCACGACCAACGTCGGAACCGGAACCGACTATGTCGCAGGGGGTAGTGCTACCTTGGCGGCGGGTGCTGTCTTCGTAACGGACGTTGAGTTTTACGTTCCCCAGCAGGCTAACTTTCTTTTTAATGGGAACCCTCAGCTGAATACGGGGATGCAGATTGGTAGCCGCACCAAATGGAACCAGCGGCGCACGGGCACGCTCTCAGACGTGCTCAATACCGGTGCGACCTACCTGGCTCAGGCCGGTGTGCAGTCCAACTGGGTTGCTGATGCCCCAACTGTCACCCTCAATCCTGACGGATCTGGCACCTTCCGCGGGCGAATTACTGTCACCACAGCTAAGCCTCTCACCGTTACTTACGACTCTAAGGGGCGCCTATATGCTCAGGTTGTTATTATGCCAAGCCCGGTAACGATTCAAAGCGCCTACTACACCGCTCAGAGTCGCCTGCAATTTACCTCGTATATTCAGTCAGGTACGATTACCTACTCTTCTAACGGGGTCACCGGCAGTCGAGTGTTCTCAAATGAGCTGCATACAACGACTGTTCTTCGGTGGGGCTAGGTAAGACGCTGTTGGGGTGGGCCCTTGAAACGCCCACCCCTAACTTTTTCGGGACGCGCTATTTACAGCACTGCCGTGTTGAACAGCAGGCCCAACAGGTAGGTGGCCAGGGCTGCGCCGTAGCCGATCGCCAGCTGGCGCAGGCCGCGCTTGAGGGGTGAGGCACCTGAAAGTAGGCCCACTACGCCGCCGGTGACCATGAGTGCAAAGCCCACCAACAGCATGGAAACCAGCATGGCTGCCCCGCCCGACATGCCGAAAATATAGGGAAGAATCGGGATCAGGGCTCCAGACGCAAAGAAGCAGAAGCTCGACGCGGCAGCCCCCACGTCGCTGCCGAGTGCACCGTGGGCGTCCTCAACTTCTTCGCCCTCAATATCATCGCGGAAGGAGAGTGAGGGGTCACAGTCACAGGTGAAATAGCCGAAGCGCTCCATGGCGCGGTGGCGGGCGGCCTCCTCGCTCATGCCGCGAGCCTTGTAAATCAGTTCTAGCTCGTTCTGGTTGATGTCGAGTTGGTGGGCTACGTCCAGGGTGACCTGGGTGGGGCGGGAAGCGTCCAAAAGTTCACGCTGGGAGCGCACAGAAACAAACTCACCTGCCGCCATGGAGAGGGCGCCAGCCAGTAGGCCGGCGACGCCTGAAAGAAGCACCATAGAGCTGCTGACGCCGGTCGCGCCCACGCCCATGATGAGAGCGGCATTCGACACCAGGCCGTCGTTAGCACCAAAGACGGCGGCGCGGAAGTTACCAGAGAGCTTTTCGCGGCCAGAAGTGGAGAGTGCGCGGATAATTTCTTCATGAATTGCCTCATCTGCGGCCATGGCCTCGGTGGCGTCCGGATCCTCTGCATAGGGGGAGCGGCCCTCGGCGCGCTGGGCTAGGGCGAGTACGAAGACTGAGCCGAAGTTCTTGGCAAGAAGCTCTAGAAAGCGGGCGGATACGGACGGGCGTGGCTCAGGTTGAGCGTGGTCACCCAGGAGGGTGCGCCAGTGCTCTTGGTGGCGGAGCTCGGCCTGGGCGACTTCTCTGAGGATCTCTGCTTCTTTTCCCTCGGCCCGGTCAGCCAGGGCGGCATAGATGCGGGCTTCTGAGATTTCTTCAGCCAGGTAGCGGCGCCAGCGGCGAATCTGGGCGCGACTGGGTTCAGGGTGCTGGTGGTCGGGTGAGGCGGGGGAGTGAGGAGTGGCTGCTGTCAAAATGTGACTTCCTTCGGTCAGGAGCCGAAGGCAGGTGGGCTGGATGCACTTCGGCTAAGAACGTACGTTTTTAGCCGAAAGTCTCGCTCGCCGCTTCTAAAGAAGAAACGGTGGTTTACCGGGTGCCTATCTGTGTGGACTACCAGTATGTCGATAAACCGCTTTGGCGCTATGGTGGCATGTGCCTGCGCCGCTGGGAGCTACTCCCCTTCGCTGCACACTACTTTAGCGACAGTGTGTCGCCGAGGCAAAATTTTTTTGAGTTCTGAAATTAGCGAAGGCTGGTTTTCGCTATTGCGGTGGCTACGGTGGGACGCCTGTGTTCTGGCAGGTCAGCCATGCTCAGGTAAGGCTTACATAAGGTGGGTATGAGGCATTCCAGCAGGTCAAACGAGGTTTTGCTTATTATGAATTAATCATAATAATGCTTGAAAACGCTGTTGAGAGTGCGTAGGCTAGAAGTACAGAAAGCCAGCCGGAGCTTTGAAAAATACCGGTCATCACTCTCGAAAGGAAGTCTCACTCATGAGCAAGTATGCATCATTTACCGTTCCCGGCCTCACTGAAGAATCAGGCCACCACGTAGCCGACGTTCTGCAGCTTCGCCTGCACGCCCTGAACGACCTGCACCTGGTGCTTAAGCACGCCCACTGGAATGTCGTTGGCCCCAACTTCATCGCTGTTCACGAAATGCTCGACCCCCAGGTCGACCTGGTACGTGGCTTCGTTGATGCCATTGCAGAGCGCATGGCCACCATGGGCGTAGCCCCCAATGGCCTCTCCGGCGACCTGGTCGAAAAGCGCACCTGGGCTGAATACGATGTTGACCGTGCAGACGCTCTGACTCACATCCGTGCCCTGAACGAGGTCTACAACGTTGTAGTTGAAGACCACCGTGCAGCTATTGCAAAGGTGGGCGACATCGACCCCATCACCGAGGATCTGCTGATCGGCCAGACCGCTGAACTGGAGCTCTTCCAGTGGTTCCTGCGCAGCCACCTCGAAGACGGCCAGGGTAACCTCAAGTAAGTCTCAGAGCTTTAAAACTCGAACCACGCACTAAAGGCGGGTCTATCACATGATAGGCCCGCCTTTTCTATGTGGCACTGTAGCTCTTAGCCCTCGATCAGTGCCCGAATCTTAGCAAGGGTGAGTTCTGTGTGGGCGTAGCGGGCGTGGCCCAGGTGCTCGGGCACCGCGGTCATGCCGGGAACCACCACAACCTTCATGCCCGCAGCCATAGCGCTCTGGGTGCCAGAAGCAGAGTCCTCTACGGCAACACAGTTGGCAGGGTCTACCCCTAGATTCTGAGCCGCGAGCAGGTAGGGCTCGGGGTCGGGCTTAGCGTGAGTGACCTGCTCGTCGGTGACCAGGGTTTTAAAAAGACCCTCCGGTGCCAGCTTGGCGGTGTTAGCGGCAACCTCGGTGGTTGCGTTGGTGACAATTCCTGCGGGGACGCCCGCCTCAGCCACCTGCGCCAGGAGTGCCTCAATGCCGGGCAAGAGCTCCACACGGGCGTCCTTCAAGAGCACTGACATCTTGGCCTTAAGTCGGTCGTACAGCTCGTCAGCAGAAACATCTGCACCCAGCTCCTGCATGCGGGCAAAGGTGACTGCGGCAGGTTTGCCCAGAGCCATGAGGGTATCTTGTTCGGTCCAGGTGGCTCCAAACTCGGCGGTCAGTGCGGTTTTGGCCTCTGCCCAGAGGGGCTCGGTGTCTACAAGGGTTCCGTCGTGGTCAAAGAAAATAGCTTCAAGTCTGCTCATATATACCACCCTACCCGTCCGCAGGGGGATCTTCCCGGTTAGGATAGGTGGGTGAACCAAGAGAGCCCCCATCTTACCCAGAGTCAGCTGCCCACTCACCATCACCTGCAACGACAGCCGGGCCCTGTGCGTCAGGCCCTAGCCTACTTGCTGGTACCTATGGCTTTTATCTCGGCTGCCTGGATTACAGCCGGGCGCGCCCTCTTCGGCGCTGGGGGAGAGCTTGTTCCTATTTACGCGATATCGTTCGGCCCCGCCCTGCTCATTATTCTGCTGGTGGCTGCCCTGTTTTCCTATAAAGAGATGGGGCTGCAGGGTGCCCGAAAGCGGGCGGGGCTGCCGCCTGTCACCGCCCTTGTTGCCGCTTCCACATGGGTGTTAGCCGGGTTCTTCGGCATGGTTGCTCCCGACCGGCTAGAGGGGCAGAATATTTCGGCAGCGGCAGCCCTGCTGGGTCCCGATGTTATCGGTCTTTCTGCCGCCTTTGGTAATACCAGCGGAATTCTAACCTTCTCATTCGCTATTGCCACCCTGCTGCTGGCCATCAGTGACTACCGGCGGGCGCGAGCCCTCACCCGCGGACTAGATGAGGCCACTCGCGAGCGACTTGAGCGAGAAGAGTCCATGTATGACTTTCTTGACTAGCCCCGTAGCCGTGCGATAGCGACTTACAGCTCTACTCTAGCGAGCCAGCCGGTGAGCACCTCGGTGGCAGCTGCAGTCAGCTTTTCAGCGTAAAGGGAGGCTTCGCGGCGGATTACCGCGACGTCCTGTTCTGAGGCCCTAATGTAGTCGGCGTAGGCGATGAGCCATTGCTCAATATGGCGGGGGTTCACCTCAAGATGGAACTGGAGGGCTAGCGCGTAGGGGCGACCTGCGGCGTCCTCTAGGGTAAATGCCTGGTTTTCGCACATCTGGGTGCGGGCTAGGCTGAGGGAGCCTTCGGGCAGGGTGAAAGCGTCGCCGTGCCAGTGGAGGACGGGGGTGTTGCCCAGTGGCGCGAGAACAGATTCTTTCCCGGCTTCGGTAAGTTCTACCGGGGAGTAGCCCAACTCAATGGCGCCGGTGGGGTTGACCTGAGCTCCTGCGGCTAGAGCAATCTGCTGGGCTCCCAGGCAGATGCCCAGGACGGGTTTCTGCGCGGCGATGCGCGCCTTGATGAGTTCTACTTCTTCAAAGAGGAAGGGGTAGTCCTGAGCGTCATTCACGCTGATGGGAGCGCCCAGAATAACCAGCAAATCCGCCTCGCGCACCTCGGGGGTGTTGAGGGCGTCAATGCCTGCGTCACGGTATTCGACGGTAAAACCGCGTTCGGTCAATAAATCTTCAAAGATGCCCAGATCTTCAAAGGCAACGTGGCGGACGGCGTAGGCGGTGCGGGGCATGGTTCTCCTTGGGTGAGTGACTGCTACCAGTGTAAGGGTGGGGCGGCAGGTTGAGAAAGAGGGCGGACGTCTGTGCCCGCCGTACGAGATGCTCTCTGGCGTGGGTGCGGTTTTGGGGCTGAAAAAATATTTTCTCGGGTATCTAGCGCAAGATAGTTGAGTGTAGTAGACTCAAGTTAAAGCTGAGTGGAGTACACTCAAGTATGAACGAACTACCTACGCAAAAGGTAAAGGAGAACAATGAACGCACAATTTACAACCAAGAGCCAAGAAGCGCTCTCGGCAGCCAATATGAACGCCCAAACCGCGGGCAATCCCACCCTAGACACCTCCCACCTGCTCAAGGCCCTCATGGACCAGCGAGAGGGAGTGGCAGTGGCCGTCCTTAAAACCGCAGGTCTCGACGTTGATGCCATTTCCCTGGCAGCGTCCACCGAGATTTCTAAACTTCCCAAGGTGCAGGGCGCCTCAGCTGCCCAAGCCCAGCCGAGCCGCGCCGTCCTGACCGCCATTCAAACCGCGCAAGCCAAGGCAGCCCAGTTCGGGGACACCTACATCTCCACCGAAATCCTGCTGCTGGCGCTTGCAGCGGGGGATGATGCTACCGCCCGCGCCCTACAGCAGGCCGGGGCCACCGAAAAGACCATTGAAGACACCATTCCAACCGTGAGAGGAGACCGCACCGTGACCACCCCCGACCCCGAAGGTACCTTCGGCGCCCTAGAACAGTACGGCACCGACCTGACCGCCGTTGCCCGCGAAGGCAAGCTCGACCCCGTCATTGGGCGCGATAGCGAAATCCGCCGCGTGATCCAGGTGCTCTCCCGCCGCACCAAGAACAATCCCGTGCTCATCGGTGAACCCGGCGTCGGTAAGACCGCCGTGGTTGAGGGCCTGGCCCAGCGTATGGTCTCAGGCGACGTACCCGAATCCCTGCGCGGCAAGACCCTGATCTCCCTGGACCTGGGGGCAATGGTTGCCGGTGCCAAGTACCGCGGCGAATTCGAAGAGCGCCTCAAGGCCGTGCTCGAAGACATCAAGAAGTCCGAGGGGCAGATTGTTACCTTCATCGACGAGATTCACACCGTTGTGGGAGCCGGTGCCTCTGAGGGGTCCATGGACGCCGGTAACATGCTCAAGCCCATGCTGGCCCGCGGTGAGTTGCGCCTAATCGGTGCAACCACCCTGGATGAGTACCGCGAAAACATCGAAAAGGACGCCGCCCTAGAGCGCCGCTTCCAGCAGGTCTACGTGGGTGAGCCCAGTGTTGAAGACACCATCGGTATTCTGCGCGGTCTGAAAGAGCGCTACGAGGCCCACCACAAGGTTGCCATCGCAGACTCCGCCCTGGTCGCTGCCGCCAACCTGTCCAACCGCTACATCCCCTCGCGCCAGCTGCCCGATAAGGCCATCGACCTGATCGACGAGGCAGCCTCCCGGCTGCGCATGGAAATCGACTCCGCCCCCGAAGAAATCGACGCCCTGCGTCGCGCCGTTGACCGCCTGACCATGGAAGAGCTGGCCCTGGCCAACGAAACCGACCCCGCCTCCGTCGAGCGCCTAGAAGCCCTGCGGGCAGATATGGCTGACAAGAAGGAAGAGCTGGACGCCCTCAACGCCCGCTGGGAAGCCGAAAAGGCAGGTCTCAACCGCGTTGGTGACCTCAAAACCCAGATTGACGAGCTGCGCTCCAAGGCAGAAGTTGCCCAGCGCGAAGGAAACCTTGCTGAAGCTTCCCGCATGCTCTACGGTGAGATTCCCGCCCTTGAAGCTGAACTCGCCGCAGCCCAGCAGGCTGAGACCACCGCGTCCGAAGAGTCCATGGTTTCTGAAGAAGTGACCGCCGACGATATCGCCGAGGTCATCTCTTCCTGGACGGGTATTCCCGCAGGCCGTATGCTCCAGGGTGAATCCGAGAAGCTACTGCACATGGAAGACGAACTAGGTAAGCGCCTGATCGGTCAGCGCCAGGCAGTCACCGCCGTGGCTGATGCCGTGCGCCGCTCCCGCGCCGGAATCTCAGACCCCGACCGTCCCATCGGCTCCTTCCTCTTCCTCGGCCCCACCGGCGTCGGTAAAACCGAGCTGGCTAAGGCCCTGGCCGAGTTCCAGTTCGACGACGAGCGCGCCCTGGTGCGTATCGACATGAGCGAATACGCCGAAAAGCACGCCGTCGCCCGCCTGGTCGGTGCCCCTCCCGGGTACGTCGGCTACGAAGAGGGTGGCCAGCTTACCGAAGCTGTGCGCCGCCGCCCCTACTCGGTCGTGCTGCTCGATGAGGTCGAAAAGGCCCACCCCGAGGTCTTCGACATCCTGCTCCAGGTGCTCGACGACGGACGCCTGACCGACGGTCAGGGGCGCACCGTGGACTTCCGCAATGTCATCCTGATTCTGACCTCTAACCTGGGCTCCCAGTTCCTGATTGACCAGAATCTCGACGATGAAGCCCGCAAGAGCGCGGTCATGAACACCGTGAACGCCAGCTTCAAGCCGGAGTTCCTCAACCGCCTGGATGAGGTCATCATGTTTGAGCCCCTCTCAGCCGATGACCTGGCCTCCATTGTGGGCCTGCAGATCGACTCGATGGCCCGCCGTCTGGAAGACCGCCGCCTGACCCTGGACGTCACCGACGCCGCCACCGAGTGGCTGGGACTTGCCGGCTACGACCCGGCCTACGGGGCCCGTCCGCTCCGCCGCCTCGTGCAGCGTGAAATCGGCGACCGCCTGGCCAAGGGAATCCTGGCCGGTGCCATCAAGGACGGCGACACCGTGCGCGTGGACGTCAACCCCGATGTTGCCGTTGACGGGCTGGTTGTCACCGCTGAGTAAAAACGGAGCATGACCCTATCGCTTCTCTCTTGACCCTACAGATTATCTCGGGGTCAAGAGAGAAGCGATGGGGTCTTTGTCTTTTAAACTGGAAGAGTGAACGAGTCCCAGCCCGCACCCGCCCCGCTCGATACCCGCTTTGCCGGGGCGTCCGCGTCCATCACCGCCCGCGCCGACATTGCAGCTACCCACGCAGCCGCCCTGCGCTCCATCGACCGGGTCGTTGCCGAAACAGCCCAGCCTACTGACCCGCAGGTGGCGGCGGACGGCGTCCGGCAACTCCTGCGCGACGGGCAGGTCCTGGTGCTCACCGGGGCGGGCATCTCCACCGGTTCAGGAATCCCTGACTACCGCGGTCCCGCCGGCTCCTTACGCAACCACCGGCCCATGACCTATCAGGAATTTCGCTTCGATGAGGTAGCCCGCCAGCGCTACTGGGCTCGCTCCTTTGTGGGCTGGCGGCAGATGAATCGGGCCCGCCCCAACACCGCCCACTACCTACTCGCTGACCTGGAAGCTCGCGGGCACCTGGCCGGGCTGATTACCCAGAACGTCGATGGCCTGCACACCGCCGCCGGCTCACAGAAGGTCCTGACCCTGCACGGGGACCTTTCCCGTATCGAGTGCCTAGACTGCGGGGCGGACGAGGGCCGCACCTCCCTCGATGCCCGTATCGAGGCCGCCAACCCCGGCTACCTTGAACGCCTTTCCAGTACCACCTTGCAGGTCAACCCCGACGGCGACGCCGAGATCGATACCCGCTTTATTCAAGATTTTCAGATGGTCGGCTGCCTGGCCTGCGGCTCCACCAAACTTAAACCCGCCGTGGTCTACTTCGGGGAACCCGTACCGTCTGCCCGCAAGCAGGCCGTGAAAGAACTGGGGGAGCAGGCTCGCTCCCTGCTGGTACTGGGCTCATCCCTGGCCGTGATGAGCTCCTACAAAATCGCCCTTGACTTCGCCCGCGCGGGCAAACCGATTGCCGTCATCAACCAGGGCCCGGGCCGGGCGGACGCGCGTGCCACCTACCTCTGGCGCTCCGACGTCACCGACGCCCTCTTCGCCCTCGCCCAGAACCTCCCTGCCCCGCAGTCCAGCTAGCCCCACTCACCCCTACCGACGCCGCTTACGAGCCGGGCTATAGAGGCTAGGAGCGGTGGGGAGAGGGCACGCTAAAGAGCACGCCCATACAAAAGCCCGCCACCGGCAGGCGGTGGCGGGCTAGAAAAAGAGACGGGAAGAACCCGCGTGGTGCTACGCGGGTTACTTCTCCTGATAATCGTCGGCGTACTTATCTGCGTACTCTGCGTAGTCGTCCTCGTCATCGTACTGATAACCAGACGCCTTAGGCTGAGAGCTGGTGCTCTTGCTTAGTTCGCGTTCGAGTGCAGTGTAGTCGGTATCGGGGCTGAAGTACTTCATCTCCCGAGCCTGCCGAGTTGCTTTAGCCTTCTGACGGCCGCGCCCCATGGCGAGACCCCCTCTTTATCGCTCGTATCTGGCCACCCGCGTGCGCGCAGGGGTGTACCAGAAAAACTTTCAGTCTTTTCTGTATCTAAGGGTACATGTTTTTGCGCGTCTTTGCTTGCCTGTTCGCCACCTGAGATGTAAGAAACTGCTAAAAACCACAAAAATATAGAGAACGGTCGTTTTATTTTCCTTGAATCCCTTCCTCACATAGAGAAGCTCCGCGCCACCCGACCAGAAAGAGGTGACGCGGAGCGGTAGAACAGCCGACGAAGAGATAGGGTACGAGTGCCAGCTCGCCGGCTGAGTTTATGGGGCCTTAGGGACGGCCGCCGAAGCCACCCATGCCGCCTGCGGCAGCGCCGGAGGCTGCAGTGGCGGTGCCGGTCTCTGAGCCGTTGACACTGATGCTGTAGGTTTCGCCCTCGGTGATGGAGCTACCTGCCACAACAACCTGGGAGATGGTCTTGCTTGAGGTGTATTCGGCTACGACCTGACCGCTGGTGTTAGTGACGGTCACGGCATCACTGCCCGCCGACATCCTGGCCGTGGGCAGGGAATCTGAGGCGCGGGCGTCCGCCGGGCAAAAGCCCTAGTGATGGGTGTGCGCACCATTGCTGACCCCGCAGATTCTGCCCTGGGCTTTCGAGCTGCCCGGTGACCGCTATGAGTACGAGTTCAATATGCTGCTGCGGGCCTCGCGTTGTGGGGTTGAGTTGGCCCAGGTACCCATTACCAAGGTCTATGAGCCGGGTAATCCCACCAGCCACTTCAACCCGGTACTGGACTCCCTACGGATTTACGCCCCGCCCGCAGACCCACCGCTCCCTGGGGCGTTACGCTCTGCTGGCTGTAGCGATTCTGGCTACTAATACGGCCCTACTTGAAACCCTCACCTGGGTGGGGCTACCCCTTTGGGTGGCTAAGGTACTCGTTGAGCTGGTACTCATCCCTGTGAGCTTTGCGGTGCAGCGCCGTTGGGTTTTTGCCCAGAGACATCAGGACGCCGGCACTCAGCCCGGTGCCGAGAGACTAGGGAAGGATGCTGCGGAGAGAGCTCCGGATCGCGAGCCTGCAGGGCGTACCGCTCTACCTGCGGCGTAAGAGGTCAGCAAACCCGCCACGAGGGGCAGAGTTAAGCGGTAGGAGAGGTCGCAGGGGCGAGAAAGTGTAAGGTAGTAACAGCGAACATTAGGTGTCGCTTTACACACACTTGATACCTGCATGAACATACTGCTCATTACACACTACTACCCACCTGAGATTGGAGCTCCTCAGCGCCGTTGGTCCGCCTTGGTCAAGCGCTGGCAGGCGGCTGGCCACCGGGTGACTGTGTGTTGCCCTCCTCCCCATTATCCTAATGCTGTAGCGACCGCTACGATTCGTGAAAACTTCAGGGGAACTCCACGGGTTCACCAGGGCAAGTACGGGGAAAGAATTATTCGGGTGCCCTATGTTCTGCACGGTGTTTCAGGGCTAGCGCGAACCCTGGATCAGGTGGTTGCCGCGCTCGGTACCATGGGGGTCGTGGCGGCTTTGAGGTTGCAGAAATCTCCGTTTGATGTTGTTGTTGCGACCGTTCCCGGGATTCCCACCGCGGGTGCAGGTCTAGTAGCCAAGAAGCTTTTGGGTGCCCCGCTAGTTCTTGAAATGCGGGATGCCTGGCCCGATATCGTGGCTGACCCTCAGGCTCCGGTAGGTGGTCTCGCTCCGTTGAGGCGAGCCCGGCGCGTATTTGCACGAGCTGTCACGTGGGCGCAAGGTAAGGCAGATGCCCTCGTTACTACAACTGAGAGTTTTGCTCGGGTACTACGGGGGCGGGGTATGAACAACGTGCATACCGTCAGTAACGGGGTGGTCCCGAGTCTCTTCTATAGCGCTATCGCCCCCTTGTCTGACCGACCCGGTGAACTCCGCCTCCTGTATACCGGCACACTGGGCCGTTCCCAGGGGTTGAAGGTGCTTCTAGATGCACTTGAGCTTGCGGTGAAAGAACGCCCCGACATCAGTTTTACTCTTCGCTTGGTGGGCGAAGGAGCCGAGCGTCACCACCTGATTGAGTCAGCACAAACCCGAGGCCTACCGGTAGAATTTTTGCCCCTGCAACATCGCTCGCAGGTGCGGAAACACTATGAGTGGTCCGATGTAACCCACGTATTGTTACGGCGTACTCCGGTCTTCGCCTGGACCGTGCCCTCAAAGCTCTACGAACTATTGACGGTGCCGCGTCTGGTTGTGGGTCTGCTCGAGGGTGAGGCAGAACGTATCTTGCGGGAATCTGCAGCGGGTATTCATCTTGCCCCAGAGTCGGCGCAAGAGCTTGCCGACCTTTGGGTTGAGCTGGCGGACGACCGCTCCCGCCTTCAACCTAACGATAGCGGGCGGCAGTTCGTGCTGGAGCACTTTAACTACGACCATCTGGCGCAGAAATACCTCACCGTCTTAGAAGCAGTCATCAGCAGAGAGCGCAGCCGATGAAGGCCCTGCGTATCTTCAGAAACGCCACTCTTGCCGCGACGGTTGTTATAGGGCTGATACGTACAGACCCTGCCGCCTTCCTGACCCAGGTAGGGCAGCGCATGCCCGTGGCAGTCCGTACCCACCTGGCTCCTGCTCTTGAACGGATATCGCCTGCTCCGGACGCCGCCCGCACGCTATGGTCTGCAGGGCAGGTCACCGAGGCCCTGGCTTCTGCCCGCAAAAAGGGCAAAGGTCGTTTAGCCCAAAAACTTGAAGCGGAAGCGGCACTGCTGGGTCCGGGGCTAGTACTGAGACTTCCCGCCTATACCCCCACTACTTTCGCGGCCGCCGACGGCCAACCGGGGGAGGGGGCACCGGCGTCCGCCCCCGAAGCCCACAAGCCGCGCGTGCTGCACCTGCTCACCAACTCGCTACCGGCAACCCAGTCAGGCTACACCCTGCGCACCCACCGTCTACTCAGCGCCCTGGCGCAGCGGGGGGTGCATCTGGCGGCACATACCCGCATCGGCTATCCGGTAATGGTGGGCAGCCTGACCGCAGCAGACACAGCACAGGTAGGCCCAGTGATTTATCGCCGCTACCTGCCCTGGGCTCTTGCCTCTACCGCCACGGGGCGTCTAGAGCAGTGGGCGAGCCAGCTTGCGCGTACCTATGACAGCCAGCCGCCCCACATCATCCATACCACCACCCACTTCCACAATGCGCTGGTGGCGCAGGCGCTCGCGGAGCGATGGGGAATCCCCTGGGTCTATGAGGTGCGCGGGGTTCTGGAAGAAACCTGGCTGTCGAAACAGCCAGAGCACCTGCGCGCATCTGCTGCACGGAGCGAGCGGTTTCTACTGACGCGGGCACGCGAAACTCAGATGATGAAGGCAGCGAGCCAAGTACTGACCCTGTCGGAGACTATGAAGAAGAGCCTGATAGAGCGCGGTGTAGCCGAAGGCCGAGTTACTGTGGTGCCCAATAGCGTGGATTCTTCGCTCTTGGAGCAGCACCTTAGCCCCCGCGAGGCACGAGCCCAGCTGGGGCTACCCGAAGGCGGGTTCTGGGTCGGGTCGGTGAGTTCGCTGGTGCCCTATGAGGGGTTCGATACCCTTCTAAAGGCTCTTGTGCACTTGCGTGACCAGGGGCTGGACGCCCGCCTGCTTCTGGTAGGGGACGGAACCGATAGGGTTCGCCTTGAGAAGCTGGCTCAGTCCCTGGAGATAGCTGACAGTACGGTTTTTCTGGGGCGGATTGCGCCCGATCTAACGCCCCTTGCCCACCAGTCTCTCGATGTCTTTGTTGTCCCCCGCACTAACGACGAGGTCTGTCGTACCGTCACCCCCCTCAAACCTATTGAGGCGATGGCGCTAGGGCGCCCTGTGGTGGTAAGTGACTTACCGCCCCTAGCTGACCTTGTATGCCCTGAGGGCCAGCAGACTGCCGGTAGGGTAGCGCAGGCAGAAGACCCGGCGTCTTTCGCCCAGGCCCTGCTGTTACTTGCTGAGAATCCGGACGCCCGCGCCCGTCTAGGTGCGCAGGGGCGGGAGCTTGCCCGGGCAAGGACCTGGGAGAAGCAGGCAGCTATTGTAGAAGAGATTTACAATGGTCTTTTGACCGATGGGGGCAAAACGCGCCGGAACCAGGTAGCACAGCCCCCAGCTCTAGCTGAGGAGAGCTGATGTCTAACTATTCTCGTGGAAGTCTAGAGCTGAGTAGCCAGTACAGCCACTACCAGGGGCTTGTGACTCGGGGACAGCTCCGGCCTGTGGGAGTGCGCGGTAACTACCGGCTGTACTTACAGCGTCTGTGGAAGTACCGTGCCTTTAGCTGGCACCAGTCTCTCTACAAGGTGTTTGCGAGCAACAGTGATAATCGGCTGGGGTCTCTATGGCTTTTTCTGAGACCTTTGCTGGATGTGATGTTCTACTGGGTACTCTTCGGGTTGGTACTGAGTGTTGACCGCGGTATGGAGAATTTCCCGGCTTTCTTAATTGTCGGTATTCTCATGTTTCAGTTCACTGCGCAGTCTATTACCTCATCTGCATCGGTGATGAAACAGAACAAGAGCCTGATTCAGGGCTTTAATTTTCCACGTGCGCTCCCGCCGGTTGCCCTTGCTCTAAAGAACACGCTGGAAGCCTTACCGATGATTGCGGTGATGCTAGTGGGGATTATCGTTATACCTCCGCATGTGACGGTATCGTGGACCTGGATTCTGGTGGTGCCGATTTTCTTGCTTCAGGTTCTGTTCAACACGGGTTTGATTATGCTTATTGCTCGAATTGGCTACTTCATCCCAGATACCACCGCACTTTTTTCTTTTGCTACCCGCATCCTCATGTTTGGGTCCGGGGTTATCTTCCCCATCGAGCGGTTTATTAATCACCCGACGGTACTTCTTGTCATTGAATCTAACCCGCTGTTTATCGTGCTCAATATGTACCGGGAGGTACTGGTTGAAGGTACAGTTCCCGGTGCATATGAGTGGCTTTTGATGGTTTTATGGGTGGTTCTGCTGGTACTTGTTGGGTTTGTATTTTTTGTAGATGCGGAGGAACGCTATGGTTCAGTTTCCTAGTGAAGGTACCCCGCAAAAACAGCTCAATGTGCTGGTTGATGATGTGCATGTTGAGTACACTACTCGATTCAAAACTGGTAGGTTTAGCCGTCAAAAGAAGCAGGTGAAAGCTCTTAGCGGTGTTTCCTTTGCAGCGTTTGAGGGGGAATTTATAGGTCTGGTAGGTAGAAATGGAGCTGGTAAGTCTACTCTCTTGCGTGTAATCGCCGGCTTACAGACGCCAACTAAGGGGCAGGTGCTAGCATCTGAGCAGCCCACGCTGATCGGTATTTCTGCTGCGCTGAACCCTTCAATGTCTGGCGATGACAACATTACTCTGGGCTGTTTGGCTATGGGCATGAGTATGGCTGAGGTTGAGGCCGCCCGCCCCGGGGTAATTGAGTTGGCTGGTATTGGAGATGCTGTTTATCGCCCTATGAACACCTACTCGGCAGGCATGGGGGCACGCCTAAGGTTTGCAATATCGATGGCTGCTCGACCACAGATTATGCTCATCGACGAGGCACTAAGTGCTGGCGATGCTGCTTTTGCCGACCGAGCGAAGAAGGCAATGAACGGTCTGCTGGATCAGGCAGGCACTGTGTTTCTGGTATCGCATGCTGCCCAGACGGTAGAAGAGATGTGTACCCGGGCTCTGTGGGTTGATGGAGGAGAGCTCATCATGGACGGTGATGCGCGCACAGTGGCGCGTAAATACCGATGGTACGCCCATAACCTTTCCCAGGGGAATGATATAAAGGCCGCAAAGTATCTGGAAGGTGCAAAGAAGCTGGGGGCCGCTGGCTATGTGCGAGATGAACCATAAAGGTTAAGGTTGTAGGAATTTATTGTTCTTGGAGATCTTCAGAGTTTCTTACTGGGCGTTTACCTTTAGAATGTGAGGGATACACTTTCACTTTCTATCCCCCAAGAGGATTTCATGCTAAAGATTATGACCGTTTACGGAACCCGGCCTGAGGCTATTAAGGTTGCCCCGGTTATTAAGGCGCTTGAGGCGTCTGAGAAGTTTGAGTCGATTGCTGTGGTGACCGGTCAGCACCGCGAAATGCTGGATCAAGTCAACGCGCTGTTTGATATTGAGCCCGTTGAGGATCTCAATATTATGTCTGCCGGCCAGAGCCTCAACGGTATCGTGGCTAAGGTGATTAGCGGTGTTGACGCTATTTACGAGAAGTATGCCCCTGATGCGGTGATTGTGCAGGGCGATACCTCAACGGTGATGGGCGCAGCCGTTGCAGCTTTTAACCGGCAAATTCCGGTAGTACATCTCGAAGCTGGTCTGCGCTCGGGCGATATCAATTCTCCTTTCCCGGAGGAAGCTAATCGAAAGTTGACGAGTCAGATCTCTGCCCTCCATCTTGCTCCTACAGCTGAGTCAAAAGCTAATCTGCTGCGAGAGGGCGTGAACGAAGCAGATATCGTAGTAACCGGCAACTCGGTGATTGATGCCTTGCTGACCACGGTTGAAAAGACTGTTGAGTTTGAGGACGCCGCGGTGCAGCAAGTGGTTGAGAGCGGCTCCCCGATGGTTCTGGTGACCACTCATCGTCGAGAGAACTGGGGTGAGCCTATGGTGCGTATTGGCCAGGCTGTGGCTGAGCTGGCGCGTAAGTTCCCTGACTTCACTTTTGTTTTCCCCGCCCATAAGAACCCGCTGGTGCGTGAGGCTGTTCTTCCTTCGTTGGAGGGCCTGCAGAACGTCATCGTAACGGAGCCTCTTGCTTACGCTGAGTTTACTCACGTGATGAAGGCTGCTCACCTGGTGCTGACTGACTCAGGTGGGGTGCAGGAGGAAGCTCCGAGCTTGGGTAAGCCGGTACTGGTACTTCGTGAGAATACTGAGCGCCCTGAGGCTGTGGAGGCCGGTACTGTGCGTCTGATTGGCACTGAACTGGAGCGGATTGTGGATGAGGTCTCTGCTCTGATTGAGAATGATGAACATTATGCGTCTATGGCTAATGCTGTGAATCCTTACGGAGATGGGAAAGCCTCCAAACGGACTATAGCTTCGTTGGAAGAACTATTTGGCATCGGTACACGCATCGAGGACTTTAATGGGTAATCCCGATAAAAAAGCAACCAAAATATTTATATATGGAAGTTGTGTGTCGCGTGATACTGTGGAGCTTTTAATTGATGAGGCTGAGATTGTAGAGTATATAGCTCGGCAATCAATCATTAGTGCTTTTAACCCTCTTGCGTATGAAGAGTTTGAGGCTCAACTTAAGCCGATACCTTCAAATTTTCAGCAGCGTATGGTGCGTGGTGATATAGAAGGCTCCTTGCCACGGGCTCTCAAGCAGCTCCCCTCTGATGTTGATTTATTATTATTTGACTTGGTGGACGAACGGGGTGGCGTCGTACAGTTTAAAGACGGTTATGTTACTAAATTAGCTGAATTTTGGGGCCATGGCGGTAGGGAGATGTCCCGGGGTAGAGAAATCGTTGAGTTTGGAAGCGAACAGCATTTTTCACTCTGGTCAGCTGCTGCTTCTACCTTGATAGATATTCTTACAGAGCAGAGTCTACTGGAGAAGGTTCTAATTTTAAGAATTGATTGGGCAGAGACATATAAAGACGGTACCCCTTATAAAGCCCCAGACTGGATGCTGCAACCGAGTGCAGCAAATTCCCTATACCCCCGCTATTTCGATTTTCTTGAAGATAAGGGTTGTAGAATTATAACTGTTCCACTGCATTTGGCTGTTACAGATGCTAGCCATCAGTGGGGGCCGTCGCCCTTTCACTACAGTAGCGAAGCATATGAGTATGTAGTAAGGTACATAAAAAACATAATATGACGCTGTGAACCCCTTTGATCTTCTCGGGTGAGAAGCGCAAAGGGGTGATTTTTAGCTAAATCATTTTGACAGCTTCCGACACGGCTGTGGCGGCTGTTTTTTTGTCAATAATTACTGCAGATAATATTTTATTCAATATAGGAAGTGGGATAGGCGAATGTCCCTCTGCGAAATCAGCTACAGCAGCTAGATGAATGTCATCTTTTGCGTAGTAGCTAGCTTCGGGTGTGTCGCGTTGCTTCCACGTTGTAGAACTAATCCAAGGTAGAAAGTGCTTTTCTAAATGCCAGTCGGTTCTGTTCTGCAAAATAATTGAAATCTGACTACCATCTAGAAAATGACTTCCCCATAGTTCTACATCAACCAGCCCCTTTCTCCACTCACGTACTTCAGATTTCCAGTTCTTGGTCTGCAGGGCAGACGATGGAGCACCAATGGCAGCGAGGAAACGTTGAACTGGACCTGAATAGTAATTCAAAATGGAAGTTTGAGGGTTCCATACCAGCGCCCCAGAGTATTCGGGGAGCCGAACGCTGTAATAGAGAGAGGCGAAGCCTCCTCCCGAGCCACCAATAAAGAGCAATTTTTTTCCAGAATTAACGGCTATGGCCTTAAATAACTCGGTGAGTCGCATCTGGAATTTTGTTTCTGGAACTCCTGTATACCAGGCCAGATTTACTTCTTGGTTATTCTCGACGACCGGGTCTGAGACGCAAATAGAGGGTAAACGTAAATTTTTTGACAGAGCAACTCCACTAAAAAATGGAGGGTTTAGCTGTGCTCTGTTAGCAATAGCGCCACCAAAGAATACTGGAATAAAGTCATATTCTGTTTGAAACGGATCGCTCTGGAGTAGCAGAGTAACTGAAAAATTTTCTTTAGTTACAGTGTGTACCCCATCGGCATGGTGGTTTTGTGAACAGAATGCATCTGGCGAATACCACGTGGTGTGGGATGCGCCCCATGTCTGATAGTTATGCATTTAGGCTCCTAAAAATTTTGTATCTAATGGGGCGCCCCTCAAAATAAGAAAATATCATCCAATATTTTCGTTAAACATAGTTGAGATAATCGCTCGTGTTACCCTTTCTTTGCCAAGTTCATCTTCAAACCCAGTGGTGAAGGGGGTCTGGCCAAGAATTGCTTGGCTAATTTCCTCTGTAGATGAGAAAATCCAGTCTCTGGGGTAAATCAAGTCAGCTCCTGGCCAGTCGAGTGCCATCGGGCGAGCTCCAGAGGCTGCGCCATCTGGAAGCGTTAGATGGAACGACTCAAAATCACTCACAGAGAGTGCAATACCAATTTTTTGGTACCACTGAGGCATGTCGTTCCCGTGGGGA
Organism: Rothia sp. 11254D007BW; assembly: GCF_053548195.1. Taxonomy (NCBI): domain Bacteria; kingdom Bacillati; phylum Actinomycetota; class Actinomycetes; order Micrococcales; family Micrococcaceae; genus Rothia; species Rothia sp. 11254D007BW. The sequence goes on from NZ_JBPWPK010000001.1 coordinate 2,244,689, forward strand.
TCAAAGACCACTGCGCCCGGTACTCTGTTGTTAATTTCGTCAATTCGGCTGTATTGAGCATTATAGTAAGCCATTTCATCGGGACGATTAAGCATCCAGGGGTAATCAGAAGGCTGTTTGCCCTTAATGAAAAGCTTATAACGGGTGTCTACCTGGTGGAGACGCTCAAGCACATCCAGTGCTCGGTCGAGACGCTTTCCTCTTGCAACAATTCCAACGAGCCCAATGTTAAACTCTGCACCATCAGTTTTGGGGAGAGAAAGAGCCTCAGTGTCGACTGTATTCGGAATAATAACGGTTTTATCAGCCGGAACGCCATGGCTAATTACCGCAGCTTGGCGTATTAACTCTCCAACGAAGATATACTTGCTAACACTTGAGTGTTTGATGCGGGAAAGGTAGGGGCGTCGTAGTTCCTGCGAATGAACTCTGACGACCAGCCTTTGGTGCGGTTTCACATGCTGTGAGTACCATACAGCATTTCCTAGACCCCACTCACAGAAGATAACGTCAGCCTGTTCTAATAGCCTGATGGATAATTCTTCGTCATGTTTGCTATGGTCTGCCCATTGATCAATCAGGATACCCTTTGCTTCTTTTTCAGTTGCTGAAATAAGATCTCGGGCAAACTTTAAATCATGCCCTGCAAACAGGACAGTAAGGTTTTTGAGTGACTCGACATCACCAAAACTATCAAAATCGCCAATAGGCTCAGTTCCGGTAGATTCCTCGATAGGAGGAAGCAGCAGTTCTAGACTGCTCAGATTAGTGAATTCTTCAGCATTCTTAAACCTCGAAAGACTACCATCTGATAGATTTCTATCTTCGCTGTAGGGTGTTGCCAGAGGCATCCCGCTATCAGAAGAAGTCGCGGTTCGGTATGTTATATGCTTCCAAGAACCGTAACGGGTACTGTAGAGCAGATCCTCAAAATGTGTACGGGGGAGGGTGCCCGATACAGTTGAGATCCAGGTGCCAATTTTTTCAGAAGAGCTAAAGTTGCCGATGATTATTTTGGTTTCTGAGTGCTTGAACAAAGCGTCTGCAACCGAAGAGGGTCTACTTAGGTAGATAGCTTCGGGCTTTACAGACTGGCTAGCAATAGCCTTCAGCACTTCAGGCGAAGAATCTGCGACAACCACAGAATATGAATCCAGCGTCGGTGCCTTAACAGCAATCCCTGCAGTGCGTGCCAAAATCGTTAACGCAGTATTGACGGTATGGGCTCTATACACTGTGCGTAGCTGGAACCATGCTTCATTGATTCTGGCAACCGGATTTGTCGTCCAAGAATACAGCAGAGCTTTCCATAGCTCTGCATCATTGGATGCAGGAATTGTGTTACCGAAAGTTTCCTCAATACCGCGCCCCGGACCTGAGAGGACAAGACCACCACAAGCGGCAATTTCGACTACACGACGGGAAAACATAGTCGGAGAGTCACTGACAGAATTTACGTTAATGTGCGCGATATGTGTTTTGTAGGAGTCAATAACCTCCTGGTAGGGGAGAACCCCGCGAACATTGCTTTGGAACTCATCTGGGAAAGAATACGGAGAGTTTTCGTATGCCAGCTGGCGATCATAAATAGCAAGCCCGAAAGGTTGAGCAACCTCTAACATGCGACGCAGCTGCTGAGAACGAAGCTTGTAACGATCTCCATAGTAGGTTCCAGCATGGGCAATAGTTGAGTCGAACGGACGCTGAGAAGCTAACGGATTGTGGATAGCTGGCTGAGCATAAAAAGGTAAAGATGAAACAGTTTTATTGACGGACCATTGATTTGAGAGATATTTTGGAACCATGTTACCGTCAGTAGTGAAGACATGGTCGCAACGAGCAGCTATTTTATAAAAACGCTCGTAGTGGATTGGATCTTCTTTATTCCAAAATACAGTGGGTACTCCTAGCTCACGGCAGGTGTTGATTACACCGATAATGTCGCTGTTTTCTTCAGCACCGTAGTAACCTACCCCCTTATGCCATTCCCCAGAGTTGCCGTTCCACGCTGATTCAATAAAAACCAAATCATAGTTATGCTTTAGAAGCTGTTTCTTCCAAGAACTCCGCCTAATGGGCGATGTTTTAAAGGAAGCTGCTAGCGTAGAGGAAGTGAACTCGTCAGCAATAACACCAACCTTTAAATCTTTAAGTTCACGCATGTCGGCCGCAAGGTGGGCCTTATGGAAGGTTACAGCCTGCCTATGAGCCTCTACTATCTGGCTTCCGATATTTGCCCAAGTTCTGTGATCAACTGTCCAAAGTCTTGCTGCTCTACCTAGATTTGATGCTAGCTCACTATCTTCAATTAGCCGACGGATAGCTTTTGCTAGCTCAGACGCGTTCCCGGCTTCAAATAGCAAGGCTCTTTCCTCAAGACCAGCAAGGTCTTTGTGAGGGGCGACGTCAGAGAGAATAACTGCCTTAGCGGAACTAAATGCCTCAAGCGGCTTGAGCGGAGAAACAAGTTCGGTTACCGGCAATGATAGCCTTGGGCAAGGCATGATATCGATACAGCTGATAAGACGAGGAACTTCGTCCATGGGGATTCTGCCAACAAACATAATATTCTTGAGCTGACGCTCTTGCTGTTGTTGTTGGAGATCCTGATATGATTTGCCTGAACCCGCTATAACTACCTGATGCTTGACCCCTTGTTCTGAAAGAATTGCAGAGGCATCTAATAAAGTAGATAGACCTTCATAGGGAACAGTCGAGCCAACAAAACCAATGGTTGGTAAATCCAGCGAAATATTATACTTTTTAGCGTAGTTTTCGTCTGCAGGTAGCGGAACAAAACGCCTGGTATCTACAGCATTAGGGGCTAATGAAATTTTATTTTTGGGTACCCCCCGGCGAACTAGCTCATCGGCTACCTGCTGAGTAATTGCCAGTACGCCATCGGCCTCATTAGCTACGAACGTTTCAAGCTGTACGGCTAGTTTATAGCGCTCAGACTGTTCCCAGCCAGGCTTTTCGGATGCTTCCGTGACTTCCCATAAACCTCGCACTTCATATACGAAAGGAACGCCAAGGCGACGCGCAGCGATAAGAGCCGGCAAAGCGGTGAGGTGATTGGACGCTGACTGAATTAGGCTAGGACGTTGCAGCCGTGCTTCACGCACGTAAGCATCAGCTGCTTGGAGAATATATCGATCCGCAGGAACAGCAGTTAAATTCTCTCCAGGGAGATGAATAAAGTTAATATCGTCTAGGGCTCGAACTGTCCTGCGCATCGAAGGCTTAGGGGTATCAGTCGCAGAATCCCAAGGGTACCCGGCGCGTGCTACTACTGATACGTCAAGCCCTGCGCTTTTAAGGCCCTTCACCACACCTAGCGTTCGAGTTGAGTAACCGTTGGAGTTGTATGCAGGGGTTGAGTGCGCACAGTACATCACTCGATTAGATTCAGGTTGGTATGCGCACCCTTCTGCCCGCGGTGGTAAACCGTCCAAAAGGTGAGGAAGCTTAGCAAAGCCTAAGATGCGATCAACCAAGACCCGGTCTTTAGGAGATAGGGCTTTGACAATTGCTGGGTTATCTTTAATGAAAGCTTGGACCTGCTGAACAGAACCAAGAGTAAACCATAGACGGTTTACAACAAACATAAAGTTCTGAGGGGTTTTAGAAGTTGCGTAATCATCTAAAAGTGTTTCAATACTTCTCTGACTGACAGGAACTGAATGAACCCGAGACTTTATAGCCTGCACTTTTTTCGAACTATTATTCTTTACGCTGTTGCCTGCTGGCTTTGAAGAGGCTTTTGCCGAGCCAACTTGCGAGCTGGTATTGATGCTGTGCGAATTCGACTTCGATGAGGCATCTTGAGCTGCTTTGGTGTTTACCAGTTTACGCATAGCTAGGGTGTAAGAACTAATGGCCCGGCTAAGACGGAGAGCACGTGAGGCTCTGAGTCGCTTAAGGTCATCTTTGAGCCGTTTAGTCTCTGCACGGTAGGCGCGCAGAGACCCTTCAGCTTTGCTAAGGCGGTCTTCAGCGAGGTTTTTTAAAGATTCTGCTTCTTCTAGTCTCTTATTGAGCTGCTTAACTTCAGATTTTAAAACCTCATACTCAGCTAGCTGCTTGCGATATCTTAGGTCGCGGGCAACTAGTCCCTGGTAGTTGGTATATAGTTTTTCCGGATCACGCATAGCCGCTTCAATTTTGATGTGGCGGATATCTTCGGGCGACCGGGATTCATCTGAGTACATAGGGTAGTGAAACTTTCTATACCTGGAGCTAAGGAAGAAAAAGGAGATTAAGACTAACGCCAGACACCCTTGGTATCAATAACCTTTTTACCAGCAAGCTTGGAACGATCGACTGTCTTGAAGACCTGGTGGTCTACCAGCAACAGGACAATATCAGCCTGCTGGAGAGCCTCCTGCGTTGTAGCCAGAGTAAGGTTCTTGGAATTCTGCAGTTTTGCCGGTAGCTCATTGACGTGTGGTTCAACAGCCAGAATTTGAGCCTGGGGAAAGGCCTTTGCGAGTTTTGCGGTTATCTCAAGCGCAGGAGATTCACGAAGGTCATCGATGTCGGGCTTGAAGGCTAGGCCAAGCGCAGCAATAATCGGGCGCTCGGCATTGAGCTCAGCAACAGCATCTGCGACCTTGCCTAACACCCAGCTAGGCTTACCATCATTAACCTCACGGGCGGTGCGAATCAGGTTAGAGTTCTCGCGGTCTGTTGACACAATGAACCAGGGGTCAACAGCGATACAGTGACCGCCAACGCCGGGGCCAGGCTGCAAAATATTCACGCGAGGGTGCTTATTCGCTAGGTTAATAAGTTCCCAAACATCGATACCAAGCTTGTCAGAAATCAGCGACAGCTCATTTGCAAAAGCAATATTGACATCGCGGAAAGAATTTTCGGTTAGCTTAGCCATCTCAGCGGTAACATCGTCTGTTGCTACCAGCTCACCGGTGCAGAAAGCTCCGTAAATCTCCTTGGCAATTTCAGTAGCCTTTGCGGTTTGCCCGCCAATAATACGAGAGTTAGTGATGAGCTCTTCCATAGCGTAGCCGGGTAGAATACGCTCGGGGCAGTAAGCGAAGTAGATGACCGGCTTGCCTTCAGAGTTTTCGGTACCATCAGCAACAAGATCAGGGCGAAGCTCGAGGACCTTAGCAGCAAGCTTCTGAGTAGTCTTGGGGGGAGAGGTGGACTCAAGGATAATCAGTTCATCACCCTTGAGCTGCGGCGCGATGCTTTTAGCAGCAGCCATGATGTAAGAAAGGTCCCCTTCATAGTTCTCCTTGAAGGGAGTGGGAACCGCAATGACGTAAACATCAGCATGGGGCATCTCTGTGGTTGCCCTGAGATTGCTAGAAGAAATAGCCTTCTGCAGCTGCTCTTCAAGCCCCGGTTCTACGATGGTGACCTCACCACGGTTGATGCGCTCTACATTAGCGGCATTGATATCAACACCGGTTACTTTAAGGCCGTGGTTAGCCATTACAACGGCTGTCGGCAGACCGATGTAGCCAAGGCCTACGAAAGCTACAGTACGAGTGGGCATAGGGGAACCTTCTTTAAATGTGCTGGGTGTGTAGTGATGATGTTCTACGGGAGGCGTATCTATAACATAATATCGCGTTTGTTTAGCCCGTAATACACAGCCTGATTTCTGGCTAGAATCGTTTCGTCAGAGATGTCCCACGTGTGAGAGCCCTGGGATTGGCGAACTTGGATGAAGTTGAAGGGGGAGGTTGCGTAGATAGAACCGTTTGCCTTAAGCACAGACTCCAGGAAAGCACTGTCTTCGCCTATGCTGATGGGGTCAAAAGGGTTAGCCCTGAAGGTAACGGCCCAACCCATAATGGTGGGGCCAGCTACAAAATCTGTAAAACGATGGACTACGTTGGCTCGGCGTAGAACCGTGATATCTGTATTTTTTAAATACATGTAATGGGTGCCCTTGCCTACGAGGTCTGCCCCAGAGAACTTTAGACAGTTCAATTGATCGATAAGATAGTAATCGCCATATAAATCATCATCATCCATTTTGGTGATAACTTCACCCTGCGCGGCAGCTACCATTAGGTTCATACATTCACCTAACGTTTTCGCAGAAGATGCTTGCAGTAGTGAGAAGTTATTGATTCCGTGCTGTTTCGCTAGCCTGTTTGCCTCCGATTGCTTGAGGGTAAAACCATGGGTCAGCAGAATGAGTTGAACCTGAACATCTTTCTGGCGTCCTACCGTCTCAAAGACTTTCTCGACTTGATGGGGTCGCATAGTTGCGACCATAACAGTCACCAAAGGGTCGTTCACAAATGAGCGAAGACTTGCCTTAGCCTGAACTCCTATAACCTGCAACACTTGTTGAGCACGATGCGCGTACGTGTGTCGAGTCCAGATTTCCCGTTGTGCCATATGTACAGAACGTGCTCGTAAAACTTCAGAATTAAGTAGGGACCGAACTTTCAATTCAGCATCTGCTTCATTTTCTACCACCAGTAGCTGACGCTCATCAAAGAACTGTCGAATAGCCGCAGAGCCAGTTGTCACTACCGGGGTACCTGAAGCCAAAATTTCAAAAATACGTCGGGCACACATACTTGGTGAATCAATAACTGAATTTACATTCAGAAAAACCTTGTGAGCTTTATAAGCTCTTACCATCTGCAGATATGGCAGAGACCCCACAACATGGCTAGCAAACGGTTCAGGGAACTGATACTTAGCGTCTTTACCCCAAAATCTGGAATAAATCTCGAAGGGCTCACCGCTCTTAGCAGCTCCGGCCAGAGCGCCGGTTAGCAGCGTATCCATCTGCTCGCGGCGTTCTGGAAACTTATGGGCAAAATAAGTCCCTGCAAAAGCAACACCCCGAGACCCCCCATGTTTGCTTGCACGTATGGGGTTATGGAGACTTGGAGCAGCTGCAAATGATAAAGGGAACACACGGTCATGACCAAGCTTTTCCCGATATCGGGGCACCATGTTTGAGTCAGATGTAAAGACATAATCAAAAAGACGTGCAGTATCGAGAAAATCCTCAAAATGAGGAGGGTCTTCTTTATTCCAAAACACGCTAGGAATACCCTGCTCTTTACACCAGGCAAGAAGCTCAATAACAGCAGGACGTGGAGCGCTCGGACCGGTCAAGTGGTACTGCCAGGCACCCCCATTACCTGCCCAGGCAGATTCTACTAACAAAAAATCTACCGGGTTTTCGGTGATCTGCTGGAGCCAATCTTCTGGTGTAACTACTACAGTTTCAAACTCAGCTCCCCACGCCTGCAAAGAAAAATCATCAAGAATAACCGCGGCACGAACACCTGGATACGTCAGAGGTAAGGGCAGCGCCTTCGACGGCTCAAATTCTAGACGGTACCCAGAACCAAGCCGCGGGTCTCTAACTACTTTTGGAATTTCTCCCACTGCTTGCGAACCTGTTAATACCTTTGCGCCAGATCTAACTAGGTCACCATGATTACGCCCAAACAGCTGCTCTCTGCGCAAAAAAGTTTTCAGCTGCTTTATCCCACCATGCCGAACATGCCAAACTCTCTTACGTATGCCTAAAAGGGTTTCTTGCACATCACCTAGTACCTGCATATTCAGCCTCCTCGCAACTCACATCATAGACGTCCTTTTTCACATACTATAGTTCAGACTGAAAAAACAATCGCCGAGAGGAACTGGCTATCACCGACTCACCGCGAATCTACGTCTACGGCTCCTGCGTTGCTCGGGACACCGTCGCTGCTCTGCCTGCCGGAAGCTACACCCTGGCAGGGTACACAGCCCGCCACTCCGTACTCTCCGAAGGTAGCGACGCCAGCGAGAAACTACCGGCCAGCCTCGGTCTCAACTCAGCCTTCCAAGAACGCATGGTCCGTGACGACTGGGCAGGAACCCCCCTGAAACAGCTCTTCCAACGAGCAGAAACCATCGATATATTTCTCTGGGACCTTACCGACGAGCGCCACGGCGTGCACTGGTTCATGAGCGGAGAAATCATCACCCGCTCCATCGACCTCATTCATTCACAGCCAGCTCTCGATGCTCTTGAACCCCACACCCACGTGCCCTTCGGGAGCGACACCCACTTCGAAGGCTGGTGCGAGAAGACCGACGCCTTCGTCGACAGGCTCCGGGATGCTGGCCTGTTAGAGCGCACCCGCCTGCTACACATCAACTGGGCTGAAACAACCCCCGGCGGGCAGCCCACACCCGCCTCAATGGGGCTCAGCGCCCCCGAAGCAAACCGGCTCTACGCCCGCTACTATGAGCACCTAGCCGCTGCCGGCGTCCGCACCATCACCGTGCCCGTCAACATCACCTACGCAGACCCCAACCACCGCTGGGGCCTAGCCCCCTTCCACTACACCCATGAGGTGTACCGCTACGTCATCGACCAGCTTAGGGCAGAAGGATATCGGGTTTAACCTAAACGCTAGAGAAAAATGAAACCTGCACCCCGGTCTCTCTCCACATGAAAGTGGCGCTGGTTGCCCTATGCAATGCTCTTGGCACTACATACGGCTACCAGCGCCACAGTCAAGAGGGGAGCGCCTCATGCTCGGCTACGAGCCCTGGCAGCCGCTACAACCTAAGCCCTACCTACTTGTAGGAGCCCAGCAGCACCGCCGCGCCGCCGTCCACGCCCTTAGCGCCCTGCACATAATCGGGGTTGGCCTTGTGCTCGCCGGTGTCCTTCTGCACGGTACCCAGTACCCAGGACGGCAGACCACGCTTGTTCAGACGCTCAACGGCCGCATCAGCAACCGACGGGTCAACCACAGCAATCATGCCCACACCCAGGTTGAGGGTGCGTTCCAGGTCAGCCTGGGGCACAGAACCCAGCTCACCAATCAGCTTGAAAATCGCCGGAATCTCCCAGGTCGAACGCTCCACCACGCCCACGGTACCTACCGGCAGCACACGGGCCAGGTTAGCGGCCAGACCGCCACCGGTCACATGCGAGAAGCCGCGTACGCCCGAACCGGTCTGGCCGTCCTCACCGTTCACGGGGAAAGCCTCAATCAAATCCAGGCAGTCAGCGGTGTAAATGCGGGTGGGCTCCAGTAGCTCCTCACCCAGGGTGCGGCCCAGCTCGGCCACCTCACGCTCGTACTCCCAGCCAGCAACCGAAAGCACCTTACGCACCAGGGAGTAGCCGTTAGAGTGAATACCGCTGGAGGCCATAGCAATCAGCACATCGCCCTCACGCACGCGGTCGGGCCCCAGCAGCTCGTCAGCCTCAACGATGCCGGTAGCGGCACCTGCCACGTCGTACTCGTCCTCAGCCAGCAGACCGGGGTGCTCAGCGGTTTCGCCGCCCACCAGGGCTGTACCAGCCAGGGAGCAGCCCTCAGCCACACCGCGCACAATATCAGCAATGCGCTCGGGTACCACCTTACCGGTGGCAATGTAGTCGGTCATAAAGAGGGGGCGGGCACCGGTCACCACGATATCGTCGACCACCATACCCACCAGGTCATGGCCAATGGTGTGGTGGATATCGAGCTTCTGGGCAATTGCCACCTTGGTGCCCACACCATCGGTGGAGGTTGCCAGGTAGGGCTTGCGGTAATCCTTGAGCACAGACAGGTCAAAGAGGCCAGCAAAGCCGCCCACACCGCCAACCACACCGGCCCCGTGAGTTGCCTTGACGGCGTCCTTCATCAGCTCAACAGCGCGGTCGCCCGCCTCAACATCTACACCAGCCGAAGCGTAGGTAACTGCGTTCTGGTTCTCGCTCATTTAGCGGGCCTCTCGGTCAGTGCCGGTAGAATCGGCAGGAATCGTATCTTGGGGAAGGACTAAATCTTCAAGGTCTGAATCGGGGCCAGGCTCACAAGAGCCGGTGCCCGATGACGCCGCCGGGGCACCATCAAACTTGTGCTCCAGCGCCTCGGTGCCGGGGCGGGTTTCGATAGACACCGCCTTGGCCTTAGAAGGCTTATGGGCAACAGGACGCTCCACCGTCACCTCAGCCGCGGTACCGGCCAGCGGGCCCCCCTTGGAATCATCAAAGATGGACTTGCCGCGGCGGTCTTCGCTGGGTAGCTCGATGGGGTACTTACCGGTAAAGCAGGCGGTGCACAGGCGCTCGCGCGGCTGCTCGGTAGCGGCAATCATGCCCTCTTCTGAGATGAAGCCCAGGGAATCTGCACCCAGCGACTTACCGATCTCTTCAATGGTCAGCCCGTTAGCAATCAGTTCGGAACGCGAGGCAAAGTCAATACCGTAGAAGCAGGGCCACTTGACCGGCGGGGACGAAATCCGCACATGGACCTCTTTCGCACCAGCCTCTCGCAGCATGCGCACCAGGGCCCGCTGGGTGTTACCGCGAACGATAGAATCGTCAATCACGACCAGGCGCTTACCCTCTACTACGGAGCGCAGGGGGTTGAGCTTGAGCCTAATGCCCAGCTGGCGGATGGTCTGTGAAGGCTGAATGAAGGTGCGGCCCACATAGGCGTTCTTCACCAGGCCGTTGCCGAAGGGAATGCCGGATTCCTCGGCGTAACCAATCGCCGCCGGGGTACCGGACTCGGGCGTGGGCATAACCAGGTCAGCCTCTACATGGTGCTCACGGGCCAGCTGACGCCCCATCTCAACACGGGACTCATAGACGCTGCGGCCCGAAATCGTGGTATCGGGTCGGGCCAGGTAGACATACTCAAAGACGCAACCGGCGGGCTTAGCTTCGGCGAAGCGCTGGGAGCGCAGGCCATCCTCGTCGATGGTGATGAACTCACCGGGCTCTACCTCGCGCACGAAGGACGCACCGACGATGTCGAGGGCAGCGGTTTCTGAGGCGATGACCCAGCCGCGGTCAAGACGGCCCAAGACCAGCGGACGCACGCCCTGGGGGTCGCGAGCAGCGTAGAGGGTGTGCTCGTCCATGAAGACCAGGCAGAAAGCACCTGAGAGAGTGGGGAGCAGATCGAGGGCGGCCTCTTCGAGGCTGTCAAAGTTGTGATCCTTGAGCAGGGCAGTGACCAGGGCGGTGTCGGTGGTGTTGCCCTGGGCGAGCTCACCGCGTTCGGGGCGCTTACCGCCGTTCTTAGCCAGCAGACGGTCGTAAAGGTCAGCCGAGTTAACCAGGTTGCCGTTGTGGGCCAGAGCTAGCGTGCCGTGGGGGGTGTCGCCCAGGGTCGGCTGCGCGTTCTGCCAAATGTTGCCACCGGTGGTGGAGTAGCGGCAGTGACCCACCGCCATATGGCCGGTCATTGAGTTGAGGGTGGCCTCGTCAAACACCTGGGATACCAGGCCAATATCTTTGTAGACGTTCAGGTGTTTGCCGTCGCTGGTGGCGATACCGGCTGACTCCTGGCCACGGTGCTGTAGAGCGTAGAGGCCGTAGTAGGTGAGCTTAGCGATATCTTCGCCGGGGGCCCATACACCAAAGACGCCGCATTCGTCTTTAGGGCCGTGATCAACGGGGTCAAGGTCGAAGGATAGTTTTCCGTCAGGACGAGCCAAGGTGGTTTTCCGTCTCTTGTTGTGGGGTGGTTATCTCGCCGCGTAGCGTGGGGTAGCGCACGTGAGCGAGCGAACATATCAAGTGTACCTGCCCGATACGCTGCTGATAAGTAAAGCCCACCGTGTGAACGTTTCTGCTCACGGGTGGGCTTGGCTTAGTCTTGCTGGCTGACAGCGCGGTAGGTGGTGGTGCGCTTGGCCGAGCGCTTATCGAGGAGCAGGGCTACTACGATGGCAGCGGCGGTGCAGAGGGCCCCGAAGATAACGGCCATCACGCCGTAGATTGCGCCAAAAGTATAGTTGGGGTTTTCCGGGCCGAGGGCGGTCACAACAAAAGCCACAATGAGGCCGACGAGCAAGCCGGTGATAGCAAAGGCCGGCAGGGAGGGGGCGCGGCGCACCGTCAGGTTGGCACGGTCAGGCGCGGACGCCGGCGCAAAGTGCTGGCCGGGGGCTGCCTGCTTCTCAGTCTCGGTGAGAGGAGCAGCAGGTTCGGTGGGGCGACGGAATCTCGACAGGATGCTCATAACTACTAACTTTACCAAGGCTAGATTTATAAATCGCCTGTTGTCTGTGCCAACTCTAAAGCATGGAGAGATGTATATCTTTGACTTTGTGTATATGCGCTTCCGCGACCGTGACGCTCGTGTTTAATGGGATGGTTAAGGGTTCTATGCTCACCGTGGGGAGGTTTTTCGTCGGGTGATGAAAGGATAAAAACCTGGTAACGACCACCTTCCCAACCTGCAGCGCGGGCAGCCAAGATAGCGTTACCAAGTTTGCGTTCATTTCGGTTGTTGCTTGCTATGAGCTGCTCTGCGTGTTCTTCAGACCAGGGCACATCATCACGTTTAAATTTGATTCGTGCTACTTCAGGCTTAATCTCTTTCTCCGAGTAAAAGGCTATATATTTGACGTCCTTGAAGGATCTCCCGGCCTGGCACACGTAGATATGGTGGTCGCAGTAGAGAGGCCAGGCGTCCTTCCCCGCTACCACAACGGTGTCTTCTGAGTTTACGGGCTTCTCTGCGTAGATAGTATGAACTCTCGATACAGATCGCATCCATTTCTCGAACTGCGGGTCTATATAACCAGCCAACTTAAAGATTCTTGTAGCTTCAAAGAGAATGTCTGTATTAAGCAGAGAATCGTGGTGGGCGATCCTATTTCTAAATTTTCTTACAGCTTCTAGCTCTACAGCGACAGATTTACGCTTCCCTTGGTAGGCGTACGGAAATGCTTTATGCAGGCATTTTTTCCATAGCTCATCATATTTGCTTCCCAGCAGTCCAGACCAGAAGCCAAAAGAAAGAGATGCTGAAATCTGCTCCCGGTTATTTTGATGTACTTCAGGGAGCCGATTCCGCCCTGTTGCTATCATTTCAGCAATGTGATGATTGATGAGTGGCTGTGAAAAAATCCACGGGACGCTTGAGGGGCTCTGTTCGTGGTATTCCCTGAGGGCCTTATCTATGGAATTACGCACCCCTACTTCAAGGTAAGCAATCAGCTCAAAGCAGGTACTCGCCATGCGATGTATCCAGGTGTAAAGTTCCAGCGCTTCTGGAGCTGAAGCTGTTTGTGCTCTGTAAGGCGAGAGACGTGGTTCGGAGAGAAGCTCCAAAATTTTTGTAATGTCCATCTCATTTTTATCAGGCATGTGTTCATGCTAGCATGAGTGTGAACGCCCCGGTGCGGCCTCTGCCTTGAGTAAGCTCCCGGGGCTTTTATTTTTAAAGAAGTGGCAGATAGTCGCTGAGATCTGCCCTTAGCCCGGACGCCGAAATCGCGGGGGCAGCACTCTGCCAGCTGTCATAACCCAGCGCGATAGCGCACCAGGTCATCGGGTCGGTTTCAACAACGTTGGGCGGGGTGCCGCGGGTATGCCGCGGCCCGGCAATACACTGGGTCACCCCAAAAGGCGGCACCCGCACCTCCACCGAATTCCCCGGGGCAAGAGTCGCTAGCTCCTCGAGTAGAAAACGGACGGACGCCGCCCGCACGCTCCGGGGCAGGGCAGCGAAAGCCGCCGCGCGGGCGTCCTCACCCTCTGCCCCCTCAAAAACCTGCCGTACCTGGGCAAGGGCGGCGAGGCCGTCCGCCTCGGTAATCTTGCGGCGAATCGCCATTAGAGGAGCCCCTCGAAGGCAGCGCCAGGCTCAAGAGAACCAACGGGCTGCCCGCCGCCGGTGATGGGTAGGGTGGTTCCAGCAATCGCCCGGTCAGCCACCTCAGCCTCTACATAACCTGCGGCCTGGAGCGCCCGCACCGCGGCCAGGGAAGCAGCCCTGTTAGAGCCGTCAAGCATCTTCAGCGCCACCGATGCGCCAGAGCGCAACCCAATAGCCAGCACACCCTCAGCCCCGCGCTTAACCACAGCGTCGAGGGTCTCAGCCAGCACCGTATCGGAGCCGCCCGTAGCGTGGACGTACTCGGGGTAGTCCACCATAGCCGTAGCGACGGTGGCTGCGCGGGCATCAGCTGTAATGTTCTCAACCGCCGAGCCCAGAGTGGAATAGGCCCGGGCAAGGCCCACCAGCGAGGTAGCAGCAACAGGGGCACCGCACCCGTCCACGGTCACATACTGGGGAGTTTCACCCGTGAATTCCTCAATAGTCTGAAGTACCAGCTCCTGCAGGGGGTGGTGCGGGTCGGTGTAGTTATCTGTCGACCACCCCGACTTCACACAGCCCCACAGAAAGGCCGCGTGCTTACCGGAACAGTTAAAAGCCAGACGCTGCTTGTCGTGGCCGGCCCTTACCAGTGCGTGGTAACTGGGCTCATCAGCAGGCCAGGCAGGAGGGCAGAGTAGCGCATCGGCGGTCAGCCCGGCCTCAGCCAGCACCGACTGGGCAACCTTCATATGCTCAAAAGAACCGGTATGGGAACCGGCAGCCAGCGCAATCTGGGCCCCCTGTAGCTCAGCCCCCGCGTTCATCGATGCAATAGCCTGCAAGGGTTTGAGCGCCGAACGGGCATAGACCAGAGCTTCGGGGGTTCCCAGGCTCAAGGCGGTAGAACCGTCGGGCGCCAGTACGACCAGCGACCCCACATGGCGGGACTCGATAAAGTCACCACGGGTGACGACTGCCAGCTCTGCTGCCTGCTGCGCGGTAAAAGTCTGCATGCCCACCAGTCTACTGGGTAGCCACTAGCGCTGAAACGAGCGATGCCCGCACTTATTCTGATTCATCCGCAACTAGTTGCGGGTTTTTCAGAATAAATGCGGGCATCTGCCGACTGACCGTGCGAGATGGGCCGGGTGCGGCGTCCTCGCTACTGCTCTTTCTGCTGCTCAGAAAGGGCCTTGAGCGCCTCGCGGGCCGCGCGGGCAGCTCGCTGCGCCTCAACCTGGGCTTCGTCTGCCGCGGCCAGGGCCTGGTCGGCAGCAACCACAGCGGCCTGGGCCAGCGCTCGTGTGGACTCAACCGCCACAACCTGGGTGGGGCTGACCGGACGCTCCGGAGCGGATACCGGTTGCTGAGCGGGTGCCGGGGTCACCACTTCGTGCCGAGCGTCTTCCACCGGGGCGGACGTCCGCGCTTCAGTAGGTACCGGGGCCGCCTCTTCCTCCTGGGCCCGAGCTTCGAGCTTGGTGCCCTCAACGTCCAGGTCGGGGAGCAGGCGGTCGAGCCAGGCGGGGAGCCACCAGGCCTTTTCACCCAGCAGGTACATGAGCGCCGGAATCAGGGTCATGCGCACGACGAAGGCGTCCAGCAGAACACCGACCGCCAGCACGAAGCCGATGGAAGCAATCATGGGGTCACCGGAGAAGACGAAGCCGATAAAGACACCGGCCATAATCAGCGCAGCAGCGGTGACCACGCGGGCGCCGTGATGATAGCCCACGACAACCGAGGTCTTGGCTCCACGACCGTGCGAGTAGGCCTCTCGCATGCCCGAGACCAGGAAGAGCTGGTAGTCCATAGCCAGGCCGAAGAGAATACCCACAGCCAGAATCGGCAGGAAGGCAAGCAGCGGGCCGGGGGTTGAAACGTTGAAGAGCTCAGCAACCCAGCCCCACTGGAATACAGCCGTGGTCGCACCGAGCGCTGCCAGCAGGGAGAAGAGGAAGCCCAAGGTCGCGGTGACCGGCACCAGAATGGAGCGGAATACCAGAATCAGAACCAGCAACGACAGACCCATCACCAGCGCAACGTACACCGGCAGAACCTCAGCCAGGTTCTGGGCAATATCAACGGCCATTGCGGTCTGACCGGTGACGCCGAAGGTCACCTCACCGTTATCGGTTGAGACGGTCATATCACGCAGGGCGTGCACCAGGTCGGTGGTTGACTGGGCGTTGGGGCCCTCGTCGGGAATCACCTGGTAGAGCAGGGCGGAGTTATCGTCAGAGATCATGGCGGGAATGACGGCTGAAACGTCGCTCTGATCCAGAAGGTCCTGGCCCACCTCAACCTGCAGAGCCTTAGCCTGTTCCTCGGTGGTTCCCTCGGGCAGGCGAGCTGCTACCACGATGGGGCCGTTCTGACCCTCACCAAACTTGTCGGCAATCGTGGTGTACGAGATGTAGGCAGCTGAATCCGTGGTTTGGGAGGCACCGGTCGGCAGACCCAACCGCATATCGGTCACCGGCAGGGCGACAGCACCCAGCGCCAGAACCGCAGCGGCAACGGTGGCAATCGGCTTCTTCAAGATCAGGCCGATCCAGCCGCGGTGGGCCTCCTCATGGGCAGCCGCCGCCTGCTTAGCTTCTGCCCGAATGGAAGCTGCCTGGGCGTCGTCCTCGCTGGCAGCCTGAGCGCCAGCCGCAATTTTCGCCCGCTGCTTTTTACTCAGGATGCGCTCACCCAGCAGAGACATCACGGCGGGGGAGAGAGTGGTGGCTACCGCCACGGCAACAGCAACCGCAAAGGCACCGGCGTTACCCATCACGCCCAGGAAGGGGATGCCCACGACGTTCAGACCCAGCAGGGCGATGATAACGGTGGCACCGGCAAAGAAGACCGCGCCGCCGGAGGTGCCGGTGGCCAGGGCGATGGACTCCTTCACGTTCATCCCCTTAGCCAGGTTGGTGCGGTGGCGGTTCAGAATGAAGAGGGTGTAGTCGATACCCACAGCCAGGCCTAGCATGGTGCCCAGGGTGGGAGTAGTGGAGGTCATCTCGATGACGCTCGAGAGCGATAGGACGGCCAGGGCCGAGGTGCCCACGCCAATAATCGCCATGATAATCGGCAGCCCGGCAGCGACCAGGGTGCCCAGCATCAGGAAGAGGACGATAAAGGCAATGCCGATGCCGATAGCCTCAGCGGTCGCGTTCATCTCTGTTTCGATACCCTGCATGTACTGGTCGTAGGTGACGGTCAGGCCGTTATCGGACAGCACGTTGAGCTTCTGCTGGGTTTCTTCGAGAGTTTCTACAGGGATAGAACCGGTCTCAGCATCGAAAGTAACAGAGATAATGGCGGTGGAGTTATCCTCAGAA
The DNA here is from genome assembly GCF_053548195.1 of Rothia sp. 11254D007BW. Lineage (NCBI taxonomy): Bacteria > Bacillati > Actinomycetota > Actinomycetes > Micrococcales > Micrococcaceae > Rothia > Rothia sp. 11254D007BW. Next base: position 2,261,583 of record NZ_JBPWPK010000001.1, read on the forward strand.
ATCGCAACACCGCTCTCAGACATCTGCAGCAGAGCAGCGTTCTGCTCGATAGTGCCCTTACCGCTCTCTAACTGAGAACGGGAATCTTCAAGCTGGGCAAGACCGGCTTCATAGTCGGCGCGACCCTGATCGAGCTGGGCCTGGGCCTCTTCCAGCTGGGTGCGGCCCTGATTGAGCTGCTCAGCGGTAGCGTCCAGCTGAGCCCTCTGGGCATCCAGCTGAGCCTGCTGGCCGTTGAGCTCACCAAAAGCTTCCGGCGGAGCACCCTCACCCTCAAGACGGCTACGGGCCTCGTTCAGCTGATTCTGGGCGTCCTCAAGCTGGGCATACCCCTCATCGAGCTGCTGCTGACCAGACTCAAGCTCACCCTTGCGGGAATCAAGCTCAGCCTGCCCCGAATCCAACTGGGCCTTAGCGGCATCAAGCTGAGCTTGGCCGTCCGCAAGCTGCTGCTCGCCCCCGCTCACCTCAGCCTGACCCGCCTCAAGTTGCGCCTGGCCGTCCGCAAGCTGCTGAGCTACAGCAAAGGGGTCGGTGACGCTATCAACGCCCTCAACGGTCTCGGACTCAGCAACGGCGCTCGCCACAGCAGCCTTCTGCGCATCGGTGAAGGCTGAGCCGTCCTCGGTCTGCACAATGGCAGAACCGGTACCGGCATTGAGATTCAGATTGAAGGTGTCGCTCAGCTCTTCCTGAACCAGCTGCGCCTCGGTGCCAGGAATAGTGATGGAATCGGTCAAATCGCCCTTAAAAGAGGCGTAGGCGCCGCCAGCTAGAGCAATCACCAGCGCCCAGATACCGATAACGGCCCAGGCACGGCGAGCTGCAAAGCTACCGACTTTATAGAGGAACTCAGACATGGCCTGCCGGTTTTCCTTTCGTGTGGTTGTGTTTTCTCTTAAACGGTCTGGTGGGAGGTAGCGCTGCCGTCAGCGGCAAATACCGGGGTTCCGGCTGCTACCTGGTTGATGTAAGCGTGGATATGGGGCACGATCATCTGGGGCTCGATAACCAGTTGCTTTGTGGGCTCTTCAAAAATGTTTTCGTCAAGTTCTTGAGCGAACCGCACAAAGGCGAAAACATAACCCATCAGCAGGTTGTAGGCGAAGAGACCAAGGGCTAGTGACTGGTCGAGTGATAGATCGGGGTAGAGCTGATCAAACTCGCTACAGAGGGCGTTGCAGATATCGCCCAGGGTGAGGGTGACTTCGCGGGCTACCAGGTCAAACTCTTCCTCGACCAGTGCTGCGCCCAGGGTGACAAAGCGGACGAGATCCTGCTGCACCCTTTCGGTTTCTACCGCCTCGTGGAAGTGCTGCACCAGGGCCTGCGGGAGGTCTTCAATAGCGACTCCCCGGGGGAAGGGGGGCTCGTCGATGCAGGATTCGAGGTGGGATGAGAGCTGGTAGGTTAGGGCGTCTTCGAGCTTTTTGAAGTGGTTGAAGACGGTGCGTTCTGAGACCCCTGCCTGCTCTGCAAGGGCCGAGGCTGTTAGGCCTGTTCGCCCGCCGGTGAGCACAAGGTGTTCAGCGGCCGCGGCGATTTTTTGCTTGGACGCCGTCGAGCGGGCCCTGCGCCGGTCGAGGGGAGGGGTGTGTTTCAGCATGTATTTACAGTAACTGCAATATTGCAGGAACTGCAAATAGTTGGAGGTGTGGGGTTGGGTACTACTGTGGGCCGTGTGGCCGGCGCAAGTCTTCCGCACTTATTCTGATTTACCCGCAACTAGTTGCGGGGTTTTCAGAATGAGTGCGGAGAGACGGTGGAGTGTGTGATTTGAGCGGTTTCGACTATGACCTTCTGTTGCAATTTTTTCCACAGATTCGGTACACGCCTTGACAAGGGTGAACTGAAGTTATCCACAGGTTTGAAAATAGTGCTTGAGTGCTCACTGCCGCTCTGCAACAGTAGTCCCATGCACGACAGAATTGAACGGGTTGCCTCCACGGTCAAAACATCTCAACAACTCAACTTTGAAGGGCTGAGTAAAAACCTCATCGGCGCTATGCACCGGCGGGGTGAACTTATTAGGCTGACGCGGGGTGTCTATGTTTCAGCTGTAGAAGGCCGGCAGTTCACGCCCGAAGAGCGGTGTATCGCTGTAACGATAGCGCTCGCGATGTCTCATCGGCAGGCGGTACTCAGTCACGCATCTGCTGCGCTGATGTGGGGTGCTCCGCTCTTCGGGCTGCCCGCCAAGGTTGAGCTGTCCCTTCCCCGCTCTAACCACCGGCACCATAGCCAGGTCAGGTACCACAGCTCCCGTTCGGACGTGTGCGAGCTGGCTCGTACGGTAGCTGGTTTTTCAGTCACAGACCCACTGACCACGATTCTCGACTGTGCTCGAACCTTACCTGTAGTTCAGGCCCTGGCAGTTACAGACTATTTTCTGCACCGCGCCCATGTAGGTTATCGCGATGTCCATGCCCGGCTCATGGGCGCTCGCGGTTATGGAACGAGCAGTTTTTCCCTGATTGCTGAGTCGATGAGCGCTTTGACCGAGTCCCCTCTCGAATCGCTGGCAATGCTTAGAATCGTGCAGTCCAAACTCGAACGTCCTCGTCAGCAGCTGGAAATAAGAGCGCACGATGGCAGGGTGCACCGTTCAGATTTCGCCTGGGAAGCGCTGAAACTTCTGTTAGAGGTCGACGGCCTGCATAAGTACTACGGTGCCTACCGCCCGACAGAGGAGCAGCTACGCAGGGATGCCCTGCGCCAACGTTCGCTTGAACTTATGGGCTGGACGGTCGTTCGAGCCACCTGGGACGACCTTATGAACAGGCCGCAGGTCGTGATTCAGCGCCTCATGCATGGTGGAGTGAGGAAGTTGGAACAGTGATTATCGAGACCTCTCCGCATTTATTCTGAAAACACCGCAACTAGTTGCGGGTAAATCAGAATAAATGCGGAAAGGCGATGGATGACGTGAGTTGAGTGGGGGCATCGCGGTGCGGACGCCGATACGCGCCTACCAGCCCCGAGCGGGCGTGCCGGTGCGGGCGTCCGCAAAAATCAATCGGCAAAAACCGCTCAAACTGCGGTAAAAACTTCATCAAATCGTGACCTTGCCGGTAGCCTAAAAGAATGAAGGTTTTGGTACTGGGCCCCGGTGGTCGTGAACACGCAATTATTCGAGCACTCCTGAAAGATCCAGCCGTTACCGAGGTGCACTCAGCCCCCGGTAATGCGGGTATCGCCCAGGACGTCCCCGTGCACGCTATCGATGCAAATAACCCCGAGGCAGCCCTTACGCTAGCCACCGAGCTGGCCGCTGACCTGGTCGTCATTGGCCCCGAAGCGCCCCTGGTCGCAGGCGTCTCTGATACCCTGCGCGATGCCGGCTTCGCCGTTTTCGGCCCGTCCAAGCCCGCTGCCCTGCTCGAAGGGTCCAAGGCCTTTGCCAAGGAAGTCATGGCCAGCGCCAATGTGCCCACCGCTATGGCTAAGGTCGCTACCAACCGCGAAGAAGCAGAAACCGCTCTCGCTACCTTTGGCGCCCCCTACGTCGTGAAAGATGACGGCCTGGCTGCCGGTAAGGGTGTCGTCGTCACCGAAGATTTCGATTCAGCCCTGGCCCACGCTGAATCCTGCTTTGCAGCTGGCGGTAGCGTCGTCATCGAAGAGTACCTGGATGGCCCCGAAGTCTCCCTCTTCGTGATTTCCGACGGCAGCACCTGCCTGCCCCTTTCACCCGCCCAGGACTTCAAGCGTATTTTCGACAACGACGAGGGCCCCAACACCGGTGGCATGGGCGCTTACACCCCCCTGCCCTGGCTGCCCGAAGGTTTCGTCGAAGAGGTCATTGAGCGCGTAGCTCAGCCCACCGTTGATGAAATGGCCCGCCGCGGTACCCCCTTTGTAGGTGTGCTTTACTGCGGTCTGGCAGCTACCTCCCGCGGCATCCGCGTGATCGAATTCAACGCCCGCTTTGGTGACCCCGAAACCCAGGCCGTTCTGGCCCGCCTGCGCACCCCGCTCGGCGGCGTCCTTCTGGCAGCGGCCAAGGGCGAACTGCCCGCCGACCTTGCTCTTGACTGGGACCCCCGCACCGCCGTCGACGTGGTTATGGCTGCAGAGAACTACCCCGATACTCCCCGCAAGGGCGATGCCATCACCGGCCTGGACGCCGCTAACCAGCGCGAGAGCGTTCATGTTGACCACGCAGGAACCGCCCTCGACGGTGAAGAGATCGTCACCACCGGCGGCCGTGTGCTGGCTGTTGTCGCCCTGGGCGAGAACCTCACCGAAGCCCGCGAGGCTGCCTACGCCGGCGTGCGCGACATTGCCTGGAAGGGTGCCCAGTACCGTTCAGACATTGCGCTCGCTGCCGCTGAGAATCGCATTCAGATTCCCACCCAGAACTAACCTCCTGTGACTGCCCACCGCACCCGCGTGGGCAGTCACTTTTCTATCACCTCACAGCCCACCTGCACACCCCCAGGAGAAAATCATGAGCCATACCCCCGTAGACATTCCCGGCTGGAAGCACGTGTATTCCGGCAAGGTCCGTGACCTCTACATTCCCGACGAGGATACCCAGGACGTCACCGGCCTGAACGTAAAGGACGACGCCGAGCTGCGCGCCGGTTCCGTGATGGTGGTTGCCACCGACCGTATCAGCGCCTTTGACCAGGTGCTTCCCACCGAGATTCCTGATAAGGGCAAGATTCTGACCCAGATGTCCCTCTGGTGGTTTGAACAGCTCAAGGGTGTGCCCAATCATGTGCTGTCCACCGATGTGCCCGAGGTTGTGGCTGGTCGCGCCATGATCTGTAAGTCTCTCAACATGTTCCCGGTTGAGTGCATTGTGCGCGGCTACCTCACCGGTTCGGGTCTGGCCTCCTACCGCAAGACAGGTAAGGTCAACGAGTTTGAGCTGCCCGCTGGTCTAGTGGACGGCTCCCGTCTGGAGCCCGCCCTCTTTACCCCTACCGGTAAGGCAGAGGTGGGGGAGCACGATGAGCCCATTACCCGCGAAGAGCTCGACGCTGAGGTGGGTGAGGCGATCGCCGACCGCCTACAGGAACTGACCCTCTACGTTTACGAAACCGCCGAGAAGATCGCCCGTGAACGCGGCATTATTCTGGCCGACACCAAGATTGAGTTCGGTACCGACTCCTACCGCGGTGAAATTACCTTGGGCGACGAGGTCCTGACCCCCGATTCATCCCGTTTCTGGGATGCTAATGACTACGAGCCCGGCCGCGCCCAGGCGTCTTTCGATAAGCAGTACGTACGTGACTGGCTCAAGAGCGAGGAGTCGGGCTGGGACGGCACCGGCCCTGTGCCCGAACTTCCTGCCGAGGTCGTAGAGAAGACCCGTGCCCGCTACGTTGAGGCCTACGAGCGTCTAACCGGTCAGAAGTTCGAGGCCTAGACCTGCCCATCGCGCACCTTCTGGTGGTACTCGTAATGGGCGGCACCAATTTCTGAGAGGGCGTAGAACCAACGAATGTGCTCAGCGACTGTTCGCTGGGCACGTTCTGCATCTCCTGCGATAACCGCCGCATAGATGGCTCGGTGTTGCTCTTGGAGCTCCCGCTTGGTGGCCTGCCAGTCGTCGAGGTAGGGCACGGCCTCCTGCACATAGCCCACGGTGGCCAGGTGCAGGGAGTCAATGACGGTGTCCATGACGATGTTGCCGCCGAGGGAGGAAATTTCGTAGTGGAAGCGGGTGTCGCAGAAGTGGAAGCGGTCATCGCTAATATCTGCGTGATCCATTTCGTCGAGGTACTGCCGGGCGGTTGCTAGGGACGCGGCGTGTTCGGGTTTCTGGGCTACATCGGCTGCCCGGGCGGCGGCTTCACCTTCGAGCAGGACGCGGGTGCTCACGATATCTGCTACCGGCAGGGTGCGGGTGGCGATGTGCATGCGCAGGGCCCAGCCCAGGGCGTCCGAAGGTTCCGATACTACGACTGCACCGGCTTTGGGGCCAGAACCCACTCCCGAGCGAATGAGACCCACGGCTGAGAGAATGCGCAGGGCTTCGCGCACCGAGGCACGGGAAATGCCGTACTCTTCGGCGAGGGAACGCTCACCGGGCAGGCGGTCGCCGACGCGCAGCTGGCCGTGGCGCAACCGGTGTTCGATGGACTCGAGCAGGGCGGTATAGGTGGGCTCTTTTTCTTTCACGCGCTGTCTTTCAGGTGGGGTAGGTACATAGACAAGGTATAGGGAAGGGCGGTGCAGTTCCAACGTATATTACGTGGGACTGCACCGCCCTTGTCTGCCTAACTCATAGGGCGAGGCAGGTGATTAGTGGCCGGTGAGGTAGGGCTCAACCAGCAGGCCGGAGAGAACAGTGGCCTGGAGGAAGACCAGGGCACAGACGGCCAGCAGCAGGATGAAGGACCAGCCGAGAACTGCCTTGAAGATTTCGGACTCCTTGCCTTCCATGTTGACCGAGGTGGCCGCGATGGCGAGGGACTGGGGTGAAATCATCTTGCCGACTACACCACCGGTGGTGTTAGCTGCCAGCATGAGTTCGGGGTGGGCACCGGCCATGCCGCCTTCTTGCAGGTGCTCAGCGGCGGTGACCTGGAGCTTGGAGAAGAGGGCGTTGGCTGAGGTGTCGGAGCCGGTGACGGCGGTGCCGACCCAGCCGAGGACGGGTGCCAGGAAGGCGTAGGCTACGCCGAGGGAGGCGACGTATTCACCGATGGCAACGGTCTGGCCGGAGTAGTTCATGACGAAGGCCAGGGCCAGGACCAGGGCGATGGTGACAGCTGACCAGCGCATCTTGTAGGCTACGGCGCCGATTTCCTTGAAGGCGTCAGCAACGGAGAGCTTGTACTTGCCGTTTTCGTTGAAGATGGCGTAGAGGACGGCGACCAGGATGCCGGAGATCAGCAGGTAGGTGCCGGGGTTGCCGAGCCATGCCCACTTGTAGACGGTGTCTACTGCGGTGCCGTCCGCCTTGAGCAGACGTTCAGAGAGCAGAGGCATATCGAACTTGACGACGGTGGTCTTCATCCAGTCGACGAGCGGGGTGTAGAGGTTGGCGACACCGAAGATGATGACAACGACCAGGTAGGGCATAAGGGCCATCCAGATGCGGCGGCCGGGCAGGTGCTCAACTTCGAGGGGGGCGGTGATGCCGTAGCGTTCGCGGACGCCTTCAACGCCGCGGGGCTTGACGAAGCGCATGAAGACAACGGCTGCTGCGATGGAGACGATGCAGGCTACGACGTCGGTGAGCTGGTAGACGAAGTGCGCAGAGGCCCACCACTGGGCAACGGCGAAGGAGGCGCCGATGACGGCTGCGTGCATCCAGGCGTCCTTGAGGCCCTTGACGCCGTCGAGGATCCAGAGCAGGATGAAGGGCACGAAGAAGGCGATGAAGGGGGCCTGGTGACCAACGAGGGCTGCGATGACGGTGGCGTCCTTGCCGCCCACTTCACCGGCGGTGGTGATGGGGATAGCGACGGCGCCGAAGGCTACGGGAGCGGTGTTGGCGATCAGGACGGTGGTGGCAGCCTTGAGGGGCTTGACGCCCAGGGCCAGAATCATGGTTGCGGTAATAGCAACGGGGGCACCGAAACCTGCCAGGGCTTCGAGCAGACCGCCGAAGCAGAAGGCGATGAGGATGGCCTGAATGCGCAGGTCGCCGCCACCGATGAGGTCGAAGGTGCGGCGCAGGTCTTCAAAGCGGCCGGAGAGTACGGTGACCTGGTAGAACCAGATGGCCATGAGGATAACCCAGACGATGGGGAAGAGGCCGTAGATGCCGCCGCGGAAGGCGGACATGCCGGCGAGATCCCAGGGCATGCCGAAACCGAAGATGGCAACGAGCAGGGCTACCAGCAGGGAGACCAGGCCGGCGACGTGGGCGCGGGCCTTGAGGCCGAGCAGCATGATAAAGAATGCCAACAGCGGCAGGGTGGAGACCAGGGCGCTGAGCGCGAGGCTTCCTCCTACGGCGTCGGTTACAGCGGTATAGGTATTTTCCACCGTATTCTCCTTAGTGATGTGTGGTATGGCTGGGCGTCACATCTGTGGGGCGCTGAGCCAAAAAATATGAGGTCTAACCTTCTGTGGTCAGACCATTGTTTTCGAGGTCTACGTTACATGAGGTGCTTCACTTCCGCCAAGCTATTGCTGTATCTACGTGCGGTATTTTTTCCACCCCTGTGGTTTTGTGGGCTTTAGAGGCGGTATAGATGTGCTTTTGTGCTGGAATGTGCATGCTCTTGTGGCTTTGATGGCCGGCGGACGCCTACAGCTGGGAAGCGGGGGAGCATTCAGTTTTCTTTGTGTGGTCAGACCGCTAGTTCATTTGCATAAGAAAATATGCCCTATTTAAAGTATCGTAAGCCCTGCTCCATCGTGTTAAATGAAGTGTAGGAAAAGAATCTAAACAGGCACCCTGCCCGCCTTTCTCATCCCACCCCGGCCACCGGCGTCCGCGCCCCTGCTGCGGCGAGAAGTACGCGGGCTACCCCTGCCGCACAGAAGAAGAGAGAACCAACATGCGTGTCGCACTGTTTTCAACGTGCATCGTCGACGCAATGTACCCCAAGGTAGCTAAGGCTACCGTTGACATTCTGGAGCGCCTCGGCCACGAGGTCGTCTTCCCGCAGGGCCAGACCTGCTGCTCCCAGATGCACGTCAACTCGGGCTACTTCGACGACGCTTACCCCATCGTCAAAACCCACGTACAGGCCTTTGAAGAATGGGACTTCGACGCCATCGTGGCCCCCTCAGGCTCCTGCGTGGCCTCCCTGGGGCACCAGCAGCCCATGATTGCAGAGCGTGCAGGCGACGACGCCACCGCCCGCGCAGCCGCCTCACTGGCAGCCCGCTCCTTCGAGCTTTCCCAGTTCCTCATCGACGTCTGCGGCATCACCAACGCCGCCGAACAACTGGGCTCCTACTTCCCCGAGAAGGTCACCTACCACTCATCCTGCCACGGCATGCGCCTGCTGGGTCTGGGCACCCGCCAGGAAGACCTGATCCGCACCGTCGAGGGCCTGGAATACACACAGATTGACGGCCTTGACCAGTGCTGCGGCTTCGGCGGAACCTTCTCCTTCAAGAACGCAGATACCTCCGGCGCCATGGTTGCCGACAAGGTAGAGAACATCGAAGCAACCGGCGCATCGGTCTGCACCGGCGGCGACTCATCCTGCCTGATGAACATCGGCGGTGCTCTCTCCCGCAAGAACTCACCCATACAGACCGTACACTTCGCCGAGATTCTTGCATCCACCAAGGAAAACCCGCTCAAGGTCACCGGCCCCGTAGCTGTTACCGCAGGAGGTAAGTAAAGCCATGTCAACCACCGCACTCGGCATGCCCAAGGTCCGCCACGGCGTCGGCAACATCTTCGAATTCGAGCCCTTCCCCGAATACGCAGAGAAGGAACTCCAGAACGAGCAGCTGCGCGCCAACCTGGGCTTTGCTACCCACAAGATCCGTAACAAGCGTGCCGCCGTCATCTCAGAACTGCCCGACTGGCAGGATCTGCGCACCGCAGGTTCCATGATCAAGCAGAAGGTCATGGCCAACCTCGACACCTACCTCGAAGAGTTCGAAAAGAACTTCACCGCCCGCGGCGGCCACGTACACTGGGCCCGCGACGCCCACGAGGCCAACGAAATCGCCCTCAAGCTGATCCAGGCTGAAGGCGTCACCGAGGTCAACAAGATCAAGTCAATGGCCACCGCCGAAACCGGCCTCAACGAGTTCCTTGAAGAGCACGGTATCCACGCCATCGAGACCGACCTGGCAGAAGAAATTGTCCAGCTGGGCGACAACGACCGTCCCTCCCACATCCTGGTGCCCGCTATCCACCGCAACCGCACCGAGATTCGCGACATCTTCCTCAAGAAGATTGAGGGCGTCAACCCCAACCTCACCAACGACCCGGCAGAACTGGCAGAAGCCTCCCGCTTCCGCCTGCGCGAGAAGTTCCTGACCAACAAGGTCGCCATCTCAGGCGTCAACTTCGGCATCGCCGAAACCGGCACCATGACCATCGTTGAGTCTGAGGGTAACGGCCGTATGTGCCTGACCCTGCCCGATACCCTGATCACCTTCATGGGCATCGAAAAGCTGCTGCCGACCCTGCAGGACCTCGAGGTCTTTACCCAGCTGTTGCCCCGCTCGTCCACCGGTGAGCGCATGAACCCCTACACCTCCATGTGGACCGGCGTCACCCCCGGCGATGGCCCCCAGAACCTGCACGTCATCCTCATGGACAACGGCCGTACCGCAGCTCTAGCTGACCAGGTCGGACGCCAGGCCCTGCACTGCATCCGTTGCTCCGCTTGCATGAACGTTTGCCCCGTCTACGAACGTGCAGGCGGCCACGCCTACGGTTCCACCTACCCCGGTCCCATCGGTGCGATTCTCTCACCCCAGCTCGGCGGTATCGAGAACCAGTACAACTCCACCCTGCCCTATGCCTCCTCCCTCTGCGGCGCCTGCTACGAGGCCTGCCCCGTGAAGATCAACATCCCCGATGTGCTGGTTCACCTGCGCGGCAAGGCCGTTGACCACGAGAAGGCCCAGGGCGAGTTCGAAGGTGGCAAGAAGGAGCGCCACGTGCAGATGGACGCCATGATGTTCGGTGCCAAGAAGCTCTTCAGCTCCGGCGCCCTCATGGCCCTGGCCACCAAGGGCCTGCCCGCCTCCAAGCTGATTACCGGCAAGAAGGGCAAGATCACCAAGCTGCCCGGCATCGTCGGTGGTTGGACCGAATACCGCGATATCCCGGCACCCCCCAAGACCTCCTTCCGCAACGAGTGGAAGAAGGAGCGCGGCTCCGCCCCCAAGCGTGTGGGGGGCGAACGCGTTGATCTGCAGGCCGTCATCGCCGCTAACCAGGCTAAGCTTGCCGAGGCCCACGCTAACGCCGAGACCGCTAACCCCATTGCCCCCAAGGAGGCCAACTAATGTCTGATGCAAAAGCAGAAATCCTGGGCCGCATCCGTGCCTCCCTCTGGGATAACCCCCAGCCGGCTGAGCCCGTCCGCGCCTACCGCCGTGAAAGCGACAAGGGTAGCGAGGAAATCATCGAGATGCTGGTTGACCGCCTGATTGACTACAAGGCTAACGTCTACCACGAAACCGAAGAGACCATCGCCGCCCGCGTAGGCGAGCTCCTGGGCAAGTCTTCTCGCTATGTGGTGCCCACCGGCCTGAAGACCGAGTGGCTACCCGAAGACACCGCCGCCCGCTCTCGCGTGGTGGACTCCGGCAATGCGAATAAGCCTGGCGCCCTGTCGGTGCGCGAACTCGATGCCATCGATGCTGTGGTCACATCTTCGACTGTCTCTTGCGCTGAAACCGGCACCATCGCCCTCAACAGCACCGAGACCGAAGGCCGCCGCGCCATCACCCTGGTGCCCGACCACCACATCTGCGTGGTTCCCGTGGACACCATCGTGGAGCTGATTCCCGAGACCGTGGCTCGTCTGAACTTCGACAAGCCCATCACCTGGATCTCAGGCCCCTCCGCAACCTCAGATATCGAGCTGATTCGCGTTGAGGGCGTACACGGCCCCCGTACCCTGGATGTCATCATTCTCAAGTAGGCTACATTAGCTCCTTGATACCAAAGGGCCCCCTTGCTTCAGCAAGGGGGCCCTTTGGTATCGGTGGGCAGTAGCAGCGTGAGCGCAATACTAGGAATTCGGACGCTTGATGACAGGAACCGCGCCCGTTGCCGCCCGCACCGCGGCGGCCCGCTCTAGCTTCTTAGCGCTACGACGCTGCCGCGAGCTTGAGCCGCCATCGTCACCTGAGCTGCTACCGGCGTCCTTGCGCCCCACCGCCCCAAGGGCCGAAGCCCAGAGGGGAAAGAGCAGGACGGTTAGCGCCCCACCTGCAACCAGCAGGGAGGCGTGCTGTTCACTGAGCAGGTCGTTCGCTAAAGCAACCTCGGTCACCGCCACAATGATGGGCAGACCTGCCGCCGAGTAGAGCCCCAGCTGTAGCTTCTCCTGGGTGGTGGTTAGCTCCGAGCCGGTGTTGAAGAAGTGCTCGGCAGCTACCACGGGCAGGCCACGCACCAGCAGAATACCGAGCACAATCCCGGCGAGCAGAAGCGGTTGCTCCCAGACCACCGAGACCTTAATACCCATGCCGGAGCTGACAAAGAAGAGGGGGATCAGGAAGGAGAAGCCCAGGGCCTCAAGGCGCTTTGAGAAGGGTTCAAAGGCACCCTCGGGGGTGAGAGAGCGCAGGATGATACCGGCGGCAAAAGCGCCGAGCACCACATCGAGCTCAAAGACCGCGGCGACCATCATGAGGGTAGCCAGAAGGAACATGGCCAGGCGGAGCATGGTCTGGCTGGTGGTGTTAGCCTCAGCTGCCATGGTGCGGCGCAGGCCAGGAATATGCTCGAAGAGGCGGTGGGGCACAACCGCTGAAATAACCGCGATGACCATAAAGGCCAGCAGAATCAGCACCGCAACCCAGGGGGCATGCGATGAGAGCAGCAGGGACATTGCAAAGATAGGGAGCACCTCGCCGATAGCCCCGTGCACCATCACCCCGTCGCCGACTTTCGTGCCCGCCTTACCGTGGCTTTTGAGCAGGGGCAGCAGGGTGCCCAGGGCGGTAGAACTCAGGGCAATGCCGACGACCGCGTAGGTAGAGAAAGACCCCGAAAACTGGGAGAGGCTCATGGCCAGAACCAGGCCGAGGGTGAAGCTCACCAGCCAGGACCCCACAGCGAAAGCCCCCTGGCGTCCGCGCAGGGCTCCGGCGTTAATTTCGTAACCAGCCAGCAAAAAGAGCAACCCCAGACCCAGGTCTTTGACCAGGGCCACCCCACCGTCGGTGCTGGCAAGCCCTAGAACCTGCGGACCGATCAGAACGCCGAAGATAATCAGGAAGACAACATCAGGGATTTTCTTCTTCACCAGGGCTGACGCCAGGGGTGCTAAAAGCGCCGCAGCGGTAATCCAGAAGATAGAAATATACTCGCTGGTCGCCGATGAACCGGCGGCCAGAAGGACGACGTCGGTGGAGTGAGTGCTCATAGTGACTTTCAGAGAGATGAGGGGCAACCTAACCAGTGTGCCATGGCTTCCCCTGACCGCGCAGGGCGGCGGGGCAGTGTTAGGCTAAAGCAGGTATTTATTGAGGAGTATTGCGTGACCGACCTAAAAACCGCAGGCCGTGTTATCGGTATTGACCTGGCTCGCTGTGCTGCCCTGATCAGCATGTTTATCGCCCATGGAGCCCCCGGCGGCGGGACCGGTGGGGTGCTGAACCTGAGTGAGTTTCTGACCGCCCCGCTCTTTGCCTTCCTCTTGGGGGCAGGTGCCCTCTTTTCGTCTCAGCGTATGAGCTTCCCCGCCCTCTTCGCCTCCTCGGTAGTACGAGCTATTGTGCTAGTTGCTCTGGGGCTCTACATCGGTACCTGGGGCGCCCAGGTCGATATCGTACTGGAGTACTTGGGGGTATTGAGCCTGCTCATGGCCCCCCTTGTCTTCCTGCCCTCCTGGGCCCTGGCCCTCCTGGCCGTGGGCACCTGGTGGTTTGCGGCGTCCGCCCGGACCTACTTCCGCCCCCAGGCTATGCAGGCATCTCTCGACGGCAGCTACACTGCCTACCTCTACGAATGGATGTTCACCGGCCAGAACTACCAGGTCTTTACCCTGCTGACCTACGCCTGCATCGGTGCGGTGATCGCCTTCCTCATCGAACGCTGGGGTGTCTGGGGCGATGTAGCCCTGGCCCTGCTGGGGAGCCTAGCCACTGGCGGTCTCTTCTGGTACTCCCGTTTTGCTGTTGCAGAGTTCCTTCCCTACACCTCCAGCCGGCTTGAGATTGCCTTTAGCCTGGCAGCCTGCCTGGCGACCGTGGGCTGGTGCTGCCTGCTGGCGCGCGCTCTAGCCGGGCGGGAGCACCTGGCCGGTGCCCTGGTGGGAGCCGGGCGCATGACCCTTTCCCTCTACGTGCTCCAGATTGCCGTGCTCGCCCTGTACGCTAACTACGCTCCGACCTACGGCCTGCCTGCATCTGATAACTCCTGGGCCATGATGTTCGGCCTGATTCTGGGTGCCCTGCTCTTTGCCTGGGCCTGGCAGCGCCTGCTTGGGCAGACCTTCCTGCGGCGCGGCCCGCTTGAGACTCCCTTAGCCTGGGTCTCTGGCAGGGGGTAAACTCTCAGTATGCATACTTCTTCTTCGGAAACCGGCTCTATCAGGGCCGGTTCCTCTTCACGCACCTGGGTGCGGGTTGCTCTTGCCGTCCTATTGACCCTTACCTGGCTTGCTGTGGCGGGTATCGGCGGGCCCTACTTCGGAAAAATCTCCGAGGTCTTAACCAACTCCCAGACCGACTTCCTGCCGGCGTCCGCTGAATCTACCCAGGTGGTAGAGCAGCAGGGCGACTTTCTGGGCACCGACGCGGTGCCTGCCATTCTCGTCTTTGAAGCCGACGGCTCTCTCACGGACTCCCACCAGACCTACCTGGAGGGCCTGACCGACCAGCTGGCGGCGTCCGGAACTTTCACCGGTGAAAGCTCACCCGTGATTTACTCTGAGGACGGCCGGGCGGCCGAACTCATTCTCCCTATCTCCACTGAGCTCGAAACCCGAGAGGTCGTTGACGCTATCCGGGCAGAGATAGCCCAGGCCCCCGACGGCCTCACCGGCTACGTGACCGGCCCGGCCGGCTTCTCGGCCGACCTGGTTGAGGCATTTGGCGGTATCGACGGCATCCTGCTGGCAGTTGCCCTGATTGTGGTCTTCGTGATTCTGCTGGTGGTCTACCGCTCACCTCTGCTGCCCATCATCGTGCTGACCAGCTCGATGGTTGCCCTCTCGGGCGCTATCTTCGTTATCTGGCATATGGCGAATGCCGGCTGGGTGATGATCAATGGCCAGGTGCAGGGAATCCTGCTGATTCTGGTGGTCGGCGCCGCCACTGACTATTCCCTGCTTTACGTAGCCCGCTACCGTGAGGCCCTGACCCAGCACCTCTCGCGCTGGGAGGCAACCCGGGTTGCCTGGCGCGGGTCCCTCGAACCGATTCTGGCCTCCGGCGGCACGGTGATTGCTGGCCTGCTGTGCCTGCTGCTCTCTGAGCTGTCCTCGAACAAGGCCCTGGGGCCCGTGGCAGCTACCGGCATCGTGCTGTCCATGCTGGCCTCGCTGACCTTCCTGCCCGCCGTCCTGGCCCTGCTGGGCAGGGTTGCCTTCTGGCCTGCCCGTCCCCGCTATTCCGCTGAGGTTAAGGACGCCTCAGCCGGCTTCTGGGCGAAAATTGCGGCTTTCGTGTCGGGCAAGCCCCGCACAGTCTGGCTGGTCACGGCTCTGGTACTGGCTATCTTCGCCGGCTTTTCTGCGACTTTCCAGGCCAACGGGGTGCGCCAATCTGACCTGGTGCTGGGGCAGTCCCAGGCACGGGACGGCCAGAATGTACTGGCTGAACACTTCCCCGGTGGCTCAGGCTCCCCGGCAAATGTAATTGTGCCTGCTGCCGAGCAAGATACCGCAGTGGCTGCCCTCGACGGGCTCGACGGGGTGAGCTCCATTGCCGCGGTAGCCCAGGAGTCACCCGCTGGTACTGTGCCGGTGGGCGCTTCTGCTGAGTCAGTGCCGCCGGTTTTTGCCGGTATTGCCCCCACTGAAGTTGAGGGGCGCGTCATGCTCCAGGTGACCCTGGCCGACCCCGCCGACTCACCGCAGGCAGAAGAGACCGTACGCCAGATGCGCGAGAGCCTTGCCAGCGCAGCTCCCGGCTCGCTGGTTGGCGGGACGACCGCGTCCGCCCTCGATACCATCGATAGCGCCCAGCGCGACCGGGCCCTGATTATCCCGGTAGTGCTGGTCGTTATCACCCTGATTCTGATGGTTCTGCTGCGCTCAATTCTGGCACCGCTGATGCTGGTGGCTGCCACCGTGCTCTCTTACCTCACCGCCCTTGGCGTCTCAGCCCTAGTCTTCAACCACGTTTTCAATTTCCCCGGTGCTGACCCTACCGTGCCCCTCTACGGGTTCGTCTTCCTCGTCGCTCTGGGTATTGACTACACCATCTTCCTGATGACCCGCGTGAGGGAAGAAGCCCTGCATCAGGGAACCAAGAGCGGTCTGCGCACAGCTCTGGTAGCAACCGGCGGTGTAATTACCTCAGCCGGTATCGTTCTGGCGGCCACCTTCGCAGCCCTGGGTGTTATCCCGCTGATTTTCCTCGCCCAGCTCGCCTTCATCGTTGCCTTCGGCGTACTACTCGACGCCACTGTAGTGCGAGCTCTGCTCATACCGGCACTCGTTGAAGATATCGGCAAGAAAATCTGGTGGCCTTCAAAGCTCTCCCGCTGAATCTAGCTCGCTGAGCCGAACTGCTGAAACCCATGCAAAAGGGCCTCCCTGTGTGCCAGGGAGGCCCCAATTTTTTGAGTTCAGGTGATTAATCGGCCAGGAACTTCAGGTAGTCAGCAACGAACTGATCAACGTTCTTCTGCTGCTCTTCGTCCAGTTCTAGCTTGCCGGTGCCCCAGGCCTCACCGGGGATGCGGACGCCCAGGCCCTCGCCCTCCATCAGGTCGGCTCGAACGTAGGGGACCAGGCTACGCAGGTGCTCGCGCACGAACTTACCGTAGGTTGAGTTGGCGACCGAGGCAACGCCGACCTTCTTGCCGTTCAGTACGGTGGGGGTGGTGTTATCGCCCGCGATGACGGCGCGTGAAGCCCAGTCAATCAGGTTCTTCAGGCGGGCAGGGTAGGAGCCGTTGTATTCGGGGGAGACCAGAATCAGGCCGGCCGCATTAGCAATATCGGCGCGTAGCTTTTCGACGGAGGCCGGGGCGGGGAATTCGGAGTTCTGGCTGAGCAGGGGAACTGCCGAGAAATCGTAGACCTCAGCGCGCTGGCCCTCATTTTCTAGGGCTTCTACGAGCTGCTCGGCGAGCTGGGTGTTGAAGGAACCGTCGCGGTCTGAGCCGGAGATAACGAGAATTTTCTGTAACACGGGTCGTCCTTTCACTTCTGCATTTTTCTTCAGCTTACACCCAATAAACTTTACAATGCAAGTATTATGACGCTGTGTGACCCTATGGGGGCAAAAGCGGGCAACAAAAAACCGCCCCCGGCTAGATCCAGGGGCGGTTATGCTTGGTCGGGATGACAGGATTTGAACCTGCGGCCTCGTCGTCCCGAACGACGCGCGCTACCAAGCTGCGCCACATCCCGATTGTTGCGTATAACAACCTCTCAAGTATAGCGCGGTGGTCTTAAGCCTGCCAAATCACCCCGATTTAGCCCTCGGTACTGTTGTTCTCTTCCCAGGCCTGGGCCATAGCGGCAAAGCGTCCGCCGGCCTCGACCAGGGCGGCGGGGGAGCCGTCCTCCACCACGCGCCCGTCCGACACCACCAGCACCCGGTCGGCGGTGAGGACCGTGGAGAGTCGGTGGGCAATCACCACAGAGGTGCGCCCCGCCAGCAGGGACTCAAGCCCCTGCTGCACCAGCTTTTCGGTGGGAATATCGAGGGAGGCTGTGGCTTCGTCCAGGATTAGGACGGCCGGGTCGGCGAGGAAGGCCCGAGCAAAGGAAATGAGCTGACGCTGGCCCGCAGAGACCCGCCCACCGCGCTTAGAAAGGTTAGTATCGAAACCCTGGGGTAGGCCGGTGATGAAGTCGTAGGCCCCGACCTTGCGGGCCGCCTCGAACACCTCTTCATCGCTGGCGGCCGGGTTGCCCAGGCGGATATTGTCGGCCACGGTGCCCTTGAAAAGGTAAGCCTCCTGGGTGACCATGACGACCTCACGGCGCAGCTGCTCATCGGATAGGTCACGCAGGTCTACCCCGTCGAGGGTGAGCTGCCCGTGGGTGACATCGTAGAACCGGGCAATGAGTTTGGCGATGGTTGATTTACCGGCACCGGTTTCGCCCACCAGGGCTAGGCGCTGCCCCGCAGGAATATCAAGGTTCAGGCGGTGCAGGGCGGGGCGTCCTTTGACGTACTCGAACTCAACCTCGTCAAAGACCAGGTGGCCGCTTGCGGGAGCGGCTCGGCGGGCCGGACGTTCGGGCTCGGCAACCTCAGGCTCTTCAGCGAGAAAGCCTGAGACTTTTTCGAGGGCAGAGACCGCTGACTGGAACATGTTGTAGTAGTCCGAGAGCATGAAGATGGGTTCAAAGACTCGGTTGGCGTAGATGACCAGAGCTAGCAGGGTACCAGCTTGCATGGAGCCGCCCAGAATGGAGTAACCGCCAATGACCAGCACAATGGCCACGAAGGTGTTACCCAGGGCCTGTAGGGCTGGCATATAGGTACCGTGCACCTTGATGGACTGCATGACGCGCACTCGGTAGTCCTCGGCGGCTTCCGCGTAGGCTGCACGGGAGCTTGCCTCGGCGCGGAAGGCCTTGACAGCGGCCAGGCCGGTGAAGGTTTCGGCAAAGCGGGAGATGATGCGGGCGGACGCCACCCGCTGGGCCCGGTAGGCCAGTTCAGATTCGCGGCGGAACCAGGCGGTGAGCCAGGCGACGGGAAGCATCATCACAAGTAGGGCGAGTCCAGCCCGCCAGTCCATGAGGCAGAGGGCCACGATGGTAAAGGAGATGGAGAGCAGCATGGCTGCAAGCTCAGAAAGCCCCGAGTCGAGGAACTGCCGAATCGTATCGAGGTCACTGGTGAGGCGGGAGATTACACGGCCCGAGGTGTAGGTGTCGTGGAAGCCTACCGAGAGTTTTTGGGCGTGCTCAAACATGCGCTGGCGCAGGTCAAAGAGCACCTTCTGGGAAATCTTGTAGGTGAGCAGAATGTTGGTGTAGGTCGCTAAACCGGCCACGACCGCTGCCCCTACATAGAGGGCTGCCAAGGTAAGCGCGTAACTGCTGTCTCCCGCCAGCAGGGGTTCTAGGGCATCGTTGATGGCCGTAGAAATGAGCCAGGGCATCGCTGTGGTCAGGGCCGTTGCCAGGATCACCAGGAAAAGGGTGAAGAGCAGGTGGCCCCGCACCGGGCGCAGCACATCGAATAAGAGGGCTACCGACCGGCGGCGAACAGCCTTAGCCTCGCTCTTAGAGAGCTGAATCTTATCTTCTGAATCGGTAATTCTCTGGCTCATCGTCCGCCCTCCTGTATCTCGCTCTCAACCTCACCGGCGTCCGCCGGCCTTGTGGGGGTGAGCTGGGTGTCGGTGCTCATGAGGTCGCGGTAGACGGGGTTGCCGAGCAGCTCGGTGTGGGTACCTACCGCAGCTACCTGCCCCCGGTGTAGAAGTACGACCCGGTCAGCCAGGGCCACTGTAGAGGGCCGGTGGGCCGTGAGCAGGGTGGTGGTCTCGGTCAGCTCCTGCTTGAGTAGACCCACCACCTTTTCTTCTGTCGTCACATCGAGGGCAGAGAGCGGATCATCGAGTAGAAGGACGGCCGGGCTCGCGGCGATAGCGCGCGCTAGCGAAAGACGCTGGCGCTGGCCGCCAGATAGGCTCATGCCTTCTTCGCCGATGACGGTATCGATTCCATCAGGGAGCTGGTACACATAGTCAGCGGCAGCCACGGTCAGGGCGCGGGTCAGAATGGCCTCTTCCTCAGCAGGGGTAAGTTCGCTGCGGTCTAGACCCAGCAGGACGTTATCGCGCACGCTCGCCGAAAACAGCAGGGGGTCTTCAAAGGCAATTGCCACCTGGGAACGCAGTTCAGGCAGGGGAAGGGCGGCGATATTGCGACCGTTTAGGCTAATGCTTCCCGCGGTCGGCTCATAGAGCCTCTGCACCAGCTGAAGCACAGTAGACTTACCCGACCCGGTCGAACCGACCAGGGCAATAATCTCCCCCGGGCGCACCTGCAGAGTAAAGCCGGTGAGCACCTGCTGCTCCTGCTCCCCGTAGCTGAAGGCAACGTCCTTAAAATCGAGGCGGGCAGCCGCCGCTTCGGGGCGCTCGCGGTGGGCAGGCAGAATGTCGATATCTTCACCGGCCTCGCCCACCATGACCTGGCGGTGGCGGTCCATCGAAACACTCGATGCCAGATACATGGAAATCAGCATGCCCGAGCGCTCCACCTGGGTAAACAGGATGGTGGCGGTTGCGAAATAGCTGGTGAGGGCACCGACGGTCATGACGTCCGTACTGACCAGGTGCAGGCCCCAGAGGAGAGCCAGGCAGAGGGAGGCTCCGCTAATGAGGGTGGTCTGCATACGGACCCGCCCCATGGCCCGGCCTCGCGCAACTTCAAGGTCTAGTAGTTCTTGGGCTTCTTGGCGGAACCCGGCCAGGGCATGCGGGCCTCGCCCTAGCGCCTTGAGCACGCGTAAGCCCTGCACCGATTCTTCGACGGTTGTTGCCAGGTCACCGGTACGTTCTTGGGCCTTGCGGGTCAGGGTGCGGAAGGTCAGCACAAACCGCCAGACGCAGAAGAGGGTCAGCGGCATGCTGGCCAGGAAGACCAGCCCCAGCTGCCAGGAGCCGGTAAACATGTAGAAACTACCGACGGTTACCTGGACGGCTACGGTAATGATTTGGATCAGGCCGAAGGCGGTCCAGCGGCGGATAGTGCCCAAATCACTCATGGCACGGGTCAGGAGTTGGCCCGAGGGCCAGCGGTCGTGGAAGGCCACGGGGGAGCGCAACAGGCGGTCGAAGAGGTCGATGCGCATGGTGTTTTCTACCGTGCTGGCGGGTTCAATAACCAGCTGCCTACGCAGGAAGAAAAGGGCAGATTGGGCTAGACCCAGCGCAAAGACCAGGGCGCCGCCTGCCCAGACCGCTCCCACGGTGGGCTGGTCGGTCAGCATGGCATCGACAATCCAGCCCAGCACCTGGGGGATGGAGATAGCGATAATGGCTGCGGTGAGTGCTACGAAAAGCCCGCAGACCCAGCGCGAGCGAATAGGACGGGAGTACTGCCAGAGGGTGATGTCCTGCTCTGTGCGGGCACCGTAGGGCACAGGGGGAGGCGTGGGTATGGGGGAAACGCGCAGTAGTCGAGAAGCCATAGTAATCTATCTTACATTTGCATTCCTGCAAAAACCAGATAGGTTACCGGGCCGTCAGCGTCACCAGTACAGCCTCGGGTGGGCAGAAGAGTCGCACCTGGGCATAGCGTGAGGTGCCCAGGCCAGCCGTTACCTGCACAGGTACGTCCCCCTGGTAGGAGAGGCCCTTAGCCCGGGCCGGGGGTAGGTCACAGTTGGACACTAGGGCCCGCCCACCCGGGAGGCACACCTGCCCACCGTGGGTGTGGCCCGCGAAGATAGCCTGGGCGCCGTCGTCCGCAAACCGGTCCAGGGTGCGCAGGTAGGGGGCGTGGCAGACACCCAGGCGGACGCTCGGGCCCGGCTCCGCGTCGAAAGCGGTGGGGGAGAAACCGGGGTGGCGATCGTACTCCAGGTGGGGGTCGTCCACCCCGGAGAACTCTAGGCGCAGCCCTCCGAGGGTGAGCGTCTCATAGCGGTTAATCAGCCCTACCCAGCCGCGGGCATCGAAGGCATCGTGCATCACCTGGGTGGGGAGTACCGCGCGGGTTTGGTCGTTGGCCTCGTCCCCGGTGTTCTTCTTCCAGAGGTAGCGGGCCGGGTTTTTGGGCACCGGGGCAAAGTAGCAGTTAGAGCCCGGCACGTAGACACCCGGGAAATCCAGCAGGGGGTCCAGGGCCTCTAGTAGGGCGGGAAGGCCGTCGAGGTGGGAGAGGTTATCGCCGGTATTGATGGCCAGGTCAGGCTCTAGTTCGGCCAGAGAATGCATAAAGGCGGTTTTCTGGGCCTGCCCCGGAATCATATGCATATCCGAGATATGCAGAATCTTAAAATCGGGGCTACCTTCCGGCAGAATCGGCAGGGTTTCCCGGCGCACCTGGAAGTTATTGAGCTCAATAAAGTGGGCATAAGCGGCCGTGGCGGCCCCAGCTACGGCACCCGCTGCCAGAACCGCTGAAAGGGTCTGGGTAAGAGCGCCAGCTGAAGCCGCCACGCCACGAGAATTCTGAGAATTCAAGGGAGTCCTTACTGGTTAGTACCAAGAACCGTGTTCGAGGGGGTATCGAACTTATCGGTGTTGTAGTTCTTAGCCTGGGCCTGCATGAACTTCTGCCACTGGGCAGCTGCGTAGGTGGCACCGTCCACGTAGTCCAGAACTCTACCGTTGATGGAAAGGCCGTTGAGAGGGCGAGAGGCGTTTTCCATGCTGCCCACCCATGATGCGGTGGAAAGGCCGCGCGTGTACCCTACGGTCCAGGTCTGGGCAGAGTTATCGGTGGTACCGGTTTTAGCGGCGGACGCATCGGTCAGGCCAATACCGCGCTGGTAACCCGAGCCGTCCACCAGAACCTGCTTGAGTACGTAGTTCACGCCGTTGGCAACGTCCTCTTCAAGTACGCGCTCACAGGTGGACTCATAGGTCTTGACCTCGGTATCGCCCTTGCTGACCTTCTCCAGCGAAACAGGCTCGCAGTAGGTGCCGCCGCTGGCAAAAGTGGCGTAGGCCGAAGCCATAATCAGCGGGGTGGTACCATGGGGCCAACCACCCAGCAGGTAGGCGGGGCGGGTAATAGTGTAGGGGTCTGAACCGGTGCCGTCGGTGATGCGGAGCTTGGCTCGCAAATCGTTGATGGCACAGGCATCAGTAACCGAAGCCATCTTAATGGAGTAGGAGTTAATGGAGTTCTTCAGGCCGTAGGCCACGGTACCCCAGCTCTGGCTGCCGCCTTCAGAGTTGGTGAAGACGTAGCCATCAGCGTCTTCGGAGGTAACGAAGCCGCCCTCCTCGCATTTAGCAGGCCACTGGAAGCTCTTGGGGTAGCTGAGGGAAGTGCCATCAATGGTGGCGTTGACGCCCTTGCCGTCCTTAATCCACTGGGCCAGAATCACGGCCTTGAAGGTTGAACCGGGCTGGAAGCCTGCTGTACCACCGTGGGAGACACTCACGTTGAAGTTGAAGTAGTTATCCGCAAAGTCGCTTGTATCAGAGGGGCCGTAGCCGGAGTTCTGGGCCATGGCAATAATCTTGCCGGTGCCGGGAGCAACTGAAACGAGAGAGGCACTGACACGGTCGGGGTTGTTGGTGGAAGGCTGAGTGGCTTCAACCTGGGTCTTGGCGTCCTTCTGGGCGTCAGGGTCAATGGTGGTAATGATCTTGTAGCCGCCGCGGTAGAGGGCATTTTCACGGTCCTCTTCGGTGGCACCGAAGGTCTCATCACTCAGGAAATCAAATATTGCGTACCTACAGAAATGCGCAAAGTCGCCGGCGGTTGAGCAGCCCATGGGGGTGGTGTGAATATCGAGAGTAATCTCTTCGTTCAGGGCGTCCGAGTATTCGTCCTCGGTAATCTTGCCGTCGCGGAGCATGGTGCCCAGAACTACATCGCGACGTTCCTTGGACAGTTCGGGGTTAACATCGGGGCGGTAGACGTTAGGTGAAACCACCATGCCTGCCAGAATCGCCGATTGGGAGATGCTGAGCTCTGATGCTGAAATGCCCCAATAGTAGTAGGCTGCGGCCTCTACACCGTAGTTGGAACCGCCCAGGTTGATGATGTTGAGGTAGCCCTCAAGAATCTGGTCCTTGGAGAGATTCTGCTCCATCGAGATGGCCAGCTTAATTTCCTTGATCTTATCAAGGTAGTCCTTATTAGCACCCAGGGTACTTGCCTCGGTGCCTGCCTGCTCAGCGGCATCAATCAGAAGGTTATTGACGTACTGCTGGGTCAGAGTAGAAGCACCCTGACGAGCTTCGGGGTTAATGACATTGTTGACCAAGGCGCGGGCAATACCCATGGGGGAAACCGCGCCGTGATCGTAGAAGTTACGGTCTTCAGACGAAAGAATTGCATCCTTCATGTGCTGGGAAATGTCATCCAGCGCCACCTCGGTGCGGTTCTGGGCGTAGTAGGATGCTAGCTCAGTTTTTCCGTCATTTGCGTAGATGACGGACGGCTGAGAGAGCGGTCCGTCACTCAGGGAGGCGGGCAGACTCTTAAACCAGTTCATTGATGCATTGATAGATGCACTGAGAGCTGTAGTGGGCGGCACCATAATCAGCGCCGCAATAAAACCGGCAATGATGCTCAGCGCAATAAACTGAACAAGGTCGCCGGAGCTACGGCGCCTCTTTCGCACATTCTTTGAAGAAGCCATTGCATCAGTTTATCGGCTCAGGGCGAAAAGCGCACCGGCATGCATGTCACAGCCACCCAAGAAAAACCTGTGAGAGATGTAAGAGTCGTCTTTTTAGCCCCGGTGGTCTAGGCTTGGTGCTATGGAAAAATGGGAATACGCAACAGTGCCCCTGATGATTCACGCAACCAAGCAGATCCTCGATAACTGGGGTGAAGACGGCTGGGAGCTCGTTACCGTGCTCCCCGGTGCCCCCGCTCCTAGCGGCGCCACTCCCGCCGGGAACATGGTTGCCCCCACTCAGGGCAATCCAATCGCCTACTTTAAGCGCAAGAAGGCTAGCAACTAAATACTCACACCAGAACCGGGTTCAGGCTTCGCCCCGAGCCCGGTTTTTGGCCCCTAGAAACACTGCTTTTCAAGAAGGTACACCGTGTCAAAGATCGAAGACCGCCTCAAAGAACTTGGCTACGACCTGCCCGAGCTGGCAGCCCCGGTAGCCGCCTACGTTCCTGCCGTCACCAGCGGTAACTACGTCTACACCTCGGGCCAGCTGCCTTTCGTTAAGGGCGAGCTGCCCGCCACCGGCAAGGTCTCCGACTCCGACGCCGAAGGCTTTATAGACCCCGAGACCGCCCAGAAACTGGCTAGCCTCTCAGCTCTGAACGCCCTGGCTGCCGTCAAGTCCGTTATCGGCGATCTTGACCGCGTCACCCGCGTGGTCAAGGTGGTCGGCTTCGTTTCGTCAGACCCCTCCTTCACCGGCCAGCCCGCCGTCATCAACGGGGCCTCCCTGCTTTTGGGCGAGGTCTTTGGCGAGGCAGGCGTGCACGCCCGCTCAGCCGTTGGCGTGCCGGTACTACCGCTGGACTCCCCGGTAGAAGTTGAAATCATTGTGGAATATGCCTAGCCAACCCATGTATACCGGCGCCCTCAAGCGGGTGCCGCCGCCGGCGTCCGCCCCCTATGTCTCGGCGGCGGCTCCGGCCCCCAAAACCCACCCCATCCCGTCAAGCCAGCAGGAATCCGCCCGTACCTGGCTCAATGAGGGGGACTGTACACCGCGCGCGGCTAAGCCTGCCGCCGCGGTCGTTTTTGTGCGTGATGGTGCTTCTGGGCCTGAAACCTTTATGACCTACCGGGTTAAATCTCCTATGGGTCGGGTTGCCTTCCCCGGCGGCCTGGGTGTGCCCGAGGACGCCACCCCCATCGGCTGGGTGGGCCCCAGCGGTGAATACTGGGCCAAGGCCTTCAGCGAGGACGACCTGGGGGCAGCTAACGCTGCCGTAGTTACCGCGGTGCGTGAGCTCTTTGAAGAGACCGGCGTGCTCTTAGCTGGCAGCGGTGAGCTCTCAACTATTGAGCTCACTAGCGGGCACGAGTGTATGGCCTCACGTCTTGCTGTAGCTCAGCAGGATAAAACCTTTGCTGACTACCTGGAACGCCGCGGTCTTAAAATCCGTGCCGACCTGCTCAAGCCCCTAGCCCGCTGGCAGTCACCGGGCTTCTTCCACAAGCGCTACGACATTCACTATTTCACCTGCGCGGTGCCGGTGGGGCAGAATCCCTCCCTGCTCGCCGGGAAGGGAATATGGGGTCGCTGGGTCAGCGTGCGTGAGCTGGTTGCCCACCCCATGAGCGTTGAAATCGGTAACGAAATCGGGCAGGACGACACCGTTGGGGTGCCCTTCCAGGAGCTGGTGACCCCCGGCGTCATGTACCTGCTGGAACAGCTCGCTTCTGCCTCCGGGGCGGTTGCCTTCCTGGCCAAGCGACGCCAGGTTTCCCTCTATCTGCCCGAGGTTAAGCAGGACGCCGCTGGCACCTGCTACCTGGCGGTGCAGGAGAAAAAGGTCTAGCCGTGCCCATCGAGCGTCAGGCCCCCAGTTCAGCACCCATCTCACTGTCGCAGAGACTTACTAGATGGGCGACCCTGGGGGCCTGTCTGCTACTGGTGGCTATTATTGGTGGACGCTTGGGGCTGGGCGCCTTGGGGCTGCAACTTATCCCAGGGCTAGGCTTGATTTGCCTGGGGCTCTCTTACCTGGCGTCCCTTACTTTACTGGTGTGTGGAACCGCCTATATCCTCAAGAGCCTGGGAAGAATTCCCCAGCCAGACGGGGCTAGAAGCAGCACCCTGGTCTTGCTAACCACCTGGTTCGCCCAAGGGCTTCTGCTCTTGCTGGCAAGCGCTTTTGCCCTGATGATGACTTTTATCTTCTTCATCGTTCTGGTCTTCAGTACCGGTTGGATTCGCTATGAAGATGAGGGGAAAACCTACTACCAGTTTCCCGTAGGGCTAAACCGTGACTATTGCAGGGAGGCACAACAGGTCAACCTCATCTTTGCCCGTGACCTTGGGGAACCTATGACTGTTGGCCCAACAGTAAGGAACCCGGGGGTACCTCAACCCCACCGGGCAACCTGGGCGATGTCCGGGTGCCCGAGGCGGACGCCACGTCCGCCCCCGAGCCCACCGGCCAGCCCTACACTCCCGCTCCGCTTACCCCTGTTGAGGCTGAAAACGTCACCGACATCGACGAGAGTGGAACTTTCGGCCTGGTTCTGGCCAACAGCAACGACATCTACGCCGCAACCTACAGCCCCGACCGGGGCCAATGGCTTATGGGCGGAAAAATCTCTACGGTTGGAGCCAAATCCCTAGAGCTCTGCGGCCTTCAGCGCCTCAGTGAGACAGTCCTGGTCTACTGCCAAGCTCGTGCCGAAGGAGCCACACTGCTGACCAGCGCAGATAACGGCCTCACCTGGACTACCCACGATCTAGACCCGGCAGCTTCCTACCTGCTAGAGGCCCACTACACCAACGGAACCTACACCCTCGAAGTTGGCTACCCGGCCTGGGTCCCCTCAAGTAGCACCACTCTCATCACCTCATCCGACGGCCTCACCTGGCAGACCCGCTAAC
The DNA here is from genome assembly GCF_053548195.1 of Rothia sp. 11254D007BW. Classification (NCBI taxonomy): domain Bacteria; kingdom Bacillati; phylum Actinomycetota; class Actinomycetes; order Micrococcales; family Micrococcaceae; genus Rothia; species Rothia sp. 11254D007BW. The sequence continues at coordinate 2,288,527 of NZ_JBPWPK010000001.1, forward strand.
CACCGGCGTCCGCCCCCCTGCCCCTGGGCAGGTGCAAAAAACCGGGTGGTCAGCTAGAGCTGACCACCCGGTTTTAGAGTATTGAGAGCAGGCAGGACGCCCGCCCCACCTTAGCGGGAGCGCTGGCGCAGACGCTGCAGGTCGAGGATGACCACAGCGCGAGCTTCCAGACGGATCCAGCCGCGGGAAACGAACTCGGCCAGAGCCTTGTTGACGGTCTCACGGGAAGCGCCGACCAGCTGGGCCAGCTCTTCCTGGGTCAGCTCGTGGGCAACCAGCACACCGTCGGTGGCAGGACGGCCGAAGCGGTCAGCCAGGTCAAGCAGGGCCTTGGCAACGCGACCGGGTACGTCTGAGAAGACCAGGTCGGCCAGGTTCTCGTTGGTGCGGCGCAGACGGCGGGCCAGAGCCTGCAGAACCTGAGCGGAGATATTGGGGGACTTCTCCATAGCCTTGCGCAGGGACTCGTGCTTCACACCGGCCAGGCGGGTCTCAGAAACAGCGGTTGCGCTGGTTGAACGGGGTGAGGGGTCAAACAGGGCCATCTCACCGAAGATTTCGCCGGGGCCCATGATAGCTACCAGGTTCTCACGGCCGTCGGAAGCGGTGCGGCCCAGCTTCATCTTGCCTGAGATAACAAAGTAGAGCTGATCGCCCTGGTCGCCTTCGTAGAAGAGGGTAGCACCGCGTGAAAGGTCAACTTCGGTGATGTCTTCGGTCAGTGCTGCAAAGGCTTCGTCGTCGAGTGAAGCGAACAGCGGAGCACGGCGTAGTACTTCAATATCCATGGTTCTCTTTTACTCCTGAAATGGTGGATCTAAAGGGCGATTCGAGTGCGGTGCCCTGTACGTACAGGGCGGGCAGACTTCTAAGCATAGTCTTTGCCTAGTCCATCACACAGCACTTTTATCTGTGACATATTCAACTAATAAGAGCCTACAGGATATTTGATGCTTTCGATACCCAAAGCGCCTAGAGCTTAGTCCCTTCACCGAGAATTTTTCCTGAGTTTCCGCCTATTTTTTCAGGTTGGACGTGTAGGCTGTGGTATTCCTGTGAGGGCTGAGTCCCGGCAGAGCTCCCCGCGTCCGCTCGGTCTATTTTTGCTGAGGCGGCATAGGGTGGAGCCTAGCCCATTTAGCCTTCCCCGTTGAATGGAGAATCATGACCGTTCTTGACTGGGTCATTATTGCTATTATTGCCCTCTACTTCTTAGCCGGTGTACGGCAGGGGCTCTTTGTCACCCTGGGTACCTTTGTTGGTTTTGTGCTGGGTGCGGTTGCAGCTATTTACGCCACCCCCTGGGTCATTGACCAGGTTGATGCACGGTGGTATCTGCTGGCCGGGCTGGGCACGGTACTTGCCTGCCTGGTTTTGGGGCAGACTCTGGGTATGACCCTGGGCAGTGCTATCCGCAGGGCAAGCGACCGCACGCCCCTGCGAGGTCTGGAGCGGCTTGCCGGTGGATTAGTCAACATGGTGCTAGCCTCGCTCGTGATTGTCACGGTGGTGCTGGTCGTCCGCCCCCTGGGTATTCCCTCTGTTACCGCTTTGACCGCAGACTCTAAGGTCATTAGCTGGATGATGCAGATGACCCCGGCCTCCGCCCAAGAGAAGGTCACCGAGATCCGCGGCCAAATCGTGCAGGCCACCGGCCTTCCTGAAATCTCCCAGCTGCTCTACCCCGAGCAATCTGCCCCTCTGGGCACCCTGCAAACGGCGGCCTTGGACGAGGCCGGGTGGTCGGTTGTACAGGTGGTGGGATCAGCTCAGGCCTGTAATTACACATCGGAGGGATCAGGGTTCGTGGTGGACGGCGGCCTGGTGGTCACCAACGCCCACGTGGTGGCAGGCGTCAGCACTCCCACCCTACTGAGTCGCGACGGCCAAGCCGCAACAGGCGATGTGGTCTACTACGACACCGAACGTGATATCGCGATTATCAGCGCCCCCGATCTTGACCTCACACCCCTGGCCGTCAACCAGACCGAGGTCGCTTCGGGAACCGAAGTTGCCTTCATGGGCTACCCCGGTGGCGGTCCCTTCACGAGTCGGGCTGCAATAGTTCAGGGTTTGGGTTACACCCAAACCATCAATTCACAAACAGGTGAAACTAACCCCTCCCGCCTGGTCTATCAGCTCGCTGCCCAGGTGCAGCAGGGTAACTCCGGCGGTCCTGTGCTCATCGAGGACGGGCAGGTCATGGCTATGGTCTTTGCCAAGTCAACCCAGAGCCAGACCGGCTATGCCGTCCCGGCAGCGCATATTCTTGAGGCTCTAACCCAGGTCAATGCCGCTTCACCGGCGGTTGCTACCGGCCAGTGCGTGCCCAGCTAAGGCTGGGCGAGCTGGGTGGGGCGGGCATAGAGAAGATAAACCGCTAGCCCCACCCCCAGCAGAAGTAGCCCGCCCGCGATAGAGGTGGGCGGCAACGTCCCCACCACCAAGCAACAGCCCGCTGCCCCGGCAACCTGCAGGGCGCGCGGGTAGCGGCGGTAAGGGACGGTTTGCGTGAAGGCTGCCAGGTTCGCCACGCAGTAGTAGAGCAGCACGCCGAAGGACGAAAAGCCGATAGCGCTGCGCACATCAAAGAACAGAATCAGGGCGGTCACGGCCACCGCTACGGTGATTTCTAGCCGGTAGGGTACCCCGTAGACCGGGTGCAGGTGCGCAAAGTAGGCGGGCAGGTCGCGGTGGGTAGCCATGGCGTGACCTGTGCGGCCGATGCCGGTGATGAGGGCCAGTAATGCCCCGAGTGCACCGATGGAAGCCGCGATACCCATGAGGGCGCTCAGGGGTGCGGACGACCCTACCGCCGCAGCCAGCGGGGCCGACGTTCTCGCCAAGCCCGCATAACCCAGCTGGTGGATGAGCGCGAGGGCAACTAGCAGGTACAGGGTGCCCACCAGCGTCAGGGCAATGATGATAGCCCGCGGAATGGTGCGGGCGGGGTCTTTGACCTCTGACCCCATGGTGGCAATACGGGCGTAGCCGGCGAAGGCAAAGAAGAGCAGGCCAGCGCCCTGCATCACCCCGTAGATAGTTGTCACCGGGCCCATGGCGGCGGACGCTCCCGCCCCGCTCCCTGCGCTGGCAGCAATCGCTACGGGGTTCGGAGCTACCCCGAGCAGAACCGCACCGAAAAAGACGGCCAGGGCCAGGAGCACCAGGGTGACCAGGATTTTAGTGAGGACTGCGGTGCGGGTGATACCCCTGTAGTTGACGGCGGTGAGGGCAGCAACTGCGGCGATAGCCAGGAGCTTTTCATAACCCGGTGCCAGATAAGCGGCAAAAGTCATGGCCATAGCGGCGCAGCTGGCCGTTTTACCGATGACGAAGCACCACCCCGATGCAAAGCCCCAGGCATGGCCGAGCTGGCGGCTGCCGTAGATGTAGGTGCCGCCTGATTCGGGGTGCTGGGCAGCCAGCTGGGCCGAAGAGGTGGCATTAGCGAAGGCGAGAAAGGCAGCTAGGGCTAGGGAGAGCAGCAGCCAGTTCCCAGCTGCTGCCGCTGCCGGTGCGAAGGCGGCAAAGAGGCCAGCCCCAATCATGGACCCGGCACCGATGTAGACGGCGTCGGTGAGGGTCAGCTGTGCCCGAGGTTGGGTAGCCATCGTGCCGAACTAGCCCAGGTGGCGGGCTAGGAAGGAGAGCGCCAGTTCGTAGCCCTGAGCACCTGCACCGGCAATCACGGCGGTCGCCTGGGGCGAGACGTAGGAGTGGTGGCGGAAGGGCTCCCGCTTGTGCACGTTAGAGAGGTGCACTTCGACAACCGGCAGCTCGGCTGCTTCCAGGGCGTCGTGCAGGGCGACTGAGGTGTGGGTGTAGGCGGCCGGGTTGATGATGATACCGGCGGACGCGGTACGGGCTGCCTGGATTGCATCGATGAGGTCGCCCTCGTGGTTGGACTGCATGAAGCTGATCTCGTAGCCCAGCTCGGCGGCTTGGGCGCGCAGGGTAGCTTCGATGTCGGCCAGGGTGGTGCGCCCGTAAATCTCGGGTTTGCGCACGCCGAGCAGGTTGAGGTTGGGGCCGTTAATCACGGAGATACGTCGGGGTGCAGTCTGTGGTGTTGCCATAGTTCCTAGTTTTTCATACGAAAACGCCCGCCTCCAGCTTGCTGCCATAGATGGAGCACACTGGGGCGGGCGTTTAATCAAGAACACTGGCCTCAACTGATGTGGGGCATGCGTGCCTCATATAGAGGCTTATTCATAAGGGGGTTCCGCAGGCTCACGCTCGCTGCCGACCCTCTCGCCTGGTTCGCTTCGCTCACAAGGCGATTCACGCCAGCCGCCGAGCCAGCAGCTTCGCTGTGAGCCTGCTCCACCTACCCTAATGAATAAGCCTCATCCTGTTATATCGCGCTGCTAACCCTTCTTAAAGTTAGCCTCGATAGCCTCCATGACGGTGGGGTCTGCCAGGGTTGTGGTGTCACCGACCGGGCGGTCTTCGGCCACATCCTTGAGCAGACGGCGCATGATCTTACCGGAGCGGGTCTTGGGTAGATCATCAACAATGAGCACACGCTTGGGCTTGGCAATCGGGGAAATTTCGACGCCCACGTGAGCGCGAATCTGCTCGGCCAGCTCGGTCTCGTCCTGACCTGCTGCCTTGGCCTCGTCGTTGAGGATGACGAAGGCCATGACGGCCTGGCCGGTGGTCTCGTCGGCTGCACCAACAACTGCTGCTTCGGCGACGGCGGGGTGGGAGACCAGAGCTGATTCAATCTCGGGGGTGGAGAGGCGGTGGCCGGAGACGTTCATGACGTCGTCCACGCGGCCCAGAACCCAGAGGTCACCGTCGGCGTCGCGCTTGGCGCCGTCACCGGCGAAGTACATCTTCTCGAAGCGGGACCAGTAAGTGTCGACGAAGCGGTCGTCGTCGCCCCAGATAGTGCGGAGCATGGAGGGCCAGGGCTCGCGGATGGTCAGGAAGCCGGACTGCCCGTTGGGCAGGGACTCGCCCAGGTCGTCCACCACGTCGATGGTGATGCCGGGGATGGGCTGCTGGGCGCTGCCGGGCTTGGCTGCGGTGATGCCGGGCAGCTGGGAGACCATGATCGCGCCGGTCTCGGTCTGCCACCAGGTATCGACGATGGGGCACTTGCCGCCGCCGATGACGCGGTGGAACCAGCGCCAGGCTTCGGGGTTGATGGCTTCGCCCACGGTGCCGAGCACACGCAGGGTGGACAGGTCGTACTGGGCGGGGATGTCCTCGCCCCACTTCATCATGGTGCGGATAGCGGTGGGGGAGGTGTACATGATGGTCACCCCGTACTTCTGCACGATTTCCCAGAAGCGGCCGCGGTGCGGGGCATCGGGGGTGCCTTCGTAGATGACCTGGGTGGAGCCGTTGACCAGGGGGCCGTAGGCGACGTAGGAGTGGCCGGTGACCCAGCCGACGTCTGCGGTGCACCAGTAGATGTCGGTTTCGGGCTTGAGGTCGAAGATGTTCTTGTGGGTGAAAGCGCCCTGGGTGAGGTAGCCGCCGGTGGTGTGCAGAATACCCTTGGGCTTACCGGTGGTGCCGGAGGTGTAGAGGATGAAGAGGGGGTCTTCGGCGTTCTGGCGGGAGGGCTCGTGCTCGGTGGACTGCTCGGCAACCAGCTCGTGCCACCAGACGTCGCGGCCCTCAACCCAGTTGATATCTTCGCCGTTGCGCTTGACGACCAGAACCTTTTCGACCGAAGAGCCACCCTTGGCCAGGGCAGTGTCGACGGCGGGCTTGAGCATGGAGGGCTTGCCACGGCGGAAGGAGCCGTCGGCGGTGATAACCAGTTTGGCCTCGCCGTCCTCGATGCGGGAGAGCAGGGCGTCGGCTGAGAAGCCGCCGAAGACGACGGAGTGCACAGCGCCGATGCGGGCGCAAGCCAGCATGGCGATCACAGCTTCGGCAATCATGGGCATGTAGATAGCAACGCGGTCGCCCTTAGAAACACCCAGGGATTCGATGCCGTTGGCTACGCGGGAGACCTCGTCCTTGAGTTCTGCGTAGGTGTAGGACTTGGTATCGCCGGGCTCGCCCTCAAAAAGGATGGCGGTGCGGTCGCCGTTACCTGCTTCAACATGGCGGTCTACGGCGTTGTAGCAGGCGTTGAGCTCACCGTCTGCGAACCACTTGGCGAAGGGCGGGTTGGACCAGTCGAGGGTTTCGGTGAAGGGCTTGTACCAGGTGAGCAGGTTGCGGGCCTGTTCTGCCCAAAATTCGGTGCCTTTTTCTTTGGCTTCTTCGTAGATGCCGGGCTGAGCGTTGGCCTGGGCTGAGAATTCGGCGCTGGGGGCGAAGACGTCCTGGGTGTCGGTCATGGTGTGCCTTCCTGTTCTGTGGGGCGCGTCATTGATGTGCGCCACAAACGGACTTTTTCTCACCTTAGCGCACCCTGTAGCGCTAGTCACAAATTTGAGCGTTCGTGTTACGCGAAATCAGGACGCCGGTACCAGCTACCCCAGGTACCGCAAGGGAGGGCAGGGGTAGGCTTGGGATATGCCCCTGAATGCAGACCTACCTCTTAGCCCTGATGAGCTCGCCCAGCTCGAAACCCGCTCTGTGCCCGAAGCTAAAGCGCGAGCGTCCGCCCGAAAGCACGCCCGCGCGGCAGCTCGCGGTGAGGCCGAAAGCCCCCTAGCGCTCACCCGTCGTGCCCGCAAAATCAACCGTATTTTGGGGGAGACCTACCCCTATGCGGTTGCCGAACTCGACTTTGATAACCCCTTTGAGCTTCTGGTGGCTACCGTGCTCTCAGCTCAAACCACCGACGTGCGCGTCAATGCCACCACCCCCGAACTTTTTGCCCGCTACCCCGATGCGGCGGCGCTGGCATCCGCGCGGATTGAAGACGTGGAAGACATCGTGCGGCCCCTGGGCTTCTACCGCTCCAAGGCCAAAGCAATCGTGAATCTGGCAGCCCAGCTGGTGGCAGATTACCGCGGGCAGGTACCGGGCAGGCTTGAGGAATTAGTTAAGCTCCCCGGGGTAGGGCGAAAAACCGCTTTCGTGGTGCTGGGTAACGCCTTTGGCAAGCCGGGAATTACCGTCGATACCCACTTCGGCCGCCTGGCCCGCCGCTTTGGCTTCACCACCGAAGAAGACCCCGTTAAGGTCGAACGCGACGTCGCCGAGCTGTTTGAACCCAAGGACTGGACGCAGCTTTCCCATCGGCTGGTCTACCACGGCCGCCGCATCTGTCACGCCCAAAAACCGGCCTGCGGGGCTTGCCCCATTGCCGATCTTTGCCCGGCTTACGGCGCCGGTGAAACCGACCCGGTAGCGGCAGAGAAACTGCTCAAGTACGAGATGGCCCCGGGGCGTGAGCGCCTGCACCTGCGTTTTGTGCAGGGCGCTACCCGTCGTCAGCTGCGGGAAGAGGGGTGGATGCTCAGTGCATAGGGAAGAGATGTTCGGGGAAGAGATAGTGGGGCAGCACCCCGCCCTAGCGGCCCTGCAGGAGTTGGCGGAGCGGGCCCCGAGCGTTGTGCGCCCCGAGGATTCGTGGCCGATTGGGCAGATGGACCCGGGCACCGTTAAAGAGGCCGCTGTGCTGGTGCTGATGGGGGTGCTTGATGAGGCTCCGGCGCAGAATACCGGGTGCGGCACGGTTGCTTCGGACATTGACCTCTTGGTGTTGGTTCGGTCGGATGCCCTGCGCCATCACGCCGGTCAGCCTGCCCTACCCGGCGGGCGGATCGACCCTGAGGACTACGACGAGGCAGCCCGTACCGGCCGAACCGTCCAGCAGGTGGCTGCCCTGCGGGAGGCTGTGGAAGAGACCGGTCTGCAGGCTGAGGGGGTGCGACTGCTGGGTCAGCTCCCGGCGGTTGATTTGCCGGTGAGTAACTACCGGGTGACTCCCGTACTGGGCTGGTGGGACCTACCGACCCCTGTGGCGGCAGTAGACCGGAACGAGTCAACCCTGGTGGTGCGCGTGCCGGTGGCAGACCTGCTGAACCCGGCTAACCGGCTGACCGTGACGGTGACTCGCGGCCGGACCAGGCACAAATCCCCGGCTTTTGAGGTGACCGGCGACTTCGACCCCTTTACCATCTGGGGATTCACCGGCAACCTGCTGTCCCGAGTCTTTGAAGAGCTGGGCTGGGAAGAACCCTGGGATAAGAAGCGCACCCGGGAAGCTGGGAGTTAGCCTATTTAGCCTGCGAGTAGTCGTCGGTGGTGACCACGGTGACGGGGAATTCGACGTCGGTGGGGCCGAAGATGAGTTCGGCGGCAGCTTGCGCTGATTCGCGCACGATTTCGGCGGCGCGGGCTGATTCGCCGACTGGCCCGTAGAGCATGATTTCGTCGTGGAGGAAGTAGACCAGGCGGGTTTGCATGCGTTTGCCGAAGCGGCGTTCGGTGCGGAGGCGTTTGCGGATTTGGGCCATCCAGATGATGGCCCATTCGGCGGCTGTTCCCTGGATGACGAAGTTGCGGGTGAAGCGGCTGTGAGCGCGGGCGGCTGAGCGGGCGGCGCGTTCGTCGGCTGCGGTGACCTGGTTGCGTTGGGCTTGGAACCAGGCGTGGGAGGGGGCTGGGGAGGTGCGCCCCAGGTAGGTGGTGACCTGCCCGCCGCGGAGGCCTACGTCGGCGGCACGTTCGGTGAGGCCGATGGCGGCTGGGAACATTTTTTTGAGGTGGGGCATGAGCTGCCCGCCTTCGCCGGTGGTGGCTCCGTACATGGCAGCCAGTAGGGCGATTTTGGCGTGGGAGCGGTCGTTGAGCACGCTGCCGGTGCGTTCGCCAATCTGGGCGATGCCGAGGTAGAGGTCGGTGCCGCGTCCGGCGACGGCGAGGGCACGGTCGCCGCTCATGACGGCAAGGATGCGGGGTTCGATTTGGGCGGCGTCTGCGACGGTGAGCATCATGCCTTCTTCGGCGCGGATGGCGGGGCGGACGTCCTTGGGGATTTGCATGGCCCCGCCGCCGTGCCCGCCCCAGCGGCCGGTGGCGGCGGAGCCAACTTCGTAGGTGGGGTGGAAGCGGTTGTTGGTTACCCAGGTGTCGAGCCAGTTCCAGCCGTTGGCGGTGTAGAGGCGGGCGAGGCGTTTGTAGTCGAGCAGGGGGCGGACGAGTTGCCAGCGTTCTTCGCGCAGGTGGGGCACGGCGTTGGCCCATTCGGTGAGTTCCCATTTGCGGGTGGATGTGACCGAGTGACCGGCGGCCTGGAGGGCTTTGAGGACTTCTTGGGGGGAGTCGGGGTTGAGGTTGGGGGCACCGAGTTCTTCGCGGATACGGGCGGCTAGGCGCTCCATCTTATAGGGCCGGTCGTAGCCTGTGGGGCGCGGTCCTAGGGCGTGTTCGAGGATTTTTTCGTGGATGGTGCGGTTCCACGGCATGCCGTAGTGCTTTATCTCGGCGGCGATGAGGGCACCTTGGGATTCTGCGGCCAAGAGCAGGGAGAGCCGGGCGGGGGCGGGGGAGGCTGCGACGGCCTCTAGCTGGGTGCGCAGCTCGGTGAGCAGGGCGGACGCGGTTGGCCCGGTTTTTCCTTGAGCTTCGGGCGATGCTGGGCCCAGGTCGTCGAAGAGGGAGGTCTGCCCCTCAATTTGCCGCCGGGCGGGCAGATGCCCGGGCGGGGGCTCGGGGGTGCGGTTGAGGTCGCAGGTGGGGGTGTAGGGCAGCTGGTTGGCGGCGCGGGTGGCGGCGGTTGCCAGGATTCGTTGGGCTAGGCGCAGGTCGTGGCAGGACGCCGGCGAGACCCCAGCTGCCAGCAGGGCGGGCATGAGCTCGCGGGCGTCCGCCCAAGCCCAGCGAATCACCCGGTGCGGGTTTTGGGCTTCTACCGCGCGCACAAAGTCGGGGAGCTTAGCGAAAGGGAAAATGCGGTGGGTGCCTGAGCCGGTGTCGTTCAGCGTAATGGCCTCCCACAGGGGCGTATCGCCGGGGGAGGTCGCTGGGCCAAGCACGATGTACATCTTTCTATTATGCCGTTTGCGCTGTTCACAGGGCTAGACACGGCACTTCTTCTGTGGCATAAAGAGAGACAAGAGAAAGATACCGGGGCAGGGGCCTACCCTGAAAGGTAGCCATGCCCGATACTGAGATGCGTGTGCGCCGGTCGCGGCGCCATTTCTTTGAGCCCCTCCCCACAGACCTACCCGATGATGTGCCGGTCTTAGCGGTAGAACCGGCCGAGACCGACCTGGGCCCGCTCACACCCCTGGTGAGCAGAGAAGGGCTGACCGATATTTTCGTCAACGGCCCCCAGGATGTCTGGTACGAGGCCGCCGGTACCCTGCACCGGGCTACCATTACCTTCCCCGACGACGAAGCCGTCCGGGCACTTGCCACCCGGCTGATCCTATCGGCTGGCGGCCGCCTGGACGACGCCTACCCGGCTGCAGACGTCCAAACCCAGCAGGGAATCCGCATCCACGCCCTGCTCCCACCCCTGAGCCGCTCCGGCACCCTGCTCTCCCTGCGTCTTCAACCGGCCCAGCGCCCGTCCTTGCGGCAACTACAAGAGCACGGCATGATGGGGCGCGAGTTGGAGCAGGTTCTGCGGCAGCTGGTGCGCTCGCGGGCTAATCTGCTGGTCAGCGGAGGAACGGGGACCGGCAAGACCACCCTGCTGGGTGCCCTGCTGCAGGAGGCGGACGCCGGTGAGCGGCTACTGCTGGTAGAAGACACTTCTGAACTACAGCTAGATCACCCGCATACCGTGAGCCTGCAGGCCCGGGCCGCTAACGCCGAGGGCCAGGGCGAGGTGGGGCTGGCAGAGCTGATTCGGCAGGCCCTTCGCATGCGGCCCAGCCGGCTGGTGGTGGGTGAGTGCCGCGGGGCTGAGGTCATGGACATGCTGACGGCCATGAACACCGGCCACTCCGGAAGCGGTACCACGGTGCACGCTAACTCCGCAGGGTCTGTGCCTGCCCGGCTCTACGCCATGGGGGCTCTCGCTGGGGTAAGTAGCCAGGCTGTGGCTCTGCAAGCTGCGACGGCGCTGGATTATATTGTGCACCTTGAACGTGAGGGTAAGCACCGTATAGTACGCGGGGTTTACCGGCTGGTAGGCGGGCACAACCTTGCCGTTGAGCCGGTCTGCACTGTGGAGCCGCGCCGTCGCGGCACCTACCTGCGCTGGCACCCCGGTGGTGAAGAGCTCCAGCAGGCAGCCGGGCTACCTCAGAGCACGGGGGTGGGTGCCTGATGCCGGTCAATGGTCTGAAAAGTCTTGGGGTTCGCAGCGAATCTGTGGGCTTAGAAGAGCTGGAGCTATGGCCCGATGCCATCTGGCGTCTTGCCGCCCTGCTACGCGCGGGGTGCTCACCGGCGCAGGCATGTACCCACGTGGCGGCCTATCTGGTGGGCCTAGAACGCGAAGAGCGCACCGAGCAGAAATCCAGCCTGCTCGCAGTTGTGGGAAAGCTGCGGCCGTCCGCGCGTCAGCAGCAGGGCCTCGAAGGTGCCCGGGCCCAGATGGCCCAGCTTTTTGAGACCGCGAGCGCCCAAGCCCAGAAGGGCCTGCCCCTAGCCGGTGTGTATCTGCAGGCTGCCGGGCAGGCTGAGCTGCGCGAGAGTGTGAGGCAGGGAGCCGCTAGGGTGGCAGCCTGCTGGCAGGTGGGGGAGCGGACGGGCGCCTCACTAGCCCAGGTGTTTGAGCGTCTAGCCCGCTACCTGGAGACGGAAATTGACCTTCGCCAGCAGCGGGAGACGGCTTTGAGCGGGCCGCGGGCTACCGGTCGAATCCTTTCCTGGCTGCCTTTTGTGGGGCTGGGGCTGGGAATCCTGATGGGTACGGATCCATTAGGGGTGCTTCTAGGCTCAGTTCCCGGGGCTCTTGTTGGGGGTCTGGGGCTGGCGCTGGCCTGGTGCGGCAACCGCTGGACGGCCCGCCTGATTCGTCGCGCGGAAGAGGGGCAGTGATGCTGGCTTTACCGAGAGCGGGGAAGCAGCCCCGGGCGTCCGCTCCTGAACTAGATGCTGCCCTCTACCTGGATATGGCGGCCACCATGCTCGCGGCAGGGCTTTCAATCCCTGCGGTGCTGCACCAGCTGGGCCAGCTTGAAGAGGGAAGATACGAGGCAGAACTGACCGCTGTGGTGGAGCGTCTCTATCAGGGGCAGAGCTGGGCGGACGCCTGGGAGCAACCGGTTGCCCCGGGGCTCGTAGGCCTGTATGAGGCGCTGGGGCTGACGCTGAGCACGGGTGCACCGAGCGCCCAGCTGGTGAGGGTTCTGGCCCAGCGGCAGCGCCGCCACCGGCAACGGGCCTACGAGAAGGCAGCTGCCCGGCTGAGCGTCAAACTGGTGGTGCCGCTGGGAGCTTGCTCGCTGCCGTCCTTTATCTGCCTGGGAGTGGTGCCCGTTCTCATTGCCCTGTTTCCGGCGCTTTTTTAGAAGCGGGCAGGCGGTACGGACAGGTTGTCCACAGGTACCCAGTGGAGGGTGCTGAGGCGTCATAAAGGTGTCATGGCTACACCGCTGAAGAAGGTGCTGGGAGCTTTGCTCCCTGAAAAGACAGGAGAGCAGGCCCGCTGCCCTTATCCACAGGTAACACTACTCTTTACGCCATCTCAGGCAACTGGAAAGCTACAGATACCTCGGGTGAAGGCCCCGGCGTCTTTCTCACTACCTCAACCCGCCCCTTACCCCGTCTTCGCCCGAGTTCACCCGAAAGAACACAGCGCCTCGGCAAGGCTGCCGAGGAGCACCATATCAAGGAGGAAACCGTGTCGAACACCCACCCCACATCACCTGTAGAAGGCCAGGTCTTTCAGGCCGGTCTCGATGACCCCGAAGCGGGCGCTACGACCGCCGAATACGGAATCGTCATGCTGGCGGCCGTAGGCTTTGCGGGTCTGCTCGTGGTCATTCTCAAATCTGAAGAAGTCCGCCAGATGTTGCTGGGGCTGGTGCAAACAGCTCTCTCAACCGGTGCGTAGACCGCCTTCTGTCTCTGTACCCGGGCTAAACCGCCCGGGCACAGAGACAAGAAAATCCGTCATCGATACCTGAAAACCCTGGAATCCTCAGCCCAAGATTAAGGTGGTGATACCGTGCAGACCCTAGCTGCACCAGAAGATGAGAGAGGGTCAAGCACTGCCGAGTTTGCGGTGATACTCCCAGCTCTTGTGTTTGTTCTGGCCCTGGTGCTGGGAGCTGCTGCAACCGGTATCGTGCAGCTCAAGCTGGAAGAGGGCGCTCGCCTGGGAGCCCGGGCAGCAGCCCGCGGGGAAACAGCCGAGACCGTAACCCGCATCGTGCAGGAGATAGACCCCGCAGCTACCGTCACCCTGGTTCATGATGACGACATGACGGTCGTAACGGTGAGCAGGCAGGCTCCGGGAGTTGTGGGAAAGGTCAGCGGCTGGACGCTTACCGCCGATGCACGGGCCCTCACCGAATACAGCGCCACCACCGGGAGCGCTGACCCATGAATCGCGAAGTTGAGTGGGAACGAGGAAGCAGCACCGTTGCCACGGTGGGCCTGGTCTGCGCTCTTCTTATTCTCGGGGCTACCTGTGCCGGGCTCATTGGGGTCATTACCGCGCAGCACCGGGCAGCGGCAGCAGCGGATCTAGCGGCTCTTGCCGCAGCGGACGTAGCCCGCGGCCTTGCCCCCGGAGAACCCTGTGCGGTCGCCGAGCGCGTTGCCCAGTCCAACGGGGCCCGGTTGGGTGGCTGCGGCCAGCCCGCCGGGTTGGGCGGGACGGTGGACGTCCGCACCCTCGTTGATATCACCGGCCCCTTCGCTTTCCTTGGTCCCGCTGAGGGCATATCCCGGGCTGGGCCACCTGATTCCTCATAACCGAGGCCAGCCCCGCTCGCTATAGCAAGGCTAGAAGGGGTCGTCGGTAGCGGCGAAGCCGGTCAAAGACTCAGCTACACTCACCGGGGTAGGTTTCCCCTCTACCCGGTGTCCCACCGCGTAACTCCCGGCTCCTGTTTCCCCAGCTACCGGGCTTTCAGCCGCCGGGCCTAAAGGCTTGAGCAGTTTTCTGCGCTCTTCATCGGTGAGTTCATCGGCCTCAACGAGCAGGGCAGCTAAAAGCCGGGCGGCACCCGCCTTGTGTAGGGGCTCGTTCCGGTTACCGCACTTGGGGGACTGCACACACGAGGGGCAGCCCAGCTCGCACTCGCAGGCCAAAATCGTATCGAGAGTGGCCCGCAACCAGTGGCCCACCTGCTCAAAGCCCCGCTCGGCGAAGCCAGCCCCGCCAGGGTGGCCGTCGTAGACGAAAATCGTGGGCTGTTCGGTATCGATATGAAAGGCGGTCGATAAACCACCGATATCCCACCGGTCGCAGGTAGCTACCAGGGGGAGCAGACCGATAGCGGCGTGCTCAGCGGCATGCAGGGCACCGGGGATATCCCTCTCATGAATACCCGCAGCGTGCAACAGGGTAGCGGGCATAGCCCACCAGATAGCCCTGGTCTGCAACTCCTGCGGGGCAAGGTCAAGTGGCTCATCACCCAGAACCTGCTGGCCCACCAGGGACTTCCGCTGGTAGCCCACCACCTGGGAACGAACCCGCACCCTGCCGTAGTTCAACGACACCTGCCCCTGCTGCCGCGTTTCCTCAGCACCCAGTACGGTCACTTCGGTGATATCACGGGACTGGGTGTAATAATCGGGGCTCACTGCCGAGACCGCAATAACCTTGTTGTCCTCATCAAGATCTTCCACCACATAGGTCTTGCCCTGGTGAGTGTAAATAGCGCCGGGGTGGCCCTGGGAGTGGGCGTGGCCGTCGTCCATACTGCCAATCACGGCACCCGTTTCGCAGTCAATAATCTGCAGGGGAGAACCACCCCCGCGCAGGTTCACAAAGTTACTGGCAGACTCGGGGTGGGTCCAGAACCAGCCGGTAGCCCGCTGCCGCAGGTAGCCCTGCTCCACCAGGCGGCCCAACAGCGCCTCGGTGGTGCGCCCAAAGACCATGAGCTCCTCCCGGCGCAGGGGAATCTCAGCTGCCGCAGCACACAGGTGCGGGCTAAGCACATAGGGGTTCTCAGGGTCGAAAACGGTTTTTTCAACCGGCCGGTCAAAGATATCTTCGGGGTGGTGCACCAGGTAGGTATCGAGGGGGTCTTCGCTGGCAATCAGGACGGCAAAAGCGTCCTGTCCTGCCCTGCCCGCTCGTCCTATCTGCTGGTAGAAGGACGCCCGCGTGCCCGGCCAGCCGCCCACCAGCACGGCATCCAGCCCCGCAATATCAATACCCAGCTCTAGGGCGTTGGTCGAGGCTACGCCCAGAATCTCCCCCCGGCGCAGGCTGGCCTCAAGGGCCCGCCGCTCCTCGGGCAGGTAGCCTGCCCGGTAGGCTGCGATACGGGCAGAAAGACCGGGCTCAACCTCATCGAGATAGCGGCCAGCGGTCTGCGCGATAGCTTCAGCCCCGCGACGGGACTTGATGAAAGAGATGGTGCGGGTACGATTCACCACCAGGTCAGTGAGCATCTCAGCGCTCTGGGTAATGACCGACTTACGCACCGGCGCCCCGTTCTCACCCGCCCCACTGCCCTGGGCGCCGGGGCGGACGCTCACCCCGTTGGCGTGGGCAGAAAGCTTGTCATTGACCGCAGCCGCATCGGTAAACTCCGGCTCCCACAAGAGCACGTGGGTAGCACCGCGCGGGGCGGTGCTCTCAGTTACCGCAGTAACCGCGGTGGGCCGCGACCCAATCAGCCGGGCAAAAGACTCAGCAGGCTCCGCACTGGTAGCAGATGCCCCAATAAACACCGGGGTAGCACCGTAGTAGCGGCATACCCGTCGCAAGCGCCTCATCAGCAGAGAAACATGGGCCCCAAAGACGCCCCGGTAGCCGTGGGCCTCATCCACAATCACATACTTGAGCTTGCGCAAAAAACCAGCCCACCGGGCATGGTTGGGCAAGATGGCGTGGTGCAGCATATCCGGGTTAGCCAGAATGAAGTTGGCGCGCTCGCGAATAAAGCGGCGGTCGGCCTGCGGGGTATCGCCGTCGTAGCTCTCAGCAACGAGCCCGGGAAGTCCTAGGTTGCGTAGGGAGGCCAGCTGGTCTGCCGCCAGGGCCTTGGTGGGGGAGAGGTAGAGGGCCGTTGCCCGTCCTGAATCAAAGCCGCTAGCCTGGGTCTCGAATTCGCCCCGGTAGATAGCGTCAAGGGCGGGTAGCTGGTAGGCCAGGGACTTACCCGAGGCGGTTCCCGTTGCCAGAATGACGTGCCGGTTGCCGGGGGAGTCGTGCGCGGCCGTTGCCGCCTGCACCTGGTGTAGATAGGGATCGGCGACCCCTAGGTTCTGGTAGGCCTCAACCACCCGCGGGTGGGCCCAGGAAGGCCAGGGGGCAGTTTCAGCGCGCCGGGCAGGCAGGGTACGCACATGGGTGACCTGCTCAGGTAAGGACGCCAGCCCCAGCTGGTCGAGCACCACGGCCAACTCACCGGGCTGGGGAGCGCGAGTGGACGGGGCTCCGGCTGGGTGTGAGCACGAGGGAAGGGCATCGGTAGGCACCCGTCTATTATGGCACCGCGAGAGCGCGCGTAAATATTTGCTCTTTCTACCCCCGTTATCTGTGACCTGCACTATAAGGGGTGGGATAATGGGTTCTATGAGTATTCCAATGAACATTCAGGGTAAGAAGACCACCGAGCAGGAGCCTGTGGTCACGGTCCTCACCGAAGAGCAGATTTGGGAGCTGATTGAGGGCACCCGGTTTGCCCGTCTGGGTACGGTAGGCGAGGACGGCTACGTGCACATCACCCCGCTCAATATTGTGACCGACGGGGTTCGCATTTTCTTCCGCACCGCCTCAGGTAGCAAGCTCACCCAGCTTTTGATGAACGAGAAAGTAACCGTGCAGTTCGACAGGGCAGAGGGCAGTCACGCCTACTCGGTCAATGTCTTTGCCACAGCCCGCCTGCTGACTGAAACCCGCGACATTGACTACGTTGGCAAGCTCAACCTTGAGCCCTGGCTCGATACCGAGAAGCTGGAGTTTGTGGAGCTGACCCCGCAGAAAATGACCGGGCGCCGCTTCCGCCTGGGCTAGAAGCGCCAGTCGCCGCCCCACCGAGGGGCATAAGGTCTAAAATAGGGGTGTGTCTCAAGAAAAAATTATCCTCTACTACTGCTTTGCCCCTGTCACCGACCCCAAGGCCGTGATGCTGTGGCAGCGTGCCCTCTGTGAGAAGCTGGGCCTGACCGGCCGCATCCTGATCTCTAAGCATGGCATCAACGGTACCCTGGGCGGTGACATCAACGCCCTGAAACAGTACGGTAAGACTACCCGCCAGTACCCGGGCTTCGAAAAGCTCGAACTCAAGTGGTCCGACGGTAGCGCTAGCGACTTCCCCCGCCTCTCGGTAAAGGCCCGCGACGAGATTGTCGCCTTCGGTACCCCCGATGAACTCATCGTCGATGAAAACGGTGTGGTGGGCGGCGGCGTGCACCTGAAGCCCGAAGAAGTGAACAAGCTGGTTGAAGAACGCGGCGACGAGGTCGTCTTCTTCGACGGCCGCAATGCCTTCGAAGCAAAAATCGGCAAGTTCAAGAACGCTATTGTGCCCGATGTACGCACCACCCACGATTTCATTCAAGAGATCGAATCGGGCAAGTACGATGACCTTAAAGACAAGCCCGTTATCACCTACTGCACCGGCGGTATCCGCTGCGAAATTCTTTCGGCCCTGATGAAGAACCGCGGCTTCAAAGAGATTTACCAGATTGACGGTGGCATCGTGCGCTACGGCGAAAAGTACGGCGACTCCGGCCTCTGGGAGGGCTCACTCTACATCTTTGACAAGCGCCAGCACATGAACTTCTCACCCGACACCGTCACAATCGGCGAGTGCGAACACTGCGGCGCTAAGGCCAACACCTTCGTCAACCTCGATGTGGACGGGGTGCGTGACCTGGTGCTCCTGTGCCCCGACTGCCAGGCCAAAGCAGAGGCCGAGCGCGAGGCTGCAGCAGCGTCAGTATGAGTGAGCAGAAAACCCCGGCTTACGAGACAGCTCTGATTGAGTACGGTACCTTCATGGTCGCCGGCGTCACCGACCCCGCGACCGAAGAGAGCGACTTCGGTTCCTGGTGGGAGCGCCTCTACAGCACGCTTGAATCGGGAGGGGGCGCCCTGGCCGCCCAGCGCCTGGCTGCGGTAGAAAAGCTGCAGAAGGTGGGCGTCGTCATGCCGGACGCCGACGATACCGGTTTTACCTACACGGCGGGTTTCATTGTGCCCGGCGGCATTAAGGACGTTGCAGCCCTGGGGCTGACCGGCGTGATGGTACCGGCTGCTATGTACGCTACCGTCCTGGTACAGGGGGCTATTACCCCGGGCGTCCCCCCTGCCCATATCAAGGCGGGCTTCAACCACCTGGCCAGCACCTTTATCCCCTCGAAGGGGCTGGAGCCTACCGGCGTCTGCCTAGAAGTGTACGGGCCCGGTGAAATCACCGACGAGAACTACCGTATGTATCTCTGGCAGGCTGTAACGAGCCCGCAGGCCGCTTAAAGAAACAATAAAATACCTCCCGCAGTGCGATATGCGGGAGGTATTTCTCTCTAAAGTATGTGCGCGCTTGCGCGCCCCTGGATAACGGTTGAACTGGTGTGGTAATACCGAAGGGAAAAATCTTTAGGAGTTCTGCTCTACGGCCAGTTCGGCCTCAAGCTTCTCGATAATCTCTGCGATGAAGTCGGGGCCACCGTTAGCGGCCTTTTCCTTCCAGTCAGCGATGGACTTTTCCAGTTCGGCAATTTTTTCTGCATTTGCCATAAGGTAAATATAACCCAGACCTCTAGAAAAAATCACCTTGATTACTATTTAACCTTTTCCCAGTTTTCGATGGGGCCGGGTACGACGGTGAAGAGTGGGTGGGTGACTTTAGTGGGTGACGTGGAAAAACGCTGGTCATACCACTGCGGGGAACGGGCTTTTACTTTTTCTGCCAAAAATGAGATTTCGTAGTCTAGCTGGCCGTCGGTAACCGGTAGCGGTGACAACTCAGGTTGAGCGGGGAGCACCAGCAAACTGCGGTTGAAGTTATAGCCCCGTCTATCAGCCTCATCAGCCAGCCCGTGCAGGTAGGTGCAGATGTAGGCCAGGGGGTCACTAGAGGCTTTGAAATGGTTCAGCTGGGGGTGGTTGGTGTAGCCCTGGGTGAGCCCCTGGAGCACTTTCTGGGCAAGCAGGGTCTCACGCCAGCAGGCCACTAGCCCTTTGGCATCGAGCAGAGAGGGGTGCACAGACCAGATACGCATTAGCCTTCAGCTCTGCGGGCGATGGCTTCTTCGAGGCGGTCGAGTTTGCCGGTGAGTTCGCCTGAATCGTGACCTGGGCGAATATCGGCCTTGAGTACCAGGGAGACCCGGTTGCCGTACTTGCCAACAGCTTCGGTGGCGGCTTTGATGACGGCCATGCACTCGTCCCAGTCACCTTCGATGGTGGTGAACATGGCGTCGGTGCGGTGGGGGAGACCTGAGTCGCGGACAATCTGGACGGCTTCTGCAACGGCCTCGTGGACGGACCCGGAGGGGTCGCCACCGCCGGTGGGAGCTACTGAGAAAGCAAATAACATGTCTCTACCGTACCGCTCATACGGTTAAATAGAGAGCGTGATGACTTCTGATTTTTCTCGTGTTCCCGGTGCCCCCGTCAGCGCCGATACTGCCGCCCTCACCCGCCTGCACGCTGCCCTGACCGAGCTCAACTACACCTACGACGGTATCGAGGAGCTGCTGGGGGCCCGCGCTTTTGAGGCCATGACCCGCGACCAGGTGGTGCCCGGCCTCTACCGGGTGCGCCAGATTCTGGGGCAGGAGGCCACATCAGAAACCTTTACCACCGCCCAGCGGAACCTGGCCCAGCTGGTGCGCTTCTTCCTCTTTGGCACCGCCCTGCCCGGTGGGGACCTTGAGGACGCCCTGGGGGCAGGTAGCCTGGACCTGCTGCTGGATCTGGGGCTGGCGGAGCCCACCGAGGACGGCCTGGTACAGGCCGCCGTAGACCTGCGGCCGCACGCCGCCGACGATGGAACCGAACTCTTTGTAGCCAGCGACTTGGGCGCCCACCAGCGCCCCGGCGTCCTGCGGAAGGACCACGTGCTGGGTATCGGCCATGCCTCCCTTACCCTGGCCCAGCTCACCGAGCGAACCCCCGTAGACCGGGCCCTCGATCTGGGCACCGGCTGCGGCATCCAGGTCTTCCACCTGCTGGCCCACACCCGTCACGTGACCGCTACCGATATTTCTGAGCGCGCCCTGGCCTTTACCCGCTTCAACCTGCTGCTCAACGCGTCCGCTTTGAACCTTGACGCGACCAACCTCGAAGAGCGCGTGAGCCTGCGCTTAGGTTCCCTGCTGGAGCCGGTCGCCGGTGAAACCTTTGACCTGGTGGTCTCTAACCCGCCCTTTGTTATCACCCCGCGCAGCGACCATGAAACCCCCGAAGACCAGTTCACCTACCGCGACGGCGGCATGGCAGGGGACGGTATCGTCTCAACTCTGGTGCAGCAGCTACCCACCGTGCTCGCCCCCGGTGGGCGCGCCCAGATGCTGGGTAACTGGGAAATCCCCGTTGACGGGCAGGACGGCCCCGTCGACTGGGCAGACCGCCCCCGCGCCTGGGTGGGGGATGAGACCGAAGCCTGGTTCATCCAGCGCGAGGTACTTGAACCAGAACAGTACGCCGAAACCTGGCTGCGCGACGCCAGCGAAAACCGCGATCCCGCCCACTTTGAAGCCGCCTACACCGCCTACCTGCGCGACTTCGCCTCCCGCGGCGTTGGCTCCATCGGGTTTGGCATGATTTGGCTGCGTAAGCCGAACCCGGCGTCCGCAGGGGAACGCCTGCACCGCTTCGAAGAAATCACCTACCCCATCCAGCAGCCCATCGCCCCCTTCATCACCGAGGCGGTGGAGCACTTTGATCAGGTCACCGCCTTGAGCGATGCCGAGCTGCTAGAGAAGCACCTGGTGGTAGCGGGCGACGTCACCGAAGAACGCCACTCCACCCCCGGCTCCGAGCACCCCTCGGTTATTCTGCTGCGGGCGGGGGCAGGCCTGCGCCGCACCATCCTAGAAACCACTGAGACTTCCGGCTTTGTCTCGGCCTGCGACGGTGACCTGACCGCCGGGCAAATCGTGGGTGCCCTGGCTGCCCTCCTAGGCTGGGAGACCGAAGAACCCAGACAAGTATTAATCAGTAACATGCGCGAACTGCTCGAAAAGGGCTTTTTGCGGATTGACCAGGGAGACTAGACTGGGGCCATGGTAGAGAATCCTATTAAAACCCTGTCTGAAGACCGCTGCTGGGAGCTGCTTGCCGCCCACGAGTTCGGCCGCCTGGCCCTGGCTGTTGGCGGGGAGGTAGATATCTACCCCGTCAACTTTGTGGTGCACGAGAAAAAAATCTACTTCCGCACCGCAGCCGGCCAGAAGCTCTCAGAAGTCGTCATCAGCCGCAAAGCCGCCTTCGAAATTGACGAGGTCATCGACGGTACAGCCCGCTCCGTTGTCGTGCACGGCAACGCCCACTGGCTCACCAGCGAAACCGACCTCGACGCGGTCGAAGCCCTGGGCCTGCGCACCTACTCACCAACCTACAAGACCAACTGGGTTGAGGTAGAGCCGGTAAGCGTCAGCGGGCGCGAGTTCGAAATCGGGGCAGAGCCCACCGACGAGCTCTAAACCTCGCGGCGGGGCGGGTCTTTGACGCCCGCCCCGCTCTCAGCTCTCAAAGGTCACACCGGTCTAAGTAGACACGAAGCGCGGTAAGTCGGCTATTGTTATGCATACACGCGTAAAACCAACCCCAAGGAGCCCTCTGTGCCCACTCAGGCAACCACCGAGCACGGCAAGTCACTGCTGATCGTGGAATCCCCCTCGAAGGTAAAAACCATCAGCGGGTACCTGGGCGATGCCTTCATCGTTGAATCCTCCATGGGGCATATCCGCGACCTTCCCCAGCCTTCAGAGCTGCCCGATGAGCTCAAAAAGAGCCCCGTCGGCAAGTTCGCTGTCAACGTTGACGAGGGCTTTGAACCTTACTACGTGGTCAACCCCGATAAAAAGAAGAAGGTCACCGAGCTCAAGCGCCTGCTCAAAGAGTCCGATGCCCTCTACCTGGCAACCGATGGTGACCGCGAAGGTGAAGCCATTGCCTGGCACCTGCTGCAGGTGCTCAAGCCCAAGGTGCCCGTCTACCGTCTGACCTTCCCCGAAATCACCAAAGAAGCGATCCAGCGTGGCTTCAACGAACTGCGCGACATTGATAACAACCTGGTGGACGCCCAGGAAACCCGCCGTGTGCTCGACCGTATCTACGGTTACGAGCTCTCACCGGTGCTCTGGCGCAAGGTCTCCCGCGGCCTTTCAGCCGGGCGCGTGCAGTCTGTGGCAACCCGCCTGGTCGTAGAGCGTGAGCGCGAACGCATGGCCTTCCGCTCAGCCACCTACTGGGACCTCACCGGTACCTTCACCACCTCCGCCTCCGAATCTTTCACCGCCAAGCTCTCCGCTGTTGATGGTGCCCGCGTGGCTACCGGCAAGGATTTTGCCGACGACGGCACCCTCAAGACCAGCGCCCGCGGCAAGGTCGCCCACCTGGACGAAGCCGCAGCCAGCTCCCTGGCTAGCGCGCTGGCGTCCGCCGCTTTCGCCGTCCGCTCGGTCGACACTAAGCCTTACACCCGCCGCCCCGCTGCTCCCTTCACCACCTCAACCCTGCAGCAGGAGGCCGCCCGTAAGCTCCGCTTCTCATCCCGCTCCACCATGCAGGTGGCCCAGCGCCTCTACGAGAACGGTTACATCACCTACATGCGAACCGACTCGGTTGCTCTGTCTGACCAGGCGACCCAGGCTGCCCGCAAGCAGGCAGCTGAGCTGTACGGCGCTGACTTTGTGCCCGCCTCCCCGCGCGTCTACACCTCCAAGTCCAAGAACGCCCAGGAAGCCCACGAAGCGATCCGCCCTGCGGGGGACTCCTTCCGTACCCCCGCCGAGGTCAAGAATGCGCTGAGCATCGACGAATTCCGCCTCTACGAGCTGATTTGGAAGCGCACCGTCGCCTCCCAGATGGCTGACGCCAAGGGCTCCACCGCCTCCGTCCGCCTTGCGGCAACCGCCGCCGACGGCCGGGATGCTGAATTCGCAGCCTCCGGTACCGTCATCACCTTCCGCGGCTTCCTGGCTGCCTACGAGGAAGGCCAGGACGTCAAGCGCGGAGAAGAAGGTAAGGGCGAGACCAAGGACGGTAAGGACGACAAGCGCCTACCCAACCTGGCAGAGGGTAACACCCTGCGCGGCAGCGACATCGAAGCTGCCCGCCACGAAACCTCACCCCCGCCCCGCTACACCGAGGCATCCCTGGTCAAGGCTATGGACGAGCTCGGTATTGGCCGCCCCTCAACCTATGCAGCCGTTATCTCGACCATCATGGACCGCGGCTACGTCAATAACCGCTCCGGCTCCCTGGTGCCCTCCTGGACCGCTTTCTCGGTCGTCCGCCTGCTCGAAGAGCACTTCGCCAAGTACGTGGACTACGAGTTCACCGCCGAAATGGAAGAAGACCTTGACCGCATTGCCCGCGGTGAAGAGGCCCGCCCCGAGTGGCTGTCTCACTTCTACTTCGGTGGGGGAGACAAGCGCGGTCTCAAGCCTATCGTTGATAACCTGGGCGACATCGACGCCCGCGCAATCAACTCTGTAGAGGTCGCCCCCGGGGTCAACCTGCGCGTGGGCAAGTTCGGCCCCTACCTTGAGACCGGCGGCGAGATTGACACCGAAACCGGCGAAATCAAGGACCCCATCCGCGCCAATGTACCGGCTGATCTGGCACCCGATGAGCTGACCGAAGAGAAGGTCGCTGAACTGCTGGAAGCCGGTAAGAACGACGGCCGTGAACTCGGCGTAGACCCAGAAACCGGACGCACCATCGTGGCCCGTGACGGCCGCTTCGGCCCCTACGTCACCGAGGTCATCCCCGAGATGACCGAGGAAGAAATTGCCGCCTGGATGGAGGCCCAGCCCACCGAGTACTACAAGAACGGTAAGCCCAAGCCCAAGAAGAAGCCCAAGGCTGAGAAGCCCCGCACCGGCTCCCTCTTCAAGTCCATGGATCTGGCGACCGTCACCCTGGACGACGCCCTCAAGATTATGGCTCTGCCTCGCGTGGTCGGTACCGACGCTGAGGGTACCGAAATCACCGCCCAGAACGGTCGTTTCGGCCCCTACCTGAAGAAGGGCACCGACTCCCGCTCTCTGGAGACCGAGGACCAGATTTTCTCTATCACCCTGGAGCAGGCCCTGGAGATCTACTCCCAACCCAAGCAGCGCGGACGCGGCGCCGCCAAGCCCCCGCTCGCTGAGCTCGGCGTAGACCCGGTCTCTGAAAAGAAGATTGTGGTGAAGGACGGCCGCTTCGGCCCCTACATCACCGACGGCGTCACCAACATTACGGTGCCCCGCAGCGAAACCATCGAGTCCCTGACCCACACCCGCGCGGTTGAGCTGCTCGCTGAGAAACGAGCTAAGGGCCCGGTTAAGCGCAAGACCGCCGCCAAGAAGCCGGCGGCCAAGAAAACCACGGCTAAAAAAACCACAGCCAAGAAGACTACGACCAAGAAGAGCACCGCTCAGAAAGCGGGCGAGTAGCCGGTTATCGCATGGGTCCCGTCCTTGTACACTGGTAGGCAGGAAAACTTTTTGTCACCACTCAAGGGGGACCCATGCGTCTAGGCGTGCTCGATATTGGCTCAAATACCGGCCACCTGCTTCTGATTGAGGGGCAGCTAGGCTCCCGCCCCGAAGCCTACACCGCAGCCCATAAGGAGCCCCTACAGCTCGTCCGCTACATCGACGCGGACGGCAACATCACCGACGAGGGCCGCGACCGCCTCACCGCCTTCGTGAAGTCCGCAGTGCTCTACGCGATTGAGCACGGGGCGGAAGACCTCTTAGCCTTTGCCACCAGCGCCATTCGCGAATCCAAGAACGGCCCCGAGGTGCTGCAGCACGTGCAGAACCAGACCGGCGTCAACCTCACCGAAATCACCGGCGACCAGGAAGCCGCCATTACCTACCACGCCGTGCGCCACTGGCAGGGCTGGGGCGCCGGCCGTATTCTCAACTTCGACATCGGTGGCGGATCCTTCGAGTTCTCCACCGGCATGGACGCCTACCCCGACGACGCAATCTCCGTGCCGCTGGGTGCCACCCGCCTGACCGGCGACTGGTTCAGCGCCCCCGTGCCGTCCCCCAAGGAAATCAAAAAACTCCGCAAGTACGTGCGCGAAACCCTCGAACCCGTTGCCGAGACCCTGCTGGCCTACGGGCAGCCCCACATGGTCGTGGGCACCTCCAAAACCTTCCGCTCCCTCGCCCGTATCTGCGGGGCAGCCCCCTACTCGGCAGGCTCCTTCGTCAAGCGCGAAATGTCACTCGAAGACCTCAAACTCTGGACCCGCCGCCTGGAAGCTATGCCTCCCGAAGAACGCGCCGGCCTGCCCGGAGTCTCAGACGTCCGCGCTGAACAGATGCTAGCCGGGGCTATCGCGGCAGAAACCGCCATGGCCGTCTTCGGCGTAGACCGCATGCGCGTTTCCCCCTGGGCCCTGCGCGAGGGCCTGGTACTACGACGCATGAACTACCTCTCCCAGCAGGGGCCCGAAGCCATGATCGACCCCCGCTCCCTCGCTGAATTCGTGCAGGACTAGCCATGAGCACCGACGCACCCAAGAGCCCGTCCGCCCGCAAACCCGTGCCGGTGGCACTTTCTACCTCCTGCCTCTTCCCGCTCGGCGTACCCGAAACCTTCTCAACCGCCGTAGACCTGGGCTACGACAGCGTGGAAGTCATGATCACCCACTCGGCCCTCTCCCAAGAGCCCCACGACCTGCTCGACCTAATCCAGAAATACCAGATTCCCATCTCCGCTATTCACGCCCCCACCCTGCTCCTAACCCAGCAGGTCTGGGGCCGGGCCTGGAACAAGATGCAGATGGCGGCCAAAATGACCAAGGCTGTAGGGGCGGACGTCATCGTCGCCCACCCGCCCTTCCGCTGGCAGAAGCTCTACGCCAAGAACTTCGTGGCGGGCGTGCGAGAAATATCTGAACTGGAAAATGTCAAAATCGCGGTAGAGAACATGTACCCCTGGTCAGTCAAAGGCCACGCGGTAGAGATGTACGCCCCCCACTGGGACCCCTCCCGCTTCGACTACGACTGGATGACCTGGGACTTCTCCCACGCAGCCGCAGCCGGGGACGACTCCCTCGAAGCCGTCAAACGCATCGGCTCCCGTCTGGGGCACGTGCATTTGACCGACGGATCCGGTGATAAGGTCATGGACGAACACCTGGTACCCGGCCACGGCACCCAGCCCGTCGCCGAGACCCTGCAGTACATCGCAGCCAGTGATTTCGACGGCGTTGTCTGCGCTGAAGTGTCAACCCGTAAGGCAAAGGGCGCAGGGGCCCGCGACGATATGCTCTACGAGACCCTGCAGTTCGCCCGTACCCACCTAGCTCGATAAGTGCTGAGATTGGGGAGCCTGTGAGGAAACAATCTCGGTGCGTATCAGGAGAATTCGCGGCCCAGGCTCGTAGCGAAGCTGCTGGCTCGGGGCTGGCGTGAATCACCTTGTGAGCGCTAGCGAACCAGGTGAGAGGGTCGGCAGCGAGCACGAGCCTGGGCCGCGTTATCGTACGTGTCATATTCGAAGGAGAACATCATGACTACTGTTGCTTTTATCGGAACCGGCTCCATGAACGGAGCTATCGCCTCGGGCCTGCTTGCTGCGGGTACTGATCCCGCCTCTGTGCGCGCAACCGTTGGGTCGCACACCAGCATTGCGAAACTGCGGGAGAAGCTGGGGGAGGGAGCCCAGGGGGTCACGATTCTGGCGGGCGAGGACGACGCCCAGGCTAACCTCAAAGCCGCTGAAGGGGCCGACGTGGTACTGCTGGGTGTCAAGCCCTACGCGATCCTTGATCTTGCCCGCGAAATTTCACCGGCTCTGGGTGAGAATACTGTAGTGGTGTCGGTTGCTGCCGGTATCACCCTGGAAGCCTTACAGCGGGCCCTGCCCGAGGGGCAGCCCGCAATCCGCTGCATGCCCAATACTCCTTCGCGGGTGGGCAAGGGCGTGCTTGCTATCTCAGTGGGGCAGACCGTGACGGAGGAGCTTAAGGACGCCGCCGCTTCGGTCCTGGGGGCAGCCGGCCGGGTGATTGAGGTCGAGGAAGAGCAGATGGGGGCGGTGACCGCCGTATCTGGTTCGGGCCCTGCCTACGCCTTCTTGCTCGCAGAAACCATGGCCGGTGCTGGAGTTAAGCTGGGCCTGGACGAAAAAACTGCTACCGAGCTAGCAGCCGCTACGGTAGCCGGTGCGGGCTACCTGCTGGACGCTGACCCCAACCCCCAGGATCTCCGTAAGGCGGTCACCAGCCCCCAGGGAACCACAGATAAGGCGATTACCGCCTATATTGATGGTGGCCTTTTTGAGCTGACGGAGACCGCTATGCGGGCCTGCCTAGCTCGGAACGAGGAAATGACCGAAGAGTTCAGCTCCGAAAAATAGTACAGGCCTAGTCTAAAAAAGAGGATCTGTAAAAGCAGGCTGTATTACCAAAACCCCTGATGGGGCTGAGGTAAGCAGCCTGCTTTTCCTTGCAAACAAAAGCAGTCTGGATACACTAAAGGCCAGTCCGTAGGGAATCGGACTGGCCTTCAGCTTTCTCTTCTGCCGGTAGGGATCCGGCTTCAAGAGAAGGCTCGCAACCTGAAGCAGATGGGATTAGGGGGAACCATCTGAGGAATCTTCAGGCCTTGAGCTACTTGAACGGGTTCGCGGACCGTTCAGTAATCACTCGCACCTTTAGAGGTAGTTACAACTATATGCCAATTTATGAGTTTATGCACCCTGAAATCTGAAAAAAGCCGAATTATTTCGGAAGACACCTGGGTGGTTTCTATGCTCAGGTGGGTATAGGGTATGGTCAACCGCTTCTTGTAGGTATAAACCTGTTAGGGTCGTGCGGCAAATCTTTCAATAAGATCTACCTGGCCTGAAACGATTAATAAATCGCGTGAAGAAACCCGGGTGTCGGGGGTTGCGTAGGTAATTTCTTCACCCGGTGATTTTACCCCCACAATGGTCACCCCGTATTTAGACCGCACATCAGACTCTGCCAGGGTGAAGCCGTGGGTCTCCTTGGGTGGGTACATCTTGACGATGGCGAAATCGTCATCGAACTCGATAAAGTCCAGTAGGCGCCCGGAGACCAGGTGGGCTGCTCGTACCCCGGCGTCCGACTCCGGGTAAACAACCCGGTGTGCTCCAATACGGGAGAGAATCTTGCCATGAGAAGGGGTGATAGCTTTAGCCCAAATGCGCTCAATGCCCAGGTCCACCAGGTTGGCGGTAATCAGCACCGAGGCCTCCACAGAGGTGCCCACACCCACTACGGCGGCGGTAAAGTCCTGGGCCCCCAGCTGACGCAGGGCATTCATATCGGTGGCGTCGGCCTCCACCACGTAGGTGAGATCGCCCGACCATTTCTGCACCAGGACGGGGTCTTTCTCAACAGCAAGAACCTCTTTATTCTGGCGGACGAGCTGGGCAGCGGTAGCCGAACCAAAGCGTCCTAGGCCAATCACCAGCACGGGGGCACTATGGGCGGGGCGGAAATCTTTTCTAGCCAATGATGGGCCTTTCTTCGGGGAATTTGTAGAGGCGGCGGCGGGAGCGCATCGCCAGGCCGGTAGCTATGGTAATGGTGCCGATACGGCCGATCAGCATGAGGATGGAGAGAATATAGGTTCCGGACGGTGGCAGCTCGGCCGAGAGCCCGGTAGACAGGCCGCAGGTGGCATAGGCCGAGACGACTTCAAAGAGAGCCCTGTCGAGGCCGACCTGGCTGATGAGCATAATAGCGGTGGTGCCTGCCAGTACAAACACGAAGCTCATCATAATTACGGAGATAGCGATACGGAGTACAGCATCGGGAATGGTGCGGTTGAAAGCCACGACGAACTGGTCGCCGCGTGCTTCTGCCAGGATCGCCAGGAAGACCACGGTGATGGTGGTGATTTTGATACCGCCTGCAGTGGAGGCCGAGCCGCCGCCGATGAACATGAGCACGTCGGTCAGCAACATGGTGACCGGGTGAATATCTGCCATATCGACCAGGTTGAAGCCGCCGGAGCGGGTCATAATCGAGGCAAAGGCAGCGTTGAGGATTTTATCGCCTGCGCCCATGGCGCCGATGGTGCGGTCGTTGCCCCACTCCAGGGCACCCCAGGCAAAGGAGCCCAGGAAGAAGAGCACCAGCGTGCCGATGATGGTGAGCTTGGCGTTGAGGTTCCACTTGCTAAAGCGCAGGTTGTTGCGCAGCACCAGAATGACGGGGAAGCCGAGCGAGCCCACCATGACGCCCAGGGCGATGGGGAAGAGAATCCAGAGGTCGTGGCCGTAGGGTACAATGCCGTCTGAGTGGGGGGTGAAGCCCGCGTTGTTGAAGGATGAGACCGCATAGAAGACGCCGTGCCAGACTGCCTGCCAGAGGGGCTCCCCCAGCACCAGGAAGCGGGGGATAAGCGTGAAGGCGATCAGGGCCTCAATGGCGATGGAGGTGAAGGCCACGGTGCG
The DNA here is from genome assembly GCF_053548195.1 of Rothia sp. 11254D007BW. Taxonomy (NCBI): domain Bacteria; kingdom Bacillati; phylum Actinomycetota; class Actinomycetes; order Micrococcales; family Micrococcaceae; genus Rothia; species Rothia sp. 11254D007BW. The sequence continues at coordinate 2,318,096 of NZ_JBPWPK010000001.1, forward strand.
GAGCACTGAGCCAACCTCACCCAGGCGTCCGATATTGAGGGATTCCTGGGCGATAATTTTGGAGCGCAACCCCAGCTTGCGCCCCACCGCCAGCGCCAGGATGGAGGTGAGGGTGAGCGTGCCGAGGCCACCAATCTGCGAACCTAAGAGAATCATGAGCTGGCCAAAGAAAGTCCACTGTTCGGCGGTGGAAACCGTGGTGAGACCGGTGACAGTCACGGCGCTAGTCGCCGTAAAAACAGCGTGGTGGAACTCCACCTGCTGGCCATCGCGTGAGGCCCAGGGGGTGTAGAGCATGAGCGAGAAGAAAATAATGACCAGCAAGAAGGCTGCAATGGCAATACGCGAGGACGACGACCCAAAGAGGCGGTCTACCAGATCGCGCAGGTGGGCCAAGCGAGCCTGAAAGGCTGCCGAAAACTTAACAATCTGAAGGAGCTGCTGGTATTCCAGCTGCCCCTGTTCCATGGCGTCCAGAACCCGCTTGCGCTCCTGGACCTTGCGCACAATTTTGCCCACGTTCTTCACCTCGCTTTCTTCTGCCGTCTCTAGCGTAGTCTGCGTGTCATACAAGCGGGGTGTGGTGCCCGCAGAGTTTTTATGTGTTTAATGGTAAGTGTGACTCAACTTACCAAAGGAGGTAGTGCTGGTGGCTATTATCGACAGCCTCACGCCCACCGACGTGCGTGTGCTCTGGACTCCCGCCATGGCCAACTACTATTTTGGCGACTACCACCCCATGCACCCCTCGCGACTTGACGCCACGGCTAAGCTGGCGCGTGATTTAGGGATTTTTGACCTCCCGCAGGTAGAGCTTGAAGAACCCGAAATTGCCACCGTGCACCAGCTCATGCTGGCCCATGACTACCCCTATATCGACGCGGTGCAAAAAATCAGTGCCGACCCTACGCTAACCATTGCCAGCTGTGGGCTGGGTACCGAAGATACCCCCGGGTTTGAGGGGGTGCACGAGGCCTCCGCCCGACTCGCCGGGGGCACCTACCAGGCTGCCGAAGCTATCTTGAGCGGTAAGGTCAAGCACGCCGTTAACTTCGGTGGGGGCATGCACCACGCCTCACGCGATCACGCCAGCGGCTTTTGTATCTATAACGACTGCGCCGTGGGTATAGCCCGCCTGCTTGAAGCGGGGGTGCAGCGGGTCGTCTATATCGATGTGGACGCCCACCACGGGGACGGTACGCAAAGTATCTTCTGGGATAACCCTAATGTCATGACCATTTCCCTGCACGAGAGCGGCATGACTCTCTTTCCTGGTACAGGTTTCGCCAACGAAGTGGGCCCCGAAGGGTTGGCTGCCGGAACCTCGGTTAACATCGCCATGCCCGAAAGCACTACCGATTCAGGGTGGCTTCGAGCTTTTGACGCGGTGGTCCCTAGCCTACTGCGGCAGTTCCAGCCCGAGGTAATCGTCAGCCAGCACGGCTGCGACTCCCACCTGGCCGATGACATGTCGCACCTGAACATCAGCATCAATGGGCAGCGAGAGATTGCCGCCCACATTTCTCTTCTGGCGGACGAGCTGTGCGAGGGGCGATGGATTGCCACCGGGGGAGGGGGCTACTCCATCTATAACGCTGTGCCCCGCTCCTGGAGCCACCTTATTGCGGTGGCGGCCGGGCAGCCCCTCGATATAAATATGCCAACTCCGGAATCATGGCAGGCTTATATGCTTGAAAAGTATGGTACCAAGGTGCCTACCATGATGGGGGATCCCGTGGACCTCTGGTGGTATTCCTGGGAGGTTGGCTATGACCCAGCCAGCAGTGTAGACCGCAGCATTATGGCCACCCGCAAGGAAGTATTCCCCCTGTGGGGTCTTGACCCCTGGTACGACTAGCGACGAGGCGATGGAGTGTTAAGGCGTAACGTTGGACCCAAAATTTCTGTGTGCTAGCTGGGTATAGACGAAGAGTGTCCCCATTTCTGCTGGTCAAACATGCAATTGTGGGTATATATGTGTAAAGATGTCAGTATGAAAGACGACGTATTTGCTGTTATCGCCGACCCCACGCGGCGACACATCCTCCAGGCACTAGCCGTCGAACGACTAGCCGTTGGCGAGCTCGTTGAGGAGCTGGGCGTCAGTCAGCCCACCGTATCTAAGCATCTCAAGGTACTCCGCACTGCCGGTTTGGTTGAAACCGAAGCCGTAGGCCAAAAGCGGTTCTACTCCATTACCCCCACGCCTTTGACCACCGTTACAGCCTGGGCGGAGGGGCTGCTGGCCGCCCCTGCCCTCGAAGAAATACAGGCAGAGGAGGCCGGAGAAAGCTCGACCGCTACCCAGTCTGCTCCTGAGCAGCAGGACAAGGCGTCCGCTCCGGCCGTGGACGTGCCCCACCCCAACACCGCCGGTATTACTTTCACTCCGCTAACCCCCTTTACCCCCGTGCTTGAAAACCGGGTAGCAGATGAGGGCGACCTTGTCGCTGAGGTAGAACAGGGCATCGTGGACCAGCAGGACGCTGTGAGCGAGCAGGTGCGCCAGCTTGCCCAGAACCTGAGCCTGGATACAAAGGACGAAGGGCCGATTAGCTTCAAGGTGCCCACCCCCGAACAAGTGATGGCCCAGGAAACGGCCCTCAAGGCTGTAGCGGCTCAAGAAAACCGGAAGAGCCTGGTATCGCAGGTACAGGCCGTAGAAACCGTTGAGGCAGAAGCAGTAGAAGTAGAGCCCACTGCGGCTGTAGCTGAGCACGAGGATTCCCTGGCAGCTGCCCGCCAGGTTGTAGCCGATGCTGAGGCCCGGGCTAAGGCGAGCGAGGACCAGGCCCATGGGCAGACTGACGAGGGTGCCAGCGACGAACGAGGTCTCTTGGCTAAGCTCACCCGCTGGGGCCGCCGTAGCTCCCGCTAGATTTTTTGCCCTCTCATTCCCTGCTATTTCAAAGGACACTGTAAGACTGTATGGCACACCATCAGCAGCTTCTCGACTGGATCGAGAATGAACTGATTAACCAGACCCTACACCTGGGCGATGACCTGCCCGATGACAGGGTGCTGGCCCGCGAGGTGGGTATCAGTCAGAACCACATGCGAGAGAGCCTCAAGCGCTGCGAGGAAATTGGGGTGCTCAGGCTTTACGAGGGGCGGAAGAAGAGCATTATCGCCCAGCTGGTTCGGGAGCCTGCGGCCTCCGCTGGGCCGGCGGTTAGCCTCTACCTGGCTAGTTCGCGGTCTCCTCGTCAGGATCTACTGGCAACCTGCCTGCTCCTAGAAAACCACGCTCTTGCCGGCCCCAGCTACGACCAGTCGGCCTTTGAAGAGCTGGACCGCATCCTTGAGGCTATGCAGGATCCTGCTACTAGTCTCAGCGATTTCCATGACCTGGAAGCAGACTTCCACATCCAGCTAGGGCGGCTCTCGGGTAATGTTCTGACCTCCGCCCTGCTGGCTACCCTACGAGATGCCATGATTGAGGCCCGCTTTGAGCTGGTCAGCCAGGTGCCGCTGTGGAGCGCTACGTCGTCTCGCCTGCGTATGGAGTACCGGGCTATTGTCGATGCTGCCCGCTCCGGTGACGCGGTGCTAGCCCAGACCCTGCTCAAGGCTAACCTGCAGGAGCGTTTTGCTGAAGCGGGCCACCCGGTAGATGTTGATACCTCGGATCAGGGCGGTAGCGGGGTCAATCTTGAACCCATTGAGGTAGAGACCCAGGAGCTGGTGCCAGAAGACTGGGGCGGCCCCATTGAGCCTGAGCTCTTTGAAGCTCTCACCACCATCCAACCTATCGAAGTAGCCCCTACAGCAGATTTGCCCCCTGCCAAGAGCGTAAGCCGCCGGAGGCGAGGGACGGTGAGCCCGGTCGTCCGCGCCGCTAGCTCTGCCGCCAGCCCTGACCCCGGGGCAGCAGCCTCCCAGGAAGCCGAGACGCCCACGGCCAGCGAGGCCCCCGAGTCGCAGGACGCAAGGGAAGAAACTGCCAGCGATGGTGCTAAAGCCGTAGCCCCGCAGGGCGACAGAAATCAGCCCTCCAAAAAGCGTTTTGACGTTGTTGGATATTTTGGTTTCCGTAAAAGCGCCCCCGTTCAGGGCAATACTGAAGCCGACGAAGAACTCTTTGACGCCGATGCGGAGGGGGATCCCGAAGAAGAGGCCGCTACTCTGCGCGAGGGCTACGAGTACGCCACTAGCGACCGCTAGAGGGCAGATAAAACGAGAAAATGCTCTCACTTGCCGGTGAACAGTCGGCGAAAAGCCCTGTTTGCCTGTAGGCTTGGGAGAGAGCGTTTTTTCACGCCGAGGGTATTGCTATGCCCTTTATGCGTGCTTTGGAGCGTTTATACCGGTATAGCGCCCGGATAGCTACCGACCTACCGCCCCCGGGTGGTTGCTGTCGGCCGGGTATCGACCACTATTTAATAAGTGAGGTGAATCCAATGGGTTCAGTTATCAAGAAGCGCCGCAAGCGTATGTCTAAGAAGAAGCACCGCAAGCTTCTTCGCAAGACTCGCCACCAGCGCCGCAACAAGAAGTAAATTCTTCACCGCGAGCCCCGCACCTGTTTCGGTGCGGGGCTCGCGCTGTATCACCGGACTTTTCGGGGCGGACGAGCCCGCTCGCCTCGTGGGGGAGCGACGGGTTAGAGTGGAGTAATGGCTACACCACTCATTGAACTGCTCACTAAGCCCGGCTGCCATCTGTGCGAAGCTGCTCGGGAGACGACCGGCCAGGTGGTAGGCAGCTACGGGCTGACCTATACAGAAATCAACGTTGAAGAGCACCCCGACCTGTTGGAGCGTCACCGCACCGAGATCCCGGTGCTGCGGGTTGATGGTGAGGTTAAGGACTTCTGGCAGGTCAATGCCAAACGCCTGGCGAAGATTATTGAGAAGAAACTGGCGGAGTAAACCGGCGGGGTTGCTGGTTAGCGCTTACTGACTAGGTTTGAGAGACTAGAGATATGAATACTTCTTCGGCAACTGTCACCGTGCACCTGATGCGCCACGGCGAGGTGCACAACCCCGACCGTATCGTGTATGGGCGTCTGCCCAACTACCACCTGTCTGAGACGGGTCAGAAGATGGTGCGCCTGTCTGCCGAAGAGTTCAAGCGCCGCGCGGACGCCGGTGCCAACATCGTGCACCTGGTCTGCTCCCCGCTCACCCGCACCCGCGAGTCGGCTGCCCCCATCGAGGAACTGCTGGGCCTGGTTGCCCAGCCCGATGAACGCGTGATTGAGGCCGGGAACTACTTTGAGGGTCTGCACGTGAATAAGCAGGAGCTCTTGAACAACCCCCGCCACTGGAAGCACCTGCTCAACCCCCTGCGTCCGTCCTGGGGTGAACCCTACCGGGACCAGGTAACGCGCATGGCTGAGGCTATTAAGGACGCCGCCCGCACCGCCTACGAGAAGGGCGGGGACGGCGCTGAGGCGATTATTGTCTCGCACCAGCTACCCATCTGGATGGCCCGCACCTCTGTAGAGGGTGGGGCGTTGCCGCACGACCCGCGCAGTCGCCAGTGCAATTTAGCTTCCATTACAAGTTTTACCTTCCCCAATATTTTCGCCCCTGGCAAGCCAAAACTCTCCTATGTTGAGCCTGCTGCCGAGCTCTATTCAGGTGTTATTCAGTTACCGGGGTCATAATGGCACCGACTGTAAGCGCACATTACACTGACCTGAAAGACCTGTAATTCATGTCTACCTCTTTCCCCACCCGTGTGAGCCGCAAACAGGCCCTGAGCATCGCCGCTTTAGGAACTGTTGGCCTGCTCTCTGCCTGCTCATCAAGCCAGGACTCCCTGGCTGCCCAGGCAGATGCCGGAGATTCCAAGGGCTACATCGCCGGTGATGGTAGCGTCACCGAATACGCTGCTGGTGAGCGCGGTGAACCCGTTGACTTCGAAAGCGAACTTTTTGACGGTACCGTCGTCTCCGCCGCAGACCTGCGCGGTAAGCCCGTGCTGCTGAACTTCTGGTACGCAGGGTGCGCCCCCTGTCGCGTGGAAGCTCCCTGGCTCAACGAACTGCACGACACCTACGGTGAGAAGGTCGCCTTCTACGGGGCCAACGTGCGCGACGAAAAGGGGACCGCTGAGGCTTTTGAGAAGAACTTCTCCGTGCCCTACCCCTCCTTCCGCGACGTGACCGGCAAGGTGCTGCTTGCCATGAGCAAGTACGTGCCTGCCCAGGCGGTGCCGACCACGGTCGTCCTCGACGCTGAAGGGCGCGTAGCGGCCCGTATTCTGGGGCAAATCGACAAGTCTGTGCTGGGCACCCTGCTCGAAGACCAGGTCAGTGCCTAGCTTCGGCAATATCGTTCTCGACGGCTCCCTCTGGCTCGCCCTGCCCCTTGCGGCACTGGCGGGCCTGGTCTCGTTTGCCTCCCCCTGCGTACTACCGCTGGTGCCGGGCTACCTGGGCTACGTGACCGGCCTATCGGGGGGAGAGATGAGCCCCCGCCGCCGCAACCTGCGTATGGTCACCGGTATCGGCCTGTTTGTGCTGGGTTTCTCCTTTATCTTCGTGCTTATGTCTGTGGTCCTAGCCCAGCTGGGGGCGGCCCCCTGGCTGCGTGGGCAGGGCTGGGTCAACCTGGTGCTGGGCCTGCTGGTGATTGTGATGGGTCTGGTCTTCATGGGCCGCTTCGACTTCTTCCAACGCGACCGCAAAATTGAAGCCAAACCCCCGGCCGGCCTCTGGGGCGCCCCGATTCTGGGCATCACCTTTGGTCTGGGCTGGGCCCCCTGTATCGGCCCGACCTTCGCGGCCGTGCAGACCCTGGTCTACACCGGAGGCTCCGATAACACCAAGGCGGTGCTTCTGACCCTGGCCTACTGCTTGGGACTAGGCATCCCCTTCCTGCTCGTGGCGCTGGGCGTTGCCCGCGGCGTCAACACCATGGGCTGGGCCCGCCGAAACCGACTCCTGCTCCAGCGCCTGGGCGGCATCATGCTCATCATCATCGGCCTGCTTCTGGCGACCGGCCTCTGGACGCAGCTGATGTCCTGGTTCCAGGCCAGCATGCCGGTCTACGAACTCCCCATCTAAACACACCCCACACTGACGCACCGAACCGAAGATAGCAAGGAAAACATGGCAGAGACTCAGGACGCCCCGGCCCTAGGCCCGCTGGAAATGCTCCGCTGGGCATGGACGCAGCTGACCAAGATGAACACCGCCCTCTTCCTGCTGCTCATGCTGGCGGTCGCCGCTGTGCCCGGTTCGGTCTTTCCCCAGCGTATTCAGGACCCCGCCGCTGTAGCCGACTACATCGAGGTGCACCCCACCTGGGGCCCTATCGCTGATAAGCTCCAGCTCTTTGACGTCTTCTCGTCGGTCTGGTTTGCGGCTATCTATATTCTGCTCTTTGTGTCCCTGATTGGCTGCGTGCTTCCCCGCGCTACCAAGCATTATCAAGCCATGCGGTCAGGGCCCGCCCGCACCCCCAAGAACTTCTCCCGCCTACCCCAGCACCGCACCCTCACCATTCCGGTAGGCGCGGGTGCCGGGGAGCTAACAGCCTCCCGCGCTATTGAGGACGCTGCGGCCGTGCTGAAAAAGCGCCACTACCGTATCGAGGTGCGCGAAGAAGCTCCGGGAGTCGTGAACGTTGCTGCTGAACGCGGCTACCTGCGCGAACTGGGAAACATTCTCTTCCACCTGGCCATGATCGGCGTGCTGATTGCGGTAGCGCTTGGCTCCCTCTTTGGCTACAGCGGCCAGCGCGTGGTGACCGAGGACGAAACCTTCGTCAACTCCCTGGTTGCCTATGACTCCTTCAGCCCCGGCACCAACTACAACCCCGACTGGCTGGTGCCCTACTCAGCCACCCTCAACAACCTGACCGTCGAATACGACCGTCAGGAAGGCTCACCCACCTACGGCTCAGATATCAACTACGAAGCTGACTTCACCCTCACCAGTGCAGACGGTGAACAGCGCGAGCAGACCCTCAGAGTCAATGAACCCATCTACTTTGAGGGAACCTCTATCTACCTGCTGGGCAACGGTTACTCGCCGGTCGTCCGTATCACCAACACTGACGGCTCTGTTGCCTACGAGGGGCCCGTGGTGGGCCTACCCTCGGGCCGTAGCTACCTCTCATCTATCGTGCTGAAGGTTCCGGACGCCCACCCCGACCAGCTGGGCTTCGTCGGCATGTTCCTGCCCACCGGCGAACGCACCACCGGCAGCGCCCCCACCTCTATCGACTCAGACCTGCTTAACCCCATGCTGGTGCTCCAAAGCTACGCGGGCGACCTCGGGCTCGATAACGGCGTGCCCCAAAACGTGTATGTACTCGATGTTGATAGCCTGAGCCCGCTCAACACCATGGCCGCCGGTAACGGCATTGTGCTCGATGCCAGCAACAACACCGCCACCCTGCCCGATGGCCACGGAACTATCGAATTCCTGGGTGTTAAGCGCTACGCTGGCATTGAGATCAGGTCAGACCCCGGTCGCCCGATTGCCCTGGTCTCAGCAACCCTGCTCTTTGGCGGCCTGCTGATCTCGGTCTTCGTCGCCCGCCGCCGCGTCTGGGTACGAGCCACCGAAAGCGGCACCGGGCCAGACCGCGTACTCACCGTCGAATACGGCCTCCTGGCCCGCGGCGAAGACCCCCGCCTCGCCACCGAAGCCGACAAACTCACCGACCTCTTCGCAGAGCGGTGGGGACTAGAATTTGATGAAGCCTAACCTACCCACCGCCCGCCCCGGGGCAACCCGGCCGGGCACCGGCGTCCGCGCCCTACCTCAACCTGTGAAGTGAGAACACCATGTCAGAAGTCAATATAGAGCTCGCCCGCTGGAGCGAACTCTTTATGTACCTTGCGGCGATCACCTACATGGTGGCCTTCGTAGCCTTTGCCTGGGACGTCGCTGCCCACTCCCGCACCACCAAGCGCCTTGAAGCCGCCACGGCCCCCGAAACTGAAAAGGAACTCGTGGGTGCCGGTGCCCGCGTCAAAAATGCCCGCTCAGCTCGCATTAGCGGCACCGAACAGGGCACCGGCGAACGCGGCATGGGCTACAAGAAATCAGCAGCTGCAAAGATCGCCGGTCACGTCGCCGACTCAGAGATGCGCTACGGTAGCGGCGAACGCCGACCTGCCGCCCGCGCCGGTGTGGTCATTCTGGCCCTGGGCTGCCTGATTCACCTGGCCGGTGTGCTCTCCCGCGCCTTTGCTGCTAACCGCGTGCCCTGGGGCAACATGTACGAGTTCTGCACCACCGGCGCCCTGCTCGTAGTCGTGGTCTACCTGGGCTTCCTCATCTTCCGCGACCTGCGCTTTGTAGGCACCCTGGTCTCTGGCCTCGCCCTGACCATGATGACCGCAGCCACCATCGCCTACCCCACCCCTGTAGGCCAGCTGGTGCCCGCTCTGCAGTCCTACTGGCTGGTCATCCACGTGTCCATTGCCGTGCTCGCCTCAGCCATCTTCACCATCACCTTCGCCATGGCAATCCTGCAGCTGGTACAAACCTCCCGCGAACGCCACATCATCGAAGGCAACGATAGCTCCCTAGTCCGCCTCGGCTTCATGCGCCTCATCCCGTCATCCACCGCCCTCGAAAACTTCTCCTTCCGCCTCAACACCGTAGGCTTCGCCATGTGGACCTTCACCCTGGGTGCCGGCGCCATCTGGGCCGAGAAAGCCTGGGGCCGCTACTGGGGCTGGGACACCAAAGAAGTCTGGACCTTCATCATCTGGGTCGTCTACGCAGCCTACCTGCACGCCCGCGCCACCCGCGGCTGGTCAGGCCCGCCCAGCGCCTGGCTCTCCATCGCAGGCTACCTCTGCATCATCTTCAACTTCACCGTGGTCAACGTGTACTTCTCGGGCCTGCACTCCTACTCGGGTCTGTAAACCGGTTTATCGCTGACGCTTTTCCACAGGTTCAAAGAAGCCCCCGCACATTGTATGCGGGGGCTTCTGCGTAGGTGCTGTTCGGTAATAATCGACAAAAGTCTTGAAACCTATCTAGGTATATGTTGTACTTAGGTACAGAAGGAGGTGCCCATGAACCCCACCACCTACCCGCCGGCCCTGGTGCGGGCAACCCTGCCCACCGCCGTCCTGGCCTGCCTGGCTCAAGAAAACCTGCACGGCTACGGCCTGGCTACCCGCCTGGAAGAGATGGGCTACGGACGCCTGCGCGGCGGCTCCCTCTACCCGGCACTGTCCAAACTGGAGGAAGCCGGGTACGTCACCACCACCTGGACGGAAGGGGAGAGCGGCCCCGCCCGCCGCCAGTACCGGCTGACGGACGCAGGCGCCCGCCAGCTCGCCGACGAACGAGCTACCCTGGCCCGGCTCACTAGCGCCCTCGGAGCCTAAACCCACCAGACGTTTCTATATGACTCAAGGAGGAGACATGGCAAACAACCCCTACGAACGCCTGACCGCCGCAATCGAAGAAGCCAGCGACAACCCGGCAGACAAAGACTGGGTACAAACTGCCTTTGCGACCCTCGCTACAAACGGTGTCAAAGCAGTAACCAGCGAAAGCGCCATCAACCGCGTCATTAGACAGATCGCAGAAAGCGGCGAAAGCGCCACCGAACTCTACGGTAGCCCTCAGGAATGGGCCGCAGAAAAAATCACCACCTGGCGCGAAAAGGGGACCCAGGTATTTTCCAAAGACGAGCCATGGGCCCTCAAAGAAGTAATGGTGGCAGGTTTCTTCACCGGGGCATTCTTTAGCATCCTTTTCTGGGTGGTCAGTGTACTACCCAGCGATAGGCCGAGCTCCCAGCCGCTGGGCTTCTATCTTCTTCCCGGGGCCTTGGGCATGCTTTTTCTTGCTCAGCTCGTTACCTTCCAACATAGCCGTAAAAAATTTGGCTTTACCGCTGCCGTACTTCTGACAGCGCTCGTTATTCTGGCCGGCTCAGCAGCTATCGGCCTTGGTCTATTTGCCTCCTACGAGGTTTTCACCCAGCGCCTGCCCCACTGGGCCCACCTAGTGGCAGCCCTGGGGCTGGGTGTTTTGGGAACAGCTGCGGGCTTTCTGCTGCCCTCACCCCCGCAGGTTACAGGCCTAGATGAGGAAGAAGATTACCAGGACGATGAAACCTGGCTTGCTCGATTCAAGCAGGAGTTGAGGGGGCGCGGCGATATCTCAGACGCCCGCGTGCGGGAAGAAATTTCCAGAGTCAAAGAGCACGCGTATGAAAGCGGAAGTAGCTACCTCGAAGAATTCGGCCACCCGGTAGCCTATGCCCGTTCCCTCTCAGAACAAAAGAAGGTCAAGCCCTACCGTCTCTATCTGCACTCTCTACTCATGCTCGCAATATTCGGTATATGGGGCTACGGCCTATATACGACCGATGACTACGCTAGCTTGACCTGGCGCCTGCCACTCTTAGTTGTCATTGTCATCGGGGGTGTACTTGAAACCAGAAGGCACTACCGGGCCTACCGCCAGGCCAAGAAATAAGAGCGAACCCCATACTTTGTCACGAGCCCCACCTGTAAACCGTGGGGCTCGTGACAAAACGTGGGGTTCGAAAAAACTAGGACTCGTCGTCCGGCTCGGTGGCCTCCTCGCCCTGGGCAGAGCCCTGCCCACCGGCGTCCTTGCGCTTTTTACGTTCCTGCCACTCGGCGTCCTGACGTTCGCGCCGGGCCCGGGCCTCAAGGAACTTCAAAAACTCAGGGTCATCATCGGGAGCCACCGGAGGCTTAGCAACAGGCGCCCCAAAAGACCCGTGGCGCGACCCGCGCGGCCGCCCCAGCCAAAACCACAGCACCGACCCCAGCAGTGGAAAGAGCACCAGCACAGCAAGCCAGGCCCCCTTGGGCAGGGTGCGAACGCGCAAACGGTCGGTCTGGGCGGCATCCAGAATCGAATAAATCCACACGCCCAGCAGAAGAGCGGCGCCGCCAATAATCAAAATAGCTCTACCCATACCCCCATTTTTCCACGACAGGCCCCGCCCACCCCGCTTTGTGCGCTCACAGCGTGCTAGATGAGCGGACGCGCCTGCCTCCTCTAGGCACCACCAGCAGGTTGGTAGAATGAGGGGGTGAATTTTCTGAAGTATTCCCTGCTCCGCCTGCTGTTTTCAGCCGCCGCCTTTTTTGCTTCCTACTACTTTGGCGTGGGCTTCATTCTGGCTATTATTTTCGGGGCCATCATTGGCTTCGCCATCTGTTACCTGGCTTTCCCCCGCCTGCACGACGCCGCAGCAGCCGACTTTAACCGCATGATCCGCCGCAAGAACAAGCCCAAGAAAACAAGGGTTGAAGATGAAAATCAGGCGTTTGAAGACGAGCTAGACGAAGCGGCCCGACGTAGCCAGGGTCTTTAGTAGCCGGTAAAGACGGTAGCCCGCTCAGCAAAGATTTCGAGCGGGTAAAGGACCACGGCAAGAGCCACCAGAAGCGAGTAAATCAGCGCAATAATGCCCGCCTGCTTGAGCACCGGAATGAGGTCGCGGCCCAGAGCCCCTGAGAGCACCACCAGGGCTGAATGAACGACCGGCCCAATCAGAATAAAGGCCAGGGCATACCAGGGGTTATGGGGTACCAGCAGGGCAGTCAGCGCCAGGCCTAGTCCCATCTCGGCTGCGTAGGTGATGCGCGAAGCGCGGTCGCCCAGGCGCACCGCTAGGGTCTTCTTACCCGCCTCAATGTCGGTGGGAATATCGCGTACGTTATTAGCCATCAGTAGGGCACAGGAGAAAAGCCCCAGGGCGACGGCGAAGACCCAGGAGCTCAGAGTCAGCTGGTTGCTCTGGGTAAACATGGTGCCGAGGGTGGCGACCAGGCCAAAGTAGATAAAGACGAAAATATCGCCCAGGCCCATGTAACCGTAGGGGTGCTTGCCGCCGGTGTAACCCCAGGCCGCCAGCACAGCCGAGGCACCGATAGCCAGGAACCACCACTGCTGCGAGAGCATAATCAGGGCCAGCCCGCTCAGGCCGGCCAGACCAAAGCAGATAAAGGCTGCCATCTTCACGTGGGAGGGCTTGGCCACGCCCGAGCCGACCAGGCGCAGGGGGCCCACGCGGACCTCGTCCGTGCCCTTAATTCCATCGGAGTAATCGTTGGCGTAGTTGACGCCCACCTGCAAGAAGAAGGCCACGAGGAAGGCCAGTAGGGCGCGGCCGGGCTTGAACTGGTGCACCTCGTAGGCGGCCGCAGAACCAGCAATGATAGGAGCTGCCGCCAAAGGGAGCGTGCGCAGACGCGCCCCTTCAATCCACTGTGCAACCGTTGCCACTGTTGTGCTCCTTATCAACCCAAGTTTCGATGTGGCGTCGCTACGCCACAAATACACACCATTCTCTCACTTTTTAGCGGTGGACGCCCGCTAGTGGCCGCGTGACCTACCCCGGTTTGCCGACTGGGCTTTCCAGGCTTCTGCAAGGAGCGCCTGGACGGCCCGCCGGTCAGGCTTGCCGGTGGGAAGAGTCGGCATGTCAGGGAGCACCTTAACGAGTTTGGGGGCGGACGCCGTCCCCAGCTTTTTTGCCACCAGCTGGGGGATGGCGTCCGCAAGCTCAGAAGCGCGTGCGCTGTTGCCCGCCACCAGGGTGACGGCGGCGGTGATGGCGGTACCCCAGCGGGCATCTGGAACCCCGGCCACCAGGGCTTCGCGCACGGCCGGGTGGCTTTCGAGGGCGGTAGCTACGGCTGCCGCGCTGGTTTTGATGCCGCCGGAAATCAGCACGTCGTCGGCTCGGCCCGCTACGGTGAGGGTTCCGGTGCGCAGGTCTTGGGTGCCCAGATCGTCGGTGCGGTACCAGCGGGTTCCCTGACTGTCTACAAAGAAGTGGGCGGCGGTGCGTTGAGGGTCATTGGCGTAACCGCTGGCAATGGTTGGCCCGCCCAGCCAGATGCGTCCGGGGGCTTGCGGGTCGGCGGCATCGGCTTCTATCTGCACGCGGACGCCCGGCAACGGCTTGCCCTCGTAGACGCAGCCCCCGGCGGTTTCGGCCGACCCGTAGGTGCGCACTACGGGGAGCTCCAGGGCGCGGGCGGTTGCGATGAGGTCGGCGCTGGCCGGTGCCCCGCCCAGCAGAATTGCGGAGAAAGAACGCAGGGCCGCGAGGGTTTCTTCGCGGAGGGCACCCACCGGGGTTTCGAGCAGGCGGTGTAACTGGGTGGGTACCAGGGAGACCAGCCGTTGCGGGGCTGAGAGCTTTTCGGCGGAGCGGATGAAATCCTGGGCCGTGAAGCGGGTGCCCTCGCTGACTGAAGCAGTCAGGACGGGGGCGGTACCTGCCAGGGCAGACCTCGCCACCACCTGCGCCCCGGCAACGTACTGCAGGGGCAGAGCCAGGAGCCACTGGGCGCTGCTTGTCCCAGTGGCTGTTTCTGTGCCCTGAGCCGAAGCACGTAATGCTGAGGTAGAGAGTACCGTCTGCTTGGGGGTACCGGTGGAGCCGCTGGTCGTGACCACCAGGGCGGGTGCGTCCTGCCCTCTCTCTAGCTCTGCAAAGCGGGTGCTGAAGGTGTGCAGGGCTTCGGTGACCTGCTGGGCGGGGCTGGCGGGCTGATTTGCTCCGACGCGGACGGCGCCTCCCGGCTCGGGCAGGACGGGTGCAGGGAGCGGGGTAAGGGAATCTAGTGTCATGGCTCTTTTTAGTCTACGCCTGGTGATTATTGCCAAATAGTATGCCTACTTGGTAATCTTGTAGGTAACACCTTCTGCTTCTCAAGGTCGAGATAGGAGCCAACCCATGCTTGAAGTAACCGGTGCAGAAATCGCACTTTTGTTACTGTACCTGGCCCTGCTGGTGCTCTTCTTTGTAGTGCTTCTGGGGTTTCATAAGAAAAATAAGACCGAGATTCGGGTGATTCGTAAGCGCCTGGGCTTGGGTGAGAATGCCACAGGTAACACCGACAAGGGAGCCTAATCATGACTGTACTTGCTACTAATCCGCTGGTGCCCACTACTGGGGAAGCCGTTCTTTCTGTGATTGGCCTGGCCTACCTGGTCTTCATGCTGGTTTTCCTGGTCTTTCTGGTTAACGTGCTGCTGACCTGGCACCGCAAGAACAAGCTGCGTATCATCGAGCTGGAATTCGAAGAACGAGCCATTGACAACCGCAAAGCTGCCCGGCGCATGGCAGGCCCTGAGGCTTAGCCCCGAGCTGAACGCAAGGACGCCCCGCCCTACCTTCCGTGGAGAAGACGGGGTGGGGCGTCCTACTCGTAGTGGTACCTCACCGCAGCAATGCGCACAGAGTTGCCCACGATTTTGTAGACCAGCCGGTGTTCTTCGGTAATTCTGCGTGACCAGTAGCCGGAGAGGTTGTTGCGCAGGGCCTCTGGCTTGCCAATACCTTCGTTGCCGTTGCGTTGGATATCTTTGAGTAGGGTATTGATTCTTTTGAGAACCTTGCGATCTTGCCTTTGCCACCACAGGTAATCTTCCCAGGCCTGATTGCTCCAGATAAGTTCCACGCCGTTGCCTAATCTTCGAGGAGTGCCTGGTTGGAGCCTCCACCTGCTTCAAGTTCGTCGATTGCATCGAGTAGCTTACGGGCATTGGCAGGCGAACGTAAGAGGTGAGCGGTTTCTTTGAGTGATTCGTATTCGGCAAGTGAAAGAATGACGGCAGGTTCGTGCCCTGCCCTGGTGATGACGACTTCTTCAAGGTCTTCTACTGCGATATCGAGTACTTGGGCGTAATTGGCGCGGGACTCGGTGTAGGTCATAGTTTTCATCAGAACCTCCTGTACAGAAAACTGTACGCTTGCGAGGCGGTATCTTCAAGAGCTAATGTTTTTCCTTTGGAATACCGCACGCTGCAGGGGAAGTATCGTCTTATTCTTTTGCTCAGGGAACGAAAGCCCACCCGACTCTCGTACTGCCCACAGAGAAGGTGGGCAGTACGAGAGTCGGGTGGGCACTTAGCCTGCGCGGCTCTGAGCCGGGTGCGCGGACGCCGGTGGGCGGCTAGAAGTAGTAGGGGTAGTTCTCCCAGTTGGGGTCGCGCTTCTCAAGGAAAGCATCGCGGCCTTCGACGGCTTCGTCGGTCATGTAGGCCATGCGGGTGGCCTCACCGGCAAAGACCTGCTGGCCGACCATGCCGTCGTCCGGCAGGTTGAAAGCGAACTTGAGCATACGAATCGCCTGCGGGGACTGACGGGCAATGTGGGCTGCGTACTCCAGGCCCTTTTTCTCAAGCTCGGCGTGGGGCACTACGTCATTCACAGCGCCCATTTCGTACATGCGCTGGGCGTCATACTCCTTGGCCAGGAAGAAAATCTCGCGGGCAAACTTCTGGCCTACCTGGCGGGCCAGCAGGGCAGAGCCATAGCCGGCGTCAAAGGATCCAACGGTTGCGTCGGTCTGCTTAAACTTGCCGTACTCTTCTGACGCAATAGTCAGGTCAGCAACCACATGCAGGGAGTGGCCGCCACCGGCAGCCCAGCCCGACACCAGGGCAATAACCACCTTGGGCATGGTACGAATCAGGCGCTGAACCTCCAGGATGTGCAGGCGCCCTGCGCGGGCCGGGTCGATGGAATCGCGGGTCTCACCCTCGGCGTAGCGGTAGCCGTCACGACCGCGAATGCGCTGGTCGCCGCCGGAGCAGAAGGCCCAGCCGCCGTCCTTGGCTGAGGGGCCGTTGCCGGTCAGCAGTACGGTACCCACGTTGGAGGTCATGCGGGCGTGATCCAGCACCCGGTAGAGCTCATCGACGGTGTGGGGGCGGAAGGCGTTGCGTACCTCGGGCCGGTCAAAGGCGATGCGCACGGTTGGTAGGTCGCGCAGAATCTCACCGGCCTCGTTGCGTTCTACCTGTCGGTGGTAGGTGATGTCGGTCAGGTCTTCAAAGCCCTCGACCAGGCGCCAGGCCCGGGGGTCAAAAATATCAGAAACCTTGGCAGGAAGTTCGTTAGTCATAGCCACCAGTCTACCCAGGGCGTCCCCGCTGCTGGTTCCTTGTGCGTAACCGAAAACTTCATCTGCGCGTTCAAAGAACACGCACATGAAGCTTTCGGTTACATTCAGCAGAGATTTGCCGCCATTCAGCGGAAGAAAGGACGGACGCCGCCCCCAGCTTCCTGCATGAGGGGCAGGGGAGCGGGGTGCGGCGTCCTGATAAAAGAAGGACCTTGGCTGGCGGTTCTAGCGGAAACTAGCTTAGCGGGAGAGCTCCACTGCGCGGTCGAACTCTTCGTTGATTTCGCGGGCGGTGGCGGAGTCACCCTTGTAGGTGGCAACCGACACCAGGTAGGCAAAGAGCAGGTTGACCAGGAAGCCGGGCACAATCTCGTACATGTAACCCGAGAGCACCTCGTTGTAGCCCCAGACGAAGACGGTGATGGTGCCTGCCACCATACCCGCGACGGCGCCAAGTGCGGTGAGCTTGCGCCAGTAGAGGGAGAGAATCACGATGGGGCCGAAGGCTGCGCCGAAGCCAGCCCAAGCGAAGGAGACCAGGGAGAGCACAGAGGAGTCGGGGTTCCAGGCCAGCAGGCCTGCGATAACAGAGACAACCAGCACGCCCGCGCGGCCTAGCCAGAGGCCCTTGGCGTCTGAGAGTTCCTTGCCGCCGCTGGTGAGCTTGTAGAGGTCTTCAGCCAGGGCAGATGAGCAGACAATCAGCTGGGAAGAAAGGGTCGACATAATAGCCGCCAGCACCGCTGCCAGCACGAACCCGGCCAGTAGGGGGTGGAGCAGAATCTGGGACATATCCAGGAAGACTGACTCAGCATTGGTGGTGTCGGTCAGGGTCGCTTCGGGGTGGCGGGCAAAGTAGGCGATACCGATAAGACCGGCGCTCATGGCACCGACCAGGGTGGCGATCATCCAGGTGATGCCGATGCGGCGGCCGGCGGTGGCGTCCTGGGCTGAGCGTAGACCCATGAAGCGCACGATGATGTGGGGCTGGCCGAAGTAGCCTAGACCCCAGGCAGCTGAGGAAAGAATGCCCAACACGGTGGTGCCCGCAAAGAAGGAGAGGGCGGTGGGGTTAACGGACTCGATGGTGGTTTCAAGGCCCGAGAAGCCGCCGACGTAAACCAGGGCCATAATCGGTAGGACGATGAGGGCGGTGAGCATGAGCAGGCCCTGGACGACGTCGGTGTAGGTTGCACCCAGGAAGCCACCGAAGAGGGTGTAGGCAACGGTGATGCCGGCGACCAGCAGCATGCCGGTGTGGTAGTTACCGCCGAATGAGGACTGGAAGAAGACACCCCCGGCGACCATACCGGAAGAGACATAGAAGGTGAAGAAAATCAGGATGACCAGGGCAGCGAAGATGCGGATGATGCCGCGGGGGTCGCGCAGGCGGTTGTGGAAGAAGGAAGGGACGGTCACCGAGTTGCGGGAGACCTCTGTATAGGCGCGCAGGCGGGGTGCTACGAACTTCCAGTTAAGCCAGGCGCCGGCAGTTAGGCCGATGGCAATCCAGGCTTCAGCCAGGCCGGTGATGTAGAGGGCGCCGGGTAGGCCCATGAGGAGCCAGCCCGACATGTCTGAGGCACCCGCTGACAGGGCCGCTGCGGTGGGGGAGAGGGAGCGCCCGCCGAGTACGTAGTCGTCGAGGTTGTTGTTCTTGGACTTGGCCCAGATGCCGATGCCGACCATGGCGGTGAAGTAGATAGCCAGGGCTATCAGCTGGTAGGTGGTGTTGCTCATGAGCTCCCCTTGGGTTGTAGGCGAGGACGTGCGGGCTGGGGTGGGTGCGTCGGCGCACCTTCCCTTATGTGCAGTTTCTCTAAAGTATCCTGTTTAGATTACTTGAGGTATTTGCTGAGGCACACGTTTTGGTCTGTGCGTTAGCTTACACCCTGAGGGTCTGGGTGACACTATCTCACCGCCTGAAGCTATTTAGAATCTTCGTACAAAAACGGTGAGCTTTTCTTAAGAGTGCTTCTGTGAGCGTGGATCTATCACGGGTAGGGCCGATGTATGCAGTGTTACCGCGATGGCTGACCTGTTGGTGCGCCAGACGATGTAGGCGCCGGAGGCGGCGATGAGCACAATGCCCAGGTAGGACCAGGCAGAGAGCACTTCACCCAGCATGAAGGTGCCCACGATGGCCCCTACCACGGGGTCGATGGAGAAGAGCACCCCGATGACGGCGGCGCTGGTCAGCTGCCCGGCGATGTTATCGGCAGAATAGGCCAGGGCTACGCCCACGATGGCGGAGAGCGCCAGCTTGAACCAGGCGTCCGCGTCCAGCCCCGCCATAGCGGGCACTGACAGGGGCAGCTGGATGAGGGCCGAAAAAGCCAGCGACATGGTGGTGCCGCGCAGGCCGCTGGTCGCGGCGGACGCTGAACCCATGCGGGCCGAGAAAATGGTGTAGCCGGCCATCGAGGCGGCTGACCCGAGGGCCCAGATAAAGCCGATAGGGTGGGCGTCCCCCGCGAGTGTAGGCCCGGCAATCATCACAACCCCGGCCAGAGCGAAAAAGGCGATGAGCCCGTCGCGCAGGCGCCGCACACCGAGCAGGGCCACCACAAAGGCACCCAGGTATTCAAAGGTCACCGCCACGCCCAAAGGAATATGGTGCACCGCATTGTAGAAACAGACGCTCATCAGGGTCAGCACCAGCCCGTAGACCAGCACCTGGGGAAGGTCCCGCCGCCGCAGGGCAAGGGGGTTAGGACGCACCAGCGCCCACAGGACTATGGCGGCAATCAGGGCACGCAGGGCGGCGACCTGGGTGGGGCCAACGCTAGCAAAGAGCACCGAGACAATCGCAGCTGAAATCTGAATACCCAGGGAACCAGTGAGGATTAGAAGCAGGGCAGCGGTGCCCCGGCGTTCGGCCGGTATGCGGTCAGCGAGGTTCACAGCGCCTCCTAAAGCCCGCAGGTGCTTTCGAGCAGCGGGTCTACCACCGTCCAGGGGGCCTGCTTGATACGGTCTGGGCTAAAGACAGAGAGCATCTCAGCGGCGGTTTCGGGCAGGTGGGGGCCGCTTTCGCCAGCGCTCGCCCCGGTGAGCGGGGGCAGCGGAATAGAGGCAGCAATCATGCGCATGATGTGGTCGGTGCTGACCCCGGCGGCGGTGAGCTCAGCAAGGGTCACGGCCCCGTCCCGTTTAGCCAGGCGCTTGCCCTCGGTGTTGAGAGTCAGGGGGACATGAGCGTAGACAGGCACCTGCAACCCCAGCAGGTGCGCTAGATAGGCCTGGCGGGGAGCCGAGGGCAGCAGGTCGTCGCCGCGCACCACCTCAGTGACCCCCTGGTAGTCGTCATCGACCACACACACCAGGTTGTAGGCGTAGACCCCGTCGGCCCGCACCAGCACAAAATCGTCGACAGCGTCGGTGTATTCCCCGGCGAAACGGTCGGTGACAGTCCATTTGCTCACCTGGGCTTTGAGGCGCAAGGACGCCGGCCTCAGCTGCCTGCGCTCAGCCCTTTCTGCCTCGGTGAGGTTGCGGCAGGTGCCGGGGTAGGCGCCGGGGGCGCCGTGCGGGGCACTGGAGGCCTCCTGAATTTCTTTGCGGGTGCAGTAGCACTCGTAAACTAGCCCGGCCTCGCACAGACGGTTAAGGGCGTCCGCGTAGGCATCTAGGCGGGTGGACTGGTAGAGCACCTCCCCGTCCCAGTCGATGCCCAGGGCGGCAAGGTCGGCCAGCTGACGCTCTGCCGCCCCCTTCTTGACCCGGTCTAAATCCTCCACCCGCATCACAAAACGGCCTCCCGCGGTACGGGCCATCATCCAGGCCAGTAGGGCGGTGCGTAGGTTGCCCAGGTGCAGGTCACCGGAAGGGGAAGGCGCATAACGGCCGCAGGGAACGGGAACAGGAGCGGTTTTGATAGACATCACCCCACTAGTCTAGTGCCCAGGGGAAGCTAGCGGGTTGAGGGCAGCTACCCCTGATGAGCTGGTAGCTAAGGTGATACATCTTTTTATGACATAAGATTGCGCTCAACCTGCGTAACACCGTTAAAGAAGGGCAGTGTGGTGAGAAATAACTGCTTAGCCACTCGTAAACACGGTAGGCACCTTTTATTTCAAGTACCTTAGAGAGTATGGCTAGAACTCTTGAAATTGCCGATGGTATCTATCAGATCTCAACGGATAACTACCGTCTTAACTCCGGTCTGATTGTGGGCGCAGAGAAGGCTATGGTGGTTGACACCGGCGCCGGGCCCCGTCAGGGAGCCGAGATCCTGAGAGCCGTGCGACGGGTCACCGAGCTTCCTCTGGTTGCGGTCAACACCCATGCGCACTTCGACCGCTTCATGGGCAACGCCGTGTTCGCAGCTGACGGAGTCACCGACATCTGGGCCCACCCCCGCGCCGCCCGCGCTATCGAAAGCTACGGCGACCGCCAGCGTCTTTACGTTGAGGTGCTAGAACCCGAGATGGCCCACCAGGCTGGCCCTAACACTCAGCTTGTTGTACCCACCCGGTTCTTGCCCGGCGACGGTACCCGTCCGGCCTTTACCCGCGTAGAACTGGGCCAGCGGGCCGTGACCCTCATGTACCTGGGCCTGGCCCACACCGACGGCGACGTGCTGGTAGGGGTAGACGACGTCCTGTTCGCCGGTGACATCATCGAGCAGGGCTCAGACCCCGCCTTCGACGACTCCTACCCCGAACTGTGGGTTAGCACCCTACGCACCCTGGCAGGGCTCGACCGCTACCGCATCTTCGTTCCCGGGCACGGCACCCCGGTGGAGAGTTCCTTCATCGAGCGTATGGCCGACACCATGGAAGACGCCGTACAGAAAATTGCTGACTCTGCCCTGAAGAAGGTCAAGGGGGCAACGACAGCCTCCATGTACCAGCTACCCTATTCGGGGGGATCCACCCGAATTCTGCTCGACCGTCTCACGAAGCTTGAAGCCCGTGAGGCTGAGGGGCAGGGGCTCTCGACCGTCACGTTTGAGGGGGATGCTGCCTCTGGCCTGACCGGCCCCATTACCCTGGGGCAGGGTTAGAAGCACCTCGCACGATTTGCTCAGAAGCTTAGGCGCGAGACAGAAAGAGCTACCCAGCTCAATGCCGGGTAGCTCTTGTCTTTAAACTGAATCCAGTCTGTATTAGTAAGCCCAGACCTTCCGGTAGGCGCTGCGCTTCTTATTCTGGGGGCGTAGCAGGGCAATCTGCGTGCTGGTGGTTAGAGCCGCTACCGCCCCGATGAGACAGATAGCTGCCATAAAGGCAGAGCCGGGAATCGGGTTGGTGTAGGTAACCCAGTAGAGGGCTAGGGCGCAGAAGCCCGAGAAGAACCCCGAGATAGAAAGCAGGGGAACCAGGATCAGCCCTGATCGCTGGGTATCGCTCATATCGAGTTCCTCTGATCGCATGAAACGCAGAATCACGAGCCCTAATACGCCCCAGAGACCGGTGACCAGAATAGCTGTGACCACATCGGCTGGGCGGTGCCAGCCATTGACCACGGTGGAGTAACCGGCCGCTACCGTAAAGACCATGCTAATCAGGGCCACGGTGGGGCGGAAGCGCTTGGGAGAGGCCAGGAAGAGGGCCAGGCCCGCAGCCGCCGCAAAGGTCGTGTGACCGGACGGCGCTGAGTTGCCCAGGGCCTCCTGAATACCCAGGTTGGGCTTGACGATGATGTAGTTCTTCAGCAGCTGGGTGGTCAGGTTAGCACCGGCGGCAATGGCCACACCCACCAGGGCGGGCACAAAGCGGTGCTTCCACAGCAGCACAAAGAGAATGCCGATAGCCGCGGTAATACCGGCGGCGGTGGGAATGAAGTCGAGCAGGGTAGAGGTCTGCTCAGTGTAGGTCATGAACTGGTAGGAGAACTCCTGGAAGGAAATCTCGTCGAGCTCCTGGCCGGTTGACGTTGTAATAAAGAAAACAAAGGCTGCCACCAGAAGGCAGAAGAGGGTTCCTGCCGCAAAGAAGTGCTGGATCAGCGTCCAGAGCGAGGGGCGAGTCTGCCGAATATGCGAGGGAGTGAGCATATGCAACCGGCCCGAGGGGGAGTACTCCCCTGAGTGAGCCTGGCTGCTGTAGGGCGCCTGGCCGTAGCCCTGCGCCGGGTGGCCGGGGCGGGGGCGTCCTTGCTGAGCAGCGGCAGGGGCCCCGTAGCTAGCCTGTGGCGCCCGGTGGGCGCTGACTGCGTCCGGACGCGGGGCCGCCGCTTGGGCGCGGGCCTTGCTCGCCGCCCGGGCGGCACGTTCCTTCTTGACCCGGTGCGCTGCCTCCTGGGCCGCTGCCTGCGCGGCGGCAAAACCGGTTTTAGCTGCCGCCAGGCCACTGGCGGTACCGGCCTGGAGCTTAGCTTTCAGAACCTCGCCCTGGGGCGCAGAAGGCGCGGCAGGGAGTACCACGGTGGCGTCATCATCTGTAAAAGTAGCCCGTGCCCGAGAAGCAGGAAGCATCTCGGTGGCGTCGTCACCGGGGCTGGTCGGTAGGGCAACCGTGCGGTCGTTATAGGTCTGGGGCGTTAGCACCTCGGTGGCATCGTCGGGTGTGCCAGAAACAGCGTTAGAATCGCGCTTCTCAAAACTCACAGTTATCCCCAAAGACCTTTCTGCTGCGTGTAGACACCTCAACGAGCCTACCAAGCTGTACCTGCTATTTCAGCCCTAGACCCTGCTAAGAGCTAACAGGCTCAGCCTGTAGTGCTATTGTGGCAAACTCACATGGGACTTTCCTGAGAGAACCCCTAATGTTGCGCGAGCACCTGAACACAGCCCCGCAGAAGCGGTAGAAGAGTAGATTAGAAAGTATGACAGCTAGCGCCCTGCCCCTTAACGTTCCCCTGCCCCCGCTTGAAGAAATCTTGTCGGCGACCCGTGTAGTAGCCCTGCCTATGCGGGTGAAGTTCCGCGGTGTCAGCCTACGTGAAACCGCTCTGATTCAGGGGCCGGAAGGATGGGGCGAGTTTGCCCCCTTCCTCGAATATGAGCCCGTGGAGGCATCCGCTTGGCTAGCCTGCGCTATCGAGGCGGCCTGGCTGCCCTACCCGCAACCACTGCGCACCAGTATTCCCCTCAATGCCACGGTTCCAGCGGTGCCTGCTCAGGCGGTAGAGGACGTGCTAACCCGCTACCAGGGGCAGGTGCGGGAAATCAAAATCAAGGTGGCTGAGGCCGGGCTGCCCTTTGAAGAATCCCTGGCCCAGGACCTGGCCCGGGTAGCGGCCGTCCGCGCGGCCTGCCCCGGGGCTCGCCTGAAGATTGACGCCAACGGCGGCTGGGAGGAGGGCCAGGCCGTCCGCGCCCTGACCGAGCTGGCTGACTACGACCTGCTTTACGCCGAGCAGCCTGTTCC
Source organism: Rothia sp. 11254D007BW (assembly GCF_053548195.1). NCBI lineage: Bacteria > Bacillati > Actinomycetota > Actinomycetes > Micrococcales > Micrococcaceae > Rothia > Rothia sp. 11254D007BW. Next base: position 2,342,248 of record NZ_JBPWPK010000001.1, read on the forward strand.
GGGTATCGAGGGCCTAGCCCGGGTGCGCGAGGCACTGCGGGTCCGGGGTAACCCTCTGCTGATCGCCGCCGATGAGGCTGTGCGTAAGGCCGATGACCCGTTACGGGTCGCCCGTCTGGGAGCAGCTGACCTGATGATTATTAAGGCCGCACCTCTGGGAGGAGTCAGACGGGCCTTAGAGCTAGTGGAGCAGGCCGCCCTACCTGCGGTTGTCTCATCGGCTCTTGAAAGTTCGGTGGGTATTCGTACCGGCGCGGCTCTAGCCGCTGCCCTGCCCCAGCTGCCCTACGGGTGCGGGCTGGGCACGGTCTCCCTCCTGGCTCAGGACGTCACCCCCAGCCCCCTCGTAGCCCGAGACGGCTACCTGCCCCTGCGCGATATCGCCCCTGACCCCCGGCTCCTCGAAGAGGCAGCAGCCAGCCCCGAACGCACCGTCTGGTGGCATCGCCGTATCGAGGCCTGCTACCGCATATTAGACCAGGCGGCAGCTTAGGGCCCGCCCTAGCCCACCGAAGCCTGCCCTGCTCTGCCTCCGAGAAGGTCTTGGCGGGAAACCGGACTGGCCCCAGCGCTGAGCGCAGCGAGTAAACTGGTGGGGTGACTGATGCACCTTCCCCCTCATTCGTGACCGCAATTTCTGTGCTCGATACCCTGGTACGGGCAGGCATGCGCCATGTCGTGCTAGCCCCGGGCTCACGCTCCGCCCCCCTGGCCTACGCCCTAGCAGCCCTGGACCAGGCCGGGGTACTAGAGGCCCACGTGCGTATCGACGAGCGCAGTGCCGCCTTCACCGCCTTGGGGCTGGCCAAGGCCAGCGGCCATCCGGTCGGCATGGTCACCACCAGCGGCACCGCCGTGGGCGAGTGCCTCCCGGCCCTCATGGAGGCCTACCACGCTGGCGCACCCCTGGCCCTGCTCTCGGCCGACCGCCCTGCCCGGCTCCAGGGCACCGGTGCCAACCAAACCACCGACCAGCAAGCGATTGCTCCCGCCCACACACGGGCGTCCTGCACCCTCGAAAACTACACAGCCGACCCCGCAGACTCCCAGAGCGCCCAACTCAACGCGGCGCTCGCTGCACTGACCGGGCGTTCAGCAGATAACTGGGACGTTCCCTCAAGCACCCCGCGGGGCCCCGTCCAGATCAACCTGGCCCTTGACACCCCGCTTACCCCCAACCCTCTAGACCAGCAGATCCTAGAACGGTGGGCGCGCTCGCTGGCCGAAAACCCACCGGCACCTGCCACCCCACTACCCCCGGCTGACCCCAGCGCAGCTAGCTGGCTACGCGCAGGAACTGGCAAGGGGGCTGGGCGGACGGACGGCGCCGGTACCACCCGCCGTACCGTCGTGGTGGCCGGTGACGGGGCAGGGCCTATCGCCCAGGCCTTTGCCCAGCAGCAGGGTCTACCCCTGCTGGCCGAACCCTCATCGAACGCCCGCTTCTCACCCCTGGCTGTGCCCGCCTACCGGCAGGTACTGGCAGGGCACCTGGGGCAGCAGATTGAGCGGGCCGTTATCTTCGGTCACCCCACCCTCTCCCGGCCGGTTGCCACCCTGCTGACCAACTCCGCGGTAGAACGCACCCTCTACGCCCCCTCACCTGCCCCCTGGTATGAGCCCGGGGCCCTTGACCTGCGGGAGATCGCGACCCTGGCTGAACTGGCCGACTTCGCAGGCACAGGTCGGGGAGCTACCACCGAGGACGGCCACGACTGGACGACCAGCTGGAGCGAAGCCGGGCAGGAACTAGCCCGGGAACTGAACCAGCAGGTCGCCGACTACCGGGCAGGCGCCTACACCCTGAACGCCCAACCCGGGGCGAGCTCAGCCGACCGCACCGCAGGTTACTCTCTCGCCGACACCACCTGGCGGGGCTGCCTAGACGATGACGCTGTGCTGATGGTGGGCTCATCCAACCTCATCCGCGACCTTGACCTTATCGCCCCCTCCCTGGCAGCCTCACCCCTGGTCTTTGCCAACCGCGGCCTAGCCGGCATCGACGGCACCATCGCCACCGCGTCCGGAATCTCCCTGGCCCTCAACCGCCCGGTGCGCGTGCTCGTCGGGGACCTCACCTTCCTACACGACACCGGCTCCCTCAACATCGGCCCCCTCGAACGCAAACCCAACCTCGACGTGCTGGTCTACGACGACCGGGGCGGCGGAATCTTCTCAACCCTGGAACACGGCCAACTAGCCCAGCACGAGAAATTCGCCCCGGCCGTCCGCCGCTTCTTCACCACCCCGCACACTGCACAGCTCGAAGAACTCGCAGCAGCCTGGGGCGAGAACGGAATCAGCGTCAGGGTGGTGCGGCCGTAGGGTCTTCGAGCAGTGGCGGGGCTCGGGCGCCCGCAGGCTCATGCTCGCTGCCGACCCTCTCGCTGGTTCGCTGACGCTCACAAGCGATTCACGCCAGCCCCGGTGCCAGCAGCTTCGCTACGAGCCTGCAGGCGCCCGTCTGCGCTGAATCGTAACGTAAGAGCCCCTCCACACCTGCGTGTGGAGGGGCTTTTCTCTGCGGGGAGCCGGGTTACTTCTGGGCGGTTTCGGCGGCCCAGGGGATAGCGGTTTCGTCGGACTCTACCTCGCTCACCGAATCATCGGGGTTGCGGGAGAGATGAATCAGGGCCAGGCCCAGGCCGCCCCAGATCAAGGCGATAGAGACAATCAGCATAACGATGGCGATGGAGCTCATGCTAGGCACCTTCCTTTTCGGTGGCTGACTGGGCTGCCGACTGCGCGGTGGTGTCTACGTGTCCGTGAACGACCTTGCCGCCTGCAACCGGGGGAGCCGGGGGAGTCAGGGCTGCGCGTGAGGTCTTAGACCAGGGCAGCATGGAGATGATGATAGCTACAACCAGAAGGGTGATGACCATGCCCCAGCCGAAGATGTTGAGCATCTGGTCGGGGTAGCCCTCGTAGGGTTCGTTGATCAGGTCGATGAAGGTGTTGATCAGGGAGTAGCCCAGGATGACGGGGGTGATGCCTGCCAGCAGGAACATCCAGAGCTTGCCCATCTTCCAGGACGAACGCTCGTTGAGGTGGTCGCGGAAGATCGGCAGGGCGCGTAGCAGGTAGGCAACTACGAAGATGGAGACCAGGCCTGCGGCGAGGATGCCGAACTGGTTGACGAAGTTATCCAGGATATCCAGGACGTAGAGGCCGGAGGTGGTGGCCATGAGCAGGGTTGAGATTACCGCGATGGGGGCGATGACCAGCAGGGTGGAGCGCACACGGCCCAGGTTGAACTTGTCTTCAACACCGGCAACGATAACCTCGACGATGGAGATCATGGAGGTGAAGCCTGCAAAGAGCAGGGAGCCGAAGAAGAGCACACCGATCAGGGTGCCGCCGGGGGCCTGGGAGATGATGGTGGGGAAGGCGATGAAGGCCAGGCCAATACCTGAGGTTGCTACCTCGGAGACCTGGGTGCCAGCGGCGGTTGCCATGAAGCCCAGGGCTGCGAAGACGCCGATACCGGCCAGCAGCTCGAAGGAGGAGTTAGCGAAGCCCACAACCGCGCCGGAGCCGGTCAGGTTGGTCTTGTTCTTCAGGTAGGAGGCGTAGGTGATCATGATGCCGAAGCCGATGGACAGGGAGAAGAAGATCTGGCCGTAGGCTGCAACCCAGACACCGGGCTCGGTCAGAGCGGCCCAGTCGGGGGTGAAGAGGGCATCGAGGCCGGTCATTGCGCCGTCCAGGGTAAGTGAGTAGCCGACCATGACCAGGAACATGATGACCAGCACGGGGATGAAGAAGACGTTAGCCAGGCCCACGCCCTTCTGCACGCCCAGGGACATGATGAGGGCCAGAAGCACCCAGATGCCGATCAGGGGGTAGAGGATGCCGGGCACGAAATCGAAGGTGAGGGCTACGGGGTCAGCCAGCTGCAGGACGTCCGCGAAGAAGAAGGTCTGCGGGTCGTCGCCCCAGGCGTGGGTGAAGGAGTAGATGAAGTAGCGGGCGGCCCAGGCGAGGATCGCTGCGTAGTAGATAGCGATGATGAAGTTGATGCCCATGTGCCACCAGCCGATGAACTCGGTTTTGCGGTTCAGGCGGCGGAAGGCCAGGGGAGAGGACGCGCGGGCGCGGTGACCGATGACGTAGTCAAAGAAGAGGAAGGGCAGACCCGCGGTCAGCAGGGCGACCAGGTAGGGAATCATGAAGGCGCCGCCGCCGTTATCGTAGGCGACGTAGGGGAAGCGCCAGATGTTACCGAGGCCAACGGCTGAACCGATAGCTGCAAAGATAAAGACCTTGCGGCTTGAGAAGCCTTCGCGTTTCTTGGGCGCCGAGGTGGGGTTTGAACTCATGTGAGTAGTCCTCCGCAGGGCTAAGTGTGAATGAATCTTTTGTAGTATGTGGGTTCAGGCTAGCAAGTGATAAATAAATCTCAAATAGTGGATAGAAAATTGGGTAAAAAAATCCCGGCGGTTTCCCGCCGGGAGTAGCTCTAGGCGTCGCGGTGGACGACGGCGTGAGCGAAGGACTTGAGGGCCTCCTTGACCACTGAGTCGGGCAGGGGCTCGATGGCCGCAATAGCGTCATCAGCCCATTGGTAGGCAATCTTCCAGGCTTCAGTGGTGGCCGGGTGGGCCGAAAGCGCTGCAACGGCCTCGGCTAGAGCCTCGTCGCTGGTCAGGTCGCCCTGAATCAGCTGCTGGACGTGCTGGGCTTCCAGGTCGCCGGTTGCGGCAGCCCGGTCGAGCAGGATGGTGGGCAGGGTGGGGACGCCCTCGCGCAGGTCGGTGCCGGGGGTCTTGCCGGATGCCGCACCCGAGCTGGTGACGTCGATGACGTCATCGGCCAGCTGGAAGGCCACGCCTACCAGCTCGCCGTAGCGGGCCAGCATCTGCACGGTTGCCTCGGGGGAATCCGACAGGATAGTGCCGTAGGAGCCGGCTGCCGCGATGAGGGAGCCGGTCTTGCCCTCGATGACCTTAATGTAGTGGCTGAGAATGTCTTCGTTCTTCTCGGGGCCGGTGGTTTCAAAGAGCTGACCCAGTACCAGGCGTTCAAAGGTCTGGGCCTGCACAGCTAGAGCGCGGCCACCCAGTTCGGAAACAATCAGGGAGGCGCGGGAGAAGATGAGGTCGCCGGTCAGAATGGCGACCGAGTTGCCCCAGATGTTCTGGGCGGTATCTACACCGCGGCGCTTGGGGGCGTCGTCCATAACGTCGTCGTGGTAGAGGGTGGCCAGGTGGGTCAGCTCAACGACAACAGCTGCGTCGATGACCCGGTCGTTGATGCCACCACCGGCCTCTGCTGCCAACAGGGTGAGCAGGGGGCGCACCCGCTTGCCACCGGCAGAAAGCAGGTGGCGGGAGGCTACGTCTGCCAGGTGGTTGGTCTGGGCAACCGCGCGTTCTAGGCGCTGCTCAACCTCAGAAAGGGCCTCAAGAATCTTGGGGCCGAGTTCAGCGTCCTGCGCAATGAGTTCAAACCCCTTGGGCAGGTTGAAGTCAGCTTCGGGCATGAGCGCTTCAACGCTCATAGGGGAGCTGGTGGGTTCAGTCACGGTGTCTTTCACATTTCTTCGGTGGGTGGCTGCGGCCCAGAGCCGCGGCAAGCTGCTGGTGTAAGTCTACCGGGTTTACTGCTCGGGCTTATAAGCGCGGTGCAGGGCTACGATGCCTCCGGTCAGGTTCTTGTACTGAACGTTCTGCCAGCCTGCTTCGGTGAAGTGGCGGGCCAGCTCGTCCTGGGCGGGCCAGGCAAGAATGGACTCGGCCAGGTATTCGTAGCTTTCGGGGTTAGAAGAGACCTTGCGCGCAATCGGTGGAATCAGCTTCATGATGTAGTTGCGGTAGATGGCGCGGAAGGGGGCGAAGGTGGGGGTGGAGAACTCGTTGATGACGATGCGTCCGCCGGGCTTGGTCACGCGGTAGAGCTCGCGCAGGGCCTGGGGGTAGTCGGCGACGTTGCGCAGGCCGTAGCTCATGGTGACGGCGTCAAACTCTTCGTCGGCAAAGGGAAGGGCGGTGACGTCCGCCTGCACGAACTCGATGTCGGGGCGACGGCGGCGGCCTACGGCTAGCATGCCCTCGGAGAGGTCGGCAGCGATGACCTTAACACCGGCGTCGGCGAAGGGCTCGGACGAGGTGCCGGTTCCGGCGGCGACGTCAAGGACCTTCTGGCCGGGGTGGGCGTCGACCGCAGCAACGGTCTGCTTGCGCCAGTAGATGTGTTGGCCCAGCGACATGATGCCGTTCATCAGGTCGTAGCGTTCGGCTACCTGATCGAACATGGAGGAGATGTCGGTGGTCTTTTTGTTAAGGTCTGCTCGGTTCACCCTGCCTATTTTGTCATGTTTGTGTCTAAAGCTCACCTTGGGGGTGTGTAAAAAATTCATAATGAATATTCATGCATAGGTTTGCATTTTTACGCATAGCGGGGCAGAATAAAGCTCAAAGCACATCGCACCTACACAGTTTTAGATACGAGGTACACCATGAAGAAGGCCCCCTTCGCTCTCGCAGCAGCCGCCCTGATGCTCACCGCCTGTGGCTCCTCTAGCACCGGTACCACCACCGAGTCAGGCGTTTCCCTGATTTCAGAGGGCAAGCTGACCGTCTGCACCAACCCTCCCTACGCTCCTTTCGAATACGAAGAAAACGGCAAGATTGTTGGTTTGGACGCCGATATCGCAGCAGCTATCGCCTCAGACCTGGGCGTCGAAGCCGAAATGTTCACTACCAGCTTCGAGGGCATCCAGTCCGGTGTAGCCCTTTCTTCCAAGCAGTGCGACATTGCCCTGTCTGGCATCACTATCACCGATGAGCGCAAGACCGTCATGAACTTCACCGACTCCTACGTCGACGACAACCTGGCGATCCTGGTTCCCGCTGGCTCCGACATCAAGAGCGACGCTGACCTCTCCGGCCGTAACATCGGCGTACAGCAGGCTACCAGTGGCGAAAAGTACGCCCAGGACGCCGGCGCTAACACTGTTCAGTACGAAGACAACGGCCTGCTCCTGCAGGCACTACAGACCGGCCAGGTCGATGCCATCGTCGGTAACATCACGGTGCTGTCTGAGATGCTGACCTCTGACTCATCCCTCTCTGTAGTCCAGGAAATCGAGACTGGCGAGCAGATTGCCGGTGCCGTAGCGACCGAGAACACCGCCCTGCTTGACTCCGCCAACGCCACCCTCAAGAAGATGGAAGAGGACGGCCGTCTGGCAGACCTGCGCGAAAAATACCTGGGCGTATCCCAGTAATCACGGATAACGGGTAGTAGCATAAACCCAAGCTCACCAACGGGGGTAGGCTAGCGCAGACGCAGCCTACCCCTCACCCGTTTATCTCCCGTCCTTCGCCGATATGATCCCGGGCAACCGGGGAACAAAAGGAAGACCACCCATGGCACTGTCGACCCGGCAGAAACAAACCTACGCCCGCTACGCCCAGTACGCCCTGCTGGCTATCATCGCACTCGTCGTTATTCTTGTCGCTGACTGGGGAACCCTGCGCGATAAGGCCTTTAACCCTGAGATTATTGCCCAGCAGTTCCCCAACATCATCACCGTTGCCCTCAAGAACACCCTGATTTACACGGCCCTAGGCTTCGTGGTGGGCCTGGCTGGCGGTGTTCTGCTGGCACTGATGAAGATTTCATCGGTTGCCCCCTACCGCTGGCTAGCTTCGCTCTACATCGAGCTCTTCCGCGGTCTGCCCGCGCTGCTGGTCTTTATTGCCTTCGGTTACGGCATCCCCCTGGCCTTCGGCCTGCGCCTGAACAACTACGTCACCGTCATGCTGGCCCTGGGTATGGTGTCGGCTGCCTACATCGGTGAGGTACTGCGCGCCGGCCTGGAAGCTGTGCCCAAGGGCCAGTACGAGGCAGCTCGTTCACTCGGTATGAGCCACACCCGCGCCATGGTCACCGTCATCATCCCTCAGGCCTTCCGCATCGTCCTGCCCCCGCTCACCAACGAGATTATCCTGCTGACCAAGGACTCCTCCCTGGTCTACCTGCTCGGTATGTCGGTAGCCCAGTACGAACTGACCAAGTTCGGCCGTGAAGGCATTTCGGGTTCCGGCGCGGGCCTCACCCCGCTCGTCCTGGCAGGCGCCTGCTACCTGATTATTACCGTCCCGCTGGGCTTCCTTGCCCGCCACTTCGAAAAGCGCGCCAAGGCCCGCTCCCGCAAGTAAAGCACCCACCTACCCCAGGAAGAACCAGCCATGACTCTTCAGACCGCACCAGCGTCCGTCACCATTACCAACCTGCATAAGTCCTACGGCGACGTCAAAGTGCTCAAGGGCATCGACATGTCGGTAGCCCCCGGCGAGGTCGTCTGCCTGATCGGCCCCTCCGGCTCGGGTAAGTCCACCCTGCTCCGCTGCGTCAACCTGCTCGAAACCCCTAACTCCGGCAGCATCGAGGTGGCCGGTCACTCGGTAACCGACCCCGATGTTGATATCGACGCCATGCGCCGCTCCGTGGGTATGGTTTTTCAGCAGTTCAACCTCTTTCCCCACCTGACCGTGCTCGAAAACTGCACCGTTGCCCAGGTCAAGGTGCTCAAGCGCTCTAAAGCCGAAGCCAAAGAAATCGCCCTGGCCAACCTCGAAAAGGTAGGCCTAGCTGATAAGGCAGCCCGCCACCCCGACCAGCTTTCCGGCGGCCAGCAGCAGCGCGTCGCTATCGCCCGTGCCCTCTCCATGAACCCCGCCCTCATGCTCTTTGACGAGCCCACCAGTGCTCTTGACCCCGAGACCGTGGGCGACGTGCTCTCCATCATGCGCCAGCTTGCCGCCGAGGGTATGACCATGATCGTGGTAACCCACGAGATGGCTTTCGCCCGCGATGTGGCTGACCGCGTGGTCTTCATGGACGGCGGCGTGGTCGTCGAAGAGGGCCCCTCCGACGCCGTCATCGGCAACCCCCAGCACGAGCGCACCCAGCTCTTCCTCTCCCGCGTGCTCAACCCCACCGCCCAGTAGATTTAGCCCCGTAGAATCAGCCCGGTAGGTTCAGCACCGCCAGAGCATAAAAGCAGCCCAGACCCCTTGATTGCGGGCCTGGGCTGCTTTTATGTGCTTGTTTTTCTGTGGGGCTGTCTCAGCCGACTTGGGCCTTGCCTAGTCGTTCTTGATCTGGGGCAGCATACCTGTGTTGGTGTCGGGGGAGGGAACCTCGGCGGACGGCATGCGGGTTCGTGCCCTGCGCTGGGTGAGCAGGGAGTCGGTGATGAAGAAGGCCGCGGCGACCCACACCAGCACGAAGCCTGCCCAGCGGCCTGCTGAGAGGTGTTCCTGGGTCACGAACAGGGCAACGAGGAATTGCAGGGTAGGGCCAACATACTGCACCATGCCCAGCACAGAGAGCGGGACGCGGGTAGCGGCTCCCGCAAAGAGAAGCAGGGGCACCGCCGTGAGGACGCCGCTGGCTACCAGAATCCAGAAATGGGCTGGGCCTTCTGTCAGCAGGGTAAGCTGACCGCTGTGCGCAAAGTACCACATCAGTACAGCTGCCAGAGGGGTCAGGAGCAGGGTCTCCATGGTCAGAGATACCAGGGCCGGCACCGCCCCAATCCGTTTCTTGACCAGCCCGTAGAAGCCGAAAGTGAAAGCCAACCCCAGGCCCAGCCAAGGGACTGAGCCGTAAAAGACCACCATCACCAGCACCGCGAGCGCAGCAACACCGATACCGGCCCACTGGAGGGGGCGCAGGCGCTCACCCAGGAAGACGACGCCTAGGGCGACCGAGACAATGGGGTTGATGTAGTAGCCCAGGGAGGCTTCCATGACGTTGTTACTGGTGGTGGCAATGACGTAGAGCAGCCAGTTGCCGAAGATAAGCAAGCTAGCGACCAGTAGAAGGCCGACCTGGCGCAGGTTGCCTAGCACCGTCAGCAGGTTTTTGACCTGCCGGGTGAGCGGGAGCAGGGCTAAACAGAAGACCAGCGAAAACAGCACGCGGCCCGCCACGATCTCTAGGGGAGTGGCTGGGGCTGTCAGCATGAAGTAGAGGGGGAAAAGCCCCCAGATCAGGTAGCAGAAAAAGGCGTAGAGACCGCCTACTACCTGCTCATTTTTGGCTGTGCTCACCGTTGCGTTCCTCGTGCTTCTCTCGGTGGTGTGTGGGTTCTGCGTTAGGTAGGGACTTCTACCGCTCACGGGGAATGTGAGTCAGCGGCGCTACGAGAAAGTGGCTACCCGGTGCATACCGGGTAGCCACTGACAGGTGCTCGGGATGAAGCCTAGAGGCCGAAGAAGCGGCTGAAGAAGCCCTTCTTTTCTTCCTTGGGCTTGGGCTTAGTCGCAGCTTCTGCACGTTCAGCCTCAAGATCGGGTGCCTGGCCAGCCAGACGGATGTCTGAGGCAGGGCGGGCAGGCTCGTCAACCTGCTCGTAGCCGGCGGGGGCCTGCTCAGTGTGCTCAGCTTCTTCGATAACCTGCTCCGCAGCAACGGAACCAGTCTGAGGCTCCTCTACCTGAACGGGCTCATCGCGCACGATATCTTCATCGGCGATAGCGCTGGTGGTGACACGGCCGGGGCGGGCGTCCTCGGCAGGTTCGCGGTCGTAGGGCTGCTCTGCGTTGGGGTAAACCCGGTCGGTGGTGATGGTACCTTCGACCTCTTCCTCACGGGCAGCCTCTTCGGCGCGTTCCTTCTCAAGACGCTCGGCCTCAGCTGCTTCAGCTGCAGCGCGTTCTTCAGCGGCAGCAATTTCAGCTTCGCGAGCTTCGATGGCGGCCTGTTCAGCGGCCAGAGCTTCAGCCTCGGCTGCACGGGCGGCTTCGGCGCGGGCCTCGTCCTCACGGGCAGCTTCTTCAGCAGCCAGGCGGTTAGCCTCTTCGCGGGCTACGACCTGGGCAGCGGCCTCCTGGGCTGCTACAGCTTCGATGCCCTGACGCTCAGCAGCAAGCTGTTCGCGTAGGTCACGGGCAGTCTGCGCCAGGCGAGCCAGCTCGTCGGCACCGACCTGGGGCTCAGCAGCCTCGATACCCGAAATCTTGCCGTTATCGAACCAGAGGCGCAGGGCGCCGTCCGAAGCGGTGATGACGGCGGTTGCCTCGGTGTCCCAGGCAATGTGGGCGCCTCGCAGCTTGGCGTAGGAATCTACGGCGCGTAGGTGGTTCACGGCGGTGCCGGTCTGCAGGGCCTGTGCCATAACCTGGCCCATACGGTTGACGGTGGGAGCCTCAAGTTCAAGCTGGCTGCCATCGAGCAGAATCCAGGCACGGACGCCTGCCCCGGCAGTCACGGGGTAGTGGGCGTAGACGCCGGTCAGCGCCTTAGAGGCCAGGGTCAGTTTGCGGGCCAGACCCGAGTCGAGGGGGAGCTCATCGGTGGTGAGCTCAGAGATGCTGTGCTTCGCTCCGCCTTCACGCGCCTGGATTGCTGCCGAAACGACGCGGTCGGGGAAGTGACCGAGCTCCTGCCACGACCAAATCCAGGAACCGCGGTTCTCGGATTCAGTACCCAGCAGGTAGGGGGTGAGGCTTACGGAAGCATCAGACTGGAGGGTGAATGACGGTGCAGAGAAATCCACCGTCCATTCTGCGCCGCCGCTGATTTCAGCAAGACGGGCCTGGTACTCGGTGGAGATAAAGATTGAATCGTCAATCAGATCCTGCAGTGTAGTAGTCATACGGTCAAGGCTAGCAACTCTTATGGGGCTCCCGCACCTTTTTGCCGTGGTAAGAGCTTGAATTTCTGACATATTCAGCACCCTCCTTGAAACTAGGGGAGAATCACTCAGGAAGAAGGCGGGTGTGCTCTGCCCCGAGGCGGGTAGTTTCTTGGTTTAATGGGGTAGATAACTCGCGCCCCTTGGCTTTACCTCCGGTAGCGCCGATAGGGCTTTGCTTCGCCCAAACCTTCAGGAACAGTATGTCGCCTTCTTCGCCCCGTTACACCGAGATTGAACGCCCCGCTATGGTGCAAGATGCCTTGAACGCTATTGGTAGCTGGATGCTGGGCACGGTCAAGGTTGAACCCGGCTGGAATGAGCTGGTACTCGATATCAAGCCCCTCTCTGAAACTGTATTTGTGCGCATTACTGAATCACGCGATGAGCAGGATTATGTGGGCACCGTGGGGCCGGTGAAATCTAATAGCCCTGTGCTTCCCGCTATTGAGCAGCTGCAGCACGCCTCTTTTGTTGAGGGGGAGGGCACCTGGTTCACCGCATCTGTGGTGATTACCGCCAGCAACTGGCCTGAGCCCCAGTACCAGATTGGGGCGTCCTACGACCGTGCCCACGAGCCGGTGGACTGGAACGGCGAGGGCCGCCTGAGTGCCCGCGACATTCGCGCCCACTTTGAACTTTTCCCCCGCGACCCCGAGCACGTGCCTGACTGGGCTGCCGTGCGTCTGGCAGGACGCCGGGGCGCAGGTTTCGCTGAAACCGGTGGGGAAGGTGCCCTGCCTGTAGGCCCCGTCAACCGCTATCTGACTGAGGCCCTGGCGGGCTTCGCAACCGCCAGGAGCGAGCAGTCCTTAGCGAACGTCGTCCGCACCGCCCAGGGTGGCAATCTCATCATGGATATCTCCCAGAGCACGGTGACTCCTGAGGGTACCCCTCAGCTCAACTACCAGGTGCTGCGCCTCGCTAACGGAATGAGGGCACTGACCGCCTACTCAGCAACTGAACCTGCTAAAACCTACTCAGCTCAGGTGCTGAACGCCCCTCACCCCCGCCTGGTGGTAGAACACGCCATGAAGGTTTTCCTGCAGGTAGCCCACGACGAAACGATAGACGTGCTGGTGCTGGACCCCGGTAGCGAGCACGAGTGCTTTATTGAAAAAGCCCAGATCCAGTGGGTGATTGGGTCCCCGCATAACATGCCTGCCCAACGAGCTCTCGTTGAAGAAAATATGCATGATCTGCTGATGGCTCTCACAGCCCCTGCGTCTGTGCTCCTGCTGGGTGTACGTGCAGATGACCCGGTAGGCCACCCTGTCATGCTTAAGAAAGACGATGACAGCGAAGAAAACGTCGCCTTAGTCTTTACAACAGCTGCCGAAGTTGCTGCTCTTGACCCGACCCTGGTGGTACGTAGCGCCCCGGCACTCGAGGCCCTCAAACTCTTTGCCGCCGGTGAAAGTAGCGCTGTACGCATCAACGCTCTGGCACCCCACGCCACTCTCCCTATGGAACAGGTGCGCCAGCTCATTTCAGTAGTAGAATCTCAGTAAACCCCCACCCCCTTACTTCAGGAGTTCCCCCATGACAGGCGCCCTGCGCACGCTCGGCCTCACCGCGGCTCGTCATGCCCGAGCCACCATCGTGATATGGCTGGTACTTCTGATTCTTGCAGCCGTTGGGGCACTGACCCTAGCACGCGGTGCAACGGCTAACTACACCATGCCGGGGGCTTCTTTTGAAGCTGTGCGGGAAGACCTTCAAGCCAAGATTCCCGACAACGGTATCTCTAGCGGCTACGTGGTTCTTGAAGCCGACAACGGTTTCGATGACACCCAGAAGCAGGCAATCGCCCAGGCTGTTACTACGATCGACCAGCTGCCCGAGGTTGCTGGTTCCCTTGACCCCTTCGTGGCAGCAGATGCGGTGACCCAGGCGTCCGTACAACTTGAGGACGCTAAAGCCCAGCTAGCCCAAGCCAAGGCGCAAATTGATGAGGGACAGGCCCAGCTAGATGCCGCTAAAGCAGCCCTACCTCAGGGGCTGAGCTCAGAAGAAATTGCGGCACTAGCCCCCGACCTGGCGGCTCAAGAAACCGCCCTGGCACAAGCCCGCACCACCCTGCGATCCAACCAGGATAAGGTCGATGCTGCCCAGCGCGAACTAGATGCGGCGGCCGATACGAACACGGTGAGCGAAGACGGTACCGCAGCCATCGTCAATATCGCCTTCAACCAAGACACTAACTCCCTGCCCACCTCGGTGCGGGAAGAAGTCTTTAGCACCTTTGACACGCTCAAAGACACCGGCCTGACCGTCAACTACAGCTACGAACTCGACCAAGACGTCAGCGACGTCTTCGGCATCTCAGAAATTATTGGCCTGGTCGTAGCCTTTATCGTCCTGCTGATTACCCTGGGGGCGGTCGTAGCCGCCGGTCTACCCCTGGTGCTCGCCCTCATCGGGGCCGGGACCGCCGTTGCCCTGGTGTACACCAGTACTGCCTTCATCGGTATGACCGCCACCGACCCCGTCCTCGCCCTCATGCTGGGTCTTGGCGTCGGTATCGACTACGCCCTGCTGATTCTCTACCGCTTCCGCGAAGAACTGCGCGATGGAGAAGACGTGCTGGACGCAGTAGGCACCGCCAACTCAACAGCAGGTCACTCCGTGCTCTTTGCTGGAATGACTAACATCATCGCGCTGTCTGCCCTTTGCCTGACAGGCCTACCCTTCCTCGCCATCATGGGCTTCGCCGGTGCCTTTGCCGTAGCCCTCGTCGTGGCTTCCTCGCTCACCCTGGTACCGGCCGTCCTGAGCCTGCTGGGCACCCGTGTCCTCACCCGCGCTCAACGGGAGGAACTGAAACAGCTCAACCTGGCCCGCACCCAGGAAATCCAGGTACCCCGTAACCGCCGTGAAGCCTTCGCCGAAATCGAAGCTGCCTACAAGGGCTGGGGAGGCTTCGTGACCCGCCACCCCATTGCTATGACCCTCGTTTCGGTAGCTGTGCTGGTACTGGCGATTATCCCTACCACCTCCCTTCGACTAGGCCTGCCCGACGGCTCATACCAGGCCACCAACTCAACCTCCTACCAGGCCTACCAGACCATCTCCGAAAAGTTCGGTGAAGGCGTCAACGGGCCTATCATCGCGGGACTTACCCTCACCGTCCCCGGCGACGAAGCCCGCCTGCGCGATGTCGCCCTCGACGTGGCAGACCGCCTCAAAAACAATAAAATCGAAAGCGTCGCTATCGTCGCTACCAGTGACGACAACGCCACCGCCATTTTGGCCTTCTTCCCCAGTGAAGGGCCCTCGGCAGACAGCACCCTCGCCACCGTTCATGCCATGAACGACAAACTGGAAGCAACCGAAAAAGCTACCGCAACCACCATCGGCCTGACCGGCTCCACCGTAGCCAACATCGAGATTTCAGAACGTATCTCAAGCTCTATCCCGCTCTACCTCGGGGTCGTGATTGCCCTTTGCCTGGTCCTGATGGCCTTTGTCTTCCGCTCCATCATCGTGCCGGTCATGGCCACTATCGGCTTCCTGCTGTCTACCCTGGCATCGTTCGGAGCCGTCGTCGCTGTTTACCAGTGGGGCTGGCTAGCTGACATCTTCGGTGTTACCCAGCCCGGGCCTATCCTGGCCTTCCTGCCCATCCTGCTCATCGGCATCCTGTTTGGCCTCTCGGTCGACTACCAAATCTTCATCGTCTCGGGCATGCGCGACGCCCACCGCAAGGGCCACTCGGCAGGCGATGCCGTCGTACTGGGCTACAAGCAGGGTGGAGCCGTTGTGACTGCCTGCGGCGTCATCATGGTCGCTGTTTTCGCCGGATTCATCTTCTCCCACCTCACCGCAGTGCGCCCCATCGGCTTCGCCCTAGCCCTGGGCGTTGCCATGGACGCCTTCCTCATCCGCACCACCTTCATCCCCGCCACCATGTATATGCTGGGTGAAGCTGCCTGGTGGTGGCCCTTTGAGAAGAAGGAACGCGACGAAGAAGACACCCCCAAGCACATCGCCGTCTAACACCACACACCCTCACCCTGAGGGCAGTAGACCGGCTGCACCGTGTGCCGGACATGAAAAGCCGCCCCCGGCGTCCTTGAAAATCAGGACGCCGGGGGCGGCTTCTTCACGACAAGCTAGGCTCGGCCGCAGACCTTAGGTGGTCTGGGGAGTAGGCTCGTCGTTCTTCTCGTTGTTGTGCTTGTAGGCTTCACGGACGCGGGCACCGAGCTCTTCGTGTACAGAATCCCAGTACTTGAAGGCACGCTCACGAATCTCGTCAGAGACAACAGCACCAACGTGGCCGGCGATGTTCTCTACCAGACGAGCCTTAGCAGCATCATCCATGACATCGGCGTAGAGGGTGCGAGCCTGGCCGAAGTCGTCGTCCTCAGCGTGCAGGGTAGCAGCAGCGCGAACCAGAGCGCCGTCAGCTTCCCAAGAACCCTCACCGGCGCGGGCAGCGTCAGCGTGGGGGCCACCGAAGGTGTTGGGGGCGTAGACGGGGGTGTCGGGGCTGTTGAAGGTGTAGCGCATAGCGCCGTCCTGGCTGTAGTTGTTCACTTCAGCGTTCTTCGCGTAGTTGACGGGTAGGTCAGCGAAGTTGGTGCCAACGCGGTAGCGGTGGGCATCGGGGTAGGAGAAGATACGGCCCAGCAGCATCTTGTCGGGGGAGGCTGCAATACCCGGAACGAAGTTAGAGGGTGAGAAGGTAGCCTGCTCGATCTGAGCGAAGAAGTTCTCGGGGTTCTTGTTCAGGGTCATCTTACCCACCTTGATCAGGGGGTAGTCGGCGTGGGGCCAGACCTTGGTCAGGTCGAAGGGGTTGAAGCGGTAGGTCTTGGCGTCCTCGTAGGGCATGACCTGAACGTAGAGAGTCCATGAGGGGAACTCGCCGCGCTCGATAGCCTCGTAGAGGTCCTGACGGTGGTAGTCAGCGTTTTCGCCAGCGATACGCTCAGCGTCAGCACCGGTCAGGAAGTCGTTGCCCTGGTCGGTCTTGAAGTGGTACTTGACCCAGAAACGCTCACCTTCAGCGTTAATCCACTGGTAGGTGTGTGAACCGAAGCCGTCCATGTGGCGCAGGGTAGCGGGGATGCCGCGGTCACCCATGAGCCAGGTTACCTGGTGGGCTGACTCGGTGCGCAGGCTCCAGAAGTCCCACTGCATGTCGTTGTTGCGCAGGCCGTTGCCGGGCAGACGCTTCTGGGAGTGAATGAAGTCGGGGAACTTGATGGCGTCGCGGATGAAGAAGATGGGGGTGTTGTTACCGACCAGGTCGTAGTTGCCCTCGGTGGTGTAGAACTTCACCGCAAAACCGCGGGGGTCGCGCCAGGTGTCGGGTGAACCCTGCTCACCGGCAACGGTGGAGAAACGAATCAGCATCTCGGTGGATACACCGGGCTGGAAGAGAGCTGCGCGGGTGTACTTGGAGACATCTTCGGTGGTCTCAAAGACACCGAATGCGCCGGTGCCCTTAGCGTGGACAACGCGCTCGGGGACGCGCTCGCGGTTGAACTGGGCGAGCTTTTCGACGGTGTAGGCGTCGTGCAGGACGATGGGGCCGTCGGCACCTACGGTCAGGGAGTCGTTGTCTGAGGCAACGGGGGCACCCTGGGTGGTGGTGGTAAATGAACCGGGCTTAATCGGGTTGTTCATTTTTCCTACTTTCCTGTGTGGGGTTGTTTTCTGCTTGTCTCTAGGGGCGGTTCTAGTAGTCAGGCAGAGGGTGATGACGCTCTGCCCTAGCTGGCCAGTGCCTGGTTGGCAGCTGCCTGCTGGGCGAGGGCCACTTCTTTTTCGTCGGCGTTTTGGCAGTCGGCGCAGATGCCTCGGTAGAGCACATCGGCGCTGAGAAGTGCCATGCCGTGAAAATCGCTGGGGGTGAGGCAGGGGGCGGCCCCGACGGCGCAGTCCACGTCTTCGACCCTGCCGCAGCGGATGCAGTAGGCGTGGTGGTGGTTGTCGCCGGTGCGGGTCTCGTAGAGCCCTGCTGATCCCGGTGGTTCGAACTTGCGGAGCATGTTGATGTCGGTGAGGTCGGCAAGGACGACGTACACCGACTGTACGGTGATGCCCGGTAGTTCCTGGCGGACGGCGGTAACAACGGCGTCTGCGGTGGAGTGGGGGTTGTCGTGCACAGCGGCAAGTACGGCGAGGCGTTGCTTGGTGACGCGGCGTCCCTTGGCTCGGAGTTGGGCCGACCAGGCTTCTTGGTAAGCACTGGCAGGGGGCTCGGTGCTGCCGGGGATGTGGCTGCAGCCGTTGGCTCCGAGGGTGCTCGTTGTTGACATCATGTCACCATAATATCTTTATTCTGAGTCTTTCACAATAAGGTGAGGCTGAGGATTGCCTCAGGGTTGGCTGGGTCCCCCCCCCCCCCTCGTTGAGGGTGCCCAGTTGGTGCACCCAGCCCGTCCTGTTTCGGGCGCTGTTTGCCCGCGTCCTTGCCACTCGTTGGGGCTGTAGTGCCGCTTCATTCCTCCAGAATCTAAAAAGTTTTTAAAAACTTCGCGTTGCGAAAAGGCTTGTCAGCGGCGTATTTAAGGGTTGGTGAAAAAGTTTTTTAAAAAAACTTCCTGTTTTCGCGTCATGAAACGGGCCCCAGCCACTCTTTATCTATGACAGCGAAAAACTGTCGGGTGTGCCTACCGGTTTCATGATCGCCTGGTAGCGCACCACCCCAATTTGCTATGGGAAGCAGAGCGGGGAACAAGGGAATAAAACGTGCCCGTCAATCGTGGGGATTCGACGAGCACAACGGCGCCTCCGTTGGGACTAGGGGAAAACAGCCCAACGGGCAGGGAGCCAACACTGTGATGTGTTAAGGTGCAGAGCCGCCGCTGCTGGAACTTATCGAGCGGCTCTGCCCACCACACGCCAAAGCAGCCCCACCGCACAGGGCCGTTCGCGGGTTCTGTGCTCGGGCAAATATACACAACCCAATACACTTTCAGATGCTTTCGCAGGCACTGAAACGCTAAGTGCCAACACTGTTCGTGGGTGGTGGCGCACAAGCTACACACTCACCGCCAAGCGGGGGTGCCTCCAGGGAAGGGCGCCGCCGTCACTCAACAGAGGGTAGAGAGGCTCGCACCGCTTTACCGCTAGGGACAACATCAGCCCGGCTCCTGCAGTCCGTAAGGAGCCGGGCTGCTGTTGTTCTTTCCACAAACTACTGCACGCGCGGCAGAATCCCGATAGACTAATAGAATGCCCCACCACTCTAACTAGGGGTAACTCGCATAAACCCAGGGATTTTCATGCAATCACACAACACCGCGCAACCAGCTACTGGCGGCCCCACCGACGAGCTGTTGCTCTCGGACGTCCGCGAAGGCAAGCTAGATTCGTTCGGCGTTCTGTATGAACGTTACGTGTCAATGGCTCGTGCCATTGCTTATAAGCACACCTCTAACAACACCCTCTCAGAAGACATCGTCTCGGAAGCCTTTGTGCGTGTGCTCCAGGCTCTCAAAAACGGTAAGGGCCCCCGAACATTCATGGGTGGGTACCTGGCCACCACTATCGCCCACCTGGCAGCGGAAAACGGGCTCATTGCTCAAAAGGAAGTTCCTAGTGAAGAGGAACACCTGGAGTCAATGGGTTCGCTGGACGAAACCGTCTTGAAATTACATGAGTCCGATGAGCTCATCAGTGCCTTTACCGGTTTGCCGGAACGTTGGCAGACCGTGCTCTGGATGACCGAGGTTGAAGATAAGAAGCCTCGCGAAGTTGCCCAGACCATGAACCTCTCTGCCAACGCTGTTTCGGCGCTGGCAACCCGTGCTCGTGAGAGCCTTCGCGAAGGTTTCTTGCGGGCCCATCAGAACGCGCCGAAGACCGACGAATGCGCCCAGTACTCACCTCACCTGAGCTCTATGGTGCGTGGCTCCCTGACCAAAAAACGTAGCGAAGCCTTGCGTCTGCATCTGTCGGTGTGCTCCTATTGCACCTCGGAATATCTGACCCTGGCCGGTATCAACAAGTCCATGCGCGTTTGGGTTTTCCCCGTGCTGGCGGGCTTGGTGCCCGTTATTACCGATGGTTCCAAGGTGCTGCTGCCCTTCCTTGCCGGTGGCGTAGCCGGTGGGGCAGCCGCCGGTGCTGGAGCTCAGAGCGGTCTCTTCTCAGGGCTGGGGGGCGGACGCTGGACGCCCGGCAGCCAGGCTTTAGCGGGTGCTGCCGCTGTCGTAACCGCTATTGGCGCGGTTGCCGGTGGCATGGCTCTGGTCAATAATTCTTCGGCAGGATCGGCGGTCATCAGCGCAGACTCTCAGCTGCAGACTCCGAAGGCTCAAGCAAATGAAGAAAATTCTGGAGTCACCGATAGCCTGGTGAATGAGCCCCAGAATGTTTCTAGCGGTATGACCGCTGAAACCCTTCGCTCATCTGTGGCTGCTAACGGCCCTTCCGCAGTGCAGGGGAATAACAGCGCTAACGGCGGGGGCTCCACAAATTCTTTGGCCCAGGCAGCGGGTTCAGAAAATGCTACCTCCCAGCAGGCCGATGCTGACCAAGGCAGTAACGTTGCTACCCCGGCAGCTAGTAGTGGCGAAACCGAACCTGCTGTGTCGGCAGGCAACCCATCTGTCCCTTCGCAGGGGAACGCTGCGCCCGTTGCTGAGCCGGTTGCAGTGCAAGTCCCCAATGCTAATCCTGAGCTGCCTGGCGCCCCTGAAGCACCTGCTAATCCTGTAGAGCCTAGTGCTCCAGTAGCTCCTTCTGCCCCGGTGGATTCGGCTATACCCGGTGAGCCGGTTGCGCCGACTGATCCTGTAGGGCCGGTGACCCCTGTGGAGCCCAGTACACCAGAGCCTGAAGCTCCTGTGGTTCCTACTGAGCCGACCGCGCCTACCGAGCCTGAGGCACCGGTTGAGCCGGTCGCCCCGGTTGTTCCTGTAGAACCTGAAAGTCCGGTAGAGCCGGTGGCTCCCGTTGAACCGGTGGTTCCTAGTGAACCTACAGATTCGGCTGAACCTGTTGAACCGACTGTTCCGGTTGAACCGACGGTTCCGGCCGAGCCTGTTGACCCCACGGTTCCCGTTGAACCTACTGAGCCTGGCGACCCGACTGCCCCGACCGTTCCGGTTGAACCTACTGTTCCGGTAGAGCCTGATAACCCAACTGACCCAGTTGAGCCTACTGATTCTGTCGAGCCAGTTGAACCGACCGACCCGACAGTTCCCGTTGAACCGGTTGACCCTGTCGACCCCACGGTTCCCGTCGACCCGACTGACCCGACCACTCCGGTCGAGCCAGTTGAACCTACCGACCCGACTGTTCCGGTTGACCCGACTGTTCCGGTTGAGCCTGTTGACCCAACGGTTCCTGTTGACCCAACTGACCCGACCACTCCGGTCGAGCCAGTTGAACCTACCGACCCGACTGTTCCGGTTGACCCGACTGTTCCGGTTGAGCCTGTTGACCCAACGGTTCCTGTTGACCCAACTGACCCGACCACTCCGGTCGAGCCAGTTGAACCTACCGACCCGACTGTTCCGGTTGAGCCTGTTGACCCGGTTGAGCCTGTTGACCCAACGGTTCCTGTTGACCCGACTGACCCGACCACTCCGGTCGAGCCAGTTGAACCTACCGACCCGATTGTTCCGGCTGAGCCGACCGTTCCGGTAGAACCTACTGATCCGGTAGAACCTGTTGACCCAACTGACCCGACCACTCCGGTCGAGCCAGTTGAACCGACCGACCCGATTGTTCCGGTAGAGCCTGTTGACCCCACGGTTCCCGTTGAACCTACTGACCCGGTTGAGCCTGTCGACCCCACGGTTCCCGTCGACCCAACTGACCCGACCACTCCGGTCGAGCCAGTTGAACCTACCGACCCGACTGTTCCGGTTGACCCGACCGTTCCGGTTGAGCCTGTTGACCCGGTTGAGCCTGTCGACCCCACGGTTCCCGTCGACCCAACTGACCCGACCACTCCGGTCGAGCCAGTTGAACCGACCGACCCGACTGTTCCGGCTGAGCCGACCGTTCCGGTAGAACCTACTGATCCGGTAGAACCTGTTGACCCAACTGACCCGACCACTCCGGTCGAGCCAGTTGAACCGACCGACCCGATTGTTCCGGTAGAGCCTGTTGACCCCACGGTTCCCGTTGAACCTACTGACCCGGTTGAGCCTGTCGACCCCACGGTTCCCGTCGACCCAACTGACCCGACCACTCCGGTAGAGCCAGTTGAACCTACCGATCCGACTGTTCCGGTTGAGCCTACTGATCCTGTCGAGCCAGTTGACCCTACCGACCCGACTGTTCCGGTTGAGCCTACTGACCCGGTTGAGCCTGTTGATCCGATCGTTCCGGTCGAGCCGACAATTCCAGACTATGATTCCTGGCAGGGAAGCGCTGACTACTACCAGCTCATAGCATCGATACCGTGGGACGCTATTGGTCAGCCCATCGGAGATAACCGGATGTGCATGATCACCTTTATCGTCACTGACACTGAAGGCGCCAACTGGGCCTCCGGTTTCGCCACCTACTTGCCGCCCGTCCTTATCGAATCTCCGTATGCCGCCTACCTGCTCGAAGGCTACCTCGGCCTCAGCAAGATTCAAGACATCACGTGCTACTAGATAAAAGCGCCTGCTGCTTCTCGTACGAGATACAGCAGGCGCTTTTCTCAAGCCTCTAGCGGAACACCGGGGATATCCCAGCTAGAACATCTACTCTGGTAATCAAGCCCCAACGAAAGGACTCTTTTATGCACAGCCATAACAACGGCCTCAAAACAGCCCTCTTGATGGGGTCAATGGTTGGTTTTCTCCTCCTCATCGGAGCAGGGTTTGCCTACTTCACCCGAAGCTCCATCTTTATCCTGATTTTTGGTCTTATCGGGGTAGGTACCGTAGCCTACACCTACTGGAACTCCGACAAGCTCGCTATCCGCTCCATGAACGCCTACCCGGTTACCCGCGAGCAGATTCCTGGCCTCTATGCCATCGTTGAAGAGCTCTCCGCTAAGGCAAACCAGCCCATGCCCAAGCTCTACGTTGCCCCGACCATGACCCCCAACGCCTTCGCTACTGGCCGTAACCCTCAGAATGCCGCGGTCTGTTGCACCGAGGGTATTCTGCAGCTACTCGATGAGCGCGAGATGCGCGGTGTGATTGGCCATGAGCTCATGCACGTTTACAACCGCGATATTCTGACCGGTTCAATTGCCGCCGCTATCGCATCTGTCATCGGTACTATCGCCCAGTTCGCTACCTTCGGCGCCATGTTTGGCGGTAACCGCGAAGAAAACCGCGGTGGCGGCCTCATCTTCACCCTGCTCATCGCCTTCCTGGCGCCCCTGGCCTCAGCCGTCATGCAGATGGCCATTAGCCGCACCCGCGAATACGATGCCGACGAGGACGGCGCCCGCCTCACCGGCGACCCGCTGGCACTGGCATCCGCCCTGCACAAGCTGGAAAACGGGGTGTCACGCTACCCCATGAACCCCGAAAACCGCCAAACCGCAGGTGCAGCCTCCATGATGATTGCTAACCCCTTCCGAGGCGGTGGTTCGATTAAGAACCTGATGGCCACCCACCCGCCCATGGCTGACCGTATCGCCCGCCTCGAAAATATGGCTCGTCAGAACGGGCAGCTCTAGACTTCAGGTCACGCTGACTGAAAGTTGACCGTACAAATCTGAACAGGTTAAAGAAGTGCTCCCCGCATACCAGGTATGCGGGGAGCGCGTTTTGAGGGGCGGACGTCCGCCACGGGGCAGGTGCCTAGCGGTAGTTGACGAACTGCAGGTCAACCTCAAGGTCGGCGCCCTTGAGTAGGGCAATGACGTCCTGCAGGTCATCGCGGGACTTAGAGGTTACGCGCAGCTCATCGCCCTGAATGGTGGCCTTGACCGACTTGGGGCCCTCCTCACGAATGAGCTTAGAGATTTTCTTGGCCTGGTCCTGGGCAATACCCTCCTTGATGGAGGACTCAATGCGGTATTCCTTACCTGAAGCGTAGGGGTCGCCAGAATCCAGGGACTTGAGCGAGATACCGCGCTTGACCAGCTTGGACTGGAAGACATCGAGCACGGCCAGGGCGCGCTCTTCGGAGTTTGCCTTAATCAGGATCTTTTCGCCGGAGAAATCAATCTCAGCGCCGACACCGCGGAAGTCGTAGCGCTGGGCTACTTCCTTCTGGGCCTGGTTGAGGGCGTTAGAAACTTCCTGCTTGTCGACCTTTGAAACAACGTCGAATGATGAATCGCTTGCCACGGGTATTTACCTCTTCTGCTTGTAGACGGTGTGACTTATGCCCCTGACATAACGGTGCGGGGAGGGGCTTCTCTACAAAGGTACCCTGTTTTTCGGAGGGTATGCAGGTTATCTCAATCGTTATGAAACTGTGACACCATTCTCAGCTAAAGTTCATCTTGGTTTGGGAGGATGAAGTCATGGCTGAAAAGAAGACAGCTGCCCACGCTGCAGCCGGTATACAGCCCGGCTCAGGAACCACTCCGGCAGCGCACCAGGTACTAGCTGTAACTGACGAAACCATGCAACGAGCTTACGAAGCTCTCCTTGCAGATTTGGCGGCGGACGGTTTTGCCTCCGCTCAGGCAGCGGAACCCATGACAGATGAGGAGCATCAGGGCGATCAGTCCTTTGATTTCGCTCGCGGTCTCGGCCAGACCCTTCACAATTCGGGTTTGGTTGCCAGATTCGAGGGTGTGAAAGAAAACCTTTCCCGTGAAATTCGCGGTGGCATGTGCACCCCTGACCAGGCCTATGCCTACCTGGAAAACCTTGAAATATCGCTCCTGCTAGAGCAAGAAGCCCTCGCGGCAAGCTCTGCGTCTAACTAACATAGCCCCGACCGGCGTCCGCTCTCACAGCGCGCCGGTCGGCCCGCTTAAGTGGTCTTTACAACAAAAGCTACTTTCGGTTTGGCAAGCTGCCTAAAAGTGTGTAAAGTATTCTACTGTTCGCTCAAACGAACACATTCAAGAAATTGAATACGGCAGATTACCCGAGCGGCCAAAGGGGGCTGACTGTAAATCAGCTGGCATTGCCTACGGGGGTTCAAATCCCTCATCTGCCACAGCGAAAATCCCGCCTCACACGAGGCGGGATTTTTTATTCCCCTAGTGAGCTAGCTTCATTATCAGAGAAACCGGCCACAGTCTTTAGACAAGCCCCGATAAAACCGGTAGCGTGTTTCTCATGGCAACCATTGAAATTACCCAGGAAAACCTGACCCAGAACGTCGAAAACTCAGATATTCTCTTCCTCGACTTCTGGGCCGATTGGTGCGGCCCCTGCAAGCAGTTCGGCCCCATCTTCGAAGCTGCTTCTGAAAAGCACGCCGATATCACCTTCGGCAAGGTCGACACCGAAGACCAGCAGCAGCTGGCCGCCGCAGCAGGTATCACCTCTATCCCCACCATCATGGGCTTCCGCGAGGGCGTTCTCGTCTTCTCTCAGCCCGGCGCCCTGAATGCCCAGCAGTTCGACCAGATTATCGACGCGGTCAAGGGTCTGGATATGGCCGAGGTGCACAAGCAGGTTGCCGAGGCTGAAGCAGCCCAGGCTGAGCAGGCCTAAGGCCACTAACTTTCTTTATATAAGTCGCCCTCCCCCTAATTGGGGGAGGGCGACTTCGTCTTAGAAGGACCGCATATCCTGCGGGGCGTATCGGGGGCCGCGGCGCGGTTCGCTGATCCCGGCGGCCTTAATGAGGGCCACGACCCGCTGGCGGTGCCCGGCATAGGGAGCAAGTAGCTCTACCATGCGGGCGTCATCGCCGCGGGTACCATCGAAGGCGTAGGTGACGTGGTGGGCGAGATGATAGTCGCCCACGCTGACGGCGTCGGGGTGGCCGCAGTAGCGTTGCAGGGTTTCTGCGATGGTCCAGGGGCCAATACCGGGAACCGAGTTCAGTGCCCGGGCGAGTTCGCTCACGCTGTGCTGGGCGGCAAACCGTTCGAAGGACTCAGCCCGGTTCGCATAGTGCACCATGGCAGATGAGCGGGAGCGGTCAAAGCCGGCGCGGTGGTAGGCCCAGTCAGGAATCTGGGCAAAGGTGGACGCCTGCGGGAAGATAACAAGCCCCGGCGGCTGGTCGGGGAGCCCGGTTGCAGGAGCTGGTTCACCGTACTGGCGTAGCAGGGCCCGCATACCTCCCATAGCCTCGATGCCGGTGACTCGTTGTTCGGTGATGGCGAGTAGCAGGTTTTGCGAGAGCAGGCCAACAGAGGGTAGCCGCAGCCCCGGTGCCTCGGCCCGTGCCCGCACCAGCCTAGCTGGCAGCTGCCCCCAGGCCTCTGAGGCGTAGAAGCCGGCCCAGCGGTCCTGCTCACCCACCCAGCCCGGCACGCGAGCCGCAAAAGCTTCCAGGGCGGACGCAGATGATGTACCGCTAGGGGAGCTGGCACCCGCCCAAATCGTTACCTCAATTGGGGCGCGCAGGTCGGCGGGGTGCGTCCTGGCAAAACGAACAAGCAGACCCACCCCAGCTTCGCGGGCAGTCGCCCAAAAAACAGGGCCAGCAGGCCCGGCTACCTGACGAAAGAGGGGGTCAAAGGCTCCGCGCTGTAGGGGAGCAAAGGTCTGGCCCAGGTGGACCCGGTGGGTTGGTTCCAGAACAAAATGCGCGCGCAACATGCTCACCATCGTCTCACACCCGCTCTACCCGACCCACAGAACCACTTTGCTGTCTATACTCGTACAAGACGCCGCACCCGTGGCGCCCACCCCAACCTCAGACGAAGAAGGCGCATGAGCTCCCCCCTACTGCCAGCAGAAGCCCACCCCATCAGGGCGCGTATCAGCGCTGCAGCCCTGGCCCTAGCTGTCTTTGCCCTCTACAGCGTCTACTCCTGGCTGCAGTGGCGGCACTACGTGGTGCCCTCCTGGGATCTCGGTATCTTCTCGCAGCTGGCTAAGGCATATGCCTCAGGGCAGGCCCCGGTTGTGCCGATCAAGGGGGAGGGATTCAACCTGCTGGGGGACCACTTCCACCCCGTCACGGTGCTACTGACCCCCTTCTACTGGCTCTGGCCTACACCCGCCACCCTGCTCTATGTGCAAAACGGGCTGGTCGCCCTGTCTGTCTACCTGCTAGTGCGTTTTGCCCAGCGAATCCTGGCCCCCTGGGCAGCCCTGGCCCTGGGCCTTGCCTACGCCCTGAGCTTCGGTATCCAGCAGGCTGTAGCCGTTCAATTCCACGAGGTTGCCTTCGCCCTGCCCCTGCTCGTCATGAGCCTGGGCTACCTGGCCATGACCCGCCTGACGGATGCCCCCGCCCCCCTGCTACGCCGCTCCATCTACTGGGCAGCCCCTCTGGTCTTCGTCAAAGAGGACGTCGGCATCACGGTTTTCGTGATCGGGCTCGTTGCCCTGGCCCGCACCGGCTGGTTCTCAACCGCCAGCAGCATAGCCTTCCCCTCGGTGTCCGCCCCTATACGCCCCCGCCGCGAACGCTACCGCACCCTGCTGCGCTCCTGGGGCAATACTCCCGCAGTCGCCGAAGCCAGCCTGCTCATGCTCTGGGGCATAGTCTGGCCCCTGCTCGCCATTGGCCTAATCCTGCCCCACTTCAATACCGGGGGAGTCTTCGACTACTCCGATAAGCTCGACATCGCAGCGGCTATCGGTGACCCCCTCGGCGCCTTCGCCCAGCTCTTCTACCCCTGGCAAAAAACTGCCACCCTCGGGCTACTTCTGCTCACCGGCGTCCTGGCCTGGACCACCAGCCCCCTCGCCCTCATCGCCGCCCCCACCCTCATCTGGCGTTTCCTTTCACCCCAAGAGGGCTACTGGGAACCCACCTGGCACTACAACCTCGTGCTCATGCCCATCGTCTTCACCGCCCTGCTCGATGTGCTTGCCCGAGCCGTCGCCCGTACGCACCTCCCCGCCTATCGGCTCGGGGCAACACCCGCCGGGCGCACCGTCCGCACAATCCTTGCAACCCTGCGCCACCGCGCCCCGGTAGCCCTGCCCGCGCTCGCCCTCATCATCAGCCTAGGACTCCTGCCCAACCAGCCCCTGGCCCAGCTGGCTGACCCGGACTTTGCCACCACAGAGCCTTCCACCACTGACCAGATGAAGGCTGAAGCCGTCGCCGCTATCCCAGAAGGCGCCACCGTAGCTGCCGACCTCTCCGTCCTCACCTACCTGGTGCCCAACCACACCGCCTACTGGATCGGCCACTCCGGGGAACCCGGCCCCGACTACGTGCTCGTCGACAAACTCGGCAGCGCCTGGGGCGGCAACCCGCCCAGCAGCGCCGTCGCCTACGCCACCGACCGCTACGGTACCGCCACCTACATTCACTACCGCACCATCGGCACCATCGACATCGCCGTCCGCACCCGCTAGCTGTACCCTCTATCACCACCCGGGCCCAAAACGCCCAAACTAGGGTAGAGTTGAAAACGTAAGACTCGGGAACCCCCGACCATTTCTCTTCAGCGCCCACGCCCGCTACTGGCACACAACCACAGGGCCACGCGCGTTCAACGAACATACTTAGGCTAAGCAGACCGTTGAACCTTCGACTAGAGAACCTGATGTGTAATCAGCTCGCCCAAGCGCGCACCCCTGATAGCCAGCGCCCACGAACCGAAGACCTCTGATCTTTGAGGCCCCTCGCGAGCATTCCACGGGGACACCCCGTACAGCACCTCCACCTCAGTGAGAGTGCTGAAACCCCACTCGATGAGGACAACATTGACTGAAAATACTGCCGTTAACGCAGAAACCGCAACCGACGCCATCTTCCAGGAACCGGTTGTAGACACCCCCACCCAGCAGGTAGAAAAGGACGAGGACGGCGGCACCCGCTTCACCGACCTGGGCCTGGACGCCCGCGTCCTGGCAGCCCTCGAAAAAGTCGGCTACGAAAAGCCCTCACCTATCCAGGCTGAAACCATCCCCCTGCTGCTTGAAGGCCGCGACGTCGTCGGCCTAGCCCAGACCGGCACCGGCAAAACCGCAGCCTTCGCCCTACCTGCCCTCTCAACCCTGGCAGAACTGGCCGACATCAACGGCATCTCCAAAGACACCCAGGTACTCGTCCTAGCCCCCACCCGCGAACTGGCCCTGCAGGTTGCCGAAGCCTTCTCGTCCTACGCAACCGAAATGCCCGACTTCACCGTGCTGCCCGTCTACGGCGGCTCACCCTACGGCCCCCAGCTGGCGGGCCTCAAGCGCGGCGCCCAGGTCGTTGTCGGTACCCCCGGCCGCGTCATCGACCACCTGAAAAAGGGCTCCCTGGACCTCTCCAACCTGCAGTACCTGGTACTGGACGAAGCCGACGAAATGCTCCGCATGGGCTTCGCCGAAGACGTAGAACAGATTCTGGCAGACACCCCCGACTCCAAGCAGGTTGCCCTCTTCTCAGCAACCATGCCCAAGACCATCCGCAAGATCGCTGAGCAGTACCTCAACGACCCCGCAGAAATTCGCGTCAAGTCAAAGACCACCACCAGCGCCAACATCCGCCAGCGCTACATGCAGGTCATGCACTCCCACAAGCTCGAAGCCATGACCCGCGTGCTTGAGGTCGAAGACTACGACGGCATCATCGCCTTCGTCCGCACCAAGAAGGAAACCGAAGAAGTCGCCGACAAGCTCAAGGCCCGCGGCTACCAGGCTGCCGCCATCAACGGCGATATTCCCCAGAACCAGCGCGAACGCACTGTTGAAGCCCTGCGCGATGGCCGCATCGACATCCTGGTTGCCACCGACGTTGCCGCCCGCGGCCTCGACGTCGAGCGTATCTCCCTGGTCGTCAACTTCGACATCCCCCACGACACCGAATCCTACGTGCACCGCATCGGCCGAACCGGTCGCGCAGGCCGCGCCGGCGAAGCCATCCTCTTCATGACCCCGCGTGAAAAGTACATGCTCCGTCAGATCGAAAAGGCAACCCGCCAGCAGGTCGAACAGATGCACATGCCCACCGTTGAAGACGTCAACGCCAACCGCAAGCAGAAGTTCGCCCAGCAGATCACCGACACCATCGAAACCGAAGATCTCAGCTTCTTCCGCGAACTCATCGACGCCTACGCCAACGAACACGACGTTGAAGGCGAAGAAATCGCAGCAGCCCTGGCCGTCATCGCCCAGCAGGGTCGCCCCTTCCTGGCCGAAGAAATGCCCGAACCCAAGAGTAAGAAGCGCGACCGTGACCGCGACTTCGACCGCGACGACAAGCCCCGCGGCGGCCGCCGCCACTCCGAAGAAGGCATGGTCGACTACAAGCTCAACGTAGGTCGCTCCTCCCATGTCTCACCCGCAGCTATCGTCGGTGCTCTCACCAACGAAGGCGGCCTCAAGGGCAAGCAGGTCGGTGCAATCGACATCCGTCAGCACTTCACCATCGTCTCCCTACCCGAAGCAGAACTGCCCGGTGACTTCTTCGAGCGCCTGCGCGACACCCAGGTAGCCGGCGAATTCATCAACATCAAGCGCGACCGCGGCCCCAAGGGCGGCGGAGGCGGACGCAAGTTCGACCGTGACGACCGCGGCTTCGGTAAGAAGGACTTCGGCGGCAAGAAGAAGTTCGACGGCAAGAAATTTGACCGTGACGACCGCGGCTTTGGCGGAAAGAAAAAGTTCGACCGCGACGACCGCGGCTTCGGTGGCAAGAAGAAGGGCCGCAAGAAGTTCTAAGGATAAGGTTCTGCAGGCTCGCGCTCGATGGAGCCCAGCAGATTCCGAGCGCGCGAGGAAAATAATCTGCGGGCGGAATAGGCGCAAGCCTGACCCTCACGCCCCGCCTGACGGCGGATTCCGTTCGCTCTTATGTGCTCGCGCGCTCGCACTTGCTCACTTCATCCGAGCCAGCAGCTTCGCTGCGAGCCTGCGCCACCTTACCCATAGGGCACCATTTCAACTTGTGCCCTAGAACACCCAAAAAAACAGGTTCTAGATTTGCGTCTTCCAAAGGTTGTACCGTAAGCTAGTATCTGTTGCCCCGATAGCTCAGTGGTAGAGCGCCATCTTGGTAAGATGGAGGTCCCGGGATCGATTCCCGGTCGGGGCTCTGTATGAACCCAAAAGTTCATACGTGGCGGTGTAGCTCAGCTGGTTAGAGCGCACGACTCATAATCGTGAGGTCGACGGATCGAGCCCGTCCACCGCTACGCCCCGATAGCTCAGTGGTAGAGCGCCATCTTGGTAAGATGGAGGTCCCGGGATCGATTCCCGGTCGGGGCTCAGATAACCTGTCAAGCATTAGCTTGGCAGGTTTTTTGTTTGTAGAGTGGTTTCTATGGCTATTAACCAAGAGATTGTAGGCCGCACCTACCCGGCCACAGAGCCCTATCTGGTGGGGCGGGAGAAAATCCGTGAATTCGCTACAGCCGTGAAGGCCACCAGCCCCCTGCACTTTGATGTGCAGGCTGCCCAGAGCGTAGGCTACAGCGACTTGATTGCCCCGCCCACCTTCGCCATTATTCTGGCCCAGAAGGCAGACGCCGCCCTGATTAGTGACCCCGAAGCCGGTATTGACTTCTCCCGAGTGGTCCACGCTGACCAGCGCTTCACCCACCACCGCCCAATCGTGGCAGGGGACGAGCTGCTGACCGAGGTGCACGTCGATAGCGTGCGCGTCATGGGAGCCGGCGCTATGCTGACCACCCGCGAAGAAATCACCACTGTAGAGGGCGAAAAGGTCGCCACCTGCATCTCATCGCTGCTGGTTCGGGCGGAGGACTAACCCATGGCTATCTCTTTTGACTCCCTTGAAAAGGGTACCGAGATTGGTGCCCGTCAGATCCCTGTCACCCGCGCTGACCTGGTGGCCTACGCGGGCGCGTCCGGCGACTTCAACCCCATCCACTGGAACGAGCGCTTCGCAACCGCTGTGGGTCTGCCCGGCGTCATCGCCCACGGCATGTTCACCATGGGCGCTGCCGTGCAGCTGGTGACCGACTGGGTAGGCGACGCCGGTGCGATTGTGGACTACCAGACCCGCTTCTCCAAACCGGTTCCGGTACCCGATGCTGATGACGCGGCCTCTCCAGCTACCGGCGGAAACGTCATCTCGGTTGCCGGTAAGGTCGGTGCCCTGGACGCGGACGCCCGCACCGCCCGCATCGACCTGACCGTCACCGCTCCCGACAGCGAGGGCAAGGAGCAGAAGGTGCTGATGAAGGCCCAGGCTCTCGTGAAGCTCGCTTAACGCCCCCACCTTGCGCACTAAAGGCGCCCGTTCAGAGATTGAGCGGGCGCCTTGTTGTGCACGACCACTAGAATAGACAGCAGGACACAAACACACTCGCGCCCTCTTAGCTTTACTACGAGAGAATCGACCTTACCCACCATGGCACATAAACCCCGCACCCAGCTTTCCGACCGGCAGATTAAGACCTGGTACAGGGCTGTGCTGGGGCTTTTCTTTGCCAGCGGTTTAGTGGTTTCTGCCCTGCTGACCCGCCTGCCCGATGTGGCTAACGGGCTGGGGCTGAGTTCCGGGCCCATGGGCTTGCTGCTGCTGGGTATGACTATCGGCTCCTTCTGCGCCGTGAGCTTCTCAGGTGCCTTCGTTGCCCGTTTTGGCGCTATCCGCTGTATCGCTGCAGCCTACACCACCACCGTCACCGGCATGCTCATGATCGGCCTGGGCGTGCACCTTGCCAGCGTGCCCGTGACCCTGCTTGGCCTCATGCTTCAGGGCTTGGGCAGCGCTGTCTCCAACGTGGCCTCCAACGTGCAGGGCGTAGCCAACGAGCGGGCACTGGGGCGCTACGTCACCCCCATCATGCACGGCTTCTTCTCGATCGGTACCGTAGCCGGTGCCGCCATCGGCACACTCGACACCCGCCTGGGCGTGCCCTTCGCCGTTCACATGGCCTACTTCGCGCTAGCGGTTGCTGCCCTCGTCCTCATCTCCCTCAAGTTCTGCCACAGCGAAAACTACGGCCAGGACGACACCCAGGCCATCGCCGCCGTCGGCTCCTACCGGGTGCGCGACGCCTGGCGCGACAAACACACCATCCTCATCGGCCTCTTCGTACTGGGTATGGCACTGGCCGAAGGCTCCGCCAACGACTGGGTCGCGCTCGCCCTCACCCACGACTACGGCACCAGCAACACCATCGGGTCTCTCGGCTACTTCACCTTCGTGGTAGCCATGATGGTGGGGCGTTTTGGCGGCACCGCCCTGCTCAACCGCTTTGGCCGGGTGCCGGTGCTCCGCACCACCTGCTCGCTCGCCATTATCGGCCTGGCCCTCTTCATCTTCGCCCCTACCGTGCCCCTGGGCTTTGTCGGCCTGCTGGTCTGGGGTCTGGGCGCCTCCCTCGGCTTCCCGACCGGCATGTCAGCTGCCTCGGACGACCCGCTCAAGGCCGCCGTCCGCGTCTCCGTTGTCTCAACTATCGGCTATGCGGCCTTCCTGGGCGGCCCGCCCCTGCTGGGCCTGCTGGGGGAGCACTTTGGCATCCGCAACGGCCTGCTCGCCGTGCTGGTTTTTGTGGTTGTGTCCCTACTGCTCACCAGCCAGCTGGAACCCAAGAAGCCGGGCAACACCGTCCACACCGAAAAGCTCTAGGGGCGTTAGCCGCCAGGACGCCCGCGCCCAGCTCCCAGCGCCCGGTGAGCACGCTCGCAGGCGGCACCCGGGCAGAGCCGGTAGAATAGGCACCGTGACTGACAAGCTTTTAAGTGAACTGACCACTGCCGCTGTGGGCGGCCCCGCCCGTCTCTTCGTTGAGGCCACCAGCGAGCAGGAAATTATTGATGCCGTAACCGCCGCCGACCGTGCAGGAGAAGACCTGCTGGTGGTGGGCGGGGGCTCTAACCTGCTGGTAGCCGATGAGGGCTTTGACGGGGCAGTGGTGCACATCGCTTCAACCGGTATTGAAACCGTGAGCGACTACGCCTGCGGTGGCACCACCCTGCGCGTGCAAGCCGGCCACACCTGGGACGACCTGGTAGCCTACGCCGTAGAGAACGAGCTCTCCGGTATCGAGGCCCTCTCCGGTATTCCCGGCACCGTGGGTGCCACCCCCGTGCAGAACGTGGGGGCCTACGGCTCTGAGGTCGCCCACACCATCGCCTCGGTTCGCACCTGGGACCGCGAAACCGGCGGCTACAAGACCTTCGCTAACGCCGACTTGAAGTTCGCCTACCGCGACTCGATCCTTAAGCAGTCCACCGTCAACGGGTCTCCCCGCTATGTGGTGCTGACCGTAGACTTCCAGCTGCCGCACGGCTCCCAGTCCGCCCCCGTCCGCTACGCTGAGCTGGCTCGCCAGCTGGGTGTTGAGGTGGGGGAGCGCGCCGACTCCCGCCTGGTGCGCGAAACCGTGCTGCGCCTGCGCGCCGGCAAGGGCATGGTGCTGGACGCTGCCGACCGCGATACCTACTCCACCGGCTCCTTCTTCACCAACCCCATCGTGGGGCAGGACGTCGCAGCCCAGCTCCCCGAGGACGCCCCCCGCTACCCGGCAACCACCCCCGCCGGTGAACCCCTGGACGGCATGGTCAAGCTCTCTGCCGCCTGGCTGATCCAGCACGCCGGGTTCGATAAGGGCTTCGGCCTTGAGGGCGAGGCCGCTGAGCTTGCCGGCGGCAGAGCGTCGCTTTCTACCAAGCACACCCTGGCTATCACCAACCGCGGTGGCGCCTCGACCGCCGATATCGCGGCTATCGCCCGCGCTGTGCGAGCCGGGGTCGAGGAAAGCTTCGGGGTGCGCCTGGTCCCTGAGCCTGTGGTCGTTGGGTTCACTCTCTAACGCAGGGGCGCCATGAGCCTAGAGAAAGAAATCGAGAGCGGGCAGGGCGGACGCCTACACCGGCGTATGGAGCGCTTCCGCGCCTTCATGGGGCGGCACGCCGCCCTGCTCCTGCTCTACCGCCTGCTCATCATCGGGCTAGGTTTTTTGTGCATCGTCGCCGGCATTATCATGCTGGTGACGCCCGGCCCCGGCTGGCTTTTCATCTTCATGGGCATGAGCCTGTGGGGTACCGAATTCCACTGGGCCCACCGCCTGAACGTGTGGGCGAAAGCTAAGGTGCTGAACATCTGGCGGCAGATAGAGGCTAAGCGGCACCGAGCCCACCGCCGTCGCACCGCCGCCCGCTGGGCCAGCCGCAGCAACCGCAGCCACTACTGCCCAACGGGCTGCCACTACAGGCAAACATCATAATATTTCGAATATTTCGAATAGTGCTATAGTGGTGGTATGACCGTCACCCAGCATAATCAGCGTTCCATTCTTGAACCCTCCACCTTCCATGAAGCAGACTTAGAACTACTTTTTTCTTTTTTGCACAGCGCTTCTACTGAAGGTGAGGGGGCTCAGCCTGCGCTGCTATCGCCAGATGGTAAAAAACAGGTCATTCCCTTCCCCATATATGACACACTAACAACCATCGTTGATGCCTTAGCCCATAACAAGGCTGTTTCGATTACCCCTACCGATACCAAGCTCACCACTCAGCAAGCTGCTGATTATCTCCAAATATCTCGTCCAACACTCGTAAAAATTCTCGAATCTGGTGATATTCCCTATACTACTGTTGGCCGCCATCGCCGTGTGCTTCTCGCAGACTTGATTCAGTATGAAGAGAAAGAGCGAAGAGAGCGTAAAGCTTTCCTCCAAGAACAAACGCAAGAATCATCAGCAGACGGTAGCTACTTTGACCTACCTCCAAGCTTTGCGCAGACTCGCATTCCGTCAGGAAAATCTTAATGTCTGGGCTATCTGCTGTTCTCGATGCATGTGTACTGCTACCGATGCCAACGTGCGACTTACTTCTGCGCCTAGCAGATGCAAAAGAGTACAGGCCCCTCTGGTCGCATGGGATTCTAGAGGAAGTAGAACGCAACTTGCAGACAGCGTTCATGCGAACGCCTGGGCAGGCTGAGAAGCGCGTGAGAAATATGCAGAAATACTTCCCAGATGCAGAAGTTTGTGAGTATGAATCGCTGATACATCAGATGGGTAACGACCCTAAAGATCGCCATGTTTTAGCAGCAGCAGTTCGAGCTCGTGCTGACTTTATCGTTACTTTTAATCTGAAAGACTTCCCTGAAGAGACTTTAGCTCCATTTGATGTGAGGGCCGTTCATCCAGATGATTTTCTCTGCGACCGGTTTGCACTGAACCCGCAGAGAATCAAACAAATTGCTGAA
The DNA here is from genome assembly GCF_053548195.1 of Rothia sp. 11254D007BW. Classification (NCBI taxonomy): domain Bacteria; kingdom Bacillati; phylum Actinomycetota; class Actinomycetes; order Micrococcales; family Micrococcaceae; genus Rothia; species Rothia sp. 11254D007BW. The sequence continues at coordinate 2,377,988 of NZ_JBPWPK010000001.1, forward strand.
GACATTGTGCGAGACATGAAGAACCCAGAGGTAACTCACACGGAGTATCTGGTGGGGTTGAGAAAAATTGGGCTGGTGAGGTTTGCAGAGACTCTTGAGTCTAATGGGTTCTAGCTTTCGAACCCCAGCATATGATCCAGAGTCTCGTGGATCTGCTGGTCTTCAAAGCCCAGTTTGCGCATGGCTGTAATGTACTTTTCGGTCAGGGTCTGCGCCTTGTGCGCGGTTGAGTCGAGGGCCGTAATAAAGGACCCTGCCCGGCCGTGCGTTTCAATGGCGCCGGCGGCTTCCAGCTCCTTGTAGGCCTTCGCCACCGTGTTTACTGCAAGACCTGTTTCGGCAGCCAGCGCCCGCATGGGCGGTAGCCGGTCACCGGCAGCCAGAGCGCCGGAAGCCCGTGCCGCAATAATAGCCCGCCGCAGCTGGGAGTAGGGCGGGACGTCCGACCCCTTATCAACCCTAAAATTTAAAGCACGAATGCCCCCGCACAGCTCCTCGTGGGAGTCGTGAGTCGGGGGCATCTCGTTCTTGGTCATAGCACCAGTCTAAAGGGTGCCGGTCGCAATCTTCAGCATGCGGCGCACGGGTTCTGCGGCGCCCCACAGCAGCTGGTCACCCACGGTGAAAGCAGAGATGTACTGGGGGCCCATGTTGAGCTTGCGGATGCGGCCCACCGGGATATCCAGGGTGCCGGACGCCGCAACGGGAGTCAGCCCCTCGACGGTGGCGTCCTTGGTGTTGGGGATAACCTTTGACCACTCGTTGTCCTTATCGATAATCTTCTCGATTTCCTCAACGGTCAGGTCTTCCTTGAGCTTCAGGGTCAGAGCCTGAGAGTGGGAGCGCATGGTTGCGATACGCACACACAGGCCGTCAAGAACCACGCGGTCATCACCCTCAAGGCCCAGAATCTTGTTGGACTCAGCCTCGGCCTTCCACTCTTCGCGGGACTGGCCGTTGCCCAGGTCAGAGTCAATCCAGGGAATCAGTGAACCTGCTAGCGGAACGCCGAACTGGGTGGTGTCGAGGTCGCCGGAGCGCTGGAGTTCCAGCACCTTGCGGTCGATCTCAAGGATGGCGGACGCGGGGTCGTCCAGCTCGGTTGCTACGTAGCCGTTGATATCGCCGAACTGCTTGAGTACCTCACGCATGTGGCGGGCGCCGCCACCGGAGGCTGCCTGGTAGGTCATGGAGGTGCCCCACTCAACCAGGCCCTGCTTCCACAGGCCGCCCAGGCCCATGAGCAGGCAGGAGACCGTGCAGTTACCGCCGATGAAGTCCTTAACCCCTGACTCCAGACCGCGGTCAATGACGTCACGGTTGATGGGGTCAAGCACGATGACGGCGTCATCGTTCATGCGCAGGGTTGAGGCGGCGTCAATCCAGAGACCGCTCCAGCCGCGCTCACGCAGCTGGGTGTGTACTGCCTTGGTGTAGTCGCCACCCTGGGCGGTCACGATGACGGGCAGCTTGGCGAGCTCGTCGATATCGTGGGCGTCCTTGAGAGTGGACTCTTCCAGCGCCCCGCCGAAGGTGGGGGCTGCTGAACCGGCCTGGGAAGTGGAGAAGAAGACCGGGTTGATACCCTCGAAGTCACCTTCTTCGAGCATGCGCTTCATGAGCACGGAGCCGACCATGCCACGGTAACCAACAAAGCCTACGGAATCACCAGATGTAAAAGTCATGGTTTCAGTCTAGCTTTTACGAGCTCCCGGCGCAGGGTCTGGAACCGTATGGTGAGAGAAAGTGTAATCGTACGGTGACTTTACTTAAAGTAACCGTATGATTACTTTAGGAAAAGTGGTCGTTCGGTTACACTTGCGGTATGACACAGCAAGATGCCACCGGTATACGAACCCTGCACATCACTGGAGAAGTGGGGGAAGTCGTCCGTCTCCGCCGAGAAGAGCTCGGTCTTACTCAAAAAGAAGTGGCCGCCAAGATTGGCGTATCCCGCAAATGGTACATTGACCTTGAACAAGGTAAGCCAACGGTTGAGCTCTATAAGGTACTAGATGCTTTTTGGGCTTTAAACCTAGAGCTTCAAGTAAAGGCCGCATCATGAGCGAACTCAATGCCTACCTAGATGGTGAACTGTGTGGCACATTCATGGAGAAAAATGGGCAAATCACTTTTGCCTATTCCCCAGGATATGAAAGTTCGGTGCCCCTTTCCCTGTCTATGCCTGAACGAAACCGGACGCATAAAAATAAAGTAGCGCTACCGTTCCTTAAAGGCCTTTTACCCGATAATGCTCAAGCTTTAGAAAATATGGCGCGTGCGGCAGGGGTATCAGCAGGATCCATTTTTGGTTTACTTGAGCGCTACGGGCAAGACGTTGCAGGCGCTCTTCAGCTTTTACCGCCGGGCAAGGGCAGTAGCGACGCACAGAGAGCTAACCTTTCTCAGCAACCCGTGCTGAATGAAACAGATTTTGAACAACTACTAGAAGAAAGTAGAGAGCTTTATCGCGGGAAAACGCTGATTGCTTCTGAAGCTTTTCGATTTAGCGTGGCAGGAGCCCAGCCAAAGCTATCACTGACCAGAAATCATGAGGGTAAATGGGTCCAGCCGGGAACAGGTATCGCCACTACCCACATCATTAAGCCTGTTAAAACAGAAGATAATTATTTTGTTGAGAATATCGATATTGCTGAGTTCTTGACAATGAAGGTAGCCGTTAAATGCGGGCTTAATGCTGTTGATCCTGAACTGTGGCGGAGTAGAACAAGTAGCTTAACAGCGGTTATTGTTCCCCGCTACGACCGTTATATCCTTGACGATGCTGTTCGCCGGGTACACCAGGAAGACCTGTTGCAAGCACTGGGTATACCGCCTGAGAAGAAGTATCAGCATCGTGATGGTGGCCCTGGAGCTGGGGAGATAGGCCAACTGTTCCGCCAAAAAACTAAGCCGGGGGATCGCTTACGTCTTCAAGAGGACTTCTTTAAAGGCTTGGTGTTCAACGTAGGCGTAGTTGGTACAGATGCTCATGCCAAGAACTATTCTTTGGTGCATCGGGAGAGCGGGAGTGAGCTTGCCCCGTTGTACGATTTGATTTCTGCTGCTGCACATATCGGGGATGAAAGCTTGGCTTATTTTCCAATGGGAATTAAGAAAAACTATAGATTTACTCAGATTTCTGACGAAGGTTTAGTGTTTGAGGGACAGCGTTTAGGCTTGCCGAGGCAACGGGCCCAAGAGCTCGTAGAAGAGATTCTTAGCTACCTGCCAGAGGCTTTTGAGGAAACAGGTAAAGAGCACGGTTTGGAAGATGCAGCCGCCAAAATTGTGGACGGTCTGGGGCGGCTTTCCCCTGCCCGTTTTGTTTCAAACTATTGGCGCTGACCTGCTGCCTTTGTCTTGCGCAGGGTCTGGAACCGTATGGTGAGAGGGAGCTTCACACCGGTGGCGGTCAGTGCATAGCCCCGATCTGAGCGGACGGGTGCGCCCTCGGCTTCTGCAGCCCAGTCGGCCCCCAGCTCGGGGGCGTAGGTATCCCCTGGAATCTCAGCCTCAAAGAGGGTGCGCTCCACCCGGGTTACCTGCCCACCCGCTACTCCGGGTAGGTCGGTGCGGCTCAGGGCCTCGGCGTAGAGGGAGCCGCCGCCAATGACCCAGTAGGTGGGGGCGTCCGGAGCTAAACTCTGCGCCGCCCCCAAAGCCGCATCGAGGGAAGGAACCCAGACGGCCCCGTCCTTCTCTTCAACCTGCGAGACAGAACGCGTAATCACAAGATTGAGCCGCCCCGGTAGGGGCCGGAAGCGGGGCGGGAAGGACTCCCAGGTCACCCGACCCATCATGACCGGGGCTCCTAGTGTGGCTGCCTTGAAGTGGGCTAAATCTTCGGGGGCGTACCAGGGCATATCGCCGTCGCGGCCAATCACCCCGTTACTTGCCTGAGCCCAGATGGCCGCTAGCTCCGGCAGAGATTGCGATACGGAATCTTCTTTACCCTTCATACTCATAGCTGTGCCCGTACCTAGACCGCAATCGGGGCCTTAATGAGGGGGTGATGGCGGTAATCTACCAGTTCAAAGTCCTCAAACTCGTAGTCAAAAATTGAGGGCTTCTTATTCTTAATGCGCAGGCGCGGGTAGGGGTAGGGCTCGCGCGACAGCTGCTCGGTGACCTGCTCGTAGTGGTTAGAGTAGATGTGGCAATCCCCGCCGGTCCAGACAAACTCACCGGGCACCATACCCACCTCTTCAGCAATCAGCTGGGTCAGCAGGGCATAGGAGGCAATGTTGAAGGGCACGCCCAGGAACATATCGGCAGACCGCTGGTAGAGCTGGCAGGAGAGCTCCTTCTGGCCGTCCTCCCGGGTCTTCACGTAGAACTGGAAGAGGGCATGGCAGGGCGGCAGCGCCATGTCGTCAACCTCAGCCGGGTTCCAAGCAGAGACAATATGACGGCGGGAGTCGGGGTTGTTCTTGAGCGAGTCAAGCACCTTGGCAATCTGATCGATGGTCTGCCCGTCACCGGCCGGCCAGGAGCGCCACTGCACCCCGTAGACCGGGCCCAGTTCGCCGTCCTCGTCCGCCCACTCATCCCAGATAGTCACGCCGCGTTCCTGCAGCCAGCGTACGTTGGACTCCCCGCGCAGGAACCAGAGCAGCTCAATAACCACCGACTTGAAGTGCACCTTCTTGGTGGTGATCAGCGGAAAACTCTCAGATAAGTCAAAGCGCATCTGACGGCCGAAGACGCTCTTGGTGCCGGTGCCGGTGCGGTCGGCTTTCTCATCGCCGGTCGCCATAATCTCGCGCAGCAGGTCTTCGTAGGGGGTAGGAATAACAGTCATATCTTCTTTAATCGTCAAAAGGCTTAATTTGTTCCAGCGACACCACGGTCTTGGGGTGGGCCACAGACACCTGCAAGACCCACATCTCCCCGGGCTTGAGGTAAGGGTCATGCACGGGCAGATGGGGGCGTAGCTGCTTATTCAGGTGCTCGCCCAGAACCTCAAGGACGGTGGGCAGCACCGGGCGGTGGGTGCAGAGTATGACCGACTTATCCCGCTTCTCAAAGAGGGACTCGACCACCTTACGGGCGTGCTTGGGCGCCCGGGCATGGTGGGCTTCGGTCAGAGCCCGCTTCTCCTTGATGGAAATGCCAGAGGCCTTCGAATAGGGGTAGACCGTCTGCATGCAGCGCACCCAGGGGGAGGAAATGATGCGTTCGGGCTGCCAGGCCTCCAGCAGGCGTCCTACCGCCAGAGCCTGGCGCTTGCCGGTAGCCGCAAGTGAGCGCTCGCCTTCGGCCCCGGCCCAGCTGGCGCGCGGTTTGGCCTTGGCGTGGCGGACGATAATCACCGGGCGGGTGCGCAGGTTCTGCGCGTGGGCCAGGGCCAGCAGGGCGTCGAGGGGCTCTTTGTCGGTGGCGTTGGTGAGCATGGTGCGGGCCTGTTTGGGGGTGACCCAGCGCAGCTCGTCCACTTCGCCCTCGTCAGCAACGGCTTTTTGCCCGGCGGGTGCTTCGGCTGCCCAGTAGTAGACCTCCTTGGGCTTGCCCTTGACCTCGTAGGCGGTCACCGCCAGAGGGGCGCCGAGGGTGACGTTGAGCCCGACCTCTTCGCGGATTTCCCGGATGGCGGTTTCGGGCAGGGTTTCGCCGGGGTCCTGCTTGCCCTTGGGCCAGGACCAGTCATCGTAGCGGGGGCGGTGGATGATGAGGACCTGCACCTGGTCGTGGTGCCAGCGCCAGATGATGGCGCCTGCTGCGTTGACAGCTGCCCGGTTGTGGGGGCCCCGGCTGAGCGAGAGCGCTCCGTCGTGGGTGTGGGCGGCGTAGAAGGTCTCGGTGTGCGGCATGTGGGAAGCTCCGTGGGGGGTGGGCGGGCATTGAGAATGTCCTTGAGTTAACCGAATGTTAACCCAAGGACATTCTATGCCCCTTAGCTGTGAGCGGTGGGCAAGGCGCGGACGTCTGCGCCCGGCTTAGGCTCGCTTGTTGCGTTTCTGGTCGCGGCTAGCCAGGTAGTAGGCCTGCACATCGCGCAGGGGGGAGCCGTCGGCTGCCAGGTGGTGGCGTTCCCAGGTGCCGTCGGCTGCCAGGTGCCAGTTGCTGGTTTTCTCTGAGAGGTAGTTGTCGAACATATCGAGCAGGTACTTGATGTGGGCTTCTGCCTTCACATGCACCAGGGCTTCAACACGGCGGTCGAGGTTGCGGTGCATCATGTCTGCTGAACCGATGTAGACCTTGGGGTTGCCGGCGTTCTCGAAGGTGAAGACGCGGGAGTGCTCAAGGAAGCGGCCCAGGACTGAGCGCACCTTGATGTTCTCGGAGAGGCCGGGGACGCCGGGGCGCAGGGCACAGATACCGCGAACGACCACGTTGACCTCAACCCCTGCCTGGGAGGCGCGGTAGAGGGAGTCGATGATGGCCTCATCGACCATGGAGTTGCACTTAATCTGGATCTTGGCGGTGTGGCCCGCGCGCTTGTGCTCGATTTCCTTGTTGATGTTGTCAATCAGGCCCGAACGCAGGGAGCGGGGGGCAACCAGCAGCTGCTTGTAGGTGGTCTTCGGGGCGTAGCCGGAGAGCTGGTTGAAGAGGCGGGAGACGTCCTCACCGATTTGCGGGTCGCAGGTGATGAGACCGAGATCCTCGTAGAAGCGGGCGGTGGAGGGGTGGTAGTTACCGGTGCCGATGTGGCAGTAGCGGCGCAGCCCGTCTGCCTCTTTGCGCACGACCAGGGAGAGCTTGCAGTGGGTCTTGAGGCCCACGATGCCGTAGACTACGTGCACGCCCGCGCGTTCGAGCTTGCGGGCCCAGTTGATGTTGGCCTCTTCGTCGAAGCGGGCCTTAATCTCAACCAGGGCCAGCACCTGCTTGCCGGCTTCGGCTGCCTCAATGAGGGCGTCCACGATGGGGGAGTCACCGGAGGTACGGTAGAGGGTCTGCTTAATGGCGAGGACGGCCGGGTCGGCCGCGGCCTGCTCCAGGAAGGCCTGCACGCTGGTGGCGAAGGAGTCGTAGGGGTGGTGCAGCAGGACGTCGTGGTCGCGGGTTGCGGTAAAGACGTCGGCTGCCTTGGAGGTCTCGTTGGCGTTGAGCCAGCGGGAGGTGTGGGCGATGTGCTTGGGGTAGTGCAGGGCCGGACGGTTGGTCTTGGCGATATCGGACAGGCCGCGCAAATCGAGGGGAGCGGGGAGCTTGTAGACCTCGTGCTCGTCGATGCGCAGCTCTGAAACGAGCAGGTCAAGGATGGTGGGGTTGATGGTGTCTTCAACCTCCAGACGCACCGGGGGGCCGAAGCGGCGGCGCAGCAGCTCGGTTTCTAGGGCCTTGAGCAGGTTCTCAGCGTCGTCTTCTTCAACTTCAAGATCCTCGTTGCGAGTCACGCGGAAGGCGTGGTGCTCCACGACCTCCATGCCGGGGAAGAGCATGTCGAGATGCTCGGCGATAATGACCTCAAGGGGGATGAAGCGGACCTCGCCCGAGGAGGACTTGACCGCGCGGGCGCCGTCAACGGCCACCATGCGCTCGATGGCTTCGGGCACCTTGAGGCGGGCGAAGAGCTCCTTGCCGGTCTGGGGGTTGCGGACGATGACGGCCAGGTTGAGTGACAGGCCAGAAATGTAGGGGAAGGGGTGGGCCGGGTCAACAGCCAGGGGAGTGAGTACGGGGAAGAGCTCGGCGCGGAAGAAACGGGAGAGGCGCTCCTGCTCTGCGGAGGAGAGGTCTGCCCAGCCGACGATACGGATGTTTTCCTTTTCCAGTTCGGGGTAGACCTGCTCATGGAAGACACGGTACTGGCGCTCCTGCAGGGCGTGGGCGGCCTCGGAGATTTCTTCCATCTGCTCTTCGGGTGAGAGCCCGGCTGCTGAGGGCACGGCGATGCCGGTGGCAATACGGCGCTTGAGGCCGGCCACGCGCACCATGAAGAACTCGTCCAGGTTGCTGGTGACGATGGAGAGGAAGTTCAGGCGCTCTAGCAGGTAAAGGTTGGGATCTTCTGCCAGTTCGAGCACTCGGGTATTGAACTCGAGCCAGCTGATTTCGCGGTCAAGGAAGCGGTCGCTGCCGAAATCGCCTTCGAGGTTGGGCTGCTTGATTTTTTCGCCCACGTCGATACGGTCTACGCGGGTTTCGGCGCGTTCGAGCTTGTTAATATCGCCGTTGATATGGGGGTGGGCCGGGGTTTCTGCCGGTGTGGTGGTCATGGTGTGCCTTTCAATACGAGGGGTGGTGGTAAAGATTAGGGGTGGGCAGGTGCGTACTGTCGGTCGATGGTGAGGGGGGTAAAGCCGAGGGAGCGGTAGAGGGCTACAGCGGCGGTGTTGTCGGCATCGACGTAGAGGACGATGCGGTCAAGGGGGGTGCCGGACTTGTCGGTAGCATCGGCTAGGTAGGCCATGCCGGCTAGGGTCAGGGCCTTACCCAGCCCCTTACCCTGCCAGGCGGGCGCGATGCCTACCGCGTAGACTTCCCCTTCGGGGCGCTCGCCCTGGCCGGTAGGAATCTTGGTCCAGTGGAAGCCTGCCAGCTGCCCGTCCTGTTCTACCGCCAGGAAGAACCCTTCTGCCCGGAACCAGTCCGAGTCGGTGCGGGCCGCAAGGTCATCGAGGGTTAGGCGCCCCTGCTCGGGGTGGTGGGCAAAGGCCTGGGCATTGACCTGCACCCAGGCCTCAGCCCGGTCGGGGGTGTAGGTGGTCAGCGCTAGGCCAGCGGGGAGGGGGCGGGCCTGGGCATCGGCGCGGACGCTCGCCCGCGCCTCGTCGGTCAGGGCCAGACCCAGCTTGTAGAGTTCGCGGCCAGGGCGCCAGCCCAGCTTATCGGCCAGATGGGTTGCCGCCTGCAGGGCAGGGCTAGATGTATCAGAACCACCGTGTACCCAGGCCCGAAGCGGCTCGTCACCGGCAGCCTCAACCGCCGCGCCTATCAGGGGCGAGCCAAGGCCCTGGCCACGGGCCTCGGGAGCGACAGCGGCCTCCAGCACCCAGAGCTCGCCCTCCCTCACCAGGGCGGCGAAACCTAGGGGTGCACCAGCCTGCCGGGCCTCAAAAAGCCGCACACCGGCGTCCGCCCCCGCAGCTGCCTTGCGCAGCTCAACAAAGGTCTGCTCAGAGAAGGGGGAGGCGCCGTCCTGCCGCCGGGCCAGCTCAGCCAACCGCTCAAAATCAGCTAGCACAACACCCGAAACCTTGGGTGAAACAATTTCATAGACCACACGCGCCTCCTACACACATCGCAGCTCCTCTAAGCCTACCTAGAATCCGACCGCGCCGAGTTAAAGCTATACCCCACATTGCGAACCGTCGTAATCAACTGCTCATGGTCAGGGCCCAGTTTCGACCGCAGACGGCGAATATGCACATCAACCGTGCGTGTACCACCGTAGTAGTCATAACCCCATACCTCAGAGAGAAGCTGGGCACGCGTAAAAACCCGCCCGGGGTGCTGCACCAAAAACTTCAGCAACTCAAACTCTTTATAGGTCAGGTTCAGGGGCGACCCCTGCAAACGCGCCGAATACGAGGCCTCATCGACCGTGATACCACCGGCCCGAATCACCGTGCTCTCAGGCTCAGACTCCTCAGCGACATGCGAGGTCAAAAGACGCAGACGGGCCTCAAGCTCGGCAGGACCCACCGACTCAAGCACAATATCGTCCACCATCCAGTGGGGAGCCACCGCCGCCATACCGCCCTCGGTCAGGACCATCAGCAGCGGAACAGAAAAACCCGAGCCCTTCAACAGCTGGGCACAATTACGGGCAGCCACCAGCTGGTCGCGGGCATCCACCAAGACCACGTTCGGCCCAGAAGCCTGAATCAGTGAGGGGGCAGCACCCAGGGGGAGAACAGACAGCTGATGGGCTAAAAGACCCAGCGACTGAGCGACGTCGGCGCCATCGGTCGCAGAATCACTCAATACGACAATATGCAGCACGCTCCACCACTCCCTAGAACAGGTCAACTCAACCCTCAGTATAAAACGCAGGGTACAGACGTTGATAAACAGGTTCGTAATACGGGAAGATAAGAAGGACGCCGGCACCCACACACCCGGTACACCACACAGTAAGATGAAACGCCCCCGTGACTACCAAAGAGCCTACCCACACCCGTGCCATTCGCACCTTCGTACCTGAACTCACCAAGCTACGGCGAGCCCGCCAAAAAACTGTCTACGAAGGGCCCATCGGGCGTATCGGCACAACCCGCCGTTCTCGCTACACACTGGTGGCACTCTCAGCCCTCATCACCCTCATAGCCTTGGTCATCACCGCAGCTATCTCACCTGACCTCGCAGCACTCGCCGGGTTGGGCGCCGTCCTTCTCATCGCCGGCGGCTGGCCCGCAGCTACCGGCATCGCCGAACTACGCGGCCGCCGCCGCATCACCTCTCACTCCGTCATCGTGCTGATATCGGGCGTAGCCTCCTTGCTCTACTCCTGGCTCAACCCCGGCAGTTCCCCCCTGGCCTTCCTGCCCGCTATCGCAGCGGTGGGCGTGGTCGCAAGCTTCATGGCAGAACTAGCCCGCGGCGAAGGCGCTGTGGGGCGCCTGGAGTCGGTCATTAGCTGCGTCTCGGGTGTGCTCGCCTCGGTATCGGTAGCAGGCTGGGTGGGGCTAGCCATCCTAGCCAGGGACGTTGAAACCGCCTACCCCGTCATCACCATCGGCCTGGCCGTCGGCCTGCTGCTGGGGCTTATCGGCATCCGGGTTGTCTCGGCAGGCCCCAAGGAAGGGCCCCGCCGCGGCGCCGTTACCCTGGGCGTAACACCCGTAGCATTTATCGGAGTCATCGCCTATGTATGTGCGACTTTCCTCACTCGCATGGTAGTGTAGCGGTATGAGTATTCTTGCACTTGAAATTTTCTTCCTCGTCCTTCTGGGCCTGGCAGGTCTGGCTATCTTCACCTGCATCGGTTTTGTACTCACCGGCCTCTTCCGCGGCCAGAAGTAAGTAACCCACAGGCTTAGACACCGGCCCCGCGCACTGTAGCGCGCGGGCCGGTTTTCTTTATATTTCGGGCACCTAAGGTGAAGGGAGCAGCGGGGGCGCCCCGGCAGACGACTGGCTGGGGCTGGCATGAATTGCAGTCGATGAGCGTCGAGATTCCGAGCGCGCGAGGAAAATAATCTCGGCGTGAATCTGGCGAGCTTGTGAGCCAGAGCGAACCAGCAAGAAGGTTAGTCGTCAGAGGGACGCCTCTGTCGCCCGCACTTCTCCCGCACTACACTGGTGTGTATGGCTATTGAAATTCCCACCAACCTCACCCCCGAACTCGTGCCCTTCTCCTGGCTGCTGGGCACCTGGGAGGGTACCGGCTCCCTCTGGTATGAGGGCTCAGAATCAACTCCCTTCGGGCAGATTATTACCTTCAGCCAGGACGGCCTGCCCTTCATTGAATACCGCGCCGAGAGCTTCCTGCTCGATGACCAGGGCCAGAAGCTGCGCACCATCACTGTTGAGACCGGCTTCTGGCAGATTGACCGCCCTCAGGTGGACGGCGACGTCGGCCCTGGTCTGGTGCCTGCTGATGTGGTTCCTGTGCACCAGGATGCTGAGTCCGTTGAGTCCCTGCGCAACGAGGACGGCGGCTTCAACCTGCTGGCCACCATCGCCCACCCCGGTGGCCTGACCGAAAACTATGTGGGCATGATTAAGGGCCCGGTGGTGCGTATGCAGACCGGCAACATGCTCAAGGACGACATCACTAAGGACTATGCCGGTTCCGTACGCCTCTGGGGCCTGGTCAACGGCAACCTCATGTGGGACTGGGAAACCGCTAACCCCGAAACCCGCAAGCTTGAGAAGCACGCTTCGGCTGAGCTGCGTAAGACCTCGTCCATGACCGGTGAAGATCTGGGCACCACCATGTTCGGCGGCGAAAACCTTACAGGTGACCAGCAGTGACTGCCTACCGTAGCCCCCTGCTGTCTCGCCCGGGCGCCTTTGCGGCGTCCGGGGCGGACGCCGGGGTCGCTGCCCACTACGGCGACCCGGTTGCTGAGCAGCGGGCCCTGGCCCGCCGTACCCGGCTTGCCCTGGTTGACCACTCCAACCTGGGCGTGGTGACGGTTGCGGGCGAGGACCGCCTGAGCTGGCTGACCACCCTCTCAAGCCAGGTCCTAGCCGGGCTGGGGGAGGGGAGCTCCACCGAGCTTCTTCTGCTGACCCCGCAGGGCCGTATCGAGTTCTCTGCTTTCGCTGTGGAGAAGGACGGCGCGGTCTGGCTGATCACCGAACGAGACCAGGCTGCGCCCCTGGCCGAGTATTTGAACCGCATGAAGTTCATGCTGCGCGTTGAGATTACCGACCGCACCGAAACCCACGCGGTGCTGGGGTCCACCCTTGACCCGCGCGAGGCTGAGGGCGCGGATGCCGTGCTGGCAGGCGGCATCGTCTGGACTGACCCCTGGGGCGCCGGCATTGCCCCCGGGGGCTACACCTACGCGTCCGCTGGGGAAGACGAGCACCCGGCGTCCGCCTACCGCCGCTACCTGACCATCGTGCCCGCCCACCGCCTGCTCGATGCGGTCGAAGGAGCCCAGCTGGCCGGTTCCTGGGCTGCTGAAGCCCTGCGCATTGAGGCCTGGCGCCCGCGCGTGGGCGTGGACTCCGATGAGAAGACCATCCCCCACGAGCTCGACCTGCTCCGTACCGCCGTGCACCTGGAGAAGGGCTGCTACAAGGGCCAGGAGACCGTGGCCCGCGTGCACAACCTGGGGCACCCGCCCCGCCGCCTGACCTTCCTCGACCTGGACGGCTCCGAGCACACCCTGCCCGCTGCCGGTTCTGCCGTGATGAACGGCGAGAAGAAGGTGGGCACCGTGACCTCGGTGGCCCTGCACCACGAGGCTGGGCCTATTGCCCTGGCCGTCCTGAAACGCTCGGTTGACCCCGCCGCCACCCTGCGCGTGGTGGACGGGGGAGATACGGACGCCGACGGCAACCCCGCAACCAGCCAGTACGCCGCCACCCAGACCGTGATTGTTGCTCCGGACGCCGGCCAGGTGGCAGGACGCCGGAACATGGGGGACTTTCTGCGCTAGAGTTCTCTGAGCCCACACCACGGTAGATACGGCACAGAAACGGTAAAACAAGTGCCCATAAAAATGACTGCCTCCCCAAGAATCCTTGGGGAGGCAGTCATTTCTAGTATGAGGCGTGTGGCCTAGCGGCCGAAGAGAACCTTAGCCTCTTCGTAGCGGTGGACCGGAACGGTCTTCAGGCCGTTAAGGGCCTCAGCAAAGTCAACGCGCTTAATTTCGGTGCCCTGCAGGGCAACCATCTTGCCCCACTCCTTGTCGTGAATCATGTCGACAACCTGAATGCCCAGGCGGGTGGAGAGCACACGGTCAAAGCCGGTGGGGGCGCCACCGCGCTGGATATGACCCAGGGTGGTGTTACGGGTTTCAATGCCGGTGATGCGCTCAATCTCCTGCGCAACCCAGTCGCCGATACCGCCCAGGCGGGGGCGGCCGTCCTTCTCCTGGCCCTTACCAGCCATCACATCGTCGAAGCCCTCGGGGATGAAGCCCTCAGCAACAACAATCAGGGGGGAGCGGCCGCGGTCGTGAACTTCCTTGACCCAGCCAGAAACCTCTTCCATCGAGACCTTAACCTCGGGAATCAGAATAGCGTGAGCGCCGCCGGACATACCGGAGTGCAGGGCAATCCAACCAACGTGACGGCCCATGACCTCAGCGACCATGGCACGGTGGTGGGACTCGCCGGTGGTGCGCAGGCGGTCCAGAGCATCGGTTGCGATAGAAACCGCGGTGTCGAAACCGAAGGTGTAGTCGGTTGCCTGCAGGTCGTTATCAATGGTCTTGGGAACACCAACCACGGGCAGACCCGCGTCAGCCAGGCGCTTAGCACCAGCCAGGGTACCCTCGCCGCCGATAGCGACAATAGCGTCGATACCGTTGCGCTCCATCATGATCTCGATGTTCTCGGGGCCGCCCTTGGGGCCGTCGAAGGGGTTGGTGCGGGAGGTCCCCAGGATGGTGCCGCCGGTACGGGCCAGGCCGCGAACCTTGGTGCGGGGCAGATCCATGAAGTCGCCCTCAACAACACCGCGCCAGCCGTCGCGGAAGCCAACGAACTCGTCGCCGTAGGTCTTGACGCCATTGAGCACAGCGCCACGGATAACAGCGTTCAGGCCGGGGCAGTCGCCGCCGGAGGTGAGCAGACCGATCTTCATGGAGAAACTCCTTGTGTTATTCCTGGTGGGGAATGATGGTGGTGACCCTGTTGGGTTTTTGCCCGTTTAGGCAGTCCAAAGTGTGGGTCTTTGTTGGTTTCTATTGTAGTAAAGAGGGATTGCGTTGGGTAGCTGTGGGGTAGGTTGCGCTGTATGTTTTCAACCTCGCCGTTAGAGTCAGTGATGACTTTATGTCGGGTGAGGTAGTAGGTACGCAGGACGCCCCTGGCGCCGACTGGCTGGGGCTGGCATGAATTGCAGTCGATGAGCGTCGAGATTCCGAGCGCGCGAGGAAAATAATCTCGGCGTGAATCTGGCGAGCTTGCGAGCCAGAGCGAACCAGCAAGAAGGTTAGTCGGCAAAGGGGCGTCCTGCGTACCCGAATCAGGCAAACTACTTTGCGGTTGCCAGCAGCTTCTGCATGCGGGCAAGGCCTTCGGCGAGATCTTCATCGCCCAGGGCGTATGACAGACGCAGGTAGCCGGAGGGGCCAAAAGCCTCACCGGGAACAACCGCTACTTCAGCCTCTTCCAGGATGATTTCGGCAAGCTCAGCGGAGGTCTGCGGGGTCTTACCCGCAATGGTCTTGCCCAGCAGGCCGGTGACGTCGGCGTAGGCGTAGAAGGCGCCCTTGGGGGTGGGGCAGTGGACGCCCTCGATAGCGTTAAGCCCCTCAACGATGGTCTTGCGGCGGCGGTCGAAGGCCTTATGCATCTCGTTGACGGCGTCGAGGGAGCCCGAAACAGCTTCAAGTGCCGCTAGCTGGGCGATGTTGTTGACGTTGGAGGTCATGTGCGACTGCAGGTTGGTTGCCGCCTTGGTGATGTCGGCGGGGGCAATCATCCAGCCCACGCGCCAGCCGGTCATGGCGTAGGTCTTGGCAACACCGTTGAGAATGACGGTGTTCTCAGCCAGGGCGGGCACAGCCTTGACGATGGAAGTGAAGGGTACGCCGTCGTAGGTGAGGTGCTCGTAGATTTCGTCGGTGAGCACGATGATGCCCTTCTCTAGTGCCCACTCGCCAATAGCCTTGGTTTCTTCGGGGGTGTAGACCGCACCGGTGGGGTTAGAGGGGGACACAAAAATCAGAGCCTTGGTGGCGGGGGTGTAGGCTGCCTCCAGCATGTCGGGGGTGACCTTGTATTCCTTGTCGGCTCCCGCGAAGACCTCGATGGGGTTGCCGCCAGCCAGGCGGATAGCCTCGGGGTAAGTGGTCCAGTAGGGGGCGGGCAGCAGCACGTCGTCGCCCTCGTCAATGACGGTGGCAAAGGCCTGGTAGACAGCCTGCTTGCCGCCGTTGGTCACGATAACCTGGGAGGCGTCGATATCGATGCCGGAGTCACGCTTGGTCTTCTCAACGATCGCCTGCTTGAGGGCGGGCAGGCCCGCGGCCTGGGTGTAGCGGAAGTTGGCGGGGTCCTCAAGAGCCTTGCGGGCGGCGTCCACAATGTAGTCGGGGGTGGGGAAGTCGGGCTCGCCCGCACCAAAGCCGATAACCGGGCGTCCTTGCGCCTTGAGGGCCTTAGCTTTAGCGTCAACGACGAGGGTGGCCGAGGGGGCGATAGCGCCAATGCGGCGTGATACGCGGGCAGTCATGGGGAGGTTCTCGCTTCCGTCCTGCGGGCAGGACCGTTGGGTTATGGCAAAAAGGGTGCGGACGCCAGCGCGGCGGCTGGCACCTACCCCTTAAATCATAGGGTGGGCGGGAGCCTGAAGAGGGGCTGGCGCGCACCAAATTGCCAAAGCAAAAAATATGTTCTACAGTAGATAACGTTGTTCGCAACCGAACAGCTTTAGGTTTGTGCCCGCAAGGGTCTCAAGCCTCCTTGAAGGGATAACCTTCAAAGGGCGGTGGCTCAATTGGTAGAGCAGCGGTCTCCAAAACCGCAGGTTGCAGGTTCGAGTCCTGTCCGCCCTGCTTCAAGCCTCACAGGTTTATTTGTCAATCGAACAGTTCATGTTCATGATGAGTCTAGAAAGGGGCGGGCCTACCATGGCTAAATCAATCGCCGCCAGGACCGCCGATTCTGAAGAACCAGGCGCAGAGAAGAAGCTGGGCTTCTTCGGCCGCATTTTCCAGTTCTTACGCGAAGTTATCGCAGAACTCAAAAAAGTCACCACTCCCACCGGTAAAGAACTGGTGCAGTATGTGATTATTGTTCTTTTCTTCGTTGCTTTTATGATGCTCTTCATCTCGGGCCTAGATTACGTTTTCGGTCAGGGAGCCTTCTGGATTTTTGGTAACGGCATCAACTAGAAGCACGAAGCTAGGCCGACGGCGGCCTAACCCGTAGAATCTTTTGTGTATGTAGGGCGTGCGCGCCTTCAAGTAAACCCCAATGACGAAAGCAGGAAAGCGTGTCCGAGCAGGAAGTTGCACCTGAAACCGAAGAGGTCGTAGAACCTGCAGAGCAGGCAACCGAAGAGGGCCACGAGGCTGTTGAAGTAGCAGCCGCTGAGGTCGTCGAAGAAGTCACTGAAGCTGAAGAAGCTGGCGAGCCCGCCGTTGACCCTCTCGAAGAGTTCAAGGCTAAGCTGCGCCGCCAGGAAGGTGAATGGTTCGTCATTCACACCTACGCTGGCTACGAGAACAAGGTCAAGGCTAACCTCGAATCCCGTGCTCAGACCATGAACGCTGAAGATGACATCTTCGAGGTTCAGGTCCCCATGGAAGAGGTCATGGAAGTCAAGAACACCACCAAGAAGTTGGTTCGCCGTGTGCGCGTCCCCGGCTACGCTCTGGTGCGTATGAACCTGACCGACGAGAGCTGGGGCGTTGTGCGCCACACCCCCGGTGTGACCGGCTTCGTTGGGCAGGACGCCTACAACCCGGTTCCCCTGCGCCTCGATGAGGTTGTCGACATGCTGGCTCCCGTCTTTGAAGCTGAGCAGGCAGAAGCAGGCGCCGCTCCCAAGGCTGCTCCCGCTGTTGAGACCGGCTTTGAGATTGGCGAGGCCGTCACCGTTAAGGAAGGCCCCTTCGAGGGCATGCCCGCAACTATCTCAGAGATCAACGCCGCAG
The DNA here is from genome assembly GCF_053548195.1 of Rothia sp. 11254D007BW. Lineage (NCBI taxonomy): Bacteria > Bacillati > Actinomycetota > Actinomycetes > Micrococcales > Micrococcaceae > Rothia > Rothia sp. 11254D007BW. Next base: position 2,395,174 of record NZ_JBPWPK010000001.1, read on the forward strand.
C